>CAVYMB010000003.1:0-1177387 GCA_963769545.1 uncultured Thermoleophilia bacterium | reverse complement strand
TGCCGAGTTCGTCCACCTGCACGTCCACTCGGAGTACTCGATCCTCGACGGAGCCTGCCGCATCTCCGACCTCGTCGAGCGTGCCACCGAGCTCCAGATGCCGGCCGTCAGCCTCACCGACCACGGCTCGATGGCGGGCGCCGTGCAGCTCTGGAAGGCGACGCGCGGCACCGGGGTCAAGCCCGTCGTCGGTTGCGAGGTCTACGTCGCCGACGACCGCCGTGCGCACGAGAAGGGCAACGCACACCTTACGCTGCTCGCCGCCGACAACGCTGGCTACGCGAACCTGATCAAGCTCTCCTCGCTCGGCTACCTCGAGGGCTACTACTACAAGCCCCGCGTCGACTGGGAGCTGCTCGAGCAGCACAAGGCCGGCGTGATCGCACTGAGTGGCTGCCTCAGCGGAAGGGTCTGCAAGGCCCTCGAAGAGAACCGCCCCAACGACGCGCGCGCCGAGCTCGACCGCCTCCAGCAGGTCTTCGGCGCCGACAACGTCTACGCCGAGCTGCAGAACGCGCACCTGCCCGTGCAGGAGCGCATCCTGCCGCAACTCGTCGCACTCGCGACCGAGGCGAACATGCCGACCGTCGCCACCGGTGACGTCCACTACCTCCGCCACTCGGACGCCCGCGCACACGAGGCGCTCCTCTGCATCCAGTCCGGCGACTCACTCAAGAACCCCGACCACTGGAAGTTCGAGACCGACCACTTCTACTTCAAGACACCCGAGGAGATGGCGCTCGACTTCCCCGGCCATGCCGACGCGATGCGCCGCACGCTCGAGGTCGCCGAACGCTGCAACGTCGAGCTCGAGCTCGGGCGCATCCTGCTGCCCGTCTACCCGACGCCCGAAGGCCGCGAGGCGTTCGACTACCTCGTCGAGCTCTGCGAAAAAGGCCTGCAAAAGCGCTACGGCAAGGCGACTGCCGAGCTGAACGAACGACTGCAGTACGAGCTCAAGACGATCAAGGAGATGGGCTTCACCGACTACTTCCTGATCGTCTGGGACTTCATCCACTTCGCCCGCGAGCACTCGATCAGCGTCGGCCCCGGCCGCGGCTCGGCCGCCGGCTCGCTCGTCGCCTACTGCCTCGAGATCACCGACATCGACCCGATCCGCTACGACCTGCTCTTCGAGCGGTTCCTCAACCCCGGCCGCAAGTCGATGCCCGACATGGACATCGACTTCGCTGTCGCCGGCCGCGAGCGCGTCATCAACTACGTCACCGAGAAGTACGGCCGCGACCGCGTCGCCCAGATCATCACCTTCTCGACGATGGCCGCCCGCGCCGCTGTCCGCGACGCCGGCCGCGTGCTCGAGGTGCCCTACGGCGCCGTCGACAAGATCGCCAAGCTGATCCCCGAAGGTCCGGGCCAGACGCTCGCCGAATGCCTCAAGCCGAACGGCGAGCTGCGCAAGGCGATCGACTCCGATCCCGTCGCCAAGGAGATCATCGAGCTCGCGCAACCGCTCGAAGGCCTGACGCGCGCCGACTCGATTCACGCCGCCGGCGTCGTCATCGGCGCCGAGCCGCTGATGACGATCGTGCCGCTGCAGCAGAAGGGCGTCGACCAGGAAGTCGTCACCCAGTTCCCGATGAAGGACATCGAGGCGCTCGGCCTGCTCAAGATGGACTTCCTCGGCCTGCGCAACCTCGACGTGATCGACAAGGCCTGCGAGCTCCTCGGCGACCTCGACATCTCGATCATCCCGATGGACGACAAGAAGACCTACGCGATGCTCGCCAAGGGCGACGCGGCCGGCGTCTTCCAGTTCGAGTCGTCGGGCATGCGCGAGGCGCTGCGCCAGGTCAAGCCGACCGAGTTCGAGGACCTGATCGCGCTCGTCGCGCTCTACCGCCCGGGGCCGATGCAGTACATCCCCAGCTACGCGAACCGCAAGAACGGCAAGGAAGCGGTCAGCTACATCGACCCGCGCCTCAAGAAGATCACCGGCAACACGTTCGCGATCTCGATCTACCAGGAACAGAGCCTGCACATCGCGAGCGAGATCGCCGGCTTCTCGATGTTCGAGGCCGAGGACCTGCGGCGCGCCATCTCCAAGAAGGACCACAAGCTGATGGCGTCGCTCAAGACCAAGTTCATCGAAGGCTGCATCACCAACAACACCTCCGAGCAGGTCTCGAAGCAGCTGTGGGACGACATGGAGAAGTCGCAGGACTACTCGTTCAACAAGTCGCACGCCGCCTGCTACGCGCTGATCGCGTACAGAACAGCCTGGCTGCGCGCGAACCACCCGTGCGAGTACATGGCCGCGCTGATCTCCTCGGTGATGAGCACGAAGGACCGCGTGCCGTTCTACGTCAACGCGTGCCACGAGCTCGGGATCGAGGTGCTTCCGCCCGACGTCAACGAGTCGCAGACCGACTTCGCTGTCGTCGGCGGCAAGATCCGCTTCGGCCTGAACGCCGTGAAGGGCGTGGGGGAGGGCGCCTGCCGTGCGATCATCGCCGCGCGCGAGGAGGGCGGCCCGTTCGAGTCGATCTGGGACTTCACCGAGCGCGTCGACTCCGCGATCGCAAACCGGAGAGTGCTCGAGGCGCTCGTCAAGTGCGGCGCGATCCCCGGCCCGCGTAAGGGCAGCTGGGAGGTGCTCGACCGTGCGCTCTCGTCGGGGCAGAAGTACCAGGCCGACCGGCTCGCCGGGCAGGGCTCGATCTTCGACCTCGACCAGACCGACGAGAAGCCGCGCAAGCACGCGCCGATCGCGACGGAGGAGTTCGAGAAGAACGAGTTGCTCGCGATGGAGAAGGAGGTGCTCGGCCTCTACGTCACCGAGCATCCGCTGTCGGAGATCCGCGACCAGCTGCGCCGGAAGGCCGACACGACGATCGCCGAGCTGGATCGTCGAAGGGACGGCGAGGTCGTCACCGTCGGCGGCATCGTCACCGCGATGCGCCAGATGACGACGAAGCGCGGCGAGGCGATGGTCTTCCTCCGCGTCGAGGACGTCACCGGCGGCGTCGACACCGTGGTGTTCAACTCGACCTACGCCAGCGCGCGGGAGCTCTGCGTGACCGACCGGATCCTGATCGTCAAGGGCCGCGTCGACCGCAAGGAGGGCGAGACGAAGCTCGTCGCGATGGAGGTGGCCGCCTTCGAGGCCGTGCCCGAGAAGCGCGAAGTGCGGCTCAAGGTCGACGCCACCACGATCCGGGCCGGGATCATCCGCGAGCTCGCCCAGGTGATCCAGGACTTCCCCGGCGAGTCGCCGGTCTTCGTCGACTGCGTCACCTCCCAGGGCCGGAAGACCTACGCTTTCGGGCCCCAGCACAAGGTGCGCCCGGCGCCCGACTTCTACGCCGAGGTCAAGATGCTGCTCGGCGAGTCGGCGATCGCGTAAGGCGCAGGCAAGCCCAAAAGCCGCTCGTTGCGGCTGTCCGGGGGATGAATTGCGTCTGAACCGTTAGCGCTTCGTAAAGCTTGCGAATCCCCCCCGTAGGGGAGAACCCATTTCGTCGTTTAACCGAAGAGAATGTGCGAAACGAGAAATCGATGACCATGCCGACCGCAGACCTCACCACACCGTCCGAGCAAGAGCTCGTCGAGCGCTGGCGGGCGGAGGAGCTCGAGCGGGCCGGCTTCGGCCCCGACGACGCGGCGGCGCTGGCCACCCGGCCGGACGTCGACCTCCACTACGCGATCGGGCTCATCCTCAAGGGCTGCTCGCCCGAACTCGCCAAGCAGATCCTCCTCTAGGCGCTAGAGCAGCTCGGCCAGCGGGAACGACCGGTGGCGCCGCGGCGGCACCAGGTAGTTCTGGCGGTGTGTCGGATGCGCAGCACGCCGTTCAGGCCCATCGACGGGGAACGCGGCCCGATCGGCAGCGTTGACCCCGTCCGGCGTAACGGCCGTCCATCGCGAGCCGCATGCGCCGGAAGAAGTCGGTCGTCGGCGTGAAGGCGAGGAAGTGCAGCCCGGCCGCGGTTCGCTGTGCAGATGGTCGACCGACGGCCGCGACGTCCAGAAGAACGGGCTGTCGAGCGTGTTGAAGTCGCCGCGCTGCGCGATCGCGGTTCCCTTGATGCGATGGACCCCGTAGTTGTCGCGCAACGCGGACTGCAATCGGTTGACCGGTTGCATCGACGCGCTGTGCCCGACGAGCCCGTTGTCGGGGTCGGTCGCGAACTGCTGGACCAGCTGCTCCGTCTGCACGTCGGAGGGACCCTCCGACAGCGTCGTCACCGACTCGTCGAGCGAGTTCGCCGAGCGTTCGACGATCGGTCGCGAGCCACACGCGCGTCTGGAAGAGGTTCGTGCCGTACCAGACGTCGACGTCCTCGTAGAGGTGCGACAGGTGCATCGTCGTCCCATAGCGGAAGTAGCCGTTCGGCCACTGGTCGGTGAAGCCGGGCAGCGTCTCGAAGTTGGCGATCCGGTCGGGGCCGAGCGCGCTGCGCTGCGTCGAGGTGAAGCCGAGGAAGAGCTGCGCGTTGTACGGGATCAGC
Organism: uncultured Thermoleophilia bacterium; assembly: GCA_963769545.1. Lineage (GTDB taxonomy): Bacteria > Actinomycetota > Thermoleophilia > Gaiellales > Gaiellaceae > PALSA-600. Next base: position 1,172,918 of record CAVYMB010000003.1, on the reverse strand, counting down.
GCGCTGCCGGGGATGTGCTCCTTCGTCGCCATCGCCTTCGGGATGCTCGTCTTGCCGCCGAAGCCGCCGCCGACGAAGCCCTTGCGGATGCTCGTCAGCTTGAGCAGGCCGTCGAGTGACGCGAACAGCGCCTTCGACTCGGCGGCGATCCGCTGCAGCGAGTCGCTCGAGAAGACGAAGCAGATGTCGTTCTGCTCGAGCACGAGCGAGCCGGGGTCGCTCGGGAAGCGCACCGTGTCCTCGAACGCGGGCACGGCGGCCCGCGGTCGCCGACGCCTGGTGGTCGACAGGGAGGTAGGTCGGGTAGCTGCGCCCGCCGACCTTCGGCACGTGGCGGCGGAAGTACGGCGAGCCCCAGCCGACGATCACCGACAGGCCGCTCGGCGTCGGCGCGTAGCGGTGCTCGATCGCGAGCAGCGCCTGTTCCAGCGTCCGCTTCGCGTCCTGCAGCGCCTTGGTGCTGCGGCCGACCGTCAGCTCGGCGGTCACCACCTGGTGGTAGAGCGGCGGCACCGTCACCTCGACGCCGTTGTCGGTGATCACGCGCAGCCCCTGGACGAGGTGCTGCTCGGGCGGGAGAGCTGCAGTGGTGGCCGCCCGGGCGAGCGGTGCCGCCAGCTCCTCGAGCAGCCCGTACGCGCCGGCGACGCCGAGCGCGGCCAGGCCCGAGCGCTGGAGGAAGGCCTTCCGCGTCAGCCCGTCCGACACAGCCGCAATCTAGCTCCGAATCTCGGCCAGCCACGGGTGGCCGGGGTGGGCGAGCGCGAGCGCATCTGCCAGCCAGATCCGCTCCTCCGGGTCGAGGTGCGGCAGCACGGCGGCCAGGTCGGCCGCGTTCTTCTCCTGGTGGGCGTGCTTCGCCTTGAACAGCAGCACGACCCCGGGCCGGCCGTACGGGATGCCGTCCGCCGTGTGCCGGATCAGCGCCGGGTACGGCAGCCGGATGCGCGCGTCCCGGCGGCAGATCCACGTCGTACCGGTGGACGGCTCGCGGAAGACGTCCATGCGCCAGCAGCCGGCGCGCCGGTCGAGCACCCATGTCTGGTGGTGGCGCTCGAGTGCCTCACCGGCCTGCGCGAGCGGGACCGCTTCGCTCTCGCTGACGACGTAGAGTTCGAACCCCGCGGCCTCGAGCACCCGGGCGACCGGCTCGAAGCGGACGGCGGGAACCGCCACCTCGAGGTCGCTGTGCGCGCGGCGCTCCTCGCCGAGGTAGAGGTCGATCGCCCAGCCCGCGGCGACGTACCACGGCACCTCCACCGCCTCGAGCACGCGAGCCGCCTCGGCCGGGTGCCAGCCGTCCCACGGGATCGACAGCGGGTCGATCGTCGCCACGGCTGAGTAACCTGTCACACCGTCTCCGTGCGCCTCCCCCTCGCCTACATCCCGTCGCCGCACACGGGCGTCGTCCACATCGGGCCGCTGACGCTGCACATGTACGGGCTGACGCTGCTCGTCGCGATCCTCGCCTGCATCTGGCTGACCGGGCGACGCTGGGTGAAGATGGGCGGCGACTGGGATCTCGTCACGCGCGTCGCCGTCTGGGGCGTCGGCTTCGGCGTCATCGGCGCGCGGCTCTACCACGACCTCACCTCCTGGAACCAGGTGCCCTCGCCGAAGTGGAAGGGGATCTTCGAGGTCTGGCAGGGCGGCCTCGGCGTCTGGGGCGGCATCCTCTTCGGCACGATCGCCGGCGCGATCGTCGTCCACCGCTCCGGCTACAGCGTCGCCAAGTTCATGGACGCGGCCGCGCCAGGGCTGCTGCTCGCACAGGGGATCGGGCGGATCGGAAACTGGTGGAACCAGGAGCTGTTCGGCAAGCCGACGACGCTGCCCTGGGGGCTGAAGATCGACCCGGCGAACCGGCCCGTGCAGTACTTCGACCGCGCCACCTTCCACCCGACCTTCCTCTACGAGCTGATCTGGGACCTGGTCGGGGTCGTGCTGCTGATCTGGATCGGCAACCGCTTCCGGATCAGGCCGCCCGGGCTGTTCGCGCTCTACGTCGCCTACTACTGCTTCGGCCGCTTCTTCGAGGAGTTGCTGCGGGTCGATCCGGCCCACCACATCGCCGGGCTGCGCCTGAACGCGTGGGTGTCGATCGTCTGCTTCGTCGTCGCGACGACTTTCTTCATCTGGTGGCAGCGGCGGGATCCCGAGCGACCGGCCGGCGAGCCGCGACGGCGTCCCGAGCCGCGGGAAGGCCCGGCGATGGCGATCCCGAAGGGCCGCGTCCGCTAGCGGCGATACGGTTTCGCGCATGACGGTTTCCGTCCGCGAGCTCGAGCTGGACCTGGACGCCTTCCAGGGGCCGTTCGACCTGTTGCTGTCGCTGGTGCTCCGCGAGGAGCTGCCGCTCAGCGAGATCGACCTCGCCGACGTGGTGATCGCGTTCGTCGAGCACCTCGACATGCGGGGCGAGCTCGACCTCGACGCCTGCGGGGAGTTCCTCGTGTTGATCTCGGCGCTGCTCGAGCTCAAGGCGCGGGCGATGTTCCCCGAGGAGGACGCCGAGTTGGCGGAGCTCGAGCCGGAGGAGGCGGCCGAGGAACTCGCCCGCCGGCTCGCCGAGTACCGGCGCGCCAAGGAGGCGGCGCAGTTCCTGCGGGAGCGGCTCGAGCAGCGGCGCGAGATGCACTTCCGGCTCGGCCCGGCGCCGCTCGCGCCGAAGGTCGAGCGCAAGCTGGCGCCGCAGGATCCCGATAAGCTCGCCGGCGCGTTGCGCCTGCTGGCGATCGAGCCGCCGGAGCCGTCGACCGCGCACATGGCGCTTCGCTTCCCGCCGGTGGCGCAGTTCCTCGAGCGATGGCGCTCGCTGCTCCGCCGCCGCAGCCGCTTCGACTTCGATCAGGAAGTCGCGGGGCTCTCGCGCATCGAGGTGGCCGTTGCCTTCCTCGCGCTGCTCGAGCTGCGGAAGCAGAACGAGATCGCGATCGCGCAGTCCGGCCCGTTCGCGCCGATAAGGATTTCACGTGCCGACGCCGAAAGGAGTCTCTCTTGGACCGTCCGCTCCGCCTGATCCCGACCGAGACGACCGCGACCGCCGAGCTGGCGCGGACGATCGAGGCGCTGCTCGTGGTCGCATCGCAGCCGCTCACCCTGGAGGAGCTACAGGCCGCGTGCGAGGCGGATGCCGAGGAGATCGGCGACGCCCTCGAGTTGCTCTGGAAGCGGTTTGCGGAGGGCTCGAGCGGGATCGTGCTCGAGCACGTCGCAGGCGGGTTCGCGTTCCGCGCGTCCACGGCGGCCGCCGAGGCGTGCGCGCGGCTGTTCGACCGGCCGGCCGAGAAGGGGCTCTCGCAGGCTGCGCTCGAGACGCTGGCGATCGTCGCCTACCTCGGGCCGGTGTCGCGGCCGGAGATCGCACGCATCCGCGGCGTCAACATCGACGGGGTCGTCGCCGGCCTCGCCGAGCGCGGGCTGATCTCCGAGGGTGGACGCGATGCCGAGTTCGGCGCGATCCGCTACCGCACGACGCCGCTCTTCGAGCGGGTGTTCGGGCTGGAGTCGCTCGCCGCGCTGCCGCGCGTCGACGACCTCGGCGCCGACGTCACCGAGCTGCGGGAGCGGCTCGAGGCCGTCGCCGAGAAGCGCCCAGCCTAAAAGCGCGAGACTACGGGCGTGCAGCCCGAGACCCGTTACGCGAGAAGCGGCGACGTCAACATCGCGTACCAGGTGTTCGGCGACGGCCCGTTCGACCTCGTCTACGTGCCGGGCTCGATTTCACATGTCGACCTGCTGTGGGATGACCCGGCCCGTGCCGCGTTCTTCGGGCGCATCGCTTCGTTCTGTCGCTTGATCATCTTCGACAAACGCGGCACAGGCGCGTCGGATCGCGTGGCGGGCATTGCCAACCTCGAGACGCGGATGGACGACGTCCGGGCGGTGCTCGACGCGACAGGTACGCAGCGCGCGGCTCTCGTCGGCGCTTCAGAAGGCGGCCCGATGAGCATCCTCTTCGCTGCGACCTACCCGGAACGCGTCGCGGCCCTCGTTGTCTACGGCTCGATGCCGCGTTTCGTCTGGGCGCCGGACTTCCCGCTCGGCCAGCCGCTGCAGGAGTTCCTGCGCGAGGCCGACGGCTGGGCACGGTCGTGGGGGACGTTCGAGGGCGCCGCCGAGTCCCTGAGAACGGAGAAGCCGGACGCGACCGACGAGGAGATCGAGCAGCGGGCCTCCCGCCAGCGTCTGAGTGCAAGCCCGGGAGCAGTGATCGCGCTCGAGCAGATGAACGCGCAGATCGACGTACGCGACGTGCTGCCGACGATCCAGGTTCCGACGCTCGTCGCGCACCGAGCCGAGGACGACCTTCCGATCGAGGTCGCCCGTTGGACCGCGGCACAGATCCCCGGCGCTCGGTTCGTCGAGCTTCCCGGCGGTCCGCACATGCCGTTCTACGGTGACTCGGAGGCCGTGCTCCGCGAGCTCGAGGCCTTCGTCACCGGTGTCTACCTGGGCGGCGGGTGGGAGGCGCCCGAGCCGGATCGCGTCCTCGCGACGATTCTGTTCACGGACATAGTCGGCTCGACCGCGAAGGCAGTCGAGCTCGGCGACCGGCGCTGGCGCGAGCTGGTCGAGGAACATCACGTGCTGGTCCGCGGCCAGCTCGCCCGCTTCCGCGGACGCGAGCTCGATACGGCCGGAGACGGCTTCTTCGCCTCGTTCGACGGGCCGGCCCGCGCGATCCGCTGTGCGTGCGCGATCACCGAGGGCGTCCACGAGCTCGGGATCGATGTCCGCGCGGGCTTGCACACGGGCGAGTGCGAGTCGATCGAGGGAAAGGTCGGTGGTATCGCGGTGCACATCGGAGCGCGCGTCGCCTCTGAGGCGGCCGCGGGCGAGGTGCTCGTCTCGAGCACGGTCAAGGACCTCGTCGCCGGCTCGGGCCTTCAGTTCGAGGAGCGGGGAGCCGCGACGCTGAAGGGCGTGCCGGGCGAGTGGCGGCTCTACGCGGTCGCGTCGTGACGGAACGAATTCGGCGCGTCGTGCGTTGAGTCTGGCGATGGACGTCACCGACGACACGTTCGAGGCAGAGGTGATCGCGCGGTCGGCAGGCGAGCCGGTCGTGGTCGACTTCTGGGCCGAGTGGTGTGGGCCGTGCAAGCAGCTCGGGCCGGTGCTCGAGGAGGTCGCCGCCGAGCGCGGGGTGCGGATCGCGAAGGTCGACGTCGACACGAACCAGCAGCTGGCGCAGGAGTTCGAGGTTCGCGGCATCCCGGCCGTCAAGGCGTTCCGGAACGGCCATGTGGTCGCGGAGTTCGTCGGCGCGCGGGCGCGGGCCGGGGTGGAGGCGTTCCTCGACGAGCTGACGAAGCCTCTGATGGCGGAGTCGGTCGACGACGAGGAGCTGGCGGAGCTGCTGCGGGCGGGCGACTACGAGCGCGCGTTCCAGACGCTGCTCGGCGAGCTCGAGCGGCACCCGGAGGCGAAGGACGAGACCCGGGAGCTGATGGTGCAGCTCTTCGGCGAGCTCGGCCACGAGCATCCGCTCACGGTCGAGTACCGGCGCAAGCTCGCGACCGCGCTGTACTGACGAATTGACGAAATCCGGTGCCTGGCACCGGGACAGGTCCGCTTCGAACAGGCGGCGGCCGGCCGACGCGCAACGGCCCCGTTGTCGACCGTCCCGGCCGATCTGCAGGGGAATTATCGCCCGGCGACGCCGCTTCAGCTGGCCGCCGGGCGGGGACGTCGCGCTTTCGGCGCACTCTTTTGACGCTTCCGTGTCGGTGCCTGGCACCAGAAGATCACCCGTGCGCGACGCCCCTCGACGGACCAGACTTCGAGCATGCGGCTCAATGCGTGGATCGCGCGCGCGGGGGTGGCGTCGCGCCGCCGCGCGGACGCCCTGATCAAGGCCGGGCGGGTGAGCGTCAACGGCGAGCTCGGCCAGCTCAACACCTTCGTCAACGACGGCGACGACGTCCGCCTCGACGGCAAGCCGCTCGCCAAGCAGTCGCTCGCCTACGTGCTCCTGCACAAGCCGGCAGGCGTCGTCACCACCGCCAGCGACCCCGGCGGCCGGCCCACGGTCGTCGAGCTCGTCGACCACCCGGCGCGGGTCGTCCCGGTCGGCCGCCTTGACGCCGACACGACCGGCGTTCTGCTCCTGACCAACGACGGCTCGCTCGCCCACCGCCTCGCCCACCCGCGCTACGAGGTCGAGAAGGTCTACGTCGCCGACGTGGCCGGCGAGCCGACCAACGCGACGCTCGCCCGCCTCGCCGCCGGGATCGAGCTGGACGACGGCCCGACCGCGCCGGCCCGCGTCGTCCGACTCGGCCCGAGCATCGTCGAGCTGACGATCCACGAAGGTCGAAACCGGCAGGTGCGCCGCATGCTCGACGCCGTCGGGCACCCCGTGCGCGCGCTGCACCGAAGCCACTACGGCCCGCTCACCGTCGACGGGCTCTCACCCGGCGAGTCACGCGAGCTGACGCACGTCGAGCTCGAGGCGCTGCGGAGGGCCGCGCCGACGCGGCCCTCCGCTTCACGCCGTCGCTAGCCGCTAGCCGAGCCCGCTCGTGAAGGCGAGCGCGCGGGCGAGCGCGAGCAGGGTCTGTCCCTGCACCTCCCAGATCGCCGCCTGCCCGGAGTTGATCGGCGTGCCGCCGAACTCCGCCCCCTGCAGCGCGTTGTGGATCTGGCCGGCGAGCGCATTCCGCTGGCCGCTGAGCAGCCGGATCGAGCCCTCGATGTTCTGGTACGCAGAATCGAACCGGATGTTGCTCTCGATCCCGTGCGTCGAGGCGGTCAGCGTGTCGTTCCCGAACTGCCCGAACGGCGCGTTGATCTGCTCGTACAGCTGGCCGAGCCGCTGCGCGACCGCCCGCTGTGCATCGAGCACCGGCGGCGTCGCCGCGGGCGTCATCGCCTGCGTCAGCACGACGCCGTCCTCCGTGTAGTCGTCCTTCAGCCCCGTGAGCGACATGATCGTCGGCCGCAGGTTCGTGTGGTCGGTCCACGTCGTCGAGTCGACGCCGTTCGGCGCCACCCCTGGCCCGACCATCCCGACCCACGTGTTGCCGATCTCCTGCTGGATGTCACCGTGGTTCCACGCGAAGCTCGGGCTGACGCACGGGTTGCTCCCGCACGACGGACCGCTCGACCCCGCGGTGAAGAAGATGTCGTCGTTGCCGAACATCGTGAACGACGGCGTCCTGTTCGGATCGTTGTTCACCATGTGCAGCGTCGACTCCTCGACCGGGTCGGCGAAGTTGACCGCGATCGGCACGCGCTGCCCGTTGTTGACGTACGGGTCGCTCAGCTTCATCCCTGCGAGTTGGTGCTCGAGACTCCGCACCGGGCTGCTTCCAGGTGCGGGGTTCCCGTTCAGGTAGAAGGTCGGCGCGTCGTCGGAGTGCACCGAGAAATCCGTGCGGCCGGTCAGCGGCTGCAGATTCGCGTTGACCTCTCCGATCTGGTTCGACGGGCACGCGAGCACGCCCTGCGCGTTGGCCGCACAGTTCGCATGCGTGTACGCCAGCGAGTCGGGATGAGCCGGATCGGGAGTGCCGATACCGCCGGCGAAGTGATCGCCCTCGTCGACGGTGATCACGAACAGCGAGTTCGACCGGTCGATCCCGTGCGCCGCGAGGTTCGTGAAGAAGTTCTGGAACGCGGTGTCGTACGCCTTCAGCTGCTGCTCGTACTCGAACTGCCCCGGGCCTGCGGCGGTCGAGACGAACGAGTCCGAGCCGGTGTTCGGCACGTGGACGTCGTGCGCGTCCGAGATGTAGCCGTACGTGACGGGGACACCGTTCTCCTGCATCTGCTCGACGTAGCCGAGTGTGTTGGTCGCCAGCATCCCGTCGAAGCCGGGGAACCCGCAGTTGCCCTTGGGATCCGTGATCGCCGTGCCGTCCGTGCTGTTGACGCACGGGTGTCCGCCGGTGATCGCCGGGTCGACGTACTTCGCCCCGTAGAGCGCGTTGAAGCCGCTGTAGCCGCCCGGCTCGTCCGGCAGCGGATCGGGCTTCGCGTTCGCGTCTCCTGCGCAGACGCTCGATGACGACTGCGAGCAGTGCACCGCGATGCCGACGAAGTCGGTCTGCGCCAGCTGCGGGTTGGCCTGCGCCTCGAGCCATTCCGGCGAGCCTGCGCCGAACACGCGCGTCATGTCGCCGGTCGCGTTCGTCGAGGTGTTCTCGAGCTCGATGTTCGCCGTGCCGACGCCGCCGACGTCACAGCCGTCGCGCGTGAACGGCACCCACGGTGCGGGAGTCGTCTTCTGCCCGTCGGTGATCATGTTCGGCAGCGGGTCGAGCACCGCGTCGACCTGGTCGGTCCAGTACTTGAACGAGCTCGAGAAGCCGACCGTCCCATCCGGCTTGAAGAACCCGTACGAGTTCGAGACCGTCTGGCCACCCCGGTCCGGGTAAAGGCCGGTGAGGCTCGAGAGGATCCCGCCGGCGGTATGCGAGATCAGAATCGTGTGGTCGTTCGTGAAGAGCGTGCCGTTCGTCTGCAGGAAGTTCAGCAGGTGCGGCATCTGCTCGAGATCCGATGCGACGTTCGGGTTGTCGCGCCGGTAGTGCGTGTTGTCGAACTGCAGGTAGATCACGTGCTTGATCTGCCCCGAGCCGTTCGCGAGCTGGCACGAAGGCGTGACGAGCGGGGCTCCGTGCGCGCTCTCTCGCGCCGTGGCGGCGACGAGCCCGAAGATCGCGCAGACGGCAACGAGGACCGCGACGAGCGTCCTCGAGGCGTGCTTGGGCATCTGTTTCCCCCTCCTGTTTGGACCTGATTCAGGCTGGCCGGCACGAGCCTACGACGCAGGCGTCGTCCCGGTGTCTCCGGGTCCAAGCGATCCGGTGACGGGGTGGTGATATCCGCCGCTAGGGGCGGACGAAACCCATGCGCTCGTACATCTGCTCGAGCACGGGGGCGGCGGTTGCGCGCGCCTTCTCGGCTCCGTGCGCGAGCAGCCGGCGCAACTCGGTCTCGTCGGAGCGCAGAGCGCGGTAGCGCTCCTGGATCGGGCCGAGCAGCGTCACGACCGCCTCGGCGACGTCGGTCTTCAGCTGCCCGTAGCCGGCGCCGTCGTAACGGCTCTCGATCTGCTCCGGCGTCTCGCCGGTCGCCACCGAGAGGATGTCGATCAGGTTCGAGACGCCGGGCTTGTCGTCGGCGCGGCGCACCTCCGAGCCGGAGTCCGTGACGGCGGTCTTGAGCTTGCGGCGGATCACGTCGGGGGAGTCGAGCATCCGGATCGTGCCCTGCTCGCTCGACCCCGTCTTGCCCATCTTCCCGAGCGGGTCCTGCAGGTCCATGATCCGCGCCCCGATCTCCGGATAGATCCCGTCGGGGACGACGAAGGTCTCGCCGAAGCGCGTGTTGAAGCGCTCCGCGATGTCGCGAGAGAGCTCCAGGTGCTGGCGCTGGTCGTCGCCGATCGGCACCTTGTCGGCGCGGTAGAGGAGGATGTCGCCCGCCATCAGCACGGGGTAGTTGAAGAGCGCCGCCGAGACGAAGCCCTGCTGGCCGCCCTTCTCCTTGAACTGGGTCATCCGGCCGAGCTGTCCGTAGCTCGCCACCGCCGACAGCAGCCAGGCCGCCTCGGCGTGGGCGGTCACGTGGCTCTGGGCGAAGATCGTCGAGCGGTCGGGGTCGAGCCCGGTCGAGAGCAGCATCGCGAACAAGTCGAACGTGCGCGCGTGCAGATCGCCCGGGTCGTACTCGACAGTGATCGCGTGGAGGTCGACGATGCAAAAGAACGCGTCGCCCAGTTCCTGGGTCGCGGCGTACTGCCGGAAGCCTCCGCTGTAGTTGCCGAAGGTCGTGTCGCCGGTCGGTTTTATGCCGGAGAAGACGCGCATAGGCATCATTGTGCCAATGGCCGTCACCGGATCTCCCGAGCTGCTGATCGTGATGGGCGCGTCGGCGACCACCGATCAGACCGAGCACGTGCTCTCACGGCTCGCCGAGCACGGGGTCGAGGCGCGCGTCCAGCGCGGCCGCGAGGCCACCGTGATCGGCGCGATCGGCGACCGCGAGCAGCTCGCCCTCCTCCCGCTCGAGGGCTACCCCGGGGTCGAGCAGGTGCTGCCGATCCTCAAGCCGTACAAGCTGGTCGGCCGCGAGATCTCGCCGGATCCGACGGTGATCGACGTCGAGGGCCGCCGCATCGGCGACGGCTGGTTCGGGCTGATTGCCGGTCCCTGCACCGTCGAGTACCGCGAGCAGACGCTCGAGACAGCACGGGCGGTCGCCGCGGCGGGCGCCACCTGGCTGCGCGGCGGCGCCTTCAAGCCACGGACCTCGCCGTACGCCTTCCAGGGCATCGGCTTCGACGCGCTCGAGATCCTCCGCGAGGCGAAGGAGGAGACGGGCCTGCCGATCGTGACCGAGCTGATGGACCCTCGCCACGTCGAGGCCGTGCTCGAGACCGCAGACGTGATCCAGATCGGCGCGCGCAACATGCAAAACTTCGTGCTGCTCGCCGAGGTCGGCCGCGCCGAGAAGCCCGTGCTGATCAAGCGCGGCCCATCCGCGTCGGTCGAGGAGCTCTTGATGGCGGCCGAGTACATCGCCAAGGAGGGCAACCACCAGATCGTCCTCTGCGAGCGCGGGATCACCACCTTCGAGCGCTCGACTCGGTACACGCTCGACCTCGGCTCGGTCGCCGTGCTGAAGAAGGAGACGCATCTGCCGGTGATCGTCGACCCGTCGCACGCTGCGGGCCGGCGCGACCTCGTGCTGCCGCTTGCGCGCGCCGCCGTCGCGGTGGGAGCGGACGGGATCATCGTCGAGTCGCACCCGCGCCCTGAAGAGGCGCTCTGCGACGGGCCGCAGCAGATTCCGACGAGCGAGTTCGCGGCCTTCGCCGCCGAGGTGCACTCGTTCGTCGCCCTCATGGGCAAGCAGGTCGGATAGCCCCAGATGCGGATCGAGCCGGCTTCGGCGCTCGTCGGTGCCGCGGCCGTCCCGGGCGTCAAGGGCATCTCGCAGCGGGCCGTGCTGCTGGCGGCGGTGGCCGACGGCGAGAGCCGCATCCGCGGCTTCGGACGCGCGGCCGACACGCTCTCGGCGATCGACGTCGTCCGCGCCTGCGGCGTCGAGGTCGCCGACGACGGCGACGACGACATCCGGGTCACCGGCGTCGGGCTGCGCGGCCTCCGCGCTCCGGCGGGACCGATCGACTGCGGCAACGCCGGCACCGTCCTCCGCCTGACCTGCGGCCTGCTCGCGGGGCAGCGCGGCACCTTCGAGCTGATCGGCGACGAATCGCTGACGATGCGCCCGCACGAGCGGGTGGCCGAGCCGATTCGCCGGATGGGCGCCGGGGTCGAGACGACCGACGGGCACGCGCCGGTGCGGATCACCGGCGGCGAGCTGCAGCCGATCACCTACGAGCTGCCGGTGGCGAGCGCGCAGGTGAAGTCGGCGATCCTGATCGCCGGGCTCTACGCGGCGAGCGGGCCGACGACGGTGATCGAGCCGCACCCGACGCGCGATCACACCGAGCGGATGTTCTCCGAGCTCGGCGTCCGCGTTCGCCGCACGCCGAAGTCGGTCTCGGTCTGGCCGGTCGACCGGCTGCCTGCGTTCGACCTCGAGGTCGCGGGCGAGCTGTCGTCGGCCGCGCCGCTGATCACGGCCGCGGTCCTGCTGAACGGCTCCGAGCTGATCCTGCGCGGCGTCAACGTCAATCCGCTGCGCACCGGGCTGCTCGACGTGCTCGACCGGATGGGCGCGCGGATCGCCATCTTCAACCGGCGGACGATGGCGGGGGAGCCGGTCGCCGACCTCGAGATTCGCTCCTCGCCGCTGACCGCGACCACGGTCGAGGCCGAGGAGGTGCCGCGGCTGGTCGACGAGCTGCCGCTGGTCGCGTTGCTCGGCGCGCTCGCGCACGGGCGAACGGTCGTGCGCGGCGCCGAGGAGCTGCGCACCAAGGAGACCGACAGGATCGAGACCGTCACCGACGGCCTCCGGGCGGCCGGCGTGCGCATCGAGGCGCGTCCCGACGGCTTCGAGGTGCGCGGCACCCCGGCCCGGCCCAAGGGCGGCCGGATCGACGCGGTCGGCGACCACCGGATCGCGATGCTCGGGGCGGTCACGGGACTCGTGTCGCGCGAAGGGGTCGAGCTCGAGGGCGCCGACAGCGTGGCGATAAGCTTCCCCGGCTTCTTCGAGCTCGTCGACCAACTCGTGCAGCGATGATCGTGGCCATCGATGGACCGGCAGGGGCCGGCAAGAGCACCGTCGCCCGCCGTCTTGCCGAGCGGCTCGGCTTCGCCTACCTCGACACCGGCGCGATGTACCGGGCGCTGACGTGGCTCGCCCTGCGCGAGGGACTGCCGCTCGGCGACGCGGAGCCGATCGGCGAGCTGGCGCGGCGCAGCCCGGTCACGTTCGACGACGAAGGCCGCGTCCTGATCGCCGGCGTCGACGTCACCTCGGCGATCCGGCAGTCGCGGATCGACCGCATGGTCTCGGTGGTCGCGCGGCACCCGGCCGTGCGCGAGGTGATGCGCGACCGGCAGCGGACGCTCGCGGGACGAGGCAACATCGTGATCGAGGGGCGCGACATCGGCACCGTCGTCGCGCCCACCGCCGAGGTGAAGATCTACCTGAAGGCCGATTCGGCGATCCGCACGCGCCGGCGGCAGGCGGAGCGTCCCGACATCGGCGCCGACGCGCTCGCCACCGATCTACGCAGCCGCGACGAGTCCGACAAGGGGCGGATGCAGCCCGCCCCGGACGCGGAGTCGATCGACACGACCGACCTCCAGGTGGAGGACGTGGTGGCGCAGATCGAGCAGCTCGTCAGGGCGCGTCTCGTCGCGACGACGTGAGACAGAGCACCGCGGACGCGGCGTGGCGCTACGGCCGGCCCACGCTGGGCGGGCTGACCCGGCTGCTGGCGCGGCCGGAGGGCTTCGGCGCGGATCGCATCCCGCCGGCCAGCGGCCTCGTCTATGCGATCAACCACCTGGCCTGGATCGACATCCCGGTCGTCGGGATCGTGTCGCCCCGGGACATCGACTTCGTGGCCAAGATCGAAGCACTCAGGTACCCGGGCTTCGGCGAGTTCATTCGCCTCTTCGGGACGATCGCCGTGCGGCGCGGCGAGTCGGACCGCGAGGCGGTCCGGCAGATGCGCGAGGCGGCCCGCAACGGCCATGTGATCGGCCTGTTCGTCGAGGGGACGCGGCAGAAGAGCGGCCGCCCCGGGCAGGCACAGCCCGGCGCCGCGATGGTCGCGCTCCAGGAGAACGTGCCGCTCGTCCCCGTCGGGGTCTACGGCACGCAGTACTGGAAGCCCGGCAACTTCGCGCCCTGCTCGGTCGCCTTCGGCGAGCCGCTCACGTTTCCCGAGCTGCCGCGGAACGGCCGCGGCTACAAGGAGGCGACCGTCGAGATCGAGCGGCGGATCAACGTGCTCTACGACTGGCTCGCGGATGTCCACCTGCGCGGGCGCAAGCCAGGCCTCGTGCCGCCGCTATGAAAGGGACCGTTGCGATCGTCGGCTTCCCGAACGTCGGAAAGTCGACGCTGATCAACCGCCTGACCGGCTCGCGCGCGGCCGTCGTCCATGCGGCCCAGGGCACGACGCGCGACCGCAAGGAGCTCGTGTGCGAGTGGAACGGCGAGGAGTTCATGCTGATCGACACGGGCGGCATCGACCTCGCCGACCGCGGCGACATCACGATGCAGATCGCCACACAGGCGCGGGCGGCGATCGCCGAAGCCGACCTCGTGCTGTTCGTCGTCGACGCGCGCGCCGGGATCACGCCCGGCGACGAGGAGCTCGCCGAGCTACTGCGCCGCTCGAAGAAGCAGGTGCTGCTGCTCGCGAACAAGATCGACGACCCGTCGCAGGAGAGCCTGGCGCTCGACCTGCACCGCCTCGGCTTCGGCGACCCGCTCCCGATCTCCGGCCAGCACGGCACCAACGTCGGCGACCTGCTCGACGAGATCGTCGAGCGCCTGCCGGAGAGCTCGCGGGTGCCGGTCGGCGACGAGGCGATCCGGGTCGCGATCCTGGGCCGGCCGAACGTCGGCAAGTCGTCGCTCTTCAACCGCCTCGTCGGCGAGGAGCGGACGATCGTCAGCGACGTTCCCGGCACGACGCGCGACTCGATCGACACGCTGATCGAGCGTGACGGCCGCAGCTTCGTGCTGATCGACACCGCCGGCCTGCGTCGGAAGCGGCGGCAGCGGCAGGGAATCGACTACTACTCGGAGCTGCGCGCGCTCGAGTCTGCGGAACGCGCCGACGTCGCGCTCGTCCTGATCGACGCCAGCGAGGGGATCGTCGAGGGTGACATCACCGCCGTCGAGGTTGCGCGCAAGGCGCACTGCGCGACGCTCGTCGTGCTCTCGAAGTGGGACGTCGGGCAGGTGTCGATCGAGGAGATCCGGCCGGAGCTGCAGCGCCGCCTGCGTCAGCGCCCGCCCTTCATCACCGTCTCGTCGACCACCGGTCGCGGCGTGGCGCGGCTGCTCGACCGGGTCGCCGAGCTGTTCGACAAGTACGCCGCGCGGATCCCGACGCCGGAGCTGAACCGCTTCCTGGGCGAGCTCCGTGAGGCGCGCCAGCCGCCGTCCAAGGGCAACCGCCGGTTGAACCTGCTCTACGGCGCCCAGGTCGAATCGCGGCCGCCGCGCTTCCGCTTCACCGTCAACGACCCGGGGCTGGTCACCCGCGACTACGGCTACTGGGTCGAGAACCAGCTGCGCGAGCGGTACGAGCTGGAGGGCGTCCCGGTGGCGATCGACTTCCGGAAGCGCTCGTGAACGCCGTCGTCGTCGGGGGCGGCGCCTGGGGCACCGCCTTCAGCGAGCTCCTCGGGCGGCTCGGACACACCGTCACGCTGGCGACGCGGGAGACGATCGACGAGGCACCGTACGAGCAGGCCGATCTGGTTGCGCTCGCCGTCCCGAGCAGCTCGTTCCGCGAGGCGCTCGGCCACGTGCGCGGGGAGGCGCCGATCCTCAGCCTGGTCAAGGGGCTCGACCCGCAGACGGGAGCGCGGCTCTCGACGCTCGTCGAGGGCCGCCCGGTGGCGGTGCTCTCGGGGCCGAACATGGCCGAGGAGGTGGCGGCGGGGCTCCCGGGCGCGACGGTGATCGCCTCCGAGGACGAGGCGCTCGCTCACCGGCTGCAGGAGGCGATCAACTCGCTGGCCTTCCGCGTCTACGTGAACACCGACCTGATCGGGGTCGAGCTGTGCGCCGCTGCGAAGAACGTGATCGCGCTCGCCGCCGGGGGCGTCGACGGGCTCGGGCTCGGCGACAACGCCAAGGCGGCGCTGATCACGCGAGGCCTGGTCGAGATGGCCCGGCTCGGCGAGGCGTGCGGCGCCGAATCGGAGACCTTCTTCGGGCTGGCCGGCATGGGCGACCTCGTCGTCACCTGCTGGCATCCCTCCGGCCGCAACCGCCGTGCGGGCGAGCTGATCGCGCGCGGCCTCTCGGCGAACCTCGCGCGTGCCGAGATCGGGCAGGTGGTCGAGGGGCTGACGACCGCGCCGGTGCTTCGCGATCTCTCGCACCGCCTCGGGCTCGAGCTGCCGATCACCGAGGGCGTCTGCTCGGTGCTCGAGGGCCTCTCGCTGGACGAGCTGCTCGCCTCGCTGATGGGCCGACGCCCGACCGACGAGTAGGTACCCTCCCGCGAATGGCGGCGCGCACCTTCCTGTTCACGTCCGAGTCGGTGACGGAAGGTCACCCGGACAAGATCGCCGACCAGATCTCCGACGCCGTCCTCGACGCCGCGCTGTCGAACGACCCGAACAGCCGCGTCGCCTGCGAGACGCTGATCACCACCGGGCTCGTGGTCGTCGCCGGCGAGATGACGACGGATACGTACATCGACATCCGCCAGCTCGTGCGCGGGACGATCAAGGGCATCGGCTACACGCGGGCCAAGTACGGCTTCGACGCAGAGACCTGCGGCATCATCGTCGCGATCGACGAGCAGTCGCCGGACATCGCGCTCGGCGTCGACAACGCGTACGAGGTGCAGCACGACCCCGGCGACGACGATCCGCTCGACAAGATCGGTGCGGGCGACCAGGGGATGATGTTCGGCTACGCGACGAACGAGACGCGCGAGCTGATGCCGCTGCCGATCATGCTCGCGCACCGCATCACGAAGCGGCTGTCGGAGGTGCGCAAGGCCGACGTGCTGCCGTACCTGCGGCCGGACGGCAAGGCGCAGGTGTCGGTGCGCTACGAGGTCGACGCCGAGGGGCGGCAGCGCCCGGTCGCGATCGAGCGTGTCCTGATCTCGACACAGCACCGCGAGGGCCTCGACGCGGATTCGCTGATCAAGCCCGATCTGATCGAGCAGGTGCTTCGGCCGATCCTGCCGAAGGAGCTGTACGACGAGCGGCAGCTCGCCGATCCCGACTTCGTCTACGTCAACCCGACCGGCAAGTTCGTGATCGGTGGCCCGATGGGCGACACGGGGCTGACGGGCCGCAAGATCATCGTCGACACGTACGGCGGCGCGGCTCCGCACGGTGGCGGCGCGTTCTCGGGCAAGGACCCGACGAAGGTCGACCGGTCGGCCGCCTATGCGGCCCGCTATGTCGCCAAGAACGTGGTCGCGGCCGGGCTGGCCGACCGCTGCCAGGTTCAGGTCGCCTACGCGATCGGCGTCGCCAAGCCGTTCTCCGTGCTCGTCGAGACCTTCGGCACCGAGGCGGAGGGGATCACGCGCGAGCGCATCGAGCAGCTCGTCTCGGAGCACTTCGACCTCCGCCCGGCCGCGATCCTGCGCGACCTCGACCTGCGCCGCCCGATCTACCAGAAGACGGCTGCGTACGGCCACTTCGGGCGCGACGATCACGACTTCACGTGGGAGCGCACCGACCGGGCCGCCGCGTTGCGCGAGGCCGCCGGGCTCAGCGCGCGCGAGCCGGCGACGGCGTAGCGCTCAGAGCGGCCGCACGAACAGGCCGGCGGCGGCCTTCTCGCCGATCGCCTGCTCGCCACCGCCGACGGCGACGCGAAACTGGCCGGCGGCCGGCTCGACTGCGCGAACCTCGAGCTCCGCGCCGGGCACGAGCCCGCGGTCGTAGAACCAGTGCAGCAGGTCGCCGTCGTGCTCGGCGAGGCGCACGATCGTCGCTCGACCGCCCGGAGGGAGGTCGGCGAGCGGCTGCAGCTCGCGATTCTCGGCCTGCTCGAACGCGGGGTCGACGGGCCAGCCGTGCGGGCAGCGGTCGGGGTGGCCGAGCCGCTCGGAGATGCGGTCGACCATGTCGTCCGAGAACGTCCCGCCGAGCTCGTCGGCGTGCACGTGCGCCTCTGCGGCCGTGTAGCCCATGAAGTCGGTGAGCAGCCGCTCGATGATCCGGTGCTTGCGCACGACGTGCTCGGCGCGCTCGCGCCCGGCCTCGGTGAGGATCGCCTCCTTGTGCTCGCCGCGTTCGACGAGCCCGTCCGCCTCGAGCCGCTTCAGCATCTCGCCGGCCGAGGCGCGGGAGACGCCGAGCATCTCGGCGACGCGTGAGGCGAGCGTGGGGCTGCCGGTCGTCTGCGGCCGGTACTCCCCGATCGGAAACGCGAGGAAATAGATCGTCTCCAGGTAGTCGTCGACGCCGTGACTCGTCATCGGCTCGATCGTAGAGGCAACCTGCTCCCCCACGATGTAAGGTGACCCTTACAAATCGTGTGAGCACCACTCAGACCCTCATCCTCGGCGCGATCGCCGGCCTCACGATCTACGTCGGACTGCCGATCGGGCGCTTCCCGAGCACGAGCCTGGCGCTCCGGGGGGCGCTCACCTCGGTCGCGACCGGGATCCTCGTCTTCCTCTTCTGGGACGTCACCTCGCACGGGGTCGAGCCGATCGAGACGCACCTCGAGAGCCATTCGTGGGCGGCGTTCGCCGGCTACGCGGCGCTGTTCGCCGGCGGCTTCGCCGCCGGGCTGATGAGCCTCATCTACTACGACGAGTGGTTGAAGGGCCGTCGCGCGACGCCGCGCGTCGGGCCGGGTGCGGCCGCGGTCGACGAGTTCGAGCATCGCACCTGGATCGAGACGCTCACACCCGGGCGGCGGCTCGCTCTGCTGATCGCGACCGGGATCGGCCTGCACAACTTCGGCGAGGGTCTCGCGATCGGCCAGTCGGCGGCTGCCGGTGAGCTGTCGCTCGCGCTCGTGCTGATCATCGGCTTCGGGCTGCACAACATGACCGAGGGCTTCGGGATCGTCGGGCCGATGGCGAACGAAGACGAGCGGCCCAGCTGGCGCTTCCTCGCGCTGCTCGGCCTGATCGGCGGCGGGCCGACGTTCATCGGAACCGTGATCGGCCAGGCGTGGGTCAGCCCGGCGCTGGCGACACTCTTCTTCGCGGCCGCCGGCGGCTCGATTCTCTACGTCGTGATCCAGCTGTTCGAGGTCTGTCGGCGGTACGAGACGCCGAAGCTGATCGGCTGGACGCTCTTGCTCGGAATGCTGCTCGGATTCGGCACGGACTGGATCCTGGTCGCCGCCGGGGCCTGACGTACCCTGGGCGCCCTGGGCGCCTTCTGGCATGCGGTCAACGTCTTCTTCGACCATCTGACCGACGTCGGATGGACGGCACTCGGGCTCGCGCTCGCGTGCCACGTCGTCAAGCTGCTGCTGCGCGCCCGTGCCTGGCAGAACATCGTGCGCGCCGCGTACCCGGAGCACCCGCCGCGGTACCGCAGCGCGCTCGGCGCGTACGCGGCCGGGGTGGGGGTCAACTCGGTCGTTCCCGCCCGCGGCGGCGACGTCGTCAAGCTCTACCTGCTCAAGCAGCGGATCCCGGACGCCACCTACGCGACGCTGACGCCGACGCTGATCGTCGAGACGCTCTTCGACTTCGTCGTGTCGGGAGCGATCCTCGTCTGGGTGCTCTCGATCGGGGTGCTGCCCGCGCACCAGGTCTACTCGCGCATCCCGACCGTCGACTGGCGCTTCTTCCTGCAGCACGAGCGGTTCACGGCGCTGCTGATCGCCGCGCTGCTGATCGCGGCGGTCGTCGTCTTCGTGATCGCGCGTCGCCACTATGCGCGCTTCCGGGCACGCGTCGCACAGGGCTTCGCGATCATGCACGACGGGCGCAAGCTGTTTCTCGGCGTGATCGTGCCGCAGGCGTTCTCGTGGGTCTTCCGGATCGCGTGCGTCTTCTTCTTTTTGCGTGCGTTTCACGTCCACGCGACGCTGCACAACGCGCTGCTCGCACAGGCCGTCGAGTCACTGGCGACGCTATTCCCGGCGACACCCGGCGGCGCCGGCACGAAGCAGGGGCTGATCGTCTACGTGTTCCGCGGCGAGGCGGTCTCGCGAAGCCTGCTGCTGGCGTTCAGCGTCGGCATGAACATCGCGCTCGTCATCACCAACCTCGTCTGCGGCCTCGTCGCGATCGGGATGATGGCGAAGACGCTTTCCTTCAAGCGCCTCCGGGTCGCCGAGGCGGCGGACCGTGAGGGGGCGAAGCCGGCGTAGCCGTCATGGCGTACGCGTCCGTCTATCCGCTCGTCGCGGCCCGCGCGGTCGCCCGCGAGTTCACCTACGAGGTCGGCGACGACGTCACCGTCGGTGCGATCGTGCAGATCCCGTTCGGCCGCTCGCGTGCGCGCGGCATCGTCGTCGGGCTGCAGGCCGAGCCGCCGCCGGGCGTCGAGACGCGACTCGCGGAGGGAGTCGTCGGCTCGATTCCGCCCGCGCTCGTCGAGCTCGCGCGCTGGCTGGCGGACTATTACGGCTCGACCCCGGCGCGCGCGCTCGCGCTCGTGGCTCCGCGGATGCCGAAGCGGCGCAATGAGCAGTCGTCGCCGGGCGGACGGCAGGAGCTGGTTGACGAGGCGCCGGCGCCCACGCCGTCACCTGCTCAGAGCGCGGCGGTCGAGCGGCTCGTCGCGGCGATCGACGCCGGCGGCGGCAACTTCCTGCTCCACGGGGTCACGGGGTCGGGGAAGACGGAGGTCTATCTGCAGGCGTGTGCGGCGGCGCTCGAGCGGGGCCTGGGTGCGATCGTGCTCGTGCCGGAGATCGCGCTCGCCCCGCAGACCGTCGGCCGCTTCCGCGCGCGCTTCGGCGACCGCGTCGCGGTGCTCCACTCGGCATTGACCGAAGCCGAGCGCCGCGACGAGCGCGAGCGGATCATGAGCGGTGAGGCGCGAGTGGTCGTCGGCGCGCGCTCGGCCGTCTTCGCGCCGCTCGAGGGCCTCGGGCTGATCGTGGTCGACGAGGAGCACGACCAGTCCTACAAGCAGGACGCCGACCCGCGCTACGACGCGCGCACCGTCGCGGTCAAGCGGGCCGCGCTCGAGGGCGCCGCCGCCGTCTTCGGCTCCGCGACGCCGCGACCCGAGAGCTGGGCGTCGCTCGAACGGCTGTCGCTGGGCGGCCGGATCGGCGCCGAGCTGCCGCCGGTGCGGATCGTCGACCTCCGCCGCGAAGCGGGTTATCCACTCTCCGCGCCGCTGCTCGCCGAGCTGCGCGGCGTCGCCGAGCGCCGCTCGAAGGCGATCCTCCTCCTGAACCGCCGCGGTGTCGCGCCGGCGCTGCACTGCCGCGCGTGCGGGACGACGCTGCGCTGTCCCAACTGCGACGTCGCGCTCGTGCTGCACGGCGACGCGCAGCTCCGCTGCCACCACTGCGCGTACACGGTCGGTTCGCCGGAGGCGTGCCCGACGTGCGCTTCGCCTGACCTGGCGCGGCTCGGCGCGGGCACGCAGAAGCTCGAGCGCGAGCTCGAGCGCGAGCTGCCGGAGCTCGAGCTGATCCGGCTCGACGCAGATGCCGTGGCGCGGCCCGAGGAGCTCGCCGCTTGCCTGCGCAGGTTCGCCGAGACGCAGGGCGCGGTCCTGCTGGGGACGCAGATGGTCGCCAAGGGCCATCACTTCGAGGGCGTCGAGCTTGCAGCGGTCGTCGATGTCGACACCGGGCTCGGGTTGCCGGACTTCCGCGCCGAGGAGCGGACGTTCCAGCTGATCACGCAGCTCGCAGGGCGGAGCGGGAGGGACGCGCCCGGCCGCGTGATCGTGCAGACGTTCCAGCCGGACGCGCGTCCGATCGCCTACGCCGCGCGCCACGACGTGTCGCGGTTCCTGACGGAGGAGCTGGAGCGGCGGAAGGCGCTCGGCTATCCCCCGTTTGCGCACATCGTCCGCATCCTCGTCGCCGGCCCGGCGCCGGAGCCCGTGCAGCGCGTGCTCGAGGAGCTGCGGGCCGGGATCGAGGGCGCCGAGTTGCTCGGGCCGGCGCCGCTGCTCCGCCTGCGCGGACGCCACCGCGCGCAACTCGTGGCGAAGACCGCGCAGCCCCGGCGCCTCGCCACGCAGGCTGCGCGCCTGCTCTCCGCCGCTGCGCCGGCGATGCGACGCGCCGGGCTGACGGCGGTGGTCGACGTCGATCCGCAATCCATCTAGCGCTGGCACCATTGGAGGCATGAGCAGCCCGCGGCCCGAGGAGATCATCGGCGAGTGGGGCGTGCGCGACGTGACGCCGCCGTCGCAGGCGGAACGCGAACGACTCGCCGACGACCACGAGCTGAACCCGCTCACCGGCAAGCCGCTGCGGCGGCGGATCCGCAACTTCCGCGTCGAGGCCGACCTGCACCTCGCCGCGCTCGGCGGCCCGCTGCCGTACATGCAGCGGTCGCGCCAGATCGAGGACGAGGTCGAGGCGCATCGTCTCCGCCTGGCCGAGGCCTACGCGGGCGCCGACCCCGCCCGGTGGCGGCGGCTCGCCGAGCGCTGGGACTTCGGGGAGGTGAACGACCTGATCGAGCGTCACAACCGCTGGTACCCGGTCGAGGCGCGCCTCGCGATGAACCCGCGCACGCGCGACTTCGTCACCGTCGGGGGCCGCGACTACCGGCGCGACCCGCTCGACGCCGCCTGGATCCTCGAGCAGTTTCCAGCCGTTCCGTAAACTGCCGGGCCGATGTCGGATCACGATCACCACGACCACGAGCATGACCACGGGCACGACCACGATCACGACCATGAGCCGGATGAGGACGCCCGGCTCGAGGCCGAGCTCGAGGCGCGTCGGCAGCTCGCCCTCGCGCAGATCCGCCAGTACGGCGATCCCGCGTTGCGCATGCAGGCGCACGAGGTCGCGGAGATCGACGACGACGTGCGGCGGCTCGTGCAGCGGATGACCGGCCTGATGGAGGACGCGCAGGGGGTCGGGCTGGCGGCGACGCAGGTCGGCGTGCTGCGCCGTCTGTTCGTCTTCGTCGACGGCGAGGAGGGACCGCGGGCGGTGGTCAACCCGCTGATCGTGGAGCGATCCGACGAGACCGAGCCCGACGAGGAAGGCTGTCTGTCGCTGCAGGGTGTCCGGGTGCCGGTCGACCGTGCGCTCCGGATCGTGGTCGAAGGGCTCGACGCGGACGGCGCGCCGGTTCGCTACGCGCTCGAGGGTTACGGCGCGCGGGTCGTGCAGCACGAGCTGGACCACCTCGACGGCGTGCTGATCATCGACCGCACGGACGACGAGCACCGCAAGGAGGCGCTCCGCGTCCTCCGGCCCCGCATCGTCCTCCGGTGAAGGTCGCCTTCGCGGGCACGGCGCCGCTCGCCGCCGACGTCCTCGCGCGGCTCTCCTCGACGCAGCCGATCGCGTACCTGCTGACGCGGCCGGACGCGAGGCGCGGCCGCGGCCGCACCGCCGGGCCGCCGCCCGCGAAGGTCGCCGCGGAACGCCTCGGCATCCCGGTGCACCAACCGGAGCGGCCGGAGCTGCCCGAGCCGGTCGACCGGGTGGTCGTCTGTGCGTACGGCCTCTACATCCCGCCGCGTCTGCTCGAGCAGTCGCTGTGGCTGAACGTCCATCCGTCGCTGCTCCCGCACTGGCGCGGAGCCGCGCCGGTCGAGCGCGCGATCCTCGCCGGAGACGAGCAGACGGGCGTGACGATCCACCAGACGGTCGAGGAGCTCGACGCAGGCCCGACCGCCGCGCAGGACGCGTTCGCGATCGGCGAGCTGGACGCCGGCGGCGTGTACGAGCGCGCGGCCGAGGTCGCCGCCCGCCAGCTCGAGGCGGTGCTCGCGGAACCGGTGTTCATCCCGCAGCCCGAGGAGGGCTGGACGTATGCCGAGAAGATCACGCCTGCCGACCGCGAGCTCGACCTCGACGATCCGCTTGACGCCTGGCGCCGCGTGCGCGCGCTGTCGCCGCACATCGGCGCGTGGACGACGCTGCACGGCCGTCGCGTGACCGTGTGGAGCGCGCGGCTCGACGACGGCGTGTTCGTTCCGGAGGTCGTCCAGCCGGAGGGCCGGCGGAAGATGACGTACGACGAGTTCCTGCGCGGCGTCCAGTGATCGCACCGGCGCGGCGTGCGGCGTTCGAGGTCGTCCGCCGGACGTTCGACGACGACGCGTACGCCGACCGCGCGCTCGTCTCGGCGGTCGCGACGCTCGACGCGCGCGACCGCGCGCTGGCGCAGCGACTCGCGTTCGGGACGGTGCAGCGAGCGCGCGTGCTCGACTTCGGCATCGAGCAGCTCGGCAAGCGTCCGGTGCGCAAGCTCGACTCGCCGGTCAAGGCCTCGCTGCGGCTGGGCGCGTACCAGCTCGCGTTCACCGACCTGCCGCAGCATGCCGTTGTCGACGACGCAGTCGAGCTCGTTCGCGCCGCCGGACGCGAGCGCGCCGTGCCGTTCACGAACGCCGTGATGCGGCGGCTCGCGAGCGGCCTGCGCGGGCTCGTCGCGTCGCTGCCGGACGGGCCGGTGAAGGAGTCGTATCCCGACTGGATCGCCGACGTGTGGGCGCGCGACTTCGGCGCGGAGGTGGCGCTCGAGCTGATGCGCGCGCAGAACGAGCCGCCGGCGCTCGAGGTGCGGTCGGCCGCTCCCGTCGGCACGCCGACGGACGTGCCGGGGGCGTACGCCGTCGAGCGGGTCGACCCGCGGCGGATGCGGCCGATGAGCCGCGCCTCGCAGCTCGCGGCGATCGTGGTCGGTGCGCGCGAGGGCGAGCGTGTCCTCGACGCGTGCGCCGCCCCCGGCGGGAAGTCGGCGATCCTCGCGGAGCGGGCCGAGGTGACGGCGGTCGAGATCCATCCGGGCCGTGCCGCCGCGCTGGCGGAGCAGCGGCTCCCGCGCGTCGAGGTGGTCAACGCCGACGTGCGCCAGCTGGCGGCCGACGGCTTCGACCGTGCGCTCGTCGACGCGCCCTGCTCGGGGCTCGGCGTGCTTGCCCGGCGACCCGACCTGCGCTGGCGTGCGCAGCCGCTCCCGGAGCTGCAGGCCGAGCTGCTCGCCGCTGCGGCCGAGCGGGTCAAGCCGGGCGGTCTCGTCGTCTACGCGGTGTGCACGCTGAACGCGGACGAGAACGAGACGCTCGTCGATGCGTCGGGTCTCGAGGTCGTGCCGCTCGACGACTGGCCGCAGTACGCGCATCCGCGGCGGCCGGAGTTCCTGCTCACGTTGCCGCATCGCGACCACACGTCGGGCTTCTTCATCGCCCGGCTGCGGAGGCCGTTCTCATGAGTCTCGAGCGGGCGGTCGAGATCGCGCGCGCGGGTGGACAGCGTGCGCACCCGAAGCCGACGGTCGGGGCAGTCCTCGTGCGCGGTCGTGAAGTGGTGGGGGAGGGCGTGACGGAGGCCGGCGGACGGCATGCGGAGGTGGTTGCGCTCGCTGACGCCGGCGGGCGTGCGCGCGGGGCGACGATGTACGTCACGCTCGAGCCGTGCGCCCATCACGGCACGACACCGCCGTGCGCCGATGCGATCGTCGCGGCCGGCGTCGAGCGCGTGGTGGTCGGCGCTCGTGATCCGAATCCGGAGGCTGCAGGCGGGATCGAGCGCCTGCGCGCAAGCGGCGTCGAGGTCGAGGACGCCGATGATTGGGCCTCGCGCGTCCTGCACGAGGGCTGGCGGACATCGGTCTCGACCGGGCGGCCGTTCGTGGTGTTGAAGGCGGCGGTGACGCTCGACGGGCGCCTGACCGTTCCGGGGCGGCGGTGGGTGTCGGGTGAGGAGAGTCGCCGCCTCGTCCACCGGCTGCGCGCCGAGGTCGACGCGGTCGCCGTCGGCGGCGGCACCGCGCGGATCGACCGGCCGCACCTCGACGCGCGTGGCGTGGACACGCCGCGCGGGCAGCCGAGGCGGCTCGTCTTCTCGCGTGGGCCGCTGCCCGAAGGGGTCGAGCTCGAGTTGCGGA
The DNA here is from genome assembly GCA_963769545.1 of uncultured Thermoleophilia bacterium. GTDB lineage: Bacteria > Actinomycetota > Thermoleophilia > Gaiellales > Gaiellaceae > PALSA-600. Next base: position 1,147,804 of record CAVYMB010000003.1, on the reverse strand, counting down.
CGGGGCCGCTCGCCGACGAGCTGCGCGCGCTTGCGGCCGAGGGCGTGCAGTCGCTGCTGCTCGAGGGTGGCCCGACGCTCGCGGGGGCGTTCCTGGCGGGCGACCTCGTCGACAAGCTGTTGCTCTTCGTCGCGCCGGTGATCGCGGGCGACGGGCCGCGGCTCGAGGCTCCGCTACCCTCCGCCCGCACGCTCTCGCATCTGTCGGCGCGACCGGTAGGCGACGACGTGCTGCTCGAAGCGTATGTCCACGAACCCTGATTCCTTGCGCCGCGCCGACGACGAGCTGGTGACGCTCCTCTCCCACTGGCTGACCCGCCAGCTCGGGAACGACGAGCTGCGCCGGAAGGTCGAGGAGATCGGGACGGACGAGCTGGCGCCGGCCCAGCGGGTCGCAGTGAACGAGTTGCTCGCGGAGCTGCGGAACGCGGCCCCGGGCGAGCGCGGCATGCTCGAGGTCGTCGTCCGCGAGACGGTCGAGACGCTCGTCTACGGCGACTAGCCGGGCACCGGAGGTGCCGCGGGCCGTGGTGCCAGGCGCCGGGGTCGTGACAGTTTCGTGACGGTGGCTGCCACCGGCGGGTCGAGCAGCGCCCCGACGACCCGCCGAGCGCCCGTCTCGACCGTCCCGGCGATCTCCAGGGAAATCGCCGCCGACGGGTCCCCACCCGGCCGGCGCGCCTGCGCGATCCGTTGCATTCTCGACGCGCTTTCACGACGGTGGCTGCCACTGGGGTGAGCCCAGGACGTACGGTTCGGACCGTGTTCACGGGATTGATTCGCGAGGTGGGTCGCGTCGCCGCGGTCGACGGCGGCGCCGAGGGGGTGCGGTTGACGATCGACGCGCCGGCGACCGCCCGCGACGCGCAGCTCGGCGACTCCGTCGCCCTGAGCGGCGTCTGCCTCACCGTCGTCGACTGCACCGACGGGCGCCTCGCGTTCGACGCCGTGCCCGAGACGCTCGCGCGCTCATCGCTGCAAACCCTCGAGCCGGGGTCGAGGGTCAACGTCGAGCCCGCGCTGCGCGCCGGCGAGCCGCTGGGCGGCCACTACGTCCAGGGCCACGTCGACGGCGTCGGCGTCGTCCGCTCGGTCGAGCCCGAGGGTGACGGCCGCCGCATCTGGGTCGACGCTCCGCCCGATCTGATGCGCTACGTGGTCGAGAAGGGCTCCGTCGCCGTCGAAGGCACCAGCCTGACCGTGGCGGCGCTCGACGACGGCGGCTTCGCGGTCGCGCTCATCCCGCACACCCTCGCCGAGACGACGCTGGGCGAGCTTGCGGCGGGCGACCCGGTGAATCTCGAGGCCGACGTCCTCGCCAAGTACGTCGAGAAGCTCATCGCTCGCTAGCCTTCTCGCATGGCCGTGACCACGCCGTTTGCGACGATCGAGGAGGCGGTCGAGGACATCCGCGAGGGACGCCTCGTCGTCGTCGTCGACGACCCCGACCGCGAGAACGAGGGCGACCTCGTCGTCGCCGCGCAGTTCGCGACCCCCGAGACGATCAACTTCATGGCCACGCATGCGCGCGGCCTCGTCTGCCTCTGCCTCACCGAGGAGCGCGCCGACCACCTCGGCCTGCGCCCTATGACCGACCACAACGAGGCGCCGCTCGGCACGGCGTTCACCGTGTCGGTCGAGGCCCGCGAAGGCGTCACCACCGGGATCTCGGCCGCCGACCGCAGCCACACCGTCCAGGTCGCGATCCATCCCGACTCGACGCACCGCGACCTCGTGCAGCCGGGCCACGTCTTCCCGCTCCGTGCGAAGCCGGGCGGCGTGCTCGAGCGCATCGGCCAGACCGAGGCTGCCGTCGACCTCGCACGGCTCGCCGGGCTGACCCCCGCCGGGGTGGTCTGCGAGGTGATGAACGACGACGGGACGATGGCGCGCGTGCCCGACCTGATCCCGTACTGCGAGCGGCACGGCCTGAAGATGATCACCGTCGCCGATCTCGTCGAGTACCGGCGCCGCCACGAGCAGCTCGTCGAACGCGGTGCCTCCGTCCGGCTGCCGACCGAGTACGGCGAGTTCACCGCCGTCGCGTTTCGCGAGAAGCTCACCGGCAAGACGCACCTTGCGCTCGTGCGCGGCGACGTCGACGGTGCAGAGAACGTGCTGGTGCGCGTCCACTCCGAATGCCTCACCGGGGACGTGTTCCACTCGCTGCGCTGCGACTGCGGCGAGCAGCTCGAGCAGGCGCTCGCGCAGATCGAGGCCGAAGGCATCGGTGTGCTCCTCTACATGGCGCAGGAGGGACGCGGGATCGGGCTGCTCAACAAGCTGCGCGCCTACGAGTTGCAGGAGCAGGGCTTCGACACCGTCGAGGCGAACCTCGAGCTTGGCTTCCCGGCCGACGCGCGCGACTACGGCATCGGCAACCAGATCCTCGCCGACCTCGGCCTGACCACGATCCGCATCCTCACCAACAACCCGAAGAAGCTCACCGGGATCGACGGCTTCGGGTTGACGGTCGTGGAGCAGGTGCCGATCGAGGTGACGCCCAACGATGAGAATCGCCGGTATCTGGCCGCCAAGCGGTCTAAGCTCGGACACCGTCTGCACCACCAGGACCTGAAGAACCTCGAATACGAAGGGGAGGGCGAGTGACCGACGGGATCGACGAGCAGGGCGAGGCGGCGCCGACGACCGGGCTCGAGCCCGATCACGAGTTCGACAGCGAGCGGAGCGAGTTCGAACCGGACGCAGCCCCCGAGCCGGACGTCGCCGTCCCTGACGCGCTCGAGGCGACGCAGATCGCGCCGCCGGAAACGCAGCCCGTGCCGCCCGAGGAGGGCGAGGATGCATTCGAGGGCTGGCCCGCCGCCCAGTCGTCGGCGGTGATCGAAGAGCTCCCCGGCGAGGTGAGCGTCGAGCACGTGCGCGGCGAGATCGACGTCCCGGACGGCTTCACCGTGCTCGAGGGCACGCCGCTCGGCAAGCGCCGCTCCGTCGGCATCGTCGTCTCGCGGTTCAACGGCGGCGTGACGACGCGACTGCTCGAGAACGCGCTCGAGACGCTCGAGGCGGCCGGGGTCGCAAAGGACGCGATCACGATCCTGCCCGTGCCAGGCGCGTTCGAGCTGCCGCTGGCGGCGATGGCGCTCGCGAAGACGCGCCGCTACGCCTGCATCGTCGCGCTCGGCGCGATCGTGCGCGGCGAGACGCCGCATTTCGAGTACGTGTCGTCCGAGTGCGCCTCGGGGCTCCAGCTCGCGGCGATCGAGACAGGGATTCCCGTGTCCTTCGGCGTGCTCACGGTCGACACGGTCGCCCAGGCCGAGGCGCGGATCCACAAGGCCGCGGAGGCGGTGCGCTCGGCGCTCGAGATGGCCGACCTGTTCGCGCGACTTCGTGCAAGCGCCCGCCAATAGCTACACTGCCGCCCGCGATGTCGAAGGTCTGCGCCATCTGTGGCAAGAAGCCCGCGTTCGGGAACCACCGGTCGCACTCGATGGTTGCGACCAAGCGCCGGTTCGACCCGAATCTCCAGCGGGTTCGCGTGCTGCTGAAGGGCTCGCCGACCCGCGCCTACGTCTGCACGCGCTGCCTCAAGGGCGGCAAGGTCACCAAGGCCGTCTAGGCCCGACCCCCGGGGCAACCCGGCAGGCGTCGACTAGGGTCTAACGAACGTCGTGGCGGATCTGACGCTGGAGCTCGAGCACGGGCGGCTCACGATCTCGCGTGACGCCGTCGCCGAGATCGTCGGCGAGACGACGCTCGCCTGCTACGGCGTCGTCGGGCTGTCGGCGGGGACGCGCATCGGCCGCGTCCTGCGGCGGGACGGTGTGACCGTCGAGGGCGATGCAACCGGGTTGCGCCTCGAAGTGCACGTCGTGATCGAGCACGGGCTCAACCTCGCGCAGGTCGCCTCGACGATTCGCTCGCAGGTCGGTTACGAGGTCGAGCGCCTGACCGGGCTGACGGTCGCGGCGGTCGAGGTCGTCGTCCAGCGGGTGCGGCAGAGCGCATGAGGAAGCGGGTGCGGGAGCTCGTTGGCGGTGCGCAGGCAGCGATCGAGGCGAGCAGAAAGCGGATCGACGACCTCAACGTGTATCCGGTGCCCGACGGCGACACCGGCACGAACCTGACGCTGACCGTGCGCGCAATCGCCGAGGCGCTCGCCGGCGACGGCCCCGACACGCGGCCGGCGCTCGCGAAGGAGGTCTCGCGCGCCGCCTTGATGGGCGCACGCGGGAACTCGGGCGTGATCCTGTCGCAGGTCGTCCGCGGTGCAACCGAGGCGCTGGCGGAGACGGACGACCTCGCCCGTGTATTCCGGTCGGCGTCCGACGCCGCGTATCGCGCCGTCAAGAAACCCGTCGAGGGAACGATGCTGACCGCGATCGCGGCGATGGCCGACACCGCCGAGCACGGCGGCGACCTGCACACGATTCTCACCCGGGGCGACGACACCGTCGTTCGGACGCGCGACATGCTGCCCGTGCTGAGCGAGGCCGGCGTCGTCGATGCGGGGGCGGCCGGTCTCGTCGAGATCCTCCGAGGCATCGTCGCCGCGCTCGAAGGGACCGCGCTTCCCGCCGCGCCTGCGCACGAGCGCGAGGTGGGACTCGACGCCATCCATCAGGAGCTTTCCCGCTACCGCTACTGCACGGTCTTCGTGGTCGAAGGCGACGAGCTCGACGCGGACGGGCTCGAAGCCGAGCTCGAGCAGCTCGGCGATTCGCTGCTCGTGGTCGGCGACCCGAGCGCGCTCAAGGTTCACGTCCACACCGATGACCCCGGTCGCGCGCTCTCGCTCGGCGTCGCGCGCGGCGTCGTCGGCGGCGTCGAGGTGGCGAACATGCACGCGCAGACGCTCGAGCGCGAGGGGCGTCTGCTCCATGCCGTTCCGGGCGTCACAGCTCAGACGTCTGCGGTGGTCGCGGTCGCCGCCGGCTCGGGGAACCGCAAGCTCGCCGAGAGCTTCGGCGCGCTGGTGGTCGACGGTGGCTCGACGATGAACCCGTCGACGGCCGATCTGCTCGCAGCGATCGAGGCGGCGGAGGCCGGAGAGGTCGTCGTCCTTCCGAACAACGGCAACGTGATCATGAGCGCCGAGCAGGCTGCCGACCACGCGTCGAAGCTCGTCCGCGTCGTCCCGACCCGATCGGTGCAGGCCGGTCTGGCCGCGCTCGTCGCCTTCGACCCGTCCGTCGGCGCCGGCGAGAACGCCGCGGCGATGGCGGAGGCGGTCGACGCCGTCGCCACGGGCGCGATCACCGTCGCCTCCCGCGACGTCGTGCTCGACGGCATCGATGTGCGCAAAGGCCAGTGGCTCGGCCTCGCAGGGGAGAGCGCCGTCGCCGGTGGCGAGTCGTTCGACGAGGTCGCCCGCACGGTCCTCTCCCGGTTGCTCGACGAGCCGCGCGGCGTCCTGACGCTGCTGACCGGCGACGAGGCTCCACCGCTGAACGGACTGCTCGACGAGCTGCATGTCGAGCACCCCGACCTCGAGGTCGAGGTGCACGACGGCGGCCAGCCCCACTACCCGTTGCTCCTGTCGGCCGAGTGACAGCGCAGCCGGCCCGCGTCGTTCTCGTCGAGGACAACGACATCTTTCGGGAGACGCTCGAGCTGCTGCTCGCGCTGCGTCACGAGGTGCAGGTGGTCGGCAGCGCCGCGAGCGGCGACGCGGCGGTCCAGCTCTGTGCGCGCCTCGAGCCGGACGTGGTGCTGGTCGACTATCGGATGCCCGGGATGAACGGCGCCGAGACGACCCGGGCCGTGCTGCGCGCCGCCCCGCGGACGAGCGTGATCTGCCTGACCGCATCCGTCGCGGCCGACGAGGTCGAGGAACTACGCGCGGCTGGAGCCGTCGCGTGCATCACCAAGGACCAGGAGCTCGATCGCCTGGTGCGCGCCGTCTGCGAGGCTGCCGCGAAGTGAAGCTGACGGCCGACAACACGGCGATCGTGCTCGACTCGACGGCCGACTTCCCGGATGCGCAGGCGCGCTTTCCGAACTTCCGGATCGTGCCTCTGTATGTCCGCTTCGGCGACGAGAGCTTTCGCGACTACGTCGACATCACCCCCGACGAGTTCTACGCGCGGCTCTCGACCGCCCCCGAGCTCCCGACCACGTCCCAGCCCACCCCCGCCGACTTCCTCGCCGTCTACGAGGAGCTCGCGCCCCACTATGAGTACATCCTGTCGGTGCAGATCTCCTCGACGCTCTCCGGCACGTACGCGAGCGCGGAAGCCGCGGCGGAGCTGCTCGGCGGAGAGAAGGTGCGTGTGATCGACTCGCGCACCGTGGCGGCATCGCTGGCGCTCGTCGCGATCGGGATCCAGCAGCTGCTCGAGCGTGGCACGACCGACGAGGAGATCGATGCGTTCGTCGCCCGCTACCGCGCCGGTCACCGGCTGCTGTTCACGGTGAACACCCTCGAATACCTCGCGAAGGGCGGGCGCATCGGACGTGCAGCGGCCTTCGCCGGGAACCTGCTGAACGTCAAGCCGATCCTGACGATCCGCGACGGCGAGGTCGTGCCGCTCAAGCGCGTCCGAGGCAACGCCAAGGCGTTCGCGGAGTTTCGCGAGCTGTTCGAGTCGACGACGACCGACTCGCCGCGCCTGCAGATCGGCATCGCGCACGCGGCGGCGCCCGAGCGGATGAATGCGCTGCGCGAGCTCGTCGAGCGCGTCCGTCCCCAGGCGAAGATCGAGATCGCGACGACGCTCGGCGCCGTCGTCGGCACCCACGCCGGGCCGGGCACCGTCGGGTTCTTCTGGTTCGAGGACGTCTAGCGGGCGATCACCCGGTCGTAGAGCGCAACCGTACGCTGTGCGACCGCGCTCCAGCTGAATTCCTCGACCGCCCGGCGTCGTCCCGCCTCGCCCATGCTCCGCGCGCGCGCCGGGTCGGCGAGCAGCTCGTCGACGCGCGCGGCGAAGTCGGCGGCGAAGCGCGCGGGATCGACCGGATTGCCGTCCGCGCCGAGCTCGACCGGCACGAGCAGGCCGGTTTCGCCGTCGATCACCACCTCCGGAATGCCGCCGACGGCGGATGCGACGACCGGAGCACCGCAGGCCATCGCCTCCAGGTTGACGATCCCGAGCGGCTCGTAGATCGACGGCACGGTGAACACGGTGGCATGCGACAGCAGCTGGATCACATCCGGCTTCGGGAGCATCTCCTCGATCCAGACCACGCCCGAGCGCTGCGCGCGCAGCCGCTCGACTCGCTCGCGCGTGGCGCGCTCGACCTCGGGCTCGTCCGGTGCACCTGCGCAGAAGACGAGCTGTGCGCCCGAGTCGATCTCGAGCGCGGCGTCGAGCAGGTGAACGATGCCCTTCTGCCGCGTGATCCGGCCGACGAAGATGACGGTCGGTACGCCGACGGCCACTCCGTGGCGCTCGAGCGCGTCGGTCGCCGGGTCGTAGGCGTACTCGTCAGTGTCGATCCCGTTGTAGACGACTTCGATCCGCGTCGGGTCGACCTGGGGGTAGGCGTGCTGGATGTCTGCTCGCATCGCGCTCGACACCGCGATCACGGCGTCGGCAGCCTCGACGGCAGTGCGCTCGCAGAACGACGACAGCGCGTAGCCACCGGCTCCGAGCTGCTCGGCCTTCCACGGCCGCATCGGCTCGAGGCTGTGTGTCGTCACGATGTGGGGGAGGCCGTGCAGCAGCTTCGCCAGGTGACCGCCGAACATCGCGTACCAGGTGTGCGAATGAACGACGTCGACTCCGTCGAGATCGGCGGACATCGCAAGATCGACGGACATCGTCTGCAGCGCCGGGCTGGCGGCGGCGAGCGCGCCCCACGGCTCGAACGCGCGTGCGCCCTCGCGCGGCGCACCGAAGCAGCGGACCTCCAGGTCGATCAGCCGTGCAAGCTCGCGCACCAGATACTCGACGTGCACGCCGGCGCCGCCGTAGACATCGGGCGGGTACTCGCGGGTCAGCAGCGCCGCTCTCACGGCACGACACCGTACCCGCCGGTCCGGGTCCTATACTCGTGAGCGGGTGTTGACGATGACCCGGCACGCGGGTTTCGCAGGTGTGGACCAGGACCGCTTCCCGCGGCCACGCGGCTTCGGCAGTCCGGCAACGCTCGGTGCGGGCGTCGACACGCTGCCGGGTGTCGGGCCGTCCATCGCGAAGCGCCTGCGCGCGCTCGGGATCGCCACGGTCGGCGACGTCCTCCTGCACGCGCCTCGCAGGTACGAGCGTGCCGCGGACGAGCTGCCGATCTCGCAGCTCTGGGGGTCGGACGAGGTGGCGATCGCGGGAACGGTCCGCGACGTCCGCTCGCGCCGCGTCGGCGCCCGCCGCACGATCGTGACCGCCCGCGTCGAGGACGAGAGCGGCTCGATCTCGGCATCGTGGTTCAACCAGCCGTGGCTCGTCGACAGGCTCGCGCCCGGTGCGCAGATCCGTCTGCGCGGCAAGCTCGGCCGCCACGGCTTCGACGTCAAGAGCTACGACCTCGGCGAGGCGCGATCGACCGCCGACTTCGCACCCGTCTATCCCGCGAGCGAGCAGGTTCCCTCGTGGCGGCTGCGCGATCTGGCGCGGGCGGCGCTCGCAGGTCACGTGCACGCCGTCCACGATCCGCTGCCCGCGACGCTCGAGCTGCCGCTCCGCCGCGACGCGGTTGCCGCGATCCACTTCCCCGCGTCGGCGGCGGAGGCGGAGGAAGCGCGCCGCCGCCTCGCGCTCGACGAGCTCCTGTCGCTCCAGCTCGCGGTCGCACGATCGCGGGACGAGGATGCGGTCGCGACTGCGTTGCCCGCCCCCGGTGAGCTGATCGAGCGCTACCGGGCGGCATTGCCGTTCACGCTGACCGAGCACCAGGAGCGCGCGATCGCGCAGATCGACGCCGATCTCGGCCGGCCGGTGCCGATGCAGCGCCTGTTGCAGGGCGACGTCGGCTCGGGGAAGACCGTGGTCGCGCTCTACGCGCTGCTGCGCGCCGTCGAGCGCGGACGCCAGGGAGCACTGATGGCGCCGACGGAGACGCTGGCCGAGCAGCACTTCCTCACCATCGAGTCGCTGTGCGCCGAAGTCGACGTGCGCTGCGTGCTGCTCACCGGCTCCGCCGGCTCGAAGCGCGTCCGCGACGCGATCGCCGGGGGCGAGGCGCAGATCGCCGTCGGCACCCACGCGCTGATCCAGCGCGACGTCGTCTTCGCCGATCTGGCGGTCGCCGTCGTCGACGAGCAGCATCGCTTCGGCGTCGAGCAGCGCAAGGCACTGGCCGAAGGGCGCGCACCGCACGTCCTGCACATGACGGCGACACCGATTCCGCGCACGCTCGCGCTGACGATCTACGGCGACCTCGCCGTCAGCGAGATCGCGAAGCCGCCGGCCGACCGCAAACCGATCGTGACCGCCTGGGTCGGGGCCGAGCGCTCATCCGAGGCGTACGAGCGGCTGCGGCGTCATCTCGATGCCGGCCGACAGGCGTACGTCGTCTGCCCGCTGATCGAGCAGTCGGAGGCACGGCTGGCGCGCGCTGCGGAGGCGGAGGCGGAGCGCCTGCAGCGCGCGGAGCTACGCGGCTATCGGGTCGGCCTCCTTCACGGCCGGTTGAAGCCCGGCGAGCGCCGCGAGGTGATGCGTAGCTTCAAGGACGGCGAGCTGGACGTGCTCGTCGCGACGACCGTGATCGAGGTGGGCGTCGACGTGCCGAACGCCACGATCATGATCGTGCAGGAGGCCGACCGCTTCGGGCTGGCGCAGCTGCACCAGCTCCGCGGTCGCGTCGGGCGCGGCAGCGAGCAGAGCTATTGCCTGCTCGTCTCGCGCCCCAAGATCGAGCTCACCGACACGGCGCAGGCGCGGCTCCAATCGCTCGTCGACTCGAACGACGGTTTCGCGCTTGCCGAGACCGATCTCGAGCTCCGCGGGGAGGGTCAGCTGCTCGGCACGCGCCAGTCCGGGTGGAGCGACCTGCGGTTCACGCGATTGCGAGACGACCGCGACCTGCTCGAGCAGGCCCGAGAGCTGGCGCGGGAGCTGCGCGACCTCGACGGCCCCTGGCAGGACGAGGTCGACCGGCTTCAGGCCGCGCCGGAAGCCTGACGAGACAGGGCCGGCGTTCGCCGACCCTGCCGTTCCGGAGTCGCCGGAATCTCGTCCCGGCCGTGGCGCTCTCGCGGGCTCTAGGTCACGACCAGCTTCAGGTGGTTGTCGTCGGGAGCCTGGCCGACCATCGTGATGTGGTAAGTGCCGCGCCCGAGTGCGAGCAGCTTGCCGACCGCGTCGCGCTTCGTGCCGGCCGGGCCGACAACCTTCAGCGCTGCCTCGTCGACGTTCCGGAGCTTGATCGGGCCCTTCACCGTCAACGTCGTCTTGTACGCGTTCCCGACCGAGAACCAGTGGCAGCCTGGGTCGTGCATGACGACCGTCACCGTCTTCGTGGCCTGTGCGTGTGCGGGCCGTGCGACTGCCTGACTCACTCCGATCGCGAGGAGTGCAGCGGCAACGAGAGCGAATGTCAGTGACTTCATGGTGGCGACTCCTTCTTTCGTCCTGATCCCGCCTGGTGCGGGTTGATTTAGTTGGATCGTCACACCGCAAGCTCGGCACGACCTCCGAGCTCGGTCGCAGACCGGTTGCGGGTAACCACCGCCGTCGAATCCGTAGAAACGAGCACCGGGCTGTGGTTGCAGGCGGACTGCAGGCGGCGCGAGAGCCAGCCGACACCCGCGCGATAGTGGGTGTGCATGTCGGGCCTCCCGACGCCTCTGCTCATCTTGCTCTTCGTCGTCGCGGCGGCTGCGACGTGGATCGCGGGCATTGCGCTCTCGAAGACGACCGATGCACTCGACGTGCGCCTCGGGCTCGGCGAGGAACTCGGCGGCCTCCTCTTGCTCTCCGTGGCAGGCAGCCTCCCGGAGCTGGCGATCACGGTATCGGCGGCCGCTTCGGGCAATCTCGATCTCGCGGCCGGCAACCTGATCGGCGGGATCGCCGTTCAAACGATGGTGCTCGTGATCTGCGACTTCGCCGTGGGCCGCGAGCGACCGCTGACCTTCCTCGTCGGTGCGCTGAGTCCCGTACTCGAAGGGCTACTCGTGACGCTCGTCGTCTCGGGCGTGCTGATGGGAACGCTGCTGGCCCCGTCGACCGCGATCGCCGGTGTGGTCAGCCCGGCCTCGGTCGGGATCGTGGTCGTGTGGCTGGTCGGCGTCTACGTCATCAACAAGGTGCGGAAGAGCCCTCGGTGGAAGATCACGATGGAGGGCTCGCACCGGGGCCGCCGCCATCACCGCGAGCCGAGACCCGCCGGCCAGGCGCACCCGTTCGCGTCGCGATCGACAGCGCAGGTGGCGGCGATCTTCGGCGCGGCCTGTGCGGTGACACTCGCGATGGGCGTCCTGCTCGAGGTCGGCGGCAACACGCTCGCCGACCGCGCGGGCGTCAACGGCGTCGTCTTCGGCGCGACCGTGCTCGCCGGGGCGACTGCGCTGCCGGAGATCAGCTCGGGGATCGCGGCGGTGCGGCTCGGTGACAACGCGCTCGCATTGGGCGACATCTTCGGCGGCAACGCATTCCAGCTGTGTCTCTTCCTCGTCGCCGACATCATCGCGGGAGCGCCGGTGCTGCCCCAGGCGGGCAACCTGAATGCGTGGCTCGCCTCACTCGGCGTCGGCCTGACGGCGATCTTCGCGATGGGTGTGATCATCCGGCCCCTGCGCTGTCGGGCCAGGCTCGGTCCGGACTCGATCCTGGCGATCGTTGTCTTCGGTGTCGGGATCGCCGGCCTCTTCGTCGTCCCCCACTAGGTGCCAGGCACCGTTACGTGTTCGCAACGAATCGTCCACAGCCACTGGTCGCGGCCATTCGCAATCGGCATGGTTGAGCGCGGCGCGGGCGGGATGCCACTGCCGGAGAAGGGGTCGCGCGCGGACCCGTTCGGTGCCAGGCACCGTGGACCGACCAGGCCCGTTGCGTCCCGAGGAGGCAGGATGGCGTCCGCGTGCGGATCATCGCCGGCACTCACCGCGGACAGCGGATCGTCGCCCCGAAGGGCAGCGTCACCCGGCCCACCTCGGACCGCGTCCGCGAGAACGCGTTCAACCTGATCGGCCCCGTCGACGGCGCCGCCGTCCTCGACCTGTTCGCCGGCTCGGGAGCCCTCGGCCTCGAGGCGCTCTCACGGGGCGCCGGCCGCGCCGTGTTCGTCGACTCCGACCGCGAGGCGTGCCGCACGATCAACGCGAACCTCGACAAGCTGAAGCTGAAGGCCACCGTCCTCTGCCAGGACGTGCTGCGCGCCGTCGGCTCGGGGCGGGCGACCTACGACCTCGTTCTCTGCGACCCGCCGTACGACTTCGACCGCGCCCGCCTCGCGCCGCAGCTCGCCCGGCTGCTCACGCCGGACGGCCTGCTCGTCTACGAGAGCGCCGGCCGCGAGCCGCCCCCCGAGCTGCCTCTCCTCGCGGAGACGACCTCGCGCAAGTACGGTTCCGCCCGGCTAACGCTCTTCCGACGATGATCACCGCGATCTACCCCGGCACCTACGACCCGGTCACGAACGGCCACGTCGACGTGATCTCGCGCGCGGCGCGCATCTTCGACCGCGTCGTCGTCGGCGTCGTCGGCAACCCGCACCACAAGGAGCCGATGTTCCCGGTCGAGGAGCGCGTCACCTTCCTCGCCGAGGCGCTCGCCGGCATGTCGAACGTCGAGGTCGACGTCTTCCGGGAGCTCGTGGTCGACTTCGCGCGGCGCTGGGACGCCCGGGCGATCGTCAAGGGGCTGCGCGTGGTCTCCGACTTCGAGTACGAGTTCCAGATGAACCAGCTGAACCGGCATCTCGCGCCCGACATCGAGACCGTCTACGTGATGGCGAGCTCGCAGGTGAGCTTCGTCTCCTCGAGTGGGGTGAAGGAGATCGCGTCGTTCGGCGGGAACGTCGAGGCGCTCGTACCGCCGATCGTCGCCCGGCGGCTGAAGGAGCTGTTCCCGGACGGCCGGGGCGGCGCCCCGCTGTCCGACCAGGAGTAATACTCTTCCGGCGATGGACGTACTCGTACTGATCGACAAGCTCGACGACCTCGTGCACAACGCGAAGGCCGTGCCGCTCACCGACCAGGTGCGGATCGACCGCGAGGAGATCTACGACATCCTCGACCAGATGCGCGCCACCATCCCCGAGGAGATCAAGCAGGCCCGGTGGATCGTCAAGGAGCGCCAGGAGATGCTCGGCGAGGCCAAGCGCGAGCAGGACCGACTGCTCGGCGAGGCGCGCGAGCAGGCGGTGCGTGAGGCGTCGCAGACCGAGATCGTCAAGCTGGCCGAACGCCAGGCGCAGGAGATCATCGACGAGGCCCGCCGAGGGGCCCGTGAGATGCGGCTCGAGATGGAGGATTGGGCGGACGGGATGCTGGCAACGCTCGAGACCAACCTCGACCGCTTCCTCACCGCGGTGCGGCGCGGCCGGGAGCGGCTGCACGAGCGCTCGCAGGAGTCGGTCGTCGCCGGGATCGGCCCGGTCGACCTCTCCGACGACGGCACCTCCTCGTACTAGCCTCGGTCGGGCCGAGCTCGCGGCGTTCGCTACGCTCGTCGTATGACGAGCTTCAGCCTGCGCCAGGTGAAGCTCCGTCCCGGTGAGGCGTTCCGCGACGAGCTCGAGCTCGAGCTTCAGGCATTCGATTTCGGCGGCCAGCGCTACGTGCCGGTGCCGGAGAAGGTGCCCGCGCTGTTCGAGATCTCGCGTGCGAACACCGGCACGGTCTTCACGCTCTCGTTCACGGCCCGCGTCTACGGGCCGTGCTACCGCTGCCTGGGCGACGCAGTGCTCGAGCTGCCCATCTCGGGGCGCGAGTACCAGGCGGAATCGCCCGACGACGAGCAGTTGACGACGCCGTACATCCACGGGGCGAACCTCGACCTGTCGGCCTGGGCGCACGACGCCGTCGCGCTGGCGCTGCCCGAGAAGATCCTCTGCGAGCCGGACTGCGCGGGCCTTTGCCCGGTCTGCGGCAAGAATCTGAACGAGGAGCCGCACGTGCACGAGGAGCACGAGCCCGACCCGCGCTGGGCCGCGCTCGAGGCGCTACGAAACGATCTCTGAGCGCCGCTCCATCAGCACGACGTCGAGCCACGCGCCGCGCTTGCGGGCGAGCCGTTCGCGCGTCCCGACGATCCGAAAGCCGCAGCTCTCGTGCAACGCGACCGATGCCGCGTTGCCGGCGAGGATCCCCGCCTGGATCGTCCAGATCCCGGCCTCGTCGGCGCGCCGGACGAGCTCGGCCAGGAGGGCACTCCCGACGCCGCGCCGCCGCGCGGCACGCGCGACGTAGACAGACACCTCGGTGACGCCCCGGTAGCACTCGCGCCTCGAGACGGGTGAGAGCGCCGCCCAGCCGAGCACGCCGTCGTCCGCGAGCGCGACCAGGCGCGGCGCCGCCAGGTGGCCCTTGTCCCACTCCTCCCAATCCGGGACGCGCTCCTCGAAGGTGCCCTGATCGAGCCCTTCGGCGTAGATGCGCGCTGCATCGGGCCAGTGGGAACGGGCGAGCTCGTCGATTCGCATCCCCACGATCGTACGAATCGCCGCTGCTCGACCGCTACACTGCTCCGCCGATGGCAGTCCCCAAGAGAAAAACCTCGAAGGCCCGCCGCGACCAGCGTCGCGCACAGCACGCGATCGAGGCGCCGCGCGTGAACACCTGCCCTCAATGCGGCTCGCCGAAGCGGCCGCACCGCGTCTGCCCGACCTGCGGCACCTATAAGGGTCGCGAGGTCGAGCCGCTCCGGCTCGACGCCCCGTAGACTTCCCCGCTGTGCCGCGGATCGCCGTCGACGCTCTCGGGGGCGACAACGCACCGCGCGAGGTGGTTCTCGGTGCCCTCGACGCGGCCGCCGAGGGGATCGAGGTGACGCTGTACGGTCCCGCGTCGCTCGACACGCAGGGCCTGCCGCTCGTCGCCGCCGCCGACCGGATCGACATGGCGGAGAAGCCGGCCGAGGCGGTGCGCGCGAAGCCCGACTCGAGCCTCGTTGCGGCGGTGCGCGCGGTGGGGGCCGGCGAGGCCGACGCGGTCGTCTCCGCCGGGAACACCGGCGCCGTCCTCGCGGCCGGGCTGATCCACCTGCGACGCCTGCCCGGCGTGCTGCGGCCCGCGATCGCGGTGCCGATCCCCGCCCGCGACGGTGTCTCGGTGCTGCTCGACGCCGGCGCGAACGCCGACGCACGGCCCGAGCACCTCGTGCAGTTCGCGCACATGGGCTCGGTCTTCTGCGAGGAGCTGCTCGAGGTCGAGCGTCCCGAGGTGCGGCTGCTCTCGATCGGCGAGGAGGACGAGAAGGGCAACCAGCTGACGCTCGAGGCCAACCGGCTGCTCCGCGAAGAAGGCGACCGGCTCAACTTCGCCGGCAACGCCGAGAGCCGTGACCTGCTGCTCGGCGAAGCCGACGTGCTGGTCGCCGACGGCTTTACCGGGAACGTGGTGCTGAAGCTGCTCGAGGGGACGATCAAGGACCTGCTCGAGGTGATGCGCGCCGAGATCACGGCCACGGTGCTCGGCAAGCTCGGCGGCCTGCTGATCCAGCCGGCGGCGCGCCGGCTCCGTACCCGCTTCGATCCGGACACCTACGGAGGCGCCTACCTGCTCGGGCTGCACGGCCTGGCCGTGATCGCCCACGGCAACTCGAGCAGGCGCGCGATCGCGAACGCGATCGGGCTCGCCGCGCGCGGGGTCGACCACGGTGTGGTCGACCGGCTCGCGGAGCGGCTTCCCGAGCGCGTCCGTGTATGATCGCCCGGATTTTTCCCCCAACCCGCAACGAGGTGACATGGCAGCGTCGCGTGAAGAGGTCTTCGAGCGAGTCAAGGAAGTACTGAAGGAACAGCTCGGAGTCGAGGATGACCAGATCACCGAGGAAGCGTCGTTCCAGAACGACCTCGACGCCGACTCGCTCGACCTCGTCGAGCTGATCATGGAGCTCGAGGACCAGTTCGGGATCAAGATCTCCGACGAGGATGCGCAGAAGATCACGACCGTCGGCCAGGCAGTCGACTACGTCACCTCGCACCAGTAGCACCAACCGACTCAGGGAGCTGATCGACGCGCTCCCACCCGAACGGGCGGCGGCGGTCTTCACCCACGCCTCCTGGGCGGCCGACCGCAGTGCATCGTACGAGCGGCTCGAGTTCCTGGGCGACTCGGTCCTCGAGCTCGCAGTCGCCCGCGCCCTCTACGAGCGGTTTCCCGACTTCGCGGAGGGACGGATGGCGAAGGTGCGCTCGCACGTGGTCTCGCGAGCGAGCTGCGCGGTCGTCTCGCGCGAGCTCGAGCTGGGGGAGCGGCTACGGGCGGCCGCGGCCGCCGGGCTCACCGCCGAGGAGGCAGAGCGCCTCGCCCAGAACCGCAACGTGCTCGCCGCCGTGCTCGAGGCGGCGCTCGCCGGGCTCTTCCTCGAACACGGGTTCGAGCACATCGAGCCTGCGATCGTCGCTGCGTTCGACCCGCGGATCGAGTACGCCGTCAACACCCACGTCGACCACAAGACCGAGCTGCAGGAGCGGCTCGCGCGCACCGGGCGCGCGGTCTCGTACGTCGTCGTGAACGTCGAGGGCCCACCGCACGACCGGAACTTCACCGCGGCCGCGGTGATCGACGAGCAGACGCTCGGCACCGGGAGCGGGTCGTCGAAGAAGGACGCCGAGCAGGCAGCCGCCGCACAGGCGCTCGAGGCGCTCAGCGCAGAAGCCAGCGCTGGGGGCCTAGGGCTTTAGCCCCATCCGGGGCGGCCGATAGCCTCTCTTCGGCGTGCACCTGAAGGCGATCACCCTGCGCGGCTTCAAGTCGTTCGTCGACCCTGTCGAGATTCGGCTCGAGCCGGGAGTCGCCGTCGTCGTCGGCCCGAACGGCTCGGGCAAGTCGAACGTCTCCGACTCGATCCTCTGGGCGACCGGGTCGATGAGCCCGGGCGAGCTACGTGCCGAGAAGCCCGACGACGTGCTGTTCGCCGGCTCGGGCGGTCGCGATGCCGTCGACACCTGCGAGGTCGACCTCCTCTTCGACAACGCCGACGGTGCGTGGCCCGATCTGCCCTTCGCCGAGGTCTCGGTGGCGCGCAAGCTGCACCGCGGCGGCGAGGGCCAGTACCTCGTCAACCGGGCGGCGGTACGTCGCCTCGACCTTGTGGAGCTGCTTTCGGACGTCGGCCTCGGCGGCGGTCTTCGCTCCGTGATCTCCCAGGGCCGCGTCGAGACCGTGCTCAACTCGAAGCCGGTCGAACGACGCGAGCTGGTCGAGGAGGCCGCAGGCCTCGGCCGGTTCAAGCGGCGTCGTCACCGCGCCGAGCTCAAGCTCGCGCGCGTCGCCGTCCAGGTCGATCGCGCCCGCGATCTCGAGGACGAGGTGCGCAAGCGTCTTCGCCCCCTCGCGCTGCAGGCGACGGCCGCGGAGCGAGCCGAGAAGCTCGGCTTCGAGATCGCCAGGCTCCAGGCGGCGATCGCGACGCTCGATCTCGCGCGCCTGGCGGAGCGCCGATCCGGGGCCGATACCCGCCGCTCCGACGCGGCCGAGGAGCGCCGCATTCTGGATGCGAAGATCGCCGAGCTCGTCGCGGCGCGCGAACGCGCCGAGGTCGAGCTCACCGACGCGGCGGGCGCTCGCGAGGGGACGACTGCCGCCCTCTACCGCCTGGCTTCGAGCAGCGAGCGGATCGCGTTGCGGCGCGAGGCGGCGTCGCTGCTGGCTGCGGGGCTGGCCGCGGAGCTGGAAGCGGCACGCACTCATGACCCGCGCGCCTCGGCCGGGCTCGAGGCGGCGGCCCGCACCGCGGCGGCGGCGGCGCAGCACGCGGCGTCCGGGCTCGCACGCGCCGAGCTCGAGGCGGAGGAGCAATGGGCGTGCGTCGCCGCGGTCGAGCGGCGTGGGCAGGCCGGGCTCGCTGCCGAGCTGGACGAGCTGCTCGGGCGGCGCGGCGAGGCCGAGACGCTGCTGACCGGCGGCGGCCGGGACGCGCTGCTCGCTCTGCGCGGCGCGACGGAGCGTCTGGGAATGCGTCACGAGTCCGCGCAGCATCTGCGCGTCGAGCTCGACGGCGAGCTCGCCGAGGCGCGTCGCCGCGGCGGCGGGCCGTCGGCCTTCGAGCTGGAGCGCGCCGCGGACGAGGCCGATGCGGCCGCGCGCGCCGCGCACCGTGAACGGGAGGATCTCGCCGCCCGCGTCGTCCTCGCGCGCGAGCGCCTCGCGGCCGTCGAGCTGTCGCTCGCCGAACGCGAAGGCCTCCCGCCGGCCGCGCGGGCGCTGGCCGAGCAGGGGGAGGAGCTGGCGCTGCAGCGGGTGGAGATCGTCGCCGGCCGCGAGCGTGCGGTAGCGGCGGCGCTCGGCCACCTCGCCTCAGCCGTGCTCGCCGCCGACCCCGAGCGCGGGCTCGAGCTGGTCGAGCGGGCGCGCGCGGCCGGTCTCGGCTCGGTGCGCGTGCTCGTCGGTCGCGATCCGGCGACGCTCACCCAGCTGCCGGTCGTCTCGCGCGACGCATTGCTCGCGGCCCGCGAGCCGTCGGTCACCGAGGACGGGCTCGGCTGGGATCCACACCGTGGTGAGCTCTGGTTTGCCGGTGAGGCCGCCGAGGCGGTGCTGCTCGAGCTCGACACCCGTCGTCGCGAGCTGGCGGCCGAAGCCGACGAGCTCGCGGCCCGCGCCGAGCAGGCGGTTGTACAAGCGTCAACCGCCGACGACCGCGCGGCTATGGCGGCGCGAGCGTTCGCGCCGGTCGCGCACCTGCGCGGGGTGCGGCGGGCGCAGCCGGCGGTGCTCGAGCGACTGCTTGCGGGCGCCGAGCGGCTCGACGAGACCCTGCGCATCGCCGCGGCCGCTGCGGGCCGGCTCGAAGCGCCGCTGGCCGAGCGGGCGGCACGGCTCGCCGACGACCTGCGCGTGATCGCAACGCGCGAGGCCGAGCTTCGCCACGCGGTCGCCGGCCACGAGAGTCGCGCGCTCGCCGCCGAGCGTCGTGCGAACGGACGGAACGCGCAGGCTGCGGAGGATCGGCCCGGTCTGGCCGAGCGCGCCGAGGAGCTGCAGACGCACGTCGAGGCGGCTGCAAGAACGGCCGAGGAGGCGGCCGAGCGGGCACGCGTCGCCGCCAGGGCGCTGGCCGAGTCCGACGGTGTGCGTTCGCGGAGACCCGGGATCCTCGTGCTCGAGCAGCTGCTCGCCGGTGCGGGCCGGCTCGAAGCTGCGCTCCTGATCGAGGTCGAGCGCTTCGACACGCCGCTCCGCGCCCGCGTCGAGGCGCAGGCTGCGCGAACGACCGAGCTGGGCGCCGAGCTCCGCCGCCTGGGCGCCGAGGAGGTCGAGCTGCGGCAGCAGGCCGCACAGGCCGGCGAGCGGCTGTCTGCCGTCGACGTGGAGCTGGCGCGCATCGACGCCGAGCACGACGAGGCGAAGCGGCGGCTGTCCGCCGCGGCCGCCGAGCCCGCGGAGGGGACGAACCGCGACGAGCTGGCCGAGAAGCTCGAGCGCAGCGAGCGGCGTCGCGAGTCGCTCGGCCAGGTCAATCCGCTCGCCCAGGAGGAGTACGAGACCGAGAAGGAACGCCTGACCGAGCTGTCCGAGCAGCGCGCCGACCTGGAACGGAGCCTCGAGGAGCTCGAGCGGCTGCGCGACGACCTGACGCGGACGGTCGAGACGCGCTTCGCCGAGACGTTCGAGGCCGTCCAGCACCACTTCGACGAGGTCGCCGCAACGCTCTTCCCCGGCGGTTCCGGCCGGCTGCTGCTCACCGACCCCGAGGACGAGGGCGAGGAGCCGGGGATCGAGGTCGAGCTGAGTCCGGCCGGCAAGAAGGTGCAGCGTCTGAGTCTGCTTTCCGGCGGTGAGAAGGCGCTCGGTGCGATCGCCTTCCTCTTCTCCCTGTTCCTGTCGCGACCGAGCCCGTTCTACCTCCTGGACGAGGTCGAGGCGGCGCTCGACGACACCAACATCGGGCGGTTCACCGAGCTGCTCCGCCGCTACGCCGACCGTGCGCAGTTCATCGTGATCACGCACCAGAAGCGCACGATGGAGGCAGCCGACGTGCTGTACGGCGTGACGATGGGCTCGGACGGCGTCTCTCAGATCGTGTCGCGCCGCCTGCCGCGCGACGAGGAGGCAGCGGCGACGGCGTGAACGATCTTGCCTTCGTGTTGCGGGCGGTCGACCTGTTGCGCTCGCACGGCGTGCGGACCTGGCTCTGCGGCAGCTGGGCGGAAGACCTCCGCGGCCTCGAGCCGCCGCGAGAGCACGGCGACCTCGACCTGCTCTATCCCGCGCCCGACTGGAGCCGGGTGGACGAGCTTCGACTCGACTGGATGGACGGAAAGAAGTTCGGCTGGCTGAGAACATTCGTGCTCGAGGGGACGATGGTCGAGCTCTTCCTCGTCGAGCGCGACCAGCGCGGCTGGTTCACGCGATTCGACCGGCGCCGCCACCAGTGGCCCGAGGACGTCTTCGCCACGAACGGCCGCATCGGGGTGGCGAGCGCCGCCGCCCTCGCCGGCCTGCGTACCGGCCAGCGGCGCGCTGCCTGAGCGGAAGCTCCCGCTAACGTCCGGCGTCATGGCGCGTAGCTGGAGCGAGCTCCTCGGCGACTCGGCCGTCGACGACGAGACCGCGGAGGAAGCGCGCGGATTCTTCGGCCGGCTGCGGGATTCGCTCGGCAAATCGCGCCGTGCCCTGACCGAGCAGCTCCAGGTCGCCGCATTCGATCCCGGCGACGACAGCTCGTGGGAGCGGCTCGAGGAGGCGCTGCTGTTCGCCGACGTCGGGGTGAGTGCGACGGCCGAGCTCGTGCGCCGGCTGGAGGCGCGCCAGGACCTCACGGAGCTCAACGCTGCCCTCGCGGAGGAGATCGGAACGCTCTTCGGCGAGCCGCCAACGCTCGCCCTCGGCCACGAGCCGGCGGTGATTCTCGTCGTCGGCGTCAACGGCACGGGCAAGACGACGACGATCGGAAAGCTCGCGAACAAGCTGCACGAGCACGGCCGCAGCGTCACGCTCGGTGCTGCCGACACGTTCCGCGCCGCAGCGGAGGAGCAGCTCGAGATCTGGGCCGAGCGCGCCCAGGCGCGCTTCGTCGGCGGCGAGCGTGGCGCCGATCCCGCTGCCGTCGCGTACGACGCGATCGGCGCGGGCGGCGACGTCGTGATCGTCGACACCGCAGGTCGCCTGCACACGCAGACGAACCTGATGGACGAGTTGCGGAAGGTGCGACGCGTGATCGCCGGGCGGCTCGAAGGGGCGCCGCACGAGACGCTGCTCGTGGTCGACGCGACCACCGGCCAGAACGGCGTGCAGCAGGCACGGCTCTTCGCCGAGGCCGTCGACGTCACGGGCGTGGTGCTGACGAAGCTCGACGGCTCAGCAAAAGGCGGCGTCGCGGTTGCGATCGCCTACGAGCTCGGCCTGCCGGTGAAGCTGGTCGGCGTGGGGGAAGGGCTCGACGACCTGCGGCCGTTCGACGCGAACGACTTCGCACGGGCGCTGGTGGCGAACTGAGGCTCGAACGGGCATCCGGGTTCGACTCGGCGTTCCTCGCCGGCCTCTTCACGCGGGGGTACGAGGGCTACTTCGTGCCGGTCTCACTCGACGCGGCGGCGCTCGAGCTGGTCGTCGACCGGTGGGACATCGACCCGCACCGGTCACGGGTGGCGTTCGACGGCGACGAGGCGGTCGGTCTGGCAAACCTGGCGGTACGCGGCGAGCGCGGGTGGATCGGCGGCATCGGCGTCATTCCATCCGCGCGCCGGCGTGGTGTCGGCCGGGCGCTGATGGAGGCCGTGCTCGCGGAGGCGCCGCCCCGCGTGACGCTCGAGGTGCTCGTCCAGAACGAGGCGGCTCACCGGCTGTACGAGCAACTCGGATTCGAGACGAGGCGGGTGCTCGAGGTCTGGTCGCTGTCCGCCGAGCTCGACGCAGTCGCGGTGCGGGACGTCGAGCCGGCGCCGCTCGGCCAGCACGATCTTCCGTGGCAGCGCGCCGACGTCTCGCTGCCGGACGGCTGCGAGCGGATCGAGGTCGACGGTGGCGCGGCGCTCTTTCGCGTGACCGACGGCACGGTCGGCGTCGCGCAGCTCGCAGCTCGCGACGAAGGGGTCGCGCGCGAGCTCCTGTGCGGAATGCGCGGGCGGGGCGAGCGCCTCACGTACGTGAACGTCCCGGAGGGCGACCCGGCATCGATCGCGCTCGGCGAGCTCGGCGGGACGGTCGACCTGCGTCAGTTCGAGATGGAGCTCGAGCGCGACCAGAGGTTGATGCCGCTGTCCTCCGCGTAGCGGTCGACCTCCGCCAGCTCATCCGGCGAGAAGTCGAGCTTGGAGAGCGCCGACAGCGTGTCCTCGAGCTGCGCCACGCTGGAGGCGCCGACGAGCGTCGACGTCATCCGCGGATCGCGCAGCGTCCAGGCGACGGCGAGCTGCGCGAGGCTCTGGCCTCGACCCTTCGCGATCTCGTTCAGTCCGCGAATCCGGGCCAGCGTCTCGTCCGTGAGCAGGTCGGGGGACAACGATGTGTTTGCGGCCGCGCGCGAGCCGGACGGGATGCCGTCGAGGTACTTGTCGGTCAGCATCCCCTGGGCGAGCGGCGAGAAGCCGATGCAGCCGACGCCGAGCTCGCCGAGCGCGTCGAGCAGGTCCGGCTCGATCCAGCGGTTGAGCATCGAGTACGACGGCTGGTGGATCAGAAGCGGCGTCCCGAGCTCGCGGAGGATCCCCGCCGCCTCGCGCGTCTTCTCCGGGGAATACGACGAGATGCCCGCGTAGAGCGCCTTGCCCTGCCTGACGGCGGTGTCGAGTGCGCCGAGTGTCTCCTCGAGCGGGGTCTCCGGGTCGAGCCGGTGCGAGTAGAAGATGTCGACGTAGTCGAGCCCCATCCGCCCGAGCGACTGGTCGAGCGAGGCGAGCAGGTACTTCCTCGAGCCCCATTCGCCGTACGGGCCGGGCCACATGTCGTAGCCGGCCTTGGTCGAGATCACGAGCTCGTCGCGGTACGGCCGAAGGTCCTCGTCGAGGATGCGCCCGAACGTCTCCTCGGCCGAGCCGTAGGGCGGCCCGTAGTTGTTCGCGAGGTCGAAGTGGGTCACCCCGAGGTCGAACGCGCGACGCAGGATCGCCCGACCTCCTTCGATCGGCCGGTCGCCGCCGAAGTTGTGCCAGAGCCCGAGCGAGATCAGCGGCAGCTGCAGGCCCGAGCGGCCGCAGCGGCGGTAGCCCATCCGCTCGTAACGATCCTCGGCGGCCGTGTACGGCATCAGGGGATCGTAAACAGAGCGTGCGGCTACCATGCGCCCTCGTGTTCGACAGCCTCTCGGACCGCCTCCAGGGCGCGCTCGGCGACCTTCGCAAGAAGGGTCGGCTGGACGAAGAATCGATCTCACGCGCGATGCGCGAGATCCGCCTCGCGCTGCTCGAAGCCGACGTCAACCTGACGATCGTCCGTGACTTCGTCGCGCGCGTGCGCGAGCGGGCGCTCGGCGAGGAGGTGCTCAAGAGCCTCACCCCCGGCCAGCAGGTGGTGAAGGCCGTGCACGACGAGCTGACCGAGCTGATGGGCTCGGGCGCCTCCGGCCTCGCCTACGGGAAGTTCACCGTGATCCTGCTCGCGGGCCTGCAGGGCTCGGGCAAGACCACGACTGCGGCCAAGCTCGGCCTGTACCTGCGCAAGGAAGGGCACAAGCCGGGCCTGATCGCGGCCGACCTGCAGCGTCCGGCCGCGATCGACCAGCTCGAGCAGCTCGGCGCCCAACTCGACATCCCGGTCTTCCGCACCGACACGAAGGACGCGGTCGAGGCGACCCGCAGCGGGCTCGAGCGTGCGCGGGCCGCCGGGCTCGACGCGGTGGTCGTCGACACGGCCGGCCGCCTCCAGATCGACGACGACCTGATGGACGAGCTGGCGCGCGTGCGCGACGAGGCCAAGCCCCACGACGTGCTGCTCGTGCTCGACGCGATGACCGGGCAAGAAGCCGTTGCGGTCGCGCAGGCGTTCGACGAGCGGATCGCGTTCGACGGCGTGATCCTGACGAAGCTCGACGGCGACGCGCGAGGCGGCGCCGCCCTCAGCGTGAAGGCGATCACCGGCAAGCCGATCAAGTTCGCCGCGACGGGCGAGAAGCCGGATGCGCTCGAGGTGTTCCACCCCGACCGGATGGCGTCTCGGATCCTCGGGATGGGCGACGTGCTGACGCTGATCGAGCGCGCGGAAGCTGCGGTCGCCGACGACGAGCAGGCGGAGATGGAGAAGCGGCTCCGCCAGGGCCAGTTCACGTTCGACGACTTCCTGCGCGCCTACAAGATGCTGCGGCGGATGGGCCCGCTCGGCGGCGTCCTCAAGCTGATCCCGGGGATGAAGGAGCAGATCGGCGACGTCGACGTCGACGAGCAGCAGCTGAAGCGTGTCGAGGCGATCGTGCTCTCGATGACGCCACGTGAACGCTCGGTGCCGCACGTGATCGACGGCAAGCGCCGCCTCCGGATTGCGCGGGGGTCCGGTACACAGGTCGAGCAGGTGAACCAGCTGCTCGAGGCGCGCAAGCAGATGGAGCGCATGATGAAGCAGATGGGGCGCGGCAAGATGCCGGGCCTTCCCGGGGCCGAGGGAGCGACGGGGAGCGTACGCTCTGCGACGCGAAAGCCGTCGTCGAAACGCAAGAAACGGAAGTCCGGACGGAGATAAAGGAGACCAATGGCTGTCAAGTTGAGGCTCACGCGCGTGGGCTCGAAGAAGAATCCGATCTACCGGGTCGTCGCCGCGGACTCGCGGTCGCCCCGTGACGGGAAGTTCCTGGAGATCATCGGGCGCTACAACCCGCAGACCGACCCGTCGACGATCGACCTCGACGAGGCGAAGGTGAAGGAGTGGCTCGGCAAGGGCGCTCAGCCGACCGATGCGGTCGCGCGGCTGATCAAGGTGCAAGGAATAGAGAAGTAGATGGCGGAGCTGCTCGCGTACCTCGCGCGCGAGCTCGTCGACGAGCCGGAGCAGGTTCGAGTCGAGACCGAGGATCGCGACGGGGCGCTCGTGCTCGTGCTCCACGTCGCGCCCGACGACGTCGGCAAGGTGATCGGCAGGCAGGGCAGGATCGTGCGCGCGCTTCGCGCGCTGGTGCGAGCGAGCGCCGTCCGCGAGGGGCGCCGCGTGCTCGTCGAGATCGCCGACTGAGCCGGTGAAGGTCGCCGCGCTGTACGACGTCCACGGGATGCCGTGGGCGCTCGAGGCCGTTCTCACGGAGCTGAGCCGTGAGCAGGTCGACGCGGTCGTCTTCGGGGGCGATCTCGTCGCAGGACCGTTCCCGGCCGAGACGCTCTCGCTCGCGCAGGCGGTCGTGGGCGCGCAGTTCGTGCGCGGCAATGCCGAGCGTGATCCCGACGACCGGGTGGCTGCGATCCTCGGCGCCGACGAGGTGGCGGTGCAGCGCGACTGGCCCCTGCACGTCGTGCTCGATGGCGTGCTCTTCTGCCACGCGACGCCGGCGAGCGACGAGGAGATCGTCACCGACGCGAGCAGCGACGAGAAGATCGCCGCGCTGCTCGACCCGGTCGGCGAGCGGCTCGTCGTCGGCGGCCACACGCACATGCAGCAGCGGCGCGGGCGGTACGTCAACGCCGGCTCCGTCGGCATGCCGTACGAGGGTGAGGTGGCAGCGTTCTGGCTGCTCGTCGAGGACGGCGTGCCGTCGTTCCGCCGGACGACGTTCGACATCGACTCAGCGGTCGAGCTGCTCGCTCGCAGCGACTGGCCCGATGCGCGGGCGTTCGTCGACGAGAACATCAGGCGCGCCGTGCCGCGCGAGGAGGCGATCGCGGTGTTCGGCGGATGAGCGACCGGGTCGCGATCGGCCGGGTCGGCAAGCCGCACGGCCTCGACGGCTCGTTCGTCGTCGAGCATGCGAGCGAAGACGCGCGCTGGTTCGCCACCGGCTCGCGCCTGATCGTCGGCGGCGAGCCGGCAGTCGTCGTCGGAACGAAGGTGTCAGGCGGCCGTCGCGTGATCCGACTCGACTGCGAGACGCAGCGAGGGTCGGCGCTCGAGGTGGAGCGCGCCGAGCTCCCGGCCACCGAGGAGGGCGAGTTCTACGTCTTCGAGCTGGTCGGGCTCGAGGTCGTGGAGGAGACCGGCCGTTCGCTCGGAAAGGTCGTCAGCGTGGCCCCCGGTGTCGCCAACGACGCGCTCGAGCTCGAGGGCGGGGCGATGCTGCCGCTGGTCGAGGAGTGCGTTCGTGACGTCGATCTCGCGGCGCGGCGTATCCTGATCGCTCCCGGGTTCACCGATCCCCTCTGATCCGTCTTTGCAGCTCGATGTCTTCACGCTCGTTCCGCATGCATTCGCCTGGCTCACCGAGCAGCGCCCCGTCGCCACCGTGCTCGGCGACGAGCTCGACCTGCGGCTGTTCTCCTACCGCGACTCGACGCCGCTCCGCAACGGCCAGGTCGACGACGAGCCGTACGGCGGCGGTGCCGGCATGGTCCTCCGCGTCGACGTCGTCGCGGCTGCCCTCGATGCGGCGTACGGCGGCGATCCCGGGCGCCGGGTGGTCGCGCTGACGCCGAAGGGACGCCAGCTCGACCAGCGCGTGGTCGAGGAGCTCGTCGCGGAGCCGCAGCTGGCGCTCCTGTCGGCGCGCTTCGAGGGCTTCGACGAGCGGGTCGTCGAGCACCTCGCGACGGATGCGATCTCGATCGGCCCGTACGTGCTCTCGAACGGCGACCTGCCGGCGATGGTGCTCGTCGACGCGATCGCGCGCCGGCTCCCCGGGGCGCTGGCCGAAGGCTCCGGCGAGCTCGAGTCGTTCTCGGAGGAGCTCGGCGGAGGCCTCGAGTACCCGCACTACACGCGTCCGGCGGCCTTCCGCGGCTGGCAGGTGCCTCCCGTGCTGCTCTCGGGCGACCACGGGAAGATCGAGGCCTGGCGCAGGGAGCACGTGCGCTGAGAAACCCGATCGACAAGCTCACCGAGGGCCTGCCGCGCGGCTGGCGGGTGACGATCGACTGGCTGGTCACGATCGTCGGCGCGATCGCGATCGTGCTGGCGATCAAGGCCTGGGTCGTCAACCCGTATCGCATCCCGTCGAGCTCGATGGAGCCGACGCTCCACTGTGCGCGACCCGGATCGGAATGCGAGGCCCGGTTCTCCGACCGTGTGCTCGCCTGCCGCTTCTGCTACCACCTCTGGTCGCCCAAGCGCGGCGACATCGTCGTCTTCAAGACGCCGCCGCTCGCAGCCATCCGGTGCGGTGAGGGCGGCACGTTCGTCAAGCGCCTGATCGGGCTCCCGGGGGACACGTTCGCCGAGAAGGACGGCTATGTCTACATCAACGGGAAGAAGCTGAACGAGCCCTACATCCAGTCGGATCGGCGCGACACCCGGACGATCGCGCCCGAGAAGATCCCGAAGGGCCAGTACTTCATGATGGGTGACAACCGCGCCTCGTCGTGCGACTCGCGCTCCTGGGGCACGGTGCCGCGCAAGAACCTGATCGGTGTCGTCTTCGCGACCTACTGGCCGCCGAACCGGATCTCGATCCGGTAGAGGACGTCCACCGGGTGCTACGATTGCGCGCGGCCCACGGGCCATCCTTCCCATGAGCACGACCATCCAGGACATCGAGCGCCGTCAGCTGCGCGAGGTTCCGCGGTTCAAGGCGGGCGACACCGTGCGCGTCCATTTCCGCGTGATCGAGGGTTCCCGTCAGCGCATTCAGGTCTTCGAGGGCCTCGTGATCAAGCGCCAGGGCGCCGGCGCCCGCGAGACGTTCACGGTGCGCAAGAACTCGTTCGGTGTAGGCGTGGAGCGCACGTTCCCGCTGCACTCGCCCAAGATCGACAAGATCGAGGTCGGCGCGATCGGCGACGTCAACCGCGCCAAGCTCTACTACCTGCGCGGCAAGGTCGGCAAGAAGGCTCGCGTGCGCGAGCTCCGCTCTTCGTAACGATTTCGTGCCGATCAGGAGCGCTCGGGCGAGCGGCGCCGGGGCCGGGGCTATGCTCGGCGGGTGCCAGCGAAGCGAACCGGTTCGAGGCTGCTCGCGTTCGACCGGCGGCTCGGCGCGCGGCTCGTCGCCGGTGCCGACGAGGCAGGCCGTGGCCCGCTGGCCGGGCCGCTCGTCGTTGCGGGCGTGCTGCTCGACTACGAGTGCCTCCGCGACCACCGCGTGCGCCCTCTGGCGCTGCTGAACGATTCGAAGCAGGTCGATCCGGCGACGCGTGTCGAGCTGTACCGGGCGGTGCTCGCCTGCGCGGAACGCGTCTCGGTGCACGTGTACCCGTCGCATGTGATCGACCGCGACGGCCTCCATCGCTCGAACCTCGCGGGCCTCCGTGCCGCGCTCTGGGCCTGCAGCCCGGCCGACGTCGCGCTCGTCGACGGCTTCAAGCTCGGGCCGACTGCACCACCGCACCGGGCCGTCGTCGACGGTGACACGAAGAGCGCCGCCATCGCCGCGGCGTCGATCGTGGCGAAGGTGACGCGCGACCGCTACATGCACGCGGCCGACGCGCTCTACCCCGGCTACGGCTTCGGCTCGCACGTCGGGTACATCACGCCGACGCACACGCGGCTCGTCCGGGAGCGCGGTCCGTGCGAGATCCACCGGCGTTCCTGGCGTGCGCGCGCCTATCTCAGCGAGGAAGAGCTCGCGCTCCGCGCTGCCGGTTAGGCATCCTGCCGAGCGTCGTGCGGCCCGCTGGTACCGGCTGCACGGCTACCGCATCCTGGACGCGAACCGCTGGCTCGGCGGCTACGAGCTCGATCTGGTCGCACGGCGCGGCCGGACGCTCGTGTTCTGCGAGGTCAAGTCGAAGCAGGGGGACGAGTTCGGCGATCCGCTCGAGATGGTGACGGCGGAAAAGGCTCGCCGCATCCGCCGAGCCGCCGAGCTCTGGCTCGCTGCCCATCCACGCCTCGCCCGGCTGAATGCCCGCTTCGACGTGATCGCCGAGCGCGGCGGGCGGATCGAGCACGTGCCCGACGCGTTCTGAGCAGGGCCGGGGGAGTGGGCGCGGGGGCGTCGAATCCCACCGGGGATGAGCGCGACCCAGGAATCGCTCTACGCGGGCCTCGAGTACGACCCGGGCCTGTCGTGGTCGGAGAGCGAGCTGCCGCAGCGGCTGCGCACCAAGCACGTGCACAGCCTCCACCCGTACCTCGGCAAGTACGTGCCGCAGCTCGTCGAGGAGCTGCTGCGCCGCTTCGTGCGGCCCGGGGGGCGTGTGCTCGATCCGTTCGCGGGGTCGGGGACGACGCTCGTGCAGGCACTCGAGAGCGGACACGACTCGGTCGGAATCGACATCGCGGCCTTCAACTGCCTGCTCATGCGCGTGAAGACGCAGCAGCACAACCCGTTCGTGCTCGAACGCGAGCTGCGCGACGCGCTCGCGCGCTTCGAGTCGGGTGACGGCCGGGCCGGGCGCGCCAGTCCCTACGTGCGCCGCTGGCTCGCACCGCGTGCTCGCGCCGAGTTGCTGCGCTTCGGTTCGCTCGTCGACGACTACGAGAGCGCGGACGTCCTTCGGGTGGTGCTCGCGCGTGCCGCGCGATCCGCGCGCCTGACCACGCACTACGACCTCGACTTCCCGAAGGCGCCGCAGCTCGACCCGTACTGGTGCCACAAGCATCGTCGCGAGTGTCGCCCCGTCGAGCATGCCGACCACTTCGTGCGGCGCTACCTGCTCGACACACTCGCGCGGCTCAAGGAGTTCGGCCGCCTGCGCGGCGAGCACGCGGCCGAGGTCGTCCACGGCGACGCGCGGGAGGTGCCCCTACCCGGGACGTTTGCGGCCGTGGTCACCTCGCCGCCGTACCCGGGGCTGATCGACTACCACGAGCAACATCGTTACGCCTACGAGTTGCTCGCCCTCGACGATCGACGCGAGCACGAGCTCGGCCCGGCCGAGCGCGGTACAGCGCGTGCGTCGCTTCGCGACTACGTCGACGGGATCTCCGAGGTGCTGGCGGCGGCGGGTGCTGCGCTCGAGGACGGCGGCAGGGTCGTGATCGTCGTCAACGATCGCCGCTCGCTGTACGACGAGATCCTGGCGCGGTCGGGCCTGCAGCTCGAGGTGAGGCTCCGCCGGCACGTCAATCGCCGGACCGGGCGGCGCGCGGGCGAGTACTTCGAGGAGATCCTCGTCGCCCGACGGCAGTAGGCGTTCGGACTGCTGCGCGCCGTTTCACTTTTTCCACTGATTCGACACAGACACGCCACAGGTCGTCGCCTACCGTGGCAACGTGCTCGCCCGCACCGTCACCCACGCGCTCGTCGGCCTCTATCCGCGCCGGGTCGAGGTCGAGGCGCACCTGCAGCGCGGTGCCCCGTCCTTCACGATCGTCGGTCTCGCCGACCGCGCCTGCCAGGAGGCCAAGCACCGTGTGCGGAGCGGCATCGCCTCGGCCGAGCTCGAGTGGCCGCGCACGCGCCTGACCGTCAACCTCGCGCCCGCCGGGCTCCGCAAGGAGGGCTCGGGCTTCGACCTGCCGATCGCACTCGCGGTGCTCGCTGCGTCCGGCCAGCTGCCGCCCGACGCGCTGGCCGGCCACGCAGCGTTCGGCGAGCTGGCGCTCGACGGGCGCCTCCGACCCGTGCCCGGCGCGCTCGTCGCGGCCGAGGGCGCGCGCCGGGCCGGGCTCAACCGGGTCGTCTGCCCTGCCGAGTCGGGCGCGGAGGTCGCCCTCGCCGGCGTCGAGCCCGTACCCGTCCCGCATCTCGCCGAGGCGGTCGCCTACCTGCGCGGGCGGCGCGAGCCGCCGCCCGCACACGCGCCGCCCGAGGCGACCGCGGCGGACGACGCGACGACAGCCGCGCCCGACCTCAGTGACCTCCGCGGGCAGGAGCGGGCTCGGCGGGCGCTCGAGATCGCCGCCGCCGGCGGTCACAACCTCCTGCTCGCCGGGCCGCCGGGAACGGGCAAGACCATGCTGGCGCGGCGCCTGCCGGGGATCCTGCCCCTGCTCGAGGACGACGGCGCGCTCGAGGTCACGCGGATTCATTCGGTCGCAGGGGTGCTGCAACCGGGAGGCGGGCTGGTGCGGTTGCCACCCTTCCGCGCGCCGCACCACTCGGCGTCGACGGCGGCGATCGTGGGCGGCGGCGGCGGGAGCGGTGGGCCGCGGGTCGGCGAGGCGACGCTCGCGCATCGCGGGGTGCTCTTCCTCGACGAGCTGCCCGAGTTCGCGCGGGCGGCGCTCGAGTCGCTGCGACAGCCGCTCGAGGACGGCGTGGTCACCGTCGTCCGGGTCGCAGGTCGCGCGACGTTCCCGGCCCGCTTCCAGCTGGTCGGCACGATGAACCTCTGCCCCTGCGGCGCGCGCGGCGTCCCGGGCGCCGCATGTGGATGCACGGCTCAGCGGCTGCAGCACCATCGCGAACGCCTCTCGCGGGCGCTGCTCGACCGGTTCGACCTCGCGCTGACCATGCCCCGATCGCGTGGAGCAGAGCTGGCTGCTCCGCCCGGGGAGCGCTCGGCACCGGTGCGCGGGCGCGTCGGCGACGCGCGCGCCCGCCTCGCGGCCTCGCCACCGCCACTGTCCGAACCCGCCGCTGAGCTCCTGACGCGGGCGGTCGAGCGCCTTGCGCTCTCCGGCCGGGGCCGCGCCAGGGTCGCGACCGTTGCCGTGACGATCGCGGCGCTCGCCGCCTCGGAGGTCGTCGGCGTCGAACATCTGGCGGAAGCGCTCTCCTACCGGCCGCCGCAGGAACTGACCGGATGAGCGACCCTGCGGGAGAGGGACTCGCGGTGACGATGTTCGCAGCCGAGACCGGTGCTCATCTGCTCGCGGCGCCACGCAGCGCCCGCTTCGACGCGTTCGTGCGCGCCTTCGATGAGGCGGCTTGCCTGCGCAGGCTGGCGGAGCAGAACGTCGCGTGGTTCGGGCGGAACGACCGCCGCTTTCCGGCGCGACTTCGCTCGATCCACGATCCGCCCGTCGGGCTGTTCGTCCGGGGCAGTGGTTCAGCGGATCTGTTGGCGAGGCCCTGCGTGGCGATCGTCGGCGCGCGGGCGTGCTCGCAGTACGGCAGCGAGGTAGCGACGATGCTGGCCGCCGAGCTCGCGCGCGCCGGCGTCCTCGTCGTCTCAGGCCTGGCGCGCGGCATCGACGGCGCAGCGCACCGCGGTGCGCTCCGGGAGGGTCGAACCGCGGCCGTGCTCGGCTGCGGGATCGACCGCGACTATCCGCACGCCCACGCATCGCTCGCCGCCGAGATCGCCGCGAGCGGCTTGATCCTGTCCGAGTACGCGCCGGGCGTCGAGCCGGCGCCGTGGCGGTTCCCGGCGCGCAATCGCATCGTCGCCGGCCTTGCCGATGCGACGGTCGTGGTCGAGGCCCGCGATCGGAGCGGTGCGTTGATCACCGCCGACCTCGCGCTCGAGGAAGGGCGCGAGGTGATGGCGGTGCCGGGCGAGATCACCTCACAGCTCGCCGCCGGCACGAATGCGCTGCTCCGCCTAGGGGCGACGCCTGTGACCGCCGCTGCCGATGTGCTCGACGCGCTGGGCGTCATCCAGCCGCCGCGTGCCGCGGCGAGCGCGCCGGCAGGGCTGTCAGCGAGCACCGAGGCCGTCCGCGCGCTCGTCGCCGACGCGGCGGTCGCGTTCGACGAGCTCGTCCGTCGCACGGGGCTCGCCGCGTCCGTCGTCTCCGGGGCGCTCGTCGAGCTCGAGCTGCTCGGGCTCGCCACCGAGGCCGACGGCGTCTACCGGGGGGTGATGCGCCCCGCCTAGCTGGGGCTCGGCGCAACTTGCGCCGAGCCCCAGCGGTGGCTCGTGGTTCCTACCCGAGGCAGATCGCGTAGACCGTTCCAGAGGCGCCGGCAGTCGTGTCGCCGTTCGCGACGAAGATCGTCCAGCCGTCATCTGCCGCGGTCGGCCGGGTGTCGAAGTTGAACACGTCTCCGTTGCTGTCGAAGCCGCCCGACACTGCCTTCTGTCCCGCGCCGCAGGAGGCCGTGACGTCGCTCGTGTCACCGGCCGTATTTCCCGCCGTCAGGCTGAAGGCGGCCGTGTGCACGGACACCGCGGCAGTCCCGGGCGTCCCTCCAGGCCCTTGCGCCCCGGTTGCGCCGGTGTCGCCCTTCGAACCCGCGGGCCCCTGGACGCCGGAATCACCCTGTGGTCCCTTGACGGGACCGGCATCCGTCCAGGCGCTGCCCGTCCACACGTAAAGGTCACCGGCCACGAGGTAGGCGTCTCCGGTCGTGCCCGAGGCGGGGAGGTCGCCTGCGGTCGCGACGGTGCCCACGATCTTCAGCCCCGCCCCTACATCGCCCTTCGGGCCTTGCGGCCCGGCCGGACCGTCGGCGCCACGTGGTCCCGCCACGCCGGTCGCCCCGGTGTCGCCCTTGGGGCCCGCCGGGCCTTGTACGCCCTGCGGTCCCTGCGAACCGGCTGCACCGCGCAGGCTTGCCTTGATCTGGGCGGGCGTCTTGCCGCCGAGCTTCAATGCGTTGGTTGCGGTTTCGGCAGTGATCGCGTGCCGCGCGAACGGAACGATTCCGGCGGCGACTGCGCCCCCCGTCAGTGCCACGAACAGCGCGATGGTGGCCAGCACGAACGCCGGCCCTCCCAGCTTGAACTTCATCTCATGAGCCCTTTCGAGTCGATTCGGCGAATTGTCCGGACAAGCTACTCGGCGTTTCGCCGATTTGTCAATGATCCCAAGGGGTGTCAGTTGACGGCGGACAGGATGACGGACAGAATGCCGCCCGTGGCCCAGAAGGTCTTCATCGATGCCGAAGCGCTCCAGGCGGCCCAGGACGCCGCGGCGCTGTCGAATGAGGCGCTCGGGCACCGCCTACACGTGAGCGAGCGAACCTGGCGGCGCTGGAAGGAAGAAGGATCTGTCCCGACGAGCCACCTGCCGGCCGTCGCGACGCACCTGAGGCTCGATCTGGCGCACCTCGTCGAGCCGGAGCCTGAGACGTTCAGTCTGGACGAGCTTCAGCGGGTTCGGGAACTACTCGAAGAGTTCCAGACCTATTTCGCCGATCTCTCCCGGCGGCTCGACGCTCTTCGGCTTCCACCTGAGCAAGAACCTCGTTCAAAGTCTGCCTAGCCGTCCGCACGTTGGACACGTCCAGCCGGGCGATCTCCTCCCACTCCACCGCAACGGTCATGCCGTCAGGGCTGACGACCATCGTCGCTCGGTGCAGGATGCCCGACTGAAAGCCGACACCGGTGGCCTTTCCCGTCGCCCAGGCCCGACGATAGGTCGGTAGCCAGGTCTCGGCGCTCAGCGGCGCCGCGTCCCACAGGCACTCGCCGACGTGCTCGTCGAGGAAGCCCGTGCTCGTCCGCGCTTCGAGGATCAGGTAGTCGCGATCGAGCACCAGCCTGCCGCGCCGCTCGGTCGAGCTCAGTTGCTCCGCAACCTTGGTCAGAGCGGTGACGGTGAAGGTGCTCAGCGGTGAAGCCTGGTGTGCCACGGCGCGGCATGGTAGCGAGGCGAAACCGGCAATCGAGACACGCGGCGGGGCAGAAGCGCTCGCCGATCGGTACAACTTTTTCTCGATCTCGACGTCAACGTCATACTGGCTCGCGGAGCAGGCGGAGCCGCTCGTCTCGCGGAACCTCGCAGGACCTGCGGAAGTCGTCGTGATCGGCGGCGGCGTGACCGGTTGCTCCTGTGCGCTCACGCTCGCCGAGCACGGTGTCGCCGTGCGCCTCCACGACGCCCGCGAGATCGCCGGCGGCGCGAGTGGCCGGAACGGCGGCTTTGCGCTCCGGGGCGCCGCGACGCCCTACGACGTCGCCCGCGATCGCCTGGGCCCTGACCATGCCCGGCTGCTGATGCGGCTGACCGAGCAGTCGCTCGACCGCCTCGAGTCGCTCGCCGGCGATGCGTTCCGTCGCGTCGGGAGCCTGAGGCTCGCCTTCGACGCGGAAGAGCGCGAGGCGCTGCGGCGCGAGCACGACGCTCTGCGCGAGGACGGCTTCAGTGTCGAGTGGCTCGATGAGTTGAGACCGCCGCTCGACGGTCTCTACGCCGGCGCGCTCTTGCATCCTCCCGACGGCGTTCTCCAGCCGGCCCGCTGGGTGCGCCGCCTCGCCGCCCGGGCTGCCGCGGCCGGGGCCGAGCTCCGCCAGGGCGAGCCGGTCGAACTCAACGGCATCGACGCGCCGGTCGTCGTCGTCGCCACGGACGGATTCACGGATGCGCTGCTGCCCGAGCTCGCCACGGCGGTCGCGGCGACGCGCGGCCAAGTGCTGATCACCGAGCCGTTCACCGAGTTGCGCTACCTGCGCCCGCACTACGCGCGCGACGGGTACGACTACTGGCACCAGCGCCCGGACGGTCGGCTGGTTATCGGCGGCAACCGCGACGCGGCGATCGACGAGGAGCAAACCGCCGTCGAAGCCACGACACCGACCGTTCAGGAGCGGATCGAGGAGCTGGCCACCCGTCTGATGGGCGAACAGCCCCGAGTCGCTCAGCGCTGGGCGGGGATCTGGGGAACGACGCCGGACGAGTCGCCGCTCGTCGGACCGGTGCCGGGACGTGACGGCGTCTGGATCGCCGGCGGCTACTCGGGTCACGGGAACGTGCTCGGACTGGCCTGCGGCGACCTCGTCGCCCGCGCGATTCTCGGCGAGCGTCCACCGGAGCTCGAGCTGTTCGACCCGTCACGGCTCGCGACGTCCGACTGAGCATGTGGTCGACGACGATCGGTTCGGCCAGGCTCGGGCGGCGTCACTGGCAGTGTGTGAGCACTGTGTAGCCGCCGAAGGTCGCCCGGCGGCAGAAATCGCTACGCACTACTTGGTTCGGTCGATCCGATCCGAAGCGCCGGGACGCATTCGGTTCCTTTGCGATGTTCCAGCGTCGCGCGAGAATGAGCACACTTGCCCGTCGGATGTCGGCCGCAAGTCCGGACGTCGCTCTCGAAACGGGAGGATCCATTTCGATGTAAAACGACGCCGGCCGAAGGCGTGGAAGCAGGTAGTACACGAACACATCGTTTCCGTTGGTGCGGCGAAGGTCGCTCGGCCCCACGAAGAGCGAGCCGCCGGGAGGTGCGAGACGGTCAGCCGTCGCGACGGCCCGTTGGATGTTGTGCGCGGCGACCTTGTTGGCGATACGAAAGCTTCGCGCATGGTACGAGACGACATACGAGTGCGTATTTCCGAGTGCGAGGTTGATGTTTCGCTTAAGGCCGTCGCGGATCAGCCCGATCCCCGCGAAATAGACCAGCACGAAGCAGAAGGCCAGGGCAACGCAGAGCGACTGGTGTTTCGGCATCACCCCGGCCGCCACGACGCTCGCTGCAGCTGGAATAGTCGCGAGCACGACGGTGGCTGCTGTGGCGACGTGAGGCTCGTCGAAACGCCACAGGCCGAACGTGATGTTGAACGCGGACAAGACCCAGAGCGAAGCGAGCAGCCTCCCTGAAGGGGCGTGGCTCCGGAAAGCGATCAAGGTCGCTCCGGCGAGTAATGCGAGCGCTCCGAGATGGGCGAGGAGGAGGTGTCCTGCGTCGCCGTGCACCCCAATCACGATCGGCAGCCGTCGATCGCGACCGGTCGCCCCGAGGTCGTGGTAGTTCCGCTCGAGACGGTGAAGCCCGGTCGCGACCGCGAGCGGCAGATAAGGAAACAGTCCGACGAGGAGTCCGATCGACCCAGCGATGAGAGCGCGCGCTCGCGTCGGGAACACGAGCGGTATGAGTGCGACCAGCGTGAAGACGACTAGCTCCGCACGGAAAAGCCCAGCAAGGCCGACGAGAAGACCCACGACGCCGAGCCACGCGGGATTGGCGTTGCCCCGTATGCGATACGCGACGCCGATCGCGAGGACCGCGAGCGCGACTGCCGCCGCGTACGAATCGAGCAGAATGCCGGTCGCGACCATGATCAGCGTTGTGATGACACCACCCGCGAATGCAGCACGGCGTCCGAACGGCAGCAACACCCAGTAGAGGGCGAGGACGATCACCACCCGAAACGCAAAGCCGACTGCACGCTCGGCGCCGAGCGATGAGCCGAAGACCTTGAACACGCCCGCGACCAGATATGCGTTCGCCGGCCCGTAGAAGCTTTCGAAGTCCCGGTAGGGGAGCTGGCCTGCGAGCACGCGTGTGGGAAAGGTGACGAGAATCCCCTCGTCGAACTCGGAGCCCGCTGCAACGAACCCCGGAGCAATCAGCAGCGCCGCCAGGAGTCCGAGCACGGCCCCCCACGCGACGTCGAGGCGAAGCGCGGAGCGAGGGCTCTTCGTGTCCAATAGGAGGCCGAGGATATCGCTGTGTGCAGACGGCAGCACACAGAAACCGGCTCCGGGTCGCGAGGGCTCGGTTGAGTCGTTGCCAGTGGAAGGCCATCGCAATCACGACGATCCCGCTACCTCTTGGCTTGCCGGTGACTTGACGCGCCTAGTGCAGCGCAAAGAAGACACGTTGCCTGGGGCTCGCGCTTCCGCCCACGGAGAGCACGAGCGACGAGGCGTCGTCCGCTGCGATCTGAAAGCAGATCAGGCCGCTGACCGTCTGATTCGAGAGCACGGCGGAGTTCGCGACGACCTTCGGCTGGATGTCGTGCGAGGGGAGCATCGACTTGCCCGGACCGCAACCGTTGCCGGAGTTGAATGCGTACGTCGTCTTGGGCCCGCTTGCGGCCAGCTCGTTCGCAAAATCGCCGAACCCTGCGGAACCGCTGCCCTTGTACGTCGCCGCGATCTCGAGCATGAGGAACTGGGCACCGGTGGGCACCTCCTCGGTCGAGCCGTCCGCGTTCATCACCTGGCCGTCGGCGTTCGGCGTGACGCCCTCGACCTGGAGCAGCCAGTTGCCGGACACGAACCATGGCGTCCCGCGGGGAATCGGGTTCGCTGCGACGCCGGGGGCGACGAACGTCACCGCGACGCGCTCCGACTTCGTCAACTTGAGAGCGCAGCTCGGGCGCGCGCCCTTGCAGGCGCCTGCCCAGGGCGCGAGCTTCCACAGCGGGCTCGCCTTCGGTAGCAGGGTCACCTTGCTTCCGGCCTTGATGCGGAAGGTCATTTGACACGTCCCGGTGCACCGGAGCGGCGGCTCGTTCGACACCTTCACCGATCCCGTCCCCGTCACCGAGAGCGATAGCAGCACCGTCGGCGAGGCAGCAGTGGCGCCGGAGACGACCAGCATGGCCGCCACGCAGGCGGCAAAAAGAAAACGGTGACCCACTGACAGGAAATAGCAGATGTCCAGCTCGCTGGGTTAGCGGACGGTAAGAAACGTCAAGCCGGCCGAAGCGAACGGCGGCTGCGGGTGCCCCGATCGAGGGAGGGGACGCACCGTCGTCCGGACGATGTCAACAGGTGAATGGTTCAGGGCCGGACCTCTCTCCGCTCCATCGAGGGTACGCGTGGGATCGCCGCACTGAGCATCCTCGCCTATCACACGGCGTTGCTCAGCAATGGGCACGGCTACCTCGAGGCCGCGACCTCGCGGTTCTGGCTTGGCGTGCCGCTGTTCTTCGCGCTGAGCGGTTTCTTGCTCTATCGCCCGTTCGCGCGCGCGGTCCTGTACGAGCGAGCGCGTCCCTCGGTCGTTCGCTACGCGCGTCATCGAGTGCTGAGGATCGTGCCGGCGTTCTGGCTCGTCGTGAGCGTGTCGATCTTCCAGGTTCCCGGGTTGATCGACTTGTATCCGGCGGCGATTGCCGCCGGTGCGGCTGCGCTCTGGGCGTACATCTATCTGCGACGCCCGCGCGGCCGCTATCTCTTCGCGGCGGCTGCGATTGCGGCAACGTGGTTCGCGGTCTACCGCCTGGCCGAGTACCCGCTGAGCGATGTCGCCTGGCGTGCGTTTGCGAACTACTTCCTGATCAACGTCCCGTTCGCACCGAACACCGGCATCGTCGGCCCCGCGTGGTCACTCTGCATCGAGGTCTCGTTCTATCTGTTCCTGCCCCTGTTGGCGTTCGCTGCAGCCCGCTATGCCGCGAAGGCGGCCTCGGTCGAGGCGCGCGCCCGTCGCCTGGCGATTGTGATCGCGACGGTGCTGCCGTTCGGGATCGCGTACCTCTGGATCAGCCACGCGGGAACACAAGGTGTCTCCCTGCCGGCCTACATCGACGAGTTCGCGGTCGGCATGCTGCTCGCGGTCGCGCTGGAACGATGGCCCCTGATCACGGTACGATCCAGCCGACTGTTGCTGCTGGTGGCGATCGGCATCGCAACGCTCGCCAACGTCGGCTACCGCATCGGGCCTGCGGACCCGTACGGCAACGGCAGCGGGATCTTCTTTCCGCGGCTCATGGTCGTTTCGTTCGCGCTCGCACTCGCAAGCGTTCTGATGCGAGAGGAACGAACGATTCTCGGACGCGTCCTCTCGGCTCGCTTCCTCGTTGCGGCCGGAACGATCTCCTACGGGATCTATCTCTGGCACTTCCTCATCGTCAAGCGACTCAGCACGACGCCCGTCTGGTGGTCGGAGGGCACAAACCTGGTCCTCGTCCTTGGACTGACGTTCGCGGTGGCGGTGACGTCCTGGATCATCCTCGAACGGCCGCTCCTGCGCGCCAAGGACGACCTGGCATCCCTGCGCCGTCGCGAGACGACCCCGGGCTCAGGCCGTGGGGCGGCGGCGCCCCGTGCCGGGCTGGCGCTCGCCCCGAGCATCGCCCCCGAACGTTGAGCAGGCGGCACGGCCGCGGCTCAGAGCTGCAATGTGGGCAGTTCGAGGTCGGCGGCCTGCTCGAGCGCGGCGACCGCGATCGCCAGGTCCTGGATCGCGAGCCCGGTCGAGTCGAACGCCGTCACCTCGTCGGAGCCCGTGCGGCCCGGCCGTGTTCCTGCGAGCACGTCGCCGAGGCGCGTCACCTCAGCCTCGCCGAGCAAGCCCACCGCCACGGCTGCCGCGAGCTCGCCGCCGTGGCTCGCCTGCTCCCAGTCGTCGCAGAACACCCGAGCCCGGGCGAGCTCCGCCGGCGCGATCTCGGCCTTGCCCGGGCCGTCGGCACCCATCAGCGAGACGTGTTGCCCCGGCTGCAATGCGCCCTCGGTGAGCAGCGTCTGATGGCCGGGCGTCACGGTCACCAGCAGGTCGGCTCGCAGCGCGTCATCGAGCGATGCAGCCACGCCGACACCGAGGGCGTCCGCCGCTCGCCGAGCGCGCTCGCCGTCGACGTCCCACAGCGAGACGTCCCGTCCGCGCGCGGCAAAGGTCGCTGCGGCCGCGCTCCCGTTCACTCCGGCGCCGACGACGGCGGCGGTCGACGCGTCGGCGCGACCGAGCGTCTCCGCGGCGAGCACCGCCGCAGCGCCCGTTCGGAGCGCCGTCACCGAGGCCGCATCGAGCACCGCCTCGAGCTCGCCCGTCTCGGCGTTCGAGAGGAGCACCACGCCGGTGACGGTCGGGAGGTTCCGCGCCGGATTGCCGGGGAAAGAGGTCACCCATTTGAGAAGCGCATGGCCACCGCCCAGTGCCGGCATCGCGCGAAAGTCGCCCGCCGGATAGTTGGTGACGTAGACCTTGGGCGGCATCGTCCACTCCCCGCGTGCGTGCGCGATGAATGCGTCGCGGACGGCGTCGAGCGCACGCGCTGGCGACACCGCCTCCTCCACATGACGGCGCGTAAAGACCGGGACCGGTGTCACAGCGCCTTGACGGCCGCCGTGAGCTGTGCGACCGATTCCTTCGCGTCGCCGAACAGCATCAGCGTCTTCGGGTCGAGGAAGAGCGGATTATCGATGCCGGCGAAGCCCGGATTCATCGAGCGCTTGAGCACGACCGTGGCGTTCGACGCATCGACGTTGAGAATCGGCATGCCGTAGATCGGGCTGCCTGGGTTGTTGCGGGCATCCGGGTTGACGACGTCGTTCGCGCCGATCACCAGCGACACGTCGGTGCGCGCGAACTCGCCGTTCGCGTCGTCCATCTCCTTGAGCGCCGGGTACGGGACGTTCGCCTCGGCGAGCAGGACATTCATGTGACCGGGCATGCGCCCGGCGACCGGGTGGATCGCGTAGGTGACCTCGACGCCGCGGGCCTCGAGCACGTCGGCGAGCGCACGCACGTCGTGCTGGGCCTGGGCGACGGCCATGCCGTACCCGGGCACGATCACGACCTTCTGCGCGTATCCGAGCATCACGGCGACGTCGTCGACCGTCGTCGAGCGGACGGCGCCGCTTCCCGACGTCGCGGTGGCGGCCGCTCCGGAGCTGACCTGGCCGAACGCGCCGAAGAGGACGTTCGCGATCGACCGGTTCATCGCCCGTCCCATCTTCACCGTGAGCAACGTTCCCGACGCGCCGACGAGCATGCCGGAGACGATCAGCACGTTGTTCTCGAGCTCGAAACCGGTCGCAGCCGCCGCGAGCCCGGTCAGCGCGTTGAGCAGCGAGATCACGACCGGCATGTCGGCGCCTCCGATCGGCAGCACGAACAGCACCCCGAACGCGGCCGCGCCGGCGACGAGCGCCCAGATCAGCCACTGCTGCTCGGCGCCGGCCACGATCGCGACGCCGTCGGCGACGCAGGCGGCGAGGAGCAGGGCGTTGACGAGCTG
This sequence comes from uncultured Thermoleophilia bacterium, assembly GCA_963769545.1. GTDB lineage: Bacteria > Actinomycetota > Thermoleophilia > Gaiellales > Gaiellaceae > PALSA-600. The sequence goes on along the minus strand of CAVYMB010000003.1, from coordinate 1,106,372 downwards.
TTGGCCGGGATACGTGATCGGGCGGCCGCGGATCAGCTCCTGCAGCTTCGCGAACGCGACGAGCGACCCGGCGAACGAGATCGAGCCGATCAGCGCCGACACGATGATCGAGACGCTGATGTCGCGCTGCAGATCGCCGCTCGCGGGAGCCAGGTTGTGGAACTCGGCCAGCGAGATGAGCGCAGCTGCGCCGCCGCCGACGCCGTTGAACAGCGCCACCATCTGCGGCATCGCGGTCATCTTCACGCGGCGCGCGGCAACGGCGCCGAAGCCACCGCCGACGATCATCCCCACGGCGATCTCCCAGTAGCTGACGACGCTCGACTGCGCGAGTGTGACGACGATCGCGATCAGCATCCCGGCCGCGCCGATCTGGTTTCCGCGACGGGCGCGAGCCGGGTCGGAGAGGAAGCGCAACGCGAGGACGAAGGTCACGATCGTGACCAGGTAGGCGAGTCTAGTTGCGTTCTCGCCCATCGTCCTTCGGCGGCTCCTTTTTCTTGAACATCTCGAGCATGCGGTCGGTGACGACGAAGCCACCGACGACGTTCGCCGACGCGAGAATCACCGCGATCAGTCCGATCACGGTCGTGAGCGTGTCCTTGTGACCCGCACCCGCAACGAGGATCGCGCCGACGATCACGATCCCGTGGATGGCGTTCGTCCCCGACATCAGCGGCGTGTGCAGCAGCGTCGGCACCTTCGAGATCACCTCGAAGCCCAGGAAGATCGCCAGCACCAGGATCGTCAACTCGAAGGTGAGCAGCGCGCCATGGCTCATGCGCTCACCGCCTCGCGGATCACGGACGAACCGGCGACGATCTCGTCGTCCCAGTCGGGCGCGAGCTCACCGTCGCGGACGAGCAGCGCTGCGAGTGCCGCGATGTTCCGCGAGAGCAGCTGGCTCGCGTGTGTCGGCATCAGCGAGGGCACGTTCGTGAGCCCGACGATCGTCACGCCGTCGACCACCACTTCGGCGCCGCGCTCGGTCAGCTCGCAGTTGCCGCCCGTCTCGGCGGCGAGGTCAACGATCACCGACCCGGCGTGCATCGCGTGCACGGCGGGCGCGGTGACGAGGATCGGCGCAGGCCGTCCCGGAATCGCGGCCGTCGTGACGAGCACGTCGAACTGGGGGATCCGCTCCTGCAACGCAGCCTGCTGTTCCGCCTGCTGCTCGGGCGTCAGCTCCTTGGCATACCCGCCCTCGGTCTCCTCGCCCGCGACCCCGAGGTCGAGGAAGGTCGCACCGAGCGAGCGCACCTGCTCGGCGACCGCCGGCCGGACGTCGAACGACGAGACGACAGCGCCGAGCCGGCGGGCGGTCGCGATCGCCTGCAGCCCCGCGACTCCCGCGCCGATCACGAGCACCTTCGCCGGAGGGACCGTGCCGGCCGCCGTGGTCAGCATCGGGAAGAACCGCGGCAGGCGGTCGGCCGCGATCAGCACCGCCTTGTAGCCCGCGACTGTCGCCTGAGAGGAGAGTGCGTCGAGCGGCTGTGCCCGCGAGATGCGCGGGATCGATTCGAGCGCGAATGCCTGCACACCGGCGCTCGTGAGCGCCGGGAGCGTCTCGGCTCCCGATCCGCCGAGGAAGCCGATCAGCGCCTGACCCGATCCAAGCCGCGCCACCTCGCCGGCCGTCGGCCACGCGACCTTGGCGACGAGCTCCACGCTCCACGGGTCGCCGATGCTCGCGCCGGCCGTGCGATATGCCTCGTCGTCGAAGGAGGCGCTCACTCCGGCGCCGGTCTCGACGACGACCTCGACCCCGTCGGGAAGGCGCCCGACGGTCTCCGGAACGAGTGCGACGCGACGCTCTCCGGGCGTCGTCTCCTTCGGAACGCCGAGACGCATGGAGCGACGACGCTACCAGTCCAGACGGCGCGCGCGATCGTCACGCCTACACTCACGCACCGTGTCCGTGAACCACGAGCTCGTCCACTACGGGCTCGCACTCTTGTTTCTGCTCGTCGCGGTCGAATCGGCCGGCGTGCCGCTGCCGGGCGAGACGGCGCTGATCGCCGCTGCCTTTCTCGCGCACCCCGGTGCCGATCACCACTTCTCGATCGTCGCGGTGATCGCCGTTGCCGCGACTGCCGCGATCGTCGGCGACAACTGCGGCTACGTCCTCGGGCGGTACGGCGGCCGCACGCTGCTGAACCGCTGGGGGCCCGTCGAGCGGTATTCGGAGCGGACGCTGCCACCGGCGGAGCGCTTCTTCGCGCGTCACGGCGGCAAGTCGGTGTTCTTCGGCCGATTCGTCGCCGTTCTCCGCGTGACCGTCGCCTGGCTGGCGGGGATCACCCGCATGCCGTGGTGGCGGTTCTTCCTCTACAACGCAGCCGGGGGGATCCTCTGGGCGACCACGATCGGGCTGCTCGCGTACTACGCGGGGAAGGCGGCGGCAGACGCCGTCAGCCGTTACGGCCTCTACGCAGTCGTCGTGCTCATCGTCGCTGCCGGGCTCGTGTTCTTCGGGCGCCGCTGGTGGCGCCGTCGCCGCGAGGTCGAGAGCTCCCCGGACTAGAGCGTCCAGACCTCGAGCTTCGTGCGGGTACGCGCGATCACCTCGTCGGTGAACTCGCCCGTCGCAGCGTGTCCGCCGAGGTCGGCGGTGCGCACGCCCTGCGCGACCGCCTCGAGCGCCGACTCACGGATCGCGCGTCCTGCCGACGCGCCCGCTTCCGTCTGCGCAAGCAGCGCGGCCGCGGCCAGGATCATCGCCATCGGGTTGGCGACGTTCTTGCCCTCGAGTGACGGAGCGGTACCGTGCGCCGCCTCGGCCATCAAGGCAGTCGGCTCAAGGTTGTCGCCTTCGAACGCGACCAGCATCGACTCCGAGCCGGCGATCGACCCGAACAGCGGCAGGACGAGGTCGGAGAGGATGTCCCCGTCGCGATTCAGCGCCGGGATCACGAGCGGCTCGCCGGTCGAGGCGATCAGGAGCGCGAAGGTGGCGTCGATCAGCTGAGGTTCGTAAGGCACGCCGGGGTGACGGGCGGCAGCTGCGTCCATCTCCTCCTTGAGCAGCCCTTCGTAGGTGGGAGAGACGGTGAACTTCGGGCCGCCGAACACCTTGGCGCCGACCCGCTCCGCTTCGCGGAAGGCGAACTCGGCGACGGCACGGCAGACGGTGCGCTCGATTCGCTCGGTGCGGAACGCGACCTCGGCGTCGCCGGTGCCTTCCCGCCACTCCTTGGCGCCGTAGGCGTCGCCAACTGCCATCCGGACGACCGAGATCGGCGCGTGGACGCCGCCCAGCGGCACGATGCCGGGGATCCGGCGGCCGGTCCGCACGATCACCTTGCCGCCGATCTCCTCGCGGAGGATGCGGTTCGGCGAGCCGACGTCGCCCCGTTTCTCGGGCGTCACAGTCGCCGCCTTGAGCCCCAGCCCGGCCGTGCGGATCGCCCGCGCCGCCTCGTGCACGACGCCGTTTCCCGAGGCCCGCCTGCTGGCCAGCGAGAGGTCGAATCGCGGCAGGTCGAGCTGGATCCCGATCACGTCCGGGTCGAGCACCCGCAGGGCCTCCTCGAGCAGCTCCTGCCCCGTCTGGTCGCCCTCGAGCACGACGATCGTCTTCAGTTCCATCGGCGGACGATTGTAGGTTGAGCGGATGGTCGTGGCGCTCGCCTCGGGCTTCGGGCTCGGTTTCCTCGTCGCGGCGGAGGTCGGGCCGATCTGGCTGCTCTGCGTGCGCACCAGCGTCCGCTTCGGCTTTCGGCCGGGGGCCGCCGTGGGGGCGGGTGCCGCGACGATCGACACGCTCTACGCCGCGCTCGGGATCGCCGGTGCGAGCGCGCTGTTGACCATCGACGCACTCCGGATCGGGCTCGGCCTGGCCGGCGCGGTCGTCCTGGCGTTGATCGCCGGGCGGACGCTCTGGAGCGCGTTCCGGGTGCGGGGCGGGGGCGAGGCGACCGACGAGGTCGCGACGCCCGGTCGTGCGTACGCGACGTCGCTGGTGGCGACCGCGTCGAACCCGCTGACGATCGTCTCCTGGGCCGGCATCTTCTCCGCGGCGTCGGTGGCCGGGCTGGCGACGGCGCCGCTGCTGGCCGGAGTCGCCGCGGGGTCGGCGACGTGGTTCGCGATCCTTGCCGGCGTCTCGGCGGCGGCCGGGCGCCGGGCCTCACCCGGGGCGCTTCGCGCCGTCGACGTCGTGGCCGGCGTCGGTCTTGCCGGTTTTGCAGTGGTGCTCGGCGTGCGCACGTTGCAAAGCTAAGCGGGCCGAAATAGCGTCGCAATTCAGGCGACCTCGCCACGCGCCGGTTATTCGAGTACTCTGGAGATTCCAATCTCCCAAGGAGCGCGAAAATGGCACGGAAAACCGTTCTGGTCTGCGACAGCTGCGGCGCCGAGGTCGACGAGACGCGCGGCGCGGCGATGCGGATCACCTACGCCGACGCCCGCCGCGGCTCGAAGGTCGCCGACCTTTGCGACACGTGCGCCGGCAAGCTCCCGGGCCGCGCAGCCGCGCGGCGCGGACGCCGGCCGAAGTCCCAGGTCGCCTGACTCCCTAGCCGGGGTTCGAGTCGCCGAGGATCGTGTTCGGCACGCGGGCGGCCGTTCCGCCAGAGGGCGCGATGACGCCGAGCCCGAGCAGGTTGACCGACGAGAAGACGATCCGGTTGCCGTCGAGCCAGTACGGGTCGAGATCGTCGCCGGCCAGCTTCGTCAGGCGTGTCTGCGAGTTGCCGTTCGCGGCGCCCATCACATAGATCTCGTAGCCGAACGAGGTCCCGGAGGTCGCCCGGTTGCTCTCGAAGGCGATCTTCGTGCCGTCCGGCGACCAGTTCGGGGACAGGTCGGTCGCCGGGTCGTTGGTCAGCTGGGTGACGCCCGTGCCGTCCGTCTTCATCGAGTAGATCTCGAATTCGTTCGACTTCCGGTTCGAGGCGAACGCGATCCGGCCGGTCGCCGTGGGCGACCAGGTCGGCCGCAGGTCGTCGCCGGCCGTGTTGGTCAGGTTGGTCAGGTTGACGAACGGCGTCGACAGCGCCGGGTCCCAGGTGCCGACCCAGATGTCGAAGCCCTTGGAGCCGGCCCGCGTCGACTGGAAGGCGATCTTGGAGCCGTCCGGTGACCAGGCGGGCGCGGTGTTGTCGCCCGAGCTCGTCAACTGGACCTGGTTCTGGCCGTCGGCGTCCATCACCCAGATCTGCCGGCCGCCGAGCAGGGTCGAGAGCCGCGAGAACGCGATCTTGGTGCCGTCGGGAGACTTGGCCGGCTGGCCGTCGAGCGGTAGCCCGCTGGTCAGCTTGACCGCACCGCTGCCGTCCGGGTTGATCGACCAGATGTTCCCGAGCCGGGCGAAGACGAGCTTGCCGGCGGCGCTCACCGGCGGGCCGACCGTGTATCCGCGCGAGAGCGTGGCGCTGTGGCCGGACGTGTCGCTGTTCGTGACCGTGAATGTGTAGCTGCCCTGGAGGTCGGTCGGCAGAGCGCTCCCGCTCGTGACGGTCACGATCGACGCGTCCGGTTTCGTGACCTTGGCCGTGCACGTCGTCGACGCGGCGCAGCCGAAGTCGGCGTTCACGACGGAGCTGCGCGCGTAGGTCGCGCCGGTCGCGGGCGTCGTGATCCGGATCACGTCGTAGGTCGCCGATGCGGTCGATGTTTTGCCGAGCTTGTCTGCGGCGGCGACCGTGAACGTGTGGAAGCCAAGCGCCGACGTGGTGAAGGTGCTCCCGGTCGAGGCGCACGACTGCACGCCGATGCCGGCGTCGCTGCACGAGAAGACCGGAGTGGCAGACGAGCCCTGTGCGACTGCACCGCCCGCGCTCGGCGTCGTCAGCGTGATCACCGGCGGCCCGGAGTCGACGAAGAACGTCGTCGTCGCCGACCCGTCGGCCGTCTGCGCGAAGGCGGTGTGCGAGCCGTCGCCCGTGACGTGGACCGGCGCGGTGTACAGCTGCGCCGCGCCACCGTCGATCGAGAGCATCGTCGTGCCCGGCGCAGGAGGCTGGCCGTTCACGGTCACTGCGACGTCGGCGCTGCCGTTGAACCAGCCCGAGGCAGGCACGGCCACCGTGGGCGCCACTGAGACACCGCCGGACGGCGGCGGAGGCGGCGGCACCTCGTTGTAGTACAGGCCCTTGTTGGTGCTCACGGCCACGTTGCCGTTCGCGTCGACCGCCTGCACGAAGTACTGGACATGAGTGCCGCTGAGCGGGCCGCTGCCGCTCCAGTGGCTCGAGCCCGGCGCCGACTGCACCAGGTCGAGGAAGTGCCAGACGTGACCGCCCGGCTCGAGGTACGCGACGAGGACGCGCTTCACGGTGCCCGCCGACGCCCCGTCGCGATCGGTGACGTCGACCGCGAACGACACCGTCCCGGTCGTCGCCTGCGCCGTGAGGGTGGAGAAGACCGGCGGCGCGAAGTCCGTGCTCGGCGAGCTGAAGATCGAGCCTGCCTCGTGGGTGAACAGCCGCTGCGTCCCGGAGCCCGAGCCGTCGCTGGCGTTCGTGGCGAAGAACTGGCCCTGGGCGAGCACGACCTGCTGCTTCTTCGCCCGCAGCCGCTGGAATGTCGTCACGGCCTGCAGCTTGCTCGGGAAGGCGAGGTCGTCGAACTGCACCTCGGGCTCCGACGTCGACGAGTCGACCGTCGGCCGCGCATAGACCGGGTCAAACGGGTTCACGTCGTTGGACGTCAGCTCCGTCAGCAGCGCGCCGTGCGCGCTGTCGATCGTGACCGGCCGGATCGCCTTCGGCTCGATCGGGCGGAAATGCTCGACGAGCGTGCCGTCGTTGCCGGAGTAGTACGAGCCCCGGCCCGTTGAAGTCGCCGCGCCGAAGCTGCGGTCCGCCGAGAACGACTCGATGTGCAGGCCGGTCGAGGGATCGGTCGGGAACGATCCCGGCGCGACGTTCGGCGTCACCGCCGCCGGCGCCGCCAGCGCGGCCTGGGAAACGGCTCCCTGCGCCTGGGGCTGTGACTGCGCCGTCTGGCCCAGCGGCGCGACGCCGATGCCGCCGATCCGGTACATCGGGAGCCCGTAGAGCGTCAGCTCGGCCATCGACTTCTCGTCGTAGACGCCGACGATTCCGAGCGCGCCCTTGTACTCCTGCTTCGCGACGGTCAGCGCCTCCCCGATCGTCAGGTTCGCGCCCGTGAGGTTGGCCGCGCCTGCGACAGCGTTCGCCGCGAAGCGCTGGTTGAGATCCTCCGAGTACGCGATCGTGGTCGTGTCGCCGTAGCCGTAACCGGTGTTGCCGGCGAAGTCGGCGGCGCCCTTCTGGGTGAAGACCTGCGCCCAGTCGAGGTTGTTCGACGGGATGAACGCGTCGGCCACGCTGAGCCCCGCGTGGCATCCCATGCTGAAGACGAGCTTCCCGGCGAACGTCTGCGGCGCCGCCGCGACCTCGGACGCGTTCAGCAGATCGGTGCCGGACGCGGGCTCGAACCGATTGTGGTCGGCGTGCGCGTTCAGCGAGACGATGTCGGGTGCCGCTGCGCCCCCGGTGGGCAGGAAGAGCGCGCCGGCGCCGAGCAGCGTCGCCTTCGTCCACGTGTTCGAGATCGCGCTCTGGTTCGCGGTGCCGACTGCGACGCTCCCGAGCGACCCGCTGACGGCAGTGGCGCCGTCGGCCAGGAAGTCGTAGCCGGTCGTGAGCGCGGTCAGCGGATGCAGGTGGCCGGGCGTCAGGCTCGTCGTGAACGCGTCGAGCTGCGCGTTGATGCTCGCCGGGGTCTCGACGAGACGGCCGGTGACGAGGCTCGGGACGTCGAGCTGCCGGTTCAGGAACGGCACCGGCGCGGTTGTCCCGTAGGGGTCGTCGGAGAGGATCTTCGCTGCGGTGAGCGAGCCGCCGAGCGCGCTGGCTGCCGGGAAGGTAGACGCGTACCCGTTCTCGGTCGAGACTGTTGTCAGATCGTCGAGGCGCGCATACGGCAGCAGGTCGTCGCTGCCGACGAGCACGAGGTACTCGACGTTCGGATACGTCTGCCGCACGCTGTCGATCACGCTGCCGATCGACGAGACTGCGGCGTTGGCCTTCGTCGGGTCGGCGGGGCACGCGTTCCACGCCGTGTAGGCGGAGCGGACGTTCGCGTTCGCGTCGACGTGCACGACGGCCGATGGGAAGCCGGCGTTCGCGAACCCGGCGAGTGTCGCCGCGGCGTTCAGCTTCGTGACGACGCTTGCGCCGGCCGCGCCGTAGGCGTTGCCGAACTGCTGGTCGTCCACGACGAAGAGCGTGTTGACGTCGGTCGCCGCCTGGCCCGCGGCGGTCGTGACGAGCGCGGGCGCGACGGTGCCCGTGCCGGTGAAGCTCCGCGGTACGCAGCCGGGCGCTGCCGGCGGCGGGGTCGTCTCGGCGCGCAGCATGTAGGGCTGGTCGCTCGAGGCACCGTTGAACCCCGAGACCTGGACGGTGTAGACGTCGCCAGGCTGACCGCCGTCCGAGATCACGGCGACGTCGTCGTCCTGCGTCCCGCGGAGGGTCGAGACGCCGTAGACCGGGAGACCGGGTGCGAGCGCGACGTCGTTCAGCGTCTGCGGCGCGAGCGCGTCCGTCGCGTGCGTCGTCCCGTAGCCGGAGTCGGCGAGCGGATCGCCGTCGAGCGGCGGCGTCGACGCCTGCGCGGGCCGGAGCTGCTGCGCGCCCGCCGGGCCGTACACGACGAGGTCGTAGTCCGCCGGCAGATGGCTCAGGTGGAACGTCACGCGAGTTCCGGCCGGCGGCACCGGGAACGTGTAGTAGTCGACGTCGGAGCTGCCCGTGATGTACGAGAGGTAGAACGAGTCGCTCGAGATCGGCTTCGCCGTGGCCGGCGTGTTGTTCGGCTCGAAGGTGTCGCCGACGGTGACGTTCGCGGGGGTCGGGGTGTCGGCGGGCGGAGCACCGGTCGCGTCGATCTGCGCGCTCGCTGCCGTCGGGCCGATCGCGAGGCTCGGGCGGGTCGTGAACGTGAGCCGGTAGTTCGAGCCGATCACCGCATTGACGACCCAGGCGAGTGTCCCGTCGCTGCCGGCGGTCGGATCGCCCGGCTGGGTCGGAGCGGGCACGAAGCCGCTGCCGTTGTCGACGAGCAGTTTCGTCGTCCCCGGCTGGTACAGGAAGCCGGAGGGAACGGAGACGTCGATCGTCGCCGGGTCGGTGCCTCCGGGAGGCCCGCCGTTCGGGGTGAGGTGGAAGTCGGCGTTGTAGTCGAGCGTGCTACCGCCGGTCGCGAAGTTCTGTACCGGGGTCGCGTTCAGGTCGACCGTCTCCCAGCCGATCGAGCCCGGCTGCAGCAGGAGCGCAAGCACGTCGGCGTACGTCGTTCCACTGTTCGGGGGCAGGCTGTTGACGAGGTCGGCGATCGTGTAGCCGTGCAGCGTCGCCGGCGACGTGTACGTGATCAGATCGGCGAACGTGATGTGGTCGAACGTCCCCGGGCTCGTCGCGCGCAGTAGTTGCTCGAACGTGAGACCCGGCTTGATCTGCGACGCGTTGCTCGCGAGCGTCCCGCTCGTCGGGCACGCGGGGCTGCAGGTGAAGACGATCGAGCCGACGGGGATCGAGCCGACCGGGATCGATCCGACCGGTGAGTTCTGCAGATCGATCGACCCGACTGGGATCGAGCCCACCGGGATCGAGCCGACGGGAATCGAGCCGACGGGGATCGACCCGACCGGGATCGAGCCGATCGGCGACACGGCGATGCTGACCCGCGGGATCGTGATCGAGCCGACGGGGATCGAGCCGAGCGGGATCGATCCGACCGGAATGGAGCCGATGGGAATCGAGCCCGGGATCGAGCCGACGGGGATCGAGCCGACCGGGATCGACCCGACCGGCGCGCCCTGCAGCGCCAGCGACATCAGCGTCGGGTTGCCGAGCGCGGCCGCGCTCGTGCAGTTGATCGGCGGCCCCGACAGCCACTGGCACCAGCGCGCGAGCGTCGAGTCGGCACTCGACTCACCGGCTGCCGGTTGCACGGGGATCGAGCCGACCGGCAGCGAGCCGAGCGGGATCGAGCCGACCGGAATCGAGCCGACGGGCGAGTTCTGCAGGTTGATCGAGCCGACCGGGACGGAGGCGAGCCTGCCCGCGGCGGTCGTGTTCGCGAGCACCTGGGCCAGCGTCACGCTCTGCAACGGCTGCGTCGCGAGCGGCGTTCCGGCGAGCACCGCCGCCCAGCTCGAGGGCGGTGTCAGCGGGATCGTCGAGAGCGGCACCGTGGCGAGCAGCGCCTGGTTGGCGGTCAGACCGATCGACCCGACGGGGATCGAGCCGACGGGGATCGAGCCGACCGGGATCGAGCCGACCGGGATCGAGCCGACCGGGATCGAGCCGACCGGCGACGAGTTGACACCGAACGCCCCGCTGACGAGTGCCGACAACGGGAAGTTCGCGAGCTGCACCTGGGGCGCTCCGGCGAGGACATTCGTGACGCCGCCGGTCGACAGGGTGATCGAGCCCGTCGGCGCGACAGGCGCGCTGTAGGTGACGAGCAAGCGTGGACGAAGCTTCGGATCGGAGGCGCGGGTCGTGTAGTAGCGCGCCCAGTACGCGAAGTTGTCGTGACCGGGGTCGCACAGGTTGGGATTGGTGAGGCAGCTCGGCGTCCAGAGCTCGAGTGACAGCTTGCCGTCGCCGGCCCGCTGGCTCGTGATGTGGTTGGCCAGGTTCGTGATGCCTTGCTCGACCGACTGCAGGCCGCCGTCGCTCGTGCTCGGGAAGATCTTCCCCTGGTCGCCGGCGTTGTCGGCTCCACAGCTCGCGCGGAACACGTCGGCGGCGCCGAGCGCCAGGTTGGACCGCCGGATGTCGCCGCCGCCAGTCGCGTTCGAGGAGCCGGGCGAGGCCGTCCCGTCGGCGGGGCGGGTGTTCCACGTCACGGTCGTGGGATCCCACGAGTCGTCGGGGAGGAAGAGCGCCCAGTGCGCCGGGTCGCCGTCCTGCGCGTAGCCCGCGCGGGTCGTCGTGTCCAGCTGCGCGTTCACGATCGTCGCACCGGCCGGGAGCGACGAGAGGTCGAACCGCATCAGCGTGTACGACATGCCGTCGGCCAGCACGCAAGGTGCCGGGCTCGAGCCGCCGTAGACGTCCGAGTAGTCGAGCGTGTCGAAGTTCTCGCCCGGCTGGTTGGCGTCGACGAACGTGTCGGCCTCCGGCGCGATCGAGACCGTCGTGTCGGTTCCGGCCTGGAGCTGGACGGAGGTTGCGAACTCGGACGTCGAGCCGTCGGGCCCGGTCGCGGTCGCCGAGAGCCACTGACCCACCGCCGGCATCGGCGACGGCGTGAGCAGCGCGTTGATCGTGGCCGCGCCGCTGCCGTCGGTGCCGACGTGGATCGACCCGAGGAACACCGCGCCTTCGCCGTTGCCGCTCGGATCCGGCGTGGGGGACGCGAAGAACTCGAGTGTGTAGGTCGCGTTGGGTGCGCTCGCGAGTGTCCCCGTCACGCGGACGCTCGAGCTGAACACGGTCCCTGCAAGGCCGGCCGGGAAGTTCTGCAGGTTGCTCGGGCCGTTCGGCGTGATCCCGTTGTTGCCGATGTCGATCCCGAGGCCGGCGTTGAGGTCGATGCTGTTCTGCGAGATCGTCTCCCCGGTCGTGCCGGGGCCGATGGTGATCCCGGCGCCGCCGTTGTGGTCGATCGTGTTCTGCGAGATCGTGTTCGGGCCGGCGTCCGCCTCGATTCCCTGGGTGTCGCTCGAGCTGATCCGGTTGTTCGAGATGGTGTTGCCGGTGCCACCGCCCGGGTTGATGCGGATGCCTTCGGTGTTCAGCGTGGTCGTGTACGGCGTTCCACCGAGGTTGGTGCCGATGAAGTTCCCGGCGATCGTGTTTCCGGTGACGCCCCCGATCACGAGGATGCCCGTGTCGTCGCTGCCGGCGATCACGTTCGCACCCGACCCGACACTTCCGATCGAGTTTCCGTCGGCGCCCCCGTCGAGCTCGACGCCGATGTCGTCGCCGAGGACGTTCGACCCCGTGGCGTCGGTGCCGAGCAGGTTGCCGTCGACGAAGTTCCCGGTCGACTGGTTCACCTGCACGGCGGTCTGCCCGAGCGCCGAGACGACGAAGTTGCCGCTGCCCGGGGTCGTGCCGCCGACCTTCGCGCCGCTCGACGTGCCGTCGAGGATGATCCCGGTGCCGCTGCCCGGAATCGCCTGGGTGCCGGACGCATCGAGGCCGACGTAGTTCCCGACGATGCGGTTACCGGTCGCCGTGGCCCCCGTGACCTGGATCCCGGATTGGTTGCCCGAGACGACGTTGCGGCCGGCCGGGCTCGAGCCGCCGATCAGGTTGTCGCTCCCCTGGACGATCACACCCGTCGAGTTGCTGTCGTTGTCGGTGCCGGTGGCTTCGGTGCCGATGTAGTTGCCCGCGATCGTGTTGTTGTTCGAGAAGACGCGGATCGCCGCCGACTCGGCTGTCGTGAACCCGCCGATCGCCAGCCCGCGGACCACGGAGCCGTCGGAGCCGCTGCCGAGCACGAGCCCGTCACCGGAGGAGCCCGCGCCGCCGGAGAGCAGGATCCCCATCGAGCCCGCGGGAGTGCCGCTCTCGGTCGTGCCGTCGATCGTCACCGGAACCGTCACGGCCGGCAGCGCAGCCTGCTGCGCGATCGTCGCCGGGCCGCCGCCCGGGATCGCGAACACGATGTTGGCCGGGATGCCGCCGGCGTCGGCCTGGGTGATCGCGTCTGCCAACGAGCCGGGCCCGCTGCTGCCGGTGGTCGTGACGGTGAAGGTCGGGTTGACGGCGGTGGCGCACACGGAGAACGGCGAGGTATCCGTGAAGACGTCGTCGACGGTCACGGCGGTGATGACGGTGTTCCCGGGGCTGGGCGCCGCGACCGTGCCGCTGAACGTCTGGGCGGGGAAGTTGCCGAGCAGCGTTCCCAGGAACTGCGCACCCTCGCCGCTCCCGGAGGGGTCGCAGGCCGGGCTCGCGTAGATGTCAAACTCCTGCGCGGACGAAGCCGAACCCGAGCCGCTCACCTGGAGGCCGCCCGGCGCGAACGTCGCGGCCGAGATCGTCGGTGCGCCGATGCTCTCGTCGGTGCTCGGTGCAACCTCGATCCCGAGCGCGGCGTTGTTGTCGATCGAGTTGCCGCGGACGACGAGGCCGCGGCCGCCGGGGCCGCTGATGAAGACGCCGTCACCCGCGTTGTTCGCAATCGTGTTCCCGGCGCCTGCGGTCGTGCCGCCGATCTGGTCGCCGTTGTCGATGCCGTCCATCGCCACGTGCACGCCGTTCCCGCCGTTGCCGAGCGGCGTCGTCCCGTCGGCGGCGGTCCCGATCAGGTTGCCCTCGATCGCCTCGCCACCCATGTTGGGGTCGAAGGGCGTGTTGGCGTTCACGACGGCGATGCCCTCGCCGAGGTTCCCGGAGATCACGTTCCGGTCGGCAGCCGACGGTCCGCCGATCGTGGTCGACCTGGCCCCGACGGCGATCCCGGTCGCATTGCCGTCCGGGACGCTCCCGGACGACGCGACCCCGATGTAGTTGCCGACGATCTTGTCGTCCGTCGTCGAGACGCGGATCCCTGCCTGGCCGAGGCTCGAGAACCCGACGATCGCGAGGCCGCGGACGACGTCGTTCCCTGCAGGGAGCGACCCTGGTGGGATCGTCGGCGGGGGAACTCCGAGGTCGAGCCCGTCGACCGCGCCTGCGCCGCTGCCCTCGAGCGTGATCAGCGGCGGGCCGACCCAGCCGGGCTGAAAGGTGCCGTCGATGGTCGTGCCCGCCGGGACCGTGGGGAGCGCCGAGGTGAGCGCGATCGTGACCGGGCCGCTGCCGATCTGGAAGCCGATCGTGTTCGGGCCCGCCGCGCCGGCGGCCAGCGTGAGCGCGTCGCGCAGCGTGCAGGTGCCAACCGGAACGGCGAGCGGATCGCATACCGGCAGGGCCGTCAGCGTGTCGGCCGACGAGTTGACCTGGAAGTTGGCCGCCAGCGCAGGCGCGGCGAACGCCAACGCCGCGATCGCCACCGCAAGTCCGCCCAGAAATCTCAACCGAGTGCCGCCTCGGCCTCTATTCACGTCGACCTCTCCCCTCGTCCCCCTGTACCGAGCACACAACCATGGCGATCGATCGACCCGGTGTCAAGATTCGGCAGAATCGGACGCATCGCGTCCGGCACCGCCTTGCAGCCGTATCTGCCGCGCCTGATCCGGGGTTTCAGCGAAGAGAGCCCACCAGGTCCGCGAGCACGCGTCGTCGACGGCTCGCTCGTCTCGGTCGACATCTCGGGGTTCACCGCGCTCGCGGAGCGCCTTGCCGTCAACGGAAAGGCAGGCGCCGAGGAGCTTGTCGAGCGGATCTCCTCGGTGTTCGACGACCTGATCGGGGTCGCCGACCGGCACGGGGGCGACGTCCTCAAGTTCCGCGGCGACGCGCTCCTCCTACTGTTCACGGGCGAGCGCAACGCCGAGCGCGCCTGTGGCGCCGCTTCCGACATGCAGTGGACGATCGAGCAGGTGGGGACGGCAGAGAGCTCCGTCGGGCCGGTCGAGCTGCGGATGTCGGCCGGAGTCCATGCCGGCGCCTGCCACTTCTTCCTCACCGAGCGGCCGCATCGCGAACTGGTCGTCTGCGGGCCGGCGCCGACCCGCGTCTACGAGCTCGAGGATCTCGCCGTCGCCGGAGAGATCCTGATCAGCGGCGAGACGGCCGCGCTCGTCGACCCCGCATGGCTCGGCGAAGCCCGCGACGGCGCACGGCTGATGCACCGGCTCGAGCCCGGAGCGAGCGTCGTGCCGCCGCCGCCCGACGTCGCAGGGCGCGACCTCGAGCTGTACGTCCCCGGCTCGCTGCGCCAGCATCTCGCGATCGCCAGCGGCGACGTCGAGCACCGCCACGTCAGCGTCGCGTTCGTCAAGCTGTCGGGTACCGACGACCTGATCGCCGAACGCGGCCCCGAGGCGCTGCTCGAGCGCATCGACCGCCTTGCCGACGGCGTCGCGCTGGCGTCGGAGAGGTACGGGATCACGTGGCTCGAGTCCGACATCGACGTGAACGCGTGCAAGCTCTACCTCACCGCCGGCGCGCCTTCGAGCACCGGCGACGACGCCGAAGGGATGGTGCGTGGGCTGCGCGAGATCCTCGCGGTCGACGTCGAGCTTCCGCTTCGCGCAGGCGTCAACCGCGGGAACGTGTTCACCGGCGATGTCGGCGCAACGTCGAGACGGACCTATGCGGTGATGGGCGACGCCGTCAACCTGGCCGCACGGCTGACGGCGCGCGCCGCGCCCGGTGAGCTGCTCGCGACTGCAGACGTTCTCGATCGCGCGCGCACCGCCTACGCCTCCGACCGGCAACCGCTGCTCGTCAAGGGCAAGGAGCGAGCGGTGATGGCGCATCACGTGGGTGAGGCGCTCGGGCCACGCGAGAGCGCGCAGGTCGACACGATCCCCGTGATCGGGCGCGAGGCCGAGCTCGAGCTCCTGCGCGAGGCGCTCGGCGCCGCGCGCCGGCGGGAGCTTCGCGCGGTCGAGCTCGTCGCGGCGCCCGGGATGGGAAAGTCGCGGCTCCTGCGAGAGCTACGCACGCTCGCCGTCGGCTTCCAGGTGTTGTCCGCCGCCGCCGACCCGTACTCGATGACGGTCCCGTATTCGATCTGGCCCGACCTGCTGCGTCCGCTCGTGGGCGTCACGCCCGACCAGACGCGGGAGGAAGCCGGCGAGCTGCTCACCGGCTGGATCGAGTCGGTGATGCCCGATCTCGCCCCATGGCTGCCGCTGCTCGCGATCCCGTTCGAGGCGAGCGTCGCCTCGACCACCGAGGTCGATGCACTCGATCCGACACACAGCCGCGAGCGGCTGCACGCGACGGTCGAATCGTTCCTCGAGCGCGTCCTCTTGATGCCCACGCTGATCCTGGTCGAAGACCTCCACTGGCTCGATGACGGTTCGCGCTTCCTGCTCCACCATCTCGTGCGGGCCGACGCGGCCCGCCCGTGGGTGATCTGTGCGACGACGCGGCCGGCGGCCGAGACGATCATCGCCCCCGGCGGGCCGGGCCGGCGAATCGAGCTCGAGCCACTGTCGGACGAGTCCGCCGAGTCGTTCGCACTGGCGGTCGCCCAGGAGCATGCGCTGTCGACCGAGGCGATCGAATCACTGGCAGCACGTGCCGGCGGCAATCCGTTCTTTCTCCGGGAGCTCGTCTTCGCGGCACGTCACGGCGCTCCCGAGGAGCTGCCCGAATCCGTGGAGACGCTGCTGACGATGCGGATCGACACGTTGGCGCCGGCCGACCGGATGCTGCTTCGGTTCGCCTCGGTCGTCGGGCGGGCGTTTCCCCTCGAACTGCTCGGCGCCATCCTCGGTGACGAGGTCGACGGCGCCGGCGACCAGTCGCGCTGGGATCCACTCGGCGAATTCATCGTCCCGCTCGAGGAGGGGATGCTCGCGTTCCGCCACGACCTCGTCCGCGCCACCGCCTACGAAGGCCTTTCGTTTCGCCGCCGACGCGAGATCCACGAGCGGGTCGGTCTTGCGCTCGAGGAGCGTGCAGGCGACCGGGTGGAGGAGGAGGCTGCGCGCCTTTCGCTGCATTTCGCCGAGGCCGGCGACCATGAACGTGCATGGCGATACGCGACCGCCGCCGGTCGCCAGGCGGAAGCGAGCCTGGCCAACGTCGACGCCGCGGCGCTGTTCGAGCGCGCGCTCGCCGCTGCCGACGCTCTGGCCTCGGTTCCGGCGGGGGAGGTGGCCGAAGTGGCCGAACGGCTCGGTGACGTCTGCGAGCGTTTCGCCGCCTATGAACGCGCGGCCGCGGCGTACGCGCGCGTGCTCGAGCTCGTGCCCGACGACACCGAGACGGAGACACGACTGGTCGCGAAACGTGGGGCGCTGCGCGAGCGGGTGGGCGCGTATGACGAGGCGATGGCCGTGTACCGCGAGGGCCTCACCCGCCTCGATTCCCTGCCGGAGGCGGTGGAGCTGCTCCGGAATCGCGCCGCGATCGAGCTGGGTGCGGCGGGCGTTCGTTACCGGCAGGGGAGATTCGGAGATGCCCTCGAGTTCGCAGAGCTCGCGGGGACTCGGGCCGAGGCGGCCGACGACCGGTGGCGCCTCGCACATGCCCTCCGGGTGATGGCCGTCTCGTACAACGAGCTCGGTCGCTCGGACGGGATCGCCTACGGCGAGCGGGCGCTCGCGATCTACGAGGAGCTGGGCGACTTCGCAGGGATGGGCCACACGCTCAACAACCTGGGCATCGGCTTCTACTACGCGGGCCGCTGGGACGAAGCCGTCGCGAGCTACCGGCGGGGTCGCGAAGCGCTCGACCGGGCGGGCGACGTCGTCGGCGAGGCGACGCTCGCGAACAACGAAGGCGAGATCCTCTCCGACCAGGGTCGCCTCGAGGACGCCGAGGCCCCGTTTCGACACTTCGGCCGGGTGAGCGGCGCCGCCGGGTATGCGCTCGGTGAAGGTGCCGCGTTCGACAACCTGGCTCGGCTCGAGGCCAGACGGGGATCGTTCGATGCCGCCCACGCGTTGTTTGCGAGCGCCGTCGAGGTGTTCGAGCGCATCGGCTCGGCGGCGATGCTCCTCGAGGCGCGCGCGCGTGAGGTCGAGTGCCTGGTCTTCCAGGGCCGCCATGCGGAGGCGATCGCCCTGCTCGACTCGCTCGAGCGCGGCGGGGGCACCGAGATGACCGCCATCCTGCTCGAGCGGATGCGCGGCTTCGCTCTCTGCCAGGCGCGACGGCCTGACGAGGGGCGGACGCACCTCGAGCAGAGCCTTGCTCTGGCCCTTGCTGCCGGCTCCGAGTACGAGGCCGCGCTCTCCCTCCGGGCGCTCGCGGATGCGGGAGGCGCGGGACGCGACGAGGCGGCCGAGCAGACGTTTGCGCGCCTCGGGGTCGTGAACCTTCCGCACGTTCCGCTTCCCTGACCGAGGCACGTCCGCAGTCACCTCTAGGATCGGAAGGTGGGGCTGACCCTCGTCGCAGGGCCTGCGAACGCGGGCAAGGTTGCGCTGCTGCTCGACCGCTATCTGGCGCGCCTCGACGACGAACCCACGCTGATCGTGCCGAACCGGTCGGACGTCGACCGGGTCGAGCGCGATCTGCTCGAGCGTTGCGGCTGTCTCTTCGCCGGCGCGATCGGGACGTTCGACGATCTGTTTGCCCGACTGGCGGGCGCAGACCGCCGGGCCGTCGCCACCGACACGCAGCAGGCGCTCGTGATCCGCAAGGTGCTCGCCGCCGCTGCGCTGAACGGGCTCGAGCGCTCCGCGCGGACGCGCGGGTTCGCCGACACGTTGCTGCAGGCGCTCGGCGAGCTCGAGTCCGGGCTGCTCGACCCGGACGACCTCGACGGCGACCTGGCTCGGCTGTACGCCGCCTACCGCGGCGAGCTCGACCGGCTCGGTCTCCTCGATCGCGAGCTGCTCCAGCGGCGCGCGGCGAACCGGCTTGGCTCCGAGCTCGACGCCTGGTCGGGCGAGCCGGTCTTCGCGTACGGGTTCGAGGATCTGACGGGCGCAGAGTGGGCGCTGCTCGAGGCGATCGCCGGGCGCGCCGACGTCGAGGTCTCGCTGCCCTACGAGCCCGGGCGGGTCGCGTTCGACTCGCTCCGGCGAACGGCCGAGGATCTGGCGCGGCTCGCCGACGGCAGGATCGAGGAGCTCGGACCACGCTCCGCCGAATACGCGCACCCTGCGCTGGCGCATCTCGAGCGGGCGCTGTTCGAGGAGTCGCCGCCGCCCGCGCCCGACCTCGACGCCGCGGTGCGCTTCCTCGAGGGGGCAGGCACGCGGGGCACGCTCGAGCTCGTCGCGGACGAGGTGGCTGCGCTTCTGCGCGCCGGCACACCGCCCGAGCGCATCGCGATCGTCGCGCCCGCGCCGGAACGGTCGCGCCGGGCGCTCGAGACGGCCTTCGGCGCCCTCGAGATCCCGTACGCGATCGACGGGCGCGTCCGCCTCGACGACACCTCGTTCGGCCATGCGCTGCTCCAGCTCCTCCGGTTCGCGTGGCAGGGGCAGGGGCGGCCGGAGCTCTTCGCGTATCTCCGCTCGCCCTACTCCGGCGTCGGGCGGGGATCGGTCGACTTCGTCGAAGGGCGCCTCCGCGGACGCGCTGTGCACGACCCCGAGCGTGTGGAGACCGAGACCGAGCGGCTCCGCGAGGCACCGGTGCCCGCGCTCGCGGAGCTGCGAGGCGCGACGACGCCGCTCGACGGCGTGCGCACCCTCGCCACCGGGATGATCCGCTCGGCGTACGGGCTCGAGGCGCCCCCCGCCGGCGAAAGCTCTCGGCTCGACCTTCGTACGGCCGCGTCCGTGCTGCGCACGATCGACGAGCTCGAGGCGTTCTCGGCGCTCGGCGAGGAGCTGTCGACGGACGCGGTGGTCGGCGCGCTCGAGGGGACCGAGGTGCGCCTCGACGCACCCGGCGACGCGGGGCGCGTCACGGTTCTCGACCTGCTCCGAGCCCGGACGCCGCGCTTCGACGCCGTCTTCGTGCTCGGGCTCGAGGAGGGCACGCTGCCGCGTCGCTCCCGGACGTCGCCGTTCCTGGACGAGGAGGCACGGCATTCACTCGGTGCCCGGCTCGAGCGGCCCGATCAGGTGAGCCGCGACCGCTACCTCTTCTACACCGCCTGCACGCGCGCGACGAGACGGCTGTATCTGGTGCGCGAGGCGGTCACCGACGACGGCGCCGCGCGGGAGGCGAGCCCGTTCTGGGAGGAGGTGGCGGCCGTGTTCGACCCGGAGGACGTCGCTCGCGCCACCACCCGGCGCCCGCTCGCCGCGCTCACCTGGACGCTGGATGCCGCGCCGAGCGACCGGGAGCGGCTGCGGGCGCTGGCGGCGCTCGCCGCAGACGACGCGGTCGAGGCTGGGGCGGTGGCTGACGCAAACGACTGGCGACGGCGGCTCGATCGGGCACGCGGCGCCTGGCTGCGGGAGACCCGGCTCACGAACGCTGCGGTACTGGGCGAGTTCACGGGCCGCGCGACCTTCGGGGTGACCGAGCTCGAGCGGTTCGCCGACTGCTCCTCCGCGTGGCTGCACGAGCGGATCGTCGACCCGCGAAAGATCGACGCCGAGGTCGACGCACTTCTGCGTGGGTCGATTGCGCATCAGACCCTGTTCAAGTTCTACGGCGGACTGCCCAGGGAGCTGGGCAGCGACGCGGTCACGCCCGAGAACATCGACCAGGCGGTGCTCTTCCTGCGGCGCTGCCTCGAGGACGCGCGGCGCGGCGGCGTGCGGCTCGAGCTGACGGAGGTGCAGGAGGCCGAGTTGATGGGCACGCTCTGGCGTGACCTGGAAGCATTCGTGCGCGACGAGGCCCGGTCGCCGCAGCCGCTCGTTCCGCGCAGGTTCGAGGTTGCCTTCGGGTCGGATCGGTCGGCGCCCGAGCTCCAGCGCGGACTCCGGCTCGCCGAGGGAACGCAGTTGAGCGGGAAGATCGACCGGATCGACGTCGACCCGTTCAGCGCGCGCGGGATCGTGCACGACTACAAGTCGGGGCGCGCACATTCCGCGAAACAGATCGACGAGGAGCTGAAGCTCCAGATCCCGCTCTACCTGCTCGTCCTGCGCGACCTCGTCGGCATCGAGCCGCTCGGCGGTCTCTACCGGTCGCTCAGCGGTGCGCGAGTCTCGCGGGGCCTGCTGCGCGAGGATGCCGCCGACGAGCTGTCCGGCTTCAGCCGGCGCGACTATCTGCCGGAGGACGAGTTCTGGGCGCTCGTCGAGACGGCGCGCGAGCGGGCCGCCGGCTTCGCCGACCGGATCAGGCACGGCGACGTCCGTCACGATCCGAAGGGCGGCGAGTGCCCGGCATGGTGCGACGTGTGGCCGATGTGCCGCGTCGAACGGGCGTGAGGCGATGAACCCCGAGCAGCACGAGGCGATCGAGGCCCGCGGCGAGGTATTCGTCTCGGCGGGCGCCGGCACCGGGAAGACGACGGTGCTCGTCGAGCGGTTCGTGCGCGCGGTGTGCGAGCAGGGGCTCGACGTCGAGTCGATTCTCGTCATCACCTACACGCGCAAGGCGGCGGGCGAGCTGCGCGCGCGGATCCGGGCGGCGCTCCGCCAGCGCGGCCGGCCCGACCTTGCGCGGCGCCTCGACGGTGCCTGGGTGTCGACGATCCACGGGTTCTGCGCCCGCCTGCTGCGGGCGCATCCGTTCGCCGTCGGCATCGATCCGCGGTTCCGAGAGCTCGCTGACGACCAGGCGCCGGCGCTCGTGGCGGAGGCGTTCGAGCGGGCGCTGGCCACGTTCTGCGCCGGCCAGGATCCCGAACGGCTGCGCCTGCTGGCGACGTACGGCGCCAACGGTCTGCGTCGGAAGCTGACCGGCGTCTACGAGACGCTTCGCTCGGCCGGGCGCGAGCTCTCGCTCGAGCTCGGCACCTGGGCGACCGTCGACGAGCGGCTCGCCGAGCTCCAGGACGCCGCACGCGAGCTCGCCGCCGATCCGGCCGCGACCGAGCGCCAGCAGGCGGCTGCCGTCGCCGCGCTCGCTCTCGGCTCGAACCCCGAGCAGCTGCTCGACCTCGCACATCTCACGACCGTGGGCGATCGCACCGGCGCGTTCCGCGACGCGCGCGATCGGCTGCGGCAGGCGGCGCTCGACGAGCTCGCAGCCCAGGACAGCGAGCATCTGCAGGCGCTGCTCGATCTCTTCGCGGCCGAGTACGCGGACGCGAAGCGGCGCGAGTCGGTGCTCGACTTCGAGGACCTGCAGCTACTCGTGCGCGACCTGCTGCGCGACGACGCGTCGATCAGAGAGGTCGAGCAGTTGCGCTTCCGTCAGATCATGGTCGACGAGTTCCAGGACACCAACAGCCTGCAGTGCGACATCGTCGATCTGTTGCGCGGCGCGCGTGACGACACCGACCTCTTCTTCGTCGGCGACGAGTTCCAGTCGATCTACGGCTTCCGGCACGCCGATGTCGCGGTCTTCAGGGCGCGGCGCGAGGCGGCGGCACAGCGGCTGCCGCTCGCACGCAACTACCGGTCGCGTCCCGAGGTGCTCAGCGCCGTCAACCACCTGTTCGCGGACGAGTTCGACGGCTATCAGCCGCTCGCGTGCGGCGGTGACTTCGACGATCCGGTGTTCGGCCACCCGGTCGAGCTGCTCGTCACCGACAAGCGCAGCTACCGCGACGCCGAGCTCGGTTGGCGCGACGCCGAGGCGGCCGCGATCGCGCGGCGCGTCGCCGAGCTCATCGCGCTCGGCGCCGCCGAGCCGGGGGAGATCGTGCTGCTGTTCGCGGCCGGCACCGACGCGGAGGTGTACGAACGCGCGCTGCGTGCCGAAGGCCTTCCCACGTACCGCGCGACCGGGCGCGGCTACTTCGGCCAGCAGCAGGTGGTCGACCTGCTCGCCTACCTCCGGCTGCTCTGGAACCGCTACGACGACCGGGCGCTCGCGACGGTGCTGCGGGCGCCGTTCGTGGGTATCTCGAACGACGCACTCGTCGCGATCCGGCGCCACGCCGGCCGCCGCCCGCTGTACAGCGGGCTCGAGCGGTCGCTGCCCGACGGGCTCGCCGACGAGGACGAGCGTCTGATCCGGGCGTTCAAGCAGCGCTACGAGCGGCTCGTCGCCGCCTCGGCCCGGCTCGGGCTCGAGCGTCTCTGCGAGGAAGTCGTCGCCGCGCACGACTACGACCTCGCCGTTCTGACGCGATGGGACGGGAAGCGGCGCTACGCCAATCTGCGCAAGCTGATGCGCCTCGCACGCAGCTACGAGGAGCTGCGCGGGCGGGACATCGAGGGCTTCATCTCCTTCATCCGCGACCAGGAGGCGGTCGGCGCGACGCAGCTCGAAGCGGTGTCGGAGGAGGAGGGCGCAGGAGCCGTGCGCCTGCTCACGATTCACTCCGCCAAGGGGCTGGAGTTCAAGGTCGTCGTGGTCGCCGACGCGGGTCGCGACACGGGCGGTCCTCCGTCGGCGGACGAGATCCTGGTCGGATCGGACGGCCGCTTCGGCTTTCGCGTCCTCGACCCGACGTCGGGTCGACGCGCCGGTGTGTTCGCCTACGACGAGGTACGGGCCGCCGAGGAGCTCGAGGACCGGGCCGAGCGGCTGCGTCTGTACTACGTGGCGATGACGCGCGCGATCGATCGCCTCATCGTGTCGGGCGCGATCGACCCGGGAACGCAACGCGACCTGGCGACGCCGATCGGCTGGGTGCTGACCCGGCTCGGGGTCGAGGAGCCCGAGCTCGGGCGCGCGTCCGCCGAGACCGTGGAGCTCGACCGCGGCGACTCCCGCTTCGTGCTGCGCGTCGACACCTACCGGCCCGCTGCCGCGCCCGAGCCGGCGGCGGTCGTCGGCGGCCAGCTCGCGCTGTTCGACGAGCTTCCGGCCGCTCCGGTCGCGCGTGGCTACCGCCTGCCCGAGCTGGTGCCGCCCGCCCAGCCGCCGCTGCACCGCGTCCGGCGACTGTCGTACTCGGCGCTGTCGCTCTTCGAGCGCTGCTCGTACCGCTACTACGCCGAGCGCGTCGCCGGTCTGCGCGAGGTGCGTCCGACCCCCGGCGCGGGCGGGCTCGGCGGGCTTGCGGCGACCGAGATCGGCGACGCGGCGCACCGCCTGCTCGAGCAGCTCGACCTGCGCGACCCGGTCGCGCCCGACCTCGACCAGGTGCGGACGTGGTACCCGACCGTGACCGACGACGAGCTCGAGCGGATCGACGAGTTCGTCGGGAACTACTGCCGCTCCGACACCGCGCGTCACGTCGCATCGCTCGCGGGCGCGAAGCCGGAGCGGCCGTTCGCCTTCGAGCACGACGGCGTCCTGCTGCACGGTCGCATCGACGTGCTCTGGTGGGACGGCCCGCGTGCGTTCGTGCTCGACTACAAGACGAATGTGCTCGGCGAGAGCACTCCCGAGGAAATCGTCGAGGACGACTACCGGTTGCAGCGACTCGTCTACGCGCTCGCGTGCTTCCGCGCCGGCGCCGACGAGGTCGCGGTCGTCTACCACTTCGTCGAGCGCCCCGACGCCGTCGTCCAGACGATCTTCCAGCGCGACGAGGTCACGGCGCTCGAGGCGGAGCTGTCCGAGGCGATCGCACGGATCAATCGCGGCGAGTTCCTCCCGACGCCGAGCGACTTCGCGTGCGCGGGCTGCCCCGCCCTCGATCTCGTCTGCGCCGGGCCGCGGCTCCGCCAGCCGCCAACGCTCGTCGCCGGTGCCGCGTAGCTACGTCCGCGAAGCGCGGCGGCGCGTCGGCCCGAAGAAGGAGCGCATCGGCCCGATCATCGACCGGCTCGCCGAGCTGCACGCCGACGCACGCATCGCCCTGCACTACGACGATCCGCTCGAGCTGCTGGTCAGCGTCATGCTCTCCGCGCAGACGACGGATGTGAATGTGAATCGGGTCACCGAGCAGCTGTTCAAGAAGTACCGCAGCCCCGAGGACTACCTCGCAGTCCCGCAGGAAGAGCTCGAGGGTGACATCTTCGCGACCGGCTTCTACCGACAGAAGGCGAAGGCGATCCGCGGCACGATGGCACTGCTGCTCACGGAGTACGACGGGCGTGTGCCCGATGACTTCGATGCGCTCTTGCGGCTGCCCGGCGTGGCGCGGAAGACGGCGAACGTCGTCACCGCCGAGCGCGGCACTCCGCAGGGGATCGTCGTCGACACGCACGTGCGTCGGTTGTCACAGCGGCTCGGCCTGACCCGGCAGGAGGACCCGGTGAAGATCGAGCGCGACCTGGTCCGGCTCGTTCCCCGGCCGGACTGGGGGCGGTTTCCGCACCTGCTGATCTGGCACGGCCGACGCATCTGCGACGCGCGCCGCCCGCTGTGCGAGGAGTGCCCGCTCGCCGCCGACCTGTGCCCTGCTAGCCGCGTACCGGAGTGAGCGCGACCAGCAGTCCGCCGTCGTCGTCGTACGCCGGGAACACGTCGGCGACGACCGCTTTCTCGACGCCCGCACGCGTGCGGATCGACAGATGCTCACCGAGGCGTCGCACGCCCCATTCGCGGGCGAGCTCGACCGGTTTGCTGCTCGAGAACTGCAAGGCCTCGAGCACGTCGCGGCCCATCAGGTCGGGCTCCGGGAACCCGGTGAGCTCGAAGACGCCGCGGCCGGTCGCGAGCACGCGACGGTCGCGATCGGTGACGACGAACCCGGTGTCGGGCGCGGGGTAATAGTCGTCGAGGATCTCGAAGAGGAAGCCGAACCCGCAGTGGTGGCAGGCCGGCGCCTGTTCGGAGAATCCCTCCCTCGCGTCGATGTCGACCGACCGTTCCTTGCACCTGGGACAGATGTAGTGCGGCACGGCGAGCCAGGGTAGCCGCGCGGGTGGACATGGCTCCGCCGAGGTTGCGAGCCGGTTAACGAGCGATTGTGGTTCGAGGGACGAGGCTCGCCCGCGCCACTGCGGACGTAGCTTCCCGGGCGCAGATGGCCTTCAGGACGCGCGTGCGCGGGCCCGCGGTCGCCCTTGGCGGCGTTGCCGCACTGGCGGCGGCCGTTCGGCTGCCCGGCGCGTTGACCCAGGCGCTCTCGCAGGACGAGGTGGCCTCGGCGCGGATCCTGCGCGAGCCGACCGTGCCGCTGATGCTCGCGCGGGTCGCGCGCACGGAGTCGACTCCGCCACTCTGGTACTCGCTCGCGTGGCTGGTGCATCACGCGGGGGTTCCGATCGTCGACGTGCGGCTGCTCTCCGTGCTCGCCGGCGCCGGGCTCGCAGGAGCGGTGGTCGCCGTCGGTCGCCACGTGCTCCCGCTGTGGGCGGCGATTCTCGCCGGCCTGTTCGTGGCGATCGGCGGCGAGTTCGTCGCCCACGGCCACGAGCTGCGAGCGTACGAGCTGCTCGCATTCCTGAGCGCGATGCTCGCGCTGATCCTCCTCCGCGAGCTCGCTGCTCCCGGCACCGCGAACGAGGCGGCGATCGGGATCGTGGTCGCAGCCGGCGGCCTCACCCAGTACTTCTTCGCGCTGGCTGCCGCGGTCGCGCTCGCGTGGCTCTGGCTCGATCCAGGTGCGCTGCGGATCCGCCGCCGCGCGTCGCTGGCGATCGCCGCCGGCGGGATCGTCGCGGCGACGTGGGCGCCGGTGATGTTCACCCAGTACCACCGCAACCGCTTCTGGTGGATCGGCGCGTTTCAGCTTCGCCAGGTCGCCGCCGTCCCGCTGCGGCTGTTCACGACGGTCTACAACCAGCGCGCCGGCGGGCTTGCCCTCTCGTTCCTGTTCGTGGCCGCGGTCGTCGTCGGCTGTCTGTGCCTGGCGCGGGGTGGAGCGCCCGGACGCCTCGTCGCCGCGCTCGCGTTCGGGCCGCTCGTGGCCGCTGCGGCGCTCTGGGGTGCGGGGTTCGAGGTGTTCTCGCTGCGCAACCTGATCGAGATCGGCCCCGCTCTGGCGGTCGCGGTGGCGGCCCTCGTCGCCGCGGCCCCGGCGCGTGCGGGCATCGCCGCGGGGCTTGCGCTCGTCTCGCTGCTGACGGTGTCGCTGCTCAGACAGGAAGGGACGGGGTCGCCGCCGTTCGCGGCGATCGCCCACGCGCTGGTCGCCGAGGGCTGGCGCCCTGCCGACCCGGTCGCTGTGCTCGGAAATCTGTTCGTCTTTCGCGCGCCGCTCGAGTGGTATCTGCCGCACGCGGCCGTGCTCGATGCCGGCCGCCCCGAGCGCCGCGTCTGCCGGACCGTGTTCGTGGTCGCGCCGCGGCGCGCCGGACGCCTGCGAGTCGGACGCGTCACCGACAGTGACCCGGCGGGACGCTACGTGGTCAGCCGGCTCGCGCTCACGACGCCGCTCGGCGCGGCAGGCCTGTTCCGGCAAGCGGCGATCCTCGTCGCTTCCGGCCATCCGTCCGGCTGTGTCCAGGCGATTCGCACGGGGCGGCTGGCGCCGATCACCTGAAGGCGTGGTGGGCCGCGCCGCGCTCCGGTGTGACTCGAGGCGCGACGCGGCCGGGCTCGATCCCCTACGACCCCCACGGCATAGAAGAGAGCGAACATCCCACGGTGTGGTTCTGGACGGTTTGCCGCCGCCTTAAACCGCCCTTCGTCCGAGCGGTGAGAAGAACCCCCGCTCAGCCGGCCGGAAGCGACGCCGCCTGAGGCGCCACGGCGGCGGGTGCGAGCGACGACAGGTACCGCTCGGCGTCCAGCGCGGCCATACAACCCGAGCCCGCTGCCGTGACCGCCTGGCGATAGATGTGGTCCTGCACGTCGCCGGCGGCGAACACGCCGGGGACATTGGTTGCGGTCGAGCCCGGCCGGGTCACCAGGTAGCCGGCGTCGTCGTGGTCGAGCTGGTCGAGGAAGAGCGCCGTGTTGGGGTCGTGGCCGATCGCCACGAACAGCCCGTCGGCGGGTACCTCCCAGGTCTCCCCGGTGACCGTGCTACGCAGGCGCAGCCCCGAGACCGTCTGCTCGCCGAGCACCTCGTCGACGACCGCGTTCAGCACGAAGTCCAGCTTCTCGTTCGCCTCGGCGCGATCGACCATGATGCGCGAGGCCCGGAACGAATCGCGCCGGTGCAGGAGATGCACGCGGGTTGCGAACTTCGTCAGGAAGAGGGCCTCCTCGAACGCCGAGTCGCCGCCGCCGACGACGTACACGTCCTTCTGGCGGAAGAACGCCGCGTCGCAGGTGGCGCAGGCCGAAACGCCACGGCCCTTGTGCCGCTCCTCCGACTCGATCCCGAGCCAGCGGGCGCTCGCGCCGGTGGACACGATCACCGCGCGCGCCGTGTACTCGTCGTTGCCCACGGTCACCCGTAGCGGCTGCTGCGAGAAGTCGACCGACGTGACGTCGTCGGTCACGAACTCGGCGCCGAACCGCTCGGCCTGCCGCCGGAAGTCGGCCATCATCTCGGGGCCCATGATCCCGTCGGCGTAGCCGGGGTAGTTCTCGACGTCGCTCGTGATCATCAACTGGCCGCCCCAGGCGAACCCCTCGATCACGAGCGGCTCGAGGTCGGCGCGTGCGGCGTAGAGCGCGGCCGTGTAGCCGGCGGGGCCGCCGCCGATGATGATCAGGTCGCGGACGCTGGACTCGCTCAAGGTGCTCCTTTCGGATTCGGTCCTCCCGCAGTATTCAACGCTAGCGCGGCCCGGAACGTTCCCCGTCAGGCGGCGTCGGCGCTGGCCCGCGGCAGGCCGGGGACGTCGTCGACGGCGGAGAGCTCCGGTGCCGCCGGCGCGACCGGGACCCGGTCGAGCTGCTTCAGCTCCGCCGGAGGTACTCCGCCGACGCCGTGCTCGGGAAACTTGCGCGCCGTGACGAGGAGCCTCGTCTCGAACGAGCTCACGGCCTGGTTGTAGGAGCCCACCGCGGTATCGAGGCCCCGGCCGACCTTGGCGAGGTGGCCCGCGAAGACGCCGAGCCGTTCGTAGAGCTCGCGGCCGAGGCTCGAAACGGCGCGGGCGCTTGCGGCGACCGTCTCCTGCTGCCAGCCGTACGCGACCGTGCGCAGCAAGCCGATCAGGGTCGCAGGTGACGCCACGATCACGCCCGACTCGGCCCCGGCCTCGAACAGGGAGCCGTCCTGGTCGAGCGCCGCGCGGTACAGGCCCTCGTCGACGAACATCACGACGAATTCCGGTGTCGGGTCGAACTGCCGCCAGTACCGCTTCTGCCCGAGCTTGCCGATGTGGTCGCGTAGCTGCGCGGCGTGCCGCGCCAGGTGAACTTGCTTGGTGTCGGCGTCGTCGCAGTTGACCGCGTCGAGGTACGCGTCGATCGGAACCTTCGAGTCGACGACGATGCTCTTGCCGCCGGGGAGCTTGACGATCAGGTCGGGGCGGAGGAGCCGGCCCTCGTCGTCGCGCCCGCTCTCCTGGGTGCGAAAGTCGCAGTACTCGACCATTCCCGCGAGCTCGACAACGCGTTTCAGCTGCATCTCGCCCCAGCTGCCCCGGACGTGCGGGGCCCGGAGCGCGGTCACCAGGTTGCCGGTCTCCGACCGGAGGCGCTCCTGGCCCTCGGCCACCGTCCGCAGCTGCTCGCTCACGGTCGAGACCGCGCGCAGCCGCTGCTCCTCGAGCTCCTTCGCCTGGGTCTCGAACCGCTGGAGCGTCTCCTTGATCGGCGCGAGCTTGGCCTCGGCGAGCTCGAGCAGCGACGTCTGGTTCCGCGACAGCGCGTCGCCGGCGACCGCCTTGAAGCGCTCCTCCCAGAGGGCGTTCGTCCGCTCGAGCAGGTCGATCTGGCCGCCGGCGGCGTCCCGGTCGCGGTCGAGCTGCGAATCGCGCGCGGCGAGCGCGGTGCGCGCCCAGAGGAAGACCGAGGCGGCACCGAGGGCGAGGCCGAGCAGGAGAAAAAGGATCGCCATCAGCCCACAAACGATAGGGAGGGCGTCGGACGGCAAAAATCAGCCCCGGCGAGTCCGAAGACCTACCGGAGCTGATATGCCGGATCGAGCGACTCCGAAGAGCTACCCGATCCGACGGGGGGAACCTAGCCGGGGCCCGGCGCGGCCGTCAACGGGCTCGGCTGGGCGATGTCGCAATTTGCGGACAAATTCGCGACGCCTTTGTGACCGGCCGGGGGAACGTCCGTTCGTGCCCGTAGGCTTGCCTGCGAGCGATGGACGACGTGTTCGGCCCCGGCGGCACCCTCGCCCGCGCGCTGCCGGGCTACGAGCCACGCGCCGAGCAGGCCGCGCTGGCGGTTGCGGTCGAGCGGGCGCTCCGCTGCGGCGAGCACCTGGTCGCCGAGGCCGGGACCGGCGTCGGCAAGAGCCTGGCCTACCTGGTGCCCGCGCTCGCCTCGGGGCAGCGCATCGTCGTCGCGACCGCGACCAAGGCGTTGCAGGAGCAGTTGCTCCGCCTCGACGTCCCGGTGGCCGCGGCCGTCTGCGGCAGACGAGTCCGGGTCGAGCTCCTGAAGGGGCGGCAGAACTACCTCTGCCGCCGTCAGCTGCAGGGGTTTCAGCCGTCGCTCGACGCGGCGGGCAAGGACGGCGCGGCGTTCGCGGCGATGGCGGGCTGGCTCGAGACGACCCAGACCGGCGACCGCGCCGAGCTCGAGGTCGAGCCGTCGCCTGCGCTGTGGGCCGAGCTCGCGGTCGGCGCCGACCGCTGCTCGGGCCGGCGTTGCCCCTTCGTCTCGGCTTGCTTTGCCGAGGCAGCTCGCGCCCGCGCCGCCGAGGCCGAGCTCGTGATCGTCAACCACGCGCTGTACTTCGCCGATGTCGCGGCCGGCGGCGGCATCCTCCCCGAGCACGACGCCGTCGTGTTCGACGAGGCGCACAGGCTCGAGGAGTCGGCTGCCGGCTGGCTCGGCGGTCGCGTCTCGCGCGCCGGCCTGCGCCGTCTCGTGCTCGACATCGAGCGCGTCGCGCGCGATGCGCACTCCGTGCCTCCGCAACGCCAGCTCGACCGGGTCGTCCGGACCGGCGAGCGGTTGCTCGAAGCGGTGGCGCCGGCGAGCGGCCGCCGTCGCGTGCGGGCGACGCCCGTTGAACCGGCGCTGGTGCTGATCGACGCGCTCGGCGAGCTGGCATCCTCGCTGCAGGGCGCCGGCGAGGAGCAGGATGCGCTGGCGCGCCGCGCGCTCGTGCAGGCCGCCGAGGTCGAGGCCACGCTCGACGCCGATCCGCAGGGTCGCGTCGTCTGGGCGGAGCCGGACGCGCTCGCGTGGGCACCCGTCGACGTCGCCGAGGAGCTGTCCGAGCGGCTCTGGGACGAAGGCCCGACGGCGATCCTCGTCTCCGCGACACTCGCGGTCGGCGACGATGCAGGCTTCGTCCGGCGCCGGCTCGGGCTCCGCGCCGCGCACGAGACGATCGTCGGCTCGCCCTACGACTACCGCGAGCAGGCGCTGTTGTACGTGCCGAGCTCGATGCCGGATCCACGTGACGACGCCTTTCTCGCCCGTGCCGCGGACGAGATCGTCGCCCTGCTCTCCCTCTCGGAAGGTCGCGCGCTCGTCCTCACCTCGAGCTACCGCGCGCTCGACGCGTACCGCGATCGCGTGCGTGGACGGGTGCCCTACGAGGTGCTCGTCCAGGGCGAGGCGCCGCGCGAGCGGCTGCTCGAGCGCTTCCGCAACGACGTCGGCTCGGTGTTGCTCGCCACCTCGACCTTCTGGCAGGGCGTCGATGTTCCCGGCGAGTCGCTGTCGCTGCTCGTGATCGACAAGCTGCCCTTCTCGGCTCCCGGCGACCCGCTGCACGAGGCGCGCTGCGAGGCGGTCGAGCGCGACGGCGGGGACTGGTTCGCAGGCTATGCCCTCCCGACCGCGGTGCTCCAGCTGCGACAGGGCTTCGGCCGGCTGATCCGCGGCCACGCCGACAGCGGCGTCGTGGCGATTCTCGATCCGCGGCTGCGCAGCCGCGGCTACGGCCGCGCGTTCCTCGACGCGCTGCCGTGCTGTCCGGTCGTCGACGACCGGGCCGCCGTGGCGGCGTTTTTCGGCGAGCGGGTCGCCGTATCCGCTTGAATGGGCGCTCCCGATGGCCGACAAGAAGCCGAAGACCCCGCCTGCGCCGCGCAAGGTGCAGGCGCCGAAGCAGCGGTCCACGCCCTCCCGCCGCGGTGCCGCGGGAGGGTCCTCGAACCGCGCGGCGCTCTACGTGGGCGTCGGGCTCGCGGTCATCGCGGTCGTGGCGGCGGTGCTCTTGTTCGCGCTCGGCGGCAGCAGCAGCAGCTCGAAGCAGGTCGCCTCGGCGATGAGCGCCGCAGGGTGCAACTACAGGACCGTGACCGCCTACGTCCCGCCGGGCCAGGGCGTGCACGTCCCCAGCCTGACGAAGAAGTTCCCCTGGAACACCGACCCGCCCTCGAACGGCCAGCACTACCCGCTCTGGGCCGTCTGGGGCTTCTACACCTCGGCGATCAACCCCCGGATGGTCGTCCACAACGAGGAGCACGGCGGCGTCATCCTCTGGTGGGGGCCGAAGGTTCCGGCCTCGGCCGTCCAGCAGCTGCGCACCTTCTACAACGAGCAGCCGGACGGATCGTTCGGGACCCCGTACCCGAAGCTCGGCAGCAAGGTCGCGATCACGGCCTGGACCGGTGATCCGGCGCGCTACGGGCACAACAACTACTTCGGGCAGGGGCATATCGCGATCTGCCCGCGCCTCGACGCAAAGACGTTGACGGCGTTCGAGGCGTTCCGCAAGGCCTACCGCGGCAAGGGGCCCGAGGGCATCCCGCTCTCGCTCGACGAGCCCGGCATGGGCCCGCAGTAGAGCGTCTCTAGAATCGTCCCGGCCGCGCCGGGGTGGCGAAACGGGTAAACGCGCCCGGCTTAAAACCGGGTGTCCTTCGAGGACATGGGGGTTCGACTCCCTCCCCCGGCACTCGACCGCGCTACGCGGCGCGCCCGCTCTGCTCGGTGAGCACCCGCAGGCGGGAGGCGTGGGCGGGGGTGAGCGCAGCGGGCTCGAGCCGCCAGCGCCAGTTGCCCACCTCGGTCCCCGGCGTGTTCATCCGCGCCTCCGAGCCGAGCCCGAGCACGTCCTGCAGCGGCGCGATCGCCAGTGCGGCGACGGAGCGCCAGCCGGACTCGAGCAGCTCCCAGGACGGGTCGTCGCCGCGCAGCCCCGTCCAGGCGCGCTCGGCGTCCGAGAGGGTCGACCACCACCCGAGCGCCGTGTCGTTGTCATGCGTCCCCGTGTAGACGACCGACTGCTCGACGTGGTTCCGCGGCAGGTGCGGGCTGTTCGCGTCGCCGCCGACGGCGAACTGGAGGACGACCATCCCGGGAAAGCCGAGCTCGTGGCGCAGGCGGAGGACGGGCTCGGTGATCACGCCGAGGTCCTCCGCGATCACGTCGAGCGGGCCGAGCACCGCCTCGGCGGCCCGGAAGACGGCAGCGCCGGGCCCGCGGCGCCAGCGGCCGGCGGCGGCATTCGGGCTCGCGGCCGGAACGGCCCAGTACGAGACGAAGCCGCGGAAGTGGTCGATCCTGGC
This sequence comes from uncultured Thermoleophilia bacterium, assembly GCA_963769545.1. Lineage (GTDB taxonomy): Bacteria > Actinomycetota > Thermoleophilia > Gaiellales > Gaiellaceae > PALSA-600. The sequence continues at coordinate 1,073,566 of CAVYMB010000003.1, read as the reverse complement.
CAGATCGACGAGCCGGAATGCGCGGCGCAGGCGCTCGACCCACCAGCGGTAGCCGTCGGCGCGAAGCGCCCTCCAGTCGTAGAGCGGGTTGCGCCAGAGCTGTCCGGTCTCGGCGAACGCGTCCGGCGGAACGCCGGCAATCACACCCGGGAGAAACAGCTCCGGATGCGCCTGCTGGTCGGCGCCGTCGATGCCGGCGTAGATCGGGATGTCGCCGATGATGCGGACGCCCCGGGCGGCGGCATACGCGCGCAGGGCCTGCCACTCGCGCTCGAAGCGGATCTGGTCGTCGAGTGCGCCGCCGTAGGCGAGCCAGTCGTCGAGCCAGTAGGCGTTCGCCGCCCGGAAGACACGGCGGTCCGCGTCCGTGACCGTCGCGCCGGGGTCGGCGACGAGGCCCGGCGAGCCCGCGAAGACGGAGGGCGACATGTACGGGGAGCCGGTGTGGTCGGTGGGGCCGAGGGGAAGCACCTGCCACCACCGCTGTCCTGCGGCCGCGAGCCAGTCGACGAAGCGATAGGCGTGATCGTCCGGTACCCCATTCGGCAGCGACGTCGGATGCAGCAGGATGCCGGAGGCACGATCGAGTCGCATTCGCCCGAGAATCTCACGCCTGGTGCCCCTTCCGAAGACAACGAAACCGCCCCCGAGGATCCAGATCCAGGCCGTCGAGCCCGAGCTCGACTGCGGCCGCTTCCCCGTCAAGCGCACGGCCGGGGAGCCCGTCGACGTCTACGCGACGATCCTGGTCGACGGCCACGACGTGCTCGGCGCGGCGATCCGGGTGCAACCGCCGTCGGGGAAGGCGCGCGAGGAGCCGCTGCTCGACCTCGGGAACGACCGCTTCGGCGGGACCTTCATCGCCGACCGACCGGGGCGCTGGAGCTTCGCGGTCGTCGCCTGGGTCGACCGGCTGGCGACGTGGCAGCACGAGCTGCGGCGCAAGCTGGCCGCCGGTCAGGAGGACTTCGAGGGTGAGCTCGCGGAAGGGGCGGTGCTGCTCGGCCGGCCCGGGCTGACGATCGAGGAGGCGCTCGAGGCGAACGTCGCGGACCGCCACGGCGAGGTGGAAACGCCGCCGCTCGGCGTGGACGTCGATCGCGAGCTCGCGCGCTTCGGCGCCTGGTACGAGCTCTTTCCGCGGTCGTTCGGCGGCTTCGAGGGAGTGGCCGAGGTGCTGCCGCGGCTCGCGGAGCTCGGCTTCGACGTCGTCTACCTGCCGCCGATCCACCCGATCGGCGTCACGAACCGGAAAGGGAAGAACAACGCGCTCGTCGCCGGCCCGGACGACCCGGGCTCGCCGTGGGCGATCGGGTCGGCGCTCGGCGGCCACGACGCGATCGACCCGTCACTCGGCACCTGGGCCGACTTCGACGCGATGATCGACGCCGCCCGCGAAGCGTCGGTCGAGATCGCGATGGACTTCGCGATCCAGTGCTCGCCCGACCACCCGTGGCTGACCGAGCACCCCGAGTGGTTCTACCGCCGGCCCGACGGCACGCTCAAGTACGCGGAGAACCCGCCCAAGCGCTACCAGGACATCTACAACGTCAACTTCGAGTCTGAGAACTGGCGCGCGTTGTGGCAGGCGCTCCGCGACATCGTGCTCTTCTGGGTCGGTCGCGGCGTCCGCGTGTTCCGCGTCGACAATCCGCACACGAAGCCGATCGCGTTCTGGGAGTGGCTGATCGCCGACGTGCGACGCAAGAACCACGAGGTGATCTTCCTGGCCGAGGCGTTCACGCGGCCCGCGAAGATGACGACGCTCGCCAAGGCCGGCTTCGCGCAGAGCTACACCTACTTCACCTGGAAGAACGCGAAGTACGAGCTGCAGGAATACGTCCAGCAGCTGCTCGACTGGGCTCCGTTCTACCGGTCGAATGCATTCGTGAACACGCCGGACATCCTGCACGAGTACCTTCAGCGCGGTGGGCCGCCGGCGTTTCACGCTCGCCTCGTGCTGGCGGCGACGCTATCGCCCTCTTACGGCGTCTACTCGGGGTTCGAGAGCTACGAGAACGTGCCCGCCGCGTCGGGCTCCGAGGAGTACCTCGACTCGGAGAAGTACGAGGTGAAGCGTCGGACCCTCGACGGCGCGCTCCTCCCGCTGATCTCCCGGCTCAATGCTGTCCGACGCTCGGAGCCCGCGTTGCAGCGCGTCGACAACATCCGCTGGCTCGAGACCGAGAACGATCAGCTGATCGCGTATGCGAAGAGCGACCGCGTGATCTGCGTCGTCAACGTGGATCCGTACGGGGCGCGTGAGGGTGTGTGCGTGATCCCCGTGTCGCTCGGCCTGCCGCCGGCCTTCGAGGTGCGTGATCTACTCACCGACGTGCAGTTCGTCTGGCGCGCGGGGCGCAACTACGTCGGCCTCGGGCCTGGAGAGAGCCACGTGCTTGAGGTGATCGTATGACGGAGCCCGGGAACTGGTTCGAGCGCGACCCGGTCTGGTTCAAGACCGCCGTCTTCTACGAGATCCACCTGCGCGGCTTCTTCGACGCGAACGACGACGGTTCCGGTGACTTCCGCGGCCTGACCGACAAGCTCGACTACCTGCAGTGGCTGGGCGTCGACTGCATCTGGCTGCTGCCTGCGTACCCGAGCCCGCTGCGCGACGGCGGCTACGACATCGCCGACTTCTTCGGCGTTCATCCCGACTACGGCACGATCGAGGACTTCCGGAACTTCGTCGACCAGGCGCACCAGCGCGGCCTGCGGGTGATCGCCGACCTCGTGATGAACCACACGTCGGCCGACCACCCGTGGTTCCAGGCGAGCCGCACCGACCCGACCGGCCCGTACGGTGACTGGTACGTCTGGGGCGACGACGACTCGCGCTGGAGCGAGGCGCGGGTGATCTTCGTCGACACCGAGCCGTCGAACTGGACCTGGGATGCCGCGCGAGGACAGTACTTCTGGCACCGGTTCTTCTCGCACCAGCCCGACCTGAACTACGAGAACCCCGAGGTGCAGGCGCAGATGCTCGACGTGCTGCGCTTCTGGCTCGATCTCGGGCTCGACGGATTCCGGCTCGACGCGGTTCCGTACCTGTACGAGCGCGACGGTACGAACGGCGAGAACCTCCTCGAGACGCACTCGTTCCTGAAGCGGGTCCGCGCCGCAATCGACGCCAACTACGCCGACCGGGTGCTGCTCGCGGAGGCGAACCAGTGGCCGGACGACGTCGTCGAGTATTTCGGCAACGGCGACGGCGACGAGTGCCATATGGCGTTCCACTTCCCGGTGATGCCGCGCATGTTCATGGCAGTGCGGCGAGAGGACGCACTCCCGATCGTGGAAGTGCTCGAGCACACCCCCCCGATCCCCGGCAACGCGCAATGGGGCCTCTTCCTACGCAACCACGACGAGCTGACGCTCGAAATGGTGACGGACGAAGAGCGTGACTACATGTACGCCGAGTACGCGAAGGACCCGCGGATGAAGCTGAACCTCGGCATCCGCCGCCGCCTCGCACCGCTCCTCGACAACGGCCGCGACGAGATCCAGCTGCTGCACGCGATGCTGTTCTCGCTGCCAGGATCGCCGGTCCTCTACTACGGCGACGAGATCGGGATGGGCGACAACATCTTCCTCGGCGACCGCGACGGCGTTCGGACGCCGATGCAGTGGACGGGCGACCGGAACGCGGGGTTCAGCCGCTCCGACTTCGCGCAGCTCTACCTACCGCCGCTGATGGACCCGGTCTACGGCTTCCAGGCGGTGAATGTGGAGGCCCAGCTCCGTCAGCCGAACTCGCTGCTGCGTTGGATCCATCGTCTGATCGCCCTGCGCAAGGATCATCCGGTCTTCGGAATCGGCTCATACGAGGCGCTGCGGCCCGACAACCCGCGGATCTTCGCCCACGTCCGCCATCATGAGGACGACACGATCATCTGCGTGCACAATCTGGCGAGATCGGCGCAGGCGGTCCAGCTCGACCTCTCGCGCTGGGAAGGGATGGTGCCCGAGGAGATGCTCGGACGAACGCGTTTTCCCGCGATCGGAGAGCTTCCGTACCTGCTCACGCTCGCACCGCGGGGGTTTTTCTGGTTCCAGTTGAGGAAGGACGAGTCATGACGTCTGACGAGCACTCACTCGTCGAGTACGTGACCGGCCAGCGCTGGTTCGGGTCGAAGGCTCGCGATGTCGTCCAGGCGACCGTCGTCGATCGCGCCAGAGTCGGCACCGGGGACCCGCCGCTCGAGGTGCTGATCGTCGAGATCCGGTTCGACACCGGGACGCACGAGATGTACCAACTGCTGGGCGGCGCAGGGCTCGACGTGCTCGGCGAGCCGGATGCTGCGGCCGAGCTCGTGCGCCTGATCCGACGCGGCGCCGCGATCTCCGCGGGCGAGGGGACGGTCGAGCTGATCCCGGTCGGGGGCTCGTTCGTCGGCATTCCCGACGAGGTGGCGGTGACGCGGCAGATCGACGTCGAGCAGTCGAACTCGTCGGTCGTGCTCGACGACCTGCTGATCCTCAAGGTCTTTCGCCGGCTCGAGCCGGGCGTCAATCCCGAGCTCGAGATGCTCGCCTTCCTCACCGAGCACGAATTCCCGAACATCGCGCGGCTCGCCGGCTGGTACCAGTACGTCGGCCGGCCGATGGAGTCGACCCTGGGCATCCTCCAGCAGTTCGTGCCCGACGGTCTCGACGGCTGGGGGCTCGCCCTCGACTCGTTGAGCAACCGCACCGAGTGGTTCCTCTACGAGCTCGAGCGCCTCGGCGAGGTGACCGGTGCACTCCACACGGTGCTCGGGTCCGACTCGACCGACCCGAGCTTCGCGCCGGAGCAGACGTCCACAGAGTCGCTCGGGCTGCTGACCGCGACCGTCGACGAGGAGATCGAGGCGATCTTCCTCGACCTTCCCGACGACGACCCGGAGCTCGAGCCGCTGCTCGGGCGCGGCGAGGAGGTGCGCGAGCGGCTCCGCCTGCTGACGAACCTCGGCGGGGTCGGACGCGTGATCCGCCACCACGGCGACTTCCATCTCGGCCAGGCGCTGCACACACCGAACGGCTGGGTATTGATCGACTTCGAGGGCGAGCCCGCGCGTTCCCTGCCCGAACGGCGCCGCAAACGCAGCCCGCTTCGCGACGTCGCCGGCATGTTGCGCTCGTTCGCCTACGTCGCGTCGGCCGGCCCGCTGCTCCGAGGGACGACGCCGCCGCCGGACTGGGAGGAGCGGGCGCGGGAGGTGTTCCTCGACGCCTATCGCCGCAGCGTCGACCCCTCGCTCGTCCCATCGGGCGGGGCGATGGACAAGCTGCTGCAAGTCTTCGAGCTCGAGAAGGCGGTGTACGAGTTGCGCTACGAGCTCAACAACCGGCCCGACTGGCTGCCGATCCCTGTCGCCGGCATCGTCCGCCTGCTCGACGCGGAAGTGCCGGTCTGACCGGGAGCGGTTCAACCCAGTCACGGGCGTCGGCGTTCGGCGAGCTCGACGTGTGGCTCGCGAAGGCCGGCCGCCACGAGCAGCTGTGGGAGAAGCTCGGGGCGCACGTGGTGGACGGCGGCGTCCGCTTCGCCGTCTGGGCACCGAACGCGCGGCGCGTCAGCGTGGTCGGCGACTTCAACGACTGGGATCCGGGCGCCGACCTGCTCGCCCCGGTCGACGATTCGGGGATCTGGGAGGGCGTCGTCGACGGCGCGGCGCCGGAACAGCGCTACAAGTACGACGTCGACGGGAGCCAGAAGGCAGACCCGGTTGCGTTCCGCGCCGAGGAGCCGCCGAAGACCGCATCGGTCGTCTTCGAGTCCGCGTACGAATGGGAAGACGAATCGTGGATCGAGGCGCGTCGCGCGGCGGAGCCGCTCGACCGTCCACTGGCCATCTACGAGGTGCACGCGCCGTCGTGGCGGGACGGTCTCGGCTGGCGCGAGCTCGCCGACCAGCTGGCTCCGTACGTCGTCGACCTCGGCTTCACGCACGTGGAGCTGATGCCCGTGATGCACCATCCGTTCTCGGGGTCGTGGGGGTACCAGGTCACCGGTTACTACGCGCCGTTGTCGTCGATGGGCTCCCCGGACGACTTCCGCTACTTCGTCGACCGTCTGCATGCAGCCGGGATCGGCGTGATCCTCGACTGGGTCCCCGCACACTTCCCGCGCGACGAATGGGCGCTTGCACGCTTCGACGGCACTGCGCTCTACGAGCACGACGACCCGCGGCGTGGCGCCCATCCCGACTGGGGGACGCTCGTGTTCAACCTCGGGCGGACGGAGGTCGAGAACTTCCTACTGGCGAACGCGCTGTTCTGGCTGCGCGAGTATCACGCCGACGGGCTCCGTGTCGACGCGGTCGCGTCGATGCTCTACCTTGACTACTCGCGACCCGCGGGCGGCTGGGTGCCGAACCGCTTCGGCGGCCGCGAGGATCTCGAGGCGGTTGCGTTCCTGAAGACGTTGAACGAGCTCGCGCACGCGCGCGAGCCGGGGGTGATCTCGGTGGCGGAGGAGTCGACCGCGTGGCCGGGCGTCTCGCGCCCGACCTACGTCGGCGGGCTCGGCTTCGGCTTCAAATGGAACCTGGGCTGGATGAACGACACGCTCGGCTACTTCGCCCACGATCCTGTACATCGCCGCTATCACCACCACGAGCTCACGTTCTCGCTGGTCTACGCGTGGAACGAGAACTTCGTCCTCCCGCTCTCCCACGACGAGGTCGTGCACGGGAAGGGCTCGCTGCTTCAGAAGATGCCCGGCGACCGCTGGCAGCAGCTCGCAAACCTGCGTGCGCTCTACGCGTACATGTGGGCCCATCCGGGCAAGAAGCTGCTCTTCATGGGCGGCGAGCTCGCCACGCCGTGGGAGTGGAGCGAAGAGGGCGAGCTGCCGTGGTCGTTGCTCGAGCACGGCGAGCATGCCGGGGTGCGCGATCTCGTCCGCGACCTGAACCACGTCTACCGCGACGAGCCGGCGCTGTGGGAGGTGGACTTCTCGTACGAGGGTTTCCGCTGGCTCGAGCCCAACGACGCGACCGACAACGTGCTCGCGTTCATGCGGATCTCGCGTGACGGCGGACGAACGCTCGTGTGCGTCGCGAACCTCTCACCGGTGCCGCGTGACCGCTACCGCGTCGGCCTGCCCGAGGGCGGCTCGTGGACCGAGGTGTTGAACACCGACTCGCTCTACTACGGCGGCACCGGCGTCGGCAACCTCGGCGTCGTCGAGGCCGAGCAGCAGGGTTGGCATGGGCAGACCTACTCCGCGGACGTGACCTTGCCGCCGCTCGGCGTGGTGTGGCTACGTCCCGGAGCCGCTCGGGCCGTTTGACGCGTCGGCGCTCTGGAAGAAGCTCGCGAGCGCGCCGGCCGAGCCGGCGACCACGATCACGGCCCACAGCTCGAGCCCGATGTCGACGACGCGGCCGGCCGGCGACAGCGGATTCGGCAGCTGCGACGAGACGGTGAGCAGCTGCACGGACGTGAAGAAGAGCGCGTCGCCGAGCGAGTGCACGCCGGTGCCGGCCGCATGGCGTTCGAAGAGGTAGATCACCAGCGTGCCGACGAGGTCGACCGCCGCAGTCGCGAACAGGACGAGCAGGAGGCGCGCGAACAGTCGACGATGGCGCTCTTCGTACGACAGCAGTCTCGAGAGCTCTTCTCTGATCACACACGCATCCTTGCGTCGCGGCCGGACGGGTACGGTGGCTCGCGATGAGCCGCGCTGTCTGGCCGGGAGACCCGTTTCCGCTCGGGCAGAGCTGGGATGGTCACGGCACCAACTTCTCGCTCTTCTCGGAGAACGCCGAGCAGGTCGAGCTGTGCCTGTTCGACGACGACGGGAACGAGGAGCGCGTTCGGGTCGAGGAGCGGACGGCGTTCAACTGGCACTGCTACCTGCCGCAGGTCGGGCCGGGCCAGCGCTACGGCTACCGCGTGCACGGCGCCTACGATCCCGCGACCGGTCGCCGCTTCAATCCCGCCAAGCTGCTGATCGATCCGTATGCAAAGGCGATCGAGGGGGCGATCGACTGGGACGCCGCCAACACCCTCCCCTACGTGCCGAGCGGGGACGAGGACGCCGATCTGACGATCGACGACGGAGACAGCGCTCCCGCGATTCCCAAGTCGGTGGTGATCGATCCGACGTTCGACTGGGAGGACGACGACTGGGTGCGGCCGCGGACCCCTCTGCAGGAGACGGTGATCTACGAGGCCCACGTGCGCGGGTTCACGAGGCGGCGCGCGGACGTCCGCGAGGACCTGCGCGGAACGTACGGTGGGCTGGCCAGCGAGGGCGCGGTCGCGTACATGCAGTCACTCGGCGTGACCGCCGTGGAGTTGCTACCCGTCCACCACGTCGCGGACGAGGAGATCCTGCACTCGCGCGGGCTGACGAACTACTGGGGCTACTCGACGATCGGCTACTTCGCACCTCACTCGCTGTACGCGGCGACGGGCGATCAGGTACGCGAGTTCAAGGGCATGGTCAAGGCGTTGCACCGGGCCGGGATCGAGGTGATCCTCGACGTCGTCTACAACCACACGGCGGAAGGCAACCACCTCGGCCCGATGTTGAGCCTGCGCGGCGTCGACAACAGCAGTTACTACCGGCTGATGCCGGACAACCCGCGCTTCTACATGGACTACACCGGCACCGGCAACACACTGAACCCGGTGCACCCGAGTGTGCTGCGACTGATCATGGACTCGCTTCGCTACTTCGTGATCGAGTGCCATGTCGACGGCTTTCGGTTCGACCTCGCCTCGGCGCTCGCGCGCGAGTTCTACGACGTCGATCGCCTGTCGGCGTTCTTCGACATCATCCACCAGGACCCGGTGCTGTCTCAGGTCAAGCTGATCGCGGAACCGTGGGACGTCGGGCCAGGGGGCTACCAGGTCGGCAACTTCCCGATTCTCTGGTCGGAGTGGAACGGGATCTACCGCGACGTGATGCGCGACTTCTGGAAGGGCGATGCGTCGCTGGCGGCGTTCGCGTCACGGTTCGGCGGGTCCGCGGACCTGTACGAGCGTGACGGCCGGCGGCCGTTCGCGTCGATCAACTTCGTAACGGCCCATGACGGCTTCACGCTTCGCGACCTCGTTTCCTACAACGACAAGCACAACGAAGCGAACGGCGAAGGCAATCGCGACGGCACCGACGACAACCGCTCGTGGAACTGCGGCGTCGAGGGGCCGACCGACGATGCCGCAGTCAACGACCTGCGTGCGCGGCAGCAGCGCAACTTTCTGGTGACGCTCTTCCTGTCGCAGGGTGTGCCGATGCTGCTTGCGGGCGACGAGATCGGGCGAACGCAGCACGGCAACAACAACGCGTGGTGCCAGGACAACGAGACGTCGTGGTTCGACTGGGAGTCGGCCGACGAGGAACTGCTGGCGTTCACGCGCCGCCTGATCGAGTTTCGTCAGCAGCACCCCGTATTCCGTCGCACGAAGTTCTTCGACGGCCGCGGCGACCAGCTTCCCGACGTCTGGTGGATGCGGCCGGACGGCCGGCGGATGACGCGGCGTGACTGGGACAATCCGGATTCGCGCGCGATCGGCGTCTTCCTGAACGGCGACGAGCTGCAGTCGGAGACGCGGGCCGGTGAGGAGGTGCGTGACGACTCCTTCCTGCTGCTGTTCAATCCGTACTTCGACGACGTGAACTTCCGGCTGCCCGCCCGTCGTCTCGGGCTCCGCTGGCAGGTCGAGCTTCAGACCGGTCGGTTCGACGCCGATCGCACGACGCCCGGGGCCGAGGTTGTCGTCCAGGGCCGCTCGCTCGTCGTGTTGCGCCGCGTCTGATGCGGGTTGACGAGCGTGTCTCCGGCGCCAATCATGGTGGCGCCTTCCTGTCGAGTGGTGTCGCCAGGGAGTCTCGGCCTCCGGGCGTCGCGCGTCGTCGCCCCGGAGGCCGATCTCGCATCGCTATCTCGGCTGATGTGAGGGGTGTCTGGGGGCGAGGCGTTCAGGCGTGGTCGCCCGGCTGAACGGTGCCGGACTCGTAGGCGAGCACGACCGCCTGCACGCGGTCGCGCAGGTTCAGTTTCATCAGGATGCGGGCGACGTGCGTCTTGACGGTCGTCTCGGAGACGAACAGCGTCTTCGCGATCTCCGCGTTCGACAGGCCGCGCGCGATCAGCATCAGGACCTCGCGCTCCCGTGCGGTCAGGTCGGCGAGCCGCGGGAACTGCGCCTGCGGGCGTGGGCCCGTTCCCTTGACGAACTCGGAGATGACTCGACGCGTGATCGTGGGGGAGAGGAGTGCATCGCCGTGCGAGATCACCTCGATCGCCGAGACCAGCTGCTCCGGCGGCGTGTCCTTGAGCAGGAAGCCACTCGCGCCGGCCCGGAGCGCCTCGTACACGTATTCGTCGAGATCGAACGTCGTGAGCATGAGGATCTTCGGCGCCGTCTCGTCCGCGCCGTCGAGGATCCGCCGGGTCGCCTCGAGGCCGTCGAGCTCCGGCATGCGGATGTCCATCAGCACGACATCGGGCGCGAGCTCTCTCACCTGGTCGACCGCCTCGCGTCCGTCACCCGCCTCGCCGACCACCTCCATCTGCGGCTCTGCGTCGAGGATCATCCGGAAGCCCGCGCGGACGAGCGCCTGGTCGTCGGCCAGCAGGATGCGGATCACGCGCGTGCCACCTCGAGCGGCAGCTCGGCCCGGAGGACGTAGCCCCCGCCCTCACGCGGCCCGGCCTCGAGCGTCCCACCGTAGAGCGCCACCCGTTCGCGCATGCCCACGAGCCCGTGCCCGAGCCCGTCCTCGACCGCGAGCTCGGTGCCGTCGTCCGCGATCTCGAGGTTCACCTTGTTGTCGTCGAAGCGGATGATCACCTCGGCTCGCGAGCCCGGCGCATGCTTGAGCGCGTTCGTCAGCCCCTCCTGGACGATGCGGTACGCGGACAGGTCGACGCCCGGAGGCAGCTGCGGCCGCTCGCCCTCGACGCGCAGCGTGACCGGGAGCCCGGCCTCGACGACCTGGGCGATCAGGTGGTCGAGATGCTGCAGGCCTGGCTGCGGCGTCAGCGACGCAGGCGCTTCCTCTCCTGTCCGCATCACGCCCAACATACGTCGCATCTCGGTCAGCGCCTGGCGACCGATCTGCTCCACGGAGAGCAACGCGTCACGCTCGCGGTGCTGGTCCTCCTTGAGCAGGCGCCGGACGCCTGACGACTGCACGACCATCACCGAGACGGAGTGCGCGACGACGTCGTGCAGCTCGCTCGCGATGCGCGCCCGCTCCTCGGCTGCGGCCCGCTGCGCCGTCTCGGCTCGCGCCTGCTCGGCCTCTGCCACGCGGGCGCGCAGAACGCGCGTCTGCTCGGCCCGGCTTGCGAGGGCACGACCGGCGAACCAGGCGCCGCCGTAGAAGACGGCCGCGCCGATCAGGTCACTCGTCGTCGTGTCGGGGAACCGGTACTGGACGTAGATTCCGGTCGTCAACCCGAGCGCGAGCCCGACGACGGCGCTCTCGCGGTCGCGAATCGCGCCGAGCGCGATCATCACGGCGATCGCGGCGAGCGCGCCCGAGTTGATCTTCTCGACCCCGGCGGGGTCGAACGTGCCGGCCAGCGTGAAGGCGACGAGCGAGACGCAGGGTGCGACGAGTGGCCAGCGCCGCCGGAACAGCAGCGGCAGGACGAAGAAAAGAGAGCACGGCCCGATCACCGCGAAGTCCAGCTCGTGGCGCTTCGCCACGACCTCGACCTCGACTGCGACCGCGAGCGCGATCACCAGGGCGTCGACCGCGTCGCGACGCAGCCGGTCCCACGCGCGCTGCCAGGTCACACGCTGACGGTAACCCGTCGGCATGGGAAGCGGCGTCGTCCCCTCAGGCGACGTCAGGATCATCCTGCAGGACGACGCCACGCATGTGCCGGGAGGGGTTGAGTTTCACCGTACGCCTCTAAACTTCGCGGGTGGACCTCGTCCGCGATGCGATGGTGGCCGATCCGCTCTCCCTGGGCGCCGACCAGAGCGCCCAGGCGGCAGGGGAGGCGCTCGCGCGGCCCGAGGTTCGTGCGGTGTTCGTGTGCGCCGATGACGGTCGACTCGTCGGCGTCGTGACGAGAAAGACGCTGGTGCGAGAGGTCGTCGCCACCGGCCGCGATCCCCGGACGACCGCGCTCGGCGCGATCGCCGAGCCGCCGAACGCGACGATCGAGTCGACGGTGCCGCTGGCCGAGGCCTTCGCGTTCGTCGAGGAGCATGACTTCGAGCGGGTGCCGGTGGTCGAGCAGGGCAAGCTCGTCGGGGTGCTCGCGCGGGCGGTCGTCCAGCGCCGCCTCGCCGAGGACGAGCCGCCGGTCGACGGCGGCTAGGCGGCCTTCCTGCGCGCCACCTCGGCGCGGACGAGCGGCGCCACCTCGGTGCCGAACAGCTCGATCGAGCGAAGGACGCTCGCGTGCGGGATCGTCCCGACACTCATCTGGGCGAGAAAGCGGTCGTGGTGGAAGAGCTCGTGCTGGGCGAGGATCTTCTCGGCAACCTCCTCGGGGCTGCCGACGACCAGTGCCCCGTCGGGCGACCGCAGCGCGTCGAACTGGTGGCGGTCGATCGGCGTCCAGCCGCGCTCGCGTCCAATCGCGTTCATCATCGCCGCGTACGACGGGAAGAACTCGTCGGCGGCCTGCGTCGAGCCGGCGGCGACGTACGTGTGGGAATTGATGCCGACCGGCGGCGGCTCGAGCCCGGCCCGCGTGGCCGACTCGCGAAACAGGTCGACGAACGGCGTGAACCGCCTCGGCTCTCCGCCGATGATCGCGAGCGCCATCGGCAGGCCCAGGGAGCCCGCCCGAACGGCCGACGCGGGCGTGCCGCCGACCGCTACCCAGACGGGGAGCGGATCCTGAACCGGGCGCGGGTACACGCGCTGGTCTCCGAGTGGAGCCCGGTGACGACCCGACCACGTCACTCGCTCGTCTGCGCGAAGAGCGAGCAGCAGCTCGAGCTTCTCGGCGAAGAGCTCGTCGTAGTCGTCGAGGTCGAAGCCGAACAGCGGAAACGACTCGATGAACGAGCCTCTTCCCGCCATGATCTCCGCGCGGCCGTGCGAGAGGAGATCGACGGTCGCGAACCCCTGGAACACCCGCACCGGGTCGTCGGAGCTGAGGACGCTGACGGCGCTCGTCAGCCGGATCCGCTCGGTCCGGACGGCAGCCGCGCCCAGCACGACCGCGGGCGCGGAGACGGCGAATTCCGGTCGGTGATGCTCGCCGACGCCGAAGACATCGAGGCCCACCTGCTCGGCGAGCTCGATCTCCTCGAGCAGGTCGTGAAGCCGCTGTTCGGGTGAGACGGGCGGCGTTCCGGCGCCGCCTCGCAGCTCGGCGAAGGTGTAGAGCCCGAGCTCCACGGCGTCCCGCTACGCGGCGGCGAGGTTGGGCGTCGTCTCGGCGACGAGCGTCGTGAGCGCGTCGCGCAGGCCCTGCCGCACGTCATCGTCGAGGAGTTGGCCGTCGTCGTCGAACTTCTCGTGCGAGTGACCGACAGCCAGCTCGACGTCGGTGACCCGTGCGCCCATCGCGGCGAGTATCTTGCGCAGCTCGGCGGCAGCCCAGACACCGCCGAAGGCGCCGGCGCTCGACCCGATCACGGCGACCGGCTTGTTGCGAAACGCGTTGGTCGCGAGTGGGCGCGAGCCCCAGTCGAGCGCGTTCTTCAACGCCCCCGGTACGGACGAGTTGTACTCGGGGGTGGCGAAGATCACTCCGTCGGCGTCTCGCACGAGCCGGCGGAAGGCTTCGACCTGCGGCGGGCCGGGCACGCCGTCGTCGTCTGCGTCGTAGTGAGGCATCGACTTGAGCCCGTCCCAAATCGTGATCTCGACTCCCTCGGGCGCCTCCTCGCGCAGTGCGCGAAGGAGGCGCGTGTTGTGGGAGTCCTTCCGCAGCGATCCGCTGATCGCAAGAACCTTCATTGCTACGACTCCTGACCCACCAGGGTGAGGTCGGCCTTCAGGGTGACGTCGTTGGCGAGTGCGGGGTCGCCGTTCGGGAGCGGCATGTTCCAGTTGATGTCGAACGCGGTGCGGTCGACGGTCGTCTCGAGGCTGAGCCCGACACGGGTCTTGCCGAAGTGGTCGACGGACGGGCCGACGATCGTCCCGCGCAGCGTTGCCGGCTTCGTGATCCCCTTGATCGTGATCTGACCCGCGACCTCGACCTCGTCGCCCTCACGGCGGATCGTCTCCGTGGTGAAGCCCACCTCGGGGTGGCGCTCCGCGTCGAAGAACTCGGGCGAGAGCAGGTGCGCCGTGAGGTTCTCGTCCTTGACGGTGATGCTCGCGATGCGCGCCACGCCGGTCAGCTTGCCGTCCTCGAGGGTCGCGTCGAAGTCCGGCACCGTGCCGCTGAAGGTGGCGACAGCGTAGGGAACCTCGAAGGTGACGCTGGAGTGGACCTTGTCGGCCTGCCAGGTCCCGGTTGGGATGGTCGTCGTCTGCTCGGTGATGCTCATACTGGTTTCCTCCTAGAAACTTGATTGCGCAATGACAGTAGCAGTAACGCTTGCGCTCACAAGTTTCTTCCCGAAGCTAGCAACATGGAAACGCACCCGAGGGGGCCGCCCCCTCGGGCAGGTCGGGGGAGGGAGGCGGCCGCGAGCACGGCGCCGTTCAGCACGTCGCGATCGCCTGCCACCACCTGCTCCGCGCCGAGCCCCCGCAGCAGCTCGCGGAGGATCACTGCGCCCATCACGATCACCTCGCTGCGGTCGGGCTCGAACAGGAGCTCGCGCCGCTCTCCGACGGTGGCAGCGGCCAACCGTGTGAGCTCCGCCTCGACATCCCCCGGAGCAAGGGTTCGGCTGCCGCGGAGAGCGGCCAGCTCCGCGGTCGTGCCGTCGACACCGAGCAGCGTCCGCACCGCGAACGGAGGTCGCGGCAGCGCGGCCGCGACTGTTGCCGCCGCCGCGTCGAGGTCGTCCCCGAACCGCTCGGTCAGGCGCACACAGCCCACTTGAAGGCTGTGCCGGAACCCGTCGCAGGCAAGCTCGGTCGATCCCCCGCCGATGTCCGTCAGCACCGTCGCCGGCTCGAGCGGGCCGGCGCCGCTGAGCGTCATCGCCGCCTCCTCGTCGCCGGTCAGCAGCCGGGTGGCGAACCCGTACGACCATTCGATCTCGCCGAGGAACGCCTCGCCGTTCTCGGAGTCCCGCACCGCGCTCGTCGCGATCGCCAGCACACGCTCGGCGCCGAGCGCCTCGGCTTCGCGACGGTAGTCGGCCAGCACGTTCCGCACGCGCGCGATCGGCACCGGCAGCAGGCGCCCGCGGGCGTCGACGCCTTCGCCGAGCCGCGTGATCCGTGTCCGGCGGACGAGCTCGGTCGTGTTGCCGCCGTCGACGTCTGCGACGAGCAGCCGTGTCGCGTTGCTACCGAGATCGATCGCGGCCACGCGCATCACGTCGGGATCAGCGCGGGCGCGAGCCGGACGAGCATGGAGTCGATGGTAACCAGAGGGGGTCGATTTCGGCCTCGCGGCACGGCTTTCCGACGGCCTTTTCGACCGCTCGGGTGCTATGCTCGCGGTCGCGACGCGGGGTGGAGCAGTCAGGTAGCTCGCCGGGCTCATAACCCGGAGGTCGCAGGTTCAAATCCTGCCCCCGCTACCTACACAGAAGCAGTGACTCTGGCGAGGTTTCCGAGGCGTCCGAGAGGGCGCCTCGGACGTTCTTGACTCCAAAGCGTGTGCGGTTCTCGCCTGCTGCTGACGAGTCAGCGGCGGATCGCAGCCACTCGATCACCGCTAGACGGGTGGATCGAGGAGCGCGCCGGCCGGGCCTGCGCCGGGCTTGGGACGGCGCGGCTCTCGCACGCCGATGTCGGGCGGCGGCTCCTCCGGCCACTCGACTGGCAGCTGGGTGGCGCGGCGGCGGAAGAATGAGACCAGCCGCCTGAGTCGACCCGGACGTCTGCATGACGGAACGTCCACGTACGGAGTCTACGTCGCCCAAACCGGAGTGCCGTTTCTGGGTGCGCTGAGGGGGTCTGCCGGTACCTGTAACAACGGGGCCGGTCATGGGCGGTGTGTGGGTGCCACAGTAGGGAAGGAAGGAGGAAGGGATCGCCCCACGGGCCGCAACCCGCGACCGCTCTCCACCTCTACCTGGCGGCAGTTCGCGGCTTCGCACGCGGATCCCCGTGGTCGCACTGACGCGAAAGGACACCGATGAAGGCCATTCCGACCATCACCTTGAACAACGGCGTCGAGATGCCGATCCTCGGCTTCGGCGTCTTCCAGATTCCAGCCGAGGACACGGAGCAGGTGGTCGTCGAGGCGATTGCCGCCGGGTACCAAGCGCTCGACACGGCTGCGTCGTACAGCAACGAGGAAGCCGTCGGTCGCGGGATCAAGGCGAGCGGCATCGCGCGCGAGGAGCTGTTCATCACGACGAAGCTCTGGGTTGAGCATCAGGGCGAGGAGAAGGCGCGACGTGCGTTCGAGGCTTCGCTTGAGAAGCTCGGGGTTGACTACCTCGACCTGTATCTGATCCACCAGCCGTTCGGCGACTACTACGGCTCTTGGCGGGCGATGGAGAAGCTGAACCAGGAGGGGCTCGCACGCGCCATCGGTGTCTCGAACTTCTATCCCGACCGGCTCGTCGATCTGAGTGAGCACAACGAGATCACGCCTGCGGTCAACCAGGTCGAGACGCATCCCTTCTTCCAGCGCGCCGACTATCAGGAGCTGTTGCGTGAGCGCGGCATTCGAATCGAGTCGTGGGGGCCGTTCGCGGAGGGGCGCAACGACCTGTTCACGAACCCGACCCTCACCGAGATCGGTGGGGCGCACGGGAAGTCGGTCGCTCAAGTCGTCCTGCGCTGGCTGATCGAGCGCGGGGTCATCGTCATCCCGAAGTCCGTGCGGGCCGAGCGGATGCGCGAGAACCTCGACGTGTTCGACTTCGAGCTGGCAGCCGAGGAGATGGCACGGATCGCGACGCTCGATACCGGTCAGTCGCTCTTCTTCGATCATCGCGACCCGGCGATCGCCGCCCAGTTCGCGCAGCGGCGGCTTTGATGACCAGCGAAGGCTGGACCACCGAAGAGCTTCAGCAGGTCGGCGAGGCCGAAGAACTCGAACTGTCAGCGACGCGCCGCGACGACATGCTTCACCACCCGGTGGTCATGTGGGTCGTCCGCGACGGCGACGACGTCTACGTCCGCTCGGTGAACGGACGCGGCTCGTCCTGGTTCCGCGCCGCCGAGGCCCGCCATCGGGCGCACATCAGCGCCGGTGGCGTGGACAAGGACGTCGAGCTCGTCGAAACAGACGACCGCGCGGACGCGATCGATGCTGCGTACGAGAACAAGTACGGGCGCCGCTACCCGACAATCGTTCCCTCGATCGTCGCGCCGGAGGCGCGCGAGGCGACCCTCAAGCTCGTTCCCCGCTAGGAGGAGAAATGCAGAAGCGCACACTCGGACAAGTCCTGGAGGTGTCTGCGCTCGGGCTCGGCTGTATGGGCATGAGCCAGAGCTTCCCGCCGATCCCCCCGAAGGAGCAGGGAATCGCCCTGATCCGCGACGCCGTCGAACGGGGCATTACCTTCTTCGACACCGCGCAGGTCTACGGCCCGTTCGCCAACGAGGAACTCGTCGGTGAGGCCCTGGAGGGTGTCCGCGATCAGGTCGTGATCGCGACCAAGTTCGGCTTCGAGCTCTCGACCGGACAGCCGACCGGCGTCGACAGCCGTCCCGAGACGATCCGCAGCAGCGTCGACGACTCGTTGCGGCGGCTGCGCACCGACCACATCGACCTTCTCTACCAGCACCGCGTCGACCCGAACGTCCCGATCGAGGTCGTCGCCGGGACGGTCAAGGAGCTGATCGAGCAGGGCAAGGTTCGCCACTTCGGACTTTCCGAGGCGGGCGTGCAGACGATTCGCCGCGCTCACGGTGTCCAACCTGTTACGGCGCTTCAATCCGAGTACTCGCTCTGGTGGCGCGAGCCGGAGGACGCGATCCTGCCTACCCTGGAGGAGCTCGGGATCGGGTTCGTCCCCTTCAGCCCGCTCGGCAAGGGATTCCTGACCGGCACGATCGACGAGACGACCGAGTTCGAGAGCGGCGACTTCCGCAACACGGTTCCCCGCTTCACCGATAGCGAGGCACGGCGGACAAACCGCGCGTTCGTCGACCTGCTGAGCGAGATTGCGGCGCACAAAGACGCGACGACCGCACAGGTCGCGCTCGCTTGGCTGCTCGTACAGAAGCCGTGGATCGTGCCGATCCCCGGCACGACCAAGCTGCACCGCCTAGAGGAGAACATCGCCGCGACCGAGATCGAACTGACCGCCGAAGACCTCCAGCAGATCGAGGACGCGCTGCCCGAGGCCCAGGGAGCCCGCTACTCCGAAGCGAACCAGCGGATGATCGACCGCTGATGCCCGGCATCGCAGCCGCTACGTCGGGCTCGTAGCGGTCGATGGCTCAACAACAGCACGCGAGAGGTCTGAGGCACATGGCTGACAAGAGGGTTTGGTTCATCACTGGCGCGGGGCGCGGGATGGGCGTCGACATCGCTCAGGCCGTCCTTGCCGCGGGACAGTTCGTGGTCGCGACCGGCCGCGATCCCAAAGCCGTAGCCAGAGCTGTCGGCGAGTCCGACGACCTACTCGTCGTCGACCTTGACATCACAAGCCCGGCGTCAGCAGAAGCGGCGGTTCAAGCCGCTTCCGAGCGGTTTGGCCGCATTGATGTGTTGGTCAACAACGCGGGCAACTTCTTCGCTGGTTTCTTCGAAGAGCTATCGCCTGAGCAGTTCGGGGCGCAGTTGAAGACGAACCTTCTGGGGCCGTTGAACGTGACTCGTGCCGTGCTTCCGATCATGCGAAAGCAACGCTCAGGCCACGTCGTCACGATCTCCTCGACCGCAGGCCTCGTGGGGCAGGAGTTCTGCTCCGCCTATGCCGCTTCGAAGTTCGGCCTGGAGGGATGGATGGAATCGCTGCGATTCGAGGTCGAGCCGTTCGGGATCCAGACGACAATCGTTGAGCCGGGCTTCTTCCGCACCGACCTGCTCACGAAAGAGTCCACCGTCTATGCCGACTTGTCGATCGAGGACTATGCCGAGCGCACCGCGCAGACCCGGCCCGCCTGGGAAGCGATGAACGGCAAGCAGACCAACGATCCCGCCAAGCTCGCAAAGGCCCTGCTCACAATCGTCGACGAGCCGCGACCGCCCCTGCGCTGGGTTGCGGGCGCCGATGCGGTCGCAACCGTCGAACAGAAAGCCCATGAACTGCTCGCGCAGGTCGATGCCTACCGCGACCTGTCCTCATCGCTCGCCGTCGACGAAGCTTGATCGTCCGCCAGGGTGACCAATCCGGGCTGACCACGAAAGAAGAGGCCCCTGCGCAGGCCGGGGGTCTCTTCGGAAGCGAGCCGGCGTCAAGCCGAGCGCCTGTGGGTGTAGAGGTGCCTGGCCCACAGGTAGGAGCCGAGAGCGATAGCCACGCTCCAGGCAACTCGTGTGATCTAGTGCATCAACGGTCGATCAGCTGTTGTTGCGCCTCCGCATAGCGGTGCCCTCCGGCGTGATCGCCGCGGCAGCGGTCTCGATCTCCTCCAGCTCTTCGCCGGTGAGGTCGACGTCGGTTGCGGCGATGTTTCTCCTCGAGGCGCTGCAGCTTCGTCGCACGCCCTCGCGCCGCCTGACCGGCCCTGTCGATCCAGGGACCGGCAAGCCCCCTCAGCCTCGTCGACGCCGAGTTACGCTCGTCCCGTGGACGCCGGCAGCGAGATCCGCGAGTACCTGATCTCGCGGCGCGCGAAGATCACGCCGGAGCAGGCAGGTCTGCGCACCTACGGCGGCACGCGGCGCGTCCCGGGACTGCGCCGGGAGGAAGTCGCGCTGCTGGCCGGGGTCAGCGTCGATTACTACACGCGGCTCGAGCGAGGCAGCGCGGCCGGTGTCTCCGAGAGCGTCCTCGAGTCGCTTGCGCGCGCGCTGCAACTCGACGACGCCGAGCGGGCGCACCTCTTCGACCTCGCCCGCGCGATGCACACGACTCTGGGCCGGCGTCGCCGACCGTCGCCGCAACGTCTGCGGCCGAGCGTCCAGCGCATCCTCGATGCGATCACGGCGGCGCCCGCCTTCGTGCGCAACGGGCATATGGACATCCTCGCCGCCAACCGCCTCGGCCACGCCTTCTACGCACAGCACTTCGACAGTCCGCACGGGCCGACGAACTCCGCGCGCTTCATCTTCCTCGACGAGCGAGCTCGCGACTTCTACGTCGACTGGGAGAAGGTGGCGACCGACGCCGTCGCGGTCCTGCGCACCGAGGCGGGTCGCGACCCGTACGACCGCGGCCTCTCCGATCTGGTCGGTGAGCTCTCGACGCGCAGTGAGACCTTCCGCACGCGCTGGGCGGCGCACAACGTCCGCTTCCACGACACGGGCTCCAAGCGCTTCCATCATCCGGTCGTCGGCGAGCTGAGCCTCACCTACGAGACGATGCAGCTCGCCGCCGACGCCGGCCTGATGCTCTTCGTCTACACGGCAGAGCCCGGCTCGAAATCAGACGAGGCGCTGAACCTCCTCGCGAGCTGGGCGGCCACCGAGCTCGCGCAGATCCTCGACGGACACTGAATCGCTTCCAATCACCAGGAGACCGACCATGAAGATCACGAAGAACAGCCTCGAGACGGCACGCGGGCCTAGCGACTGGTTCACCGGCTCGGTGTACGTGGACACGGTCGCGGCGCCGTCGGACGGTTCGCGGCTGCATGCGAGCAGCGTCCACTTCACGCCCGGCGCGCGTACCGCCTGGCACACGCATCCGAACGGCCAGACGATCTGGGTCACCGAAGGTCTCGGCCTCGCGCAGCGGCGCGGCGGCCCGATCGAGGCGGTCCGCCCCGGCGATCGCGTCTTCTTCGAGCCCGGGGAGGAGCACTGGCACGGTGCCGCCCCGACCCGCTTCATGACCCACATCGCGATGCTCGTGGTCGACTCCGAAGGGAACAGCGCAACGTGGGGCACGCACGTGACCGACGAGGAGTATCAGGCGGCGCCGGCGATCTCCGACTGACACGAGCCTGGTGACCCGCTAGCGTCTCGCCATGGCCGAGCAGAAGGACGACGGGCCCGCGGGCTCGACGACGGAGCACGAGCCGCCGGCGGGCGCGAAAACGACGGCGACGTGGAGCGGGGGCGCTACGCCGATCGGCTACACGGCGAGCGCGAACTGGCTCGTGCTGCGCAAGAAGGAGAAGCCCGCTGCGGAAATCTTCTCCGTCTCGTACGTCGCCGACGGCGACGACCGCGATCGTCCCGTGATGTTCGTCTTCAACGGCGGACCCGGCGCCTCGTCGGCGTACCTCCACCTTGGCGTCGTCGGTCCGCAGCGGGTCGCGTTTCCCGCGGACGGCACGCTCCCGGCGATGCCGCCTCGCCTCGTGCAGAACGAGGACTCCTGGCTCGCCTTTGCCGACCTCGTGTTCGTCGATCCGGTCGGTACCGGCTTCAGCCGCGTGATCGAGCGCGAGCGTAAGGACGGCGGGGACAAGGACGGCAAGCAGGAGGACGCGACCGACCCGAAGGAGTACTTCGGGCAACGGCGCGACCTCGAGTCACTCTGCGAGTTCATGGGCCGCTGGCTCTCCGAGCAGCGCAGGTGGGGCTCGCCCGTGTTCATCGCCGGTGAGAGCTACGGCGGCTACCGCGTCGGCCGCCTCGTGCGCATGCTGCAGGAGAGCGCCGGCATCGGCCTGAACGGAGCCATCCTGATCTCGCCGGCGCTCGAGCTCACCTCGCTGCTCCCGAACGACTACGACGTCCTCGCCTGGGTCGACGTGCTGCCGACGATGGCCGCCGCGGCTGCACACCACGGCCGCTCGCGCGTCTTCCCCGCCGGTACCCCGCTCGAGGACGTGCTCGGCGAGGCGGAGGCGTTCGCGACCGGCGACTACGTCTCGTTCCTGACGCGCGGCGCCTCACTGGCGCCCGCCGAGCGTGAGCGTATCCTCGGCCGGCTCGCCGATCTGCTCGGTCTGCCTGTCGACCTCGTTGCGCGCGCCGAAGGCCGCATCACGATTCGCGCGTTCTCCCGCGAGCTGTTGCGCGACGAGCGCAAGGTGCTCGGCCTGTACGACGCGACGATCACGGTCACCGATCCATATCCCGACCGCGACTCGTTCGCAGGGCCCGATCCGACACTGTCGGGTATCAGCCCCGCGTACACGATGGCGGTCAACCGGCAGCTCCGCTCCGAGATCGGCGTCGAGACGGATCGCGAGTACACGCTGCTGAGCTACGAGGTCAACAAGGACTGGAAGGAAGACACCGAGCCGCACTTCTTCGCGCTTCCCGTCGGGGCCACCGACGACTTCCGCTACGGGATGTCGCTGAACCCGCACATGAAGGCATTCATCACACACGGCCGCTTCGACCTGGTGACGCCGTACTACGCGAGCGACCGGCTGCGTAACCTGATGCGGCTCGATCCGCAGATGGCGGAGCGCCTGACCGTCCGGCACTTCGGGGGCGGTCACATGTTCTATGCGTGGGAGACGAGCAGGCGCGCGTTCACCGACGCGATAGCCTCGTTCGTCGCCGGCGCGACTGCGCGCTAGCGACGAACGAGGCGTGCGCCGACTGCCGTTACTTGAGGTAGAGCGTTCCGAGATCCATCGAACCGTACGCCGGCACGAACAGGTACCCGGCCGTCTTCGGCCCGACGTAGTCGCGGACGTTGCGGTTGTCCATCGGTGCCCACGGTGCGTAGTCCGTCATCGTGGAGTTGTCCAGTTGACCCCAGGACTTCGAGCGGGTGGGACCTGACAACACGTTCGCTGCGTCGATCTTCGTGTTGACCGTCTGCTGGTTGAAGTAAGCCAGGTTGTTGTTGTTCGACGATGCGATCGACCGTCCGTCCAGCAGGATGTGGAAGAAGTCGTACCCGTCCGCATAGTCCTGATACCAGCCGGACATCGCGGCGTCGAACGGCGCGCCTTTCACGCCCGCGGCCGTGTACATCGCATACCCCTGGAACGGCTTCGCGGTGACGTTGCAGCCCAGCTGCTTCAGGTTGTACGTGAAGATCCCCGACTGCGGCGTTCCGACCGGGCCCGTCTGGTACCAGAGATTGACGTTGCCGCACGCGTGGCCGCCGAGCAGCTGCTTGGCCTTCGCGAGGTCGGGACCGTTGAGCGGGTAGGGGTTCGCGACGGCGACGCCGCCGCTCAGCGACGCGGGCAGGATCGCGTTCGTCGTCCTGCCGCCGGCGAAGCCGAAAACGCGCAGGAGCGCCGAGCGGTCGATCGCATAGTTGACGGCCTTCCTGACCGCAACCGAGCTGAACGCTGTCCCCGTCGTGTTCAGGGCGACGTAGTCCGTCTCGGGCGTCGGATGCACGAAGAAGCGGCTCTTGTTGATGCCGTACTTCTTCGCCAGGCTCGCAGCTTCGGCGGGGTTGTCCAGCCCGTTCGGGTCGGTCGCATACGTGCCGTTCGAGACCTGCAGGTACGTCTGCTGCGGGTTCGTGTTCATCGTGAAGACGATCGTCCCGGCCCGATGCGGGCGGTTGCCCGTGTAGTGCGGGTTCACCTTCATCACGAGCTGCTTGCCGACCGTGCGCTGAGCGATGTAGTACGGCCCCGAGCCGGGTAGGGTCTTGAGGCCCTGCGGATCGACGGGTGTCTTCGCCGGATCGATCGCGCAGAAGAACGGCATCGCCAGCTTGTCGAGCAGGCCGCCGTCGCGCTGCGTCAACTTGATCGTCAGCTTGTTGCCGTTGACCGTGACACCGGTGATCGTCTTCGCCTTCTTGTTGACCACGTCGGTCCAGCCGACGATGTCGCCGACGAACGCATTGACGGGAGAGTTCATCTTCGGGTTGGCGTCGCGGTTCATCGCCGCCCGGAAGCTCTCGGCCGTCACCGGTGCGCCGTCGCTGAACTTCATCCCGGAGCGGATCGTGAAGGTGTAGGTCTTGCCGTCGCTCGAGATCACCGGGAGACCTTCGGCGCCTTCCGGCGTGAGCTCGTTGCTCACGGTCCCGTTCGCGTCGCTGTAGTTCATCAGCTTCGTGCACGTCTCGTACTCGACTTCCCATGACAGGACGCCGTACGCGAGCGCCGGATCGCTGTAGTCGACGTCCGTCGATGCGCTGGCAAGCTGCAGCGTCTGGTTGGCGGTCGATGGGGCGGTCGTCGTTCCGGCGGTGGTTGTCGAACCGGTCGCCTTCTTGCTGCTGCCACACGCGGCTGCCGTGAGGACGATCGCCAGCGCAGCCGCCGCGAACAGACCCCAGCGCGCCGCGGAGAACCCGCTGCTACGCATCAGTTTTTCCTTTCGGAGAATCGGTGCTTCATCGTATCCCGGGCCCCTCTGATCAACTTGCGCTATATGAGTGGGCCCCCGTCCCGGCCAGCCGCCCGCCGTCGACGATCAGGTACTCGTCGCGAATCGGCCGGCCTTCGAGCCAGCTCTCGAGGATCTCGCGCGTGCCGGCCGCATACCGCGCCTGGGCGGAGAGGCTCGAGCCCGAGATGTGTGGGGTCATCCCGTGGTGGGGCATCGTCCGCCATGGATGATCGGCGGGCGCAGGCTGCGGGAACCAGACGTCGCCCGCGTAGCCGGCGAGCTGACCCGACTCGAGTGCGCGCACCACCGCGTCGCGGTCGCAGATCTTCCCACGCGCCGTGTTGACGAGGTACGCACCACGCTTCATCCGACCAATCATTACGTCGTCGAACAGGTGCTCGGTTTCCGGATGGAGCGGCGCATTGATCGTGACGACGTCGCAGACCTCGACGAGCGACTCGACCGAGGGGTGGAATGTGACGCCGAGTTCACGCTCGACCTCGTTCGGGAGGCGATGCCGGTCGGTGTAATGGAGCCCGACCTCGAACGGCTTGAGTCGCCGCAGCACGGCGGAGCCGATCCGTCCGGCGGCAACCGTTCCGACCTGCATTCCCTCGAGGTCGTACGAGCGCGAGACACAGTCGGCGATGTTCCAGCCGCCTTTCACGACCCACTGGTACGACGGGATGTAGTTGCGAACGAGGCCGAGGATCATCATCACCACGTGCTCGGAGACGCTGATCGAGTTCGAGTACGTGACCTCGGCGACGGTGATGCCGCGCTCGATCGCCGCCTGCAGATCGACGTGGTCGGAGCCGATGCCTGCGGTGATCGCGAGCTTCAGGTTGGGCGCCTTGGCGATCCGGTCTGCCGTCAGATACGCCGGCCAGAACGGTTGGGAGATCACGACGTCGGCGCCTGGAAGCTCGTGCTCGAAGACGGAGTCGGGACCGTCCTTGTCCGACGTGACGACAAGGCGATGGCCCTGTGCTTCCAGGAACGCCCGAAGTCCGAGCTCGCCCGAGACGCTGCCGAGCAGCTCTCCGGGGCGGAAGTCGACGGCGTGCGGTGACGGCGTCGCCTGTCCGTCGAAGTACCGCTCGATGACGGGAAGGTCGTCGCGGGCGTAGGACCCGGGGTAGCCGTCGACGGGGTCGTCGTAGAGAACGCAGAGGATTGTGGACATGCGGCATTCTGTGCGACCTCGTCGCGCCCGTCCACTCAGTCCGGCAGCAGCGGCATCGTCAGCTCGCGTCGCCCGAGCAGCACGGCCCGGGTGAGCGCCGCGGTTCCGAAGCGCTCACGCACCAGGTCGACTGCATCGTCGAGCTGCTCTCGGCCCCCGCCGTCGAACGGCAACGCGAGCTGAACGCAGCGAGCATCCTCCAGATTCGCCACGGAGATGCCGAGCAGCGTCAGGCCGCGCGCTTCGATCGTCGGCGCCGCCGCGGCCAGGAGCGCGCGGGCGGCGGAGAGGATCGTCTCGGTCCCGGCGGTTGCCTGTGGGAGCGTGTGCGACCGCGTTGCCCGGGAGAAGTCGTCGAAGCGCAGCCGGAGCACGACCGTCCTGCCGACGCGGTCCGCCCTGCGCATGCGACGCGTCACGCGGTCGACGAGCGAGAGGAGGTCGGCGTCGGCTACCGCCGGCGACCACGGTGCGTGGCGACGCGCCCGTTGCGATCCGATCGAGCCGCGACGCCGGCCGCGTTGTACCGGTCGCGGGTCGCGGTTGTGGGCCAGCGCGTGCAGGTGCCTGCCCGCCGCACTGCCGAGCAGCCCGACGAGTGCCCCTTCGGGCAGGAGTGCGACCTGCCGCACTGTCGCGATGCCGTGGCGATGCAGCTTCTCCGCGGTCACGGCGCCGACACCCCAGAGCCGCTCGACCGGGAGAGGGTGCAGGAACTCGAGCTCTCGCTCGGGCGCGACGACGAGCAGGCCGTCCGGCTTCGCGACGCCGCTCGCCACCTTGGCCAGGAACTTCGTCCGCGCCACGCCGACGGTCACCGGCAGCCCGACCCGCTCGAGCACCGACCGCCTGAGGCGCGTCGCGATCTCGAGCGGGCTGCCGACGCTCCGCTCCATCCCCGACACGTCGAGGAACGCCTCGTCGATCGACAGCGCCTCGACGACGGGTGCCGCGTCCTCGAACACGCGGAACACCTCCCTGCTCGCCTGCGAGTACGCGGACATGCGCGGTGGAACGACGACGGCCGCCGGGCAGAGCCGCTGCGCGCGCCGCTGCCCCATCGCCGTTCGCACGCCGCACGCCTTCGCCTCGTAGCTCGCCGCCAGCACGACGCCCATGCCGACGATCACCGCGCGGCCGCGCAGCCGGGGATCGTCGCGCTGCTCGACCGAGGCGAAGAACGAGTCCAGATCCGCGTGGAGGATCGAGGCGCTCGACACGAACAGATGTTCGCATAGGTTGCACGTGCACGCGACGGCGCCGGCTTGACGGGCGCATCCCCCAGCACGTAGGTATCGGCCCGTGCAGATCGGCAGGACAGACGAGCCGTTCACGCGGATCAGCCGGGCGTTCCCCGACCGGATCGAGGTACGCGGCCACGACCTGACCGGTGACGTGATGGGGCGGCTTGGCTTCACCCAGTTCTTTCACCTGCTGCTGACAGGGCGCGAGCCGAGCGACGACGAGCATTTCTTCCTCGATCTGCTGCTCGTCGCGATCGCCGAGCACGGCCTGATGCCGAGCAACGTGGCCGCGCGGATCACCCTGGCGGCCGACCCGGGTTCGTTGCAGGGGGCGGTCGCGGCCGGGATCCTCGGCGCCGGCACCGTCGTCCTCGGCGCCAGCGAGGAGTGTGCGCTCCTGCTCGAATCGGCACAGCGCCGGGTCGAGGCGGGCGAGGCGCCGGTCGACGCGGCGCGCAGTGTCGCCATGGACTACCGGGCGGAGGGTCGCCGGCTTCCCGGCTTCGGCCATCCGCTGCACCGGCCGGTCGACCCGCGTGCCGAGCGGATCCTCGCCCTGGCGGCCGAGCGCGGGCTGGACGGGCCGCACCTCGTGCTCTCGCGTGCGCTCCGCGACGTGGTCGCCGAGGTGTGGGAGCGGCCCCTGACGCTGAACGTCTCGCTGCCGATCGCGGCGGTGCTGCTCGACCTCGGTTACCCGTCAACGGTCGTCAAGGCCGTGCCGATCCTCGCCCGGACCGCGAGCCTGCTCGCCCACCTGGCCGAGGAGCGAGAGCGCCCGGTCGGCTTCCTGATGGCGGCGAGGGCGGAGGAGGCGGTCGAGTTCAGAGATGACTGAGTCGGCGTCATGGCAGGAGCAGCGCGCGGTCGACGATGCGAGCTATCGCGCACAGCTTGGGTACCTGCTCGAGCGCTCGCCGTTCTATCGCGACAAGCTCGCCGGCTTCGACACCAGCGGCGGCCTCGGCGAGCTCGCCGGGTTGCCGCTCACCGACAAACGCGAGCTCAAGGAGACGTGCAGCCGCGAGAACCCGTTCGGCGCGCAGCTCTGCGTCGATCCGCAGGAAATCGTGCGTATCTACTCGACGAGCGGAACCACCGGCACGCCGAGCTACATCCCGCTCACCGCGGCCGATCTCGACAACTGGGTGACCGGTTCGGCACGCAGCTACGCGGCCTCGGGCATCGCGCGCGGCGACCGCGTGATCACCACGTACAACGCCGGGCCGTTCGTCGCAGGCGCGGCGCTCGACGCATTCGTGCAGATCGGCGTGAACCACATCCCGGTCGGCACCGGCTCGAGCGAGCGCCTGCTGCTCGCGATCGACCTGCTGCGCCCCGATGCAGTCGCGCTCACGCCGTCATACGCCGAGTACCTGCTCGAGCTCGGCGCTCTGCGTGACTCGAGTGTCGAGCGGATCCTCGTCGCGGGCGAGCCCGGCGGGGGAGAGCCCGCGTTCCGCGCGAAGCTGGAGGACGGCTGGGGCGCCAGGGTGACCGAGGCGATGGGAATCGGCGACATCGGGCCCTCGCTATGGGGCGAGTGCGAGGAGCAGGCGGGGATGCACCTCGGCGCGTTCGGATTCGTCCATCCCGAGCTGATCGACCCCGAGACGGGCGAGGCGCGCGAGCTCGGAGACGGCGCGACGGGCGAGCTGGTGCTCACCCATCTCCGTCATAGGGCGGCGCCGCTCCTCCGCTTTCGCACCCGCGATCACGTGCAGGTCACGACGAGCCCGTGCCGGTGCGGTCGCACAACGCCGCGCGTTCGCTGTCTCGGCCGCACCGACGACATGCTGATCGTGCGTGGCGTCAACGTCTTCCCGTCGGCGGTACGGGAGGTGGTCAGCGCCTTTGGGCGAGAGGTGAGCGGGCGCGTCCTCGTCCGGCCGAGCACAGTCGGCGTGAAGCAGGAGCCGCCGCTTCCCGTCGCGATCGAGCTGGCCGAGGGCGCGACCGCCGATCCGGCGCTTGCCGCGGCGATCCGGGGCCGGCTGAGGGACGTCCTGGTCGTGCAGACGGAGGTCGAGCTCGTGCCGTTCGGCAGCTTGCAACGAAGCGACTACAAGTCCAAACTCGTGGACCGGTGACGCGGAAGCTCCAGAGCCAGGGCGTCCACCACATCACGCTCGTGGGTGCCGACCGGCAGACGTCGATCGACTTCTGGGAGGGCGTGCTCGGCATGCCGTTCGTCTTCGAGCAGCCGAACCTCGACAACCCCGCGGAGAGCCACCTCTACTTCGATCCCGGGGACGGCCGGCTGATCACCGTGTTCACGAACGAGGAGCGCGAGCCCGACCCGACGCGGACCTCGATCGACCAGGGGAGCGTGCACCACGTGGCGTTCTCCCTGTCACAGGCCACGTTCCACCAGGCCGTCGAGCGGCTCGACGAGCGCGGGGTCCGGCACAGCGGTGTCAAGGACCGCGGCTTCATGGACTCGATCTACTTCGAGGACCCGCTCGGGCTGTTGATCGAGCTGGCGTCGTACCGCTTCGAGCCGCCGCTCGGCCACGCACACGCCGACGTTCTGCTCGAGGCGCACACGATCAGAGTCGAACGCGGCGACTACAACATCGCCGAGGAGCACCTCGCCGACGCGATCGAAGCGCTCGTTCAGCGTTCACGTGCGTCGCTATCGTCGGACCGGTCTCCCATGAATCCCTACTGATCACGGCGCATTCGAGGTCAAGGTGATGAGCACGGTCGCGCCTGCCGGCTTCGTAGCGACGATCGTGAACGGTCTCGGCCTCGAGCCGTCTCCGAACAGCCTTTTGCCGGCGCCGAGCACGACCGGAAAGACCATCAGGCGCAACTCGTCCACCAACTCGTGCTCGACCAGCGCCTCGACGAGCCGCGCGCTACCTGCGACGAGCAGGTCGCCGTCCAGTTGCTGCTTCAGCGTCGCGATCGACTCAGCGACGTCGCCGGCGATCACCGTCGAGTTGCTCCACGCCGGGTCGTGGAGCGTCGACGAGACGACGTACTTCGGCATCGAGTTCATCTTGGCGGCGAAGCCGGCCTCGTCGGTGCGGCCCGGCCAGGCGGCAGCGAAACCGTCGTAGGTGACGCGCCCGAGCAGCATCGCCTCCGCGCTCATCAGCTCCTCGAGCTTGAACGCGTCTCCGTCGGCGCCGCGATCGAACGACAAGGCCCAGCCACCGCGCTCGAAGCCCTCGGCGCCGCCGGGGTCCTCCATGACGCCATCGAGCGTCACGAACTCCGAAACGACGAGTTTGCCCATCTCTCCTCCGATCCGTGCTGGTCGTTTCGATGCTCTGACCGGTCGACGGACGGAACCTCATCGCAGCCCGCCGTCGAGTGCCTAGGATGACGGCCGTGGAGGGTTCGACCACTGCCGCACCGGCGTTCGCCGAGCTCGAGCAGCACCGCCGCGCCCTGACGGCGTACTGCTACCGCATGCTCGGCTCGCCGTTCGAGGCGGAAGATGCGGTGCAGGACACACTGCTTCGTGCCTGGAAGAACCTCGACCGCTTCGAAGGCAGGTCGGCGCTTCGGTCGTGGCTCTACCGGATTGCCACCAACGTGTGCCTCGACATGCTGAGCGGGCGCGAGCGGCGCGCGCGGCCGATGGACCTCGGTCCGAACGTCGAGCCGGTCGAGTCGAACCTGCACGTCCTCCCGGAGGTCACCTGGATTGCGCCGGTCCCCGATGCGCTCGTCTCGGCGGAAGACGATCCGGCGCTGGTCGTCGAGTCGCGCGAGACGATCCGGCTCGCCTTCGTCGCTGCGCTCCAGCACCTGCCGCCACGGCAGCGCGCGGTATTGATCCTGTCGGAGGTGCTGCGTTGGCGCGCGACCGAGGTCGCCGAGTTGCTCGACACGACCGTCGCGTCGGTCAACAGCGCGCTGCAGCGTGCTCGCGCGACACTGGCCTCGACCGATCAGCTCGACACGGGGCTCGAAGAGCTCGGCCCTGCCGAACGCGCGCTGCTCGAGCGGTACGTGCAGGCGTTCCAGGACTACGACGTCGACACGCTCACCACGCTGATCGAGGAGGACGCGCGACAGTCGATGCCGCCCTTCGACATGTGGCTGCGCGGGCGCGCCGACATCATCGCGTGGTGGTTCGGTCCCGGCATCGGCTGCAAGGGGTCCCGGCTCGTGCCGGTCGGCAAGGCGAACGGCTCGCCTGCGTACGGCCAGTACAAGCCGTCGCCGGACGGGGGCTACGAGCCGTGGGCGCTGCAGGTGCTGGAGCTGCGCGACGGCCGCATCGCCGAGTTCTCGTTCTTCCTCGACACCGAGTCGCTCTTCCCGCTCTTCGGGCTGCCGCCGCGCCTCCCAGCGTCGACCGGCTAACCCTCGCCGACCAGCACTCCGGTCAGGCCCATGAACGCGACCAGCTCGCCGAGCTCCGGCGACGTGTTCTCGAGGGTGATCCGGCAGCCGCGGCGCCGTGCCGCGAGTTGAAGCTTCGCGAGCGCGTCGACGGTTACCGCGTCAGGAACGATTCCCTCCACGTCACACGTGGCGGTCGTCGCTGTACTCCCTGCGAGCAGGGCGCACACGCGGTCGCAGAGACCTGGGAGATCCGCCTGCGCGATCGGCCCGCGGATCGCGAAGGCAAGCGTTCGGGGCATCCTGCTGGAAAGACTGCGTTTCCTCCAAAAACTCATCGGTGCGCGGTCGATGAGTTTCCGCGGCGCGTTGCGTCCGACTGGTATGACCGAACATGTGAGCACCGACAACCGCGCGCGCTGGCTGGCGCTCTTCGTCCTCTGCCTCGGCGACCTGATGATCGTGCTCGACACGACGATCGTGAACGTCGCTTTGCCGTCGATCCGGTCCGACCTCGGTTTCTCGCAGACGTCGCTGGCGTGGGTCGTCAACGCGTACCTGTTGACGTTCGGCGGCTTCCTGCTGCTTGGCGGGCGGCTCGGCGACCTGTTCGGGCACCGTCGCATGTTCCTCGCGGGTGTGACGCTGTTCACACTCGCGTCGATCGTGTGCGGCCTATCGACGACGAAGGGCATGCTGATCGGCGCGCGCGCGGTGCAGGGAATCGGCGGCGCCGTCGTCTCGGCGGTCGCGTTGTCGCTGATCATGGGCCTCTTCGCCGAGCCGGCCGACCGCGCCAAGGCGATGGGCGTCTTCGGGTTCGTGATGGCCGGCGGAGGCAGCATCGGCGTGCTGCTCGGCGGCGTTCTCACCGACGTGCTCAACTGGCACTGGATCTTCCTCGTCAACGTGCCGATCGGCGTGGCCGTCTACTTCCTCTCGCTACGCCTCGTCCCGTCCGCCCACGGACGGGCCGCGAGTGGGCGGCTCGACGTCGCCGGCGCCGTCACGGTCACGGGGTCGCTGATGCTCGCCGTCTACGCGATCGTCAACGGGAATCAGGCCGGGTGGACGTCTACTCAGACGATCGGGCTGCTCGCGACCGCGGCGGCGCTGCTCGGCGTCTTCCTTGCGATCGAGGCGCGCGTCGAGACGCCGTTGATGCCGCTCCGGCTGTTCCGGCTGCGCAACGTCGCAACCGCGAACGTCGTCGGCGTGCTCTGGGCGGCGGCGATGTTCGCCTGGTTCTTCCTGTCTGCTCTCTACCTCCAGCAGGTGCTCGGCTACACGCCGCTTCAGGTCGGGCTCGCGTTCCTGCCCGCGAACATCATCATGGGCGGGTTCTCACTCGGGCTGTCGGCGAAGGTGGTGATGCGCTTCGGCTTCAGAATCCCGCTCACGGTCGGTCTGACGATCGCTGCCGTCGGTCTGATGATGTTCTCGCGCGCACCCGTCGGCGGTCGTTTCACCGTCGACGTGCTGCCGAGCATGATCCTGCTCGCGATCGGCGCCGGCCTGGCGTTCAACCCGGTGCTGCTCGCGGCGATGAGCGACGTCGCCCCGGAGGAGTCGGGACTGGCCTCCGGCGTCGTCAACACGGCATTCATGATGGGCGGCGCGGTCGGGCTGGCGGTGCTGGCGAGCCTCGCAGCCTCACGAACGGACGCGCTGAGGGCGTCCGGCCACGGCGAGCTCGACGCCCTCGTCGGCGGCTACCACGCAGCGTTCATGGTCGGGGCCTTGTTCGCGCTCGCCGGGGCGGCCGTCGGTGGGGTCTTCCTGCGGACGCGTACGGCAGCGGCCGGCCAGGAACTCGAATCCGTCGTCAGCGAAGCGGCTTAGCCTCGTTGCGGACGACGTCGCCGCTCGGCACGGCGTAGCGCCTCGAGGCGCCGCCGGTCCTGCTTCGTCGGCCGCGCGCCGAGGTCGGCCCCGAGGGGGACGGCGAGCCGGCGCTCACGCGCCCGCTGTTCGCGGAGCTCGCGCGACTCCTTCGTCTCGTCGTAGAGCGTCGCGGCGACCGGCGCCGGGCCTCTCTTCTCCGCGAGGCCCGTGACCACGACGGTGAACTTGACCGTGGCGATCTGGAGCTCGATCCGGTCGGCCAGCCGAATGTCCTTCGACGGTTTGACGCGTACGCCGTTCACGTGGACGCGACCGCCGAGCACCGCTTCGGTGGCGGCGCCGCGGGTCTTGAAGAAACGGGCCGCCCACAGCCACTTGTCGATCCGCACCTGGTCCATCGGGTCCGACGTATGATCGCAGCAGAGAACCGGTCGGCGCTCCCCGCCGTAGGGCCTGGCAGGGGATAGCCGACAAAGGAGGATTCATGCGCTTCTCTTCGCTGAGGCTGCTCGCCGGCGTGGTGGGTGCTATCGCGATCGCGCTCGCCGGCACCGCAGCAGCCGGCGCGGCCGGATACGTCGTCAAGCCGCTCGTCTCGAACAACGGCGTGACGGGAACGTTGACCGACACGAACCTCGTCAATGCCTGGGGGCTCGTCTCCGGGCCGACCACACCGTGGTGGGTGGCAGACAACGGATCGAACCTGTCCACGCTCTACACCGGCCTCGGTGCCCGCGTCAATCTCGTCGTCAGCGTCGGCGATGCGCCGACCGGAATCGTGTTCAACAACACGTCGGGCTTCAGCCTTCCGACGGGTGGGCTCGCGCGCTTCATGTTCGACAGCGAGGCGGGCGTGATCTCCGGCTGGAACGGGGGCACGAGCGCACAGACGTTCGTCGACCTCTCGAAGACCGGAGCCGTGTTCAAGGGGCTCGCGATTGCGACGACGACCGCCGGTCCGCGTCTCTTCGCCACGGACTTCGCGCATTCGCGGATCGACGTCTTCAACGGCGCCGGCAAGATGGTGCCGCAGCCGTTCTTCGCGTTCAGCGACTTCACGATCCCGCGCTTCTACGCGCCGTTCGGGATCCAGACGATCGGCTCGCGGGTCTACGTGACCTACGCGCGCCGCCAGGAGGGGAGCGGCGACGAGGCGCACGGCGCGGGCTTCGGCTACGTCGACGCCTACGACGCGAACACCGGCGTGCTGGTGGCCAAGGTTGCGGTCAACGGGGCGCTCAACGCGCCGTGGGGGCTCGCTCTGGCACCGTCGAGCTTCGGCTCGATGTCCGGTGACCTGCTCGTCGGCAACTTCGGCGACGGACGGATCAACGCCTTCCGGCTGGCGCCGGGCGGGTTCCCGTTCTTCGGCCTGTCGGCGCTGCCCGCGGGCCAGTTGACCGACACGATGGGCAGTCCGATCACGATCGACGGGCTGTGGGCGCTGCAGTTCGGCAACGGCAATGCCGCCGGGCCGACGAACAGCCTCTTCTTCACCGCGGGGCCGGACGACGAGTCGAACGGTCTGTTCGGCTCGATCACCGCCGCTCCGTGATCTGACCTCGCTTCCCGGGCGGCGCGGCTGCGCGCCGCCCGGGAGCGAACTCGTGCGCCAGAATCCCGCAATGCCGACCGACCTGCTCGACGCGCGGGTGATCGCGACGCTCGCGACCCTCGACGAGAGCGGGCTCCCGTATCTGTCGTCCGTGTGGTTCCTGCGCGACGGGGACGACGTGCTGGTCGCCACCGGCGGTGGCACGCGGAAGGCACGGAACGCGGCCGCGCGGCCCGTTGCAGGTGTGCTGGTCCACGGCCGCGGTGAGTCGCCGTTGCGCGGCATCGCGGCCTCGGGGCCGGTGACGGTCGTCCGGGGGGCGGATGCCCGCACGCTCAACGAGCGCGTCTGGCGCAAATACCTGACCCCCGAGGGGCGAGCCCATCCCGCGCTCGGCGGCCGGATCGCCGAGCATGACGACGTGACGCTCCGGATCGCGGCGGCCCCCTGGCGCTCGTGGAGCACGGCGGCAGACTTCGCCGGGGTGTTCGAGCAACAGAGACTCGTCCTGCCACTCGACCCGACCGATCGTTAGGGTGTCGCCGATGGAGGTCTCCGAGCGTCTCGACGAGACTGCGAGCCCAGGCCCCGGCGACCGCGAGTTGCAAGGGGTCTTTCGCTACTACGAGCTGGCCAAGCGCGCCGAGTGGCAGGTGCGCGACCTGCCCTGGGGCGAGCTCCCGCCGATCCCCGAGTACCGCGGCTCGGCCCAGAAGCTGGCACGGCGGCAGGATCTGTGGCGGTCGGTCGTCACGCAGCAGCTCCAGGCGGATGAGCTGGCGGTGGAGATGGCGGCGCAACTGTTCTCGATCGCGCCCGACCACGAGGCGAAGCTCTACTACACGACCATGGTGCAGGACGAGTCGCGCCACACGGAGGCGTGGCTCAAGCTGATCCAAGAGGCGGGGGGGATGGCCGAGCGCGACCCCTACCTCGACCGCCTCGCGCACATGACGCTCGACGCCGACACGCTCGAGGAGAAGGTCTTCCTGATGCAGGTCTTCTACGAGCGGCTGATCATCCCCCGCTTCCGGATGATCGCCCGCTCATCGCGCGGGACGGTGCTCGAGGATCTCTGCAATCGCCTCGCGATCGACGACGGCATCCATCACGGCGCCGGCATGGCGTATGAGCGCGTCCTGCTCGAAGGAGCGGGACGCGGGGTCCAGACGAAGCTGATCGAGGCCGCCAACGACATGCTGCCGCTGTTCGCCCAGCACGCGCTCTGGCGGCCGAAGGCGCGCGAGTTCGTGGGCAGCCTGATGCGGGAGACCGACATGCGCATGCTCAAGGAGGACCTCGAGCAGGGCGTGCGTCTGGCGCGGTCGCTCGGCATCGACGTCGGCGGCATCGAGCTCCCGTACTGACGTGGCGCTGACCGGCGGCTGTCTCTGCGGGCGCGTCCGGTACGAGGTGACCGAGCCGCTCGTCTCCGCCTCGTACTGCCACTGCACGCGCTGCCAGCGCCGGACCGGCACCGGATCCTCGGCGCAGGCACGCACGGCGCCGGGCGCGCTCACGATCGTCAGCGGCGCCGAGCTCGTGCGCGAGTGGACACCGCCCGACGAGGGTTGGGCGAAGTGCTTCTGCTCGGCCTGCGGCAGCGCCCTCTGGAGCAGGAGCCGCGACGAGCCGCCGATCTTCGGCGTGCGGCTCGGTAGCTTCGACGACGATCCCGGGATCAGGCCGTCGTACAGGCAGTACGTCGCGTACGCCGTCCCCTGGGAGCCGGTCCCCGACGACGGGCTTCCCCGTTACGACGAAAGGCTGACCTAGACAGATGTGCTTCGACACCGACTCGACGCCGCCGATCCCGAGGATCGCCGGTGCCGCGGTCTCGCACGAGCGGCTGGAGCTGCATGCCGACGACGGGAACACGCTTGGCGCCTTCCTCGCCCTCCCGGAGGAGCCCGCTCCGGCCGGTGTGGTGATCCTGCCCGACGTTCGCGGGCTCTACCGCTTCTACGAGGAGCTCGCGCTCCGCTTCGCCGAGCGGGGCTACGCGGCGCTTGCGATCGACTACTTCGGCCGTACCGCAGGCACCGAGCCGCGCGATGACGACTTCGAGTACGGGCCGCATGTCGAGCAGGCGACCGACGACGGCGTGCAGTCGGACATCGGCGCTGCCGTCACGGAGCTGCGCAAGCGCGGTTCCACCGCGCTGTTCACGGTCGGCTTCTGCTTCGGCGGCCGGGCATCCTGGCTGGCGGCTGCCGTCGGGCACGGCCTCGGAGGCGCGGTCGGCTTCTACGGCAGCCCGACCCGCGAGCGGGGCGGTCCGAGCGCCGTCGCCCGCGCGGCGGAGATGTCGTGTCCCGTGCTCGCCCTGCAGGCCGGAGACGACGCGAACATCACGGCGGACGACAACGCGGCGTTCGAGACGGCTCTGGCGGCCGCCGGCGTCGAGCACGAGATCGTCACGTACGAGGGCGCGCCGCACAGCTTCTTCGACCGCAAGCAGGAGGAGCATCGAGCCGCCTCCGACGACGCCTGGGCGCGCGTGCTCGGCTTCGTCGACCGCCTCGCGTGATCCTCGCGATCGACCAGGGCACGACCGGGACGGCCTGCCTGGTGGTCGACGAGGGCCTCCGGATCGCCGGACGCGGCTACCGCGAGCTCACGCAGCACTTCCCTCGACCGGGGTGGGTCGAGCACGACCCCGAGGAGATCTGGGACGGCGTTCTTGCCGCGGCGGCCGAGGCGCTGGCCGACGCCGGCCTCCCGTCAGACTCGCTCGAGGCGGTCTGCGTCACCAACCAGCGCGAGACGACTCTGCTCTGGGACCGGCGCACGGGGACTCCGGTCGACCGGGCGATCGTCTGGCAGGACCGGCGAACCGCAGAGCGCTGCGCCCGTCTCGACCGGGAGCTGATCCGGACCCGAACCGGACTCGTGCCCGACCCCTACTTCTCCGCGACGAAGCTCGAGTGGCTGCTCGAGCGCCACGACCCGCGCGGTCTCGCCTTCGGGACGGTCGACAGCTGGCTCGTCTGGCGGCTCACCGGCGGCACGCGCCACGTCACCGACGTGACGAACGCCTCGCGCACGATGCTCTGCGCGCTCGAGACGCGGGACTGGGACGACGAGCTGCTGGCGCTGTTCGGCGTCGACCGCGGGCTGCTGCCGGAGATCGTCGGCTCGGCGGCGGAGGTCGGCGAGGGCGAATTGCTCGGCGCGCGCGTCGCCGTCCGCGGGATTGCCGGCGACCAGCAGGCGGCCCTCTTCGGCCACGGCTGCCACACCCCAGGCAGCGGCAAGGCGACCTACGGCACCGGCAGCTTCGTCCTCGTACACACGGGAGGCGATGCGGGGCCGCCGCCGCACGGGCTGCTCCGGACGGTCGCCGCCGACGGGTACGCGCTCGAGGGCGCCGTGCTGGTCGCGGGAGCGGCCTTGCAGTGGCTGCGCGACGGGCTCGGGGTGATCGGCCACGCGGCAGAGAGCGAAGCGCTGGCGACGAGCGTCGAGGACTCGGGCGGCGTCGTGTTCGTGCCCGCGCTCGCGGGGCTCGGGTCGCCGTGGTGGGATGCCGGTGCCCGCGGCCTGATCACGGGGCTGACGCGTGGGTCGACCCGCGCTCACCTGGTACGCGCGGCGCTCGAGGCGATCGCGCACCAGGTGGCCGATGTCGTCGACGCGCTTCCCGGCTCACTCGAACTGCTCCGCGCCGACGGCGGCGCAACGGGCAACGCCTTCCTGATGCAGCTCCAGGCCGATCTGCTCCGGCTTCCCGTGCACGTCGCGGCCGAGCAGGAGACGACGGCGCTCGGGGTCGCCGCCCTCTGCGGCGGCGGCGAGGCCCGCGTAGCCGTCGGCGCCGTCTTCGAGCCTCGACTCGACGCCGGCCGCGCCGCGGAAGAGCGTGCACGCTGGCAAACGGCGCTCGCTCGGGCGAGATCCGATTTCGGCAGTTGAAGGGAAGTTCTTAGGTATCGCGGGCATGCTTAAGCTCTTCGGAAACCCAAGACCCGCGAGCGAGGGAGGACGACGTGGCAGACGACGTGAGCGGCAAGCTCGAACAGGCGCTGTTCGAGATCCGGCGGGTGATCGCAGGGCAGGAGGGGATGCTCGAGCGCGTGCTCGTGTGTCTGCTCGCACGCGGCCATCTCCTGATCGAGGGCGTGCCCGGCCTCGCCAAGACGCTGACCATCAAGACGACCGCCGCTGTGCTCGGCGGCACGTTCAACCGCGTCCAGTTCACGCCGGACCTCGTACCGTCGGACCTGGTCGGCACGCGCATCTACCGGCCTGACAAGACGGAGTTCGAGACCGAGCTCGGCCCGGTCTTCTGCAACTTCCTGCTCGCCGACGAGATCAACCGCGCACCGGCCAAGGTGCAGTCGGCGCTGCTCGAGGTGATGCAGGAGCACCAGGTGACGATCGGTCACACGACGTTTCCCGTCCCGAACCCGTTCCTCGTTCTCGCCACCCAGAATCCGATCGAATCGGAGGGCACCTACCCGCTGCCGGAGGCGCAGGTCGACCGCTTCATGCTCAAGGTGCTGGTCGACTACCCGGCGCACGACGAGGAGCTGACGGTCGTCGCCCGCTCGCTGACCGATTCGCCCGAGCTCGAGCGTGTGCTGTCGATCGAGGAGCTGACCGAGCTGCAGCGGCGCGTCAACGAGATCTATGTCGATCCTGCGCTGATCTCGTGGACCGTCGACGTCGCGACCGCGACGCGCCGGCCGCGCGAGCACGGGCTCGACGCGATTGCCGACTACATCTCCTACGGCGCCAGCCCGCGCGGCCCGATCAGCCTGATCGCCGCCTCCCAGGCGCTGGCGCTGATCCGCGGCCGCGACTACGTCGTGCCTGCCGACCTCGAGGCGCTGGTCGGGGACGCGTTCCGGCACCGGCTCGTCCTGTCGTACCGCGCGCTCGCCGAGGAGGTCCAGTCCGACTCACTGCTCGAGACGGTCGTCGCAGCGGTCCCGCTGCCGCAGATCGACCTCGGGCGCCGCGAAGCCGCAGCCTCGTGACCACCGCCGTCGACCCGCTCGCGCCCAGTCGCACAGCTGCTCAGCCGGGGCCTGGACCGCTCTCGGCCGCGTCGCTGCGTGCGCTCGAGCTGTCGGTCGGGCGGCGCGTCGACGGCTTGCTCGCGGGCGACTTTCGGTCTGCGTTCGCCGGCGTCGGCACCGAGCTCTGGCAGCTCCGTCCGTACGAGCCCGGCGACGACGTACGGCGGATCGAGTGGAACGTGACGGCGAGGACCGGACGCCCGCACGTTCGGGTCGAGCTCGCCGAGCGGGTGCTCGTGACCTGGCTCGTGCTCGACGCGTCGGCGTCGATGGCCTTCGGCACAGGTGAGCGCCGCAAGGCCGACGTCGCGGAAGGGGTCGCCGTGGCGATCGGCTGGGCGGCGACACGCCGCGGTAACCGCCTCGGCACGATCGCGTTCGGCAGCCGGCAGCAGATCGAGCGTCCGCGCCAGGGGCGGCGGGCACTACTGGACACGCTGCAGGTGCTCCGCGCGCTCCCACCCGAGGGCACCGGCACGCTCCGGGATGCGCTCGAGCTCGCCGACCGGGTCGCGCGCCAACGCGCGCTGCTGGTCGTCGTCTCCGACTTTCGCGGCAAGCCGGACTGGCGTGCCCCGCTCCTGCGGCTCGCCGGCCGGCACACGGTGCTGGCGGTCGAGGTGCGCGATCCGCGCGAGCAGGAGTTGGCGGACGTGGGCGAACTGCGCCTCGTCGATCCCGAGACCGGACGCCAGCTGCGGGTCGACACGGGCGACCGCGGGCTGCGCCAGCGCTTCGCCGTCGCGGCCGCCGAGGAGCGCCGCGCGCTGGTGGCGATGCTCGCGACGGCGGGCGTTCGTCACGTGCCGCTCTCCACGGACGGAGACTGGCTCAGGCCACTGGCAGCGTTCCTCCGGCAGCGGAGGCGCGGCTGGTGAGGTTCGAAGCGCCCGAGCTGCTCGTCTTCCTGCTCGTCGTCCCGCTCGCGGTGGGGGCCGCCGTGTGGTTCGAGCGCCGCCGTGCCTCGCGCGCCAAGGCCTGGGCGCCCGCCGGGCTGCTCGAGAACATGGTTCCGAAGCTGAGCAGCTGGCGCCGATTCGTCCCAGTCGGCCTCTTGCTCGCCGGCCTGACGCTGCTTCTCGTCGGCTTCGCGCGGCCGCAGGCGACGATCCACGTGAAGCGCCAGGATGCGACCGTCGTGGTCGTGCTCGACGTCTCCGGCTCGATGGCCGCGAACGATGCGCCGCCGACCCGCCTCGGCGCCGCGCAGGCGGCAGCGAATCGTCTCGTCGACCATCTGCCGAAGGGCTACCGGATGGCGGTGATCACCTTCTCCGACCACGCTGCTGTCGTCCAGGCGCCGACCCGCGATCCGAACGCCATCCGCGCAGCGATCAAGCGTGCCCGCACCGGGCCGCAGGGAACCGCGCTCGCCGACGCGGTCGCGCGTGGCGTGGCGGTCGCGCGCACCGTCCGTGGGGCGGTCGGTCACCGTCCGCCGGCCGTGGTCGTGCTCTTCTCGGACGGGGGCCAGACTGCCGGCTCGGTCACGCCACAGCAGGCGGCCGCCGCTGCGCGCAAGGCGCGCGTGCCGGTGTCCGCGGTCTCGGTGGGAACGCCCGACGGGATCGTGCAACAGCAGCTGCGGGGCGGTTACACCGAGCGCATCCAGGTTCCCGTTCAGCCGAACGTGCTCCAGACGATCGCCCAGGGGAGTGGGGGGCGGTTCTACCCGCACGTCGTCGGCTTCGACCCGGCCGGCACCTACGCCGAGCTCGGCTCCCGGGTCGGCAAGGAGTCGAAGCGCGTCGAAGTGACGGCCGCCGCCGCTGCCGGCGGGCTCGTGTTCATGCTCGCCGGCGGCCTGCTCTCGGGCGTCTGGTTCCGGAGGATGCCGTGACGGTGCGGGTCGGCCTCGTTGCCGTCGTCGCGGCGCTGGCGGCCGCGTTCACGGTCGCGCCGGCCGGTAACGCCACGAGCGAGTGCCGCGGCATTACCGCCTGCATCCGCGTGGTCGGCCCGTGGGTGGTCGTGCCGCCCGGCCAGACGGTTCACTACCTCCTGAGCTGCCCGAAGGGCAAGGGCGTCGTCGGCGGTCTCGACGCCCAGGCGACCTCGCGCGCCGTTCGCGTCGGCTTCGACGGGCGGATCGGCGCGCCGGTGTCTCCCGGCGTGACGACGACCCAGGACGCGCTGTTCAGCGCGGTCTCGACCTCGCCGCGCACGGAGGCGTTCCAGCCGCTTCTCGGCTGCGTCCCGACGCGGGGCGGCGGCGGCCGCTCGACCGTCTCCGCGCGGGTGACGCCTGCCGGCCCCGCGCTCCTGCTGCGCGCCCATATCGTCGTGATCGGGCCGGGTACGCTGCGCTTCGGGCGGGCGGTCTGCCTTCCCGAGGAGGAGCTCGTCGGCTCGTGGAGCGCCGTCGCCTTCCGCACGAAGAAGCCGCCCGATCTGGCGAACGCGGCCCTGGTCAAGGCGAGCCGCGTGGTCGTCGGCCGGCAGGTCGTGGTGACCGCATCGGCCACCGACCGGCTCTCGATCGACGCCCACGCCGTCGTCCAGGTCGGAGCGGAGTGCGCACCGTGACGTTCGCTTCGCCCTATTTCTTGCTCGTGCTGCTGGTGGTGCCGGTCGTCGCCGCGCTGGCGGTCTGGCTCGATCGGCGGCGCGCCCGCTACGCCGTCGTATTCACGAACCTCGACGTGCTCGCCTCGGTCGCGACGCCACGGCGCCGGCTCGTGCGCTGGGTGCCGCTGGTCCTGTTCCTGCTGGCGCTCGCCTTCGCCTCCGCCGCGCTTGCCCGGCCGCGAGCCAGCGTCAGCGAGCCGGATCAGCGCGCCACGCTCGTCCTGCTCGTCGACGTCTCGGGCTCGATGCGGGCGTCGGACGTCAAGCCGTCGCGGCTCGGGGCCGCCCAGGCGGCGATGACGCTCTTTGCCGACAAGGTGCCGAAGCAGGTGAAGATCGGACTCGTCTCGTTCAGCACCAGCCCGAACGTGCTCGTGATCCCGACCGCGGACCGCGGCGTCCTCCACGAGGGCATCGACCTGCTCGCACCCGAGGCCGGAACGGCGATCGGCGACGGCCTCGGCGTTGCCGTTCAGGTGGCGCAGTCGTCGCTCGGCTCGACGAGGCGCGGGGCGGACGGCAAGGTGCCGGCGGCGATCGTGCTCCTGTCGGACGGAGCGCAGACCCGCGGCGTCCTGTCGCCGCAGCAGGGCGCGGAGCGTGCCCGGGCGGCGGGGATCCGCGTCTACACGATCGCGCTCGGCACCGACCACGGGACGCTCTCGTTCCCGCAGTTCGGCGGCGGGTTCGGCTTCGGCGGCGGTGGCCGGTTCCCGGTGCGACCTGATCCGGTCACGCTCGGGATGATCGCGCGGGTGACCGAAGGGAAGGCGTTCCGGGCGAAGTCGGCGTCGAGCGTCAGCGCGATCTACCGGCAGCTCGGCTCGAGCATCGTCCAGCGCCACAGCACGCGCGAGGTCTCGTCCTGGTTCGTGGGCGGAGCCGCCCTGCTCCTGCTCACCTCGTTGGCCGCGGTCGGGTTGACGGGGGAGCGGCTGCCTTAGCCCGACTTCCGGGCCGAACATCACCGTTCCTTTGTTTAGTTGGCAAATCCTTCACGGAGAGGCACACTTTGCGTTGAAGGCCCGCGCCGGGATGCGTGGGAAAGCCAACGGGAAGGGTCGAGACCTTGAAGAGGATGATCTTCGTGGCCGGTGCGGCTTTCCTCGCCAGCGCGGTCGTCGCGCTCGCGGCTGGGAGCAACCCGGTCGGCATCAAGAAAGGGATCGTCACCGCCTGCATCGCCAAGGGCGTCCTGAAGCTGTCGGGATGCCCGGACGGCGCGAAGACGGTCACGTGGAACATGCAGGGCCAGGCCGGCAAGTCCGGCCTCGACGGTGCCGCCGGCGAAGCCGGGCCGGCCGGGCCGGCCGGCCCGGCCGGGCCGGCCGGGCCGCGCGGCCAGTCAGGGCCGC
The DNA here is from genome assembly GCA_963769545.1 of uncultured Thermoleophilia bacterium. Classification (GTDB taxonomy): domain Bacteria; phylum Actinomycetota; class Thermoleophilia; order Gaiellales; family Gaiellaceae; genus PALSA-600. The sequence goes on along the minus strand of CAVYMB010000003.1, from coordinate 1,030,212 downwards.
AGGGACTGCAGGGTGACCCAGGTCCTGCCGGATCGAGCACGGGCATTCCAGGGCCGCAGGGGCCGCAAGGCCCGCAAGGCCCGCCAGGGCCGCAGGGCTCGGGCCAGACCGGTGCGACCGGCCAGACCGGGCTCACCGGGCCTGCCGGGCCGCAGGGACCGAAGGGCGACCCGGGGCAGCAGGGCGTGCAGGGGTTGAAGGGCGACACGGGTGCGGTCGGGCCCGCCGGCGCGACCGGGCCCGCAGGCGCAGCCGGCCCCCAGGGCGTGAAGGGCGATACCGGCGCGACAGGTGCAACCGGGGCAACGGGGCCGCAGGGCGCGAAGGGCGATACCGGTCTGACCGGTGCGGCCGGGCCTCAGGGACTGAAGGGCGACACGGGTGCGACCGGCGCGGCCGGTCCGCAAGGCCCGAAGGGTGACCCGGGCGCCAAGGGAGACACCGGTGCGACCGGCGCGCAGGGCCCCGCGTGGCAGCCCGACTACGGCGTCGCCAACGTCCTCGTCGACCGTGGCTCCGGCCCGGGCATCTGGGCGACCTACTCGACGACGCTCGGCTCGCCGGTCGGCGACTCGACCGGCGGCACGTTCCGCTTCACCTGCAGCGACGCCCAGGCGCCGTGCAAGGTGTCGGCCTCGGCGGCCGTCCTGTCGGGGTCGACGGGCGGTGCGCACGTGTACCCGCGCATCCTGATCCAGACCGAGAGCCTCGGCGGTGGCCCGCAGACGTACTGCGAGTACGCGGACGGCGCCGACAACTCGAACGACGCCGACGCGATCGGCAGGGTGCCGTCGAGCACCGCGCCGTCGTCGTTCCCGGCGCTCAGCCTGGGGATCGGCGGCTCGCTCGACTGCAGTGCCGGCCAGACGTATCCGGCGGGCGGTGTCGTCCAGGAGATCTGGGTGCCGGCCGGCTACTACGACGTGTTCTCGACGTTCGTCTTCGCGTCGAGCTAGCTCCCGCCGGGCGAGGTGGGAGGGACGGCGATCCCTCCCACCTCTCCGCGGGCTGTCTCTAGAGCAGTCCGTTCGCCTGCAGGAACGCCTTGGCGATCTTCGCTGCGGGCTCCTTGTCGACGTAGAACGCCTTGTTCATCGCGATGATCGCGGGAGTCGTCAGCTTCGCCGACACCGCGTTCACCGTCTTCGAGAACGTCGGGCCTGCGGCCTGCAGGACCGACGTGGTCACGAGCGGCGTGACGTTCTGGAAGCCCGTCACGTGCTTGGGGTCTGCGAGGACGGTGTACTTCGAGGGCTTGCCGAGCGGCGGGTCGGTCGAGAAGACGTCGGCAGCGAGCACGTTGCCCTTGTCGAGCGCGACGTACGCCGAGATCGAGCCGAGGGAGACGAAGCTGGCCTTGGAGAGGCCGTACTGCTTCGTGTACCCGGCGAAGCACGTGTTGCGCGTCTTGCACTCGGGGAACCCGCCGAGCTTGAACGAGCCGACCTTCTTCAGGTCGCCGATCGACTTGAGGCCGTACTTCTTCGCGGTCGCGTTGGTGACGGCCAGCACGTCCGTGTCGTAGAACGGTGTCGCCGGCAGTGCCGTGATCCCCTTCGCCGCCTCGAGCTGCTTGGCGAGCTGGTAGGTCGCCGGGCCGGTCTTCGGCGAGTTCGTGTGGTGGTACACGTCCTGCACGATCACCCCGGTGTACTCGGGATAGAAGTTGATCTTGTGGCTCGTCAGGGCGGTGTGGATGATCTCCGTCGAGCCGATGTTCTCCTTGTAGGAGGTGGTGAACCCCTTCGCTTCGAGTGCCTGCTTGTAGAGCTGGCCGAGGATGTACTCCTCACCGAAGTTCTTCGTGCCGATCACGATCGTCGGTCCTGCAGCCTGCTTTGCATGGGCCGGGCTCGTGAGCACGGCCGCCACTAGGCCGATGACAATCGCGACTCCCAAGGAGATCGCAAATGCAGCTTTCGCGGCGCGCCGCGTGTGCTTCCTGATCACACCGACTCCTTCCCTCGTTGGATTTCCGGGACCATAGTCACCCGAAGGCCCCTGGGCGTTACGGCGCGCTGGAGCGCAACCAGTGCGAGGTAGACCCCGATCGACAGCGCCATCACGCAGATCGACGCTCCCAGCACTCCCGAGAGCCGGTAGCTCGCCTGGTTGACGATGATGTCGCCGAGGCCGCCTCCACCGGCGACGGCGGCTATCGTCGCGGTTGCGACGACCGTGACGGCCGAGATCCGGATTCCCGTGAAGAGCAGCGGGAGCGCCAGCGGAAGCTCGACGCCGGTGAGGATCTGCGTTCCGGTCATCCCCATCCCGGTGGCGGCGTCGACGGCGTCCCGGTCGACGCGATCGACGCCTTCGAATGCGTTCGTCAGCATCGGGCCCGTGGCGAGCACGGCGAGCGCCGCCATGTTGTTGACGAAGCCGATGCCGAGGACGGTGAGGAAGACGCCGATCAACACGAGGCTCGGAAGCGCACGACCGACGATCGATGCACCGATCGCGACCGAAGCCCCGCGGTGCCAATGACCGAGCGCGATGCCGACGGGGAGTGCGACGACCGCTGCGATCGCGAGTGCAGCGGCGGACAGCTCGAGCTGCTCGAGCGCTTTCGACGCGAGCAGGCCGGGGTTGTGTGCGATGAAGCTGAACGCTCCGGTGAAGGCGCCCGCGACGATCATGCGAATCTGTACCGCGCCCAGGGAACGAGGAGCCGCCGGAGCAGGACGAGCAGGCCGTCGCAGACGAGCGCCAGCGCGATCGCGAGCGCGCCGGCCGCGTAGATCTCCGTCTTGAACGGTGTCGGCGCACCGAGCGCGACGAAGATCGGATAGCCGAGGCCTTTCGGGAGGAGGAACGCGGCGATCGTGGCGATCGAGATCGTCGAGACGACTGCGATCCGCAGGCCCGCGATGATCGCGGGCACGGCAAGGGGCAGTTCGACCCGCCAGAGCATCTGATTGTCGGTCAGCCCCATCCCGCGTGCGGCTTCGAGCACCTCGGGCGAAGCGGTGCGCAGGCCCGCGGAGATGTTCGGATAGAGAATGACGAGGGTGTAGGCGACGAGTGCGACCTCGACGGTCGTCGTCGTGATGCCCGTGAAGGGCACCAACAGCTGGAAGAGCGCGAGGCTCGGAATCGTGTAGAGGAGCGCTGAGAATGCACCGACCGGCTGGTCGAGGACACGAGCACGGTGGGTGAACAGTGCGAGCGAGAAGGCGATGACGAAGCCGATCACGACGGCGATCGCGACGAGCTCGAGATGCTGGACGAGCGCAGGGGCGAGCGTGTCGCTCCAGTGGCTCCGCACCCAGTCCCAGCAGAACGTGTGGTCGCCGCGGACGCACGCGCTGCCCTGGCCGAAGTTCGGGATCACCGGGCCGGATGCGCTCCTCACAGGAGCTCCGTCGCGTCGTGCCAGCGGAAGAGGCCGAGCCGCTCGCCGTCGCCGTCCTCGACGACCAGGTGCTCGGCATCGGTTTCGAGCAGCAGGCTGACGGCGTTGCGGACCGTGGTGTGGCTCGCGACGCGTGGACCGTCCTCCATTCCGGAAACCGGGTCGAGCGGAATGTCGGCAAGCGTCCGCAGCGCGAGCCGGCGCAGTGCCCGATCCTCGCCGATGAACTGCGAGACGAAGTCATCGGCGGGGTGAGCGAGGATCGCATCGGGCGTGTCGTACTGCACGAGCACGCCGCCCTCGCGGAGGATCGCGATCCGGTCACCCATCCTGATCGCCTCGTCGATGTCATGCGTGACGAAGATCACCGTCTTGTTCACCTCTCGGTGCAGGCGGCGGAGCTCGTTCTGCAGGCGCGTCCGGGTGATGGGATCGAGTGCGCCAAACGGCTCGTCCATCAGCAGCAAGGGTGGGTCGGCGGCGAGGGCCCGGGCCAGGCCGACCCGCTGGCGCTGGCCGCCGGAGAGCTGGGCCGGATAGCGCTCGCCGTCGGCCGGTTCGAGTCCGACCAGCTCGAGCAGCTCGGCGGCCCGCTCGCGTGTTCGCGACCGCTGCCACCCGAGCAGCCTGGGCACGACGCCGATGTTCTCGTCGATCGTCATGTGCGGGAACAACCCGATCTGCTGGATCACGTAGCCGATCCCTCGTCGCAGCTCGGCGGCGGGCAGGTCGCGCACGCTGCGCCCGTCGATGCGGATGTCGCCCTCGTCGAAGGGAATCAGGCGATTCACCATCTTCAGCGCCGTCGTCTTGCCGCCGCCGGACGGTCCGACGAGGACGCAGAACGTCCCCGCCGGGATCTCGAGCGTGAACGACGACAACGCCGCGGCGTCGCGTCCCGCGTAGCGCTTGCTGACGTGGTCGAAGACGATCTCTGCCGCTTTCGACCCCAGCGTCATGCCGTGTTCCGGATTCCGATCAAGCCGACGAGGCCCCCCGCGGCCACGAGCGCCGCAGTGATCACCATTGCGAGCCGGAAGCCGTCGAGATCGAGGCTGTTGCTCGAGCCTGCGACGGCCGCGCCGACGACCGCGATCCCGAGCAGTCCCGCGACGCGCGCGGCCGCGTTGTTCACGCCGCTCGCGACGCCGGCGTCGCTCGGGCCGGCGTCGGACAGCACGGTCGCGGTGAGCGGGGCGACGATCAACGACAAGCCGAGCGAGAACACGATCAGCGGGGGGAAGAGCTCCGTCCAGTAGTTGAAGGCCGTGCCGAGTCGCGCGATCGCCGCAACCCCGGCCGCCGCGACGAGTGGCCCGATACCCATGAACAGGCGCGGTCCGTAGCGCATCGAGAGCCTCCCGACTTGCCGCGACAGCACGAACATCATCGCGGTCACCGGCAGGAGCGCAAGGCCGCTCTCGACCGGGGTGTACCCCGCGATCTGCTGCAGGAAGAGCACCAGGAAGAAGGTGAGCGTCGACAGGCCCGCGTAGACGAACAAGGTCTCCCCGTTGGCGACCGAGAAGTTGCGCAGGCGGAAGAGCCGGAGTGGCAGCATCGGCGCGGGGCTGCGGCGCTCCCAGAGGACGAACAGGACGAGCAGCACCACGCCACCGACGAGCGACGCGATGATCAGCGGGTCGCCGAAGTGGCGGGTCGGCGCCTCGATCAGCGCGAACACCGGCCCGGCGAGCCCGAACGCGCAGAGGCACGCGCCGATCACGTCGATGTGCGGACGGGGGCCGCTCCGGACCCGGTTCGGCACTGCGTATGCGACCAGCCCGAGTGTGGCGGCGACGAACGGCACGTTGACGAGGAACACCCAGCGCCACGACGTGTGGGTCACGATCCAGCCGCCGGCGAGCGGACCGATCACGAACGCGATCCCGGTCCACGCGGTCCAGGTGCCGACCGCGGCGCCCCGCTCCTCGCCCTCGAAGGTGCCCGTGATCACCGCGAGGCCGGCCGGGGTGAGGACCGCACCGGTTGCGCCCTGAATGGCGCGCGCTGCGATCAGGAAGTTCCCGGTGGGTGCCGCCGCGCAGAGCACCGATGCCACGCCGAACGCCCCGAGGCCGATGATGAAGAGACGGCGCGGGCCGAACAGGTCGCCGAGCGACCCGCCGACCAGCAGCAGCGAGCCGAGCGTGAGCAGGTAGGCGTCGACCACCCACTGCTGCAAGGCGAGCCCGCCGCCGAGGTCGCGCTGAATCGCCGGAAGGGCGACGTTGACGACCGTCGAGTCGACGAAGACGATCACCGACCCGAGGATGCTCGCCACGAGCACCAGGCGGTTGCGAGTCGGCCGCGGCAAGTGTTCGATACTCGCAGACCGAAGGAGGTTGACCATGAGCGATTACCAGATCGTGAAGCTCGACGACGTCGACGACTGGCTGGGCGACTACCCCGGCGAGATGCGCGGCATCACGTACGCGATCGGCGCCGAACAGGTCGCGATCACGCACCGGCGGATGCCCCAGCACACCGGCAGCAAGGGTTCCTACGGCCACCGGCACAAGACGCAGGAGGAGATCGTGCTCGTCCTCTCCGGCCGCCTGCAGTTCAAGCTCAACGACGAGATCGTCGAGCTCGGCAAGCACGAGGCGATCCGCATCCCGCCCGGGACCTGGCGCGGCATCTGGAACGACGAGCTCGAGGATGCCGAGATCGTGATCGTCTCGAAGCGGATCGACGACCCGATGGGCGACACCGAGAACGTCGAAGGGTTCTGGCCTGCCTGACGCGCGAACCGGTGCCTGGCACAGAGGTGCCAGGCACCGGTCGCGCGACGGTCAGTTCGGGCGCGGCGGCTGCGGCCGCGGGCGCCGCCGTCCCACGGCGCGGAGCTCCTTCAGGTGCTCGACGTGGGCGTCGTGCAGGATCTTCACGTGATCGGGCAGCCAGGGCCTCATGCTCATGGCGCTTCCCCCTCATCCCCTCGACTTCGAGTATCTTGATGTCAAGAGAATAGCCATGAAGAGTCTTGACGTCAAGAGAAAAAGCGCGAATACTCCGCCCGTGGTGGAAGACCACATCGATCGCTTCCTGAAGCGGCTGGCCACGGAGCCGGGCACCGAGGCAATCGATCTCGAGGTCGAGGGGATCGTCGACCGGGTCGGAGGGATCAACCGCCGGATCAAGCGCGCCATGGAGACGACGCTCGGTGAGCACGGGCTGACGCTGCAGGACTGGGAGGTGCTCTGCGCGCTCAAGTTGCGCCGCGTCGCGAACCGGAGCTCGCCCGGCTCGCTCGCAACCGAGCTCGAGCTCTCGACAGGCGCGATGACGAGCCGGCTCGACCGGCTCGAACGTGAGGGCTACGTGGGGCGGCTGCCGGATCCGGAGGATCGCCGCAGCGTGGTCGTCGAGCTCACACCCGAGGGACACGCTGCGTGGGACCGCACCGTCGACATCCAGGCCCGTCGCGAGGCGTTCTTCGCCTCGGCGCTCACGAAGCCCGAGCAGCGGCAGCTGAACGCGCTCCTACGCAAGCTCTTGCTCGCCCTGGAGGCCGCCGTCGAGCCCGGGCGCGACGAATATCGACCGACCGCCGGCTAGCTCGTCGCGGCCGAGCGGAGCCCCGCGGCCGCAGTGCGCGGCCCGAGCGCATGGAATGGCTCGGGCGAGCGGGAGCCCTCGACGCAGTCGGCGATGTACTCGCCGAGCGCAGGTCCGTGCTTGAAGCCGTGCCCCGATCCGCCGCCGACCAGCCACCACGAGTCGTGCGCCGGGTGGGGCGCGACGATGAAGTGCGTATCTGGCGTGAGGCTGTACTGGCACACGCGCGCACCGATCACGGGCGCCCCGGCGAGCGACGGGAACCGCTTCGCGGCGTAGGCGTGCGCCTCGCGGCGTCGCTCCTCCGACGGAACGCGTTCGAGCACGTCCGGGTCGACCTCCTCACCGGGGCCGTCGGGCGCGATCTTCACGCCGAGCCCGCCGACGTCACCGTGGCCGTAGAACGGCGCGTCGTATTCGCAGAAGCCGGGCGTACCACGCCAGTCGGGCCCGCCGCCGAGGAAGAAGACCTCGCGGCGCGAGATCGTCAGCTCGACCTCGTTGGGGAACAGCTTCGGCAGCCAGGCGCCGCACGCCCAGACGACGGTGTCGGCGGCGACGGCGTCGGACGGCGAGAGGCGCTGCGCCTCGAGTCGGACCCCGAGGCGCTCCGCGTCCTCGACCAGGAGCTGCGTCGCCCGCCGCGCGTGCAGGACGCCGGCGTCGGGCTCGTACAGCACGCCGTGCAGATCCTGGATCCCCAGCGACGGATAGAGCCCGGTCGCCGCCTCCGGTGCGAGCCATTCGTGGGCGATCCCGAGCCGGCCGAGCGTCTCGCGGCTTCGAGCTTCGAAGCCGTCGGCGCGTCTCCCGAACCACGCGAGGCCGACCGGTTCCCAGATCCGAGTGCCGGTCGACTCCTGCAGCTCGAGCCAGAGCTCGCGCGCCCGCCGTGCGAGCCGGCTGTACCAGGCGGCGTCGCCGTGGGCCATCCGGAGGAGTCGCGTGTCGCCGCCGGATGCCGACCGGACGGTTCCGGGGGAGTACTGCTCGATGAGCCGCACCTGCCAGCCCCGGCGGGCGAGCTCACGCGCCGTCGAGGCCCCGAACACGCCCGCGCCCACGACGACCGCGCTCTTCACGGCTGCGGCGTGACCGTGAGCGAGAGGACGTCGGGGCGGTGGTAGTGACCCGCCGGGTCGAAGCGCTGGCGCGCGGTGTAGAGAGCCGTCGGGTCGAGATCGGCGTAGAGGATGCCCTCCTCGTCCCAGAGAGGCTCCGCGAGGTAGCTGCCGTCCGGCGCGACGATCGCGGAGCCGCCGCGGCCGAGCAGCTCGCCGCCGTCCGCAAGCGGGACGTCCGCCGGGTAGCTCGAGGCGCGCTGGAAGACGCAGCACGAGAGGACGAATGCGCGCGACTCGCGCGCGATGTGGCGGATCGAGTCGTGCCAGTCGTCGCTGTCGTCGGCCGTCGGCGCGAGATAGATCTCGACGCCGCGCTCGTACAGCGCGAAGCGGGCGAGCGGCATCAGGTTCTCCCAGCAGATCAGGCCGCCGACTCGCGCGAACCCCGCGTCGACGGTGTCGAGCCCGCCGCCGTCGCCGGGCCCCCAGACGAGGCGCTCGTGGTTCGTCGGAACGAGCTTGCGATGGCGAAGGGCGAGCGCGCCGTCAGGCGCATAGATCAGCAACGTGTTGTAGATCGTGCCCCGCTCGAGCTCGTTCACGCCGACCGCCAGCCAGATTCCGGCGTCGCGGGCGGCCGTCCCGATCGCGTCGGCCGCCGGCCCCGGCACCTCGACCGACTGCTGCGCGAGCCGCGCCCAGAGGGCCGCGCCCGCGGCACCGTGTGCGAGCTCTCGCGCCCAGCGGTTCGACGGATAGACGGGGACGAACGTCTCGGGGAAGAGCGCCACACGAGCTCCACCCGCCGCCGCCTCCAGGGCAAGCCGGGCGAGCTTCTCGAGCGTCGCCTCGCGGTCGAAGATCACGGGCTCCGCCTGCACGCAGGCAACACGGACGGTCTCGTTCATGTCGCTCGAGGCTACGCGAGCGACGCCGCGCCGTCGAGCGCGCCGCGGAGCGAGTGGACGAACGAGTGCAGCTCGTCTGCACCTTGCTCGGCAGCCTCGACGGCGCGGGAGCCGACGACGATGCCGTCGACGTGCTCGGCGGCCGCCCGGGCGTGGGCGGGTGTCGCGATCCCGAAGCCCGCGTAGAGGGGGAGGCTCGTCACGGCGCGTGCGCGGGCGGCGAGCGGCGCGAGCGTCGGCGCCAGCTCGCTGCGGGCGCCGGTCGTGCCGGTGACCGTGACGAGGTAGAGCCAGCCGTCGGTCGACGCTGCGGCGAGCCGGAGGCGCTCGTCGGTCGAGGTCGGCGCCACGAGCTGCACCCGGCGGAGCTCGGCGTGGACGTCGGCCGGCAGGTCGGCGACGATCAGCGACGTCGCGCCCGCAGCCTTCGCGTCCCGCTCGAACCGCTCGTAGCCGTAGGCGTCGAGCAGCGACGAGTACGTCATCGGGATCAGCGGGACGTCGACGAGCGAACGCGTCTCCGCCAGGCATTCGAGGCAGCGTGCGGTGCGCATCCCGGCCGCGAGCGCGCGCTCGCCGGCGCGGCGGATCACCGGCCCGTCGGCCAGCGGGTCCGAGAACGGGAAGCCGAGCTCGACGACATCCGCACCGGCCTCCACCGCAGCCTGTGCGAGGCGCGGCGTCTCGGGCATCGCCATCAGGTAGACGACGAGCGCCTTCAGCGCGCCAGCACCTCGGCGAGATCCTTGTCGCCGCGTCCCGAGAGGCAGACCAGCACGAGCTGATCCTCGAGGTCGAGCCCGCGGGCGAGGGCATGCGACGACTCCAGCGCCGGCACGATCCCCTCCGTCTCGCACAGGCGGTGGAACGCCAGCAACGCGTCCTCGTCGGTCGCCGTCACGTACTGCGCCCGGCCCGTGTCGCGCAGCTGCGCGTGCTCGGGTCCGACGCCCGGATAGTCGAGCCCGGCCGAGATCGAGTGGGCGTCGAGGATCTGGCCGTCCTCGTCGGCCAGCAGCGACGATCGCGCGCCGTGCAGCACGCCTGCCCGTCCGCTGCCGAGCGAGGCCGCGCCCGCTGCCTCGACGCCGATCAGGCGAACGTCGTCGTCGGCGACGAAGTCCGAGAAGATCCCGATCGCGTTCGAGCCGCCGCCGACACACGCGACGACGGCGTCCGGCAGGCGACCCTCCGCCGCGAGCAGCTGCGCGCGCGCTTCGCGGCCGATCACACGCTGGAGCTCGCGTACCAGTTCCGGGTAGGGCGCCGGCCCCACGCATGAGCCGATCAGGTAGTAGGTCGTGTCGACGTTGGCGATCCAGTCGCGGATCGCCTCGCTCGTCGCCTCCTTCAGTGTTCGCGTGCCGAACTCGACCGGCTCGACCCGCGCACCGAGGAGCTTCATGCGCTCGACGTTGGGCGCCTGGCGCCGGATGTCCTCGCTGCCCATGTAGACGACGCACTCGAGCCCGAACCGCGCACACACCGTCGCCGTGGCGACGCCGTGCTGGCCGGCACCGGTTTCGGCGACGATGCGCCGCTTGCCGAGCCTCCGCGCGACGACGGCCTGGCCCAGTGCGTTGTTGAGCTTGTGCGCGCCCGTGTGCAGCAGGTCCTCCCGCTTGAGGTACATGCGTGCCCGCGGCGCGAAGCGCTCGACGCGGGTCAACGGCGTCGGGCGTCCCGCATAGCTGGCGAGCAGCTCGTCCAGCTCCTCATGGAAGGCCTCGTCGTGCTCGAGCGCGCGCCAGGCCGACTCGAGCTCGTCCAGCGCCGGGATCAGCGTCTCGGGCACGTAACGTCCGCCGTAGGCACCGAAGGTCGTGCTCATCGGGCGGCCGCCACCCAGGCCCGCAGCAGTTCGTGGTCCTTGACCCCCGGCGCGAGCTCGGTCGAACGCGCCGAGTCGACGGCCCACGGATCGACGGCGTCGATTGCGGCCCGGACGTTCTCGGGGCCGAGGCCGCCGGCGAGCATCACGCGGCCCGCCGTCGTCTGCGCGCGCGCGAGATGCGTCGGATCCGGGTGCTCCCAGGGGAGGTCGACGACCGAGCCGACGCGCTCGCCGCGTTGCAGCAGCGCCGCGTCCCTGGCGCGATGTCCGTCCTCGCGGGCGTAGAGCTGAATCAAGTCCGCATCGGTCTCGGCGGCCTCGCCGACGAACACCGCCACACGCAGCACCGCGGCCGGCGCATCGAGCAGGCGCTCCGCCCGGCGGGGGCTCTCGTCCGCGAGGATGAACCCGACGAGATCGGCGCCGGCGTCGACGGCGGCATCGACATCGTGCTGGCGCGTCAACCCGCACACCTTGACGAGCGGGCGGCTCATCAGCTCCGAGAGCTTCGCGCCGGGATCGGGGGCCCGCATGAGCGCCGACCCGATCAGCACGGCGCTCGCGCCGCCGAGCTCGGCGGCCGCCGCCTGTGCGCGCGTATCGATGCCGCTCTCGGCGATCACGGTCCGGTCGCGCGGCGCGCTTCGCACGAGCTCGAGTTGCGCGGCCCGGTCGATCGAGAAGTCCCGCAGGTCACGCGCGTTGATTCCGATCACCGGTGCGTCGAGACGCGTTGCGCGGTCGAGCTCGGCCCGGTCGTGCGCCTCGATCACCGTGTCCAGCCCGAGGGAGGCGGCATCGTCGAGCAGGGCGGCGCAGGTCGTGTCGTCGAGATCGCGGAGGAGGAGCAGCACGGCGTCGGCCCCGGCAGCGCGTGACTCCTCGAGGTGTGCACGCGTGCTGAAGAAGCCCTTCGCGAGCAGCGGCAGGCGTGTCGACGCACGCGCCGCGCGCAGATCGTCGAAGGAGCCGGCAAAGCGCTCGTCGACGAGCACCGACATCGCGCGTGCACCTGCCTCCTCGTACGCGCGGGCGACCGCTGCGGGGTCGCCCGCAGGGCGCAGGTCACCGGCCGAGGGCGAGCGGCGCTTGAACTCGGCGATCGCGCCGAACCCCGGCGCGGCGAGCGCGGCTCCGAAGCTCACGACATCACCGCCTGCGAGAAGGACGCAAGCTGCTCGAGCCGGTGCGCCGCGGCGCCGGAGTCGAGCGCGTCGGCGGCAGCGACCAGGCCATCGCCGAGCCCGTCGGCGTGGCCGGCTGCTGCGATCGCGCCGGCGGCGTTCAACACGATCGCCGATCGCGCCGCAGCATCGCCGCCTCCGCTGAACACCGCACGGATCCGGGCGGCGTTCTCGGCGGGCGAGCCGCCGCGCAGGTCCTCGGGCGCGCAGCGCGGGACTCCGAGATCGAGCGGATCGAGCTCGCGCCGGTGGACGACCCCGTCGACGACCTCGCATACGAGGTTCGGGCCGGCGGGGGAGAGCTCGTCGATGCCGGCCGCGCCGTGAACCACGAATGCGCGGCGCGACCCGAGCTGCACCAGCACGTCGGCGATCACGGGCACGAGATCGGCGTCGTACACGCCGACGACCTGGCTTCGCGCGCCTGCGGGGTTGGTCAACGGCCCGAGCACGTTGAAAACGGTACGCGCAGCGAGCTCGCGCCGGACCGGTGCGGCGTGCCCCATCGCCGGATGGTGGAGCGGCGCGAACATGAATCCGAAGCCGAGCTCGTCGATCGAACGCGCGATCTCTGCGGCGGGGAGCTCGAGCTCGAAGCCGAGCTCCTCGAGGACGTCGGCCGACCCGGAGGCGGACGACACCGAGCGGTTGCCGTGCTTGGCGACTCCGGCGCCCGCGGCGGCCGCGACGAGCGCAGCAGCGGTCGAGATGTTGAACGTCCTGCCACCGTCGCCGCCGGTACCCGCCGTGTCGACGAGGTCGTCGCGCGCGGGGCGGACTGCGATCACGTGGTCGCGCATCGCCTCGGCGGCCCCGGCGATCTCGTCCGCCGTCTCGCCTTTCAGGCGCAGGGCGACGAGGAACCCCCCGATCTGGGCCGGCGTCGCGCCCCCGGTCATGATCGTGTCCATCACCTGCCGCGACTCTTCACGCGTCAGGTCTTTTCCGTCGAGCAGCTGCGCCAGCGCCGCTTCCATCATCGGGCGCCACCGCCGATGAAGTTCCGGGCGAGCTCGGCCCCCTGGGGCGTCAGCACCGACTCCGGGTGGAACTGGACGCCGAAGACGGGCAGCTCACGATGGCGGACGGCCATCACCTCGCCGTCGGTCGCGCGTGCGGTCACCTCGAGGCACTCCGGCAGGGCGGTGGCGGCCAGCGAGTGGTAGCGGCCGGCCTCGAACTCGGTCGGGATGCCGGTGAAGAGATCGCTGCCGTCGTGATGAACGGTCGTCGCCTTGCCGTGGACGAGCTCGCGCGCGAAGCCGACCTCGCCGCCGAAGCACGCGACGATCGCCTGGTGGCCCAGGCAGACGCCGAGCGTCGGCGTGGTCGGCGCGAGGCGCTCGACGATCGCCATCGTCGCGCCGGCCTCCTCGGGCCGCCCCGGACCGGGGGAGATGATCAGGTGTGACGGCGCGAGCTGTTCCGCGTCGTCGGGGCCGATCGCATCGTTTCTGTGCACGGCGACCTCGGATCCCATCGCTCCGAAGAGGTGCGAGAGGTTGTAGGTGAACGAGTCGTAGTTGTCGACGAGCAGGATCACGTTCGCGCCTCGGCGAGATCGATCGCGGTCTCCAGCGCCGCCAGCTTGCGCAGGCACTCCTCGTGCTCGGCCTGCGGGTTGGAGTCGGCCACGATCCCGGCGCCGGCCTGCAGCAGCGCCACCCCGTCGTGCAGGACGATCGTGCGAATCGTGATGCAGGCGTCGAGCGGTCCGTCGGGCAACGCGTACAGCACCGCGCCGCCGTACGGGCCGCGGCGATAGCGCTCGAGCTCGGAGATGATCTGCATCGCGCGCACCTTGGGTGCGCCCGACACGGTTCCGGCCGGGAAGCACGCACGCAGCACGTCGAAGGAGGCCGTGCCGGCGAGGAGCTCGCCGGCGACCTCGGAGACGAGGTGCGTGATGTGCGAGAAGCGCTCCGGTTCGAGAAACCGCTCCACCTGCACCGTTCCGGGGCGGCAGACGCGCGACAGGTCGTTGCGGCCGAGGTCGACGAGCATCACGTGCTCGGCCCGGTCCTTCTCGGAGGCGAGCAGCCGTTCGGCGTCCCCCTCGCCGGGCCGTGTCGAGCCGGCGATCGGGTTCACCGAGGCGCGGCCGTTTTCGCAGCGCACGAGCGTCTCGGGCGACGAGCCGACGAGCGCGAGCGACTCCAGCTCGAGCAGGAACAGGTACGGCGACGGGTTCACGCGGCGCAGCGACCGGTAGATCTGCAGTGCCGACACGCCGGTGGGCCGCTCGGCGCGCTGCGAGAGCACGATCTGGAAGGCGTCGCCGCGGCGGATGTGCTCCCGGCACGACTCGACGCCGCGCTCGTAGTCGAAGCGCGAGGGCCGGCGTCGGGTCGTTCCGCGCGGGCCGCCCGTCGCGACGGGGAGCGGCGGGATCGGCGCCTGCAGCAGCCGCGTGAGCTCGTCCGGGTCGCCGGCGAGCACCTCGGCGATCCCGCTCGCGTGGTCGAAGCGGACGAGCATGTCGGCGACGACGAACAGGCTCTCCGGCAGGCCGGGTCCTTCGTCGGGCAGCGCGACCGTCGGCTCGAGCTTCGCGATGTGGTCGTAGCCGACGTAACCGACCACCGGCGCGACTGCCGACGCGGCTTCCTCGAACGTGACGAGCCGGTCACCGCAGCCGACGAGCGAATAGCGCCCCAGCCGGCCTTTCTCGACGGACTCGAGCAGGAAGGAGCCGCGGCGGAGCTCCCGCAGGTGGAGGTACGCCCCGAGCGGCGTGACGAGATCGGTGTTGACGACGGTGCTGGCGATCATCGGTAGACGAAAACGACCCTCGCGGGCCGTGGGTCGAGCGGTTTCACGGACGTTCCGGTCGCGCTGCTACGCGCCCGGGCTTCCGCCCCGCTCGCGGCGTGTGCGCCACCAGATGCGGAGACGGAGGTTCATCGACCGTGACGGTAGTCGCTTGCGTTTGAATGCGCAAGCCACGATGCCCGCTCCTTCGCTTCTCACCGCCCTGCTCGAAGCCGACGGCCCGTCGGGTCACGAGGAAGCGCCCGCGCGGCTCTGGCGCGAGGCCGCCGGTCGCTTCGCGACGGTTTCGTCCGACACGCTCGGCACGAGTTTCGCGCGCGTCCCGGCGACGGGTGGGGGCGATGCGGCGCCCCTCGCGCTCGTCGGTCACATCGACGAGATCGGGCTCGCGATCACGCACATCGACGACGCCGGCCTGCTCGCGGTGACGACGATCGGCGGCATCACCCCGGAGATGCTGCTCGGCCAGCGCATCCGGTTCACGACGCGGAACGGCGAGATCACCGGGGCGGTCGCCCGCAAGCGGCTGACGCCCGAGCAGGTCCGCGATCGGCCCCGGCTCGAGCACGTCGACCTGCACGTGGACATCGGTGCCGCCAGCCGCGACGAGGCCGAATCGCTCGTCGAGGTCGGTGACGCCGGTGTGTGGTCAGGGCAGCCGCTCGAGTTGCACGGAGATCGGCTCCTCTCGCGCGCGCTCGACAATCGACTCGGCGCCTACATCGTGCTCGAAGCGGCACGGCGGATCGCCGAGGCCGGCGGGGTCGCCGTCGACGTGGTCGCGGTCGCTGCGGTACAGGAGGAGGTCGGTCTGTACGGCGCGCGCACCTCCGCCTTCGAGCTCGATCCGCGGGCCGCGATCGTGGTGGACGTCACACCCGCGACCGACGTGCCGGGCGGCGACCCGCGGCGCGCAGGCCGGATCGACCTGGGCGGCGGGGCGATGATCGCGCGCGGGACGACGCTCAACCGGAAGGTCTCCGAGCGCCTCGCCTTCGCCGCCGCGGCAGCCGAGATCCCGCACGCCTTCGAGGTCTACTCGGCGACGACGGCGACCGACGCCGACGAGTATCACCGCTCGCGCTCCGGCGTTCCGACCGGGCTGATCTCGATTCCGACGCGCTACCTGCACAGTCCGACCGAGCTCTGCGATCTCGCCGACGTCGAGTCGGCGATCCGGTTGATCGTCGCGTTCGCCGAGCGGCTCGACGGCGACACCACCTTCCTGCGCTAACTTCGGGCCGTGGGACGCAGCGTGATCGTCAGTGCGCTTCGCACGCCGTTCGGCAAGTTGGGCGGCGGCCTGGCCGCGCGCCCGGCCACCGAGCTCGGCGCGATCGTGATCAGGGCCGCCCTGGATCGCGTCGGCATCGAGCCGGGCGAGCCGCAGTACGCGATCATGGGACAGGTGCTTCAGGCCGGGGCCGGCCAGGCGCCCGCGCGGCAGGCGGCCGTCGCGGCGGGGCTGCCGGTCGAGACGCCGGCCGACACGATCAACAAGGTGTGCGCCTCGTCGATCCGCGCAATCGAGATCGCCGACGCGATGATCCGGGCCGGCGACGTCGACGTGGTCGTGACCGGCGGCATGGAGTCGATGTCGAACGCGCCGTACCTGCTGACGAAGGCGCGGTTCGGCTATCGCCTCGGCAACGGTGACGTCTACGACTCGATGGTCTTCGACGGGCTCACGTCGACCTTCGACGGCCTGCACATGGTCCAGCAGAACGCGCTGGTGTCCCGCGAGCTCGGGATCTCACGTGAGCGCCAGGACGAATGGGCGGCTCGTTCGCACGAGCGTGCCGCAGCGGCGCAGGCCGAGGGCCGCTTCGCCGACGAGCTCGTGCCGGTGGGCGAGGTGACGGTCGACGAGTCGGTTCGGGCGGACACGACGGTCGAGAAGCTCGCGGCGCTGACGCCTGTGTTCGACCCGGAAGGCACGACGACGGCGGGCAACGCCCCGGGCGTGAACGACGGGGCGAGCTGTGTGATCGTCTGCTCGGAGGAGTGGGCGCGCCGCCGCGGGCTCGAACCGCTCGCCACGATTCTCGCGCAGGGGTACGTCGCAGACGACTTCGCCTACCTCGCGCGGACGCCGGCGAATGCCGGCGCCGTTGCGCTTCGCAAAGCGGGCAAGACGATCGACGACGTCGCGCGGGTCGAGATCAACGAGGCGTTCGCGTCCGTCGCGGCCAACTCGACGGAGCTGCTCGGGGCGGACGAGGTCGACGTGAACGTCAACGGTGGCGCGGTCGCTCTCGGTCATCCGATCGGCGCCTCGGGCGGCCGGATCGTCGCGACGCTGGTGCACGAGCTGCGCCGAAGCGGCGGTGGCCTCGGCCTCGTCGCGATCTGCTCGGGCGGCGGCCAGGGCGATGCGCTGCTGATCGAGGCTTAACAGACTCTTTACGCTTGCCCGGCGTCGGGACACGACGGTGGCAGACACGGCCTAGACCGGACGGATCCCGCATGGTTGCTCGCACGACGCGGTGCGTCGTGGCGGCTGTGGATTGTTCGTCACGCTCGCCAGGCGACCTGCAGCTGCCTCAGCGAGCAGCCTCGAGGAAGCGCAGCACGGCGATCACACGGCGGTTGCCGGTCTCGTCGGGCGGCAGGCGGAGCTTCTGGAAGATCGAGCGGACGTGCTTCTCGACCGCGCGCTCGGTGATCACGAGCCGTTGCGCGACGGCAGCGTTCGACAGCCCCTCGGCCATCAGCGCGAGCACCTCGCGTTCGCGCGCGGTGAGATCGTCGAGCGGGCTCGCCGCGCGCGACCTGGCGACGAGCTGCGCCACGACCTCGCCGTCGACCACCGACTCGCCGTCGGCAACCCGCCGGAGCGCGTCGAGGAACGCCCGTACATCGGTGACCCGGTCCTTCAGCAGGTAGCCCACGCCGCCGGCACCGCCCGCGAACAGCTCGCTCGCGTACCGCTCCTCCACGTACTGCGAGAGGACCAGCACCGGCAGGCCGGGGTGGCGCTCGCGGAGCTCCACCGCCGCTCGGATCCCCTCGTCGGTGTGCGTCGGCGGCATGCGGACGTCCGCGACCACCACGTCCGGCCGCTCCCGCTCGACGGCCGTCACCAGCTCGGCCGCATCGCCGGCGACCGCGACGACGACGTGGCCGTCCTCCGCGAGCAACCGCACGAGCCCGTCGCGGAGCAGGATGGAGTCCTCGGCGATCACGACGCGCACGGCAGCTCCGTGATGATGCGCGTCCCGCCGCCGACGGGACTGACGACCGTGAACGAGCCGTCGAGCGCGGCGGCACGGTCGGCGAGCCCCTGCAAGCCGGTGCCGTGGGGGTCGGCGCCGCCGCGGCCGTCGTCGGCGATCTCGACGCGCAGGCGGCCGTCGGCCAGCTCGAGGGCGACCTCGGCCGAATTCGCACCCGCGTGCTTCGCGACGTTGGCCAGCGCCTCCGACGCGATGAAGTAGGCGGTCGCCTCGACCGATGCCGGCGGGCGTTCCGCAAGCGTGCCGCGCACCCGGACCGGGACGGGCGATCGCGCCGCCAGGCCCGAGACGGCCGCGTCGAGGCCACGGTCGGTGAGCACCGCGGGATGAATCCCGCGGGCGAGGTCGCGCAGCTCGCGCAGGGCGAGCTGCGCGTCGCCGTGGGCCTCGCGCAGCAGCGCCTTCGCGGTCTCCGGATCTGCATCGAGCTTCTCGAGTGCGATCCCGAGGTCCATCCCGAGCGAGACGAGGCGTTGCTGTGCGCCATCGTGGAGATCGCGTTCCAGCCTGCGCCGCTCCTCGATGGATGCGTCGACCGTCCGCGCTCGCTGGTCGCTGAGCACTTCCGCGCGCTCTTCGAGCGCGCGACGCGACGTGCCGAGCAGGCCACGCACGAGCCCACGGTCGACGACCGCCAGGCCGCGCACCATCCACGGTGCGAGCAGCGTCAGCCCCGCGCCCGCGAGCGCCGAGAGCGCGAGCTGCCACGGCCGGTTCCAGTAGTAGCTGTCACCGAACTGCGCGCCGCCGTGTGGCAGCGACCAGGCCCAGGCAGGCAGCGTCAGGAGCCCCAGGGCGGTCGACCAGATCGTCAGCGTGGCCGTGAACGTGAAGATGCCGACCGGGAGCATCAGCACGAAGTACGCGGCGGCGCGCCAGCCGACACCGTCGACCAGCGGCCGCGAGAGACGGCGAAACAGCGATCCACTGCGCGCGAGCGGCGGCGGATCGGGCAGGTGGAGGCCGAGCAGCCGCGCGCGTCGCAGCTCGAGCCACGCTCCGCTGCGGCAGCCGAGCAGCGTCAGCCCCAGCACCGGCAGCCCGATGAGCGTGATCAGCAGCCCGATGCCGAGAGAGAGCCCGGTGACGACGAAGGTGAAGCCGACGACGCCGACGGCAAGATCGACCAGCAGGTACGCGGTCTCCCGCCAGGTCCGTCCGGAAATGAGGGCTCTGAACACGTTCCTACGCTACGTCCGGCGCCGGTTCGGCGACAGCCCGCTGCCCGGCGTGTGCGCGGTGGTGGTATCACCACCTGCATGGCGGAGATCCGGGCGGCTGGAGGCGTGGTCGTTCGCGACGGCAAGGTGCTCGTGGTCCATCGTCCGCGCTACGACGACTGGTCGCTGCCGAAGGGAAAGCTCGAGGCGGGGGAGACGTGGGAAGAGGCGGCGCTACGCGAGGTGCGCGAGGAGACCGGCTATGAATGCGTGATCGTCGCGCCGCTCGGCGCGACGCACTACGAATCTCGCGGCCGGTCGAAGGAGGTCCGCTGGTACCGGATGGAGGCGCACGGTGAGGCGGGCGTGCGCGACGGTGAGGTCGACGACCTGCGCTGGTTGCCTCCGTCGGAGGCGCTCCCACTCCTCGGCTACGAGGGGGACCGGGCGCTGCTCAGCCACTTGCGATAGCGCGTCTCCTCCGAGCGAACACCGAGGAACTCCTCGACCTTGTTCGCGCCGTCGCAGCGCCAGCCGGCGTGCTCGTAGAAACGACGCGCGCGCGGGTTGGCCTCGAGCACCCACAGGGTCGCCTCGTCGAAGTCGCGCGCGAGCCCGCGCTCGGCGTGCTCGAGCAACGTACGCCCCGCGCCCTTCGACCAGCTGTCCGGATCGACGTAGATGGCGTAGAGCTCGCCGATGCCGCTCTCGTCCCGGCTTGGCCCGATCGACGCGAACCCGACGACGTCGCCGTCCTCTTCCGCCACGAACGTCGTCCACCCCGGCGGCGGCGTCGTGAATCGTTGGCGCCAGCGAGTCTCGTCGACCGGGAGGGCGTCGAGCCGCGTCGGCGGGAACACGTGCCGGTAGGCGATCTGCCACCCGCGGACCCTGATCGACTCGACGGCGAAGGCGTCGGCGGGCTGGGCGAGCCGGATCAGCATCTCCGAAGGGTAGGGTCCCGCGCCGTGAGGTTCGAGCACGTGCTGGTCGTCGGCGCCGGGCAGATGGGTGGCGGCATCGCCCAGGTCGTCGCCGCGTCGGGTCGCCGGGTGTCGCTCCACGATCCGTTTCCGGGTGCCGTCGACCGCGGGCTCGACGCGATGCGCGTGAGCCTCGAACGGCTGGCGGCGAGGGGTGGGCCCGATCCCACCGACACGCTCGCGCGCGTGGCGCCTGCGGACGCCCTGGTCCCTGCCGACCTCATGATCGAGGCGATCACCGAGGACGCGCCGGCCAAGCAGGATCTCTTCCGGCGCGCCGGCGAGGTGCTCTCGCCCGAGTCGATCCTCGCCTCGAACACCAGCTCGATCCCGATCACCTCGCTCGCCGCGGTCGTCGAACGGCCCGAGCGGGTGATCGGCATGCACTTCTTCAATCCGGTGCCGGTGCTGAAGCTCGTCGAGGTGATCCGCGCGCTCCAGACCTCCGACGAGACGGCGGCCGCGATCGTCGCGCTGGCCCGCGAGCTCGGCAAGGAGCCCGCCGAGGCGCGCGACTTCCCGGGGTTCGTCTCGAACCGCATCCTGATGCCGTTCATCAACGAGGCCGCGTATGCGCTGATGGAGGGAGTGGCGGAGGCAGAGGCGATCGACACGATCGCGCGGCTCGGCTTCGCCCATCCGCTCGGGCCGCTCGCGCTGGCCGACCTGATCGGCCTCGATACGTGCGTCGCGATCATGGAGGTCCTGCAGCAGGGCCTCGGCGACTCGAAGTACGCGCCATGCCCGCTGCTTCGCCGCTACGTCCAGGCCGGCCGGCTGGGCCGGAAGTCAGGCGAGGGCTTCTACCGCTACTGACCCGTGGGCGTCGAGCAGCGCTCCGCGCACCGCCTCGAACACGTCCCCGTCGAGCCCGTAGAGCCCGTTGAAGTCGACCGCGCCGTTGACCTCGAGCACGACCCAGCCGCCTCGGCCGTCCGGCAGCAGGTCGATGCCGACGAGGTCGCCGTTCACAGCAGCCGCCGCGGCCAGAGCGATCGAGCAGGCCTGCTCCGGCGCCGTCACCGGTTCGCGGCGGGCGCCGAGCGCGACGTTCGTCCTCCATTCACCGGCGGCGGCGACGCGGCGCACCGCACCGGCGACCCGATCGCCGGCGACGATCACGCGCAGGTCATAGCCGCGCGGCGGCACGAGTCGCTGCGCCACCGCGCCCGTCGCATGGAACCAGGGCCGATGATCCAGCGCCGTCAGCGCGCGTCGCAACGAGTCGGGGTCGTCGCAACGGACGACGTCAGCGCCCCACGAGCCGAAACGCGGTTTCAGCACCAGCGGCGTCTCGAGCTGCGGCGCTGCGAGCCAGGGCGCGACGTGCACGGTGTCGGGGTGCGGGACGCCGGCCGCGCGCAGGGTCGCAGCCGTGGCGAGCTTGTCGTGCGCCGCGGTCAGCGTCTCGCGGCCGTTGAGCACGGTCACGCCGTGCGCCGCCAGGCGATCGAGCGCCCACAGGCCCGGCTGGATGCCGTCGAGCGACCGGACCACGTCGAGGCGTCCGAGGGCCACGTCGCCGGCCCGCAGGCGCGCGAGCGCCTGGGCCGGGGTGAACACCACCCCGAGCCGGACGTTCGTCGGCGTCACCCGATGGGCGACCACGGCGAGGGCGCTCACTGCGCGGAATGGTCGAGCAGGAGTCGCCTCGAGGGAAGGGCCTGCAACCGGTCCGACCCCGAACGTTCTCGGAACCGTTACCCGTCGCAGTCGGCCGCACGCATAGGTTGGCTGCGGGTACAGCAACCGCACGCGCCTCGGTCGACGGGCCTGTTGCGGGTTACCTGGGGGAACGAAACGGACCGGCCCGGGAACGGGGTTCATCGGGGGACCCCGTTCCGGGCCGCCGTCTGCCTGCGGGCGGCGCCCGGGGACCACTACGCTTTTGCGATGACCGTCTCGCTCGAACGCGAGCTGAAGCTCGACCCGCCACCCGGGTTCGAGCTGCCGCCGCTCGAAGGCTCACCGCTCGAGTCCCGGCTCTTCACCTCGACCTACCACGACACGCCCGGGCTGTCACTTGCGCGGGCGGGGATCACGCTACGGCGCCGCCTCGAGAACGGCAAGTCGCGCTGGCAGCTGAAGCTCCCGCGCGACGACGGTGCACGCGCCGAGATCGAGGTCGCCGGGGGGCCGGCCGGCCCGCCCGCCCGGCTGCGCGACCTGCTCCTCACGCATCTGCGACACGGCCCGCTCGCGCCCACGGCGACGCTGCGCACGCGGCGGACGGGGGTCCTTGCCACGAAGGACGAGCAGCCGATTGCGGAGGTGACGGTCGACACGGTCAGCATTCTCGAAGGGGCGCATTCGCTCGGCGGCTTCACGGAGCTCGAGATCGAGCTGGTCGGGCGCGGCGGCAAGGGTGACCTGAAGCGCCTGCAGGCCGACCTGGTCGAGGCCGGGGCCAACCCTTCGGACGGTCGTCCCAAGGTCTTTCGCGCGCTGGGGCTGCCGGCGCCGCCGGACACGGGACAGTCGCTCTCCACGCGAACCGCGCTCGCGCTCGAGGCGCAGCTGCGCGAGCTCGAGGCCCACGACCCGGGCGTCCGGCTCGGTGACGACCCGGAGGACGTGCACAAGATGCGCGTCGCGACCCGCCGCGCGCGCGCACTCGTGCGGGCGGCGACGCCGCACCACGATGAGCTCGCTCCGCTCGCAGACGAGCTCAAGTGGCTCGCCGGCCTACTGGGCGAGGTACGCGACCTCGACGTGCTGCTCGAGCATCTGACGGCGCTCGCCGCCGATCTCGGCACCGACCGGGAGGCGGCGGAGTCGCTCGTCGCGACGCTCGCCGGAGAACGGACCGTGAAACGCGCAGCACTGATCGAGGCGCTCGACTCCGAGCGGTACTTCGCGCTGCTCGATGCGTTGGCGGTCGCGTTCGCCGGGCTGCTCGACGATGCGGACGCCGGTAACCCGACGGCGGCTGCCGACGAGTTTCGCCGGCTGCGCAAGTCCGCCCGCCGGCTCGCGCAAGAGCCTGCCGACGACGAGCTGCACGCGCTCCGTGTGCGCGCGAAGCGCGCGCGGTATGCGGCGGAGCTCCTGCGCGGGCGGCGCGCAGCGGCCTACATCGAGGCGCTCAAGCACCTCCAGGACGTGATCGGCGAGCACCAGGACGCGGTCGTGGCCGAGCAGCGCCTGCGCAAGATCGCGCGGGCGAAAACGGCCGTTGCGGCCGGCCGGCTGATCGAGCGCGAGCGGGCACGCCGCCGCGAGGCCCGCGCCGCGTATCCCGAGGCGATCGCGGCCGTGCTCGACCGCGGGCGCGCCGCTCTGGCGCAGCGCTAGGCGTCCTGCCGGCGAGCGCAGCGCTAGGCGGCCTGCCGGCGCGCTGCGAGCTCGCCGACCGCGCCCTCGCGCAGTCCGGCCCGGACGACCCTGAGCGGTGTGCCGAGGCGCTGCTGCACGGCGGCGAGGATCGTCGTGCCGGCAGCCAGCACTTCGGCCCGGGCGGGATTGACCTCGTGATGCTCGATCAGCTCGGGCGCCGTCGTCCGTCCGAGCAGCAGGAGCGCGTACTCGAGCTCATCGCTGCCGAGCCGTCCGCCGACGAGCCGTTTCAGCGCCCGCGCGCTTCCGCCGACGACGAGTGCGGTGCGAACGTCCGGCACGTCGAGCGGTGCGAGCGCGGCGGCGACGTCCGCGCGCGCTGAGGCCAGCTCGTCCGCCGTCGGCGGGTCGCTGGAGAGATGCCGGCTCGTGAGCCGCCGCGAGCCGAGGTCGATCGTGCCGCTCCAGATGATCCCTTCGCGGCCCGAGCCGACGACGATCTGGGACGAACCGCCGCCGACGTCGACGACGGCGACGCGTCGGCGCGAGGGCAGGTGCACGGAGCCGAGCGCTCCGATGAACGCCAGCCGGCCCTCTTCCTGGGCCGAGAGGATGTGGACGGGAGCGTCCGTCGCGGCAGCGATCGTCTCGCGCAGCTCGGCGCCGTTGGCCGCCTGACGGCCCGGGCTGGTGATCAGCACCTCGACGTCGGGAGCGCCTGCTCCGGCCGCCGCTTCGACGAAGCGGCGGACCTGCAGCGCCGTTTCGGCGAGCTTGGCCTGCGGAATCGAGCCGTCGCGTTCGATGAATGCGCCGAGCCCCGCGTTCTCGCGCAGCGAGAGTACGGGCTTCCCGTGCGACGTGACCAGCAGGCGCACGGTATTCGACCCGACGTCCACGACCCCGAGCGGCACGGACGCATCGTGACGACCCCACATGACGGCGCGCCCTTGTTCAGACAGACCGCTGGAGGCGGCGTGCCCGGTCTCGTCGCCTCATGAAGTGCGTCTGTGCGGGGCGCTTGCGCTCGCCCTTCTTCCCCGTCACCCGCTGCCAGGTCTCGTCTCGCTGGAGCTCCCAGGCGAGCGAGTTGTCGTTCAGCAGCGCCTTGAAGATCGCATCGATCTCGCTGCGGATGTGGGGGTCCTCGGCCGGCGTGACCACCTCGATCCGATGATCGAGATTGCGCGGCATCAGGTCGGCGCTGCCGAGCAGGTACGTCCGCTCGTCGCCGGCCTCGAAGCAGTACAGGCGGCTGTGCTCGAGGAACCGTCCCAGCACAGACCGCACGCGGATGTTGTCGCTCAGCCCGGGGATGCCCGGAATCAGCGAGCAGATCGCGCGGACGATGATCTCGATCTCGACGCCGGCCTGTGAGGCGCGGTACAGCTCCTCGATCACCTCCGGATGCGTGAGGCTGTTGCACTTGATGCGGATCCGCGCCGGACGATCCGCCTCCGCAGCAGCCGCGACCTCGCGAATGTGCTCGATCAGACGCTTCTTGAGATTGAAGGGCGCAACGAGGAGCTTGCGGAACCGCTGCGGGCGCCCGAACCCGGTCACGAAGTTGAACAGGTCGGCGACGTCGGCGGTGATCTCCGGGTCGGCGGTGAAGAGGCCGATGTCCTCGTAGTTGCGCGCCGTGGTGGCGTGATAGTTGCCGGTGCCGATGTGGACGTAGCGCCGCAGCTCGTCGGCCTCGCGGCGGACGATCAACGTCGTCTTCGCGTGAATCTTCATGTCCGGAAACCCGTAGACCACGTGGACGCCCGCCTGCTCGAGCGACCTCGCCCACTCGATGTTGCGGCGCTCATCGAAGCGCGCCTTCAGCTCGACGACGCAGACGCACTGCTTGCCGTTCTCCGCCGCTTCGACGAGCGCGTTCGCGAGTGCGGAGTCCTGGGTCGTGCGATACACGGTCGTCTTGATCCCGACGACCGCCTCGTCCGTTGCAGCGGTCTTCACGAGCGCTTCGACACTCGTCGCGAACGAGTCGTACGGGTGGTGCACGAGGAGGTCGCGATGCGCAATCTCCGCGAACAGGTCGTCGTTCTTCGGGCTCACGAGCCGTCGTTGCGTGTAGGCGACCCATGGCTCGTACTTCAGATCGGGCCGGTCGAGTGCGTAGAGCTGGCCGAGGTCGGCGAGGTCGAGCAGACCTTTGACCGGATAGACACCGGGCGAACTGATTCCGAGCCGCGTCTCGAGCCGCGACAGCATCGCGCGCGAGATCGAGCTCGAGACCTCGAGCCGCACGACAGCGCCGAACCGCCGCTTGCGCAACTCGCTCTCGACCGCCTCGAGCAGGTCATCGGCGTCGTCCGAGATCTCCGTGTCGCCGTCGCGGGTGACGCGGAAGGCGACGCGCTCGAGGACTTCCATCTCGGGGAAGAGCACGGGCAGGTAGTGCCCGATCACGGCCTCGAGCGGCAGCCGAAGCCCGTCGGAGCCGACCGCCACGAAGCGCGGCAGTCCCTCCGGCACCTTGACGCGCGCAAACCGTTCCTCGCCCGACGTGTCGTCGCGAACGAGCACGCCGAGGCTCAGCGACAGGCCGGAGATGTACGGGAAGGGCTGTCCCGGCCCGACCGCGAGCGGAGTGAGCACCGGGTAGATCTGGCGCAGGAAGATTCGCTCGAGCTCTTCGACCTCCTTCGTCGTCGCGTCGTCGACGGTGCCCACGCGAATGCCCTCCGCTGCGAGCGCGGGGCAGAGGTCGTCGCGCCACAATTGCGATTGCGCCGCGCTGAGCTCGAGCATGCGAACGCGAACCTCCTCGAGCGTCTGCTGCGGCGTGCGTCCGTCCGGGAGGCGGACGGCGAGCCCCGAGAGCACCTGGTCGTAGAGGCCGGCCACTCGGACCATGAAGAACTCGTCGACGATGTCCGAGACGATCCCGCAGAACTTGACGCGTTCGAGCAGTGGCTCCGACGGGTCGGCCGCGAGGTCGAGTACGCGCGCCATCAGCGAGATGGCCGAGAGCTCGCGGTTGATCAGCGCCTCGCCGGCGCTCGGGATGTGGGTTGTCGCCATGGGGAGCTGCCTAGCATTCCGTTCGCATGATAGGGGCGGGGTTGCGATTTGGTGAAACGTCGGCGCTGAGGCCGCCGCCCGGACGCGTATGCTGCCGCCCGTGCGGAACGACCGCCTGCTCGTCATCATCGCGATCGTTGCCGGGGTCGTCCTGATCGTGATCGGCGTCGTCTACTTCGCGCTGCCTGCGAAATCGCTGCCCGGGTTCTTCCCCGGCCATCAGGCAGGCTCGACCCACCACCACGTGAAACACGGAATCGCAGCCGTCCTGCTGGGGCTCGCGTGCCTCGTGTTCGCCTGGTTCCGTAGCGGCCCGTCGCGCACGACGCCCGCTGCGTGATCGCCGTCGCACTGATCTCCTACACCCGAGCGATCGTGCTCGGGTTGTTGCAAGGCGTGACGGAGCTGTTCCCGGTCTCGAGCCTCGGTCACAGCGTGATCCTGCCGAGCCTCCTCGGGTGGAACATCCATCAGAACGACAAGTACTTCCTCACGTTCCTGGTCGCCACCCACCTCGCGACCGCAATCGTCCTGCTGATCTTCTTCTGGCGCGACTGGGTGCGGATCGTCAAGGGTCTCGGGCGGTCGCTCCGCGATCGCGGGATCGCGCCCGAGGACGCGGACGCGAAGCTCGGATGGCTGCTCGTCGTCGGGACGATCCCGGCCGGCATCCTCGGGCTCGCGCTCGAGAGTCAGCTGCGCAAGATCTTCGCGTCGCCGACGTCGGCGTCGATCTTCCTCGCGCTGAACGGCGTGCTGCTCGCGGTTGCCGAGGTGCTCCGGAGACGCGCCCCCGTGACTGCGGACGAGGACGACGTGCGGATCGCTCGCACGGTCACCTGGCGCGACACGTTCTTCGTCGGAGCTGCGCAGGCGCTCGCGCTGATCCCCGGGCTCTCACGGTCGGGAGCGACGATGGGAGGCGGTCTCTTCGTCGGCCTGTCGCACAAGGACGCTGCGCGCTTCGCATTTCTGCTCGCGACACCGATCATCGGTGCGGCGGCATTGCTCAAGATGCCCGAGTTGTTCGGCCAGGACGGAAACGGCGTTCGCGGCCCGGCGCTTGCAGGCGCGCTCGGCGCGGCGCTCTCGGCCGCGTTCTCGGTTCGCTTCCTGATGCGCTACTTCGAGACCAGAACGCTGACGCCGTTCGCGATCTACTGCTTCGTCGCCGGGATCGCGTGCACGATCTACTTCGTGACGACGTAGCGGACGGAAACATCCTCGTCACCAACGCGTAGCGATTCGGTGAAGAGGCCCGGAAGTGCCTCGTTTGCAGCGAAGATGCGATCGATGCCGAGCAAGCCGAGCCCCCTCCTCTGTGAGTTGCACGCACACACGACCTGGAGCGACGGCGCGCTCGACGTGCGCAGGTTGTGTGATCTCTACGGCCAGAGCGGCTTCGACGTGCTGGCGATCACCGACCACGCGACACGAGACGGAGACCACGTCGGCGCAGGTCGTTACGACGCGTATCTCGCCCAGATCGAGGCCGAAGCGGCGCGTGCCGCGACGCTGTACGGGCTCCTCGTCATTCCAGGCCTCGAGCTCACGTACGACGATCCCGACCCGCTCCGGAGCGCGCACGCCGTCGCGACGTGCGGAGCGAGGCCGCCGTGGTCGACTACCTGCGCTCGCGCCGCCCGGCGTACCTCGTCCGTCTCGACGAGAAACGGGCCTGCGCGCGGCCTGAGGTGAGTCTCGGTTGCCTAGCGCTGAGATGCCAGGCACCTCAGCCGAAGAGGATGAGGGCGATCACGCCGAGGCCGAGGAGCAGCCCGGCTCCGGCCAAAACGGCGAGCAGGGGGCCGCTGGCCGGCGCGAAGGTGCCCCGGTCGAGTGCCTTTTCGACCGCCCGCGTTCGCTGCAGTCCCACGACGAGCGCCGTGATCCCGAGGACGCCGAACCCGACGCCGACGACCTGATACGGCCAATCCGACGCGCCCGTGCGGACCGGCAGCAGCCTACCGATGCCGATCCCGAGCGCGAGCGCGGTCAGCCCGGTGCGCCACCACGCGAGGTACGTGCGCTCGTTCGCGAGCCTCGTCCGCCGCGTCGCATCCTCGACGCCGGTTTCTCTCATGGAGACGTTCGAGTCTAGACCGGATGCGAGGCGTCGCTGAACTCGCGGAACTCACCCGTGACCAGGTACGCGACCTGCTCTCCGATGTCGACCGCGTGATCTCCGATCCGCTCGACGCACCGCGAGACGACGAGCATGCGCAACGCGTACTCGCGCTCCTGCGGGGAGTCGCCGAGCGAGAGGAGGTCGTCGGTCGCATTCCGGTTCGCGCGGTCGATCAGCTCGTCGAGCTCGACGAGCGTCTGGGCCTTCTCTGCGTCGCGGGTGGCGAAGGCGTCCATCGCCACGCGGATCATCTGCTCGGCGCGCTGGCCCATTTCCTCGATCGAGCGGCTGATCGCCTCGTCGTCGACGTTCAGATCGCCCATCAGCTTGGTGAGCTTTGCGACCGTGACGCAGTAGTCCGCCATCCGCTCGAGGTGGAGGTTGACGCGCAGCACGGCGAGCACGAAGCGCAGGTCGACGGCGACGGGCGTCTGCCGGGCGAGCAGCGACTGGACGCCGGTTTCGATCTCGACGTAGCGTCGGTCGACCTCGTCGTCGAAGCTGATCACCTCGTCGGCGAGCTCTGCATCGCCGCGGGCGAGCGCGTTGAGCGACGAACGGAGTGCCCGGAGGACGAGATCTCCCTCTTCCTGCAGACCTGCCTCGAGCTGTGAGAGCTCCTCGGTGAACGAGATTCTCATCCGAAGCGACCCGTCACGTAGCCCTCGGTCCGTTCGTCGGAAGGCTGCGTGAAGATCTTCTCCGTCGAGTCGTACTCGACGAGGATCCCGTTGCGCGTTCCGTCGTCGTGGACGTCGAGGCTGAAGAACGCGGTCATCTCTGCCACACGCGCGGCCTGCTGCATGTTGTGCGTGACGATCACCAGCGTGTAGTCCCGTTTCAACTCGTGCATCAGGTCCTCGATCGCCGACGTCGAGATCGGGTCGAGGGCCGACGCCGGCTCGTCGAGCAGGATCACGTCCGGCTCGACGGCGATCGCGCGCGCGATGCAGAGGCGCTGCTGCTGACCGCCCGAGAGACTGAAGGCGGAGCGCTTGAGCCGCGTCTTGACCTCTTCCCAAAGCGCGGCGCCGCGGAGAGCCTGCTCGACCCGGTCGTCGAGATTGTCCTTCATCCCGAGGATGCGCAAGCCGTAGGCGACGTTGTCGTAGATCGACTTCGGGAACGGATTCGGGCGCTGGAAGACCATCCCGATGCGCCGGCGCACCTCGATCGGGTCGACGCCGTTCCCGTACAGGTCGATGCCGTGGTAGACGATCTTGCCGTCGACCCGTGCGCTGGGCACGAGGTCGTTCATCCGGTTGAGGCAGCGCAGTACGGTCGACTTGCCGCAACCGGAGGGCCCGATCAACGCTGTGATCGCGTTGCGGTGGACGTCGAGCGTGACGCCCGCGACCGCGAGTGCCTTGCCGTAGAAGACAGCCAGGTCGTCGATGTCGAAGACGACCTCGCGGCTGATACCTGCTGCTGAGGGTGGAGGTGCGACCCCGATGGCGGGTACTGACGTCTCGTTGGACTTGGCCGAATCCATGGTCGACACCGTGTGAGTCTCCCGACCCGTGCCGTTGGGAAGGGTCGACAGGATGTGAATGATATGTGACGGAGTGGTGACACCCGGCACGAGGTCCGTGCGCTGCTGAAATGCTCCCGCCCGATGGAAGCGGCGTCGGTCCCACAAAGCGGCAAGCCCGAGCTCGGCCATTCGCGGGGATTCCGCGACCGGCTTGGCGACAAGGTCTTCTACGCGCTGACGGCGGTGGCCGGCCTGCTCTCGGTCGTGCTCGTCGCCGCGATCATCTGGGAGATCGCCAAGGCGGCGTGGCCGGCGATCCAGCACTTCGGACTCAGCTTCGTCTCGAACAACGTCTGGAACGCGCCGCTCAACGAGTTCGGTGCACGGGACCTGATCATCGGGACGATCGTCACGTCGTTCGGTGCGATGCTGCTCGCGGGACCGATCTCCGTCGCGATCGCGCTCTTCCTGAGCGAGATCGCCCCGCCCGCGATTCGAGGTCCCGCCGGCACGCTCATCGAGATGCTCGCCGCGGTTCCGAGCGTGGTGATCGGGCTCTGGGGGATCTACGTCCTCGCCCCGTTCTCGGCGCAGCACCTCCAGCCCTGGATCAGCAGTGTGCTGGGCTGGATCCCGATCTTCTCGAACGGCCAGGACAAGGTCGAGTCGACCGTGTTCGCGGCGATCCTCGTCCTCACGATCATGACCATCCCGATCACCTCCTCGATCTGCCGCGAGCTCTTCCTCGGCGTTCCGCCCGAGCTCGAGGAAGGGGCGATCGGGCTCGGGGCGACGCGCTGGGAGATGGTGAAGACGGTCACGGTCCCCTCGGTGCGCGGCGGCGTCGTCGCGGCCGTCGTCCTCGGGCTGGGCCGGGCGCTCGGGGAGGCGATCGCCGTCACACAGGTGATCGGAAACTTCATCCCGCTCCACCGGTCGATCTTCGAGCCGGGCGACACGATCGCGAGCCGTGTCGCCAATCAGTACCAGGGCGCGATCACGACACTCCAGATCTCGTCGCTGATCTATCTGGCGCTGATCCTGCTGATCATCTCCTTCATCGCGAACTTCGGCGCGCAGATGATCGTGAAGCGGTTCGACCGCAAGCTGGCAGGTGGATCGTGACCGAGCCCGCGTTCTCGCTCAAGGCGACGGGTCGTTCGCGGCGACGGCTGTTCGCGAACCGGTTCGCGGAGAGCGTCGCGATCGCGGCGGCCGTAGCGGCGATCGCCGTGCTCGGGATCCTCGTCTGGTCGGTGGCCATCCGCGGCATCTCGGCCCTCAACCTCGACTTCTTCACCAAGGGGCCGGCGCTGTTCGGCCAGTCCGGTGGCGGTATCGCGCCGGCGATCGTCGGCTCGGCGCTGCTCGTCGGCATCGCGACGATCTTCGCACTGCCGTTCGGGGTGCTGACCGCGCTCTATGTGAGCGAGTTCGCCCCGCCGTCGCTCGCCAGACAGGTGCGCCTCTGGCTCGACGTCCTGAACGGGTTCCCGTCGATCGTGATCGGCATCTTCGTCTTCACGCTCATCGTGAAGGCCTCGATCCCCGTCCTCGATATCGGGCACCACCAGAGCGCCTTCGCCGGTGGATTCGCGCTCTCGATCATCATGCTGCCACTGGTCGCGCGCTCAGCCATGGAGGTGCTGGCGCTCGTCCCGAACCAGCTGCGCGAGGCGAGCTATGCCCTCGGCGTCTCCAAATGGCAGACGGTGGTGCGTGTCGTCCTGCCGACGTCGTTCGGCGGCATCCTCACGGGCACGACACTCGCTATCGCGCGAGCCGCCGGGGAGACTGCGCCTCTCCTCTTCACGTGCGCGATCGCCGGCCAGGTCGTCGATTGGAACCCGACCCACTCGGTGCAGTCGATTCCGCTCACGATCTTCACGGACTCCGAGTCGGCCGATCCGAACCTGCACACACAGGCCTGGGCGGCAGCGTTCGTCCTGATCGTCTTCGTGCTCGTGACGAGCCTGACGGCGCGGTTCCTCCTCGATCGTCAGCGTCGCAAGCTCGGGCTGTCGCAGTAGCGTCGACGCGCGTTCGCGTTCACCACTCCGTCACCCCGGTGTAACACCGCGTCAGCCCACTTTCCCTGCTGGCAGCGGCAGGCTGGCGGCGTCTCAGACGAACGCACAGCAGGCCTCAAGCAACCATCCATTCCCCAGGGACAGGAGAGGAACTTTCATGCGGAAAGCTCTTGCACTTCTCGCCATTGGCGGGGCCGCACTACTCGCGGTCACGTCGGCGGGCGCGAAGTCGAACGACACGACGATCACCGGAGCAGGCAGCACGTTCGTCGCGCCGCTGGTTTCCGCCTGGACACCGGCGCTCGGCACGGCGTTCGGTTATTCGGTGCAATACAGCGCCGTCGGCTCCGGCGCTGGTATCGCCGCGATCACCAGTAACCAGGTCGACTTCGGTGCATCTGACGCACCGTTGAACCCGGCGCAGCTACAGGCGTGCCCCGACTGCAAGCAGATTCCGTGGGCCCTCTCCGCAGTGGCGGTCGACTACAACGTTCCCGGTGCACCCGCACACCTGCGGCTCGACGGACCGACGATCGCCAACATCTTCCTCGGCCAGATCTCGAACTGGAACGACCCGGCGATCGCCAAGCTGAACCCGGGAGCGAACCTGCCGAACCTCAAGATCACCCCGGTCTTCCGCTCGGACGGCTCGGGCACCTCCTACGCCTTCACCGACTACCTGTCCGCGATCAGCGGCACGTGGAAAACGAAGATTGGCATTTCCACGCAGCCCGCATTCCCGGCCGGCCTCGGCGCCAAAGGAAACTCGGGCGTCGCGGGCGTCGTCTCTAGGACGAGCGGCGGCATCGCCTACACCGACGTGGCGTACGCGATCGCGAACCACATCAAGTTCGCCGCGGTGAAGAACGCGGCCGGGAAGTTTCTCTACCCGAGCCTTCGCCGCATCGAGGCTGCCGCTCTTGCGTACCCGAAGGTGCCGGCAAACAACGAGATGCACATCGTGAATCCGCCGAAGTCGGCGTCGCTCGCATACCCGATCAGTACGTACACCTACGTGATCGTGCACCAGACGACTCCTCACGCAGCCGAGCTGCGCAAGATGATCTTCTGGGCACTGACGGTCGGCCAGGGGAAGCAGTACGCCGCGAAGCTCACCTTCGCACCGATGTCCACGGTCAAGACCGTGCTCGTCGCCGCCGAGAAGACCCTCAAGACCATCCACACGTAACCGCGGATCCCGGTGAGAGGGGCCTGGCTCGGCGTCAGGTCCCTCTCAACCGTGACTGCGGCGAGAACGAGCAGCGGACGCTGAGGCCGGCTCCCGGTGACCCGCTCGCCTCGATCTCGCCTCCGGCGGCCGTGATCACGTGCTTGACGATCGCGAGGCCGAGCCCCGTGCCACGCGTGGTGCGGGCGGCGTCACCTCGATAGAAGCGCTCGAACAGGCGACCGAGCGTCTCGGCGTCGACGCCGACGCCGTCGTCCGCGGCGGTGAGGACGGCGGCGTCGCCCATCCGCCAGACGGACAGCGTGAACCGGCAGCCGTGCCCGGCGTAGCGGATCGCGTTCTCGGTCAGGTTCTCGGCGATCATCCGCAGCATGCGGGGCCGGAGCGGCACGTCGACATCCACGTCGCCTTCCACCCGGAGCTCGATCCCGGCCCGCGTTGCGGCGGCGTCCAGCTCACGGGCGACGTTCTCGAGCACCGGCAGCGCGTTCGTGTGCCCGAGCGACACGACCTCCTTGCCACTCTCCAGCTCCGAGAGGAACAGGATCTCGTCGATCAGCTCGCCGGCGTTCTCGACCTCCGCCCGTGCCTGGTCGAGCAGTTCCTGGATGTCGGCGCCCGGCAGGTCGGCGGAGTCGAGCAGCGCCATGATGCGGGCGAGCGGCGTGCGCAGCTCGTGGGAGACGGCCGCCGTGAATCCGGTGCGAAGCTCGTCGAAGCTGCGGTCGTCGACAAATCTGTTCGTCACCGAATCGTCACCAATTTGAAACCCGAAGCGAAGGCGCGACAGCATTATCGTAGGTCGCGTGAGTCGGGTCCTGATCGTCGAAGACGACACGGTGATCGCAGACGGCATGGCGCGCCACCTGGTGGCGGCCGGCTTCGATCCGGTGGTGGTGGGCCGGGGCGAGCTGGGTCTCGCTCGCCTGCGCTTCGAGAACCCCGACGTCTGCGTGCTCGACCTGATGCTGCCGGAGCTCGACGGCTGGAAGCTGATCGAGACCGCCCGCTCCGAGGGGATCGGGACGCCGATCGTCGTCGTCTCCGCGCGCGGCACCGAGCACGACCGGGTCCATGCCCTCGAGATCGGCGCCGACGACTACCTCGTCAAGCCCTTCTCGATGCGTGAGCTCGTTGCGCGTGTGGGCGCAGCCGCCCGCCGCGGTGTCCGCCCCGCCGAGGAACGCCGGGGTGAGGCGATCGAGATCGAGGAGCTGCGGATCGACCCGCGCGAGGTCCAGGCGTTCGTCGCCGGAGAGAGCGCCGGGCTCACGCCGACGGAGTTCAAGCTGCTCTACACGCTCGCCCTCGACCGCGGCCGCGTCGTCACCCGCGACGAGCTTCTGCAGAAGGTGTGGGGCCGCCGCGAGACGCATCGCGACCGGACGGTCGACGTGTTCGTCCGGCGGCTGCGGCAGAAGATCGATCGGCCGGCACCGCATCATTCGTTCATCCAAACGCGATTCGGCGTCGGCTACAAGCTCGAGCCCGAGCCGAAGTAAAGGCCCGCCTACGAGCGGGATAGGCTCCGGCCCGTGGACTTCGAGCTGACGGCCGAGCAGCGGGAGATCCAGGCAGTTGCCCGCGACTTCGCGCGGGCCGAGATCGAGCCGCACGCCGCCGCATGGGATCGCGCGCATGGCTTCCCGGGCGAGCTGCTCGGTTCGCTGGCCGAGCTCGGGCTGCTCGGCGTCTGCGTGCCCGAGACGTACGGAGGCGCCGGTGCCGACTTTCTCTCCTACATCCTCGTGCTCGAGGAGCTTTCACGCGCAGACGCCGGCGTCGGCGTCACCGTCGCCGTCCACACATCTGCGTGCACGCTGCCGCTCCTGCAGTTCGGCAACGACGCACAGCGTTCCCGGCTCGTCCCGCCGCTCGCGCGCGGCGAGCAGATCGGCTGCTTCGCCCTCACCGAGCCGGGAGCGGGATCGGACGCCGGCGCGATCATCACGCGCGCCGATCCCGTCGCCGGCGGCTGGCACGTGCGCGGCGCGAAGCAGTGGATCACCAACGCGGCGTTCGGCGGCACGGTGCTGCTGTTCGCGCGCACCGACCCCGAGACTCGGTCGGCGCGCGGCATCTCGGCGTTCGCGATCGACGGCGACCAGATCGCGATCACGCGAACGGAGGAGAAGCTCGGTCTGAACTCGTCCGTGACCAACGACATCGCAATCGACGCCGTCGTCGCGGAGGACCGTCTGATCGGCGACGCGGGGCACGGTTTTCGCATCGCGATGGCGACGCTCGACGGCGGCCGCATCGGCATCGCGGCGCAGGCGGTCGGGATCGCGCAGGCCGGCTACGACGTGGCGCTGCGGTACGCGCAGGAGCGGCACGCGTTCGGCCGGCGGATCGCCGACCACCAGGCGATCCAGCACAAGCTGGCGAACATGTCGATGGAGATCGACGCCGCCCGGCTGCTCGTCCTCCGCGCCGCCTGGTTGAAGACGAACGGTCGTCCGCACACGGAGGCCGGCGCGAAGGCCAAGCTGTTCGCGTCGGAGACCGCCCGACGTCAGACGGCCGAGGCGATCCAGGTGCTCGGCGGATACGGCTATACGAAGGAGTTCCCCGTCGAGCGCTACTACCGTGACGCGAAGATCACCGAGATCTACGAGGGCACGAGCGAGATCCAGCGGCTCGTGATCGCCCGCCACATCCTCGGTGATCGCGCGCCGGAGCGCCTATGACCTCGCGCAAGCCGGACGAGCCCGTCCGCCTGACGCGGATCTACACGCGCGGGGGGGATCGCGGGCAGACGTCGCTCGGCGACGGCTCGCGCGTCTCGAAGCTCGATCCCCTGCTGCGTGCGTACGGAGCGGTCGACGAGCTGAACTCGGTGCTCGGCTGGGTGCAGGTCGCCGCTGCCGACGATCGGCTCGCGCGCATCCAGAACGAGCTCTTCGATCTCGGCGCCGACCTCTCGGTGCCGTGGGCCGAGGGCGACGGGCGCCTACGGATCACGCAACCGTCGGTCGACACGCTCGAGCGGGACTGCGACGAGGCGAACGCAGCGCTTCCCGAGCTGCGGAGCTTCGTGCTGCCGGGTGGAAGCGAGCCGGCGGCCAGGCTGCACGTCGCCCGCTCGGTCTGCCGCCGGGTCGAGCGCGAGGTGCTCGGCGCCGCGGCCGAACGCGACCTGAACCCGGTCGCCCTGGTCTACCTGAATCGCCTCAGCGACCTCCTCTTCATCCTCGCCCGTGCTGCGAACGCCGGCGGGGAAGAGCCGCTCTGGAAGCCAGGGGCGTGACCGCGCGTCCGGTCCGGCATGATCAGCGGCCGATGGCGCCGGAGCGGGAGGGTCAGCTGTTCTCGACGATCTCGGGAGTCGAGAATCCGGCGTTGTCGTCGCCGGAGTCGGTGTCGGTCGACTATCCGCGCGACCTTGGCGATCCGGGGGAGTTTCCGTTCACGCGTGGGGTGTACCCGTCGATGTACCGGGGCCGGCTGTGGACGATGCGGCAGTTCGCGGGGTTCGGGACGGCGGCCGAGACGAACGAGCGCTTTCGCTATCTGCTCGAGCACGGGCAGACAGGGTTGTCGACGGCCTTCGACATGCCGACCCTGATGGGCTTCGACTCGGACCACGCGCGATCACTGGGAGAGGTCGGTCGCGAAGGCGTCGCGGTCGATTCGCTCGAGGACATGGAGACGTTGTTCGCGGGGATCCCGCTGCGCGACGTCTCGACGTCGATGACGATCAACTCGCCGGCGGCGATGCTGCTCGCGTTCTACCTGTGCGTCGGGGAAGCACAGGGAGTGCCGCGCGACCGTCTGCGCGGAACGATCCAGACCGACATCCTCAAGGAGTACATCGCGCAGAAGGAGTACATCTTCCCGCCGGAGCCCTCGATGCGGCTGGTCACCGACATGGTCGAGTTCTGCACGCGCGAGATGCCGTTGTGGCATCCGATTTCGGTGTCGGGGTATCACATCCGGGAGGCGGGGTCGACGGCGGCGCAGGAGCTGGCGTTCACGCTCGCGGACGGGTTCACGTACGTCGAGTGGGCGGTCGAGCGCGGGCTGGACGTGGACGAGTTCGCGCCCCGGTTGTCGTTCTTCTTCAACGCGCATCTCGACTTCTTCGAGGAGATCGCGAAGTACCGTGCGGCGCGTCGGATCTGGGCGCGTGAGCTGCGTGACCGGTTCGGTGCCCGCAGCGACCGTTCGTTGCTGATGCGTTTCCACACGCAGACGGCGGGTGTCTCGCTGACGGCGCAGCAGCCGGAGGTGAACATCGTCCGCACGGCGATCGAGGCGCTGGCGGCGGTGTTGGGTGGGACGCAGTCGCTGCACACCAACTCGTTCGACGAGGCGTTGGCGTTGCCGACCGAGGAAGCGGCGCGGCTTGCCCTGCGTACGCAGCAGGTGATCGCGCACGAGACGGGTGTCGTGAACACGGCCGATCCGCTGGGCGGGTCGTACTACCTGGAGCAGTTGACCGACGAGCTGGAACGGCAGGCCTACGAGTACTTCGAGCGGATCGAGCAGCTCGGTGGTGTGGTGGCCGCGATCAAGGAGAACTTCTTCCAGCGTGAGATCGCCGAGGCCAGCTTCCGCTACCAGGCGGAGGTGGAGGCCGGCCAGCGGGTCGTCGTCGGCGTCAACCGCTACGCACTCGACGAGGAGCGCGAGCTGCCGATCCTGAAGATCGACCCGGCCCTGGAGCGCGAGCAGGTCGGTCGCGTGCAGGCGCTGCGGGGCCGGCGCGACAGCGCTGCCGTCGAGGCGGCGCTCGTCCGGCTCGCCGCGGACGCCGGCGCCGACGGTCGAAACCTGATGCCGCCGATCGTCGAAGCCGCCCGTGCCTACGCCACGATGGGCGAGATGTGCGACGTCCTCCGCCAGGTCTGGGGTACCTGGCGCGAGACGCCGGTCTTTTGATCCATCTGTGCCAACTAATCCTTCGCCGGGCCGTCTAAGCTTCCGTCAGATGAAATCGCACGCCCCAGCCCGTGCGGATCACGCCAGCGTCGCAGGCACGCCCTTCTGGCGTCGTCAGCAGGTCTGGCGTGTGGTGCTCCCGGTTGCCGCCGCCGTCGCGGTGGTCGCGGCGGTATTGATCATCCTCCAGTTCGCGAACGGCAGCAACGGCGTGCCGAACGCAGCGGCCGGGTGGGGCACCACCTACGCGACTCCGAAGCCGCCCAAGACCGTCAAGCTCGACCAGAAGGCGCAGACGATCGCGACGAAGTTCGTCCGCACGGCCGTCGCCCGCAAGAATCTCGAGGCCGCCTACCAGATCTCGGGCCCGCACGTTCGCGAGGGGATGACGCTCAAGGAGTTCCTCAGCGGGAACATCGCAGTCGTCCCGTACAAGATCACCAGTAAGACCTCGGCCCACATGAAGATCGACCATTCGTACGCGAACAAGGCCGTGCTCGAGCTGTTCCTCGTCACGCCGGGGCGCGCGGGGCGCGACTTCTACGTCGACATGATCAAGGTCGACGGCAAGTGGTTCGTCGACGGCTGGGTCCCCCGCGGGACGCCGCCGATCCCGACCGATCCGGGTCACTAGTGGCCTCGAAAATCCGGGTGGTGATCGCGAAGCCCGGCCTCGACGGTCACGACCGTGGCGCGAAGATCATCGCCCGCGCACTTCGAGACGCAGGCATGGAGGTCATCTACACCGGCCTCCACCAGACGCCCGAGCAGATCGCCGAGACGGCGATCCAGGAGGACGCCGACGCCGTCGGGATCTCGATTCTCTCCGGGGCGCACATGACGCTCGTGCCGCGGATCCTCGAGCTGCTCCGCGCCGATGGTGCGGAGGACGTGCTTGTCGTCGTCGGTGGGACGATCCCGGCCGACGACGTGATCGCGCTCAAGGAACAAGGTGTCGCGGAGGTCTTCACGCCGGGCGCCCCGACGGCCGAGATCGTCGACTTTCTGCAGTCCCGCGTCGCGGTTTAGCGGCCGGACGCCCACCGCGTCGCGGGTAGAGTCTCGCCGCGATGAAGATCGCCGTCTGCGTGAAGGCCGTTCCCGACGCCGCCTCCGGCCGGCGGATCGACCCGGCGACGAAGCGCCTCGATCGCACCGGCGAGCTCGCGATCTCGGAGTGGGACACGTATGCGATCGAGGAGGCACTCGTCCTCAAGGAGGCCGCCGGCGACGGCGAGGTGGTCGTCGTCTCGCTCGGGCCCGAGCGAGCGGTCGACGCCTTGCGGAAGGCGCTCGCGATGGGTGCCGACCGGGCCGTGCTCGTCACCGATCCCGCGTTCGACGGCGCTGATCTGCTCGGGACCGCCAAGGCGCTGGCCGGCGCGCTCGAGCGGGAGTCGCCCGAGCTGGTGCTGTTCGGGCAGCAGTCGGCCGACGGCGGCGGTGCCTGCCTGTGGGCGGCTGTCGCCGACCGGCTCCGCCGGCCGATCGTCTCGCAGGTGAGCGAGCTCACGATCGACGGCGACGCGTTGACCGGCAAACGCCAGACCGAGTTCGGCTACGACGTCTTGCGCCTGCCGTTGCCCGCGGTCGTCGCGGTCGCCGACTCGATCAACACGCCGCGCTACCCGTCGTTGAAGGGGATCATGGGCGCCAAGAAGAAGCCGCAGGAGACCCTCGCCGCGGCCGACGTCGGCGGGCTCGACGAGTCGCGCACGACGGTGCTCGCGCTCAATCCGCCGCCCTCGCGGGGCGAGGCGCGCCGGATCGAGGACGACGGCTCGGCGGCCGAGCAGATCGTCGAGTTTCTCGCGGAACGGCGGCTGCTGTGAAGACGCTGGTGTTTCTCGAGCATCACGAGGGCGAGATCCAGAAGGGGTCGTTGGGCGTGTTGGGCAAGGCGGTGGCGCTGGGCGGCGACGTTGCGGGCGTGCTGGCCGGCACGGGCGTCGGCGGGCTTGCGGAGGAGGCCGGCCGGCACGGCGCCGCGACCGTCTGGGTCGCGGACGACGAACGGCTCGGCGCGCCGCTTCCGCAGCCGCGTGTCGACGTGCTGGCGCGGCTCGTCCGGGACGAGAGCTTCGACACGGTGTTGTTCGCGCAGTCGGTGCTCGCCGCCGACGTCGCCGCCGGGCTCGCGGTGCGCCTCGACGCCGGGTTGAACTGGGACCTCGTCGACCTGAACGCGGACGGCGTCGGCACGCGGCCGGCGCTCTCCGACAGCGTCTACGCGGACGTCGGCTGGGTGAGCGGGCCGCGACTTGCGATTTTCCGGGCCGGGACGTTCGATCCGGTGCCGACCGGCGGAACAACCGAGGTCAAGGAGGCGGCGGTCGAGCTCGAGGATTTCTCGCTACTCGCCGAGATGGTCGAGCAGGCGCACGCGGAGCAGCAAGGCCCTTCGATCGAGGAGGCTGACGTGATCGTGGCGGGCGGCCGCGGGCTCGGCGAGCCCGAGAGCTTTTCGCTGGCGGAGGGCCTCGCGCAGGCGCTCGGCGGCGCGGTCGGCGCGACGAGAGCGGTCGTCGACGCCGGCTGGTATCCGTACTCGGCGCAGGTCGGGCAGACGGGCAAGACCGTGGCGCCGAAGCTGTACGTCGCGCTCGGCATCTCCGGCGCGATCCAGCACAAGGTCGGCATGCAGGGCTCGAACGTCATCGTCTCGATCAACAAGGATCCGAACGCTCCGATCTTCGAGTTCTCGGATCTCGGTGTCGTCGGGGATCTGCACGCGATCGTCCCCAAGCTCACCGAGCTCGTCCGCGCGCGCCGGTCGTGAGCGTGCGGCCCGCCGACTTCCCGCCGCCCTGGTCGGTCGGCGAGGCATTCCGGCCCCCGACCGACCCGGCCGACGAGCGGATCGAGGTCGGGTTCCTGATCGTCGGCGCCGGCCCGGCCGGGCTGGCAGCGGCGATCCGGCTCGGTCAGCTGATCGAGGCGAGCCCCGAGGTCGCCGAGCGGCTCGGCGACGTCCCGGTGGCGGTGCTCGAGAAGGGCAAGTCGGCCGGCGCGAACCTGCTCTCCGGTGCGGTCGTCAATCCTCGCGCGTTGCAGGAGCTCTTCCGGGGTCGCAAGCGGCTCGACGAGTTCCCATTTGCCGGGCCGGTAGAGCGGGAGTCCGTCCTCTTCCTGACGCGCAAGCACTCGTACCGCATCCCGACACCACCGACGATGGCGAACGACCGCAATCAGATCGTGTCGCTCGCGCGGCTCGGCGGCTGGTTGGGCGAGGAGGCGGAGGCGCTCGGCGTGACGGTGCTCCCCGAGACGGTGGCGGACTCGCTGCTGGTCGACGGCGGCCGAGTGCTCGGCGTGCGCACGGGTGACCGCGGGCGGGACCGCCACGGCGTCCCGCTGCAGAACTTCGAGGCCGGCTCGGACCTGACGGCACGCGTGACGATCCTCGCCGAGGGGACGCAGGGGCACCTCACCGGCGCGGCGCTCGAGCGGTTCGGGTTGCAGGGCGACAACCCGCAGGTGTGGGCGCTCGGCGTCAAGGAGGTGTGGCGCGTGCCGCGGCCGCTGAATCGCATCATCCACACGATGGGCTGGCCGCTCCGCGGGCGGAAGAAGTACCGCGAGTTCGGCGGCTCGTTCGTCTATCCGCTGGGTGAGGAGCACGTGACGATCGGGATGGTCGTCGGCCTCGACTACCGCGACGCCGCGCTCTCCGTCCACGACTTGCTGCAGGAGCTGAAGACGCATCCGCGGATCCGGCGGATCCTGGCGGGCGGGGAGCGATTGCAGTGGGGTGCGAAGACGATTCCCGAGGGCGGGTTCGTCGCGCTGCCGCAGCGCTTCCACGCGCCGGGGCTGCTGCTCGCCGGCGACGGCGTCGGTCTCGTCAACGTGCCGGCGCTGAAGGGCATCCACTACGCGCTCGAGTCGGGTCGGCTGGCCGCCGAGGCGGCGTGGCGAACACTGGAGCGTGGCACCACGATGCGCACCGCGCTCGCGTCGTACGACGAGTCGCTGCGCGCGTCGTTCGTCTGGCGCGAGCTGAAGGAGGTGCGCAACATGCGCCCGGCCTTCGGGCACGGCTTCTACCTCGGCGGTGCCCTCGCGGGGGCGATGACCCTGTCGAAGGGGCACTTCCCGCCGGGGAACGCGCGGACGGAGCGCGACGCCGAGCAGTCGATCATCCGCACGCGCCGCGACCGCCTCTACCCGGCGCCGGACGGCCGGCTGACGTTCGACAAGTTGTCGAGCGTGTTCGCGTCGGGCAACCGGACGCCCGACGATCAACCGAATCACATTCGTGTGCGGACGCGGGTGCCGCGGGACCTGGCGGAGCTCTGGGTGAACATGTGCCCGGCGCACGTGTACGAGGTGGGGGCGGAGGACGGAGACGGGACCGTCGAGGTGCGCCTGGCGCCCTCGAACTGCGTCCAGTGCGGTGCAATCACCGCAAAGGGCGGCCGCCTCACCCCACCGGAAGGCGGCAGCGGCCCCGAGTACACACTCACGTAGCGCGCGGGTGGCGGTTCCGTCACGGTGGCTGCCACCCGGCTCGGCCAGACGGGCCGGGTTCGTCGCAGAACTCTGCGAACCGCGCGATCGCTCGCTCGGGTCGCTCGCCGAACAGCGAGAGCAGCTCACCGGTCGCGAGCTGGGCGAACGACAGTGCGAGGCCGATCGTCGCTGCGTAGCTCGACCATGCATAGCTCTCGAGTGACCCGGGCCCGCCGGCGCGCCGCGGGTTCTGCACGACGTAGCGCACGGCATTCAGCAGCCGACGGTCGTCCGCCAGATACTCGCTCCAGTACCGCTTTCCGAAGAGATGGTTGATACGGCCATGTGTCCTGTTGAACGTCACCGCATAACTGGTGTTCAGTTCGCCCATTCCCACCGAAAGACCGCGCTCACCGACGTTCAAGACCAGGTGGTAGTGGTTGCGCATCAGGCAGTAGGCGTAGATGTTCCAACCGTGACGGTTCGCCACATGCACCAAGCTGCGAAGAAACGCGTGCCGGTCCGCGCTGTTCACGAAGATTCGCTGCTTGTTGTTGCCGCGAGTGACGACGTGATGAAAGCCGGGGCGATTGTCGCGGGGTTTGTACGCCACGTCGCCACGGTACGAGCCGTGGTGCATGCAGGCGCCGCCCACGGCCCGAATCCACAGTCTTGGCGCACTTTGGCGACACACTCGTGCGGGTGGCAGCCACCCGGAGTGTCCGCCCAGGCCAAGAGAGCGCCGCGATGATCACCTCCGTCGACAACCCGCGCGTCAAGGACGTCCTACGGCTGCGGCGGTCGCGCGAGCGGCGCTCGTCCGGGTTGTTCGTCGTCGAAGGGTTGCGCGAGGTGGAGCGCGCTCGCGCGGCCGGGTTGCGCTTCCGCGCGACGTACTGGTCTACCGAGCTGCTGCCCGCCGCCGCGCACCTTGACGGCGACGAGGTGAGCGCGCGGGTGCTCCGCCACATGACGTACCGCAGCGAGCCCGAAGGCGTGGTCGCGGTCGTCGAGGCCCCGTCGCACGCTGTGCCGGCACACGTGAGCCTCGTGCTCGTCGCGGTCGGCGTCGAGAAGCCCGGCAACCTCGGCGCGATGGCCCGATCTGCCGAAGCAGCAGGTGCCGACGCACTGCTGGTCGCCGAAGGTCCCTTCGACCCGTGGAATCCCAACGCGATTCGTGCCTCGACCGGCGCGGTGTTCACGCTGCCGATCGTCGCCTCGAGCCTCGACGAGCTCCGAGCGCTGCCGCTCCGGCGCGTCGCCGCAGTCGTCGGTGCGCCCACCCGCTACACGGACGCCGACCTGCGCGTTCCGACTGCCCTGATCGTCGGCGCCGAGGACCAGGGGCTCGACGAGCGGTGGCAAGCTGCCGCCGACGACACCGTGTCGATTCCGCTCAGAGGAACCACGGTGGACTCTCTCAACGCGAGCGCCGCCGCCGCGTTGTTGCTGTTCGAAGCGCTGCGACAGCGCGGCTGATGCGTACGATCGCCGCGGTGCTTCCGACCCGTGACGACGTGCTTCGCGCGCGCGAGACGATCGGCGACCGGCTTGCGCGCACGCCGCTCCTGCCGAGCCGGACGATCGGTGCGCGCCTGAAGTGCGAGTTGTTCCAGCGCACCGGCTCCTTCAAGGTGCGCGGCGCCCTGAACAAGCTCAGCTCGCTGAACGCGGATGAGAAGCGGCGTGGCGTGATCGCGATCAGCGCGGGCAACCATGCCCAGGCCGTCGCCTACGCGGCGGCCGAGGAGAACGTCGACGCGCTCGTCGTGATGTGGCAAGGCGCCTCCGAGCAGAAGGTGGCGGCGACGCGCGGGTACGGCGCGACCGTCGACCAGCAGGCGACAGGCCCCGGCGACGCGTTCGAGCGCCTCCACGAGCTCATCGAGTCGACGGGCCGCACGCTCGTGCACCCGTTCGACGATCCGGTCGTGATCGCCGGCGCGGGAACGGTCGGGCTCGAGCTGCTCGAGGATGCGCCAGACGCCGACGTCGTGATCGTCGCCGTCGGCGGGGGCGGCCTGATCTCCGGGATCCAGACCGCGATCGGTGACCGGGTCCGCGTCGTCGCCGTCGAGCCGGAGACCAGTACGGCGCTCCATACGGCGATCGAGCGCGGCGAGCCGACGCCGGTGACGCCCACTTCGATCGCCGACGGCCTCAACGCTCCGTTCGCCGGCGCGCTGCCGCTCGCGATCTGCCGCGACCTCGAGCGCATGCTCGTCTCCGAGGAGGAGATCGAGCAGGCGTTTCGCCTGCTCTACGAACGCGCGAAGCTGGCTTGCGAGCCGGCCGGCGCGGCCGCAACCGCCGCCTTGC
Organism: uncultured Thermoleophilia bacterium; assembly: GCA_963769545.1. Classification (GTDB taxonomy): domain Bacteria; phylum Actinomycetota; class Thermoleophilia; order Gaiellales; family Gaiellaceae; genus PALSA-600. The sequence continues at coordinate 985,367 of CAVYMB010000003.1, read as the reverse complement.
TCAGCGGCAGGATCGAGGCCGAACGGCCTGTGGTCGTCGTCTCGGGAGGCAACGTCGCCGCCGCCACGGCCGCTGCTATCCTGGCCCGGCGATGAAGGCCGATATCCACCCTGAGTATCAGCTCGCGACCGTCCACTGCAGCTGCGGAAATTCGTTCGTGACGCGGTCGACGAGCTCCGAGCTTCACGTCGAGATCTGCTCGAACTGCCACCCGTTCTACACGGGGAAGCAGAAGCTCGTCGATACGGGCGGTCGCGTCGAGCGTTTCCAGCGCCGGCTCGAGAAGGCCGAGCGCGCTTCGCGCGCGTAACCCGTCATGTCGCAGGCCATTGGAGGTCAGGCCGTCCTGGAGGGCGTGATGATGCGCGGTCCGCGCAACTGGGCGGTCGCCGTCCGTACGCCGACCGGCGACATCGCGCACGTGGCGCGGTCGATCGACCCGCTCGCTGCGCGCCACTGGTCGCTGCGGCTTCCGATCGTGCGCGGCGTCGTCGCGCTCGGTGAGAGCCTCACGATCGGCTTCCGCGCACTCGGCGTTTCGGCCAGCTATGCGGCGCAGGAAGAGGCGGAGGGCTACGAGGAACCGGCGGAGCTCGGGCGCTGGACGCTCGCCTTCGCGTTCCTCGTTGCGATCGGCTTCGCCGTGATGATGTTCAAGGTCGGGCCGGCCTTGCTCGCCGACCTGCTGCCGATCTCGAACGGCGATCTGTTCGTGCTCGTCGAGGGCCTGATCCGCGTCGCCGTGTTCATCGGCTACCTGACGTTGCTGAGCTTCATCCCGTCGCTACGGCGCGTGTTCGAGTACCACGCGGCCGAGCACAAGGCGATCAACGCGTACGAGGCGGGCGAAGAGCTGACGCCCGAGATCGCGCAGCGCTACTCGCTGATCCATCCGCGCTGTGGGACGGCGTTCCTCCTCTGGGTGATGGTGGTCGGCGTCTTCGTCTACGCACTCCTCGGCCGACCGGTCTGGTACTGGCTGATCATCAGTCGCATCGCGCTGCTGCCCGTGATCGCCGGGGTCGCCTACGAGTTGATCCGCTTCGCGGGCCGGCACAGCGACAACCGCGTGCTGATGACGTTGCTCGCCCCGGGCCTCTGGTTGCAGCGGCTGACGACGCGCGAGCCGTCGCTCGACCAGCTCGAGGTGTCGATCCGTGCGCTGCGGGAAGTGCTCGAACGTGAGGGCCGGCTTCAGCCGGCGGACCGACGCGTGGAGGTGATGGCGTAGATGGCGACTGAACGCAGGGCCGAGGTCACCTGGACCGGGGACTTGCTCTCCGGCGGGGGCACGATCGGCAAGGTTGGAAGCGGCGCCTTCGGCCCGCTCGACGTTTCCTGGGCGGCTCGGTCGGAGGAGCCGAACGGCAAGACGAGCCCGGAGGAGTTGATCGCCGCTGCGTGGGCCTCCTGCTTCGCGATGGCGCTGTCAGCCGGCCTCGCCCGAGGCGAGACGCCGCCCGAGCGACTCGTCACCTCCGCCACGGTGACCTTCCAGCCGGGCGAGGGGATCACCAAGGGCGCGCTGACCGTCCGCGGGTCGGTTCCCGGCCTCGACGCGGAGGGGTTCGCCGTCGCGGCAGAGGCCGCAAAGGCGAACTGCCCGGTGTCGCAGGCGCTCGCCGGGGTCCCGGACGTCACGCTCGACGCAGCGCTCGACTAGCCGATCTACCCTTCGGGTCCGATGGCGGCCCTCGACGATCTGATCACGGAGCTCGAACGCTCGTACGCGGAGACGCAGCAGCGTCTGTCCGACCCTGCCGTCTACAACGACCATCGTGAGGCAGCCGACGCGGGGCGCCGGCTGAAGACGCTCGAGCGGCCGTACACGCTTGCGCAGGAGTGGCGCGCCCGCCGTGAGGATCTCGAAGCGGCGCGCGAGGACACGGACCTCTCGGAGCTCGTGCCGGGGCTCGAGGATGACGTCGCCCGGCTCGAAGAGGAGCTCAAGCTCTCGCTCGCCGAGCGCGACCCGGCAGATTCGAAGGACGTGATCGTCGAGATCCGCCAGGGCGTCGGCGGCGACGAAGCAGGTCTCTGGGCGGGCGATCTCGCCCGCATGTTCCAGCGCTACGCGGAGAGCCGCGGCTTCAAGTGGGAGGAACTCGAGGTCAACGCCAACGAGGGCGGTGGCGTCAAGGAAGGCGTGTTCGCGGTGAAAGGCGACGGTGCGTATTCCGTCTTCAAGTTCGAAGCCGGAACCCATCGAGTGCAGCGTGTCCCCGAGACCGAGTCGCAGGGTCGCATCCACACCTCGACGGCCACCGTCGCCGTGATGCCGGAGGCGGAGGACGTCGATGTCGACGTCGACGAGAAGAATCTGAAGATCGACGTCTACCGCTCCTCGGGGCCCGGCGGCCAGTCCGTCAACACGACCGACTCGGCCGTGCGCATCACGCACCTGCCGACCGGCATCGTCGTCGCGATGCAGGACGAGCGTTCGCAGCTGCAGAACCGGGAGAAGGCGATGCGCGTCCTACGCGCGCGCCTGTACGAGGCCGAGCGGGAGCGGCTGGCCGCCGAGCAGGCTGCGACCCGGAGCGCGCAGGTCGGGACGGGAGCGCGCGCGGAGAAGATCCGCACCTACAACTATCCGGAGAACCGCGTCACCGATCACCGGATCAAGCTGACGGTTCACCGGCTCGACCAGGTGCTCCAGGGGGGCCTCGACGAGTTCACCGACGCGCTCACCGCCGACGAGCAGCGCCGCGCGCTCGAGACCGCCTCCGTGTGACGCTCGGCGAGGTCCTCGACGCGACCGCGGACTACCTCGCGTCGCACGGCGTCGAGCACCCGCGCCTCGATGCCGAGCTGCTGCTCGCGCGTGCGCTCGGCCTGACCCGCCTCGACCTGTACACCCAGCACGACCGGCCGCTGACGCCTGCGGAGCGCGAGTCGGCGCGCGAGCCCGTGCGCAGGCGCGGCGCGCGCGAACCGCTGGCGTACGTCCTGGGCGACTGGGGATTCCGCCGGCTGACGCTGCAAACCGACCGCCGTGCGCTCGTGCCCCGTCCGGAGACGGAAGTCGTGGTCGACCGGTGCCTGTCGCTCCTCGAGAACGTGGCGAGCCCGCGGGTGCTCGACGTCGGCACGGGGACGGGGGCAATCGCGCTGTCGCTCGCCCAGGAGTTGAGCGGGGCGACCGTCATCGCCACCGACACCTCGGCCGACGCGCTCGCGCTCGCACGCGAGAACGTCGAGCTGCTCGGCCTCGACGTCGAGCTCCGCGAGGGCGACCTGCTCGCCGGGGCGACCGGCCCGTTCGAGCTCGTCGTCTCGAATCCGCCGTACGTCGACGCCGCCGAGCTCGATTCGCTCGAGCCTGAGGTGCGCGATTGGGAGCCGCGCGCGGCGTTGCTCGACGAGGGACAGACGGCCCGCCTCGTCGAAGCGGCACGCGGCGTGCTCGTCGGCGCCCTGGTGCTCGAGGTTCACGAGGGGAAGGCCGACGCGCTCGCCGAGCGCCTGCGCGCCGCGGGCTACGCCGACGTCGCCGTGACCGCGGACCTGGCCGGACGGCCGCGGGTCGTCGAGGGCCGATGGTCGAACGCGCGATAGCCGGGCTCCGCGAGGGTCGCCCGGTGCTCCTGCCGACGGACACGGTCTACGGTCTCGCCGGCAACCCGGAGCGCGAGGACTGGACGCTGGCCGCCCTTGCGCTCAAAGGCCGCGCCGACGGCCGGCCGACGGCGCTGCTCGCGGGCTCCGTCGATGCCCTCCTCGGCCGGTTGCCGGAGCTTCGCGGAAGCTGCGAAGCGGTGCTGCGGGCGCTACTGCCGGGTCCGTACACGCTGGTCCTGCCCAACCCGGCGGAGCGGTATCCCTGGCTCTGCGGCGACCGGCCGGACGCGATCGGCGTCCGCGTCCCGGGCCTGCCCGAGCTGTCGCGGCTCGTGCTGGACGCTGTCGGGCTCGTGCTCGCGACGAGTGCGAACGAGCCGGGAGGCCCCGATCCGGCGACCCTTGCAGACGTGCCGCGACACATCCGCGACGGCTGCGCTGCCGAGCTCGACGCCGGCCGACTTCCCGGTCTGCCCTCGACCGTGCTCGACCTCAGCACGCCGGAGCCACGGGTGCTTCGCGCGGGAGCAGTGCCCGCCGAGGAGGCCCTGGCGCAGGTGCGCGCCGTCCTCGGCCAGTAGCATCAACGGTCGTGGCGCTCGCGCAGGAGACCTTCGAGACGCTGAGGACGGCCGGATTGGCGGAGATCGACCCGGAGACGGCAGCGCTCCTCGGTCGTGAGGCCGACCGGCAACGGGGCCAGATCGAGCTGATCGCATCGGAGAACTTCACCTGGCCGAGCGTCCTCGAGGCGGTCGGCTCGGTGCCGACGAACAAGTACGCCGAGGGCTATCCCGGCAAGCGCTACTACGGCGGCTGCGAGGTCGTCGACGAGATCGAGGAGCTCGCGCGGACACGCGCGAAGGAGCTGTTCGGGGCCGAGCACGCAAACGTCCAGCCACACGCCGGTGCCCAGGCGAACATGGCGGTCTACTTCGCCGTGCTCAAGCCGGGCGACGCCGTGCTCGGGCTCTCGCTCGACCACGGCGGCCACCTGACCCACGGGCTCAAGGTGAACTTCTCCGGCAAGCTCTACGAGTTCCACCACTACGGCGTCTCGCGCGACACGATGATGGTCGACTACGACGACGTGCTCGCGCGGGCGAAGGAGGTCCGGCCGAAGCTGATCGTGTGCGGCGGGTCGGCCTACCCGCGGACCGTCGAAGCCGACCGCTTCCGGGCGATCGCCGACGAGGTCGGCGCGCTCCTGCTCTGCGACATGGCGCACTTCTCCGGGCTGGTGGCCGCAGGCCTGCATCCGAGCCCGGTGCCGCACAGCCACTTCGTCTCCTCGACCACCCACAAGACGCTCGCAGGCCCGCGCGCGGGATTCGTGCTTTGCACCGAGGAGTACGCGCAGAAGCTCGACCGCGCCAACTTCCCCGGGATGCAGGGCGGCCCGCTGATGCACACGATCGCCGCCAAGGCCGCCTGCTTCAAGATCGCCGGCACCGAGGCCTTCCGCGACTACCAGCGGCAGATCAGGCTGAACGCCGACACGCTCGCCGACGGCTTGCTCGGGGGCGGCCTCGACGTGCTCACCGGCGGCACCGACACGCATCTGGTCCAGCTCGACCTGCGCGCGACCGAGTGGACGGGACTGGCGGCGCAGGACCGGCTCGAGGAGTGCAAGCTGACCGCCAACCGAAACACCGTCCCGTTCGACGAGCGGCCGCCGATGGTCGCGTCGGGCGTTCGGCTCGGCACTCCGGCCGCGACCATGCGGGGCTTCGACGAGGACGACTTCCGCGAGGTCGCGTCGATCATTGTCGACGCGCTCGCAGACGACGGCGATGGCGCCGCCGTCCGCGCCCGGGCGGAGGCGCTCTGCGACAAGCGGCCGCTGTACCCCGGGTTCCGCGGGTACACCTCGTACGCGTGAGCGTTACCGAGGTTCGGCATCCGCTGGTCCAGCACAAGCTGTCGTACCTGCGCGACAAGGACACCCCGACGGTCCACTTCCGCAAGCTCGTCGAGGAGGTGACGCTGCTCCTCACCTACGAGGCGACGAAGGACCTGCCGACCGAGGACGTCGCGATCGAGACGCCGCTCGAGATCGCTCCTTGCCCGCGGATCTCGGGCAAGAAGGTCGCCGTCTGCCCGATCCTGCGCGCAGGTCTGGGGATGCTCGACGGCGTGCTGACGCTGATCTCCGGCGCGCGGGTCGGCTTCATCGGCCTGTACCGGAACGAGGAGACGCTCGAGCCGGTCGAGTACTACGTCAAGCTGCCGCAGGACGTTGCCGAGCGCGACGTGATCCTGCTCGACCCGATGCTCGCGACCGGCAACTCGACCGCGCACGCGGTGCAGGTCGTGAAGGACGCCGGCGCCACGAGCGTGCGCCTGATCGCGATCATCGCGGCGCCCGAGGGCGTCGCGAACATCCAGGATCATCACCCGGACGTGCAGATCGTCGTCGCCGCGATCGACCGTGGCCTCAACGAGCGCGGCTACATCGTCCCCGGGCTCGGCGATGCGGGAGATCGCCTCTACGGAACGAAGTAGGAGCCGCCGTGGTCTGGGATCAGCTGAGCGACCACACAGAGGTGATCTGGGGGGCGCTCGTCGCCTTCGCGATCGTCTTCATGCTGACGCCGGCCGTCGGCTCGGCGGCGCGCTACCTGCGGCTCGTCGACCGCCGCGCCGAGGGCGAGCGAGCGCGGCCGGAGATCCCGCGGCTCGGCGGGCTCGCGCTGTTCCTGGGCGTGTTCGTGCCCTCGCTGGCGTTCCTCCCGCTCGGCCGCGAGCTGCGCGGCGTCTTGCTCGGAGCGGCGGTCGCGACCACCGTGGGGGCGATCGACGACTTCCGCGTACTCCTCTGGTGGCAGAAGCTCGGCGGTCAGATCCTCGCCGCGGCGATCCCCACCTGGTTCGGCGTCTACCTGCACGAGTTCACGTTCCCGATCGCCGGTGCGCAGACCTTGCCGACCTGGGTCGGGATCACGCTGACGATCGTCGCGATCGTCGCGGTGATGAACATGGTCAACTTCCTCGACGGGCTGGACGGGCTCGCGGCGGGCGTCTGCGCAATCTCGGGCGCGACCTTCACCGTGATCGAGCTGTCCCTCGGCCGGATCGGGGCCGCGGTGCTCGCCGCGATCGTCTGCGGCGCCTGCCTCGGCTTTCTCCGGCACAACTTCTATCCGGCGCGGATCTTTATGGGCGACTCCGGCGCGATGCTGCTCGGCTTCACGCTCGCGGCGGTGTCCGTCCAGGGCCTCGTCAAGACGGCTGCGTTGGCGACCCTCGTCCTGCCGCTGCTCGTGCTCGCGGTTCCCGTGTTCGACACGTCGTTCGTGGTCGCGAAGCGAATTCGCAGCCGCCAACCGATCTACAGCGCCGACGCGCGCCATCTGCACCACCGGTTCCTGCGCATCGGCTTCTCGGAGCGCCGGGCGGTCGCGCATCTGTGGGCGTGGTGCGGGACGCTCGCGCTCGCTGCGCTCGCGACACGGTTCGCACCGCCGCATGCGCACGGAGACTGGAACCTGGTCAACCTGTCGATCGACGTCGTCGCCGGGGTGCTCGCGGTCTCCGTCTCCGCCTACGTGATCGTGCTGCTCGAGCTCGTCAAGCGCGGCGCTCCGCGCGCAGGCCGCCGCGACGAGGCGTCGCGCGCCGCCTGACGCCGATCGTCACAAGCTCCCGTCGAGTGCTGATCAATTAGCGGAAACGCGTGTCACAAACCTGGTACGATCCCGCTCGGGTGAGGCCCCAGCAACCGACGTTCTCCCTCGCCGGTGCCGGCACATACCTGATCGGGTCGACCGCCGCATGCATCGTCGTCGGCGCGCTGATCGGCTGGGCGGCGGGCAACGTCGGCCTCGGGATCGCACTCGGTTCGGTCGTCGGGATCCCTGTCGGAGTGGGTGCCACTGTGATCAAGTATCGGAACGTCTGATGCCCGTCTGGACAGAGCCTCGGGTCGCTCCACCCACACTGCTGCCCGCGGTCGCCGGCGCGATCGTGCTCGTTGTGGCGCTGCCCCTGTTCCTGCTCGCCGGCTGGCCCGTCGAAGGCTGGGCGATCGGCGCCGTGCTCTGGGTCGGCTCGGAGGCGCTCGGTGCGGTTCTCACCCGGCTGCGCGCGCGGACGGGTAACCTCGCCGCCGCAGGCGTGGCTGGCTTTCTGATGCTCTTCCGTGCGATCGCCGTGATGGTGGTCGTGTTCGCCGTGGCGGTCACCGACAAGTGGCTGGGGCTCGCGGCTGCCCTGACGTACGCGGCCGCCTACAGCGCAGCCTTCGGGCTGCAGCTCGTCGCGTACTACACCGGCCCGCAGGCGGGAAGGGCGACCCGGTGAGACGCGCGCTGCTCGCGCTCACGACGTTCGCGCTGCTCGTGCCGGCGAATGCGTTCGCGCGCGGGACGTTCGATCCGACCAAGGAATTCGAGCAACACGAGTGGGTGCCGATCCATCTCGGCCCGCTGAATCTCTCGATCACGAAGGCCGTCGTCTACCTGATGCTCGGCACCGTCGTCACGATCGTGTTCGGGATCGTGTTCATGCGCGTGCGCGCAAAGGGCAAGCCGGGACGCCGAGAGACGTTCGGGGAGATCGTCTACGAGCTCGCGCAGACCCAGGTCGCCGAGCAGGGACTGCCGCACAAGGCAATCGGGCGTTGGTTCCCGTTCGTGGCGACGCTGATGCTGTTCATCTTCGTCGTGAACCTGCTCGGGTTCATCCCGCTCCCGCTCACCGGCGAGACGTGGCACGGGATTCCGACGTGGGGCATCTACGCGGCCACGAGCTCCCTCTCGGTGACGCTCGCGCTCGCTCTGCTCACGTTCGTCTTCACGCACTACGAGGGCATCAAGTGGAACGGCCCCAAGCGCTACTTCAAGAGCTGGATCCCCGAGGCGCCAAAGCCGCTGCTGGCGCTGATCGTCCCGCTCGAGATTCTCGGCCAGTTCATGCGGTTGATCTCGCTCTCCGTTCGTCTCTTCGCCAACATGCTCGCCGGGCACATCCTGATCCTCACGTTCCTGGGACTGATCTTCATCTTCCAGTCGGTTGCGCTCGTTCCGGTGATCATCCCCGCGACGCTCTTCTACCTCTTCGAGGTGATCATCGTCGTGGGCATCCAGGCCTTCATCTTCGCCGCCCTGTCCGCCATCTACATTGGCTCGGCCATCGAGCCCGAGCACTAACCATCTAGGAGGAAACGAATGCTGGGTTACATCCTCGCCGCGACCACCGGCGACGTCACGAAGGCCGGCAAGGCGGTCGGCCTCGCTCTCGGTGTCGGGCTCGGCGCGCTCGGCGCCGGTGTCGGCATCGGCAACATCTTCGGGTCGATGATCCAGTCGGTCGCCCGGCAGCCGGAGCTGCGCGGCGAGCTGCAGGGGATCCAGTGGCTCGGCTTCGCCCTCACCGAGGCGGTCGTGTTCTACGGCCTGCTCGGCTCGATCCTCGCCTACGTCCTGGTCTAGGCCCGCCGGATGCTTGCTTCGAACCCGCTCATCCAGGTCACGCCAGGTTTGATGATCTGGACGATCGTCTGCTTCGGCATCACCTACTTCGTGCTGAAGCGGTACGCGTTCGGGTACGTGCAGAAGACGATCGACGATCGTCGTGAGCGCATCCAGAGCTCGGTGGAAGAGGCCGACCGTGCCCGCGAGGAGGCCCGCCATCTGCTCGAGGAGCACCGCAAGCTGATCGGCCAGGCGCGCTCGCAGTCGGAGGAGATCCTTGCCGAGGCGCGCCAGGTGGCCGACGCCCAGCGCGAGCGCGTGCGCACGGAAACCGAGGAGGACCGGCAGCGCCGGCTCGAGGAGACACGGCGGCAGATCGAACAGGCCACCCAGCAGGCAATCGGTGAGATCCGCGACGAGGTCGGCAAGCTCAGCGTCGCTGCGGCCGAGAAGATCACCCGCAAGTCGCTCGACGCCGCCGACCAGCGGCGGCTGATCGACGAGGCGCTCGCGGAGCTCGACTTCTCCCAGCTCGAGGGGAGCCCGTCATAGCGGCTGCCGAGCGCATCTACGCGCGCGCCCTGTTCGAGGCTGCGCGCGATGAGGGCCGGCTCGCGCAAGTGCAGGCCGACCTCGACGCGCTGCGCGAAGGCGTCAAGGGCTCCGAGGAGCTCGCGATCGTGCTCGCGAACCCGGAGATCGAGTCGCGCGTGAAGGGCGACATCCTCTCGCAGATCGCCGAAGGCTCGGACGAGCTCGTCGTCAACTTCGTGCGACTGCTCGCGCAGAAGGGTCGCGCCGATGCGCTCGCGGGTATGGCCGACGAGTTCGACGCGCTCATCGCGGAGGACGCGCGGATCCTCGACGTGGAGCTCACCACCGCACACGCACTGTCGGACACCGAGTTCCGCGGCATCCTCGCCCAGATCGAGAAGGCGTCGGGCCGCAAGGTCCAGGCGACACGCTCGGTCGACGAGGCCCTGATCGGCGGGCTCGTCCTGCAGGCCGGATCGATGCGGCTGGACGCCAGCGTGCGCGGGCGGCTCGACCGACTTCGCCACGAACTCGCAACCGCTAGGAGCTGACGAACAGTGAACTCGACAAGGAGCCTGACTTGAAGCTGCGCCCGGAAGAGATCACCTCGATCCTGAAGGAGCGGATCGAGCACTTCGACGTCGAGACGAACCTGGCCGAAGTCGGTTCGGTGCTGCAGGTCGGCGACGGGATCGCCCGTGTCCACGGGCTCGAGAACTGCGTCGCCCTCGAGATGCTCGAGCTCGACCACGGCGTCGTCGGCCTCGCCTTCAACCTCGAGGAGGACAACGTCGGCGTGGCGCTCTTCGGCGAGTGGGATCTGATCAAGGAAGGTGACCCGGTCCGCCGCACCGGGAAGGTCGCGTCGGTGCCGGTCGGTCCCGGACTGCTCGGGCGTGTCGTCGATCCGCTCGGAAATCCCCTCGACGGCCTCGGCGCGGTCGAGGCCACGGAGACGCGCCCCGTCGAATGGAAGGCGCCGGGCGTGATCGCCCGTCAGCCCGTGAAGGAGCCGCTCCAGACCGGCATCAAGGCGATCGACTCGATGACCAACGTCGGCCGGGGGCAGCGCGAGCTGATCATCGGCGACCGCTCGACCGGCAAGACGGCAATCGCGATCGACACGATCCTGAACCAGCACGACCAGGACGTGAAGTGCATCTACGTGGCGATCGGCCAGAAGGCGTCGACCGTGGCGCAGGTGGTCGAACGACTGCGCGACGCCGGCGCGATGGAGTACACGACGGTCGTGAACGCCTCGGCCGCCGAGGCCGCGCCGATCAAGTGGATCGCGCCGTTCGCGGGATGCGCCATGGCGGAGTACTTCCTCTACCAGGGCGAGCACGCGCTGATCATCTACGACGACCTGACGAAGCAGGCCGACGCCTACCGGCAGCTCTCGCTGCTGCTGCGTCGCCCACCGGGCCGTGAGGCGTTCCCGGGTGACGTCTTCTACCTCCATTCGCGCCTGCTCGAGCGCGCGTGCAAGCTCAGCGACGAGCGTGGGGGAGGCTCGCTGACCGCCCTCCCGATCATCGAGACGCAGGCGGGCGACATCTCGGCGTACATCCCGACGAACGTGATCTCGATCACGGACGGGCAGATCTTCCTCCAGTCCGACCTCTTCTTCTCGGGCGTGCGGCCCGCCGTCAACGTCGGCACCTCGGTCTCCCGGGTCGGGTCGTCGGCTCAGACGAAGGCGATGAAGAAGGTGGCAGGACGACTTCGGCTCGACCTGGCGCAGTACCGCGAGCTCGAGGCATTCGCCCAGTTCGGCTCGGAGCTCGACCAGGCGACGCAGCAGTCGCTGAACCGCGGCGAGAAGATGGTCGCGACCCTGAACCAGCCTCAGTACCAACCCTGGCCGATGGAGGAGCAGGTCGTCGCGTTGTACGCCGGCGTCAACGGCTTCCTCGACGACATCCCCACGGAGGACGTCTCGCGTTTCCAGGACGAGCTGCGCGAGTCGCTGCGGGCACAGGACGCGATCTACAAGCGGATCCGCGAGACCGGCGATCTCGACGACGAGACCGCGGAGCAGCTCAACGCCGAGCTCGAGCGCGTCAAGGCTCGCTTCCAGCCCAGCGGGGCGGAAGCCGCCGCCTAGCTCGATGGCCTCGGTCCAGGACCTCAAGCGGCGCGTCCGCTCGATTACGAACACCCGCAAGCTGACGCGTGCGATGGAGCTCGTCGCCTCCGCGCGCCTGCGCCGGGCTCAGATGCGGATCGAGGCGATGCGGCCGTACGCCGACCGGATGCTCGAGCTGATGGCCGGCGTGTCGCAGGCTGCCGGCGGGGTCCGGCTGCCGCTGCTCGAGCGCCGCGACCCGATCCAGACGGTTGCGCTCGTCCCCGTGACCGCGGACCGGGGACTCGCGGGCGCGTTCAACGCTCAGGTGCTCCGCCGCACGTTCGCGGTGCAACGGGAGGCAGAAGCGGCGGGCCAGCAGGTCCTCTACTTCTCGTCGGGCAAGAAGGCGGCCTCGACGCTGCGTTTCCGGCGGCTCGAGGTCGCGCAGTCCTGGACGGGCTTCAGCGAGCGGCCGACGTACGCCGATGCCCAGGCGATGGCCCATGCGCTCGCGGAGGCCTTCGTCGACGGGCGCGTCGACCGCGTCGTGCTGGTCTACAACGCGTTCGTCTCGCCGCTCGTGCAGCGGGTCACGGTCCGCGACGTCCTGCCGGTCCCGCAGGACCTGCTCGCCGGGAGCGACGCCGACGCCGACGCGGACGAGGAGACGGATCGCACCGCCGACCTTGGGCATCCCGACTTCATCTACGAGCCCGAGCCGCAGGAGATCCTCGCGCGCCTGCTGCCCGTCTACGTCGAGACGGAGCTCTACCGGGCGTTGCTCGAGTCGGGTGCCTCCGAGCAGGGGGCTCGCATGACCGCGATGCGCAACGCGTCGAAGGCGGCGCAGGAGCTGATCGACAGCCTCACGCTCGCGATGAACCGCGCCCGGCAGGCCGCAATCACGCAGGAGATCCTCGAAGTCGTCGCCGGTGCCGACGCCCTCTCGGGCTGACCGAATTCGCGAACTCCTTCTTCTCGGTTTTCGATCAACGATTTGCCTTTACTGCGCTAGAGTTCGCGAACCGTGTCGCAGACCGAGCACGATGTAATCGGGGCGAGCGCCGATGGCGCCGTCGTCGATGCGCCGCTCGACCTCGGCGACGAGATCAAGGCGCGCGGCTACTGGGAGTCCGTCTGGATCACATTGAAGAAGGACAAGGCCGCGGTCGGCGGCGGCATCGCCGTGATCGTCCTGATTTTCCTCTGCTTCGTCGGTGCGCCGATCTTCGCGGCAATCCTCGGGCACGGGCCGAACCAGATCTTCGACGGCGGCCTGACCTCCGGCGCTCTGCCGCTCGGGCCGTGGTCGCACTTCAAGAACGTGCCCTACGTGGGGGCGACCGGCCACTTCCCGACCGTCTTCTTCCCGCTCGGGAGTGACGGCGCCGAAGGTCGCGACGAGTTCCTCCGTCTGCTCTACGGCGGCCGTGCGTCGCTCGAGGTCGCCATCCTCGCGACGGCGATCTCGATCTGCTTCGGCGTCTTCTGCGGGGCAGCAGCCGGGTACTTCGGCGGCTGGATCGACATGGTCATCTCCCGGATCACCGAGCTGACCATGGCGTTCCCGGTGATCCTCTTCATCATCGCCCTGTCCGCGGTCGCCGGCCCGCAGCTGAACAAGATCACGTTCGGCTTCCTCCCCGAGGGGGTGTTCACGATCACCCTGGTGCTCTCGATCTTCGGGTGGTTCTACCCGGCGCGGATCGCGCGAGCGCAGGTGCTCTCGCTGCGAGAGAAGGAGTTCGTCGAGGCCGCGAGGATGGTCGGGCAGAGCGACTCCCGCATCATCCGCTCTCATCTGCTGCCCCACCTGGTGGCGCCGATGATCGTGCTCGCGACCATCTCGGTGGGCGCGAACGTGCTGGCAGAGGCCGGGCTGTCGTTCCTCGGCATCGGGATTCAGGACCCGACCCCGAGCTGGGGCAACCTGCTCGAGCAGGCGCCGCAGTTCTACCTCCAGGTGCCGTGGCTGATGGTCTGGCCGGGCATCGCGATCCTGATCACGACCCTTTCCTTCAACCTGCTCGGCGACGGTCTCCGCGACGCCTTCGATCCGCGTTCTGCCCGCTGAAAAATGGCTCTGGGCCACGCCCTAACAATCGGCTCGACGCAGCGTCTCAGCAAGGCGAGACGACACCGGGTCCCCAAATACCCGGTCCACCATTCGAAAGGAGCAGGATGCGTAAGAGCCTGTGGTACCGGGTTCCGCTCAGCCTGATCGGCGTGGCGGCACTTGCAGCTGCCGTTGCGGTGACGGCATCGGGCGGCACCAGTGCCAATCATGCGTCGAAGACGCTGAACTTGTCGGCCGCTCAGACCGACGTCGACTACACGGACCCGGCGCTGGCCTACGGCGTTTTGTCGTGGCAGATCGAGTACGAGACGTGTTCAAAGCTGCTCGACTATGCCGACGGTAGCTCGGAGCTCACGCCCGACGCCGCTGCCGGCCTTCCGGTCGTTTCGGCCAACGGCAAGACCTACACGTTCACGATCAAGTCGGGCATCAAGTTCAACGACGGATCGGCCCTGACCGCCAACAGCTTCGTGGCGGCGTTCAACCGGGATGCCAACCCCTCGATGAACTCCCCTGTCAACGCCTTCATGACCGACGTCGTCGGCTACGACAACGTCGTCAACAAGAAGGCCTCGAAGGTGTCGGGCGTCACCGCGTCCGGCAACAAGCTGACGATCAAGCTCACGCAGGCTGACGGTGGTCTGCTCGACAAGCTCGCGATGCCGTTCTTCTGCGCGATCGAGCCGTCGAAGACGCCGGTCAACCCGCAGGGCGTCAACACGCTGCCCGGCTCGGGCCCGTACTACATCGCGGACCGCACCGTCGGCAAGCAGATCGTCCTGAAGCGGAACCCGAACTACAAGGGCCCCCGTCTGCACCGCTCGGACACCATCGTCTTCACGATGAACACCGACTCGCAGCAGACGTACCTGCAGGTGAGCAACGGCACGTTCGCCGCCGATGCGACCGGTCTCACCAACCCGGCAGCTGCTGCCGACCTGCAGAAGCAGTACGGCGTCAACAAGAGCCGCTTCTTCGTGCACCCGACGCCTGAGACCGACTACATCGCCCTCAACACCCAGGGCAGCGCGTTCAAGTCGGCCGCAGTTCGTCGTGCGGTGAACTACGCCATCGACCGTCCGGCGCTGCTTCGCGTCCGTGGCGTGCTCGGTGGCTCGCGCACCACGACGATCCTCCCGTCGTCCCTCACGGGCGGCGTCTACAACCAGAAGCTGTACCCGATCGCAGGTGCGCAGTCGGCAAAGGCCAAGTCGCTCGCCGGCAGTGCTTGCGGGAACGTCAACCTCTGGTACGCGACGGGCCCCGTGGGCACGCCGCAGGCGGGGATCCTCAAGTACAACCTCGACCAGATGGGCTGCAACACGACCACGAAGTCGTTCGTCGGTTATGCGATCTACACGGCGGCCGGCGTCAAGGGTGCTCCCTTCGACGCGATGTTCGCCGGGTGGTATCAGGACTACGCCGACGGGTACGACTTCTTCCACATCCTGCTCGACGGCCGCACGATCCAGGCCTCGAACAACAACAACCTCGCGTACTTCAACCAGCCGACCGTCGATTCCAAGATCGATTCAGCCAACAAGCTGACCGGTGCGGCTCGCGCGAAGGCGTGGGGAGCGCTCGACATCTACACGATGAAGAACTACGCCCCGTGGGCACCGATCGACAACCGCAGCGTTCGCGACTACATCGGTCCGAGCACCGCCGGTTATCTGTTCTCGCCCGCCTGGGGTTCGATGGACCTCGGCAGCCTCTACCTGAAGTAGGAAGAGACCCGAACGTAAGACAAGTACGGCAGTAGGACCGAGTGTGTGCGCCGGGCCCGCCCGGCGCACACACTCACAAATCGAACGGCAACCCCAGCAGCCGAAAGCGAAGGTGACGAGGCCTTGATCCGCTACATCATCCGTCGTTGCATTTGGGCCGTCGCCCTCTTCATCGTCGTCACGATGATCGGTTTCGTCCTCTTCTACTTGATCCCCGCAGACCCGGCGAAGTTCGCGTGCGGTCGCGCCTGCACCGAGGTGCAGGTTCAGAAGGTCGCCCACTACCTCGGCACCGACCGTCCGCTCCCCGTGCAGTATCTGCGGTTCCTCGGCCGTCTGATGCCGATCAGCTTCACCGGCGGGCCTCATCTCAAGTCGCCGGACCTCGGCCACTCGTTCGTCAACCGGCAACCGGTAACGAGCATCGTGGGCGCGGCCGCACCGGTGACCGCCTCACTCGTGCTCGGCGGCATGGTCATCTGGATGCTGATCGCATTGCCGATCGGGATCCTGAGTGCCCTGCGTCCCCGCTCGCTGCTCGACCGAGTGTCGATGACGGGCGTGCTGATCGGGATCTCCGCGCACCCGGTCTGGCTGGGCCTGATCGCCTCCTACCTGATCGGCTACAAGCTGGGCTGGACGCCGATCGCCGGCTACGCGAACTTCTTCCATCCCTTGTTCGACCAGCCGGGCGGACCGGTGCAGTGGGCCTATCACCTGCTCCTGCCATGGATCACCTTCGCGATCCTGTTCGCGGCGGTCTACGTCCGCATGATCCGGGCGAACGTCATGGAGACGATGAACGAGGACTACGTGCGGACCGCTCGGGCCAAGGGCGCCCCCGAGACGCGGGTGATGCGCTCCCACATCCTGCGGAACGCTCTGCTCCCGGTCGTGACCATGCTCGGCATGGACGTCGGACTGGCGCTGGGCGGCGCGGTCTTCACGGAGACCGTTTATTCGCTGAACGGCCTTGGTTATCAGACGATCCAGAGCCTGAACAACTACGACAGTCCGACGGTGCTGGGCATCCTGGTGTTCGCCACGACGGCGATCATCGTGCTCAACCTGATCGTCGACCTGCTCTACGCCTGGATCGACCCGCGCATCCGGCTCTCCTAAGAGCCTCCCCGAAGGATATGTTGCGGCCCTGATGCCCACGCCCCTGCTCGAGGTCAAGGACCTCAAGACCTATTTCGCCACCGGCGACGGCGTCGTCAAGGCCGTCGACGGGGTCAGCTTCACGATCGCCAAGGGCCAGACGCTCGGCATCGTCGGGGAATCCGGCTCCGGCAAGAGCGTCACCTGCCTGACGATCATGGGGTTGAACCCCAAGCGCCGGACGACGTCGACCGGTCAGGCTCTGTTCAACGGCGAGGATCTGCTGACGGCGAGCCCCTCCCGGCTCCGGGAGATCCGCGGAAACGACATCGCGATGGTCTTCCAGGATCCGATGACGAGCCTGAACCCGGTGCATACGGTCGGCACACAACTCGTCGAGGCGGTCGTTCTGCACCGCGACGTCAGCAAGGCGCAGGCGAAGAAGCGCGCCCTCGAGCTGCTGAAGCAGGTGGGCATCCCGCGCGCCGAGCGGCGCATCGACGACTACCCGCACCAGTTCTCCGGCGGTATGCGCCAGCGCGTGATGATCGCGATGGCATTGATCAACGACCCGGACCTGCTGATCGCCGACGAGCCGACGACCGCCCTCGACGTCACGACGCAGGCGCAGATCCTCACGCTGATCGAGAAGTTGCAGTCGGACTACGACAGCGCGGTGATCATGATCACGCACGATCTCGGCGTGATCGCCGAGATCGCAGACGACGTGATCGTGATGTATGCCGCCGAAGTGGTCGAGAAGAGCCCGATCGATCGCGTGTTCAAGAACCCGCACCATCCCTATACGTGGGGCCTGATGGGCTCGCTACCGCGGCTCGACGCCGACCTCGAGCGACTCGTCCAGATCCCGGGCCAGCCGCCTTCGCTCCTGCGGCCGCCGCAGGGATGCCGGTTCCATCCGCGTTGCGCCTACGTGATGGACGTCTGCCGCACGAAGGCTCCCGAACTGCTGCCGGTCGAGGGCGAGCCGACCCACCTCCAGGCGTGCCACCTCGACGAGGAGACGAAGAGTCGGGAGGCGGCCAGGCTCCTGCACATGTTCGCGTCAGGAGCCCAATGAGCACTCCGTCGCCGACGGAGACGGCGGACGGGCAGGCCCTCACCGGCGACGAGCTACTCGTCGTCGACGGGCTGCAGAAGTACTTCCCGATCACGCGCGGGATCATCTTCCAGAAGCAGATCGCCGCCGTGCAGGCCGTCGACGGCGTCACGTTCACCGTCCGCGAGGGGGAGACCGTCGGTGTCGTGGGCGAGTCGGGTTGCGGCAAGTCGACGATGGCGCGGTGCGTGATGAAGCTGCTTGATCCGACGGGCGGCCGGGTCATCTTCCGCGGCCGCGACATCACGAATCTCTCCCGGGCGGCGATGCGCCCGTATCGGCGCGAGATGATGATGATCTTCCAGGATCCGTACGCGTCGCTGAACCCGCGCAAGCGCGTCGGCTTCATCGTCGCGGAGGCCCTCGAGCTGCACAAGCTCGGCACGGACGCCGAGATCAAGCGCCGCGTGCAGGAGCTACTCGAGGTCGTCGGCCTGAACCCGGAGCACTACAACCGCTTTCCGCACGAGTTCTCCGGCGGCCAGCGCCAGCGCATCGGCATCGCGCGCGCGCTCGCGGTGAACCCGAAGTTGATCGTCTGCGACGAGCCGGTCTCTGCGCTCGACGTCTCGGTCCAGGCTCAGGTGCTGAACCTGCTCAAGGACCTCCAGCGCGACTTCAACCTGACGTACATCTTCATCGCGCACGACCTCAACGTCGTTCGCTACATCTCCGACCGCGTACTCGTCATGTACCTGGGGCAGATCGTCGAGTCGGGCGACCGCAACAACCTCTACGAGGGCCCGCAGCATCCGTACACAGGCGCGCTGCTCTCTGCCGTCCCGATTGCCGATCCGGAGGTCAGCCGGGGTCGGGAGCGCATCGTTCTCGAGGGCGACGTGCCGAGCCCGATCAACCCTCCGAGCGCGTGCCGGTTCCACCCGCGCTGCCCGCGCTTCGTCGAGGGGCGATGCGACGTCGAGCCGCCGGAGCTCGTTCCGCGCGGCGGCGCGGGGTCGGATCATCTGACGCGTTGCCACTATCCGCTGGAGCGCTGGCCGCTCACGGCTGCGGAGATGCGGCATCGCGACGGGGCCGCGACAGCGGCGGCTTCCGAAGGGTAGGGACCCGTGCTGCGCGAGGCCCTTCGCCGGTTCGCGATCGTCCTCACCGCCACTACTGCCACCGCCGCCCTGCTCGGCCTCGTCATCGTGGGGGTGACCGGCGATGCCGTCCAGCGCGGTCTCGCGGTCGGTTTCTACGCGATCGGCGCCGGGCTCTGCGGCCTCGCGTTCCTGGTCGGCAGCCGACCACCGGTGCGGGGAAAATCCGACGGCGGCTTCGTCGGCTTCGGCCGCTGGGTGGGAGGGGGTGTCCGCTGGTCGACCCGGAAGGAGCACGTCGAGGCGCTCAACGTGCCGGCGCTCCTGGCGGTGCTCGGGCTGTGCCTGATCCTGATCGGCGTGGCCGTCGACAATCGGCACTAACTTGTCGCGAGAAAACCGTCTAAGTAAGTAATGGCTCTGACCGAAGAGTGCGCCCGTTCGCGGGAGTGGACATCGCTGGAGCTCGACGCGGCGCTGTCCCGGTTCGAGGCTGCCTGGCTGCGGCGCCATCAGCGTGCCTGCGCGGACTGCCGGGCCTATGCGGCCGACGTCAGGGGTGCGACCACGCTCGTGCGGGCCCATCGCCTCGTGCAGCGGCCGACGCCGGCTGCCGTCCCGGCGACGGCAGCGCAGGCCGGAGGCGTGCGTGCGGCGGGCCGCGTCGGGCTGGTCGCCGCGCTCGTGGCGTCGATGGCGGCTCTGGCGGCGGGCGGGCTCACGACCGGCGGCACGCTGGATTCGGGTGCGCAGGCGAGCGCCGGCCAGGGCGGAGGCGACCTGAGCTCGATGCGCGCGATCCGCCGGCAGCAGCTCGCGATCTCGCCGGTCGCCCAGGACACGTCACGTGTGCGCGTGATCGAGATCGACTGACGAAGAACCGCCGGCCCCGCCCGCGCGTACCATGAGCGCGTGGAGGTTGCTTCGCCTTGATGGCCGGCCCGATCAGCTCGTACGTCTGACGCCTCGATCATGACGACCGTGTGTCGTCGGGATTGAAGCGCTCGGAGCTGCACAGGCAGGGCGCTTTCGAATCGCCATCCGCTAGGCTGCGCCTGCCGGCTGCGCTGGCGGGCTTGTTCCGCGCGGATCGGCATCAGCGTCGTGCAACCAAGCCAGCCGAGGAGCTCTAAATCGTGTCGAACAACGGCAACCAGAACGTGGGCAAGCTGCTCGAGATCAAGGGCGTCGTCGTCGATGCCGTCTTCCCGGGCACGCTCCCGGCGATCTACTCGGCGCTGCGCATTCCACGGCCGGACGGCGACGACCTGATCGCGGAGGTGCAGCAGCATCTCGGCGACGACCGGGTGCGCGCCGTGGCGATGGACGCGACCGACGGGATCGCACGCGGCACCGACGTCTTCGACACGGGTGGGCCGATCTCGGTGCCCGTCGGCGACATCACGCTGGGTCGGGTCTGGAACGTGCTGGGCGACCCGGTCGACGAGAAGCCGCCCGCCCCGCCCGACACGCCGCGCTGGTCGATCCACCGCGACCCACCTGCCTTCCAGGACCTGACGCCGAAGATCGAGATCTTCGAGACCGGCATCAAGGTGATCGACCTGATCGCCCCGTACGTGCGCGGCGGCAAGATCGGTCTCTTCGGCGGCGCCGGTGTCGGCAAGACGGTGCTCATCCAGGAGCTGATCCACAACATCGCGCGCGAGCACGGGGGCGTGTCGGTGTTCTCCGGCGTGGGCGAGCGGACACGCGAGGGGAACGACCTGCTGCTCGAGATGACGGAGTCGGAGGTGATCGACAAGGTCGCCCTCTGCTACGGGCAGATGAACGAGCCGCCGGGCGCGCGCCTGCGCGTCGGCCTGTCCGGTCTGACGATGGCGGAGTACTTCCGCGACCAGGGTCAGGACGTGCTGCTCTTCATCGACAACATCTTCCGCTTCGTCCAGGCGGGCTCGGAGGTGTCGGCCCTACTCGGGCGCATGCCGAGCGCGGTCGGCTACCAGCCGACGCTCGCGACCGAGATGGGGCAGCTGCAGGAGCGCATCACCTCGACGACCAAGGGCGCAGTCACCTCGGTGCAGGCGATCTACGTTCCCGCCGACGACCTGACCGATCCTGCGCCTGCGAACACGTTCGCCCACCTCGACGCGACGACCGTCCTCAGCCGCGCGATCGTCGAGCAGGGCATCTACCCCGCCGTCGACCCACTGGACTCGACCTCGCGGGCGCTGCAGCCGGGCATCGTCTCGGCCGACCACTACCGCGTCGCGACACGTGTGCAGGAAGTGCTGCAGCGCTACAAGGACCTGCAGGACATCATCGCGATCCTCGGTATCGAGGAGCTGTCGGACGAAGACCGCCTGACGGTGTCGCGCGCCCGCAAGATCCAGCGCTTCCTGTCGCAGCCCAACTTCGTCGCCGAGCAGTTCACCGGGACGCCCGGCCAGTACGTCAAGCTCGAGGACACGATCCGCGGCTTCGACGAGATCCTCGCCGGGCGGCACGACGAGCTGCCCGAGCAGGCGTTCTACATGGTCGGTCCGATCGAGGGAGCCGTCGAGCGCTCGCAGCAGCTCGCGGCCGCCTAGGACGAACCGGTGGCCGACCGGAAGCCGTTCTCCGTCTCGCTCGTCACACCGGAAGGGGCGGCGTACGAGGGTGATGCGGAGCTCCTGATCGTGCCGGGCGCCGCCGGCGAGATCGGCGTGCTCGCCCGCCACGCACCGCTGATCGCCAGTCTCCGCGCCGGGTCGACGCGCATCCACCTGCCGGGGGGCGACGTGCAGGAGTACGCAACCGGTCCGGGCTTCTTCCAGGTGCTCCGCGACCGCGCGATCGCTCTCGTCGACGACGCCGTCGAGGCGTCGCAGATCGACGACGTACGGGCGCGTGAGCAGCTCGAGGCAGCCCAGAATGAGCTCGAGGCGATCGACCGCGGCGACTCGACCGCCGACCGCTGGCAGGTCGAACAGCGCATCCGCCACGCCGAGAACCAGTTGGCGGTAGCAGGCCGGTCTTGATCTCCCCGCCGCATCGCTAAGATTCGGAGAATCCCGGAGAGCTTTGAAGGCAGCTTGGCGACCGGGTTACCAAACGCCTAAAGAGCCCGCGCGAGCGTCGAAGCTCCGCACCCTTTAGGCAGAAGGAAGGCGAGGGGTGCCGAGAGACGTCGCGACAGAGATCAGGAAGCTCGCCAACGAGCGCATCCTCGTCCTCGACGGCGCATGGGGCGTGCTGCTGCAGAATCGCGGGCTCACGGAGTCCGACTTCCGCGGCGAGCGGTTCGCCACCCACTCGCGCGATCTGCACAACGACCCCGACGTCCTGAATCTGGCGCGGCCCGACATCGTCCGTGGGGTGCACGAGGCGTATTTCGCCGCGGGCTGCGACATCACCACGACCAACACGTTCACCGCCACGTCGATCGGTCAGGCCGACTACGGGCTCGAAGAGGCGGTCTACGACCTGAACGTCGCGGGTGCCCGGATCGCGCGCGAGGTCGCCGACGCACACGGCGGGTTCGTCGCCGGATCGGTCGGGCCGCTCAACATCACCCTGTCGCTCAGCCCGCGCGTGGACGATCCCGGCTTCCGGACGCACACGTTCGACCAGGTCGTCGAGTCGTACGCGGAGCAGATCCGCGGCCTGGCCGACGGGGGCGTCGACCTGCTGCTGATCGAGACGATCTTCGACACCCTCAACGCGAAGGCCGCGATCGTCGCGGCCCGCTCGGAGGCGCCGCAATTGCCGCTCTGGATCAGCGCGACGATCGTCGACCTGTCGGGCCGGATGCTCAGCGGGCAGACGATCGAGGCTTTCTGGACGGCGATCGAGCACGCCGAACCGCTGATCGTCGGCGTCAACTGCTCGCTCGGCGCTCGTGAGATGCGGCCGTACGTCGCCGACCTCGCGCGCGTCGCTCCCTGCTTGACGTCGTGCCATCCGAACGCCGGCCTCCCCAACGCCTTCGGCGGCTACGACGAGACGGCCGACGTGACCTCGTCGCTGCTCCGCGAGTTCGCGCAGGAGGGACTGCTCAACGTCGTCGGCTCCTGCTGCGGCTCGAACCCGGAGCACACGCACGCGATCGGCGAGGCCGTGCACGGGCTCGCGCCGCGCGCGCTGCCGCGGTCGGACGGCCGCCCGAGGTTCAGCGGTCTCGAGACCTTCGAGATCGGCCCGGACACCGGCTTCGTGACGATCGGTGAGCGCACGAACGTGACGGGGTCGGCGCGGTTCCGGCGGCTGATCGAGGCCGACGACTTTTCGGCCGCGGTCGATGTCGCGCTGGAGCAGGTTCGCGGCGGTGCCAATCTGCTCGACATGAACATGGACGCCGACCTGCTCGAAGGCGAGGAGGCGATGCGGCGGTTCCTCAACGTGATCGCGACGGAGCCAGAGGTCGCGCGCCTGCCGATCATGGTCGACAGCTCGAAGTGGACGGTGCTCGAGGCCGGCCTGCAGTGCCTGCAGGGGAAGGGGATCGTCAACTCGATCTCCCTCAAGGAGGGGGAGGAGGAGTTCCTGCGGCAGGCCCGCCGGATCCGGGACTACGGCGCCGGCGTCGTCGTGATGGCCTTCGACGAACACGGGCAGGCGACCTCGGTGGCGGAACGGGTCGCCATCTGCGGACGCGCGTACGACCTACTGGTCGAGCAGGTGGGGTTCGCGCCCGAGGACATCGTGTTCGACCCGAACGTCCTGGCGGTCGCGACCGGGATCCCCGAGCACGACGACTACGCACGGGCGTTTATCGAGAGCCTGCCGTTGATCAAGGAGCGGTGTCCGGGCTCCCGCACCTCGGGTGGGATCTCGAACCTCAGCTTCTCGTTCCGGGGCAACGACCGGATCCGCGAGGCGATGCACGCCGCGTTCCTCTTCCACGCGGTGCGCGCCGGCCTCGACATGGGCATCGTCAACGCCGGGCAACTCGCCGTCTACGAGGATCTCGAGCCCGAGTTGCTCGAGCACGTCGAGGACGTGATCCTCAATCGCCGGCCCGACGCGACGGAACGCCTCGTCGAGCTCGCCGAGCGCGTCAAGGGCGGTGGTGTGCGTCGCGAGCTCGATCTCACGTGGCGTGAGCAGCCGGTCGCGGGTCGGCTCGAGCATGCGCTGGTGCGGGGCATCGTCGACTTCGTCGAGGCCGACGTCGAGGAGGCGCGCCAGGTTTCGGCCCGCCCGCTCGACGTGATCGAGGGGCCGCTGATGGACGGCATGCGCGTTGTCGGCGATCTGTTCGGCTCCGGGCGGATGTTCCTGCCGCAGGTCGTCAAGTCCGCACGCGTGATGAAGCGTGCCGTGGCGTACCTGCAGCCGTTCATGGAGGCCGAGCGAGACGGCGGCCGCAGCGCCCAGGGCAAGATCCTGCTCGCGACCGTCAAGGGCGACGTGCACGACATCGGCAAGAACATCGTCGGCGTGGTGCTGGGCTGCAACGACTACGAGGTGATCGACCTCGGCGTGATGGTGCCGGCAGCGACGATTCTCGAGACGGCTGAGCGCGAGCGGGTCGACGTGGTCGGGCTCTCCGGGCTGATCACGCCGTCCCTCGATCAGATGGTGACGGTCGCGCGCGAGCTCGAGCGCTCGAGGCTGGAGCTGCCCCTGCTGATCGGCGGCGCGACGACGTCCCGCCAGCACACCGCCGTCAAGATCGCGCCCGAATACGGATCCGAGACCGTGCACGTGCTCGACGCGAGCCGTGTCGTCGACGTCGTCTCGAGCCTGCTCGACCCGAAGCGCCGAGCCGGCCTCGACGTCGAGAACCGGGAGCTGCAGGAACGGCTTCGCCGGCAGCACGCCGAGAAGCTGAAGCGGCCGCTACTGCCCCTGGCAGAGGCGCGCGCGAATCGCGCCAGGCTGCCGTTCGACGACCTTCCGGCGCCGCCGTTCCTCGGCGCACGCGAGCTCACGGTGGAGGTGTCGGAGCTGGTTGCCTACATCGACTGGCAGTTCTTCTTCCACGCCTGGGACCTCAAGGGCAAGTTCCCCGCGCTGCTCGAGAATCCGGCCGCCCGGGAGCTCTACGACGACGCCACGACGCTGCTCGAGGAGATCGCAGGTGACGGGCTCCTGCAGGCGCGCGGGATCTACGGCTACTGGCCCGCGTACGCGGACGGCGACGACGTCGCGGTCGACCCGACGCGGTTCTCCTTCCTTCGCCAGCAGGCGGTGAACGGCGACGGTCGCCCGAACCGCTCGCTCGCGGATTTCGTCGCGCCCGCGGACGACCATCTCGGAGCGTTCGCCGTTGCCGTTCACGGCGCCGACGAGCTCGCGGCGACCTATGTCGCGCAGCAGGACGACTACCAGGCGATCGTGGTGAAGGCGCTCGCCGATCGCCTCGCCGAGTCGTTCGCCGAGTGGCTCCACGAGCGCGTGCGCCGGGAGTGGTACGCGCCTGCCGAGCACTTCTCGCGCGACGAGCTGATCGGAGAGCGTTTCCGGGGAATCCGGCCCGCGCTCGGCTATCCCGCGTGCCCCGACCACAGCGAGAAGCCGAAGCTGTTCGCACTGCTCGACGCGGAACGGACCGGCCTTTCGCTGACCGAGTCCTTCGCGATGCTGCCGGCGGCCGCCGTCAGCGGCCTCTACTTCGCCCACCCGCAGTCGCGGTACTTCGCCGTCGGGCGGATCGGGCGCGATCAGCTGGCCGACTACGCCGCGCGGCGGCAGGTCCCGCTCGCCGAC
The DNA here is from genome assembly GCA_963769545.1 of uncultured Thermoleophilia bacterium. Taxonomy (GTDB): domain Bacteria; phylum Actinomycetota; class Thermoleophilia; order Gaiellales; family Gaiellaceae; genus PALSA-600. Next base: position 960,065 of record CAVYMB010000003.1, on the reverse strand, counting down.
GCCGAGCGCTGGCTCTCGCCGAGCCTGGCCTGACGGGCCCCGCCGACGGGTCGGCTATCCTGCTGCCTGCGGGCGCCTCTTGGGGCGCCGCCTACGTTTATGCGGACGACACTGAAGAGAGGCGTCGGGCGTGGTGCTGGCCTGAACGGCAACGGCCGTGTCGTCTTCCCGCCGGCTGCCGCATCGACGGTCACCCACTACCAGCAGCCGCCGCCCCCGCGGCGGTCGGGTATCGGGTTGGTCGGGAAGATCCTCCTCTTCACGCTGCTGACGCTCATCGCGCTGGCCGCGGGCGTCGCCGGTGGGGCGTACCTGTACTTCCACCAGTCGGTCGCGACCGTGCGGGCGCACACCCCGGACGTGATCCGCGCCGAGAAGAGCCTCGACATCCCGGTCGCCCACCATGCGGCGATCGCGCTCGTGATCGGCTATGACCATCGTGCCGGAACGTCGGCCTCCGACCCCTCGCGCTCGGACACGATCATGCTGGTCCGTGCCGATCCGGTGACCAACTCGATCTCGCTGCTCTCGTTCCCGCGAGATCTCGGCGTGCCGATCTACTGCGGCGCCACCCCGATCACGGTCGACCGCATCAACTCCGCCTACGCCCGCTGCGGTGCCAAGGGAACGCTGCTCACCGTGAAGCATCTGACCAACCTGAAGATCAACTACCTGATCACGGTCAACTTCCACGGGTTCAAGGAGGTCGTCGACCAGCTGGGCGGCGTGTGGATGGATGTCGACCGCCGCTACTACAACCACAACACCGGCGCGTCGTACGACAACTACGCGAACATCGACCTTCAGCCGGGGTACCAGAAGCTGACAGGTGGACAGGCGCTCGATTTCGTCCGCTTCCGGCACACCGACGACGACTATCACCGGCTCGCACGCCAGCAGGAGTTCGTCCGCGCGTTCAAGGAGCAGGTCGCGCAGTCGTTCTCGCTGACGAGCTTGCCGCACCTCGTCGACGCCGTCGTCAACAACATCGAGGTTGCCGAGGGCGGCCACAAGCTGCAGGGCAGCGAGGTTCTCTCGTACGCGTTCTTCGCCCAGAACCTGCCGGGCGGCCATTTCTTCCAGCCGAAGGTCGAAGGCGTGAGCGGCGCGTCCGTGACCTCGGCGCCGACGGGCGCGATCCAGCAGGCGGTCGGCCAGTTCGAGAACCCGGACGTGCAGTCGTCCAAGGCGGCGAACGCAGCCGCGCTCGGCAAGCACCTGAAGTCGAAGGCTCCGCCGCCGTCGAAGGTCTCCGTGCTGGCGCTCAACGGGAACGGCGTCCCCGGCGCTGCCGCCAACGCGTCGTACCTGCTGGCACAGCGTGGCTACGTCACCGTGGTGCCGCCGGGCCAGATCAAGGCCGACGCGCCGGCGGACGTCTTCCACTCGCAGATCTACTACGACCCGCGCAAGCCGCGCTCGCATGCAGCCGCGCTCGCGATGCTCCCCCTGCTGCAGCCCGCCAAGGTGTCGCCGCTTCCGCGCAGCGCGAAGCTCCGGGCCCTGGATCCGGGCGCGATGGTCGTCGTCGTCCTCGGCCAGACGTTCCACGGCACGCTCGCTCCGATCCCGACCTCGAACGCGCCGCAGCACCAGCCGCCGTACGTGCGCCTCGACCCGTCCGTCGGCACGTCGCTGCTCGATCCGCTGAAGGCGAGGGCCGGGTTCCCGCTCCAGGTGCCGACCGTGCTCGAGCGAAGCTCGTACGCGGACTCGTACAACGGCGACGTCGCCGCCCGCCTGTATCCGGTCGTCAAGGGGCACAAGGCGGTGCGGCTCGTCTTCCGCACCGGCGCGGGTGAGTACTGGGGTGTCCAGGAGTCGGCCTGGAACGGCGCGCCCGTGCTCGCGGACAAGAGCTTCCGCCACGACATCGGCGGCCGTGAGTTCGACCTCTACTACGCAGGCAGCCACCTGCACATGGCCGTCCTGCAGACGAAGACGGGTAACTACTGGGTCGTCAACACGTTGCTCGACTCGCTCTCCAACGAGACGATGCTCGCGATCGCCAAGGGGCTCAAGCCCCTCCCGCACGGAAAGTAGACTGGCCGCTCGATGAGGCGCGGGCAAGAGCAGGCATGAGCAAGGTCGGCATCTTCGGAGCGGGCTGGGTCGGCCTCGTGACGGGTGCGTGCTTCGCCGAGCTCGGGCACGACGTGGTCGTGCGCGACGTCGTGCCGGAGAAGATCGATTCGCTTCGGCGCGGCGAGGTCCCGTTCTTCGAGGACGACGTGCCCGAATTGCTCGAGCGAAACCGGGACCGTCTCCGGTTCACGCTCGATGTCGCCGAGATCGCAGGTTGCGAGTTCCTGTTCGTCTGTGTCGACACACCGCCGACCCAGTCGGGCGACGCCGATCTGTCGCGTGTCTGGACCGTGGTCGACGAGCTGCCGGAGGTCGAGGGCAGTCCCGTCCTCGTGATGAAGTCGACGGTGCCGGTCGGGACGGGCGAGAAGATCCGCGCCGGGCTGGACGAGCGCGGCCTCGGGCATGTGGGCTACGTCGCGAACCCGGAGTTCCTTGCGGAGGGCAAGGCGGTCGGCGACTTCATGAAGCCGGACCGAATCGTGATCGGCTCCTTCGATCCGGGCGATGCGTCACGTGTCGCATCGCTGTACGCATCGCTCGATGCGCGGTTCGTCGACTGCGACGTCAATTCCGCCGAGATGATCAAGCTGGCGGCGAACGCATTCCTGATGACGCGGATCTCGTTCATCAACGAGATCGCGAACGTCTGCGAAGCCACGGGTGCCGACGTGGTCAAGGTTGCCGAGGGCGTCGGTCTCGATCACCGCCTCGGGCCGCACTTTCTGCGTGCGGGCATCGGCTACGGCGGGTCGTGCTTCCCGAAGGATTCGCTCGCGCTCAAACAGCTCGCCTCGAACTCCGGCTACCACTTCCAGCTGCTCTCGGCCGTGATCGAGGTCAACGAGCTGCAGAAGCGTCGCGTCGTCGGCAAGCTGAAGCGTCACCTCGGCGCGCAACTGCAGGGCAAGACGATCGCACTGCTCGGTCTGGCGTTCAAGCCCGGCACGGACGACATGCGCGAGGCACCGTCGATCGTGCTCGCATCGCGGCTGCTGGCCGAAGGGGCGGTCGTCCGCGCGTGGGACCCGGTCGCCGACGGTGGCAAGCTCCCCGGTGGTGTCGAGGTGGTCGACTCGGTCGCCGACGCGGTGCGCGGTGCGGACGCGGCCGTGATCGTCACCGAGTGGCCCGAGCTCCGCGCGCTCGCCTCACCCGAGACGTACGCCGCGATGACGAACCCGCTGATCCTCGACGGCCGCAACCTGCTCGAGCCGGACGAGGTGCGCCGGGCCGGGTTCACGTACGAGGGGATCGGCCGCCGGACGGGGCCGCAGGCGGACGTTCCCGACGTCGCCGTTGCGCGGTCGCCGCAGGCCGCCGCGACCGAGGCGTAGCCGGCCCGTGGAGGCACTGATCCTCGCCGGCGGACGGGCCGAACGGCTCGGCGACGCCGCGGGCGGCCGCCCGAAGTCGCTGGTCGACGTCGCGGGCAGGCCGCTTGCCGCCTATCAGGTCGGGCGACTAGCGCGCGCCGGCGTCACGCGCGTCATCTTCGCCTGCGCGGCCGGTGAGGGAGCCGGGTTCGTCCGCGAGCTGGCCGGGCTCGGCCCGGAGATCGTCGTCGCCGAGGAGCCCGAGCGCCTCGGTCGCGGCGGCGGTCTGCGGTTCGCTGCACGCGCCCGGGTGGAGGAGGGCGACGTCTTCGCGCTCAACGGCGACGAGCTCGTCGACGTCGACTACGCGGGACTGCTCGCCCGGCACCGCTCGCGGGATGCGTTGGCGACGATCGCCGTCGCACGGCCGCAGTCGCAGTTCGGGCTCGTCGACATCGGCGACGACGACGTCGTTCGCGGGTTCGAGGAGGCGGGCAAGGTCCCGTACTGGGTGAACTGCGGCAACTACGTTCTCTCGGAGGAGGTGCTCGAGCGCTTTCCGGAACGCGGCGACCACGAGTCGACCACGTTTCCCGAGCTCGTGGCAGAGGGGCGCCTTCATGCCTTCCGTCACGAAGGGCTCTGGCTCACCGTCAACACGCCGAAGGAGCTCCGGGTCGCCGCCGACCACGTCGACGCACACCCCGAGTGGCTCGCGTGAGAGACTCGACGGACGTGTCGATCGATTCGCCGAACCTCGGCTCCCTCGATCGCTGGGCCGTCGACGTGAGCCGCGTCGAGAAGCCCTGGGGCTACGAGCTGGTCTGGGCGCTGACCGACGACTACTGCGGCAAGGTGCTGTTCGTGAAGGCGGGGCAGTCGCTCTCGCTGCAGTTCCACCGTGAGAAGGACGAATCGTGGTACGTCCAGTCCGGCCGGGCGCGCATCGAGCTCGGCGAGGCGGGGCAGGCGGTGCTCGCCGAGGAGGTCGTCGGCCCGGGCGTGGCGTTCCACTACCCGCCGGGCACGGTGCACCGGGTCACGGCGCTCGAGGACACGACGATCCTCGAGGTCTCGACGCCCTTCCCGGCGGACGTGGTACGGCTCGCCGACGCCTACGGCCGCGAGGGCACCTCCGCGCCCTAACATTCACACGAGTGTGCTAAGGTTGCGCGGATGCCCGGCCGCCCGCTCACCGTCGGCGCCGCCGCAGCCGAGACCGGCTGGTCGGCGCGCATGCTCCGCTACCTGGAGCTGCACGGGCTCGTCGTGCCGGCCCGGACGCCGTCCGGGTACCGGACCTACGAGCTGCCGGATCTGAACCGCCTTCGCGCGCTGCGTTCCCTGCGTGAGCGCTTCTCGGTCGACCTCGACGAGCTCGCGTTTGCGGCCCGCCTGCGTCGCGAGGACGACCTCCGGACCGCCGTCGACGGCTGGCTCGCGGCGGCCGAGGATGCCGGCTCCTGGATCGAATGGGAGCAGCGAAAGCACGAGCGGCTGCTCGCAGCCTGATCACTACACTCACCGCGACTTCCAGAGAGGATGTTCGAGTGGCGACGACCAAGCGACACGACGTGAAGGATCTGGCCCTTGCCCCCGAGGGGGTGCGGCGGATCGTCTGGGCCGACCGGCAGATGCCGGTTCTGACCACGATTCGCGAACGGTTCGAGCGCGAGCTCCCGCTGCAGGGCTACCGCATCTCCGCGTGCCTGCACGTGACGACCGAGACCGCGAACCTGATGCGCACGCTCAAGGCGGGCGGCGCGGATGTCGTCCTCTGCGCGTCGAATCCGCTCTCCACACAGGACGACGTCGCAGCTGCGCTCGTCAACGACTACGACATTCCCGTCTTCGCTATCAAGGGCGAGGACAACGACACCTACTACTCGCACATCGAGGCGGCGGTGGACCACAGGCCGCAACTGACGATGGACGACGGTGCCGACGTGATCGGCGTGCTTCACACCGCCCGCCGCGAGCAGCTCGGCGACATCATCGCCGGGATGGAAGAGACGACCACCGGGGTGATCCGCCTGAAGGCGATGGAGGCCGACGGCGCGCTCGCGTTTCCCGTGATCGCGGTCAACGAGGCACGGACGAAGCATCTGTTCGACAACCGCTACGGCACCGGGCAGTCGACGATCGACGGGATCATCCGGGCCACGAACGTGCTCCTGGCAGGCAAGCGCTTCGTCATCGCCGGTTACGGCTGGGTCGGACGCGGCGTCGCGATGCGCGCCCGCGGCCTGGGAGCGCACGTGATCGTCACCGAGGTCGACCCGATGCGGGGTCTCGAGGCGCTGATGGACGGCTACGAGGTGCTGCCGATGGCCGAGGCGGCCCCGATCGGCGACATCTTCTGCACCGCAACCGGCGACAAGCACGTGGTCGCCCACGAGCACCTCGCGGTGATGAAGGACGGCGCGATCGTCTGCAACACCGGGCATTTCAACGTCGAGATCGACATTCCGGCGCTCCGCTCGCTCGCCGTCGAGACGCGGGAGGCGCGCAACCTGGTCGAGGAGTTCACATTCGCCGACGGGCGTCGGGTCTATCTGCTCGCCGACGGCAGGCTGGTCAACATCTCGGCAGCCGAGGGCCACCCGGCGATCGTCATGGACATGAGCTTCGCGAACCAGGCGCTCGCGACCGAATACGCGGTGCAGAACGCGTCGTCGCTCGAGGCGAAGGTCTATCCGGTGCCGACCGCGATCGACGAGGAGATCGCACGTCTGAAGTTGCTGACGATGGGCGTCGAGATCGACAAGCTCAGCGAGGAGCAGGCGAAGTACCTCGCGTCCTGGGACGAGGGAACGTAGCCGGGACGATGCTCGAACCTGAGGCGATCCTCAGGCTCGAGGCCGACCGGGTCGTCCTGCTCGACCAGCGGCGTCTGCCGCTCGAGGAGGTCGAGCTCGAATGCCGTACCGCCGGCGAGGTCGCCGATGCGATCCGCGAGCTGGCGGTGCGCGGCGCCCCGGCGATCGGCATCGCGGCGGCCTATGCGTACGCGCTCGCAGCAGCCAACCACGACGACCTCGCCGAGGCCGACCGTGTGCTTCGCGCATCCCGGCCGACCGCCGTCAACCTCGCCTGGGCGCTCGACCGGATGCACGAGGATCCGAGCGCAGAGCATGCCCGGCAGATCCACCGCGACGAGGTCGAGCGCTGCAGGGCGATGTCGGCGCATGCTGCGTCGTTGTTCGAGCCCGGCACCCGCGCATTGACCCACTGCAACGCGGGTGGTCTGGCAACGGGGGGCTACGGCAGCGCCGTCGGAGCGCTCATCGCCGCCCGCGAGCGCGGGCTGCTCGAGCATGTATGGGTCGACGAGACGCGGCCGCTTCTCCAGGGCGCGCGGCTGACCGCATGGGAGCTCGAGCGCGCCGTCGTCCCGCATGCGGTGATCGCCGACAGCGCAGCGGCCTCGCTGATGGCAGCCGGAGAGGTCGACTGCGTCGTCACCGGCGCCGACAGGATCGCCGCCAACGGCGACACGGCGAACAAGATCGGAACGTACGCGCTCGCGGTGCTCGCGCGGCACCACGCGATCCCGTTGTACGTGGTCGCGCCGAGCTCGACGTTCGATCCGGCAACGCCTGACGGCAGTGCGATCCCGATCGAGGAACGCGACCCGGGCGAGATCACCTCGCGGTTCCCCGCACGCAACCCGGCCTTCGACGTCACGCCGGCTGCGCTGATCACGGCGATCATCACCGAGTCGGGCGTCCACCGACAGCCGTATGCAAAGTCGCTGCAGGGCGCACCGGTGCCGGCGTGAGAGCCGTCGTGCTGGCGGCGGGCTACGCGACCCGGTTGCGACCGCTCACCGACACGTGGGCAAAGGAGCTCCTGCCCGTCGGCGGCAGGCCCATCGTCGACCGGATCCTCGACGCGATCGGGGCGGTCGAATCGCTCGACGAGGTCCACCTCGTGACGAACCACCGCAAGGCGCCCGCGTTTCGCGCGTGGGCCGACGGTCGCGGGGTGCAGTTGCACGATGACGGGACGACGTCCAACGACGATCGGCTCGGCGCGATCGGCGATCTCCGCTTCGTCGTCGATCAGGCACAGCTCGACGACGATCTGCTCGTGATCGCCGGCGACAATCTCTTCGACTTCTCGCTCGCGGACTACGTCTCGTTCTGGCGCGCCCAGGGGGTCGCGAGTGCGGTCGCCGTCCGTGACGTCGGCTCGTTGGAGCTTGCGACGCATTACGGCATCGTTGCGCTCGACGAGAGTGGGCGGCTCGTCGACTTCGTCGAGAAGCCTGCCGACCCGCCCTCGACCCTGGCGGCGACGGCGACGTATCTCTTCGCCCGCGCACACGTGCCGCTGCTCGATACGTATCTCGCGGGTGGGCACTCGTCCGACCAGCCCGGCCGCTTCGTCGAGTGGCTCTGTCGCCGCGAGCCGGTGTTCGGCTGGCAGTTCGACGGTGCCTGGTACGACATCGGCGACGGCGAGCAGCTGCTCGCCGCCGACAACCGCCTGCGCGCCGAACAGGGGCTGCCGGCCCGCTCCGTGTATACGCCGGACTGATCGACCCGCGTCCGACACCGTGCACCTCGGCGTCGCGCGCCCGTCGCACTCTTTTCGCAGAGTTGCGACAGACACGGCACGCCGACTGCCGTAGCGTTCATCGCGTGGCTCGTCGATCTCATCCTCCCTGGCCGCTGCGTCGCCTGCGGGGCATCGGCAGAGCTGCTCTGCTCCGGGTGTCGCGCCTCGTTGCGGCCGCTCTCCGGACCTTGCTGCGCGTGCTGTGGTGCACCGACGGCCTGGCCGGTGGAGCGCTGCGTGGAGTGCGCGGGGCGCCGTCTCGGTTTCGTCTCGGCGCGTGCAGCGGTCGCCTACGGGGGGCCGGCTCGGGCGCTCGTGCACGGCTGGAAGGAGCGCGGCCTCCGCCGCGGCGCAGTCATTGCAGCCGATCTCGTCGTCGCCCAGGTTGCGAAACCGGTCGTCGACGCCGTCACCGCGGTGCCGCCGGACGGCGAGCGTCTCCTCGAACGCGGGTACCACCCCGCCACGCAGCTCGCGCTCGAGCTTGCGCGACGGTGGGCCCTTCATCCGGCGAGTCTCCTCGTCCGCCCGCGGCCGTCGTCGCGCCAGACGGGGCTTCGCCTGGCCGAGCGCAGGGCGAACGTCCGCAACGCCTTCGGGGTGCGCGGTGACGTGCCGGAGACCGTCCTGCTCGTCGACGACGTATACACGACCGGCGCGACCGTCTCGGCGGCCGCCGCGGCACTGCGTGCCAATGGGGCGCGAACGGTTCAGGTGGTCACGTTTGCACGCACGGTGCGTTAGCGGCCGGGATGCGGCACACGCGCGGATGGATGGCTGCGGTAGGGTGCAGGCACGGCTTGACCACCACCAAGGAGGCGGGAAATGAGGCTTCAGGTGAAGGGCAAGAACGTGGAGGTCACCGCGCCGATCCGTGAGTACGCCGAGCGAAAGCTGGCCAAGATCGGGAAGCTGCTGGCCGAACCGACGCAGGTCGAGCTCGAGCTGTCGGAACAGCGGAACCCGTCGATCGCCGCGAGCAGCGTCGCCGAGGCGACCATCTTCACCAAAGGCACGACGTTGCGGGCGCGCGAGGAATCCCCGGACATGCGGATGTCAATCGACCAGCTGGTCGAGAAGCTCGACCGCCAGGTCAAGCGCTACCGGGAGCGACGGACCGTCGAGCCGCGTCGGCACGCCGAGAAGGGCGGCTGACCGATCTCGCTCTTTCGGCGCAAGGAACCCCTGCACCGGCAGCTTGCCGAGGCCGGCGGCCTGACCGACGAGGCCGCTCCGTCGCCGCCTGCCGCACAACCGCCGGGCTTCGATGGAGAGCAGCGTGGCGAGCCCGGGATCCACGGGGTGCCGCGGCCACGCCGGTTCGACGTGGTCGCGACCGCCCACACGAACGGCATCGAAGGCGACAGCGTCGACTTCGTGACGCTTCCCGACGGCACGCCCGTGCTTGCGGCCGGCGCGCCGGAACAGCGCGACGGTGTGCTCGCCCCGCTGCAGGAGGCGGTCGAGGCGTCGGTCGAGCGCCCATATCGCGCCGAAGCGGTCCGGCGTGGGCCCGACCTGTGGGCCGTGGCCGCGCGCCGGATCGAGCTGGTGTCTGCGCCGGGGCTCGCCGGCGATGAGGCCGAGCTCGTCTCGACCGGTGAGGGACGCTCGCTGCACGTCGACGGTGAGCCGCGATTCGGCTCGGTGCCGGCCTTCGAGCGCGCCGGAGCGGCCTCTGGACCGGACTACGTCGTCCGCGCGGTACGCGTCCAGGGCGATGTCTGGGAGATTCAGGCGGCTGCCCTGTGACGGCGGCGACGGGCGGTACCCTGTCCCGCTGATGCCTGCGATCGGGACGTTCGAGAAGGCGCTGCGCTTCGGCGAGGGGCGGCGGCTGAAGCGGCTGGCCGACCAGGCCGTGTACATCGGCACCCTCGAGCCCGAGTTCCAGCAGCTCTCGGACGAGGCGCTCCGGGCGAAGACGGCCGAGTTCCGGCAGCGGCTCGAGAACGGCGAAGCGCTCGAAGAGCTGCTGTTCGAGGCGTTCGCCGCCGTCCGCGAGGCGCGTGTCCGCGAATCGGACCAGCGGATCTTCAACGTGCAGATGATGGGGGGAATCGCCCTGCACGAGGGCGACATCGCCGAGATGAAGACCGGCGAAGGAAAGACGTTCGTCGCGAGCCTGCCGCTCTACCTGAACGCGCTACCGGGCACCGGCGTGCACCTCGTGACGGTGAACGACTACCTCGCCCACCGCGACGCCGATTGGAACCGGGGGGTCTTCGACCGTCTCGGGATCACGGTCGGCGCGATCGGGAACATGATGCCGTTCGACGAGCGCAAGGTGGCGTACGACGCCGACATCACGTACGGCACGAACTCGGAGTTCGGCTTCGACTACCTCCGCGACAACATGGCGATCTCGCTCGACGCGGTCGTCCAGCGCGGGCACGAGTATGCGATCGTCGACGAGGTCGACTCGATCTTGATCGACGAGGCGCGAACGCCGCTGATCATCTCCGGCGAGCCGACCGTGGCGGCGAAGACCTACTACGACTTCGCGCGCGTCGTGAAGGGCCTCGACGGCATCCAGTCCAAGAACACGAAGGTCGAGGACGAGGTGCTGGCGCAGGAGCACGACTACCTGTTCGACGAGAAGCACAAGACGGTCTCGCCGACCGAGGCCGGAATCGAGACGGTCGAGCGGGCGCTGAAGATCGACCACCTCTACTCCGCGAACAACGTGCAGCTCGTCAACCACCTCACCCAATCGCTTAAGGCGCAGGCGCTGTACAAGCGTGATGTCGACTACGTGATCCAGGACGGCGAGGTCAAGATCGTCGACGAGTTCACCGGGCGCATCATGGAGGGCCGGCGCTGGAGCGAGGGCTTGCACCAGGCGATCGAGGCGAAGGAGGGAGTCGCGATCCAGGAGGAGCACCAGACGCTGGCCACGATCACGCTCCAGAACTACTTCCGCCTCTACGACAAGCTCGCGGGGATGACCGGCACGGCGAAGACCGAGGAGAAGGAGTTCGTCGAGATCTACGGCCTGAACGTCGTCGAGATCCCGACCAACGTGCCGGTCGGGCGCGACGATCGCAACGACTTCATCTTCAAGACGGCGGAGGCGAAGTTCGACGCCGTCGTCGGCGACATCAAGGAGCGCCACGCGAAAGGGCAGCCGGTGCTCGTGGGCACGATCGCCGTGGAGACCTCCGAGTATCTGAGCGAGTTGCTCAAGCGCCAGGGCGTCCCGCACAACGTCCTGAACGCGAAGGAGCACGCACGCGAGGCCGAGATCATCCAGTTTGCCGGTGAGGCGGGCGCCGTGACGATCGCAACGAACATGGCGGGCCGCGGCGTCGACATCAAGATCGACGACAAGGTGCGCGAGGTGGGGGGTCTCTACGTGCTCGGCACCGAGCGCCACGAGGCGCGCCGTATCGACAACCAGCTGCGCGGCCGGTCAGGGCGTCAGGGCGATCCCGGCGAGACGCGTTTCTACCTCTCGGGCCAGGACGACCTGGTGCGGCTGTTCGCGGGCGACCGGATCCAGAACATCATGGAGCGCTTCAAGCTGCCGGACGAGCAGCCGATGGAGGCGTCGATCCTGTCGCGGCAGATCGAGAACGCGCAGAAGAAGGTCGAAGAGCAGAACTTCGTCGCGCGGAAGAACGTTCTGAAGTACGACGACGTGATGAACGTGCAGCGCCAGGTGATCTACGAGCAGCGAAATCGCGTCCTGCACGGCGAGGACCTCGGCGAGGACATCCGCGAGGTCTGGCTGCCGGAGGTCGTCTCCGACGTCGTCGCCGTCTACACCGAGTCCGAGCTGACCAGTGACTGGGACCTGAACGGCCTCGTCGCGGCGATGGACGCCGTGTACGGCACCGGCGTCACCGCCGGCGAGCTGAAAGGGCTCGACCGGGAGGCGATCACCCAGGAGTTCGTGGACGACGCGTCCGACGCCTACGCGGAGCGCGAGACCGAGCTCGATCAGATCCAGCCGGGGCTGATCCGCGACCTCGAGCGCTTCATCGTCCTGCAGACGGTCGACGTCCGCTGGCGCGAGCATCTCGAGAGCATGGACTACATGCGCGAGGGGATCCACCTCCGCGGGATGGCGCAGAAGGACCCGCTGGTCGAGTACCGCAACGAGGGACACGTGATGTTCCAGGAGCTCAACCGGTCGATCCGCGAAGAGGTGGTCACGCTGATCTTCCACGCCGAGGTGACCGCGGACGAGAGCCAGCTGCAGCAGGTCGGAAACGGCGACGGCAACCTGAGCTACGAGCACAGCTCGCTCGCCGGGGCCGAAGCGATCCTCGCGGCGGGCGGCACGTCGACGCTCGCGGCCGGCGGTGGCGGCGGCTCGGTCGCGACGCCCGTGGCGCAGAAGCCGAAGATCAACTCGGAGGCCGAGAGCACGGGCCGCAACGATCCCTGCTGGTGCGGCTCGGGCAAGAAGTACAAGAAGTGCCACGGCGCCTGAGGGCGCCGGAGCCACCGCTCTCAGACGGCGTCATCCGGCTCGACCGGATGAGCCGAGGCGACGTCCCGGACCTGCTCGAGCTCGTCGGGGACGAAGCGATCAAGGAGTTCACGCTCGTCCCGACGGCGGCTGGCGAGTCGTTCGTGCGCTCCTGGATTCGCGGCTACGAGGACGGCTGGCGGGGCGGGACGCGCGCGGGGTTCGTCGTCCGTGCCGCCGACGGCGGCGAATTCCTGGGCTTCGTTTCGATGTTCGCGCTCGATCTGCCCGCCGGCGAGGCGGAGATCGGCTACGCCGTCGCGCCGGCCGCCCGCGGCCGGGGCGTCGCGGGACGCGCGCTGGCGCTCCTGACGTGGTGGGGTCTCGGCGAGCTCGGGCTCGAGCGGATCGAGCTGCGGATTGCCGTGACCAACCCGGCGTCGGAGCGCGTCGCGGCGCGCGGCGGCTACACCCAGGAGGGCGTCCTCCGCCACGTCCACTTCAAGGAGGGCCGCCGGGTCGACCTCGGGGTCTGGTCACGTCTACGCAGTGACCAGCCGAGCGCATAGGCTTGCTGGCGTGAGCGTGGCGGACCCTCGGGTGATCGCCCGCGAGGCGGTGATCTCGACCGTCGTCGCAGCGAGCCTCGCATCGATCCTGGTCTGGATGGGGCCGCCCGGGGTCGACCTCGCCGCCCACGTCTACCAGCGGACGTTCCTGATCCAGCACGGGTTCCTCGTGTGGAACAACTTCTGGTACGCGGGCCGCTACACGTTCGTCACCTACAGCTTCCTCTACTACCCGCTCGCGGCCGTGCTCGGAATCAAGGTGCTCGCCGTCGCGACGATCGCAGCCGCGGCGCTTGCGTTCACGCTGGTTGCGCTGCGCCAGTGGGGCGACTCGGCTCGACTGTCGAGCCGGACGTTCTCCGTCCTCTGGGCCGGCATCGTGCTCTCCGCGGCATTCCCCTTCGCGCTCGCGATGTCGTTCGCGCTGCTGTCTCTCTGGGCGCTGCAGTCCGGTCGGCGCGGCCGGTTCGCGCTCTTCGCGGCTCTCTGCCTGGGGACGAGCCCGCTCGCCTTCATGCTCCTTGCGGTGCTGCTGGGCGGCGCCGCGATCGCCCGCCGCACCGTTCGCGACGTTCGCCTGCCGATCGCGATCATGCTCGGCGGCGCCGTCCTCGAGCTCGCGCTCTACCGGTTGTTCTCGAGCGGCCAGGGCCGGTTCCCGTTCAACCTCTGGCAGCTCGCAGCGGGGATCGGCTTCTGCGTGATCGGTCTCGTTCTCACGTGGTCGGTGCCGTCCGCGAGGCCGCTTCGAGGCCTCTTCTTCGTGTACCTCGTCGCGTGCGTCGGCGTGTTCGCGATCCCGTCGGAGGTCGGCGCCAACATCGAGCGCATCCGTTATGCGGCGCTGCCGATCGCCCTGCTCGTGCTGTCGCTGCGCCGTTGGCGGCCGCTGGTCGTGGCCGTGCCGGTGCTGGCGCTCGCCGCCGTGTGGAACATCGCGCCGATCGTGACGAGCTACGCGAGCGCACGTGCCGATTCAGGGCGCACGGCGGCGTACTGGCAGCCCGCGATCGCCTACCTGCACCAGCACTCGAGCCCGTCTTACCGGGTCGAGGCGGTCGACACCGTCGACCACTGGCCGGCGGCGTACCTGCCGGACGCGGGGATCCCGATCGTGCGGGGCTGGTACCGGCAGAGCGACTTCCCGCAGAACGAGGTGCTCTACGATCACCCGCTGCGGCAGCCGGCGTACCAGGCGTGGTTGCGGTCGCTCGGTGTGCGCTACGTCGTCCTCTCCGACGCGACCCCCGACTACAGCTCCCGACTCGAAGCGGCACTCCTGCGGAGCGGCCGGTCCGGGCTCGTGCGCGTCTTCCGAGCGGCCCATGTGTCGGTCTACGAGCTGCCGAACGCGCGGTCGATGGTCGTCGGGCCCGGGCTCGCGACCGTCGAATGGCTGTGGGCGACACGGGTGGTGTTCCTCGTCGACAAGCCCGGCAACTATCGCGTCGCGCTTCGCTGGTCGCCGTACTGGCGCACACAGCAGGGGTGCGTCTCGTCCGAGCCCGATGGGATGGTCCGCGTGACGGCGACGCATGCCGGCCTGGTCGACCTCGACCTGAGCCCGAATCTCACGCGCGGTCTGGCGACGCTCGCCGGCGTCGACGCGAAGCGCCGATGCGATTGACCGTCGGGCCGGCCGATACGATGGGCCGATGACCGACGAGGGAAGATCGATCGCCGAGCAGCTCGACGAGCTCGAGGCCCAGCTCGACTGGGTCCGGGAGTACCTTTGACCCCGCGTCGCTCGAACGACGGCTCGCAGAGCTCGAAGCAGAGCTGAGCGCCCCCGGCTTCTGGGACGACCAGGGGCACGCCGCCCGCGTCTCAGCGGAGCATGCGCGAACGGCACGGCGGCTCGAGGGGTATCGGGCGCTGATGCGCGACTACGACGATGCGCGCGAGCTCGCGGCGATCGACGGCGGCGAGCTGGACGCGGAGATCGTGGCGTCGCTTCGTCCGCTCCGCAAGGAGCTCGAGCGCCTGGAGGAAGCGGCGTTGTTCGACGGCGAGTACGACGCGGGTGACGCGGTGGTGACGCTCCAGTCGGGGACCGGTGGCACGGACGCGCAGGACTGGACCGAGATGATGCTGCGGATGTACGAGCGCTGGGCGGCCGGGCGCGGCTTCGCAGTCGACCTGCTCGAGGCGAGCCCCGGCGAGGAGGCCGGGCTCAAGTCCAGCACGTTCACCGTCGGTGGCGAGAACGCCTACGGGATCCTCAAGGCGGAACGCGGGAAGCACCGGCTTGTCCGTCAGAGCCCGTTCGACGCGGCGCACCGCCGACACACCGCCTTCGCGACGGTGATCGTGGCGCCGCTCCTGGCGGTCGACTCCGACATCGAGATCGACGAAGGCGATCTGCGGATCGACACTTACCGTGCGCAGGGCGCGGGCGGACAGCACGTGAACAAGACCGACAGCGCAGTCCGCATCACGCATCTGCCGACCGGGATCGTCGTTCAGTGTCAGAACGAACGGTCGCAGTCGGCGAACAAGCAGACGGCGATGCGCGTGCTCAAGGCCCGCCTGGTCGAGCGCGCGGAAGAGGAGAGGGAGGCGCTGATGGCGAAGGAGCGGGGCGGATCGGCCGACACCGGCTTCGGCGGCGCGTCTATCCGCTCCTACTACCTCCACCCGACACAGCTCGTGAAGGACTCACGCACCGGCTATGAGACCGGCAACGCTCAGGCGGTCCTCGACGGCAATCTCGACGGATTCATCCGTGAATACCTGCTCGCCCGCGCCGCAGGGAGAATTGTCTAGCCGGTGAGCTACACTTCCCCGAACCTTCGCGCCAGGGGCGCCCGGTGGGCGGTCCCGACATCGAACCGTGCAGGAGCTTGAGCTGACAACTCCCGAAGCGACCATCGTCGTCGAAGAGCCGCCACTTCCGGCGGACACTCAGTCCTCCGCCGGGTCGATGATCGTGTTCGACTCCGTCACGAAGGTGTACGAGCCGGATGTGACGGCGCTCCACGACGTCACCTTTCACATCGACAAGGGCGAGTTCGTGTTCATCGTCGGCGCCTCCGGGTCGGGGAAGTCGACGCTCGTTCGACTCCTGCTCAAGGAGCTCGAGCCGACGACCGGCAAGATCGTGCTCGGTGGTCGCGAGCTCGGCCGGCTGAAGCGCAGCAAGGTGCCGATGCTCCGCCGCAACATCGGGTGCGTGTTCCAGGACTTCAAGCTGCTGCCGAACCGCACCGCCTCCGAGAACGTCGCGTACGCCCTCAAGGTGCAGGGCGAATCGGCGCCCTCGGTGCGCAAGAAGGTTCCCGAGGTGCTTGCGATGGTCGGCCTCTCGCACAAGATGAACTCGCTTCCCGACGAGCTCTCCGGTGGCGAGCAGCAGCGTGTGTCGATCGCGCGCGCGTTCGTCAACCATCCGCCGCTCCTCGTCTGCGACGAGCCGACCGGCAACCTCGATCCGGACACGTCGGTCGGCATCATGCAGCTGCTCTATCGCATCAACCGCAGCGGCACGACGATCCTGATGGTCACGCACGACCGCGAGATGGTCGACAAGATGCGCAAGCGGGTGATCCAGCTCGAGAACGGCCGCCTCGCGCGCGACGAGCGGCGTGGGGGGTACGCCGGGGAATGAGCGTAAGGGTAAAGCTGCTCTTCTCCGAGGCGTGGCGGTCGCTGGGCGCGAACCTGTCGACGACCGTCGCGGCGACGATGACCGTGCTGATCGGGATGTTCCTGCTCGGCCTCTTCATCGCCCTCGGCAGCTGGACCGTGTCGTGGTCGAACCACGTGAAGAAGGAGCTCGTCGTCAAGGTCTACTTCGACGGGCGTCCAGCCCCCACCGCGGCGCAGAAGACGGCGCTCGTGCGCAGACTCGAAGAAAGCCCCTACGTGAAGACGGGCGGGATCAAGTACATCTCGCAACAGCAGGCGCTGGTGTACATGCAGAAGCACTATCCCGACCTGACGCGCGACCTCACGTCGAACCCGTTTCCCGCCGAGCTCGACGTGACGCCGAACAAGGCAGAGAACGTCGACAAGCTCTACAGCTCGATCGTTTTCCCGCACAAGCCGCCCGGCGTTTCAACGGTCAACGACGGGAAGCGAGTCTCGCACCGCATCCTCCAGGTCGCGCACGTGATCGAAGTGGTGTTCATCCTGGCGACGCTGGTGCTCTTGATCGCGTCGATCCTGTTGATCTCGAACACGATCCGGCTCTCGATCTTCTCGCGACGCCGCGAGATCGAGGTGATGAAGCTCGTCGGTGCGACGAACTGGTTCGTCCGCGGCCCGTTCATGCTCGAGGGGCTGTTCTGCGGGCTGGCCGGCTCGGTGCTCGCGGTGTTCTTCATGTTGCTCGGCAAGACGATCGCCCTGCCCGCGATCCTGCCGCATCTGACCGGCGACGCCGACGTGAAGGCGCTGGCGTTCCCGGTGACGGCGCTGATCCTGATCGCGATGGGCCTCAGCCTGGGCGCGATCGGCTCCGGCCTGACGATCCGCCGCTTCCTCCGCATCTGACGTGACGACGCCGGCCCCGGCGGCTGCGCGGGTCGGGATGATGCGACGCCCGGCGGTGCTGGCGCTCGGCGTTGCCGTGGTCGTCGCGTTCGCCGTCGGCCTCGTGCTGCGCCCGCTGCCGCGCTCGACGGGTCCCAGCGAGCTCGACCAGGTGCGGACCGAGCTCGCGCAGCACTACTACCGGCGGCTGTCGTCCGCGGTGCTGGCCGAGCCGACGATCCCCAGGCTGATCGCCGCATTGCACGACCGCTACACGGTCTACCTGAGCCCTGCCGAGTACCTCCTTGCCAGGCGCCAGTTCGCCTCCGGTTACGGCGGGGTCGGGCTCAGGGTCGCGCCGGCGTCGGGCGGGCTCCGGGTACGCCGGACGTGGGTCGGCAGCGTGCATGCGCAGGGCATAAGGCCCGGCGACCTGATCGTCGCCGTCGACGGCGCCTCGACCGCCCGGCTCGCATACCGGGAGGCGGCCGGCCGCATCCTCGGTCCTCCCGGAACGACGGTGCGGCTGCGAATCCGGCGGGGGAAGCAGACGCTCGACGTGAAGCTCGAGCGGCACGAGTTCGAAGCCCATCCGGTGCATGCGGAGCTCGATGGAAAGGTCGGCGTGGTCCGCGTCGCGGCGTTCGTCCAGGGCAGCGGGGCGGAGACGAGAGCGGCGTTGCTCCGGCTGCGGAGGGAGGGCGCGACAGCGTATGCACTCGACCTGCGCGCCAATCCAGGCGGGCTGCTCGACGAGGCGGTGAAGGTGGCGTCGCTGTTCCTGCGCGACGGCTCGACGATCGTCTCGCTCGCGGGCGCGCATCGGGCGCTCCGCACGTACGAGTCGAGAGGCAGTCTCGCCGTGGTCGCGCCGCTCGCCGTGCTCGTGAACCGGCAGAGCGCAAGTGCCTCCGAGGTGGTCGCCGGTGCGCTGAAGGATTATGCGCGGGCGAGGATCATCGGGCTCCCGACGTACGGGAAGTCGCTGGTCCAGCAGATCGACAAGCTGCCCTCGGGAGCTGCACTGAAGCTGACCGTCGCCAGATACCTGACCCCGGCCGGCTACGTCATCTCGCGCGGCGGCATCGAGCCTGACATACGCTCGTACCACGCCCTCGCCGCCGCACTCCAGTTCTTCGCTGGTCGTCGAAGTTAGCCGCCGCGGGCGGCTTCTGATCGGCGAGCCGTACTTCACGCCCGGCGTGCCGATCGTGCTGGAGTCGAAGGGCAGCGGTGGGGTCGGGCCGGGTGAGCTGGCACTCGTCCGAACCGGGCGTGGACGCGCAAGGGTCGAGCGTGCGCTCGGATCCGTGTCGCGGATCGACGACGTGCTCGAGGCGCTGCTCGTCGAGAAAGGTGCGCGCGTCACGTTCGAGCCGTACGAGGCCGTGGCCCCGACCTCCGAGGGCCGGGTCGACCTCCGCGACCTGCTCACCTACACCGTCGATCCCGATACCGCCAAGGACTTCGACGACGCGTTGTCGTTCCGGCGTGAGGAGGGCGGGATCCGCGCCTGGGTGCACATCGCTGACGTCTCCTGGTTCGTGCGCGAGGGCACGCCCCTCGGCGGCGGTGCCGCGCAGCGAGCGTTTTCGACATACGTCCCGGGCGCGGTCGCCCCGATGCTGCCGCACGAGCTCGCCGACGACCTCTGCTCGCTCCGGCCGGACGAGGACCGCCTCTGCGTCACCGTCGAGATCCCACCGGCTGGTGAGCCGACGTTCTACCGGTCGGTGATCCGTTCCGACGCACGACTGACCTACGCGCAGGCGGAAGCTCGTGAGGCGCCGCCCGCCGTCGTCGAGGCGCTCGAGCTGAACGACACGCTGGCGCGAGAGTTGCGCGCAAAGCGCTTTGCACGCGGTGCCCTGCAGGTGCAGACGCCGGAAGTCGTCTTCGATTTCGACGGCCAGGGCGGTGTCGCCGGGGCACGGCTGGAGGGTGAGCCGGAATCCCACATGCTCGTCGAGGAGCTGATGATCCTCGCCAACGAGCACGTCGCCGGCTTCCTCGCCGGGCGCCGCCGCGAGTCGCTCTATCGAGTGCACGAGCGGCCTGATCCACAGGCGGTCGAGCTTCTGCTCGCGAAGCTCGTCGACCTGGAGGTGCCGACGCCGCCTGCTCCGCCCCGGCTCACGCCGGAGCAGGCGGCTCGACTCGCCGGCGCGATCTCGCTCCGCGTCGCCGAGTACACGGCGACGGCCGGCCGCGGGCGCGAGGCGTTTCCGGGGCTCGTGCTGCGCGCGCTCAAGCAGGCGCGTTACGACCCGCGGAACCTCGGGCATGCCGGTCTCGCCAGCACCGCGTACTGCCACTTCACCTCGCCGATCCGCCGCTATCCGGACCTGGTCGTGCACCGGACGCTGCTCCGCGAGCTCGACCTCGCCGGCGACCCGGTCCCGAAGGATCTGACCTCGCTCGCCGAGCACGCATCCGAGCGCGAACGCGAAGCGGCGCAGGTCGAGTACCTCGCGGACGAGATCTGCGCGGCCTGGCTGCTCGAGCGGCGGCTGTTCGAGCTGGGCTGGGATGCCGACTGGGAGGGGGAAATCATCGGGCTGATCGGCTCTGGCCTCTTCGTGCGCTTCGGGGAGGTCTTCGAGGGGTTCCTGCCCGCCCGACGCCTCCACGGCGAGTACTTCGAGATCAACCAGGTCGGCACCGCGCTCGTGGGGCGGAGGACCGGACGGCGCTACCGCCTCGGCGACGCGATCGGCGTCCGCGTCGAGTCGATCGCGCGCAACCAGGGAAAGATCGGGCTCGCGCTCGGCCCTAGACGAGCCGGCGCTGCTGCGCCCAGCGCGTGAGCTCGTGCCGCGAGGAGAGTTGCAGCTTGCGCAGCACGCTCGAGACGTGTGCCTCGACCGTCTTGACCGACAGATGCAGCCGCGCCGCGATCTCCTTGTAGCGATAGCCGCGGGCAATCAGCTGAAGCACCTCGCGCTCGCGTCCCGTCAGTGCGTCGAGCTCCTCGTCGGAGCCGACGGTGCCGCCGGCCGAGAACGCGTCCAGCACGAACCCCGCCAGCCTCGGTGAGAAGACCGCGTCGCCCTCCGCGACGCGGTCGATTGCATCGGCAAGCTCCTCGCCTGAGATCGTCTTCGTGACGTAGCCGCGCGCACCGGCGCGGATCACCGCGATCACGTCCTCGGCCGCGTCCGACACCGAGAGCGCGAGGAACTTCACGCCGGGACGTTCGGGCGCGACCGCGGCGATCACCCCTTCGCCGCCGCCGTCGCCGAGGTGCACGTCGAGCAGCACGACCTCCGGGTCGAGCTCGCGGATCAGCGGCACCGCCTCGGCCACGCTGCCGGCCTCGCCGACGATGTCGACGGCATCGCCGAGCTCGCCGCGCACGCCCGCACGGAACAGCGCGTGATCGTCGACGAGGACGACTCGGCGTCTCATCCGACCACTCCGGGAAGGCGCAACTCGACCTCGGTGCCCGACCCGGGTGCACTGACGATCGTCGCAGAGCCGCCTGCGCGTGCCATGCGCCCCTCGATCGAGTCGGACAGGCCGCGCCGGTCGGGAGCGGCGGACGCGCGGTCGAAGCCGACGCCACGGTCGCGCACGAACACGGTTGCGCCGTCGCTGTCGCACTCCGCGTACACGGCGATTTCGCCGACCCCCGAGAACTTGGCGGCGTTCGTCATCGCCTCGCGGGCCGCCAGCACGAGCTGACCCACGCCCTCGTCGAGCGGGACGTCGCCGGCGCCGACGAGCTCGATCCGCACACCGTGGAGCTCCTCGACGTCGGCAACCGCCGCTTCGAGCGCGTCGAGCATGGTGGCGGCCTCGCCGACGCCGCTGCCGTAGAGCCAGCGGCGAAGCTCTCGCTCCTGGCGCCGGGCCAGGCCGGCGACGCGCAGCGGGTCGTCGGCGTGCCGTTGCACGAGCGCGAGCGTCTGCAGGACCGAGTCGTGCACGCGTGCGGCCACCTCTGCACGCTCGGCCAGACGGATGCGCTCGGTGCGCTCACCTGCCAGCTGCCACACCCACGGCCCGATCAGGAGTAGGAGTGCGCCCGCGACGGCGCCCGGCGCAACGAACGCATTCGAGGTGCCGGTGCGGCCGAGGAAGATCACCGCACCGGCGGTGAGCAGCACGATCGCGAGCACCGGCATCGAGCCCCCCGGCCGTAGGGAGCCGCCGCGCAGCAGCATCACCGCCAGTCCGGCCGTGACCAGCGTCGCGCCGAGCACGGCAGACCTCGGCAGCCCGAGGGCCAGCAGGAGCAGCGCCCCGGCGGCGGCAACGAGCGCCGCCGCCATCCAGGGGCGCCGGCTCTCGCTGTACACCCAGAGTGCGAGGTAGAGGAGGATGCCGGCGCCCCCTGCCAGCGCGACGAAGGCGAAGACGAGCCGCACGAGTGTCGCGTCCACCTCGAGCCTCGCGGCGAGCCCGCCGCAGACGCCTGCGATGACTCGATCGCTGTCGCTGCGGACGAACAGGCGCTGCGGCGCGGCCGTCATCTCTGTGCGCGCACCACGTCGATCCGGCCGGCGCCGACGCTTGCATCGATCGTCATCGCCGCACTCGAGCCGCTGGAGACGCTCACGTTGCGGCCATCCTCTTGCTGGTTGAAGACACGCACGTCACCGACGGTGGCGTGGGCGTTCACGGCGACCGCGGTGGCGCGCGGGACGATCACCCGCAGCTCCCCGACGCCGACACGCACGTGTACCCGGACCGGGGCGGCCGCGTTCGACAGATCGAGCCTGAGCTTGCCGACGCCGAGCGAGTAGGACGGCTGCACCGCCGCGGCGGTCGCCGGTGCGTAGAGCCGGTCGCCGACGCCGTCGCTCAGGCTCACGTGGAACCACGCGAAGATCGAGACGATCGACGCAACGAGGACGGCGAGCGCAACGGCGACGAGCGCGAGGAGCGCGTAGAAGAGCCTCCGCGCGCGGCGGGTCCCGCGGCCGGCGTCGTACGTCCAGAGGATCGCGAGGCCGGCGATCAGCACGATCACCCAGCCGGCGCCGGCCACCGGCCAGAAGGTCGATCGCGAGAGGAGCACGAGCAGTGCCGCCGCGACGAGACCGAGGCCGACCATCGGCCAAGGCCGCTGCCGGCGCTCGGCGAGCACGCGTGCGGCGATCGACTGCTCCGCGGCCTCCTCGGGGATGACGAGGACGGCGGCGAGGTAGGTGAGGATCCCGGCCCCGCCGAGCACCGTCAGGACGACGAAGCCGAGGCGGAAGAACGCCGGGTTGAGGTCGAAGTAGCGGCCGAGGCCGCCGGAGACGCCCGCCAGCATGCGGTCGGACGAGCTGCGCTCGAGGCGCTTGATTCCCTGTGTGTGTGTGATGTGTTCGCTCATGTCACGAGGGTGCCGGTCGGGACGCTCCGGGACAATCCGGAATCACCCTGGTCCGACCCTGGAACGGGCCCGGGGTGCGGCTGACGCTACCCTCGTGGCCGATGGCCGAGAAGACGATCGCCGAGAATCGCCGTGCGCGGCACGACTACCAGCTCCTCGAGCGCATCGAGGCCGGCCTCGCGCTCACCGGGACCGAGGTGAAATCGCTGCGCTTCGGGCGGGCGACGCTGGCCCAGGCGTATGCCGAGATGCGCGACGGCGAGGCGTGGCTCGTCGGCCTCGAGATCGCGACGTACGACCAGGGCAACCGTGCGAACCACGAGCCGACCCGTGCGCGCAAGCTGCTCCTGCACCGGCGGGAGATCGACTCGCTCTACGGGAAGGTGCGCGAAAAGGGGTTGACAATCGTCCCGACCCGCCTCTATTTCAAGGACAGTCGCGTGAAGGTCGAGCTTGCGATCGCACGCGGCAAAGAGCATCGCGACAAGCGGCGCGACCTGATGGAGCGCGACGCGAAGAGGCAGATCGAGCGTGCCGTCAAGCAGGGGCGCTAGCGTGAAAGGGGTCGTGATGAAGGTTTCTCTGCGGGTCTTGGCGGCTGTGACCGCGACGGCCGCGATCGTGGCCGGCGCGTCGGCCGCGTCGTCGCAACCGAACGTGGCCGGCATGACACTCGGTGCCGCCGACGTGCCGAGCGCGAAGGTCGTCTCCCAGGGCGCGGTTCGCGAAGGCGGGTATCTCTCGGCGTACCAGCGCACGATGAAGCTGAAGACCCCGTACGGTCGTTCGCTGATCATCGAGGTCCGGTCCGAGACCATGCTCGCGCCGTCGCAGGCGCAGGTCGCAACCGACCTCGCCGTCGTCCAGCGGATCCTGAAGTCGAAGGCGGGCCGGGCCGGGTTCATCGCGGGCGTCGCCGGCAGCGCGCACGTCAAGCCGTCCGCGGTCAAGTTGAGCGCCTTGCGCCACCCGGCGATCGGCGACGGCACCGTCGAGCAGCCGTTGAGCGTCCAGTTGAACTCGGTCAAGGCCTACGAGAGCCTGCTCTACATGCGACTCGATCGCGTGATGGTCGAGTTGATCGTCGCGGGCATCCGCCCGGTCTCCCAGGCCGATTCGGCGAGCCTGACGCGGCTCGCGCTCGCCCATGTGACCCAGGCGCTGACGCCGGTCGACCTGACCCCGCCGGCGATCACCGGCACCGCGGATCTCGGGCAGACGCTCACGGTGACGCCGGGCACGTGGAGCAACAACGACGTCGTGCTCACCTACCAGTGGCAGCGCTGCGACGCGACCGGCGCGAACTGCGTCGCCGTCGCCGGCTCGACCGGGACGACCTACGTCGTCTCGGCGGCGGATGCGGGGACGACGCTGAACGTGGTCGAGACGGCGACCGACCGGTTCGGGACGCCGACCGCCACGTCGGCCGTGACTGCGGCCGTGCCGGTGCCGCCGCCACCGCCGCCGCCGGCCTCGCCCTGAGCCGCCCGGCGCGCTACGCTCCGGGGACAAGACATACGGGGGCGCCATGGCTTCGACGTGGTCGGTTCTCCGGGTGAGCTGCAAGCCGAGGTCTCCGGTCGGCCTCGTAAAACAACCGGAACCAATGCAAGTGCGGATCACAATCTCGCACTCGCTGCCTAGTCCCTAGGACTACACAGCGTGTCGGCCCGGGCGAGCCCGCATCCCGGAACCGGCATCAACGAGCGGGCTCGGCGCCGAAGGAGAGCCACTCGCCAGAGGCGCGACATCGCAGGAGGGCTAGTCCGGCGGTAGGTCGGTCGCACACCGGCCGCCGGATGAAAGCAAAGGGCGACCTAAGCTTGTAGATGCTCATGCCGGTGCGTCCGCGGACGCGGGTTCGATTCCCGCCGCCTCCATAAACGGCCTGGCTATGCGCCTTCCCGGCGCGTCCCAGGGAACTCTTGGAGCGTCCCCGCAACTAGCTTCGCCGCGATGGGCGAGGCGTGTCGAGCTCGTCGCGGTAAACGGGCAGCGGTAGCTGGGCAAAGGACGCGGCAGGATTTGCGTGACCGTCGGCGGGGAATGGGGTGTGGCGTGTCTTTAGATCAGAAGCGGGCGCGCATCTTCGGGGTGCTCTATCTCATCACGTTCGTCACGTCGATCCCGGCGCTGCTGCTTTACGAGCCTGCGCTCCGCCATCCGGTGGCCTTCATCGCGGGCTCGGGCAATGTCAACAAGATCTACGTCGGCGCGCTGCTGGAGCTGCTGCTCATCATCGCGAACATCGGTACTGCGGTCGTGATCTTCCCTATCGTCAAACGGCAGAGCGAAGAACTCGCACTCGGCTACGTGACAGCGCGGATCTTCGAATGCACGTTCATCCTCGTCGGCATCGTCGCGATGCTCGGGATCGCCACGTTGCAGCAACAGGTTGCCGGGGCGTCTGAAGCTACGGTCGCCTACACGCTCGCCGCGATCAAGGACTGGACATTCCTGCTCGGGCCTGGCTGGGTGGTCGGTTGGGGGAACGGACTGATCCTCGGCTACCTGATGTACCGCTCCGAGCTGGTGCCGCGGCAGGCGGCGTGGCTCGGCCTCGTCGGCGGCCCGCTGATCATCGCGTCCGGGACCGCCATTCTGTTCACCGGGAACCACCCGGGCAGCACGCTGCACGGGCTGCAAGGCATCGCGACCATCCCAGAGTTCCTCTGGGAACTTTTCCTTGGCGTCTACTGCACCTTCAAAGGCTTCAGGCCTTCGTCGCCGATCCTCCGAACCGAGGCCGGCGACGAGCGCAAGGTGATGCCCGCGCGCGCAACGCCCGCGTAGCGGCGGCGCCTAGACGCGGACGTCGCTTCGGAAGGCGAAGCGACATGATTTCAAACGGCTAAGACCGCGCAGAGGTGCCAACGGCGCGACTCCCATGAATCGCGGGTTTGCCAGGAGAACCTGTCGCGGGTTCGATTCCCGTTTCGCGGGTTCGATTCCCGCCGCCTCCATGGCTCGCTCAACCAGGCCGTTCATGAGGCCGCGCGCGCGTTAATATCGGCGCATGCCGGCGCCGAGTCGCGACTTGATTCGCGGAGTCCCGTTCTTCGCGGAAACCGACGAGAAGTTTCTCGACCGGCTGGCCGGGGAGTTCAATGACCGCAGGTACGCGCCGGGCGAGCTGCTCGCCGAGGAGGGCGAGCGCGGCCGTACATTCTTCGTGATCGAAAGCGGCGAGGCCGCGGTGCTCGTGCACGGCAACGAGGTGCGAAAGCTGGGCCCGGGCGATTCGTTCGGCGAGATGGCCTTGATCGACAAGTCCGCTCGTAGCGCCACGGTCAGGGCCGACACCGAGGTTCGCGGCTATCAGTTGCCCGTCTGGAGCTTCAGACCGATCGTCGAGAGCCATCCGGAGATGTTCTGGGCGCTGCTCGAGGCGATGGCGCAGCGCGTTCGCGACGCCGAGTCGCGTACGTAGTCCGCCGCCTCCATGAAAAACCGCTCCACGGGGATCGCCTCACCCCGGAGCGGAACACGCGAGTCAAGTCGGCTGAGCGGGGGCACAAGTTACATCTCGGCAAGGGTCGAGTGACAGCGTGGTGACCAGCGCTGGCGAGAAACGGGTCACTCGATTACGGTTGGTGTCCTTGCTGGAACGGGCCGGCGTCATCGGTGTCGGGCGCTCGAGGTCGATACTCAGTTGCCAGACCGAACACGAGACACACCCGTTACGGGGACATACTCAAGGTGAGACCCATCGAGGGACTACACCGGCACGAAGCCACCACGACAGAAAGGAGCGGGCCTCATGTGCCGCTGGCTCGCATACTCCGGAGCTCCGATCCTACTCAGGGATGTGCTGTACGAAGGACCCAACTCGCTTGTCGACCAGAGTCTCCACTCCAAACTCGGCGCCGAGCCGGTGAATGGTGACGGGTTCGGCGTCGGCTGGTATGGCGCCCCCGACACCCCGGGCGTATACCGCAGCGTCGAACCGGCCTGGAACGACGAGAACCTGCGCGAGCTCGCCGGCCACATCAGCTCGCCGTTGTTCTTCACGCACATCCGGGCGGCGATCGGCAGCGCCGTCCAGCAGACGAACTGCCACCCGTTCCGCCACGAGAACTGGCTGTTCATGCACAACGGCTACATCAACGAGTTCGCGACGATCAAACGCGACCTCATCCTCGCGGTCGACCCGTCGCTGTATCCCGAGATCAGAGGCCAAGCGGACACCGAGGTGCTCTTCTACCTCGCACTCACCTTCGGCCTGATCGACAATCCCCCGGCGGCCGTCGAGCAAGCCATCGGACTCGTCGAAGCTGTAGCTGAGCGCCACGGCGTACCGGATCCGTTCCAGGGGACCGTCGCTACAACCGACGGCGAGAGCATCTGGGCGTTCCGGTACTCCAGCGTGCGAAAATCTCGTTCGCTCTTCTACACCACCGACGTCCCGACGCTGCGGAAGCTGTACCCCGAGCGACAGTTGTTCAAAGAGGTCTCAGAAAACGCTCGGCTGATCGTCTCCGAACCGCTCGGAGACGTCGCCGGTGTCTGGAACGAGGTGCCGGAATCCAGCTGGGGCATGGTCGGACCCGATCGCCAGGAGATCCGACCATTCCTGCCCAAGGCGCCGCCGGTTCGTGTCCCAGTAGGAGCCTGAGGCCTTCGGGGTTCATGGTGGTACAACTCGACGCTGGTCTCGACGACCGCGACCACTTCATCACCGACGAGGAGCGCCGCAGGGTCGCGATCGCAATTCAATAGGTAGGGCTGCAGCAGCCGCCGCCTCCCGACGGGCGCTATCGGTGCGACGCGGCGGTCTGAGACTTTAGTGTGACGCCCATGACAGAGAGTCAGGGTGCGACGGTCCCCGAGGAGAGCCCCGGGAGTTCGAGGCTGGCCTTGCTGCTGGCGATGGCGATGTTCGTGCTCGTCGTCGACACATCGCTGATGAACGTCTCCATCTCCGCAGTCGTAAAGGATCTCGACACGACCGTCAGCGGGGTGCAATCCGCGATCGCGCTGGAGGCGCTCGTATCTGCGGCCTTCATCCTGATCATGAGCAAGGTCGGCGACCTGATCGGCCGCAAGCGAGCCTACGTGCTCGGCCTTCTCGCCTATGCAACGGGCGCGTTGGCGATGACCCTTGCTCAGAACCTCACGGCGATCATCGTCTTCTGGGCGATCATCGGCGGTCTCGGAGCATCGCTTCTGTTGCCCGCCATGCAGTCGTTGATCCACGGAAACTTCGAGGGGGCTGCACGCAAAAAGGCCTATGCGCTGGTCGGAGCCGCAGCCGCGATCGCCGCCGCTGTAGGACCCCTGATCGGCGGCTTCGTCACGACCGTCCTCTCGTGGCGCGTCGGCTTTGCCCTCGAGGTCGTCGTGATCGCAGTCGTGCTGTCCCAGGTCAAACTGATCCGCGATGTGCCCTTTACCGGCTCTCGACACATCGACATCGTCGGCGCAATCCTCTCGGTCATCGGGATGGGCGGCCTTGTTCTCGGCATTCTCGTGTGGCAGGAAGGAGGCGACTACGTCCTGCTGCTGATGGTGGTCGGTGCCGTCGCGCTCGGGCTCTTCGCCTGGTGGCTCGTTCGTCGTAAGCGCGAGGGCAAGGAGACCCTGATCGACCCGGGCCTCTTCAAGTTCCCACACTTCACCACTGGTATCTCGGGGCAGCTGCTGCAGAACGTCACGCTCGGCGGAGCAATGATCGCGCTCCCGATCTTTCTGCAGATGACGCTCGAGTACAACGCGCTGCAGACAGGGCTGACCCTGGCGCCGCTGTCGCTCAGCATGTTCGGAGTGGCGCTGCTGGCCGGGCGCAGGTCGGGGAAGCGCCGGCCAAGCGACATCGTCCTGCTCGGATTCGCACTGAGCGCCGTCGGACTCGCCTTGATCATCCCGATCGTGCCGCGGGCGCACACCGGCTGGGCGCTGGTCATCCCGCTGCTGCTCACCGGCTCGGGGCTCGGACTACTGGTCTCTCAGTTGAACAACTACACGTTGTCCCCGATCGACGACGAGCGTGTCGGCGAGGCCGCGGGCGTCAATTCCGCCGCGGGATCGTTCGGTCTGTCGTTCGGATTGGCGATGGCGGGCGGGATCCTGCTGGCGTTTCTTGCCTTCGATTTCACCCACCTGACCCAAGACAACGCCGTCATCCCTCCCGCACAACAGCAGCAGATCTCCGACAGCCTCGAAGACGACGCCCAGGTGATGAGCAACTCTCAACTCGAACCGCTCCTGTCCGGGGAGCCCGAAGACGTGCAGGCCGAGGTCCTCCGCATCAACAAACAGGCGCGCGACCGATCCCTCCAGGTGGCGCTGCTGGTGCCGGTCCTTGCCAGTCTCCTCGGGTTCGCCAACGGCTTCCGCATGCGACGACTGCCGGACCCGATCCCGTCTGAGTCCCTCGAAGGGGCCGCCCTCGGCTGAGGCGTTGGAGAGCGTTGACGCAGGAGACCGGGTTCCTCGAGTTCGGGCGGCGGCGGATCGCGTATGCGACCGTCGGCGAGGGGCCGTTGCTGGTCATGCCGGCGTGGTGGGTGAGCCACGTCATCGAGGATTGGCGCGATGAGGGTTTTCGTCGCTTCGTCGAGACGCTCGGACGTCGCTACCGAGTCGTTCGCTACGACCGCCTGGGCACGGGTCTCTCCGATCGTGAACGCCCTTCTGAGACGCTGACCCTCGACTACGAGGTCGCGCTCCTCGAGGCGGTGATCGACCACGTCAGCAGCGAACGTGTCACCCTGTTCGGGCTCTCTTGCGGAGGGTGCGTCTCGGCGGCCTACGCGAGTCGACGCTCTGCCCGTGTCGATCGGGCGGTGCTCTACGGCGCCTATGCATGCGGACGCGAGCTCGGCCCACCGGAGACGCTGGCAGCTCTGACCGAGCTCGTCCGTTCCGCCTGGGGCCTC
Organism: uncultured Thermoleophilia bacterium; assembly: GCA_963769545.1. Lineage (GTDB taxonomy): Bacteria > Actinomycetota > Thermoleophilia > Gaiellales > Gaiellaceae > PALSA-600. Next base: position 930,438 of record CAVYMB010000003.1, on the reverse strand, counting down.
GGGAGCAGGATGCTCGCAGACGTGTTCGGGAGGAGTCTCGCGCCGGACAAGCGTGACGCTTTCGCCGCCTACCAGCGCGCCTCGGCGAGTGCCGCGACCGCAGCCGATCTGCTCGGGCTCACCTACGCCTTCGACGTGCGGGAGATCCTGCCGACGTTGACGGTCCCGGCTCTCGTCGTGCACCGTGAGCACGACCGGGCGATCACTCTCCCGAACGGGCGCGAAGTGGCGGGTTTGATCCCGGGCTCAGAGCTCGTGACGCTGCCGGGGGACGTCCACCTCCCGTGGGACGGGGACGCCGGTTCGGTGATCGCCGCCGTCGCGGAGTTCCTCGAGCTCGAGCTCCCGCCGCCATCCCGCCAGGCGCGGCCCGATGGGATCGACGAGCTGAGTACCAGGGAGCGGGAGGTGCTGCGGCTGGTGGCCGAGGGACTGGGCGACGCCGAGATCGCGGAACGACTCGTGCTCAGCCCGCACACGGTGCATCGGCACGTCGCAAACATCCTGCGCAAACTCGGGCTGCACTCGCGCTCGGCCGCTGCCGTCGCGGCCAGTCGCGCCGGGCTGCTCTAGCGACGACCGGGTGGCCGATTCGGGCCATCCCAAGATGGCCGGGGTAGGCGAAGCTGGATCGCCGGCGAGTCGCGAAGGTGCAGTGCATGCACACACGCGCGATTCACAACAGGAAGCTGGGCGAGCTCGTCACCGTCCGCCCGCTCGCCAACGGCGACACCCAGGTGGTCACGGCCGTTTTCGACCGGCTGAGCGATGCCTCACGTGCCCGTCGTTTCCACGCCGCCAAGCCGAGGCTGACCGATCGTGAAGCGGCGACCCTTTCCCAGGTCGGGCCAACCAGCCACGTGCTCGTCGCGCACGTCGGCGCCGATCCGCTGCCGGCCGGCCTCGCCCGCCTCGCCCGCGACCGCTCCGATCCCAGCACTGCGGAGATCGCCTTCGAAGTAGCCGACTGCTATCAGCGCGCGGGGATCGGCAGCCTGCTCGTGAGCATGCTGCTCGCTGACGCACGCGCCGCCGGAATCAGGCGTGTCGACGCGCTTGTCGAGCTCTCCAACCGGCCCGCGCTCAACCTGCTCCAACGTATCCTCGACCACGCGACGTCGCGGTTCGAGGACGGCGTCACCTGCATCTCGGTGATGCTCTGACGACGGAGGAGGATGAATGCCGGTAAACGAAGCAAGCTCCGAAGAGACGCCGTACGGCCGCTACGTGACGTCGGATGGCTGGTTCGTGCTCAACCTCGCGGATGCGCTGGCGGTGCGGAACGAAGAGAAGGGTGGCGCGATGTACGCGCTCGAGCCGCGGGAGGCGCAGTTCGGCGACCTGGGCGTCAACATCCGTGTCGTCTGGCCCGGGGAGCCGAGCGCGCTCTACCACTCCGAGGCCGCGCAGGAGGGGTTCCTGGTGCTGTCGGGCGAGTGCATGCTGGTCGTCGAAGAAGAGGAGCGGCCGCTTCGGCAGTGGGACTACTTCCATTGCCCGGCGGACACCCGCCACGTGCTCGTCGGCGCCGGGGAAGGGCCGTGCGCGATTCTCATGGTCGGCTCGCGGCCCGAGGTCGAGGTGCTCCGCTACCCGGTGAGCGAGGTCGCGGCGAAGTACGGCGCGTCAGCTGCGAAGGAGACCGAGGTGCCGGACGAGGCCTACGCCGACTGGCCCGGTGAGTACACGCCGGTGCGCCTTCGGTGGCCGCTCGAATCCGACACGTAGTATCGCGGCAACGGCGAGCGCTGCCGGTCATGTGCTCCGCACTGACGGCGTGCCCACAAGGAGGCCACTATGGCGGTCTTGATGATGCTTGAAGTTCCAGGCGGAACGCTCGAGCAGTACGAGCGGGCGAACGAACTGATGGGGATCACCGAGGAGGACAACGCTCCGGAGGGGCTCATTTCCCACGTTGCGGCTGTCACGGAGGACGGAATCGTGATCGCGGACGTCTGGGAGTCGGAGGCGCTGCTCGAGAAGTTCTTCGAGGAGCGTGCCGGGGCGGCTCTTGCCGAGGCCGGGATGCCGAAGGCTGAGCCCCGCATCGCGCGCGTCCACAATCACATCCCGCAGGGTGCCGGCACCGAATCGGGCGTCCTGATGTACCTCGAGATCGACGAGCTCACGCCCGACCAGTACGACCAGATGATGGCCGGCATGGATGCGCATTCGGACGACAGCAACCATCCTGCGGTCTCGCACGTGGCTGCCGTGACCGATGACGGCGGGTTCCTCGTCGCCGACGTCTGGGAATCGCCCGAGGCGTTCGCAGATTTCGCCCAGAGCCAGGTCGCGCCCGCCGGTGAGGCAGTCGGCATGGGCCCGATCGAGCCGCGCTTCGCGAAGGTCCACAACACGCTGAAAGGCACTGCCGCACCCGCGGCCCAGTAGAGCTCGACGTTCAGGCGGCTTGACCCGGTCCGACGAGGCCCCAGTCAAGCCGCCTGCACCGCAATGCACGTCCGACCGCGGACGCTCCTATGGCAAACTCGTTGCATGCGTCGCGGAACGCCGTCAAGCAGGCTGGAGACCCGCTGGGATCGTGTCGACGGGATCCGGATGCACGCGCGCGTCGGAGGATCGGGGCCGCCGGTGGTACTGGTGCACGGATTCGGCGTCTCGGGTCGGTACCTGCTGCCCCTGGCAGAGGTGCTCGCGGAATGCTTCTCCGCCTACGTTCCCGACCTGCCGGGACATGGCCGCAGCGAGCGGCCGGCGGTCCCGCACGGGATCGCCGAGCACACCGATGCGCTGAGCGGCTGGCTCGACGAGGTCGGGCTTGAGCGGCCGGCGTTCGTGGCCAATTCGATGGGCTGCCAGATCGTCACCGAGCTCGCAGTGCGGCAGCCCGATCGCGTCGGCCCGCTCGTGCTCGCCGGCCCGACGGTCGACCCGGCGAAGCGCGGCGGCCCCCGCCAGATCTTCGCGGGCATGCGGGCGACCGGGCGCGAGCCGATGTCGCTGGTCGCGCTCGCAGCTCGGGACGGCGCGGTCCAGGATCTTCGCGGGCTGCGCGAGGCTGCACGCTCGGCGCTCGCCGATCGCATGGAGGACCGTTTGGCGTCGATCGACCAGCCGGCCGTCGTCGTGCACGGCGAACGCGACGCGTTCGTCAGTCGCGAATGGGCCGAGCTGGTTGCATCGCTGCTACCGCGCGGTCGCCTCGTAGTCGTTCCCGGCGAGCCGCACGCCGTCCCCTACACGAATCCCCACCTCGTCGCCGGCATCGTCGACGAGCTGCTCGCCGAGGAACGCGAGGAGACAGCTGGTGAGCTCGGTCGGCGCCTCCCACATCGGGACGTGCCCGCACGGCAGTCGCACCAGCCGCGACCGCGGAAGCTGCGTCTGCCACTGCTCGGCAACGCGAGCCGGTACGAGCCGGTCGCGCTCACCCCAGACGAGTAGCGTCGGCGCGCGGATCGCGCCGAGCTCCGTGCGCAGGTCGCGTTCCCAGACGTAGACAGCGCCGTGAAGCAGGCTGATCGGGCCTGTGCGCAGCGCATCGGCCACGATCGTCGGCAGCTCGCCACGCACGCTGTACAGCTCCTCGAGCAACGGCAATGTTCGGCCTAGGACGCCGCGACCGCACGGGATGCCGGCGGGGGCGACCAGCGCCAGCCGGCGGACGCGTGCCGGCTGCGTGGCGGCGAGCTCGGCGGCGACCAGGCCGCCGAGCGAGTGGCCGACGAGATCGACCGGCCCGAGCCCGGTGCGGTCGAGCAGGCGGCCGAGCCACGGAGCCAGCTCGCCGGCACGCAGGCGACCGAGACGCGGCAACTCGACGAAATGCACGCGGTAGCTGTCCGCGAGCGCTTCGGCGATCGGCGACCACCAGCGCCATGAACCGGACAGCCCGTGCACGACGACGACGTCGGGCCCGTCGCCGATCACGCGGAGCTGGGCCGCCCGTCCGTCGAGCTCGAACTGCCTCGCTTCCACGCCTGCGCGACCTGCCTACCAGTAGACCGGTTCGAACACCGTGCTGAAGATGCTGCAGATGTCGCTGCACGTCGCCCTGAGGCTGATGCAGGTGTCGTAGTCGCCCCCGCGGAGGACGCACTCCCGGACCAGGTAATCGCACGCCCACAGACAGGAGTCGTGGAACCCCTGTGGCAGCGCAGCCCGGCTCGCGGCCTGGCGCCGTCCGGGGAGATGGAGCCCGAGCCCCGTCAGCGGTGCGCGCCCACCTGCCTGCGGCTGGCTTGCAAGCAGCGTGCCGAGCAGCTTCGCCTGCGGATCGTCGGATTCGGCGAGCGTGATCCGGAAGAGCGGATGTGCGTGGTCCTCGCAAGGTCTCGACCCGACGTGCTCTGCCTGGTCGATCATCGTCGTCGGCAGGTCGATCCAGGTGTCGCAGCCGCCGCGTGCAAACGCGACGTGATCCGGCTGCTCGGACTGTTTGACCATCCCGGTCAAGACCACACCGCTCGAATGCTCGAACTCGCCGGCGCTCAGTGCGTCGACGAGCGTCTGCCCGGTGAACGTCTGTCCTGCCATCCAGCCTCCTCGGGGTTCGACGTCGTCGCGAGCGCAAACGGTACTCCGTCTCCGTCGCTCGCGCCGCCGGTCAGCGCGCGTTCGCGGTGCCGCCGCTGCGGTCGAGGGCGTCCAGTGCCTGCATGTCGTCGGAGCCGAGGACGAAGTCGAAGATGCGGGCGTTCGAGACGATGCGGTCGCGGTGGCTCGACTTCGGGATCACGACGACGTCGTGCTGGATCGCCCAGCGCAGCATCACCTGCGCTGTCGTCCGGTCGAGCCGCGTTGCGAGCTCGACCAGCTGCGGATGGTCGAGCATGCGGCTCCGCTCGAGTGGGCTGTACGCCACGAGCGCAATGCGGTGCTGCTCGCAGAAGTCGAGCAACTTGCGCCGGTAGTGGAACGGGCTGAACTGCACCTGGTCGACGCTCGGCCCGTCCGCACCGACCAGGCGGGCGAGCCGGTCGACGCCGTAGTTGCTGACACCGACGGCGCGGGCAAGCCCGCGCTCGCGGAGCGTCTGGAGCTCCGACCAGGCTCGCGCGGTGCGGCCCGGGAGCGGCCAGTGGATCAGATACAGGTCGACATGGTCGAGCGCGAGCCGTTCGAGGCTGCGAGCGAGCTCCGTCGCCGGGCTCCGCGTGACGGGGAACCACTTCGTGGTGACGAAGAGCTCGTCGCGCGGAATGCCGGAGCGAGCAACCGCCGCGCCGACGCTCCGCTCGTTCCGGTACATCGTCGCCGTGTCGATGTGCCGGTACCCCGCCTCGAGCGCCCACTCGACCGCATTCTCCGTCTCGCGGCCGGCGGGGATCTGCCAGACGCCGAGTCCCAGCATCGGCATCCGGACGCCGCCGCTCAACTCCCGGACCGGCCAGTCGCTCATCGAACGAAAGTCTGCACGAGGACCGCGGTTACGCTGCGCGCTGCGTGAGAGCGCCGCCCGAGGACTTCGAGGTGAGTGCGCTGGCCGACGCGCTGTGCGAGGGCTGGGTGCTCGACGTCGACCTCGACTATGTGCCCGTCGGCGCGGGCAGCTACCACTGGGTGGCGACGGGCCGGGACGGTATGCGCCTGTTCGTGACCGTCGACGACCTCGACCGGAAGGCGTGGCTCGGCGACCGCCGCGACGTTGCGTTCGACGGCCTGCGGGCCGCGTTCGAGACCGCGCTCTCGCTTCGCCAGGCGGGCCTCAGCTTCGTGGTCGCGCCACTTCCCGCGAAGTCGGGCGAGACAGTCGTCCGCATGGGCGATCGTCACGCGGTCGCCGTGTACCCGTTCGTCGCCGGCCGGTCGGGGCGCTTCGGGCACGTCGACCCCGCGGAGCGGGTGGCCGTTGCAGCGCTGCTCGCCGGGCTGCACCTGACGTCACGCGTTGCCGGGGCACACGCCCGCGGCCGCGGAGTCGGTTTTCCGGAGCGGACGCACATCGAAGCCGGGCTCCGAGAGCTCGACCGGCCATGGGTCGGCGGCCCATTCGCCGAGCCCGCCCGGCACGTACTTGCGGGGAGCGCGGATCACATCACCGAGCTGCTCGCACGCACGGACCGTCTCGCGGCGGGCGTCGAAGCCCGCGGCGCCGGCTGGGTGGTGACACACGGCGAGCCGCATGCGGGCAACGTGATGCGCACCACCGCCGGTCGCGCGCTCGTCGACTGGGACACAGTCGCTCTCGCCCCGCCCGAACGGGATCTCTGGATGCTGGTGGACACGCTCGACGACGAGGCCGCCCAGCTCTATACGAGCGCGACCGGCCGCCGCCTCGACCCGGAGGCGCTCGAGTTCTTCCGCCTCACCTGGGACCTCAAGGATCTTGCCGAGCACCTGAACGTGCTCCGCGCGCCACATCGCGAGACCGAGGACACGACGCGGGCGTACGAAGGGCTTGTAAGCATTTGCTGAGGATCGCGCAGCACTAAGGCGCCGCTTAGCTCGGCGCGGTACCTCTGTCCACATGAAGATTCTCCGCCGCCCAGATCTGAGAGTGCTCCTGCTCGTCCTCGTCGGCCTGCCTGTGATCGGTGCGACCGCCGCGCTCGCCTACGCGCGGATCACCGTCAAGACGATCGGCAACGGCATCGTCGTGATCGACACGAATCTCGGGTATCAGGGCGCGGCCGCGGCGGGCAGCGGGATGGTGCTGACCTCGTCCGGGACCGTGCTCACCAACAACCACGTCGTCGCGGGAGCGACGACGATCAAGGTCGTCGTCCCCGGCACCGGTCACAGCTATGCGGCGACCGTCGTCGGCTACGACCGCACGGACGACGTGGCCCTGCTCCGTCTGCGCGGCGCCTCGAACCTGAAGACGATCTCGGCCCGCACCACGGGCATCGGCGTCGGTGCCGCTGTCACTGCGATCGGCAACGCCGGGGGCACGGGTCGTCTCACCGCGGCGCACGGCTCGGTCGTCGGTCTCGACCGGTCGATCACCGCCAGCGACGATCAGGGGAGCTCCGAGCAGCTGACCGGGATGATCGAGACCGACGCCGGGATCCGGCCCGGCGACTCGGGCGGCCCGTTGCTAGACCGGTCGGGCAGGGTTGTCGGGATGGACACCGCGGCCTCGGGGAACTCCGCCTACGCCTCGGCCGCGACCGACGGATACGCGATCCCGATCGGCAAGGCGCTGACGATCGTCCGGCAGATCGCGGCCGGCAAGGCATCGTCGACGGTTCATGTCGGCGGAACGGCGTTCCTGGGCGTCGAGGTCTCACCGGCGAACAGCGATCCCTACGGCTACGGCAGCTACGGCGCGACGCCCTACGGAGGCGCCCTGATCGCCGGTGTCGTCCCGGGCGGCCCGGCGGCGTCCGCCGGGCTGGCAGCGGGCGACGTGATCACGACGATCGGCGGACGGAGCATCTCGTCGCCCGACCAGATCGCCCCGCTGATCCTCACCAAGAAGCCCGGAACGACGCTCAAGGTCACCTACGTCGATCAGGACGGCGCCGCCTACGCGACGAACGTCAAGCTCGGCACCGGCCCGGCGCAGTAGCCGCTCAGCGCTTCGCGAAGACCGACACGTGTGAGCGGCTGAGGTTGGTGAACGGCTCCCCGTTCCAACCCGCCCAGCGGCCCTCGAGTGTCAGCCCCGCGATCCGCGCCATCAGATCGAGCTCGGCCGGCCAGGCATAGCGGAACTCGACCGGGTGCGCGGTGACACCGCTTCGGTCGAAGTGGAAGTGCTGGGAGCTGAAGCGCTGGCTGACGACGTCGTAGACGTCGACCGAGAGGCCTTGCGGGTCGGCGCGGAACGGGACGATCGTCTGGCCGAGCGGCAGCAGTTGGAGGTCGGGCACGCCCGTCTCGATCACGAAGCGACCGCCGCTGACGAGATGCGCGGCGGCGTTCTCGAAGCACGCGACCTGGGCGTCCTGCGTCACCAGGTTGAAGATCGTGTTGAAGACGAGGTAGACGACCGAGAACTCACCGTCCACGCGTGTGATCGCGAAGTCGCCGATTGCGACGTCCAGCTGCTCACCTCCCGCCTTGCCCCTCAGCCGCGCCACCATCGCTTCGGAGCTGTCGATGCCGGCGACGCGCACGCCGCGCTCCGCGAGTGGCAGCGCGATCCGGCCCGTGCCGATGGCGAACTCGAGCGCATCGCCGTCGCCGGCAAACCGGGCGAGCAGATCGACGACCGGCTGCACCTGCTCCGGCGCGAACATCTCCGCGACGTTCTCGTCGTACACCGACGCGACGCGTTCGCCGAAGAACCCTTCCTCTGCGTTCGTCACGGCGGGAGTCTGCCAGGCTCGACTACCGTGTCGACGTGGTCGAGCGGCTCGACGGCATGCCTGCGGGGACGCTGGGGTTTCGCCTGTCCGGGCGGATCACGCGGGACGAGTACTTCCAGATCCTCGACCCGATCAAGGAGAAGCTCGAGCGCGGGGAGAAGATCAGCTTCCTGATCGAGACGACGCCCGACTTCCACGGCCTCGATCTCGGAGCGCTCTGGGAGGACGTGAAGGTGGCCGGCTCGGTCGGTCTCAGGTACCGGTCGTCCTGGCAGCGGCTCGCCCTGGTCACCGACAAGGAATGGATGCGTCACGGGATCGCCGCCTTTGGTTGGTTGATCCCGGGCGAGATCCGTGTCCTCGAGCCCGGTGAGCTCGAGGCCGCGAAGGCCTGGACCGGCGGCGCAGCCTAGGGGCTCTCGAACCAGCGGGCGCGGCGACTCGACCCGAAGTGCTCCTTCTCGGCGACGAGCGCGGTCGACGGCGCCTGGAACGTGCCGGTCGGCTTCGGGCCGCCGAGGAAGTCGACGTCGACACGCCCGACGCTCCCACCGCCGAACTCGATGTAGCACGACCCGCGGCCCTTGTGGGTGGGCCGGTCGTCGTCGCCGAGACGGCGCGCGATCAGCGACCCGGCGACGGCGCGGGCCGCGCCCTCCGCGAACACACCCGCCTTCGGGACGCCGGCCGTCGCGACGTCTCCGACCGCATAGACGGACGGGTACTGCGTCTCGAGCGTCTGCGGGCTGACGGGCACGTAGCCGTCGACGGTCATGCCGCTCGCGATCACGACGTCCGGCGCACGATGCTTGGGGACGCCGAGGAACAGGTCGAACGGCAACTCGGTGCCGTCGTCCAGCACGGCGTGGCTGTTTGCACGATCGAGGGCGGTGACCCGTCGGCCGGGAACGAAGTCGATCCCTCGCTCGGCGAACGCGGCGACGAGGGCCTGCGAGGTGTCCGGCGACGGCGGCACCGGCGTCCCGAACGGGATCACGAACGTGATCTCGCAGTCGTCGCGGACACCGCGCACCGACAGGTAGTCGTGCAGGAGCAGCGCCGCCTCGCTCGGTGCCGGCGGGCACTTGAAGGGGGCGCCGCAGACGCCGATGACCGCACGGCCACGCGCGAAGGTCGGCAGCACCCCGGCCAGGCGGGCGGCCCCGTCGAGTGAGTAGAACTCGTTGCCCGTCTCGACCAGCCCGGGCGTTGCGTCGAAGTCGTAGTCGGCACCGAGCGCGACCACCAGGGCGTCGGCCTCGTACGTGCCGCCGTCGGTCGTCACCCGCCGCGCGTCCGGCTCGATCGCGGTGATCGCCTCGCGCAGGAACCGAACGCCCGGCTTGGCGAGGCTGCGGTAGGGGAGCCGGACGGCGTCGACCGTCGTGCGGCCGAACATCACGTCGAGCTTCGAGAAGCCGAAGACGAACGCGTCGCCCTTGTCGATCACCACGACGTCGGCGTCAGCTCCGAACGCCTCCGACAACATCGTTGCGAGCTCGAGGCCGGCGAAGCCTGCACCCAGGATCAGTACCTTGCACCGCATCGGAAGGCGAGCTTACTCGCAGCCTCGCGGCCGGCCACGAAAGGCCGGCTAGCGGCGCTTGCGCTTGCGCGAGGCCGAGCCGCCGCCGGTGGGGCGGCCGCCGCGGGATTGCCGTTCGATGCGGCGGCGCTCCTGGCGGCCGATGTTGTCGAGCGCGCCCTCGCCCTGCTGCTCGCGGGCCGCGTCCATGTACGCCCGCCGCTCGGCGGGCGTCAGACGGCTCATCGCCTTCTGCATCGCCTGCGGGTTCGGGTTCGCCGCGACCGTGTTGATCTTCTTGATCGCGCTCGCGAGCTCAGGATTTTGGCGCTCGATCGCGGCACTGCTCATGCGCTGGAAGAGCCGCCGGATGAAGCCGATCTTCGAAAGCTGCATCACGATCGGGCGCAGCAGCGCCCCGTTCCGGAAGCGCCCCAGGAAGACGAGCAGCCCGAAGACGATCAGGACCGAGGCGAGGATGATCAGCGGGACGTAGAGCCACCACACGGCGTCGGATCGTACCTAGACCCTGGATCTCTAGTGCCGCGAGGCCACGACAAGTCCGGCCGCGACCACGATCACCAGGGCGACGACGACCCAGATCCAGGCGGCGAGCGGAGCGCCGGGCGGCGGGACGGGCGGAGCGGGGCGGAGCGTCTCGAACAGGGGCACGCGTCCACTGTTCCGGCATCGGATGAGGGCGCCGTAAACATTCGGAAAGGCCTTGACCCGCCCCTGCCCCGGTTAGAGCATGGGGAGGACGGGAACTCGAACCCAATGACCCACGATCCGATCGGCCTGCTGCTCGAGCACGGCGACGACCACGGGTGCGTGCACCTGACGGAGCTGCACGAGATCGCGCAGCGACTCGAGCTCGACGAGGAGGACGTCGAGGTTCTGCTCGAGCGCTTCGAGTCGCACGGGATCGAGCTCACCGACGACTGCTCGCGTGCGTTGGACGAGCCCGTTCCGTATACGAACCAACAGCTCGCATCGGCGACCACGGACTCGCTCCAGCTGTTCCTGAACGAGGCCGGCCGCTATCCGCTCCTGACCGCCGCGCAGGAGGTCGAGCTCGCCAAGCGGATCGAGCGCGGCGACAAGGACGCGAAGGACCTGCTGGTCAACTCGAACCTTCGCCTCGTCGTCTCGATCGCCAAGAAGTACCAGGGCCACGGCCTGACGCTGCTCGACCTGATCCAGGAGGGGATCATCGGGTTGATCCGCGCCGCCGAGAAGTTCGACTGGCGCAAGGGGTTCAAGTTCTCGACCTACGCGACGTGGTGGATCCGCCAGGCGGTGCAACGCGGTGTCGCGAACAAGGCGCGCACGATCAGGATCCCCGTTCACATCGCCGAGCGCGAGCAGCGCATCGCCCGCGTCGAGCGAGAGTTGATCGCCGAGCTCGAGCGCAGCCCGTCCGACAAGGAGATCGCCCAGCGCGCGCGGCTCCCGCTCAAGCAGGTGCGCGAGGTGCACTCCGCAGCGCGTGCGGTTGCTTCGCTCGACAAGCCGATCGGTGATGAGGGGTCGAACTCGTTCGGCGACCTGTTCGCGAGCGAGGAGGCGTCGCCCGACGAACAGGTCGAGGTCGAGCTCACGGAGCGCGCTCTCCATCGGGCGGTCGCGGAGCTGCCCGACCGGGAGCGGACGATTCTCAAGCTGCGCTACGGGCTGGGCGACGCCGCCGATCCGAAGTCGCTCGAGGAGATCGGGCGCGTGCTCGGGATCACGCGGGAGCGGGTGCGGCAGCTCGAGTCGCAGGCGTTGCAGCAGCTGGCGGAGCGGCGGGAGATCGCCGCGCTCGTTCCCGCGTAGACGTCAGGAGCCGACGACCTTGCAGACCCAGCGGCGGGGTCGCGAGCGGTCGAGCTCGATGAAGAGGATGCGCTGCCACTGGCCGAGGCAGAGCGCGGCGTCGGCGACCGGGATCGGACTCGCCGGCGGAGCCGAGCAGCATCGACATGCAGTGCGCGTGGCCGTTTCCGACCTCCATGTCCTCCTCGCAGATGTTCTCGGTGCGGCGGTCCCAGTCGTCGTGGGCGTAGTACGTCTCGTGCGGGATGAGGCGCCGCAGGAGCGCGCCGAAGTCCTCGAACATCCCGCGCTCGTACTCGTTCACACGGACGCAGCACGTCGTGTGCGGCGAGTAGATGCAGCAGATCCCGTCGAGGACGCCGGACTCACGGACGATCTCCGCGACGTCCTCGGTGATGTCGGTGACGTGAAGGCCGCCGGTCGTCTGGAAGTGCCGCTCGGCCTGGAAGACCTTCATCGCGGAGAGTCTAACGCTGCGGGAGGCAGCGACTACGCTGGAACGGCGCGGGCCCGTAGCTCAGCGGTTAGAGCAGCGAACTCATAATTCGTTGGTCCCTGGTTCGAATCCAGGCGGGCCCTTTTGCACCAGTGACGTACGCGGTGTGGTTGCGGCGAGCGCTGCACCTTCGTCGAGACGGATCACCGCGAACGGCGAGGCGCTGACTGCGGGCGAGTTGCTCGGCTTCGTCAGGGAGCTCGTCGACCCACCCTCGGCGCAGACATCAGCGCCGACGACCGAGACGACCCTCACTCAGACGTAGGGGGACGCTGGCGCAGGCAAGCGGCGCGTTGCGTTCTAGTCCGTTCCGCTTGCCACCGGGCTGGGCGTGAATAGCCTCCAGTTTCCCTCGGAGATAACTTCGACGCTGCCGTCGGTCACCTTGACGGCGGTCTGGTCATCGAGCGCGTATGTCGGTACGGGGATTCCGGAGGCCCATTTCTCGACGTCTGCCGAGGTGTTGAAGCCCTCGCGGTCCACGTGCACGGTCACCGCAAAATCGACGAGCCCCAGCCCCCTGTCCCCTTCACGCCCCAGGTCGCTTCCCGTGGGAATCCACTGAAGGTTGAATTCCACGTCGGGGTTGTGCGGGGTCATGACGATGCTGCCTGCACTCACTCCCACGTAGACCGTATTGCTCAACGATGGCAGGAGGTCTGCGAGTCCCGACTGCCGCATCCAGTAACACAGGTACATCACGTGGCCGCCCCAAACCAGCAGGGCGTCGGTCTCCCGGAGCTCGGGGACCCAGCTCTCCTCCTTGATGCTGGGCAGTGCGGTGAGCTCCAACACCCCCAACGACTTCCAGCCCAGTCCACTGAACGGGCTCTCGGTCTGACCGCTGATCGCCCGCCATGCCCCGCCCAGGCCGTCGGGGAAGGGATAGATCGCGGTCGGGACGATGAGGGCGCTCGAGTCCGCGATCGGCTTGCCCAGCAGGTCGACGAGCGCGTCTTCGATGCTCGGGTTGTTGATGCCGGAGGAAGTGAGAAGAAGCTTCATGTGCCTCCTAGAGTCGTTACCGGGGGACGCGGCCGCTTTGGGCCGCTTCCGGATCCGGACAACGTAAAGACTTACCGGCCACCGAAAACTCACCGCTTCCGGCGACACCCTCCTCAAGGGTCTGTGAGACTCAGGACGGAGGAAGCGGCAGCCCTGCGAGCTGTACGAGCGACAGCAGGAGCGGGGCGCTACCTACCCCGATCAGGCCGTAACGGACGGCCCGGTAGGGGAAGTGTGTCGAGATGCCGACCAGGAACAGGATGCTGGCGAGGACGACCGTAAGCCGGACGTACTTGTCGCCGTTGCGCCGTCCTTCTCGCCGTCGAGAAAGGTTGCTTTGGCTCGATCGTTGAGGGCGTGAGCCTCGACCACTCGTCGTAGGTCGGCTGACGGCCCACCTCGCCGGTAAAGGTGCTGATGTAGTCGGTGACGAATCCGTCCATCGTCGGCGTTGCTCCCGGCGGCGGTCCGTTCCACGGAGCCGTGACTTGCTCCCCGATCTTGAAGCGGTTGTGCTCGTCGAGGCCGCCGAAGAGCTGCGTGTTCGTGTGGTACCACTCCTCGCCCGAGTCCGGGTTCGGCGCGTCCATGTCCGTCGCAACTGTGTACGGCACTTCCTTCCGATCGGCGTCATGCTCTGCCCACTCCGGGATCGGGTTACTCAGCTGCTTCCCGATCACGCCCTCGAACGTCTTTTCGTCGTCCGGTGCGTACAGATGCCCGAGCATGTTGTCGAGCGACCTGTTCTCGAACAGCACAACCACCACGTGGTCGACTGCGCTGGCACGGGTTGCCGGATCGGACATGCAAGTCTCCCGTCATTCGAGGGCGCGTCGGCAGTTCTGGGGCTGCCGAGCGCAGGATGTGCCGCTATGCGGTGGACTGATCCTACAAACGCGCCGCCGAAGAGGAACGCCGCGATCATCATCTCGACGAACGCAAACATGATCACGTAGAAGACGACGATCGTGGCCACCTTGATGAGGAGCCACAGGAATTGCCGGCGCCGCGATGGCAAGTTCGCGAAGTACCGCCTCGAGAGCGGAATCGCCCGAGAAGATGGATACTGAGCTGCCGGACGGTCTAGACGGCGTGATCGCGGTCTACTGCGACGGCGCGGACGCCGTCGACAATGGCGCTCGCCAGGGCGATCAAGAAGTCCGCCGCGCACGTCGACGGCACCAGTGCCAAGGAGCTCAAGGCCGAGCTCGCCGAGGCTCAAAGCGGAATGGGAGGCAATTGAAATGCTCGTTGCAGCAAGTGGTTGGTGGTTCGGCTCGATCATCTTCGTGATCATCTGGATCGCGATCGCCTTCTGGCCGGCCCGCGTGGCCGGACGGAAGGGGCACAGCTTCTTCGGTTTCTTCATCTTCAGCCTGATCTTCTTCCCGGCTGCGCTGATCGTTGCCTACATGGTTCGAGACAGGCGAAGGCCCGCGTCGGCCTGACCGCATCAGCGCTCGTCGGAGGTTGCCGGCCGGCGCGCGCACACCTCGCACGGGGCGGGTACTGCTCCAGGTCGTCCTGCAGCCCGGGAAGGCATCGCAAACCGGAGTGGCCGGACGGTGCCCGGCCGGCAGTGACCGCGCAAGCCCACGAGTCTGCGATGGGCGCGTGAGCGATACTGGCATCCCACGAACAGGGGGCTTCGCGTTGACACTCAAGCATCCGAAGGCGGGGGCGACGCCCGCCGAGCACCTCTCTCTGCCGCCGCTCTCGATGCTCGAGGAGACGAAGATCCCGCGTCGCGATCTGTTGCGGCATCAGCTGCCGCCCGACGTCGCGTATCAGATCGTCCACGACGAGTTGATGCTCGACGGGAACGCCCGCCTGAACGTCGCCACGTTCGTGACGACGTGGATGGAGCCGCAGGCGGTTCAGCTGATGTCCGAGTGTTACGACAAGAACATGATCGACAAGGACGAGTATCCGCAGACGGCCGCCCTGGAGATGCGCTGCGTCGAGATCCTGAGTCGTCTCTGGCACGCTCCCGACGCGAAGGCCGCGACGGGGTGCTCGACGACGGGCTCGAGCGAAGCGGCGATGCTCGGCGGCCTGGCGCTCAAGCGCCGCTGGCAGCACCGACGCCGGGCCGAGGGCAAGCCGGCCGACAAGCCGAACCTGGTGATGGGGATCAACGTCCAGGTCTGCTGGGAGAAGTTCGCCAACTACTGGGACGTCGAGATGCGGCTCGTGCCGATGGAAGGAGACCGCTACCACCTCTCTGCGGAGGAGGCGGTCGCCCTCTGCGACGAGAACACGATCGGTGTCGTGGCGATCCTCGGCTCGACGTTCGACGGCTCGTACGAGCCGGTGGCGGACATCTGCAAGGCGCTCGACGACTTCGAGCGCGAATCGGGCATCGACGTGCCGGTCCACGTCGACGGCGCGTCGGGCGCATTCGTCGCACCGTTCATCGACCCGGACCTCGAGTGGGACTTTCGCCTGCCGCGCGTCGCCTCGATCAACGCATCCGGTCACAAGTACGGCCTCGTGTATCCCGGGGTCGGCTGGATCGTGTGGAGCAACGCTGCCTCGCTGCCCGACGATCTGATCTTCTGGGTGAACTACCTCGGCGACAACATGCCGACGTTCGCGCTCAACTTCTCGCGCCCGGGCGCGCAGGTCGTCGCGCAGTACTACAACTTCCTCCGGCTCGGCTTCGACGGCTACGCCAAGGTGCACGGCTATGCACGCGACGTCGCAACGCGACTGTCGGCGCAGATTGCCGACCTCGGCCCGTTCGAGCTGATCACGAAGGGCGACGAACTCCCCGTCTTCGCCTTCAAGCTGGCGGACGAGGTCGACAACTTCACGGTGTTCGACGTCTCGAACGCGGTGCGCGAGCGCGGGTGGCAGGTGCCCGCCTACACGTTCCCGGCGAATCGCACCGACCTCGCGGCGCTCCGCGTCGTCGTCCGTCGTGGCTTCACCCACGATCTGGCCGATCTGCTCGTGAGCGACCTGAAGCGCCAGTTGCCGCGCCTGCAGAAACAGGCGGAGCCGGTTCACGACAGCTCGACCGCTTCGAGCTTCCACCACTAGAGGCTGGTCTCGATGTTCGAGGCGGTGGACAAGCGGAGCCGGATCCTCGAGGCAGCGGTGCGGGTGTTCGCCCGGCAGGGCTTCGACGGGACCCGGATGGCCGACGTCGCCCGCGAGGCGGGCGTCGCCTACGGGCTCGTCTACCACTACTTCGGCTCGAAGGACGCCGTGCTCCAGGCGGTGTTCCGGGAGGCGTGGGGCCGGCTCCTCGCCGCGGTCGCGGTCGCCGAGGAGACCGGGACGAGCGCAGCCGACCAGCTCACGCTCGTCGTGCGGATCGTGCTCCGCGTCTGGCGTGACGAGCCTGACCTGGTGCGTCTGCTCGTGCGCGAGGTGACCCGAAATCCGCACATCTCGGAGGAGCTCGACGAGATCGGCCGGGCGTTCGCGAGCCTCGAGCGCATGGTCAGGCGAGGGCAGGAGGCGGGCGCCCTGCGCCGCGACGTCGACCCACGGCTGGCGGCGTGGATGCTCTACGGCGCGCTCGAGGAGGTGCTCACGGCGTGGGTGCTGGGGCAGCTCCCGGACGGCGACGGCTCCGGCGAGGCGGCCGAGCGCGAGATCGTCGGCACGTTCGTCGGCGGCCTGCTCCCAGCTCGGTGAGAATGCGCGGGTGCTCGATCCGCTGAAGCGCTGGAGGCCGCTTCCCGACAAGCCCGACTACGCCGGCATCCCGAGCTTCGCCGGCATCCCGATCGCCGACGACCCCTCACAACTGGACGGGGTCGACGTCGCCATCCTCGGAGCGCCGACCGACGATCTCGTCTCCGACCGTCCCGGAACGCGCTACGGACCACGCGCGATCCGCGCCGCCTCGTGCCCGCCCGGCCCGCATCTCGAGGCGGGCGTCGATGCGTTCCAGGTCCTGCGGATCGTCGACTACGGCGACGCCGCGGTCGTGCCGGCTGACCCCGATGCGACGCACGCGGCGATCGACCTCCTCGTCGGCGAGGTCGTCGACGCCGGTCCGCTGCCGGTCACGCTCGGCGGCGACCACTCGATCACCGAGCCGTGCATCACCGCGATCGCGACGCGCCGCGGGCCGGTGGCGCTCCTTCATTTCGACACGCACACCGACACCGGACGCGAGGTCTTCGGCGTCGAGCGGTCGCACGGGACGCCGATGTTCAGGCTGGTCGAGCACGGTCGAGTCGATCCGACGCGATACGCGCAGATCGGGTTGCGTGGCTACTGGCCTGGGCCTGGTGAGTTCGCGTGGCAGCGCGAGCGCGGGATCGCCAGCTTCTTCATGCACGACGTGCGGGACCTCGGCATCCGCGAGGTCGTGGAGCGTGCGCTCGCGCACGTCGGCGCGGGGCCGACCTACCTCACGGTCGACGTGGACGTGCTCGATCCGGCGTTCGCGCCCGGCACCGGCACGCCGGAACCGGGCGGGATGACCTCGATCGACCTGCTCTGGGCGGTACGCGAGATCGCGAGGCGCGTCGAGCTCGTCGGCGCGGACGTGGTCGAGGTGCTTCCCTCCGCGATCGGCTCCGCCGACATCACCGCGCTCGTCGCCGAACGCGTCGTGCGCGAGCTGCTCACCGGTCTCGCTCTGCGTCGGTCAAGCCGGCAAATGGCTGGCGCGTAACGACCCGGTCGCGAACCGCGTGCTCGAGCAGCCGGTCGAGGCCGGTGGGGACCTCGAACCCGGGCCGCACCAGCTCGTACACCGTGCGATCGTCACGACCCTGGACACGAACGTATGTTCGAAGTAGAGTCGGACGGCATGCAGCTCCGTCTCGACGCAGCCGACCGCCTCGTCGAGCTGGTCGAGGAGCGCCGCGGCCCGGTCCCGGCGGCCGAGGCGGCTCGCGCAGTGCTCAAGCTGGGCGCCTCCGTCCCGGTCGGGCTCGCGCGCTCGCTGCTCGCGGACGCCGTCGAGGCAGATGCCCGCCTGCGCTTCGCCGGCGACCTGGTCGCGCTGGCCGCGGCGCCGGGCGAGGAGCTCCTGCTGGAGAGCGCAACCTTCGTCGTGTTCGACCTCGAGACGACCGGGCTGCGCCCGGGTCTCGCGCGTCCCTGCGAGGTCGGCGCGGTCCGTGTGCACGGGCTCGAGCTCGGCGAGCGCTTCCAGCTGCTCGCGAATCCGGGAGCGCGGCTGCAACCGGCCGTCGCGGCGCTCACCGGCCTGCGCGACGAGGAGCTCCGCCGCGCCCCGCCGGTCTCGGCGGTGATCCGGCGCTTTCTCTCGTTCGCGGGCGACGCCGTGCTGGTCGCCCACAATGCGCGCTTCGATCTCGCGTTCCTCGACTGCGAGACGATGCGGATCTCGGGCCGCCGAGTCGGGGCGACGGTCGTCGATACGGTCGGGCTGGCGCGGCGACTGCTCGGACGCGGCCCTGCGAACCTGGCAGCGCTGTCGTACCGGTTCGCGACCGACGCTCGCCCGTGTCACCGCGCGCTCCCGGACGCCGAGGCGACGGCCGAGATCCTCGTGCAGCTGATCGGCCTCGCGCAGGAACGCGGTGCGCGCACCGTCGGCGACCTCGTCGAGCTCGCGGCGACGCGTCCGAGACGCGTGCACCGAAAGCGGTCGCTGGCATTCGGCGCGCCCAGGAATCCCGGCGTCTATCTCTTTCGCGACGCCCACGACCAGGTGCTCTACGTCGGGCGCGCCCGCGATCTGCACGCGAGGCTCCGCTCGTACTTCCGGTCGGAGCGCCAGCGGCCTGCGGTCGAAGCGGCGCTCGGCGCGCTGGACCGGATCGAGTGGCGCGTCACCGGCTCCGAGCTCGAGGCTGCACTCGAAGAGCTTCGGCTGATCCGCGAGCTGCGTCCCCCGGCGAACGCACGATCCGTGCGACCCGACCGCTACGTGTATCTGCGCCGCCGTGGCGACTCGGTCGTCTGCAGCGCCCAGCCGAGCGAGCTCGGGCCGCTGCGGAGCCGGCGACGCGCGCACCTTGCCGCGCGGGCACTCCAGGGCGTCGAGTGGGAGACGACCGACGATGCGCTCCCCAAGCTGCGCGCGAAGCTTCGGCGAATCGTGGGCGAGCTGCGCTTCGAGGACGCGGCGCGCCTGCGCGACCGGATCGTCGCGCTCGAGGAGGTGTGCGGGGAGCTGGCGCGGCTGCGGCGTCTGCGGGAGCTGTCCGTCTGTCTCGTCGCGCCGGACGGCGACGGTGGGCGGCGCGCCTTTTACGTCGCCAAGGGGCAGGTCGTCTGCAGCCGTCCGTACACCGGCCGGCATGGGCTCGAGTGGGGGGCGGCCCTGGAGGCGGTCCGGCTGGCGGAGCCGACGCTCGCGCCCGAGGTAGCCGACGAGCTGCTGGCAGTCGCCGCGTTCCTGCGCCGGCCCGGCCCCGAGCTCGAGGTGGTCGCGCTTCCTAGACTGAGTGCTGATGAACGAGCTGCGTGAGCTGGCCCTCGGCCGCGACTGGCGGAAGCTCGTCGCGGACGGCGTCGCCGCCTCCCCCGTCGATCTGCGGCGCGGGCCCGCCGTCAAGGTCGTCGACGGTGTGCGCACCGAGACGGTTCCACTCGACCGCTGGCCGTCTCGCCTCGACGAGCTGCTCGAGCATGCGCGGGACGTTCACCTGCACGCGGCCGCCGGCGACGTCCACGCTCGTCGGACGAAACGCGGCCGCTGGCTCGTCTCGCGCGGCCGGCCATCCGCCGCGGGCACCGCGGCGACGAGTCACGACCGCCGCAAGCAGCATCCGCTGCCGCCCGACCATCCGCTGTTCGCGGCCACGCACAGCTCGCCGGCGAAGCGCCGTCAGGTCCAGCACTACATCGAGCTGCTGCGTGCGTTGCCGGTGTGGGAGCAGGATCGGGTGCGCGTGCTCGACGCCGGTTGCGGCAAGGCGTACCTCAGCCTCGCGCTGGTCGCGTACGCGCGCGAGCTCGGGAGGCAGGTGGAGCTGGTCGGCCTCGACGTCAACGCCGACGTCGTCGAGACCGTGCGGCGCATCGCCGACGAGCTCGGCTACGACGAGGCACGGTTCGAGGCGACCGCGATCGCGTCCTACCCGAGCGACGAGCCGGTCGACCTGCTGGTCTCGCTGCACGCGTGCGACACGGCGACCGACGACGCGATCGCGGCCGGCGTCCGGCTGAAGGCGAAGGCGATCGTCGTCGCGCCGTGCTGCCATCACGAGCTCGCGGCGCAGATTGCCGCAAGGCCGCCGGACGCGCTTCTCCGCCACGGCCTGCTGCTCGGCCGGCAGGCCGACCTCGTGACCGACGCCCTGCGCGCCGCGGCGCTCGAGACGGTCGGCTACCGCGTCGACGTGATCGAGTTCGTCTCGGCAGAGCACACCGCGAAGAACCTCCTGCTCCGTGCGGTACGCGAGCCGTCGCCTGGGCGGGCACGGCGCGCGGCGGCCCAGTACCGGGAGCTGCGCGACGCCTACGGGGTCGATCCGGCGATCGGCCGCCTGCTCGGACTGGCCTGAAGCTAGCATTGGTGCGGATGCACGAGACCGGGACGATGCGCGTCAAAGGTGGGCTCGCCGAGATGCTCAAGGGCGGCGTGATCATGGACGTCGTCGACGCCGACCAGGCGAAGGTCGCCGAGGCGGCCGGAGCGTGCGCCGTGATGGCGCTCGAGCGGGTGCCGGCCGACATCCGCCGGGACGGCGGGGTCGCTCGCATGTCGGACCCCGACAAGATCAAGGAGATCCAGGAGTCCGTCACGATCCCGGTGATGGCCAAGTGCCGGATCGGCCACTTCGCCGAGGCGCAGATCCTGCAGGCACTCGAGATCGACTACATCGACGAGTCGGAGGTGCTCACGCCCGCCGACCTCGAGCACCATGTCGACAAGTGGGAGTTCACCGTTCCGTTCGTGTGCGGCTGCACGAACCTGGGTGAGGCTCTGCGCCGCATTGCCGAGGGTGCGGCGATGATCCGCACGAAGGGCGAGGCCGGCACCGGCGACATCGTCAACGCGGTCACCCACATGCGCTCGGTGTTCGGCGGCATCCGCCGGCTGCAGTCGCTGCGGAGCGAGGAGCTCTACGCCGAGGCGAAGCACCTTCAGGCTCCCTTCGAGCTCGTGCGCTGGGTCGCCGAGCACGGCCGCCTACCGGTCGTGACGTTCACGGCCGGCGGCATCGCCACCCCCGCTGATGCGTCGCTGTGCATGCAACTCGGCGCCGACGGCGTGTTCGTCGGCTCGGGCATCTTCAAGTCGGGCGATCCCGACAAGCGTGCGCGCGCGATCGTCGAGGCGACGACGCACTATCTCGACGCGCGAGTGCTCGCCGACGTCTCCGCCGGGCTCGGCGAGGCGATGGTCGGGATCTCGACTGCGTCGCTCGAACCGAGCGACCTGCTCGAACGCCGCGGCTGGTAACGCGACTCCTCGTCACCGGTGGTTGTGGCTATTTCGGCCGAGAGCTGATCCGGCGCGCGCACGCCCAAGGGATCGAGGTGGCCGGCACCTGGTGGCTGCGGCCGCCCGAGGAGCTCCCGGGTGCGTGGCACCGACTGGACGTTCGCGACCCGGCCGCGGTCGAGGTCGCCGTCGCGCAGGCCGACGCGGTCGTGCACAGCGCGTACCGGCAGGGCGGGGCCGACGAGTGGTCGACGAACGTCGACGGCGCAGCCGTCGTCGCGGCGGCCGCCACCCGGTGCCGCCTGGTGCATATCTCGAGCGACCTCGTCTTCAATGGGGCGCGCGGCCGTTACGTCGAGGCGGACGAGCCGGCGCCGGTGAGCGCATACGGCCGGTCGAAGGCCGAGGCGGAGCGCCGGGTTGCGGAACGCCATCCCGCCGCGACGATCGTCCGTACCTCCCTCATCTACGGCGGCGACGCGCCGGGCCCGCAGGAGCGGCTCGCGCATGAAGGCTCCCGGTTTTACGTCGACGAGATCCGCTCGCCGGTGCAGGTGGGCGACCTCGCCGAGGCGGTGCTCGAGTTGCTCGGCCTCGAGCTCGCCGGGCCGCTCCATCTCGGCGGCGCCGACGACGTCAGCCGCTACGACTTCGCGTTGCTGCTGGGCGCCGACCCCGGCCGGATCGAGCCCGCGCACACGACGCCCGAGCGGGCGCCCGACGTGTCACTCGACAGCTCGCGTGCCGTCGGGCTGCTCTCCACCAGCCTCCGCGGCGTCCGCTCCGTGCTCGGCTGACCAGCGGTCTGCCGCGGCTCGGCCCTCTTGGGTCGCCAGGAAGTGCTCGAACGGCACGTGCAGCAGCGCCACCCGCGCCTCGGCGAGCGATTCGTCGCCATCCGTGATCCGGGCGTCGACGTGCAGACGGCGGCCGTGGACGTCGACGAGTCGCGCGGTGATCAGCAACTCCGTGTTGATCGGGACCGGACGGCGGAAGCGCACGAAGAGACGCGCCGTCACGGATGGAAAGGAGTGCCACGTGGCGAGCAGCCCGGCTGCCTCGTCGAGCGCGGCCGAGACCATGCCGCCGTGCGCGATGCCGGGGCCGCCCTGGTGGCGCTCGTCGAAGCTGAAGTACGCCTCGTACTCCGTCAGGCCGGGCGCCGCGGGGAGCGGCAGCCGGAGCCCGCCCGGGCTCTCGCCGCATCCGAAGCAGGCGGGATCATGGTGCGGCGGGATGTGCAACTGATCCGTCGTTCCAGACGTTCTCGAACGTCCCCAGTCGCAGCTCCTGCCGGTAGAGGAAGGCGGTCTCGTCGACGCGGCGCATGTACTCGTCGCGGTGCTCCTCGACGAATCGGTTGTACAGCTCGCCTGTCTCCCAGCGGTCGATCACGACGTACCGGCCGGCCTGCTCGGCGTCGCGCAGCAGCTCGGTGCCGATGTAGCCCGGCGCCCCGTCGAAGAACGCCGCCCACGATCCGGCGGCGCCGTACACCTCCTCGAACCGCTCCGGCTCGTCGGTCTCGTAGGTGAAGACGAGCGCGATCAACGGAGGCCTCCGCGCTCATGGTGCGCCTGGAAGAAGTTCTCACTGCCGGCCGTCGCCATCGCAGCCGACGCGCTGAGCTCGAGGCAGAGGGCCGCCGCGGCTGTGATCTGGGCGAGGCGATACACCTTGGCGGGCCCGGCGCAGCCGATCGAGGCCAGCCATTCACGCGCCGAGGGCAGGGTCGTGCCGCCGCCCACCGTCCCGACCTCGAGCCCACCGAAGCGGATCGAGGCCTGCAGCCCGCCCTCGACGCGCCGTCCGGTTCCCTGTGCCATCGAACTCGTCCCGACCATGCCGAGATCTTGTCCGGTCGCGGCGAAGACCGCTGCGATCGCCGATGCCGGAGTGAAGGCAACCGACTGCATGCCGCTCGCGACCGAGCCGTGCGTGCCCGCCCACGACAGCGCCTCGAGGTCGGCGCCGGTTGTGCGCAGGACGCGCCGGATCTGCTGGTCCGACAGGAACGCCTCGGCGAGCACGGACTTGCCGTGGCCGGACTTGAAGTACTCGTGCGACGGTTTCTTGTCGCCGCCCATGTTCGCTTCGAGGATCGCGCGCTCGGGCTTGACCGGCGCGCGCTGCATCACGTAGCCCATGTTCAGTGCGTAGGCGTTCCGGGTCATCATGTTCGGTCCCACCGCATCGCCCGTCGTCCACCGCCAGAGGACGTGGCACATCGGCCCGACCACGTGCGTGTCGACCTCGCGCAGACGCGCGTGTCGCGAAAGCGCCGGATCGGTCGAAGCCGCGAGCCAGTCGCGCATCGCGCCGGTCTCGGCGCCGACCCAGCGGGCGAGCGCGACCGCGTCGGCTGTGTTCGCGCAGACGAAGCACGACGCTCTCGTGATGCGGTCGGCGAGCACGTAGGTGCGCACCGTCCCGGCGGCGAGCGCGCCGCGGGTGAGCGAGGCCGTCAGTCCTCCTTCGGTGTGGGCGAGGGGCACGTGCACGGTCTCCTCGGACCGCGCCCGCTCGACCGGTGTGCCGCCCGCGTCCAGCTCGTAGTCGCCGAGCTCGATCGACAACGGCACGGCCGAGACCGGGATCACCGCCACACCGACGAGCGACTCGGCGGCGTCCGCGAACCCGGCCAGGTCGACCGACGTGACGAGCCCGTCGTCGATCCCCATCGCCTCGCGGCGGCGGGCGATCGAGGCGGGGTCGTTCTTCCGGGGCCAGCGCACGGGCAGAGCCTAGACTCGAAGCGTGGCGGCCACGCTGATCAGGGGGAAGCCGATCGCCGACCGGATCCGGGCGCAGGTGGCCGAGGAGGTGCAGCGTCTCGGCGGCATCGGTCTCGTCACGGTGCTCGTCGGCGACGATCCGGCCTCGGAAATCTACATCGGGCTGAAGCAGAAGGCCGCCGCGGCGGCGGGGATCCTGGCCACCGATCTGCGCCTGCCGGCGGAGATCACCGAGGACGCGCTCCTCGTGGCGGTGGCCGAGCTGAATGCCGACGACGAGGTCGATGCGCTGCTCGTCCAGTTGCCGCTGCCGTCTCACATCGACGAGTCGCGGATCCTGCGCGCGATCGACCCGCGCAAGGACGTCGACGGGCTGCACCCGTGGAATGCGGGCCAGCTCTATCTCGGCCGGCCGACACTGGTCGGCGCGACGCCGGTCGGCGTGCTCGCGATGCTCGACGAGCACCGGGTCGAGCTGGACGGCGCGCACGCGGTGGTCGTCGGCCGCAGCGCCATCGTCGGCAAGCCGGTCGCGCACCTGCTGCTGCAGCGCAACGCCACGGTCACCATCTGCCATTCGCACACGCGCGATCTCGCCCGCCACACGCTCGACGCGGACGTTCTGGTCGTCGCGGTGGGCGTGCCGGCGTTCATCTCGCCCGACCTCGTCAAGCTCGGCGCAGCGGTGATCGATGTCGGGATCAGCCGCACGGAGGCGGGTGTGGTCGGGGACGTCGACCCGGGCGCGGCCGACGTCGCGACCTACCTCACTCCGGTTCCGGGCGGCGTCGGCCCGATGACGATCGCCTGCCTGCTCGAGAACGCCGTCCGCTGCGCGCGCTTTCGGCGCGGCGAGCTTGCATTTCCGGCCTGATTCGGTGGTAAGGTTCGCGCCGCTCCGCGGGTAACGCGGACTTGTAGTCGTCCTAGCAAGGAGTAGTTGGCTTTGGCTGAAGGCACGGTCAAGTGGTTCTCGAACGAAAAGGGATACGGCTTCATCGAGCGGGGTAACGGCGAGGCGGACGTGTTCGTCCACTTCTCCGCCATCGCCGGTGATGGCTACAAGTCGCTGACCGAGGGTCAGCGCGTGTCGTTCGACGTCGTGCAGGGCGATAAGGGCCTGCAGGCGGCGAACGTCGAGGCGCTCTAGCACCCTTTCGGAACCGAGCTGGCCGAGGGCTCCGGAAGGAGCCCTCGGTGTATCGAGGGAGGAATCAGACGATGGCGGAGATCACGAGAGACGAGGTGTTGCACGTGGCGCTGCTGGCGCGCCTCGAGCTGACGGACGGCGAGGTCACGCGCTTCCAGGAGCAGCTCTCGGCGATCCTCGGTGCCGTCTCGAAGGTGTCCGAGCTCGACCTGACCGACGTTCCGCCGACCGCACATCCGCTCGAGATCTCGAACGCGTGGGCGGACGACGAGCCTCGGCCGTGTCTCTCGCTCGACGAGGTCTTCGCGAACGCGCCCGACCGCGAGGGCGACCTCTTCAAGGTGCCCCCCGCATGACCGCAGTGATCGACACGCTGAGTCTGTCGGCAGAGGAGGCGATGCGGCTGCTCGACGCCCGGGAGGTGTCCGGCGCCGAGCTGTTCGCCGCTTACCGTGAGGCGATCGACGCGCGCGACCCGGAGTTGCACGCCTATCTCGCCGTTTGCGACGACCCTGGCGGCCAGGGTGTGCCGATCGCCCTCAAGGATGTGATCGGCACGAAAGGCGTCACCACGACTGCCGGCTCGAAGATCCTCGAGAGCTACGTCCCGGTCTACGACGCGACGGTCGCTGCGCGGTGCAAGGCGCACGGGCTGCGGCTGCTCGGCAAGACGAACACCGACGAGTTCGCGATGGGCTCGTCGACGGAGAACTCGGCGTTCGGGCCGACGCGCAACCCCTGGGACCCGACGCGCGTGCCGGGCGGCTCGGGCGGCGGCTCAGCCGCCGCGGTCGCAGCCGGGCTGGCGCCGTGGGCGCTCGGCTCCGACACGGGCGGATCGATCAAGCAGCCGGCGGCGCTGTGCGGGAACGTCGGCCTGCGGCCGACGTACGGCACCGTCTCGCGCTACGGGGTCGTCGCCTTCGCGTCATCGCTCGACCAGGTCGGCCCGGTCGCACGAAACGTGCGCGACTGCGCGCTCCTCTACTCGATCATCTCGGGCCGTGACGACAACGACTCGACCACGGTCGAAGTCCCCGCGGTCGAGCTGCCGACGGCCGACGATCTCACCGGCCTGCGCATCGGCGTCCCCAGGGAGCTGAACGAGGCCGAGGGGATCGAGCCGGGCGTGCGCGAGAGCGTCGCGAAGGCGCTCGCCGTCGCGGAGTCGCTCGGGGCCGAGGTCGCGGAGTGCTCCCTGCCGCGCTCGGTCGATTACGGGCTCGCCTGCTACTACCTGATCGCCCCCGCCGAGGCCTCCTCGAATCTCGCGCGGTACGACGGCGTCCGCTACGGGCTCCGTTCGGACGGCGACGACTTCCGCGCCATGGTGATGAACTCCCGCCACGATGGGCTCGGCGACGAGCCGAAGCGCCGCATCATGCTCGGCACCTACGCGCTCTCGTCCGGCTACTACGACGCCTACTACGGGAAGGCACAGCAGGTGCGCACGGTGATCAAGCGCGAGCACGATGACGCATTCGCCCGGTTCGACGTGCTCGTCAGCCCGACGAGCCCGACCGTGGCGTTCCCGATCGGCGCCAAGGCCGATAACCCGCTCGCGATGTACCTCAGCGACCTGCTGACGATCCCGTCGTGCATGGCCGGCCTGCCCGGTCTGAACGTGCCCTGCGGGCTGTCGGAGGACCTGCCGGTCGGCCTCCAGCTCGTCGGCCCGCAGTTCTCGGAGAACATGCTCTTTCGCACGGCGCACGCACTCGAGCGTGCGCTCGGCTTCGATCCCGTCCCGGCGAGGTACCGGTCATGACGGCCGTCGACTGGGAGCCGGTGATCGGGCTCGAGATCCACGTCCAGCTGAAGACGCGCACGAAGATGTTCTGCCGCTGCGCGAACGCCTTCGGCGCTCCGCCGAACACGCAGACCTGCCCGGTGTGCCTGGCGTTCCCCGGGGCGCTCCCAGTCCCGAACCGCCGTGCGATCGAGGAGACGATCAGGCTCGGGCTCGCGCTGGGCTGCCGGGTCGCGGACCGGGCGGTCTTCCACCGCAAGAACTACTTCTATCCCGACCTGCCGAAGGCGTACCAGATCAGCCAGTACGACGAGCCGCTCTGCGCCGACGGCCGGCTGGCCGTGCCGCTCGAGGACGGCGACGTGACGATCGGGATCGTGCGCGCGCACCTCGAGGAGGACGCGGCCAAGTCGACGCACGTCGCAGCGTCCGGCCGCATTCACGGCGCGACGGCGACACTCGTCGACTTCAACCGCGGCGGCACGCCGCTCGTCGAGATCGTCACCGCGCCCGACCTGCACGACGCGGACACGGCGAAACGGTTCCTGCAGCTCCTGCGGCAGACCGTCGTCGAGCTCGGCCTCTCCGACGCCGAGCTCGAGAAAGGCTCGATGCGCTTCGACGTGAACGTGTCCGTCCGTCCACGCGGCTCCGGCGAGCTACGCACCCGCACGGAGCTGAAGAACATGAACTCGTTCGCCTTCGCGGCGAAGGGGATCGAGCGTGAGATCGCCCGGCAGATCCGGGTGTACGAGTCCGGCGGCACCGTCGAGCAGGAGACGCTGCACTTCGACCCCTCGCACGAGGAATCGCCGCCGCTTCGCTCGAAGGAGGAGGCGCAGGACTATCGCTACTTCCCGGAGCCGGACCTCGTCCCGGTGCGGCCCCCGGTCGAGCTCGTCGAGCGCCTGCGCGGGGAGATCGTGGAGCTGCCGGGCGCGCGGATCCGGCGCCTCGCAGCGACGCTGTCGTTCTACGACGCGGACGTGCTCGTCACCGGCGGGCTCGACGGCCTGTGGTCGGACGTGGTCGCGGCCGGCGCCGATCCCAAGGAAGCCGCGAACGTGGTCTCGAACCAGTTCGCCGCGACCGGGATCGACCCCGGGCGGGTCGACGCCGGGGAGCTGGCGAAGCTGGTGTCCGCGCGCGCCGACATTCCGCGCGCAGTCTTCGACGCAGCCCTCGCGCACGTCGGCGACGACGGCTTCACGGCCGACCCTCACCTCGAGCAGCGAGTGGTCTCGGACGCCGCCGAGCTCGACCCCGTCGTCGAGCGGGTGATCGCGGCGAACCCGGAGCAGGCGGAGCAGTTCCGCGACGGCAAGCAGGGGCTTCTCGGCTTCTTCGTCGGCCAGGTGATGAAGGAGACCGGTGGGTCGGCCGATCCACGCGTCGTCAACGAGCGCGTGCGGGCGAAGCTCGGCTAGGCCCGCTGCGTCACTTCCAGCCGTTCGCCACGGACAGCATCCCGAGGCACATCTCGTCCGTCGTGCCTTCACCCCAGAGCACGTACCGCGGGCGAAGCGGCTTGCCGTCGACCACCGGCTGGGCGGCCGCGGAGTTGTCGAAGGTGCAGCTGACGCGGATCGTGTCACCCGGGCCGATGTGGATCGGGTGCACCAGGTAGTAAACGTCCTGCCAGTGGAAGTCCCACGCCGGGATGTGCAGCAGCATTTGCTGTCTCGGCGTGCCCGGGTTGAGCTCGACGCGGATGTCGCGCCCACGCAGGTGCATGTGCCCGGCGACCCCGAAGATCGTCTCCTTCGCCTGAACAGGGCGCTTGCAGCTGGTCGTGATCGCGGTGCCCGCGCCGACGGCGCGCGGGTAGTCGGCAAGAGTCTTGTCGCAGAGTCGAAGCAGGGCGTCCGGGATGAAGGCGTTCTCGATGCCGTAGTGCGCCACCTCGTCCGCGAGCGCCCGTTGACGGGTGCAGCTGGGTCCGGCGTACCCGTGCGGGCACGGGAGCTCGACCGGCGCGGCGATCAGCTGTGTCTGCAGCGGAATCAGCCGCGTCGTCGCCGGCCGAACGCGCAGCCACGCCTGCGAGCGATCGGGTGCCACCGCCGCGATCAGGTTGTAGTGCACCTGCATGACGATCAGCGCGTGGGCGTGCAGGAGGACGCCGGTTCCCGCCGGCAGCGCGTTCGTCGTGTGGCCGGGCACCCAGGCGGCGATCCAGGGCGGCTGGCCGAGCCGGTTGATCGACCCAGGCTGTGAGAGGTCGACCGGCAGATTCGGGCCGCCGAAGCACGTCCAGCCGTTACCGCCGCTCGCTGCGTTCAGCCGTCGCACAGCCGCCGCCTGCCGGCCCGCCGCCTCGTAGAGGATCACGTGGTGGACGATCCCGGTGCGCTCGGGGCGGATCAGCGCGCCGGTGACGAACACGTCGTGCGCGAGCTTCGGGTCGAGCACGAAGCAGTGGTAGTCGTCGATCGCGCCCCCCGCGGCGTGGGGGAGGTAGGCCTTCGGGGGCGCGAGCGTGATCGTCGTTCCGGGCCCGCCGAGCCCGGCACCCGTCGAGGGCCGCGCGCGCAGGTCGCGTCGGTCGCCCGCCGGCGCTCCTGCCGCCGCCCAGGCGGCGAGCGTCGCCAGCTGCCGTGAGCTGAGCCGCCGGAGCGCGCGGCCACGAAGCTGGGCCGAGTCAGGGCCGGGCATCCACGGCGGCATCGCGCCGGCCTTGGTCATCCGAACGATCCCGCTCGCGTTCGCCCTGGCAGCGGCCTCGGTCGTCAGCGAGAACGGCGCGATGCCGCCGATGCGGTGACAGCTCGCACACTTGGCGTCGAGAATCGGTGCGACGTCGCGGTAGTACGTCGGCGCAGAGGCGGCACTGCCCCCGCGGGCGACCAGGGCTGCGCCGACGAGCGCGGTGGCGGCCGCGATCACGATGGCGATCCGCACGCCGGAACTCTACGCGCGGGGACGGTGACCTAGACTCGCCCGATGCTCTGGCTCGAACGCCGCCGCTGGTGGGCGCGCGAAGGGCTGCCCGCCCTGCGGATCCTCGCGGTCGAGTTCTGGGACCCGATCGGCGTCTACGACGACCCCATGCGCGTGGATGCGTACGATCCGTACCTCGAGCGTGCCGGTCGCATGCTGCGCCGTGGGAGCGGCTCTGCGGAGCTGGCCCGCTATCTGGGTGAGGTGCGGACGAAGGCGTTTCGGCGCGAGCCGAACGAGGAGGCGGACGCGTCGTTCGCCGATCGCGTCCTCGCGTGGTACTCGCTCGAGGCGCCGCAGCGTCAGCCGCGGCGCGGTGGGGCGACGCCGAGGTAGAGCAGGGCCGCTGCGGCAGCGAAGGCCGCCGCCGCGGCCGCGACGGCGGTCTGCGTCAGGGCGGAGCCCGCGCCGGCTGCCGCGACCGCCGCGACGATCAGCGCGCCCTGGCGCGGGCGGTTCCGGAGCGTCGCCGCGGCGACCACGAGCACCGCCAGCGTGCCGAGCGAGCTCGCGCCGATCGCCAGGACGCGGGGGAGCGCATCGACGTGATCCTGTGCGCGCGGCACGGCGGTCGAGTCGAAGCTTCCGTGCACCGGCATCGCGAGCGCCACGCCGACAGCGAGCCCGGCGTAGAGGAGGCCGACCGGAGCGGCCCAGCGCCGGCCCCAGAGGAGCAGCGACCCGATGCCGAGCAGCGGCGCCGACAACAACGCCCCGGCGAGGTAGTAGACGCGGAAGGAGCGGGCATCCCAGCCGTGGGCGGCGCCCCATGCCATGGCCGCCGTCGCAGCGGCGAACGAGAAGAGCGCCGCGGCCCACGCGAATCGTCGCCGTCGTGCCAGCAGGCCGCCGAGGCGCAGCGCGACGAGTGCCGCGGCGAACGAGAGGAGCGCGTCCACCGCACTAGTCTGCTGCCCCCGCGCGGATCGCGCTCCCGCGAGAACGTCGTGTCGATTGTCTACGCTCCCGTCTTGGAGAAGCGGTATCTCTTCACGCCAGGCCCGACGCCGGTGCCGCCCGAGGTGCTCGCGGCGACCGCCGAGCCGATCGTCC
This sequence comes from uncultured Thermoleophilia bacterium, assembly GCA_963769545.1. GTDB lineage: Bacteria > Actinomycetota > Thermoleophilia > Gaiellales > Gaiellaceae > PALSA-600. The sequence goes on along the minus strand of CAVYMB010000003.1, from coordinate 899,415 downwards.
ACCATCGCGGCAGCGACTTCCGGGTGCTCTACGAGCGGACCCTGGTTCGGCTGCGCGAGGTGTTCCGCACCTCGTCCGACGTGCTGCTGTTCGCGGCGTCGGGCTCGGGGGCGATGGACTCCGCCGTTGCGAACCTGTGTGCACCGGGCGAGCCGGTGTCCGTCGTCAGTCACGGCTCGTTCGGCGAGCGCTGGATCGCGATCTGCGAGCAGTACGGCCTCGACGTTCATCCGATCCGTTACGAGTGGGGCGAAACGCCCGACGCGGAGGAAGTGGCGGCGGCGGTGCGTGAGGCCGGGTCCGCCGTGGTGCTGTGCCAGCAGTCCGACACGTCGACCGGCGTCGTCTCCGACGTGCGGGCGATCAAGGCTGCGATCGGCGAGCCGATGCTCGTGGTCGACGCCGTCTCATCGCTCGGCGCCGTCCCGCTCGAGCTCGATGCCTGGGGAATCGACGTCGCCGTCTCCGGCTCGCAAAAGGCGCTGATGTGCCCACCGGGCCTCGCGATGGCCGCGACTTCCGGCCGGGCGCTCGACCGGGCGGTGCCCGCGCGGAGCTTCTACTTCGACTGGGCGCGGACGAAGAAGGCACAGGACGCGCTCGACGCGGCGTTCACGCCCGCCGTCTCGCTCGTCCGTGGGCTCGACGTCGCGCTCGGACTGATCCTCGACGACGGCCTCGAGGCGGCGTTCGAGCGCCACGTCCGGCTCGGCCGGGCCGCGCGGGCGGGCGTGAAGGCGATGGGGCTCGAGCTCTTCTCGCCCGACAGCGACTCGAGCGCGGTCGTCACCGCCGCTCGCGTGCCGGAAGGCATCGACGGCGACCAGGTGTTGCGTCACCTCCGCGACGTCCACGGCGTGACCCTCGCCCCGGGACAGGCGCACCTGAAGGGCAAGATCTTCCGGATCGGGCACATCGGCTGGTTCGACATCTTCGATATTGCGACGGCGCTCGCGGCCGTCGAGTTGACGCTGACCGAGCTCGGCGCCGACATCGAGCGCGGTGTCGCGGTCACCCGGGCGTTCGAGGCCTTCGAAGCCCGCGTCACGGCGTGACCGGCGCTGGTCGGGTCGTCGTCCGCGAGTCGATCGCGGAGACCGGCATCGACCTGCTCCGAGCCGGCGGGCTGGACGTCGTCGTCGACGCCGACACGCCGCTCGAGGTGCTGCTCGCCGACGCCGACGCGCTGATCATCCGCTCCGCGACGAAGGTGACGGCGGAGGTGCTCGCGCTCGCGCCGATGCTCAAGGTGATCGGCCGCGCCGGCGTCGGCGTGGACAACGTCGACGTCGAGGCCGCCACGCGACGCGGGATCGTGGTGGCGAACGCGCCCGAGTCGAACGTGATCTCGGCCGCCGAGCACACGGTGGGCCTGCTCGTCGCGCTTGCCCGGAACATCCCGCAGGCCCACGCGGCGTTGCGGGAAGGCCGGTGGGAGCGCTCGCGATACGGCGGCGTCGAGCTCGCCGACAAGACCCTCGGCGTGCTCGGGCTCGGCCGCATCGGCCAGCAGGTGGCCCGACGGGCGCTCGGACTGCAGATGAAGGTGCTCGGCCACGACCCGTACGTGTCCGAGGAGCGGTTCCGCGAGCTGGGTGTCGAGCCGGCGTCCTTCGACGAGGTGCTGCAGCGGGCCGACTTCCTGACGCTCCACCTGCCGCTGAACGACTCGACGCGCGGCGCGATCGGCGCCGCCCAGATCGAGCGCATGCGGGACGGTGTCCGCATCGTCAACGCTGCCCGCGGCGAGCTGCTCGACGAGGACGCGCTCGTGGCAGCGCTCGAGTCGGGCAAGGTCGCCGGCGCGGCAGTCGACGTCTTCGTCGTCGAGCCGTACTCAGGGCCGCTTCTGCAGGCACCGAACATCATCGTGACGCCGCACCTCGCAGCATCGACCGACGAGGCGCAGGACCGGGCGGGGGTGATCGTCGCCGAGCAGGTCGCGGCGGCGCTTCGCGGCGAGCTCGTGACGAACGCCGTCAACATCCCGACCGTCGGTGCGGACGATCTCGAGGTGCTCGGCCCGTTCATCCCGCTGGCCGCCAAGCTCGGTCGGCTCGCGGCGGAGCTCGCGGGAGGTGACATGCGCCGGATCCTCGTCGAGGCGGAAGGCGAGCTCGCCGAGTACGACACGCGGCTGCTCACGGTCGCCGCGCTGAACGGCGCCTTCCAGGGACGGACGCAGCAACCCGTGAACTACGTGAACGCGCCGGTGATCGCCGCCGACCGCGGCGTCGAGGTGGTGGAGGAGACCCGCCGCTCGTCGGGGGACTACAAGAACCTCGTCGCGGTCTCGGCCGACGGCCGCAGGGTGGCGGGAACGACGATCGGCACCGAGGATCGGCAGTGGCTCGTCTCGGCGCTCGGCTTCCAGGTCGAGATCGAGCTTGCGCCGCGGATGGCACTCCTGCGCTACGACGACCTCCCCGGTGTGATCGGGCGCGTCGGGACGCTCTTCGGCTCGGCCGGCGTCAACATCGCGAACATGGCCGTGTCGCGGAGCCGCGATGCCGGCAAGGCGCTCATGGCTCTCTCGATCGACTCGCCGGTACCGCCGGAGCTGATCGCGCGGCTGCGCGAGGGCACCGACGAAGCCCACGTGATCCAGTAGGTTCAGGCGCATGGCCGAGTGGCCCGAACCGGTCGAGCGCGTGGCCGCGGTCCTGCGCGCCGCTGCCGTCGACGCGCGGATCGAGGAGTTCTCGGAGGGTGCGGCGACCGCACGCGACGCGGCTCGCGTGATCGGCTGCGAGCTCGCTCAGATCGTGAAGTCGCTGGTCTTCGTATGCGGGGGCGCCTTCGTGCTCGCCCTCGTCCCCGGCGACCAGCGAGCCGACGAGAGCGCGATCGGCGCCGCCGCCGAGGCCAAGGAGGTCCGCGTCGCGAGCGCCGAGGAAGTCATGTTCGCCACCGGGTTCGCGCCGGGAGGGGTCGCGCCGTTTCCGCTCCACGCCGTCACGCGCACGTTGATGGACGGGTCGCTGCTCCAGCACCAGGTGGTCTGGATCGGTGCGGGCACCCACGAGTTCATGGCCGCGATCGCGCCACAGGAGCTGCAGCGGCTCACCCGGGCGACGGCGGTCGATCTCGTGACCCCTCGCTAGACTGAAATCCGGGATCGAGCGAAAGGAGATCGCGCGGTGCAGGAGACCGAGAAGATCTGGATGAACGGCGAGCTCGTCGACTGGGCCGACGCGAAGGTCCACGTCGGCGTCCACGGCCTCCATTACGGATCGGGCGTGTTCGAGGGCATTCGCTGCTACGACACCCCCAAAGGCCCCGCCGTCTTCCGGCTCTCCGACCACCTCCAGCGCCTGCACAACTCGGCCCGCCTGCTGCACATGCAGCTTCCGTATTCGGTCGACGAGCTGCGGACTGCGACCAACGAGCTGATCGGGGTCAACGGGCTGCCCGAGTGCTACATCCGCCCGATCGCCTTCTACGGGTACGGCCAGCTCGGTGTCGCGACCCGCGGGAACCCGGTGGAGACGGTGATCATGAGCTGGCCGTGGGGGACCTACCTCGGCGAGGACGGACTGACGCGCGGGATCACCGCCAAGGTGTCGTCGTGGCAGCGCGTGTCGCCGAACATCGTGCCGCACGTCTCCAAGGCGACCGGTGTCTACCTGAACTCGATGCTCGCGGTCAGCGAGGCGAACCTCGGCGGCTATGACGAGGCGATCCTGCTCACGCCCGAGGGTCTCGTCGCCGACGGCTCCGGCGAGAACATCTTCGTCGTGCGCGACGGCGTGCTCTACACGCCCGATCTCGCCACGGGCATCCTCCCGGGGCTCACCCGGGACGCGGTGATCCAGATCGCGCAGGATCTCGGCTACACCGTGGTCGAGAAGGGACTGATCCGCTCCGACCTGTACCTGGCCGACGAGGTGTTCATGTGCGGCACCGCCGCCGAGGTGACGCCGCTCCGCGCGGTCGACGACCACGAGCTCGGCGTCGGCACGGTCACGCTGGAGATCCAGGCGGCCTATCTGGCAACGGTGCGCGGGGAGACCGACCGGTGGGCGCAGTGGCTCGAGCACGTCCCACAGCTCGCGCGCACTTGAGCACAAGGACCGCGCGCATCGCCCTCAGCGCTCCCTGGATCGACGAGCGCGACGAGGAACTCGTGCTCGAGGTTCTTCGCTCGGGCTGGCTGTCGCTCGGTCCGACCGGCCCGCGTTTCGAGGCGCTCGTGGCCGATGCCGTCGACGCGCCGCACTGCGCCGCCGTGTCGTCGGGAACGGCAGGGCTGCATCTCTGCATGCGCCTGGCGAACGTTGGTCCCGGCGACGAGGTGATCACGTCGCCGTACTCGTTCGTCGCATCTGCGAACTGCGCGATCTACGAGGGCGCCACGCCCGTCTTCGCCGACATCGATGCGCACACGTTCAATCTCGATCCCGGTGCCGTCGAAGCGGCGATCACTCCGCGCACGAAGGCGATCGTCGCCGTCGACATCTTCGGGTATCCGTGTGAGCTCGATCCGCTCGCGGAGCTGTGCAGGCGCCACGGCCTGACCCTCGTCGAGGATTCCTGCGAAGCGCTCGGGGCGCGCTACAAGGGCCGCCCTCTCGGTGCGCACGGGCACCCGGCAGTGTGGGCCTTCTATCCCAACAAGCAGATGACGACCGGCGAGGGCGGGGCCGTCACGACGCACGATGAGGGCCAGCACGAGCTCCTGCAGTCACTGCGCAACCAGGGGCGTCTCGAGACCTCCAGCTGGTTGCAGCACGGTCGGCTCGGCTTCAACTACCGGCTCGACGACCTGTCCGCGGCGCTCGGCATCGGGCAGATCCAGAAGCTCGACCGGATCCTCGCCGCGCGTCGTGGCGTCGCGGCGACGTATGCGGAGCTGCTCGCGGACGTGGACGTCGAGCTGCCGCTCGCCGACGACGTCGACCACGAGCGGTCGTGGTTCGTCTACGTCGTCAAGCTTCCAGCCGGCATCGACCGGGACGCCGTGATGCGTGCGTTGTCCGAACAAGGGATCGCGACTGCGCCGTACCTACCCTCGATCCACCTGCAGTCGTACATGCGGGAGCGCTACGGCTTCAGCGAAGGGATGCTGCCGGTGAGCGAGGACTGCAGCGCGAGGACGATGGCGCTTCCGTTCCACGCGCGGCTCCCGCGCGAGGATCAGGAGCGCGTCGCCGAGGCGTTGCGCTCGGAGATCACGTAGGCGAAGGCGGCGCAGCACGCCGCTGCGGTCGCCGCGATGCCGATGGCGGCCTCGAGCAGGCGCCCGTGCGAGGTGATCGTGAAGGAGAGGCCCGGCCGGAGATGCAGCGCACTGACTGCGGCGGCCGCGACGATCACGACCGCGACGACCAGCAGCCGCCCGGGGACGCCGCGCCGGAGTGGGCGCCGCACGATCTGGGCCGCGGCCGCCGCCCACGCAGTCGCCATGCAGAAGCCGCCGCCGACGTCCGATGGCAGGTGCCACGCGTTGAAGACGAGCGCCGCGCCCATTCCGGCCGCGTACAGCGCCGCTCCGACCGCCACGAGTGTTCGCTGCTTCGTCGGCGCCGCCAGGATGAACGAGAGACCGAGCGCAAGTGCCACCGTCGCATGGCCGCTCGGGAAGCCGTGCGCAAGGTAGTCGGGCACGCCGGAGCGCCCGTGCAGCGTTCCCTTCAGGTACTCGGTCGTCGCGAACGAGCCTCCGAGCGTCACCGCAACCGCGGCTGCCATGTCGAGGCGCCGTTCGTAGAGCGAGACGGCCACCAGCAGTCCGCCGATCAGGGCGAACGACACCGACGAGATCGCGGTCAACACCGCGTTGCTCGAGTTGAGCGCGTCGCCGCCGAGCGCGAGGCCGTTCTGAATCGCGCTGACGTCGAAGTGGCGACCGAAGGTGGTGCGCGTGCCGACGACGCGGAAGGCGATCACGCCGAGCGCCGCCACCAGGGTCAGCGCGGCCAGCGATAATCGGCGGATGGCGGATGCGGTGATGGTGTTCCTCGGCTTCGGAAAGTACGTGCGCGCCGACCGAATCTACGCGCTCGAGCCGCTTGAGCCGGACGCCCGGGGCTCCGGCACACGGACGCGCGTCTGGGTGGAGGGGATCGCCGAGCCGTTAATCGCCTCGCGCACGGAGCACGCGATCCTCGTGGCGATGGGTGCCGTCTCGCCCCGCCGACGGCCGCCCCCGCAGGACGAGAACCTGTTCTCGGGCTGAGCGCGATTGCTCGGGCGGGCGCGCATCGACCTGCGGCCGCTCCGGCGCCGCCACTTTCGCAATCTCTGGCTGGGTCAGGCGATCTCCTCGATCGGCGCCGAGATCGCGACCGTCGCCGTGCCGTACCAGGCCTACACGCTGACGCACTCGACGGCTGTGGTCGGCCTGCTCGGTCTCGCGTCACTCGTGCCGCTGCTCCTCGTACCGCTGGTCGGCGGCGCGCTCGCCGACGCGGTCGACCGTCGCACGGTTCTCCTGCGAACCGAGACCGGGATGGCGATCGTGGCGACGCTGTTCCTGGCGAACTCGCTGCTCGCGCACCCGCGTGTGTGGGCGCTCTTCGTCCTGCAGGCGCTCGCCGTCGCGATCTTCAGCCTCGGGCGGCCGGCGATGGCAACGCTGACGCCGCGCCTCGTGCCCGACGAGGAGCTGGAGGCTGCAATGGCGGTCGAGAACGTCTACGGCTCGTTGGCCGCGGTCGGCGGCCCGGCCGTCGGGGGCCTGCTGATCGCCGCCGCCGGCGTTCCGTGGACGTACGGCATCGACCTGGCGACCTACAGCGCGTCGTTCGTCGCACTCGCACTGCTGCCGCGACTGGCGCCGGCCGAGAACGTCGAGCGGCCGAGCCTTCAGTCGATCGTCGAGGGCTTCCGGTTCCTGATCAGCCGGCAGGCGTTGCTCGGGATCTTCGCCGTCGACGCCAGCGCGATGGTGTTCGGCATGCCCAGTGCCCTCTTTCCGGCGATCGCGCTGCACCGGCTCGGCGGCAACGCCGCGACCGTCGGGTACCTCTACGCGGCGCCGTACGCGGGCGCGCTGATCGGCTCGCTCGTCTCCGGCTGGACCTCGCAGGTCCGGCGCCAGGGCCTCGCGGTGACCGTCGCGGCGTGCGCGTGGGGAGTCGCGATCGCAGCGTTCGGCTTCGCGACGACGCTCTGGCCCGCGTTGGTCCTGCTCGCGGTTGCGGGCTGCGCGGACTTCTTCAGTGCGGTGCTCCGATCGACGATGCTCGTGCGCGTGACCCCTGCCCACCTGCTGGGACGGTTGTCCGGGATCGAGTTCGCGCAGGTCGCAAGCGCGCCGAACCTCGGCGATGTCGAGGCCGGCGTCCTCGCGTCGCTCACCTCGATCCGCTTCTCCGTCGTCTCGGGTGGCGTGCTCTGCGTCGTCGGCTGCGTTGCCGCGGCGCTTGCCCTGCCGGGCTTCCTCCACTACGACTCGCGGAAGCCGGCGACGGGATGACGTCCGCATTCTTCCGCCGCTCGGTGCACGAAGTCGCACCCGATCTGATCGGCGTCGAGCTCGTGGTCGGCGGCGTGGGCGGCGTGATCGTCGAGGTCGAGGCCTACGAGCATGACGATCCCGCTTCGCACGGGTATCTGAACCGTCGCACTCCACGCAACGCGTCCATGTTCCTCGCGGGCGGTCATGCGTACGTCTATCGCTCGTACGGCATCCACTGGTGCCTCAACTTCGTCTGCGGGGAGGCGGACGTCGCCGATGCGGTGCTGGTGCGTGCGCTCGAGCCGACGCGCGGCCTCGAGGAGATGCGAGTGCGCCGCGGCGTGGAGGAGGTTCGGCTTCTCTGCGCCGGCCCGGGGCGGCTGTGCCAGGCGCTCGCGGTCACCGGCGCGCTCGACGGCTCCGCGCTCGACGAGCCCCCGTTCGAGCTCATCCCCGGCCCGGCGCGACTCGAGGTCGCAACGGGCGTCCGGATCGGGCTCACGAGGGCGGTCGAGCGGCGGTGGCGCTACGCCGCCCGCGGGTCGCGCTTTCTCAGCCGCCCGCTGCGTGCTTGACCCAGACGGTGAGGCGCTGCCCGGGAGTCGCAGCCGTTCGCGGCCGCGGCGACTGGTGGGTGACCTTGCCGCTCGACCCGCCGACGACGTGGACGTCGAGGTGGAGCCGTGCGGCCTTCGCCTGCGCGCTGCCGAGCGGCAGCCCGACGAGCTGCGGGATCGCGCCGTGCAGCGAGCGTGGGAGCACGAGCGTGACCGTGTCGTGCGCCGACGCGGTGCCGCGAGCCGGTAGCTGCTTGACCACGACGTCCAGCCGCTCGCCGGGCCGCGCCGGCCGGTAGATCACTGCAGGCGTCAGCGGCTGGCCCTCCAGTCGCGACTCTGCGGCAGTGATCGTCTCGCCGACGACGTTCGGGATGTCGACCTCGTTCGGCTTGCAGTCGGCGAGGGGCAGCGGCGCCGTCCCGCCGTAGAACGCCAGTTGCACCGTGCCCCGGCAGACGCCGTTGTCGCGTTGCAGGACGCCGCCGCGATTGACCACGCTGACCGGGCCGGCGTACCCGGACGACGGGGAGGGGAACGATTCCGGCGGCAGGTTCAAGTAGGCGAGTGCCTTCGTCATGAACGCCTTCCAGATCAGCGCCGGGAAGGTGCCGCCCGCCACGGGGTGCCCGTGGAACTGCGTCTGCATCGGGACGAGGCTGTTCGGGTACCCGACCCAGACGGCGGCGACGATCTGGGGCGTGTAGCCGACGAACCAGGCGTCGCCGTAGTTCTCGGTCGTCCCGGTCTTGCCGGCGACCTCCCGGCCGGGCAGCCCGGCAGCCGTGCCGGTCCCGTACCGGACGACCCCCTGGAGCAGCTGGTCGACCGTCGCCGCCTGGTCGGAGGTGAGCACCTGATGCGGCGTCACGCCGTTGAGCTCGACGTGCTTGCCGTCGATCACCTTCGAGATCGCGCGCGGCTCATTGCCGAAGATCGAGCCGTCGAGGCGGTAGCCGCCGTCGGCGAACGACCCGTAGGCGCGGGCCATCTCGACCGGTGTAGCGGGCTCGGCGCCGAGCCCGATCGCGAAGTACGGGCGAAGCGGCGAGGTGATCCCGAGCTGCGCCGCGGTCTGCCGAACCGCGTTCGGCCCGACGATCGCGGTCAGCTGCGAGAAGACCGAGTTGTCGGAATACGCGGTCGCCTCGGTCAGGTCGATGCGGCCCAGGTATTCGCCTTCGTAGTTGTTGACCTGCCACAGGCGGCCGCCGATGTCGATCGTCACCGGCTTCGACGTGAGCTGGGTCGAGGGTGAGATTCCCTTCCGCAGCGCGGCGGCGAGCACGAACGGCTTGAAGGCCGAGCCCGGCTGGCGCTCGCCCTGTGTGGCGAGATTGAACTGGCTCGTGTGGTAGTTCTGGCCGCTGACCATCGCCAGGATGGCTCCCGTGTGCACGTCGAGTGCGACGAGCGCCGCCGTCGGGCCGTTCGGGTCGGTGAGCACCGACGAGACGGCTTGCCGCGCCATCCGCTGGAGGTTCGTGTCGAGCGTCGTCGTCACCTTGAGTCCGCCGCCGTAGACGCGGGACGGACCGAATTGCCGGACGAGCTGGTCCTTGACGTAGTTCGCGAAGAACGGTGCGGCGACTCCCTGCGTCGAGGGAAGGCTGACGTCGGCCGGGTTCGGCATCGGATAGCGGAGCGACGCGTGGTACTGGCCGGCGGTCAGATAGCCCTGCGCCCACAGCTGCTCGAGGACGACGTCGCGACGATCGTGTGCGAACCGCGGGTGCGCGACCGGGTCCCACAGGCTCGGGTCCTGCGGGATGCCTGCCAGCAAGGCCGATTCCGCCGGGTTCAGCGTACTGGCGCCGTGCCCGAAGTAGACGCGCGAGGCCTGCTCGACTCCGTAGGCGCCGTTGCCGAAATAGACGGTGTTGAGATAGGCGGTGAGGATCTGGTCCTTCGTCCATCTCCGCTCGAGCTGCCACGCCAATGCCGCCTCGATCAGCTTCCGCCCGATCGACTTCTGGCTCGTCAGGTACGCCTGCTTCACGAACTGCTGGGTGATCGTCGAGCCACCCTGAACCGCTCCCTGATGGGTGACGTCGGCCCAGACCGCGCGCGCCATCCCGCGCATGTCGATGCCGCGGTGCTCGTAGAAGCGCTTGTCCTCGATCGCGACGATCGCGTGCTTCATCCACGGTGAGATCTGCTGTGAGGAGACGACGACCCGCGCCTGTGAGCCGCGCAGGATCGCCAGCTTCGTGTGCCCGTCAGCCGCGTAGACGTAGCTGTTCGCCTGGGTGTGCTGCTTCGCCGGGTCGAGCTGGGGGATCTTCGCCGAGACGGCGGTGAGCAGTCCGAAGGTGAACGACGCCAGGCCCAGCACGCCGAGGATCAGAAGGAGGGCGAGAAGTCTGAGCTTACGGATGCGCCGCCGCTTCCGCGGGCGCGTCTTTGTCCGAAACAGCGCCAGTGCGCGGGTAGTCTAGCCCTCCGGTGGGCCTGGAAGCTCTCACGCGGAACGCGGTGAACCTTCTGCCCGAGGGGGGCCTGGATGCGAAGCTGAAGCTGAGGCGGCCGCTGCGCGTCAAGCTCGGGATCGACGTCACGTCGCCGGACATCCACGTCGGCCGCGCGATCCCGCTCCAGCGAATGCGGGCCTTCCAGGACGAGGGCCACATCGGTGTCCTGATCATCGGCGACTACACGACGCGGATCGGGGACCCCTCCGGCCGGTCGGCCGAGCGCCCGATCCTCAGCGACGAGGAGATCGACCGCAATGCGAACACGTACCTCGAGCAGGCGATGGTGATCCTCGACCCGGCCCGCACCGAGGTCCGCCGCAACGGCGAATGGCTCGCGAAGCTGTCCTATGCCGACGTCGTGCGCCTCGCGCGCACGATCACGGTTGCGAGGATCCTGGAGCGCGACGACTTCGAGAAGCGGATGCAGGCCAACGAGCCGATCTCGATCTCGGAGCTCCTCTATCCGCTGATGCAGGCCTATGACTCGGTCGCGATCGAGGCCGACGTCGAGCTCGGGGGGACCGACCAGCTGTACAACCTGCTGGCAGGACGCGAGGTGATGCCGCACTACGGGCTCGAGCCCCAGGTGGTGCTGACGACCCCGCTCCTGCTCGCGTGGGACGGCGCCAAGATGAGCTCGTCGGTCGGCAACAACATCCCGCTGCGCGCAGCGCCGGAGGAGATGTTCGGCCGCACGATGCGGATCTCGGACGAGCAGCTCGCCGACTGGTACAGGCTGGTGGCCGAGCGACCGGTTCCTCCGGGCCCGCCGCTCGAGGCCAAGCTCGAGCTGGCGCGGTTCATCGTCCGCCGGTCGTGGGGCGAGGACGCCGCGCAGGAGGCCGAGGAGCACTTCACCCGTGTCGTGCGCCGGCACGAAGCGCCGACGGACGTGCCGGAGATCGCGCTGCCGGAGGGCGATCCCGTGCATCTCCCGGCGCTCCTCGTCGACTCGCTGGGCGTCGATTCGACCTCGGCGGCGCGGCGGCTGATCCTGCAGGGCGGGGTGAAGGTGAACGGCGAGCCGGCGGTCGCGCTCGACCTGCCGCGCGATGCCCTCGCGGGGGCGCTGTTGCAGGTCGGAAAGCGCCGATTCGCCCGGTTGACACCCGGTCCCGGGTAGCTATACTCCCTGGGCTGTCCGAAAGGACGGCTGTTTGGAAGTCCCCTCGACCTCGACCAAGGAGCCCCCAAGGCCCGACTCGTATCCGATACGATTCGTTTCCTCGGAGGCCTCTGGCGCGAGTCGGAGGTTTTTTTTCGCCGTCAGAACCGTTTTTCACCGTTCCGCCGGCCTGGTCTTTGAAAACTCAGCAGCGAGCGTTTACGTCGAGAAAGGCAGGCGCGCAAGCGTCTGCCTCAGTAGACCCTGTCCCGCCTCAGCACGATCGAGGCGGACTTTGAGCACAAGCTCAAGGTGAAAAGATTGTCCCCGTTTCTGGGGGCAACCACTTCTTCACGGAGAGTTTGATCCTGGCTCAGGACGAACGCTGGCGGCGCGCTTAACACATGCAAGTCGAGCGAGAACCGAGGCCTTCGGGCTTCGGGGAAAGCGGCGAACGGGTGAGTAACACGTGGGCAACCCACCCTTGGTACCGGGATAGCCCGGGGAAACCCGGATTAATACCGGATGGCCCAGCAGCCTTACGGGGCGGTTGGAAAAGGGAGCTTCGGCCTCCGACCAAGGACGGGCCCGCGGCGGATTAGCTTGTTGGTGAGGTAACGGCCCACCAAGGCGACGATCCGTAGCTGGTCTGAGAGGACGATCAGCCACACTGGGACTGAGACACGGCCCAGACTCCTACGGGAGGCAGCAGTGGGGAATCTTGCGCAATGGGCGAAAGCCTGACGCAGCGACGCCGCGTGGGGGAAGAAGGCTTTCGGGTTGTAAACCCCTTTCAGGAAGGACGAAGCTCCTCGGGTGAATAGCCCAGAGGGTGACGGTACTTCCAGAAGAAGCCCCGGCTAACTACGTGCCAGCAGCCGCGGTAATACGTAGGGGGCAAGCGTTGTCCGGATTTATTGGGCGTAAAGAGCGTGTAGGCGGCCATGTAGGTCCGTTGTGAAAACTCGAGGCTCAACCTCGAGACGCCGATGGAAACCATGTGGCTAGAGTCCGGAAGAGGAGAGTGGAATTCCTGGTGTAGCGGTGAAATGCGCAGATATCAGGAAGAACACCCGTGGCTAAGGCGGCTCTCTAGTACGGTACTGACGCTGAGACGCGAAAGCGTGGGGAGCGAACAGGATTAGATACCCTGGTAGTCCACGCCGTAAACGATGGGTGCTAGGTGTGGGGGGTGTCGACTCCCTCCGTGCCGAAGCTAACGCATTAAGCACCCCGCCTGGGGAGTACGGCCGCAAGGCTAAAACTCAAAGGAATTGACGGGGGCCCGCACAAGCAGCGGAGCATGTGGTTTAATTCGACGCGACGCGAAGAACCTTACCTGGGCTTGACATGCACGGGAATGTCGTGGAAACACGGCAGCCCTTCGGGGCTCGTGCGCAGGTGTTGCATGGCTGTCGTCAGCTCGTGTCGTGAGATGTTGGGTTAAGTCCCGCAACGAGCGCAACCCCTGTCCCATGTTGCCAGCGTGAAAGACGGGGACTCATGGGAGACTGCCGGTGACAAATCGGAGGAAGGTGGGGATGACGTCAAGTCAGCATGACCCTTATGTCCAGGGCTACACACGTGCTACATTGGCCGGTACAAAGGGCTGCAAACCCGTGAGGGGGAGCGAATCCCAAAAAACCGGTCCCGGTTCGGATTGAAGGCTGAAACTCGCCTTCATGAAGGCGGAGTTGCTAGTAATCGCGGATCAGCAATGCCGCGGTGAATACGTTCCCGGGCCTTGTACACACCGCCCGTCACACCACGAAAGTTGGCAATACCCGAAGCCGGTGGGCTAACCCCTCGGGGAGGCAGCCGTCGAAGGTAGGGTCGATGATTGGGGTGAAGTCGTAACAAGGTAGCCGTAGCGGAAGCTGCGGCTGGATCACCTCCTTTCTAGGGATCCCGGAGCTCTTACTCCGGTGGCGGCCGGCTCGTCGATGGCGCTCTCTCGAGTGTCGTCCGATGCCCGGTCTCGCCTAGATGAACGTCGACCTCGACGTTGTACGAGCCTCGCTGCTGAGTTTTGAGAGACCGGGCCACGCTGTCGTCGCAGACAGCAGGGCGCGGTGTTTCTCGTGGGGCGAGCCGAACGCTCGCGCGCACCTTGAAAACTCCATAGTTGCGAAATGTGAGTTCTTCACGATCAAGAGACTAAGGGCACACGGTGGATGCCTTGGCGCCAAGAGCCGAAGAAGGACGTGGGCGGCTGCGATAAGCCCGGGTGAGGTGCTGACCAACCTTTGACCCCGGGATTTCCGAATGGGGAAACCCACCAGTGGTAATGCGCTGGTACTCGCATCTGAATACATAGGGTGCGAAGAGGCAAGCTGGGGAACTGAAACATCTAAGTACCCAGAGGAAAGGAAAGAAACCTCGACTCCCCGAGTAGTGGCGAGCGAAAAGGGAAGAGCCCAAACCGTTGCGACGTGATAGGCGGCAGCCGTTGTCGTAGCGGGGTTGTAGGGCTTCAGATGATCTGCCTGCCGGCGGGTCGACGAGTTACAAAGTTGTGTGGTAGGCGAAGCGCATGGAACTGCGCGCCGCAGAGGGTAACGGCCCCGTAGCCGAAACTGCACAGCCTCGTTTCTGGAGTTCCTGAGTACGGCCGGGCACGGGAAACCCGGTCGGAACCCGCGGGGACCACCCCGCAAGGCTAAGTACTCCTTGGCGACCGATAGCGAACTAGTACCGTGAGGGAAAGGTGAAAAGTACCCCGGAAGGGGAGTGAAATAGCACCTGAAACCGTGTGCTTACAAGCGGTCGGAGCCGGCTAGTCCGGTGACGGCGTGCCTTTTGCATAATGAGCCAGCGAGTTACTCGTCCACGGCAAGGTTAAGGAAACGGAGCCGTAGCGAAAGCGAGTCTGAACAGGGCGTTCAGTCGTGGGCGGTAGACCCGAAACTGAGTGATCTATCCATGGGCAGGTTGAAGCGGGGGTAAGACCCCGTGGAGGACCGAACCGACCTAGGTTGAAAACTGGGCGGATGACCTGTGGATCGGAGTGAAAGGCTAATCAAACTCAGAGATATCTGGTTCTCCCCGAAATATATTTAGGTATAGCCTCAGACGTTCAATAACGGTTGTAGAGCACTGTTTGGCCTAGGGGGCCTACCAGCTTACCGAAGTCAGGCAAACTCCGAATGCCGTTATTCCAGAGTCTGGGAGTCAGAGTGCGGGGGATAAGCTTCGTGCTCAAAAGGGAAACAGCCCAGACCGTCGGCTAAGGCCCCTAATTCCATGCTAAGTGGGAAACGATGTCCGATTGCACAGACAACCAGGATGTTGGCTTAGAAGCAGCCACCATTCAAAGAGTGCGTAACAGCTCACTGGTCAAGTGGTCGGGCGCGGACAATGTAACGGGGCTCAAGCATGGAGCCGAAGCCACGGACTTCATCCTCGTGATGGAGTGGTAGGGGAGCGTTCCCACCGCCGGCGAAGCGGCGACGGAAGTCAGCCGTGGAGGGGTGGGAAGTGAGAATGCTGGCACGAGTAACGAAAGACGAGTGAGAAACTCGTCCGCCGAATGCCCAAGGGTTCCTGAGTAAAGCTAATCTGCTCAGGGTTAGTCGGGACCTAAGCCGAGGCCGACAGGCGTAGGCGATGGACAACAGGTTGATATTCCTGTACCACGTCCCCACCGCTATCACCGATGGCGGGACGGGGTAGGTGAAGCCAACCCAGGCGATGGTCGACCTGGGGTAACCGCGTAGGGCGGGTGATAGGGAAATCCGTCACCCACACAGCCTGAGACGGGATGCCGAGAGCGCTCAGCTCGAAGTGGCTGCAACCATGCCTCCTAGAAAAGCGTCTAGGGAGGTGGGACGTGCCCGTACCAAAACCGACACAGGTGGGCAGGTAGAGAATACCAAGGCGATCGGAAGAACCCTCGAAAAGGAACTCGGCAAAATGGCCCCGTAACTTCGGGAGAAGGGGCGCCACGGTAGGGTGACAATCCTTCGCGGATTCGAGCTCGAGGTGGCCGCAGTGAAACGGCCCAAGCGACTGTTTACCAAAAACACAGGTCTCTGCGAAGTCGAAAGACGACGTATAGGGGCTGACGCCTGCCCGGTGCCGGAAGGTCACGAGGAGAGGTTAGCTTTCGGGCGAAGCTTCGAATCCAAGCCCCGGTAAACGGCGGCGGTAACTATAACCGTCCTAAGGTGACATGCCTGAATTAGGCAGTGTGCAGCTGTCCAGGCAATTCGTTGCCCCCCGTGTCAGTAATGACGCGGTGCGCATCTGGCCATATGCTGGAAAACCCGGTGTATCCCGCACTACTCGAATCATCCGATGTGATGTCTAGAGTGACAACGTGACGGGTGCGGAAAACCAGCAGGAAAGGCTGAGCCAGTTCCCCGACTGGGTGGTCGGTTTCGTAGACGGAGAAGGATGCTTCTCGATCGGCTTCGTACGGCAACCACGCCGTCCGGGCCGAAGCGGCTACGCGACCGGTTTCCAGGTCTCACACGAGTTCGCAGTGACGCAGGGCGAGCAAAGCCTGGGCGTCCTCTACGAACTCCGTGACTTCTTCGGTGTCGGTCAGGTGATCGTCAACCGGCGGTATGACAACCACCGGGAGCACCTGCACCGCTATGTCGTGCGAAAGCGCGACGAGCTCCTGGGAACGGTGATCCCGTTCTTCCAGGAACACCGGCTTCGAACCTCGAAGAGAGACCACTTTGAGAGGTTCGTCGAGTGCGTCGACTTGATCTCGGCCGGCCGTCATCTGACGGTCGACGGTCTGATTCAGATCGCAGAGATCACGGAGACGATGAACCGGAAGAAACCCAGGCAGGAACTGATCAGAATCCTCAGAGACTATACGCCAGAGACCCTGGACACAGGGTCATGAGATAGTCCCGTCTGCATGGCGACATGCAGGGGAGCGGCATCAAAGGAAGTGCCATTCCCGTTCGGTTGTCCGACGTTGGACAGGTCCGAATAAGGCTCCAGCGAAATTCCTTGTCGGGTAAGTTCCGACCTGCACGAATGGCGTAACGACTTGGGCGCTGTCTCTTCGAGGGATCCGGTGAAACTGTAGTCTCGGTGAAGATGCCGAGTACCCGTGGTTGGACGGAAAGACCCCGTGAACCTTTACTACAGCTAGATGTTGGAGTTCGGGGTACGTTGTCCAGGATAGGTGGGAGGCTTTGAAGCCGCGGCGCCAGCCGTGGTGGAGCCAATCTTGGGATACCACCCTTCGTAGTTTGGGCTTCTAACCCGCTGCCGTGATCCGGGGCGGGAACAGCATCTGGTGGGTAGTTTGACTGGGGCGGTCGCCTCCTAAAATGTAACGGAGGCGCGCAAAGGTTCCCTCAGCACGGTTGGAAATCGTGCGTAGAGCGCAAAGGCATAAGGGAGCTTGACTGCGAGAGCGACAGCTCGAGCAGGGACGAAAGTCGGCCTTAGTGATCCGGCGGTAACAAGTGGAAGTGCCGTCGCTCAACGGATAAAAGGTACTCCGGGGATAACAGGCTTATCCTTCCCAAGAGTCCACATCGACGGAAGGGTTTGGCACCTCGATGTCGGCTCGTCGCATCCTGGGGCTGGAGTAGGTCCCAAGGGTTGGGCTGTTCGCCCATTAAAGCGGTACGCGAGCTGGGTTCAGAACGTCGTGAGACAGTTCGGTCCCTATCCACCATGGGCGTTGGAGGCTTGAGAGGAGTCGTCTCTAGTACGAGAGGACCGAGACGAACGGACCTCTGGTGTATCAGTCGTCGTGCCAACGGCGCTGCTGATTAGCCACGTCTGGATGGGATAACCGCTGAAAGCATCTAAGCGGGAAGCCCACCTCGAGATGAGGCCTCCCATCTCCTAGAGAGAGTAAGAGCCGTGGTAGACCACCACGTTGATAGGCGGGACGTGCAAGCACAGCAATGTGTTCAGCGGACCCGTACTAATTGCTCGAGGTCTTGATTTAGAACTCACCTACGTGACTATGGAGTTTTGAGGGTGCGCATCGGTGCGCTCACCTCGACAATTGGGCGGTCATAGCGGCGGGGAAACACCTCTTCCCATTCCGAACAGAGAAGTTAAGCTCGCTCGCGCCGATGGTACTCGGGGCGCAAGCCCCCGGGAGAGTAGGTCGCCGCCCATTTTCTTTTGCGACAGCGCGGCCCCGGTGACGGGGCCGCGCGCGCGTTCTCGATCGGGTCAGGCAGCCCGCAGCCGCTCGCGCCAGTCCGGGTCGAGCGCCCGCAGCCGTCGGACACGCTCGCTGACCGGCGGGTGGCTCGCGAACAGCGACGCCGGCCGCTCGTCGGCGAACGGGTTCGTCGTGTAGAGCGGCTCGGTGAACGAGGGCGCCGTGAACAGGACGAGCTCCATCGCGGCCTCGAGCCGCAGCAGCGCGTCCGCGAGCCCGTGCGGCGAGTCGCAGAGCTCGGCCGCGAGCCGGTCTGCCTCGTACTCCCGGCGTGGTGAGAGCAGCAGGTGCACGACCGCAGCCGCTACGGGCCCGAGCACGAAGAGCAGCGACTTCTGGAGGAAGCCGCCGAGCCGTGAGAGATCGACGATCGATCCGGCCAGCACGACCGCGATCGTCTGCACGAGGACGTCCCGCTGGCGGAGATGCGCGATCTCGTGCGCGACGATCCCCTCGAGCTCGGCGGGCGACGCTGCGCCGAGGAGCCCGACGGAGACGGCGAGCGCCGAGCCCCCGCCTGCGCCGCGACCCGCCGACAGGGCGCGTGGATAGCCGTCGCGGAGGATGTAGAGCTTCGGCTTGATCACGCCGGCACGGACGGCCAGCGTCTCGACCGTCGAATGGAGGCCCGGCGCCTCGCCCTGGACGAGCTCGCGCGCGCCGACCATGCCCATCGCGATCCGATCCGCGTACCAGTAGACCGCGCCGGCGACGAGCACCGCCGAGCCGAGGAACAGAAGCAGCAGCCGGTAGTCGCCGAGCGCCCAGCCGGCGAGCCCGAACACACCCGCGAAGACAACGAAACAGGCCCAGACCTTGAGGACGTTCCGTACGACGATCAGCCGACGCCCCACGGCGCGCCCTCTACCCGTCGTCGTCCGTGTCGCCGTCGTCCTCGGCGAGGGCGCGCGGCGGCCAGTCCGGTTCGGGGGCGTCGCAACGGCTCGAGCAGTGCAGCGAAGCGACGTTCTGGAGCGGAATCAGAATGTGGCCGTTCAGCTCGACGTGCGCCACGTCCTCGACGTAGCAGTACGCCGTCAACACACCGTCCTGGTACTCCCCCCCGAAAAGGGCGATCTCGACCTGCTCGCCCTTGTACTTGTTGGTGTAGTCCTCCACTGTTCTCACCCTAGCCTGAACGGCGCGGTTGAGCGAAAACGCTCGTGCCGTATGTGCCGTATTTGTCGTCAAATGTCGTGCTGGTGAGGTCTCGGTGAGGTCTCGGAATCGATGGCAACCGCTTCCGGCTGAGAAGGGTTAGCCCCCGTCAACCCGCGACCTGCTCCTTCGAAAGAGGAAGCTCGTGCGCGGCTTCGCGGCGGCGGCGTTCGTCTCTCATGCCCCGGAGGCCGGATCGAAAAGCATACGCAACCCGGAGGTTGCGCTACGATTTTCGTGACATGCCTAGAACAACTCGTGAACGAGCAGTCGTCAGCGCGTCGGTTTGGCCGCAGACCACTGCGATCCCTGGCGAGGTCGGAGAGGCCAGCGAAGTGACTCCAAAACCACGGGTAGGGGGGCGGTCGACCATCGCGAGCTATCCAGCCGAGGGCGAACAGTCCGCGGGTCGTCTTGTCCAAGTTCTGAGTTTTCTTTTTTCTCCGGAAAATGCAGGCGCCTGAGAACGGGTCCTGTCCGGTTTGCGGGGATTCCCTTCCTGCGCCGGCGAAACGGGGTCGTCCGCGGCAGTTCTGCAGCCAGGTTTGCACTGAAAGGGCTCGGCAGCGTCGGAAGAAGGCCGCGTTCCTGTTGGAGCGGATCGACCGATTGGAGGCGATCGCTGCGAAGCAGCCGCTGGTCGGGAACCGCCGCGGTCAGGCCGAGCAAGTGGCCAGGCTGTGTCTCGAGGTCGATAAGTTGCTCGACGGCATCGGGCCGGGTCGCTTCTAGATTGAGATAGTGACCTAGATCGCTATCGATCGGGGAGTCGTCAGTCGGTGCGTGTGGAGGGGCGGCCGCTCCGCGACCGCTCCTCTGGATGGCTATGCGGGGCCGGGGACTGCTTCGGCGCGTGCCGCGGGCTCGGCCGTCTCCGGCGTCGCGACGTCGAGCGCGATCAGGCCGAGGTTGGCGGCCAGGGTCGCGCCGATGATTGCGGTCACCGCTCCGAAGCCGGGCGCGTGCGGGACGTGGTAGGCGAGCCAGGCTCCGACTGTGGCGGTGGTGATGGCGACGAGGGCTGCGATGCCGTGGGGCGCCCGTGACCTGAGCCAGCCGGTGTAGACCGCGAGTGCGGTCGGAGGTGCGATCGAGATGACGGCGAGGGTCGTGTCGGTGATCGGCACTGTCGGTAGCGCGACGAGGGCGATCAGGACGCCGATGCACCAGCCGCCGAAGCCGAGCAGCAGCGGGAACAGCGATCGCACGGCGATGCTCGTCTTCCGTCCGAACGTGGCGCGGCGGTGAAGCCGCCACGCGAACCAGAAAAGCGAGAGGACTGTCAGGGTGGCGAAGCCGAGGAAGACGGCGAGCACGATCTCGGCGATCGTCGAGTGGGTCGGCGTGAGCGCGAAGTCGAGCTGGTTGGTTGTGTAGAGCGAGGTATCGACGCGGCCGCTGTTCAGGTAGGTGTCGATCAGCCGGGTGGATGCGTGTGGCTCGTAGGCCCAGAAGTCGTCGGCGTGGCCGAGCTTCGGCAGGACGACCTGGTACCCGTTCGCAAGGTGCGGCAGGAGCTGGCGGGTCGCGATCTGCGGCGGTGTTTCGAAGTCGAGCTGGCCGCTGATCAGCAGCGTCGGGACGTTCGAATCGCGGACGCGGCTGTATTCGTGCGCGTCGGGGTTCGCCGGCCAGGTGTCGAGCAGCCGGCCGCCGGACCACAAGAACTCGCTGCCGGGGCTGCCGATGACGGAACCCTGGTCGGCGCCGCTTGCGAAGAGACGCTTGGCTGCGGCGGCGTCGGTCAGGCCGATGGAGGCGACGTCGCCCCAGACCTGTCCGTGAGGCAATGCCAGTCCGGCAAAGAGCGAGAGCAGCCAGGCGCCGCCGGCTCCGTTGCCCTTGTCGATCGAGAGGAGCGTGTCGATCGTTCGTGGTGATGCGAGCGGGCCGCCGCCGCCGTCCGTCGCGTTGACGAGGCCGAAGAAGCCCGCGACGCGCACGTTGCCCTTCTTGATCGGTAGGAACCAGAAGCGGCTCGGGATCTTCGCGTAGGCGGAGTGGATCGACGCTGCGAGGTCGGACGTTCGGCTGCGGCAGTCCTGTGACTGTGCGCAGACAGCGGCGTAACGATGGATCTGCTCGCCGGTCGTTTTTGCGCTCCAGAGGTAGTTGCCGGGTGGGTTGACGCCGATCATCACCGAGCGGTGAATGCTGTGCGGGTAGCGCCAGGCGTAGATCATCGCCGTGCGTGTTCCGGCGCTCTCGCTGACTGAGGTCGATCGGGCCGTAGCCGAGCCGGTGGCGTGCGAGCTCGAGGTCTTCGACGCGCTCGGGCAGCGAATAGCCGCCGAGATCGACGCCCTTGTCTTGAAGCCGCTTCGCGCAAGCACCGAAGGCGGAGGCCTCGGATTCCAGCGACGTCTTACTGAGCACGTCGCTCGAGTGATCGAGCGACGAGACCACTTCCGGACAGTCGAGGCGTGAGGAGCCGTCGACGCCGCGATAGCCGACCAGAACCAGGTCGTGGCGGGCAGTGAACCGCTTGGCGTCGGGGAAGTCCATGTTCGTGAGACCGGGGCCACCCTGCAGCCGGAAGATCGGCGCGTCCGGGTTTCGACGCGTGCGCGCGGAGGCGTGTGATCGGCAATGCGATCAGTCGCGAGTGCGGGTCGTGACGGTTCTCCGGGACAACGAGTGTGCCGCAGTCGGCGGGCTCGTTCGCGTAGCTGCAGTGCTGCAGGGTCAGCTGTCCGGCGTGCGCGCCCGAAGGCACCGACACGGAAGCTGAATCGCCGGTGAAGTGCAGGTAGGCGAGGCCGAGCCCGACCAGTGCGATCAGGATAAGGCCGACGATCCGGGCGCGACCGAAGCGTTTGACGTCGATCCTGTGGTTGCCGTTGCCGGAGAGCGGCTGGTCGTGCAACAAGACGGTCTTCATGGCGGCTCCTTGTCGAAGGTGTTCGTCCTCGATGGAGCATCTGGCGACGGCTGCGCCTTGGCCATGGATCCGGCAGGCCTCCGGCGGTGGTCGCCCGCCCGCGTCTCGACGGTGCGTCTAAGCGCACCCCCGGTGCAGTTCAGCTCTTGATGGGCGACATGTAGGCGAGGACGGCGAGGATGCGCCGGTGATCGTCGTCGCTCTGTTGCAGGTCGAGCTTCATGAAGATCGACGTCACGTGTTTCTGCACTGCACGCTCGGAGATCACGAGCCGCTCCGCGATGCCCTTGTTCGAGCGTCCTTCAGCGACCAGTTCGATCACCTCGCGCTCGCGTGGCGTCAGCAAATTGAGCGGGTCGTCCGCGCTGCGGCCCTTTGTGAGCAACTGCGAAACGACGAGCGGGTCGAGCACGGAGCCGCCCTCGGCGACCCGGCGCAGCGCTGCCGTGAAGTCTTCGAGATTGGTGACACGGTCTTTCAGCAGATAGCCGATCCCGGCGGCGGACTCCGAGAGAAGGCGCCTCGCGATCCCGACCTCGACATGTTGCGAGAGGATCAGGATCCCGATGTCCGGGTATCGCTCCCGGATCTCCTCGGCGGCACGAAGCCCCTCATCGGTGTGTGTTGGCGGCATTCGGACATCGATGATCGCGACGTCAGGTTGGTAGCTCGTGACTTTGAGGAGCAGGTCGTCGGCGCTGGCGCTCTGAGCGACCACGTCGACACCGGCATCGCGGAGCAAGGAAGCGAGTCCGTCGCGGATCAGCAGACTGTCATCGGCGATTACGACGCGCACGGGATCACCGCCGTGACCGTTGTTCCCGTCCCGATCGGGCTGCTGATACGAAGCTGTCCGCCCAGCGCTTCCACGCGGTCGGCGAGACCGCGCAGTCCCGATCCGCCGGCGTCGTTTGCTCCACCGACGCCGTCATCGGCGATCTCGACCAGTGCGCCCTTGGTGCCGCGCGAGACGTTGATCCTCGCAGTAGTCGCCTGCGCGTGCTTCGCGATGTTCGCCAATGCTTCCGAGGCGACGAAGTACGCCGCGACCTCGACGACCTCGGGGAGGCGTTCGAGCAGATCGACGGACACAGCGGTTGCGACGGTCGAGCGCGCTGCGAGCGATTCCAACGCGACGGTGAGCCCGTGGCCGAGCACGGCGGGGTGAATGCCGTGCGCGAGCTCGCGTAGTTCGTCAACCGATGTCGCCAGCTCGGCGGTTGCCGTCGCGACGAGCGCCTCCGCTGCCTCGCGGGTCGGTCCGGATTCGTGGGGCGAGCAGGCGCAGCTGCATGCCGAGCGCGACGAGCCGCTGTTGCGCCCCGTCGTGCAGGTTTCGCTCCAACCTCCGGCGTTCCGTATCGCCCGCTCCGACAATCCGCGCTCTCGACGCGCTCAGCTCAATCACGCGCGCTCGCAACTCCGCTGACAAGCGTTCGTTCTTGAGTGCGATACCCGCGGCGGCGACGACCGCGTCGAGGAGCTTTTGCTCTTCTGCGAGCGACGCGTCGTAGATGATCGCGGCGACGCGCTCACCGTCCTGCTCCACCGTCGCCAAGAGCCGCTTGTGATCGTCGGCGGGAAGCTCGATCCTCTGGCCGTCGCTATCGGTGTAGGACCCGAACTGGGGAAGCCAATAGGCCAGGATCAGCGTTGGATCTCCGAGCGCCTTCGCTAACGCGGCTTGGAGCGGCCGGCCACCCGTCGAGCCAAGTCCGACCAACAGGTCTCCAACCGCGGCGCGCGCAGCCCACATCCGCCACACGCCGGCGAGAAACACGGCTGGAACCAGCACTAGACCCACGAGGGTCGGCCAAACAAGGTACGGCGACTGTTCTTCCGTGAACACCGCCTGCAGGATCAGCCCGCCCAGGAAGACGAGAGTGATTGCGCCGGGCGCTGCCGGCGCGCTGGCACGGCGAACAGGCTGCGTTGCGTTGAACCACCGCGCGGCGAGTAGGAGCGCCAGGCACACCGACGCGGCGAACCCGAGTGAGCTGATCGTCTTGTCGATCGCGCTCGCGGCGTGCGGGTTGGGCCACACGAGCGCGAGGTTGCGAGGAATCTCGGCAAACAGCATCCAGACGAGCGTGAGGGCGACCTCGGCGGCAACGAAAGCTCCGACGATGAGTTTCTCACTCGACGCCCACCGACGCCGACCCCCGGGGAACCAGAGCAGAAGCGCAGCAAACGTGACGACCCAATAGTTCGAAACCGCGATGCCGATCGTCTCGGCAAGCGACGAGTGAAGGCGACCCAGCATTCCGTGCGCGAAGAAGAGCAGTCCCGTGACGACCATCAACGGGCCCGCCCGGCTGTCTGGCCGACGGTGCCAGGCGAGCAACCCGCAGGCGGCGAAGGAGCCGCCGACGACGTGATAGAGGACGACCTCCGGCCTCGCGTGCTCCTGGAAGATCACCGGGCGCAGTGCAGCCCACTCGGCGGCCGCCGCTGTCAGCCAGAGACCCGCTAGAAGGAGCTTCCGCCAGGAGCGGCTCACAGCCTGCACAGGCCCACGCGCGAGCCGGACGAGCGGACCGAACCTGGTCCGGGCACACACGATTGCTCCGACCGAGCTGACGTTCGAACTCTCCTGCCCACGACGACCTCCTGCCCACCACCGCTGATCGAGCATTCGGCGGCGAGCAATCGACGTCATCCACCCTACTGCGGCTCGTGACAAATTGCGCAAATTCGGCCCAGCTGCAGCGCCACCCCGTTTCCGCCGGGGTGTGCGCAGACGCACCGAAAAGACACCGGTTAGAGACACCGCCGGAAGCATGCTCGATCCATCGCCGCGGCTCCTGGCCGAGAGGAACCTGACTGATCGAAGGGTCCCTCGGCAAAAGGAGTTGCCATGAAGACCGTCCTGGTGCACGCAAGACCGATCTCGAGCGCGCCAGATTCGCCCCCAGCGCGTCGCCGTGCGAACCTCGCGGCCCGCGTCGGTCGCTGGAGCGCCGCTCATTGGAAGACTGCAACCTTCGGTTGGCTTGCGCTGGTGCTCGTTGCGTTTGCCGTCGGCAGCCAGGTCGGGACGAAGCAGGCCGATCCGACCAAAGCAGGCCCTGGCGAATCCGGCCAGATGGACCGGATCCTCGACGCGGGGTTCAAGGTGCCCGCGAGCGAGAGCGTCCTGGTTGAAAGCGCATCGCCTGACGCGGGTACTCCGGCGTTTGACTCAGTCATCAAGGAGGTCGTGACCCGCCTCGCGACCGTGGCGGCCGTGCAACACATCCGCTCTCCCCTCGACCAAGAGAACGCGGGCCAGATCTCTAGAAGCGGGCGTGCCGCGCTCGTCGAGTTCGAGATCCGAGGCGACAGCACGAAGGCGATGGACAAGCTCGACCCGATCCTCAACCGCGTCGCGGATGTGCAGCGTGCGCATCCGGGCTTCTTCGTCGGAGAGTTCGGCGGTGCGAGCGCGGCGAAGGCAGTCAACACCGCGTTCGCGCATGACCTCAAGAGCGCGGGCGTGTTCTCGATCCCGCTCACGCTCATCATCCTCGTCATCGCATTCGGTGCGCTCGTGGCTGCAGGCATCCCGCTCGTGCTGGCGCTCACGGCGGTGTTCGCGACATTCGGTGTGGCGGCGCTGCCGAGCCACGTAGTCCCGCTTGCGCCCGAAGCGTTCGCGGTCGTGCTGCTAATCGGGCTTGCAGTCGGTGTCGACTACTCGATGTTCTACCTGCGGCGTGAGCGAGAGGAGCGAGCTGCCGGGCGGAGTGAACGCGCCGCGCTCGAGGCTGCCGCGGCCACCTCGGGCCGCTCCGTGCTCATCTCGGGTCTGACCGTAATGATCGCGATGGCCGGCTTGTTCCTCACGGGAGATGCAACATTCGCTTCCTTCGGGTACGCGACGATGATCGTCGTCGCCTTCGCGATGGTCGGTTCGCTGACCGTTCTCCCGGCGTTGCTCTCCAGATTCGGTGACGGCGTCGACCGGCTGAAGGTTCCGCTTGTTGGTCGGCGGCGCCAGAACGACGGCGAGAGCCGCGTCTGGGGACCGATCGTCGACCTTGTCCTGCGTCGGCCGCTGGTCTCCGCGGTTGTTGCGGGCGCACTGCTGCTTGCGCTCGCCTTTCCTGCCCTACAGTTGCGGATGGCGACACCCGGCCCCGACACCTTCCCCAAGTCGCTCGACGTGGTGAAGACCTACAACCGCATGCAGCAGGCGTTCCCGGGCACAGCGCTGCCCGCTTACGTTGTCGTGAAGGCGCCTGATGTCAACGCGCCGACCGTCCGTCTGGCGATCGGACGGCTCAAGCTGGCAGCAGTCGCAAGCGGCCGGGCACGCAGCCCGATTACTGTCGACACCAACAGCAACCACACGATCGCGAACATCACGATCCCGATCCTCGGCAAGGGCACCGACGCACAGTCGAACGCCAGCCTCGCGGCTTTGCGGGACGATGTTCTTCCTCAGACCGTCGGTGCGCTCGCGGACGTTCAGTCCGGCGTCACCGGGCTCACCGCCGAATGGAAAGACCAGAAGGATCAGCTGAAGTCGAAGCTGCCGTTCGTGGTCGCATTCGTCCTCCTGCTCGCGTTCGTCCTGATGCTGGTCGCGTTCCGCTCGATCGTGGTCGCGATCAAAGCGATCGTCCTCAACCTGCTCTCCGTCGCCGCCGCGTACGGCGTACTCGTGCTCGTCTTCCAGCACGGCATCGGCAAAGGCCTACTCGGCTTCAGCTCCACAGCCGGCATCGACCCGGTGACACCGCTGCTCTTGTTCGTGATCCTGTTCGGACTCTCGATGGACTACCACGTCTTCATCATCAGCCGAATCCGGGAAACGTTCGACCGCGGCGCGAGCATGGACGACGCGATCGCCCACGGGATCAAGTCCACCGCAGGCGTGGTTACGAGCGCGGCGATCGTGATGGTCGCCGTCTTCTCGATCTTCGCGACCCTCTCGATGCTCATCTTCAAGCAGTTCGGCGTCGGCCTCGCCGCCGCGATCCTGATCGACGCCACACTCGTCCGCGGCGTGCTGCTGCCCGCAACGATGAAGCTGCTTGGTGAGCACAACTGGTACCTCCCTGGCTGGCTCCAATGGCTCCCACACTTCGAGGCTGAGGAGCCGCCGACCGTCCCAGAAGCGACACCGGTTCCTGTCTCCGTGTAGGCGCGGCTCGGGTCCCGGCCGCAAACCGCGGGGTCGGGACCCGAGCGACTACACAACCAGACCCACATCGCAGCGCTTTTTCAGGGGGGTGAGTTCCGTGTGCGCATCACCGTTGCCGAACTACGCACACGTGTTCCTCGACGGTCTCCCTCGCCCGGACCTAGCTTGATCGTCGCCTGCGGATGATCGGTTCCACGCGACCCACACCGACGCCTTAGAGGTCATCTCGCCGCGGGTCTGCGCCACGGGCGAGACTACGACGGGCCAGCGGCTGGAGGCGACCATGAGCGCGAACTGGCTCAGGATCCTCCGAGCAGCGCTCCCGGCGTAACTCCCAGGGAAGCGGCACGTGTCTCGGCGGAATCGGCCCCGGCGTCCGGATTCAGACGCGCGCGCAGCTTCGGCTCGGCCACCTTCGTATAATGATCGCGCGAATGTCGGCGAGGCTCGGGCAGGCGCGTCTAGCGGCGGTCGCCGGCGCGACCGCGCTTCTCTGTTTGTTCGGGACCGGGGCAGGACCGGCGCGCACGAGACTTGTGGCGTGCTCGTTCGACGCGAGGTGGTTGTGCGGTCACGTCCAGGTTCCGCTCGACCGAGCGGATCCGAGCAGCGGGACGATCCCGATCGCGTTCTACGTGCTCCGGCATCAGTCCGGAAAGGCGCAGACGCGCCCTGTTTTCACGACACCCGGAGGGCCAGGCTTCGGCGGCATCGGGGTCCTCGACGTCTATGCGGGTACGGCGCTCGCCGCCGACCATGACGTCGTCGTGATCGATCCCCGCGGGTCGGGGCGATCCGCTGCGATCGACTGCACGGATCTCCAGAACGGCTGGCACGGCGACGCGCAGTTCATGGTCGCCGTCGCCGCGTGCGGCAAGCAGCTCGGGGCCGCAGCAGACCGCTACGGGTCGGGTGACGTTGCGATGGACGTCGACGCCGTCCGCGCGGCGCTCGGCTACGACACGATCGACTACTACGCCTTCTCGTACGGAAGCGTCGACGAGCAGGCGTATGCCGCGCGCTTTCCGCAGCACCTTCACGCGCTCGCGATCGACGCAGGGTTGCCGGTCACGGATCCCGGACATGCGTCGACGTGGTCTCTCGGCGTTCCGCAAGCGCTGCTCCGGATCGGCGCGCTCCTGTGCAAGCGGGAGCACTGCACGGGCGACGTCCCGGCGGCGATCGCCTTTCTCGCCGCCCGGGTGCGCGCCCATCCGATCGTCGCGCAGTTTGGAACCACTCGCGTGATCGTCGACGAGCCCGAGCTAATCAACATCCTCCGCTTCGGCGGCGATCAGAATCGGATGCTCGAGCCGTGGAAGATCATCAGTGCAGCGGCGGCGCTGCGACACGGCAACACCGAACTGCTGCGCAACGTGGCGCTCTCGCATCCGCCCTGCTGTGGCAGTCAGGGCAGTCCGCAGGACTTCTCACAGGGCGACAACATCGCCGCGTTCTGCAACGACATGGACTTCGTCTGGAACCGCTCCGACGCGATTGCGATCCGCGAGCTGAAGTTCAACGCCGCCGTCGCCGCACTCCCGAAGGATGCGGCCACCCCGTTTTCGATCAGCGGATGGAACACGTCCACAGGACCTGATGGCTGCCTCAACTGGCCCGCACCACGGCGTTTCGAGCCGGCCGTCCCCGCGGGCGCGAACCTGGGGAAGATCCCGACGATCATCTTCTCCGGCGACGTCGACACCTACGTCCCCACCGAGATCACGCGGACGCTCCTGACCCTGTTCCCGAACGCAACCTTCGTCAGCGTCGCGGGAGCCGCTCATCCAGCGATCAGATGGCGCCACGACTGCGTCCCGGGAATCGCCCGCCACTTCTTCGACACGCTCGACCCGGGCAATACGCGCTGCGCGGCGAGACCCGATTGACACGGTGTGCAGGTCTCACCTCCCGGCGAGAGTCCCGATCTACCTGCCCGGAGGACCACCGCCCCGTGCGCTGCGCGGCCCCCGCAGGCAAATGATCGAGACCGGAGAGGGTTCGGCAGCGAACGGAGGCCCGCGATGAAGAGACTTTTCCTGTTGGGTCGGCCGCCACACCTGGCACACGACCGTGGAAGAGGGCTACACCATGACGAGTTGCAGCGCGTGCGGAACCATGCGACACACTCGTGGAGGCGGACCGGGCGGCGGTCCCTCCCTGCGGTCGGAGCAGGGAAGGGCGGAGGCGCGTGGCGGGGCGGGCGGCGGGGCGCGCGAAGGGATCGGTTGACGCATGTGTCAGGGATGGGTCGCGCGTCGTGACACACCCCCTCGCGAAGGTTGAGCGGGGCACGGCGCGCTGGTGCATGTCCCCAACGAGGGAAGCGCGCCGCGCCCCTTCTCCGATCTAGAGCGGTTCGACTTCCCAAATGCCTTGGTACTCCTCGTTGTCGAGGTCGGCCAGCGGGATCACTGAGCGAATCCGGTACGCAGGCATCCCGCCGGCGTACCGCATGTCGCCGGGCGACCAGTTCGGCTCGGAGCTCGAGTAGTCGTCGAGATCGTCGCCGTCGACGGTGTAGACGCGATATCTGAAGGGCGCCATCTGTGCCTCCTTTTCCTGGGGCCGAACGGCACGATTGACCCTAGCGGCGAGAGCGTCAATCCGTCGACCGGATGCTTTGCTTGCGCCCTAGGCGGAAGTTGGCCGTGCCGTCGGTTCGCGCCACCTAATGAGCTGACGTCGATCGCGGGCCGCCATCATGCTGCGCACTCTTTGCGATCCACCATCAGCGGCGTATCATCGAAAGGAGAGTGCTCGGGAAGCTCCGCGATGCGTGGGGAAGATGGCGCGAGAGTCGGCGCCAGTACCGGCTCGAACGGGCGCTGTACAAAGCGGGCGGGAACCCCACCGGACTTACCGGCGTGGCGCACCACGCCGAGAACAGGTCGCTGGCGACCGGCGCGAGACTCCCGCGTGTCGAGGCGCCGAAAGGCAAGGCGCCCGACCCTCCGCCCCAGTAGAACTACCGCCCATATCAGCGGACCTCTCCGGTAGCGAACGGAGGCCCGCGATGAAGAGACTTTTCCTGTTGGGTCGGCCGCCACACCTGGCACACGACCGTGGAAGAGGGCTACACCATGACGAGTTGCAGCGCGTGCGGAACCATGCGACACACTCGTGGAGGCGGACCGGGCGGCGGTCCCTCCCTGCGGTCGGAGCAGGGAAGGGCGGAGGCGCGTGGCGGGGGCGGGCGGCGGGGCGCGCGAAGGGATCGGTTGACGCATGTGTCAGGGATGGGTCGCGCGTCGTGACACACCCCCTCGCGAAGGTTGAGCGGGGCACGGCGCGCTGGTGCATGTCCCCAACGAGGGAAGCGCGCCGCGCCCCTTCTCCGATCTAGAGCGGTTCGACTTCCCAAATGCCTTGGTACTCCTCGTTGTCGAGGTCGGCCAGCGGGATCACTGAGCGAATCCGGTACGCAGGCATCCCGCCGGCGTACCGCATGTCGCCGGGCGACCAGTTCGGCTCGGAGCTCGAGCAGTCGTCGAGATCGTCGCCGTCAACGATGTACACGCGGTATCGACCACGAACGTTAGCCCACTCCAGCCTCCTGCACCTTCTCCGCCGTCGTAGACTCGGACGATCAATCTGGAGGTGGAAGTGACGACGGTCCTCTGCACCTGCCGGGTCGCGGACTTCGAGACATTCCGTCCCGGCTACGACAGGGCGCTCGAGACGTTCGCAGACCAGATCCGTGGCTGGCGTCTCTGGCGCGGCCAGGACGACCCAAATGTGATCGTTATCGAAGAGACGTTCGATTCCCGAGAGGCGGCCGAGGGGCTGTGGAGTCACGCCCAGACCAAGGCTGCCATGGAGGCCGACGGAATCGACATGGCATCCGTACGAATCGAGTACCTCGACGAAGTTGGCTCGAGCAGCCACTAGCCCGTAGTGGGCGCAGGGCCCGGATGCCTGCCAACCAGTTCAGCGAAGACCGGCGGTCCTGGACCCGCAGCACCGCGGCGTGGCCTCGCAGCGGCCAGCCGTTCGACCATAACCCGGACGTGTATTTCGTCTATGCGACGAACTCCAGATCGCAAGAGTGGCGCGAGGCCAGGTGTCGCTCCCTACGGATCCCGACCGCGCGCCGTCTGCAAGCGCGCTCGACGCGCCCTCAAGCGCAGGATGGCGCCGAGTCGCGTCCGCTTGCGTCCCGGTCCTTTCACCCACAAGACCTCGGTAAACGCCATTGGGGGGGCGGCTGGCAGGCGGCGCGGCGGCCCCGGATTCTCTCCCCTCGTTGGACCCGGGGCCGACGCTGCCGAGTTAGAGCTCCTCTTAGCAGTGCTCGCGTCGACTGAGGTGGCGCCGGCGCGCGTCGTCTGAGTCGCGGATTTGGCTGGTGCTATTGCTTCTTGCCCGGCTGCGCCTCATTGTCGGCGGTGCAGGTTCCTTTTTGCGGCGGGCATCTTTCAAGGGAGGAAGAGTGGCAAATGGCTGTTAGCCGCAGCACGCTGACCAGGCTCGCGATCGCTGTCGTCGTTCTCTTCGCGATCGCGTTCCCCAATTTTGGAACCGTGAGCAACATCGCTTGGTACCTCGCGCTGATCGGCCTGTTGGCGTTGATCGTGCTCGGCGTAGCTGCGCTGATCCAGGCGCGGCGCCCGCGGACGCAATAAGCGACCCCACCGTCACGGCGGCCTTCGCCACCTGACCCAACGCAGCCAAGCGGGGCCGGTCACCACGACGGCCCCCGCTCCGCCAACTACAACGAAGCCAGCGGCTGAGCCACGCCCAGGCTTCGCCACAGCCGCACGAACCGCGCCGCCCAGGAGCAGCCGCTTCGAAAGGTGGTGGCAGTTTCAGGGCCGATCGTCAGCGCCGCCAACCGAAGCGGCTCCACCAAACGCTCGGAATCGGTGACATAGTGGTTCTTGGCTCGGAATCGAGTCAGAGCTCCGATCGGACCGGGCCTTGAGATCCGTTGACAGCTCGTAGTGGGAGTTTGAGCAAGCAGATGGTGGTCCACGAGGGTGAGGTAGCGGCTAGAGCGGAACGGCTTCGGGCGTCGCCGCCGATCTTTCCTTCGGCGAGACTCGATCGGCTTACGCGTGCGCATCCGGCGACTCCGGCGGTTGTCTTCGTACCGGTGATCGTGATCCTCGCAGTGTTGTCGGTTCGAGGCATGGGGGTCCTCGAGACGGTCGTGGCGGCGGCCGGCGGTTATGTGTTTTGGACCCTTTGTGAGTACTGGGGACACCGGGGCGTTTTTCATTTCGAGCCCGAGAGTGGTATCGGTGCTCGCGTTCATTGGATGATTCATGGTGTGCATCACGATCATCCGAACGACCCGCGGCGTCTCGTTCTGCCTCCCGCCTTCTCGGTCCCATTGGCGGGGTTGTTTCTTGGGGTATTCGTGTTTTCGCTTGGGTTGCCGCTTGGTTGGGGTGTGTGTAGCGGTTTCTTTGCCGGTTACGTGCTGTACGACACGGTGCATTTCGCTCTGCATCACGCTCGCCCAAAAGGCAAGGTCGGACGTCGGCTACGAGAGTTGCACATGCGCCATCATTTCGAGGACGATGAGCGCGGTTTTGGTGTCAGTGCGCCGTGGTGGGATGTCGTTTTCGGAACGGTGCCTCGACGGAAGGGTGAGGCTTCGGTTGATGCCGCCAAGCTCGGTTGAGCCTTCGTTAGCCGGCCTGACAGACCGCTCGCACAGTTGCGTTTGCACCCGAGTGTCAGTTCCCTCACGCTCGCGAGTGCGCTTGGTCCGGTCCGCCAGTGAAGCTCGCCGGGCTCCAGACCGCATTTTGTGCCTCGGGTTCTGATCCTGACGGCGAGTGTGGGCGAAGGTCATGACCTTCCCGCCCGCACGCTAGCTGCTCAACTTCGCAGCGAGCATCCCGAGGTCGAGGTCGTGACGGCCGACGGCCTTGCACCGATGGGTCGACTGATCACGTGGATCAGCGCTGATACGGGTCGAGTTGTCTTCTTTCGGTTCCAGTGGCTTTGGGACGTCGGTTTCTGGTTCTTCGCCGTGTGCCGCCCGACCCGGGCATTCACCCAGGCTTTGCTCGCGAAGGTTGGCGGGGGAGGGCTGATGCGGCTGATCGATCGGGTCGACCCCGACGTAATCGTGTCTACGTATCCGAACACGACGGAGGTTCTGGGGCGACTGAGGCGATCCCGAAGGATCCCTGTGCCGGTGTGTTCGGTGATCACCGATCTATCGGCGCTGCACTACTGGGCGAGCCCGGGCATCGACGTCCATCTGGTCGCCTATCGACAGTCGGTTGACGAGGTTCGGAAGATCGCCGGCCACGCGACGCGCGTTTTTACCGTGCAGGGACTAACAGCGCCGGAGTTCCTCACGCCGCGCGCGCAGATCGACGCGCGCCGTGAGCTCAACCTCCCAGCGGGGAAGGTGGTTCTTGTTTCCGGTGGGGGTTGGGGTGTAGGTGACTTGGAAGGCGCTGTCCAGGCGGCCCTCGACCAGAGCGCGGTCACCTGCGTGGTCTGTTTGTGCGGACGAAACGCCGGCTTGGAAGAAAGGCTGAGCTATCGCTTTTCTTCGACTGCCCGGGTGCGGGTGGTTGGCTTCACCGACCAAATGCCGGAGTGGATGGCAGCCGCAGACGCCCTCGTCCATTCGACTGGTGGACTGACGGTGCTAGAGGCTGTTATGCGCGGATTGCCGGCCATCTCATACGGTTGGGGGCGCGGGCACCTTCGCCCCAACAACTCCGCCTTCACGCGTTTCGCGCTCGCGGAGGTAGTGCTGAATCCCGAAGGACTGACCGCGGCCATGCAGCGGGCGCTGGCCCGCGAACGCGCTGGGGTTGAGGAGTTCCATACGCTTCCGTCCGCTGCGTCGTTCGTGCTCGCAGCAGCGCACGCCGGTCGCGGCTCCTCGGGTGCAAACACTCGAGCGGCCGGCGGGAGCCGAGGTTCCACCGCTGGCTAGCCCGACACTGCGTTGCGTACCCGCCGGGATAGGTGGGGCTGGTCACGCGCACGAGCTTCACCGATGCCAACGCCGCGCTCGGAAGTGTGAGTGCGACCGCGGCGGCGAGCATGATCAGCAACTTCTTCATAGCGCGACGACGATCATCGCCACAGAGGGATGCTTCATTGCTGCCTGCCTCCAGGTGTCGTTGTCTTCTTAAGTGGCCGCCTCACCTTCGGTCTATGGGTCAAGCGGTGCGAGGCCCTGAGGCACTCCTTCCCGCCGGGCCAGCGTTCGGCAGCGCTGGCCCACGGCTTCGGCGTCTTGACGCGGTCGCTGCCGGGGAGAGGATCAAGCGCAAGGGAGCGGCGTGTCCCGCCACGATATTCTCAGGGGGATGTCGTCGGAACGCGGATGACCGCTGCTGGGCAAGCAGTGCGGCTCAAATCCGTCGGCGGCCTGATCTTCGTAGCCGCGCTATGTTTTGTGCTCGCCGCCTGCGGCGGCTCTGGTGGAACCGGGCGCGTCCGTGATTTCGGTTCGGTCGAGGTTGGCAAGACGCACCTGCAGGTCGCGGCCGACGGCAGGTCGGCCGTCATACGGCTGCAAACGAACCCGCCGACGGTGTGCGCGATCGCTTACGGCGCGACCGGCTCTCTGGGGTCGATCGCGAACGATCCGAACATGGGCGGCACAGCAATCTCCCGGCACATTGTCGTGCTCGAGGATCTCACGCCGAACACGACCTACCGCTACCGGCTCACCGCGACCGACGCGCGCGGCCGCGTCTTCCAGACCCGAGACCTCGCCAGCTTCACGACGACGCTCTCGAAGTCGGCGGCCACCGGCCCGGATGTCGCGCAGGGCGCGAGGATTGTTGCGGTCAGCTCGCAGTTCAGCAGCGACTACCGGGCAGCAAACGCGCTTGATGGTGACCTCTCCACCGAATGGTCATCACACGATGACGGCAACCATGCGTTCATCACGATCGATCTCGGAAAGCCGATGGCTATCAGCGGCGTCGCGTTCCGCACGCGCGAGATGTCCGACGGCTCGGCGATCACGCACACGTTCGCGGTCATCGTCGACGGCGGCAAGCGATACGGTCCGTACCTCGCCGGCAACCGGCTCGACGCCCGCCCCGCCCGGGTGTCGTTCAGAGGCCGGCGCCTGCGGTTCCAGGTCGTCAGCTCGACCGGCGGGAACACCGGCGCCGCCGAGATCCAGGTCTTCTCCAGCCGCCGTTCGGTCCCCCCGAGGTAGCGCGATCCGTCGGAGCATGCGATCAAGTAACGCGTCCATTGCTCCCAGAACGACCTCCCTGAGCTCCAAACGATTCTCCTGTTAGATGCGCGCCGCAGTTGAGCTTCGAAGCTCCAGGTGGCATGCTGCAAAGAGGTCGGTTCTCCAACTGGCGGTGCTCGTATGAGGGTTGCTCGAGTCGTTCTCCTCGCATCGCTCGGTCTGGCCGCCTTGTCGGCACCGGCGCCTGCTGCAGCGGCCGCGCCCGCGGACCCGAACCGGATCACCGTGATCGGCGATTCCATCCTGACGGCGGTCGAGTGGAACTCGCAGCCTCGGTCAATCCTCGAACAGGGGTTGCCTGACGTCGACCTCCAGATCGCGGTCTGCCGTCGTCTGACGGGCAGCAGCTGTCCGTTCGAGGGTGAGCGGCCGCCGAACCTCGTCGAGCTCGTGCAGACACTTCGCAGCGAGATCGGGTCGACGGTCGTCGTCGAGGTCGGCTACAACGACCCCGAGGAGGGATTTGCCGCTGCGGTCGAGGACTCGGTGCATTCGCTACTCGCTGCTGGCGTCCAGCGGATCCTCTGGGTCAACTACCACGACTGGGTACCGCCGTACGCGCAGCTGAACACCATCCTTGCTCAGGTCGTCGCGAGGTACCCGCAAGTCACCATCGTCGACTGGCAAGCGGACTCGTTGAACCGCTATGCGTGGTTCCAGAGCGACGGGATCCATCTCGTGCTCGAGGGCGCCATTGCGCTGGCGACGCTCATCCACGACTCACTCGTCCACGCGCTCGCTCCGCCGCCGATCGTCGCTAGCGCGCCGACGGTCACCGTCGCGCAGGTTGGCAGCAAGTTCACGGCCCGTCTCAGCGTCACCGGCGGCGACGGGCCGTTCCGATGGTGCGTCACCGGCGGTCCGCTTGGTCGCGGGTTGCACCTCCTCGCAAACGGCGTCCTCACCGGCACGCCGACGAGGCCGGGGCAGATCAGAATCGACCTCCTGGTCTCCGACGCTTTGGGCGATTCCACAGCGCTCCATCTGGTGCTGACGGTCAAACCTCGCGGATCGCTTCGGTGATCAGCGCGACGCAATCTGTCGAGGCGATCCGACAGTTAGAACGATGGTGAGGTGCGCCACGGAGCCGCGCGCGTCCGTCACCTCGACCGGCAACGCGAACCGTCCCCGGTGTGTCGGTGTCCCGGTCAGCTCGCCGCTCGCGAGCAGATGGAGCCGGACGTGGCTGAGCGCACGGCCGGTCGTGTGCCAGTGCAACGGCGCCGTTCCTCCGAACGCCTGGAGCCGACGATCGACGCGGACGCCGACCTGGCCGCGAATCGGCTGGGGGGCGGGCACGGTCAGCGCGGGGTCCGGCGGTGGCGGGGGCGCGAGCGTGTCGACGATCGCCTGGTGGACCCAGGTCGCGATCGCCACACCACCGGCCGGCATTAGGTGGATGAAGTCGTTCTGGTACCACTCTGGATGGCCGGCCGAGTAGCTGTTCCAGTCCAGGACGCGTAGTTCCGGGTGGTGTGCCGCGGCCGCGGCCAGGACGGCGTTCCTTGCGACAAACGCCGGCTGCACTTCGTGCAGGTTGACCCAGAGGACATGCTGGACGCCGTGGTCACGAAGAGTGACGAGGGTGAGCTCGACGTCCCCGGCGAAGCTGTCCGGCAAGTCGTTGTATCCGTCGACAATGACGACGATCGACCCGAGCTGGTTGATCCAGCCGTTGATTACATCGACCGTCGTCGGTACGTACGAGCCGTTGAACTCGGCGCTCTGACCGTTCAGACGACGTCCGACTCCAGCGTCGATCTGCAGGTCGAGCCCGTCCGACAGGGCGGCCAG
Organism: uncultured Thermoleophilia bacterium; assembly: GCA_963769545.1. Classification (GTDB taxonomy): domain Bacteria; phylum Actinomycetota; class Thermoleophilia; order Gaiellales; family Gaiellaceae; genus PALSA-600. The sequence goes on along the minus strand of CAVYMB010000003.1, from coordinate 862,568 downwards.
CGCCACCCCGTCCTTGGCCCAGGTGACGGAGGTCAGGATCGAATCGGAGATCACCGAGACGCGCGGCGGCGACGGGTCCGCGCCCGCGGCTGCCTGCAACAGACCGGCGAAGGTGAGGGCGGCCGTTAGGGCCGTGGCCAGGGAGCAGAGGCGTAGGGCGATCATTTCGCGTCTTTGTGCGTGACGGTGGCGTTCGGAGGTTGGTTCGGCGGCGGGATCACCAGTCCCTATGACCCGATCGAGTGACGGTGACCTGAACGCCGACGCCGATTCCCATTTGATCGAGTTCGCTGAGCGCGTGGCTCCAGCCGTCGGCCTCTCAATTACGACACAGGAAGCGACCCGCCGAGGCGACTGCAGTGCTATGAAGGTGTCGACCCCGGGCGCAGCGCGGGAGCCTGCATGAGCCCGCAGATTCGGATGGCGGTCGAGCAGGCCGCGTTCGGCGAGCGTGCCTTCGACATCTCTCGGCGATCAAAACCTGGTTGAGGGTGGCTCGTCGATGCTGCCGCGGATTTTGAAACCTGTATGCGACTTGAGATGTGGATGTGCTCGGAGTGCAGCCAGGTCGAGTTCTTCATGCCCGAGCGGTAGGTAAGCAGTCCTCCGAGGACACGCAGGTCAAGGCCAGGTTTCCCACCCTCCCGTTGACTGGCTAGCGAACGTGTCAGTCTCCGCGCAGGCGGCGGAGGGGCCCGGCTTGCGGCGGGCTTCGTGGTGATGGTCTCGATTCCGGGTGGGCGAAAGCAATAAGTGGCTGTCGAGAATCGCCTGCGCGATGTCGAAGAGCTTTCTGCCGGTGTGTTGGGAGTGCTCGCGGAGCATCGCGAAGGCTGCGTCGTCGTTCGCTCCGTGTCGTTCCATCAGGATGCCCTTCGCTCGTTCGATCACCGCGCGCCGTCCGAACGCCCCTTCGAGGCTGTGGTACTCGGCGAAGCGGCGCAGGGCGATGTCGATCGCACCCTGAAGGTGCGACCCGTCTCCATCGGTGATGTAACTGCGTGGTAGAGACGCCAGTCCAAGTCTTCCGTGTTCTATCTGGATAGGCATCACCCTCCGAAACTGCAAGGAAGGAACGGATCGTCACGTGCGCGAGGGTGTGGTCTGACGCCTGACGGTCGGCGGGTGCTTCTGCGGGCGGGCGGCTGGCGCGGGGTTCCGCCCCGGAGGGGTGGTCCCCGCGCGGCCGTCACGTGACGCACGCGGCTTGCTGCCCTTCCTTTACTTGAACATGCAACGTAACTCGGGAGGACGGTGCGGTCTGGCCGGAGGACAAGCCGGAATTTGTCTTCAACAGAGTAAAACAGACGGACGTGCCAATTGCAGCTCCCTTCAAGAGAAGGCCCGACACCAGCCTCACTGCGAAGTCTCCTCCCGTAAAATCGGGTCCGGGATTGAGGCGTGCTCTCCTGGCGCGAGCGATTCACGCAGCTGGTGTAGGCTGTTCGCCCTGGGCGAGCGTCCGGGAATGCGGGTCTTCATGATCCCGCTGATGCAGAGAGCCCTTCCGGCCGGGACGGTCACCTTCCTCTTCACTGACGTCGAGGGCTCGACCAACCTCTTGCACGCTCTGGGCGAGGAGGCCTACGCGGCGGCGCTCGCTGAGCACCGACGCGTTCTGCGCGTGGCGTTCAGCGCGTGTGGCGGCGTCGAGGTCGACACGCAGGGGGATGCGTTCTTCATCGCCTTTCCGACCGCACCGGCGGCGCTCGCGGCGGCGGCCGCCGCGAACGAGGGGCTCGCCGGCGGGCCGATCCGCGTGCGCATGGGGATCCACAGCGGCACTCCGCGGCTCATCGACGAGGGCTACGTCGGCGTCGACGTCCACCGGGCGGCCCGTATCGCCGCCTGCGGCCACGGCGGCCAGATCCTCGTCTCCTCCGCTGCCGCGGGGCTCGTTGACGGGCACGCGCTCCGCGACCTCGGCGAACATCGGCTCAAGGACCTCTCCGCGCCCGAGCGGATCTATCAGCTCGGCAGCGACGAGTTCGCACCGCTCCGCAGCCTCTACCGCACCAATCTGCCCGTGCCCGGGACGACGTTCCTCGGCCGCGCTGACGATCTCGAGCAGCTCGCCGCGTTGCTTCGCGCCGACAAGCCTCGCCTGTTGACGCTGACCGGGCCGGGCGGTGTCGGCAAGACGCGGCTCGCGCTGCAGTCGGCTGCCGCGGCGTCCGAACGCTTCGAGGACGGCGTCTATTGGGTGCCACTCGCGCCGCTCGACGACGCGCGACTCGTCCTGCCGACGATCGCTCGCGCGCTCGGCGCCGAGCAGGATCTCGCCGAGCACATCGCCGACCGCGCACTTCTGCTCGTCCTCGACAACTTCGAGCACCTCACCGACGCCGCCGACGAGCTGCCAGCGCTGCTCGCCTCCTGCCCAAAGCTGCACCTGATCGTGACGAGCCGAGAGCTCCTGAGGCTCCCGGGCGAGCAGGCCTATCCGCTCTCCGAGCTGAGCGCCGCAGACGGTACCGCCCTCTTCCTTGCCCGCGCTCACGCCGCCGATCCGTCGTTCGCGACGACCGAGGGCGTGGCGGAGCTATGCGCGCGGCTCGAGCAGCTGCCGCTCGCGCTCGAACTCGCCGCCGCACGCGTCCGTGTGCTCTCCCCCGCACAGCTGCTCGAACGGCTCGCCGGAAGGCTCGACCTGCTCAAGGGGGGCCGCGGCGTCGATGCCCGCCAGCAGACACTGCGCGCGACGGTCGAATGGAGCCACGAGCTGCTCGACGCCGACGAGAGGCAGCTCTTCGCGCGTCTCGCGGTGTTCGCGGGCGGTTGGACGCTTGACGCCGCGGAAGACGTCTGCGACGCCGACCTCGATCTGGTCCAGTCGCTTATCGACAAGAGCCTCATCCGCTCGCGTGAGCGCAACCGCTTCTTGATGCTCGAGACGATCCACGCGTTCGCGCTCGAACGGCTCGAGGAGTCAGGCGACGTGAACGAAGTGCGACGGCGCCACGCCGCGCATTTCGCAGCGTTTGCCGAAACGGCCGCGCCGGAGCTGGAGGACGAGTACCAGCACGAGTGGTTCGAGCGCGTCGAGGACGAGCTTCCGAACCTCCGCGCCGCGTTCGCCTGGAGCATCGACAGCCAGCCCGCTGACGCGCTCCGGATCGCCGACTCGCTGCGGGCGCTCTGGTTCGCGCGCGGGCATCTGATTGAAGGCCGTCGCCGACTCGCCGCCGCGCTCGACCGATACGACAAGCAAGATCAGGCGCGCCTCGGCGCCCTGAACACAGCCTCACTGCTCGCGTCGATCCAAGGAGACTGGCCAGCATCGAAGCGCTTCGCCGAGGAGAGCCGTAGTCTAAGCAAACAGCTCGGCGACCCGAGCCTTGCCCGCGGGTCGCTGCTCACGCTCGGACGTGCCCGGATCGCAGACGGCGACCCAGACGGTGCGATCGCGCTCTTCGCCGAAGCCGAGGTGGCCGCCGCCAATGTCGGAGACCTGCCGCTCCTCGGCATGGCGCGGTTCAACGCCGGCTACCTCGAACTGACGCGCGGCGACTACCGGCAGGCGGAGCTGCGACTCGAAGAAGCGCGCGAGACGCTCGTCGCCGCAGGCCACCACCACGGTGCCGCGCGCTCGCTCGCCGCGCTCGGCTCGGTGGCTCTACACGAGCAGCGCACGGCCGACGCCGAACACCACCTGCGCCAGAGCATCGAGCTTGCCCGGAAGGTCGGTGACCTCGGGATCCTCGCCTGGGCTCTCGAGCTACTCGGCGCCAACCGTGCAGCCACGGATCCCGAGCTGGCAGCGCGAGTGCTCGGTGCCGCCGAGGCACTGCGCGCGTCGCTCGGCGGCCAGCTGGAAGGGATCGAACTCGCGCTGCACCAGCGCGCGCTCGAGGCACTCGCACCGGCAGACGTCGCCGCCGACTGGACCGCCGGACGCGAACTCGCCCCCGACGCCGCGGCCGCGCTCGCCTTGGGCTAGCTTGCCAGCAACCGATAGCTCGACAGCCAGGAGTGTTTGAGCCGATTTCAGGCCCCGGTCGGGCGCCAGGCAGCGCCGCTGTTATTCGACTCGGTCGTGGGCTGTCGTGTCGGGTGAGAACGCGGCCCCGGTAACACCCGCGCAGACGTGTCTCTCGAGTCCCAGCACTAGTTGCCCGGGCGCTCCTGTGACAGGATCGCGTGTCCTGGATCTTCCGGCTCGGCGTTCTAATCGTTGCCAGCCGGGTCGGTGACTCCATCCGCGACGGCTGCGACGATCCTCCGGCTTGAGCAAACCCGAGAGGGGCGTTGAAGGTTGTTCTTCCGGTTAAGCAACCTGGAGCTGGCGCTGATCGTATTTGCGGTGATCGCTACGGCGACCCTGTGCGGACTAAAGGCGGGCACATATCTCCGGCGGCACAAGGAGACCTTGCGCGAGCCGTTCGGCATTCTTCAGGCCGCGTTGCTCGGAGTCGTGGGTCTGATCCTCGCGTTCGGGCTGTCACTTGCCGTCGGACGATATGAGCAACGTCGGGAGGCAGTCGTCGACGAGGCCAACGCGATCGGCACGACCTATCTGCGCGCGCAGCTGCTGGCCGAGCCGGTACGAAGCCAATCACTCGCGCTGCTGCGTCCCTACACGGACGCCAGCATCCGCCTCTCGCACGAAATTCCGGGCAGCACCGCGGCCCGTACGACGATCGCCGCGAGTGGGATTTTGCAACGCCGGCTCTGGCGGCTCGCCGGAGACGCGCTCGCCGCGTCACCGGTCGCCAACGCGCCCCGCCTGTACGCCGACAGCCTGAACAACACGTTCAACGCGCAGAGCAGCCGCGTCGCGACGCGCAACAACCGCGTGCCGGGAGCCGTTCTGGCGCTCGAGCTGGTCGGCGCCGCGATCGGGCTCGGGCTGCTCGCTCTCTACCTCGCGATCCTCGGCCGCGGCGTGACCACCGTTCTGCTCGCCTCCGGGCTCGTGACGCTGCTGCTCCTCGTCATTTTCGATCTCGACCGGCCGACGCGCGGCCTCATCCGGATCCCAGACGCACCGCTTGTCTCTGTCAGGGCCTCGATGGCACTGCCACCCGCAGCCAACGGACCGGCGCAGCCGTAAGAGCGGCACGCGGCCAGAGGTATCCTCGCGAGGAACCCGACCGCGTGCCGTCTTGCAAGCTCCCCGACGGGCGTCGAGATCACTTGCTGGCCAGGACCCAAGATCGCCAAGCGGAAACACTGAGCGGATCTTGTATTCGGGCATCCCGCCCGCGTACAGAACGTCGCCGGGTTTCCAGTTCGGTTCCGAACTCGAGTAGTCGTCGAGGTCGTCGCCGTCGACGGTGTAGACGCGAAATCGGAAGGGTGCCATCCTTGCTCCTTGTCCGAGGCCGGACGGCAGGTTGCACGTGAGCGACCGTTGGGCTATCGGTCGAACGGATGACCTTAGGTCGGCGTTGCGCCGTTCTCTTGGTCGTCCAAGCCGTGCTCCAGCGCCCACTGGATCGCGGCGACCCGGTTCGGCACCTTGAGCCTCTTGTAGATGTTGTGTATGCGGTACCTGACCGTTAGGTCGGTGACTTCCAGCGTGCTCGCGATCTGACGGTTGTTGTAGCCGCGCGCTAGCAGCCTGAAGAACTGAAGCTCCCGACTGGTGAGATAGGGCTCGCTCATCTCACCCCTCGTCTTCCTTGCGAGGGATGTCGCCGCTCTGTTCCGTTTCGCCGTCGCTCTCAGCTGGTTCCTCACCGACGGTGAGATCGTCTTCTCGTAGCTCCTCTTCGTGGTGCCGACTGGTGTGTTTCTCCATCTCGGACTCAGACACTCGCGCTCCCCCTCGGCTCCTGTGATCTCGTCACCGGCTTCTGAACTTCCTGGGCCAAGCCAAGTGTGACGATTTGGGGGCAATACTTCAGTTTTGGAACCGGCCGCTATAGGTTCGACGCGTGGCCGAATCGCCCAGGGGCCATGGTCAAGGTGGTGCGCAAGGCCTCGGTCCCGTCTCCTCCCAGGGACACCCGGGGCCTAGCGCCCCCGATCAGCCCTTTCTCATCTACACGGAATTACGTTGACCGGTGCAAGGGACAGCTGGGCGTCGGCCTCTGGTGCCCGCCGGGGTCGGCGCCGGCTTTCTATCTAGTGTCGATCGCCTTCGAATACTCGTTGATCGCCTGAACGCCCTCCGAGGGCTCAGCGGTCGAGCGAAGTGCTCGTCGTGCTGCTCCGGGTCGTGATGAGCGTGAGCATCGCGTCGAGCGCGGCCGCGAGCGGTTCGGAGTCGCGCTGAATCTGAGCGAGCAAGAGGCCGCCCTCAAGCGCGGCAAGCGTGGCCAGCGCGAGCTGGCGCGGATCGGCCTCCGGGGCGAGTCGGCCAAGCGCGTGCATGCGCAGAAGACCAGCCATGATGCTGGCCTCCCAGCGAGCGAAGGACGCCGCGACCAGTGCCCTGGCTTCGGGCTCCGTCTCGGCGAGCGCGGAACCGAGCGAGCCGATTGGGCAGCCGCCGCGGCCGCCGGTGTTGCGGGCGTGATCGACCACAAAATCACGCCACTCCCGTAGGCCATCGAGGCTGCTGAGGTCGAACCGCTCCTGCGTGCCTATCGCCCTTTCGGCCTGGCGCTCGATGACTGCGCGAACCAGCGCCGGCTTGTCCTCGAAGTAGTGGTAGAGCTGCGAGTTGCTCACGTGCGCACCGTCGCGCACTTCCTCGATCGTAGTGCGGGCAACACCCTGCTGAAAGATCAGCTCTGCCGCGGCGTCGACGATCCGCGCGCGCGTCGCGGCGCCCTTGCGCGTCAACCGCGGGCCACCAGAGCTCCCCGAGGACATCGGCAAGAGTATACGAGAAAATGGCATTGACATGCCAGAAAGCGCCAGGCAGAGTGGACTGAACGTTCCATTCTTACGGAGCCGTCGTAAATCACCCCATGGTTCGACCGCGCCGACCAGGCGCGGACTGGCAGGGCCTGCAAAAGATGAGAGGGAATCCCTATGAGCGCACTCCCAGAAAAGACCGTGTTGATCACGGGCGCCAACGCCGGGATCGGCAAGGACGTGGCCCGGCAACTGGCATTACGTCCCGAGATCGCCCGCATCTACCTGGCGTGCCGGAACGCAGTCCGGGCGACAACGGCAAAGGCCGAGCTCGAAGCCGCGACCGGCCGGAACATCTTCGACATCGTTCTCATGGACGTTGCCGATCCGGGCTCGGTCCGCGCCGGCCTGGCAGGCATCGACGGATCCCTCGATGCGCTGGTCATGAACGCCGGCGTCATTGGCCCGAGGACGATGGACTTGACCGCTGACGGGGTCACCACCGTGTTCGCGACGAACGTCCTTGGCCACGTCGTCCTCCTCGAAGGGCTCCTGGCCGAAGACCGGCTTGGCGAGGTTGCGGTCCTCGCCGGAAGCGAAGCAGTCCGCGGAGTTCCGAAGTTGCGGATGAAGGGGCCATCGTTCGTCTCAACCTCAGCCGATGAACTCGCCACTGTCATCGACGGCAACTACTTCGCCAGCAGAAAACCTGACTTCAACCTAGCGTTCGGGCAGGCCAAGTACATCGGGGCCCTCTGGATGGCCTACTTGGCCCGCCAACACCTTGACCGCCGATTCATCACCGTGAGCCCCGGGAACACCACCGGCACCCAAGCCCCCAACGACCTTCCCCTACCGATGCGGGTAGCCGCCAAGTACGTCATGCCCGCCCTAGGTCTCGCCCACAAACTCGACGTGGGAGCGAAGCGGCTCGTCGACGGCGTCACCGACCCGACCCTGTCCAGCGGCGCGTTCTACGGCAGCGGGGCCAACACGCTTACGGGTCCGTTGGTCAACCAAGCGGACTTCTTGCCCGATCTGGCCAACCCGTCGTTTCAGGACCACGCCAACGAGGCCATTCACCGCTTTTTCACTTGAGAGACAGTACGAGATCGCCGTGTGTGTACTTCTTCGGTCCCGTCGGATCGGCCGGATCGTTGCAAAACAGCTTGATCGGGCGCTGGACCCAAGCCTGACTTCGTCGTAAGCTAGAGATGGTCACCGTTCCGCTCGAGGATCTTGCGGAAGGCCTCGGGCGGGTTTGAAAGATGCCCAGTTAGGACCACTCGCAGGAGGCCCGCTCAGGCGGGCTTTTTGCTGCAGGGACCGTTGCCAGCTCGGTATACGGACGGAAAGGCGTGGAAAGGTTCTCGGCTGGGCGCCGGACTGTGCGCGGGGTCAATGCCTGAGCGGAGGGCGGCAGCGTTGGCCGAGATGTTCGGTAAAGGATTCGCGGATCCGCCGACATCCGTGGTGACGATGGTCCGCGGACAGGCGAAGGACCCAGCGGCCGGACGTTTGGGCAACGCGACCGCGCCTTGCGCGTCGTTTCGCGGCAGAGCAACTAAGGCATCGGCAACGTCATTAGACCCAGACACCCAGGCACAGTTGTGGCCGCTGAGAGAGACCGTTCGTGGAGGTTGTGCAACTTGTAGCCGTTGGCGAAGTTCGTGATCGCGAGCGGGGAGCCTCGTGCTTCGGCTCCCCGCTCGAGGACATGGTGGGTGCGTTAGGTGACGACGATGCCGGTCGGCGCGGCGCCGGCCGGGCCGAAGGTCGGCGAGGAGCCGAGCTCTTTGAGATTGCCGCCGTCGACGCCGAAGGCGCTGATCGCGTTCGAGGCCGTGTCCACGACCCACAGCGTCGAGCCGTCCGGTGAGAGCCGGGCGTCCTCCGGGCCGTGTGCGGCTGCGTTCATCGTTGTGTTTCGGAGCAACGTCAGGGCGCCGTTTGCAGCGATCGAGTAGCTCGAAATCGTCGAGACCGCGGTGTTGATCGCGAACAGGAACTGACCGTCGTGGCTGATCTCGACCCAGCACGGCGCGGTCTGGTGGTTCGCGAACGGCGAAGAGCCGATCGAAGTGAGCGTCCCGTCGGCGGCGTCGGAAAAGGCCGAGACGCTGCCGTTGTTGGTCCCGCCGTGCGCGTTCGAGACGAACAGCTGCGTCGGATTCGTGGGGCGGAACTCGCTCCCGAACGGACCGAGGCCCTGCGCGGCGAACGGCGACCCGGCCGCAGATCTGAGGAGGCCGTCCGCGCCGACGGTGAAGCTGTCGATCAGCGACGTGTTGACGCGGGTGCCGACGAGCTTCGTCCCGTCGCCGTTGAACAGCACGTCGCCCGGCTGGGAGGCGTCCGGCAGCGTGACGGTCGAGCCCGCGATCGCGCGGAGGTGGCCGCCGGCGTTGAGGGTGAAGCCCGTGTAGTTCGGGGCGGTGGCGGCCGCGTTCGCGACGTACACGAGGGCGCCGGAAACGGCGATGCTGACCGGGTTTCCGCCGTTCGAGGAGACGACGTCGGCGACCTGCAGCTGCCCGTGCGGCTTGATGCGGAGCACCGAGATCTGGTTGCTGCCTGCGTCGACGGCGAGCAGATACCGGCCGTCCGCGCTCTGCTGCAGCGAGCCCTGCGACGCGACGCCGTGTCCGGTGCCGGCGCCGCCGATCGCGAACGGCGAGCCGGAGATCGGGGTGAGCGACCCGTCGGCGTGCCGGTCGAAGCCGGCGACGGTGTTCACGCCGGCTGTATTGTCGTTGACGTAGAGCTGGCCGACCACGTTAGAAGCCGCCGAGACTCCACCGGCTGCGACGGCTGCGACTATGGTCGCGAGCGCGGCCAGAACACCAAGGCGAAACGCTTTCATCCACAACCTCCTGCTTCTGCCCGGGCCGATTCCCGTGACGCCGATTCACGTTGCTTGCGGCCCCGACGCCCAGAACTAAACAGTTCCTTAAACGCCGGCTGTCTAACCCGCTGCTCCTACCACCTCTGATTGCCCGCGACGGCTGAAGCAAACGATTCTGCGACAGCTCCGGCTCCGGGCAAGCACGAGTTCGGGCGGGACCTGAGACTACGACGCCTGAGCACGCAGGTTTCGGAGATACCACTGAGGCGTGGTCGGCATGTTCGGCGCGTTTCTGAACAGTCCGTGAAATGACTCCCGGGAAGGGGGCGTGACCGCGGCGTTGCCCGTACAAGGGAGGTCAGACGATGAACCCCAAGTGAAGGAGCATCAGATGCGCCGCCTTGTACTGCCGTTTGTTCTGTTGGCCCTCGCCGCTGCGCTGAGCGCTTCTGCGTTTGGCGCGCGTGGCGCGACGGGCCCTGTGATCACGTTGAAGACCTCGTCGTTCGGGGCGATCCTTGCGACCCAGGGTCACCTTGCGCTGTACACGTGGAATAAGGAGAAGGGTCTGAAGGTGAAGTGCACCGGCTGCGTGCGCGAAGACGTGGCCGCCGCTGACGATTCCGCACGGGACGATGGCGCCGAAGCACATCGCCGGGGCGATGGGAACGTTCGGTGACGTGATGCGGCCTGATGGGACGACGCAGGTCACCTACAACGGTCACGCTCTCTACCGCTTCCACGGCGACACATCGACCAAGATCCTTTGCAACGGTGTCGACGGTTGGTACGTCGTCAAGGTGCACTAGCGCGTTGGAGCCGCGTGAGACCCGTCTGTACGGCCGTCGCGCCTTTCTGGGCGTGACGGCCGTCGGTCTCTCGTCACTTGTTTGGGGGCGTTCGGCCTGGCAGTCGGTTTCGGGTCTCACGCGTCCGTTCGTCGACGCTCTGCCGTCCGGGATCATTCCGTCCGGCTGGCGGATCTATACGGTCGCCTCGTCGATGCCGCGGTTCGACCCGGCAACGTGGCGGCTTCGTATCGACGGTCTCGTCGAGCGGCCGCAGACGATCGACTACGAGCAGTTGCGTGCCCTGCCGGCGGCCGAGCAGGTCTCGACGTTTCATTGCGTGACCGGTTGGACGGTCAGCAACGTGCACTGGCGTGGTGTGCGGTTCGCGGATCTGCTCGCTGCGGCCGGCCCGCTTCCGGAGGCTGCTGTGTTGACGTTCACGTCGGCCGAGAAGCCGTACGTCGACACGTTGACGCTCGCGCAGGCTCAGCTGCCCGACGTGATGCTCGCCTACGGGATGGACGGCCGGCCGCTGCCGCGCCCGCACGGCTCGCCGGTACGCGTCGTCATCCCGGACATGTACGGCTACAAGGGCGTCAAGTGGGTTGAGCGGATCACGCTCGGCGCCCACGCCGAACCGGGTTACTGGGAGCAGCGTGGCTACGACGCCGACGCCTGGGTGGGTCGCTCGAATGGCTTCTGACGACGTCTATATCGAGCGGTTCACAGTCACCGAGCGAGCTGTGCACTGGGTGCATGCGTCGGCGTTCTTCGGGCTCCTTGCGACGGGTCTGGTGCTGTACGTGCCGCGGCTTAGCATCCTGGTCGGGCGGCGCCCGCTCGTGAAGAACCTCCATGTCTATACGGCGGTCGCCTGGATCGCCGCGCTCCTGCTGATCGTCGTGCTCGGAGACCGGCGCCGGTTGCGCCAAACGTTGCGCGAACTCGACGAATTCGACGCCGACGATCTGTTGTGGCTGCGTCGGCGGCCGGCGCCGCAGGGCCGGTTCAACGCCGGCCAGAAAGTCAACGCCGTCCTCACCGGTGCGTTCGCCTTGCTCTTCGCGGTGTCGGGGTCGCTGCTGTGGCTGGGGGAGCGCGATCACCGATTCCAGTTTGCGAGCACGATCTTGCTGCACGACTGGCTGATGTACGTCTCGCTCGATCTTGCTCGTCGGCCATTTGTACCTGGCGCTCATCTATCCGGCGACCCGCCATTCCTTGCGCGGGATGACGCTCGGCTCGGTCCGACGCGACTGGGCCGAGCGGCACCATGCCAAGTGGGCTGCGCAGCAACGACAATGAGCCAGATGACGACCGTCCTTGTTGTCGACGATGAAGCCAATCGTGCGCGATGTTGTCGTTCGCTATCTGCGGCGAGACGGCTTTGACACGCTCGAGGCGGCCGACGGCGACGCCGCGCGTACGATCATCGAGAGCGGCGCTCCCGACCTCGTCGTGCTGGATCTGATGCTGCCCGGCACCGACGGGCTCGCGCTCTGCCGCTGGATCCGCACCGACAGTGCGCTGCCCGTGATCATGGTGACGGCTCGCGGCGAGGCCGCAGACCGGATCGTCGGCCTCGAACTCGGTGCCGACGACTACGTCACCAAGCCGTTCTCGCCGCGGGAGCTCGCGATTCGTGTGCGCAACGTCCTGAAGCGCACTGACTCGCCCCCGAGTGCTGCTGCCGCACGAAAGATGAGCTTCGACGCGTTGACGATCGACGGCAAAGCTCGCGAAGTCACGTTGGACGGACCGACTCGTCCGGCTCACCGGCAAGGAGTTCGACCTCTTGTTCTTCCTCGCCTCGAACCCGCGCGAGGTGTTCTCGCGCAAGCAGCTGATGGATCGCGTTTGGGGCTACGAAGCCGCCTTCGACACCGGAACGGTCACCGTTCACATCAGGCGGCTACGCTCGAAAATCGAACGCGACCCATCACAGCCACGCCGCCTCGAGACCCTCTGGGGCGTCGGCTACAGGTTCGTGCCGTGATCCACCTCGCCCTGGCCGTCGCGGCGTCCACCCTCATCGTCGGGGTGCTCGGCGCCTTCGCTCTTGCGGCGCCTCTCGACGGTTCGCTACCAACTCGCAGCCTTCGGGCTGCTCGCCGTCGTACTGCCCCTGGCCGCCGTGTTGCTGTCGGGCTGGGTCATGTTCCACATGGGCGCCGACGTGAAGATCCTCGCCGTCGCCGCCGGCGCAGCCGCAAGCGCGGTCGCCGTCGCGCTCGTGCTGGCCGCATCGATCACCCGTCGGCTTGAGAACCTGAGCGCGGCATCCGACCAACTCGCCGAAGGCGACCTGACCGTACGTGCTCCAACCGACGGCCCGCGCGAACTCGCGAAGCTCGGACGCTCGTTCAACGCGATGGCATCCGAGCTCGAGAGCCTGTTCGACGCCCGCCGCGAACTCATCGCCGCCGCCAGCCACGATCTCCGAACACCCGTCGCGTCGATCACCGCGATGCTCGAAGCGATCCAAGACGGCCTCGCCCAGCCCGACGAATACCTCGGCCCGCTGCAAGAACACGCCCGCCGGCTCGGCACCCTCATCGACGACCTCTTCGAACTCGCACGAATCGACGCCGGCGCCCTCTCACACGAACTGCAAGTCGTCGCCGTCGCCCCCCTCGTCGACTCCTGCGTACGCGGCGTCCAAGCCGAAGCACGCGCACGCGGAGTCACGCTCGACCAGCAACTCGCAGACACACCCCCCGTCCGCTGCGCGCCCGACCAAGTCGAACGCGTGCTGCTCAACCTGCTCAAGAACGCCCTGCAACACACCCCCTCCGACGGAGCGATCGCGGTCATGCTCTCCGCCAACGCCGACCACATCACCGTCAGCGTCGAGGACACAGGCATCGGACTCACCCCCGAAGCCACCCGCCGCATGTTCGACCGCTTCTGGCGCAACGACCCGGCCCGAAGCGGAGGCACAGGACTCGGCCTCGCAATCGCCCGCGGCCTCGTCGAAGCACAAGGCGGCCACATCTGGGCCGAAGGCGCCACAACCGGCGGCGCCCGCGTCTCCTTCACACTACCGCTCGCCTAACAGCTCGTCTCGGAACGACTCTCGCCCAACAGGCCCCGCCGTCATCAGGACCGCCTCAACAGCCAAGCGAGGGCCGCGCAGAGGGGTCAGGTCAACCTGGAGCGAAGCATACGACGAAGAGCGCGACGTGACGGTGCTAGCGACGCTGAACGCGCCGCAGGGTGCCGCTCGAAGCGGCGCCACCCGGGTGAGGAGTAACGGAGTCGTACACGTTGGCCCCGACACGCATGAGGCAATCGATGTCCCCGCCTGCACAGGTCGCTCCCGGTGAGAGCAGACGGCGATAGTGGTGGTAGCCGCCTGAGACGCTGTCAAGCTTCAAAGCGTCCGTGGCACGTCGTGCTCAGCCTCCAGGTCCTGGCCCTCTCATTCGCATTCACGACGATCACGACGCGCTCGTCGCACACGCTGCCGGATGAGCCTGTAAGTGCGCCCGCCCACGTTCCGGAGAGCGCTCCGCCGGCGTTGCCCCGGTCCGCGTTCGCCGCTCCAGGGACGGCAGCGTACCCAGCCGCGACCGTGACGCCAATCAGCAAGAGCGCGATCACGAAAGCAGCCGAGCCGACGCGAAATTCATGAGAGGTCCATCGGCGAGCTGGGCCGGCACCCGTGACCCGGTTGAGGGAGACATCGCCCGACAGTCCTGAGGGTCGCCTGGACTTAGATCCGTCAAGTTGTCGAATGTTTGTATCCATGTTGTCGGCGCTGTGCACCCTCGCGAGCGCGCAGTACCACGTATCGGGTCAGGCTGCTTGGGAGAGCTCCGGCTCTCCCAACCTCCGCCTCCGTCACCCGTCTGTCGTGACCCAGCAGGGGACTCAAATCAGTCACGCTTGGGGCGCGCAGCCGGAAATCACGACCTGAGTCTGTTCGATTGCAGCCAGCTTGACGCGTTCTGCGCCCAGGTTGGTTAGCTGGGCTTGATGCGGAGGACGAGGTTCGCGTCGAAGAGTGACGCCCAGACGGTTCCGTCGGCCGCGACTGCGAGGTCTTGGATCGACGAGGTCACGTTCCCGAGGTCGACCTGGCCGGCGAGCGCGTTCGTCGCCGGATCGATTTTCCACAGGTGCGGATGGGCGATCCCGCTGTCCTCGCCGACCCAGATCGTGCCGTTCGGCGCGGCCTCCACGGGGAAGGCGAGATCGGGCAACTCGATGTTTGCGACAACCGAACCGCTCGCCGGGTCGATCCGCAGGACGTGCGCCACGTTGTTGACCGTGTCGTTCTCGAGCGCCCAGATACTGCCGTCGGCAAACGCCGACGGCCGGCCGTGAACCGGCAGCCGTCCGATCGTCTTTCCCGAGGTGGGATCGAGGCGGATGATCTGATCGTTTGACGAGGCCCACAGCGAGCCTGCTGCGTTGACGAGACCGTCCGCGTTGACGATCGTCCGCGTGGAGAGGACCCGTCCGGTCCTCGGGTCCAGCCGCGAGAGCCGATCGACTGTCTGGGCGGCAGATGATGACAACCCCAGCACCCAGAGAGAGCCGGCCGCGAGGACCGGCGCGCAGCAACTCTCGAAGCGAACGCCAACGATCTTCGCGGCGTTCGTCTTCGGATTGATGAACGCAATCGTCCTAACGAAGTAGTTCGCGTCGATCACACGGCCGTCGGCCGACAACATGCTGCCCGGCGCCCCACCGTTCGAGTCTTCGACCTTGATCTTCGCCGCGACCGTGTTCGTTGCGGCGCTGATCCGGTCAACGAACTGGCTCCGGTGCGCTCCGACCCAGACCGCGCCCGGCGTGACCGTAAGCCCCAGCGGCGTCAGCACATGGATCTGAGCGACAACGATGCCGACCGTCGGCACCGTGTCCCCTCGCGCCGCGCCGCCAACCGCGACCGAAACGCACGCGACGAATACGGCGACCACCACAGCGATAACCGGTTTCGACATCGTGTGCGCTCCTCGCTCGTCGACAAGGACTTGGCGATCGCTTTGCACGCTCTCACAGATAGACCCAATTGGCTAGTCAAGGGACCTTCGGTGCGCAAGTGTTCCGGAGTGACACCTTGACGGGCATATCGGTTGCAGTTCGGACGCATACTCAGAATCGTGCAGGCTCTCTTTCACACCGTGCCCAGCAGGATGGTCGGCACCGTTCTCTATCCGTTGAATGAGCTCGAAGACATCGACCCGGAAACGTGGCGGCGAGAGCGCGAGAAGTATGCGGGTCGCGAGCGGGTACTCGAGAAGCGCGTCCCTTCTCTGAACTGCCTCTGGAACGACGTACTCCACCTCAGCCCCGTCCACCCGGCGGACATCGTCGCCGCCCTCGGCGACGTCGGTCTTGAGCCACTCCGGAGGCGATTCTTCGAGCTCGATCCCTTCGATCTCGACGTAGACCGCACTGTCGTCTACGTCAATCGTCGCGCATGCGCCGCGGAAGCCCTGGACGGGTCGCAGTGGATGCCCTTCAAGCCCGACTCGCTCACCGAGCTCTCCACGTTCAACGAGGCAAGCCGGCGGTACTACCGTGAATGCGCCCGTGGAGGGAGCAGACCCTTACTGTGGGGGTACCTTCCGCACGTGCTCCATCGCGGCCCGCTCGACACTCGGGCATTGCGGATCATCGAACTCTGAAGAAGCTCGCTGTGTCCTCTGACTCCGGAGCGGCTGGTCTCCGCAGCGAAGCGCCGGGTCGGGCCGTTCCCGACGTCGGGTGCTGACTTCGACGGAACGTTCCGGGATCAACGTGGCGCCGTCGCCAGAGTGGCGCGTGGCCGGGTGTCAGTCCCTACGGAACCCGACCACGCGCCGTTCGCAGGCTTTCCTCGACGCGCCCAGACGCGCGGCCGTCTCAGCCTTGCGCCAAAGTCGCGTCAAGCCTGCGTGCGGCTCACTTTTAACCCCAAGACTTCGCCAGCGTCGTTTGCCTAAACAATGCGATGTCTCCAACGTCGCCTGCCTAGGCAGAGTAACGTCGTCGTGGTCGTGCGGCCGCGGACCTTTCTGCGCCGCACACGCTCAGGCGGTGCAGCGCCGGCCCCGGATTCCCTCGTTGGACCGGGGCCGGCGCTTCCGTTGCTATGCCGACTCGACTTCCGAGATGCTGACGCCGGACGGGCCATGGGAAGGCTGCGACGGACGCCCCTCCGCCCGCCGCAGCCACGAGACGCGGGAACGCCGCAGCGGCCCCACAACTTTTCCGTCCCTAAGACAACGTGGTCGCTCGGTTCTCATCGGTCAGCGGCTCAACCTCCCAGATTCCCTGGTATTCCTCGTTGTCGAGATCGGCGAGCGGGATCACCGAACGGATCCGGTAGGCAGGCAACCCGTGGACGTACAGCTCGTCGCCGGGTTTCCAGTTCGGCTCTGTGCTCGAGTAGTCGTCCAAGTCGTCGGACATCGACGGTGTACAGCCTGAATTTGAATGGCCCGAAGGTCAGTAAACGACTCCGAGCAACCAGTTCTGAACACGCAGTCAGGCGAGGAGACGTAGGTCGGGACACGTCAGACGCGGCTCTTTGACTTGCCGGGACACAAGATGTGTGTGATCTTTGCCACAGAGATCTCCTCGAGCGTTCGTGTCTGGCCGTGCGGAACGGAGGTAGGCGATGAGAGTTCTGGTCGGTGCCCTCATTTGCGCTGTCGTGGTTGGTGTCGTGTTCATCGGCGCTGCGACGGGCTCGACCCGCCGGTCAATGAACTGCGCCGGCTATTGCCTGTATGGGTCGCAGGTCGGCGCCTGGGCGTTCGACGGCGAGTTCCATCAACGGCTGCCGAATGTCGCCACCAGCGAGAAGCCTTGGCTGCGCCTGAGCAACACCGCTGCGTGGAAGCTCACGCTGGGACCGACATTCTCGGGAAGACCAGTCGCAGCTGAGATCCATCTTGGAACGCCGCAACATCGCGGAGCGCTGCTGGCGGTGTTGTGTACCCGTTGCCAATCGGGAGCACACGGGAAGCTTCGGCTGAGCGACAAAGACCTCGCCGCGATCTTCGCAGGCAAGCGGCTCGGAGCTTCGGATCCTGTAGCCGCCTCGATTGTTCTGCGGACGTCTACGCAGAACCTTGCGTACCAACTCCGGGACAGCTAAGCGATGCGGACAGGGAATATGCGTCGTGAAGGCAACCAGTAGCCGTCACACGATCGGCTCGACCTGCCAGACTGCGTCGTACACGTCGCTGCCGAGCCTCTCGCCGGGAATGACTGCGGCGATTCGGTACTTCGGGAAACCGTCGACGTAGAGCTCGTCGCCCGGTTTCCAGTTCGGCTCTGAGCTGGCGAGTCACCGAGGTCCTCGCCGTCCGCGAGGTGCATCCGATACTTGAATGGCGCCATCCTTGCCTCCTTGAGTCCGTGGGGCCGGACGGCAGCGTCGACCCTAGCGGAGCCGGCGCGTATCGGCCAGAAGGCGTATCGGATTGCTGCTCGTAGCGAGCGAGGCCGAGAAAGCCACCCGGCCGCGAGCGTGCCTGTGTGGCCACAACTGGGCTGCTGCAGGTGACGGAAGTAGCCGTCAAGGGGGACGGCAATTGGCGTCTGCTTGCGCTTACAGGAGGGTCGTCCGATTGCGCGACGGCCGGACGATTTCTCGTCCTGCGCACGATTGCCCGTTCCGCTCTGAGTTTCGCCGTAGCAGCGTTGGGGATACCGCCGCTATGACCAGTACACCAGAGCCCGACGGCCCTGACGTTCCGCCTCCGACTGACCCGGAACCGGACCCGGTCCCAGACGGCGAGTAGAACGTCGGAAAAGAGAAGGCGGTCATCAGGCCGCCTTCTCTAAATTGTTCGGCCAGCGCCGGGGGACCGCGGGGCTCTTCGTCCGTTGGCGCGCTCAGCCGCGGCATTCAAGCGTTCATGCGGTTTCGGTGTCACGCTCTGGGCCCAGACGCATCTCGCCGGGCTTCCAGTAATCGGTGCGGACAAGCCTGACGCCGGCCTCGCTCGGCTCGTAGCGGATCGCGTCCTCGTGGCCGTACTGCCCCAGAAACACGCGTGCGACCCGCTCAGTCTGCGCTGGCGATGCAACGTCGCGTGGAACGACGGCTTCGCCCTCGTTGACCGCCCGCACGACACTCTTCCGCACTTCGCCCCGCCAAGTCATCGTGCAACCTCCTGCTGCTCGCCGCTCGAATATGTGGGGGCGCCACCCGCTGCGCTACGTGCGACAGCGGTCGCGGCGGAAAATGCCAGGACCGCAATCGCCACCAGTGCAATGAAGACAGTCATATGGGTGATCCCCATTCTCGGAGCCATACGACTCGCCGTGGCGGACGCCCGCAGGCTCAGCTAGGCCGGGGGGCTGAGCTAGCGCGGCCTCGGGTCGTGCGGCGGCTCGCCACGTCCCGCGCGCTCCTCCTGCGTCACTTCGAGCCAGGGCGCAGTGGATTCGAACACCTTGCCGCGGGCCTCGCCGATCGGTTCGATTCCACCGCCTTCGTGCATCCCCGCGTGTTGGATCGAATCGAGCTTGCTGAGACTGACGTCCTGTAACGGCAAGGGGTAGGCCCACGCGCGACAGCGTTCAACGTAGTACTTCTCTTGCATCACCCATGCGGTCGCCTGGATGGGCGACGAGGCGAAGAGTTCGAACCAGCCGCGCGCGTATACGACCTCGCCCGGTGGTGGCTTCTGAAACTGCGGCGTACCGACGTCGGTCACGTACAGAGAGGAGGCGCGCGCATCGAGGAACATGTCAAACCCGAAGCGGTGGTCGAGATCTCCTGAGCTGTCGTAGAAATCGCATGCCACCTCCACACGGTGGCCTTGCGTGTTCAGGAGCGCGAGAAAAGTTCCGGCACTCTCGTAGCCGCGGGCCTCGAACTGCACGTCCGGAGCGTCCTCTTGCCAGAAGATGAATTCCCACTGGGGCGAGACCCATCGATACGGCGCAAACCACTGGGGAGGCACCCGACGAAGATCTCATCCTGAGGAACGTTGCGCAACTCCGTGGCCCGCGATTCCGCAAATGCAGTTCCAAGTGCTCCGATGTGTTTACAGTCGCTCGATCGACGAGTTCGGAGGTCGAGATGGATTGGCACAGACACTCGATGTGGGTAACGGGCAACACTGGTGTTCCGCAGCAGCCGTTGAACTTCACGAAGGTGGTACGGAACGCCGGCACCTCGACGTACCTGATGGAGCCGGACTCGAGCGAGTGGTTTCAGTTCTCGGTGCCTACACCGACGATCATTGCTGACCACGTGCCGGGGCTTGACCGCGTCTGGGTCGTCTTCCGGCTCGGGGGCGATCTGCGAATCGATCGTGTGGACTTTTGGGACGGCCCCGAGGTCCTCGCCTATAGCGAGGTGAACTTCACGGGCGATCGCGGAAGTCAGCTCGACGATTCGATGTCCCCGGAGGGCGTACCGATCGGGAATCTCGTGAACTACGAAGGCGTACACGCATTCACGTTCGCCCTGAACGTCTCGGTGCGCGTCCAGTCCGGCCGGAACGGCGGCGACGCGAGCTTCGTTGCGGTCGGCGCCGACTTCTCCGTTTGGGAGTAGGCCTGCCGACCTCTCGCCGATGACGTCGCACGGCTGGCCTGCGGGTGTGACGCGGATGTTCTCACTGCCGCAGCCTGAGCGGGACGGGCGGAGGGGTGAGCCTATTGAGGCGGTGGCAAATGAGTCGGCCCCAGCGTTAGCTCAAGCAGCTACGCATAGGCTGGGTTTGGCTGAGGCTGTTAGCTCAGATTTGGATACACCGCCGCGTCCGCCGTCGTCCGCTTATAGACGATCCACCAAGGCGCTTCGTCGCCATCGACGGTGTACACGCGGTACTTGAAGGGCGCCATCCGTGCCTCCTTGTCCTGGGGCCGGACAGCAGCCTCGCAATAATCCACCGGTCGCACCCATAGGCCGACGGGCTTATTTCGATCGCGTCTTGTGTGAGGATCGGTTCATGGAAGGCAAAGCCCGTAGGTCCGCGGTCACTGTCGTTCTGACCGTCGTAACGGGGCTCGGCATCAGCATCGCGGCGGGTTACGCGGCCTCAGGCAAGGCCTTCAACTGGGAGGTCTTCGCGACCGCGGGAACCGCGTTTGGCACAACGGCGGTTGCCATAGTCACATGGCGTCTCGCGACGGCAACGAGAGACCTGGCCGCGAGCACGCGTCAGGATGCCGGCGCGAGCCGCGACATGGCGCAGCTCGCGCAAGCAGAACAGGAAGCTCGCTACACGCCATGCGTATACCCATTCACCAACCAAGAGTGGCTTGCTGTCGATCACAAAGTGGGCGACCGAATTCCGTTTCGAAACGGCGGTCCAGGCTTAGCTCTGAACGTAGAGGGTCGCGTTTACTGGGACGGCGGAGACACACCTCTCGTCGGAACTACGCTGTACGGTGGCGATCACGCTACGGTCATGGCCGTTGCGCGAGTAGCGGACTGGGCGCAGGCCTATGGGTACGTCACCTACCACGATCTTCTCGGTCGAGAATGGGAGACTCACTTCCACTTCCTCGTACCTTGGGCGGGATCGCCCGTCCGCGTTGAGTTACGGCAATACGGTCTTCGCGCCGAGCTGCCTCAATTCGCGTATCCACTCGGCTGGGAAATGGCCGCACCGAAGCTGCCGACGTATTCGCGTGGCGGCGCATCCGGCACGTGAGGTCGGCCGCCACCACGACGGATTCCGGGAAGCGCAACCTCCCGGTTGCGTGATACTGTCGAACCCGAGTCGTCACCGGACTCGTTCAGAAATTCACCCGGGCGGGCGCCGAAAGGCGTCCGTCGCGGTTCCGGGGCCGGAGCGAGACCTCCGACTACCTCGGTTGCTAGCGTCGCAGTTGTGAATTCTGAACTGATCTCGGTGGCGACGTGGCCGCCGACCAGCTAACACACCACTTCTCGGACGCCGAGATCGAGGTGTTCGTCATGTGGACGCAGTCTGTTCACGACCATGCGCTCGATACGGGGCAACGCCACTGGCTTGTGGCGGAATCTCTCTTCAGGGACGTAGGCCGCGTCGACCCGTCGGAACAGTCGGACGAGTACGGCGGCCTGCTCGCGCTCACAGACGACCTAATCCACGTGCTTGATGATGGGACTTCCTGGGCCGAGATCGAGCACCGAATGCTGTTCTTCCTGCGCTTCAACCTCGATCGGGAGGACAACAGCTATTCCTTCGATCGCCCGTGGTGGCGGGTCGTGACGAAGAGGGCGCTACAGGCTGAGCTCGCCCGGCGTCACGTGAAGACGCTCCCAACGCTCACCAGGGAGAGCCGGAGGGTCGGCACGTCACGGGTTCACCGTCGTTTTCGCATGGTCAGACGCGGCACGTCTAGGGCGCCGTCGTCGCGTCGCCCGACGGTTCGCTGTACGGCGAACTCGCCACCCGGTCCACGAAAACCCGACGATCCCGAACCGTCTAATGATCACGTAGTCCTCCGCGGCGGTGCGGCATGACCGCGCCGTGGTGGACCGACGCCGACGCGGCCGAACTCGACGTGCTCGTCGACGAACTCGTTCGGACTGTCTTCGACCACCGGCCGGAATGCCCCGTCTGCGTAGCCGGTAGGACGTGGTGTGCAGTTCTGCGCGACTGCTTCGAGATCGTCATCGAGTGGCGGCGCAGCCGTTCGCTGAGAAGCCGGGCTGAGTGGCTGCGCGAGCGGCGCGATCAGCTGAATGCAAATGCGACCACGGAGGAGGTGGCCGCCGCATGAGCCACTCGGAGAACGATCACACCGACATGGCGGTCGTCCTCGATCAGATCGCCATGTTCATCCACAGATTTGTGGTGCTGAGCGACGTGCAGGCCGACACGATCTCGCTCTGGGTCGCGCACACCTGGTGCGTCGATGCGGCCGACACGACGCCGTACATCGCGGTGACGAGCGCGGAGAAGCGAAGCGGCAAGACACGGCTGCTCGAAGTGCTCGAGCTTCTCGTCCACAATCCGCTGCAGACGGCGAACATCTCCGATGCGGCGCTGTTCCGGGCGATCGCCGAGTTGGGACCGACGTTGATGCTCGATGAGATCGACGCGATCTTCGGCCCGAAGGCACACGACCGGGAAGACCTCCGCGGGATGCTGAACGCCGGCTACCGGCGTGGCGCGGCGGTGCAGCGGATGGGCGGCGCGAAGATGACGACGCTCGAGGCATTCCCGGTCTACTGCCCGAAGGCGTTCGCCGGGATTGGCGAGCTGCCCGACACGCTCTCTGACCGCTCGGTGCGGATCAGGCTGGAGCGCCGAACGCGTGAGGAGCCGCTCGAGCGGTTCCGTCGTCGCGATGTCGACGGGTCGGCGGAGCCGTTGCGGATGAGCCTCGAGAGCGTGATGGGCCATAACTGCGACAAGCTCTCCTACGCGAGACCTCACCTCCCCGATGAGCTCGATGACCGGCAGCAGGATTGCTGGGAGCCGCTCTTGGCGATCGCGGACATGGCGGGAGGCGACTGGCCCGACCGTGCTCGGTTCGCGGCGCTGAAGCTCTCCGACCCGGAGACGCGCGAGGACGAGTCGCTCAGCGCGAGGCTGCTCGCGGACATCTACGCGGTGTTCGGCTCAGTCGATGAACAGCGGCTCCGAACCTCGGACTTGATCGAGGAGTTGTCGAAGATCGAGGAGTCGCCCTGGGGCGACTGGTGGGGGAAGCAGATCAGTCCGCGGGCCCTGTCGAAGCTGCTGAAGCCCTACCGGATCAGGACGATGCCGATCTGGACCGACGGCCAGACGGTGAAGGGTTACAAGGCCGAACAGTTCGCCGATCACTGGCTCCGCGTTTTGGGGGTTAGGTGGGTTAAAGGGGTTAGGTCTGGCTCCAGCACTGATGCCGCACCTAACCCCCCTAACGGTCCTAACCCCTTTGTCGCGGTAGCCGACGCCGAGCGCGCGCGGCGGTTCGATCTCGTCTATCCGCCCACCCCGCCGGCGCCGGAGGAGACGCTCGAGGAGATCTCCCGGGCGACGCTCGACGAGGCGCTCGTCCGGCCTCAGTTCTTCGCCGTGCTCGAGGCCACTGGCATCGACTTCTTCGAGGTCGACGCGGCGTAGATGGAACTGCTGCCCGAGCTGCTCGACTGCAAGGCTCTCCGCGCCGAGCTCGGCGTCACCCGCGCCGCCGCCGAGTCGATCATGCGCCAGCTGCCGATCGTCCAGATCCCCGGCCTCCGGAAAACGTTCGTGAGGCGTCCCGACGTCTTCGCGATGCTTGAGCGCCACACCTACGCCGTCGACGAGGTGCCTGCGGCGTGACCGCCCCTGGGGTTAGGATCGCCGAAAGTAATGCCCCCGCGACGATGCAACGTCCGGGGGCGTGGCACACCGACAACGGAGGTCGGAATGCACGAGCAGCGTAACCTTCGGACCCGGACCGTCTGATGGCGAGCGCGTACATCACCAGGCGCACAACGAAGTCCGGAGTCCGCTACGTCGTCCGCTTCCGCGTGGGCGGACGCGCACGGAAGCTCACCCATGCTGGTGCGTTCCGGACCGAACGGGACGCGAAGAAACGGCTTGCCGTCGTGATGGGCGAACTCGCGGCCGGACGGAACCCGTCGCTGCTCCTCGAGTCGCTGACCGACACGACGGTCGCCGCGGTTTCGGTCAGCACCTGGTCGGAACGGTTCGTCGCGTCAAGGATCGACGTCGACCCGAACACGGTCAAGAACTACCGAACGGCGTTGAAGAAAATCGGCACGACGTTCGGAGATCGGTCGTCGGACACGATCACCGCCGACGACGTCGCAGGCTGGGTGTCCACGCTCGCCGAGACGCTGAAGCCCGGAACCGTCCAGCTCTACCTCCTCGTGTTCCGGCTGCTCATGGACTACGTCGGCGTCGACCCGAACCCATGCAGGGACACCAGGGTGAAGCTGCCGAAGCAGGTCCGCGAGGAGCCGACGCCGCCGTCGGCTGAGCACATGCTGGCGATCCTCGAGGCGATCCCCGCGAAACGGCGCCTGTTGTTCATTGTGCTCGAGCAGGGCGCGCTTCGCCTCGGCGAGGCTGTCAACTTGAAGTGGGGAGACGTCGATCGTGCAGGACTACGTCTACGGCTGCCGAGGTCGGCGACCAAGCGCGACAAGGCCCGGTGGGTCTACCTGCCGGAGTGGGTGATCGAGGCGATCGAGGAGACCTGTCCGCCGGATGATCGGACACCGGATCGGAGGGTGTTCCAGGGGATCACCGAGGGGACCGCCTACCAGCAGATGCTGCGCGCCTGCCAGACCGCCGGGGTGCCTCACTATCACCCGCACGATCTCCGTCACCGGCGGATCAGCATCTGGCATCAGAGTGGTGTGCCTGCTCGCGAGCTCGCCGAACGCGCCGGCCACGCACGCCCGTCGATGAGCCTTGACGTCTACTCGCACGTGATGCCTTCGGACGAGATCGCGACCCAGAAACTGGTGTTGCTCGTCACCGACTAGCCGTCCTGGTGAGGTCTCGGTGAGGTCTCAACGCCTCGCCGAGGCCTCAAAACGGCTCACACACACGAATGTAGGACTAGTTGGTCTAGTCCTCCATTCGAAGTTCCACGTGGAACCTATCCGATCCCCGCGATCAGCCGGTCGTCGCGGAAATGGAGCTCCAGAATCCCGCAGTTTGCGATCGGATGGAACGGCTCGTCGCTGACGTGGAGCCGCAGCGCCCGCATCGTCCCGCCGTGCGAGACGAGCAGGATCCGGTCGTCCGGATGCGCCCGGGCGATGCGCTCGGCCGCTGCCAACGCGCGCGCCGTGTGCTCCTGGCGCGTCTCGCCGCCCGGCCGCTCGCCGTCGGGAAAGCGTTGCTCGACCTCGGCTCGCGTGAGCCCCGACCACGCCCCGACGTTCACCTCGCGCAGACCGGGCTCGACGATCACCGGGACTGCGTGGGGTGACGCCACGATCTCGGCGGTCTCGTGCGCGCGGCGAAGATCGCTCGAGTAGACGGCGGCAAACGGCGTCGCGCGCAGCTGCTCCGCAAGTGCCCGAGCCTGCGCGCGCCCGGTGTCGTTCAGCGGTGGATCGGCCCACCCCTGGTAGCGCCCGACGCGATTCCACTCGGTCTCGCCGTGCCGGGCGAGGAGCATCGTGGTCATGCGGCTAACGTAGCGCCGCGATGGAGCTCGGCCTCGACGGAAAGGTCTGCATCGTCACCGGCTCGACCGGTGGGATCGGGCTCGAGGTCGCGCGGCAGTTGCAGGCCGAGGGGGCGCACGTCGCCACTTCCGGGCGGCGGGCCGACGGGATCGGTGAGCTCCACGTGGCGGCCGACCTGTCGATGCCCGGCGAGCCGGAGCGGCTCGTCGCGGCTGCGCACACGCGCTTCGGGCACGTGGATTGCCTCGTCAACAACGTCGGCGGGACGGCGATCCGATCGCTGCCCGAACTGACCGACGCGGACTGGCAGCGATCGTTCGAGTTGAACCTGATGAGCGCGATCCGCGCCACGCGCGCGGTCCTGCCGTTGCTCGTCGCGCGCGGCGGGGGCACTATCGTCAACGTCTCGTCGACCTCCGCCAAGCGGCCGTCGGCCACTCTGCCCGAGTACTCCGTGATGAAGGCCGGCCTGCTCTCGTTCTCCCGGCTCGTGGCGGACGTCTACGCGAAGGACGGGATTCGCTGCAACGCGGTGACGCCCGGTCCGACCGCAAGCGAGGCCTGGCTCGGCGCCGGCGGGCTCGCCGAGCAGCAGGGCGACCGCGACACGGTGCTCGCGAAGGTCGCTGCCGGCAGGCCGCTCGGCCGCCTCGGTGAGCCCGCGGAGATCGCGGCGGTGATCGTCTTTCTGTGCTCCGACCGGTCGTCGTACGTCACCGGCTCGGCGTGGAGCGCGGACGGCGGGACCGTCCCGGTCATCATCTAGCCTGCCTCCATGCCCGAGGTTGCCGGGACGGTTGCCGATGCCTTCGCGTCCCGGATCCGGGAGCTCGAGGACCGTTCGCTCGCGCCGTCAGCGGTTCGCTCGTACGAGACGACGGGCCGCGAGCGACCCGAGACCGAGTGCAGCGTGCGGACGCCCTTCCAGCGCGACCGCGACCGCATCCTCCATTCGAAGCCGTTTCGCCGCTTGAAAGGCAAGACGCAGGTCTTCATCGACCCGGCCGGCGATCACTACCGGACACGGATGACGCACACGCTCGAGACGACCGGGATCGCGCGCGTCGTCGCCCGGGCGCTGCGTCTGAACGAGGACCTGACCGAGGCGATCGGTCTCGGCCACGACATGGGACATCCGGCATTCGGGCACGCCGGCGAGACCGCCCTCGACGCGCTGATCGACGGTGGGTTCCGCCACAACGAGCAGTCGGCGCGGATCGCCGCGAAGCTCAACCTGACGCACGAGGTCGTCGACGGGATCCTCACGCACACCGGGCCTCGGGAGCCCCAGACGCTCGAGGGGAAGGTCGTGCGCATCGTCGATCGTGTGGCGTACATCAACCACGACATCGATGACGCGATCCGCTACGGCATCCTCGAGGAGAGCGACCTCCCGGGCGACGAGATCGCGATCCTCGGTCCGACCGGTGGGTCGCGCATCGACACGCTCGTCCACGACCTGGTCGAGCAGTCTGCGAAGGCGGACGACATCGTGCAGAGCGACGAGATCGGCGCCGCGATGCTGTCGCTGCGGTCGTTCATGTTCGAGCGCGTCTACCTCGGCCCGGAAACGAGACCGGAGCACACCCGCGCACACGAGACGATCGGGCGCATCGTCGGCGAGCTGCGTCGCCGTGGCGACACGTCCGACCAGATCGTCGAGTTCGTCGCGGGCATGACCGACCGCTTCGCGCTGTCGTACGCTGCGAGCATCGGGTAGATGGCACGGCTCATGGACACGACGGTCGAGGCGGTCAAGGAGAAGGGCGACTTCGTCCAGCTCGTAGAGGCGCGCACGCAGCTCCGGAAGGGCGGCGCGAACGGCCGCTACATGGGCCGCTGCCCGTTCCACGAGGAGAAGACGCCCTCGTTCTCCGTCAACGGCATCGACAAGTGGTACTTCTGCTTCGGCTGTGGCGCGAAGGGGGACATGATCACCTTCGTCCGCGAGACCGAAGGGCTCGACTTCGCCGGCGCGATCGAGTGGCTCGCCGAGCGGTTCAACGTGCCCGTCGAATACGAGGAGAGCTCACCCGCCCAGGATGCGGCCCGCCGGCGCCGCGACCGTCTGTACGCGCTGCTCGACCAGGCGGCGACGTATTACGCGCGCACGTTGTGGGAGACCGAGGCAGGCTCGCTCGCGCGCGACTACCTGAGCGGCCGCGCGCTCGGCGAGGAGGTGTGCCGTGAGTTCAGGCTCGGCCTTGCGCTGGGCGGCAACGCACTCGCGCGCAAGGCCGCGGCGGGCGGCTTCACGACGGAGGAGCTCCGCGCGGCGGGCCTCCTGCGCAGGAACGGGGCCGACTACTTCGCGCGGCGACTGCTCTTCCCGCTCGCCGACGCACGCGGTCGGATCGTCGGCTTCCAGGCGCGACGGCTGCACGACGACGATCCGCTCCCCGCCAAGTACGTGAACACGCCCGAGTCGGAGCTCTTCCACAAGGGCTCGGTCGTCTACGGCCTCGATCTCGCTCGCGCGGCGATCGCCCGTGAGGACCGGGCGTGCATCGTCGAGGGAAACCCTGACGTGATCGCGCTTCGCCAGGCCGGCTTTGCGCCGGCGGTCGCCTGCATGGGCACGGCGCTCACCGAGCGGCAGCTGAACGAGCTGGGCAGGCTGACCAAGCGTCTCTGGCTCGCGTTCGACGGCGACGCGGCGGGGGAGTCGGCGACCCTGCGCGGGATGGAGCTGGCGGTCCGACAGGGCTTCGACGTCCACGTCGTCGCCCTGCCACCGGGAGTCGACCCCGCCGACGACCCGAGCGACTTCGAGCGAAAGCTCGCCCAGGCCGAGCCGTATCTGCTCTACCGCGTCCGGGTCGAGATCGACCAGGCCGAGAGTCGCGAAGCCGCCTTCCAGACGGTGCGGACGCTGCTCGACGGTGCGTCCGATTCGCCCGAGCGCCAGGACGCCTGGCGGTACGCGAACGACAAGCTCGGGATGACGGTGCAGCTGCGTGCGGGCGGCTCGGCGGCGCGGGCGGCAGCTCCGGTGTCGAAGCGTGTGCTCGACGCCGGTGCGAAGCTCGAGCGCAGTGCCCTTGCGGGGGTGCTTCGCCATCCGCAGCTTCGGCCGCTGCTGGCAGAGCTCGGCGAAGAGCATTTCTACGACCCGTTGCACCGCGCGATCCGCAATCACCTCGTCGACGGTGCACCGCTCGAAGCAGACGGCATCGGCCTCCTGGCGGAGCTCGACGCGTACGCCGATGCCGACGGGATCGGCGAGGCGACCGGTACCGAGCTCCTGCTCCGGCTACGCGAGCGCCGGCTTCAGCAGGAGCTCCGATCGGCGCCGGTCGAGCAGCGCGGCGAACTCAGCGAGGCGCTGGCCAGGCTGCGCGAGCGGGCCGCGTCGATCTCGGCGTAGACCCTGCGAAAGGCGCGGCTACACTGTCCGCCGCCCGTTGATCCCCGGTAGCTCAATTGGCAGAGCATCCGGCTGTTAACCGGAGGGTTGTTGGTTCGAGTCCAACCCGGGGAGCTCGCAGGTCACGCAGCCTGCTCCGCCCGGCGGAACCGCTCGCGAAGATCGCGGACCGCCGGCATCAGCGCAAGCGCCGGAACGATCGGCAGCCAGAAGTTGAAGAGGCGGTAGACGACGACGGCGACCAGGGCCGGCGCGAAGCGAACACCCATCCCGACGAGCGCGACCGTGAGCGCGAGCTCGACGACGCCGGCGCCGCCCGCAGGCAGCGCGCGCCGCGTGAAGACGTAGCCGCCCGAATAGGCGAGGACGAGCGCCGCCCCCGAGATGTGCGCGCCGACGAACTGCAGTGCCGACCACAGGCAAAAGATGTCGCCGAACCAGTAGAGGGCGTTGCCGAACACGCCGAGCCCGTGCGCGCGCGGGCTCGTGAACAACAGCCGAACGGTGACCGCGCCGTCGACGGTGTCGGCGAGGAGGCGTCTGAAGAGGCCGGACCGGCGGCGCGTCAGCCGCTTCGCACGGCGGGGCGACGTCAGCCAGAAGCCGAGGACGAGCGCCGGGACGATCACCAGCGAGGGGAGTGTGACACCGTCACTCGCGCGCCCGTCGACGTGGAAGTACAGGAGCGCCGACGCGCCGAGCGCGGCGAAGGACAGGATCACGTACTCGAGCAGTCCGAGCCCGATCACGCGACGCACCGCGTCGCGGCGCGTCGCGCCCGCTTCGCGGAACGCCCAGTAGTCGACCGCAAAACCACCCGAAGAGCGAGTTGCGGCGAAGACGCCGAAGCCCGCGACGACGCTCTTCGTCGACGCGGCAAGGTCGAGCTCGTTGCCGTCGTCGACCCGCGCCATGTCCCGTAGCGTCAGCACGTAGCCGCCGTAGGCGACCAGCTCACCCACAAGGCACCCGAGCAGCCACACCCAGTCGTGGCGCGCACGGACGAGGCGCCACACGTGCGGCAGGCCGGTGTACGCCGCGAGCACGATCGCCACGCCGGCCGTCGCCCCGGCGGCCACGAAGACGACGATCAGTGGCTTGTCCTCGAGCCAGAGGTAGCCCGCGCGGATCCGGCCGGCGAAGCGACGGAGAGCCCGCACCGCTCAGTCTTGCACGACGCGCCGCCCGCTGAAACCAGGCGAAGGCGGCAGTTGCGGTTGCTTCTGCCGGATCGCCCGCTTAACTGAGAGACAGCGTGCCCTTCCGACACGCTCGAAGGGGGCGGCCCAGATGTCGCCGCACCGGGGCCGCCCTCTTCTATCTCCGTTTACACCTCGCCGCGCGCCGGCGGCACACCCGTAGGTCTTCCTCGGCCGAGACCTTGGTCCGGCTGCCGGCTTCGGATGCCGACGGGGCACCGTCCGACGACGAACGTAGCCTCCGGCACGCGGCATGTTCTAGGGGGCGGTGCGAGCGGCGCGGGGAGGGGCCTTTCGCGCCGCCCCCGCATGTCCGCGTGCGCGCTCAGCGCGGGCCGAACACGGCCGCGTAGGCGGCGGCGAAGCCGGCCACGGCGAGCGTCAGCGCGATCTTCAGCATCTGGTCTCCATGGCCGCACTGTCCGTCGGCGGCCGCCGGTCCGCGCTACACGAACGGCTGGTTCGCGGCGGGTTGAACGAGTGGGCGGCAGCGCGCACCCGGCGCAGCCGCCGCCCACTGTCGCGGATCGCCGTGCGTGCCCTCGTTCCCCCTGCCGGCGGCTTCGCGACCTTCGCAGCTTGCTTCCGGCGCGACGGGACGGCCCCGGACGTTCGGCTAGCTGGTGCCGGGCGAAGGCGCGGTTCCCGCGACCCGCACGAACGCGAGGACGCAGGCGGGGTCGAACTGCGTCCCCGACGATCGCAGCACCTCGCCGACGGCTTCGTCCTGCGTGCGCGCTTCACGGTACGGGCGGTCCTCGAGCATCGCCTGGAACGCATCGGCGACGGCGACGATCCGCGCTTCGAGTGGGATCTCCGACGCGGCGATCCCGTCCGGATAGCCCGAGCCGTCCCAGCGCTCGTGATGGCAGCGGACGACCGCGCGGATGCTCTCGGGAACGACCTCGGGGAGGGACTCTGCGCCAGCCTCGGCGTGCGTCTGCACGTGCGTGCGCTCGCCGTCGTCGAGCGGTCCGGGCTTGGCGAGAATGTGCTGGTTGAGCAGTTGCTTGCCGATATCGTGCAGAAGCGCGCCGGCGGCGACGGCGAACCGGCGGGTCAGCTCGACACCGAGCTGGTCGGCGATCTCGACGGCGAGTGCGGCGACCGCGTAGGCGTGCCGGTCCTCGGCGGATCCCGATGTTCCCCAGTTCCGGACCGCCCCGATCGCATTGGCGAGAACGTCCGCACGCTGCGCTGTCTCATCGACCATGATCGGCACGGTATCCCCCATTCGGGGGACGTCCGTTCACTCCTCTAGGCTCGACCATGCTGGTTCAGGTCCGGGCGGGGAGCCCGAACGGTTGCGGCACACTCGGGAGTGGTCAGCAGTGACGGGAGAATCGCCCCTCGGGCGCATCCGAGCCTGGATTTCGTCGCCGGTCAGCGCGGTGGGCTTCGCCCTGGCCGTGGCTGCGATCGCGATGGTCGTCGCGTGGGGGCTGTCGGCGGTGGTCGAGGGGGCCTCGGCGCGCTCCACTGACAGCCGCCTGAAGTCGGGGGCGACGGCCGCTCGTGCGCTCCTCGCCGAGCGCATCGACGCCGCGGCCGGGCGTGCCGCAGACGTGGCCGGCTCGCCGGCCGTCGTCAAGGCGATCCTCGACCACGACGTGACGACGCTCCGCGCCGTCGCGGCCCGGCGCCACGTGCTGTTCGCGCTCGGGAGCGGTGTCGTCGGCACCGAACCGCCGCCCGGCTCGCCGAGCCGCGAGGTGGTCGTCTACGCCGGGTCGCGCCCGCTCGGCCGCATCATCGCACCGGTCGTCCTCGACGCCTCGTTCGTCGACCAGGCTGCCGCCGAAGGCGGCCTGCGGCGAAGCGACGTGCTCAACCTGCAGGCGGGTAACCGGATCGTTCCGCGTTCCGGCTCGTCCGGCAGGATCCCGCACGGAGCGCGCACGGTCACGCGTCAGATCCTCGGCACCAAGCCGCCGACCGACGTGATCGGTGCCGGGACGTCCTGGCGGGGGCTGTCGTTCCTCCTGCTCCTGGCGGTGGGGCTGCTCTCGTTCATGGTCGGGCTCGCGCTCGCCCAGCGCCGTCCGCGCCGCGTCTCCGCGCCGGGCCGTGCAGTCCGGGACGCCGTGTCGCTCGTCGGCGAGACGCTCGCTGCAACCCACAACCCGGGTGCGCTCCTCGCCGTGATGCTCGAGTCGGCGATCGAAGCGACCCATTCGGCGGACGGAGCGCTCTTTCGCGGCAACAAGCGAATCGACGAGCGCGGCGGTGTGCTCACAGGAGAACAGATGCGGATCGGCTTCCGCGATGCGTTCGACGGATCGACGCTGACGATGGTGCTGGCCGCCGGTGACGGCTCGTTCAGCAAGGACGCCCGCGAGGCGGCGGAATGGATCACCGCTCAGGCTGCGATCGCGCTGGAGAATGCGCATCTGCACGAGCTCGTCCAGGAACAGGCGGTCACGGACGAGCTGACCGGCCTCGCGAACCGGCGCCAGTTCCTCGACGCGCTCGCCCACGAGCTCGCTCGTTCCGCGCGCAGCGCCGAGACGACGTCGCTCGTGCTCTGCGACCTCGACGATTTCAAGACCGTGAACGATCGCTTCGGCCACCCGGCGGGCGACGAGGTGCTGCGCGTCGTCGGACGCGTGCTGCGCGAGACCGTTCGGGACCTCGACGTGCCTGCGCGGCTCGGCGGTGAGGAGTTCGCGGTCGTGCTCCCCAACACCATGCTCGACGGTGCAGTCCGGCTCGCCGAGCGCATCCGCGTCGCCATCGCCGAGGCTGCGATTGTCGTCGGCGGCAACCGGATTCCGGTTACCGTGAGCCTCGGAGTGGCAACTCATGCAGACAGTGAAACGCTCGAAGACCTGATGCAGCAGGCCGACCGCTGCCTCTATGCGGCGAAGGAAGCCGGCAAGAACGTCGTCGTCAGTGGACCGGACGGGCCGCGTGGCGACATCGAGCGGCGTCCGGAGCCGCTGCGAAGATCCCCGACCTGATGCGCCGGATCAACACTTTCGTAGCCGTCGCGGCGTCGGTCGGCGTCGCCGGTGTCGCTCGCGCCCTGATCGGGCCGAGCGGCCACCACACGACGCCGTTGGCCGTCCCGCCGACCGCCGCGCCCTCGTCACCGCCGCCTCGCGTGGTCGCGGTCACCGTCACGCCGGCGCATCCGCTGCGCCGGCCGTCGAACCGTCTCGTCAGCAGGGTCGCGCGGCATCACACGCTGCCGGCGCAGCCAACCGCTGCTGCCGCCGCGGCCCCGGTGTACATCGCCTACCACCCGCCTGCGTCGTCAACGAGCGGGCAGGTGCATGTGGTCACGCCGACGACGCAGGTCGTCGAGCCCGGCGCCGGCACGCCGCACTCCAGGAAGCCGGGCAAGCCGACCACCAAGCCGTCCCCGACGCCGACCCCGACGCCGACTCCCACGCCGACGCCGACTCCCACGCCGACGCCGACTCCCACGCCGACGCCGACACCTGCGCCGACGCCGACACCTGCGCCGACGCCGACACCTGCGCCGACGCCGACGCCTACCCCGACGCCGACGCCTACCCCGACGCCGACGCCCACCCCGACGCCACCGCCGACCTCGTCGCCGTCGCCCCCGTCGACGCAGCCGACGCCCGCCACGACGGTGGCCAACCCCGGCCGCACCGTCGTCACGGAGCGGCCGCCGCTGACGCTGTCGCGCGACTTCGGCCCGCCTAGGCCGGAAGGCGAGCTGCCTCCGCTGCCTGCGCTGCCGACGCCGCCGGTCCGCAACCCCTAGCCGACCGTCACGGGCACGCGCTGCACGTGCTGGGGCGATCCATCGGCCGCGCTCGATGCAAACGCGACGATCGTGGCCGGCCCAGGCGAGCCGGCGCTCAGCGTCGTCGAGAACGCGCCGCGTGAGGGTGCGCCGCTCGAGGCGGTGACGATCCGGCGTTCGACGAGCCGGTCGCCGCGGTGCAGCTCGACCACGAGCGTCGCCTCGAAGACGCTCGCCGTCCCCGCCACGGTGAAGCTCGTCGGCACGCGTTCGCCGTCCGCGGGCGACTCGATCAGGATCGGCGGGGCGAAGGCGGCGACGTCTGCCCGGTCGAGCCCGCGTCGACCGGCGATGTCGACTCGCTGCACCGAGTGCAGGCGCGTGAGCGTGTAGACGACCTCGGCGACCCGCTCGGGCGCCAGTGAGCCGAGGGAGACGTTGGCGGTTCCGTCGACCACGTTCACGGGTACATCGAGACCGAGCGCGCCGAGTGCCGCCGCGGGGGTCGAACGTTCCGCCGGCACTACGGCGCGCTCAGCATGCAGGAGACCGCCCTGGATCCGAAAGACGGTGACCGCGGTCGTCGGGGCCTCCGAATGGGTCCCGCCGCAGCCGGCCGAAACCACCACCGCCGCGAAGGCGACTGCCGCGCGGAGCCTCGACATCGACGAGATTCTCGCACGGCGCCGCGCGGATATCCTATGGCGGATGAGCGTCGTCGGTGTCGTCTTGATCGCAGCCGCCGTCGTCCTGCTGGCGGCCGCAGAATGGCCCCTGCTCGCCCGGCGCTTCGGCGTCGACGGCCGCAAGCGGCGCGAGCGCGCGCGCAGGAAGTCGCAGCTTCGGGTGGTGCGCACCGAGTCGGACGAGTTCGTCCGCGACGTCGAGCGCGACCTCGCCGCGCTGCCGACGATCGACCCGCGCGACGCCAAGAAGCCGTAGGTCTATCCGCGCGCGACGATCGTGGCGCGCAGGGTCGCCGTGTTCGGCGTCACCGACGTGCCCTGGCCGTTCGGCAGCACGTCCTCCATGTTCTTCGTCTCCTGATAGTCCGAGACGTGGAACACGAGCTTGTGCCGGCCGGGCGTGACGTGGACGTGGAAGATGCCTCCGCTCCAGATCGCCGTCACGGAGCTTCCGTCGACGTTCGCGACCATCGAGGACGGGTCGACGCCCGAGCCGGCGTCGGTCGCGGCGATCGCGATGTCGTCACCGCTCATCTTGAGCAGGCGCAGCTTCGGCGGGGTGACGTCGTTCAGCCACCAGCGAATCGTGAACGGGCCGGGCCGCGTCTTGCCGGAGGAATCGAGGACGATGTCGTACGCGCCCGGTGCAGGCAGCACCGCCCCTGCGACCAGCCGCGGCTCGCCGTAGGACGTTCGATACGGGTTGATGTCGACCGGTAGCCCTGCGTACCCGGTGAGGCGGTTCTCGTCGCCGGCCGCCGTGACGTGCGGTGTCACGTTCCCCCGCAGCACGACCACGCCGAAGTTCGCCGGCGTTCCCTTGACCGTCAGTCGGTAGACGCGCTCCGGGCCTGGATACGACTGGGCGATCCCGGTCGGGTAGCGGTAGTTCGAGACGAGCGACGGCGCTCCGACGAGCGTCCCCTTGACGATGCCGGGCCGGCCGACGGTGATCGCATGTTCTCGTGAGAGCTGCGCGTTCGCCACGTCGAGCCAGAACGGGATGCGGCGGACGTCGGAGCCGCGCGTCAGCACGACGAAGCCCGTGACGTCGCCTTCCGCGGTGCCGGCGGTCGCAGTGACCGTCAGCGTGCCCGGTGCGGCTACCTCAGGCTGCGTGACGATCGTCGCATCACCCTGCTGGACGACGACGCTGGCCGACCACGGATCCGGGCCTCCGCCCGCGTCCGTGACGGTGACTACGCGCGACGCGCTCGCGCCCGACCGCAACTCGCCGAACGACAGCCCGCTCGGCGACGCGAAGATCAACGGCGCGTTCGCGCGAGGTGCGTCGACGATGCCGCCGCCCTCGCGCGTCGTCGGCACCTCCTGGCCGGCGGCGCTGTGCACGGGATCCGCCGTCTGGACGAGCGCCGACTTGACGTCCGCGACCGTCCAGTCCGGATGGCGTTCGAGCAGCAGCGCGACCGCACCGGCGACGTGCGGCGTCGCCATGCTCGTCCCGCTGAGCTGGCCCCACGTCTGGCTCGAGGTCGGTAGTGACGAGACGACGTTGACGCCGGGGGCGGTCACGTCGGGCTTCATCTGCAGCGAGACGGGCGTCGGGCCTGCTGACGAGAAGTCGGCGATCGCGTCCGTCGACGTTGCGGCAGCCACCGTGATCGCATCCGGCGCATTCCCGGGAGAGGTCACGGTGCCACTGCCGAAGCTCGTGAAGTCGTTTCCCGCTGCGACCACCGGGACGACTCCGGCGGCGGCGGCGCCGTCGAGCGCACGGACGACGATGTCGCGGGAAGGATCGACCTCGGGCTCGCCGATCGAGAGATTGATCACGTTCATCCCGTCCGACACGGCTGCTTCGATCGCCGCGGCGATCTCCGCCGCATTTCCGTCGAGGCCCTCTCCGGGGGTCGGGATCGTGAGGGCCTTGTAGTTGCCGAGGTAGGCGTTGGGCGCGACGCCCGAGATCGTGTTCCCGAGCGCCTTCGCACCGAAGTCACCCGCGGCGATGCCGGCGACGTGGGTCGCGTGGAACGAGTTGAGCGGATCGAAGGGGACGTTGGCGTACTTCCAGGCCGGCGACGGCGGCGCAAAGGTGCGCTGCACGATCACCTTCGGCGTCGTGTACTTCGTCTGACCCTTCGGGAAGCCGGGCGGGTACTGGAAGCCGCTCGGATTGAAGTACGGATGGGTCGCCTGGAGGCCGTCGTCGATGATCCCGATCTTCATGCCGTTCCCGGCGGTCGACAGGGCGGGGCCCCAGAGCTGGTCGGCGCCGATCTGCTGGGGGCCTGCCGTGTCGCGGAGGGCGTGGAACCGGACATTCGGCCAGACGCGTGCCACCCCGGGGATCCGGGTGAGCAGCGCAGCCTGGGAGCGGGGCAGCGAGATCGCCATCCCGTCGGCGACCAGCCGGTAGTCCCAACGGACCTGTGCGTCCGGAAGCGCGCTCGTGATGCGGCGGCCGAGCTCGACCTGGGCCGAGGCGACTTGCCGCATGTACGTCCGGTGCGAGGCCGACTGCAGCGAGCGCCCGAACGCCGAGAGCGACGGTGCGCGCAGCGTCACGACGACCTCGGTCATCGGGTCGGGGCCGTGTGCACCGAGGCTGTCCCCGGAGAACACGACGACGGCCAGGGCCGCCGCTGCAGCAAGGAGTGTGAACCGCGTCAGAGTGCGGATGAGAGGACTTGAACCTCCACGCCCTTACGGGCACACGGACCTGAACCGTGCGCGTCTACCAATTCCGCCACATCCGCGAGGCGGCGTCAGTGTAGCCCGGTCGCTCGGTGCCCTAGCCGAGGACTGCCGGCTCGGAGCCGAGCTGCTTGGCCCACCACTCGGCGTCGCGCTCACGGAAGGTGTCCTTGAGCTCGTCGACGTAGGTGGCGAGGTCCTCTTCGTGCTGGGCGATCCATTCCTCGCGGGCTGCGAGCTCGCGGGCGAGTGTCTCCTGGCGCTCCTGCCGGAGCTCCAGCTCGGACTGCAACCGCGCGACGCGGGCACGCAGCTCTTCCTCGAGCTGTCCGTTGGTCGACGCGCTGGTGGCCAGCTCCGCCTCGCACTCGGCAAGGCGCGCCTCGCGCGCCTCCAGCGCCGCCTGGCGCTCGGCCGCCGACCGCTCGAGAGCTGCGACGTCCTGCTTGTGCGCGTCGAGAGCGGACTGCAGTTCGAGCAGCTCGGTCTCACGGGCGCTCAGCTCGACCTCGCGCTCGTCGAGCTCGCCCTCGCGGACGGCGGCCGTGTCGGCCATCGCCGTCTCGAACATCGCCTGGGCCTCGTTCAGCTCGGCATGGCTGCGGGCCTCGAGCTGGTCGAGCTCGAGCTCGCGCTCCTCGAGCGCCGCGAGGCGGGCTTCGAGCTCCCGCTGCCGCTCCGCCGACGCCTCCGCCGCGGCCACGGCCGCAGCCTCTGCCGCCGCGGTCTCGAGCTTCGCCTGCGCCTCGGCAAGCTCGGCCTGGGTGCGCGCCTTGACGAGCTCCAGCTCGCTTTCGCGGGCGGACAGCGCGGTCTCGCGGGCGGTCAGCTCCTGCCGGCGTGCCGTGAACCGCCGCTCGAGCTTCTCGAGCGCCTCGGCAACCTCGGCCTCGCGGCGCTCGAGCTCCTCCTGGCGCGTGTCCAGGCTCTGCAGCACCGCCGCAGTCTCGCGGGCGAGCTGCTCGTTTCGCTCCTGCTCGGCCTCTGAGCGGATCTCCTCGAGCCGCAGCTCGGCGAGATCGCGCTCGGCCTGGGCGATCGCCTCCAGACGCTCCCGCTCGCGGACGGCGGCCATGCGTGCTTCCTGGTCGGCGTTCACGGCCTCGGGCGGCGCCTCGTCCTCGGACGCGCGCACGCGCAGGCCGACATCGTTGACGTAGACCACCATGCGTGACGGATCGACCGCCGCAGCAGGCTCATCGACGTGCTGGCGCTCCAGCTCGGCGAGGCTCTCTTCGATCGCGCGGTCGTGCTCTGAGCGGGGGGCTGCGGTTCCGTCCGTCGGCATGGCGAGTCTCCTCGTCGAGGGGACGGCGCGCCGCAAGCGCCGGTTCTGCCTCCTAGGTCGGCCTTTTCGCCGGGCCGGGCGACCCCTTGTCCGAGGGATCTTCGGCGCCGCGCCGTACCTCTAGAGGATGCGGGTGGCGAGGATCGAGGCGGCGGACGGCCGGGTGGTGTGCGAGCGCTGCGGGATCGCCGATCATTGGTGGCTTCGGCTCCGGGGCCTGCTCGGGCGGTCCGGGCTCGAGCCGGGCGAGGGTCTGCTCCTACGGCCGGCGGGCTCGATCCACATGATGTTCATGCGCTTCCCGATCGACGCGGTCTTCTGCGACCGCGACCTGGTCGTCGTCGACGTCGTCCCCGACCTCCGGCCCTGGCGTGCTGCGGGCAGACGCGGGTCGAAGGTGGTGATCGAGCTCGCGTCCGGCGCCGCAGCCGGCCTCGAGCCTGGCGACCACCTCTCCGTCGCTACGATCGAAGCGTGAGCACGCAACCACTCCGCGAGCTGCTCGAGCAGGCGTTCCCGGACGCAACCGAGCTGCAGGTGACCGATCGAACCGGCGGCGGCGATCATTTCCAGGTAGTCGTTGCAGCGCCGTCGCTCGACGGCCTCTCGCTGATCGACCAGCACAAGCGGGTGTACGACGCGTTGGCGACACCGCTCGCCGACGGCAGCATCCACGAACTGCGCATCTCGACGAAGGGGGCGACGTGAGCTACACCGATCAGATCAAGGGCGTCATCGACAGCGCGGACGTCGCGATCTTTATGAAGGGGACACCGACGTTCGTGATGTGCGGCAACTCCGATCGCGCACTGCAGGCACTGCGGCGGGCCGGGGCATCCGTGACCGCTGTCGACGTTCTGGCCGATCCGCAGATCCGGCAGGAGCTGAGCGCGATCTCGGGCTGGCCCACGATCCCGCAGATCTTCGTCGGCGGTGAGCTCATCGGCGGCGCGGACATCGTCGAGGAGCTGGAGGCCAGCGGGGAGCTCGAGCGCACGCTCCGCGAGCGGCTCGGCGACGGTTACGCCGAGCAGCGCGCGGAAGAGACCGTCGCGCTCGCCTAGTCAGTCTGCGAGAACCGCGAGCACCTCGTCGGCGTGCGTCGCGGGCTTCACGTCGTGCAGGACCTTCTTGACCGTCCCGTCCTCGGCGATCACGAACGTCGAGCGCGAGACGCCCATGTACTTGCGCCCTGCGTACGACTTCTCCGTCCAGACGTCGTACTCCTCGGCGACGTGGTGGCCGACGTCGGCGAGCAGCGTGAACGGGAGGCCGAACTTCTCCTTGAACTTGACGTGTGAGGCCTCTGCGTCTGGCGAGATCCCGAGCACGCGGGCTCCGGCACGCTCGAACTCCCCGTACGTGTCGCGGATGCCGCAGGCCTGCGTCGTACAGCCGGGCGTGTCGTCCTTGGGATAGAAGTAGAGGACGACCTGTTGTCCTCGCAGGTCAGAGAGCTTGAGCGTGTCCCCGGCGTCGGTCGTCAACTCGAAATCGGGTGCCGGCTTGCCTTCTTCGATCATCAGCCAACCTCTCCAGTAGGGTGGGTGCTCGGCGATGCTAACGGCGCACCACGTGATTGCATTCCTGGTGATCGGCGTGTGTCTCGCAGCCTCAACCGTCGCGTTCGTCGCCCGCAGGCGCGGCCGGGCGGGGACGGTGGTCGCGCAGCTGCTGGCGCTGGCGCAGACGCTCGTCGTCGCGCAGGTCGCGCTCGGCCTGCTGCTCCTCTCCGACCATCGTCGCGCAGCGGATCACCTCCACTACGCTTACGGGACGTTCGCGCTGCTCGCCGTGCTGTCGCCGTGGCTGTACGCGCCCTCCGACCCCCGGGCGCGGCTGCTCTGGTTCGCGGTCGCGACCCTCGTCGCCGCCGCGCTCGGCGTCCGTGCCTACATGACCGCGACGTGACGCCGTTCATCCGCAACCTCCTGATCCTGGCCGGGGTGGCGGTGCTGGTGGTCGTCCTCGATCTCGAGGTCGCGCTGATCACGGTCGGCGTCCTGCTCCGCATCGCCTTCGTGATCACGATCGCGGTCGTCGCGTACGCGTTCTGGCGCGACTTCGCCCGGCGTGAGATCTCGACGTGGCCGGCGCGCGCGGCGTGGGTGGTGTACGGCGCAGTCGTGCTCCTCGTCGTCGACCTGGGCTGGCTGTTCCTCGGCGGTCTCTCAGGCCCGGACGCCCTCGCCTTCATCCTCGTCGCCGCGGCGTGCGTCTTCGCCGGCTGGCGCACCTGGCGCGACCAGCAGCGCTATAGCTAGCGCGCGTCCGCCAGCGACCCGGAGCCGACGCCGTCGAGCCGGTCGAGCGTCTCGCGGATCGGCAGATGCAGCCCAACGAAGATGGGCGTGTCGCGCTCCGTGTACGCCGAGGCCTCGGAGTCGCGCAGACGCAGCATCAGGTGCATGAAGTCCGCCGGCTCGTCGCACTCGAATGCCGTCATGAACTCCTGGTCGTCGATCCCGAACGAGTAGGTGGTGTGGTTGTGGATGCCCGGGAACTCGTCGCGGCCGATCCGGATGTGCTCGTCCATCGCGTCCTGGCGCTGTTTCTCGGTCAGCGAGTACCAGGCCCGCACCTTCACGAACGGATAGACGACGAGGTACGGCAGCTCCTTCGGCACGATGCGCCGCGGCTTGCGGGCCGACGTGTACTGCGACGCCTTCGTCGTCGCGAGGTACGAGAACGGCGTCTCGAGCCAGCCGGCGAGCTGCGTCGCGTTCAGCGCGGCGCCGAGCTCGCCGAGATCCTCGTAGCGCGGCGTGATCTTCCAGAGGAAGAAGTCGACGTCGGGCCTGACACCCGTGGTGGAGTACGCGCGGAGGTGGTCGAAGCGCTCGGCGTGCTCGGCGACGACGTCCGCGAATGCCTCCTTGGCCGCGGCGCGCTCCTCGAGAGGAAGCCGCCGGAACGCCGGGTCGAGGCGGTAGAAGGTGTAGGCCACGTACTGCCCGTCCATGGCACCTAACGCTAGCGTGGACGCGGTGGCGACGGAGGAGCTCGAGAGCCGGCTGAAGCGCGTCCCGACCGGGGCGGGCGTCTATCTGTTCCGCGACGAACGGGACCAGGTGCTGTACGTCGGCAAGGCGAAGTCGCTCCGGCCGCGCGTCCGGTCGTACTTCCAGGCCGGGTCGAGCGACACGCGTCCTGGCATTCGGCAGATGGCCGAGCGGACGGCGGAGATCGAGACCATCGTCACGCAGACCGAGGTCGAGGCGTTGCACCTCGAGCAGAACCTGATCAAGCGCCACCGTCCGCCGTACAACGTCCGCCTGCGCGACGACAAGTCGTTCCCGTACATCGCCGTGACGGTCGACGACGACTACCCGCGGGTGATGTTCACCCGCGAGCGGCACCGGCGCGGCGTCGTCTACTTCGGGCCGTACGCGAACGCCAAGAAGGTGCGCGAGACCCTCGACGTCCTGAACAGGGTGTTTCGCTACCGCCCGTGCGAAGGGCCGCAACCCGGCCGGCGGAGCGGGATCCCGTGCCTCGACTTCCATATCGAGCGCTGCTTCGCGCCCTGCGTGGGCTACATCTCCAAAGAGGACTACCGCGTGCTCATCGATCAGGTGATCGAGTTCCTGTCGGGGGACGACCGGCCGATCCGCCGCAGCCTGGAGGAGCAGATGCGCACCGCCGCCGCCGAGGAGCGGTTCGAGGACGCGGCGCGGTATCGCAACCGGCTCGCGGCGATCGAGCGATTGAGCGAGCGGCAGGCCGTCGAGCGACGTTCGATCGGAACGATCGACGTGATCGGCATCGCCGTGTCACCCGAGCGCGCCGCGGTGCAGGTCTTCCCGCTGCGCGACGGCCGGATGGTCGACCGGTACTCGTTCCACCTCGAGAACGCGGGCGGCGCGGAGCTGGGCGAGGTGCTCGAGGGGTTCTGCCTCGAGTACTACGGCGCGGCGCCGTCGATCCCGCCGCAGATCCTCGTGCCCCGCGGAAGCGGCGAGACGTCCGCGCTGGCGGAGTTCCTCTCCGAGCGCCGTGGCTCGCAGGTCGAGGTGCGGGCGCCCGAGCGCGGCGAAAAGCGGCGGCTGCAGGAGCTCGCGCAGCAGAACGCGAAGCTCGCGCTCGACTCCGAGACGTTTGTCGCAGAGACGAGGCGCGCTCGCCGGGTCGAGGCGCTCGAGGAGCTTCGCGAGACGCTCAACCTCGAGTCGCTGCCGATCCGGATCGAGTGCTTCGACATCTCGAACATCCAGGGGAACGAGATCGTCGGCTCGATGGTCGTCTTCGAGGACGGCGTCGCGAAGAAGTCGCACTACCGCAAGTTCCAGGTGCGAGGGCAGGACGGCCAGGACGACTTCGCGGCGATGCGCGAGGTGATCGGGCGGCGCTTTTCGCGGCTCTCGGCCGAGCCGGCGTCGGCGGAGTGGAACGAGTCGTTCTCGCAGCCGCCGAACCTCGTCGTGATCGACGGCGGCAAGGGCCAGCTCTCCGCGGCGCTCGAGGCGATGGAGAGCCTCGACCTGCCGCGCGTGGCGGTGATCGCCCTCGCGAAGCGGATCGAGGAGGTGTTCGTGCCGGGCCGGCCGGAGCCGATCCTGCTGCCTGACCACTCACCGGGGCTGCAGCTGCTCCAGCGGATCCGCGACGAGGCTCACCGGTTCGCGATCACCTTCCATCGCCAGCGCCGCGACGCGGCGGCGCGCGAGTCGATGTTCGACCAGCTCGAGGGCGTGGGGCCGGCGCGGCGGCGTGCGCTGCTCCGTCACTTCGGCTCGACCGAGCGCATCCTCGACGCGACCGCCGAGGAGCTCGAGGGCGTGCCGGGGGTGCCGTCGAAGACGGCGCGCAGCATCTACGCGCAGCTCCACCGCGCCGGTCGCGCGTAGGCCTCAGCGCGCGGAGAGCACGACCGACAGGACGTGCTCGATGTTGCCGTCGCGGAGCGCGTCGCCGAGGCAACGGTCGCCCGAGAGCCCGGCGCGGGCCCCGAGGAGCTCCGCGAGGCGCTCGTCGCTGATCCCGGCCCCGCGGGCTGCGGCGAGGACGCGGGGCAGCGCCGGCAGCGGCCCGCCGTCGGGGCCGAACTGCCAGGGGGGATACACGTACTCGCTGTCGACGACGACGGCGAGCAGATCGCCACGGCGGCGCATCGTCTCGAGCCGCCCCGGGTCGAGCCCGGTGCGTGCTCCGAGCCAGGAGGCGGACAGGGAGCTGGACACGACACAAGCCTAGAGCGCGCTCACTACGCTTGCGCCGTGCGCCGGCTGATCGTGCTCTCGACCGTGTTCCTCGCGGCGGGCTGTGGCTCGACCAAGAGCACGGCGCCGACCAGCACCGCAACCGCGACCGTGGCGTCTCCGGTCAGCATGCTGCCGGGCGGCCAGGCGCTCTACGCCGGCGGCAACTGGGCGGTCGTCTTGCGCGGCGACGACGCGGTGGCCGTGCACCTCGTCCGCGGTCGGTGGCGGAGCGACCGGAGCAGGCGGGTGCAGATCGCGATCCTCGGCCCCGATCCCGGGAGCCGGGCGCCCAGCCTGCCCCAGATCGCGGCCCAGCTGACGGCACCGGCACCGATGATCGAGTCCGGGCTCTGGGTGGACGGGAAGGAGCTGGTGGTCAAGGGGGGCGGCTCGCCGACGCGGGCAACGATCTACGGCGCGCCCGCGAAGCCGCTGCGCGCGGGCAAGCACGTCGCCGTCGCCTACGGCCGGACGGACACCACGGGCACGGCCCGGTCCTGGACCTTCAGGACTCGTTGAGGAACGGGTAGCGGTAGTCGCGCGGCGGCGAGAACGTCTCCTTCACCGTGCGCGGGCTGACCCAGCGGATCAGGTTCCAGAGCGACCCCGCCTTGTCGTTCGTACCCGACGCGCGGGAGCCGCCGAACGGCTGCTGGCCGACGACCGCCCCGGTCGGCTTGTCGTTGACGTAGAAGTTGCCGGCCGCGTAACGAAGCTTCGCCGCTGCCGTCTCGATCGGGCCGCGCTCCTCCGAGAACACGGCGCCGGTCAGCCCGTACGTCGTGCCGCGGTCGATCAGGTCGAGCGTGTCGTCCCAGCGCCGCTCGTCGTAGACGTAGGTCGTCACGACAGGCCCGAACAGCTCGTCGCGCAGGAGCCGGAAGTCGGGGTCGGTCGTCTCGACGACGGTCGGCTCGACGAAGTAGCCGCGCGAGTC
The DNA here is from genome assembly GCA_963769545.1 of uncultured Thermoleophilia bacterium. GTDB lineage: Bacteria > Actinomycetota > Thermoleophilia > Gaiellales > Gaiellaceae > PALSA-600. The sequence continues at coordinate 818,091 of CAVYMB010000003.1, read as the reverse complement.
GTCGTAGCCGCCGCCGACGACGATCTCGGTCCCGGCGTGCTGCTTCGCCTCCTCGATTGCCGCTGCCTGTGTCGAGAACGAGGCGCTGTCGATCACCGCGCCCATGAAGTTGCCGAAGTCGGAGACGTCGCCGACCTTGATCGTGGCGACCTCCTCCTGCAGGCGCTCGCGGAGCTGCGGCCAGAGATTCGACGGTGCGAAGACGCGTGAGGCGGCCGAGCACTTCTGGCCCTGGTACTCGAACGAGCCGCGAACGATCGCCGCCGCAAGTGCGTCGACGTTCGCCGACGGGTGGGCAACGATGAAGTCCTTCCCGCCCGTCTCGCCGACGATGCGCGGGTAGTTGCGGTACCGCTCCATCGAGCCTGCGACGGAGCGCCACATCCCGTTGAACACGGGCGTCGAGCCGGTGAAGTGGATCCCGGCCAGGTGAGGGCTCGAGATCGCGGCGTCGCCGACCGCGGCGCCCGGGCCGTAGACGAGGTTGATCACCCCGTCGGGGAGGCCGGCTTCCTGGAACAGCCGCATCAGGTAGTAAGCCGAGAGCATGGCGGTGCCCGCGGGCTTCCAGACCACCGTGTTGCCCATCAGCGCGGGCGAGCTCGTCAGGTTTGCGGCGATCGCCGTGAAATTGAACGGCGACACCGCGAAGACGAAGCCTTCGAGTGGGCGGTATTCGAGCCGGTTCCAGATCCCGGGCGACGAGATCGGCTGCTCGGCGTAGATGCGGCACATGAACTCGACGTTGAAGCGGAGGAAGTCGATCGACTCGCAGGCGGCGTCGATCTCCGCCTGGTGCGCGGTCTTCGACTGGCCGAGCATCGTCGCCGCGTTCAGCGTGTCGCGCCACGGGCCCGAGAGCAGCTCGGCGGCGCGCAGGAAGACCGCGGCACGGTCCTCCCAGGGCCAGCACGACCAGTCCTCCCAGGCCTTTGCGGCTGCATCGACGGCCTGCGCGATGTGCTCGGCGCCGCCCTGGTGCACGTCGGCCAGCACGTGCTCCTTCTCGTGCGGCATCACCGCCTGCTTGAGCACGCCCGTCGTCACGTCCTTGCCGCCGATCACGAGCGGGATCTCGATGCGCTCGCCGCGCATCTGCTCGAGGCGCCGCTTCAGGCTCGCGCGGTCGTCGCCGCCCGGGAGGTACTCGTTGACCGGCTCGTTGTGCGGCGCCGGCGGGCGGAAGATCGCGTGGCTGCTCATGGACCTAGATTACGGCGAAGCCGTCTACCGCCGGAGCAGGTAGGTCGCGGTGATGACGACCCAGATCATGAAGCCAAGCACCGAGGCGTAGACCTCGCTGCCGGCAAGCGTCCAGTCGGCGGCGCCCTCGACGATCCCGACCGTCAGCACCGCGAAGCCGCCGACGACGCCCGCGCGGCCGAAGCCGCGGCCGATCTTGCGCGCGCGCAGGGCGGCGAGCGACGAGCCAATGATCACCGTCGCCTCGAAGGCGGCCGCCGGTGCTGCGTACTGCGGGCGGGCGAGCAGCAGCGTCGCCGCCTGCACGGCGATCAGTGCCGCGCCGCCCATCACCACGACCCCGACGAAGAACCCGTCCGGATCGAAGCGCACGAGGCGGGCGCGAAGGCTCGCGAGGAACCAGACGAACGCGAAGGCCGCTCCGGCGAACAGCGCCGACTGGGCGTTCCTGTGGCCAGGCCCGAGCAGGAAGGCCGGAAGCGCGAGCGCGACGTACGCGTATCCGAACGCCGCGGTCCGTTCCCGGGTCACGCGGCGACGCTACAACATCGTCAAATGCGGCCAACGCTCCTCCAGTACGACGCGCCGGGTTGGGGCGTCGGCGAGGTGTGGCTCGACGGCGACACGGTGATCCACTCGGAGCTCCCGCGGCCACGGCGGCGCCAGACCTCCGGGGTCAGACGCGGGTCAGACCCGGGCCAGACCCTGGTGGCGCGTGTGCAGGGATTCTTCGCGGGCGACGCCGACGACTTCCTCGACGTTCCCCTGGCGCTTCCGGACGGGTTCCTCGGAGCCTGCGCGACGGCACTCCGCGCCGTTCCCCGCGGCGAGGTGGTGACGTACGGCGAGCTCGCCGCGCTCGCCGGCCGCCCGCGCGCCGCGCGCGCCGCCGGCACATTCTGCGCACGCTGCGACCTGTCGCCGTTCGTGCCCACGCACCGCGTCGTCTCCGCGTCCGGCGTCGGGCCGTACGGCGACCTCGGCAGCGGCTACAAGCGCCGCCTGCTCTCGCTCGAGGGTGTGAAGGTGTGACGCTGTCGGAGGAGCTTCGCGACGAGCTGGCCGCGATTGCGCCGGACCGCCGCTGTTGCACGCTTGCCGAGCTGTCGGCGCTGTTCCACGCGTCGGGTTCCTGGCACCTGCGGGACGGGAACGTCACCGTCGAGCTCGACCTCGCGAGCGCGGCGGCGGCCCGCCGGGCGTTCGCGCTCCTGCGCGAGCACGGCATCCGCTCGGAGCTCCGCACGTATCGTCGTCGCGCATTCGACGGCGCGACGCGTTACCAGCTGCTCGTCGGCGCGGGGGACACGCTCCTCGAGGCGGGCGTGCTCTCGAAGAGTGGGGCGCCCCTCGAACGACCGCCGAAACGGGTGGTCGGACGCTCCTGCTGCCGCGCGGCCTATCTGCGCGGGGCGATGCTCGGTGGGGGGTCGCTGTCAGGCCCGCGCGACCCGCACCTCGAACTGCGGACTGCGACCCGCGCAGGGGCGGACTTCCTCGCCACTGTCGCCGCACGCGACGAGCTCGCGCTCGCGGTGGTCGAGCGCCGGACGCACGCCGTCGCCTACGCGAAGGGGCACGACGCGATCCGCGACCTGCTGGCCGCTGCCGGCGCGGGAGGAGTCGCCCTTCGCCTCGAGGAGCATGCCGTCGTCGCCGCCACCCGCGCACGCGCGAACCGTCTCGCCAATGCGGACGAGGCGAACCTCGTCCGGACAGCCGCGGCAGCCCATCGCCAGCTCGAGGCGATCCGCACACTCGGGCTCGATGCGCTCCCGCCACAGCTCGTCGAGGTCGCGGAGCTGCGGTTGCGCCACCCGACCGCGTCGCTGCGCGAGCTCGCCGCCAAGGCGCGGCCGCCGCTGACGAAGGCAGCAGTGCACCGGCGGATGCGTACGCTCGTGAGCCTCGTTGAAAGCTAGCGCGAGCCGATTTGCAACTGCTCTAGCGCGACTGCCGGGACCACCGCATACTCGAGGAACGGCGGGTCCGCGTTCGTCCGGCGGTGGATTCAGACCCCGTCCGCCGCCGACGTTTGCGAACGTGGTTCAAACGGAGGGGGAGATCGACCTCGGAGCTTCCCCTCCAGGCCCGCCGTGACGTACGTGCGCAACCTGATATACGATTCTCTCCCGTGAGTCGCGCGTCGTTCGAGGAGCTGCTGAGGCGGTTGCAGGAGGTCAGCGACCTGGGCAAGACGATGTCGCTGCTCGCCTGGGACCAGCAGGTGATGATGCCGCGAGGCGGCGGCCCACTGCGCGCCGAGCAGCTCGCAACGGTCGGCCGGATCGCTCACGAGAAGTTCACCTCGGCGGAGGTGGGGCGGCTGCTCGACGAGCTTCATGACTTCGGCGAGCAGCACGAGTACGACTCGTTCGAGGCCAGCCTGATCCGCGTCGTCTCGCGCGACTGGGACAAGGCGCGCCGTGTTCCCAGCCAACTGCGCGCCGACATCGCACGCGCCGGTGCCCTCGCCAATCAGGTCTGGATCGACGCGCGCAAGAACAACGATTTCGCGAGCTTCCTGCCCGTTCTGCGCACGAACCTCGACCTGCGCAAGCGGTACATCGAATGCTTCGACGTCGGCGACGAGCCGTACGACATCGTGCTCGACGACTTCGAGCGCGACATGAAGACGGCCGAGGTCCGCCGCCTCTTCGATTACGTCAAAGAGCACCAGGCGCCGCTCGTCAAAGAGGTCGCGGCGCGCGCGGATGAGCTCGAGGAGGCGCGCGGTGAGTTCCCGATCCCGCTGCAACAGCAGTTCGAGCTCGAGGTCGCCCGCGCGTTCGGCTTCGACGACGAGTGCTGGCGGCTCGATCCGACTGTTCATCCGTTCGCATCGGGCACCGGCACGACCGACATTCGCCTGACCACTCGCTACTTCCCGCACAACCTCGACGGGCTCTTCGCGACGATGCACGAGTTCGGCCACGGGCTCTATGAGCGGCAGGTCGACCCGACGCTCGAGCGCTCGCCGCTCGCGCGCGGCGTCTCCCTCGGCATGCACGAGTCACAGAGCCGGATGTGGGAGAACCTCGTCGGGCGGTCGCTCGCGTTCTGGCGGCACTTCTTCCCGCGCCTCCAGCAGGTCTTTCCCGGGCCGCTTGCCGGCCACGACGCAGACCGCTGGTACCGCGAGGTCAACGCCGTGCAGCCGTCGCTGATCCGCGTCGAGGCTGACGAGGCGACCTACAACCTCCACATCATCCTGCGCTTCGAGCTCGAGCAGGCGATGCTCGCCGACGACTTCCCGCTCGAACAGCTCCCCGAGGAGTGGAACAGGCGCATCTGGGAGTACCTGGGCATCGAGGTGCCCGACGACACGCGGGGCGTGCTCCAGGACGTCCACTGGTCGGGCGGCTCGATCGGCTACTTCCCGACGTATGCGCTCGGCAACCTGATCTCCGCGCAGATCTGGGAGAAGGTCACCGCCGATCTGCCGTCGCTGTACGACGAGTTCGAGCAGGGTGAGTTCGGGTCGCTGCGCGACTGGCTGCGCGAGCATCTGCATCGACACGGCCGCAAGTTCACGCCCTGCGAGACGCTCGAGCGCGTCGTCGGGACGACGCAGATCGACCCGGAGCCCTACGTGCGCTACCTCCGCGAGAAGCTCGCGGACATCTACGGGATCGCCGCCACCGCCGCATAGCTAGAGTCGTCGCCGAGATGGCGAGGACACGGGTGGGCATCAACGGCTTCGGCCGCATCGGCCGCAACTTCTTCCGCGCGACGCTGGCGCGGGGAGGCGATTTCGATGTCGTCGCCTTCAACGACCTCGGCAACGTCGACACGATGGCGCACCTCCTGCGGCACGACTCGGTGCTCGGACGCTTCGAGCACGACGTCGAGGTCCGCGACGGCTCCCTGTTCGTGGACGGCGACGAGCTGCGCGGTCTCGCCGAGCGGGATCCCGCAGCCCTGCCGTGGGGCGAGCTCGGGGTGGACGTGGTGATCGAGTCCACCGGGCTGTTCACGAAGCGTGATGCGGCGCAGAAGCACCTCGATGCCGGCGCCAGGAAGGTGATCATCTCCGCGCCTGCGACCGAGCCGGACGTCACGCTCGTGCTCGGCGTCAACGACGACGCCTATGACCCCGAGCGCCACTCGATCATCTCGAACGCCTCGTGCACGACGAACTGCGTCGCGCCGATGGCGAAGGTCCTGCACGACGCGTTCGTGATCGAACAAGGGTTCATGACGACGATTCACGCGTACACGAACGACCAGCAGATCCTCGATCTCCCCCACAGCGATCTGCGCCGCGCCCGAGCGGCCGCGATCAACCTGATTCCGACCTCCACCGGCGCGGCCCGCGCGATCGGCCTCGTCCTGCCCGAGCTCGCGGGCAAGGTGGACGGCATCTCGGTGCGCGCGCCGGTGCCGACCGGCTCGCTGACCGACTTCGTGGTGCAGCTCGGCCGGGAGACGACGGTCGACGAGGTGAACGCTGCCTTCGAGGCGGCCGGGGCGAGCGGGCCGCTTGCGCCCTACCTCGAGTACTCGTCGGAGCCGCTCGTGTCGACCGACATCGTGCATTCGCCGGCGTCCTGCACGTTCGACAGTCAGCTGACGATGGTCAACGGGTCGTCCGCGAAGGTCTTCGGGTGGTACGACAACGAGTGGGGGTACTCGTGCCGCCTCGTCGACCTCGTGCCCAAGGTGCTGTGAAGCTACCGCGCTCGGTCGAAGAGGCCGACGCGGCGGGGAAGGTCGTGCTCGTGCGCTCCGACCTCAACGTCCCGCTCGAGGACGGCCGGGTCGCCGACGACACGCGCATCCGTGCATCGCTGCCGACGATCCAGCTGCTCTGCGACCACGGTGCTGCGGCGGTTCGGGTCTGCTCGCACCTCGGACGGCCGAAGACCGCGGAGGACCGCGAGCGGTATTCGATCGCGCCCGTGCGGACGGCACTGCTCGAGGCGGTCGGGGACGGCCGCGTGTCGGTGCTCGAGAACACGCGCTTCGATCCCGGCGAGACGGCGAACGACCCGGCCTACGCCAGGCGACTTGCGGAGGGCTGCGACCTCTACGTCGACGACGCATTCGGTTCCGCCCACCGGGCCCACGCCTCGACCGTGGGCGTGGCAGAGCTCCTGCCGGCATACGCCGGCCTGCTGCTGCTCGACGAGCTCCGGAACCTCGGGCGACTGCTCGGCGAAGTCGAGCATCCGTTCGTGATCGTCGCGGGCGGTGCGAAGGTCGACGACAAGCTGGCCGTGCTGGAGCAGCTCGGCGCACGCGCGGACGAGGTGCTCATCGGGGGCAAGATGGCCGAGCAGGTGGCGGCAGGCGGCGTCCTCGAAAACGTGCGCACCGTCCTGCCGACCGACGTCGTCGCGGCGAGCGCGTTCGCGGCCGACGCCGAGATGCAGCTCGTGCCGGCAGACGCGCTCCCGGCGGGTTGGCTCGGGCTGGACATCGGGCCGGCGACGCGCGAGCACTTCGCGCGGCGGATCGCTGCTGCGCGGACCGTGTTCTGGAACGGGCCGATGGGTGTGTTCGAGTGGCCGAGGTTCGCCGAGGGCACGAACGCCATCGCCCGCGCCGTCGCGGCCTGCGACGGCTTCACGGTCGTCGGCGGCGGTGACTCCGTCCGTGCCGTGCACGAGGCCGGCCTCGCAGACGAGATCTCGTTCGTCTCGACCGGCGGGGGTGCGTCGCTCGAGCTGCTCGAGGGACGTGAGCTCCCGGGTGTCGCAGCCATCCCGACTACATGACCGGGCTCGCTTAGGATCGGGTCGATGCTCGTCGCAGGCAACTGGAAGATGTTCAAGGGGCCCGAGGAGACGCGGGAGTTCTGCCGTGGACTCCGCGACATGGCGCTGCCGCCGGATGTCGACGTCGTCGTGTGCCCGCCGTACGTCTCGCTGGCGCAGGCGGTCCAGATGCTGGCCGGCACCGAGGTCGGCGTGTTCGCCCAGAACTGCCACTGGGAGGCAGAAGGCGCGTTCACCGGCGAGGTCTCGGCGTCGATGCTGCTCGAGCTCGGCGTCTACGGCACGATCGTCGGCCATTCCGAGCGCCGCCAGCTGTTCGGCGACACGGACGAGTCGGTCGCACGTCGCGCGCACGCGGCGCTCGCTGCCGGACTGCACGTGATCGCCTGCGTCGGAGAGACCGAGGCCGAGCGCGACGCGGGGGAGACGGAGGCGGTGCTAAGGCGGCAGACCACGGTGCTCGAGCACGACGACAACCTGGTGATCGCGTACGAGCCCGTCTGGGCGATCGGAACGGGCCGCACGGCGACGGCCGAGCTCGCGCAGGCGGCCCACGAGATCGTGAAGTCGGTGCTCGACGTGCCGGTGCTCTACGGTGGCTCGGTGAAGCCGGGCAACGCGAACGAGCTACTCGCCGAACCGGCCGTCGACGGGGCGCTGGTCGGTGGAGCGTCGCTCGAGCTCGAATCGTTCGAGGCGATTTGCCGGGCCGCTTCCCGCTCGTAGCGCTCATCGTGCTCGACGGCTTCGGCTGCGCCGAGCCGGGGCCTGGCAACGCCGTCGAGCTCGCATCGACGCCGGTGTTCGACCGACTCTGGTCGACGTATCCGCACACGCTGCTCCAGGCCTCCGGCGAGGCGGCGGGGCTGCCGGCCGGGCAGATGGGCAACTCCGAGGTCGGGCACCTGACGATCGGGTCGGGGCGGCGGCTCTACCAGGACCTCGTGCGGGTGAACAAGGCGGTGGAGGACGGCTCGCTGGCCCGGCTCCCGGCGATCGAGGCGGCGTTCGCCGGCGGCCGGCGCGTCCACCTGCTCGGCCTCGTCTCGCACGGCGGCGTGCACTCGCACATCGACCATCTCCTGGCGCTGCTGCGGATCGCGCCGGAGCGAACGTGGATCCACGCGTTCACGGACGGCCGAGACGTTTCGCCGACCTCGGCCGTCGACGATCTTGCCGAGCTGCCCCGCGACCGGATCGCGACGGTCGTCGGTCGCTACTACGCGATGGACCGCGACCAGCGCTGGGACCGCACGCAGCGTGCGTTCGACGCGATCACCGCAGGAGTGGGCCGCGAGGCGGACGATCCAATCGCGGCGGTGCGTGCCAGCTACGAGGCCGGCGTGACGGACGAGTTCATCGAGCCGATCGTCGTCCCGGGAACACCGCGACTCGAGCACGGCGACGCAGCGATCTTCTTCAACTTCCGACCCGACCGCGGCCGTCAGCTGACGCGGTTGCTGCTCGACGGCGGTTACGACGTGACGACGATGACGCACTACGCCGCCGATCTCGACGCCCCGGCGGCGTTCGACGAGCAGGACGTGCCGGAGACGCTGGCCGAGGTGCTCGCCGCCCACGACCTGCGACAGCTGCACGTCGCCGAGACCGAGAAGTACGCGCACGTCACTTACTTCTTCAACGGCGGGCGCGAGCAGGCATGGCCCGGCGAGGAGCGGCGGCTGGTGGCGAGCCCGCGCGACGTCGCGAGCTACGACCTCAAGCCGGAGATGTCCGCGGACGAGGTGGCCCAGCTGGTGGTCGACGGGCTCGGCGACGGCTACGCCTTCTGCGTCGTCAACTTCGCGAACCCGGACATGGTCGGCCACACGGGCGTGATCCCGGCCGTCGTCGAGGCGGTCGAGACCACCGACCGCTGCCTCGGGCGCGTCGTCGACCGGGTCGCCGAACTGGGGGGCGTGGCGCTCGTGACCGCCGACCACGGGAACGCCGAGGAGCTGCTCGCCCCCGACGGCGTCAGCCCGCAGACGGCCCATACGACCAACCCCGTACCGCTTGTCCTGACCGCCTCCGGGCTGTCGCTGCGGGAGGGCGGTGAGCTGGCCGATCTCGCCCCGACCGTCCTTCGGCTCCTGGGGGTCACGCCGCCCTCTGTTATGACGGGTTGGGATCTCGTAAATCGTTCGTAAGCCCTGGTTGGCGGGCCGAGAGCAGGGCTATACTGCCGCTCCGTTGCCCCTGCCCCAGCCAGATCCCGCGGTCCTGCGGAAGGCCCAGAAGGGCGACGAGCGCGCATTCGCGATCATCGTGCGCACGTACGAGACCCCGGTCTACAACTACGTCCTGCGGCTCACCGGCGACAAGATCTTCGCCGAGGATCTGACCCAGGAGGTCTTCCTGCGGGTTTTCCAGGGCCTGCCACGGTTCTCGCTCCGCTGCAAGTTCACCACGTGGCTGTTCCAGGTGACGAAGAACCGCGTGCTGGACGAGCTCCGCGCCAAGGAACGGCGGCCGATGGCCCCGGTCAACCTGGACGACGTGCCGCCGCTCGAGGTCGTCGACCAGCCGGTCGAGCGCCTCGAGACGATCGACGCGCTCTGGCGTGCGATCGAGAGCCTGCCGGTCGACCTGAAGATGGCATTGCTCCTGCGCGACGTGGTCGGCCTGTCCTACAACGAGATCGCCGACTCGCTCGAGATCACCCTGGCGACCGTCAAATGGCGGATCTTCAAGGCACGCGAGGACGTCCAGATCGCGCTCGCCCGCCAGGGCATCACGTTCGGGAGCTCCGCACCTGCTCCCGCCGTGTCGACCTCCGCCTAGACCCCGACGCGCAACCGCGCGGCGAGCGTCTCCGGCAATCCGGCTGCCCGCGCATCGGCCTGTGCACCGTCGACGTCGTAGTCGACCCGGCGGAACGAGCAGGCCCCGGCGTCGAGGTCGACCAGCAGCCAGGCGGCGCGAGCGTCGCCGTCGCGCGGCTGGCCCACGGAGCCCGGGTTGAGCAGCGACCTGCGCCCGGCGAGCGGCAGCTCGGTGCCACCCGGGGCGAGGCCGCCGTCGAGCTCCTCCCCGGCGAGCCAGAGCGCGAGCGCGACGTGGCTGTGCCCGACGAGCACGACCGGAGCCTCGGTCGCCCGCAGGCTGGCGACCGCTATCTCGTCGGAGAGCACGTAGTCCCAGACCGGATCGCGCGGACTGCCGTGGTAGAGCTCCGTCCCCGCCCGTGTGGCCTTGGGGCTGAGCGAGCGCAGCCAGTCGACATGGGCGGGCTCGAGCACGCCTTGCGTCCAGCGAGCGGCGAGGGCCGCGTCGCCGCTGAAGTCGGAGACGTCGAGCCCGCCGACCACGGCGAGGTCGTGGTTCCCGCAGAGGCAGAGGGCGGCCTGCTCGCGCACGAGCGCGCAGCATTCGTTGGGATGAGGCCCGTAGCCGACCACGTCGCCGAGGCACCACGCCTCGTCCGTCCCTTCCCGCAGGATGTCGGTGAGCACGGCCTCGAGGGCGTGCAGGTTCCCGTGGATGTCCGAGATGACGGCGACGCGCACGACGAGACGCTCTCATAAGACCCTGGCGCTCGTCGTCGGAGCAGCCGCCTGGCTCGTCGGGGCCTGGCTGCTGACGCGAACCAGCGTTCCGTCGCTGCACCTCTCCGGTGTCGACGAGCACAGCATCTTCTCGGAGCGGGCATTGCAGCGGGCGGCGCGCTACTCCCGGGGTGCCGAGCTGTTGTGGCTCGGCGGGACGATCGCATCGCTCGTCGCGCTGGTTGTCCTGGTGCGGCGGCTGCCGCCGAGCATCCGCTCGATGGGCCTGGGACGGATTGCGAGCGCGATCGTCGGCGGCATGGTGATCTTCGTCACCCTCTGGTTCGTCGCGCTCCCGTTCGGACTGGCGTCACTGTGGTGGGATCACCACTACGGGCTCGGCCCGTTCGACGTGCTCGCGTGGCTCGACTCGCAGTGGGCGCTGCTCGCGGCCGAGGTGGGCTCGGTGATGCTCGGGATCGTGCTGCTGGTCGGGTTCGCCGGCCGCTGGCCGCGTGGTTGGTGGCTCGCTGCAGCGCCGACGATCGTCGCGATCGCGGCACTGTTCGCGTTCGCGGACGGCTGGATCGAGGCCGCCGGCGCGCACCGGCTGGCCGATCCGGTGCTCCGGGCGGACGTCACGCGCCTCGAGCGGGCCGAACGGGTGGGGGCACGCCGGTCCGCGTCGTGGATGTCTCGTCGTGGACGAATCAGGCGAACGCGTTCACCACCGGTTTCGGCCCCTCGACGCACGTCGTCCTCTGGAACACGCTGCTCGATGGACGTTTTTCGCGCCGCGAGATCGACGTCGTGATTGCGCACGAGCTCGGTCATGTGCGCAGCCGTCACATCCTCAAGGCGGTCGGCTGGTCTGCGCTGGTCGTGCTGCCGACCCTCTGGCTGGTCGCCGTGGCGACCCGCCGGCGGGGCGGCATCGCCGATCCGGCGAACCTGCCCTACGCGATCCTCGTGCTGGCACTCATCGGGCTCGCGAGCGCCCCGCTGCAGAACGCGGTCTCGCGCCGGTACGAGGCCGAGGCGGACTGGCGTGCGCTGAACGCGACCCGCGATCCCACCGCCGCGGAGCGGCTGTTCGAGAGCTTCGAGAAGACGAGCCTCGAGCAGCCCGACCCGCCGCTGCTCGACTACCTCTGGCTCGAGAACCACCCGACCCTGATGCAGCGGATCGTGATGGCGCAACGCTGGCAGCAGCGACACGCCGGCAAGTGACCGAGGGAGCAGCGCTAGTCGTCGGTCGGGCGATCGGTCTCGGGCAGCGCCTGGATGCCCTTGACCGTCGTGTACTTCGAGTACGCGTCCTGGAGGGCTGCGAGGAGCTCGCGCGCGAACTGCTGCGACATGTTAACGCGCGCCACGACGACCCCCGGCACGTCGCCCTCTTCGACCTCGTGGTCGATACGCGCGAACGTCAGCGTGAACTCGTAGTCGGAGAACGTGATGTTCGCGAAGTTCGCGTAGACGCCGGCAAGATGCTGTGGATCGAGGTGGATGTTGAGTTGCCGCTCGGTGCCGTCGTCCATCCAGCTTGACGATACTAGAGGCGTGTCGGTCCCGGAGAGGAGCGTCGCGCGCCTGGCGGCGCGCCTCAGCGAGATCGCGGGTGCGCCCGTCGAGCTCGAGCGCCCGAAGAGCGCCGAGCACGGCGATTTCGCGACCAGTGTCGCCCTGCGGAGTGCGGGCGGAGCGGGACTGCCGCCGCGCGAGCTGGCGGCCCAGCTCGCCGCGGAGATGGTCGAGCTCGACGAGGTGGTCGCAGCCGAGGTCGCAGGCCCGGGCTTCGTCAACCTCCGTCTCACCGACAGCTTCTTCGTCACGGCGCTCGACGAGATGGACGAAACCTACGGCGGCGGCTTTGCGAATCCGCCGGCGCGCGTGCAGGTCGAGATGGTGTCGGCCAACCCGACAGGCCCGGTCGTGGTTTCGGCCGCGCGAAACGGCGCGCTTGGCGACTCGGTCGCGCGGCTGCTCGCCTTTGCCGGCAACGAGGTCGAGCGCGAGTACTACTACAACGACGCCGGAACGCAGATCGAACGGTTCCGCGCGTCCGTCGAGGCGCTCCGGCGCGGCGAGCCGGTGCCGGAGGACGGTTACCTCGGCGACTACGTCGCAGAGCTCGCGCGGGCGGGCAGCGACGACCCGGTCGCCGAGATGCTTCGCTCGATCGAGGCGACGATGGAGCGCTTTCGCATTCACTTCGACGGCTGGGCGCTGCAGAGCAGGCTCGAGCAGCGCCTGCCCGAGCTTCTGCCGCGACTCGACACCTACGAGAAGGACGGCGCCGTCTGGGCACGATCGTCGGCGTACGGCGACGAGCAGGACTGGGTGCTCGTCCGTTCGGCGGACCGAGGCGGCATGCCGACCTACCGTGCCGCCGACGTCGCCTACCTGGTCGACAAGCTCGAGCGCGGCTTCGACCGGGCGATCTATGTGCTCGGGGCCGACCACCATGCGACCGCCCACTGGTATGCGGCGATCGCGCGAATGCTCGGCTACGACCCGGAGCGCATCGAGGTGGTGCTGTACCAGTTCGTCCATCTGACCGGGGGTGAGGCGACCGCGAAGGCGTCGAAACGCGCCGGCAACGTGGTCTTCCTCGACGAGCTGCTCGACGAGATCGGCGTCGACGCCGCACGCTGGTACCTGGTGAACCGCGGTCCCGACCAGACGATCGACATCGACATCGATCTGGCGTCGGAGAAGTCGAACAAGAACCCCGTCTTCTACGTGCAGTACGCCCACGCGCGGATCGCCGCGATCCTGCGCAACGCCGGTGGGGCGGAGGAGGGCGCGGCTCCGCCGGGTCCACTTGCCCCCGAGGAGAAGGAGCTGATCAAGCGCCTGACCGACTTTCCGACGACGGTGCAAGAGGCAGCCGACCGTCGCGGGCCGCAGCTGCTGCCGGCGTATGCGATCCGGCTTGCCGACGACTACCACCGCTTCTACCACGAGTGCCGAGTCCTGGGCGATCCCGCCCAGTCGTTCCGCCTGCAGCTGTGCCGCGCCACGCAGCGCGTGATTGCGCGCTGTCTCGATCTGATCGGGGTCGAGGCGCCGGAGCGGATGTAGCCGGAGGCACCGTAGTCGTAAGCCGCTTCGGCTCCGAACTGGACCACTCTAGGATCAAGGCCGATGGCGAGTCAGGCCCCCGACCGCAACCTCGCGCTCGAGCTCGTGCGCGTCACCGAGGCCGCAGCGATGGGAGCCGGCCGCTGGATCGGCCGCGGCGACAAGATCGCCGCCGATCAGGGAGCGGTCGATGCGATGCGCACGATGCTCGACACCGTCGCGATGGACGGGGTGGTCGTGATCGGCGAGGGCGAGAAGGACGAGGCGCCGATGCTCTACAACGGCGAGCACGTGGGGGAGGGACGTGGGACGGCAGTCGACGTTGCGGTCGACCCGCTCGAGGGCACGCGTCTGACGGCATTCGGGCAGCCGAACGCGATCGCGGTGATCGCCGTTGCCGAGCGCGGCTCGATGTTCTTTCCGGGCGCCGCCGTCTACATGGAGAAGATCGCCGCCGGTGCAAACGCCGTCGATGCCGTCGACATCACGGCGACGCCGACCGAGAACGTGAACGCGGTCGCCAGGGCCAAGGGCGTGAAGCCGACCGACCTGCGCGTCGTCGTGCTCGAACGCGAACGCCACGAGAACCTGATCGGCGAGCTGCGGCAGGCCGGTGCGCGCGTCAACCTGATTCGCGACGGCGACGTCGCGCCCGCGATCGCGGCGGCGCGCCCCGGCACCGGAGTCGACCTGCTCTACGGGATCGGCGGCACGCCCGAAGGCGTGATCTCGGCCGCCGCGCTCAAGTGCCTCGGCGGCGGCATCCAGGGCCGCCTCTGGCCGCGCGGGCCGGCCGAGCGGGAGGCGCTGATCGCGGCCGGATTCGATCTCGACCGGGTGCTGACCACGAACGACCTGGTCGCCGGCGACGACGTCTTCGTCGCCGCAACCGGCGTCACCACCGGCGCGCTGCTGCGCGGAGTGCGCTACGTGCGCGACGGTGCGATCACCGATTCGATCGTGATGCGCTCTCGCTCCGGCACCGTGCGCCGGATCGAGGCGCGCCACAATCTCAGCAAACTCACGCACTTCACCGGGAAGGAGTTCACATGAGCAACCCCATCGGCATCGACGACCTCGGCTACGACCAGCAGCTCTACATCCTCGCGTTCGACCATCGCGGCTCGTTCGAGAAGGTGGTCGGCGGTGGTCAGGAAAAGATCGCAGGAGCGAAGCAGTTGATCTGGGAGGGCTTCGAGCGCGCCGTCGAGGAAGGTGCACCCAAGGACGCGTCCGGCGTCCTCGTCGACGCCCAGTACGGCGCCGACGTCGCCCGCGCTGCACGTGCGGGCGGCTTCAAGCTGTCGATGCCGGTCGAGAAGTCGGGCCAGCACGAGTTCGACTTCGAGTACGGCGAGCAGTTCGGCGACAAGATCGAGGAGTTCGATCCGGACTTCTCGAAGGTGCTCGTCCGCTACAACCCGGAGGGCGATGCCGAGCTGAACGCACGGCAGACCGCCAAGCTGCGACGGCTCTCGGAGTGGCTGCACGAGCGGAGGCGGAAGTACCTCTTCGAGCTGCTCGTCCCGGCCGAGCCCGCACAGCTCGCGCAGGTCGCGGGCAGCGAGGACCGGTACGACCGCGAGTTGCGGCCGGCACTGATGCTCGAGGCGATCCGGCAGCTCCAGAACGGCGGGGTCGAGCCCGATATCTGGAAGATCGAGGGCCTCGACGACCGCGAGGCGTGTCGCGAGATCGCGACGCACGCGCGACGCGAAGGGCGTGATCGTGTGTCGTGCATCGTGCTCGGGCGCGGCGCGTCCGACGAGAAGGTCGACGAGTGGCTGCGCGCGGCAGCGGGGCTCGACGGGTATGTCGGCCTGGCGATCGGGCGGTCGATCTTCAACGAGTCGGTCAAGGCGTATGCCGCCGACCCGGACGGGTTCGACCGCGAGGTAGCCGTCGCGAAGATCGCGTACAACTACCGTCGCTTCATCGACGTGTACGAGGGTGCGACTGCTCCCGCGTGAGCGGGGCGCCCGGCGCTACGGCACGATGTTGTGGTTGTTGCGGAAGACGTTCTCCGGATCGTGCTTCCGCTTCACGGCGACGAGCCGGTCGTAGTTCGGTCCGTAGGCACCGCGAACGGCGTCGGCTCCCTGGTCGTCGCCGAGGTAGTTGAGCCAACGCCGCTCCGTGAGGTGCGGTGCCAGTGCGGCGTGGGCATCGCGCGTCCAAGCGATGTTCTCGTCGCTCGCCTCCGGGTCGGTCCAGACAGACGGGATCAGCAGGTTCCAGCCGGCTTCGCGGTGTGGAACGGCCGTCTCATCGACGCCGACACGGCAGACGGCGCCGTGGAAGTGCTCGAGCAGGATCGCGGTCATCGGTGAGGGCACGGACTGGAAGCGGTCGACGATCGTGTCGATCAACCCGTCGGAGATGCCCGCAGTGAAGCTCGAGAGCCAGTAGTTGAGCGAGCCGGTCGGGTAGCCGTCGTCGAGGATGGTGTTCATCACCGGGTATGGCATCGGCCCGACCTCCACCACGAGCGGAGATCCCCACTCCTTGAACGGCGCGAGCTCCCGCTCCGCGACCTCCGGCGCCCCGGTGTGGAAGACGACCATCCCCGCGATCTTGGCGCCAGAGCCGTCTGGCGCATGGACGAGCGCTGCGAAGACGGTGAGGTCGTCCGACGCGGCGGTGGCCGCGTCCCGATAGAAGCGGAGCATGTCTCCCGCGGCGTCGATCGGATGGGCGATCAGACCGCCGACGACCATTTCGAGCGGATGCAGGCGGTACTCGAAGGAGGCCGCGATCCCGAAGTTCCCGCCGCCCCCACGGAGCGCCCAGAACAGCTCGGGATCGGAGTCCGCCGTCACGTCGACGATCGTTCCGTCCGCCTTGACGAGCTCGACGCCGGTCACGTTGTCGGCGGCAAGGCCGTACTTGGACATCAGCCAGCCGAGGCCGCCGCCGAGTGTCAGGCCGGCGATGCCGGTGGTCGAGATCGCGCCACCGGTGACGGCGAGCCCGTGTGCCGCTGTCTCGCGGTTCAGCTCGCGCCAGATCACGCCGCCCTGCGCGCGCACGGTTCGCGCAGCGGAATCGACGTGGATGCCCTTCATCGGCGAGAGGTCGAGCATCAGCGCGCCGTCGACGACGGCACGGCCGGCAACGTTGTGTCCGCCGCCGCGCACGCAGACGTCGAGCTCGTTCGCCCGCGCGAAGCGGATCGCGTCGGCGATGTCGGCCGTGTTCTGGCAGCGTGCGATCAACGCCGGACGCCGGTCGATCAGCCCGTTGTGAATGCGCCGCGCGAAGTCGTAGCCGTCTGATTCAGGCTCGAGAATGCTGCCCGAGAATCCTGCGCGAAGTTCTTCGATCTGCTCGGCCGTTGTCGCTGTGATCGTTGCCATCGTTCCTCCTCTCGCGATCGGAGGAGTCTAGGACAACCGATCGCGAAGCACATCGTCCGCGAGAACGATCCGCGGCGGGTGAGGCTAGGATGGATGCGACGCGGGCGTAGCTCAGTTGGTAGAGCATCAGCTTCCCAAGCTGAGGGTCGTGGGTTCGAGCCCCATCGCCCGCTCTAGAGAAAGGCGGTCCGACGTACCGTCGACGGGAATCCCAAGCCGATCTACCACCGGGGCGTGCTCGTCGGTGCCCGAGCGTCAGTCCAGCGACACGTCGCTGATGTTTCGTGTCCGTGCGCGCCGACCAGAGCTGTTCTCGGACAGGGCCCAGAACGCCGTCGAGGCCTCGACGCGGCAGCAGGAGCAGCGGCCACCGATGAGTTTGGCGGATGCGGCAGGTCGGAATTCGTGCGGTGGCCTCGGGCCGCAGTGCGTGAACGCCACGAAAGGAGATCCGATGTCCGTCCCGGCGACGAGGCTCACAGCCAAATTCAGCGACCCGGTCGCGACGGCTGTCAGCTGGGCGGAGACCCTGAGGGCGCTTGAAGAGGCGGAGCTGTTCTGGATCTCGACCGTAAGGGCCGACGGCAGGCCTCACGTGACGCCGCTGGTGGCGGTCTGGGCCGAAGGTGCGATGTGGTTCACCACGGGCGCAGGTGAGCAGAAGGAGGTGAACCTTCGGGCGAACCCGCACGTGATCCTGACCACGGGCTGCAACACATGGGATCACGGTCTGGACGTAGTCGTCGAGGGTGAAGCGATCCACGTCACCGACGAGGCGGCACTCGGCCGCGTCGCAAGGGTGTGGGCTGGCAAGTGGGACGGGCGTTGGCAATGGCTGGTCCGCGGCGGCTTGTTCCACGACGCTGCCGCCGACGGCGCTCCGAGTGCCGGAGCGATGGTGTTCGCGGTGAGACCGGACAAAGTCTTCGCGCACTCCAAGGGCGATCCGTTTGGGGAGACCCGTCACAAGTTCTGAACCGGGACTTGCCCGCCGCCGGCACCGCGACGAGTTTCGACAGCCCGGTCGGTCGACCAGTATGTCGAGCTAATCGGAGGTGTCGGCCGTGCGGAAGATCGTCGTATACGAGTCGTTGTCCCTCGATGGGGTCGCAGAAGCCCCGGATGTTTTCTTCACCGACTGGGACGACGTCATGGACGCCAACCTCGACGCTGTCATCGGGACACAGGACGCCGTCGTTCTCGGCCGCCGCAGCTACGCCGAGTGGGCTGGATTCTGGCCGAGCAGCGACATCGAGCCGTTCGCGACCTTCATCAACCGCGTCACGAAGTATGTCGCGACGTCGACGTCCCTCGACCTCGAATGGGCCAACGCGACAGCGATCGAAGGCGACCTGGTCGAATTCGTTCGAGAGCTCAAGCAGACAACCGGCGGCGATGTCGGCGTCCACGCAAGCATTTCAGTCGCGCAGTCGTTGCTTGCTGCAGACGTGGTGGACGAACTACGGCTCGTGATCGCCCCGAGGATCGTCGGTCGCGGACGACGCCTCCTCGACGGCCTGCCATCGATTCAGCTCGAAGCGATCCGAAGTGAGCTCTCTCCGTCCGGCCATCTGCTCGTCGACTATCGCCTCGTTCGCTAGGGCTCAAGTCGATGGGATTAGGGTGGTCTGCGTGACGGTTCGGCGGATGGACAACGTCGGTATCGTCGTGGAGTCCCTCGACGCCGCCATCTCGTTTTTCACCGAGCTCGGGCTCGAGCTCCAAGGGCGTGCAATGATCGACGGAAAGTGGGCGGGGCTCGTCACCGGACTCGGAGACCAGCACGTCGAGGTCGCGATGCTGCGCACGCCGGACGGCCACGGCCGGCTCGAGCTTTCGCGCTTTCTCACGCCGCCGCCGGTCGCCGATCATCGGACGGCCCCGATGAACGCACTTGGCTATCTCCGGGTCATGTTCGCCGTGGACGACGTCGACGACACGCTCGCTCGGCTCCGCAAGCACGGCGCGGAGCTCGTCGGCGAGGTCGTCCAGTACAAGGACGCGTACCGGCTCTGCTACATCCGCGGGCCTGAGGGCCTTCTCATTGGACTCGCCGAAGAGCTCGGCTGACCTGGTCGATCTTGGCGGCCAGGTCGGGGGTGGGGAGCCGCGAGCGCGTCCCACCGGCTTCCCAAGCTGAGGTCGGAGGTTCGAGCCCCATCGCCCGCTTCGGCGAAGAGACCGCCTATGCTCGGGCTCGTGGTGCGGGAGGGAACGAGCGAGGACTTCGGGTCCGCGACCGAGCTGCTGAACAGCGTCTGGCCGCACCGCGTCGGATCTGAGCGAGGTCTTCGACATACGGCCGACACGGAGCCGCAGAACGCGCACCGCCGCTACTGGGCCGCGGAGGAGAACGGCACGCTTGTCGGCTGGGCCACGGCGGCGATCGAGTACCAGAGCGCCGAGCGTCCGGGATTCCTGCAGGTCAGTGTCGCGCCGGAGTCCCGCACAGCCGGCTTGGGCACGTCCCTCCTCGAGCGGTGCGAAGCCCATCTGGCAGGCCTCGGCGTCGCGACGGTGCTGTCGTCCACCACTCCCGAGGAGGCGTCGCAGCGGTTCGCTACTGCACACGGTTTTCGTCACACCAACACGAATCGGATCTCCGGCGTCGACCCGCGCACGATCGAACCCCGGAGCGCCCCGCCCGGCGTCGAGCTGCGCCCACTCGCCGCTCTCGACCCGCGCAAGGTGTACGAGCTCGACGCCGAGGCGATGCGGGACGTCCCGGGTGAGGTTGCGATGGACGACGTCTCGTTCGAGCAATGGCTCGAGGACTATTGGCGTCATCCGGATATGGACCCCGAGGCGAGCGTTGCGGCCGTCATCGATGACAGACCGGTCTCGTTCTCGCATCTCCGCGTCGCCTCAGGCGACCGGGCGGTCACCGACATGACCGGGACGCTGCGCGCCTATCGCGGCCGCGGCCTCGCACTCCTGGCGAAGCGCGCGACCCTCGTGAACGCCGCCAAAGGTGGAGTCGAGCTCGTTCTGACAGAGAACGACGAGACGAACGGACCGATGCTCAGGGTCAACGAGCACCTCGGCTATCGGCCCGTCGGCAGCACGCTCACCTGGTCCCGGCCCTGAGCGCGTCCGGCTCCGTTCAGTGGTCGCCGAATCGCTCGACGAGCAGGCCGTGGCGGAGGCCGTGGTCGCTCACCGTGAGCGAATCCCGGCCGAGCTTCGTGACAACGGTGCGCACGATGCAGGCTCCGGCGAGGATCACTTCCGCCCGTTTGGGCTGCAGACCGACGATCTTGCGACGCTCGTCTGCGGTGAGGGTGCGGTAGAGCTCGATCTGGCGGTCGATCTCGGCGAGATCGAGGACGGTGCCCTGGACGACCGCCGAGTCGTATTCGGCAAGGCCGTGCTTGACCGCGGTGAGGTTCGTGATCGCGCCGCCCATCCCGACGAGGCTGTCTGGCGCGGGCCGCCCGTCGAGCCGCGCCAGGTCCGTGGCGATCGCGTCCATTGCCGAGGCGAGCTCGTCCGCCGAGACGACTCCGCCGAGGCCGTAGCGCTCGGTGAAACGTGTCGCGCCGACGTCCACGCTGAAGCGTTCGTCGACCTGCTCACCGAATCCGAACGTGAACTGGGAGCTGCCGCCGCCGGTGTCGAACACGACGAGCGAGCCGCGGCCAAGCCCCAATCCGGACTTGACGGCGAGGTAGGCCAATCGGCCCTCCTCCTCACCGGGGATGACCTCGACCTCGACGCCCGTGCGCTCGCGCACAGCGTCGACGAGCGCCGCGCTGTTGGGCGCCAGTCGCAGCCCGGCGGTTCCGACCGCCGCGATCTCCTCGACGCCGCTGCGTGTCGCCTCGTCGGCCATCGACGCGATCGCCTCGACCGTCCGCTCGATCGGCTTCTCCCCGAGCTCACCGGCCTCGTCGAGGGCTTCGCCGAGACGGGTGATCTCGGCCCGATCGGCGAGCGTCGTCCACGAGCCATCCGCCTGTCGCTCGCCGATGTGGAACTTGACCGAGTTCGTGCCGACATCGATCACCGCGTAGCGCTTCGCCCCGAGCCCGACGAGCGCCTTCAGCCCGCGCGCGAGGCAGACGTTCCGACGCGCGCTCAAGCCGAGCTCGCGAACGGCCGCGATCACTCGAGCTGGATCCTCCGACTCCACCGCGATCGTTCGCCTGGCTCCTTGCTCGGTTCGTACCTCGGAGCGCTCCGCCATACAGCCGCCGATCGTGTAGTGCTCGCGCCGTTTGTGCACTGCGACCGCGAGCAGGCCCGGGCTTGGCCCCACGACCTCCTCGACGAGTTGGTCGAGCGTGTAGACGGAACGTCCGAGCGGTGGAGCCTCCGCCCCGAGCGTCTCCAGCACCGCGAGGACGTCCTCCGCGGGAAGTGGATAGGCCGCTTTCATCACGGGCTTCCACTGCTCGAGACCGTCCTCGTTCACGGTCTGGAGCTGCTTCACATCCATGAGACCGTCGCGAACCTTGACCGAGGCGTCGCTCCCGAGCGAGAGCAGGTAGACCTCGTCGCTCTCCTGTCGCCGCTCCGGCTCGAGCGCCTCGAGCTGCGTATCAGCATCGCCGAAGCTCTCGCCGAAGGTGCGCCACTCCCAGCGGGGAACGATCACGTGACCCGGCGGGGGGCTGCTGCCGCCGCCGCCCGGCCCCGCCGTCACGGGGCCCGGTTCTCGAGGTGCGCGAAGTAGTCGAGCGCCTTGCGCGTCTTCGTCTCCTGCTCGCCCGAGAGGTCGATCTCGCGCGTTGCGAGGAACGAGCGGAGCTCGGCCGCGACCTGGAACGCCTCGCCGGTCTCGCAGCGGGTCGAGAGCTCGAGGATCCGGGAGCCGTCGGGGTAGAGCCACAGCTCGGCGACGAGCCGGCGTCCGAGGCCCTCGGGCGTGATGCGGAGCTTGAGCACGAAGATCGGCCCGAGGATCGAGAGGTCGTTCAGGCCGATTCCCTCCTGCGCGTGCGCAGCGAAGAACGCCCGCTGCTCCTTGGAGAAGAGCTTTTGCAGCGGGATCTCACCCGCGACGGCCCTCGTGACGTCGGTCGAGCGCAGCGCCCCTTTCAACGCCGCCGAGCACACGTAGCCGCCGGGCAGGGCGTCGACCTCGACACGAAAGCTCGGTGACCTCCGAAGGTCGTCCGGCAGCTCTGCCGGCACGACCGGTCGCAGCTTGACGGCCGAGTCGGCACCTTTGCCCTGGATCCGGCGGGCGCGGACGACGACGCCCTGCTTGTCGAGCGCCAGCTCCGGCGTGTCGAAGAAGAAGACTTGGCGGATCTGGGCCTCCAGCGGATCGAGGCCCAGCGTCACCACGGCAGACCGTTGGTCGGACTCCGGCACCGTCAGCTTGAGCTCGACGCTGTCAGCCTCCTTGATCAGCGCGAGCAGCTTTGTCAGCTCCTCGCTCGAGAAGGTTGCCGGTGCGGCGGTTGTCGAAGACATCGGGACCCCTTTCGTTCGCCGGACGTCCGCCGGTTACGAGGCGAGCGCCTTGGCCTTGAGCTGATCGTATTCGGGCTGGGTGATCGCGCCGCTGTCGAGCAGTTCCTTGGCCTTGGCGATCTGCTCGGCGCCGCCGCCGGACCCCGTGGCCGATCTGATCTGGGCATCCATCGCGGCCTGCGCCGCCTGGGTCTGGGCCATGCTCCGCTCGCCCATGCCCTTCCCCTCGACGATGAGGTAGATGAAGATCCCGAGGAACGGCAGCACGATCACGAAGAACGTCCAGGCCGCCTTCCCCCAACCACTGATGTCGTGGCGCCGGAAGAGATCACCAAACACGGTGAACAGCAGCCAGAAGAACAAGATCCAGGCGAAGAAGACGAACATCGTCCACATCACCTGACCGAACGTGTACGCGAGTAGCACTGCTTCCTCCCAGGGTCGAACGTCGGCGAACGAAGAAAGGACGATAACCGACACGAGCGAGCGCATCACGCCGGAAGCGTGCGTCAGTCGGCTCGATCCATCGCAGCGGCCATGCCGATGTCCTCGACGAGCTGCGCCTCGACTGCCTGATCGACGTTTCCGTGGATGCTGTCGGCGCCGAGGGTTGCCACCATGCCGTCGGCCTCGAGGACGGCCAGGACCTGCGGCTTGACCCGGGCCAGTCGAAGCGCGACCCCGTCCGCGCTCGCGACGTCGTGAAGCTCGACCAGCTTCGCAGCACCCTGCGAGTCGACGAAGTCGACGCCTTCCAGGTCGATGACGAGCGCATGCAGCTGCGGATCGCTTTCCCGGATGACCGCGCGGACGCGATCGTCGAGCGCCTCGGCGGTGGCGAAGAACAGGCCGCTGTCGAGGCGCAGCACGGCGATCCCCGGAAACGTCTCGTCGCCCGGGTTCTCGTCGAGCTCGCGGAACGCCTGTGTGCCGGGCTGACGGGCGAGCACCGGCATCCGCGGCGATGTTGCGACGTAGATCAGCCAGCCGAGTGACAGGACGACGCCGATCGCGACGCCGGCGAGGACTCCGGCGGAGAGCACGCCGAGGATCGCGGCGACGGCGATCCAGAAGTCGACCTTCGCAACGCGATGAAGGCGCCTGAGCTCACCGACATCGATCATCCCGAACACAACCGCATCGATGATCACCGCCGCGAGCACGGCCTTCGGGAGAGCAGAGAAGAGTGGTGCGAGCACGATCAGCGTCAGCAGCACGAGGCCGCCGGTGATCAGCGAAGCGACCGGCGTTCGTGCACCGACCGACTCGTTCAGCGAGCTTGCGGAAAGACTCGTCGACACGGGCATTCCCTGGAACAGTCCGGCCCCGGCGTTCGCCATGCCCTGGGCGATCGACTCCTGGTTGACGTCGATGCGGTAACGGTGTCGGGTGGCGAACGCTCTGGCGTCGCCGGCGGTCTGCGAGAACCCGATCAGCAGCAGCGCGACCGAGGCGATCCCGATCGTCGAGAGGTGCGTCCTGACGAGCTCCCAATCGGGGAGGGCCGGGCTCGGCAAGCCGCGAGGAACGTGGCCGACGAGCGCAACGCCGTGCGCGCCGAGGTCGAACAGCCCCGATGCGATCAACCCACCGACCACCAGCACGAGTGCGCCCGGGACGGCGGGCAGGGCGAACCGCAGCCCGAGAATCACACCGAGCGACACGAGCCCCACGACGAGCGTCGTCCAGTGCGTCTCGCCAAGGCCCTGGATCCAGGTCGCCAGCTCCCGCCACGCACTGTCGCCGCTCGATGACGTTCCCGTCAGCTTCGGAAGCTCGCCGATCGTCACGTCGATCGCGGCGCCGGCGAGGAACCCGGTGATCACCGCCTTCGACAGGAACTGCGCGATCCACCCCATCCGAAACAGCGCCAGCAGCAGGAACAGGGCGCCCGTGACCAGCGTGATCGCCGCGACGAGCTGTGCCGCGTCCTGACCTCCGAGCTTGGTCGCCAACACCGCGCCTCCGGCTACCGCGGCGAGTGACGAGCTCGGCCCCGTCGAGATCTGCCGCGACGTGCAGAAGAGCGCGTAGATGATCGCGCCGGCCGCCGCCGCGTACAGCCCGTTCTCGAGCGGCACCCCGGCGATGCCGGCATAACCGAGGTTCTTCGGGACGACGAGCGCGGTGACGGCGATCCCTGCCGCCACGTCGCCGCGAAGCCAGCGCCGGTCGTACGACGGCAGCCACGAGACGATCGGAAGCAGGCGCGCCAGGCGCCCACCAGCCGGCACCGTCGGCGTGTGGCTCATCCGTCTCGACCTCCTCGTCGAAAAAGAGCCTGATTCTCGGCCATCGGCCGCGTCCGTGCGCGCGTGAGTGACTCGTCCTGCCGATGTGCCATCGTTGGGCCAGTTGGCGGAGGGACCGAGGACTCAGGTGAGCGAGCCCGCACGGTCGGCCGATCGCCCGCGGACCCTCACGCTTCGCGGCGCCACCGTGCTCGGGATCGGGTCGATGATCGGCGCCGGGATCTTCGCACTGCTCGGCGAGGCGGGCGCGGTGGCGGGGGCCGCGGTCTGGATCTCGTTCCTGATCGGCGGCGTGGTGGCGATGCTCCTCGGCTACGTCTGCGCGAAGCTGGGCGTGCGATATCCGTCTTCGGGCGGGCTGATCACCTACCTGGTCAAGGGGTTCGGCGTGGGACGGCTGGTCGGGGTCGCCTCGTGGCTCGGCTACATCGCGGCGATCGTGATCGTGACCGCGATGGTCGCTGTGTCGTTCGGCGGCTATGCGACCGCTCTCTTCATCGGCGAGAACGCGAGCAATGCCTGGAACCACCTCTTCATCACCCTCGTCCTGCTGGTGATGTTCGGGCTCAACCTCGTGGGAACGAAGTTCGTCGCGGCCGCCCAGTCGGCGATCGTCATCGGCGTCCTCGGCGCCTTCGCGGTCTTCATCTGCGTCACGCTCCCGAACATCGACACGAGCCTCCTCGCATTCAGCGGCTACCCCTCCGTCTCGAAGATCGTCGCCAGCGTCGCCCTCACCTTCTTCGCCTACCTCGGCTTCAACGTGATCACGTTCACCGGCGGCGACCTGCGTAACCCGAAGCACGACATCCCCAGGGCGACCTACCTCGCGCTCGGAATCACGGCTGTGACGTACGTGCTGATCGCGATCGGCGTGTTCGGGACGCTCACGGTGACACAGGTGATCGGCTACGGCGAAACCGCGATCGCCGAAGCCGCTCGGCCGACGCTCGGGGACGCCGGCTTCACGATCATGGCGGTCGTCGCCCTGCTCGCCACGGCGGGTGCGACGAACGCGACCCTCTACGCGTCCTCGAACCTGACGAACATGCTCGCCGAGCACGGGCTCTTCCCCGAGTGGTTCGGTAGCCGCTCCCGGCTCGGCGCCAAGGGTGGGCTGGTGATCACGACGGCGCTCGTCCTGCTCGTGGCGAATCTCGTGAACCTGTCGGCGATCGCGTCGGTCGGGAGCGCCGTCTCGCTGATCGTCTTCGTGCTGGTCGGCGCGGCCGGCTACCGCAGACGGGCCGACACCGGCAGCAGCACCGCGCTCGTCGTGCTCGCCATCGCGGTGACCGCGATCGTGCTCGGATTCTTCACCGTCGACATCGTCAGGAACGACCCGGCGACGTTCGCCGCGATTGTCGGAATCGCGATCGCTTCGGTCGTCCTCGACACCGTCTTCCGGAGGAGCAGCGACGCCGTGTGACAGAGTGGTTTCCGCGCTTGTGGTGCGATTGAGACGTCGGTAGCCTCGGCTCACCGACGTGACGCCGACCGGCAGGCCGGTGAGCACGGAGTCAGCCATCGCCGACGCGCCACCCCAGAAACGGTTCAAGTTCCCAACCGCGTTCACGGTGCTCGCGGCCGTCCTGCTGCTCGTCTGGATCGCCTCGTTCGTCGTTCCCGCCGGCGCCTACAAGACCGACTCGGCGACCGGTGCACCCGTGCCCGGCACGTACCACAAGCTGCCGTCGTGCTCCGCGCCGGCGGCGACGGCGCCGGCCATCGACGCCGAGTCACCGACGGAGAGCGGCCAGGCTCCGGCCGACGCCGAGTCGGCTCCGGGCGCGACCATCACCGCAGCCGAGGCGGGGCAGCCCTGCGTCGACACGTCGTTCAGCTTCCGCTTCAAGCAGCTCTGGGGAGCCCCGCCGAACGGCCTGTACGGCGTCGAGAGCGCGAAGGGGTTCGTCGGGCCGTGGGAGGAGGGTTTCCTCTACGGCTCGGCGGCGATCTTCCTCTTCGTGCTCGCGGTCGGCGCGTTCATCACTGTCACCATGAAAAGCGAGGCGATCCAGACCGGCATCGGCCGTCTCGCGCTGCGGTTCCGCGCGAGTGGCCCCGTCCTGATCGCGATCCTGATGGCGGTCTTCGCGCTCGGGGGCACGTCGTACGGGATGTGGGAGGAGACCCTGGGCTTCTTCGTGCTCCTCGTTCCGCTTTCCCTCGCGCTCGGCTACGACCGCATGGTCGCGGCCGCGATCATCTTCCTCGGCGCCGGAAGCGGGGTGATCGCCTCGACCGTCAATCCGTTCTCGACCGGCGTCGCCTCGGATGCGGCCGGGATCACGATCGGGGACGGGATCGGGCTTCGCATCGCGATGTGGTTCGTGCTCGTCTCCCTCGCGATCGGGTTCGTGATCTGGTATGCGCGGCGCGTTCGGGTGCACCCGGAGAAGTCGGTGGTCGGTGTGTCACCCTCCGATGCCGCCGATGCCGAGAAGCTGATGAGCGACGTCCCGGTCCTGACCGGTCGCCAGAAGCTCATCCTCGTCCTCTTCGCCGGAACGTTCCTCCTGATGATCTACGGTTTCATCCCGTGGAACGACCTCTGGCAGGAGGGGTTCGGCAAAAACTTCCCGCTACCGACGTTCGGCGACTTCTACTTCCCCGAGGCGGCGACGCTCTTCCTGGTCATGGCCGTGGTGATCGGCCTGATCGCGAGGCTCGGGGAGGAGGGCACCGTCACGACGATCGTCGCCGGAGCGGCGGACTTCCTCGGCGCCGGACTGATCATCGTGCTCGCTCGCGGCATCACCGTCGTGATGAAGAACGCGTACATGACCGACACGGTCCTGCACTGGATGGAGAACGCGGTCTCGGGCAGGTCGCAAGGGGCGTTCGGGATCCTCGCCTTCATCGTCAACCTGCCGATTGCCGTCCTCGTGCCGTCGTCCTCCGGTCAAGCCGCGCTCGTGATGCCGATCCTCGCGCCGCTCGCCGACTTCGCAGGCGTCTCCCGCGCCGTCGCCGTGACGGCGTTCCAGTCGGCCTCCGGGCTCGTCAACCTCGTCACGCCGACCTCGGCGGTGATCATGGGCGGGCTCGCTCTCTCGAAGGTCGGCTACGACCGCTACCTGAAGTTCGTCTGGCCCTTCGTCCTCGCCGTCTTTCTGATCTGCTGCGCGTTCATCGGCATCTCGGCGGCCGTCGGGTGACCCTGAGAAAGGAGACGGAATGACCGCTGCCACCGAAACCGCGCTTGGAACCCATTCCGAGGTCGGGAAGCTCCGCACGGTGATGGTGCACCGGCCTGACCTCGCCCACGAGCGGCTCTCGCCGACGAACTGCCACGAGCTGCTGTTCGACGACGTCATCTGGGTGCGCCGCGCCCGTCAGGAGCACGATGCGTTCGTCGACCTGATGCGCGAGCGCGGCGTCGAAGTGTTGCTCCTGCACGAGTTGCTCGCCGAGACACTCGAGCACGCCCCGGCACGCGAGTGGCTGCTGGCCCGCCGCGTCAGGCCGGAGGACGTGACCGCGATGTTCGCCGACCCGCTCCGCGAATGGCTCGACGAGATGCCGGCCGACGAGCTCGCGACGCGGCTGACCGGCGGGGTCACGCTCCAGGAGCTGCCCGCGGAGATGCGCTCGGCGATCGGCAAGGCGCTCCACCCGACCGACTTCGTCCTGCCCCCGCTGCCCAACCAGCTCTTCACCCGCGACACGAGCGCGTGGCTCTACGGTGGCGTCTCGCTCAACCCGATGTTCTGGCCCGCCCGTCAGCTCGAGACGCTGAACCTCGAGGCGATCTACCGCTTCCACCCGCGCTTCCGCGACGCCGACTTCAAGATCTGGTTCGGCGGCGCCGACCACGACTGGGGACAGGCAAGAATGGAGGGCGGGGACATGATGCCGGTCGGGGACGGCGTCGTCCTGATCGGGATGGGGGAGCGGAGCACGGCGCGCGCGGTCAGCATCCTCGCCCGCAACATGTTCGAGGCAGGCGCAGCGCGGCTGGTCATCGGAGCTCAGATGCCCCGCGAGCGGGCAGCGATGCACCTGGACACGGTGTTCACGTTCTGCGACCGGAACGTCGTCACGCTCTACGAGCCGGTCGTGTCGCAGATCCGCCCGATCCTCTTTCGCCCCGGGGGACCTGCCGGTGTCCAGGGCGAGGTCTCCGAGCGCTCGTTCCTCGACGTGCTCAAGGGGGAGCTCGGGATCGAGAGCCTCACGCTCGTCTCGACGGGCGGCGACGAGTTCGAAGCCGAGCGGAACCAGTGGGACGACGGCAACAACGTGGTTGCGCTCGAGCCCGGCGTCGTGGTCGCCTACGAGCGCAACGAAGCGACGAACGCGAAGCTCGCCCATGCCGGGATCGAAGTGCTCGCGATTGCGGGCCAGGAGCTCGGCCGCGGCCGCGGTGGCGGCCACTGCATGACCTGTCCGATCGTCCGCGACGCATGAAGGGGGATCCGAAGCGATGAGCACGACCACCAACCTGCGCGGCCGGCACCTGATGAAGCTGGCCGACTTCACGCCCGAGGAGCTCACGTACCTGCTCGATCTCGCCGCCGAGCTCAAGGCTGCGAAGAAGGAGGGGCGCGAGGAACAGAAGCTCGTCGGCAAGGAGATCGCGCTGATCTTCGAGAAGGACTCGACGAGGACCCGTTGCGCGTTCGAGGTTGCCGCCTACGATCAGGGCGCTCACGTCACCTTCATCGGCCCCTCCGGCTCGCACA
This sequence comes from uncultured Thermoleophilia bacterium, assembly GCA_963769545.1. Classification (GTDB taxonomy): domain Bacteria; phylum Actinomycetota; class Thermoleophilia; order Gaiellales; family Gaiellaceae; genus PALSA-600. The sequence continues at coordinate 788,876 of CAVYMB010000003.1, read as the reverse complement.
TGGGCCACAAGGAGACAGTGAAGGACACCGCGCGCGTGCTCGGACGGATGTACGACGCGATCGAGTACCGCGGGTTCGGTCAGGAGTCGGCGGAGGGGCTGGCGCGGTGGGCCGGCGTGCCGGTGTACAACGGCCTCACCGACGAGTGGCACCCGACCCAGATCCTCGCCGACTTCCTCACGTTTCGCGAGCATCTCGACAAGCCGCTCGACGAGGTCGTCTTCTGCTACCTGGGGGACGCCCGGTTCAACATGGCCGACTCCTACCTCATCGGCGGGGCGAAGCTCGGAATGGACGTTCGGATCGCCAGCCCGAAGTCACTCTGGCCACGCGACGAGATCGTCGAGCTGGCACGCGAGACCGCGGCGGAGACCGGCGCGACGATCACGATCACAGACGACGTCGACGAGGCCGTGACGGGCGCCGATGTGCTGCTGACCGACGTCTGGGTCTCGATGGGCGAGCCAGACGAGGTCTGGAAGGAGCGCATCGAGCTGCTCACGCCCTATCAGGTCAATACGCAAACGCTCGCGCGCACCGGCAACCCGGACGTGAAGTTCATGCACTGCCTGCCGGCCTTCCACAACACCGAGACGCAGGTCGGCAAGGAGATCTTCGAGAAGTTCGGGATGGAGGCGCTCGAGGTGACCGAGGAGGTGTTCGAGTCGCCGGCGTCGCTCGTGTTCGACGAAGCCGAGAACCGGTTGCACACGATCAAGGCGGTCATGGTCGCCACGCTCGCCGGCTGACGGTGCGGGTCGTCGTCGCACTCGGGGGGAATGCGCTACTTCGGCGCGGCGAGCCGCTGACCGCCGAGAACCAGCGCGCGAACGCACGTGCTGCCTGCGCCGCCCTCGCGCCGGTCGCGCTCGAGCACGAGCTCGTGATCTCGCACGGCAACGGTCCCCAGGTTGGGCTCCTCGCACTGATGGGCTCCGCGTACACGGCGGTCGAGGCCTACCCGCTCGACATCCTGGGCGCGCAGACCGAGGGGATGATCGGATACCTGATCGAGCAGGAGCTCGGCAACCTCTTGCCGCAGGAGCGTCCACTCGCGACGCTGCTGACGATGATCGAGGTCGACGGGGACGATCCCGCCTTCGCGAACGCGACCAAGCCCATCGGGCCGGTCTACGAGCAGGAGGAGGCCGACCGGCTCGCGGCCGAGAAGGGGTGGTCGTTCAAGCCCGACGGACAGAGCTTCCGCCGCGTCGTGCCGTCTCCGGCTCCGAAGCGGATCTTCGAGATCCGCCCGATCAGGTCGCTGCTGGAGCAAGGCGCGGTCGTCATCTGCGCCGGCGGCGGCGGCATCCCCACCCGCTACACCGACGAGCCGACACCCGCCGGCCGGCGGCTGGTCGGTGTGGAGGCCGTGATCGACAAGGATCTCGCAAGCGCCCTCCTCGCGATCGATCTCGAGGCCGACGCACTGGTGATCGTCACCGACGTCGAAGCTGCGTACACGGACTGGGGCACGCCCGACCAGCGGCCGATCCGCCGCGCCGATCCGGCGACTCTCAGGAGCCACGGCTTTGCCGAGGGCTCGATGGGACCCAAAGTCTTGGCGGCGTGCGAGTTCGTCGAGAAGACCGGGAAGCGGGCCATGATCGGATCGATGACCGATACTCCGGCGCTCCTGGCAAGCACCGCCGGGACGACTGTGACAATCGACGCAGACGGCCTCGAGCTCGGACCGCCCGGCTGAGCGGCAGGCCAACCCCCGACCATGCGACAGAAGGAGACCCACTGATGGCGACGACCGAGGAAGCTCCGGCGACCGACACCCCGGCCGTTGCGTGGTACGCGTTGCCGCCGGACGAGGTCGCGCGCCGCATCGGCGTCGATCCGGCGCGTGGACTCACGGCCAGCGAGGTTGCCTCACGCCGCGCCGGGGTCGGGCCCAACACGTTCGCCGTGGCCGAGGTCGAGCCACGCTGGCGGGCCTTCATCCGCCAGTACCGCGACCCGATGCAGATCGTCCTGCTCGTAGCCGGGATCGGAAGCCTCTATCCGCTCAAGGAGCTCGGGACCGGTCTCGTCCTGCTTTTCCTGACGCTGTTCAACGCGGTGCTCGGCCTGCGCCAGGAGGGCAAGGCGGCCGAGGCCGTCGCGGCGCTCCAGAAGATGATGATCGTCAAGGCGCGCGTGCGCCGTGACGGAGAGCTCGTCCAGATCCCGGCGGAGGAGCTCGTCCCCGGGGACATCGTCTCGATCGAGGCCGGCGATGTGGTGCCGGCCGACGGCCGCCTGCTCTCGGCGGCGACGCTCGAGATCGCAGAGTCGGCGCTGACCGGCGAGAGCTTGCCCGTCTCGAAGGGAGTGGACGCGGTCGAGTCGGCCGACACGCCGCTCGGCGACCGGACCGACTCGGTCTACATGAACACGAACGTGACCCGAGGCGCCGGCACGTTCGTCGTCACCTCGACAGGGATGGCGACGGAAGTCGGCCACATCTCGCACATGCTCCAGAGCACCGGCGAGACGGATACTCCGCTGACGAAGCAGCTGAAGAAGCTGACGAGCCAGATCCTCGTCATCTCAGGTGCTGCCGTCGCGGTCTCGATCGTGCTCAACCTGTCGCGCGGAGAGAGCTTCGACACCGTGTTCACCGCGGCGATCGCCTTCGCGATCTCCGCGATCCCGACCGGGCTTCCCGCCGTCGTCACGACGATCCTCTCCTACGGGACTCAGATGCTCGCGAAGGCGAACGCGATCATGAAGCGGCTCCGCTCGACCGAGACGCTCGGCTCGACGTCCGCGATCAACTCCGACAAGACGGGGACGCTGACGCTCAACCAGATGACCGCGGTCGAGCTGACGATCCCCGGCCGCCGCTACACGGTCTCCGGGGGCGGGTACAGCACGGAGGGAACGATCAAGCACGCCTTCGGCCTGTCGGAAGTGCCGCTCGACCAGTTCCTGCTGCCGATGGCGCTGTGCGCCGACGCCGTCGTCAAGGACGGCGAGCTCATCGGCGACCCCACCGAGGGAGCGCTCATCGTGCTCGCAGAGAAGGGCGGCCTCGACGCGGCCACGACCCGGGAGCAGTACCCACGGGTTGCCGAGCTTCCGTTCGACGCGGACTACAAGATGATGGCCACCTTCCACAACATGCGAGACGAGAGCGGCACCGAGGTCGTCCGCTGCCTCGTCAAGGGCGCGCCCGATCAGCTGCTCGCGCGGGCCGCGGCTCGACCCGCTCCGGAAGATCTCGCCATCGTCCCGGTCGACGACGAGTTCAAGCAGCGGTACACCGACGAGAACGAGCGGCTTGCGAGTCAGGGGCTCCGCGTGATGGCGACCGGCCGCAAGGACTTCGACCCGAAGACGTTCGACGCGTCGGCCGACCTGCTCCCGCTCCTCGACGGCATGACGGTGCTGGCCCTCGTCGGCATCGTCGACCCGCCGCGGGCGGCGGCGAAGGCGGCGATCGCCACCGCGCACGAGGCCGGGATCGAGGTCCGCATGATCACCGGTGACCACGCCGTGACGGCGGCTGCGATCGCAAAAGAGCTCGGCATCCCCGGCCGTGCGATCAGCGGCGCGGAGTTCAAGGCGATGTCCGACCAGGAGCTCGACGCGGTGATCGGCGACATCGGCGTGATCGCGCGCGTCGCGCCGGAGGACAAGGTGCGGCTCGTCGACACCTTGAAGCGGAGGGGAGACATCGTCGCGATGACCGGCGACGGCGTCAACGACGCGCCGGCGTTGAAAAAGGCCGACATCGGCATCGCCATGGGGATCACCGGCACCGAAGTCTCGAAGGAAGCGGCGACGATGATCCTCACGGACGACAACTTCGCCACCATCGTGCGCGCGGTCGAGCTGGGCCGCGGACTGTACGACAACCTCACCAAGTACATCCGCTTCCAGATGGGCGTGCTCGTCGGCTTCATCGTCACCTTCCTCGGTGCGAGCATCTTCAATGTCGTGGGCGGCGTCCCGTTCGTCCCTCTGCAGACGCTGTACGTGAACTTCACCACGCAGGTCCTGCAGGCGATCGGCCTCGGCTACGGACGGCCTGCCGAAGGATTGATGAAGCGCAAGCCGCGACCGTCGGACGAACAGATCCTGCCGAGGCCGCTCCTCGTCTGGGTCGCGATCGCCGGCATCGTCATGGGCGGGGCCACGCTCGGGCTGATCGCGTGGGCCGACGACCACTACGGCTCGAGCACGATCGGTCGCACGATGGGCCTGACGGCGTTCGCGTTCAGCAACGTGTTCTTCGCGTTCTGCACGCGCGACGAGCAGCACTCGGTGTTCTCGCTCGGCGTGCTCGAGGACAGGATGTTCCTTCTGTGCAGCGGTGGCTCGCTCGTGGCGATCGTGCTCGGCAACGAGCTCGGGCTCCTCCAGCGGATCCTCGGCACCGTCCACCTCGATCTGCACCAATGGCTGGTCTGCATCGTCGTGGGTCTCGCAATCATCCCGGTGTCGGAAGGCAGGCGGTTGCTCCTCGCGCGGCGCCGGCCGTCGACCGGCGACCAGGCGGAGGCGTTGGCTACCGAGAGCCTGTGAGCTCGCTTTGGCCGACCGTGTGTGTCGGTCGCACGCGCACGACGATCTCGCCGGGGACGCTGTTTCGCTCTCCAAATTCCTGTGCACGCTCAGCACCCATGTAGCGCTCGGCGATCCGGATCGCCCAGAGTCGAAGCTCAGCAGGATCGTCAGACAGCTCGGCGACGCCGTCTACTCGTACGAACGCAAACGGCGGCCGATCGTCCTCGACGCAGATCGAGGCACGCGGGTCCCGTTCGAGCGCTCGGCCCTTGACGGTGTGCTTGCCGGTTGTCAACACGATCGTTCCGTCATGGTCGACCAGGAACCAGACCGGCGTGACCAGGGGTGACCCGTTCTTTCGCACGACCGCGAGCTTTGCCGTACGAGTGCCTTCCATGAGGAACGCCCTGATCTCTTCGTCGTCGAGCGCGCGCACCTACGGCAACGTACCGACACGGTGTGGCTCGAGGGCTCAGCCAGTTCGGGCAGCGTGGCGCCCGAAGGCGTTCACGGCCGTGACGCGGCCGGTCTCGTCGCGCAGGAAGAAACCGGTGCTGCCACGGTACGGCGGTGTGGTGCAGACGATGCGGTCCGTATGGCCGGCCCGGAAGAGGAAGGGAACCGGCGGCTCCTGCTCCAACTCGACGCCGAACTCCTCGAGCAACTCCGGTCGGTCGGTCACGAGCAGTGAGAGGCCGTCACCGTTGGCTGTAACGTCGATGACGTTCGCAACGGTCTCGTAGCGAGCGCAATACGCTGCCAGCTCGTCCGTCGGGCGCGGGACAGTCTCCGGCTCGGGTATCGGCGCACCGAGCAGGCTCTCCCAAGCCCACTCCATGATCCGCTCGTTGAATGCTGCGCCGATGGGGCTGCAGTTCGTGCACGAGACGAGGGCGAAACGGCGTTCAGGGACGATCTTGAAGAGCGACAGCTGCCCGAGCGTTGCCCCGCCGTGGCCGACGACGTGGAGGCCTGCGACGTCGCTGAGCAGCCACGAGATCCCGACCGCGTCTCCTGCCGACCAGCCGGGCGCTTCGACCGTCGGCTCGTGCATCCTCCGTGCGCGCTCGGGCGAGAGGAGCGAGCCGCCGCCGTCGAGGTTGAAGCGCGCCCACGCGATCAGGTCGCGCGTGGTGGTCGCGAGGCCGCCGGCAGGATTCGTCGCTCGTGGGAACCCGAACGGCAGGATGTTCGTGCCCCCTTCCTGCAGGCGCTGGTGGTCGACCGCAACCCGTCGTGTCAGGAGCTCCCGCGGGAAGAACAGCGTGTCGTGGAGCTCGAGCGGATCGAGCAGCAGCTCGCGAAGTGCCGCCTCGTAGGTCGATCCGGTCACCTTCTCGACCAGCCGGCCGGCGAGGCCGAACGCGGCGTTGTTGTACGAGACAGCTTCGCCCGGCCGCGTCAGTTGCCGGAGCCCGGTCATCGCTTCGACGTACCGGGCGAGCGCATCGTCGCCCTCGCCGGTGTTTCGGAAAAAATCGCCGTCCCAGCCCGAGGTGTGGTTCAGCAACTGGAGGACGGTTACCGAGGCGGCCGCGTCCTCGTCCTCGACCCGGAGCTCCGGCACGTACGTACGCGCCGGGGCGTCGAGGTCGACGAGCCCCAGCTCGACGAGGCGAACGATCGCCGTCGCTGTGAACGTCTTGGTCGTCGAGCCGCACAGGAAGAGCGTGCGCTCGTTCACCGGCAGCGGGTTGTCGATGCTCGTGACACCCTGGAACACATGCTCCTCCCGGCCGTCGAGAAGCACGCCAACGGCGACGCCGGGGATCTGCAGCTCCTCGGCAAGCGCGGCCACGACGTCCGCGAGCACATCCATCGGGATGACGCTACCCACTTGTGCGCCGGCGTCCAAGCGACGGGCGCCGCGTCTCGATTTGACCCTGGATGTTTGGCATCGGGCCGCTCCCGGGCACACGGGGACCATGCAGGCAACCCAGTACCACGTCAGGTACGCCAATGGCGAGGGGGAGGTCGCAGAGTCGCTGAACGAAGCACGCGACGTTGCGCTGCGCCGCACCGGCGACGGCCAAGCGCCTCCTGATCTGTCGCCCGTCGAGATCTGGGAAGTCGGCCCGAACGAAGTCGGCGCCGGCAAGATCGTCGAAGTTCTCGACACCTGAGGGATAGGCTGAGCGTCTCGCCCCGCCGCGCTAGCCCGCGGCGGGGCGATGTTGTTTGCTTGCGGCGACCGGCTGAGCAGGAACGGCCGAATCACGACATGACGATTCCCCCGACTGTCACAAGGACGACGCTCCTGCCCGAGCTTGCCGGGCGGGCGTGGGGCTGGAATCGCGAGCCCATCTCCTCGGACACCGGCACCGGCTCGGTCACCTGGCGCTGTCCCGGTGGCACGGACTTCTGGCGCAAGACCGAGGGTGTTCCGTCTTCGCACAATGGTTGTTCGCTGCTGACGCGCGTCGAGGCGGACTTCGAGCTCGAGCTGCTGGTGCGAGGAGAGTTCGTCGATCGCTACGACCAGGTGGGGCTGATGGTCGTCGCCTCGGAGGAGCGCTGGCTGAAGGCCGGGATCGAGGTCGACGGCGAGCGCTGGCTCTCGGCGGTGCACACGCGTGACGAATCGGACTGGTCGCGCGAGCGCTGGGACGCGTCCGAAGCACGGCTGCGGGCGGTGCGCAAGGACGCGACGATCGAGGTCTTCGTGGCGGGCGACGGCGATTGGCGGGTCTTTCGCACGCTGTATCTGCCAGGTGCGGTCGGCATCGGGCCGTACTCGTGCGCGCCGAAGGGACCAGGGTTCCAGGCGTCAGTCGTCGAGCTTCGCGTCAAAGGCTGAGCGCCGCCGCTAGCTGAGCGAGGCCGGCGGCCGACCGCGTTCCGGCTGCGCACGCACGCCGAGGTAGAGCGCGCCGATGTCGGGGTGCTCGAGCACCTCGCGGCCGGTCCCGGCCAGCCTGACCTTGCCGTTTTCGAGGACGATGCCCTGGCGGCTGAGCTTGAGACCTGCCCGTGCGTTCTGCTCGACGAGCAGGATCGTGCGGCCCTGGTCGTTCATGACCCGAATCGTGTCGAAGACTGCTCGCCGGGTCCGCGGGTCGAGTCCCATCGACGGCTCGTCGAGCACGATCAGCGAAGGGTCGAGCATCAGGCTCCGCGCAAACTCGATCAGGCGGCGTTGCCCGCCGGAAAGGCTGGCCGCCCGCTCCCGGGCTCGCTCGCGCACGATCGGGAAGACCTCCTCGATCTCGGCAAGCCGTCGTTGAGTCAGCTGCTTGTCTCGGAGCATGAACGCGCCGATCTCGACGTTCTCACGCACGGTCATGTCCGGGAAGAGGCTGTGGTTCTGTGGGACCTGCGCGATCCCGAGTGCCAGGATCTGTCGTGGTCGCAATCCGACGAGATTGCACCCCCGGAACCTGATCTCGCCGCGCCGAGCGCGCAACGTTCCGCTCACGGTCGCGAGCAGCGTCGACTTGCCGGCTCCGTTCGGCCCGACGACGCACGTGATGCCGCCTTCGGCGACGTCGAACTTGACTCCTTTGAGAACGTCACCGCCCCCGTAGCCCGCGACGATGCCGTCGATCTCGAGCAGGACGGTCACAGGCTCACCGGATCGTCATCGAGCTCGTCGTCGTCGGCGCCGCCGAGGTAGGCGTCGAGCACGGCTGGATCGTTCCGCACCACTTCGGGAGACGCCGTGATCAGGGCGCGACCCTGATCGAGAACGGTGACGTGGGCGCAGAGCTCCATCACGAAGCCCATGTCGTGCTCGACGATCAGGAACGTCTTGCCGCGTCGATTGAGGTCGCGGATGCGGTCGGCGATCAGGTGCACGAGCGACGGGTTGACGCCGCCCGCGGGCTCGTCCAGCAGGATGACCGTTGGATCGGCGACGAGGACATACGCCAGCTCGAGCAGCCGTCGCTGGCCGTAGGAGAGTTTGCCGGCAGCCAGCCCGGCGAGGTTCGCGATCCCGACGAAGTCGAGCAGCTCGAGCGCGCGGGACCGTTCACCGGCGGACCCGGCGCTGCGCAGGACGCTCCGTAGCCACCCTTCATGGCGTTGCGTTGCGATCAGCATGTTCTCGAGCACGGTCAACCGGCCGAAGATGCGCGTCAGTTGGAAGGTGCGGCCGATGCCGCGCGCGAACACCTGGTCGGGCCGCAGGAGCTCGATCTGTTCTCCCCGGAAGCTGACCCCGCCCTGGTCCGGGCGCTCGTACCCGGTCATCACGTTGAACAGCGTGGTCTTGCCGGACCCGTTCGGGCCGATCAGCCCGGCGATCGTCCCCTCTTCGACGGTGAAGCTCGCACCGTCCAGGGCCTTCAGGCCTCCGAACGACTTGTGAACCCCCTGGACGTCGAGCAACACCGTCACCCGTGGTCACCGACGATCGGTCCGGGGTTCTGGGCCGGATCCGACCCGCCCGACAGGCGAGCGCGCAGCCGCGGCACCAGCGCGGCGAGCGAGGGCACGACCCCGCGCGGGAGCAAGAGGATGACAGCCAAGAACAGCGCGCCGTAGACGATGAGGTAGACGCCGCCGGAGGAGAACTGGAGCGTGAACTCCTGCTGCAGCGTCTCGAGTAGGAGCGCACCGACGAGCGGCCCGCTGATCGTCCCAAGGCCTCCGAAGAACGCCATCAGCGCGACGGTGATGTCGAACAACGGATCGAACGCGAACTGTGGGAAGACCTGCCCGAGGAAGTAGGCCCAGAGCGCGCCGACCATCCCGATCGGGATCGCGGAGATCGTGAACGCGGTGAGCTTCACGCGCGCCACGCGGACACCGAGCCCGAGCGCGCGGTCCTCGTCGTCACGAATCGCGAGGAGTTGCAGCCCGAACCGCGACCGGCGGACGAACCACGCGACCGCGACCGTCAGCACGAGAATGACGAGTGCGACGTAGTAGAAGCGCTGGTTGTAGCCGACCGCCGTCCAGAGTGGGGTCGGGGTCTGCAGCCCGGAGGAGCCGCCGGTGATCGTGAGGTTGAACGCCAGCAGCTGGAAGATGAAGAAGATCGCGATCGTGATCACGACGAAGGTGTGACGCCGGGTTCGCAGGGCGATCAATCCGAAAGGGACTGCGACGATCCCGGCGGCGATGCCCGCCAACGGAACGAGCGCGAACACATTCGAGCCGGCGCCCATGTGCAGCTTCTCGGCCACGATCGCGAGGGTGTAGGCGCCGGTTCCGAAGAAGACGGCGTGGCCGAGCGCGATGTACCCGCTCAGTCCGGAGAACACGTTCCAGGACGATGCCGAGACCATGTAGACGAGCGTGAAGAACGCGATCGTGGTCGTCGTCGGATTGGAGAAGACGATCGGGAACACGGCGAAGACGGCGACGACCGCGACGATCCCCAGGGCGGCGCCGCCGCGCCGGACGGCCGGGCTCAGTCGCGTCACTGGGCCCTCGCGGCGGCCCGCCCGAACAGGCCGTTGGGCCGGATCGTGAGCACGACGACGAGGACCGCGAAGAAGACGAGCGTCGACCAGGTCGGCGACCACGCCACGGCCACGACGTCCTCGAGCACGAGCATGCACACCGCTGCGATCAGTGCGCCCGAGATCGAGCCGAGACCGCCGAGAATGACGATCGTCAGCAAGCGCGAGATCAGGTCGTAGCCGCTGTTCGGGTTGAAGGCGTTGGTTGCGCCGAAGACCATGCCGCCGACCGCGGTCACCGCCACCCCGATCCCGAAGGTGACGGTGCGGACACGATCGACGTCGATCCCGATGAGCTCGGCCGCTCGCCGGTCCTGCAGGGCTGCGCGGAGCGACTGCCCGAAGCGGGTCAGATGGAGCCCCGCGTAGATCAGCCCCAACAGGACGACGGCGAGCGCAAAACCGTAGAGATAGATGTAGGGGAGGTAGAACCCGAGTACGTGGACCGACTGGTCGACGTAGGGCGCGTGCAACTGCACGTACGTGACGCCGAACTCCTGGATCAGGACCCCTTCGATCAGGATCGCGACGGCGTACGTCACGAGAATCGACATCGCCGTCCGCTCCCCCTCCGGGATTCTGCGCATGAGCAACCACTCGATTGCGAGCCCGAGCAGGAAGAGCGCCGGGATCGTGATCAGGAGCGTCACGAACAAGTCCATGCCCAGGTGGGTGGAGAGGGCGTAGCTCAGGTACGCGCCGAGCACGACCATGATCCCTTGCGCGATGTTGATGATGTCCATCACGCCGAAGATCAGCGTCAGTCCCGCCGCCATCAGGGCGTAGACCCCTCCGGTCAGGATGCCGTCGACGACGGCCTTCGCGTACTCGCTCCCCAACGGTCTAGCCTCCCCAGTGCGCCTTCGGGTATTCGGGTTTGACCGAGTTCGGGTCGCCGCCCGGGAGCACCTGGACGTACTTGTTCTTCTGCCACTGGAAGGTCGCCGCCTTCGCGGCGATGTTCTCGCCCAGCGAGTCGAACTTCACCGGCCCCTGAACCGACTGCAGGGTCACGCCGCTGTGCAGGTAGTTGATGATCTTCTTGTTGTCGAGGCTGTGGGTCGCGATCGCGGCCAGCGCAGCGATCTGTCCCACCGAGTAGCCCTCCGCGACGTCGGCGTTGATGTCGGAGGCAGTTCCGCCGTACTTCGCGATGTATGCCTTGACCATCGCCTTGCTCTCCGCGTTTGCGAAGCCCGGATACCAGCCGTTGGGCACCATCACGCCTTCCGAGTTCTTTCCGACCGCCTTGATGAAGTCGGCGCCCTGATCGGGCCCGGCCGTCGCAACGAAGACCTTCGGGTTGTAGTGCTGCTGCGCGAACGCCTGAACGAACGCCGACACCGTCGGTACGTCGACGGAGCCGAGCAATACCGCGTCCGCATGCTGCGTCGCGACGGTTGTGGCGATCGGTGTGTAGTCCGTCACCTCGGATGCAAACACCTTCGTGTACACGGTCTTGATCCCGGCTGCTTCCATGATCTTCCGGGCGACCGGCAACTGCGGCTCGGTGAACGGATCGTTGCTCGTCGGGTACGCAGCGGTCTTCGGCCGCTCGCTCTTCGGGAGTGACGCGAGCCACTTGGCGACAGTGACGAGCTGATCTTTGATCACGAGGCTCACGTCGAACGTGTTGTGAAGCCCGGTGGCGAACACGGCCGGCGCGCCACCCGCGCCCTCGATCAACGCATAGCCGAAGCGGTTCGCGATCTTCGACGACGGAACTGTCAGCAAGGTCGAGAACGGGCCGAAGACGAGGTCGTCGTGATCAGACGAGATCAGCTTCGTGTAGTTCGTCGCGACCTGCGTCGGGCTGCTCGCGTCCGAGACGATGTCGAGCTTCACCTGGCAGCCGAGGAGCCCACCCGTCGCGTTCTCATGCTGGGCCCACAACTGGTAACCGCGTTCGAATGCCTTTCCGTCGGCGGCGAAGTCGCCCGAGAGTGAGAGCGATGCGCCGATGTTGATCGTCTTGCCGCTTCCCTTGATGCACGTAGCGGTCTTCGCAGCCTGGACCGTTGCCCGACCGCCGGCGACTCCGGCGGCAACGAGGGCAAGCGCCGATACGGCTGTCACGCTGAGCCACCAAGCCCAACCGCGCCTCCACGTCATTGCCGTCAACCTCCTTTGCACTTCCACGAAGGGCGACCCGCCGGCGCGTTCTTGCAGAGAGAGGTCGGCGTGTCAGACAATTCCGTACGTTCGGCCGCGATCCTGACAATCGGTCTCGAAGCTGTCAATAGCCTCTTTTCAAGCCATTTCTCAACTTGACAAACCGTTCTGAGGACAACTAAGGTCGCCGCGCCATTGTCTGACAGCCAGACAGTCACCCCCAGTGAACGGCCGAAGACCTACAAGCTCGTTGCAGACCAACTGCTCGAGCTGATCGCCGCAGGCCGGCTCCGGCCTGGCGACCCTGTCCCGCCGGAGCGCGAGCTCGTCGAGAACTACAGCGTCGGTCGCTCGTCCGTGCGCGAGGCGCTCCGGATGCTCGAATCTCAGGGTCTGATCGAGGCGCGTGGAAACGGCGCCTTCACCGTCTCGCACGCACGCAACACGCTCAACCAGTCGCTCGAGCTGCTGCTGTCGGTAGCCGAAGCGGATCTGCACGAGCTGTTCGAGATTCGACGGATCCTCGAAGGCGAATGCGCGGCGCTCGCGGCTGAACGGCGGCGCGAGGCCGATCTCGTGCGGATGCGCGCGGCGATCGCGGAGATGGAATCAGGGATCGGCTCCGAGGACGACTACATTGCCGCCGACCTCGAGTTTCACCTGACGATCGCCGAGGCGACCGGCAACCGCGTGGCGGCACATCTGATGCATGCCCTTCGAGATCAGTTGCACCGCGCGCTCGGCACCGTCTACCAGATCCCGCACAGCGCGGAACGCTCGCTCGCCCAGCATCGCGAGATCGTCGAGGCGATCGGCGCCCGCAGGCCCGACGAAGCCCGCGCCTCGATGCAAGCCCACATCGGTCGCGTCGAGCGCGAGATCGACACGATGGCCGAGAGGGAGCTCTGATGGCGTCGGTCGGATTCGTCGGGCTCGGCGTGATGGGAGGCGGCATCGCCGCTCGCCTGAATGGAGCCGGTCACGATGTCGTCGGGTACAACCGCACGCGTGAGAAGGCGCGTTGGCTCGAGGAACGCGGCATCCGTCTACTCGACACGCCTCGAGCAGTCGCCGAGGCGAGCGACGTCGTCTTCTCGATGGTCACGAACACACAAGCCCTCGCCGCGGTCGCGGAAGGACCGGACGGGATCATCGGCGGACTGAGACCTGGGCAGGTCTACATCGACATGACGACATGCTCGCCGGAGGCGAGCCGCGAGCTCGCCGCCAAGGTCGCGCGGACGGGTGCCGGCATGCTCGACGCGCCGGTCTCCGGGTCGGTGGCGACGCTCGAGCAGGGAAAGCTTGCGATCATGGTCGGCGGGGACGAGGAAGCCTTCCGCAAGATCGAGCCGATCCTGCTCGACATCGGCCCGACCGTTCGCCGGGTCGGCGAGAACGGCCAGGCCGTCCTGATGAAGATCGCGATCAACCTGAGCCTGCAGGTGCAGATCGTCGCCTTCAGCGAAGGGCTGCTGCTGGCGGTCAAGTCGGGCATCGATCCTCGGGTCGCGCTCGAGACGATGCTCAAGTCGGTGATCGCGAGCCCGATGCTCAGCTACCGGGCGCCGTTCATCCTCGATCCGCCGGACGAGGCGTGGTTCGACGTCAACATGATGCAGAAGGACATGAACCTTGCGCTCGAGGCGGGCCGGCGGCTGGACGTCTCCATGCCGACGACCGCCGCGGCGAACGAGATCTTGACCGCCGCACGCGCGATGGGTCTCGGTGAGCAGGATTTTGCGATCAGCTACGAGGTCCTTGCGCGCATGGCGGGGTTGCAGAAGGTCGTCGGCTGATGGCCTCGACTGCGGTCGTGCCGCTGGGGGTCGAACGCGACACCGCGCTTCGGTTCTACCGCCAGATGGCTCGCATCCGCTCGTTCGAGGAAGCGGCGAACGATCTCTATCGCAGCGCGAAGATGCCCGGGCTGACACACCTCTACGCTGGTCAGGAGGCGGTCGCCGTCGGCGTCTGCGGGGCGCTCAGGCAGGACGACTTCATCACGTCGACGCACCGGGGGCACGGGCACTGCCTGGCGAAAGGTGCCGATGTGCAGTTGATGTTCGCCGAGTTGCTCGGGAAGGAGGCGGGTTACTGCCGAGGCAAGGGCGGATCGATGCACATCGCAGACTTCGAGCACGGGAATCTCGGCGCGAACGCCATCGTCGGCGGCTCAGCGGGAATCGCGACCGGTGCCGCGCAGAGCGCCAAGATGCGCGGCACGGACCAGGTCGCAGTCTGCTTCTTCGGCGAAGGCGCGCTCGGCCAGGGGCTCGTCTACGAGGTGATGAACATGGCGGCGCTCTGGGACTTGCCGGTGATCTACCTCTGCGAGAACAACCTCTACAACGAGTACACGCACTACAGGGAGACCACGGCCGGTGAGATCCTCGCCCGGGCCGCCGCCTTCGGGATTCCCGGCGAGGACGTCGACGGTCAGGACGTCCTCGCGGTCCACGGGGCGGCGTCCAGAGCCGTGCAGCGCGGGCGGCGTGGCGACGGGCCGTCGTTCGTCGTCGCGAACACCTACCGCTTCTACGGGCACCACGTCGGCGACGTCGACCGTGCGTACTACCGCACGAAGGAGGAGGAGGCGGACTGGGCCGACGAATCGCGATCCGATCTCGCGCTTCGGACGACGCCTCTTCGAGGCGGAGATCGCGACCGAAGCCGAGCTCGACGAGATCGCGCAGGCAACTCGCGCAGAGATCGAGGCCGGCGTCGCGTTCGCGCTCGACACGCCCTATCCGTCCGAGGATCAGGTGACGGAGCATGTCTTCGCTCGCAACTGACGCCGCTTCGGCCACTCGCGAGATCACCCAGTCGCAAGCGGTGAACGAGGCACTGCGCGAGGAGCTTCGCCGCGATCCGACCGTGTTCATCCTCGGTGAGGACGTCGCCGAGGCAGGCACGCCGTTCAAGGTGCTGTCAGGCCTGGTCGAGGAATTCGGCCCCGAGCGGGTGATCGACTCGCCGATCTCCGAGTCCGGCATCACCGGTGTCGGCCTGGGTGCCGCCATGACGGGGATGAGGCCGGTCGTCGACATCATGTTCGGCGATTTCCTGACCTTGATCATGGATCAGCTCGCCAATCAGGCTGCGAAGATCCACTACATGTCGGGCGGCCGCCTCAAGGCGCCCTTGACGGTGCGGACGACGCTGGGGGCGACGCGACGCTCGGGCGCCCAGCATTCGCAGTCTCTGCACGCATGGGTCGCCCACATCCCCGGTCTCAAAGTTGCGCTACCCGCGACGCCCGCAGACGCGAAGGGGCTCCTGAAGGCCGCGATTCGCGACGACAACCCGGTCGTCGTCTTCGAGGACAAGATGAACTTCGCGACCAAAGGGCAGGTGCCCGACGACGAGGACTTCGTGCTCCCGCTCGGCGTCGCCGACGTGAAGCGCGTCGGCGAAGACGTCACCCTGGTCGCGACCAGCTCGATGGTCTACGTCGCCCTCGAGGCCGCCGACCTGCTGGCGGCCGACGGGATCTCCGCCGAGGTCGTCGACCCGCGGACGCTCGTACCGCTGGACCGTGCCGCCCTCGTCGGCTCGGCGCGCAAAACGGGGCGCGCGATCGTGATCGACGAGGGCCACCAGAGCTACGGCGCGTCCGCGGAGCTCGCCGCCGTGATCGCGGAGGGTGCGTTCTGGGATCTCGAAGCGCCGGTCCGCCGCGCGGGCGCACTCGACGTGCCGATTCCGTTCTCGCCCGTGCTCGAGGACCTGACCGTGCCCACGGGCGAGTCGGTGTACGAGCTGGCGCTGCAGTTGGTCCGAGCGTGACCCGCCGATGACGATCAGGTCGTTCGGGACGAACGCGGTCGACTGGGAGCAGCGCACCGACTTCGACCGCCTGCGGCGGGAACGACTCGAACGTGCGACCGCCGGCCTCGAGCGGTCCGAGCTCGGTGCTCTGCTCTGCTTCGACATGAGCAACATTCGCTACATCACGGCTACGCACATCGGCACGTGGGCGATGGACAAGCTGATCCGCTTCTGCCTGCTCACGCGCGACGGGGAGCCGATCGTGTGGGACTTCGGCTCCGCAGCGCGTCATCACACGCTCTACAACCCGTGGCTCGGTGACGGCCGCTCGCGCGCGGGAATCTCGACGCTCCGCGGTTCGGTCAGCGGTCGTGCGGAGTCGGTGGCCGAGAAGATCCGGGTGGAGCTCGAGCTCCGCGGGTTGTTGGGCGAGCCGCTGGGGGTCGACATGATCGAGTTGCCCGTGCTGTTCGCGCTCCAGCAGGCCGGGATCACGGTCGTCGACGGCCAGGCGCTGATGCAGGACATTCGCAAGCTGAAGACCGTCGACGAGATCACCTTGCTCAACACCGCCTGCGCGATGGTCGACGCTGCGTACGACCAGCTCTTCCGCGCCATGCGTCCCGGCTTCCGCGAGAACGACTGCGTTGCACTCGTCAACAAGGTCCTGTTCGAGCTCGGGTCGGAGCATGTGGAGGGCGTCAACGCCATCTCCGGCGAACGGTGCTCGCCGC
The DNA here is from genome assembly GCA_963769545.1 of uncultured Thermoleophilia bacterium. Classification (GTDB taxonomy): domain Bacteria; phylum Actinomycetota; class Thermoleophilia; order Gaiellales; family Gaiellaceae; genus PALSA-600. The sequence goes on along the minus strand of CAVYMB010000003.1, from coordinate 772,351 downwards.
ATCCTCACGTCTTCACCGACCGGATGCTGCGACCGGGCGATCCTGCGTACTTCGACATCCTCCACGCCTACAACGGGTACCGCACGTGCTACTACCGCACGTTCGCTGTCGGGTCGGCGTCGCCGGCGCTCGTCGACGCCTACAAGCGGTGTCGCGACATTCTCGACCATGCGATCGGGATGATTCGTCCGGGTGTGACCACTGCCGAGGTGGTCGAGGTCTTCCCACGGGCGGAGGCATTCGGCTTCCCGGACGAGGAGGCGGCGTTCGCGCTGCAGTACGGCCACGGCGTCGGCCTGTCGATCTGGGAGAAACCGATCTTCTCCCGCCTCGTCTCGTTCGATCATCCGGAGGTGATCGAGGAGGGCATGGTGTTCGCCCTGGAGACGTTCTGGCCCGCCTCCGACGGCTGGCAGGCGGCGCGGATCGAGGAGCAGCTGGTCGTGACGCACGACGGCTGCGAGGTGATCACTCGCTTCCCGGCCGAAGAGCTCCTCGTCACGGCCGGAGGGCAGTACACGGTCGGCGGAACCGTCCCCGCGGTGCGAGAGGTGACATCGAACCTCAACAACCCGCGGCTTGCCGAGCGGTCCGGCGAGTCGTCGGCGGTCGACGGGCTCGATGGCGGCTGACGTGATCATGCCGATGCTCGGGCTCGCGCAGGACACTGGCAAGGTGGTGCGCTGGCTGAAGGGCGACGGCGACATGGTTGCGAAAGGCGAGCCTCTCCTCGAGATCGAAACGGACAAGGTGACCGTCGAGATCGAGGCTCCGGCAGCCGGCCGGCTGAGCGGTGTCTGCGCTGCCGAGGGCGCGGAGGTCGCCGTTGGCTCCGTGATCGCCGTCGTGCTCGGCGACGGCGAGGAGCCTGGAGAGCCGCCGGCTCGCGCGTCCGCCTCGCCGAAGGCCCGTCGCCTGGCGCGCGAACTGGGAGTCGACCTGACGGCGCTGACGGGGAGCGGCCCGGGCGGCGCGGTCGTCGTCGACGACATCGTGACGACCGGCGAGCCGCGCTCGGTGCCCGCCGCCCCCGTAGCGGTCGGGCCGGTCTGGCGCGTGATGGCTGCACGGACGCTGCAGTCGTGGCGCGAGGTGCCGCAGTTCGTGCTCTGGCGCGACGTCGACGCATCCGGGCTGGAAGTGGGGATCACCTCTGCGCGCGCTCGACCCGGCGGCGGGGAGGTGACCGTCACGGATCTGCTGGTCCAGGCCTGCGCAGCGGCGCTCGTACGACATCCGAACGTGAACGCGTCATGGCACGACGGCTCGATCGTCACCGCCGAACAGGTGAACGTCGCCATCGCCGTCGCCACGGACGACGGTCTGATCGCCCCGGTCATCCAACGCGCCGACACGCTCGATCTGACGACGATCTCGTCGCGCCGCCGTGAGCTCGTGGCGGCGGCGAGGGCAGGCGCGCTTCGACCGGCCGACGTTCAGGACGGGACCTTCACGATCTCGAACCTCGGCATGTACGCCGTCGACGGCTTTCAGGCGATCGTCAACGCACCGCAGGCCGCGATCCTCGCTGTCGGCCGGATGGGCAAGCGCCCCGTTGTCGTGAACGACGAGGTCGTCGTGCGTCCGACGGCGACTTTCTCGGTGTCTTTCGATCATCGCGTTGTCGACGGGGCGCGGGGAGCGGCGTTTCTCGAGACGCTCGTGTCGCTGGTCGAGCATCGCCCCGGCGCGTGAGGTGGTTGTCGATGCTCACGCGCATGTGATCGTTCCCGGCGTCGGCGCGGTGGTCGAATGGCGTGACGGCACGCAGGTCGTGCGGTTTGCGGGCACCGAGCTTCGCTCCGCACGACGGGAGTTCAGCGACCTCGCGCGAATTCTCGAGGAACAGGATCGTGCCGGAGTCGACGTCGTCGTGCTCGCGCCATGGGTGAATCTCTGCGGCGTCGAGGTCGATCGGCAGAACGATGCGCTCGCCGACCTGGCCTGCGAGCGGGTCGCGTTACTGGGAACGGTCGAGCCGACCAGCCCCGACCGGCTCGTCGAGTTGATGGGCGACGGGCGCTTCGCGGGGGTCGAGCTGCCGACGGCCTGGGCCGGCGTGTACCTGGGCGACGATCGGTTCGAGCCGTTCTGGACGGCGGCCGAGGAAACGGGCGCGCTCGTCTTCGTGCATCCGAGCACCCGACTCGAGGCGCTTCCCGTCCTCGAGCAGCACTACCTCTGGAACACGGTCGGCAATCCCTTCGAGACCGCCGTTGCCGGCGCGCACATGATCGCCGCGGGCGTGCTTGACAGGCACCCGTCGCTCAAGGTCGTGCTGGCACACGGCGGCGGCGGGCTGCCCGCGCTTCGAGGCCGGCTGGCGCGGGAACAGGCGATTCACCCGCCCGGGCGCGACGTTCGAGGCGCCATCAGGCGCTTCTTCGTCGACACGGTCGTCCACGACGCCGATGTCCTCCGCGGCCTGATCGACTTCTTCGGGCCCGAGCGGGTTTTGCTCGGCTCGGACTATCCGTTCGACATGGGGGACGAGCGCCCCGTCGAGACGGTCCGTAGCCTCGGCCTGGATGCGGACGTCGAGCGGTCGATCCTCGGAGAGAACGCCCGCCGGCTGATCTCGCGGCCAGCTGCGTGATCGGGTCGTGCGCGCGAGCCGGCTGACGGGGGCAACGATGGGGCGCGGCATCCCGCGCTTCGAGGACGCGCGCTTCCTGACGGGCAAGGCGATATTCGTGGACGACATCAAGCTGCCGGGGATGCTGCACGGCGTCTTTGTCCGAAGCCCGTATGCCCGTGGGCGCGTGCGTGCGCTCGATCTGGACGACGCGCAGAGAGCACCGGGGGTAGGCGCGATCTTGACTGCCTCGGATGCGTCGGGGCTCGAGGCGTTTCCTCTTGCGGTCCGCGGTGCCGAGGTCGACGGGCGGCGAATGCATCCCGTCTTCGCAAAGCACTCGGTGCACTACGTGGGGCAGCCGCTCGCGCTCGTCGTCGCCGATTCCGCAGAGTGCGCCGCGGACGCCGCCGAGCACGTCGTCGTCGACCTGGAGGAGCTTCGGCCGACGATCGATCCCTTGCGCTCGCGCGAGGTGCTGCTGCGTGCACGATTCGGCCGCGGCGATCTCGATGCCGCCTTTGCCGCGGCCGCACATGTCACCCGAGCCCGCATCGAGGCTCCGCGGTTGATCGCCGCACCGCTCGAGCCGCGGGCGGTCGTTGCGTCGGTCGCCGGAGATGTGCTGACGCTGCGGCTCTCGGCGCAGGATCAACACCGTCAGCTCGCGGGGCTCGGAGCCGTCCTCGGCCGCGGGCCAGACCGTCTCCGCATCATCGTCCCAGATGTCGGGGGCGCCTTCGGCAGCAAAGGCGTGCCCCAGGCCGAGACGGTTGCGGTGGCACTCGCTGCACTTCGGCTGGGGCGGCCGGTGAAGTGGGCCGAGACGCGGACGGAGAGCTCGCTCGCCGTCTACCAGGGACGCGGCCAGCAGATCGAAGCCGAGCTGGCGCTCGACGAGGACGGGCTCATGCTGGCGCTGCGGGCGCGGGTTGTCGCCGACCTTGGCGCATTCCTCTACTCGACGACGCCGGTGGCGCCGCTCACCTGCGGACAGCTGCTCGCCGGGCCTTATGCGATCCCGGCCGTCGGCGTGGAGGTCGTCGGCGTACGGACGAACAAGGTCCCGACGGGCCCGTACCGGGGCGCAGGTCGGCCCGAGGCCGCACTGGCGCTCGAGCGTCTCGTCGACGTCGCCGCCGCCGAGGCGGGGATCGACCGGGTCGAGCTGCGCCGGCGAAACCTCGTCCGCCGCTTTCCACACGACAACGGCCTCGGCCTGACCTACGACTCGGGGGACTACGACGGAGCCCTCACCGCCGCGCTCGAGCTCGCCGACTACCGCGGGCTCACACGCGAGGCCGCGCGTGCCCGCGCAACAGGCGGGCTTGCCGGGGTCGGACTCGCGCTCTACGTCGAGCGCGTCGGGCCGGGCTGGGAGAGTGCGGAGGTCGCGATCGAGGCCGACGGGCATGTGATCGTGCGAACCGGAGCTTCCTCGCACGGGCAAGGGCACGAGACGACCTTCGCCCAGATCGCCGCCGATGCACTCGGTGTCGACCCGGGCGCGGTCGAGGTGCGCTCGGGCGACTCGTGGGAGATCCCGAGCGGGATGGGGACATTCGCGAGCCGATCGACCACGATCGGCGGCTCCGCGATCTTGCTCGCGGCACGCGAGGTGCGTCAGCGGCTCGAGGCGGGCGAGGCGCCCCCGATCGAGGCGAACGCACGGTTCGAGCTTCCTGGCGCGGTGTTCTCGTCCGGCGCATACGTCGCCGCAGTCACGGTCGAGCGCTCGACGGGCGAGGTGCGCGTCACGAAGGTTGTCGCGGTGGACGACTGCGGCTTCGTCGTCAACCCGCTCCTGGCCGAGGGCCAGGTGGTCGGCGGGACGGTCCAGGGAATCGGCGAGGCGCTCTACGAGCAGGTCGGCTACGACAAGGACGGGCAGCCGCTCGCCGTGAACTTCCACGCTTACCGGTTGCCGACCGCACTGTCCGTGCCTCCGATCACCACGGCGCTGCGGGAGACAGCGTCACCCTGGAACCCGCTCGGCGCAAAGGGCGTGGGTGAAGGTGGCTCGATCGGGACGCCGGCCGCGGTTGCGAACGCGGTCGCAGACGCCCTGTCGCAGAGCGGAGTGCGTCACATCGACCTTCCGTTCACGCCGTCGCGGGTCTGGGCGGCGATCAGCCGGGCAGCGGGCGGCGCCTGAACCCTGCTCAGAGCAGCAGGAGTCCGCGCACGATCAGGAACACGCCGAGGCCGGCGAGGACGCCGACCGCGAGACGATTCATGTGTGCGTCGAGCCACCGGTTGAACTGCAGCGTCGTCGCGGTCGCACGCTCGGGCACGACCGCGAACCCGACGAGCGGAACCTCGATGAACGAGAACATGATCAGAAAGAAGCCGATCGTGACGGCCACCGTCGCCGATGCTGAATATCCGAGCTGTGCGATGTCCTTCAACGCCACGAACGCCGACAGACCGGGAAATGCGCAGAGGACGATCCCGGCGACGAACGCGTACGGTGCGCCCTTGTCAAGTGCGCGCTCGAGGCGGTCCGGCTTCTTCTCCCCGTCCGTTTCTTCCTTCGGCTTCTTCGCGCCCTTGCCGAGGAGCTTCTTGCGGTCGACCACATAGGCGGCGATCAGCGAGAGCACGCCGACGACGAGGTAGAGCGCCGGATCGCCACCCGAGCTCGACGACGAGTCGACCGAGGCTCCCTGGAGTGAGAAGACGATCGCGAGCCCGACGCTGATTGCCGAAAGCAGCCCGCCCGCCAGGAAGCTGCCGAGCAGCTTCTGCGGGTGCCGGCTGCGAATCGCGACCAGGACCACGGCCAGCAAGGCCGGGAAGAACATCGCCACCAGGGCAAGCAGCAGGATCTCGAGCAGATCAGGCGACGGAGACGCCCGTCTCTGGACGGCGAGCGGTGCTGTTCCCGGTGGTCAGGCTCCACGGCATGCGCGGACAAGGAAAACACAGTCGGCGCCCCCGTGCATCCTCTTGGGTCGCAGGCGGGCTCGGCTATCCTCCCGGGGGATGGGCGACATCGGCCCGATGGAGATCGTCTTGCTCCTGTTGGTGGCGTTGCTGCTCTTCGGCGCCAAGCGGCTCCCGGAGATCGGCAGGTCGGTCGGTCAGGGCATGCGAGAGTTCAAGGACTCGCTCTCCGGCGAGCGCGACGAGTAGCGGGGCTGGGATCGACGTCACCGTCTCAGCGAGGGCTGCGGAGCTCGTCGCGAAGCGCGGCGGGAAGTTGTTCGTCTGGTCGAAGACGACTCGCTGCTGCCACGGGACGACGTGCATCCTGGAGAGCTCGACGGAGGCCGACGAGCGCCGGTCGTTCCGGCGCGTCGATGTCGACGGGATCGACGGGATCGACCTCTACGTCGACCTGCGCCGGCTGCCGGACACGCTGGACGTGGACGTCGGGGGGTTCAGAGACCGGTCGGTTCGCGCTTACTGGAACGGCCTCGCCTGGGTGGGCTGATCGGGGCAGCAAGCCGTGAGCGTGACACGAGCGCGAACGCGCCTTCGACGCACGGGCCGATCAACAGGGCGAAGATGACAGTGCCGACTCCGATGTGACCGCCGAGGGCGAAGCCGATCAGCAGCACCGTCGACTCGATCAGCGCGCGCACCGCCCCCACGCGGAAGCCCGTGCGTTTCGACCCGACGAGCATCAGCGAGTCACGAGGCCCCGCGCCGACACCGGCGCCGATGTAGAGGGCCGAGCCGATGCCGAAGAGCGCAAGCCCGACTGCCAGGACGCCGATCCGACCAGCGAGCGAGGTGTCTCCGAGCGCGTGCACGACGTGCAGCGGCTGCAACACGACGACGAACGCCCCGATCAGCACCGCATTCGCGACCGTGCCGATTCCCGGCGGTGAGCCGAGCGACCACGCCACGCAGAGGACGACGACGCCGACGACCTCGTTCGCGACGCCGAAGGAGAGCGGGGTGTGCTTCGCGATCCCCTGGTGCAGAACGTCCCACGGTGGCAGTCCGAGACGCGATTCGAGGAAGCAGACGATGCCGCAGGCAAAGAGAAAGAGGCCGACGACGAGCCAGACACCTGTGAGCACCGGCCCGCCGCGCAGGACGGGTGCCGTGCGCACCGTCCGACTTTAGTCAGGCGTCACTCGAACGAGGGACTCGGTCGGGGGAAAGCTGGACCTCCGGGTGACCACGGCTAACCGGCCGGGGGGATTCCCACTCGAAACCGCCTCCTACGGTGACCAGGCGGCCTCCACCTGGAAGTCGCGGGTGGAGCGGAGCGAATTCGCTCTTGCAAACGAATCAAAGGGAGGGCACCAATCGTGATTGCGGACGCGATCAACGGCGCGATCCTGCGCCTCTACACGGCGGCCAAGCGCGAAGACGGGCAGACGTTCGTCGAGTACTCGCTCATTGGCGTGCTCGTCGCGGTTGCGCTCGTGCTGATCCTCGGCGCCTTCACGGGCCAGATCACCACGGCGCTCCAGAACATTGGCAACGCGCTGAACCCGTAGTAGCACCGATCGACGGCGGCAGGTGGGTGTGCGGCACCCATCTGCCGCCGAATTCAACGAGAAAAGAGCGGACATGCGGCACATGAGAAGGAACGAAAGTGGTCAGGCGTTGGTCGAGTTCGCGCTCGTCGCGCCGATGCTCTTCCTGCTGCTGTTCGGGATCATCCAGTTCGGCATTGCGTTCATGAACAACGTGGCGCTGACCGACGCGGTGCGCACGGGTGCGCGCAAGGCGGCCGTCAGTCGCTCTGCAGCCGATCCGACGCAGGCGACGAAGAGCGCCGTGCTCGGAGCGGCCGACGATCTGAACCAATCCAAGGTTTCCATCACCGTCACATCCGACTGGGTGTCGGGTGACAACGTCACCGTGACAGCCACCTATCCGTACCAGATCAACCTCCTCGGCATCGTCGTCGCCTCGGGCAACTTGCACAGCTCGACGACCGAGCGGGTGGAGTGAGCGGCACCACACCTGAGGGGAGAAAAACGATGCCTGAGCTTACGACCAACCTGAAGAACATCCTGATCGCGGCCGTGCTTGCAGTCGCTGCGGTCGCGCTGACACTGATCTACGTCTCGAGCTCCAAATCGGACCACTCGGCGACGAGCCCCACGTACCGGACCGTGCTCGTCGCGGCCCGCGACATCCCCGTCGGCACCACCGGGACGCAGCTCGCGCACGCCGGCTGGCTGACGACGCGCCGCGTCCCGTCCAATGCGGTCGCATCCGGAACCGTGCCGAGCGAGGCTGCACTGGCGACGCTCGTCGCGATCCAGCCCACGTACCACGGTGAGCAGATCGTGGCCAAGCGCTTCGGCACGAGCCAGCAGGAAGGCCTCGTCTCGACGATCCACGGCCGGCTGCGGATCTTCCAGCTGCCGGGAGACACGAACCAGCTGCTCGCCGGCATCGTCCGCCAGGGCAACCGGGTCGACGTCGTCGGCTCCGTGTCGCGGCCCGAAGGCTCGCAGACCCACTACAGCGTGATCGCGGTGCGCAACCTGCTCGTCGTCAAGGCGCCGTCCGGCTCTTCGTCGGCGGCGAACAACGAGACCTCGATCGACCTGCAGCTCAGCTCCAGTCAGGCGCAGAAGCTGTTCTGGCTCGAGAAGAACGGCGACTGGTCGCTGCTCCTGCGCCCGTCGGTCCATCCGTCGAACGCAGCCGGCGCTCCGGTGTCGGCTCAGGCAATCGTCGAGGGCTCCAGTGCACGCTGACGATTCGCTGAAGGTCGCTGTCGTCGGCGGGCCGTCCGCTGCGGCGCTCGAAGCCGAGCTCGGAGGAATCGACACCTTCGAGCTCATGCCGGCCGGCGCACGCAGCGCCGACTGCCGGGCGGACGTGATCGTGCTCGTCCACGATCCCGCGATGAAGCCGCGGGCCCAGCTTGCTGCCGTGCGGGAGCACACCTCTGCTCCCGTCGTCTTCGCGGCGGAACGGCCGACGACCGAGCTCGTCCGCTGGGCGCTCGATGCGGGCATCGCCGACGTCCTGTCGCTGCCGATGACGCGCGAGAGCGCGATCTTCGCGATCGAGAAAGCCGTTCACGCGGCACGGCGCAGTGACGAAGCGAGCGGAAACGGACGTGTGATCACCGTGTTCTCGCCGAAGGGCGGTTCGGGCAAGTCGGTGGTCGCGACCAACCTCGCAGTCGCCGCATCGGCGCACGGACGCAAACGCACGTTGCTCGTCGATCTCGACCTGCAGTTCGGCGACGCAGCGATCATGCTCGGCCTCTCGCCGAACAGCACCGTCCGCGAGCTCATCGGAACGCCGACCGAGCTCGACGCCGAGAAGCTCAACGTCTACACCGAGCGCCATTCGTCGGGCGTCGCTGTGCTGCCGGCGCCGATGAACCCCGAGGAGGCCGAGCTGGTCGGCGAGGATTCGATCCGTTCGCTGCTCACGGTTGCTCGCTCGGCGTACGACATCGTGGTCGTCGACACGGCGCCGTTCTTCTACGGGCCGATGCTCGCGACGCTCGATCAGACCGATCAGCTGCTCCTGCTCTGCAACCCGGACGTTCCGACGTTGAAGAACGTGCGTCTGACGCTGAAGACGCTCGAGCTGCTCTCGTTCGGCGACGACCGCCTGCGCATCGTGCTCAACCGCGCGAACCCGGCCGTGATGGACCGCGGCGACGTCGAGTCGGCACTCGACCGCAAGGTCGACTTCGTGCTCCCTCTCGACCCCGCCGTGCCGCAGGCAGTCAACCAGGCTTCGCCGGCTGTGCTCGCGGGACCGGAGTCGCAATTCTCGACCGCGATGCTCGAGCTCGCACGGTCGGTCGTCGGCGGCGACCGTTGGCCCGTCGCCCGCCAGGCGCCGCGCGCGGCGCGCATTCTCAGCTTTGGGAGGAACTGACATGTCGCTGCAGCAGCGCATTCACGGCAACGACGGTGCCGACGAGGGATCGGTCCTGCAGGCGCGGATCGGCACTCCGTCGTCCGACCGGCTGCTCGATCGTTTCGCAGACCTGCGTGTGTCCTTGCACTCGGTGTGCGTGACCAAGGTCGGCCCTGAGCTCGGGTCGTTCGACGACGCGCCCGACGAACTGCGCAGACGCGTTCAGGCGATCGTCGAGGGTGAGTTGTCGCGGCGCTCCGAGCGGCTGACGACCGAGGAGCGGGCGCGCCTGGTCGAGGCCGTCGTCGACGACGTTCTCGGCTACGGGCCGATCGATCCGTTCCTGCGTGACCCGTCGATCACCGAGATCATGGTGAACGGTCACGAGCAGGTGTTCGTGGAGCGCGCGGGTCTCGTCACCGAGACGGACGTTCGCTTCGCGAGCGAGGACCACCTTCTCCGCGTGATCGACCGCATCGTCTCGGGTGTCGGCCGGCGCGTCGACGAAGCGTCGCCGATGGTCGACGCGCGACTCCCCGACGGATCGCGTGTCAACGTGATCATCCCGCCGATCACCCTGCAGGGGCCCGTGCTGACGATCCGCAAGTTCTCCGTCGACGCACTGACGGCCGAGAACCTGGTCAATCTGGGCTCGCTGACGCCGGAATTGGTCGACGTGCTCAGCGCCTGCGTGCGCGGCAAGCTGAACGTCCTGATCTCGGGCGGCACGGGTGTCGGGAAGACGACCCTGCTCAACATCCTGTCGAGCTTCATCCCCGACAACGAGCGCATCATCACGATCGAGGACGCGGCCGAGCTGCAGTTGCAGCAGCGGCACGTCGTCTCGCTCGAGTCGCGGCCCGCGAACATCGAGGGCCAGGGCGAGGTGCGGATCCGCGAGCTCGTCCGGAACGCGCTCCGCATGCGGCCCGACCGGATCATCGTCGGCGAGGTTCGCGGCGCGGAGACCGTCGACATGCTCCAGGCGATGAACACGGGCCACGAGGGCTCGCTGACGACGATCCACGCGAACTCGCCTCGCGACGCGCTTTCACGGCTCGAGACGCTCGTGCTCACCGCAGGCGTCGAGCTGCCGTTGCGGGCGATCCGCGAGCAGATCGCAAGCGCCTTCGATGTCGTGATCCAGATCTCGAGGATGGTCGACGGCAGCCGTCGCGTCACGCACGTGACGGAGGTGCTGCGGCTGGAGTCGGACATCGTGACGCTGCAGGAGATCTTCTCGTGCAAGCCGCTGGGCGGGGCCGCCGGCACCATGTACGACCGGCCGGTCCCGACCGGGATCCGCCCTCACTTCATGGGCAAGCTGGCGGATGCCGGCGTTGCCATCTCGCCCGAGGCCTTCGATCCCGGCCCGGGGCAGTACCGGCTGGCGACCGTCGGAGGGGGGCGGACCGCATGAGCGTGCTCGTCGCCCTCGCGGTCGGCGTCCTGATCTTCGCGGCCGCGCTGATGGTCATGACCGCATATCGCAGGCTGCTCGTCCGTCGCCGGATGCAGACCTACGCGCCCGCTGCGTCGCGGCGCACCGTGCGGACGCAGATCGACCGCGGCACGATCATGTCCGGGCTCGAGCGTCAGCTCGAGCGCGTCGGCGTGCACCGGCACGTCGTCGGAGTGATCGATCGCGCCGGAGTCGACGTGAGCCCCAGCGCGCTCGTGCTCCTCGACCTGGCCCTCGCGTTGGTCGGCTTCGCCTTCATGGCGACCCGGACCGGCGTCGGGAAGGCGGTTCTGGTCGGCGTGCTCGCGGGCGTGCTGCCGTGGGTCTTCCTGATCGTCAAGGGCGCCCGGCGGTCGCGGGCCTTCGAGAGTCAGCTGCCGGAGGTGCTCGACACGCTCTCCGCTTCCCTGCGCGCAGGTCACGGTTTCGATGCTGCTCTGCAGACCGTCGCCAACGACCTGGCGGAGCCGGCCGCACGTGAGTTCCGGCGGGTGCTGACCGAGGTGCATCTCGGACGTTCGCTGGAGGAGTCGCTCGCCGACCTCGGCGACCGGATCCGCTCGAAGGATCTGAAGTTCGTGCTCGATGCGATCACGATCCAGCGGCAGGTCGGCGGCAGCCTCGCCGAGCTGTTCGAGCTGGTTGCCGAGACCGTGCGCTCTCGTGAGCAGTTCCGGCGCAAGGTGCGGGCGCTCACGGGAATGGTGCGCATGTCCGCGAACGTGCTGACGGTCATGCCGTTCCTTGCAGCCGTCCTGCTGACGCTGCTCAACCGGAGCTACATGGAGCCGTTGTGGACGACGAACGCAGGCCATCTGATGGTCGCGATTGCGCTCGTGATGATGACCTTCGGGACGATCACGCTGCGGCGGATCGGGACGGTAAAGGGGTAACCATGCTGCTGCTTCTGCTTGCCGGACTGTCATTCGCCGGCGCCGTGTTCGTCGTCGCCGACTCACTGACGCCGCAAGGGCGGCGCCGAGGGACCTCGGTCGCGCTGGTCCGTCGCTTCTCGGGGGCGACCGCAGCTCGCCGGCGCAGCCAGCCGCTGCTGTCGACCGACTCGCTGGAGAACGTCGGCCGGAGGTTCACGACCGATCGTATGCGCGAGCGGCTTCCGAACCGCATCGCGGCCGCCGGCCTCGCCGGCAAGGTGACGCCGGAGTCGTTCGCCGCGCTGCGGCTCGGCCTCGTCGGCCTGGCCGCGCTGTCGGTGATCGCGTTCGGAACCGTGGCCGGACTGGCTTCGAAGACGATCTTCCTGCTCGTCGCGACGGCGTGTGTGCTCGGTTGGGTCTTTCCCGGCTACTACCTCGATCGCCGTTCCCGCAGTCGCCGGGAGCGGATCGGCGAGGCACTGCCGGAGGCGCTGGACCTGCTCGCCGTCTCGGTCGAGGCCGGTCTCGGCTTCTTCGGTGCGATTCAACGGCTGGTCGAATCGAGTGAGGGCCCGCTCGCCGAGGAGTTCGCGCTCGTCCTGACCGAGCTCCGCGTCGGCGAGAGCAGCGAGCGTGCGCTCAAGCGGATGGCGAAGCGCGTCGATTCTGCCGACGTCTCCTCCTTCGTCCGCGCGATCATCCAGGGCGAGCAGCTCGGCCTCTCGCTCGCACGGACGCTCCGCAACCTTGCCGACGACGCGCGCAAGCGGCGCCGCGCAGTGGCGGAGGAGCGTGCGTCGAAGGCACCGGTGAAGATGCTCTTCCCGGCGGCGCTGTTCATCTTCCCTGCGCTGTTCATCGTCATCCTCGGCCCCGCGGTGCTCACGCTCGCGAAGTTCCTGTGAGCTCGAGGCCTCTCAAGCTGCGCGACGAACGCGGGCAGTCGCTCGTGATCGTCGTGCTGTTGCTGATCGTGATGCTCGGCTTCGCGGCACTTGTCCTCGACGTCGGCCACGCGTATCTCGCTCAGCGGCGTCTCCAGGCATCGGTCGACGCGGCGGCGCTCGCCGGCGCCGACGGTCTCCCGACGGTGGCGTCGGCGACCGCGCTCGCGAACACCTACGGCGCGGGTGGGAACAACAGTCCGCTGGGGCTCAGCAACGTGCAGATGACCGTCTCGACGAAGTGCCTCGCGTCTGCCCCCGGCTGCTCGCCCGCGAACGCGGTCGTCGTCTCCGAGTCGGCCGCCATCCCGACGGTGTTCGGCAAGGTCCTCGGCATCAATTCGTTCACCGTCCACGCGACCGCCACGGCGTGCTCGCCGTGCTCGAGCAAGCCGCTCGACGTGATGCTGGTGCTCGACCGAACCGGCTCGATGTGCACGACCGAGAGCGGTGCGGACGATCACCCGCAGTGCACCGACATGGAGAACGCGCGGAACGGCCTCAAGACGTTCCTGAGCTACATGGATCCGACGCTCGACCATGTCGGGTTCGCGGTGCTGCCGCCGGCAGCGAGCCAGACCGACGTCTGCCCATATACCGCCGGCGCATACACCTCGCCGAACGACAACTACGTCCTCGTTCCGCTGTCGAGCAACTACGCGTCGAGCCCTGGAGTCCTGAACATGTCGTCACCGCTCGTCTCGGCGATCGACTGCGTCCAGGCGAACGGCACGACGTCGTATGCGAATGCCCTCGAGGCTGCGCAGGCCGAGCTGGTCAAGGACGGTCGGCCGAACACGCAGAAGATCATCGTGTTCATGTCAGACGGTGCCGCGAACACCGGCCCGACCTCCTATCCGCAGTCGTCGCCGTACCGGTCGACGCCCTGTCACCAGGGCATCGCCTCCTCGCAGACGATCCAGGGGGCGCGGACGATCGTCTACTCGGTCGGATACGACGTCGGCCACGACATCTGCCAGGGGCTGAACAAGAACGCGGCCGGCAAATACGTGCAGGGGGCCGAGCAGCCGGCGATCAGCGCCCTCCAGGCGCTGCAGGGGATCGCGAGCCCCGGCAACTTCTACAACCAACCGGACGCGGCTCAGCTGAACACGATCTACGCGAGCGTCGCAGCAGACATCCTCGCCGGTACCTCACGACTGGTCGACAACAGCTAGAAGACGTCGGCGAGCTTGCGGCGCGTTGCGTGCAGCGCGTCCGGGATCACCTTCACGTCGCCGAGCACGGGCATGAAGCTCGTGTCGCCGCCCCAGCGCGGCACGACGTGCAGGTGGACATGGTCGGTGATCCCGGCTCCGGCCACGAGGCCGATGTTCCAGCCGAGATTGAAGCCTTGCGGCCGGTAGACGATGCGCAGGGCAGCCATGCCGCGCACCGCAAGCCGGTGGATCTCGAGCGCCTCGTCGTCGGAGAGGCCGGCGAGCTCGCCGATGTGTCGATGCGGCGCCACGAGCAGATGACCTGAGGAGTACGGGAACCGGTTGAGCACGACCAGCGCGCGTGCGCCGGTATGGAGCAGGAGCTCTTCCTCCGGCTCGCAGAACACGCAGCGGTCGAGCTCGTCGGCGTGCTGCACGTACTCGAGACGCCACGGCGCCCACAGCGGCTTGGGGCTCACGGGCGCGAGCGTAACGCGGGCGTGAAGGAGCGCCGCGGGCCAAGGGTGACTCTTCCCTTTCTGCGGCGAAGGGGCCGAGAGACACCGACCCGGCGGCGCTCAGGGGTTGTTGTCGGCATCGCCCGCCTCCGGCTTGACGTCCGGCCGGGTCAGACTCGGTGCCCGAAGCGCCAAGAAAGACGCGTTTTGCGCAGATACGTGTCGGGCGCGATCGTCACTGAGCGACCAGTCGTCTGGTCTCGCCATCGACTTTGTACGTCCGGCCGAACTCCACGGCGTGGGCCTCGACGTGCAGAGCGTCGAGGCTGTCGTCGGGGCGCGCCCTTCGAGCAGCGAAGGAGCGGGCATCCGTCGCGATCTCGTCGAGCGACGGCTCGGTGCCACCCTCGAAAGTGACGACTCGATGCGTATGACGGATCTCGCCGGAACCGACGTCGTAGACGACACACAGACGTTCCGAGACAAGCCGGGCCGCGTCGCCGAACGTGCCTGCACCACCGGACTGATTCATGTCGATCCTCCTGTCAGGCGATCCAGACGAGCAGATTCATGATCCCGGCCTGATCCATGCCGAGATCCAGCTCGCCCGTCACGCTGGTCATGTTCTGATCGAGCACCATCGGCGGCAACGCCACACCGCCGACCCAGTCGAGATTGTGGTCCTGGTCAGAGCCGTCGTCGTTGCGGGTGCGGTACTGCCTGATGCCCCCGGCGCAGTAGCCGCCCCCGAGCGCCGCCGAGAGACTCGTGACGGCCATCGCATTCGAGGGAGGGAAGTTGATCTGCACGGTGCCGCTCCCGCCGTCGCGGTCGTTCGTCCAGCCCCATTCGTACCTGTGGTACACGCCCTGAATCGCCATCGGCTACCTCCAGACTCGGATGCACAGCAGTCGCCGAATCCCGCTGGCCGCCGCAGGTGCGCTTTCCGCGTTCGCTCGAAGCGCTGACGAGCCGGTGTTCCCGCGCCCTCACCCTATGTGGTCTCGACGATCACACGGCGACGACAGGCCGCGTGTTCGGCCTAGATCCACCGCTTGAAGCGGAAGAAACCGATCAGCGCCCCGAACGACACCGCCATCAGGGCCACGATCGTCCAGAACGCCCAGGTCGTGCCGAAGCCCGGGAAGTTGACGTTCATCCCGAAGAACCCGGTGATCAGGGTGAGCGGGAGCAGCACGACCGAGAAGACCGTCAGGATCCGCAGCACGTCGTTCTGGCGATGCGAGATCACCGACTCGTTCGTCGCCTCGAGCGCCTCGACGACCTCCTTGTAGTTGTCGAGGATGTCCCAGATGCGCTCGGTGCTGTCGACGATATCGTCGAAGTAGAGCTCGAGCTCCTCGGGGAGGAACCGCTCGATGTGTCGTTCGAGCAGGCGGAGGGTCGACCGCTCCGGCTTGATGATCTTCCGGTAGCTGATGATCTCCTGCTTGACGTTGGAGATGTCGCGGACGACCTCCTCCGAGCGACCCTCGAAGACGTCGTCCTCGAGTGCGTCGAGCTTGTGCCCGATCTTGTCCAGGATCGGGAAGCAGTAGTCGAGCAGGTCGTCGAGCACCTCGTAGAGCAGCCGGCCCGAGCCCTTCGAGAAGAGCTGGATGCGGAAGTCCTCGTCCTCCTCGCAGCGGCGGAACAGTCGCGTCACCGGGAGCAGCTCGACCGCAGGCAGCGTCACCAGATAGTCGGGACCGACGAAAACGTCGAGCTCGGCCGCGTTCAGCCGCTGGATCGTCCGGTCGTAGACGGGAAAGTGGAGGACGCCGAAGAGGTATCCCTCCTCGGCGTAGTCGTCGACCTTCGGGCGCTGACGCTTGGAAAGGACGTCCTCCACGTCGAGCGGATGCCAGCCGAAACGCTCGGCGAGCTCCTGCGCCTGGCCGACCGTCGGCCCGTCGAGGTGGATCCAGGTGAGATCGGCTGCGCTGAGCTCAGCAGGCGGCGACGGTGCCGCCGGAAGCGCAACTACCGTCTCGCGGGTACGCGACCGCCGGATGCGAGGCAAGCTCGGCATCGGTACTGAGTGGATCCTCGAGGATCGGCATCGGCGGCATGTTCGCGATTCTACTCTGCTTTCCCTCGTCAACCCGTTCCTGCGAGCGCGAGCACCGGCGGCTCGGGCTCTGCATGCGGGATGCGCCTGAGCTCGTTCGGCACGCGCGGCTCGAGTCGAAGCGCGCCGATGGCGGCAATTGCACAGACGATTGCCGCGAGCGGCCAGAGTGCGAACGGTGCCGCAGCCAGCACGAAGCCGCCGACCGCAGGGCCGACCGTCCCGGCGAGCCCCCACGACAGCGAATGCACGGCGAAGTAGCGGCCGCGCAGGTGCGGAGGACCGACCTCGGCGACGAGCGCCTGGTGGGCGGGCCCGTGGAAGCACTCGCCGATGCCGAAGATCGCCAGCGCGACCGCCATCAGTGCGAATGCGGCGGTTCCCTCGAGCTGCCATCCCGCGAGATCGACCAACAGCCAGGCGACGATCCAGAGCAGCGGCATCAATGCGAGCGCGCGCATCCGCCGTCGTCCTTCGATCGCGCGAGAGATGGGGAGCTGCGCGATCACGATCACGATCGTGTTCACGAAGAACAGCGCACCGATCTGATGCTCGTCGAGGCCTGCCTGGTCGCGGGCGAACGGCGGGACGAGGTTGAACAGGGAGTAGCCGGCGCTCACGAAGAGGAAGTTGAGCACCCAGAGCCCGACGAACGCGCGGTCGCGAAGCACGGCTCGGTAGGAGGCCGGCGGTGTGTCGTCCGCATGCTGTTCGTGCGGTGCGTCGTCGTGGATGAACGCCAGCACCACGACGTAGAGGAGGAACGTGGCCGCGTCGACGAGGAAGAGCACGGTGAACGAGGCCGCGCTCGATCCGCTCGCGATCAAGCCGCCGGTGAGACCGCCCAGCCCGATGCCGAGGTTCATCGTCACGCGCTGTTGCGCGTAGGCGGCGTGTCTGCGCTCGGGGGGCGTGAGGTGCGCGATCAGGGTCGACTGACTCGGCCAGAAGCCGGCGCTGCCTGCACCCTCGATTGCGATCAGCAGGAACGCCTCCCACGGGCTCCGCACGAGTGGGAACAGCCCCATGCCGACCGACTGCATGACGAGCCCCGCGCCGAGCACCCGGCGCGCACCGAGGCGGTCGACGAGCGGCCCGGCCGCAATCCCGGAGGTCAGTTGCGCGGCGGCGGAGGTCGCGACGACCAGGCCGGAGACGCCGAGGCCGAACCCGCGCACGTTGTGCAGGTAGATGACGAGGAACGGCAGCACCACACCGTTCCCGAACGAGTTCATGACCCCACCGATCTGCAGGAGCCAGACCTGCGACGGCAGTCGAGGGTCGAGCGTACGGACGAGCCGGCGGATCACCGGCCGAGGGTATCGTCGGCGCCGTGGACGACGCGCGCTGGTGGGAGCTACGGCCGGCGCAGAACCTGAAGGCAGCCAGTTACGTCTGCCCGCTCTGCGACGGGATGCTGCACGCGACGAGCGAGCACGCGCTGATCGCGCCCGAAGGGGACCTCTCGCGCCGGCGGCACGCGCACATGGAGTGCATCCTGGCTGCGCGCCGGGCCGGGAAGCTACGGACGCGCGACGAATGGCGTTCAGGGCAGTCGCGGCGCAGCAACTAGACTGTTGCTCTCCCCGCGCCCGTAGCTCAGGGGATAGAGCGTTCGCCTCCGGAGCGAAAGGTCGCAGGTTCGATTCCTGCCGGGCGCATCACCAGCCGCACCGTTCCGGCGTTTTGGCTTGAAAACAGGTGTCGGCGATGTTAGCGATGCCGGGTTTGTCGCTCAGGTGCATACCCGGTGGAACCCAGTACAGGGCGATCCGATGTTCATGCGTCGAGTCATGGCTGGCTCGCGACGATCAACAGGCAGAACGTCGTATCAACGACAGCCTCCCGCCCCTCTGTCGATCGAGGACACAAATGTCGGTCGAAGCTCCGAGTCGGTCGGTGACGGAGTCTTAAAACAGGCCGACAGCGATCGATCGGGGGTATGCGATGAACGTGTTCAAAGTCAAGACACTCAGCGTCGTTGCTGTCGTCATGACGGCAGCGATGATGGCGGCAAGCGCGGTCTCAGCGGCGCCGAAGCCAGCGACCGGCGGCTACTACGACCCGGTACGCAGCATCTACGTTGCGGCGGGACCGGCGAGCTCCGTCGCGGGCGGCATCGTCAAGGACGCGACCGGCGGCTACTACGACCCGGTACGCAGCATCTACGTTGCGGCGGGACCGGCGAGCTCCGTCGCGGGCGGCATCGTCAAGGACGCGACCGGCGGCTACTACGACCCGGTACGCAGCATCTACGTTGCGGCGGGACCGGCGAGCTCCGTCGCGGGCGGCATCGTCAAGGACGCGACCGGCGGCTACTACGACCCGGTACGCAGCATCTACGTTGCGGCGGGACCGGCGAGCTCCGTCGCGGGCGGCATCGCAAGGACGCGACCGGCGGCTACTACGACCCGGCACGCAGCATCTTCGTTGCCTCGAATGCAGCGACGGACCCGACGACCGGGCAGCTCTCCCAGGGCGGCTTCAACTGGACGGACGCAACCGTCGGCGGCGCAGCCGGCGTCGGAGCGATCCTCCTGCTGGTCGGTGCAGCGCTTCTCGGCGTTCGCCACCGCACTCTCGCCACCTGATGCGACCGTAGGCGGGGCGACGCTTCGGCGCCGCCCCGCAGGTTGCCTCACCTTGAGTTCCGGCACCTCGCGCGCGAATTGCTCACTTCTAGAAAGTTCACCCTTGCGTAGAAGCTCCACCGTGTCTGACTGAGTATGGGGAGGGGCGGCGCAAATCCTCGGGCAGCGCCACAGTGCCCGGCCGCCCTTCTCCTACATATCACCCGGCGACACGCTGTACGTCGACGGATTCCCGAAGTACAGGAGTCGCGCCGTGATCGAGCAGGAAGAGGATCGTGCTCGGCTACGTCTTGTTGTGAGTAGCGCGGACACGAGGTGCGTCGCGACGGGGAGTCGTCGGCAGGTGATCCGCTGGTGCCTCTTCCGCGGTCGTCAGAGAGTTCGTCGCTGACTCGAGAAGGAGGGGTTCTCGTGCGCGAAATCGTCATCGTTCCGATCTTCTGGGGTACGGCCTGGCGTCCGGGAAACGGGCCGATCGACTGGACCGGCGTCGACGCCGATATACGTAACGTCGCTGCCACCTACTACTTCACCGGGCTAAATGGTCACGGCCTCGAATCGCAGGGGACGGTCGCGCCGGCCGTGCTGATCGATGATGTTGGACAGAACGCGATCCCGATCCCCAACAACTTCAAAGCGGATCAGATTTGGTCATTTCTCGATGGCCTGATCGACGGCGCGAACGCGAAGGTGCCTGCGCCGACCAAGTGGAACGCGAATGTGTTTCGCGTCTACTACGGGATCGCGATCGCACCAAATCACTTCAATGTCAATCCGAATACCTTTGGTGAGAACAACAAGACCTACCGCGGGGTCTCGGCCGGCTACGCGACAGCGAACTCCGATCGCAGAGGCGCCGTCATGACGTTCATGCATGAGGTCGTTGAAGGAGCGGCAAACGACGAGATCGTCGACCCATGTCAGGCGCAGACGTTCCCGATCAACGGCGTCGACGTCGAGCGCTACCACGTTGACGGCCGCTGCTGGCCACACGTCGACATCACCAGCCTCAACAGCAACCCGTCCCCGTCAACAACCGAAGGCCCGTATCCAAAGGCAGCTGTTCCTATCGACCGCGGCCTCTGTGGGACCGAGGAACTCAGCTACACCGTCGTCGAGACACCATTCACGGTCACGGCTATCCCCAGCGCTCCTGGCTTCACGGCGGGATTTATCTGGAGCATCAACGGAACACAGGTCCCGCCCGGGGCGGCGCCGCTAATCCTTTCCGTGCCCGTCGACAGCATCGACCCGAGACCGCCGCGAACGTTTCAACCACATCCGATTCAAGCAACCCTCAATGTCCTGGAAGCCGACGCGGAGCTCCGCTTCGTAACCGATCCTCAAGACGGGAACTTCGACCTCGACATCACGGTTGACCTGCTCACGGAGGACATCGCAACAACGGATGCCACTATCTCCATGATCGGCCTCGCTTGCCCCGAGCTCGACGCTGCAGACAAGAACTGCCGAGACCGGTTCCGCCGCGCAGGCGAAAAACTCGATCAGAACTGGAACCATTGGGTGAACCCGGGTGATCCCATCCTGACCGCCATAGAGAAGCAGCCGGCAACCGAGCGCGGGCGGCTCCTCACCCTTGTCTCTTTTGCCCGTCAGCTAAAGGCACACGGCGAAGCGGTCGCAGAAGAATTCACCGCTCGCGTCGCATCCGCCCTCGGCGTCGAGCCCGACGTCGTGATCGGCAAGACGGACGCACCGCCAACCGTCTCCAAGGCGCCCTGACGGTCGCAGATCTGACTCAAGTCGACGGTGAGCGAGCCGGGACAGTGTCAGGGAACATTCCTGATCACTGGCGCAGGCATGAGACCTGACGCCTGATCGTTGATCAGGTGCGTTTCTGTGGGTGGATCGTCTCGCCGCGGGCCAGCATTTCGACGAACTGCATGATTCTGCGTTCTCGGGTTTCCGCTCGTTTAGCGGTACTGATCCGATAGAGGATCGCGTAGCGGTTCTGGCGGCTCAGGTTCTCGAACATTGCGAGCGCTTTCGGCTCGGCGGCCAGTGCAGCGCCGAGATCGTCAGGCACCTCGATGCTGGCAGAGCCCGCGTAGGCGGCTTCGCTTCGACCGTCGGCTCTCGCACTCTCCAGCTCGGCGATCCCCGCTGGATGCATGCGACCTGCTGCGATCAACCGCTCCGCGATCTCGATGTTCCGCTTCGACCAGGCGCTGCGCCTGCGGCGGCGACTGAAGCGCTGGTAGTAGGTGTCGGCGTCGCGGCCGCGGAGTTGGCCGTCGATCCAGCCGTGGCAGAGCGCCTCTTCAAGCGCTTGATCGTGGTCGAGACTGGTCGGTTGGACCGTCTTCTTCTTGGCCAGCACGAGCCATATCGCCGCCGACGAATCATGGTGCTTCGCCAACCAAGCGCGCCAGTGTGCTGCATCGCGCACCATCAGCTCCGGTGCATCCTCCACGATCCCATTCTGGCTGCCGTCGATGACTGGCACGGCCCAGCGTGCGCACAGAGGAACTTGTCGAGTTCCGGCGGCTTGCGGTACAAGCGAGCGAAGACGAGGACGCGGAGGGCGGTGTCCTCAGACTGGCCCAAGAAGGAGGCGCGTATCCCGAACCTCTTGGCAGTCGCTGTGTGCGTAGGCCACGCGAATTCCTCCACCCGGACGCCGTGTTTCACAAACACGGTCTTCACCTCGGCAGGCGTGTAGAGGTGATGGTTCGCTCGCGTCGACCCGCACGCAACTGTGAGTCCGACTACGAAGAGCAACGTCAAGGACCGAATCACGAGTCAGGCCCCCTCGCGTGATCCGATCACCACCGCGCCTGCGGCTCGACTGGGGTCACCTTGTCCCGGTCGTCGACCCACGTCGAGAACCCGTTGTCCCACCTGATCCACGCTAGGCCCTCGCCGGCGTCGTACGACTCGACCGTCCCGAGCGTGCCGGGCGGGATTTGCGGCCAACTGTCCGCGATCTGAAGCGCGGTCACCCGCCGTCCCTGCCTCACGACACCACCTCCGCAAGGCAGGCCGACCCACGGCAGGCGCCGGTCCCGGGAGCCCACCAGATCTGGCACGCGATCAGCCCCTCAACCTTCGGTGAAGGAGCCGGCCGCAGAGGGACGCCCCGACGGGTCTGTGTGCCGCACCGACTCCTCACCTTGTCAACGTAAGTCGGTAGTCCGAATCGGGCCTCGCTCGAACGTCTGGTCCCGACGACCCCGGGGTCATACCGCTTCCGCTCGAACTCCCGTTCTTCGTCCTCGTGGAGCACGAGCAGCCCGGAGCGCAGGACGAAGTTCCCGCCCGCATAGCGGAGCATCGGGATGTCGCGGTTCGAGGTTCCCGCAGCCAGAATTGGGCGCTGCTCTCACTGTTCGGCTTCGCCGTCGGCGACTTCTACGCGCCTCGCTGTAAGGGCTCGTCGGCGAAACAGCGCTCGTCGGGCAGTGATCGATGTAGGGCGCTCGAGAGCCGAGTCTGACGAACAAGGGGATCGTGATGGGACGCGAGCCGTTCAACGGGACGATCAATGTCGACATTCGTGATTCGGAGCGGGACTGGACTCCGTTCGAGCCGCTGGCGTGCATCACCGAGGCGGCGATCGGCTTCCCGAACGCGAGCGGCACGGTTCCGCCGGAGAACACACCGGGGATGATGCGGTGACCGGAGTAGTCTCGACACATGAAGACGTTGCTCAACATCATCTGGCTCGTGTTCGCCGGCTTCTGGATGGCCGTCGGTTACCTGGTTGCAGCGGTGCTGCTGGCGATCACGATCATCGGGCTGCCGTTTGCGAAGCAGTCGCTGAAGCTCGGCGGTTACGCGTTGTGGCCGTTCGGCCGGGCGCTGGTGCAGAGCCCGACGCGACACAAGAGCCTGAGCGCGATCGGGAACGTCCTCTGGTTCGTCCTGGCCGGCTGGTGGCTTGCTCTCGGACACATCGTGACGGGGATCGCACTCTGTCTGACGATCATCGGGATCCCGTTCGGCATCGCCGACTTCAAGATGGCGGGCGCCGCGCTCGTGCCGTTCGGGCGGACGGTCATCAACGCCCGCGAGCTGAACGCTGGGCTGATCTCCGCTTCGTCGACAATCGCGCTTCCCTGATCGACCCGCCGCAATCAGGGGAGCCGGAGCACGAGCAGGTCGCCGATCTCCCGGACCGGTCCTCCGCCCGCGTCCGCTTCGGCCGCACGGTCCATTGCCGCAAACCCGTCTTCCACCTCGGCCTCGCTCAGCAGCTCGAGGGTGGAGACGCCGCGGTGGCGAAGCCGTTCGAGGCTCGCTGCGAGGCTCGCGGCGATCTCGAATTCGACCTCGTCCAGGGCGACGAACTCGAAGCCGGCACGTGTGAACGTCGTCGTCGTCTCGTCGAGCGTCGGGAACAGCTCCTGCTCGACCTCCAGCGCTCGCGGAAAGAACCGTCGCCAGGAGATCTCGCGCAGCCGGTCGCCGAACTGTGTCCGCACGAACACGAGCCCCTCGGGCCGAAGCACCCGCGCCAATTCGAAGGCGGCTGCGCTCCGATCGGTGAAGTGATGGAAGACGAAGAAGAGGAACGCGATATCGCACGAGTTGTCGGGCAGCGGGACCTGTTCGGCGCGCCCCGCGAGGTAGGTGACGTTCGCGTGCTCCGTGGACTCGACGGCGAGCGCGCGCATCTTCGTCGCGGGTTCCACGCCGTACACCGGGCCGCCGAACCGGTCAGCGAGGCTCGGCGTGAACCGGCCGGTCCCGGAACCGAGGTCGAGGACGGTCAAGGGCCGCCGCGGGCCGACATGGCGGGCGACTGCATCCAGCCAGTCGCGCATCGCCTGCTCGGGGAGCGCCCGTCCTGCGCGGTAGCCGCGCCAGAGGCGGTCGTCGAAATCGATCGTCACGATCTGCGAACGATAGGCGGAAGCCAAGAGGAAAACGGGAGAGGCGGTTCAGAGGTTTCCGCCTCTCCCGTGCGCTGGACAACGCCGACTCAGCTAATGCCGGTTCGACGCCGGCGCAAGGACAGCATTTGCCGCGGTGCCAACCGGCCGGACCGGGGCGCCGGAAGCTAGAGTCGCGCGATGGCGAGCGTTCTCGTTCTCTATTGCCCGGTCTGAACGGGCTACGACGAGCGGGCTGCGAGTCTCGTGGCCGAGTTGAACGCACTGGGGCACGTCGCCGAGATGCGTGAAGGCGAGAAGAGCCAATATGACATCGTCGCCGACGGACAGACGATCTTCTCGAAGCAGCTCGAAGGGCGGTACCCCGAGCTGTCGGAGCTGATCGCACTGTTGCCGTCGCCCGCCGGCTGACGGCTACGACATCGGGGCGGATTGCGTCGCGGACGCGCCCGCCGTGATCGGCGCCTGCGCGGATGCGCGCCGTAGGCGGCCGGAGAGCACACGCATCACGTTCAGCGCGAAGAACGGTGTCTGCGAGACGTGGAAGAGAAACGCCCGCTCGTCGAGCGCCACCAGCTCGCAAGCTGTCGCGGCGGTCGCGGTGGCGCTCCGGTTGGAGGCGTCGATCAGCGCCAGCTCGCCGAAGATCCCGCCCGGCCCGACCTCCTCGAGCGGCAGGCCTTCCGCCTCGATCGTCACCGTCCCCTCGCGGACGACGAACATGCAAGCGCCCTGGTCGCCGGCCGAGAAGATCACGTCGCCCGGCGCGAAGCGCTCGACCTCGTCGACGGTCCTGAAGATCTCGATCGTGGTGGGGTGACCCACGACGCGCGAGATTACGCCGAGAGCCCGCGCGGCCGCCAGCGCTGAAGCGGAATCGACACCGATCCGACACGGAATCGACACATCGAGCGTTGCCTTTAGGGTGACGGCGTGGAGCTCAGCGCACGCAAGGCAACATTGCAGCTGGCCGAGACGTTCGTCATCGCGCGCGGGGCGGAGGACGAGGCCGAGGTCGTGCAGGTCGAGATCCGTCACGACGGCGTTTCCGGCTTCGGCGAAGCCGCGCCGATCGATCGGTACGGCGAGTCGGCAGCGTCGGCGCTCCAGTGGCTCGACGCCGTTTCGCTGGGCGACGATCCGTTCGCGCTGGACGAGCTGTTCGCCGGCCTGCCACCGGGCGAGCACGCGGCGCGGGCGGCCGTCGACGGCGCGCTCCACGACCTGCAGGGGAAACTGGTCGACAAGCCCGTCTACCGCCTGCTCGGAGTGCGACGGATCGGCCCGCCGACGTCGTGGACGGTGTGGCTCGGCGACCCAGACGACATGGCCCGGCGGGCCGAGAAAGCCGTGGCGCGCGGCTTCCGCAGGCTGAAGCTGAAGCTGGGCGGTCGCGACGGGCTCGACGTGGAGCGCGTCCGCGCCGTGCGGGCGGTCACCGATCTGCCGCTCCAGTGCGACGTCAACGAGTACTGGACGTTCGACGAGGCACTCGAGTACCTCCCGCAGTTGGAGCTCGAATACTGCGAGCAGCCGCTGCCGGCCGGCGACGACCGAGGGCCGGAGCTGAAGCGCCGGTCGCCGATCCCGATCTACGTCGACGAGGACTGCCACACGCTGGGCGATGTCGCGGCGTGTGCCGAGCGCGCTCACGGCGTCAACATCAAGCTCGCAAAGTCGGGAGGTATTCGCGAGGCGGTGCGGATCGTCCATGCCGCTCGGGCGCTCGGGCTCGGGGTGATGCTCGGGTGCATGGTCGAGTCCGGCCTCGGAATCGCAGCCGGTGCGCACGTGGCGAGCCTCATGGACCACGTCGACCTCGACGGCAACCTCCTGCTCGCGCGTGATCCGTGGCCCGGAGTGGCGTTCGAGCGCGGCATCCAGGTGCCGTCCGACCGCGCGGGGCTCGGTGTCGCGCCCGCGTAGGCTCCTGATCCTCGCCGAGGGGCGCTCGTCCGATCCGCACTACGGGAAGACGGCGTTTGGCGTCCTGCGCTACCGGCCCGAACAGGTCGTCGCGATTCTCGACTCGACCCGGGCCGGAGCGGAACAGAACGGCCTCCCGGTCGTCGGCACGGTGGCCGACGCCATGCGCTTCGCTCCGACCGTCGCCCTCGTCGGCGTCGCCACACAGGGAGGACGGTTTCCACCAGCGTGGCGCGAGCTTCTTCGGGACGCGATCGCCGCAGGCCTCGACGTCGAGAACGGGCTGCACGAGTTCGTCACGCGCGACGACGAACTCATGGCGCTCGCCCGTGCAAACGGCGTCGAGCTGCGCGACCTGCGTCTCCCACCCGACGGCCTCAACGTGCCGACAGGCGCGAATCTGGCACACAACGCGACAACCGTGCTCACCGTCGGCTCCGACTGCGCGATCGGGAAGATGACGGTTTCGCTCGAGCTCGACCGTGAGGCGCGCCGACGTGGGATCGCCAGCGAGTTCGTGCCGACGGGCCAGACCGGCATCGCGATTGCCGGCTGGGGGATCTCGGTCGACGCGGTCGTGTCGGACTTCATCGCCGGCGCCGCCGAGCAGCTCGTGGTCCAGGGGATCGAGCGAGGAGGCGAGCTGCTGTTCGTCGAGGGCCAGGGATCGCTGCTCCACCCTGCGTACTCGGGCGTGACGCTCGGGCTGATCCACGGCTCGGCACCGCACGCCTACGTGCTCTGCCACCGGGCAGGCCAGACCGTGGTCGACGACGACGACCGGTTCCCGATGCCGCAGCTGGCCGAGCTCGTCGACCTGCACGAGCGGATGAGCCTGCTCGCGCGGCCCGCGCGAGTGCTCGCGATCGCACTGAACACGCGGCAGCTCGACGAGGACGCGGCGCGGAGCGCGATCGGGGCGGCCGAGGCCGACAGCGGCCTGCCGGCCGACGACCCGGTCCGGTTCGGGGCGGAGAAGCTGGTTGATGCGCTGATCTCCGCGCTTCCGGCAGCCGCAGGGCCGCCGCCGAACGCAGCGAAATAGCGTCTACCGTTCCGGTCGGTCCCCGATGAAGCCTTTCGTCACGGCAATCGTCGTCCTCGTCGTTGCGCTCGCGTTCGGCGCCGCTCGGGCGGGCGCCGACGGCGTCTCCTTCGGCGTGAACGACAACGCAGGCCTCTACGAGGCGGGAACCGGCCCGTTCTGGGACACCATGACCGGCCTCGGCCTCACCACGAACACGATCACCCTGCGCTTCGACGAGACGACGGCCGACGGTCTCGACCCGACCGACAAGGCGGATCTCGGCCCGGCGCTCGCCGCTGCGCACAAGGCAGGGGTGACGATCGAGTTCGACGTGTATCCGCGACATGCACGCGAGCTGGCCGACCGGAGCGGCCCTACGCGGTTCGCCGCGTTCCTGACGACACTGGCCACCAGGTATCCGGACGTCGCCCAGTACGTCGTGATGAACGAGTGCAACCAGGACATGTTCGTGAACCCGCAGTCACGTAAGGGGCGCAATCTCTCTGCCGCGCGGTGCGGCGCGTTTCTCGCCGCCGGCTACGACGCGCTGAAGGCGGTCTCGCCGCACATCTTCGTGTGGGGCCTCGGGCTGTCGCCCCGCGGCAACGTGCCCGACAGGTTCGACCATCCATCGACCGACCCGGTCGACTGGCTCGCCTTCCTCGGGAAGTGGTATCGCGCGAGCAAGCGGGTCAAGCCGCTGATGGACGGGCTCGACCTGCACCCGTATCCGATCCCGCAGTCGCTGCCGTTCGCCACCGGCTACCAGAACCCGCACAGCTTCAGCGTCGCCAACCTGCCGCGCGTCTATGCAGCGTTCTATCGCGCGTTCACCGGAACCGCGCAGGCGACGGTCGGATTGGTCGGACGGCTGCCCGTGCAGTTGAACGAGGTGGGGATCCAGACGTCGTCGGCGGGCCGCCCCGGCTATACCGGCGTCGAGACGGCGAGCGGCCCGAGCGGCGGCCTGCGCCCCCCGTACGACACGCCGCGGTACCAGGCCCGGTGGTACATGAAGCTGGTCGACTTCTCGGAGTGCGACGCCGACGTCCGCTCCGTCAACCTGTTCAAGCTCGTCGACGAGTCGTCGCGGGCAGGCTGGCAGAGCGGCCTCTTCTATGCGGGCTTCGTGCCGAAGCTCTCGGCAGGGGCGGTGCAGAACGAGATCGCGAGGGTCGACGGCAACTGCCCGGCCGGCCGGCCTTCGTACTGGGCGCCGTTCGATCTCTACGGCGGCTCGCTTGCCCTCCAGACCCTGATCGCCGGGCTTTAGGAGCTTCCTCGGGGAAAGAGCTACTGCCGCCGACTTGACGACCGAACATGTGTTCGCTAGTGTGGCGAACACATGTTCGCGCGTATCTTCCTCGTCGTCTGCGCCACCGTGCTCGTCTGGAGCGCCGTCGCCCGCTCGACCGAGGCCCACGGGGCGAAGCAGGTGGTCACGGTCAAGCCCAGCGACACGCTGTGGGCGATCGCCGAGCGGCACTACGGTGGCGACGTCCGCGGCGCGGTCTGGCGGATCGAGCAGGCAAACCACCTGCCGGGCGCCGACGTTCGCGTCGGGCAGCGGCTCGTGCTGCCCTAGCCGCCCGACGGCGCGCTCCGACGACGCTTCGGCGGCTCCTCCGCCACAATCGGCCGCGCGTGGACCTCGACGTCGTCTTCCTCGGCACCTCCGGCAGCGCGCCTACGGCCGCGCGGGCCGCCCCCGCCGTGCTCGTCCGCCGCGGCGGCGACCGCCTGCTCTTCGACTGCGCGGAAGGCACGCAGCGCCAGCTGATGCGGTCGGTGATCGGTTTGCCCGACCTCGAGGAGATCTACATCACGCACTACCACGCAGACCACTACCTCGGCCTGCCCGGGATGCTGAAGACGTTTGCCCTGCGCCAGCGCCAGGTGCCGTTGACGATCTACGGGCCGCCCGGGCTGCGCGAGCTCTTTGGCTCGCTCGGCCGGGTGTTCGGCCGTCTCACCTATCCCGTCGAGACGGTCGAGGTGCGCGCCGGGGAGGCGCTCGAGCGTGACGGCTACACGATCCTCGTCTTCCCCGTCCACCACGGCGTCTCGGCGGTCGGCTACGCGGTGGTCGAAGATCCACGCCCAGGCCGTTTCGACCCGGAGGCCGCAGACGCGTTGGGGGTGCCGAACGGCCCCGAGCGCAAGGCGCTCCAGCAGGGCGACTCGATCACGCTCGCCGACGGCCGGGTGCTGACCCCGGATGCAGTGCTCGGCGAGGCGCGCCGCGGGCGGCGCATCGTCCTGCCCGGCGACACCGCCCCGGCCGAGGCCGTCCGCCTGCTCGCAGA
This sequence comes from uncultured Thermoleophilia bacterium, assembly GCA_963769545.1. Lineage (GTDB taxonomy): Bacteria > Actinomycetota > Thermoleophilia > Gaiellales > Gaiellaceae > PALSA-600. Next base: position 743,293 of record CAVYMB010000003.1, on the reverse strand, counting down.
AGGGGCGGACGTGCTCGTGCACGAGGCGACGTTCGGTGAGGACGAGCGTGCCCGCGCCGCCGACACTTCCCACTCGACCGCGGTGCAGGCGGCGGAGATCGCGCGCGACGCGCGCGTCAACCTGCTCGCGCTGACGCATCTCTCCACCCGGTACTTCGGGCCCGAGCTCGCCCGCGAGGCGCAGGCCGTGTTCGCCGACACGGTCGTGCCGCGCGACTTCGACGTGATCGAGGTCCCGTTTCCGGAGCGGGGGCCGCCACGTCTCGTCAGGCGCGGTGCGCGGCCACCGCGCGGCGAACGCGCCTCAGATCTGCCAGACGCCTCCGCGTAGCACCGGGGTCGACGAACCGTCGCCGGCGAGGCCGCTGACACTGACGTCGTCGCCGCCGATCATGAAGTCGATGTGGATCGCGCTCGTGTTGATGCGGTCGCGATCCTCCGGGCCGACGGAGACCGCGTAGGCGTTGCCGAAGGCAAGGTGACTGGCCGCGTTCTCGTCCAGCAGCGTGTTGAAGAAGATCGTCTCGGTCTTCGCGATCCGGCCGGCGCCGTCGACGAGTGCGACCTCGCCGAGCCGCGACGCGCCGTCGTCGACCGTCGTACGCGCCTCCAACGCCGCCGCGTTGGTGCCCTCGATCGAGACCGCGCGCCCTTGCTCGAAGCGAACCTCGAGCCCGGTGACGACGCTCCCGCCGACGTCGAGCGGCTTCGTTGCCCGCACCCGGCCCTCGACCCGCAGTGGATCCGGCGCCGACGCGATCTCCTCGGTGGGGAGGTTCGGCGCATGGACGACCCCGTCGACCGTCTGCATGCCGGGCGTCTCCGACGAGAAGCGCGACGTCGGCAGCAGCCCGACGGTGAGGTCGGTACCCGGGCCTTCGAAGCGCAGCGCGTCGAAGCGACGCTCGTCGATGCGACGCCCGGCGTCGTGTAGCTCGCCCAGCCGTTCACGCCACGCAGCGAGCGGGTCGGGCTCGTCGAGACGGAGCACGTAGGCGAGCTTCTCCCAGAGCCGGTCGACCGCCTCGTCGGCGTGAAGCGACGGGAAGACGGCCTGCGCCCACTCGCGCCCCGCCCACGGGACGACCGTCCAGCTGGTCGTGCGGGCGTTGATCACCTCGAAGTTCTCCCGGAACGCCGGCAGCGCGTCACGACCGGCGAGTGCGGGGTCGATCCCGCTGAGGAGGCCGGGCGGAACTTGTGGCGTGATCGAGATGCGGACGCCGTGGCTCTCGCCGAGCGCGAGCAGGCGCTCGCCGTACCAGCGCGGGACGAAACCGAGCGTCGCCGGGTCGGCACGCTCGAGCCGCGTCCGCTTGACGTGGGGATCGAAGTACCACGGGTCGACGAACAGCGCTCCCCGCTCGTAGGCGGCGCTTGCGACCGCCTCGACGAGCGGCGCCGCGCTCGGCTCGGCGACCACCCAGACGATCTGGCCCGGCTGGACGTTGGCGCCGACCTCGACGATCAGGTCGGCATAGCGGGCGAGCAAGGCACGTTCCACGGACGCAGCGAGGGTACGGGTTCCGTCCGTCCGGCGGAGCCTGTACCGTGCGCCGCGCACCGCCCCTTTAACCCGGTCCAGCGAGGCCGGAAAGGAGTCGTATGTCGCACCCTGCCGTCGGACCGGCACCCCATCTGCTGCTCGACGACGAGGCGATCCGCCGGACGCTGACACGAATCGCGCACGAGATCATCGAGCGCAACGACGATCTCGAGACGATCGCGCTGGTCGGGATCCAGACTCGCGGCGTGCCCCTGGCGCAGCGGCTCCGGCATCTGATCGCCGAGCGCGCCGGTGTCGATCCGCCGCTCGGGCGACTCGACGTCACCTTTCATCGCGACGACGTCCACGTGCGCTCGGGTCGTGCGCCCCGGCGCGCCCAGCCGCTCGTCCGCGAGACGAAGCTCGACTTCGAGCTCGAAGGGAGGACGGTCGTGCTCGTCGACGACGTCCTCTACACCGGGCGGACGATCCGGGCCGCGATCGAGGCGCTGTTCGAGTACGGGCGTCCCGCGCGGGTGCAGCTCGCCGTGCTGGCCGACCGCGGCCATCGCGAGCTCCCGATTCGCCCCGACTACGTCGGCAAGAACCTGCCGACCGGCACCGCCGAGCGAATCCAGGTCGAGCTCGTCGAGGTCGACGAAGTCGACCGCGTGCTCCTGATCCGGGCCGAGGAGGCAACCAGATGACCGATCTCCGCCTCGTCGGCGGCCAGCTTCTGCCGCCGGCGACTCGTGAGCACCGCCACCTGCTCTCGATCTCCGACCTCACGCGAGACGATGTCGAGCGGATCCTCTCGGCCGCCCGGTCGTTCGCGGACTCGCAGGACCGCGAGACCAAGAAGCTGCCGACACTCCGGGGCCGCGTCGTCCTGAACGTGTTCTACGAGTCCTCGACGCGCACGTCGTCGTCGTTCGAGCTGGCGGCAAAGCGGCTGTCGGCCGACACGGTCACGGTGCGCGCGTCCGGCTCGTCGGTCGAGAAGGGCGAATCGCTCAAGGACACCGCGCTGACGCTGTCGTCCTACGAGCCCGACGTGATCGTCCTGCGCCATCCGGAAGCCGGTGCCGCGGACTTCGTCGCGCGCATGACCGACGCTTGCGTGGTGAACGCGGGCGACGGCAAGCACCAGCATCCGACGCAGGCGCTGCTCGACCTCTACACGCTGCGCAACGCACTCGGCCGCCTGGAGGGATTGCAAGTCGCGATCGTCGGCGACGTGCTGCACTCCCGCGTCGCACGGTCGCTCGTCCAGGCGTTGAACCTCGTCGGGTCGCAGGCGATCCTCGTGGGACCGCCTGCGCTCCTGCCCCCGGGGATCGCGCCCGTGTCGCACGACATCGGAGCGATCGCGGACGCCGACGTCGTCTACGTCCTGCGCATGCAACGCGAGCGGATGCTCGAGGGCGCCAACTTCGTGCCTTCGCTGCGTGAGTACAGCCAGCGCTACGGGGTCACGGCGTCGCGCATCCGGTCAGGGCAGCTCGTCATGCACCCGGGGCCGATCAACCGTGGCGTCGAGCTGGCCGGAGACGTCGCCGACTCCGACGCGTCGCTCGTGCTCGACCAGGTACGGGCCGGGCTGGTGGTGCGGATGGCGATCCTCTACGACCTCCTGACAGCCGGGCCGGTCACGGTCGCCGCCGCGTTGGAGACGGCGTGAGCGTCCTCGCCGGGCCGACCGGCAACGACGACCTCGTCGTCCGCGGTGCGCGCGTGCTCGACCCTGTCGAAGGCATCGACGCAGCGGTCGACGTGCGGATCGACGGTGGCGTGATCAGCCGGATCGGCGTCGACGTCGACGCCAACGGGCACCGCGTCGTCGACGGAACCGGACTGGTGCTCGCGCCGGCGTTCATCGATCCGCACGTCCACCTCCGGACGCCGGGCCGCGAGGACGAGGAGACGATCGAGAGCGGCACGCGGGCCGCCGCGGCCGGCGGTTACTGCGCGATCCTCGCGGTGCCCAACACCGATCCGCCGGTCGACGACCCCGCGCTCCTGCGGGGATTGCGGGCACGTGCCGAGGCCGAGGCGCAGGTGCCGGTCGGCTTCCTCGCCGCCCTCACGAAGGGGCAGGCCGGGGCGGAGCTCGCCGAGCTCGGCGCGCTTGCCGACGCCGGGGCGGCCGGCTTCACCGACGACGGGCATCCGGTGGCGGCAGCCGGGGTGATGCGGCGAGCCCTGCAGTACAACGCCGTGACGGGGCGCGCGATCGCGGTCCACTGCGAGGAGCCGACGCTGACACGCGGCGGGCATGCGCACGCCGGCGCGGTGGCGGGCGAGCTCGGCATCGGCCCCTGGCCGGCGCTCGGCGAGAGCCTGATGGTCGGGCGCGACGTCGACCTGGCACGCGAGACCGGACAGCCGGTGCACCTGATGCATCTGTCGGCGCTCGAGTCGGTCGAGCATCTGCGGCGGGCCCGGGCGGGCGGCGTCCGTGCCACGGCCGAAGTGACGCCGCATCACCTCTGCCTCACCGACGACGCGATCAGGACGCTGGACCCCAACTTCAAGATGAACCCGCCGCTGCGAAGCGACGAGCACCGCATGGCGCTCATCGAGGCCCTTCGCGACGGCACGATCGGCGCGATCGCCACGGATCATGCGCCGCATTCGGCGAACGAGAAGGAGGTGCCGTTCGAGGCCGCGCCCTTCGGCGTGATCGGCCTCGAGACGGCGTTCGCGGCGCTGAACACCTATCTCGTCGAACCGGGTGTGCTTCCGCTCGAGACGATCCTCGAGCGGATGTCCGCAGGACCTGCCGCGATCTTCGGGCTCGACCGGCCGCGCCTCGCGGTCGGCGTGCGCGCCGACCTCGTCCTGCTCGACCTGCAGGCCAAGTGGCGTGTGCAGGCGGCGAAGCTCCGGTCTCGCTCGACGAACTCCTGGCTCCTCGAGCAGAAGCTCTCGGGTCGCGTGCGCATGACCGTCGCGGCCGGCCACGTGGTGTTCGAACGATGAGCGGCTCACTCGTGCTCGAGGACGGCAGCGTCTTCGTCGGCGAGTCGGTCGGCGCCGAAGGCTTCGCGATCGGTGAGGCCGTGTTCACGACGTCGATGAGCGGCTACCAGGAGGTCGCCACGGATCCGAGCTTCGAGGCGCAGATCGTCTGCTTCAGCGCACCGATGGTCGGCAATTACGGGACCGATCCCGGCCGGTGCGAGTCACGGCGCGTCCACGCGCGCGGCATCCTGATGCGGGAGGCACGCGGGCCCGCGTGGCTCGAATGGCTCCGAGCGCAGGGCGTCGTCGCGCTGACCGGTGTCGACACGCGATCCGTGGTCCTGCATCTGCGCGATCACGGCGCGATGCGTGCTGCGATCGCCTCCGACGTCGCCGACGAGCGGCAACTGCTCGCGGCGGTCCGCGCCGCGCCCGGGATGTCGGGCCTTCCACTCGCGCGGGACGTCTCGACGCCCGATCCGTACACGTACACGTCGCGCGGCCGCGTGCACGTCGCCGTCGTCGACTACGGCTGCAAGCGATCGGTCATCCGCCGCCTCGCAGCGGCGGGAGCGGCCGTCGACGTCTTCCCGCACGATGTCGATGCGGATACGGTCGCCGGCTACGACGGCGTCGTGCTTTCGCCCGGGCCTGGGGATCCCGCTCCGCTCGAGCAGGAGACCGCAACCGTGCGCGAGCTGCTCGGACGCACCGAGGTGCTCGGCGTGTGCCTCGGCCATCAGTTGATCGCACGCGCGATCGGCCGTTCGACGTACAAGCTCCCGTTCGGCCATCGCGGCGCCAATCATCCGGTGGTCGAGCATCGCTCCAGGCGGGTGCTCGTGACGGCCCAGAACCACGGGTTCGCCGTCGCCGCCGGGGACGAGGACGGAGTGACCCATGCCTCGCTCTACGACGGGACGGTCGAGGGGCTCGCCCTCCCGGCGCTGCGTGCCCGCTCGACGCAGTTCCACCCCGAGGCGTCGCCGGGCCCGCACGATGCTCGCCTCGTGATCGAAGGGTGGGTGGCCGGCCTTGCCGCGTAGAACCGACCTCCACTCGATCTGCCTGATCGGCTCGGGGCCGATCGTGATCGGCCAGGCGGCCGAGTTCGACTACGCGGGCTGCCAGGCACTCAAGGTGCTGCGCGAAGAGCGCTTCCGCACGATCGTCGTCAACTCCAATCCGGCCACGATCATGACCGACCCCGGCTTCGCCGATCGGACCTACCTCGAGCCGCTCGACGTCGAAGGAGTGACGGCGGTGCTGACGCGCGAGCGGCCCGACGCACTGCTCCCGACGATGGGCGGACAGACCGCACTGAACCTCGCGCGCGATCTGCACGAGTCAGGTGTGCTCGAGGAGCTCGGCATCGAGCTGATCGGCGCCGACGTCGAGGTGATCTCCCGCGCAGAGGATCGCGAGCTCTTCAAGGCGTGCGTGGAGCGGGCGGGGCTGCGGGTGCCCCGGTCGAGGATCGTGACGACGCTCGACGACCTGGCCGGTCTGGGAACGCCCGCCGTCGTACGTCCGGCGTTCACGCTGGGCGGTCACGGCAGCGGATTCGCCGATACGCCCGAGCAGCTGCGCCGGCAGGTCGAGCGCGGCCTCGCCGAGTCGCCGATCTCCCAGGTGCTGGTCGAGGAGTCGGTTCGCGGCTGGGACGAGTTCGAGTTGGAGGTCGTGCGTGACCGCGCCGACAACGTCGTGATCGTCTGCTCGATCGAGAACCTCGATCCGATGGGCGTCCACACCGGCGACTCGATCACGGTCGCGCCGCAGATGACCCTCTCCGACGAGGCGTATCAGGAGCTGCGCGACGCCGCGATCGCGGTCGTGCGCGCCGTCGGCGTCGACACGGGGGGCTCGAACATCCAGTTCGCGCGCGACCGCGTGACCGGGGAGGTGCGCGTGATCGAGATGAACCCGCGCGTCTCGCGCTCGTCTGCGCTCGCGTCGAAGGCGACGGGCTACCCGATCGCCAAGGTCGCGGCGAAGCTCGCGGTCGGGTACACGCTCGACGAGATCCCGAACGACCTCACCGGCACGACGCCGGCCAGTTTCGAGCCCGCGCTCGACTACGTCGTCGTGAAGATCCCGCGCTTCGCCTTCGAGAAGTTCCCGGGCGCAGACCGGACGCTCGGCACCCAGATGAAGGCCGTCGGCGAGACGATGGGCATCGGCCGCACGTTCCTCGAGGCGTTCGTCAAGGCGAAGCGAGGACTCGAAGGACCACTCGAGTGGGCGCCGGAGAACCTCCATCCGTGGTTCGCGCGCGAGCTCGGACGCGTCGACGGCGAGGAGCAGCGCCAGCGAGCCGAGCGACCCGTCTACCGGCGCATCGACTCGTGCGCCGGCGAGGTGGAGGCCGCGTCGAACTACTACTACTCGACGTGGGGCGAGCAGGACGAAGCACCACCGCAGGGCTCGGCCAAGCGGGTCGTGATCCTCGGCTCCGGCCCGAATCGCATCGGCCAGGGGATCGAATTCGACTACTGCTGCGTCCACGCCGTGCAGACGTTCAGGGAGCTCGGCTACGAGGCGGTGATGGTCAATTGCAACCCGGAGACGGTCTCGACCGACTACGACACGTCCGACCGCCTCTACTTCGAGCCGCTCGACGTCGAGGCCGTGCTGGCCGTCTGCGAGCGCGAGCAGCCCGACGGCGTTGTGATCCAGTTCGGAGGCCAGACGCCGCTGAAGCTGGCGCGTGCGATCGAGGCCGCAGGTCATCGGATCCTGGGCACCCCGTTCGACGCCGTCGACCTGGCGGAGGACCGCGAGCGGTTCGGCCGGTTGCTCGCATCGCTGGATGTCGCGTGCCCGGAGTGGGGGATCGCACGATCGACGGTCGAGGCCGTCGCGACCGCCGAGCGGATCGGCTATCCGGTGCTCGTCCGGCCGTCGTACGTGCTCGGCGGGCGCGCGATGCGGGTGTGCAGCGGCCCCGACGAGGTGGCGGAGGCGTTCCGGCACGTTCATGGCCCGACGCTCGTCGATCGGTTTCTCGATCGCGCGATCGAGCTCGACGTCGACGCGCTCTGCGACGGGAGCACCGCCTACGTCGCAGCCGTGATGCAGCACGTCGAGGAAGCGGGCGTCCACTCGGGCGACTCGGCCTGCGTGCTCCCACCGCAATCGATCGATGCGGCAACGCTCGCGGAGATCAGCGAGGTCGTCCGCCGGCTCGGGCCGGCGCTCGGCGTCGTCGGGCTGCTGAACGTACAGCTTGCGGTCGTCGGCGGCGAGTTGTACGTCCTCGAGGTGAATCCGCGTGCCTCGCGCACCGTCCCGTTCGCGTCGAAAGCGATCGGGATCAACCTCGTGGCGGCGGCCTGCCGGCTGGCAGCAGGAGCGCGCATCGACGAGCTCGGGCTGCCGCCCGAGCAGGCGCCGTGTCAGGTGAGCGTGAAGGCCGCCGTCCTGCCGTTCGCGCGCTTCCCCGGCGCCGATCCGGTCCTCGGCCCGGAGATGAGGTCGACCGGCGAGGTGATGGTGAGTGCGTCGGATCTTGCGACCGCACTCGCAAAGGCGGAACGTGCGGCGGGCCGCCCGCTGCCCGCGCGCGGGTCCGTATTCCTCTCGGTCCGCGACGATGACAAGGACGATCTCGCGAGCGTGGCGGGTGCGTTCGCAGAGTTGGGCTTCCGGCTGCACGCCACCGCGGGAACCGCGAGCTCGCTGCGCGCTGCGGGCCTCGACGTGGTCGACGTACGCAAGGTGAGCGAGCCCGGCGACGCGCCGACCGTGGTCGATCTGATCCGCCGCGGACGCTGCGACCTCGTGATCAACACGCCGGGTCGCGGAGCGGGGTCGCGCGGTGACGGGTACCTGATTCGCGAGGCTGCGCTCGTCGCGCGCGTGCCGTGCATCACCACGATCGCGGCGGCGTCCGCAGCGACGCGGGCGATCGCAGATGCCCGCACGGACACGACGCTGTCGTTGCAGGAGCGGATCGATGTCGAGACCGACGCGCGCGCGGCGTAGGGTCGTCGCCGTCGAGCCCGTCGGGCCGTATGCGCTACTCCGTGTCGAGCGCGGCGGCACCGACCCGGGCGCGCCGGGCCAGTTCTTCATGCTCGAGGCGCCGGGACGGCCGCTGCCGCGGCCGATGTCGCTCTGCCTGGCACCGAAGGGCGAGCTGTGGTTCCTGCTCGATCCGATCGGGCCGGGCACGAGGGCGCTCGCCGCGCTCGAAGCGGGGGAGGAGCTGCACGTGTTCGGGCCGCTCGGGAACGGCTTCCGGCTCGACGTCGCGCGCCCGCTGCTCGTCGGCGGCGGCATCGGCGTCGCGCCGCTCCCGTACCTCGCCGAGGCGCTCGACCGTCCGCCGGCGGTGCTCGGTTTCCGGACGGCGCACCACGCCGAGGCGGCGACCCTGCTGCCGACCGCCGAGGTGGTGATCGACCCGGTGCTGGTCACGGAGCTGATCCCACCCGGGCGCGACGTGCTCGCTTGCGGACCGGAGCCGATGCTCGAATCGATCCGCGAGCTCGCCCCTGCCGCACAGCTCGCCTGGGAGGCGCCCATGGCCTGCGGCTACGGCGCCTGTTACGGCTGCGTCGTCGAGATCGACGGCCGGCTCAAGCGCCTCTGCGTGGAAGGGCCGGTGCTCGCGTCGTGCTCCTCCTGAACGCCAGCGGGTGTCTCGACGCACTCGTCGCGCCGGAGGTTGCATCGGGCTTCGACGCCTTCGTGACGAAGACGGTGACGCCCGAGCCGCGCGAGGGCAACGCACCGCCGCGGATCGCCGAGACGGAGTCCGGGATGTTGAACGCGATCGGTCTGGCCAATCCCGGCCGCGACGCATTCGTCGCAGACGTGCTCCCGGCGCTTCGACGCGCGCTCACGATCCCGATCTGGGTCTCGGTCGGCGGCTTCTCGGCCGGCGACTACGCGGCGACCTGCGCCCGGCTGCCGCAGGAGGAGGTCGCCGCGATCGAGCTCAACCTGTCGTGCCCGAACGTCGACGAGGCGCCGGAGTCGGCTGCAGAGATCGTCGGTGCCTGTCGCGCCGAGACCGCAATCCCGCTCTACGCCAAGCTTTCTCCGCATGCATGGGCGATCGGCGAGGTCGTGCGGGCCGTCGAGGCAGCGGGCGCAGACGGGATCAGCCTCGTCAACACGTTGCGCGGACTGGCGCTCGACGTACGACTCGCGCCGGTGCTTGCGCGTGGCAGCGGCGGCTATTCGGGAGCCGGGCTCAGGCCTGTCGCTCTCGCTGCGGTCCACGCCGCGCGCAGCGCGACGACGCTGCCGATCGTCGGGATGGGCGGTGTCTCGACCGGGCGTGACGCGCTCGAGTTGATCGCGTGCGGTGCGAACGACGTTGCGCTCGGCACCGTCTTGTTCGGTGATCCAGACGCGCCGCGGCGCGTGCGCGGAGAGCTCGACGACGCGTTGCGCGACGCCGGTCACGCGACGATCGACGACGCATTCTGCGTCGCCCACGACACCGTTGTCAGTCCCGTCAACTGAGATCGACGGGCAGGTGTTGCAGGCGCGCCGCAGGTTGGTAGGATGCTGACCTTCCATGGCGCCCCCCCAGGCTCAGGTTCAAGCTCCCGTCCGTTCGCTCGACCAGCGGATGGAGGCACTCAAGCGCGCGAATGACATTCGCGTGAAGCGTGCGCAGCTGAAGAAGGACTTGAAGTCCGGCACGGTGTCGATCGAGCAGATCCTCGGCAACCCGCCCGAGTTCGTTTCGACCGCGAAGGTGTTCGACATGCTCGTTGCGGTCCCGAAGTTCGGCAGGGTGAAGGCGGCGCGGCTGCTCAACCAGTGCCGCATCAGCCAGTCGAAGACCGTGGGCGGTCTCTCAGATCGACAGCGCCACGAGTTGATTGCCCTCTTCAACGGGCGCTAGCACGTCCTCGCGGGCCGCGACGCCGGTCTTCGTCGTCACCGGTCCTTCCGGAGCCGGCAAGGGAACGCTGATCAAGCTGGTCTTGCCGCGCTTCCCGGCCTTGGCGCTTGCCGTCTCCGCAACCACGCGCCCGCGACGGCCAGGCGAGCAGGACGGGGTCGACTACTGGTTTCTCGACCGCGAGGAGTTCGACAGCCGCATCGGAGCGGGGGCGTTCCTCGAGTGGGTGGACTACGTCGGGAACCGCTACGGGACGCTGCAGACGGAGATCGATCGCCTTCGCGGGCAGGGCCGGTCGCCGATGCTCGAGCTCGAGACCGACGGTGCGCTCCGGGTCTCCGAGCGCGTGCCGGGGGCCGTGACGATCTTCGTGACCGCCTCGGTCGAGGAGCTCGAGCGCCGGTTGCGAGAACGGGCGACCGAGAGCTCGGGTGAGATCGGCGAGCGCATCGCGACCGCCCGGGGCCAGCTCGAGCTGCAGCCCTTGTTCGACCACGTCGTCACGAATGTCGACCGGGAACGCGCCGCAGACGAGCTCGCGGCGGTGATTGCGCCGGCTCTCGCCGCGACCGCTACCATGACGCACCATGATCCATCCCCGCATCGATGAACTGATGAACCAGGTCGACTCGCGCTATGCGCTCGTGATCATCGCGGCCAAGCGCGCCCGTCAGATCAACAACTACCACCACCAGCTGGGCGAGGGCACGTTCGACGAGCTCGCGCCGCCGCTGATCGAATCGCGCTCGAAGAACTACCTGACGATGTCGCTCGAGGAAATCGCCGAGGGCAAGATCGTCTACGACTACATCAAGTAGCGGCTGCTTCCGGGCACAATTCGCCTGTGCCGAAGATCCTGCTCGGTGTAACAGGCGGTATCGCCGCCTACAAGGCATGCGAGTTGACGCGCTTGCTCGTCAAGGCGGGCCACGAGGTGGTCCCGCTCTTGACGGCCGGTGCACAGCGGTTCGTCACGGAGGAGACGTTCCTCGCGCTGGCGCGCCGGCCGGCGTCGGCTGACCTCTATCCGCACCTCGCCCGCGCCGATCTGCTCGTCGTCGCACCGTGCACGGCAAACACCCTGGCCAAGCTCGCGCAGGGCCTCGCCGACAACGTGCTCACCGAGGCGGCGCTCGCCCATCGCGGTCCCGTGCTCGTCGCTCCCGCGATGAACCCTCGCATGTGGGCGCACCCGGCAACGCGCGCGAATGTCGACGCGCTGGTCCGCCGCGGGGTCGAGCTCGTCGGCCCCGACGAAGGCGAGCTGGCGGAGGGTGAGTGGGGGGTGGGGAGGCTCGCGGAGCCCGAGGAGATCGCCGCACGCGTCGAGCAGCTGCTCGCGCCGGGATCGCTCGCCGGCAAGCGCGTGCTCGTCACGGCCGGCGGCACGCGCGAGCCGCTCGACAGCGTTCGATTCGTCGGCAACCGCTCGTCTGGTCGCATGGGGGTCGCGATCGCCGAAGAGGCTCGCCGGCGCGGCGCGGAGGTGATCCTGCTCGCGGCCAACCTGCAGGTCGAGGTTCCCCTCGGCGTCGAGACGATTCCGACGCCGACCGCCGAGGCGATGCTCGACGCCGCGCTTGCGCTCGCCGACGTCGACGTCGCCCTGCTTGCGGCGGCGGTCGCCGACTACAAGCCGACCGAGGTGCATGCGGCCAAGCGGACGAAGGACGACCGCGGTTGGACGATCGAGCTCGCCCCGACCGAGGACGTGGCCAGACGGCTTGCCGAACGCAAGCCCGAAGGGCAGATCCTCGTCGTCTTCGGAGCCGAACACGGCGCGGAAGGGCTGGAGCGAAAGCGCGCCATGCTCGAGACGAAGAACGCCGATCTCCTCGTCTACAACGACGTCGGGCGACACGACATCGGCTTCGACGCGCCCGAGAACGAGGTGGTGCTGGTCAGCAAAGCGGGCGAGCGTACCGTGCCCAAGGCACCGAAGCCGGAGATCGCGCGCGCGATCCTCGACGTGGTCGAGGAGCTGTTCGTGGAGCCGACCGGCCGGCGATGAGCGACGCCTACGAGCTGTTCCGGGAAGGCCAGAAGCGACTACGCGGGGGCATGCCGGCCCAGGCGACGGTACCGCTCGAGAAGGCGAAGCGGCTCGAGCCGGGCAAGGCATCGATCCGCGAGGCGCTCGGGATCGCGTACTTCCGCCTGGGCCGCTGGGAGGACGCGGAGGCGGAGTTCCGGGCGATCGTCGAGGAGCTCGCACCGACCGACGACTACGCGCACTACGCCCTGGGGCGGGCACTCGAGAAGCAGGGCAGGGCCGCGGAGGCGAACGGCCACTTCAAGCTGGCGAGCTCGATGAAGCCCGGCTCCGAGCAGTACGCCGCCCGGATCCGCGACCTCGATTGAGGCGAAGACGGTGAGGGTCGTCGTCCAGCGGGTCGCCCGCGCCGACTCCCGGCCGGGCGGCTCGATCGGGCCGGGGCTCCTCGTGCTGGTCGGGATCGCCGCGGACGACGACCCCTCGAAGGGCAGCAGACTGGCCGCGAAGATCGCGCGGCTTCGCGTCTTTACCGACGCCGACGGCAAGTTCGACCGCTCGCTGCTCGACGTGGGTGGGGCGGCGCTCGTGGTGAGCCAGTTCACGCTGATCGCGGACACGGCGAAAGGCAACCGCCCGAGTTTCGGCGGCGCAGCCCGGCCGGAGGTGGCCGAGCCTCTCTACGAGGGGTTCTGTGCAGAGCTACGGGAGCTCGGGGTCGTGGTCGAGACGGGCGTCTTCGGGGCGGCCATGCAGGTCGAGCTGGTCAACGACGGCCCGGTGACGATCGTCCTCGAATCGTAGTTCCGCAAGGCCAGGAATTCGCTGGTCTCTGCTACCTTTCCGACACCACATTTCGAGCGTTTTCGGGATGGGCGCGCGGCGCCCATTTTTTGTAGATCCGGTTCGTTGATGGGGGTCTTCGACACATGGCGATTGCACAGCAGGAACGGGAACGAATGCTCCGGCGCGACGTTGCGCGCCTGGTCGAACCTGCCCTGCCCGGCACCGAGGTGCTCGCCGTCGAGCTGACGGGCAGAGAGCGCTTCTGCGTCTTCGTCGACCACCCCGCCGGTGTCGACCACGCACTCTGCGAACGCGTCACGAGCATGCTGCGCTCGTACCTGGACGAGTACTCCGTAGAGGTGTCGTCACCCGGCTTCGACCGACCGCTCCGGACGCGAGCTCACTTCGAGCGCGCGATCGGGCGCAAGGTGCGCGTCAAGACGGAGACGGGGCGCGTACGCGGCGAGATCATCAAGGCCGAAGCGGGCGCCGTGCAGATTCAAAACGGCGCCGAGGTAGTGGACATACCGTACGACCAGATCGTGCGGGCCAATCTGATCGACGAAGGGACGAGGGGATGAGCCAGGAGATTGTCGAAGCGGTCCGTGAGATCGAGCGCGAGAAGGGAATCGAGAGCGGCACGCTGGTTGCGGCGCTCGAAGACGCGCTCCTCGCCGCCTACAAGAAGACGCCGGGCGCATCACGTCACGCGACGGTCGAGCTCGACGATCGCGGTGACTTCCGCGTGTTCGCGATCGACCTGCCCGAGGACATCGAGGTCCGTCTCCTGGACGAGGCGCGTGAGCGCACGCTCGAGGAGCTGGAGCGGCTCGAGGAGGAGAGCGGCGAGAAGAACCACACGCTGCTCTCGGACGACGACCTCGAGATCGACTGGTCGGATGTGCCGGAGCACCTGATCGACCGCGAGGACGTCACGCCCAACAACTTCGGACGGATCGCTGCGCAGACCGCCAAGCAGGTGATCCTGCAGCGGATCCGCGAGGCCGAGCGCGAGATGATGTACGACGAGTACATCGATCGGGTCGGGGAGGTCGTTACCGGGATCGTCCAGCAGACCGGCGACCGCCGCAACATCCTCGTCGACCTCGGCAAGGTCGAGGCGCTGCTGCCCGGGCCGGAACAGGTCGACGGCGAGCGCTACGAGCAGGGGTCGCGCATCAAGGCAGTGATCCGCGAGGTTCGGACCGGGACGAAGGGACCGCAGGTGATCCTGTCGCGGCGCGATCCCGAGCTGATCAAGACGCTCTTCGAGCTCGAGGTGCCGGAGATCGCCGACGGGCTCGTCGAGATTCGCGGCGTCGCCCGCGAGCCGGGGTACCGCTCGAAGATCGCCGTCGAGTCGCACACTCAGGGTGTCGACCCGGTCGGTGCCTGCGTCGGCCCACGCGGCTCGCGCGTGCGCATGGTCGTCTCCGAGCTCCGCGGCGAGAAGATCGACATCATCCCGTGGAACCCGGAGCCCGCTCGCTTCGTGGCCAAGGCACTGTCGCCGGCGCGCGTCCGCGAGGTCTATCTCGACGACGCGGGCAAGGAGGCGACGGTCGTCGTGCCCGACGACCAACTCGCACTCGCGATCGGCAAGGAGGGGATGAACGCCCGCCTCGCCGCGCGTCTCACGGGGTGGAAGATCGACATCACCTCCGACACGGAGTTCGCGCAGCAGGAGGCGGACGCAGCGTTCGGCGGCGAGGGCGGCGACGGCGAGGACTCCTCAGGCAGGTGTGGTGCGGTGCTCACGAACGGCAAGCGCTGCCCGAACACCGCGCTGCCCGGCTCCCGCTACTGCGGCGTACCGGCGCATCAGGAGCTCGCGCTGCACGAGCCGAACGACGAGGACAATCCGATCGTCGCCGAGTCGGAGCCCGAGCTCGAGGAGCTCGCCGACACTGCCGAGCCCGAGGCGGTCACCGAGGACGCTGCGGAGTTCGCCGGCGCTCCGCTCGAGGAGTTCCCGGCAGGCCCCGGCGACGCTCCTGTGCGTGGCGAGGACCAGACGCTCGAGTCCGGAGCCGCACAGGCGGAGCACCGATATGTCGAGGATGACCCAAACGACGGGATCCCGATCGAGCGCGCCGTGCACGAGGAACTGCAATAGCGGCGGCCGCACCGATCCGTACGTGCGCGGGCTGCGGCCGCAAAGCGTCTCAACTCGAGCTCCAGCGCTTCCACGCGGAGGCGGGGGAGTTGCGCGCGGGCGATGGGCCGGGCCGCGGCACCTACACCTGTCGGCGGCTCCTCTGCTTCGAGCGCGCGGCCACCCGGCGCGCGTTCAGCCGCGTGCTTCGCCGCACCGTCCGCGTCGACCCATCCCTGTCCCGCCTCTACACTTGATCCCCGATGGCCAACGGCAAGCCGAATAGACCGATCAGACCCCGTGGTGGCGGCCCCCGCGGGCGCCGCCGCGTCGTCATCGACCAGGGCGGCAACCGGCCCGGCCAGGGCCAGCGCCAGCGGCCTGGCGACCGTCCGGTCGACCGCGGACCGCGGACACCCCGCGAGGTCGTCCAGCCGACCGGCCCGGCGACCGTCGAGTCCGGCGTCACGCTGCGCGACTTCTCGCAGGCGCTCGGCGTCGCCATGCCTCAGATCATCAAGCTCCTGATGAACCTCGGCACGATGAAGACGGCGACCCAGTCGCTGACGGACGACGAGGTGGAGCTGATCGCCGCTGAGCTCAAGCGCGAGGTGACGATCAAGCACGCCGACGACGACGACGTCGAGCCGGAGACCTTCGACGACGCCGAGGACGTGCTTCGCGAGCGCCCGCCGGTCGTCACGATCATGGGCCACGTCGATCACGGCAAGACGACGTTGCTCGATGCGATCCGCAAGACCACGGTGGTCGAAACGGAAGCCGGCGGGATCACGCAGCACATCGGCGCCTACCAGACCGAGATCGAGGGCCGCCGGATCACGTTCCTCGACACGCCCGGCCACGAAGCATTCACCGCCATGCGCGCCCGCGGCGCGAAGGTCACCGACATCGCGGTGCTCGTAGTTGCCGCCGACGACGGCGTGATGCCGCAGACGCGCGAGTCGATCTCGCACGCGCGCGCGGCCGACGTGCCGATCGTCGTGGCCGTGAACAAGATCGACCTTCCCGACGCGAATCCTGAGCGCGTGCTCAGCGAGCTCGCCCAGGAGGAAGTGCAGGCGGAGGAGTGGGGCGGAACGGTGCAGGTCGCACGCGTGTCGGCGAAGCAGGGCGAGAACCTCGACGAACTGCTCGAGAAGATCCTCCTCGTCGCCGACGCCGAGCTGGACCTGCGCGCGAACCCCGCAGCCGAGGCCTCCGGCCCGATCATCGAGTCACGGCTCGACATCGGCCGCGGCCCGGTGGCGACGATGCTGGTGCAACGCGGCACGCTCAAGGTAGGCGACGCGATCGTCGCCGGCGACGCCTGGGGACGCGTCCGCGCGCTCTACGACTACCGCGGCGAGCGCATCCAGGAGGCGAAGCCGGGAGACCCGGTCGAGATCCTGGGCTTCGACCGCCCGCCCCCCGCAGGCGAGCTCGGACGCGTGGTCGAGAAGGAGGCCCGCGCACGCGATCTCGCCCAGCAGCGGAGCGAGCGGCTCCGCCGCGAGGCGCGCTCGAAGCAGGCCAGCCGCGGCGTCTCGCTCGACAAGCTCTTCGAGCAGATGCAGGCGGGCGGGATCCAGGATCTGAACATCGTCCTCAAGGGCGACGTTCAGGGCTCGGTCGAGGCGATCGTCGGCGAGCTCCAGAAGATCCACCATTCCGAGGTTCAGGTGAACGTGATCCACACCGGTGTCGGTGCGATCACCGAGAACGACGTGAACCTCGCCGCCGCGTCCAACGCGATGGTGATCGGCTTCAACGTCCGCCCGTCGGCCGAGGTTCGCGCTGCTGCCGACCGGCAGGGGATCGAGATCCGCCTCTACCGCGTGATCTACCAGCTGACCGCCGAGATCGAGCAGGCCCTGGTAGGGCTGCTGACGCCGGTCGAGACCGAGGCGATCATCGGCGAGGTCGAGGTGCGCGCCTTGTTCAGGGTCTCGCGGCTCGGCACGATCGCAGGCTGCATGGTCACGAGCGGCATCGTTCGTCGCGGCTCCAACATCCGGATCTTCCGCGAAGGGACGCGCATCCACGAGACGACCGTCGCCCAGCTGCGTCGGTTCAAGGACGACGCGCGCGAGGTGAGCGAAGGCTTCGAGTGCGGCATCCTGCTCGAGGGGTTCAACGACCTGCGCGAGGGCGACGTGTTCGAGGTGTTCGAAACGCGTGAGATCGAGCGGACGTCGCTCGACGAGCCGTCCGGCGGCGACGGGCCGCAGGTCGCTCCCGCAGCGTCTTGAGCTCCGGTTTCGTCGCGATCCTCACCGTCGAGCTCCACTTCCCGGAAGCCGGCTCGCTCAAGGGCAAGCGGCACTACGTCCGCTCCGCGAAAGACGTGCTTCGGCAGCGCTTCGGCGCCTCGGTGGCCGAGTCGGACCACCACGACCTGTGGCAGCGGGCCACGCTCACCGTCGCCTGCGCTGCGCGCTCGGCGAGCGAGGCCGACGGTCTCGCCGCGGGCGCCGAGCGCTGGCTCGCCTCGGGCGAGCCGGTGCTCGTCCGCTGCGATCGGTTGCTCGTCTCGCCGGAGGACGGCAGATGAGCGAGCGGATGCGCCGCGTCAACGAGTCGGTGCGGGCCGTGGTGGCGGACGCGATCGGTGAGCTGAAGGACCCCCGGATCGGGCTCGTCACCGTCACCGGCGTCCGCGTCACGCCCGACCTGCAGGAGGCGACCGTCTTCGTCTCGACGCTCGGCGGCGAGCGCAAGCGGCGTGAGGCGCTCGCCGGGCTCACGTCGGCGCACGGCGTTCTGCAGGCGCGGATCAACCGTGAGCTGAGCCTCCGGCGGACACCGCACCTGACCTTCGCTTACGATGACGCGGTCGAGCGCGGCGTCCGCATGACCAAGCTGATCGAGGACCTTGCGGCCGACTTGCCAGACCACGATGAGCCCGTCGACGACGACAGAGAGTGACGTCCAGGAGGTCGCCGCGGCGATCAAGGCGAACGAGTCGTTCCTGGTCGTCGCGCACGAGAACCCGGACGGTGACGCGCTCGGCTCGATGCTCGCGACTTCGATCGCCCTGCGCGGGCTCGGGAAGGACGTGGTCATGTACCTGTCCGGTGACGCCCCGACGCCGGGCGAGTACGGCTTCCTCGATCTGAGCGATCTGCGCCGGACGCTGCCGGACGACCTCGAGGAACGGGTGCTGTTCGCGCTCGACTGTGCCAGCGAACGCCGCATCGGGCCGGAACCGGGGGCGGTCGAGCGGGCGCGGCTGGTCGTCAACGTCGACCATCACCACGACAACTCCCGGTTCGGCGACCTCAACCTGATCGTCGACGACGCGTCGTCGACCGCCGAGATCGTGAACGATGTGCTCGCGTCCCTCGAGATCCCGCTCTCGCCCGAGATCGCCGAAGCGCTCTACGTCGCACTGGTCACGGACACGGGACGCTTTCAGTACTCGAACACGACACCGAAGGCGCTCCGGCTGGCCGCCGATCTGGTCGAAGCCGGCGCCGACGTGCACGGGATCTTCAGGCTCGTCTACGAGACGGTGCAGTGGGCGAAGCTGAAGCTCCTTGCGCTCGCGCTCGAGCGTGCCGAGCTGTACGAGAACGGCCGCCTCGTCATCACGTATCTCTTGAAGGACGATTTCGCCGCGGTCGGTGCCGAAGAGCCGTACTCGGAGGGAATCATCGACTACCTCCGCAGCGTCGAGGGCTCGGAGATGGTCGCGCTGATCCGCGAGCCGCCGCGCGACGAGGGACCCTCGCGGCGGATCTCGCTGCGGTCGAGCCGCGACGAGGTGGACGTATCGGCCGTTGCACGCGCAGCCGACGGAGGCGGTCACCGCCAGGCTGCCGGGTTCTCGTCCGAGCTGGAGATCCCCGAGATCGTCGCGTTCCTGCGCCGCGAGTTCGCGGCGGTCGCGGACTGAATCGTTGCCGCCGCGAGGGCTGCGACCCATCGGTATCGCCCTGGTCGACAAGCCCCCGGGACCGTCGTCGTTCGCGATCGTGGCGACGCTCCGCCGCCGGACACGCGCCCGCACCGGGCACGCCGGCACGCTCGATCCGTTCGCCTCGGGACTGCTCGTGCTGCTGTCGGGAGCGGCAACCCGTCTCGCGCCGTGCTTCGTCGGCCTCGACAAGCGGTATCTCACCGATGTCGACCTGACGGCGACGACGACCACCGGCGATCCGGAGGGCGAGGTGGTCGAACGGCATGCGGCGCCGGGCGACGACGAGCTCGACGCAGCGGTCGAGCGGCTGCGCGGGACCGTCGAGCTGCCGATCCCGGCGACCTCTGCGGTCAAGATCGGCGGCGAGCGCGCGTACAAGCTTGCGCGACGCGGGGTGGAGGTGGAGATGCCGGTTCGCCGGTCGACCGTGCACTCGGCGACCGTCGAGGCCTACGACGGCACCGTCGTCCGGCTGTCGCTGCACGTCAGCTCGGGTACCTACGTCAGGTCGCTGGCGCAGGCGCTGGGTGGTCACTGCACAACCCTTCGCCGAACCGCCGTCGGCCCGTTCTCCGTGGACGAGGCAGACAGAGATCCAGGCGACGCGCGGCTGCTCGAGGTGGACGCCGTCCTGGCGCGGCTGCCCACCGACGCACTCGAGCGGGTCCCCGTCTCGGTGCGCGCAGGCGTGCTCGCGGCTGCGGGAAGCGGCGCCGGAGGCGCAGCGTGAGGACCGCTCGGACGCCGGCCGAGCTCGAGCCCACCCCGCGCGCGGTCGCACTCGGAACGTTCGACGGGGTGCACCGGGGCCATCGCGCCGTGATCCAGGCCGCGATCGATGCCGGGCTTCGCCCGACGGTGGCGACGTTCGATCCACATCCGCGGACGGTGTTCGGCAACCGGGTCGAGCTGCTCGCGACGCTCGAACGCCGACTCGAGCTCCTCGACGCATGCGGCGTCGAGGACGTCCTCGTCGTCGAGTTCACGCCCGAGCTCGCGGCGCTCACGCCGGACCAGTTCGCGCGGCGTTACCTCGAGGCGATCGGGGCACGGGTGGTCGTGGCCGGGGCGAACTTCCATTTCGGGCATCGGCGTGGGGGCGATCTCGGCACCCTGCGGACGCTCGGGTTCGACAGTCGGGAAGTGCCGCTCGTCGAGGGAGTGTCGTCGACCGAGATCCGCCGCCTGGCTGCGGCGGGACGCGTGGGAGAAGCGGCGGCGCTGCTGGGCCGTCCGCTCGAGGTGGACGGGATCGTGGTCAGCGGCGATCAGCGCGGAGGCACGCTCGGCTTCCCGACCGCGAACCTCCGTGTCGAGCCGGATCTGCTCGTCCCGCAGTTCGGGATCTACGCCGGGGCGGTCGGCGACCGTCGCGCCGCCGTCTCGATCGGCGTCAACCCGCACTACGGCGGCGCCGAGCGCCGCATCGAGGCGTTTCTCCTCGACTGGAGCGGCGATCTCTACGGGCGGCGGCTGGTCGTCGAGCTGTGGCAGCGCCTCCGCGACGAGCGCTCGTTTGCGAGCGAGGCCGAGCTGATCGCGCAGATCGCCGACGACGTCGAGCAGACCCGGGCGGCGACGCGGCCGGTCACGGGCGGCTGACGCTGCCGCTGCGGCGTGGATCCGCTCCCGCGTCTTCACGACCGATCCCGCTGACTCCGCCGAAGAAGTGGTGGAACGCCGGCCAGCGCCGGACGACGCGCCCTGCTCGCTCGAGCGATTCGAGCCACGCCTCGTCGACGCCCGGCTCCGCGTTGACCAGGCCGTCGACGGGATGGAACCGTGGCTGGTCGATCGCACTCTGCAGTCCCGAGCCACGGCCGAGCACGGCCGCGAGCACGCCGACGAGCGCCGTCCGCAGCCGCGTCCCGCCCGCCGAGCCGATCGCCAGCTCGACGCCGTCGGCGTCGAACGCCAGCGACGGCGCCATCATGCTCGCCATCCGACCGCCGGGCACGAGCGGCTCGCGGATCAGATCGACCTCGCCGAGCATGCTGTTCAGGTGCAGGTCGAGCCCGGGCAGCCAGTCGCCGGAACCGAGCCCGAGGCTCGTCGTCAGCACGCACGCGTTGCCGTCGGCGTCGACCGCGGCGATGTTCGTCGTCTGACCGCCGCCGGGGCCGGGCCGGTCGAGCACCGCGAGCAGCTCGTCACCGCCGTACGGAGGCCGGAGAGCGGCGAGGGCCTCCAGCACGCCGCCGATCCCCCCGCGCGTCAGGATCCGTCGCCCGGCGAATTCGACCTCCGCCGGCGCCGACCAGGTCGCCTGGTAGCCGGACAGATCGGCGTTCGTGATCCCGCCGCCGCGCTCGGCCATCAGCTCGAGGAGCCCGTGCGCGATCGTGCCCTCGTACACCGATCGCGGGCCTTCGTCCCGGACCAGCTCGAGCGCCTGGACGAGGCCCGGCTGCTCGAGGAGGGCCGACGGTTCGAGCAGCGAACCGCCGTGTGCATAGATCCGTGCGCCCTCGCGCATCGTCATGACGGGTGCGAGCATGCGCAAGCAGGCGGCGTGCGCCGGCGAGAAGACGGCGCCGGCGCCGGCGAGGCGGAGAGCCGGCCCGACGAGGTCCGCCCACGGCAGCCTGCCGTGCGCGCGCCAGAGGGCGTCCAGCCCGGCGGGAACACCGGGCACGGCGCAGGACGACGCGCCGACCGCATAGCGGACGACCTCCTCGCCGAAGTGCACCTCGAGCTCCTCCATCGGCGCCCCGTCGCCGGTCGGCACACCGACGAAGCAGTCGAGGTTGGCGGCGACGCCGGTCGCGGCATCGAGATAGATCGCGTGCCCGCCGCCGAGCAGGCCGGTCATGATCGTCTCCGCCACGCACGACGCCAGGCAGGCGCCGACGGCGGCGTCGGCCGCGCTTCCCCCCGCGCGCAGCAGCTCGACCCCGGCCTCGGCGGTCGCGCGATGCCCGGCTGCGACAGCGGCGATCACGGAACCCGCGGCAGGAGGACGCTGCCGAACCGGGCGAAACCGTCGAGAGGGAAATCGAACCGCGCGCGGTCGAAGTCGCCGCCGACGACCTCGCAGCGCCGCGGGCCGATCGGTCGTGCGGTCACGGTGACCACGCCGGTGGCGTCGACGACCTCGGCGAGCAGGCCGTTGCCTTCGACGGTGACGGTGACGGTCGTCGCGGCATTCGCGTACGAGCCGGCAAACGAGGCGAGTACGGCGCTCGGCAACTCGACCGGCTCGGCGCGGCGACGTCCTTTGCCGAGGAGACGCTGAAGCCACAGGTCCTCGAGCTCGGCCAGCGCCCTTGCGCCGGAGCCGCTGTTCGACAGCCCGGCGAAGACGGCGCCCCGGTCGGGGACCAGCAGGAAGGTCGCCTGGTAGCCATAGGCCGACCCCGGGTGGCCCCACACCTCGACGCCTGCGACCCGCTCACCGAAGAAGCCCAGGCCGTAGACGCCGCTCACCGGCTTCGCGAGCGGTCGTCTGAGCGCGTCCGTCCAGGGCTCGGAGAGCTGCCAGCGGCCGAAGCGCACGACGTCCGCGACGTCGGC
This sequence comes from uncultured Thermoleophilia bacterium, assembly GCA_963769545.1. Lineage (GTDB taxonomy): Bacteria > Actinomycetota > Thermoleophilia > Gaiellales > Gaiellaceae > PALSA-600. The sequence goes on along the minus strand of CAVYMB010000003.1, from coordinate 720,671 downwards.
GACGAGCCCGCCCGACGGTCGCCGGTAGCGAGGGTAGGGGTCGGTGCGCGCGCCGCGGCCGGTGCCGGGAAGATCCGGTCCGTCGAACGAGGAGCTCGCCATGCCGGCAGGCGACAGCACGTGGCGCCGAAGCGCGTCCTCGTAGCTGCACCGGGCGGCCTCGGCGGCGAGCCGTCCGGCCAGCCAGTAGCCGGTGTTCGCGTACGACCAGGCCGTGTCGACCCCGACCAGCCGGGGAACGCCCGGCAGCTTCGCCACCGCCGCCGCGAGCGCGTCGTCGCCGTCCCCGAACGCCGCGTCGCCCGGGAGCTCGCAGTCGAAGCCGCTCAGGTGGGCGAGCAGGTGCCGCACCCGGACGTCCTCGGGCCAGATCCCGGTCGGGGCGTCGAGGTCGAGCAGGCCCGCGGCGAGCGTCGCCGTCAGCGGCTTCGTCACCGAGGCGACGAGGAAACGGGCATCGAGCTCGCAGCCGATTGCATGCAGCTCCGTCGTCCCGTCCGGCCCTGCGACACCGAGCGCGAGCGCGGGCACATCGAAGCGGGCTGCGGCGTCCTCGCAGGCCCGCAAGAACGTCGAATCCAACACGAATCCGCTACCCTACTCGGCGACCCGGCCTCGGCCGCGCGCGTTCTTCCTTCGCGGCGTGCTGGGGCCCCGGGCGACACATTCACGTCAGGAGGCAGATGACCCTCACCAAGGAAGAGAAGCAGGTACACATCGGGAAGTTCGGCAAGCACGAGACGGACACCGGTTCGCCGGAGGTTCAGATCGCGATGCTGAGCCAGCGCATCAACGACCTCACAGAGCATCTCCGCACGCACAAGCACGATCACTACTCGCGCCGCGGCCTGCTCAAGCTCGTCGGGCGTCGCCGGCGCTTCCTCAACTACCTGCAGCGGAAAGACGTCGAGGGCTACCGGGCCCTCATCAAGGAGCTCGGCCTGCGCCGTTAGCTCTCCGGTTCACGGAGGGTGGAAGTTTGAGCGAGCCCCTCGACCCAGGGGCTGCCTCAAACCTCCACCCTTCACAACTGCTGGAAACAGCAAAACGCACAGTGGAGGAATAGGGACCTATGAGCATTGTTGAGGCCGAGCACCCCGCCGGGGTGCCGGTTTCCGTGTCCGTCGACATCGGCGGCAAGCAGATCTCGTTCGAGACCGGCAAGTTGGCCAAGCAGGCCGACGGCGCCGTCGTCGTTCGAGCAGGCGAGACGGTGGTGCTGGGCACCGCCCAGGGCCGGACGGAGGCGCGCGAGGGCGCGGACTTCTTCCCGCTCACCGTCGACGTCGAAGAGCGCATGTACGCGGCCGGGAAGATCCCGGGCGGGTTCTTCAAGCGCGAAGGACGCCCGACCGAGCGCGCGATCCTGACCGCCCGCATGACCGACCGCCCGGTTCGGCCGCTCTGGCCGAAGGGCTACCGCAACGAAGTGCAGTGCGTCGCGACGGTCTTCTCGGCCGATCTCGTCGTCGCACACGACATCCTCGCCATCAACGCGGTCTCCGCGGCGCTGACCATCTCGCCGCTGCCGTTCCTCGGCCCGATCGGGGCCGTCCGCATGGGGCTGCTCGACGGCGAGCTCGTGATCAACCCCACGCTCGAGGAGACCGAGCACTCGTCCGAGCTCGACCTGATCGTCGTCGGCACCAAGGACGGCCTGACGATGGTCGAGGCCGGCGCCAATCAGGTGCCGGAGGAGAAGCTGCTCGAAGCGCTCGAGATCGCGCATCGCGAGATCGTCAAGCTCTGCGAGGCGCAGGAGGAGCTGCGGGCGAAGGCCGGCAAGCCGAAGTGGCTCGACCCGGCGACGACCGAACGGCTCGAGGAGACCTACGGCCATGAGATCTGGACGTCCATCTCCGAGCGGGGGCTTCGCGAGGCCGGGTTGATCGTCGACGCGATCGTCGCCAGGGAGGCGGGTGCGCTGTCCATGAGCTCGACCGCCGACGATGTCCTGCGTGAGCTGCAGGCGCGAATGTCGCTGGCGATGATCCTCGAGAAGCAACGCTCGACGGCCGTCGAGAACCAGGTGCGCGAGCAGTTCGAAGGCGAGCTGCGCGGGCTGACGGACGCCGAACAGGACTCGAAGGAGCTCAAGTCGGCCAAGCGCCATCTGCTCTTCGATCGCATTGCCGAGACGGTGCGGCTGCCGTTCCCCGGAGGCGGGGAGGAGGGCGAGCACGACTCGCTCACCAAGAGCTACATCCGCAAGGCGTGTGATTCGATCTACAAGAGCCTCGTCCGCCAGAAGATCGCAATCGAGAAGCGTCGGCCGGACGGTCGCACCGAGACCCAGATCCGCCCGATCGAGGTCGAGGTGTCCGTCAGCCCGCGGACGCACGGCTCCGGGCTCTTCACCCGCGGCCAGACGCAGATCATGACGCTGCTCACGCTCGGCACGGCCAAGGAGGGGCAGCGGATCGACGATCTGTCGCTCGAGACCGATCGCCGCTACATGCACCACTACAACTTCCCGCCCTACTCGGTCGGCGAGACGGGCCGGATGGGGTCGCCGAAGCGCCGCGACATCGGCCACGGTGCGCTCGCACAGCGCGCGCTCGAGCCCGTGATCCCGACGGCGGACGAGTTCCCGTACACGATCCGCCTCGTCTCCGAGACGCTGGAGTCGAACGGCTCGTCCTCGATGGGCTCGGTCTGCGGCTCGACGCTCGCACTGATGGACGCCGGCGTGCCGATCGCGGCGCCGGTCTCCGGCATCGCGATGGGCCTCGTCAAGGAGGGCGACGACTACGTCATCCTCACCGACATCCAGGGCGCCGAGGACCATCTCGGTGACATGGACTTCAAGGTCGCCGGCACCCGGGAGGGCATCACCGCGCTCCAGATGGACATCAAGATCACCGGCGTCAGCCGCGAGATCATGGAGCGGGCGCTCACCCAGGCGAAGGAGGCTCGGATCGCGATCCTCGGCCGGATGCTCGAGGCGATCCCCGAGCCCCGGGCGGCACTCGCGTCGCACGCACCGCGGATCTCGACGATCCAGATCAACCCCGAGTACATCGGCATGGTGATCGGGAAGGGCGGCGAGACGATTCGCTCGCTCGAGTCGGAGTACGAGGTGCAGATCGACATCGAGGAGGACGGGACGATTCTCGTCTACGCAACCGAGGGCACGAAGGGCGACGCCGCGATCGCGGCCATCGCCGCCCTGACGAAGGAGCCCGAGGTCGGCGACCAGTACACCGGCAAGGTCGTCAAGACGACCGACTTCGGTGCGTTCGTCGAGCTCAAGAAGGGAACCGACGGCCTGCTCCACGTCTCGAACGTCGGGCCGGGACGCGTCAACCACATCGAGGACGTGATCGCCCGCGGCGACATCCTCGACGTGCTCGTCCAGGAGGTCGACAAGGCCCGCGGCCGGATCGGGCTCAAGCTCGTGCAGAAGCACGAGAACGGAGCGCTGGTCTCGCCGGAGGAGCTCGTCGAGCGGGCGAAGAACGCTCCGCCGCGCGAGCCCCGTGAGGAGCGCCCGCGCAGTGACCGCGGCGGTCGCGGGGGCGGTCGTGGCGGCCCGCGCCGCGAGCGCCAGGAGTCGCACAGCGAGTAGTAGCGGGTCTACGGTCGGCGGCATGGAGCTGCCGCCCAGGCTCACCGACGGCGCGGTCGTCCTCCGGCAACTCGAGGAGGGCGACCGCGCCGACGTGCTTGGAACGATGCGCGACCCACTCGTCCGTCGCTGGCTGAACATGCCGGCCCGTCCAGCCGACTCCGACTTCGACCGCCTCAGGCGCATCGTCGCGGATGGGCGGATTCGAGGTGACCGGTACGACTACATCGTCGCGGCGGCGGCCGACGACGTGGCGGTCGGAGCGGTGGTCGCCTCGCGGCGGCATCGCGACAACTTCGAGCTCGCCTACTTCGCCGGCGAGGCGGGGCGTGGCCGCGGACTGATGTCGCAGGCGGTTCGCGCCCTCTGCGAAGCGCTGTTCGCGCACGGCGTCGGACGGCTGGAGGTGCGCACCCACCCCGCCAACGCCGACTCTCAGCGCGTGGCTCGCAGGGTGGGCTTCGTGCGCGAGGGGGTAGAACGCCGCTCGATCTGGTTACACGGCCGGCGCGAGGACGCGATCGTCTGGTCGTTGTTGCCGGACGACCCCCGCTGATCACGCGCCGGCTGCGCCTCCGCGGGCAGGGCACTACGATCGACCCGTGCAGAACTGGAACCTGAGCGAGCTCGACTCGGGTGAGCGTGTGATCTCCGAGCGGCTCGATCACGTTCGCTCTGCCGCGGTCGGCTACTGGATCGGCGCCGGTTCGCGCGACGAGGAGGCTGCGGAGGCAGGGGCGACCCACTTCATCGAGCACCTCCTGTTCAAGGGGACCGCCCGTCACAGCGCGCTCGAGATCGCCGAGATCTTCGACGGGCTGGGCGGCGAGCTGAACGCGGCGACCTCCCGCGAGCACACGCTCGTGTACGCGCGCATCCCGGATCATCATCTGGCCACCGCCGTCGAGGTGATGAGCGACATGGTGTTCGCGCCTGCGTTCGCCGAGCTCGATTCCGAACGCGAGGTCGTGCTCGAGGAGATCGCGATGTACGAGGACGCCCCGCAGGATCTCGTGCACGACCTGATCTCCGAGGCGGTCTTCGGCGACCACGCGCTCGGCCGACCCGTGATCGGGACGGCCGAGGTGATCTCGACGATCAGTGCCGACACCATCGCGCGCTACCACGCGACCAAATACGTCCCGGGGAACATCGTCGTCTCGGCCGCCGGGAACGTCGACCACGAGGAGCTGCTCGGACTGCTCGAGTCGGCACTCGGGCGGCGTTCTGCCGAGCAGCCGGGCGGGCCGATCGTGCGCACGCCGCTCGTCGAGGCGCCGCCGCCGCGACTGCGGTTCCAACGCAAGGACACCGAGCAGTACCACGTGTGCCTCGGCGCCCCTGGGATCTCACGCTCCGACCGGCGCCGCTTCGCCGTCTCGCTCCTCGACGCGATCCTCGGCGGCTCTGCGTCGTCGCGCCTGTTCCAGGAGATCCGCGAGAAGCGCGGCCTCGCGTACGCCGTGTACTCGTTCGTCTCGCAGTACACCGACACCGGCCAGATCGGTGTCTACGTAGGCACGCGGGAGGACAACCTGGCCGAGGCGCTCGCGATCGCCGCCGACCAGATCGCCGACATCGCGGGCGGGAACCTCCCGGAGCGGGAGCTGACTCGCGCCAAGGAGAACCTGAAGGGGCGGATTCTGATCTCGATGGAGTCGACGTCGACGCGGATGAACCGGCTGGGCAAGTCGCTGATCTCGGACTCCGAGCTCCTCTCGCTCGACCGGATCGTCGCCGAGGTGGACGCCGTCGAGGCGGAATCGGTCTGCGCGCTCGCCGCCACGCTGCTCGCGCCGGAGAAGCTGTCCGCGGCGTGCATCGGGCCGGACGAGGACCGGCTCCTCGCGGCGCTCGAGCCGATCACGCCGTCACTGCCGAACGCTGCATGAGGATCGTCCTCCACGGGCGGGGCGGCAAGGTCGGTTCCGTGCTCGCCCCGGCGCTCGAGCAGGCCGGCCACGAGCTGGTGGACGAGCTTGCGCTCGCCGACGCGACGATCGACTTCACGGCACCGGACGCCGTCGTTGCGAACGTGCTGACGTCTGTGGCCGCCGGTGTGCCGGCGGTGGTCGGAACGTCCGGCTGGGACGTCGCCGAGGTCGACGAGGCGGCCCGTGCAGGAGGCGTCGCCGTCTTCTACGCCCCGAACTTCGCGATCGGGGCGGTGCTGATGATGCGCTTCGCGGCGGAGGCCGCGCGCGTGCTCGAGGGCGGGGAGATCGTCGAGTTGCACCACTCGACGAAGCTCGACGCGCCGTCCGGCACGGCGAAGGCAACAGCTGCGGCGATGGGGGGCGACGTCCCGATCCATTCCGTGCGGCTTCCCGGTCTGGTCGCGCATCAGGAGGTGCTGCTCGGCGGGCGCGGCGAGCTGCTGACGATCCGCCACGACGCGCTCTCCCGTGAGGCGTACGTGCCGGGCGTGCTGCTCGCGCTGGGCCGGCTGGGAGCGTTGCCGTCCGGCGTGACCGTCGGGCTCGACGCACTGCTCTGAGCGAGCTCGTCGAGGAAACGGTCCGCGTGGGCGGGGTGGTGCTCTCGCTGCTTCGTCCGAGGGCGCCGGAGGAGCTGCTCGACGAGGAGGCGTTCGCCCACGACGAGTTCCTGCCGTACTGGGCCGAGCTCTGGTCCGCGGCGACGGCGCTCGTCGCGGCGCTCCCGGAGGAGCTCGCTGGGCTGCGCGTGCTCGAGCTCGGTTGCGGTCTCGGCGTGCCCTCGCTCGTCGCGGCCGCGCGGTCGGCGGACGTGACGGCGGTCGACTGGGCCGGGGACGCTGTGGAGCTCCTGCGTCGGAACGCAACGAGAAACGGGCTGGAGCTGAGCGCCGGGGTGCACGACTGGCGGCAGCCGCTCGAAGGGCACTACGACCTGGCGATCGCCGCCGACGTCCTCTACGAGCAGCGGAACGTCGAACCGGTGCTGGCGCGGCTGCGCGAGGCGGCGCCGACGGCGTTGGTGGCGCTGGCCGGGCGCCCCTACGAGGCGGAGTTCCTCCGCCTCGCAGGGACTCCGGAGCCTGTCGCCAACCGCGTGGTTCGCCTCACGTCACACGGTTGACACGGTCGCCTGGCGACTGGGAGCGCGCCCCGGCGGCGAAAAGACCGTGCGTTGATGCGCTTCTCGCGGCCTGTGGTCAACGCGTCACACTTTTGTGACGCTAGCCTGGCGTCAGGACACGTCTCGGCCGGGCGTGGTCGGGTCAGGCGACCGACTCGAGCAGATCGGCCAACTCGACGGGGTGTGTGAAGAACGGGGAGTGGCCCGTTTCGAGCGGGAGGACCTGCGCGCCGTGTGCCTGGGCGGTGCGCTGCTGCCACGCCGGGTCGATCGCCGCGTCGCGCAGCGTGGCGATCACGACGTCGCGCTCGCACACCGGCTGCACCATCAGGGAGATCGGGGCCTGCCGGCGTAGGCGCGCGAAGGCGTCGTCCGACTGCGCGCGCGTGCAGTCGGGATAGAGCTTCGCGAAGGTGAGGTCGCTGTCCGGCCAGTACGACCGGTCCTGCTCGTCGCGCAGAAACCCCTCGAACCCTTCGACGAAGGTCGACTCGCCGAGCTGCTCGACGGGGAGCAACGCTGCGAGGTAGACACGCACTCGTGCCTCGACGAAGGGGATCGTCAGCCCGCCGAGGGAGTGCCCGACCACCACGGCATCCGGCTGCGGGCCGAGCATCCGCGCGTAGTCGAGCTGCGTCAGGCCGACCTGGTCGCAGGGCAAATCGGGCGCCTCGACGGCGTGACCACGCGCCTCGAGCTCGCGCTGTACCGCTTCGAAGCACCAGCCGCCGTGCCAGGCGCCGTGAACGAGCAGGAACCGAGGCACGGGGCGGAGTATCCTGCAGGGGTGCTCGGCCGGGTGCTCACTGCGATCGTCACGCCGTTCAAGGACGACGGCGCGGTCGACTTCGAGGCGTTCCAGGAGCTGGCGCGCCACCTCGTCGACAACGGCTCGGACGGGCTCGTCGTCGCCGGGACGACCGGCGAGAGCCCAACGCTCACCGATGAGGAGCGCCTCGACCTGATTCGCGCCGCCGTCGAGTCGGTCGGCGACCGCGCGACGATCGTGGCCGGCACCGGCACCTACTCGACCGCCCACTCGGTGCACCTGACCGAAGAGGCACACGAGCTCGGTGCCGACGCCTTTCTGGTCGTCACGCCGTACTACAACCGCCCGCCGCAACGCGGCATCGTCGCGCATTTCGCCGAGATCGCACGGGCGAGCGACCGGCCGATCGTCGCCTACAACATCCCGTCGCGCGTGGTCGTCAACATCGAGCCGGAGACGGTCTCGCGGCTGGCCGAGATCGAGACCGTGCGCGCCGTCAAGCAGGCGAACGACGATCTCGAGCAGGCGCGACACATCGTCGCGACCGGCCTCGACCTCTACGCGGGCGACGACAACCTGCTGCAGCGCTTCCTCGAGCTCGGCGCCGTCGGCGGCGTATGCGTCCACACGCACGTCGTCGGCCCGCGGGTTGCCGAGCAGGTGCACGCGGTGCGGGAAGGTGACGTCGCCCGGGCACGCGAGATCGACGTCGACCTCGCCCCGGTCTACGACCTGCTCCGGGTCCAGACCAACCCGATCGCGATCAAGGCGGCGCTGAACCTGCTCGGCCACCGGGTCGGCGGCCACCGTCTGCCGCTCGTCGCCGCCGACGCTCCGGAGACCGAGCAGGTGCGAGGCTGTCTCGAGCGGCTCGGCCTGCTCGTGCACGCCTCTATCTAGACTCCCTCCGCGATGGCGGACGTTCTGCGTGTGATCCCCCTGGGTGGCCTCGGCGAGGTCGGCAAGAACATGACCGTCTACGAGTTCCGTGACGAGCGGCTCGTGGTCGACGCCGGCATGGCGTTTCCGCGGGACGAGCACCTCGGGGTCGACCTGATCCTTCCCGACTTCGGCTACCTGCGCGAACGGGGCGAGGTTCGCGCCGTCGTGCTGACGCATGCGCACGAGGATCATGTCGGCGCGCTTCCGTATCTGATGCGCGAGGTGGCGGTGCGCGAGGTATGGGCCACCCGCCTGACGCTCGGGCTGGTCAAGTCGAAGCTCGACGAGCACGGGCTGCTACGCGCGGCGGAGCTACGCGAGATCGACCCCGACGGACCACCCCTCGAGCTCGGCCCGTTCAGGCTCGAGTTCGTCCGCATGGCCCACTCGGTGCCGGACACGGTCGGGATCGCGATCGAGACACCCGCCGGCCGTGTCTTCCACACGGGCGACTGGAAGCTCGACCACACGCCGGTCGACGGACTGCGCACCGACGTCGGCAAGCTCGCAGAGCTCGGGAACCGCGGCGTCGACCTGCTCTGCGGCGATTCGACTAACGCCGAGCGGCCCGGCTTCACCCAGTCGGAGCGCGTCGTCGGCGAAGCGTTCCGCCAGATCATCCCCGTGCGTCAGGGACGCGTGCTCGTCTCCAGCTTCGCCTCGAACATCCACCGGATGCAGCAGGCGATCGACGTCGCGGTCGACTGCGGCCGGCGCGTGGCGGTCGTCGGCCGCTCGATGCGGCGGAATCTCAACGTCGCCCGCAACCTTGGCTACATCGAGGTCGCCGAGGAGCTGCTCGTCCGGCCGGCGGACCTCGATGACATCCCGCCGCACGAGCAACTCGTGCTCTGCACCGGCTCGCAGGGAGAGCCCCTGTCGGCACTGACGCGCATCGCATACAACGACCATCCGTCGGTGCACGTCGAGCGCGGCGACACCGTGATCATCTCCGCGCGGCCCGTGCCCGGGAACGAGCTGCGCGTGCACGATGCGATCAACCGGCTGACCCGAAACGGCGCCGAGGTCCTGCACGAGGAGAACGCCCCCGTCCACGTCTCCGGTCACGCCCGGGCCGAGGAGCTCCGGACGATGCTCGGGCTCATCCGCCCGAAGGCGGTGATGCCGATCCACGGTGAGTTCCGGATGCTCGCCGCGCACGGGAGGCTCGCGCAGGAGTCGGGCGTGCCCGCAGCGTCGATCGTGATCGCCGAGAACGGCGATGTCGTCGAGCTGTCGCCGACCGGCGTCCGCATCGCCGGGAAGGTCGAGGCGGGTGTGACATTCGTCGACGGCCTGGGCGTCGGCGACGTCTCCGATGTAGCTCTGCGTGATCGCCGACACATGTCCGAGGACGGCGTCCTGATCGTCGTCGCAACGCTGTCCGACGGTGCGGTCGCCAGACCGGAGCTGATCTCCCGCGGGTTCGCCGAGTCCGACGAGCTGCTCGCCGAGATGCGCGAGGAGGCCCACGAGATCGTCCGCGACCTGCTCGAACAGGACGTCAGCGAGATCAAGCTGCTCCAGGAGCACCTGCACGACGGGATCGGCCAGCTGGTCTACGACCGCACACGCCGCCGCCCGATGATCCTGCCCGTGGTGGTCGAGGTTTGAGCGTCGGCACGGGCCCCGAGTGGGCCGAGGTGATCGACGAGCACGCGGTCGAGGACGACACCGCCCGACGCCTGATCCAGCAGCTGCTCGCCGTTCAGGTGTCGGCGCTCGCGTTCTGCCGGCTGCTCGAGCGCTGGGCGCGCGGCGAGCCCGATCCGTCGACGCCCGGCCGGCGCCAGGCCGCGCTGCGCCGTGCCGCCGACCGCGTCGAGACCGCGCTGACCGGTCTCGAGCGCCCGCTCGGCCGCTACCTCCTCGAGCTCGAGGCCGGCTCCGCCGAGGGCCAGTCGTGGTTCGGCGAGCCCGGCCCGGCCGAGCTGGTCGACTGGAAGCCGGTGCTCGACCGCGCCGGCGTGAGCGTCGAGCCGCATCGCGTCGCAGCCGCTTACCTGGAGCTCGCGATCTTCGTGCGCGCGCTCGAAGGCCTGGCCGCAACGGTCCGCTGGCAGTCCAGGGTCGGGGTCGCATCGCTCTGGGCCGGGTTGTTCGACCTGCGGGAGAATCTGCTCGGCCGCACGCTCGACGATCTTCGCGCGATCGCAGCCTGACGCGAGAGCGTGGTCGAGCTCACGGTCGTCGGCTCGATCAACCTCGACCTCGTCGCGCGGGTCGAGCGTTTGCCGCGTCCCGGGGAGACGCTCGTCGCGTCGGGATTCGCGCGGATTCCCGGCGGCAAGGGCGCGAATCAGGCCGTTGCCGCAGCTCGACTCGGTGCCCGCGTGCAGCTGATCGGAGCCGTCGGCGACGACGCGCTCGCCGAGGAGGCGCTCGCAGGCCTGCACGAGGCGGAGGTGCGGCTGGAGGTCGCCCGGACAGGCGAGACGGGCCTGGCGTTGATCCTCGTCGACGCCGGCGGCGAGAACCAGATCGTGGTCGTGCCGGGCGCGAACGCCGCTGTCCGGCCGCACCGGGCCGAGGGTGCGGTGCTCTGCCAGCTCGAGGTGCCGGACGAGGTCGTGCGCGCGGCGGCCGACGGGGCCTCCTTCTTCGCGCTCAACGCCGCGCCGGCCCGCCCGATCGACGTCGTGCCGGATCTGCTGATCGTCAACCGGCTGGAGCACGAGGTCGTGTCCGAGGGCGATCTCGTCGCCGTCACGTTCGGCGCCGACGGCGCAGCGCTGTACGAGGACGGCCGCGAGGTCGCACGTGCGGCGTCGCCGCCGGTCGATGCCGTCGACGGGACGGCCGCCGGCGATGCGTTCGCAGCCTGTCTGGTCGTCTCGCTGCTCGAGGGCCGGCCGCGTGGCGAAGCACTTGCCCGCGCGTGCGCAGCGGGTGCGCTCGCGGCGTCGCGACGAGGCGCACAACCTTCACTGCCGACCCGAAACGAAGTTGACGCGATACTCGCGTCATGACAACAACGCCCATCATCCTCGACTGCGATCCCGGCCACGACGACGCGATCGCCTTGTTGCTTGCGCTCGCCTCACCCGAGATCGAGCTGCTCGGCGTGACGACCGTCTCGGGTAACCAGACGCTCGACAAGACGACCGCGAACGCTCTGCGCATCCTCGAGTTCGCGGGCCGCGCCGACGTTCCCGTCCATGCGGGTGCCGACACGCCGTTCGTGCGCGAGCGCGATGTCGCCGCTCACGTCCACGGCGAGTCCGGACTCGACGGGCCGACGCTGCCCGATCCGAGCACGGCCGTGCGCGAAGGGCATGCGGTCGACTTCATCGCCGACCAGATCCGAGCTCGAGGCGGCAAGGTGACGCTGGTCCCGACCGGGCCGCTGACGAACATCGCGTTGCTGTTCGCGCTGCACCCCGACGCGGTTCCTGAGCGGATCGTCCTGATGGGCGGCGCGGTCGGCGAAGGCAATCGCACGCCGGCCGCCGAGTTCAACATCTGGGCCGACCCCGAGTCCGCGCAGCGCGTGTTCGGTGCGGCGCTCGACACGACGATGATCGGGCTCGACGTGACCCATCGTGCGCTGATCACCGACACGCACACCGAACGGCTGAGAGGCGTGGGGCGCGTCGGCGCGATGGTCGCCGAGCTGATGGACTTCTACTCGAGATTCCACCGGGTGCGGTACCCCGATCTCGGTGGCTCGCCGATGCACGACCCGGTCTGCATCGCGCACATCGTCGATCCCGGTCTCGTCGATGTCCGTGACGCCTCGATCGAGGTCGATTGCAGCACGGGGCCGAGCTGGGGTCGCACGAACGTCGACTGGCGGGGGCGCGACCACTTCGGGCCGCCCAACGCGAAGGTCGGGCTCGACCTGGACGGGGAACGGTTCGCCGAGCTGCTGATCGAGCGCATCGGGGCGCTTGGATGACGCTGGTGTTCGCGGCGATCGCGCCGCACGGGGGGCTCGTGTTCGACCATCCCGACGGCGAGACGCGGCGTGGGATGGACGAGCTCGCACGGCGCTTCGCCGCAGCCGCACCGGAGGCCGTGATCATCGCGACCCCCCACGGCACGCTGCTCGACGACCGCTTCGGGGTCGTCCGTGCCGGGCGGCTCTCCGAGCACGCCTCGCGGTTCGTCGAGGACGCGCGGCTCTACGACGGGCCGGGCGAGCCGAGGCTTGCCGACGCCTGCCTCGGCGCGCTCCGTGAGGACGGCTTGCCGGTCGCCGGGGTGACGTTCGGCATGACCGCCGCCGCCGACTCGGAGATGCCGATCGACTGGGGCGCCGGGATCCCGCTCAGCTTCCTCCGCGCTCCCGCGGTCGTCGTCACGCCGTGCCGGGCCCTGTCGAACGAGCTCCACGTCCGCGCCGGGGCCTCGCTCGCGCGTGCAACCGGCACGCGCCGCATTGCGTTCGTCGCCAGCGCGGATCACGGTCACGGGCACTCCGAGAGCGGCCCCTACGGTTTCTCGCCCCATTCGGCGCCCTACGACGAGGCGATCATCAGACTCGTTCGCGGCAACCGGCTCGGCGAGCTCGTCGACTGGGACCCGGGGGTCGCGGTCACGGCTCTCGCCGACAGCTTCTGGCAGCTGCTGATGCTGCACGGCGCGATCGGCGACGCGTGGCGTCCCGAGCTCCTGACCTACGAGGCGCCGACGTACTTCGGGATGCTCACCGCCTCGTTCTCGCGGCAGGACTGAGGCCCGGGAGCGAGAAGTGCCCGTGGATGGCGCGCAAACGGCGGGTCCACAAGGTGTCCCCAAAGACGCCCAGCCGCGTGAAGAAGCGGACGCGCCGGCGTAGCCGGACGCGGTCGCACCATCATCCGGAGCTCGTCGGCCTCGCCCAGATCGGCCTGGGCGTGTTCCTGGCGGCGATTCTCTGGTTCGGATTCAGCGGGGGCCCGATCAAGGACCTCGTCACCGATGCGGTGGGGGCTGCGGCGTACCTGGCACCGGTCGTGCTCGTTCCGCTCGGTGCGCTCGTCGTCGCGCGCAGCCGCCTCGTCGACGTCCGCCCGTTCCAGCTCGGGCTCGCGGTGGCGGTGACCGGCCTGCTGCTCACCCTCGGCGAGGCGCACGGCGGCGCCGTCGGCAAGGCGCTGGAGTCGATCGTGGCGATCGGGCTCGGGACGAGCGGCGCCACGATCCTCGGCGTCCTGCTCACGATTGCCGGCGCGCTGCTCCTCACCGGCGCAAGCCTCGGCGCGATCGTCAGGCGCACAGGTCACGCCGTGCAACTTGCGCACACCCGCGTGCGCGATGCGAAGCTCGCCTACGCAAGCGACCTCGGCCGGGTTCGTGAGGCCGACCACGCGCCGTCGCCACCGCCCGCGCCGCCGGTGGACGTCAAGAACGACTATCCCGACCTCATCTCCGACTCGGTCTCGGGGCCACCGCCGACACTGCTTCGCGAGGACTCGCACGAGGTCGAGCCGTTCACCGAGGAGAACACGCAGGAGACGCTCTTCGACCGGCCGGCGCGCGCGCACGTCGACTACAAGCTCCCTGACCGGGCGCTGCTGCGCGTCTCGAAGCCGGGGGCCGGGCCGAACGGTGAGGCGGGCCAGCGCGTCGCCGAGGCGCTGGTCACGTGCCTCGCGCACTTCGGCGTCGAGGCGACCGTGATCGGCCAGATCTCAGGGCCGCGCGTGACCCGGTACGAGCTGCAGCTCGCCCCGGGGACGAAGGTCGGGAAGGTCGCTCAGCTCAAGGACGACCTCTCATATGCACTCGCGACCACGGAGATCCGCATCCTCGCGCCGATCCCAGGCAAGCAGGCGGTCGGCGTCGAGGTACCGAACCTGAGCCCGAACCTCGTCACGCTCGGCGACATCTTCGACGACCTCCCCCAGGCGGCGAGCCCGCTGTCGGTCTGGCTCGGCAAGGACATCTCGGGCGCCTCGGTGTGGGCCGACCTTGCCCGCATGCCGCACATCCTGATCGCGGGCACGACCGGCTCGGGCAAGTCCGGCTGCATCAACACGATCCTGACCTCGATCCTGCTGCGCTCGACCCCGGACGAGGCGCGCCTGATCCTGATCGACCCGAAGCGGATCGAGCTCAACTTCTACGAGTCGATCCCGCACCTGCTCACCCCGGTCGTGTCCAGCCCGAAAGAGGCGGCGGCCGTCCTGCTCAACGTCGTCACCGAGATGGAGCGCCGGTACGAGCGCCTGGCGCAGGTGCGCGCCCGCAACCTCAACGAGGCGAATCGCGCCTTCCGGAAGCGTGGCGAGGAGGAGCTGCCGTACCTGCTGGTCGTGATCGACGAGCTCGCCGATCTGATGATGGTCAGCCCGCAGGAGGTCGAGGACTCGATCATCCGCCTCGCCCAGAAGTCGCGCGCGGTCGGCATCCACCTCGTGCTCGCGACGCAGCGGCCGTCGGTCGACGTGATCACGGGCATGATCAAGGCGAACGTCCCGTCGCGGATCGCGTTCGCGGTCTCCTCGCAGACCGACTCGCGCGTGATCCTCGACTCGAACGGGGCGGAAAGCCTGCTCGGCCAGGGCGACATGCTCTTCAAGCCGCTCGGCACCTCGCGCGTCCAGCGCGTTCAGGGAGCCTTCGTCACCGAGGAGGAGATCGCACTGGTCGTCGAGCAGGCGCGCGCACAGCGCGACCAGGAGGTCGACGAGAGCTTCCTCGAGCTGCCGCAGGTCTTCGCCGAGCCGGAGGACGCCGACGGCGAATTCGACCCCGACGAGGATCCGCTCCTCGACCGGGCGATCGAGGTCGTCGTAACCGCCCAGACGGCGAGCGTCAGCCTGCTGCAGCGCCGCCTGCGGGTCGGCTACACGCGGGCCGGGCGCCTGATCGACATGCTCGAGCGGCGTGGCATCATCTCGCCCTACGAGGGCTCCAAACCGCGTCGTGTGCTGGTCTCGGAGCACGAGCTGGAACGGCTCGCCGTGGTCCCCGGCGACGCCTGAAGCCGCTAACTACCTCGGCTTCCGTGCGTCTGAGCTTGGGGTTAGGGTAACCCCGCATTGCCCCCACACGTTCCAGAAGAGGAGGGTTCATCCAAGTGAGGAAGCGTTGGCTCACGCTCGCGGTCCTGGTGATCGTGACGGTGCTCTTGGCGTCCGTTGTGGCCGCGGTTCGCGGCTCGGCGGCGTCGGCGGCGCACAAGGCGAGCTTTAGCGCGTGTCTCGTGACCGACATCGGCGGCCTGAACGACAAGTCGTTCAACCATCTCGCCTACGTCGGCCTGCTGCGCGCGGAGAAGACGGGTGTGAAGGGTCGCGTCATCCAGTCACAGTCGTCCAACCAGTACATCCCGAACCTGCAGACCTGCGCGCAGAGCGGTGCGGGGATCACGATCGGTGTCGGGTTCCTGATGACCGATGCGATGGACGCTGTCGCCACCTCGTTCCCGAAGAGCAAGTTCGCGATCGTCGACGTCGACGTCTCGACGCTCAAGCACAAGCCGAAGAACGTCGAGGGGCTGCTGTTCCGCGAGCAGCAGGCCGGGTATCTCGTCGGCTATGCCGCTGGCCTGTGGACGAAGCAGCACGGCGGCGCGGCGGTCGGCTCGGTCGGCGGCATCAAGATTCCGCCGGTCGACCGGTACATCGCCGGCTTCCAGTACGGCGCGAAGAAGGCCGATCCGGGGATCAAGACCCTGAACGCCTACTCGCAGAGCTTCACCGCTCAGTCGAAGTGCAAGGAAGCGGCGCTCAACCAGATCGCCGCCGGCTCCGACGTCGAGTTCCAGGTCGCCGGCTCGTGCGGCCTCGGTGTGCTCGACGCGGCCCACAGCAAGAACATCTTCGGCGTCGGCGTCGACGCCGACCAGGGCTACCTGGGGCCGTGGGTGATGACGAGCGCGCTGAAGAAGGTGGACGTCGCCGTCTACAACGCGATCAAGAGCGCCCAGGCGGGCACGATCAAGACGGGCACCAACAAGCAGTTCGGCGCCGACATCGGCGGTGTCGGTTACGGCAAGTGGAGCTCGAAGGTGCCGGCGAAGATCCGGGCCGCTGTCGCGGTGCAGTACGCGCTGCTGAAGGCGGGCAAGATCTCGGGCATCCCGTCGACCGTCAAGTAGCGAAAAGCGCGAGCGAATGGTACGGGGCGGCTGCGGCCGCCCCGTAACTTCGCAACACCAGGGCCGATCTGAATAGGATCGGCCCGCATGGCTGAGGCACCGATCCTCGCGCTCGAGGGAATCACCAAGCGGTTCCCGGGAGTGCTCGCCAACGATCACATCGACTTCGACCTTCTGCCGGGTGAGGTGCACGCGCTGCTCGGCGAGAACGGGGCCGGAAAGTCGACCCTCATGAACATCCTCTACGGGCTGTACACGCCCGACGAGGGTCGCATTCTCCTCCGCGGCGAGCCGATCGACCTGGGCTCGACGAAGGCCGCGATCGAGCACGGGATCGGGATGGTCCACCAGCATTTCATGCTCATCCCGGTGATGACCGTGGCCGAGAACATCGTGCTCGCATCCGAGCCGCGACATGCAGGCGTGTTGCTCGACTACGCGGCCGCCGACCGTCGCGTCAACGAGTTGTCGGAGCGTTACGGCCTCGCCGTCGACCCCGACGCGCGCATCGACCGGATCTCGGTCGGCCAGCAGCAGCGCGTCGAGATCCTGAAGGCGCTCTACCGCGGCGCCGAGATCCTCGTGCTCGACGAGCCGACCGCGGTGCTCACACCCCAGGAGGCGCAGGAGCTGTTCGAGATCATCCGGTCGCTCAGAGAACAGGGGAAGTCGATCATCTTCATCTCACACAAGCTCAACGAGGTGCTCGAGATCGCCGACCGGATCACGACGTTGCGACGCGGCAAGCTCGTCGACACCGTGTCGGCGGAGGGTGCGACCGAGGAGGGCCTGGCGAAGATGATGGTCGGGCGCGAGGTGCTGCTGCGCGTCGACAAGAAGGCGGCGCAGCCCGGGAAGGCACTTCTCGAGGTGGAGAACCTCTCGGTCTTCGACGATCGAGGGCTCGAGTCCGTCAAGGATGTGAGCTTCACCGTCCGCGGCGGCGAGATCCTCGGCCTCGCCGGGGTCGATGCGAACGGCCAGTCGGAGCTGATCGACGCAATCGCCGGCCTGCGCCACGCGGCCTCCGGACGGATCGTGCTGGACGGCGAGGAGATCACGCACGCGAGCGCCCGCACCGTGCTCGACGCCGGCGTCGGTCACATCCCCGAGGACCGCCACCGCCGCGGCCTGGTGCTGCCGTTCTCTTTGACCGAGAACCTCGGCCTGCACTCCTACCGGCAGCGGCCGAACTCGCGCTACGGGTTCCTCAACCTCGGCGCGATGCTGGAGCGCGCCAAGCGGCTGCTCGTCGAGTTCGACGTGCGCGGCGGCACGCCGACGACACCCGCATTCGGGCTTTCCGGCGGCAACCAGCAGAAGGTCGTGCTCGCCCGGGAGATCGACGCCAACCCGAAGGTGCTGATCGCCGCACAACCGACGCGCGGCCTCGACGTGGGTGCGATCGAGTTCGTGCATCGCCGGCTCGTCGAGCAGCGCGACGCGGGACGGGCCGTCTTCCTCGTCTCGCTCGAGCTGGAGGAGATCCTCTCGCTCTCCGACCGGATCCTCGTCATCTACGAAGGCCGGATCGCCGGCGAGTTCCCACCGACCGCGACCGAGGAACAGCTCGGCTTCGCGATGACCGGGGGACGGGTGGAAGCTGCGTGAGCGACCGGTTTGACGGCGACGGCGACGCGCCGGAGGGGGGCGACGAGCTCTACGCGGAGGACCTCGAGGCGACGCCGTCGGCGACCGGGGTGCTCGGCGCGACGTCGCCACAGCAGCACTTCGTCGTGCGGAACGCCGGCAAGATCGGTGGTGCAGCCGGGCCGATCCTGACCACGATCTTCGCGTTCCTGATGGCGGGGGTCGCGGTCGCGGTGGTCGGCAAGAATCCGCTCAAGGTTTATCGCGCGATCTTCGACGGTACCGGGCTCAACTTCTTCTTCCACTTCGGTTCGAACTCGATCCGGCTGCCGTTCTCGACGCAGCACGTCTGGTTCTGGTGGAACACGTCGTCGATCGCCGCGACCAACCTGCAGCAGACGCTGCTGATCACGACGCCGATCATTCTCACGGCGGTCGCGCTCGGCTTCGCCTTCCGTTGCGGCCTGTTCAACATCGGTGGGCAGGGCCAGTATCTCGTCGGCTCGTACTTCGCGGTCTGGGTCGGTTCGTCGTTCATCCACCTCGATCCGTTCCTCCACGTGACGCTGTGCCTGGCGATCGGAGCGCTCGCCGGCGCGTTCTACGCGGGGATCGCCGGCATCCTCAAGGCGACGGTCGGCGCGCACGAGGTGATCACGACGATCATGCTCAACTGGACGGCGATCTGGGTAGGCGAATGGCTGTTCGGCCAGCAAGGACCGCTGCAGAACACGAGCCAGCCGTCGATCCCGATCTCGAACGACATCGCCGACGGTGCCAAGCTGCCGATCTTCTGGGGCCCGAAGCTGCTGCAGGGCCTCTCGATCGGCATCTTCATCGCCGTCGCGTTCCTCTTCATCTACTGGGTCGTGATCAACCGGACGACGCTCGGCTTCGAGGTGCGGGCCGTCGGGTTCAACCCCGAGGCTGCACGCTACGGCGGTGTCTCGGTGGCGCGGAGCTACTTCCTCGCGATGGCGATCTCCGGCCTCTTTGCAGGGCTCGCAGGTGCCCTCGACATCACCGGGTGGGAATACCGACTCGGTCAACTCGACATCCCGGTCAACCAGATCGGGTTCATCGGGCTGGCGGCGGCCCTGCTCGGGCGAAACACCGCCGTCGGGATCGGCTTCGCGTCGCTGCTCTTTGGCGCACTGATCAACGGGACCTCCGGTCGCCAGCTCGACCCGTCCGTCTTCTCACCCGACCTCGCCGGCAACCTCACCACGATCATCCAGGGCCTGGTGATCCTGTTCGTCGGGCTCAATCTGACGACGCTGGTTGCAGGCGCCAGGCGGCGGAGGCGCGCATGACCGCGATCACGGGACGCCTCGGCCACATCGACTGGAGAGGCCCGAAGACGGTCGGCGTGATCGGGATCGGCCTCGGCCTGCTCGCATTCTGGCTCGCGTTGCCGCCGCTCGTGACGCGCTCACCCGTCCTGCCGATCGTCGTCGGGATGCTCGCGATCTTCGCGGGGATCTGGGCAGTTGCGCGCGACGTCAAGCGCGTCGGCTTCGGGGCGATCGCCGCCGGTCTCGCAGGGATCTTCTTCGGCGTGCTGGCAACCTATTCGTCGACGACGAACCTCAACGCAGTCGTCGTCTGGAGTGCGTTGATCGCAGCGACTCTCCGGTACGCGACGCCGCTGATCTACGCAGCGATCGGCGGCCTCTACTGCGAACGGAGCGGCGTCGTCAACGTCGCGCTCGAGGGGATGCTCCTCATGGGCGCATTCTTCGGCGTGTGGACGATCATCTGGGCCCATACATGGGCGGGCAGCTATGCGTGGGTCGTCGCGCTCGTCGGGGCCGCGCTCGCCGGGATGCTGCTCGCCACGATTCACGCGGTGTGGTCGATCAGCCTCAAGGTCGACCAGATAATCACCGGCACCGCCCTGAACTTCCTCGCCCTGGGCGTCACCGGCTACATCTTCATCGACAAGTACGGTAACTCGGGGACCCCGGGGAACATCGCGGACTACGGCATCCCCGACGTCCATCTGAGCTTCATGCAGAACTGGTACTTCATCGGGCCGATCTTCGGTCAGCTCAACCTGATGATCTGGCTTTCGTTCCTTCTGTTGATCGGCACGTACTACTTCGTCTTCCGCACGCCGTACGGGCTGCGACTCCGCTCGGTCGGTGAGCATCCGCGTGCGGCCGACACGGTCGGCATCTCGGTGTACAAGGTTCGTTACACCGCGGTGATCGCGTCCGGCGGTATCGCTGCCCTGGGCGGCGCTTATCTGTCGATCGGCTTCGTCAACTCGTTCAGCGAGGGCATGACGACCGGCATGGGCTTCATCGGGCTCGCAGCGCTCGTGTTCGGCAAGTGGCGTCCGTTCGCCACGTACGGTGCGACGCTGCTGTTCGGGTTCTCGAGCGCGCTCGCCGACCGGCTGCCCACCGCCTACGGCAACCAGTGGGGAACCCTCTTCCAGGCGTTGCCCTACGTCCTCACGATCATCGCCGTCGCCGGGGTGATCGGCCGTTCGGTCGGCCCGGCGGCCGCCGGCCGTCCGTATGACAAGCAATAGCCGCGCCTACGTCGCGGCGTTCCTCGGCCTGCTCTCGCTGGCTGCGATCCCGTGCGGTGTGCTCGCCGCCCAGCTGCTCGCGAGCGTCGGGCTGCTCCAGTCCCTCTACGTCACCGTCCCGACCGCGATCGTCCTCGGCCTGATCGCCGTGCTGATGGCCCGGCGTGCCCGCAGGCAGGCGACGCGCAGCGTGTTCGGCGGGCGCAGAGGGGTGGCGCGGTTCGCGACGGTGCTCGCCTGGGCCGGGCTGTGGGTCGGGATCGCGGGCGGCGTCGCGCTCGCCGTGTACGGCGTGCTGCGCTGGGCTTCTTAGCGCACGATCACGCGACCGACTACCCTGTGCGAGGCCGTGTTCGAGATCGGGAACAGCCTCCGCGAGGCGCGTCTGCGCCGGGGCGTCGACTTCGCCCAGGCGGAGGTTGCGACCAAGATCCGTGGCAAGTACCTGCGGGCGCTCGAGGACGAGCAGTTCGAGCTGCTTCCCGCCCAGACGTACGTGAAGGGGTTCCTGCGCACGTATGCCGAGTACCTGGGCCTCGACGGCCAACTGTACGTCGACGAGTTCAACTCCCGGTTCGTGGCAGGTGACGAGCACGATCCGCGGCCACGGCGATCGAACGCGAGGCCGCAGCGCCGGAATCGCCGCTCCGAGACCAACCTGGTGCTGGTCGCGCTCGGGACGATCACCGTCCTCACCGTGATCGTCTTCTCGGCCTGGAAGTGGAGCGGAGGCGACACGCCCGCCGCGACCCCGCCGCCGACCGTCGCCGGCAAGGCCCACGTGCCCGCTCCGCTCCTCGAGGTCACGGGACTGCACGGCTCGACGCAGCTGACGGTGCACGCCGACAGCGCGAATGGCGCGATCAGATTCGACGGCACGGTGCAACAGGGCGACGCGCCGCGCGCGATCCGCGGCAGGCGGCTGTGGGTCTCGATCTCGACTCCCGAGAACCTGCAGATCCGCGTGCGCGGCGTGCTGGTGCACGTTCCGGGGAGCCAGCCTCGCGTGATCATCGTCACCCCGACGGGTTGGCGTCCGGCGTAGCGCGGCCACGTGCCGCGATCGTCGCCTCGGGCTCTGAGCTCGTCCGCGGCGACCGGAACGACCGCAACGGCCCCTTCCTCGCCGCGTCGCTCATCTCGCTCGGGATCACGCCGGTGACGATCACGATCGTCGGCGACGATCCGGCCGATCTGCAGGCAGCGCTGGCCGAGGGTCTCGGGTATGACCTCCTGTGCATCTCCGGCGGGCTCGGGCCGACGCACGACGACCGGACGGTCGAGCTGCTCGCCGGCGCAGCCGGGGTCGAGCTCCGGGTCGACGAGGCCCTTGCGGCGGAGATCGGCGAGACCTCGAGGCGCGTCGCAAGCCGGATCGGGCGCCCGTATGCCGATTTCGAGCCGGGCGTGCTCAAGCAGGCGACGGTGCCCCAGGGGGCGCTCGTCGTCGGCCTCGCGGGCACCGCTCCCGCGCTCGTGCTCGAGCGTCCCGGGACGGTGGCAGTCGTGCTGCCCGGGCCGCCGCGCGAGCTGCAGGCGCTCTGGCCGCGTGCGCTCGAGACGGCCCCGCTGCAGCGGCTCCTCGCCCGGGCGGAGCCGCCGCGTCGCCGCGTCCTGCGGTTCTACGGCGCTTCGGAGTCGCACGTCGCCAAGGCACTGGCAGAGGCCGGCGGCGACGGCGACGGGGTGGAGGTGACGATCTGCGCTCGCGAGTTCGAGATCCACGTGGATCTCCTCGCCGAGCCCGGGGCGGAGGCGCGCGCTGACGAGCTCGAGTCGCGGCTGTCCGCCGACCCGCTCGACCGCTACCTCTTCAGCCGCGAGGACGTCTCGACGCCGGCGCTGGTGCTCGAGCTGCTGCGCCGGCGGGAGCTCTCGCTCGTCACCGCCGAGTCCTGCACCGGCGGGCAGGTGGCGAAGCGGCTGACCGACGTTCCCGGCTCGAGCGACGTCTTCCTCGGCGCGATCGTCGCGTATGCGAACGAGGTGAAGACCGGTCTGCTCGACGTGCCCGCCGAGCTGCTCGAGACGCACGGCGCCGTCTCGCCCGAGACGGCCGCAGCGATGGCACACGGAGCGCGGTCGCGGCTCGGCGCCGACGTCGCCGTCGCCGTCACCGGGATCGCCGGGCCGGGCGGGGCGACCGACGGCAAGCCCGTCGGGCTCGTCTGCCTGCATGCAGTCGGGCCGGAGGGAGAGCACGGGGTGCAGTTCGAGCTGCCGGGCGACCGCGAGACGATCCGCGGGCGGGCAACCGCCGCAGCGCTGCACCTGGTGCGGAGAATCGTCACGGAGCCGGCACAGACACGTTCGATCTAGGCCGCTAGCGTGGCCACCGGTGACCACCTCCGCCTCTTCTGCGCGCTTCGCCTTCCCGACGCGACCGTCGACCGCCTCGCCGCGTGGCAGACGGCGCACCTCACCGGCGTCCGGCCGGTCGACCAGCCGAACCTCCACGTCACCCTCGCCTTCCTGGGCACCCGGCCCGGGCGCGAGGTGCCGGCAATCGCCAGCGAGCTGGCGGCGGCCGCGGCCGGGGCTGCGCCGATCGTGCTGGAAGCGCTCCGCTACCGCGAGACCCGCAGCGTCGGCATGGTCGTGCTCTCCGACGAGGGCGGCGCGGCCGCGGCGCTCGCCGCCGACCTGGCCGGGCGGCTCGGGCGGCTCGGCGTCTTCCGTCCGGAGCAGCGGGCCTGGCTTCCGCATGTCACCGTGGCGCGGTTCCGCGAGCAGCCGGGCCTTGCGCCGCCCCCGCCGGCGCTCGGGCGGGTCAGTCCGTCCGATGCCGCTGTCTACTCTTCGGTGCTGCGGCCTACCGGTGCGCAGTATCGGATTCTGGAATCGGTTGCGCTAGCGCGCTAGGGAGGTCGGTTGACGGTGGATCGCGAACAGGCACTCGACGTCGCGCTCGGGCAGATCGAGCGGCAGTTCGGCAAGGGCGCGGTGATGAAGATGAACGACGCGGCGCAGTACGCGATCGCCGCCGTCTCGACCGGGTCGCTCTCGCTCGACATCGCGCTCGGCGTCGGCGGGTTGCCGCGCGGCCGGGTGGTCGAGGTCTTCGGGCCCGAATCGTCGGGCAAGACGACGCTTGTCTACCACGTGATCGCCGAGGCACAGCGCCGCGGCGGCATCTGCGCCTTCATCGACGCCGAGCACGCGATGGACCCGGCGTATGCCAAGCGCATCGGCGTGAACATCGACGAGCTGCTCGTCTCGCAGCCCGACACCGGCGAGCAGGGGCTCGAGATCACGGAGCTGCTCGTCCGCTCCGGCGCGCTCGCGGTGGTCGCGATCGACTCGGTGGCCGCACTGACGCCGAAGGCCGAGATCGAGGGCGAGATGGGCGATTCGCACGTCGGCCTGCAGGCGCGTCTGATGAGCCAGGCACTGCGCAAGCTCACCGGCACGCTCAGCCGAACCGACACGATCTGCCTGTTCACGAACCAGCTACGCGAGAAGATCGGCGTCATGTTCGGCAATCCGGAGACCACGCCGGGCGGCCGGGCGCTCAAGTTCTACTCGTCGATCAGGCTCGACATCCGGCGCATCGAGACGCTCAAGGACGGCGTCGAGGCGATCGGCAACCGCGTGCGGGTGAAGGTGGTGAAGAACAAGGTCGCGCCGCCGTTCAAGCAGGCCGAGTTCGACATCATCTACGGCGAGGGCATCTCCTGGGAAGGGACGGTGCTCGAGGCCGGGCTGGAGCGAAAGGCCGTGCAGAAATCGGGCTCGTACTTCTCCTTCGGCGACGAGCGGCTCGGCCAGGGCCGGCAGAACGCATCGGCGTTCCTGCGCGAGCATCCCGATGTCGTCCAGGAGATCCTGCAGGCGATCCAGGCGCAGTCACCGGAGCAGGTGGTCTCGGCGCGGCTGCTGCCGACCGTCGAGCCGCTCGAGGCGATCCCGGTGACCGAGGACGAGGAAGAGCCGGTCGCCGCGCGGGGGTAGGGGAGACGGCCCGCTCGCAGCCCGATCCGGTCGAACCGGTCGAACTGGCGACCCGGGCGCTCGCGCGCCGCGACCGCTCCCGGCACGAGCTCGAGGAGCGCCTCGAACGAGCCGGTGTCGCCGAAGCCGCGCGCGCCGCCGCGATCGCGACGCTCGAGCGGTACGGCTACGTGGACGACCGGCGGTTCGCAACCGCCCGCGCGCAGGAGCTGGCCGGGCGGGGCTACGGCGACGAGGCGATCAGGTTCGACCTCGCCGGGCGCGGCGTCGAGGGCGACGAGGCCGAGGCGGCGATCGACGAGCTCGTCCCGGAGCGGGAACGAGCAGACGCGCTGGTTGCACGGCACGGCCCGGGGCGCAGGACGGCCGCCCTGCTCGCCCGGCGCGGCTTCGGGCCCGACGCGGTGGAGACGGCAGCCGGGCCGGACGTTGCACCGGGGGCCCCGTGAGCGGTAGGCTGGTCGGTCACAACACCGTCATTTTGCCTGCACGTTGCCTCTTCCAACCGAATCGAACACGCGTCTTGAAACCGGTATCCATCCCGACCTCACGAACAACCTCCGCCCGATGAGAGAGACGAATCTGACCTGAGACGGAGGCGGCGCGCATCCGCGCGCCCGAGTACGCGACCGATCGGCGTCGAGTGCCGTGCGGGCGAGAGCCTGCAGGGAGAGCCCATGTCCGTTGCGTTGGGAGTCGTGATCGGTCTCGTGGTCGGCGTCGCCGGCACACTTGCCGCGCTGCGCTTCGTGACGGGCTCGCGGCTCGACGCGGCGCGCCGGACGCGCGCGCTCCTGCTGGACGAGGCCAAGCGTGACGCCGACGCGACCCGGCGGGAAGCTCAGATCGAGGCACGCGAGCAGTCGGTCAAGGTGCGGGCCGAGCTCGAGGCCGAGTTGCGCGAGCGGCGCGACGAGGTCGTCAAGGTCCAGGAGCGGGTGCTGCAGAAGGAGGACGACTCCGATCGCCGCCTGATCGAGCTCACCCGGCGCGAGCAGGGCGTCGCCGACCGGGAGATCCACCTGAAGGAGCTCCAGGAGGCGCTGAAGCACGCGAACGACCGCCAGCGCCGGGAGCTCGAGCGGGTGGCGAAGCTGACGCGGAGCGAGGCGCGGCAGCAGATTCTCGAGGAGTCGGAGGAGGAGGTACGCCACGAGCTCGCCGGTCGCGTGCGCCGCCTCGAGGAAGAGGCGGCCGGCGAGGCGAAGCGGCGGGCGCGCAACCTCGTCGCCGACGCGCTTCAGCGGGTCGCCGCCAGCGCCGCGGCCGAGACGACGGTGACGCTGGTCGAGCTTCCGTCCGACGACATGAAGGGCCGGATCATCGGCCGGGAGGGCCGCAACATCCGCGCCCTCGAGCACCTGACGGGGGTCGACTTCATCATCGACGACACGCCGAACGCGGTGGTGCTCTCGTCGTTCGACGGCATCCGCCGCGAGATCGCCCGCATGACCCTGCTCAAGCTGATCGAGGACGGACGGATCCATCCGACGCGGATCGAGGAGATGTACTACCTGTCGAAGGCCGAGCTCGACGACCACATCCGGCTGGCGGGAGAGCAGGCGGTCTTCGAGGCGAACTGCGGCGACGTGGCCGACGAGCTCGTGAAGGTGCTCGGCCGTCTGCGCTACCGGACGAGCTACGGCCAGAACGTGCTCAAGCACACGCTCGAAGTCGTCCAGCTGGCCGGGATCATGGCGGCCGAGCTCGAGGCGTCGGTGAAGACGGCGAAGCGCGCCGCACTGCTCCACGACCTCGGCAAGGCGATGACGCACGAGGTCGAGGGCTCGCACGCGCAGATCTCGACCCAGCTGGCGCGGCGCTACGGTGAGAGCGCCGCCGTCTGCCATGCGATCGAGGCGCATCACTACGAGGTGCAGCCCCAGACCGTCGAGGCAGTCCTGCTGATCGCGGCGGATGCCATCTCGGCGTCCAGGCCGGGCGCGCGCGGCGAGAGCCTCGACCACTACGTGAAGCGGCTCGAGTCGTTGGAGCAGCTTGCGGCCAGCCACCCGGGCGTCGAGAAGGTCTACGCGCTGCAGGCCGGCCGCGAGATCCGCGTCCTCGTCAAGCCGCAGGAGATCGACGACGACGGCGCGGTGCTCCTGTCGCACGAGATTGCGCGCCAGATCGAGGACCATCTGGAGTACCCGGGGCAGATCCGCGTCACGGTGATTCGCGAGAGCCGCGCGATCGACGTCGCGGCGAACAAGCTCGAGCAGCGCCGCGAACGCGTCGACGCAGCCTGACGCGGCGGCCACGCACGACCCGGTGCCAGGCGCCGGTTCGGGCCGGAGGTACCCTGTGGCGGCGATGCGCCGCTACCACGTGCACACGTTCGGGTGCCAGATGAATGCGCATGACTCCGAGCGGATCAAGGGACTGCTCGAGGAGCTCGGGCTCGGCGAGGCCGCCGAGCCGGACGACGCGGACGTCGTCGTCTTCAACACGTGCACGATCCGCGAGAAGCCGGACACGAAGCTCGCGGCGTATCTCGGCGCCGAGGCGGCCCGCAAGCGCGCCGACCCCTCTCGCGTGATCGCCGTCGGCGGCTGCTACGCCGAGGCGCAGCGCGAACGCATCTTCGAGCTCTATCCCTTCGTCGACGTCGCATTCGGGCCGGGATCGATCGCGCATCTGGGCGCGTGGCTCGGCGCAGGTGGGGAGGGTGTCGCGCGCGGGAGTTTCGGGCTCGACCGGCGCTCGTTCGCGGCGACCCTGCCGATGCACCGTGAGCGCTCGTTCCAGGCGTGGGTACAGGTCTCGATGGGGTGCAACTCGGTCTGCTCGTACTGCATCGTCCCGGCGGTACGCGGACGGGAGGTCTCTCGGCGTCCTGGCGAGGTGATCGCCGAGGTCACGCGCCTCGCCCGCGAGGGCGTGAAGGAGGTCACGCTGCTGGGTCAGAACGTCAACTCGTGGGGGCGCGATCTGCTGCCCGACCTGCACACCGAGTTTGGAGAGCTGCTCCGCGCCGTCGACCGCGTGGAGGGCATCGAACGCATCCGCTTCACGAGCCCACATCCGAAGGACTTTCGCGAGCCGGTGATCGCGGCGATCGCGGACTGCGAGGCGGTTTGCGAGCACGTGCATCTGCCGCTGCAGTCCGGCTCGACGCGCATTCTCAAGGCAATGCGGCGGACGTACTCGCACGATCGGTACCTGCGGCTCGTCGAGAAGCTGCGCGCTGCGATCCCGGATGTCGCGCTCGGAACCGACATCATCGTCGGCTTTCCGGGGGAGACCGAGGCCGACTTCGGCGAGACGCTCGAGGTCGTCGCCGAGGTCCGTTTCGACAGCGCGTTCACCTTCGTCTACTCCCCCCGCGCGGGGACCGAGGCGGCCGCGATGCCCGACCAGATTCCGCACGAGGTGAAGATCGAGCGACTCGAGCGGCTGGTCGCGGTGACGCAGGAGACCGCGCGGCGGCGGAACGAGGCGCGGATCGGGAGCCTCGACGAGGTGCTCGTCGAGGGTCGGTCGCGCACCGACGCGTCCCTGCTCCGCGGCCGGACCCGGCGCAACACGACCGTCAACTTCGACGGCGACGCGGCTCCCGGGTCGCTCGTCGAGGTCCTGGTCGACGGGGCGACGTCCACCACGCTGCGCGGCAGGCAGCGCGCGCTGGCCGCGGTCTGAGGCAGGATTCCCCGATGCGCGTCCTCGTGACCGGGTCCTCCGGCCAGATCGGCACCAACCTCGCCCTCCGGTTGCTCGCGGACGGGCATCAGGTCTTCGGCGTCGACAAGCGGCTGAACACCTGGGTGCCCGATGCGTTCCCGACGCTCCTGCAGGATCTCGCGGGTCACTACCCGTCGTTTCACGGCGGCATCGGAGGCGTCGAGTACCCGGAGGTCGACATCGTCGTCCACCTCGCGGCGCACGCAAAGGTCCATCAGCTCGTCCGCGAGCCGCACCGGGCGCTCGAGAACGCGATCATGACGTTCAACGTCCTCGAGTACGCGCGGGCGATCGGCCGGCCCCTCATCTTCTCTTCGACGCGTGAGGTCTACGGTGACGTGCATCGGTTCGAGGAGTACGCCGAGGAAGCCGCGGACTTCGCCTACACGGAGAGCCCGTACTCGGCATCGAAGATCACCAGCGAGGCGTTCGTCTATTCGTACGCCCGCTGCTACGGACTGCGTTATCTCGTCTTCCGCTTCTCGAATGTCTACGGCCGCTACGACAGCGACCTCTGGCGCATGGACCGGGTGCTGCCCTTGTGGATGCATTCGCTCTCGCGGAGCGAGCCGATCACGATCTTCGGCGGCGAGGAGAAGCTCCTCGATTTCACCTACATCGACGACTGCGTCGCCGGCATCGCCCTTGGCGTCTACGGTCTCGAGGCGGGCTCGATCACGAACGAGACGATCAACCTCGCGTTCGGCGAGGGAAACACGCTCGTCCGTGCCGCCGAGCTGATCGCGGCGGAGCTGGACGTCGAGCCGCAGATCACGTTGTCGCCGTCCCTGCTCGGCGAGGTGACGCATTACGTCGCCGACATCAGCAAGGCGCGCGCATTGCTCGACTGGCGGCCGCAGACGCCTCTCGACGTCGGGATCCCCAGGGCGGTCGAGTGGTTCAAGGAATGGCGCGCCGCCCATCCGGAGGAAGACCGCCCGTTCGTGCGGCCGCAGACGGGCGACGAGGTCGACCATGGCTTCAAGCCACGGCCGTCGGCTCGCACCTGACGTCGTCGCGCTCTTCGGGCCGACCGCGTCGGGCAAGACCGCTGTCGCGGCTCACCTGATCTCACTCCTCGACGCGCACGCGATCTCCGCCGACTCGGCCGCCCTCTACGCCGGGCTGCCCATGCTGACCGCGGCACCGCCCTATCCGACCGACCTCGTCGGGGTCGTGCCGCTCTCGGAGAGCGTGTCGGTCGGCAGCTACCAGCGCCTCGCGCACGCGGCCATCGATCGCGCCGCCGCGGCGGGACGCCGTGCGCTCGTCGTCGGCGGCACCGGGCTGTATCTGCGCGCCGCACTGTCCGAGCTCCGGCTTGCGCCCCCGCCACAGCCGGGCGAGCGTGAGCGCTGGGAGGAGGTCTACGACCAGCTCGGCGCAGAGCGTGCGCACGCGCTGCTCGAGGAACGAGACCCGGCCGCCGCGGCGCGGGTTCACGCCAACGACCGCCGACGCGTCGTGCGCGGGCTCGAGCTCGCGGCGGCCGACGAGTCGCTGGCGCCCGCGCGCGACGACCTGTGGAGCGGGGACGTCCGCCGGCCGACGCTTCTCGTCGGGCTCGACGTTCCGCTCGAAGAGCTCGACCGGAGGATCGAGGCACGCACGGCGTTGCTCGCGGCCCGGGGCGCGGCGGAGGAGGCCCGCCGTGCTTGGCGAGAGCCGCTCTCGGCCACGGCGGCGAAGGTGATCGGGCTCGAGGCATTCGCAACGCTTCCCGAGGAAGAAGCCGTGGCGTCGACGATTCTCGCGACCAGGCGGCTGGCCCGCTACCAGCGCAAGTGGCTCCGCCGGGTTCCGGACGCCGTTACGCTCGACGGCTGCCGACCGCCCGAGGAGATCGCCGATGAGATCAGTGCGCTGGCAGGCGCAGCAGAACGTCTACCTCGTCACTGAGGACCCCTTGACACCCGAGCTCGTCCGCGCCTCGGTCGGGGATGCGGACGGCCTCGTCCAGGTGCTGTCCGCCCTCGACGACCGCCTCGAGGTCGCAATCTGGAACCCGGACGGCTCGCGTGCCGAGATGTCGGGAAACGGGACGCGCATCGCCGCGCGCTGGTTGGCGGCGCGAACCGGCGCCGCGGAGGTGGTCGTCGCGGTCGGCGACCGCGAGGTGCGGGCGCGGATGCTGGACGGGCCGTTCGTGGAGCAGCGGCTCGGGCCTGTCGTCGTCGGACCGGCGGAAGAAGTGGCCGGGATCGCGCTGGTCACCGTCGACGTCGGCAACCCACATGCAGTGGTGGAGGGCGATCCGGCCGACCTGCCGACCGTCGGACCGCTGCTCGAGGTGCATCCCCGGTTCCCCCGGCGGACGAACGTGCAGCTGGCGCGCAGGCTCGACGACCACACGATCGAGGCGCGCGTCTGGGAGCGCGGAGTGGGAGAGACGGGGTCCTCCGGCTCGAGCGCGGTCGCGATCGTCGCGGCGTTCGGCTGCTCGCCTGCGACAGTGCTGTTCCCCGGCGGGGCGCTCGACGTGCGCTTCGAAGACGATGTTGCGTTCCTGACCGGCCCCGCCGAGCCGGTTCCGTAGCTCAGATCTCGAAGTCGCGCAGCGCCTGGTTGAGCGAGGTCTTGCGGTCGGTCGAGGCGTCCCGCCGGCCGATGATCAGCGCGCAGGCGAGGTGGTAGATGCCGGCCGGGAACTCCTTCGGCCGTGTGCCCGGGACGACGACCGAGTGCGGCGGCACGTAGCCGCGGTGCTCGACCGGTTCGCGACCGGTGACGTCGATGATCGGGATCGAGGCCGTGAGGGTGACATTCGGAGCGAGCACGGCCTCGCGGCCGATCCGCACGCCTTCGACGATCACACAGCGCGAGCCGATGAACGCGCCGTCCTCGACGATCACCGGGACCGCGCCCGGAGGCTCCAGCACACCGCCGATCCCGACGCCCCCCGCCAAGTGGACGTCCGCGCCGATCTGCGCCCCGGAACCGACCGTCGCCCAGGTGTCGACCATCGTCCCGGGACCGACCCAGGCACCGATGTTGACGTACGAGGGCATCAGTACGACTCCGCGCGACAGGAAGGACCCGTAGCGCGCAACGGCAGGTGGCACGACCCGGACGCCGAGCGACGCGTACCCCGACTTCAGCGGGATCTTGTCGTGGTAGGCGAACGGCCCGACCTCCTGCGGCTCCAGACCGCGCACGCGGAAGTAGTCGAGGATCGCCGCCTGGACGTCGGCGTTCACGCGCCAGCCGTCGCCGTCGGGCTCCGCCACCCGCACCTCGCCGCGGTCGAGCGCCGCGACGGTCTCGAGCGGGTCGAGCGTCACAGCACCGCGCGCAGGATCGTCGCCGCGCGCTCGCACTGCTCCTGCGTCGGAACGAGCGCAAACCGGACGAAGCCTTCGCCGGCGGCGCCGAAGAACGACCCGGGAGCGCAGACGATGCCGTGCTCGAGCAGCCGCCTGGCGAACGGCTCGGACGGCCCACCGACGTCGAGCCAGAGGTAGAACGTCGCCGTCGACCCGGCGAGGCGCAGTCCGCCCGCTTCAAGCACCGGCAGTAGCGCTTCACGCTTGTGCCTGTACAGGGCGCGGATACCGTCGACGTGGGCATCGTCCGCCCAGGCCGCAACCGATGCACGCTGGACGAACTCCTGCGGCGCCGTGCCGACCGTCGGGCGGAAGCTGCGCAGCGCATCGCAGATCGGCTCGGGCGCGCACACGAAGCCCGAGCGGTAGCCGGTCATCGCCGACCGCTTCGACAGCGTGTTGAACACGACGACATTCGTCCGGTCGGAGACCTGGAGCGC
This sequence comes from uncultured Thermoleophilia bacterium, assembly GCA_963769545.1. Classification (GTDB taxonomy): domain Bacteria; phylum Actinomycetota; class Thermoleophilia; order Gaiellales; family Gaiellaceae; genus PALSA-600. The sequence continues at coordinate 688,779 of CAVYMB010000003.1, read as the reverse complement.
CGAAACGGGCGGCTCGTCGAACCAGAGCTCCGAGTAGGCCTCGTCGGAGCAGAGCAGAAAGCCGTGCCGCCGCGCCCGCTCGGCGAGCTCCTCGTAGAGCGCCAGTGGGGCCTCGGCGCCGGTCGGGTTGTTCGGGTAGCAGACCCAGAAGACCGCGATCTCGTCCCAGGCGTTGAAGGCGTCGAGGTCCGGGAGCCACCCGCCGTCCTCGCGCAGGGGCACGACGACGGTGGAGCCGCCGCCGAAGAGCGCGCCGCGCTCGTACACCGGATAGGCGGGCTCGGGAATCGCGACCGCCCGCTTCTCGCCGAGCGCGACCTGGGCGAAGGAGAAGATCGCCTCCTTCGAGCCGAGCGTCGGGACGATCTCGGTCGCCGGGTCGACGGTCACCGCGAAGCGGCGATCGATCCAGCCGGCGATCGCCGCCCGGAGCTCGGGCAGGCCGGACGCCCGCGGGTACGAGGACACAGCATCGACGGAGGCGAGCAGCGCCTCCCGGATGAACGGCGGCGTCACCTCCCGCGGGTCGCCCACCCCGAAGTCGATCGCCTCGACCCCCGCGGCGTGCAGCTCGGCGCGCCAGTCGTCGAGGCGCGCGAACGGGTACTGCTCGAGCTCGGCGAGCACGGGCGAGAGATCGATGCTCACGTTCAGACCGTACCGTGCAAGGCCGTCAGGTCGTGCAGCACGTCCGCCGTCCGCACCTGCGCGTCGTAGTAGGCGCGCTCCCGTCCCTTCGGGTCGATCAGCACCTCGAAGGAGGAGTGGCTGACGGTGTTGGCAGGCCCGGGGACGGTGGCCACGTGGTAGGCCCGCCAGACCGGTTGCAGCTGCGCCTTCGATCCGATCAGGTAGTGGAATCCGCTCGTGAGATGACGCGAACGCGTGAACGCGCGCACCGCTGCAGGCGTGTCTCCTTTCGGATCGACGCTGACTGCGACGACGCGCAACTCCGGCGCCTTGGCGAGCGCGGCGTTCAGGTTCTGGGCGATCAACGGGCACACGTCGGGACAGTGCGTGTAGATGAACGCAACGGCCACCCACTTGCCGCGAAAGTCTGCGAGCGTGACGGCGTGCCCACGGTCGTCGTGCAGCGAGATCGGCGGTGCGGCGGGTTTCGCCTGGATGATCGCGCCGCCGACCTGCGGCGTCGTCGTCGCCGGTCCGGCGATCTTCGGCCGCGAGGAGCTCCCGCAGCCCGCGAGCGCCAGCACTGCGAATGCCGCCGGCAGCATCAACAGTGCTCTACGCATTCGACAGCCTCCGGCGGCGACGGAGCAGCATCGAGGCACCAAGGCCGATCGCCACGACCGCCAGCGCACCGCTCGCGATCTTGACCCGATCGGCGGTCGTCGAGTTGTGCGTCGGCGGCGGCGGCGCAACCCGGACGCCGTGCAGCGCGAGCAGCCGGCGGACGGCGGTGTTCGCGGCGGCCGTCAGCCTGTCGCCGTCGCTCGAGCCCGCCGGCGGAAGCGCGCGCAGTGCGGCGACTTCACGCGCCGGGACCGGCTTTCCGCCGCGCCAGATGCCGTAGCCGTTCGGCATCACGACAAGCACCCGGGCTTTCGTGACGTAGCTCAATTCCGTGCCGAGGAACTTCGCATACTGCTGTGGCTTCCGGAAGAGCACCGTGACTGCGCCGAGGTCATTCGGCGCCGCGATCACCGCCGCCTTGATCGGGACGCCGGCCTTGCGGCCGGAGGCGAGCGCTGCGTTCAGCGCCTGCTTCTGCTCGGTCGAGACCTTCGTGCTGAAGGGGTAGAAGGCGTCGAGCTGGATCAGGTAGTCGCTGGCCGGGTCGGCATCGGCTCGCGCACCCGCCGCACCGAAGGCGAGGGTGAGCAGCACCGCAAGCCCGACGATCGTGGACCTGCCCAAGGACCGACCTCAGCAGGAGCACGATCACGACGACGGCGACCACGCCGGCGGCCAGCGCACCCAGCGCCGCGGCGAGCCGGATGCCGACGCCCGAGGTCACGTGACCTTCAGTGTGAACGGTGCCGTGAGAATGTGACCGTTGACCTGGCACTGGAGGAAGAGTCGCCACGTGCCGGCGACCGGCACGAGGACGCCTACGATCAGTTTGCCCGGCGTCGAGGACGTCCCGGTGACACGCGCGCCTCCGAGCAGGCTCGTGCAGCCCGCAGCTCCGCGTGCGCACACGTGCGTGTGGAAGTAGTCCAGCGAGCCCTTGCGGAAGAAGATCGCATGCGCAAGTGCCCCGTACCACGGCTGGAAGTGCGCCGGCCGGCCGTTCGGATCCCTGACGGTCACCGTCAGGAAAGCAGCCTGGATCGCGTGCAGCCGGGGATTCCCGTGCATCGTGAACCGGTAGCCGTCGACGGTGACGGTCTGCGAGAACGCGGGCAAGGGCTGCCGGTGATAGACCCCGGCGACCCGTACCGTCCGGAACAGCTGGAAGTTCGGCTGGTCGCCGTAGCGCGGATAGACGTCGATCACCGCGCGATACGTCCCGGGTGCAGGGAACGTGATCTGCTCGCGAATCGTCCCGTCGGCCGCGATCGGCGGGTGGCGGTGGACGATGTACGCGAGATCGGTGCGGACGAGGATCAGGTGGACACCCGTGTGCGGGCCCGGGCCGCGCTTGAACGCCGTCAGCGGACTGCCGTCGGGGTTGCGGATCACGAACGACACGGTCGTCGGCGTGTTCGGCTTTGCGACTCCGGCCGGCTTGAAGTCGCCGAGCTCGTAGTTTCGTGCCGGCGCGATCGTCGGTGTCGAGGACGGCCCGGAGCCGCCACAACCGGCGAGCACGAGGACCAGGACTGCCAGGCAGATCAGGCGTCGGTTCACGGTTGCTCCGGTGGGAAGAGGAATGTGCGGTGCGGCGGCACGAACGCCCCGAGCTCAACCACGATCTGTGCCCTCGGGGTGAGACGAACGCGAGCGGCGTCGCCGCGGAAGAGCTTGCCGGCGACGTAGGCGCGGACCGGGATCGCGGAGCGGAACGAGGCGATGCGATGGCGGGTCAGCGGCTGCCCCCAGAGCCGGAACAAATCGCCGATCGTGACGCTCCGCTCCTGGGTGACGTCGAGCACCCCGATCGGCGACCGCGTCCGGATCGGGTAGTCGCAGCGGCCGGTCCGACCGATCCCGGCCGGCACGATCACGACGCGCCGGTTGACGAACACCTCGACGTGCACCTGGAACGCACCGCGATCGGTCGCGCAGCGGAGCGGGCCGACGGGTTGGCCGTCGAGCTTCTGGGCCGGTGGGCGGTAGCGCGGTCCCGGGCCGATCGGCCACGGATGGATCGACGGGTCGCCCCCGAGCGCCAGCGCCGCGAGCAGCAGCGGGATCACCGAGCGGGCCTGCCGGGGTCGGTGAGGAAGCTGATGCATGCGGCGCAGACGCCGCCGACGAGCGCGATCGCGCAGGCGAGACGGGCGAGCGCCGGCGGCAGCGCGGAGATGACGACGCCGTGCTGGAAGACCGGAAACGAGCTCAGCATCGCGGCGGCCGCGAGTCCTCCGATCACCCCGGCGGCCGCGGTTCGCCGGGACCCCTCCGTACGCGCGAGCACGGCCGCCGCTGCCGCCGCGACGACGGCTCCGCCGCCGAGCTGGAGCCACTGCACGCCGCCGGTGGGCGCATCGCGGATCGCGAATGCGGCGATCGCAAGCAGCGCTGCTGCCGCCGCAGTCACAGAGAGTGCGAGCGCCAGGCCGCCGCGCGCCCGCGGGCGTCGGTAGGCCACTGCAACGATCGCAACGCCGGCGGCGGCCGCACCCGCGAGCCAGACGAGGACATCGGGTCGCGCTGCACGGACGAACGTCCCCGTGATCACCGCCGGGCGACCGTCGACCGTCACCGGAACCGACCAGCGTCCGACCACTCCGATGGCCCCGCCCGGAGGGGGCGCGAGCCGGTGGTCGTGCCACGAGAAGGAGCGACCCTCCGCGACGCGCTGCCAACCGGTCCCGGCCGCGACGATCCGGTCGGCGGTTGCGGTCGGCGACGCGCGGTTCGCGTCGACCGTTCCGTCGGCGAAGCGGATCATCGGCTCACCCAGGTAACCGCGGACGATCGCCGTGCGGCCGGGTGCGACGACGGCGTGGAGCGAGCGGTCGCCGTCGAGGACGTCGACCGAGAGACCGGCCACCGGCCGCGTGAGCACGAGGCGGTCGTCGATCGCAACCGTCGGTCCGCGGCCGTGCGCGGCCGCGTTTGCGGGCAGCAACAACGCCAGTGCAGCCATGACGACGAGCCACAGCAGAGCCGATCTCCTCCTTCCGCTTCTCCCGGCGACGCCGAGCAGCGCCGCGAATCCCGGTCAAGCGGCGAGGGGAGGCGCACGGCCCGCGCTCGCCGCTGCGAGCGGCCGCGGACGCACCACGGTGACGGCGGCGACTGCAGGAGGCAGGTGGAGACCCGGACGACCGCGACGGCGACGGGCCGCGGCCCGTGCGACGGCCTCGACAACCGCGCCGGCAGCGCGCAGCAGCGCGGCGATCACGAAGCCGACGCCGACCGCGACGACGGCGGCCCACCAGCCGCCGTGCCCGACGATGCCCGCGAAGCCTGCCGGGTGCCCGGCCGCAACGAGCCCTTCGAGAAGCTCCTGCACCGCGTAGATCGCCGTCAGCAGGAACGACGCCGCGATCCAGACGGTGGTGAAAGACCGGCCGCGCACTGCGGTCCGGCCGGTTGCGAGCGCCTGGGCAACGCGCACGAGGAAGCTGCCGGCTGCCAGGCAGAGCAGCAGGACGAGCCACGGCGCGAACGAGTCGAGATAGGAGTGGCCCTGAGCTGCGAGCTGCGCAGAGGCCTGGTCGCCGTAGGCAATTCGGTAGCGCAGCTGGTGCACCACGAACGCACCGACGGGCAGCAGGAGCAACCCTCGAGACCGAAGCGAGACGCCCGTGATCCTCGAGATCACGCCGTCAAGGGTACCCGCTCGGCGGACAGGAACCGTTTGAGCGCCGCGAGCGTCCGCTCCAGCTCGGCCACCTCGACCTGCTCGTCCGCGGTATGGGCGTAGCGCGTGGCGCCGGGGCCGAGGTTGACCGCATCGAGCCCTCGCGCCGAGAAGTCGGCGACGTTCGTCCAGGCCTGCTTCGGCTCGACTGCGAAGCTGCCGGCGGAGCGGAGCGCGGCGACGAGCGGGGTGTCCAACGACGGGACACGCGCCGGGGGCGAGTTGGCGAGGATCTCGACGTCATGGCCGACGAGCTCGGCGACGCGCGCAGCGGCATCTTCGGGCGCGCGGTCCGGCGCGTAGCGGAAGTTGAGCGTCGCCTCGACGCGCGCCGGAATCACGTTCGTCGCGACGCCCCCGTGGATCTCCGTGACGGACAGCACCTCGCGAAAGACGAGCCCCTCGATCTCGACGTCGCGCGGCTCGAGCGCGAGCACGCCGCTCAGGCCCTCGAGCGCGACTCCGACCGCATTGATGCCGAGCCAGGGCCGCGCGGAGTGAGCCGATCGCCCTTCGAAGACGACGCGCGCGTTCAGATTTCCCAGGCAGCCGAGCTGGAGCGTGTTGTCGGTCGGCTCGAGGCACACCACGAGCGAGGCGTCGTCGACGAGTGAGACGGCCTCGAAGACGCCCGGGAGTGGATTCTCCGCCGGGCCGAGCTCCTCGCGGGGAAAGAACAGCACCGCCAGGTCGTACGCGAGCGGGGCGGCCACCGCCCAGTTCGCGAGCTCGACCATGACCGCGAGACCGCCCTTCATGTCGCTGGCGCCGAGCCCGACCACCGAGCCGCCGGCGAGGCTGCCCGGCAGGTTCGACTGGGCGGGAACGGTGTCGGTGTGGCCGGCGAGCAACACGAGCGGCCTGCCCTCACGCTTTGCGAAGACCAGCGACTCGCCGTCGTCGTGGACGCCGGGGAGGCGCACGCTCCGCCGCAGGTACGCGGTCAGCTCCTGCTCCGACCGCGAGACCGACGGGATGTCGACCAGCGCCAGCGTCCGCTCGGCGACGGTGGTGGCTCCAGCATCTGCGGGCATAATCGAGTCGATGATTCCACGTTCGGCGGGCGTAGAGGTCGAGCGCGGCTTGGTCCTCGCGGTGCTCGGTCAAGGAGTGGAGGTCGACGACGAGCTCGCCGAGGTACGCGAGCTCGCGCGCACGGCGGGTGTCGAGCCCGTCGGCGAGGTCGTCCAGCGCCGGGCGAGGCCGGCCCGGGTCACGTACGTGGGCAAGGGCAAGCTCGACGAGCTCAAGGAGCTGTTCCACACCTCGTCGGCCGACAGCCTGCTCGTCGACGACGAGCTCGACCCGGCTCAGCAGCGCTACCTCGAGGACGCGCTCGGGGTACGAGTCGTCGACCGGACGCAGCTGATCCTCGACATCTTCGCGCAGCACGCAGTCACCGCCGAGGGAAAGCTGCAGGTCGAGCTGGCGCAGCTCGAGTACAACCTGCCGCGCATGCGGGGCATGTGGCAGCACCTCGAGCGGCTGGGCGGCGGCGTCGGGACGCGCGGCCCGGGCGAGTCCCAGCTCGAGACCGACCGCCGCCTCGCACGACGGCGGATCTCGCTGCTCAAGCGGCGGCTGAAGGACCTCGAGCGCCAGCGCGAGACGCGCCGGAGCGAGCGGCGCCGCACCGAGGTGCCGACGGTGGCACTCGCCGGTTACACGAACGCCGGGAAGTCGACCCTGCTGAACGCGCTGACCGGCGCCGACGTGTCGGTCGAGAACCGGTTGTTCGAGACGCTCGACCCGACGACGCGCGGTTTCGAGCACGACGGGCGCCGCTATCTGGTCACCGACACGGTCGGCTTCATCCGCCGCCTGCCCCACCAGCTCGTCGAGGGATTCGCCTCGACGCTCGAGGAGACGCTCGTGGCGGACATGGTGCTGCACGTGGTCGACGCATCGACGTCCGACGAGGAACAGGACCGGCAACGCGAAGCGGTGGACGACGTCCTGCACGAGATCGGAGCGGGGGAGCTGCCGATCGAGCTCGTGCTGAACAAGATCGATCGCGTCGACCCGCTCGGACGCCGCCGCCTGCGCAACCGCTTCCCCGGCGCGCTGCAAGTGTCAGCGCTCGGCGGCGAAGGGTTGGACGAGCTTCGAGCCGAGCTGGCGCGCCGGTTCGACGATCGCTTCGAGCGGGTCAGGCTCCTCGTCCCGTACGACGAGGGCGCGCGGCTGTCGGAGCTGTACGCGCTGGGGACGCCCGTGGAGGAGCGAGAGGACACGCCGGACGGCGTCCTCGTGATCGCCCGCCTGCCGCGGCGCGACCTCGTCCGCTTCGCGCCGTTCCTGATCGTCGACGCCGACGGCACGAAGCTGGAGAGCGCCTGATCGAGCTGCCCGTGCACAGGTTGCGTGCGGACGCAGTGATCCCGACGCGTGCCTACGCCGGCGACGCCGGCCTCGACCTGTCGGCGTGCGAGCGCATCGAGCTCGGGCCCGGTGAGCGCGCGCTCGTCGGCACCGGCCTCGCGGTCGCCATCCCCGACGGCTACGCCGGGTTCGTCCAGCCGCGCTCCGGCCTGGCGGCGCGGCACGGGATCTCGATCGTCAACACGCCGGGCCTCGTCGACGCCGGCTATCGCGGAGAGCTGAAGGTGACGCTGCTGAACACCGACACGCGCGAGTCGTTCGTGGTCGAACCGGGAATGCGCATCGCGCAGCTCGTGGTGCTGCAGATTCCGGCCGTCGACCCGGTGGAGGTCTCCGAGCTCCCGGACAGCTTGCGCGGTGCGGACGGCTTCGGCTCCTCGGGAACGTAGAGTCGGCCGGTGGAGCCGCGGATCCGCGTCAGCGCAATTCTCATGTGGCAGGGCCGCATCCTGCTCTGCCGCCAGGAAAAACCGGGCAAGGAGTACTGGCTGCTGCCGGGTGGGGGGGTCGACGGTGGCGAGACGCTGGTCGAGGCGCTACGCCGCGAGCTGCGCGAGGAGCTCGGCGTCACCGCCGACGTCCAGTTCGAAGGCCCGGTCGCGCTCGTCGACTCGATCGCGCCGAAGTCGCTGCGTGCGCGCAAGCACGTCGTCCACATCATCTTCGCGGCCGACCTCTCGCATCGCTCGCTGCACGACGTCGAGACGCGGGATGCCGCGGTGAAGGGCGCGCGGCTGTTCTCGACGGACGAGCTCGCCGACGTCGTCGTGCATCCGCCGATCAAGCGGTTCCTCGCACGCCGCCAGCCGGGCGACCCGGCGGTGTACCTCGGCAGCCTCTGGGCGCGTTAGAGCCGTCCGCCGCGTGCGCGGGCGCGCGCGGCCGAGACCTCGTGCGCGGCACGCTCGAGCTCGTCCTCGAGCGGCTCCAGCTCGGGCGGCTCGCCCCCCGAGCGGTGCGCGAGCGCGTCGGCGAGCACGCGATCCGCGAACCACGGGTTGCGCGGGAGCAGCGGGCCGTGCAGATAGGTCCCGTACGCTCGCCGGTAGCGGCAGCCCTCGAAGCCCGAAGCGCCGTCATTGCCGAAGCCTGCGAGCACGCGCCCCAGCGGCTCGGCGCCGTCGTCGAGCAACGTTCGACCCGCGTGGTTCTCGAACCCGGCGAGCGTTCGCCCGGCCCACGCGCAGTCCAGCAGCACGTCGCCGATCATGCGGCGCGTCCCCGCGACCGTCTGCAGCGGCAGGAGGGCGATGCCCGGAAGCTCGACGCCGGCGACGTCGCGGTACGAACGCCCGAGCAGCTGGTAGCCGCCGCAGACCGCGAGAAAGGCGGCGTCGCTCTCGACCGCCGATCGCAGCGCGTCCGCCTTGCCGGCGAGGTCGTGGGCAACGAGCTCCTGCTCGCGGTCCTGACCGCCGCCGATGTAGTAGAGGTCGATCTCGCCCGTGCGCACCGCGTCGCCCAGCCCAATCGCCGCGACCTCGAGCTCGTGGCCACGCCGCCGCGCCCGCTCGGCGAGCACGGCGATGTTGCCGCGGTCGGCGTAGATGTTCAGGTAGTCCGGATACAGATGACCGACGCGGACTCTCACGCCGCCGCCTCCCAGTAGTTCGACACATGCCCGCGCGACGCGACGAGCCGGCGCAGGGCGAGCATCGCCGTGTAGGTCGGCAGCACCGCCAGCTCCGCGCCCGGCGGCGTCAACGCGAGCCCGCGGTCGAGCGCGGCCGGCAGCCGGCCGACCACCTCGATCTGCGTCCGCGGCAATCCCGCGTAGGCGAAGCGCAACGCGAGCTCCTCGGCCCGGGAGCCGGTCGCGACCAGCACGTCCAGGCCGGCGAGCAGCGGCTCGAAGTCGACGTCCCAGATCCACGACACGTCCCGGCCGTCGGCGAGCTCGTCGTTCAGCGCGATCACGGCCACCCGCGGCGGAGCGGCCTCGACGAGCGTCCGCACGATCTCGTTCGCGCCGGCGGGGTTCTTGATCAGCAGCATCAGCAGGCTCCGGTCTCCGACCTGGATCCGCTCGAACCGCCCGAACGCGGCGGAGAAGCGCCCCAGCCCGGCGGTGACGTCACCGATCGGCGCGCCGAGCTCGAGCGCCAGCGACGCTGCACCGACGGCGTTGTAGACGTTGTAGAGGCCGGGCAGGCCGAGCTCGACTCGCGTCGTCCCCTCCGGCGCGACGAGCGTGAAGGACGCGCCGTCGAGCCCGTGCAGCTCGATGTCTCGGGCCGCGACGTCGAGCGCCGGGCGGGCGTGGCCGCAGCGCGGGCAGCGATAGTCGCCGAGGTGGCCGACGTACGCCGCCGCATAGTCGTACGGCGTTCCACAACGCAGGCAGTACTTCGAGTCGGCCGCGTGCTGGAGGGCGGGGCGGGCGTGCGCAGGATCGTCGAGCCCGAAGACGCGCGTGTTCCCCCGGCCGTCTGCGAGGTCGGCGACCTGAGGATCGTCGCCGTTCACGACCAGCACGACCGTCGGCAGCCCGGCGACGGCCTCGCGCCAACGCGCAGCGACGAGCTCGAGCTCCCCGTAGCGGTCGAGCTGGTCGCGGAAGAGGTTGCCGAGGAGGAGCGCGCGTGGTGCGAGTCGCCGACTCACCTCGGAGAGGGCACCCTCGTCGACCTCGAACAGGCCGAGCTCGGCGTCGCGCCCCGAGAGCAGGGAGGAGGCGACCCCCGAGACGAGGTTCGCGCCCGACGCGTTGTGCACGACGCGCACGGTCGGGCGCAGGATCTCGGCGACCATCGCCGTGCTCGTGGTCTTGCCGTTGGTCGCCGAGACGAGCGCGGAGCCGCGTGGCAGCCGCCGTCCGAGGGCGTCGATCGCGCCCGGGTCGAGCTTCCAGAGCAGCTTGCCGGGGATGGTGGTGCCGCCGCCGCGACCCGCCAGGCGCGAGAGCGTGCCCGCCGCGCGGAACGCGGCGGTTTCGAGGTTGAGTGCAAGCGGCGGGCGCATCGGCGCCGACACGGTAACCCGACTCGCCTGTACTTGCACTCCGCTCATGACGCTCTACCATTCTTGCAATGTCCCGAAAGCCGCAGATCCCACGGATCGAGCCGGAGGCGCTGGCCGTCTTCCGGGCCGGGCTGCGCCGTCGGTTCTCCGACGAGCAGCTGCTCGACGAGCTCCGTGCGTCGGCAACCCGCCTCGGCCGGTCGCCGACGATGAAAGAGTTCGCCGCCGACCCCGGGGCGGGAGTGCACCCGCAGACGGTGATCGAGCACTTCGGGACCTGGAATGCCGCCAAGCGCGCGGCCGGGCTCCTGCCGCGGCGCTTCGTCACGCGCGAGGAGCTGCTCGGCGCCCTGCGTGCGCTCGGCGACGAGCTCGGACGGACACCGACGGTGGTCGAGATCAAGCGCCGACGCGGGTCGATGCCCTCGGCGTCGCTCTACTGGCACACGTTCGGGTCGCTGGCGGCGGCGTTGCGCGAGGCCGGCTTCGACGTCACGCTGGCCGAGGAGCGTCTCGAGCGCGCGATCTCGCAGGGCGCGATCCTGGCGCGGGCGCTCGGACGGTTGCCGAAGTTCGGCGACTGGCGCGAGGCGCGGCTCGCGGACGAGTCGCTGCTGACCGAATGGCAGGTCTACCGGCTGTTCGAGGCGCGGCGCGGCGCCTGGGCGACCTTCCAGTACCTCGTGCGCGAGCGGCTGCTCGACGAGGGCGCCGCGGTCGCGGCGGACGGGACGCTCTAGGCGGCCGAGACGAGTAGTGCGAGTGCGCTGAGACAGAAGTCGCGCTCGGCCGGCGCACGCACGGCCGGCAGCGGGTGGGCCTCGACGTACTCGTGGTCGGGGCGGAAGCGCTCGCGGCGGACGACCTCGCCGTCCTTCAACGCGAGCAACGTTCCCTCGCGTACCTCGTGCTTGCGGAGCTTGACGCTGCAGTACCGCTCAGCAACCTCGAGCGCGGTCTTGGTCGAGGCGAAGAAGACCTCGTGGCGTCCCTCGCCGAGCCAGAGTGGGCGGCCGACGCCGCGTGCGAGGAAGGCCAGCTCGGGCTCGCGCTGGTCGAGCCAGGCGGTCGCCATCGCGCCGCGAAGGCGTTCGAGCGCGCGCGGGTCGTTCCGCGAGTGGGCGACCTCCGCGAAGATCGCTTCGGAGTCGACGGTCATGCGCGGCTCGGCACGCGCGCAGCCGTACGGGGCGAGCAGCTCATCGTCGTTGACGATGATCCCGTTGTGGATGCCGACCACCGGGCCGTGCCGGACCGGATGGTTGTTGGCCGGGATCGACGGGTGCCCTTTGGTGTAGTCGCGCACGTGAACGAGCAGCTGGTTCGCGGTCGCCGGCACGGTGATGCGCTCGAGCAGCTCCGACGCGGGCGTGTGCTGCTTCACCACCGTCGGATCGTGCTCGCCGGGCGCACGGTACGCATAGCCGACGGCGTCGGCGCCGCGCTCGGCGATGCCGGCGAGCAGTGCTTGCGCAGCGAGCGTCCGCTCGACGCTCGATCGGGCCCGGAAGCTGTATCCCGCGATGCCGCACATGCAGATGTCTCCTGAGACGTACCTTCCCTTCGGACGATAGGGGACTTGGCCGCTGGATTGAGGAATCCTTTACAACTCATACAGTCCTCAAGCCTGTTCGTGCCGGCGCCGATAGGGATGGTGTGGAACACCCGCTTCCAGATCCTCCCGAGCCCGCCGAACCGGCACTCGAGCTCCTGCCGGCCCTCGACGAGCCGGACGCGGAGAGTGACGAGGAAGAGGACGAGCCGGCCAACGCCGGGCTCAGCGAGGACGACCGGCTTCGCACCGACGACCCACTCAAGTTGTACGTCCGCCAGATCGGAGACGGCCGGCTGCTCACGCCGGGTGAGGAGCGCGAGCTCGCGCGCCGCAAGGATCTCGGCGACGAAGCGGCGAAGCGTCGCCTGATCGAGTCGAACCTCCGGCTCGTGATGTCGATCACGCGCAACTACACGAAGGCAGGCGTCCCTCTGCTCGACCTGATCCAGGAGGGAAACCTCGGTCTGATCCGCGCGGTCGAGAAGTTCGACTACAAGCTCGGCTTCAAGCTGTCGACGTATGCGACCTGGTGGATCCGCCAGGCCGTCACGCGCGCGCTCGCCGACCAGGGGCGCACGATCCGGCTGCCCGTCCACGTCGCCGAACAGGTCCGCCGAGCGCAGCGCTCGCGCCGCCAGCTCGCGCAGAAGCTGAACCGTGACCCCTCGGTCGAGGAGATCGCGCTCGACGCCGGCTTCACCGTCGAGCGTGTGCGCGAGCTGTTCGACCTCGTCGAGGATCCCGTCTCGCTCGAGACGCCGGTGGGGGACGGGGAGAGCATGGTCGCCGACCTGATCGAGGACGAGCGTGCCGAGTCGCCCGACGGAGCGACCGCCGACCGAGCCCGCTCGGTCGAGCTGGCGGCGGCGGTCGAGCGGCTGAACCCGCGGATGCGCCACGTGGTCACGCGCCGGTTCGGGCTCGACGGGAAGCCCCCGCAGACGCTCGAGGACGTCGGCACCGATCTCGGGATCACGCGCGAGCGGGTGCGGCAGCTCGAGACGCGGGCGCTCAGAGAGCTGCGGGCGGTCGCGCCCGGCCTCGCCCTCTATCTCCAGACCTAGCCTCTCCACGACCCCTGGCTGGCTGAATCCCACCCGTCTGCGGGGTGGGCGAACGTGTTATCCACAGCTACGATTTTGAAGGAATTAGCCTCCAGATCCAGGAGTTTCGTTTGCGGCCGAAACGCTTGATCGCGGGAGATCTCGTCGAGCTGCGCTCGCCACGGGAGATCCTCGCAACGCTCGACGACGAGGGATGTCTCGACGGCTTGCCGTTCATGCCGGAGATGCTCGCGTACTTCGGAAAGGCCTTCCCGGTGGGAGCGCGGGTGGAGCGAGCCTGCGACACGATCTCTGGACCCGGTGTTCGGCGGATCCCAGACGCGGTAGTCCTTGACGACGCTCGCTGCGACGGCAGCTTCCACGGCGGCTGCCAGGCGCGCTGCCGCATCTACTGGAAGGAGGAGTGGTTGCGCCTCTCGCAAGGGAATGACTCCGCACAAAACCTACGGTGGACCGAGGAGTTCGACGAGCTCGCAGCCCGGGTGAGTCGCGTCACGCGCTCGGCCGAGGGTGGCAAGGTGATCTTCAGCTGCCAGGCGACGGCGCTGCCAACGGCAAGCCTGAAGGTGCGACGGCGCGAGGCGCCGCGCTCGTACGCAATGGAGCTCGTCTCAAAGAACGTCGAGCCGCGTCATTTCCTGCGCGTGCTGCTCCGAACGATCGCCGAGGGCATGGCGATGTCGCTGCGGCTGATGCCGCGCGGCGAGTTCATGCCGTACGACGAGTCGAAGCGGGTTCGCGACCCGAGCGAGCCGCGCGAGTTCGCGCCCGGCGAGTTGGTCCGGATCCGCTCCAAGGATGAGATCGCCCGGACGCTCGGCCGTGACGGCAAGAACAAAGGGCTATGGTTCGACCGCGAGATGGCGCCGTACTGCGGAAAGACGGTGCGCATCCTGCGCAAAGTCGAGCGGATCATCGACGAGCCGACCGGGAAGATGATCGAGTTGAAGAACGACTGCTACATGCTCGAGGGGATCATCTGCAAAGGCGATCTGAGCTTTGCGCGGCGGTTCTGTCCCCGGGCGATCTACCCGTATTGGCGTGCGTGCTGGCTGGAGCCCGTCGAGGGCCCAGCGATGACGATGTCGACGGAGCCGGGCGGCACCGGGCACGATCAACGCGTCTCGACGCCGCTCGGCGGCTAATACGCCACGGCCTCCATCTCGTGCAGCGTCGCCAGGCGCTTGAGTGCCTCGACCTCGATCTGCCGGACCCGCTCGCGCGTAAGCCCGAGCCGGCGGCCGATCTCCTCGAGCGTCTTCGGGTCGGCGTCGCCGAGCCCGTAGCGCAGCACGACGACCGCACGGCTGCGGTCGGGGAGCGACCGGAGCGCATCGGCCAGCACCTGCGAACGGAGCGAGCTCTCGACGAGCTCCTCCGGGCTCGGCCCTTCACCGGCGACGAAGTCGCCGAGCAGGGCGTCGTCCCCGTCGGAGACGGGCGCGTCGAGTGACGCCGAGGCACGGGCAGCGGCCCGGACCTCGACCGCCTGGTGAAGCGGCAGGTTGGCCTCGGCGGCGACCTCCTCGAGCGTCGGCTCGCGACCGAGCGCGGCCCAGAGGTTGCGCTCGGCGCGATTCAGCTTCTGCAGGCGCTCGACGATGTGCACGGGCATCCGGATCGTCCGCGCCTTGTCGGCGAGCGCGCGGGCGACCGCCTGGCGGATCCACCAGGTCGCGTAGGTCGAGAACTTGAAGCCGCGCCGCCAGTCGAACTTCTCGGTCGCCCGGATCAGCCCGAGTGTGCCCTCCTGGATCAGATCGAGGAACGGCAGTCCCTGGTTGCGGTAGTGCTTGGCGATCGAGACGACGAGCCGGAGGTTCGACTGGATCATTCGCTGCTTGGCGTAGGCATCGCCCCGCTCGATCAGCTTGGCCAGCTCGACCTCCTGCGGAGCCGTCAGCAGCGGGTGCCGGCCCGCCTCGCGCAGGAAGAGCTGGAGCGCGTCCGTGGTCGTCTCCCAGGTGAGCGGCGGCGGGACGTACGCCGCCTCGCGGCTGCTCTCGGCGGGCTGGAGGCCGTCGTCGACCAGCTCGATCGAGCGCGTCTCGAGCTCGCGCTGCAACGTATCCGCCTCGAACGCGTCGAGGCCGAGCAGCTCGAGCGCCTCGTTCAACTCGGACTGCAGCAGCGTTCCGCGCTCCTCGGCCGCGTCGACCAGCCGGCGCAGGTCGTCGCTCAACGCGAGGATGTCCGGCTCAGCCGTCAACACTCCTGTCATAGCCGCGATCGTGCGGGCCGAAACCCGTGAATCCACGTGCGGATGCCGGTGCACGATAACCGGTGTTCTGTCAAGTAGCGAGAAGCGGGCTCCGGCGGGCGGCACGCGACCCCCATCCGCCCCGTCGAGCGCCGGGACGGCCGAAATCAAGGCGTGCCAACGGCTCGCGGCGATCTCCACAGGGTTGTCCCCAACGCTGGGAATTCGGTGTGGAAATGTGGACAGATTTGGGGTCGCAAAATGCGCGCTTTTCGTCGGCGTGATGCTTGCCCGGCCGGGAGGCGATCTGTACCTTCCCCTTTGCACCGAGCACGGAGCGCGAGTAGGTCGAAGCCGCTCCCGAGGGCCGTAGGCGGAAGCCGAAGGTTCACGGGGAAGGTGGACAAAAGCGCAACCGGCTCGGTGAATTTTTTTTGGTCCGGGACGACCGCTAGGATCGCTGCCGTGCACTTCGGGATGCCGGCTTTCGACCACGGGGTCATCTCCTTCATCTGGGCCCTCGTCTTCGGGCTCTTCATCTGGATCGGCGGCTCCGCGCTCGGCTACGGCAGCGCGCTGTCGTTCGTCGTCGGCTGCGTTGCGGCGTTCCTGATCTTCCTGTTCGTGCGCGTCTACGGCGAAGACGAGCCGAGACGCCCGTGATCGCCTGACAGCGCGAACACGAGCAGGCGGGCCAGGTCGCCGCCGACCTCGTCCTCGAGCCGCTCGTAGGCGCTCTCCCGCTCGCTGACGTAGGCACCACAGTGCGCGAGGAGCAAGGACGAGCCCCTGGAGAGACCGGAGCAGAAGCGTTCCATCGGCTCAACTTGCATCGGCGGCGCCGCTCCCCGCAACGATCCCTGGCGGGAGGGAACCCTGGAAGAATCCGGGAGATGGAGCCGCGGATCACCCTCGTCACGCTCGGTGTTTCCGATCTCGCCCGCTCGCGCGCCTTCTACGAACGGCTCGGGTGGACGACCCGCGCGGAGCCCGCGGACGAGATCGTCTTCTTCCAGGCGGGCGGCTCGATCGTCGCGCTCTGGGACCGCGCGCAACTCGCCGAGGACAGCGGCGCCGAGGACGGCGGCGGGTTCGGTGGGATCGCCCTGGCGCACAACGTCGGCTCGCCCGAGGCGGTCGACGCGATCTTCGCCGAAGCACGCGCCGCAGGAGCCTCGGTCACGCGTGCGCCCGCGGCAACCTTCTGGGGCGGCTACTCGGGTGTCTTCCGCGACCCCGACGGCCACGTCTGGGAGATCGCCCACAACCCGCACTGGACGCTCGCCGCCGACGGCTCGGTGACGCTCGGCGCCTGACGGCTAGAGCGAGAGGCGGCGCGCGTCGAACGACGCGGAGTACAGCTCCTCGCGGAACTCCTCGACCGCGGCGCTCGTGTCGGCCGTAAACAGGTGCTCGACCACCCCCACTTCGCGGTCGTTGACGAACGGCACGTCGACGTGCGCGCGCGAGACGAGGTTGACCGACACGCGGCCGCACACCGGGCAACGCACCGCGAGGCCGACGGCGTCACCGTGATCGGCCGGCGCGATCAGCTTGAACGCCGACGGGAACACCGGCCGCGGCCGCTCCTCGGGCCAGCAGTAGAAGCTCCAGGGCCACTCCCCCGCCCCGATCCGTGCGACCGCGATCTCGCCGAGCTCGTTCCCGACCGGCTCGAGCCGCGACGTCATCAGGTTGACGAACGGCGTCGCCGCCGCGATGCCGAGCGGCGCCCAGTCGAGATCCTCGTGGGTGACGAGCCCCGGATGGTCACAGCCACACCCGCAGGCGAAGTCGACGCGGTAGACGGCCGGATGGTTGCTGCCCGGAAGCTCGTCGAGGCGCCGGAAGCGGGACAGCCTGACGTGCGTCTCCCCGTGCGTCGGGCACGAAAAGGTGTACGCCGTCGTGAGTGCGTCGTACATGGGGCCTTCTTACTCGTTCGGGCGGATGGACGCATCCCCCGAAACGCGCATTCGGCCTCAATACTCGATCAGTGCGAACAGATCGGTGGGCGCCAGGCGCTCGCGCCCCCCGAGGAACGCCAGCTCGATGATGAAACAGGCACCGAGCACCTCGCTGCCGATCTGCTCGACGAGGTTCTTGATCGCCTCGATCGTCCCTCCGGTCGCGAGCACGTCGTCGTGGATCACGACCTTCGAGCCGGGCGGGATCAGGTCCGGATGCAGCTCGAGGGAGTTCTCCCCGTACTCGAGGACGTATCGCATGCTCACGGTCTCCGGCGGCAGCTTGCCGGGCCGGCGCGCCGGCACGAAGCCGACACCGGCCTCGACCGCGACCGCGGCACCGAGCCAGAAGCCGCGCGCCTCCGCTCCGAGCACGAAGTCCGGCTGCTTCGCCTTCACCCAGTCGGCAAGCTCTGAGACGGTGCGTTGCAGCGTCTCCGGGTCGGCGAGCAGCGGCGTCACGTCCTTGAATCCGACCCCGGGGGTCGGGAAGTCCGGAACCTCACGTACCTTCGACCGGAGCTCGCTCACTGCGCCAAGTCTCGCAGGTCGCGCCAGAAGAGCTGCGATGTCAGCTCGCCGACGAGGTCGGCGAGCTGCTGCAGCTCACGCAATCCCTGCGTCCGACGCTCGAGGCTGCGTGCCCGGAGCGCGGGAGTGACGAGCTGGTCGAGCAGTGCCGCCTGCCGTCCGGCGGCCGTCCTGAAGGTGCGCAGGTGTCTGGGCGAAACGCCGAAGCGCTGCAAGCGAGCACACGTCGCGGCGACGTCGGCATCGTCCGCCGGGTACCGCTTCGCGCCGCCCGAGCCGCGCGGCTGGAGCATCCCGTACTCGTCGAGCTCGCGTCCGAGCTCGGAGGTGATCTGTGCTCGCTCGCAGAGCTCGTCGAACGTGATCGTCTCCACCGCGGCGCCGAGCGCGGCCGGCTTTCGCCGCTTCCGCTCCTTCGGCCCGGGCGCCTCGAGCTCCTCGCGGATCACGCGCAGCGGCAGGAACTCGTCGCGCTGCAGGCGCAAGACGGTCTCGAGGCGTTCGAGGTCGTCCTCGCTGAAGAGCCGGTAGCCGCCCTGCGTCCTGCGCGGCGTCACGAGGCCCTCGTCCTCCAGGTAGCGGATCTTCGAGATCGAGATGTCCGGAAACTCGCCGCTCAGGCGGCGCACGACCTCGCCGATCCGGAGCGGGCGGTCGCGACGCTCGGGGGCCGGCGTCGCCGTGCTCATGCGATGAACGTCATCCGGTACTTGCCGATCTGCAGCTCGTCGCCGCCCTGGAGCACGGCCGTATCGATGCGCCGGCGGTTCACGAACGTGCCGTTCAGCGAGCCCTGGTCCTCGACCGCATACCCGCCGCCCGTACGCGCGATCAGCACGGCGTGGTTGCGCGAGACGGTGACGTCGTCGAGGAAGATCTCGCACTCGGGCGAACGGCCGATGCGCGTGCGCTCGCCGGCGGGACGGAAGCTCTCCCCCGCCCGGCCTCCTCCCTGCCGGACGACGAGTGCCGGCCCCTCGAGGCCGGTCACGGGCTCGTGATCGAGCTCGCCGACCTCCTCGGGCGAGAGGGACTGGGTCGTCTCGACGGGCGCCTCGCCCTTCTGCAGCAGGGCGCCGCACCGCGCGCAGTAGTTCGCCGCCTCCGGGTTCTGGAAGCCGCATTCCTGGCAGTACACGATCACGTCGGCGGCGTCGCCTTCCCGGCGAGGATGTCGGTGAGCCGGTCGACGTCCACCTGGTCGAGCACGCTTCGGCCGCCGCTTTTCTGCAGGCGCGCGACCAGCTCGGCCCGAAGGATGTCGATCTTGCCGTGCAGGAGGCGGCGCTCGTAGCTGACCTCCCGCTCCTGGTGTTCCAGGTCGTCGATCAGGCCCTTCAGGCCTTCGTCGGAGAGCGAGCCGAGCTCTGGGAGGGGTTCCATTGCCGCCTTTCGGTTGCGGGAAGGTGAGCTCGATGATTCCAGCAGACCTTCACGGAACCGTCAACCTCATCTTGAGGGTTCAGCTCCGGGCGGTGATCTCCTCCTGCTCGAGCACGTCGGCGACGATCGCCTCGAACTCGGCCTGGAGCTCGCGCGAGCCGTCACTCGTCTCGCTCTCGGCGTAGACGTGGAGGATCGGCTCGTCCGGGTCGGGCAGCACCTGCGCCCAGCCGCGGCCGTCGAAGAACACCTTGATCCCGTCGAGCAGGTCGACGTCGTGGTCGGCGAAGCGCTCGTTCAGCACCCGCATCACCGTGCCCTTGAGCCCCCACGGGCACGGCACCTGCTCGTGCACGAGGGTCGAGCGCGGGAGCCCCGCCGTCAGCTCCGACAGGGGCCGGGCGCGCCTCTGTGCAAGCAGCTCGAGCAGCTTGCAGAGCGATGCGATCGCATCGTAGTGCGGCAGGAAGTCCGGGAAGATGTACCCGCCGCCGACGGCGCCCGCGAAGATCACGCCGTCCTCCGCGGCTGCACGCGCCAGCTCCTGCGCTGACGCGGGCGCGCGGACGATCTCCAGGCTCGTCCCGGCGAGCTCGTCGACGCGACTCGTGGCGATCACGGGGACCGCGACCTTGCCACGGTGACCGTTCGCGCGCAGCAGGCGGAGGAAGAGCAGCAGAGCCATCTGCGCCGGAAGCTCCCGGCCGCGCTCGTCGATCACGAAGATTCGCTCGGCCGACCGGTCGGAGACGACGCCGAGATCGGCGTCGACCGCGCGGACGAGCCGGCGCGCGTGTGCGATCGTCTCGCTCAGCTTCACCGGACCGGTCGCCGAATCGGATTCGAAGGGATGCGCGGTCACCGCTTCGACGCCGAGCCGACCGAGCAGCAGCGGGAGGACGTAGCTCGCGGCCGAGTAGCCGTAGTCGACGACGATCCGGAAGCCGCGCTCGCGGATCGCAGGGACGTCGAGGTGCGAGAGAAGGTCGGTGGCATAGCCCTCGCGCGCGCGGGCCGGGTACGAGATTGCGCCGACGTCCGAGAACGACGCGCGTCGCAGTTCCTGTCGCGTGAAGTGCTTCTCGATCTCCGACTGCAGGGCGACCGACAGCGCGACGCCCGGCCGCTCGAACAGCTTGATCTGCACGGCCTCCGGATCGTGCGACGCGCCGCCGACGTGGAACGCTGCGTCGTACCCCTGCGTCTTCAGAAGATGCAGGCCGACCGGAGCCGGCAGCGTGCGGAGATCCGCGACCTGCACACCTGTCGAGTTGAGCCCGGTGATGATCGCCCGCTTGATCATGCGGTACGCCGGTGCGCTTTCGCGGCTTGCGACCACCCGCGAGCCGCGCTTGAGCGCCGTGCCGAGTGCTGCGCCGAAGCGGAGCGCGACCTCGGGCGTCAGGTTGACGTTCACGAGACCGACGACGCCGTTCTTCCCGAACACGCGCGAGGTTCCGCGTGATTCCCAGATCAGGCTCTCGTGGATCTGCGCGCCGTATTCGACCTCCTTGTCCGGGTAGATGCGCACTCCCGCATGCACCACGGACTGATCGCCGAGCGTCACGCGATCGCCGATCGCGACGTCCTCGTGCACGTGTGCGTGTGCGCGCACGTCGCACCCGCGTCCCAGCACGGCCCCTTCGACGATGGCGCTGCGGCCGATGTAGGCGCTGGCGTCGATGACGCTGTGCGACACCCTGCTGCGTTCACGCAGCGTCGATCCCTGCCCGAGCACGGTGTACGGCCCGACCGTCGCGTCGGGCGAGATCGTGCAGTAGTTGCCGATGAACGCCGGTCCCTCGACGCCCTCGACGTCGGCGATCTCCACGCCTTCGCCGAGCCAGATCTCGCCGGGGAGCTTCAACCCGCCGATGTTGAGTCGAACGGCCTCGTCGAGTGCGTCGAAGTTCGCCTGCCGATACTGGTCGAGGTTTCCGATGTCCTGCCAGTAGCCGTCGCAGACGCAGCCGTAGACCGGTAGGCCGAGCTCGAGCAGCAGCGGGAACAGCTCCTTCGAGAAATCGAACGGCCGATCGGTCGGCACATGCTCGAGCACCTCGGGCTCGAGCACGTAGATGCCGGTGTTGATCGTGTCCGAGAAAACCTGGCCCCACGTCGGCTTCTCGAGGAAGCGCTCGACGCGACCGTCCTCCCGCGTGACGACGATCCCGAACTCGAGCGGGTTCTCGACCGCTTTCAGCCCGATCGTGCACGCGGCGCCCTGCGCGCGGTGAAACTCGACGATCTTCCCGAGGTCGATGTCCGAGAGTGCGTCTCCCGAGATGACCAGGAACGTGTCGTCGAGTCGCGCAGCCGCGTGACGGACGGAGCCGGCCGTGCCCAGCGGGCTCGGCTCGACGGAGTACTCGAGCTGGAGCCCGAGGCTCGACCCGTCGCCGAAGTACGAGCGGATCGCCTGGGGCAGGAAGGCGACCGTGACGACGACATCCGCGAACCCGTGCCCCCCGAGCAGCTCGAGGATGTGCTCCATGCACGGTTTGCCGACGATCGGCACCATCGGCTTGGGCTGCATCGAGGTGAGGGGCCGGAGCCGCGTCCCCTCGCCGCCTGCCATCACGACGGCCTTCACGAGAAGCGAACCTCGCGCCGGGCCTTCAACACGTATTCGCCCAGCGAGACGAATGCCAGGGCGAGGCCGATCCAGAAGATCCAGAGCGGCCAATCGGTGCCTTTGTGGGTGACCATGATGAGGCCGAGCGAGGCGAACAGAAGCCATGTCGCCGCTTTCCCGACCCGGTTTACCTGAAACTCGTAGCCGCGGCCGAGCACGATCGGCGTACCGACCAGCACGGCGAGATCGCGAAGCGGGATCAGCAGGGCGATCCAGGGCAGCCGGCTCTCGTAGATGAGCATGAGCACGGCCGTGTCGATCATCAGCCGATCGGCGAGCGGATCGGCGATCTTCCCGAAGGCCGACTCCACGTGCCAGCGGCGGGCGAGGAATCCGTCCACCTGATCCGTGATGCCCGCTGCGCCGAAGACGAGGGCAGCCGGCCACGAGTAGCCGCCGTCCGACGCCGCGATCAGCACCACGAAGACCGGGATCAGCAGCAACCGTGCGATCGTCAGTGCGTTCGGCACCTGGCGCCGGGTCACGCTGACAGGATACGGCCGTGCCGGCACTCGCCATTCCCGGCTTCGTGGACGCCCACTGCCACGCCTATCAGCGCGCCCTTCGGGGCCGCGATGCAGGCGGCGACTTCTGGGCCTGGCGGGACGGCATGGTCGCGCTCGCCGAATCCCTCACGCCGGAGACGATCGAGCGCGAGTACGTCGAGGTGTACCGCGAGCTTCGCGCCAACGGCTTCACGGCGGTCGGCGAGTTCCACTACCTCGGCCTCGAGGAGGCTCGGGCCGCATCGTCGGCCGCCGCAGAGGCAGAGATCGCCTTCGTCTGTGTCTACGCGTGTTACCTCCGCGGCGGCAGCCCGCGCTTCCGGCAGGCGTCCGTCGCCGAGTATCTGCGCGAGCTCGAGCAGCTGCGGGCAGACGGGATCGCCGTCGCGATTGCCCCCCACTCGGTGCGCGCCTGTCCGGCGGACGCGCTCCGCGAGCTCGGCACGTACGCCTCGGCCCACGAGCTCCCGCTGCACGTGCACGCGGACGAGCAACCGCGCGAGATCGAGGAGTGCCTCGCGGAGCACGGCATGCGGCCCGTCGCCCTGCTCGCGCGCGAGGGCTGCCTCGGCGAGCGCACGACGATCGTTCATGCCACGCATGCCGACGGCGCCGAGCTCGATCTGATCGCGGAGGCAGGGTCGCGCATCTGCGTCTGCCCCACGACCGAAGCGAACCTCGGTGACGGCTTCCTGCCGGTGCTTCGTGTCGTGCACCGTCAGATCGAGCTGTGCATCGGCTCCGACTCGAACGCGAGGATCGATCCGCTCGAGGAGCTCCGTGAGCTCGAGGGCATCGCGCGCCGGCAGACGGGGCGCCGAGGCGTGCTGTCGACCGATGAGCTGCATCGCGTCGGATCGGCGAACGGCGCGGCCTCGCTCGGTCTCGACACGTGGCCCGACGCGGCCGTCGACCTCGAGCACCAGCAGCTCCGCGGCGTCGCCCCTGACGACGTCTACGCGGCCCTCTTCTTCGGCTGCGCAGGTGAGGTGCTGCGGAAGACGTCCGACCAGTAGCGCGTGCGGGTGAGATAGGCGGTGGTTGCTGCAACCCCGTGCAGGCCGTAGGCGCCGTCGTAGCCGAGGTAGCGGAAACGGCCGTGCCGGCCCGCGGGCGCAGCCGGCTCGATCTGCGTGCCCTCGTGCCATTCGTTGAACGAGGTGATCGTCACGCGGTCGGCACCGGAGGCGATCGCGGCACGCCACATCCAGTCGTACGTGAGCCCGTCGCGGCGGCGTTTCAGCTTGAGATCCCCGTCCCCGCGGCGCGCGTCGTAGCCCGGACCGACCGACGGCGCGCACAGGAGGTGCCGGCGGTGTGCTTCCTGGCAGAGCCGGCCGAACATGCTGCCGCCATACGTGACGATGTCGTAGGTGTAGACGCCGTCGAACTTCGCCGCGGCCGCCGCGCCGACGAGCGCGGTCTGCGCGAAGAGCACCGCTCCGCCGGCGTGAAGTGCAGACGAGGCAGCCGCCCACTGCGAGACCGGGAAGTCGAACGGACGGTAGACGTAGAACGTCTTGATGCCGTAGGTCGCCTCGAGGTACGCGATGTCGCCGACCGTCCCCGCGACGGTCCGACCCATGTACGGCTCGAGGTGCACCGCGACCGCGATCCCGTCTGCGCGCGCCGCGCCGGCGACCGCCGCCAGGCGGCCGTCCTCGGCGGAGCCGCGGCCCCACCAGGAAACCGCGATCTCGTCGATTCCGGCCGCCTTGATCTCCTGCATCTGCCGACCGATCACGAGCACGTCGGAGGACGAGTACACCCCGACGGCCGGGTAGAAGGCCGACGCGATGTCGTCCGGCGGATCGTGGCCGTTCTGCGACCAGTGCTGGTAAGCGCCGTCGAGTGCAGGCGTGCCGTACCAGGGGTAGTAGAACGCGGTGACCCGCCCGCCGGCCGCGTGCGCGGCTGCGGGGGAGAGCAACGCGGCGAGCGCGCACAGGACGAGGAGGCGGCGCATCGCTGACCCTGGGATTCTCGCCGAGCGACGGCGCCCCCACAAGGGCGGACCTAGGCCGGGCTACCAGCCGTAATTCGCGACCTCATAAACGTGCTCGCCCGAGGGCTCGTCGTGGTTGTACGGCCGAATGACCGGCGCCGGTGTCGCGACGGGTGCCGGTTCCGAAGCCTGGCGCCGCTGTGCGGGCGCGGGCTGCGGCCGGCGCCGCGGCTCGGGCCGGGTCGGACGTGAGGGAGCCGGGACGGCCGCCTGGACCCGGCGGCGCGTCTCCGTGGCGATACCGCCCAGGCGGGCCACGAGCCCGCCTTCCCGCGCGAGCACGATCCCGGCGCAGAGCCCGGCCGCGAGCACGCTGGTCAGCGCCGCCTGGGCGCCGACGGTCGCCCAGACGACCGCCACGGCGAACCCGAGCGCCGCGGCCGCCCACTTCTGAGTGTCGTTCGACATGCGTGTACCTCCGTCGACTCGCAGTTCGAAAGGGACCTCAGGGTTCGCGCCCGGGCGCAAGCCTCCTTCGTTCGAAGGAGCGCAGGCCCCGAATCGATGGCGAGTCGATCCGGGGCCGCAGCACCGCATGACCGTGACCGCAGCACGCAGCCACGCCTCGAAGCTAACACCCTGGTCGGCGTGCACCGGGAGGACGGACTGACAGACGCCGGGCGAGGGCGCTAGGGTCGACTGCCCCTGCCGTCGTCGTTCAAGGCTGATTCACAGTCGACCTGGCGGAACGCGGTGGTGGGGGCACCTACCTCACCCCACCGCTCTCGCGGGGCTAAGGGAACACGGCGTCGCGGCCGATAGGTCCCCTGATGTCCGTGAACGGCGAATCCGGCCACGAGCCGACCCACGAGCGCCGCACCCGCCCGCTCGCCGTGCTGATCGGCAACGACGAGCTGATCCTGCTCGGCGACGACGTGAACGCGCTTCTCGAGTCCGTCGACAAGCTGGTCGCCGCCACCTACGAGTCGCTCAGGCGCTCCGGGGCCGACGACAGCAGGGTCGAGGTCTCGCAGCAGGCGATCGCCGAGCTCGAGGCGCTCGGCGAGGCGCTGACGACGTCGGGCGCGCGGCTCGCCGACCCTCCGGTCGAGATCGACCACGAACGGGCACGGCTCTTGAAGAAGGTGCTCGCGGACCTCGACGGCTACCAGCGTCGAGAGCTGACGCCCGGGCTCGTCGAGCTTCGGCAGCAGCTGGCGACGCTGGCGTAGCGCTCAGCAGGGGCCGAGGGCGGGCACGCCGCCGGGCCCCGCCTGGTGGACCAGCTCGCCGTTCACGTCCGCCTGGAGGCAGTACGACGTCGTCGAGGCCAGCGCCAGCGTCACGCCCGAGCCGACCGGGAGCTGCGCGCCGGCGTAGGTGCCGGCCTGTGCGTACTGGCCCTGGAGCACCTCCGTCACCTGGGCGAAGTCTGCTGCTGCGGTGGCCACGACAGCCTGCGACTCGGCCTGCGTCACCGCAGGCGCCGTCGGGCCCTGGTTCTTGCTCTGGAGGGCGAACAGCCAGCCGCCGATCGCGAGTGAGATCAGGAGGGCGACTGCACCGATTGTTCTGGTCACCCGGTCTGTATCGGCAACGCCGGGCGTCCGGTTGACCCTCAGTCTGGGGTGACGCCGCTCGTCGTGACGAGCACGTTGCCCGTCAGTGACGGCAGGGCCGCGCTGACCGACCGGCCTCCGATCGCGGCGGCGAGGTTCCAGGGTGCGCCGAGCCGGAGCCACAGCGGCTTCTTCAGGCCGAACCGGGCGGTCTGGCCCGGCTGGAGCGTCTGCTCCGCGAGGACCGGCCCGAGGCTCGATCCGAGCCGCGCGAGCAGCCAGGACGGGCCGTGCACCGCCGTCAGCTCCAGGGCCGCGATCGCTTTCGGCTTGAGGTGCACGGTGCGCGTCGAGGCGGCTGCCGCGGCAGCCGCGTGGGCATTCGTCCGCGGCGGCGACACCGTGATCGCGGGCGGCGACTGCACCGTCGGCGAGCCGGAGCGCGACAGCTGCCACACCGCGATCCCGGCGACGACGAGCGCCAGCGCGAGGATCAGCCCTCGCCGATGCTGCAGCTCGTCGAGCACAGCGCCGACCGCAGGTCGCCTCGACGGCGGGGCCGTCGCCTCCGGCGCAGGCGGCCGGAAGCGCAGCATCCACTCTGCGACCAGGATGTCGCCGTCGAGCCCGAGGTACTCGGCGTACTCGCGCAGGAAGCTGCGCTGGTACGGCCCCTCCGGCAGGGCGTCGGGGCGCTCCTGCTCCAGCGCCTCGAGATACCGCACACGGATCATCGTTGCTGCCGATGCCTCGGACAGTCCGACGCCCCGGCGCCGACGCGCCTCCCGAAGACTGCTGCCGATCTCGAGCACGTCCTTCGGACCCCCGACGTAGTCCCTACGCCCGCATTGTGCCAGCCGTGTGCTCGGGGCGTGACGCGAGAAGGGCCGCACGACGGCGGCCCTTCTACCCCCAGGCTCGCCCGGCTCGGCTCGTCTGTTGGATGAGCCCCCGAGGCGAGTCGCGCGCGACCGAGGTCGCGTCGCTCGATGTGCTGTACGCGGGGCGCGCTTCAACGGTTTGCCGGCACCGGCGGCGCCGCGCAGACCCGGTCGGCGGCGCTACTTTGTCGATGCATGGATGGGTCCCCCCTTGTTCATGCCACCGCCCCGGGGTGTTCGCCGCACCGCCGGGGCACTTGCTTGACGCACTCAACGTAGGTCCGGTTCACTCGACCTGTCAAGGCATGGGCGATCGACAATCCGAGAGAGGTCGAGACGATGGGTGACCAGGCACAGAGACGCGGCATGGTGCGAGTGATCCGCGACGACGCCGACCTGCTCGAGGCCGGCGACCGTTGGTGCGTCGTGCAGCGGCGGGTCGCCGACCCGGCCGACTTCTCGGTGACGATCATCGCGCAGGCCGAGCTCTCGAGATCCGAGATCGGGCGACTCCTGCGCAAGGCAGCCGACAACGTCGACATCTAGAGCCGCCCGCGCGGTCGTCGGGCAAGCCGGCGCTTCGCGCTACTGCTTCATATGAACGGCCACGTTGTACTTCGTGACTGATGTGCGAGTGCCAGGTGTGTCGCCGCGGTCCATCGCATTCATCGTCGCGTCGCCCTGCTCGTAGTCTTCGTCACTCTCGAAGAAGAGAATCGCGATCGACTTCTTGCTGCCGGGCTCGTGAAGGATGATCGCCTCGGTCACCGGCAGCCCCTCGGGCGGCGGCCCTTCGCTCATCGAACTGCGGATCTCCTCGATCCGGTCATCGCTCACGTCCTCGAACGTCACGACGCGTGCAACGGTCATCTCGGTCCTCCCTGTTCGTTCGGGAGAGCCTACGGCGGATGGGCGAACGGCGACGAGCCGGCACCGGGGTCCAGTCGCGGCGGCGGCTCGCCGATAGGCGTGTGGTGGGCCTCTACGACCGCGATTACATGCGCGCTCCGAGGTCCACGCGGAGCGAGATCGCGGCGACGAGGCCCTGGGCGTGGATCCTCCTCGGCGCGGTCATCGCGCTCGCGATCGTCGCGCTCGCGCTACCGGTGCTGCACCGGGGCGTTTCGCTGCCGACAACGCCACGGTTAGCCGTGCCGTTGACGCCGGCCACGCATAAGCCTCTGTTCGTGCCTCGCACCGGCGCGATCGAGGGCAGCTCCGTGGTCAGGTATGGAGGCGAGCTGTCGTTGATCGTCTGGCCGTCCCGGACACCAGGACTGGTGCGAGTTCTCGAACGGTGGGGCTCAGGTCCGTGGCGGACGGTCGAGGTCTTTCAGGCGCAGCAGCGACTCGTCCGCGTCAACCTTCGGATCGATCACGGTGGCACCCTCCAGCTTCGCATCACGCGACCGGACGGCTTCACCTCCGTCGGCACGTATCACGTCGTCGGCGGCGCCTCGAACAGCCAGACGGCGACGTAGCGAGACGCCCGCCCGGTCGCTGCCCCGCAGGCTTAGAAAATGCGGTCTGCGGGTATAGCTCAGGCCTGGCGGCAGCGCGCGGCTCTCTCCGCGGAGGGGACTCGGGGATCGAGTAGCGCGCGTTCAAAGCCGGGGCACTCTTCCTCCCAGCCCCGGCTGAGAACTTGACCTTCCCGAGCGAGTGCGGGACGCTCTCTGCAGAGCAGCCGTGACGACTCTCGGTTCAGCGACCTCCAAGCCCTCGCCGCGGCTTCGCGTCGGTGCTGCGCTGGTCGCGGCTGGCTCGTGGCTGCTTCTGACCCTGGTCTCGCCCCCCGGAGCGACGGCCACGACAACGTCTCTCCCGGTGATCGCATCGGTGACCGTGAGCGCAGCGGGAGGAGTTCACCCCGTCTCGAATGGCAGGCGGATCGTGCTGAAGGTACGCGTCAGCGGAGCGAAGACCTGCACGTTCTGGGCTCAGAATGCGCCCGACTCTGGATTGTTCTTCGTTCGGACCTTTGCCTGTCTCTCCGGGCACGTGCGAGCCCTGATGCCGCCCGCTCACAACTTCTCCGCGAAGCGGGTGACGCTCCGCTACCTACTCAGGGCACACGGTCCCGGCGGCAGCGTCGAGCAGCAGGTCGCCGTGATCGTCGCGGGGAAGCGATCACCTGGCCCGTCGAACCCCCAGGCGCCTGCGACGCCGGTGGCGACTGCATCACTCTCGATCACCCCGAACAGCCTCCCGGTGACAGGCGGTCAGGTGGCACTCGCGTTCACCTCGACGAATGCGACGTCATGTGAGATCTCATCGACCCCTGCATTCTGGAACGGCTCCAGGCGGCTCGCAGTCGATTGCGACGGTGCGGTCACGGAAGCTGTCCCACCGAGCACGGATCCGCAGCAGTGGACGTTCGTTTTCACCGCGACGAACAACTATGGGCAAAGCGCGAGCTCGAGCCAGACGCTCACGGAGCTTGCGCCGCAGCAGCAGCCGGTTCCGGCCGCGCTTGGCGTCGACTACGACGAGAACTGGTCCGGCTACGACATCAGCGGGAGCTCGTTCACTGCCGTCTCGGGATCGTTCAACGTGCCAACGCTCTACGCCGCCACGAAACACACCACGTCGTCCGAGTGGGTGGGCATCGACGGCGCTGCGAACGACTCCCTGATCCAGGCCGGTGTCGCACAGAAGTACGACCCCTCCACCGGCCTCGTCTACGACCACGCCTGGTGGGAGATCCTTCCGGCGCCGGAGACGATCGTGCCGTTGCGGGTCTCGACCGGAGACCAGGTCTCCATCGCGATCACTCAGATCGCAGGGACGCGCTGGCGCATCTCGATCACGAACGACACGACGGGTCAGCGCTTCGTCACCAACCAGACCTACGTGGGGCCGTCCGAATCTGCCGAGTGGATCGTCGAAGCCCCGACGTCCGGCGCGACGGGAGCACTCGAGACGCTCGGCGGCTTCACGCCGAACGTCACGTTCGCCGATGCCCTCTACGAGGGAAACGCGACGACCGTCACCGAGGACGTGATGGTCCAGGACGGCGTGATCGTGGCCACTCCCTCCCCGTTCTCCAGTAACGCGTTCGCCGTCGGGTACGGGGCCACGGTTCCCGGCCCGCCCGGCTTGGGCTTCACGGGTCGGCGCTGACAGACCGCACCCGAACGCGGTCCGCCGTTAGTTCTCGTCCGCCTCGACGACCTCGATCCAGGTGACCTGCTGTCCGCGGATGAACCGGGTGTTGCCGAAGTTGAGCCACAACGACTGGTCGATGTCGTTGCGGATGTCATCGACTCCGTGCCCGGGCTTCAGCGTGAACGATGGGCTGTCGCCGTTTGCGAGATGCAGCTTGATCTGAGTCATGGCCTGAACCTATCGGCGGAGTCAGAACTGTGCGACGAGCGCATAGGCGCCGCGCTCGACCAACTCGACGCCCGTGGCGTCGACCGTGCTCGCACGGCTTTGCTCCGCGAACTTGTCCGTCTCCGCCGCGGCTTCCTCGCTCGCCCAGAAAGTCAAGGTGAGGGCCTTCCCGGCTGCACGATCGATGAAGAAGGCGCCGCCTTCGTTACCAGGCAGCCCGGCGACGAACCCGCGTACGTGAGCAGTCACGTGCTCGGCCCATTTGTCGAGCGACTCCGAGGAGCCTGCCCACGTTGACGTCCTGGCGACCATTGGAACCTCCGGCTCGTGGCGGCGGCTCATCCGCGCGCCGCTTCAAGCCTCGCAGCTCTCGCAGCCGCCTCCTATGCCCGAATCACCTGGGTGAAGTCGAGTCAGAGCTCTCCTGGCCTGCGCGCGATGACTGAGAATCGAACCGCAGCTCGCCTGCCGTCGCCTGCTGTGCTCGATCCATCGACAGGAGGTCAAAGTGCTCGTCGCATCAATGCCCGGCTGGTGGTTCTTCCCGGCCGCACTGATCGTCGCGTACATCGCGCGCAACAGGAGGGCCGCCGCACAACTGGCGGAGTTGTTGGCCGAGGAAGACGTCGTGCACCTCGCCTCCGCGATGGAACCGGGAAGCACCGCTGGACTGCTCATCTGGGAGAACCTCTGGGCCGCGCCGTTTGCGTCCGCGGTGCGGCGGTCGGGAGGTCAACTGATCGCGAACGGACGGATTCCCATTCAAGCGATCATCGCCTCGATCGAGGCCGATGAAGCACTGGCCACCTAGAGGGAGAGAGCAATGCCACTCAGAGCAGCACGCGTAGGACGGGTTGGTGTGATCGGCGCGCCGGTGGCGAAGACCGCCGTTGTCGCAGCCGCAGTCTCACCTGGCCCATCGCCGATTGCGAAGACCGCAGTCGTGGCCGCAGCCGTCACACCCGGACGAGTCGGTCGCCGGCGAATCTAGCGCGCGAGCACCGCTTCCGACAAACGGCGCAGTATCGTTGCTGCCGTGGCGACTGGGATCTGCCCGGAGTGCATGAAGTTCATGCTCTACGAGCAGGTGATGCTGACGAACACCAAGGACTCGTTCCCGAAGCTGGGACGCGAGCTCACCGAGGCGACACCCGTCACGTGCTACCTGCAAGTGATGACGTGTCCGGGCGACGGCAAGTCGTTTGCGAGGTGGCTCGATCTGCCCGGCGATCCCCTACGCCGGTTCGATCACAAGAACCTTGCGTGGCTCGACTGACTGTGGCCCGACACGCGGCGACAGACGAACTCCGCAGGTCGGGTTTCTCCCTTAAACGCCATCACGCCTCGTCGCGTACGAGCAGGCCGGGGTGCCCGGCACCGTGGTGGTGCCAGGCACCGTGTTTGCGCCGTCAGCGGCCCTCGAAGGCCGTGCGCGGGCAGCTGTAGGTCCAGCGGTACCCGGACTCCGCGATCGCCCTGCACCTGCTCGGGATCGCCCCTGTCGAGGCGCCCTGAACGACCGCGCCGCCCGCCTTGCGGGAGGGACAGCTGTACGTCCAGAGGTGACCGGCTGCGACGGTCAGCGTGCAGCGACCGCCGGTCGCGTGGCTCTGCGTGCTGCCGGGGCAGCGGAAACTCGAGACGTGACCGGCGATCAAGGTCATCGTGCAGTTTCCCGACACCGCGCTCATGCCCGGGTAGAAGGACGTCACGACCGTTGTCGGGACGTAGTGGTGCTCGGGCGGTGCCGCCCCGGCCACCGCCGGCACGGCGATGGCCACGATCGCCGCCGTCGTGACGATTGCTGTATGGATTCTCACCGCAGACTCCTCCTCTTTTTGACCCCACATCGAGAAGGAGGGCGACCGCTCGCCGCGTGATACATCGAGGCTGCGGGCGCGTGAGGGCGGTCAGACCTCAGGCAAGGTGAAGTCGAAGGCGCGGCGACGCGCTGCCCGAGACGGATTGTCGAGATCAGCCCACGACAAGGCGCATCAGCCCGCGTTCGGAAATCGGCGAAGCTCGGCGACGGTCAGACCGGCAGACCGGCAGACGTTTCGCCTTTCGCCGCTTCGCTTCACCGCTGCCTACTTCGAGTGGGCCAGCGACTCCTTCAACGTGTCGGCCTGCTTCTCCAACCGCAGGGCGTCCAGCACCGCGTACTCGGCTTCCGCGATCGCCGACTTGGCATAGTCGATCGCGTCCATGGCATCTTGCTCCGCGTCGTAGGCGTTGTCTGAAGCCCTTGCAGCGTCGAGCTCTGTCTTCTTCTCGTCCATCCGCGCCCGAAGATGCTTGATGTGCGTTTCCCAGTTGCTCTGGGCCTCGAGCCACTGGCGCTTCGACTTGTCCGAAGTCTCCGTCGACTTTTCGCGCAGTTCGGCTGCCCGATCATCGGCGCTCTTGCGCGCCTTCTTCAGGGCTGCATTCAGCTCAGCCTCGTCCTGCGCGGCGGCCTCCTTGATCTCCCGATCGGCCTGCTCGATGCGCTCCTTGAGCTCGTCGAACTTGTCTGAAACCGGCATCGCCAGCCTCCTTAGTTCGTCGTGACGCGGAGATCATAAGCCCAGTCGATCCGCCTCGGTCGGCTCGAGCCGTCCCCTGGCAGCTCGCGGCGGCCGGGAATCGGCACCGGCCCTGGCTTTCATAAGGAGAGGGGAGTACTCTTGCCTGCTCTGGCAGCGAACGACTAGGCGGGAGTCGTCATGGCGCTGATGACGCTTCAAGAGGCGATCAACTATGCGATCGCCCCTCCTGTTCCGACTCCATACGGCCTCGAGGTGGACGGCGTGATCTCGATGCACGATGACGACGGGACCGTGATGTTCGGCAGCGCGGATTTTCCGGCCTTCACCTTCCGCCAGGATCTTCCGCTGCTCAACTGGGGACAGGTGGCGACCATCCAGCCGTTTGGTGCTCGCTACTTCCCAAGCGGTTGGCTCCCACCGGCGCAGGTGCCGGGATTTTCCACCCGGGGGCAAGGGGGCCTTGAGTTGAACGTCGCGACCAGCAGCGTCGTGCCACTCGCGATCACGACGAAGATCGATCTGTCCGTGCGACGGAATCCGGGCTCGCCGTCGCCCTACGGGCGATTCTTGGTGGGTCCCAGCATCCAGATCGAGATCGAAACGCTTTCGGCGGCCGGCACCGCGACGGACGGCGTCACGCTTCAGGCGGTCCAAGACGGGTCGTTGCTGCGCGCTGTAGGCCCAAGCGTGCGCACTCACGCCAGCAGAGCGTCATACACATTCACCATCTTTGTCCATCCGCGGATCGGGTAACGCCTCTAGGCGGCCAGATCAAGGACTGTGGGAAACAGGAACGGGAGCCCGGGCTCCGCGCGGCAGGGCTCGCGCACCGCGGCCCCTACGCGCTGCGCCAGACCTACGCAGCGTTCTCGATTGCCGCCGGTATGTCGCTAATGAACTCGCCCGATTCATGGGCGCTCGAATCGTTCGTCGACCGTCTAGGCACGGAACAGGCACCCGCCGTGGCCGCCAATGTCTGAATCGCTAGTCGGGGCGCCGAGATTCGAACTCGGGACCTCTAGTCCCCCAGACTAGCGCGCTAACCAGGCTGCGCCACGCCCCGCGACGGCACGCACCGTATCAGGCGACCGCGGTCGCGGTCCCCGGCGCGATCTGCGCTGCGCCGGGGACCGCGACGGGTCGAGGTCAGCTGCCCCCGTTCCCCTGGTAGGCGGAGACGACGGCCTGCGCGAGCAGCTCGGCACCCGACTGACTCGGGTGCACGTCACACGTCATCTGGTTGCCCGGAGTCGTGTTGAGCAGGCCCGCCGCACATGTCTTTCCGGCCGCCGCGGCGGCGGCGTGCGCGAACGCCGTGAACGCATCGGCGACGATCGCGCCGTCTGCCCTGGCGTGGCTCGTGATCGCCTGGTTCAGCAGCGTGGTCAGCGCGGTACCGGCTGCGTCGCTGTAGTCGAGCGAGTAGTAGTTGACAACGATCAGGCGTCCGTGGAAATGCGTCGCGTCGATCGCCTTGAAGATCGTGTCCATGTTGCTGCTGATCGTTGCCAGCAGCGTCGGCAGGCCCGCTGCGATGCACGCCTGGCTGCCGGCACATTGGTTCTCGAGGATGAAGGCGTCGTTCGCCCCGAGCTGGACCGTGACCAGCTTCGTGTTCCGGTGCGAGTTCAAGAACGCGGTCGCGAACGCGAGCTGCGTTCCGGTGTACGACGTGTGGAGCGGGAAGTTCGCCTTGTACGGACGGCAGCCGTTGTCAGCGCCCGTCGCCGAGATGAAACCGGCCGTGGTCTCGCCCGGGCACGCAGCGTTCGTGACCGTCTTGCCGAGCGCAAGGCCGACATAGGCCGGGAAACCGACGAAATTGTCGGGGTTGCGGTACTGAAAACCGGCCTGGGTGATGTAACCGAACGAGACGCTGTCGCCGAGCGCGAGATACGGATGACCCGGATCCGCCTGCGACGCGCCGCCGCCGACCAACAGTGCAACTGCGGCCGCGAGCGGCACCAGCACCGCGACGACGATCCGCTTGTGCCAACGCTGAACACGCATGGTTCTCCCCTCAGTGGACGTTGAGCTCCCGCCACTCCCGGCCCCGAAGGTGAGGCCGGCGGGCGAAGTCTGATGGCTGGAGCGCGGAGGGGCAAACCGGGATCCGGCGGCACGGAATACCGGTGTGCTTCAATCGTTGAAGTACGTACAACCACTGAACTAGGAGAACCTCTTGCCCAATCTGTTGCTGATCCCACTCGAGGACAGCGTCGTCTTCCCGAACATGTCGGTGACGCTGACCGTGGACGTCGGCGACGACGAGCGCGTGTTCCTCGTGCCGTTGCACGAGGGCGAGTACGCACGCGTTGGCACCGTCGCCGAGGTCTCAGGACGGATGCGCCTGCCTGGAGGCGGCGCCGCAGTCACCCTGGACGGCCTCCACCGCGGCGTCGCCGGAGCCGCGAGCACAGGCCCCGACGGGCGCCTACGCGTCGAGGTCGAGGAGCACATCGACGAGGAGCCACCGCGCGTCCAGACAGTCGAGCTCGAACGTGAGTACCGCGCCGTCGTCGAGGAGATCCTCGACCTGCGCGAGGCGGATCCCCGGATTCGCGAGTTCGTGCGTGCAATCACCAGCGCCGGGGCGCTCGCCGACACGTCGGCCTATGCACCCGACATCAGCTTCGCCGACAAGGTCGAGCTGCTCGAGGCGATCGACGTGATCGAGCGGCTGAAGCTGTCGCTGCGCCTGCAGCTCGAGCGGCTCGCCGAGTTGCAGGTACGCCGCCGCATCCGCGAGGACGTGGAGTCCGGCGCGCAGAAGCAGCAGCGCGAGTACATCCTGCGCCGCCAGCTCGAGTCGATCCGCAAGGAGCTCGGCGACGACGACGGCTCGGCCGCCGAGGACTATCGCTCGCGCATCGTCGAGGCGGACATGCCCGACGCGGTCCGCGAGCAGGCTGAGCGAGAGGCCGGCCGGCTCGAGCGCATGGGCGACCAGAGCGGCGAGTCGCAGATGATCCGCACGTACCTCGACTGGCTGCTCGCCGTTCCGTGGGGCAAGCGCTCGGAAGAGCGCCTCGACCCTGCCCACGCCCGCGAGGTGCTCGACGCAGATCACGCCGGGCTCGAAGACGTGAAGGACCGGATCGTCGAGTACCTGGCCGTGCGCAAGCTGCGTGAAGACCGCGGAATCGCGGAGGACAAGCGCTCGGGCGCGATCCTCACGCTGATCGGGCCTCCCGGTACCGGCAAGACGTCGGTCGGCGAGTCGATCGCCCGCGCACTCAATCGCGAGTTCGTCCGGATGTCGCTCGGCGGCGTGCGTGACGAGGCGGAGATCCGCGGGCACCGGCGCACCTACATCGGCGCGCTACCGGGCCGGCTGGTCCGCGCGCTTCGTGACGCGGGAACGATGAACCCGGTGATCCTGCTCGACGAGGTGGACAAGGTCGGCGCCGATTGGCGCGGCGACCCCTCTGCTGCACTGCTCGAGGTGCTCGACCCGGCGCAGAACCATTCGTTCCGTGACCACTACCTCGACGTCGAGCTCGACCTGTCGCAGGTCGTGTTCATCGCGACTGCGAACATCGCCGACACGATCCCCGGCCCGCTGCTCGACCGGATGGAAGTCATTCGCTTCGACGGCTACACGGTCGACGAGAAGGTCGCGATCGCACACGGCTATCTCTGGCCGCGGCAGCGCGAGCGCAACGGTCTGCTCGAGCACGAGGTCGAGATCAGCGACCCGCTGCTCGAGACGATCGTCAGCGAGTACACCCGCGAGGCGGGCGTTCGCCAGCTCGAGCGCGAGCTCGGCAAGCTCCTGCGCAAGACGGCGACCCGCATCGTCGCCGGCGACCTCGAGGCACCGGTTCAGGTCGGGCTCGAGCTCGTCCGTGACGCGCTCGGCCGCCAGCGGTTCTTCCAGGAGTCGGCCGACCGCACCGCAGTTCCGGGCGTCGCGACGGGGCTCGCCGTGACCGGCACCGGCGGCGACGTGCTGTTCGTCGAGGCGACCTCGATGAAGGGGTCGGACGGCCTGGTGCTGACCGGGCAGCTCGGCGACGTGATGAAGGAGTCCGCGCGGATCGCGCTGACCTACGTTCGCTCGCACGCCGACGAGCTCGGTCTCGACGAGGACCTGTTCGACGACCGCTCGTTCCACGTGCACGTGCCTGCGGGAGCGATCCCGAAGGACGGGCCGAGCGCCGGGATCACGATGACCACCGCAATCGCCTCGCTGCTGTCGGGCCGCCCCGTGAAGCACACGGTCGGCATGACGGGTGAGGTGACCCTGCAGGGTCGCGTGCTCCCGATCGGCGGGCTCAAGCAGAAGGCGCTTGCGGCACACGCCGCGGGCCTGACCGACGTGATCATCCCCGAGCGGAACCGCGCCGACCTCGACGACGTCCCGGCGGACGTGAAGGCCGAGCTCCGGTTCCATCCGGTGATGACGCTCGACGAGGTGCTCGCGTTGGCACTCGAGCCGGCAGCTGCGCCGTCCGCGCGTGCGCTGCCGTAGCTGCAAGCCGATCCCCGAGGAGGTCCGCCGGGCGGCGGACCTCCTCGAGCGGCGCTTCGCGGTCTCGATCATCTGGGCCTCCTCGGAGGGGGCCGTGCGCTTCGGCGAGTTCGCACAGGCGCTCGGGCAGATCCCGCCGGCGACGCTCGCGGCCCGGCTGAGCGAGCTCGAGGAGGCAGGCGTGCTCTCCCGGGTCACGGTCGAAGGCCGGCCGCCGCGCACCGAGTACCGGCTGACCGAGCGCGGCGTTCGCCTTCGTGCCCTGGTCGCCGCGCTGCAACAGTTCGCGGCGACCTAAGAGATCACGAGCTCGGCGAACGACGCCGAGGTCTTGCCGAACTCCCACCAGCCGCTGACCGACGGCCGCACGAACGCCATGCTGCGCCCGTAGACCAGCGGGATCAACGCGACCTGGTCGGCGACGGCCATCCGGTCGGCCTCGTGGAACAGCTCGAGCCGCGAGCGGTCGCTCCGCTCTTGCCGCGCACGCTCGATCAGCTCGTCGAACGGCGGGTAGGCGAAGCCCCCCTCGTTCGTCTTCGACTCCGAATGCAGGAGCAGCCGCAGGTAGTACTCGGGATCGCTGTAGCCGGGGAGCCAGCCGGTGACGACGATCGGCGCGATGAACACCTCCCAGGGCCGCGGCAGGCGCCAGGCCTCGTCCACCGTCCACGTCGGAACGTCGACCTCGAGCCCAAGCACCTGGCGCCAACGCTCCGCGATCACCTCGACGAGCGGCTGCCATTGCTCGACTGCGGCGAGCTTCACGGTCGCCGACACGCCCGAGCGGTCGAGCAGCTGCCGCGCAAGCTCCGGGTCGAAGCGCGGGACGATATCCGGGGTATGCCCCTGGAGCGCCGGCGGCACGAGCCCGCCGGTGGCGACGAGCATGTTCCCCGCCAACCGCGGCGCCAACTCGTCGCGGTCGATCGCGTGTGCGAGCGCACGGCGGAAGTCGACGTTCGCCGTCGTCTCGTTCGAGTGGTCGAAGGCGAGGTACCCGGTCCACGCAGCCGGGCCGGCGACGGCGGCGGCGACATCGCTCTGCGGCACCTGGTCGGCCATCCGCGGCGTGTAGCGCACGGAGATCATCTCGAGCGCGCCGCGGGCGAGCGGCTCGAGCGACGCCTCGACACCTGCCCGCCGCATGACGACGTGACGGACGTTGCCGCTGCGCGCGACGTTGGCGTAGCCCGCTCGGCGCTCGAGCACGAGCGCCTCGTCCGTTCGCTCGACGATCCGGAAGGGGCCGGACACGACCTGCTTGCCGACGTCCGTCCACCCGTCGCCCAGAACCTCGATCGCGTGGCGGGGCTGCGGGCCTCCGTCGGGCCGGTTCATCACGCTCATGAAGTACGGCGCCGGAGCGGCGAGCCGGAACTCGACTGTCCGGTCGTCGAGCGCGCGCACGCCGATCCGCTCGGCGTCGGCGCTCCGTCCGAGCGCGTAGTCCTGGCCGTTCTCGAGCACGTAGTAGATCGCCACCGACGACCCGGGGCGGTCCGGGTCGAGCACGCGCTTGATCCCGAACTCGACGTCGTGCGCGGTCAACGGCGCTCCGTCCGACCAGGTCAGGCCCTCGCGCAGGTGGAAGACGTAGCGGAGCCCGTCGTCGGCGATCTCCCAGCGCTCGGCGAGCGACGGCACGATCGTGCGCTCGGGCCACGCCTCGACGAGGCGGTCGAACAGCTGCATGCAGAGCTGGATGTTGGGCCAGGCGATCGCCGAGGTCGGGTCGACGTCGTTCGGCAGGAAGCTCGTGGCGATCCGCAGCTCCGCCGTCGCCGCAACCGGCTCGACCGGCTGCCAGTGGTCGAACGCGTCCTGATAGGCGGCGTTGGCTTCGGCGAAGCGGAGCGACGTATGCAGGGCGAGTGCAAGCTTGAACAGGACCAGCGCGACCTCGCGCGATTCGCCACGGCGCTTGAGCAGTTCGAGGAGGTCGCCGTAGTGCTCGATCGCCTCGCTCAGCGCGTACTCCTGCCGCGCCTTGTCGCCGGCACGAGTCAGGTAGTCGACTGCCTTCGACTCGTCCTCTGCCGCAAGCCAGTGGTGGGCCAGGATGCCGAGCGCCTCCTCCCCGCCCTCGACGCGGCGCCGCTCGAGCCATTCGGCCGCCTCGCGATGGAGCCGGCGACGCTCGTCGCCGACGATCGTGCGGTAGACCGCTTCCTGGATCAGCACGTGCTTGAAGCGGTACTCGGGCTGCGGCCAGCGCCTGCTCTCGCGGAGCAGGTCGAGGCGCTGCAGCTCGCGCAGCGATTCGCGCAAACCGGCGTCCGGTGCGACCCCTTCGAGCAGCGGTAGCCCGAACTGGCGTCCCAGTACCGACGCCGCCGTCAGGGTGCTGCGATAAGCAGCGGGCAGCCGGTCGACGCGCGCGATGATCACCTGCTCGACCGTCGCCGGGATCTCGACGGGCGTCTCGTGGTCGAACCGGTAGCCCCCGTTCGAGCGGACGAGCGCCCCCGAGTCCGTCAGGCCGCGCACCAGCTCCTCCAGGAAGAACGGATTCCCCTCAGCCTGGTCGAGCACCTGCCGTTCGAGCTCGGCCGGCAGTGCGTCTGCACCGACGAGCGCGTGGAGCAGCTCGCGCTCGGCGTCGCCGCCGAGTGCCTGCAGCGCCAGCTCGTGCGAACGGTGCGGGTAGACGCGCGCAGCCAGCTCGCGCAGCGCCGACGACTGGTGATCGGGATCGGGGCGCTGCGTCACGACGAGGAGGACGGCCGCCTCCTCGGTCAGCCCGAGCAGCCGCTCGAGCAGGAGCAGCGAGGTCGGGTCGATCCAGTGGACGTCCTCGACGGCGACGATCACCGGCCGCTCGGCGGCGAGCAGTTGCAGGAGCTCCTCGACGACCTCGAACGTCCGGTACTGGAGCGCCTCCGGCGAGAGCTCGGCGAGCCGCGCGCCGGCGTCGGGCTCGAGCGTCAGACCGAGGACGCTCCCGAGGTAGGGATACAGCTCGCCCGAGCGCTCACCGGCCAGACGATCGACGGCGCGCCGGAGGAGCAGCCTCGAGCGCAGCTCCGGATCGTCCACCGACAGGCCCAGCCAGTCGCGCAGCAACTCGCGAAAGGGCCAGTACGGCATCGACTCGCCGTACGAGACGCAGCGCCCTTCAAGCCACAGCGCCGGCCGTTCCCCCGCGGTCGTGTCGGCGATCCGGCGCAGCTCTGCGAGCAGCCGGCTCTTGCCGATCCCGGCCTCGCCGCCGATCAGCAGTATGCCGCCCGATCCGCTCGTCACGAGCTCGACCGCCGCCCTGGCCCGCGCGATCTCTGCCGTCCGCCCGACGAGCAGCGCGTCGTCGTCCGGCCGCGGTGCTCCGACCGCGCGGAGCACCTCGTACGCCAGGACGGGATCGGCCTTGCCTTTCAGCTCCAGGCTGCGCGGCTCGCCGAAGCTGAACAACCCCTCCACCAGCCTTACAGTCTCGGCGCCCGCGAGCACCGATCCCGGTGGCGCCTGCCCCTGCAAACGCGAAGCGACGTTCACGGCGTCGCCGACGGCGCCGTACTCGACGCGACCGCCGGCGCCCACGGGGCCGACGACCACGGTGCCGGTGTCGACGCCGACGCGGGCACCGAAGCCCGTGATGCCGAAGCTCTTCTCGACCTCGCCAGCGTACGTTCGGAGCTCGTCGGCGAGCTGAAGCGCCGCGCGAAGCGCACGCTCGGGGTCGTCTTCGTGGGCGGTCGGCGCACCGAACAGGGCGAGCACCCCGTCGCCCGCGAGGTCCTTCACCGTCCCGCCGAACCCCTCGACGGCGTGCACCATCCGCGCGACCGCGTCGCCGATCAGGAGGCGGACCTCCTCGGGGTCGAGCCGCTCGCCGAGCGACGTCGATCCGACGAGGTCGGCGGCGAGCGCGGTGACCACCCGCCGCTCTTCACGCATTGCGGCCTGCGCGCTCATCAGGGCGTAGTCTCGCATCGAGTGGCGAATGCGGCACCCAACGCCGGCCGGGCCGCTGGTGCGTCGCGCTGGATCGCACTGATCGCGCTCGCGCAATTCGCGCTCCTGACTGCGACGAGCACGCGGTACGGCTTCCATCGCGACGAGCTGTACTTCATCGTCGCCGGCTCACACCCGGCGTTCGGCTATCCGGACCAGCCGCCGCTCGTCCCGCTGCTCGCCTGGGCGATGCATGCGCTCGGGCCGGGATCGCCCTTCCTGCTGCGCCTGCCCTCGGCGGTTGCGGCTGCGATCACGACCGTCCTGGCCTCGGTGGTGGCACGCGAGGTGGGCGGCTCGGCGCGCGCGCAGGTGATTGCCGCGGCCTGCACGGCCTCGTCGGGGTTCGCGCTCGCCGTCGGTCACTTCGTCACGACCACCACGTTCGACCTGCTGAGCACGACCGCGCTCGTCTGGCTGGTGATCCGCGCGATCGTCCGCAAGAGCGGTCCCGCGATGCTCGCAGCGGGGATCGTGGTCGGGATCGGTTCGGAGGCGAAACCACAGGTCGTGCTCGTTGCCGTGGTCGTCGTCCTCACGCTGCTCGTGGCCGGACCACGGCGGCAGCTGTGGTCGTGGTGGACCGCCGGTGGGGTCGCCGCCGCGGGCGATCCTCGCGGCGCCGTACGTGATCTGGCAGCAGGTGCACGGTTGGCCACAGCTGACGGTGGCCCGCAACATCGCCGGATCGGCCGAGGGCGGACGGGCGGGCTTCGTGCCGTTCCAGTTCGTGATGGTCAGCCCGTTGCTCGTCCCGGTCTGGATCGCAGGCCTCATGGCGCCGTTTCGCCGTACGGCGCTCCGGGCGGTGCGATTCGTCCCGCTCACCTATGCGGTGCTCGCGGTCGCCTACCTCGTCGGGAACGGCAAGGCCTACTACCTTGCGAGCCTCTATCCGGTGTTGCTCGGCCTGGGGGCGCTGCCGGCTGCCGACTGGACCGGGCGGGCTCGCTCGCGTACGCACTGGCTCGGCGCGGCGATCATCGGCAGCGCCGCGATCAGCGCCGTGATCGCGCTGCCCCTGCTGCCGGAGCGATCGCTGCAGGGCAGCATCGTGATGGCACTCAACCCGGACCAGGGCGAGACGGTCGGCTGGCCGCGGTTCGTCGGCAGCGTCGCCGGGGCCTGGCGCGCGATCCCGCCCGCCGAGCGTCGCCGGACCGCGATCTTCACGAGCAACTACGGGGAG
The DNA here is from genome assembly GCA_963769545.1 of uncultured Thermoleophilia bacterium. Classification (GTDB taxonomy): domain Bacteria; phylum Actinomycetota; class Thermoleophilia; order Gaiellales; family Gaiellaceae; genus PALSA-600. The sequence continues at coordinate 646,790 of CAVYMB010000003.1, read as the reverse complement.
GCCGGCGCGGTCGACGTGCTCGGGCGGTCACGCGGGCTGCCCCGCGCCTACAGCGGCCACAACGGCTTCAGCGAGTGGGGACACCCGCCGGCCGGCGACGACCACGCGCTGCTGATCGGCTTCGACAGCGCCGCGGGCGCGGCGCCGGCGTTCACCCGGTGCCGCAGGCTCGCCACGATCGACGACGGCGTCGGGCTCGACAACGACGAGCAAGGGCTGCCGCTGCTGCTCTGCCGGCCCACCGCGCCGTGGTCCGCACTCTGGCCGAAGCTCACCACCTACGACTGAGTGAGTGCGGCCAGCAGGGCCTGCCCGTCCGGGCTGCCGAGCCCCGTACAGGCGTCCCAGCCGGGGCCGGCCGAGTAGCCGGGTGCGCCCCGCACCGCATTCGAACCGACCGTGATGTCGCGGAAGGCCCCGTCGGCCGGCGCGGCGTAGAGCTCCGGATTGAGCTGTCCGAGCGGTGTGCCGCGCTGCTGGTTCAGCAGCGCGACCAGTGCAGCCCAGAGCGGCGCGACGGCGCTCGTCCCGCCGACGGTCACCTCGCGGCCGTCGACCCGCACCTGATAGCCGGTCGTCGGATCGGCATCGCCTGCGACATCCGGCACGCCGCGACCGACCCGGCCGTCGCGGTTCGCCGAGGCCGGCACGCCCACTGCCTGCTGCCAGTCCGGAAGATCGAACACCTGGCTCACGCCGCCGCCCGTCGCCCCGCCGCCCGCCTCGTTCCAGACCGTCTCGGCCGTGATCGAGCCGGCGGCGGCCTGCAGGCGCGTCCCGCCGCAGGCGAGCGCGTGCGGGCTCGAGGCGGGGAAGTCGACGTGTGCCAGCCCGTCGCCGACCCCGTCGCCGGAGCCGTTGTCGCCGCAGGCCACGCAGACTGTGATGCCGAGGCTGGCGGCGTCGGCGAACGACTGGTCGAGTGCGCCCAAGGCCTGAGCCGTCCAGCTGCTCTCGGGGCCGCCCCAGCTGATCGAGATCACCGAGGGGGCGTTCTGGCGGTCGTGGACGGCCGTGCTGACCGCGTCGATGAAGCCCTGATCGGTGTTCGGCGCGAAGTAGACCGCGATCCGGGCGGCCGGAGCGATCGCGCCGGCCACCTCGATGTCGAGCATCACCTCCGCATCCGGGCCGTTGGCGTCGCCCGCCGGCGCGTTGCGCCCCCCGTCGACGCCGACCGCGACCACCGCCGGGGTCGAGAGGCCGAGCGCGGCGAAGTAGGCGTCGAGATCGCTCGGGCGGTAGCCGCCGCCGAGCTCGATGATCGCGACGCACTCGCCTTCCCCTTTCCCTCCCTGCGGGAAGCGGTAGAGCGCGGCGAGCTCGGGCGGCGTGTACGAGGCGGTGACCGCCGCGGCGTCGGCGATCCGGAACTGCGTCTGAGCCTGCGGGCGGTCGTCGAGCCCGAACACCCCCTCGACCACCTCCGCCAGCTCGGCCGGCAGGTACACAGGCCCGGTGCGTCCGCGGAAATCCCTGTCGGCATGCGCGTAGCGGGCCAGTTCCACGCCGAACGCGGCACAGAGCTCGCCGGCGCTCCCGGAGACCAGCACGGACCGCCGGTCGGAGCTCGACTCGAGGACGGTCAACCCGTGCGCTAGGGCGAACCGCTCGACCCGGTTCAGGTCGCCTTCGTCCGCCCCCCGGACGCGCGCGAATGCGGCCCGGGTGAGCCGGACGCCGGGCTCGGGCGGGGCGGCCTGCCGCCGGCGAACCAGCAACGTCACGGTGAGCCGTTCGTCGGCGCCGACAGGCCCGATCGCGCGTGCACCCGCGGGCAGCACGCGCTCGCTCCCGGCCAGCGGCAGGCGGGGCTCAGCGGAGATCAGATGCTCCTTCCTTCCCGAATCGCTCTTCCTGGCGGCGTGTCAGGTGACGAGCTTGCCGTGCCGGTACGTGGCGCGAGCGTAGACCTTCCCGCCGACGCGGACGGTGACGTACTGCACCGCGCCGGGCCGAACGGTCAAGTGGAACCAGTCGGTGCTGCTCGTCGCGCATCCGACAATCGACGATCCGACCTGGTAGCAGAGACGCACCTTCGGCCCACCCGCGCCACCGGTCGCGTAGAAGTCGGCCTCGCGTCCGACCCAGATTCGCGGCGCAGCGGTGATCGAGTACGAAGGCGGCGTGGGTGCGACCGCGGTCGCCGTAGCGCACGGGGGCATCGACGGGACACCTGGCGGCGGAGCAGGCTCGGGACTCGGAACGGGGCAGGGAGCCGGCACCGGCGGCGGGCAGCCAGGCGGCGGGTTCGGACCGCAGGCAGCCGGGCCGGCCAGCGCGAGCGACAAAGCTAGAAGCGGAAGCATCCCCAGTTCCCCCTTCTGATGATGAACTCCTGGCGGCCTGAGTCAAGACTGGCACGGCCCTCGAGGGGCACGAAGAGCCGGCACAGGTTGCCAAGGCGCCCTTGAAAGGTGCGTAATCGCCGAGAGTGGCGTATTCTCCGGGAGATCGGGGGCGACGGCAGGCGTCGCCGCTTTCGAGAGAAGGCGCTCGGTGGGGCCCCCAACCCCCCAGTGGTCGTTTGCCGGGACCCCACCGGGCATGAAGGTAAGACGCCGCCAGGCGTCCGGGGTTAGCCGTTGAGGCGCTTGAAGAGCCGGTCGACCAGATCGGGCATCGTCTCGAGGCGCTCTGTGATCACCCGCACGCGGTACTCGCGGAAGTGCTCGGGCTCGACGTCGAGGGCCTCGGACAACGTTCGCACGACGTCGTTCGACGGCACCGGGCGGTTGCCGTGGACGAGATGGTTCAGGTAGCCCGCCGACAGCCCGGTCTTGGCGGCGAGCGCGCGATACGTGATGCCCGACTCGTTCATCAGGCGCTCGACCGCCGGGCCGAACGTCTCCGTCGTGTACCTCCGCCGCCTCGGCATCTCGCCTACACCTCCTTGCCCAGCTCTGCCAGTGCCACGCGCCGCTCGTCGCCGCCGGCGCGACGGCGGACATCGACGGCGCCGTCCTCGAGGCTCTTGCGCCCGGCCGTCACGCGCACCGGGATCCCGATCAGGTCGGCATCGGCGAACTTCTCGCCCGGGCGCTGGTCACGGTCGTCGAGCAGCACGTCGAGCCCGGCGTCCGAGAGCACCCGGGCCGCCTGCTGGCCGATCTCCTCGGCGCCCGTCAGGACGACCACGTGGACGTCGTACGGGGCAACCGCGGCAGGCCAGACGATCCCGTTCTCGTCGTTTCCCTGCTCGACCAGCGCCGCCATCACGCGCGCCGGGCCGATGCCGTAGCTGCCCATGATCAGCGGTCGCTCCTGTCCGTCCTCGTCGACGAACGTCGCACCGAGCGGCTCCGAGTAGCGCGTGCCCAGCTTGAAGATGTGGCCCACCTCGATCGCGGTCTCGAACTGCAGCTTGCCACCGCAGCGAGGACACGTGTCGCCCTCGGCCGACTCCCTCAGGTCGGCGAAGCGCGGCTCGAAGTCGCGACCGGCCTCGACCCCTCGCAGGTGCCAACCGTCGCGATTCGCCCCGGCGACGAACTGCCCGTTCCGCAGCGACTCGTCGGCGACCACCTCGCCCTTGAACCCGACCGGGCCGAGCGAGCCGCCGGACGCGCCGAACGCAGCTCGGATCTCCTCGTCGGTCGCGGGCCGGGACGGACGGCCGAGCGCAGCGTCGAGCTTCGCCGGCTCGATCCGGTCGTCGCCGCGAACGAGCGCCAGCACGACGGTTCCGTCATCCGTCGTCACCGGCATTGCCTTCGACGTCGCCGCGACGTCGATCGCGAGAAACGCCGCGAGCGCCTCGCAGGTCTTCACATCCGGTGTCTCGACGCTCTCGGGAGCGACGAGCGTCTCGGGAAAGACCGCTGCGCGCGGCACCCCGCGTGCAACTTCGAGGTCTGCCGCGAAGTCGCCGTTCTCGCAGGTGACGAGCGTGTTCTCGCCGGCGCCCGCGGGCGCGAGAAAGTCGACCGACTCGGTCCCGCCCATCATCCCCGACTCGGCCTCGACGTCGTAGGCCCTGAGGCCGCAGCGCTCGAAGATCCGCTGGTACGCCCCGCGCTGCAGATCGAAGTTCACCGCGAGCCCGGCGTCGTCGCGATCGAACGAGTACGCGTCCTTCATGAAGAACTCGCGCAGCCTGATCAGGCCGGCACGCGGCCGCGGCTCGTCCCGTTCCTTCGTCGAGATGTGGTAGAGCACCTGCGGCAGCTGTCGGTAGCTCTGGAGCTCGCGCGCATGGAAGGTGACCGTCTCTTCGTGCGTCATCGGCAGGACGTACTCGGCGCCCTTACGGTCCTTCAGCCGAAAGAGCTCCGGGATGAAGTCGCGACCGCTCTGCTGCCAGAGCTCGAACGGCGTGAGCACCGGCATCAACATCTCCTGTGCGCCGATCCCGTCCATCTCCTCGCGGATGATCTGCTCGATCTTCCGGTGCACCCGCCAGCCGAGCGGCAAGAACGTCCAGACGCCGCCCGTCACCTGCCGCACGAAGCCGCCCCGGACGAGCAGCTTGTGGTTGATCGCCTCCGCGTCTGCGGGGGCTTCGCGCAGGGTCGGCAGGAAGAGCTTGGAGGCGCGGGCGATCATCGTTGCCTTGCCAGGCTACCGCCCGCGGCCGGCGGCCAGATCTTCTCAGTCGTGGAGCGGGATCGCCGAGGCCTCGGCCATCGCGAGGGCCGCGGGCTTGGCCATCTTCAGGCGCTTCGGACGATGCATCCCGTCGGCGATCCAGCGGTCGATCTCGTGGAAGAGCTCGTCGACGAGGATGTCGCTCGAGACCTTCTTGAGCACGCGCCCGTGGGCGTAGACGAAGCCGACGTCGCGGCCGCCTGCGATCCCGAAGTCCGCGTCGCCGGCCTCCCCCGGCCCGTTGACGGCGCAGCCGAGAACGGCCACCTCGAATGCCTCCGGGTACGTTCGCAGGCGCTCCTCGACCCGTTCGGCGAGCTGCTGCACGCCGACGTTGTCGCGACCGCAGCTCGGGCAGGCGATCATGATCGGCCCGCGCTCCCGCAGCCCGAGCGCCTTCAGGATCTCGTAGGCCGTCTTGACCTCGTCGACCGGGTCGGCGGTGAGCGAGACGCGGATCGTGTCCCCGATCCCGTCCGCGAGCAGTGCTCCCATCCCGACCGCGCTCTTGATCGAGCCCGAAAACGGTGTGCCGGCCTCGGTCACGCCGAGGTGCAGCGGGTAGGGCACCTTCGACGCCAGCAGGCGGTAGGCGCGGATCATCGTCGGCACGTGGCTCGACTTCACCGAGATCTTGAAGTCGCGGTAGTCGAGCTGCTCGAGCAGGCGTACCTCCTCGAGGGCTGCCTCGACGAGCGCCTCCGCCTGATCCTGTTGCGCGAGCTCGGCGAGGTGCTTCGGCAGCGACCCCGAGTTGGCGCCGATCCGCATCGGCGTTCCGGCACGCTTGGCGGCCTTGACCACCTCCGCCACCTTGTCGGGGCCGCCGATGTTCCCCGGGTTGATGCGGACGGCGGCGACACCGGCGTCGATCGCGCGCAGGGCCAGCGACGCGTTGAAATGGATGTCGGCGATCACCGGCAGCGGCGAGAAGCGGATCAGCTTCGGCAACGCGTCGGCGTCCTCGCTCTTCGGCACGGCGACGCGCACGATCTCGCAGCCCGCACTTGCGAGCGCAGCGATCTGGGCGGTCGTCGCCTCGACGTCGTGCGTCTTCGTGAGCGTCATCGACTGCACGACAACCGGCGCCCCGCCTCCGATCTGGACGCCGCCGACCTTGACGGATCGCTGGCTCGCCACGGAGCTAGCGTACCGGCGGGCTCGTCAGCCGCCGCCGCCGAACAGGTCGTTGCGCAGACCGAAGTACATGAGCACCGCGAAGAGCGCGAACCCGACGACGGTGTAGCGCAGGTAGACGGACTGCGTGAAGGTGTGCCCGCGCAGCTTTTCGACCAGCGCGATCACGATGTGGCCGCCGTCCAGCGGCAGCACGGGAAGCAGGTTGAGCAACCCGAGGGCGAGGCTGACGAGGCCCAGCACGAGCAGGAAGTCGCGTAGGCCTTGCCGCCAGGCGGCCGCGGAGACGCGAACGATGCCGACGGAGCTCGACACCTGGTTAGTGTCCTGCCCCGCGAACAGGTGCCCGATCCCCGTCACCGTGTCGGCGGTCACGCCCCAAGTCAGGCCAAGCGCGTCGCGCGCCGCGGCCGGAACCGACTCGCCCGCGCCCGTTCGCGACTCGATCGCGATCCCGATCCGGTACGAGCCGTCCTGGAGCTTCGCGCTCAGCGGGATCGCCACCCGCCGCCCGCCACGCTTGACGACCAGCGTGAACCGCCGGCCGTCGGTCGCGCGGATGTGCGCGGGAATCTCTTTCGGCGCGACGTGGGCGCCGGCGACCGAGAGGATCGCGTCGCCCTGCTTGATGCCGGCCGTCGCTGCCGGAGTGTTCGGCAGCACGCGGCCGACGATGTTCGTGTCGCGGGTCGTCGCGACGACGAAGAGGCAGGTGAAGAGGACGACGGCGAAGAGGAGATTCACCGCGGGGCCGGCCGCGATCGCGACGAGGCGGCGCCAGGTGGCCTGCCGCCAGTACGCGTCGGGTGCGAGCTGACCCTCGAGCTCCTGCCACGCAGATGTCGAACCGACCGCGGGCCGAAGCTCCTCGAGCGCGGCGCGCGCGGCGGTATCGTCGCCGCCCTCGATCGCCACGTCGAGGCGCGCCAGCTCGGCCTGGTGCTCGAGCCGCTGGGGTTCCGGCAACATCGCCGCCGAGGTCCCGGGCGATGGCCGGCTCATTCCGGGGATCTTCACGTAGCCGCCGAGCGGGATCGATCCGATCCCGTACTCGACGCCGCCACGCCTCGTGCGTGCGATCGGAGGCCCGAAGCCGAGATAGAACTTGCGCGGCGTCATTCCGACTGCACGGGCCGCGAAGAAATGGCCGGCCTCGTGGATCATCACGAGCAGCGCCAGGCCGAAGATTGCGATGACGATGCTCATGCGACGGTCACGAGGTCGCGCGCGCGGACGTCGGCCTCGTGCAGCTCGTCGAGGTCGCGTGCGGCGGCTCCATCGACGCGCGCGAGCACCTCTTCGACACGGCTCGCGATCTCCAGGAAGCCGATGCGGCCTTCCAGGAACGCGGCGACCGCGACTTCGTTGGCGGCGTTGAACGCGCACGGGAACGTCCCGCCGCGCTCGCCGGCCGCGCGCGCCAGCGCAAGCAGCGGAAAGGTCTCGAGATCGGGCTCGAAGAACTCGAGCGGGCTCGACGAGACGAGGTCGAGTGTCGGAACGGGCGTGGCGACGCGGCGCGGATAGGACAGCGCGTACGCGATCGGCACGCGCATGTCCGGATAACCGAGATGGGCGACCGAGGCGCCGTCTCGGAAGCGGACGAGCCCGTGGACGATCGACGTCGGATGGACGACGACGTCGATCCGGTCGTAGGGCAGTCCGAACAGGAAGTGAGCCTCGATCACCTCGAGGCCTTTGTTCGCGAGCGTCGCGGAGTCGATCGTGATCTTGGCGCCCATCGACCAGGTCGGGTGCGCGAGCGCCTCCTCGGCAGTCACGTCCGCGAGCTCGTCGCGCGTCCAGCCGCGGAAGGGGCCGCCGCTCGCCGTCAGCACGACGGCTTCGGGCTCGCCCACGAGCGCGCACTGGAACAGCGCCGAGTGCTCGCTGTCGACGGGAAGCAGCGCACCCGCGCCGCGCGCGCGTGCGGCGAGCGCGAGCTCCCCGGCCGCGACGAGGCTCTCCTTGTTCGCCAATGCGAGGGTGACGCCGCGTTCGAGCGCCCACATCGTCGCGGGCAGGCCGGCGAAGCCGAGCGTCGCGTTGAGCACGACGTCGGGCTGTGCGCGTTCGAGCAGCTCGGTCGGGTCGCCGCCGACCTGCGTCAGCGGGGCGAGCCCGTCGATCGGCGTCGATCCGCTGCTCGCGGCGACGAGCTCGAGCGCCGGGTCGGCGTCGATCACCTCGAGCGCCTGGCGGCCGATCGAACCGGTCGCGCCGAGCAGTGCGATCCGCGTCACGCCGGAAGTGTGCCCGCCACGGGCCGCGACTCGCCGCCGGTGGCAGCCACCGTCACGGAACTGTCACAGGGCGCGATGATTTCCCTGCTCCGGCGGCGATCGGGCGGGATGGCTGCCACAGTCACGAAACCGTGACGCCTAGGTCAGGGCGAGGATCGCGAAGTATGCGGCCGGGGCTGCGAACAGGAATGCGTCCAGGCGGTCGAGCATCCCGCCGTGGCCCCCGAGCAGGCGGCCCGAGTCCTTGACGCCCGCGTCGCGCTTCATCAGCGACTCGAACAGGTCGCCGAGCGGCGCCGCGACGGCCAGGACGACCCCGAGCACGATCGACTGTCCGATCGTGAGGTAGTGCTGCTTGTAGAGCGCGACGAACGAGACGAAGATCGTCGCAGCGGCGCCGAAGACGAAGCCCTCCCACGTCTTCCCCGGCGACGTCGACGGCGCCATCTTGTGCCGCCCGAGGAGACGTCCGCCGAGGTACGCCAGCGTGTCCCCTGCCCACACGGCGAGCAGCACGGTGAACAGCAGCAGCCGTCCGTCGCTCGGGATCGCGCGGATCAGGATCAGGAACGCCAGCCCGAGCCCGATCCAGACGGCTCCGAGCACCGTCGTCGAGACGGCGGCCGTCGGCGCCTGGCGCGTTCGCGAGACGACCTTCAGGCTGAAGGCGAGCGGCAGCGTCGCGAGGACGCCGCCGACCATCCAGTCGAAGCCGCTGAGCTGCGCGCCGACGAGTGCGAGCGCGGCGCCGATGTAGCCGGCCAGAGACAGCGGCGCGTGCGCCCGTGCGAGCAACCAGAACTCGTGGAGCGCGAGGAGCGCACCGATCGCGACGAGCGCGAACATCCACCACCCTCCGAGATACGCGGCGCCGAGCACCACGGGCACAAGTGCAACGACGACGACGATGCGCGAGCCGAACGAGCTCAACGGCCGCCGAACCGTCGGCGGCGCGACGCATACTCCGCGAGCGCGCGCCGCAAGTCGCGCTCGTCGAAGTCAGGCCAGTACGTGTCGACGAACACCAGCTCGGTGTACGCCAGCTGCCAGAGCAGGAAGTTCGAGATCCGCACCTCGCCGCTCGTCCTGATCAGCAGATCCGGGTCGGGGAGCTCCGGTGCGTACAGATTCGCGGCGAACACGTTCTCGTCGATGTCCTCCGGCTCGACGCCGCTCTCGACCAGCCGTCGCGCCGCCTCGACGAGCTCGGCGCGGCCGCCGTAGTCGAACGCCACCCAGAGGTTGATCCGCGTGTTCAGCTCGGTGCGATCCTCCATCGCCGCCATGCGCACCTGGAGCTGTTCGGGCGCACGGTCGCGCCGGCCGATGAAGCGCACGCGGACTCCCTGCTCGGCGAGGTCCGGAAGCTCGCGTTCGATCGTCTCGGCGAAGATCTCCATCAACGCCTCGACCTCCTCGTCCGACCGTGACCAGTTCTCGGTCGAGAAGGCGAAGACGGCGAGGTCGTGGATGCCGATGTCGATCGAAGCCTCGACGGTGCGTCTCACCGTCTTCGCGCCCGCGCGATGGCCGGCGGCAACGGGCAGCCCGCGCTTGCGCGCCCAGCGTCCGTTGCCGTCGAGGATGATCGCGACCGACTGTGCGACCTCGGGCAGCTCCGGTTCCGGGACGGCCCGGATCCGGCTCAGCGTGCGAATGCGTGAGAGCAACTTCACGGAGGCCGCCTAGACCTCCATGATCTCGGCTTCCTTGCGCTTCAGCAGGTCGTCGATACGCGATACATGGTCGTCCGTCACCTTCTGCACGCGCGTCTCGGCGGCCCGCTCCTCGTCGTCGCCCACGTCGCCGTTCTTCACCAGCTCCTCGAGATGCTTGATCGCGTCGCGCCGGACGTTGCGCACCGCGACGCGGCCCTCCTCGGCCATGTGGCGAACGAGCTTGACGAGCTCCTTGCGGCGTTCCTCGGTGAGCTGCGGGATCGGCAGCCGGATCAGCTTGCCGTCGTTCGAGGGTGTCAGCCCGAGATCGGACTCCTGGATCGTCTTCTCGATCTGCTTGACCGATGATGGATCGAACGGCTGGATCGTCAGCATCCGCGGCTCCGGCGCATTGATCGTCGCCAGGTTCTTGAGCGGCGTCGGCGTGCCGTAGTAGTCGATCGTGATCCGGTCGAGCAGTGCCGGCGCCGCCCGGCCCGTGCGCACGGAGTTGAAATGCTCGTGCGTCGCCTCGACCGACTTGTCCATCCGCTGATCCGCGTCAGAAACGAAATCCTCGATCACCGTTCTCGTTCTCCTTCGGGGGGTGTGGCCACGACGGTGCCGATCTCCTCGCCTCGGCCGACGCGCGAGATGTTCCCGGGCGCGAGCTCGAAGACATGGATCGGCAGGTGATTGTCCATGCACAGGGAGAGCGCGGTGGTGTCCATCACCTTGAGGCCGCGCTCGATCGCCTGCAGGTGGGTGATCGACCGGATCAGCTTCGCGTCGGGCGACGTTCGCGGATCGCCGTCGAGCACGCCGGGCACGCCGTTCTTCGCCATCAGGATCGCGTCCGCGCCGATCTCCAGCGCCCGCAGCGCCGCCGCCGTGTCGGTGGTGAAGAACGGGTTGCCGGTGCCGGCGGCGAAGATCACCAGCCGCCCTTTCTCGAGATGACGCACGGCCCGCCGCCGGATGTAGGGCTCGGCGACCTCCTGGACCGTGATCGCAGAGAGCACACGCGTGTTCGCACCGTGCCGCTCGAGCGCCTCCTGCACGGCCAGCGAGTTGAGGACGGTCGCGAGCATTCCCATGTAGTCGCCGGTCGCCCGGTCCATCCCCTCGGCCGCAGCGGCCATCCCGCGGTAGATGTTGCCGCCGCCGATCACGAGCGCCACCTCGAGCCCGGTCTCGCGAACCTGGACGAGCTCGCGCGCGAGCCGGTCGACGGTGTTCGCGTCGAGGCCGTACTCGGAGGAGCCCATCAGCGCCTCGCCGGACAACTTGAGCAGGATGCGCTTGAAGACCGGCGGACGCTTCAGTTGTGGCAGCGACGCAGCCACGTCTACGCGACGGCGTACCAGGCGTAGTCGCGCAGCTCGATGCCCTGTTCCTTCAGGAACTTGCCGACGGTCGCCGTCGACTCGTCCGCGCGGTACCACGTCTGTTCGCTGAGCACCGACTCGCCGTAGAACCGTTTGTTGAGCATCCCTTCGACGATCTTCCCGCGTACGGGCTCCGGCTTGCTCTGCACCTCGTCGGAGCTGAGCAGGATCTCGCGCTCGGCGTCGACCAGCTCCTGCGGCACCTGGTCGCGGCTCTCGTAGGTCGGTCGCGCGAAGGTGAGGTGCAAGGCGAGGCTGCGGGCGACCTGCGGGTCGCCACCGGCGGTCGACACGATTGCACCGACCTTGTTCGCGGGTGCGTGGACGTAGTAGGAGAGCGTGCTCCCGTCGCGCGCCTCGAGTCGCTTCGCGCCGACGACCTGGATGTTCTCCCCCAGCTTCGCGGCCAGCTCGGCCTGCTCAGCCTCGAGGTCCGCGACGGCGTCTTCCCCGCGCTCGTGAACCTGCCTCAGCACCTTCTCGGCGAACGCGAGAAAGTCCTCGTTCGACGAGACCGGCTCGGTCTCGCAGGCGACCGCCACGATCGAGCCCGTGTCTCCCTGCACGATCACACCGACCTTGCCCTCCGTCGTCTCGCGATCGGCGCGCTTCGCGGCGGACGCCATGCCGCGCTCGCGCAGCACCTTGACGGCCGCATCGAAGTCTCCTTCGGTCTCCTGCAGCGCACGCTTGCAGTCCATCATCCCTGCGCTCGTCGCGTCGCGGAGCTCCTTCACCATCGTCGCGGTGATCTCGGTCATCCGCCGGCCCCTTCGGCACTTGCATCCGCGGCGGGCTCGACGGCCGGCGCCGGCGGCGCCTCCGCGGGAGCCGCAGTCTCCTCGGGGGCGGAAGGCTCCTCGGCTGCCGGAGCCTCGTCGACGTGTGCGGCGCCGTTTCGCGGCGCGCGCAGCTCTGCGGCGGACACCTTCTGGCGGCCGGCCTCGATCCCGTCGGCGATCGCGCGCACGATCAAGCCGCACGACCGGATCGCGTCGTCGTTGCCGGGGATCACGTAGTCGGCCTCGTCGGGGTCGCAGTTCGTGTCGACCAGGGCGATCACGGGCAGCCCCAGCCGCTTGGCCTCACGCACGGCGAGCTGCTCCTTTCGCAGGTCGACGATGAAGATCGCGTCGGGCTGGCGCCGCATGTCGGCGACACCGCCGAGGTTCGCCTCGAGCTTCTCGAGCTCGGCCTCCATCGAGATGCGCTCCTTCGCCGGCAGGAGCTCGAGTTGCGACTCCTGCTTCAGGCTGCGTAGCTCGTGCAACCGCTGGATGCGGTCGGAGATCGTCCGCCAGTTCGTGAGCAGCCCGCCCAGCCAGCGGTTGTTGACGTACGGCATGTTGACCCGGCGCGCCTCGCCCGAGACGGCGTCCTGAGCCTGCTTCTTGGTGCCGACGAAGAGGATCGAGCCCCCGCGCTCGGCGATCGCGCGGGCGAAGTTGTACGCCTCGTCGAGCAGCTCCTGCGTCTGCGTGAGGTCGATGATGTAGATGCCGCCGCGCTCGGTGAAGATGAAGCGCTTCATCTTCGGATTCCAGCGGCGCGTCTGATGGCCGAAATGCACTCCGGCCTCCAGCAGCTCTTTCATGGAGACGACGGGCATGGAAGCCCCTTTCTACGGTTTGGATGCAACGGTCAGCCGGTGGCCGCGGCGGAAAGCAGGCGAGCACGCGCCTGCCACCGTCCGCCTCGGTTGGTCCACCGGGTCGGAGGGACGAACGAACGTCGCAATCGTAGCTACTCGAGGTCGGCGAGGTACCCCGCGAGATCCGCCGGAAGCTCGGAACGCACCTCCACGCGGGAGCCGTCGAACGGGTGCGGGAAGGCGAGCTCGGAGGCGTGGAGGAACTGGCGGCCCAGGCCGGGCACGCGGACGCCGTACACCGGATCCCCCACGACCGGCAGGTCGACGGCCGCAAGATGAACGCGGATCTGGTGCATCCGCCCGGTCTCGAGCTGGACGCGCAGGAGCGCATGCTCCGGCCACAGCCGCTCGACCTCGAAGTGCGTGACGGCCTCGCGGGGTGTGTCCGTGTCGAGGGACACGCGGGTCGGGTCGTGCCGGTCGCGCCCGACCGGAGCCTCGATTCGACCCTGTCGCGAGCGCGGCCGTCCACCCACCAGCGCGCGATAGGTGCGATCGAAGGTCCGCTCCCGGACGAGCTCGGCCAGCCGGCGATGGGCCTCCTCCGACCGGGCAAGCACGAGCAGGCCCGAGGTGTCGCGGTCGAGCCGATGCACGATTCCAGGCCGGTCCGGGTCGCCCCCCGCGATCCGGCCGCGCAGCGCATCGACGAGGGTGTCCGACACGTGACCGGCCCCCGGGTGCACGACCAGCCCGGCCGGCTTGTCGACCACGAGTAGATGCTCGTCCTCCCAGACGATCTGCGGTGGTGGCGGCGGCGGGGCCGGCGTCGGCTCCTCGACGTCGGGCAGTTCGACCGACTCGCCGCCGGCGAGCCGGTGGCTCTTCACTCGCAGCTCCCCATCGACCAGTGCCCCCGCGTCGACCGCACGCTCCGCCGCGCCGCGAGAACCGAGGTGCGCCGCCAGGAACTGGTCGAGGCGCTGGCCCGCCGCAGCGGGCGGCACCGAGAGCTTCATGACTACCGCGCCGCGACGTCGAGCGTGCGACGCGGCGGCCGCGACGAGCGGTCGGACGCCACCAGCGCCGCGAGCAGGATCGCGACGCCGACGACGATGAAGCTGTCGGCGAGGTTGAACGCGGGCCAGTGCGAGAAGTCGATGAAGTCGGTCACGTGGCCGAGGCGCACGCGGTCGGCGAGGTTAGAGATGCTCCCGCCTGCAAGCAGGCCGAGCGCGGCGGGCAGCACGGGGTGGCGCGCGCCCGAGCGGGCGAAGAATGTGAGCATCCAGACGACGGCGATCGCGGTGATGATCGTGACGATCGACGTTGCACCTGCGAAGAAGCCGAAGGCGATCCCCGTGTTCTGCACGTGATGAATCGACAGCGGCCCGATCACGTGGACGGACTCGTCGAGCGCGAGCGTCGAGGTGACCACATGCTTCGTCACCTGGTCGGCGACGATCGCCGCAATCGCCACCGCCGCCAGGCCCGCCCACTGCCACGGCCCTGCCGCCAGCGAGCGCTCCGCCACCGAGAGCGGCGCGAGCCCGTCGGTGGCCGACCCGACCCGCACGTCGACACCCGGCTGCTGTACGGGGCTCTCTGTCAACGCTTCGCGTCGTCGATGCAGCGGGTGGCCCACGGGATCGCCCGCAGCCGCTCCGTCGCGATCGGCTTGCCGCAGATCTCGCACGTGCCGTACGTCCCTGCCTCGATGCACTCGAGCGCGAGGTCGATCTGCCCGACCGTCTGCTGCACGCCCTCCTCGAGGCCCTGGTCGAGCTCCCGGTCGTAGGTGACCGTCGCCATGTCGGCGAGATGATTGTCGCCCGTGCCGCCGCCCGAGATCTCGCCGAGCTCGTCCTCCATCGATCCCGGGTTCTCCTGGTGGAGGTAGCGCGCTGCGTTGACGAGGCGCTCGCGCTCCTCGAGCAGACGATCGCGGAACTCGCTGACCTCGACGGAGGTCACGCGCGCTCCGGTGTCGCGGCCGCGCGCGCGAGGGCAGCGTCGGCCAGGCTCGGATCGAGGCCGCTCACCGCCACGATCTTGTCACGCGACCCGAGCCCCGAGACGACGGCGAGGTCGGACCGTGGCACGAGCAGCGTCTCGGCCAGCAATCCGATCAATGCGTCGTTTGCCTTCCCGCGCTCGGGCGCTGCGGCGACGCGGACCTTCCAGCCGTCGCCGTGCCGCCCGACGATCGCGTTTCCGGCAGCGCCCGGAGCGACCCGCAGACGGATTCGCGTGGACGCGCTCACGTCCTCAGCCTAGCCCTCGTCGCCGCTCCACGGCTCGTCCTCTTCCTGGGCCACCGGCGGGAGCGCCACGCGTCCCTCGGTCTCCTGCGGCTCGGCGATCACCTCGGGCTCGACCGGCTCGTCGGCCGGCTCGGCCTGCAGCTCCTCGCGGGCCGACACGGCGGCTCCGGGCGAGAGGATCGCCTCGAACTCGCTCGTGTCCTCGTGCAACGGCCACGGCTTCTCGGACCCCTCGTCCGGCGCGTCGCTCTCCTCGAGCGGATCTGCCTTCGACTCCTCGACCATCCCGAGGGCCGCGCGCAGCAGCGCCTCGACGCGGCGGGCCTCGCCGAACAGCCGCTCGCGCTCGTTCTGGGCGCTGCGCATGATCGAGCGTGCTTCGCCGTGCGCCTCGGCCACGATCAGCTCGGCCTCGCGGCGCGCAGCGTCCTTCGCCTCCGCGGCGGCTTTCTCGGCGGAGACGAGCGTGGTCGCGAGCAGCTGTTCACGGTCCTTGAACTCGCCGAGGCGCTTCTCGACGTCCTCGACGCGGTCGGTCAGCTCACCCCGCTCGCGCCAGACCTCTTCGTAGCTGTCGGCCACGTCCTCCAGCAGGCTGTCGACGTCGCGTCGCTTGTAACCGAGCAGCGACCGCCCGAGTCGTACGTGTCTGAGCTCAACCGGGGTGTAACGCATCTCCCCCTCCTTCCTAGAACAGATTCAGAATCGCGACGAGGACTCGGGCGATGATGCCCAGCGCCACGATCGCGACGATTGGCGAGAAGTCCATGGCGCCGAACGAGAGCGGCAGGATGCGGCGCCAGAAACGCAGGTACGGATCGCACGCATCGGCGAGGAAGCGCTGGACTCCGCGGAGCGAGTACGGCAGCTGCACCCACGACGTGAGCACGTACAGGATCAACGCCAGCGTGTAGACCAGCGCGAAGATGTAGATGAACGCCTGGACCGCGCCGACAGCGTCGAGCACCATGGCGCCCCCTTCGCGTCTCGTAGGGCCTTTCCTACCTCAGGCTACGCCTGGTTGAAGAAGCCGCCGCGCTCGAGCAGTTGTGCCCGCTGTTCCGCGGAGACTTCCACATTTCGCGGCGTGAGCAGAAAGACCTTGTCGGCGACACGCTGCATGCCCCCGTTGAGGGCGTAGGTGAGACCGCTCGTGAAGTCGATCAACCGCTTCGAGAGCTCGGCATCCGCGCTCTGCAGGTTCAGGATCACCGGCATGCCCTGCTTGAAGCGGTCGGCGATCTGTTGGGCGTCGTTGAAGCTTCGGGGCAGCACGAGGTGGACGCGGACGTTCGACGGATTCGGGACGGCCTCGATCTGCGGGCGCGCCTCGCGCAGGCGCGTCGGCCGCACGGCGGGCACGCGTGCTGTCGCCGCCGCGTCGGACTCCGACTCCGTCCAGTCGTCGTAGTCGTGGCCGCGGCGGCGCGGGGTCAGCCGCCGGACGTTCGGACGCTCGCGATATGTCTGCTCGAGGCTCTCCTCGGCCGCGTAGCCATCCTCGTCCTCCCAGTCGTCGTCCTCCTCGGCGATCCCGAAGTACACGAGCGTGCGATTCCACAGGTCGCCGAGCGCCACGGCGGGCAGTCTAGATCAGTTCCGGAACAGGATGGAACCGACGCGGACGTACGTCGCGCCCTCCTCGGCCGCGACTGCGAAGTCCTGTGTCGTCCCCATCGAGAGCTCCGAAAGTCCGTGCTCGGCGGCCAGCGCGCGGAGCTTCCTGAACCAGGGCCGCGAGCCCTCCGTCGTCGGCGCGGCGGGAGGCATCGTCGACAGCCCGATCACCCCCTCGCGCACGTACGCGCCGAGCTCCGCCGGCTGCACGCCGGACTTCGACGGCTCGTCGGCGAGGTTCACCTGCACCAGCGCCGGGATCTCCAGGCGGCGCGCGGCCGAGTCGGAGTCGAGCGAGTGCACGAGCTCGCAGCAGCGATTGACCACCTTCACCTTGTTCGACTGGAGACGGCCGATGAAGTGCCAGCGGAACGCAGTCCCGTATTCGGCGTGCTTCGCCTCGAGATCCTGCGCGCGGTTCTCGCCCACCACCTCCACGCCTGCCTCGACGAGCACCTGCATGTCGGCGAGCGAGACGTATTTCGTGGCCGCGACCACGGTCACTCCCGGGCCGACGGTCTCCTTGACGAGCGCGAGCCGCGCGCGCACCTCGTCAGGCGACATAGCCGATCACACCCTGCACGCCGCGGGGGCGACCGTCGCGTCGGTGTGAGAAGAAGAGCTCCGCGTGACAGATCGTGCAGAGGTCGACCCGCTCGATCCGCGTGACGCCCGCGGTGCGCAGGCGACGCTCCGTCGCACCCCAGAGATCGAGCCGCCGCTCGTGAGTCAGGTCGGCATCGAAGAGGCCCGCGACCTCCGGCCCGACCTCGTAGCAGCACGGTCCCGCCGACGGGCCGATCGCGGCCGAGATCTCGCCGTCGCGGTCCCCGGAGCGCACCGCGGCGACTCCTGCGGCGACGACACCGTTCGCGAGCCCGCGCCAACCGGCGTGCAGGACTGCGAGCCGGCCGCGGCCCGGCGCCGCCAGAGCGACCGGGACACAGTCGGCCGCGAGCGCGAGCATCGCCACGCCCGCCCGGTCCGACCACAGCCCGTCGCCCACCTTCCCGTGCCCGCCGGGCACCGCTTCGTTGACGACGTCCGAATGCACCTGCCGGTTCGTCGCCAGCCGCGCTGGATCGGCTCCGAGCGACGCGCACGCCCGTCTGCGGTTCTCGTCGATACACGCAAGCTCGTCCCCCGTCGAGCGCCCGAGGTTGAGTGACGAGAAGGGGCCGCTGCTCACGCCGCCGACCCGGGTGGTGAATCCGACCACGAAGCCAGGCTCACTCCAGCGGATCACGAGGGCAGGAGCTCCTGGGCGCGCGTGAGCAGGTTTGCGCGCGTGTTCCGGTCCGGTTGCTCGACCACCTCGGTCAGCAGTGTGCGCAGCGTCTGCCCGAGCGCCGGGCCGGGAACGTAGCCGAGCGCGATCAGGTCGGTACCCGACACGGCGAGGTCGCGGAGACGGTGCGGGCTCGCCTGCTCCGACTCGACCAGCCGCCTGAACGCCGCGAGCTCGGCCAGCTGCTCTTCGGGCGGCGGCTCACCGGGTCCCCACTTCCCACGCAGATCGGCGGCCTTGTGGTCGAGCAGGTCGAAGGCGAGCTCGTCGCCGTAGCGCGCGAGCAAGCGCCGCGCGCGCGTCGCGTCGCCGCGCGGACTGAGCATGTGATGCCGGACGATCTGTACGACTCGGCGCCGGAGCTCGGTCGGGTAGCGCAACCGCTGCAGTGCCTCCCGCGCGAGCTCTGCGCCGACCTGCTCGTGCGACCGGTCCGACAAGCCCGGACGCGCGTAGTAGTGGAGCCGGCCGTCTCGTCCCCGCCACGCGACGGCCGGCTTTCCCGTGTCGTGGAGGAGCGCAGCGAGCCGCACGCGGAGCGGCATGCGCGCGTCGGCGGCGGCCTGGACGACCATGAACGTGTGCTCGTCGAGGGTCAGGCCGTGATAGTCGCTCTCCTGGTCGAAGCCGATCGACGGTTCGAGCTCCGGCAGCACGGCGACCAGGACACCGGTGTCACGCGCCAGCCGCAGCGCCTTCAGCGGCTTCGTCCCGAGGAGCAGCTTCGACAGCTCGCCGAGACCGTCGGCCGCAAGGCCACCGCCGATGCGCTCACCCGAGACGAGTCGGGCACCGGCCGCCTCGGCGCGCATCTGCCGGAGCGTCTCGTCGTCGGGATCGAGGTCGAGCTGTGACACGAATCGCAGCCCGCGAACGAGCCGCAGAGGATCCTCGGCGAAGCTCATCGGCGAGACGGTGCGCAGGATGCGACGCTCGAGGTCCTCACGGCCGCCGAACGGGTCGACGAGGGCTCCGTCCGAGAGCCGCCGCGCCATCGCGTTGATCGTGAAGTCGCGCCGCGACAGATCCTCCTCGACCGTGGCGTCGGGGTCGACGACGATCTCGAAGTCGTGGCGGCCCGGCCCGGTCGAGACTTCCCGTCGTGGCGGGGCGAGCTCGATCCCGGCCGGCACCTTCCGCCGCAGTGCACGGTCGGCCGGGAAGAAACGGACGCCGACGGCGCGGCCGGCGACGTTCAGCTCCTCCGTCCGCCCATGGGCGGCGAGTGCGTCGCGCAGGCCGGCGATGTCGACGCCGGGGACGAGGAAGTCCGCGTCCTTCGAGTCGCGCCCGGCGAGCTCGTCGCGGACGGCGCCGCCCACCGTGTAGGCGTCGAGCCCGAGCGAGCGAACGTGATCCTCGATCTCCCTGGACAACTAGACGGTCGCGACAGCCTCGATCTCGACGAGCGCGCCGGACGGCAGCTTCGCCACTTCGACCGTCGCGCGGGCCGGGGGCTCTGCGCCGACGTGGCGGGCATACACCCCGTTCATCCCCACGAAGTCGTCGAGATCCTGGAGGTAGACCGTGGTCTTGACGAGCCGGTCGAGCGACGACCCGGCCGCCTCGAGCACCGCCTGCAGATTCGCCAGCACCTGTTCCGTCTGTTCGGCGATCCCGCCCGGAACCATCTCCTTCGCTCCCGGCTTCAGCCCGAGCTGGCCCGACACGAAGACGAGCCCCGCGGCGACGACGGCCTGGGAGTACGGCGCGCCCTGGAACGGGGCAGGTGCCGACTCGGTGCGAACGATCTCCTTGGTCACGGGGCCTCCTTGGCGGGTGTCGGTTCACGGTTCGGGCCGGCACGCCTGCCCGAGCGCCGCGCCGACGGCCTTGAAGATGGCAGCGAGAACGTGCTGCGGGTCGGTGCCCTCGAGCAGGCGAACGTGCAGATTGAGGCCCGCGGCGTCGACCAGATCGCGCAGGAACTGCGAGGCGACGTCGGTCGAAAGCCCGCCGACCCTGAGATCCGAGAAATCGACGTTCGTCACGAGCACGGGACGGTCGGAGCGCTCGAGCGCGGCTGCAGCGAGCGCCTCCGCCGCTGGGACGAGTGCCCACCCGTGACCGCTGCTCGCCTCGTCGAGTTGCGCGGCGAAGGCGCCGCCGAGCGCGCGGCCGGCCGCCGAGACCGCCTGATCCGCACGTTCGGGCGCCACCTCGAGGGCGAGGTCGAAGCGGCCGCTCCGCGCCAGCTCGCCGATCAGGTGGTCGAGCACGGGAACGCCTGTCGTGACGTTGGCAGCGCCTCGCGCGGCGAGCGCGATGCGCACACCCGTCTGGGTGTCGGCCACGGCTCAGCCCTCGACGCGCTCGATGTGCGCGCCGAGCGCGCGGAGACGTTCGTCGATCCGCTCGTACCCCTTGTCGATCTGGTACGCGTCGCCGATCGTCGAGGTGCCCTCGGCACAGAGCGCCGCGATCACCATCGCCATCCCGGCGCGGATGTCCGGGCTCGACATCCGCTGGCCGTAGAGGCGCGCCGGGCCGGTCACGACGACCCGATGCGGGTCGCAGAGAATGATCCGGGCGCCCATCGAGACGAGCTTGTCGACGAAGAAGAGCCGACTCTCGAACATCTTCTCGAACACGAGCACGGTGCCGCGCGCCTGCGTCGCCACCACGACGGCGATCGACGTCAGGTCGGCAGGGAATTGCGGCCACGGCCCGTCCTCGATCTTGGGGATCGCACCGCCGAGGTCGTCGACGACGGCCAGCTCCTGCCCGGCCGGGACGCGCACGGAGCCGTCGTCGAGCTCGACCTCGATCCCGAGCCGGCGCAGCACGGGGAGCACCGGCCAGAGATCGTCGGCGACGATCCCGTCGATCGTGATCTCACCGCCGGTGACTGCCGCCATGCCGATGAAGCTGCCGACCTCGACGTGCTCGGGGCCGATCGCGTACGTGCCGCCGGACAGCCGGTCGACGCCGGTGATGTGCAGGACGTTCGAGCCGATCCCCTGGATGCGCGCGCCGAGCGACGCGAGGAACCGGCAGAGGTCCTGGACGTGCGGCTCGCTCGCGGCATTCGAGATCATCGTCTTGCCGGGCGCAAGCGCTGCCGCCATCACGGTGTTCTCGGTCGCCATCACCGACGGCTCGTCGAGATGGAGGTGCGCGCCCTGGAGCGATCCGGAGAGGTCGTAGCGGTCGCTCGTGTCGAAGCTGGCGCCGAGCTCCTGGAAGGCGTGGAAGTGCGGATCGAGCCGGCGCCGTCCGATCACGTCGCCGCCCGGCGGAGGCACGATCGCGCGGCCGTGTCGCGCGAGCAGCGGTCCGGCGAGCAGGAACGACGCGCGAATCTGCGTGGCCAGCTCCGGATCGACCTCGTAGCCGACGTCGGCTGCGTGGACGCGCACCTCGTTCGGACCGAGCCATTCGACGTCGGCGCCGAGGTTCGCAAGCAGGCCGCACATCGTCTCGACGTCACGGATGCGCGGGATGTTCGCGAGCGTGATCGGTTCGTCCGCCAGCAGGCACGCCGCGAGGATCGGGAGCGCACCGTTCTTGTTCCCCGATGCGCGCACCCGGCCGGAGAGCGGAAAGCCGCCCTCGATCACGAACGACTCCGCCAGCGGTCTCACGACGGTCGAGGACACGGGAGCGCACTATGCTAGCTGCGGCTTGACTCCGACCCGTCAACAGGCCTGGACGACCCTCACCGCCTACACGAAGAGCGAGGCGCTGCTCCGCCACGCGCTCGCGGTCGAGGCTGCGACGGCGTTCTACGCCGGCCGATTCGGGGAGGACGAGGAGCTCTGGCGCGTGGCGGCGCTCCTGCACGACTTCGACTACGAGATCCACCCCACGTTGGACAAGCATCCGCAGGACGGCGCGCCGATCCTGCGCGAACAGGGCTATCCGGAGGTGGTGATCGACGCGGTGCTCTCGCACGCCAACCACCTCGGCCGGGAGCGCGACACACGGCTGAAGAAGTCGTTGTTCGCCTGCGACGAGCTGTCGGGCTTCGTGCATGCGTGCGGGCTCGTCCGGCCGACCGGCCTCGAGGGGCTCGAGCCGAAATCCGTGAAGAAGAAGCTCAAGCAGCCGTCGTTCGCGGCAGGTGTTTCACGCGACGACGTCTACGAGGGGGCGGAGCTGCTCGAGCTGCCGCTAGACGAGCACATCGCGAACGTGATCGCGGCCCTGCAGCCGATCGCCGGTGAGCTCGGGCTGCGCACCGAAGCTGCCTAGAGCCCGGCGACCAGCCGCTCCAGATCGTCCTCGTCGTTCCACCAGCCGACCGATGCTCGCAACAAGTCGGTGCCGGGCAGGTCGCGCACGACGACGCCACGCTCGTAGAGCGCCACGCGAAGCTCGAGCGGGTCGCCGGTCGACCGGAACGAGACGAGCGTCGCCTGGTTCGCCTCGGTGACCACGTCCTGCCCTGCCGCGAGCAGCAGCTCGCGACAGCGTTCCGCGAGCCGGAGTGCGCGCTCGTGGCGTTCCGGCGGAAGACCGGTGAGCGCCGCCTCGAGACCGGCCAGCGAGGCTGCCGGCGCAAAGCCGGTGTCGAACCGGGCGGCTCCCGGCTTCGGCTCCCAGGCACCGGTGCGGAGGTCGTAGGAGGCGGTCGAGGGATGCGTCAGCAGGCGAGGTGGAAGTGCCTCCGGCTCGCGGACGTAGAGCGCTCCCGTCGAGTCCGGCCCGCAGAGCCACTTCTGCGCGCTCACCGTGTAGTAGTCGGCGGTCGAGGCGTCCACCTCGAGCGCCCCGGCCGACTGTGCCCCGTCGACGAGCACCGGCACGCCGGTCTGCGCGCGCAGCGCCGCCCACGGGACGACCTTGCCGTCCAGCCAGACGACCGCCGAGACGGCCAGCAGGCGCGTTCGCTCCGTCACGCGCGCCGCGATGGCGTCGAGCACCGCTGCCGCGGGAAGCTCGCGGATCGGCACGATCACGACCTGCGCGCCGGCGGCCTCGAGTGGGCCGAGCATGCCGAAGTGCTCGGAGTCGGTCGTGACGATCTCGTCCCCTGGCCCGAGCCCGAGCCCGGCCACGACCACGTGAACGGCGCGTGTGGTCGAATCGGTGAGCGCGACATTCTCGGGCGCGACTCCGATCTCATGCGCGATCTGTTCGCGCACCCGCTCGCGGCGGGCGAGCATCTCGTCGAAGTACGACTTGCCGCCGCGACCGTTCTCGGCCTCCCAGGCCTGCATCGTCCTGACCGCGTCGATCGTCGCCACGGAGAGCGGCCCGTTCGTGCCGGCGTTGAGATAGGCGTACCGGTGAAGGACGGGAAAGCGAGCGCGCTCGGCCTCCCAGCTCACTTCGCCGAGCCTACGGCTCATCGGACATCCAACTCGACGGGCGCGTGGTCGGACAGCAGCACGCCTTCGTGCTCGCGTCGAGCGACGTCCCACACGCGAAGCGGTGACGCGTCGGCGCCTCGCACGAGGATGTGGTCGATGCCGGGTCCCGGCGGTGAGAACCGCCAGTCCTCGACCAGCTCGCGCAGCGAGTGCGCCTCTCCGAGCACGTTGAAGTCGCCGGCGAGCACGACGACGTCCTCGGGCTCGGCACGCTCGACGGCGAATTCGACAGCGCGCCGAAGCTCGACCGCCGGGATGCGCGAGTCGCGTGAGCTCGTGCAGTGCAGGTTGGCGATCTGAAAGGCACGACCGTCATCGTGCACCAGCCGCGCCGACTGGACGACACGTCGTTCCTTTGCCCAGGCGAGCCTCATCACGACGTCGAGCCCGAGCTCGCGGCTCTGTGCGCTGCGAAAGTCCCGCGGGTTGAGGGTCTCGACCACGTGGCCCACGACGCGCAGCCGCGGGCCGACCTGGATCGCGTTCCCCTGTCCGGCGAACAGGGACCGGAGCAGCCCGTGATTCGCGATGGTCAACGCGCGGCCGACGGCGGCAGGAATCGGCACCGGGCCGAAGCTCGAGGCGGCCGCGAGGGCGGCAGTCGTGAAGCGGGAGAGCGCCCAGGCGGGCACCTCTTGCACGCAGAGAACGTCCGGGTCGTCGGCGGTCGCGAGGCGCACCATCTCGTCGAGATGGGCATGCCGCCCCGGCGGCACCGAGTTGCCGTGAAACAGGTTCCAGCTGCGTACGAGCACCCGTCTACGCTACTTCCGTGCGCGTCGTCGTCGCGGACCCGCCTGCCTTCACGCCGTGGTACGACCACGAACTGGCCTCGGCGCTCGCGCGGGCCGGAGCCGACGTCGAGCTCCTCACGTCACGCTTTCGGTTCGGCACGCCACCCCGCCCCGACGGCTACGCGATCCGCGACGGCCTCTACCCCGTCTCCTCGCGCGTCTTCAAGCGTTCCAGGCTGCGAGTGCCGCTCAAGGCCGTCGAGCACCTCGGTGTGCTGCGCGCGCTCGGCCGCGTCGATGCGGACGTCGTGCACCTCCAGTGGCTCGCTGCTCCCCAGCTGGACGCGCACCTGCGGCTCCGCTCGCCGTCCGTGTTCACTGCACACGACCTGCTGCCGCGGCGCACCGCGTCGAAGCGCGATCTCTGGCGGCGGTTGCTGCGTCGATTCGACCGAGTGGTCGTTCACAGCACGCGCGGTCGGGAGGCACTCGGCGAGCTCGGCATCGACGCGACGGTGATCCCGCATCCGGTCTATCCGAGCTCCGCGCAGCGTGCGGACGACGGGCACACCCTGCTCTCGCTCGGTGTCCTCCGGCCGTACAAGGGTCTCGCCGACGCGATCGAGGTGACGCGTCGCCTCTCGGGGACGCGACTGCTCGTCGCCGGCGACCCGGCGATGCCGCTCGACGGGCTGCGCTCCGCGGAACGGGTCGACTGGCGGCTCGGCTACCTGACGCCTGACGAGCTCGACCGCGCGCTCGGCGAGACGACAGTTGCCGTCTTCCCGTATCGCGCAGAGCTCGACCAGTCGGGTGCGCTGCTGCAGGCACTCGGCGCGGGCGTGCCGGCGGTCGTGTACGACGTCGGTGGGCTCGGCGAGCCGATTCACGCGTTCGGTGCCGGTCGCGTTGTGCCAGCGGGTGACGTCGCCGCGCTCGCCGAGGCGGTGCGCGAGCTGCTCGAGAATCCGGCCGAGCTCGAGGCCGTACGCGCAGGCGCCGAGCGTGCGCGCGCGGCGCTGACCTGGGACGCCGCCGCGGCGCAACACCTCGAGCTCTACGAGACGCTGTCGTGATCGGACGCCGCAGCAGGTTCGCCGACGTGATCAAGAGGCAGCTCGACGGGTTCGAGCGCGAGCACGCCGACGTGATCGAGGAGACGCGGCTGAAGCTCGCGGCGTACAACGACGCATCGCGCGACGAGGCGGAGGAGCTGTACGGCGACTACCTCGACGTGCTCGAGACCGGGACGGAGCTCCTGGCCGACTTGCGCGACCACTATGCGCAGACGCTCGACGAGGCGCTCGTCGACGCCTATCTCCGCGACTTCGACCGAGCCGTCGGCAGGCGGCTCGCACCGTTTCGCCTCGAGCTCGAGAATCGCTAGCGGATGGCCGAGCGCATCGAGGACTACGGCGTCATCGGCGACTTGCAGACCGCGGCGCTCGTCGGTCGGACGGGATCGATCGACTGGCTGTGCGTGCCGCGGTTCGACTCAGGCTCGTGCTTCGGTGGGCTGCTCGGGTCACGCGACAACGGGCGCTGGTTGATCGCGCCCGCGGAGGGCGGTCGGGCAACGACACGCCGCTACCGGCCCGACACGCTGATCCTCGAGAGCGAGTGGCAGACGTCGACGGGGCGCGTGCGCGTGATCGACCTGATGCCACCGCGCGGCCGCACGCCCGACCTGGTGCGGATCGTCGAGGGGCTCGAAGGGCGCGTCGAGATGAACACCGAGCTCGTCATCCGCTTCGACTACGGATCGACCTTGCCGTGGTTGCGCAGACTCGACGACGAGACGCTGCTCGCGATCGGTGGGCCGGACGCGCTCATGCTCGTCACACCGGTCGACCTGCAGCCGGACGGGATGTCGCACCGCGGGCAGTTCGTCGTCCGCAAGGGCGACCGCGTGCCGTTCGTGCTCACGTGGTTCGCGTCACACGACCGGCGGCCGAAGCGGATCGACGCGGAGCAGGCGCTCGCGCAGACCGAGACGTTCTGGACCGACTGGATGGCGGGCTGTCGGTACACGGGCGCGTACTCGGAAGCCGTCCACCGGTCATTGCTCGTGCTCAAGGCGCTCACCTACCAGCCGACGGGCGGGATCGTCGCGGCGCCGACGACGTCGCTCCCGGAGCACATCGGCGGCATTCGCAACTGGGACTACCGGTTCTGCTGGCTGCGCGATGCGACGTTCACCCTCTTCGCGCTGCTCAACGCGGGGTTCAGCGCGGAGGCACGCGCGTGGCGCACCTGGCTGCTCCGTGCCGTCGCCGGCGATCCCGCGAACGCCCAGATCCTGTACGGCGTCGCCGGAGAACGACGCGTCCCGGAGATCGAGCTCGACTGGCTGCCCGGCTACGCGGGATCGTCGCCGGTGCGCGTCGGCAACGCCGCGCACGAGCAATTCCAGCTCGACGTCTACGGCGAGGTGATGGACGCGCTGCACCATTCGCGGCTCGCGGGGCAGCACGTCACGGGGATGGCCTCCGACGACCACGCGTGGAGCCTGCAACGGAACCTGATGGACTTCCTCGAAGGTGCGTGGGAGGACCCCGACGAGGGGATCTGGGAGGTGCGCGGGCCGCGACGGCATTTCACGCACTCGAAGGTGCTCGCGTGGGTCGCGTTCGACCGTGCGGTCGACACCGTCGAGCGCTGGGACCTTCCCGGCCCGCTCGACCGCTGGCGGCGGATCCGGCAGGAGATCCACGACGAGGTGTGCCGCGAGGGTTTCAACGTCGAGCTGAACTCGTTCACGCAGGCCTACGGATCCAACGAGCTGGACGCATCGACGCTCCTGATCCCGCTCGTCGGGTTTCTACCGCCGACCGATCCGCGTGTGATCGGGACGGTCGAGGCCATCCAGCGCGATCTGACGCGCGGCGGGTTCGTCGAGCGCTATCGCACGGCGACTCAGAACGAGGTCGACGGCCTCAGCGGCGGCGAGGGCGTGTTCCTGCCGTGCTCGTTCTGGCTCGTCGATGCGCTGCTGATGCTCGACCGTGAAGAGGAGGCGCGGGTGCTGTTCGAGCGACTGCTCGCCGTCGGAAACGACCTCGGCCTGATGTCGGAGGAGTACGACCCGGTCGAGCGGCGCCTGCTCGGGAACTTCCCGCAGGCGTTCACGCACGTCGGTCTCGTCAACTCCGCCTACAACCTGTCGGAGCACGTCGGGCCGATCCACCAGCGAACCGACGGGCGCAGGTCCGACGCGCACGCCGGCGACGACTGAGCGCCGTACGGCGCAGATAGGTCGATCAGCGGTGCCCGAAGTGGTGGGCGCGCGGCAGGGCTCGCGCGACCTCGGCTTCGCTTGCCGCTCGGCGGGCGAGCGCGCCGAGTGAGGAGAGCTCCGACACGAGCAGGTTGATATTGCGATCGTGCCGTTCGAGCTTGCCGACTGCGAGCAGCAACGGCTCACCCCGCACGATCGCACGGTGACGCTCGTACACCGGTGGTGGAACGATCAGGTTGGCCTGTCCATGCTCGTCCTCGAGCAACATGAAGACGATCCCGTTCGCCGTCGACGGGCGTTGCCGTGCGATGGCGAGCCCGGCGAGCTGGATCAGGGCGCCGTTCGGAAGCTCGGGCAGCTCGGCGCTCGTCGCGACGCCCGCTGGCAGATGCGGCCGCAGCAGCTCGAGCGGATGGACGCCGACCGACAGCGACGTGTGCCGGTAGTCGGCGAGCATCCGCTCCCAGCTCGTCTGCTCTGGCAGCTCCGGGATCTCGCTGGTCGGCTGGAGCGGCAACGTCAGCTGGCGGTTCCCGCCGGTGAGGCTCTCTCCCCTGGAGGTGACACCGAGACGCCACAACAACTCGCGACGCGGCCCCCAGTCGTCGCAGGCGCCCGCAGCGACGAGCGCCTCCAGCACACCGCGCCGCACCTCGGCTCGACGCGCAAGATCGCCGAGACCCGCATACGGGCGGCCGGCCTCGACCGCGTCCGCATCCTCCTCGCCGACCGACTGCACGTAACCGACGCCCACGCGCACCGCGCCTCCGTCCACCGAGCATCGCGCCTCCGAGTCGTTGATGTGCGGAGGACACACCTCCACCCCGCGCCGCTGCGCGTCGCGAACGAGCGAGGACGGTGGGTAGAACCCCATCGGCTGCGCGTTCAGCAGCGCGCACAGGAACTCCGCCGGGTGATAGCGGCGGAGCCAGGCCGACTGGTAGGCGAGCAGGCCGAACGCCGCCGCGTGCGACTTCGGGAACCCGAACCCCGAGAAGCCGACGAGCTTGTCGTAGATCGCATGTGCGGTCTGCTCGTCGATGTCGTTGCCGATGCAGCCCGCCACGAATCGCGGCCGGTGGACCTCGATCGCCTCCTCGCTCCGCTTCCGGCTCATCGCCCGGCGCAATCCCTCCGCCTCGCCGACCGAGAACCGCGCAGCCGCCATCGCGACGTCGAGCACCTGGTCCTGGAAGACGACGACTCCCAGCGTGTCGCGCAGCGGCTCGCGCAGGGACTCGTGATCGACCGGCGGCTCGAAGGTCGGATCCTCGCGCCGCCGCCGGCGGTGCTCGATGTACGGATGCACCGCCTTCCCCTGAATCGGCCCCGGCCGAACGAGCGCGACCTGCACCGTCAGGTCGTCGAGGTTCTCGGGCCGCGTCTGCAGCAGGCTCTGCATCTGCGCGCGGCTCTCGATCTGGAACACCCCGATCGTGTCCGCTGCCTGGATCTCCTCGAAGACACCGGGGTCCTGGAGTGGGATGCGCGACAGATCGATCGACTCGCCGTGCAGGCGGGCGACCCGGTCGATGCACTCTTCGACCGCCGAGAGCATCCCCAGCCCGAGCAGGTCGATCTTCAGGAATCCGGCATCGCCGCAGCTGTCCTTGTCCCACTGGCAGATCTGCCGGCCCGCCATCGCCGCCGGCTGCACCGGCACGAGATCGACCAGCGGCCGAGAGGAGATGACCATGCCGCCCGGATGCTGGCTGATGTGGCGCGGCAGACCGGAGATCTCGCCGGTCAGGCGGCGGAACGCATCCCAGCGCGGGCCCGAATGCGTCCCGGGCACGCCCTCCAGCTCGTCACCGACGCGCGTCGCATCCCAGCCGTCGGTGACGCGGGCCAGCCGCTCGAGCTCGGCGAACGGCAGTCCGAGCGCCTTGCCGACGTCGCGGATCGCGCCACGGCTCCGATACGTCGCGAAGCTCGCGACGAGCGCGGCGTGCCGCCGGCCGTATCGCTCGGTGACGCGAATGATCAGCTTCTCGCGGATGTCGCGCGGGAAGTCGAGATCGATGTCGGGCGCAGCGACCATCTCGTCGTTGATGAAGCGCCCGAGCGAGAGGCCTGAGCGCACCGGGTCGACGTGCGAAAGGCCGGTCAGGTAGCAGACGATCGAGCCGACGCTCGAGCCCCGGCCGCGCCCCGGCGGCAACACGTGTCGAGGGCTGCCGGGACCGCGTACCTCGAGCGCGCACGCTCGCGCGAGCTCGAGCACCTCCCAGTGCAGCAGGAAGAAGCCGCTCAGGCCGAGCCGGCCGATCAGCTGCAGCTCGCCGTCGAGCCGCTCTCGCGCGCGCCGCTTGAGCCCGTTCGCATCGGCGTAGCGCTCGGCGAACGCCCGGTTGCAGATCTCGCTCAACTGCACGTCGGCCGGGCTCGGTCCGTCGGAGAAGTCCGGATACCGGTATCCGAGCTCCTGCGTCAGGTCGAACCGGCAGCGATCGGATACCTCCCGCGTCCGTTGCGCCGCGTCGCGCGGCAGCCGCTCGAGCATCGCCGCCGGCGACTGCAGCACCGACTCGTGGTTCCCCCGCCGTTCTCGCTCGCTGCCGTCGAGCGACGTGCGGTGACGAATCGCGACGAGCGCGTCCTGCAGCTCGGCCCGCCGCTCGTGGTGCGCATGCACGTCCCCGGTCGCGACCGTCGCCACTCCCAGGTGGTCCGCGAGCTCGAGCAGCTGTGCGTTCCGTCGCGCGTCGCCCCGCTCGAACGGACGTTGTAGCTCGACATAGAACGCACCCTGAAACGCCGACGCGAGGCGAGCGGCGCCGGCCGGGTCGCGGTTCCCGACTCCGTGACGTGCGCATCCGGAGAGGCAGACGAGCCCCTCGGCATGCGCGCTGATCTCCTCGATCGACGTCGCCGCCGGTAGCAGCTCCCGATGCTCCTTCCCCTCGGGGCGCGTGCCCGCGTGTGCGTCGGTGAGGATGTGGCAGAGGTTCGCGTAGCCACCCTGCGTCTCGCAGAGCAGCGTCACATGCATTCCTCCCTCGACCGTCACCTCGGCGCCGGTGATCGCGCGGACTCCGAAGTGCTTCGCCGCAATCGCGAACTCGAGCGAGCCGTACACCCCGTCGTGATCGGTGAGAGCCACCGCGTCGTAGCCGAGCTCGGAGGCCCGGGCGGCGAGCTCCTCCGGCAGCGACGCCCCGTCCAGAAACGAGTACGCCGAATGAGCGTGCAGCTCGACGTAGGGTGCCGACCGCCGCCCGGTGCCTGGCACCGACGTGCCAGGCACCCGATCGAAAGGCCATTCGTCCCCCACCCCGCCTCGCGCTGGGAACGCATCGCGCGAGGTGAACGTCATACGATCCACCCGTGGACCCGGTCGTCAGCTTCCCCGGCGACGGTGAACGCTTCGAGCGCGACAACCGCACGCTCACGATCCGGATCGACCTGCCTGGCCTGTCGGTCGTCGAGATCGAGTTCGACGACACCTTCTCGGTCGACCCGCACACGCACGACGACCACGTCGACTCCTTCTACGTGCTCGAGGGCGAGGTCGAGTTCACGGTCGGCGACGAGACGGTGCGCGCCGGGCCGGGAACGCTGCTCGCGGCGCCGGCGGGCGCACGGCACGGCTTCCGTTGCACCGGCGGCACGGCACGCGTGCTCAACCTCCACGCGCCCGATGCGGGCTTCGCCGACTCGATCCGCAGCTTCACGCCCGGCTAGCCGACGCCGCGTCAGGCCCGCTGCGTGAACCACGCGCCTGCGTCGTCGTCGTGGTAGACGACGGTGTTCTCGCCGGTCTCGAGGACGATGTCGAAGTAGCGGCGATGCACGGGCTCGTCGGTCCACCAGCGGTCGACGACGCGCCATTCCTCGCGCACGAGCGCCACCTCCTGCCGGTTGACCCGCCGCGGCGTCCCCCCGGCATGCCCCTCGACGAGCGCCGGCCGGGGTGAATTGAGGGGCCTGGCCCGGGTACGGCTTGTGCCGCCTGGACGCATCGCACCCGACCCCCGAGCTCTCAGTCGTCGCGCGGAACGAGCAGCGCGCGCGCCTCCGGTATGCGCGACCACGGTGCGACCTCCACCACCGTCGAGACACCGCCCGCACCGACGGACGCGCGCACCTGACGCAGCCCCTCGCGGAGCCGTCCCTGCAGCACCGCACCCTCCGCGGCCACCAGCTCGAGCTGCTCGCCCGTATGCTCGGCCAGCGCCGACACCTCGAGCCGGAGCTTGAGCGCCGGGGCCGGCAGCTCCGCGAGCTTCGGCGCCAGCGCCGCCCGCAGCCGCGCCGGGTCGGTGGTCGGCTCCCGCAACGTCACCGTCCGGCGCCACGAGGCGCCGCCGACGAGCCGCGCCCAGAGCGCGAGCTTCCTCGGCGGCCGACCCTCGCGCTCCGGTCGGGCGAGCAGCCGGTCGAGCAGCACCGCGAGCCCCCGGCGCAGCGTCAGCTCGTTGCCGATCGCCTCCGGAAACTCGAGCGTCTCGTGGAGGGCCGCAACCGGCCGTCTCGGCACGACCTTCCGGTCGCCCGGCTCCTCACCCCCTGCCAGGCTCCAGGCGCGCCGGCCGTCCGGCCCCAATCGTTCGGCAACGGCGCCACCCGGCAGCCCGGCAAGCTGTCCGATCGTGCGTACCCCGAGCTCCTCGAGCTCCTCGTAGCGGGCAGGGTCGAGCGGCAGGAGCTGCAGCGGCAGCGGGGCCAGGAACGTCTCCGACCGGTCGGAGACGATCAGCGCCTGACCGGGCCTGGCGACGCTCGCCGCCGCCAGCGCGGCGAACCGCCGCTCCGCCGCCCCCGCCCGCGGCTCCCACGCCGTCCCGACCGCGGCGAGCGCCCGCCTGAGCGCCGGCTCCAACCCGCCGTACAGCCGTTCGACGCCCCGCGAGTCGAAGTAGACGACACCGGGGCTGTCCGGCTCGACCGCGAATCCCGCATCCTCGAGCCGCCGCAAGATCTCCTCCCACGCCTGTTCGGCCGAGGCCGGGTCCTGCTCGACCAGCTCGAGCGCCGGGCAGGTCGCGAGCGCCTCCGAGAGGCGCATCCCGGGACGGACCCCTGCAGCTTCGGCAGCCCCCGTCACCGAGCCGAGCAGCGGCTCCGTGCCCGGCAGCGGCGCAAGCGCCGCCGGTCGCGCCTGTACCCCCGGCCGGTGGCGGAGCGCCGCCCGCAGATCGAAGGCAGGGATGACGACGAGAGCGATCACGGGAACGTATGTTCTACACGAACACGTGTTCCCCTGTCAAGGTTGGCCCTGCGGTGCTGTCGTATCCTCCACTCAGATGGCCCGGCGCGACCCGCTGCCGCAGCTCGGGGGCGAGCTCTTCATCACGGACGGGGGGATGGAGACGACGCTGATCTTCCACCACGGCGTCGACCTGCCCCACTTCGCGTCGTTCGACCTGCTCAAGGACGACGACGGCCGGCGTCTGCTCCGCGACTACTACGGGGAATACGTCTCGCTCGCCCGGGAACAGGGTGTCGGGCTGCTCCTCGACACCCCCACCTGGCGTGCGAACCGCGACTGGGGCGAGCAGCTCGGGTACTCCGAGGAGGCGCTCGAGCAGGTCAACCTCGACGCGGTGCGACTGGTCGACGAGCTGCGGGGCGACGGCGCCCCGCCGATTCTCGTCAGCGGCGCGATCGGTCCGCGCGGTGACGGGTACCAGGCCGCGAATCGCATGTCGACGGCGGTGGCCAAGCGGTACCACGCCCGTCAGATCGAGACACTCGCCTCGGGCGGCGCCGACCTGGTGAGCGTGCTGACGATGACCTATGCCGAGGAGGCTGCGGGCACGGTTCAGGCGGCAGCGGCAGCCGGAGTACCCGTCTCCGTCTCGTTCACGGTCGAGACCGACGGCCGCCTGCCGAGCGGCCAGGCCTTGCGCGATGCGATCGAGCAGGTCGATGCGGAGACGGACGACGCAGCCGCCTACTTCATGATCAACTGCGCGCACCCGACGCACTTCGCGGACGTCATCGAGGACGGCTCGATGTGGGTCGAGCGGATCGGGGGCCTCCGCGCCAACGCCTCGGTGAAGAGCCATGCCGAGCTGGACGAGTCCGGCGACCTGGACGACGGCGACCCGAACGAGCTCGCCGCACAGATCGCCGCGTTGCGCCCTCGACTCCCCAATGTCACGGTCGTCGGGGGCTGTTGCGGCACGGACGCCCGGCACATCGACGAGCTGTGCCGGGCGTGGGTCGCCGCGGGCGACGCGTAGGAGCTACGCCCGCTCCAGCACGACCACCGGGATCTCCCGCTCGGTCTTGGTCGCGTACTCGTCGTAGTGGGGCCAGACCTCGTTCGCCTTGCGCCACAGCCGTTCGCGCTCCGCGCCCTCGGCGGTCGAGGCCCGTGCGCGAAACACCTCGGGACCGACCTGCAACTCGACCTCGGGGTTCTTGACCAGGTTCCGGTACCAGCCGGGATGCTCCGGCGCGCCGCCCTGCGAGGCGACGATCACGTACCGGTCGCCGTCCTCCGCGTAGATCAGCGGCGTCGTCCCGGGCTCGCCGCTCCGGCGTCCGATCGTGGTCAGGAGGAGGACGGTCGAGCCCTCCTTCCAGATCTGGCCGGTCTTGCCGCCGGTCTCGCGGTAGACCCGGACGTGCTCCTGGCCGTAGGGGAACTGCTGTTGCTGCTGCTCGCTCATTCCGTCTCTCCTTTCACGATCTCGGCCGCCGGGCCGACCATCCGCGCGTAGCGCGGAACGAGCCCGAGCAGGTCGACCTGGGCGCAGTACTCGATGTCCGCCTCGAGGCCGGGCGGACCGTACGTCCGTGCGTTCAGCCCGTCGAGCGGCGCGGGCCAGGCGCGGGCGACCAGCGCGGCGGCGATCGCCGCGTCGGTCGGGTCCCCGTCGAGCTCCGCGACGATGCGACCGGCGCAGTAGGCGTCGTCGAGCGCGAACGTCCCCTTGAAGCCGGAGCAGACGACCGCGACGTCGCCGCCGTGGGCGCGGGCGCGGGCGGCGACTGCTCGAAGGTTGAGGAGCGATCCGAGCAGGACGACGTCGCAGTGCGCGACGGCGGTGAGGATCGCCCGCGTGCCGTTCGTCGTCGTGAGGATGAGCGTCGGCGCCTTCGCGCCCGCCGCGAACTCGCGCGGCGAGGCGCCGACGTCGAAGCCGTCGATCACCTGGGCGTTCCGTTCGCCCCCCACCACGGCGTCGTCGCCGAGTGAGGCCCGCAGGGCCCGCGCGTCGTCGATCTCCTCGCAGCAGAGCACCCGTTCGTAGCCGGAGGCGAGCGCCTGCGCGATCGACGACGTGGCGCGCACGACGTCGACGACGATGCCGAGCGGCGCCGACGCCTCCTCCTCGGGCGTGAAGGCGACGTGAACGCGCACCCCGATACGCTAGCCGCGTGGACGAGCCTCGCTATTGCTACCGCCATCCCGACCGCGAGACGGGCCTGTCGTGCTCCGAATGCGGGCGGCCGATCTGCTACGAGTGCATGACCCCGGCGCCGGTCGGCCTCCGCTGTCCCGAGCACGCCGGCAAGCAGCGGGTGATCCGGCCGGCACGGCAGCCGCTCCGGGTCGGAGGGCTCGCGCGTGGCGCGACGATCGTCACCTTCACGCTGATCGCGGTGAACGTCGGCGTGTACCTGGCGGAGCTCGCGATCGGCGGGACGTTCAACGGGCAGAACAACTGGATCTTCGACCATGGAGCGCTGTTCGCCTCGGGCCAGTTGTTCTTCGGCCAGCCGCTGGTCGGCGTCGCCCACGGCGACTGGTGGCGGCTCGTCACGGCCGCGTTCCTGCACTACGGGCCGATCCACCTCGGGCTGAACATGCTCGCGTTGTACTTCGGCGGAACGGTGCTCGAGCAGGTGGTCGGGCACTGGCGCTTCGCGCTCATCTACTTCGCCTCCGGCATCGCCGGGTCGGCCGGCGCGCTGATGCTCTCGCCACCCAACTCGCCGACGGTCGGAGCCTCGGGGGCGATCTTCGGTGTCTTCGGGGCGCTGTTCGCGCTCGAGCGCCGCGGGATCATCCAGTCGAACGGCCAGATCCTTGCACTGATCGTGATCAACCTCGTCTTCACCTTCGCGGTCCCAGGCATCTCGATCGGCGGCCACATCGGCGGCCTGATCGCCGGCTTCGTCCTGATGTGGGCGATGACGCACTTCGCGCGGTCGGCCGAGTTGAGCATCCTCGCGACGGTGGCCGTCATCGTCGTCAGCGTCGTCGTCGCCTACACGCAGGTCCGCGGCTACTCCTGAGTCGGAGCAAGCGGGCGGTGGGTAGGGCCCCCACCCCACCCACCGCGGTCGCGTCGTCCCGGCGGGCTGCGCTGCGGGCGCCTCCCCCTCGCCGGTCGTCGCGTGCCACAGACGTCAGTGGTGCCGGCAATTGTGCCGTAGTTGTCCACAGATTGCAACGTTCGGAACAAGCTAGCCGCCGCTGGCGGCGTACGCGGCGCTGCCGGCCTCGGCGAGAGCGGCCTGGGCGGCGGCGAGTCGTGCGAGCGGGACGCGGAACGGCGAGCAGCTGACGTAGTCGAGCCCGAGCGAGTGGCAGAACCAGATCGAGCGCGGGTCGCCCCCGTGCTCGCCGCAGATCCCGAGCTTGAGCCCGGGTGAGACGGCTGTTCCGCGCTCGACGGCGATCCGCATCAGGTCGCCGACGCCGTCGACGTCGATCGTCTCGAACGGGTTTGCGGCGAGCACCCCGTCCTCCAGGTAACGCGTGAGGAAGTTGCCCTCGGCGTCGTCGCGCGAGAAGGCGAGCGTCATCTGCGTCAGATCGTTCGTGCCGAACGAGAAGAAATCGGCGACCTCAGCGATCTCGTCGGCCCGCAGAGCCGCCCTCGGCACCTCGATCATCGTGCCGACCAGGTGCTCGAGCCCGGGCGCCTCCTCGGCCCACACCGCCTCGGTCAGGTCGCGCAGTCGCGCCAGCTCCTCGCGAAAACCCACCAGCGGGTGCATCACCTCGACCAGCGGCGCATTGCCGACCCGGGCGCGCACCGCCGACGCCGCACGCGCGATCGCGCGCACCTGCATCTCGTAGATCTCCGGATACATCAGTCCGAGCCGGCAGCCGCGCGTCCCCAGCATCGGGTTGACCTCGCGCAAGGCGCGGATCCGGTCGCGCATGCGCTCGTCCGTCGCCTGATCCTCCGGCGGCAGGAACTCGTGCAGCGGCGGGTCGAGCAGGCGGATCGTCACCGGGAATCCCGCCATCGCCTCGAAGATCCCCTCGAAGTCGGATTGCTGGAAGGGAAGCAGCCGATCAAGCGCAGCGCGGCGCCCGGCCTCGTTGTCGGCGAGGATCATCTCCTGGACGACCGGCAGCCGTTCCTCGCCGAAGAACATGTGCTCGGTGCGCGCGAGCCCGATCCCCTCGGCACCGAACGCCCGCGCTCGTGCCGCGTCCTCGGGCGTGTCGGCGTTCGCGCGCACGCGCAGGCGACGCCGCTCGTCCGCCCAGCCGAGGACCGTCTCGAAGTCCTCTCCCGGTCGCGGTGGGACGAGCGGGACCGGGCCGATGAAGACGCGACCCGTGCCGCCGTCGATCGTGACGATGTCACCCTCCGCGAGCGTGTGGGACCCGAGCGTCGCCGTCCCGGCCGCCTCGTCGATGTGCAGGTCGGGACACCCCGCGACGCACGGCTTCCCCATGCCGCGAGCGACGACCGCAGCGTGCGAGGTCATGCCGCCGTGCACCGTCAGGATGCCCTCCGCGGCGATCATCCCGTGGATGTCGTCCGGCGTCGTCTCGAAGCGGACGAGCAGCACCGGCCCCGATCGCGCGCGCTCCACCGCGCGATCCGCGTCGAAGACGATGCCGCCGCTGGCGGCGCCGGGTGACGCGTTCAACCCCTTGGCCACGGGCTCGACGGCAGCGTCGGGATCGATCATCGGGTGCAGGAGCTGGTCGAGCTGCGCGGCATCGATGCGCGCGATCGCCTCGTCCCGGGTGATCAGGCCCTCGGCGACCATCGCGACCCCAGCCTTCAACGCCGCCGCGGCCGTGCGCTTCGCCGACCGCGTCTGCAGGAGGAAGAGGCGATCGTCCTCGACCGTGAACTCGATGTCCTGCATGTCGCGGTAATGCCGCTCGAGGCGGCCCATCGTGTCGATCAGCTGCGTGTACGCGCCCGGTAGAAGCGCCTGCATCGCCTCGATCGGCTGCGGCGTCCGGATGCCAGCGACGACGTCCTCGCCCTGGGCGTCGGCCAGAAACTCCCCGTACGGCCCCTGCTCGCCGGTTGACGGGTCTCGCGTGAACGCGACGCCCGTACCGGAGCGGTCACCCTTGTTGCCGAACACCATCTGCACGACGTTCACGGCCGTGCCGAGGTCGTCCGGAATCTCGTGCGCCCGCCGGTAGACCTGCGCCCGCGGGGTGTTCCACGACTGGAACACGGCCTCGACCGCGCGCAGCAGCTGCGTCCGCGCGTCGTCCGGGAACTCCTCGCGTGCATCCTCGCGGTAGATCTGCCGGAACGTCGCGACCAGCACAATGAGATCGTCGGCGTCGAGCCCGGTGTCGTGCTGTACGCCGCGTTCGCGCTTGAGCGTGGCGAGCGCGCTCTCGAAGCGGTGTGGGTCGACGCCGGCCACCACCTCGCCGAACATCTGGACGAGGCGGCGGTACGAGTCGTACGCGAACCGCGGATTCCCGGTCTGCGCGGCGAGACCGGCCGCCGCCGCCTCCCCGAGACCGATGTTGAGGATCGTGTCCATCATCCCGGGCATCGAGACCGCCGCCCCCGAGCGCACCGAGACGAGCAGTGGGTCGTGGTGCGAGCCGAAGGGCTTCCCCGCCCGCTCCTCGAGCCGGCCGAGATGCTCGTCGACCTCGGCCTCGAGCCCGTCCGGCAGCCGGCGCGTCTCCAGGTAGGCACGGCACGCGTCGGTGGTGATCGTGAAGCCGGCCGGGACGGGGATCCCGAGCTGAGTCATCTCCGCAAGCCCGACCCCTTTGCCGCCGAGCAGCTCACGGCCGCCCCCGGTGGCCTCGTCGAAGTCGTAGACGTAGCGAATCGCCATCGCGGGATGCCGAGCCTACCGCCCGCGGCGACGGCGGGATCTGAACTCGGCCGCCCACGCGAGCGCGCGCAAACCGAACCAGAACGGCGTGAACACACCGTAGAAGACGACGAGCGCCGTCCCGAGGGCGGTGTACCAGACCCCCCAGCGCCAGAGCGGAACAGGCGGCTTGGGCTTCACCGGCGTTGCTCGACGAGCCCGATGATGCGGAGCGAGATCTCCTCGATCGAGAGCTCGCTCACCTCGAGGACGGGACAGCCGAGCCGGCGGTGCACCTGCGTCGCATACTCGAGCTCTTCGTAGATCTCGACGAGGCTCGCGTACTTCCGGTCGCCGC
Organism: uncultured Thermoleophilia bacterium; assembly: GCA_963769545.1. Lineage (GTDB taxonomy): Bacteria > Actinomycetota > Thermoleophilia > Gaiellales > Gaiellaceae > PALSA-600. The sequence continues at coordinate 608,425 of CAVYMB010000003.1, read as the reverse complement.
GCATCCACCGGATGCGCTCCTCGCGGATCTCGGACAGGCGCTGCGCGTCGATCGTCAGCCCGACGATCTTGCTCGACGCCACCCGGAAGAGCTCGGCCGGCGGTTCGATCCCCTTGACGAGCGGCACGTTCGCGGCCTTCCAACCGAGATAGCCGAGGTAGATCGAAAGCGGTGTCTTCGACGTCCGCGAGACGCCGACCAGGACGACGTCCGCCTCGTCCAGCCCGCCTGCGAGCCCGTCGTCGTGCTTCACGGCGAACTCGATCGCCGACATTCGCTTGAAGTACGCGTCGTTCAGCGGCGGCCGGGCGCGCGGCGTCATCCGCGCGGCCTGCCCGGACACCTTCGCGACGGCCTCGATCGGGTGGCCGAGCAGGTCGCAGTAGTGCAGCTTCGCCCGGCGGCAGAGTGTGCGCATCGTCTCGCGCAGGCCTGGCTCGACCAGCGTGTAGACGACGACCGCAGGTCGGCCGCGCATCCGGTCGACCGCGAGCTGCAGGTCGGCGGCCGTCTCGACGCGTGGGTGGCGCACCTCCCGAAACTCCTGGTCCGGGAACTGCGCCTCGAGCGCCTGCACGAGTCGTTGCGCCGTCTCACCCGTGGAGTCGGAGACGGTGTGTAGCTCGACCGCGATCACCGGCGCAGGGTAATCGAGCATGCTGCCGGGGATGAGAGCCCTGCTCGCCGCCGCCCTGGTCGCGCTGGCACTTCCCGCCGTCGCGTTCGCATGGGGCGGCTCGTACCCGACCGGGGACGCCGACGGCAGCAGTGTCCAGATCGAGCTGTCTGACACGTATCCCGTCGACCAGGCTCTGCCTCAATCGTGGGCGACGTTCCTCGGGACCCTCGTCCACGGCCCCGAGCTCGCGAAGCTCATCCTGCGGCTGCAGCCGATCGACGAGGTGCAGCAGACCTGCGGCGCCTCGGCGCTCGCCTGCTACGACCCGAGCTCCGAGACGATCGACGCCTCGCCGGACGACCAGCTCGACGCACCTCCGGCGCACGAGATCGTGATGCACGAGTACGGGCACCACATCGCCAACAACCAGACCGACGCGCCGTATCGAGCGGAGGACTACGGCACGAAGCGCTGGGCCTCATACGAGAACATCTGCGCGCGTGTCACCGCCGGCGCGCTCTTCCCGGGCGATGAGGGCTTCGACTACACCGAGAATCCGGGCGAGGCGTTCGCGGAGTCCTACCGTGTGCTCAACCTCACTCTGGCCGGGGCCACGGGGATCGCGTGGACGATCGTCGACCGGGATCTCTATCCGGATGCGACAGCACTCCAGCTCCTGCGCGAGGACATCAGCGATCCCTGGACACACCCGACGGCGCAGCTGTTGCACGGAACCTTCGGATACGGGGTCGTGCGAACGTTCCGGGTCGGGACGCCGCTCGACGGCACCTTCACCGCACGGCTTCGCGCGCCGACCGGAACGCACATGCAGCTCGTCGTGTCCGACGGGCAGACGGTCCTCGCGCGCGGCAACACCGTGCACGTGAACGTCTGCGGCCAGCGCCGGCTGACGCTGCAAGTCGCGCGTCCGTCGGGCCCCGGCGGTCGCTTCGCGATCGACGTGACGAAGCCGTGACCGGCTACGCGGTCTTGTCGCCCGCGCGCTGAATCTGCGCGAAGTCGCCGAGCCGCCCGAGCGCATCGCGCACGTCGAGCAGGAGCCGCAGGCGGTTCGCCCTGACGGCAGGATCGTCCGCCATCACGAGCACGTCGTCGAAATACCGGTTCACGTGCGGGGCGAGCGTCGCGGCGGCCACGAGCCCGTCGTCGACCTCGATCGCGGTTCCGGCGAGTGCATCGGCGAGCTCGCGCTCGGCTCCATCCTCGAGCAGCGCCCGGTCGAGCCGAGGGGCGGCCTCCGCTTCCGCGCGACCGGCGAGCCGGTGAGCCCGTTCGAAGGCCGTCTGCACCGCCTCGAACTCCTCGGTGCGCTCGGCCGCCGCGAGCAGCCGTGCCTGCCGCGCCACGCCGGCAAGATCGGTCGCCGCCGACGCCCGTGCTGCGCGGACGAACTGCACGGGCACGTCGAGCAGCCCCTCGAGCCGCTCTTCGACGAAGTCCTGCACGTCGCCTTCGAGCAGCTCTCGGGGCACGACGACGCCGGCCTCGAGCGCGAGCCGGCACAGGCCGATCGCAGCGCGGCGCAGCCCGAAGGGGTCCCGTGACCCGCTGGGGCGCTTCCCGAGCCCGAACACCACCCGCAGCGTGTCGAGCTTGTCGGCCGCCGCCAGCACCGCACCGGCCCGCGTCTGGGGAAGCGGGCCGCCGGAGCTCTCCGGGCGATACTGCTCGTCGATCGCGCGGACGACGTCCGGCGCCACGCCGGCGAGCCCGGCGTAGGTCGCGCCGATGTGGCCCTCGAGCTCGGGAAACTCACGAACGAGCTCCGATGCCTGGTCGACCTTCGCCAGCAGTGCCGCCTGGATCGCGGCATCGTCGCCGCCGAGTGTCGCGATGAGCTCGACGAGGCGAGCGGTCTTGTCGGCGTAGGTGCCTGCGCCTCGAAGGAACGTGATCGACCGCAGGCGCTCGGCCAGTCCGTCGATGCCGGTCGCGAGATCACGCCGGTAGGTGAACTCGGCATCCTCGAGCCGCCCGCGCAGCACGAACTCGTTTCCGGCGCGCACGACCTCAGGGTCGCCGCCGTTCGCGACGAAGGCGAAGCGATTGCCGCCGAGCGGGAAGTACCGCTGGTGCGACTGCATCGTCGTGATCACCACGCGCTCGGGCAACTCGAGGAAGCGCTGGTCGAACGAGCCCTCCTGCACGCGGGCGTGCTCGACGAGGTAGACGACCTCGTCCAGCTTCCCGCCGGGATCGCTCCAGGGCCCGAGCGCGTCGAGGCCCGTCACGATCCGCTCGTACCGAACGGCGCGGTCCGGCTCGACGCCGGCCGCCCGCAACGCCGACAGGTAGTCCTGAGCACGCGGAATCTCAACGCGGCCGGGATGGGTCAGGCGGTGCCCGTACGAGCAACCGCCGGTCTCGACCCCGTCGAGCGCGACGTCGATCGTCCGGTCGTCCAGCTTGGCGCAGATCCAGCGGACCGGCCGAGCGAACCGGAACGCGGCTCCCCAGGTCATCGACTTCGCGAACTGGAGGCCGGTGACGATCGCGGCCAGGCGTTCGGGCAGCGCCTCCTCGATCGCGATGCCCTGCACCTCGACCCCGAGGAAGCCGCCGCGGACGGTCAGCTCGTCGACGGCGACGCCGTGCTTCCGTGCGAACCCGGCCGCGGCCTGGTCGCGGAGCTGCTCGGGCGGCCCCTGGATCCAGGCGTCCTCGGTGCGCTCGGGCACCGTCGCCGGAAACGCCAACCGCCGCGGCCCGATCCAGAGCTCCTCCGCCGCGGCGCCGAGGTGCTCCTGGGCGAGCCCCGGCAGCTGCAGCCCCGCCTCCATGCACGCTGCGGCGGGCAGCTCCTCGCAGCCGATCTCAAGCAGCAGCTTCGGCATGCTCCTCCTGCTGGGCGAGGTAGGTCTTCGCGACGTCGCGGACGAGATCGCGGATGCGTGCGATGTACGCCGCGCGCTCGGCGACGGAGATCGCGCCGCGAGCGTCGAGCAGGTTGAACGCGTGATTCGCCTTAAGCACCTGGTCGTAGGCCGGGAGCGGCAGACCGAGCTCGATGAGCTGGCGCGCCTCCTCCTCGTACTCGGAGAATCTGCGCGTGAGCACGTCGACGGGTGCGGCCTCGAAGTTGTAGCGCGACCATTGCCGCTCGTTCTCGCGGTAGACGTCCGCCCACGTCACGCCCTCGGCCCACACCAGGTCGAACACCGTGGGCTTGGCCTGAACGAGCATCGCGAGCCGGTCGAGCCCGTACGTGATCTCCGCCGGCACGAGGTCGAGGTCGAGACCGCCGAGTTGCTGGAAGTACGTGAACTGCGTGATCTCCATGCCGTCGCACCAGACCTCCCAGCCGAGGCCCCAGGCGCCGACCGTCGGCTGCTCCCAGTCGTCCTCGACGAAGCGGATGTCGTGCAGTGCGGTGTCGAGCCCGATCGCGGCGAGCGAGGCCAGGTACAGGTCGAGCACATCCGGCGGGTTCGGCTTCAGCAGCACCTGGTACTGGAAGTAGTGCTGGAACCGCATCGGATTCTCGCCGTAGCGCCCGTCCAGCGGTCGGATCACCGGCTCGAGGTACGCGGTTTTCCACGGCGACGGGCCGAGGCTCCGCAGGAACGTCGCCGGGTTCATCGTCCCGGCCGCCAGTTCGGTGTGGTACGGCGTCAACAGCACACAGCCCTGGTCGGCCCAGTACCGCTCGAGCGCGATGATCAACTCCTGGTACGTTCGCTCCGCCATGAGCGCCCATCGTACGGACCGTTGGCAACGGTTGTCGTTCGTCTCCGACGCGCTCCGCGGCAACCCACTGGGGGATCCCCACGAGCGCACCGTGTGGGTCTGGTCGCCGGAGGACGCCTCCCGGCGTTACCCGTCGGTGTACGTGATCCAGGGGATGGCGGGGATGGTGGACGCATGGTTCAACGTCACTCCGTGGACGGAGTCGTTTCCCGATGCCGTCGAGCGCCTTGCTCCCGAGGCGGTCGTCGTGCTCGTCGACGCGTTCACCGCGGTCGGCGGCTCGCAGTTCCTCGACTCACCTGCGATCGGCGACTACCACACCTATCTCTGCCACGAGCTCGTCCCGTTCGTCGACGCGACCTTCCCCACGCTCGCCGATCCGCGGCACCGCGGCATCCAGGGCAAGTCGTCCGGAGGCTACGGCGCGATGGTGACGCCGATGCTTCGCCCCGATCTGTTCGGGGCGCTCGCCACGCACGCCGGCGACGCGGCGTTCGAGCTCTGCTACCAGGCCGAGTTCGCACCGGCGGCACGCGCGCTGCGCGAGAAGTACGACGGCTCGTACGACGCGTTCTGGCGCGACTTCCGCTCCGGCCGCCCCGTCCTCTCCGACAAGGACGACATCGTGCTGGTCAACACGTACGCGATGGCCGCGGCGTACTCGGCGAACGCCGGCGGGAGCATCGATCTGCCGTTCGACATCGCGACGGGCGAGCTCCTCCCCGACGTGTTCGCGCGCTGGCTCGCGTGGGACCCGCTGCGGATGGCCCGCACGCCGGCGGGTGGCGCCGCCCTCCGCGGCCTTCGGGGCATCTGGATCGACGCGGGCAAGCACGACGAGTATTTCCTCGACCTCGGCGCCACCGCGTTCCGCCAGGCACTCGGCGAGGTCGGCATCCCCGACGACGTCCTTCACTTCGAGCTGTTCGCCGGCACGCACGGCGGCATCAACTGGCGCTATCCCCTCGCGCTTGCGTGGCTGGTCGAACGGCTCGGCTGACCCGCCGGCCGCTCCATCACCTTGAAGTCGGGCTCGGCGAAGCCGAACTTGCGATACAGGCGGTGCATGTTCGTCGTGTGCAGCAGCCAGCGCACGCCGGCGAGCGGCCCGTGCTCGACCATCTCGCGCACCAGCTCCTCACCGAGGCCGCGCCCGCGGTACTCCTCGAGCAGATAGACGTCGGCCAGATAGACGAACGACGTGCCGTCGGAGGCGGCACGGCAGAATCCCACCTGACGCTCGTCGTGGTAGAGCCCGACGACGCGTGCCGCCTCGGCGACCAGCCGATCCTGCACCGCGCGCGGGCGGCCCTTCGCCCAGTAGCTGACCTCCGAGAGGAAGCGGTGCACCTCTTCGAGGTCGATGCGATCCTTCGCGTCGTCGAGCTCGAAGCCGCCGTCGAGCTCGCGCTTCACGCGGACAGCGTCCTCAGCCGGAATCCGCCGTGCTCCTCGTACGACGAGGTCACGACGGCGAGGGCGTCCCGGCATGCGCGATCGGAGAGCGTCGCCCCGACCGCGTCGGCGAGCGGCGTCGAGAGCAGCTGTTCGATCCCTGCGAGCCCCTCCGGCGAGAGCGACAGCGCCCCAGCGGTGTGGACGCGACAGACGGCGCCGCCGGCACGGGCCGAGAAGGCGACCAGCTCGTCGGTGCTTCCGCACTCGACACACCCCGTGAGGTGCGGCAGGTAGCCGGCGAGCCACAGCAGCTTCAGCTGGAACGAGAGCCCGAGCGGGTCGACCGACGGTTTGGTGGTGGCGGCAGGCGCGTCGTCGAGGAGATCGAGGAACCGCTCGAGCGCGGTGAAGGCGCGCTCGTTGGGCTCCGGCTCGCCGTGGAGGCGCAGCATCGCCTCGGCGCCGATCAAACCGACGTTGAGCCGATACGGCTGCTCCCGGATCGCATGGTGCGAACGCTTGAGGTCGACGCCGGTGATCGTGAGGAGCTCACCGCCGCCCTGATGGAGCATCAGCTCCACGTGCGACAGGGGCTCGAGGCGAGCGCCGAAGCGCGACTTCGTCTTCCTCACACCTTTGGCGATCGCTCCGACCCGGCCGCGATCGGCCGTGTACAGGTGCAGGATGCGGTCGGCTTCCCCGTACCGCAGCGACCGCAGGACGATCGCATCGGTCTTCGAGGTGCGCCCGGCCATTCGAGCCAGTCTAGTGTCGGCCCGGGTCAGCTCCCGGCAGGCGCGAAGCGCTGGCACGTCGGGCAGTACCACGTGCCGCGGCCGGCGACGCGCGTCTTGTCGATCGGCGTCCCGCAGCGCTCGCACGGCTCACCGCCGCGGCCGTAGACCTTGAACGCGTCCTGCATCGACCCGCTCCCGCCGTCCGGGAGCGCGTAGTCGCGGAGCGTCGAGCCCTGCCGGGCGACTCCCTGCCGGAGCGCAGCGCGAATGCCGCGATGGAGCGCACGTACCTCGTTCGGCCCGAGCGCCGCGGCCGGCGTCAGCGGATGGATACGGGCGCGCCAGAGCGCCTCGTCGGCGTAGATGTTCCCGACGCCCGCAACGGTGCGCTGATCGAGGATCGCCGCCTTGATCGGAGCCTTGCGACCGGCGAGCTTCGCAGCCAGGTCACCCGCGCGATAGACGTCGAGGAGCGGCTCCGGCCCGACGCGCGCGTCGAGGTACGGGTCGAGCTCCCCCGGCTCGAGCAGCAGCCAGGTGCCGAACCGGCGGACATCGCGATAGGCGACGTCCGATCCGTCGTCTAACTTGACAACAGCACGGCGGTAGGGATCGTCCGGCAGCGTCCCCGCGCCGCCGTGCCGCAGCGACCCCGTCATCCGGAGGTGGATCAGGAGAGCGCGACCGGATTCGAACCGAACAATCAGATACTTGCCACGGCGGTCGAGCGCCTCGATGCGCTCGCCTTCCAGCTCGCCCGCGACCTCGCGCGGGTCGAAGGGCCGGGTCAACCGGGTGTCCGAGATGGCTACCCGTTCGAGGCGATGACCCTCGACGAACGGCGCGAGCCGTCGGCGCACCGACTCGACTTCCGGCAGCTCGGGCACGCTCCCACGCTAGCCGGAGACCGGTCCCCGGCGGTCAGTCGACGATCTCGAGCAGTACCGGGCGCTCGGGTGGAGCTTCTGGCGCGAGCTCGTAGGCGGCGAGCAGCTCGCCGGCGGCGACATCGGCCGTCGTCTCGTCGCGAGCGAGCACCCGGGCGAGCGGCTGGCCCTGCTCGACGGCGTCACCGCGCTTGGCGAGGCAGAGCACGCCGACCGCGTGGTCGATCGCGTCCTCCTTGGTCCGCCGTCCGGCTCCGAGATGCACGGCGGCGTTGCCGACCGCGATCGCGCCGATCCGGTGGACGAACCCCGCCGAGGGCGCCGGCACGTCGCGCTCGACCGGCGCCGTCGGCAGCCGGCGCTCGTCCGCCGTGCCGCCCTGCGCCTCGATCCAGCGACGCCACGCCGCCTCGGCCGTGCCGTCGGCGACCGCCGCCTCGGCGCGCCGCCGCCCTTCGGCGTGGTCGATCCCGAGGTCGGACAGCGCGAGCAAGCGCGCGCACGCGTCGAGGACGAGCTCGCTGAAGTCCGCCGGCCCGTGGCCGCGGACGGTGTCGAGCGCCTCCTGCACCTCGACCGCGTTGCCGACCGCGGACCCGAGCGGCTGGTCCATGTCGGTGAGCAGGCAGACCACCTCGCGACCCGCCTGGCGGCCGAGCGACAGCATCGCCTCCGCGAGCAGTCGCGCGTCCTCGATCGTCTTCATGAACGCCCCGTCGCCGACCTTCACGTCGAGGACGATCGCCTGGGCGCCTGCGGCCAGCTTCTTCGACATGATCGACGCCGCGATCAGCGACAGCTGATCGACGGTCGCGGTCACGTCGCGGAGGCCGTACAGCAGCTTGTCGGCAGGCACGAGGTCGCCCGTCTGGCCGATGATCGCGAGCCCGACGTCGCGGACCTGCGTGACGAACTCCTCGACGCCCAGCTCGGTCCGATAACCGGGGATCGACTCGAGCTTGTCCAGCGTCCCGCCGGTGTGACCGAGGCCGCGGCCGCTCATCTTCCCGAAAGGGACGCCGCAGGCGGCGACGATCGGCCCGACCGCCAGCGACGTCTTGTCGCCGACGCCGCCGGTCGAGTGCTTGTCGACCACCTTGCGCCCGAGCCTCGCGCCCAGATCGATCGTCTCGCCGCTCCGAATCATCGCGTCGGTGAGCACATACGTCTCGCGCGCGGAGAGACCGCGGAAGAACACCGCCATGCAGAACGCGGCCATCTGGTAGTCAGGGATCTCGCCGCGGGCGTACCCGAGGACCGAACTCGGCGAGCTCGTCGTCGGCGAGCTCCTCGCCGTCGCGTTTCCGCTGGATCAACTCGGCCGGGCGGATCATCGGACCGCGACGAAGATCGTGACGCCGGTCCGTACGCGCAGCGGCAGATCGAACACGAGCTCGCGCGATGTGCCCGACGTGATCATCGAGTCGCGGTAGCGATGCACGACATCGGCGTCGGTGACCGTCACGGTGCCGTCGAGATCCGTTCGCGCGACCGTCCGAAAGTGGCGATGCAGTGCGTCCTCGCCGTTCTCGCGCGAGAAGCTGGAGTGGAAGTCGAAGCCGATCACGTCGCGGAGCTCGCGAAGATGGTCCTCCGCGTTCGTGACCGCGATCAGGCGACCCCCCGGCTCGAGCACACGCGCGAGCTCTCCCAACCCGCCGTCGAGATCCGGGACGTGGTAGAGCATCCAGGCCGCGACCGCCGTGTCGAAGGCGCCGGCCGCGAAACGAAGCCGCTGGACGTCGCCGACCTCGGCATCGAGCCCACGCGCGCGCGCGAGCTCGACCATCCGCTCGGACTGGTCGACGAAGGTGACCTCCGCGCCGAGCTCGCGCACGATCCGCTCGGCGAGCTCGCCCTGGCCGCCTCCCACCTCGAGCACGCGACGAGGCGCCGCCGCCGCGACCGCGGCAAAGGCCGCTTCGCGCGCATCCGGCCCGTCGTGGTCGGCATAGAGCGACTGGCGCGCCTGCAGGTTCTGCTCGCAGGCGTACTGCTCCGACACGAGCGTGGCGTCGTCGAGCTGCCTCAAGCAGCCTTCTCGGCCACGAAGATCGAGTTCGCCCGGCGCGCACGGAACGGCTCGTCGATCGTCTCCGGCAGGTTCGCGACGAACGGCGACATCGAGATCGATGCGCGAACGTACTCCTCCACCTCCGCACGATCGGCGAACTCGAGCTCGCCGTCGATGTCCTCCCGTTCGACGCGTTCGAACTGGCGGGCGAGCAACTCGTTGCCGCTTTCACGCGAGAACGCGATCGACGAGCGCCCGCTGCCGACGAGCTCGCGCAGCTCCTGCAGATGGAAGATCGAGTTCGTGGTCGCGACGAGGCGGCCGCCGGGGCGAAGGACCCGAACGATCTCCGAGACTGCACGGTCGCGATCCGGGACGTGGTAGAGCATCCAGGCGGCGACGACGACGTCGAACGTCCCGTCGGCGAACGACAGCTGCTGGACGTCTTCGACGGTCGCGGCGATGCCTGCGGCTCGCGCGAGCTCCACCATGTGAGGCGAGAGATCCGTCGCTGACACCTCGGCGCCGACCTCGTCGGCGATCCTCCGCGCGAGCTCACCCCAGCCGCAGCCCACTTCGAGGACCCGCGACGGGTGCGCCGCGGCGACCGCGGAGACGATCGCGCCGCGGGCATCGATCACGGTCCCGGCGCCGGTGTACGCGGCCGCCCGACGCCGGAGGCGCGCATCGTCGGCGTACTCGGCGGCGACGAGGGCGGGATCGTCGAGGCGCATCACGGCTCGACGATCGGACGGCCCGGCACGCCCCGCGGGGCCGACCCGCCGCCCAGCCAGACGTTGACGGTCGCCCCCACGTCGGCGAACTCACCGTCCTCGTGCACCTTGCCGGCGGCGTTTCGCCCCTCGACGTAGGCCAGAAGCAGCGCGTATTCGCGCGAGTGGTCGGTCGACGGCGTGGTCGGGTCGCACCCGTGATCGGAGGTCACGACGAGCAGGTCGCCGGGCTGGAGCGCGTCGAGCAGGTCGGGCAGCCGCCGGTCGAAGTCCTGCAGGCAGCGGTGGAAGTTGACCGGGTCGTTGCGGTGGCCCCAGAGCATGTCGGTCTCGACGAGGTTGGTGAAGACGAAGCCGTCCTCGATCGTGCGCAGCAGCTCTTCCGTCTTCTGGATCCCTTCGACGTTCGACCTGGTCGGATGCTCTTCGTCGATGTCGACGTGCGCGAAGATGTCGGGGATCTTTCCGACGCCGTAGACCTTGTGCCCGGCGGCGCGCACCTGCGAGAGGTAGTTCGGCCGGCGCGGCTCGAGCGAGAAGTCGTGGCGGTTCGGCGTCCGCTCGTACGCGCCCGGCTCGCCGGTGAACGGACGCGCGATCACACGGCCGACAGCGTGCTTGCCCGTGAGGATCTCGCGTGCGACGCGGCAGCCGTCGTAGAGCTCCTCCAGTGGGATCGTGTCCTCGTGCGCGGCGATCTGGAACACCGAGTCGGCGCTCGTGTAGACGATCCACTTCCCGGTTCGTTGATGCTCCTCGCCGAGCTCCTGGATGATCTCCGTGCCGCTCGCCGGGCGGTTGCCGAGCACACCGTGGCCGGTCCGGTTCATGAAGGGATCGATCACCTCGTCCGGGAACCCGAACGGGTACGTCGGCATCGGCTGCGGCGTCACGATCCCCATCAGCTCCCAGTGGCCGATCGTCGTGTCCTTGCCCTTCGAACGTTCGAGCAGGCGGCCCGCAACGGCCGGCGCGCCCGGCTGTGGCGCACACCCTTCGAGCGGCTCGACGTTCCCGAGCCCGAGCGCCTCCAGGGTCGGCAGGTCGAGACCGCCGACGGCCCGGGCGACGTTGGCAAGCGTGTTCGACCCCTCGTCGCCGAACTCGGCCGCATCCGGCAACGCGCCGGCTCCGACGGCGTCCAGCACAATGACGCACGCGCGCGGCACCGAGCTATCCTACTTCCGTGGCCGACGTACTCGGATTGATCGGGATCGCTGCCTTCGTGGCGTTCATCATCTCGCTCGCCGCGGCAGTCACGTGGGTCGTCGTGAAGCTCTTCCCGGCGAAGGCGAAGACCTAGCCACAGGCCGCTTAGACGGCCTGGAGCGGAAGGACCGCCGACAACGGCGTGTAGGTGAGGCCGTGTGCGTCGGCGACTGCCTCGTAGGTGACCTTGCGGTCGATCACGTTGACGCCCTTCGCCAGCGAGGCGTCGGACGCGACCGCGTCGCGCAGCCCGAGGTTCGCGATCGCCTCGACGTACGGGAGCGTCGCATTGGTCAACGCGTGAGTCGAGGTGATCGGCACCGCGCCCGGCATGTTGGCCACGCAGTAGTGGATGACGTCGTCCACCAGGTAGACAGGGTCCGCGTGCGTGGTTGCGCGCGACGTCTCGAAGCAGCCCCCCTGGTCGATCGCGACGTCGACGACGACCGCTCCCGGGCGCATCGTCGAGATCATCTCGCGCGTCACGAGCTTCGGCGCGAGTGCGCCGGGGATGAGCACGGCGCCGACCACGAGGTCCGCCTGCGCAACCGCCTCGCCGACCTCGAGGCGCGAGCTCATCAGCAACGTCACACGGCCGGAGAGGACCTCTTCGAGATGGCGCATACGGTCGATCGAGCGCTCGAGGATCGTCACCTGCGCCCCGAGGCCGAGCGCGATCACGGCCGCGTTGTAGCCGACCACTCCACCGCCGACGATCACGACGCGCCCCGGAGCGACGCCGGGGACCGCGCCCAGCAGCAGCCCGCGTCCACCGAGCGGCTTCTCGAGGAAGTGCGCGCCCGCCTGTGGCGCGAGCCGTCCGGCGACCTCCGACATCGGAGCGAGTAGCGGCAGCGTGCGGCCGACCTCGACCGTCTCGTACGCGATCGCCGTGATCCCCGAGCGGACGAGAGCGTGCGTGAGCGGTTCGTCCGCCGCGATGTGCAGATAGGTGAACAGGATCAAGTCCTCGCGCAGCTGCGCGTACTCGGGCTCGATCGGCTCCTTCACCTTCAGCAGCAGGTCACTCGTCTGCCAGACGTCGTCGACGGTCGTGATCCGCGCGCCGACACGTGTGTACTGCTCGTCGTCGAACGCGCTGCCCGCGCCCGCTCCCGTCTCGACAGCGACCTCGTGACCGTGGCCGATCAGCTCCAGCGCACCCGCGGGTGTCAGCGCAACGCGGTACTCGTCCGGCTTGATCTCCTTGGCCACGCCGATCCGCACGGGCGGGAAGCCTACAGTGGCGTGCGGAGCAGGCGGCGGGCCTCGATGCCTGCGGCGAACGCGGCGGCGAAGTGCGCCGGGTCGTCGGCGGGGCCGCGACCCATGTGGGCGAGCGGGAGGCCGGTGCACGCCTCGCGCCAGCCGTCGCCGTCGCCTTCGGCGAGCGTCAGGCTCGAGCCGGCGAGCTCGATGACGGCGCGCGTGTGATGGGAGACGCCACGGTGGCGTTCGCGCGCGTCGGCCGTGGAGACGCGTCGGGCGAGCACGGCTCGACCGCCGAGCGCGGACGCTGCATGCGCAACCTCGGCGAGCGCCGTCGCGCCGTGGCCGAAACGCGTGCCGGTGCCTGCGAGGCCCGGGCCGACCGAGCAGACCGCGACCTCCGCGCGCCCGGCGGCCCAGAGCAGCGCCGAGGCGACGGAAAGGCAACGAACGTCGCCGCCGAAGCACGGCGCGACCGCGACGGCGGCCTCGATGAGGCCCCGCGCGCGCAATGCGCGAAGCGTGTCCGAGAGCGAGACGGCGAGGGAGCCTCCCTGCACCTGGAGGTAGGCGACTCGCAATCCCGCGAGCGCCCCGCATACCGGCACCACCTGGGAATGGACGGTGCAGAGCACCACCGGCAGCCCGTCCAGGGAGCCGGCGAGCCCCCCATCCTCCTCCGCGTGTCGCACCGCCCACTGCCCCGGCGCGTACGGCAGCGCCATCACGTGGGCGCCCTCGTCCGGGGTCAGCTCGAGCCCACGCGTGAGATTGGCGTACAGGATGTCGAACCCTCCGGAGCCGAGCTCGAGCATGCGCGCCTGCACGTTGACGATCACCTCGTCGCCCTCTTCGACGTCGCCGGTCACCTGCGGGTAGGCGACGCATGGAACCCCGTCCACCTCGCAGCGCACGTAGTCGGGGTGACGTTCGCGAACGGTGGTGACGCGTCCGCGCCTAAGCGAGAGCGGCATCGACCAGCGCGAGCGTCACGTCGACCATCGCCTCCAGGTCTGCGACGGCGATCCGCTCGGCAGGCGTGTGGATGTCGGTCATGCCGTTGGCGAGGTTCACGACCTGAAAGCCCCGATCGTTGAACACGTTGGCGTCGGCGGCGCCGCCCGACAGCTCGTAGCGAACGGCGTGACCGCACCGCTCGAGCGCGGCCGCCGCGAGCGCGACCGGGCGATCGGTCCGGCCGAACCGATAGCCCCGGTAGCTCTTGCGCACGACCGTCGTCGCCTCGCACTCCGCCACGCCCGCGGCGAAGGTGACGGCGTCCTGCATCTCCTGGACGAGATCAGCCAGGCGCCGCTCGTCGTGCGAGCGCGCCTCGGCGACGAAGGTGCACCACTCGGGGACGATGTTGGTCGCCGTGCCGCCGGAGATCGTGCCGACGTTTGCGGTCGACAGCTCGTCGACGCGCCCGAGCCGCAGTTCCGAGATCGCGCGCGCAGCGGCGGCGATCGCCGACCGGCCCTCGTCCGGATGCATGCCGGAGTGCGCCGCACGGCCGTGGAACGTCACCTCCAGGGACTGCGAGAACGGCGCACCGACGATCACGGTGCCGATCGGCGCCGCCTGGTCGTAGACGTAGCCGATCCTCGCCTGCAGGCGCTGATGGTCGAAGGCGGCCGCCCCCTCGAGCCCCACCTCTTCCCGGGGTGTGAACAGGAGCTCGATCCCCGCGTGCGGACGGTTCTCGGCGAGCACGCTGCGTGTCGCGTCGAGCATCGCGGCGACCGCCGACTTGTCGTCGGCGCCGAGGATCGTCCCGGCCGAGTTGCGCACGCTGCCGTCCTCGACGACCGGCTCGATCGCCGCCGTCGGGGGCACCGTGTCGAGGTGGGCGCAGAAGAGCAGCGCGTCGCCGGGCGCGGTGGCCTCGAGGCGCGCGTAGATGTTGCCGGCGTTCGAGCCGATTGCCGGGCCTGCGTCGTCCTCGTCGGCATCGAGGCCGCAGTCGCCCAGGTACCCGAGCACCAGATCGGCGACCGCTCGCTCGTCGCCCGATGGGCTCGGCACCGCGGCGAGCTCGGTGAAGAGCTCGAGGACGTCCCGGGGCACTGCCGCTATGCCACTTCGGCGTGCGTGCGTGCGCGTGCGCGGTCGCGCGCCGCCGAGACGAAGCCGAAGAAGAGCGGCGCCGGGCGTGTGGGGCGCGACTTGAACTCCGGATGGAACTGCGATGCGACGAACCAGGGATGCTCCGGCAACTCGACGATCTCGACGAGGCGCCCCTCCTGGAACGTCCCGCTGATCACGAGCCCCGAGTCGACGAGCTGTTGGCGGTAGGCGTTGTTCACCTCGTACCGGTGGCGGTGGCGCTCGGCGATCATCTCCTCGTCGCCGTAGACGTCGCGGGCGCGTGAGCCCTCGGCGAGCTCGACCGCCTGCGCACCGAGCCGCATCGTGCCGCCGAGATCCTCGATCTCCTTCTGCTCGGGCAGCAGGTCGATCACCGGATACGGGGTCTCCGGGTCCATCTCCGTCGAGTTCGCGCCGTCCAGCCCGGCGACGTGTCGCGCGAAGTCGGACACGGCGACGTGCATGCCGAGACAGATGCCGAGATACGGGATCCGGTCCTCGCGCGCCACCCGGCACGCCAGCACCTTGCCCTCCCAGCCGCGCGAGCCGAACCCGCCGGGGACGAGCACGCCGTCGACGTCCGCGAGCTCGGCGCGGGCCTCGTCGATCGTCATCTCCTCGGCGTCGACCCAGCGCACGTGCACGCGGCAGCCGGTCGAGATGCCTGCGTGCTTGAGTGCCTCGTGCACGGACAGGTACGCGTCGTGGAGCTTGACGTACTTGCCGACCAGTGCGATCTCGACCAGATCCTCGCGTTCGTTGATCCGCTCCGTCAGCTCGAGCCATTCCTCGAGGTCGGGCGGGGGAGCGTCGATCGACAGCTTGCGGCAGACGAGCTCGTCCAGCCCCTGCTCGTGCAGGGCGATCGGGACGAGGTAGACGTCGGGGACGTCGGGATTCGTGATCACGGCGTCGACGTCGACGTCGGCGAAGAGCGCGATCTTCTCGCGGATCTCGCGCTGCAGCGGCTCGGTGGAGCGACACACGAGGACGTCCGGGTGGATACCGATGCGGCGCAGCTCGTTGACGGAGTGCTGCGTCGGCTTCGTCTTCAGCTCACCGGCCGTTTCGATGAACGGAACGAGCGTGACGTGGACGTAGAGGACGTTCTCCGGGCCGGCCTCGCGCCGGAACTGGCGGATCGCCTCGAGAAACGGCAGCGACTCGATGTCGCCGACCGTGCCGCCGATCTCGGTGATCACGACGTCCGTGTCCGTGGCGTCGGCGACCGAGCGGATGCGCGCCTTGATCTCGTTCGTGATGTGCGGGATCACCTGCACCGTCGATCCGAGGTACTCGCCCTTGCGCTCCTTGCGCAGCACGCGATCCCACACCGCGCCGGACGTGTGGTTCGCTGCACGCGACAGGTTCTCGTCGACGAACCGCTCATAGTGGCCGATGTCGAGGTCGGTCTCCGCACCGTCCTCCGTGACGAACACCTCACCGTGCTGGAAGGGGCTCATCGTGCCGGGATCGACGTTGATGTACGGATCGAACTTCTGTACCTGCACCTTCAGGCCGCGCGACTTCAGGAGGCGGCCGAGCGACGCAGCGGTGATCCCTTTGCCGAGCGACGAGACGACCCCGCCGGTGACGAAGACGTACTTGGCGCTCACGCTCTCCCCCATTCGTCGAGCTCGCGGAGGACCGGCGTGCGCTCGATCAACGCTCCCAATGAGCTGCGCTCGCCGAAGGCGGTGAGGGCGGCGAGCGCTCCGATCGCCAGCCAACGCCGTCTACCCGTGAAGCGACTCACGGAACGCAAGCCTAGCAGCGCACCAAGTGCATTCGCCCCTGCGTCGCCGAGCATTGCCATCTCGCGGAGATCGTAGGGAGCGATCAGGACGGCGGCTGCGAGCGGCGCGTCGAGCGGGATTGCGACCGCGAGGTACGCCTTGATCGCCCGTCCCGGCTTCGTGTCGAGCTGGTTGAGTGCGTTCGCGGCGAGCCCGACGAGCAGGGCGCCGGAGAGCGAACGGGTGCGCGCAAGGCCGTACGCCGGGATCGCCGCGAGCTTGAGCACACCGGTGGTCGATCCGGCACGTAGGTGGGCGGCGAAACCGCGCTCAGGCCCCGACCAGAGGTCGTCGGCGAGGCCGATCGCCGCGACGACCGGCTCGTGCACCGCCGTCGCCCAGCCGACGAGCGGCAGCCGGAGGCCACGATGGTTCCGCCGCAGCGGGCCGACCGCGAGCACCAGGTCGACGAGTTGGCGCCCGCGGTGCACGAACCCGCGCAGATCACGGCCGGTCGGGCGATGGGCCAGGTCGAGCTCGATCTCGGTCAGCGTGACGCCGGCGCGAAGCGCGTCGATCGTCATCCGCGTCTCTGCCCCGAATCCCGGCGCCAGCGGGAACACGGCGGCCCGCGCCGCCGCGTCGAGCGCCCGCTGGCCCGACAGCGGCTCGACGACCTCGACTCCGGTGCGGAAACGGATCAGCGTGGCGGCGACCCGCCTGGCGACTCCGAAGCCGCCCCCCTGACGCCTGACGAAGCGCGCCGTCCGCAGCCCCCGCCCGGCGAGGAGCGGCGACACGTCGCCCTCGACGTCGGCGTCGACGAGCAGCAGACCGCCGGGCGGGGCGGCGCGCTCGGCGGCCGAGAGCGCCTGGCCCTTGCCCCGCCGCGGCAACTCGAGCACCTCGGCGCCGCTCGCCCGTGCGCGCGCGACGGTCGCGTCGCGGGAGCCGTCGTCCGCGACGATCAGGCGCGCGTGCGGGAACTGCCCGCGCAGCCGGCGCACCGTGCCCGCGATCCCCTCCTCCTCGTCGCGCGCGGCGACGAGGATCGTGGTCGGCTCCTGCTCGGTCAACCGGCCGGCGCGAGCTTCGGCAGCAGGGCGTCCGCGCTCGACTTCACGCCGTAGCTGCCGGGCTCTGCCCCCTCGAGCAGCAGCGCCAGCGCGAGCCTGCCCGGAGACGTGTCGATGTTGTCGACCGTCGACAGGCCGGCCACCTTTTGCCATTGCGGGACGAGCGACGGGTCGGCGGAGGTGCGCTCGACCGCGACGACGGGAACGCCGGTGACCGTGAGCCCACCGATCAGGCCGTCGACGAAGCGCTCGGTCGCCGCATCCGGTGCCGGTGCCCGCTCGACGATCACCACGCCGTCGACCGGGCGGAAGGCGGCGCCCCGCTGCTCGTCGACGACGAGCGGCGCCACGCGGTCGGCAACCGGGCTCGCGCCGCGGGTCACCCACTCCTGGGCGAGCTCGTATGCGATGTCCGGCAGGTTCCGGAAGCCCGCGAGCCCGTGCAGCGACTGCAGCAGCGGCCTGAGCGTGACGGGCTCCTTGATCGCGCGGTAGAACGCCGTCGTCGCTCCGGCGTCGTTGAGCGTCTGGGCGACGTCCGCGCCCGCCGCAGCGGCGTTCGAGCCGATCACGATCACGGCGATCCGGCGATGCGCCAGGCGGTTTGCCATCAGCGCCGGATACGTGTCCTCGACGAACGACTGCGCTGCCTGGCCCTGCTGGCCGAGGAGCGACTTCTCGGCGTTCAGGCCGGCCACCTGGTTCTGGAGCGAGGCGATCCTGCTCTCGAAGTTCCGGCGCTCGGACTTGTCGACGAACCCGCGCCCGGAGATGCCAACGCCGACGAGGATGCCGACGATCAGCGCGATGAAGACCGCGGAGAGGGAAGCGATGTGGTAGCGGAGGGAGAGCATTGCTCGAGGCCTACAGGCTCGCCGCAGTCTGCACGAGGTCGTAGAGGTGTCGGACGGCCCGCCCGGGCGAGCCGCGGCTGGCGGAGACGGTGACGCGCGTCCGCTCCGGTCCGACGGCTGCGAGCGAGACCTCGGCGTCGAGCTTCGGCGACAGGACGTGCCAGGCGAAGCGCTCGTAGGGCTCGATCGTCCGGACGAGCAGCATCGTCTCGCGCCGGCGTCTGCCGACGAACACGTTGCGCGAGGTCGTGATCACCTTCCAGCGCGCGCCCGGCGCGAACCCTCGCCGATCGGGCTCGACGCCGGTGATGCCGGGCCACCAGTCCGACAGGTGATACGGCTCCGCGATGAACGCCCAGACGTCGGCGCGCGGCGCGAGCAGCTCGCGGCTGGCCGTCCTCACAGAATCGTTCGGACGGTGTCCTCGATCAGGCTGCGGAGCGCCGGAGACGCCAGCACCGCGACGACGATCGCGAGCAGGCCGGCGAGCGCGAGCACGAGGAACGGCAGGATCCCGACCCGCGGCGCGACCAGCCTCGACACCCCCTTCGCGTCGATCAGGATCTCGCCGACCTTGAGGCGCGTGACGAACGTCGACGACATCCCGGCGCGGTCGCGCTCGAGGAACTCGATCAGGTTGAAGTGGGTGCCGACGGCGACGATCAGCTGCGCGCCCTTCTCGTACGCGATCAGGAAGGCGGCGTCCTCGCTGATCCCGGGCACCGACACCGCGTGGAACGGGATCCCGAGCCGCCCCAGCCGGGCCGCGCCCGGAGCACCGCCCTCGGCGTACGCGTGGACGACCAGCTCGGCGCCGGAGCGGAGCGCTGCGTCCGAGACGGAATCCATGTCGCCGACGATCAGGTCGGGCGTCCAGCCCGCGTCGATGATCGCGTCGGCGCCGCCGTCGACACCGACGAGCACCGGGCGATAGTCGCGAACGTACGGCCCGACCATCCGCAGGTCGCGCTTGTGGCCCGGGCCGCGCGCGACGACCAGCACGTGCCGGTCGCGCAGCCGCGTACGGAGCTGCGGCAGCTCGATGGGCTCGGTCAGGAGGCGGCCCTCGTCGCGCAGGTACTCGAGCGTGTTCTCCGCGAATGCCTGCAGCGCCTGCGTTACGCGTGCGCGCTGGTCGTCGAGCGCTCGTGTCAGGCCCTCCTCGACGAGGACGCTTCCGTTGGCCAGACACGTACCGTTGCGGTAGAGGCCGGCGCCCCGCACCGACAGCAGCTCGCCCTCCGAGACGGTCTCGAACAGGTCGGCGCCCGGAGCGTCGATCAGGCGCACGCCGCCGCGCACCAGCTCGAGCGGGCCGGGGTTCGGGAACCGGCCGGTCTGGCTCTGCGCCACGTTGACGACGACCCGGACGCCCGACTCGACGAGCTCCTCGGCCGACACCCGGTCGAGGTCGGCGTGATCGATGATCGCGACGTCGTCGGGGCCGACTCGCCTGGTCAGGTGCTTGGTGCGCCGGTCGAGCCGCGCGTAGCCCTTGAACTCGACGAAGCTCACCTCGCGAGTCTAGAAGCCCGATTCTCCTCAGCGCTCGAGCGAGGCCAGGAAGGCTGCGCCGCCGAGCATCCGCTCGACCTCGTCGCGGCGCTGTGCGTCGTCGAGGGCGTCGATCCGCGTGCGGGTCGGGTCGCCCACCGCCTTCTCGACGCGAAAGTGACGGTCGGCTGCGCTGGCGATCGGCGGCAGGTGCGTGATCGTGACGACCTGCGCACGGCTCGCCAGCCGCCGGAGAGTCTCGGCGACGGCGTGGGCGGTCGTGCCGCCGACGCCGGCGTCGATCTCGTCGAAGACGAGCGTCTCGCCGCCCGCGACCGCGGCCAGCGCCAGTGCGATCCGTGACAGCTCGCCGCCCGAGGCGGTCTCGGAGACGGGCGCGAACGGAAGACCGGCGTTCGGGCGGATCAGGAAGACCGCCTCGTCGGCTCCGGTCGGCCCGGGCTCGCGCGGCTGCAGCTCGACGGCGAACTCCCCGTCACCGAGCCCGAGCCCCGCCAGCTCGCCCGCCACGGCATCGGCGAACGAGCTGCGCGCGGCCTGCCGCGACGCGGTGAGATCGTCGTGGATCCGCCCGAGCTCCCGCTCGGCGGACTCGAGCTCGGCGGCCGCTGCGCCGGCCGGATCGAGGCCGCCGTCGAGCTCTGCAAGCTCGGCGCGTGCCTCTGCGCCCCGGTCGACCAGCTCGGCAAAGGTCTCGGCCCTGAACCGGCGGCGAAGGTCGGCGAGGCGGTCGAGCTCGGTCTCCACCTGCTCGAGCCGAGCCGGCTCCGCGTCGAGCGAGCCGAGGAAGCCGCGCAGCTCGGACGCCGTCTCGCGCAGCTGCAGCTCGGCCTGGCGCAGCGCGTCGCCAGCCGTCCGCAGCTCGGGCGCCAGATGCTCGACCGGCTGGAGCGCGCGCTCGGCGGCGGCGACGAGATCGGCAGCGCCGTCGCCGTCGTCGGGCGCCAGCGCCGCGGCGCCCTCGGCAGCGCCTGCCGCCAGCTCCGTCACGTGCCGGAGCCGCTCACGCTGCACGCGCAGCTCGGCTTCACGGCCGGCCTCGAGGCCGTCGGTGTCCTCTGCCAACGCCTGCAGCTCGTCGAGCCGCGCCTGCACCGCGGCGGCATCGCGAGTGACCTCGTCGTAGCGCCGGCGCGCTTCCTGGGTGCGCCTCCAGGCGAGCCGCGCCTCGCCGGTGTCGACGCCGGCGTACGCGTCCAGGACGGCCAATCGGTACCCCGCGCGTGCCAGCCGCCGCTGCTCGAATTGACCGCTCATCGCGATCAGCGCCTCGGCTGCCGCGGCCACGTCCTCGCGCGCGGCCGCGCGGCCCCACGCGTAGGCACGCGTGCGGCCGTCGGCGAAGATGCGCCTTGCGAGCACCAGCCCGTCCTCGCCCTCGGGGCGAAGGTCGGCCAGCGGCCCGAGCAGCTCGTCCGAGGCGGCGTCGAACTCGGCCTCGACATAGGCCTCGTCGCCGGCCGCACCGATCAGCGCTGCGTCGCCGCGCGCGCCGAGCAGCAGTCCGAAGGCACCGGCCAGGATCGTCTTGCCGGCGCCCGTCTCGCCGGTGATCGCGTTCAGACCGCCGTGCAGCTCCAGCTCGGCCTCCTCGATCAGCACCAGGTTCGCGATACGCAGACGCCTCAGCACTCGGGAGATGCTACGGCCGGCGTCTGCCGTCGCTCATCGCCCGAAGGTGGCGGCGTAACGACTGAAGAAGGTGACCTCGGGCAGCGTGCCGAGCAGGCTCCGGTCGGGACCTAGGTGCACCATCGCACTGGCGCCCTCGGGCAGGGGGCCGACCGGCTGTCCGTCCGCGAGCACGGTCGCCTCGAGCCCGCGTGTTCGATTCGTGATCACGAGCTCGGGCCCGCGCGGCACGACGAGCGGCCGGATGTGGAGGGTGTGCGGCGCCACGAACGTCAGCACCATCGCGTCGATCCCCCAGACGAGCACCGGGCCGCCGTTCGAGAGGTTGTACGCGGTCGAGCCGCCCGGGGACGCGCAGATCAGCCCGTCGCACGGCTGCACGCCGAGATCCTCGCCGCCGATCGCGTATCCGAGCTCGACCATGCGGCCGAGCGTTCCCCCGGCGACGACGACGTCGTTGACCGCGACCCGCTTCTGCTCGCCGAGCGACACCTCGAGGGTCGACAGCTCGACCACCTGGTACTCGCCCGCGAACACGCGCCGGGCGCCGTCCTCCAGGCGGTCGGCCCGGATCGTGGTCAGGAAGCCGACCCGCCCGTAGTTGACCCCGATCACCGGGACGCCGGTGCCGAGGAAGCGCGTGAGCGCCCGCAGCATCGTCCCGTCGCCGCCGAGCACGATTGCAACGTCGGGCTGCACGTCGGCCGAGTCGTCCAGCAGCAGCTCGACGCCGCCGGCGGCGGCAACGGGCTCGAGGCGCGCGAGCGCCTCTGCAACGACGCCGTTTCGGCCGTTCGTGACGACCGCCGCCGTCCTAACCGACGGCATCGGCGATCCAGCGGTCGAACGCGGCGGGGATGACGGCATCTGGTCGGTCGACGAGGTGGAGGACGAACTCACGGTTTCCCTTCGGCCCGGGAAGGCCGGAGTCTACGACGCCGCGCGGCTCACCCCCCGCGGCGAGCAGCGCTTCCGCCACCTCTCGCACGACGCGCGCCTGGACGCCGGCATCGCGGACGACGCCCTTCGGCGCCTCGGCGCGCCCCGACTCGAACTGCGGCTTGACGAGCACGAGCGCCTGCCAGCCGGGCTCGGCGAGCCGCATGGCCGGCGGCATGACGAGGCGGGCCGAGATGAACGAGACGTCGCATGTGATCAGCTGCGGTGCGAACGGCAGCTCGGTGATCGAGCGTGCGTTCGTGCGTTCGAGCACGGTGACTCGCGGATCGCGACGGACGCGATCGTGCAGCTGCCCGTAGCCGACATCGAGTGCGATCACCCGCGCCGCACCGCGTTGCAGGAGGACGTCACTGAACCCACCGGTCGAGGCACCGACGTCGAGACAGTCGACGCCTTCGACGTCGACGTCGAAGGCGTCGAGCGCGTGCGCGAGCTTCTGGCCGGCGCGCGAGACGTACGGCGGCGGCGCGGTGACCTCGAGATCGACGTCGGCGGCGACCTGCTCACCCGGCTTCGAGTGCCCGGGGACGAGCCCGGCGAGCACGAGCGCCTGGGCCTGCGCCCGTGATTCGGCAAGACCACGCGCGACGAGCACCACGTCAAGCCGCTGCTTCGGCATTTGCCTCCCACTGCGGCAGGCCCCGTCTGATCGCCCACACGCTCGGCTGCGCGATGATCGCGGCGAACGATGCGACCTCGATCGCGAAGGTGCCGAGCAGCGTCGCCGGGATGCCGATCAGAACCGACACCGGCCCTGCGATCGCCGAGCCGAGCGGCAGCAGGACGAACGAACCGAGGGCGTCGTAGGAGCTGACACGCGAGCGCGATTCCTCCGGAACGTGCTGCTGGAAGACCGTGAACCACAGCGCGAGATGGATCGCGAGACCGATGCCCGAGACGACCCAGATCGCGACGAGCACCCCGACCGGCGCCTGCAGCGCGAGGCCGAGCGGCTGCAGCGCCAACGGCACCGCCGAGAGACACGAGGCGAGCAGCGGCCGGCCGGGTCGAACGCGGAGCGCAGCGACGCCACCGACGATGGTGCCGGCGGCGAACGAGCTGACGAGCAGCGCCCATGTCGTGCCGCCGGAGTAGTGCTGCTTCGCGATCAGCGGTCCGAGCACGAACACAGACGTCGACGCGCAGTTGCCGATCCCGAAGAAGACGATCGTCGTCCAGATCCAGGTCTGCCGCCGGAACTCGTTCCAGCCCTGCCGCACCTCCGCGAGGAACGGCTCGGGATCGACGCGGTCGACGCGGCGCGGGATCGAGACGCGCAACAGGAGGATCGCCGCCACACCGAAGCTGGCCGCGTCGACGAGCAGCGCGGCACCCGGGCTGCCGGCCGCGACGAGCACGCCGCCGATCGCGGGACCGAGCACGCCGAGGATCGACCTGCTCAGACCGAGCAGGGCATTCGCCTGCTGGAGGCGGGTCGAGCTGACGACCGCCGGGATCAGGCCCTGCGACGTGGGGATCACGAAGCCGTCGGCGAGGCCGTAGGCCAGGGCGAGCACGACCAGCATCCACACTTCCGCGCGTCCGGTGACGACGAGCGTTCCGGCGATCGCCTGGACGATTCCGAGAGCGGTGGCCGCGGCCACGAGCACCAGGTGCCGCGGCAGCCGGTCGGCCCACACGCCGGCGGCGACGGTGATCGCCGCGGCTGCCGCCTGTCGCGCGGCGAGCACGAGGCCGAGCGACGTGGCCGACCCGCCGATGTGGAACACGGCGAAGGCGAGCGCGACCGTCGTGACGCCGTCGCCGAGCGCCGAGATCGACGTGCTCGAGAAGACGAGACGGAAGTTGCGCTCGGCGAGCGCTCCGAGACGACCCTGCAGCTCCACCCCGGAAGGCTATTCGCCGGGGCGTACGAGCCCGGTCTCGTAGGCGAGCACGACCGCCTGCACACGGTCGCGCAATCCGAGCTTCGAGAGGATCCGGTTGACGTGCGTCTTCACGGTCGCGCCGCTCACGTAGAGCTCCCCGGCAATCTCTGCGTTCGAGCGGCCGCGACCGATCAGCTTGAGCACCTCGCGCTCACGATCGGTCAGCCCGCCGAGCCGCTCGGTCGATGCCTCCCCGGGCGGCGGCCGGCGGACGAAGTCCTCGACCAGCCGCCGCGTCACGCTCGGAGCCAGGAGCGCCTCACCGGAGGCGACCGTCCGCACGGCGTCGACGAACTGCGCCGGAGGTGCCGACTTCAGCAAGAAGCCACTCGCGCCCGCCTTCATCGCGTCGTAGACGATGCGGTCCTCGTCGAACGTCGTGAGCACGAGCACCCGTGCCTCGGGACGGTCGCCGACGATCGAACGCGTCGCGGCGATGCCGTCCACCTCCGGCATGCGAACGTCCATCAGGACGACGTCAGGATGCAGGCGCGACGCCTCCTCGATCGCCGCGCGGCCGTCGCCGGCCTCCCCCACCACCTCCATGTCGTCCTGCGCGTCGACGATCAGCTTGAAGCCGCTTCGCACGAGTGCCTGATCGTCGACGAGAAGCACCGAGATCACGCCCCGCCTCCGATCGGCAGGCGCGCGCTGACGGCGAACCCGCCGGCGTCGCGGGGACCCGCCGCGAACGTGCCGCCGAAGACGCCGATCCGTTCGCGCATGCCGATGAGGCCGTGGCCCCCGGGCTTCTCGGCCTCCCCGGCGCCGTCGTCCGTCACCTCGATCGTGACGTCGTCCCGGCCGTAGCGGACGGTCACCACCGCGGTCGCATGGCCGGCGTGCTTGAGCGCATTCGTGAGCGCCTCCTGGACGACGCGGTACGCCGAGAGGTCGACCCCCAGCGGTAACGGGCGCCGCTCTCCCTCGATGCGAACCTCGACGGGCAGGCCGGCCTCGCGCATCTGCTCGACCAGGCGGTCGAGGTCGGCCAGCCCCGGTTGTGGTGCGAGGCCGATCTCGTCGTCGTCCTCGCGGAGCATCCCGACCAGGCGCTTCATCTCGACCAGCGCCTGGCGGCCGGTCTCCTGCACGGCGCGCACCGGCTCCAGCGCTCGCGCCGGATCGCGCTTGAGCATCTCCTCCGCTGCGCCGGCCTGCACCGTCATCACCGACACGGAGTGCGCAATCACGTCGTGCAGCTCGCGCGCGATCCGTGCACGCTCGGCAACGACCGCTTCGCGGCGCTCGAGCTCGAGGCGCTGCGCTTTCGCCTCGGCCGCCTGCAGGCTCCGCGTGCGGGCTCCGAACGCGATCCCGAGGACGCCGGGTGTCGCAACGAGCGCACCAACCCACGGGAAATCGGTGCCCTCGTAGTGGTCGGTGCCGTGCCGCAGATCCACGCCCATCGCGATCCACATCCCGCAGACGAGGATCGTCAGGCCGAGCACCGCCCGCGACCGCGTCTCATAGGCGCCGATCGCCCACGAGACGAAGAAGATGCCGACGACAGGCCCGACGGCGGTGTGAAGGCTCATGCCGACGGCGGCCTGCAAGGTCGCCATCGAGACGATTGCGATCCCGACGAGGATCGGGTACCGGCGCCGCCAGTACAGCGCCGAGCAGCCGAGCGCCGTCAGTGGCGCCGTGAGCCATTCGGGGTGCAGGTGCTCGAGGAACACCTCGGTCACGCTCCACGCGCCGATCACGAAGGCGATCGCCGCATCGAACGCACGGCTCTTTGGCCGACGTCACCACGCCTTCAAACCTAGCTCCGTCAAGGCGGAAACGCATCAACCCTGGGGTGACGCCGATTCAACCCCGGCGCCGATGCGACGGGCCCGTTGCCCTCATACCGTCGAATCGTCCCAACGACGAGAGGAGCTCGACGATGAATCCGCTCTACAAGACGATGATCGGAACCGCAGGACTCGGGGCGGTGCTGCTCGCGATGAGCGCAGTGTTCAAGAACGACGAGCACGGGATCAAGTGGGTGCTCGGCGGAATCGGTTGGTTCGGCTTCATGCTCTGCGCGCTGACGCTGGTCGTGCTGGCGCTGGTCGCGCTCGGACGCAGCGTGCTTCGTCGTACGTCGGCGGCCTAGCTCGTACGGGCCGCGAGGTCGTCCACGATCCCTTCGAGCACGTCGGTGTCGCCGTCGAGTGACCCGAGTCGTGCGTGCGCGCGTTCCGCCGCCTCGTCCGCGAGGCGGCGGGCGCCGTCAGCACCGACGTCGAGCACGTAGCCGTCGCCGTCGAGCAGGTCGTCGACGACCTGGAAAAGAAGGCCGAGCTCGGCGGCGAACGCGTGCCACGGCTCGCGGTCGATCTTCGGCACGTCAGCCGCGGCGAGCGCGCAGCCGACGGCTGCCGAGAAGAGGGCTCCCGTCTTCAGTCGGTGCAGGTCGTCGCGATCGCCCTCGCCGCGCAGGTCGAGCCACTGGCCCCCGATCATGTGCAGCGTCGCCCCGACGAGCTCGCGCGCGACCTCGGCCGACGGATAGGTGAGCGCAAGACGGAACGCCTCGGCCAGCAGCGCATCGCCGGCGAGAATCGCCTCGGCCTCGCCGAACGCAGCCCAGACCGACGGCTCCCCGCGGCGCTCGCGATCGTCGTCGAGGGCAGGCAGGTCGTCGTGCACCAGCGAGAACGAGTGGATCAGCTCGACCGCGGCCGCGGCGGGCAACAGGTTCTCGACCGGGAGTCCGAGCGCGTCGCCGGTCGCGAGGCACACCACCGGTCGCACCCGCTTGCCACCGATCGCGTAGCGGACCGGCTCGGCGAGGCCCCCCAGCTCCGGTGTCAGGCTCAGCTCGTCGAGGTAGTTCTCGACGAGCGCGCGCAGCTGCTCAGGCCGCAGGGACATCTGGCCCCGGCGG
Organism: uncultured Thermoleophilia bacterium; assembly: GCA_963769545.1. Classification (GTDB taxonomy): domain Bacteria; phylum Actinomycetota; class Thermoleophilia; order Gaiellales; family Gaiellaceae; genus PALSA-600. Next base: position 581,282 of record CAVYMB010000003.1, on the reverse strand, counting down.
GGCGGCGGCCTCGGTCTCGGCGGCGCGCTTGGCGCGCTGCAGCTCCGCCTCGACCTCCTTGGCGAGGTCGGCAAGCTCCTGGAGGATCGCGATCGCACGCTCCGGATCGTCGGTGTGCTCGAGCTGCGTCCGCGCCGACTCGAGCCGCGCCAACAGATTCTCCGCGTTCGCGAGCGACTGCTCCGACGTCATGCTGCCTCCTCCCGTTGGATTCGACCAAGGATGCCGTTTACGAGCTTCGCAGCGTCGTCGGACGCGTAGCGCTTCGCAAACGCGACCGCTTCGTTGATCGCCACCTCGGCGGGCACGTCGCCCGTTTCGAGCTCGTACACGGCGACCCGAAGAGCGCTTCGCTCGACCACCCCGAGGCGGTCGGCCGTCCACCCGTCGGCGGCCGCGGTGATGCGCACGTCGAGCGCAGGCGCTCGTTCGGCGACGGCGCCCGCGACGCCACGCGCCCAGGGATCGATCTCGCCCGCGTACTGGGAGCCGAGCTCCTGCCCCGAAAGGTCCCACTGGTAGAGCAGAAACAGCGCCTGACGGCGCGCCTGCCGCCGCGAGATGCCCGTCATGCCGTCACCGCGCGCAGCGCCTCGAGCGTCGACGTCGAGTACTCACCCGTACGGAACGGTTCGCTGGCCAGCACGTCCAACGCGAGCTCGCGCGTCGTCGGAATGCCCTCCACCCGGGTCTCACGAAGCGCGCGCAGCGCGCGCGCGATCGCCGAGGGTCGGTCGACGTCCCAGACGATCAGCTTCGCGATCATCGAGTCGTAGTACGGCGAGATCGTCGATCCGGACTCGACGAAGGTGTCGATGCGCACGCCCGGGCCGAGCGCAGGCCGGAATTTCGTGACGAGCCCCGGGGCGGGGCGAAAGTCCGCGTCCGGATCCTCGGCGTTCAGCCGTACCTCGATCGCATGCCCCTCGCGCGCCGCGCGTCCCGTCGTCGTCAGCCGCTCCCCCGAGGCCACGCGGAGCTGTTCGCGGACGATGTCGATGCCGGTGACGAGCTCGGTGACGGGATGCTCGACCTGCAGCCGCGCGTTCAGCTCGATGAAGTAGAAGCTCCCGTCCGGCCCGAGCAGGAACTCGAACGTGCCGGCGTTGCGGTAACCGACCGCGAGACAGGCGCGCTCGGCCGCCGACTCCATCTCCGAGCGGAGCTCGGGCGTCAACGCCACGGACGGCGACTCCTCGATCAGCTTCTGGTGGCGGCGCTGGATCGAGCACTCGCGCTCGCCGAGCGTGAGCACGCCGCCGTGCCCGTCGCAGAGCACCTGAATCTCGACGTGACGCGCCGGGACGAGTGCGCGCTCGACGTACAGCGTCGAGTCGCCGAAGGCCGCCTCGGCCTCGGCCGCGGCCGTCCCGAACGCGTCCTCGAGGTCCTCGCGCGCGTTCACGAGGCGCATGCCCTTGCCGCCGCCGCCTGCGCTCGCCTTGAGCAGGACCGGGTACCCGATCTCGTCGGCGGCGCTCTGTGCAGCGGAGATCGAGGTCGCCCCTTCCGTTCCCGGCACCGTCGGGACGTTGGCGGCGCGCATCGCCTGCTTCGCAGCGATCTTGTCGCCCATCGTCGCCATCACGTCCGCGGGCGGGCCGATGAAGACGAGGTCGTTGTCGGCGCACGCCGCGACGAACGCCGGATTCTCGGCGAGGAACCCGTAACCCGGATGGACCGCCTGGCAGCCGGTCGTCTCGGCCGCAGCGACCACGCTCGGGATGCGCAGGTAGCTGTCGACGGCCGCGGGCGGGCCGACGCACACTGCGTGATCGGCCATCCGCACGTGGAGCGAGTCGCTGTCCGCGGTCGAGTAGATCGCGACCGCCTCGATCCCGAGCTCGTGGAGCGTCCGGATCACGCGGACGGCGATCTCGCCGCGGTTCGCAACCAGGACGCGTGTGAACATCTAGATGATCGCGTCGAGCGGCCGGCCGTTGACGGGCTCGAGCTCGAACAGGAGCTGGCCGTATTCGACGGGCTCGGCGTTCTCCGCGTGGATCGCGCGGACGATGCCCTCGACATCGGTCTTGACCTCGTTCATCAGCTTCATCGCCTCGAGGATGCAGAGCGTCTGGCCCGCCTCGACCGGATCGCCCTCGGACACGAACGGTGCGGCGCCCGGCGCGGGCGAACGGTAGAAGGTGCCGACCATCGGGCTCTCGACGCGCACGACCTCGTCGTCCGGCGGCAGGATCGGCGTCGTGTCGGGCTCGGGCTCGCCGGCCGGAGCGACCGCCGCGTCGACGGTTCGCCGCACGCTGACGCGCATGCCGTCCTCTTCGATCGTGATCTCGCCCACCCCGGTCTCCTGGACGATGCGGACGACCTCGCGGATGCGCTCGGAACGCGCGCGATCGACGCCTCCCGCCGCCAGCGACTCGTCGCCGCTCGAGCGCTGGCGAATCGCCTGCAGCAGTGGCTCTGCCTCCTCGCCGAACAAGGCGAGCAGCAGCAGCTCCTCCTCGCTCGACGCGAGCCCATCCATCTCCTCGCGCAGGGCGTCGAGGTCGACAGGCTCGGTCTCGGCCGACCCCTCGTACAGCTCCGCCGCACGGGTGAGCGCCGGATCGACGGGGCCCGGCGTGCGCCCGAACCGGCCGAGCACGAGGTCGCGCAGCTCGTCGACCGTGGTCGAATAGCGGTTGGCGCTGAGCACGTTGAGCAGGGCCTGCGACGCGACGATCTGACCGATCGGCGCCGCGAGCGGCGGCGAACCGATCTCGCGACGAACGCGATCCACTTCGACGAGCACCTCGTCCAGCCGATCGCCGGCAGCCTGGCTGCGCAGCTGCATCTCGAGGGCAGCGACGAGGCCGACCGGCAGCTTGTTCTGTGCCGCGCGCACCGCGATACGCGGGGCGAGCGGCGCAACCGGCTCGTCCCCGATGTGCTCGTCGACGAGATCGGCTGCCTCCCACAACCGTGCAAGATCGACGCCGGTGTCGAGCCCGAGGCCTGCGAACGCCTGCGCTGCGGCCTCGGCCGACACGCGGTGGAGCGACAACGCCACGGGGTAGACCGCGGTCCCGATCAGGTCGGCGCCGGCACGAGCCGCCTCGAGCGCCGACGCCAGCGCGTTGCCACCCGCGCCTTGCGCGTAGAGGCCCACCGGCAGCCCGGAGATGGCGCGGAGCTCGGCGGTCAACTCGCCGGCCCGATGCGGTTGCAGCAGCGCCGCGGGATCGTGCAGGAGAATCCGGGCGGCGCCGAGCTCCGGCAGGCGCTTCGCCGCCGCGACGAGCGCTTCGTGCCGGCCGCTGCCGTACAGCAGCCCTGCGTCGAACTCGCGGCCGGCGTCGACGATCGCTTCGGCCGCCTCCCGGAGGTTGTCGACGTCGTTCAGCGGATCGTGGAGCCGGAAGACGTCGATGCCGCTCTCGGCCGCACAGGCGACGAAACGCCGTGCGAAGTCGCCTCCGACCGGGCGCGACCCCACGAGGAAGCGACCGCGCAGCGCCAGCGCGAGCGGCGTCTCGACCCGCGCCTTGAGCGCCCGGATCCGGGCCCACGGGCTCTCGACCCCACGGTGGACGGCGCTGTCGAAGACGCCGCCACCGGAGACCTCGAGGTAGGCGAACCCGGCAGCGTCGAGCACCTCGGCGAGGCGCAGGATGTCTGCGGTCGGGATCAGGCCCGCCAGCGGCTCCTGGCCCAGGACGCGGATCGTCGTGTCGACCAGACGCGGCATCGCGGGCACCTTACCGCGCCCGTTCATACCGTCCCGCTACTCAAGCCGGATCGTGCCGGGGCCGAAACAACTGGTCTGATGTCTGCGGTTCAGATCACCTGGGACGAGTTCGAGGCGTGGGAGCCCGAGCGGACGTGGACCCGTGACGAGTTCGAACAGCTGACGGTCGATGCGGCCGAGCAGGTGCTGGCCCGGCGCCTGCGCAAGCTGATCGATCGCGGTTACGAGCCGACCACGGCCCTCCGGCTCGCAGCGCGCTTCGACTCGTCGCTCTAGACCTCCCGCCTCACGCGGGAGCCGCGCCGAATCAGGCCGGAAGCGGCGCCGGCCGCTTGGCGCTGGTCCGAACCGTTTCAGCGCGGCCCACGAATCGCTGTACGCAGGCACCCGTTTCCGCCCTGAAAGGACCCTCATGCCTGGATTCATCGGTATGCCGGAGCTGCTCTTGCTCGGGCTCGTTGCGCTCTTGCTCTTCGGCCCGAAGCGCCTGCCCGAGATGGGCCGCGGCCTCGGCAAGGGCATGCGCGAGTTCAAGGACTCGATCAGCGGGGCGACCGACCTGACGGCGGCGCCGGTCGCAGTCGAGAGCACGGCCGCCGACGACGTGGCGCAGAAGCCGAACCCGGCGGGGTAGGCGCGCCGTCAGCCGGCGGCCCCCGGCCCCGGCCCTCAGGGGAAACCAGGAGGGCCGGGAATGCCGGGCACCGCACACGGCCACGGGCGCTTCGCCGTCGCCCTTGCTTGTCTGGGGAAACGCCGAAGGGGGCGCCGCAGCCCGGTCCGACCCTACTCGATCAGGCCCCCGCCTTCCCTTCCGTGGAGGCGCCGCCGCTTCGGATGGCGTATGGTTGTTCTCCAGTTGAGCGAGTACCGGGTGCGCGCGGTGCGCTTCCTTTGCCCGTTCCAAACGAGGCGAAGGAGGTGTTATCGACTATGGCAACCGGAACCGTGAAGTGGTTCAACGATGCAAAGGGGTACGGGTTCATCACGCCCGACGAGGGCAGCAACGACGTCTTCGTGCATCACAGCGCAATCGTGGGCGACGGGTTCAAGTCGTTGGCGGAAGGCGCGAAGGTGCAATACGACCCCGCCGAGGGACAGAAAGGCCCCGAGGCGAAGAACGTCACGCCGCTCGGCGCCTGAACGTCCGTTCGGGCCTGCGCGCAGTGCGTGCGTGCAGGCCCGGTCTGCTGCAACGAAGAGGGTGAGGTTGGATGGGTGTTGCCGGCGCGGACGAGCGTCTCGATGATTGATCCGGAACGCGGCCCGGACCTCGTCACGTGCAGAAGGTGCGCGCGCACGCCGCGGGATTCCGACGATCACGAGACCTGGGTCTCGATGGACGGATCCGAGATCTGTCCGGGATGTCTCACGCTGATCGAAGCCGAAGCTCAACGCGGGGAGAGGAGCTCGAGTGATGACTGATCAACAGGAGCTGACATGGCTGATCGACCGGTCGAGAGCGATCTCGCCGCCGTCAGGGGGAAAGTACGACGCGGCGTACCTCGTGAAGCTCTCCCGCGGGCCTGCCTTGCGAGAGGTCGTCGTCGAGTTCGCTGCCCCGTCGGCGGTCGCCTCGGGCGGCTATGCCGAAGAGGTGGCCCGCCGCTTCCAGCGCGACTCGGAGCTGCCCCAGCATGTCGTCCTGGAATGCGACGGGTCGGTGCGAGTCTTGAAGGGTGCCCGAGCGCCGAGGCCGGAGGAGCACCTCCTCGCGGTCGGCGAGCCGGCCCCGCTGCGAAGTCAACGGCGCGCCCGCAACCATCACGGCCGCCGCTGAGCCCTCGCCCCGGGGCGTCGCGCTCAGTCCGCTTCAGCAGTCAGCGCCGGTTCAGCCACCGGCGCCGCGTCGTCCGTCGGCGCATCGTCATCCGTCGAGGCCGCTTCACCGATCAGTTCCGACTCGACGCCCTCGACGTCCTCGGAAACCGGGGTCGGGTTACGACGCTCGGCCGCAACCGCAGCCTTCTTCGCCTGTTTCCGTGCCTGGCGCTCTCGCCGCGCCTGTTCTCGCTCTCGCTTCGCAGCCGTCTGCGGGGTCCGCTTGGAAGCCACATCGCCCCTCTCTGTTCGGGTCTCCCGGCCAACCTACCTGTAACCGCCTGAGCCGGCTCGGCCGCTCCCGAGACGCGCTCAGAAGACGGTGGCCCAGTCGTTCTTGACGCTGACGACCGTCCAGCCGCTCGTGCCGGCTCGCTCGAGCGCCTGCTCGGCGCCTGTCGTGTAGTCGAACTCGCGATCGGCGTCGTCGTGGAGCAGCAGCAGGCGAAGTGACGCCTTGTCCTTGTGCTGCGAGAAGTCGAGCATCGCGATGTCGCCGTTCGAGTTCCCCGCGGCGAGCAGCGGCCTGCGACCCGTGCGGCTCCAGATGCGGATCGGCTTTTGCGGACCGTCGTCCAGGTAGTCGGTCTCGGCCTTGTGCGTGATGGTGCCCCCGCCTTCGTCGCTCGTGTACTCGAACGTCGTTGCGCTGCCGATCACCCGCTCGCGGGGGATGCCGTACATGTCCTGGCTGATCGGACGCATGAAGTCACGGCCGCCTCCCGAGACGATGTAGCTCGAGAAACCGTTCGCCGCCAGATAGCCGAGCAACTCGACCATCGGCGCATACGCACACTCGAGATAGCCGCGGCCGAGCGTCGGGTGCTGCCCCGCGCGCATGAACTCGTTGGACTGCTCCTCGAAATCCTCCACGCTGATGCCCTCGAAGGCGGCCAGGATGCCGCCCGCCAGCGTTCGGACGTTCGTGTCGTCGCCGGCATAGTGCTCGGCCATCAGCTCTGCGAACCAGCCGTAGTCACGTTCGTAGGCAGCCTTCCACGGCTGACGGTCACGCAACTCCTCTTTTGCCTCTGCCATCCCAACAAGCCGACGGAGAATGAAGTCGAGCTGAATCGGCATCGGTTTCTCGCACCACAACGTGCCGTCGTTGTCGAACACGGCGACCCGTTCTTCGACCGGTACGCCGTCCGACACGGTCCGCTCGACGAACTCGATGATCGCTTGTTTCGTGGGGCCGTCGGTCCAGCCCGCCAGGCTCTCAGGCATTCGCCGAGCCTATCGAAGCGTTCTTGTGAAGGGCTCCCCCGCAGGCGAAGCCACACGCAGGGGAGCCGTCCCGGTCTTGCCCGTCCTCGCGCTTGTTAATCGTCGAGCCCGTCGCGAGCGATGCCGAGGCTTTAGCTATCCGCGTCGTCGTCGGCCGCCGGGTCCGACGCCGGCGTCTCCTCGTCCTCGCCGTCTTCCTTGTCTTCCCGCAGCTCCGCTTCGTGGTGTCGGCTGGTGTGCTTCTCCATCTCAGACTCGGACATGCGCGCTCCTCTCCGATCATGTGATCGTGAATCCTGAACTGGCTGCAACGCCTCCACCTATGATGGCGTCAGCAACAGGAGGTGGGATTGTGGGAACCATGAATGAGACCCTCTCCGAACGGATCCACGAGCTGCTCGCCCAGGGCCGGGAGCCGATCCTCTCTACGACAGGCACACGGGCGGCTCTCGACTCGCTCGTCGCTCGCACCGAGACACTCGAGGTCGCGGTAGCCGAATTGGCCGAAGCCCTCCAGGAGCTCGCGCAGAGCAAACCACGTGCCGGACGAAGCGAACCCCCGAACGATTGAAGTGACGCCGGCTCTATTGCTTGTCGTCGAGTTGACCGACGTCAGGATCTTCGGTGCGCCGCATCGCCTCGTAGACGTTGTCCCAGTGAGAGGAGATCTCTTGCAAGGACCGCGCGGTCGTCAACGCGGCGCCTTCCAATCTGCCGATCACCCGGTCGATGCCGGCCAGCCGTAGCTCAAGCGCCTCGAGCCGAACGATGAGCGCTTCCACCTGTTGAGCGAGCATCTCGTGACTCAGAGCTGGCCGCCACGACGAAGCCGAGTTTAGGCGGACTCGGCGAGCTTGCAGTAGAGAGTGAGCCCGCTGGCGTTGGTCCGATCTACCAGCCAGATCTCACCTTCGCGCGCGGGCAACACCATGCCGGGCCCAAACGCCACTTCAGAGTCGTACTGCGGGACGATCTCCGGGTCGCTGCCGTCGTGGCGATCGAGCTCGAGCCTGTAGTTCAGCATCCGTCGAGCCTACAACGCGCGGGCAGCATGCCAGCCTGTCGATCGGTTTGTTCGCGGGGCTTGGAGCACGGCAGGGACGAGCGGCACGCGTCAAGATCTGAGCCCGGGATGTATGCAGTCATCGGAAGAGTCGAGATCAAACCCGGTCGAGAGGCCGAGACGCTTGCGCTGATCGTCGAACGCGGCTTCGCAATGCTCAACGGCATGGCCGGCTCGGCGGGCGGCTACTGGGCGCGGTCACGCGACGGCGACACGATCACCCAACACTCGTTCTGGCTCTTCGACACCGAGCAGAACGCACGCGCCGCGGAGTCGACCTTCAAGACGCTGCGCGACCTTCCCGAGGCGCCCGCGGCGTTCGTCAGCGTCGACGTGTGCGAGATCATCCCGCTCAGCTAGCGGGCCGCCGCCAAGTGCAGGACGGGTCGATCGGCCGCTAGCGATGAACTCGAACCCACGGCATCCACGACGCCGGCGGCGGAACCATGAACCCGAGGTGTGTCCCGTTCGGAATCACGAGCCGCCAGCGGCCCGGTCGCGGAAGACGAACGATCGCACGCCAGTTCTTCGTCCCGCTGCGCACGAGTTTGATCTCGAAACCGTCACGCGGAATCGTCGCGTGGGCGAGCGACGAGTCGCCGGTGACCGTCCCGACGACGTCGTACCAGTCCTTGTGCGGCGCGACCGCGATCAGCCGCAGCCAGTCGTCTGCCGGGACGACATAGTCGGTGTGGACGTAAACGGTGAACGGCTGCCCCACACGGGGCGTGCCGTCGCCAAGCGCAACCGAGATTCGCCCCTTCGCAAGCGCCGCCGGAGCGGCTATCGCCGCCACACACAAGCCGACCACGATGAGCCTCACGCTGGTACTACGTCCGACGGAGGCCGACAGGTCCAGGTCGACCCGGCGTGAGCAACTGGTGTTGGAAGAGGGGGCGCGCGCCGGGGCGGACTCCGAGCCCCGCTGCCGGTAGGCGGCAAGCAGCGAGGCCCCTAGTTGGCCTCTCGTCCGCCCGCGACGCCAGGGAAGGGAACGGTCGCGGGAGCGCGAGCCTACCGATTCGGTCGGCGATCCCGATCGTCGGGAACGTCAAGCTGCCACATCGACGCTCCATGCGCTTGTGAGGCGACTCGCCCCGAACACGCGGGCGCAAACGTAGAACGCGAACGAGATCGCGCTGATGAAGAAGCTCGTCGGCCACGGTTGCGCGAGCGAGAGCAGGATCCCGCCCTCGGTCGAGATGAGGGCGATCGCGACGGCCAGCGCGAGCACCGTGCCTGGCCGTGCGCTCAGCCGTTGCGCGGCGGCTGCGGGTGTGATGACGAGCGTGAGGACGAGCAGGACGCCCACGACCTGGATCGCCTCGGCGGTCGTGAGGGCGAGTAGCAAGAAGATCGCGATCGACAGTGCGCGCACCGGCACGCCGCGCGCCTCGGCGACATCGGGGTCGACGCTCGAGAAGAGCAGCGGCCGGTAGAGGACTGCCAGGGCAGCAAGGACGAGTGCCGCGACCCCTGCGAGCACATGGACCTGGGCGTCGTCGACGCCAACGATGCTTCCGAACAGCAGGTTGGTCGCCTCGGTCGCGTAGCCCTGATACAGCGACAGCAACAGGACGCCTACTCCGAGGCCAAACGCGAGCACCGCGCCGATCGAGCTGTCGCGCTCGCTTCCGCGAAGCGAGAGCACGCCGAGTACGACACCGACGAGCAGCGACCCGGTCACCATTCCGATCACCGGGCTGAGGCCGAGTACGAGGGCACCCGCGGCGCCGGTAAAGCCGAGCTCCGAGATCGCGTGCACGGCGAAGCTCAGCGAGCGCGCGACGACAAAGCTCCCGACCGCGCCCGAAACGATCGCTACCAGGGCGCCGGCCATCAACGCACTGTGGACGAAGTGCTGGTGAAGGAGCGACCAGAACACGTCTCTAGTGATGTCCGTGCTGGTCGGGGGTGCCGATCACCACGACCCGTCCCCGGACGTCGAGAACGTCGATGTCGGTCGCATAGAGCTGGGACAACGTCTCCGACGTCAGCACCTCCTCGACCGTGCCGATCGCCCAGCTTCGCTCCGCGAGATAGAGAACCCGCGTCACCGCGTGCAGGACGGGGTTCACGTCGTGCGTGACGAAGACGAGCGGCGCACCGCTCTGACGCCGGTAGTGATCGAGGAGGTCGACCACGATGCGCTGGTAGGCGAGATCGAGCGACAGAAGTGGCTCGTCGGCGAGCAAGACCCGTGGTTGGGCGACAAGCATCTGTGCGACGCGAAGTCGCTGCTGCTCGCCGCCCGAAAGCCGTCCCACCGCGGTGCTGCCGTACTCGTCTGCACCGGTGTCGGCGAGTGCGCGATCGATGCGCTCTCGATCGGCTGCCGACCGGCGCTTGAAGCCGAAGCGGTGGCCGTCGAGGCCGAGCCCCACCAGATCGCGGCCTCTCAGGGCGACGTCGCGGTCGAATGAATGCTGCTGCGGGACGTAACCGATGTGCGAGCGGCAGCGGCGCGGATCCTTGCCGTCGATGCGCACGCGACCCTCCGTCGGGCGCTGGAGGCCGAGCAGCACACGCATCAGCGAGGTCTTCCCGACACCGTTCGGTCCGAGCACGGCGAGCAGCTCGCCGTGTCCGAGCTGAAACGAGAGGTCGCTCCAAAGAACGCGGTCGCCGATGCGGAGCGACAGATCGTCGGCCACAACAACCGGGCGTGGCGTCGTATCGCTCACCGGGACAACGCCGCATCGAGCGCCTGAGCTTGAGCCAGCTGCCACCTCTGGAAGGAACGCTGCGGCGGCAGCGTCTCGGAGACGCCGACGACCGGGATGCCGGCGGCCCTAGCGGCTGTCCGGACCCGGATGGTGATCGGCGAGACGGTCTGATCGTTGTAGAGGAGCACCCGCACCTTGTGCGCACTGAAGAGCTGCAACATCTCGGCGACCGAGGCCGGCGACGGCTCGCTGCCGTCCTCGATCGAGCGAGTGAACGCGGCCGGCGCGAGGTTCACCAGTCCCGCGGCCTGGAGGAGGTAGCCGGGCACCGGCTCGGTATAGGCGACCGGCCGTCCGGCGAAGGCACCGCGAATCTTCGCGACGACCCGGTCGAGCGGCGTGAGGCTGTCGTCGAACCGGCGCAGCCCGGCGCGATACGTCGAGGCGTGCGCGGGGTCGGCACGCTCGAGCGCTGTCGCGATCGCCGCCGCCACGCGGGGCAATCTGGTCACGTCGTACCAAAGATGCGGGTTGGCGTCGCGGGCGTCGACGCCGAGGACATCTGCGACCACAAGGACCTTCCGCTGCGGCTCCGGCGAGGCACGCTCGAGCCGGTCGATGAACGAGTCGTAGCCGAGACCGTTCGCGATCACGACCTTCGCGTTGCCGACCGCGAGACCGTCTGCCGTCCCCGGTTCGAACAGATGCGGATCCGCATTCGGGTTGCTCAGGATCGACGTGACGGCGATGTGATCGCCGCCGATCTGCTGCGCGATATCGCCATAGACGTTCTCTGCCGCCACGACTGGCAGCCGGTTCGACGACGTGTGAGCGCCGCAGGAGGCTGAGACAGCCGCGAATGACAAGATGAGAACGATTCTCAGCACTCAGCACTCGATGATAACGATTCTCGTTTACTTGTCGAGAACGGCTATCATCAACGTCTAATGGCGGGCTGGATCCTGGAGGCACGCGAACAGCTGCGGGATACCGGCCACCGCAACGGTGCGGCGCGCACCCGACTGCTGGAGGCGCTTGACGATCAGACCTGCTGCCTGTCGGCCGCCGAACTCCGTGAGGCGGTCAACGCCTCCGGCTGGGGGATCGGCCTGGCGAGCATCTACCGGACGCTCGACGTTCTCGTCGAGCACGGACTGGTGCAGCGCGTCGACCTCGGCGACGGCATCGCGCGCTACGAACCGGTACACGCGTCGCGCGAGCATCACCACCACCTCGTCTGCGACGACTGCGGCCGGGTCGAGCCGTTCGTCGACCCCGGCCTCGAACGCTCAATCGAGCGCGTGGAGGCGACAAGCGGCTATCACGTGAGCGCCCACGACGTCGTCCTCCGCGGCGCCTGCAACGACTGCCGCCCTAGCCGGTAGTACGCCGAATTCAGATTCGCCGAGGCTAGGTCGATCTCTGGATGTAGCGCTTCTCGCGCGGGTCGACCTTGATCCGGTCGCCGACGTTCACGAACAGCGGCACCTGCACGACCGCCCCGGTCTCGAGCGTCGCCGGCTTGGTGACGTTCGAGACGGTGTCGCCCTTCACGCCCGGCTCCGTCTCGGTCACCTCGAGCACGACCGATGCGGGCAGGTCGACGCCGCTCGGGCTCCCATCCACGAACAGCACCTGCACCGACGACGAGGGCTGCATGAACGGCAACTCGTCTTCGAGCTCACCGTGTGGGAGCGAGAGCTGGTCGAAGGTCTCCTCGTCCATGAAGACGACCTCGTCGCCCGAGTCGTACAGGTACTGCATGCTCTTCGTCTCGGTGCGGATGCGGTTGAACTTCTCACCGGCTCGGAACGTGCGATCGACGACCGAGCCGCTGCCGAGGCTCTTCAGCTTGGTGCGGACGAACGCGCCGCCCTTGCCCGGCTTGACGTGCTGGAACTCGACGATCCGCCAGGTCTGGCCGTCGAGCTCGATGTGCATCCCGTTGCGGAACTGGTTGGTTGAGACGACCTCGGCCATGGGCGCGGCAGGGTAGCGGAGACCTAGCGCTCGCCGATCGGCACGTACGCGCGCTCGTCGGCGCCGACGTAGAGCTGACGCGGCCGGGCGATCTTCTGCTCCGGATCGGTGAGCATCTCCTCCCACTGGGCAATCCACCCCGGCAGGCGGCCGAGCGCGAAAAGCACCGTGAAGTAGTCGGCCGAATAGCCCATCGCCTGATAGATCAGCCCCGAGTAGAAGTCGACGTTCGGGTAGAGACGCCGCGAGACGAAGTAGTCGTCCTCGAGCGCAATCCGCTCGAGCTCGAGCGCAACCTCGAGCTTCGGGTTGAGGCCCGTCTCGGCGAACACGGAATCGGCGACGCGCTTGATCAACGTCGCGCGTGGGTCGTAGCTCTTGTAGACGCGATGGCCGAACCCCATCAGCCGGCCGTGACCCGCCTTCACCTGCTCGATGAACGCGGGGACGTTCTTCGTGTCGCCGACCTCGTCGAGCATCCGCAGCACCGCCTCGTTCGCGCCGCCGTGCAGCGGCCCGTAGAGCGCGGCGATCCCGGCCGAGACGGCCGAGAACGGGTCGACCTGCGACGAGCCGACGCCGCGGACCGCGTTCGTCGAGCAGTTCTGCTCGTGATCGGCGTGCAGGATCAGCAGGATCTCGAGCGCGCGCTGCAGCACCGGATTGGCTTCGTGCCGCCCGCCGATCTCGAACGTCATGTTCACGAAGTTGCCGATGTAGCCGAGATCGTTTCGCGGCAACACGTACGGCAGGCCGCGGGAGTGGCGGAAGATGTACGCGGCGATCGTGGGGAGCTTCGCGATCAGACGAATGCGCTGCAGGTGGCGGTTCTCCGGATCGGACACGTGCTTGGCGTCGGGATAGAACGTCGAGAGCGCCCCGACGGCGCCGAGCAGCATCCCCATCGGGTGCGCGTCGTAGCGGAAACCTTCGAGGAACTTCGTCACGTTCGTGTGCACGTACGTGTGTGAGCGAACGTCGGCCTCCCACGCGAGCAGCTGGTCCGTCGACGGGAGCTCGCCCTCGAGCAGCAGGTAGGCAGTCTCGAGGAAGCCCGCCTCTTCGGCGAGCTGCTCGATCGGATAGCCGCGATAGCGCAGGATCCCGGCGTCCCCGTCGATATAGGTGATGGCGCTTCGACAGGCGGCGGTGTTCAGGAACGCCGGGTCGAACGAGACGAGGCCGGAGCCGTTCTCCTTGCCGATCTGCGCGAGATCGGTCGCGCGGATCGCGCCGTCGGCGATCGGAACGGTGTACTCCCGCCCCGTGCGGTTGTCGACGACGGTCAGGGTCTCGGACGTGGTGGCCAACTCAGGGACGAGGGTACTCCCGACATCGCTCATGAGACCTCGATCAACTCCTTCGGGAAGGACGTCAGCAGCTCGACGCCGTCGTCGCGGACGACGGCAAGGTCCTCGATCCGGACGCCGCCGACGCCTTCCAGGTAGATGCCCGGTTCGATCGTGACGATGTTCCCGGGCACGAGGACGTCGCTCGACTCGGTCGAGAGCCGCGGCGCCTCGTGCACCTCGAGCCCGACGCCGTGCCCGAGACCGTGCCCGAACGCCTGGCCGAACCCGGCCGCGGCGATCGGCTCGCGCGCGAGCGCGTCTGCCTCGACACCGGTCATTCCTGCGCGGATTTCTTCGCAGGCGCGCTGCTGCGCCGAGCGGCAAACCTCGTATGCCTCGCGGAGCCGCTCGGGCGGGCTGCCGGTCGACAGCGTGCGCGTGCAGTCGCTGCAGTACCCGTCGACGACGGCTCCCCAGTCGACGACCACGAGCGATCGCGGCTCGAGGATCGTGTCTCCGGGCCTCGCGTGCGGCTTCGCCCCGTTCGGGCCCCAGGCGACGATCGCCTCGAAGCTCGCGTCGTCGGCGCCGTGCGCGTGGAGCAGCTCCCGCAGGCGCCAGCCGAGCTCCTTCTCGCTCCGGCCGACCCACGTCTCGGCGGTCAGTGCCTCGAACGCACGATCGGCGACCCGGGCAGCGCGGCCGATCGCGGCGAGCTCCTGCTCGTCCTTGACGGCGCGCAATGCGGTGACGATGCCGACGCTCGGCACGGGTGTGACCCTGCCGGCGCCGAGCCGCTCCCATTGCAGGTGCGGCACCACGTCGGCCTCGAACTGCACGCGGCCGGACAGCTTCGCGGCGACGTCCTGGATCAGCGACCGCTTCGTGATCTGCACGTCGACCCCCTCGACCCGACGCGCCTCCTCGATGTACCGGAAGTCGGTGTAGAGCGTCAGGTCGCCCTTCGGGCGGACGAGCAGAGCGGCGTTCGAGCTGTCGAATCCCGTCAGGTAGCGGACGTTGACGAGGTTCGTGACGAGCAAGGGCAGCTTCAGCTGCTGCGCGAGCACCTCGAGGCGCGACATCATTGAGCTTCCTTTCCGGCGAGAAACTCGAGAGCCTCGCGGTAGCCGTCGGGGCCTTTGCCGATCACGCGATGGGCGGCCAGGTCCGAGATCACGCTGTGCCTGCGCCACTGCTCACGATGCTCGATGTCGGAGAGGTGCACCTCGACGATCGGCACGTCGCACAACTCGAGCGCGTCGCGGATCGCGTAGCTGTAGTGGCTCCAGGCGCCCGGGTTGACGATCACGCCGTCGACGTTGTCGTACGCGTCGTGCACCCAATCGATGAACTCCCCTTCGCTGTTCGTCTGGCGGCAACGCGCATTGATGTCGAGCTCGTGTGCCCAGGCATAGATGCGGCTCTCGAGCTCGTTCAGGCTGACGCCGCCGTAGACCTTGGGGTCGCGACGGCTCAGGGCGTCGAGATTGACACCGTTCAGGACGAGGATCTGCATGGCGCTACTCGATGAGGCTATCGAGCGCGGCGCGGACCTCGTCTGCGCCTCGCGCCTCGACGGTCGGCCCGTCGGCGCCGAGGAGGACGAGGTTGATCCTTCCGCCGGCCCGCTTCTTGTCGCGCAGGAGGGCGTTCCAGGCGCGATCGCGGTCGGCCCGCACCGGCTTCGGATCGAGCGACGCCTCGACTGGTGCCGTGTCGCGACCGCTCAGTCGCAGCGCCGCCAGGAGCCCGAGCGCGACCGCCTCGCCGTGCGGTAGCTCGAACCCTGCGCCCGCCTCGAGCGCATGCGCGAACGTGTGGCCGAGGTTGAGCCAGCGGCGCGGCCCACGGTCGTGCGGGTCCCGGACACACACCGCGCACTTGTACGCGGCTGCGCCGCGCGCGTCGAGCGGGCGGCCTGCAAGGAGCTCGGTCTTCAGGCGCTCGGCCTCCCCGTTTCGCTGCTCCCGCTCGGGCAGCGTGGCGAGCAGTGTCTCGTCGATCACGACGCGCGCCGGCCAGCGGAAGGCACCGGCGAGGTTCTTGCCTTCGGCGGTGTCGACGCCGGTCTTCCCGCCGATCGCGGCGTCGACCTGGCCGACGAGGGTCGTCGGGACGGGAACCCAGGGCACGCCTCGGAGATACGTCGCAGCCGCGAAGCCGGCGACGTCGGTCGTGGTGCCGCCGCCGAGCGCGACGACGGTGCCGTCGCGGTCGAGCGTCAGCTGGTTCCAGAGCCGCTCGACGACCGGCAGCTGCTTCGCCTGTTCGCCGGGGGGCAGCTCGTGCCGTGAGACGAGGCGGTCGCCGAGCGCGCCTGCCGCCCGCTCGCCGTAGAGCGCCAGAACGTCGGTGTCGCCGACGAGCGCCACCGGTCCGTCGCCCGGGACGAGCTCGCCGAGCTTCGCCAGCGACCCCGGCTCGTGGTGCACGCCGGCCGCGGCGAGCAGCACGCCGTCGACGTCCCCGCTCGCGACGAGCGCGTCGGCCGCCTCGCGGTAGAGCGGGGTCCGTTCGGTGTGCAGGCGGCGAAACGCCGCCTGATCGCCGGCGAGCGGTCGCTCGGTTCCCGCCACCCGCTGCCAGGCCGTGTCGGCATCGACCTCGAGGGCAACCGTGAACGCATTGCGTGCGAGCGCCTCGCGGGCGGTCGGCGTCTTCACCACGCCCCCGCCGAGGTCGAGCACCGCCGGCTCAGCCGCTTCGAGCAGCTGCCGGATCAGCGCGACCTCGACCACGCGAAACTCGGTCTCGCCCCGGGTTGCGAAGAACTCGCCGATCCGCAGCTGGCTGCGTCCCTCGATCAGGCGGTCGGCCTCGACGGCCGCCCGCCCGAGCCGCGCGGCGACCTCGGGCGCGATCGTCGTCTTGCCGGCGCCCATGAAGCCGACCAGCGCGAGATGCCGGTCGAGGGCGTTCAGCGCCATCCGTCTACGTCCACTGGATGCGCTCGACGTACGCGCCGTGCGCCCCCACGAAGTCGGCGAGCGCGTCGCCGCCGAACTTCTCGTGGGCCGCCACCGCGAGCTCCCACGCGACCGCCGCCTCGGCGACGACGGCGAGCGCCTCCACCGCGGCCACGTCCGACCGCTCGACCAGCGCCTCGCCCGGCTCGCCGGTCACCAGGTCGACGGAGGCGAGCGGCTTCATCAGCGTCGGGAGCGGCTTCATCGCCGCACGCACGACGATCTCCTCGCCGTTCGACACCCCGGCCTCGAGCCCGCCCGCGCGATTCGTCGAGCGCCGCCGGTCTGGTCCGATCTCGTCGTGCGCCTGCGAGCCGCGGAGCCCGGCCAGCGCGAACCCGTCGCCGAGCTCGACGCCCTTCACTGCCTGGATGCCCATAACGGCCGCAGCCAGCCTCCCGTCGAGGCGATCCTCCTTGGCGGCGTACGAGCCGAGGCCGGGCGGAACGCCGGTCGCCCGGATCTCGACGATCCCGCCGACGGTGTCGCGTTCGGCGCGAGCCTCGTCGATCCGCGCCTGCAGGCCCGGCTCGTCGACGGCGGCGCCCGCGACGCCGATGCCGATCGAGGCGAGCAGCGCCTTCGCCACCGATCCCGCCGCGACGTGCACCGCCGTGTGGCGCGCGGAGGCCCGCTCGAGCGCGTTGCGCACGTCGTCGTGCGCGTACTTGAGAACACCCGCCAGGTCGGCGTGCCCGGGCCGCGGCAGCGTCACGGGCTTCGTGCCTTTTCCCGTCGGCTCGCCCTCCGGGGGCCAGGGCGACATCCCCCACGTCCAGTTGCGGTGGTCTTGGTTCCACACGACCAGGGCGAGCGGCGTGCCGAGCGTGCGGCCGTGCCGTAGCCCGGCGAGCACCTCGACGCCGTCTTGCTCGATCTGCTGGCGCGGCGACCGCCCGTACCCCTCCTGTCGCCGGCGCAAGTCGGCGTCGATCGCCGCCCGATCGAGCGTCAGGCCGGCCGGCAGTCCGGTGAGGATCGCGACGAGGCCGGGCCCGTGCGACTCGCCGGCACTCGCGAGGCGAAGAGTCATGGCCCGGAAGCCTAGAGTGACTCGTGCGTGGCCGTCGTCCTGCAGATTCTCGCGAGCGGCTTCGCGGCCGGCGCCGTCTACGGTCTCGTCGGTGTCGGGTACGCCGTCGTGTTCCGGCTCACGGGCGTCGTGCATTTCGCGTTCGGCGAGTTGATCGCGCTCGGCGTGTTCGTGACGCTGTACGTCGCCGCCGGTTCTGGACCGGTGTCGCAGACGAGCGTCGGCGGACCCCGGTTCCTGCTGGCACTGCTGGTCGGTCTCGTCGTCACGGCGGCGGCCGGTGCCGGCTCGTACCTGCTCGCGATCGAGCCCTACCGGGCGCGCGGCTCGGTGATCGGCTGGGTGGGCGCATCGCTCGCCGTCGCGTTCGCCCTGCGCACCTTGCTCCAGGTGGCGTTCGACCGGGAGGCCTATGTCTTCCCCGACCCGCTCCCGTTCGACCGCCTCGGCACGGCCGGCTTCTGGCACGTGGGCGGCGCGACGATCCAGGCCCGCTCCCTGTTCGTCGCGGCGGTCGCGCTGGCGCTCGCCGGCCTCGCGAACTACCTGCTGCGCGCCACGCGCTACGGGCGTGCGCTCGAGGCGATCGCCCAGGATCACGAAGCGGCGGTCGTCTCGGGCCTGCCGGTCACGAAGCTCGTCGCCGCCGCGTTCGCCGTCGCGGGTGCCTTCGCCTCCCTCGCGGCGGTGCTCGCCGCGCCGTCGGCGGCGTTCGACGTCGACGCGGCTGCTCGCTACGGCCTGTACGGCCTCGTCGCCGCGGCGATCGTCTGGTTCGAGCCCCGGCGTGCGCTCGCGGCAGGCATCGCCGTCGGCCTCCTGCAGGCGGTCGTGACGTCGGCGCACTGGGGAAGCGCTCAGCTCGGCCCCGCGTACCGCGACGTCGTGCCGCTGCTTGCGGGCCTCGCGATCCTGGCGTGGCGCGCACGGTCGCTGCGGGTGGCGGTCGAATGACGACGGCCGCTGCGCTCGCAGGAGCCGCGCGTGACGCACGGGTCGCGTGGAGGCCACGCTCGACCGCTGCGCTGGCGGCGTTCGGCGTCGCTGCGCTCGCACCACTCGTGTTCGGACAGTCGCGCACCGCCGATCTCGCAGGCGGGCTGTACCTGGCCGCTGCAGCGGTCGGGCTCGCACTCGTCGTCGGGATCGCAGGGCTGCCGCTGCTCGCCCAGGGCGGCCTCGTCGCGACCGGTGCCGTGGTGTCAGCCCGGCTCCTCGCGCACGGTGTGCCACTGCCTCTGGCGGCGGTCTGCGGCGGCGGCGCAGGTGCCGCCGCCGGCGGTGTGATCGGCATTTGCTTCGCCCGTCTCCCCCGCCCCGCCTTCGCCGCAGCGACCTGGATCGTCGCGTGGACGTTCGCACTCGCACTGCAGTCGTTGACCTGGCTGATCGGCGGGACGCAGGGGCTCGTTGTCTCCGCGCGCGGGCCGTCACCGAACGAGCACTACGAGCTCGCGCTTGCACTCACCGGGCTCGCCGCCCTCGCCTTCGCCGCGCTGGCGCGTTCCCCGTTCGGTCTGGCGCTCGCCGCCGCGCGCGAGCGCGAGCCCGCCGCGCGGGCGCTCGGCGTACCCGTCGTCCGCCTGCGCGCACAGGCGATCGCAGCCGCAGGCGCGGTCGCGGGAGTGGCCGGCGCACTGGCGGTGCATCTGGCGGCCGTCGCCGACCCGGCGAGCTTCGGCCCGTACCTGTCGTTCCGACTCTTCGTCGTCGTGCTGCTCGGTGGCCCGCTCACCGCACTCGGCGCGCCGCTCGGAATGCTCCTCCTCGGCCTGCTCTCGCTGGTCGCGGACGCGATCGGGTCGCTCGAGCACGTCTCCGCCGCCCGCTCGCACACGCTGCTCGCGTCGGTCCTCCTCCTGGCCGTCGTATCGCTCGGCTGGGAGGGAATCCTCCGTCCCGCACGCCATCGACGGAGAACCGACGCTCCGCCGCCGCTGCGAACGTTCGCCCCCCGCGGGCTGCGCGCGGTCGGGCTGCGCAAGCGCTTCGGACACGTCGAGGCCGCCGACGACGTGTCGCTCGCGGTCGAACCTGGCTCGATCACGGCGCTGATCGGGCCAAACGGCTCCGGGAAGACGACCGTGCTGCGGATGCTGGCCGGCGTGATCGCCGCCGACGCAGGGACGATCGAAGGCGGTGACGCCGCGGTGCGGACGCTGCAGGCGACCGGCGTCTTCCCGTCGCTCACGCCGCTCGAGCACGTCCTGGTCGCCTCGCGGGCGCGACGAACGGCCGGCGGCTTCTTCCGGTCGCTCTTCCAGACCCCCCGCCACCGGTCCGAAGACGCCGCCTTCGGCGGCGAGGCGCGCGCGGTGCTCGCACGCTTCGACCTGCCCGAGGAAACGCCGGCGGGAGAGCTGCCGACGGGCAGCCAGCGCGTCCTGATGCTCGCCGCGGCGTATGCGACCGGTGCGCCGGCGCTCCTCGTGGACGAGCCCACGGCCGGCGCGGCCCCGGCCGACGCGGCGCGCATGGTCGACCTGCTCGCAGGGCTGCGCGCCGACGATCTGGCGCTGCTGGTGGTCGAGCACAACCTCCAGGTGGTGCGCAGCCTCGCCGACCGGATAGTCGTCCTCGACGCAGGCCGCGTGATCGCGGACGGGTCGCCGGACGAGGTCGCCGCCGACGATCGCGTACGAGCCGCCTATCTCGGCAGGCACAGTTTGTAGGTGCGCCCGCTCGTTCCGATCCTGCTCGTCGTCGCGACGCTCGCCGCGTGTGGCGGCCACTCGTCCGCGACGAAGCGGCCGACACTGCTCGTCGTGGTGAATGCGCCGTTCACGCGCACGCCCTACCTCGGTCACGCGATCGAGGACGGCGTGCGCCTGGCGGTGGGAGAGCAGAACGACTCGGGCATTCCCGTCGGCAAGACGACCTACAACCTCCGCGTCCAGACGATGGACAGCGCGCTCTCGCCCGCTCAGGCCGTTGCCAACGTCAGGCGCGCCGTCGCCGAGCACGCGATTGCGATCGTCGACGAAGGCACGGGAATCGACGCGTCGTGGCGCGTCGCGGAGCCCTCGCTCACACCGATCGGAGTCGTGTTCGAAGGCGGCAAGGAGATCGTCGACCCGAATAGTCGGCCGAACGTGTTCCGGATCGCGCCCACCGACCACGGCGTCGCCTTTCGCCTCGCCGAGTACCTGATCCCGAAGCACGCGAAGATCGGGCTGCTCCACGACGACTCGGACTACGGCGTCTCGGGCGCGCAGTCCCTCGACGAGGCGTTCTCGCAGAACCGCTCGTCGGTGGCGATCGAGGAGACGCTGCCCGCCGATGCACTCGACCTCGGTCCCCAGATCCTCCGCGCGAGGCAGTCGCACGCGTCCGCGCTGATCGTCTGGGGCCGCCCGGCGACGATCGCGGCGGCGATCACCGCCGCCCGTTCCGCCGGCTGGGACGTGCCGTTCTACACGCCGCCGACGGGCAGCGACCCGTTCGTCCGGCAACAGCTCGCCGATCATCCGGGCTGGGTCGACGGGCTCACGTTCGCGAGCGGACGGCTGACCGCCGAGGTCGGCGTCGGGCCGTTCCAGTCGTTCGAGAAGCGGCTCGAGAGCGCGTTCGGCCCGGAGCTCGTCGGTGTCAAGACGCGGGAAGGGCAGCAGGTGGTGCAGCCCCCCGAGACGGCGATGTACGCCTACGACTTCGTCAACGTCCTCGCCGCCGCGTTGCGCAAGGCCGCCGTGACCACGCCGGCGAAGATCACAGCGGCGCTCAACCAGGTGACAGTCGAAGGAGCAAACGGCGACTCGCGAGGCTTCAATCGCTACAACCACGACGGCGTCGTCGACGACGACGTCTACTTCGCGCGCTTCCACGACATGACATACGCTCCGGTCCGAAACGACCCTCTGTCCGCAACTCTCCCGGAGGTTCCACAGACCCGATGAGAAGAACGACGATGATCGCGCTCCTCGCCGCCGTCTCCACGCTGCTCCTGGCCGCCTGCGGCGGCGAGGACAAGGACAAGGAGGGCCTGACCAAGGACTGCCCCACCGCGCCCGCCGCGATGATGGGGTCGACTGCGCTGCCCGGTTCCTTCCCGACTCCGAGCGCGATGGTCTTCACCGGCATCAAGAAGGACGGGCCGTCGACGATCGCGAGCGGGTATCTGGCAGGCAGCCTCACTCATGCGCACACGACCTTCGCGACTGCCGTCAAGGGAGCCCCGGGCTACGACGTGACGAAGGAGGAGCAGGACGCCGCCGACTCGGAGGTCAACTTCGCCGGAGCCGGAAACTCGGGCCAGGTGAAGTTGAACCAGGACTGCCGGGACCGCACCACCGTCACGATCACGATCAGGCCGGCGTAGTCGTCCGCGCGGCCGCCGCGGTCGTGGCGGTCGCGCTCACCGGCGCCGCGACCGCGGTTGCCGCTGCGCCCACGCCCGTCACGCTGCCGTCGCCGCTGACGCAGTTGACCCGCGAGCCGCCGCTCGAGGGCGGAGCGACCTCGCTGTCGGAGCTCCACCGCCGCCATCGGATCGACGCGACCACGGGCGTTCGCGTCTCGATCGACGCGACGGGGGCTCCGTTCGCGGTCGTGGCCGTGCAGCGGTTGGTCGTCCACACGCCCGGCGACTACGTCTTCACGGTCGGCGCGCCGCTCGTGTCCGTCTCCGCGTCGGCCGGCTCGCAGTCTGAGCCGGGCGTGCGTGGCGCAGCGGTCCTCTGGGAGGGCTTCAACCCGGGAACCCGGACGCTTGCCGCACGGGTCGTGTTGCGGCACGATGCGCTGTCGCTGCTCCCGCTCCGGATCGAGCGCGGTGTTGCGAGCGTCACCCTGGTCGATCAGACCGGCGCAAACGGGACCGCGCTCGCCGCGGACGCGCTCGCCGCGCCGCTCGAGGCCGCCCTTCGGCGGCTGCGCGCCGACGTCGCCGCGGAGCGGATGCCCGGCCCGGTGGGCGCGGTGCTCACCTCCGAGCCCCGGACGGTGCCGCTGCGGGCGGTCGCGCCGCTCGACGTCAGCGGCACGATCGGCGGACGGACCGTGCGCCTTCGCCTCGGCGGCGGGCGCCCGACGACCGCGACCGTCCGAGGCAGCGGACCGATCGACCTGGACGTGCGCCCGGTCGCCGTCGTCGTCCCGGCGCCGCCGGGCCTCGACGGCCGCGGGCTGCTCGAGCAGGCCAATCGGACGTTGCTGTCGCTCGCGCGCGTGCGCCAGTTCGAGTCGTTTCTCGGGAATCCTGACCCCACCGGGCACAGCGAGACGACATACCGCTACGTCTCCGCGTCGCGGCCGCGTCCCACCGTCGTGGCGCAGGCGCACGGGAACGGGGCGCTGCATGCCTTCGCCTGGGCGGCGGCGGCGGTGCTGGCCGTCGCAATCGGGCTGGTGGTCTGGGCTAGGGCGTGAGCGCGCGCCGCATCACGTCGAGCGGCGGATCGAGGCCGGTCCAGATGCGGAACGAGGCCGCCCCTTGCCGCACCAGCGCCTCCCGCCCGTCGACGACCTCGCAGCCGGCACGGTGCGCGGCTGCGACGAGCGCGGTCTCCCGCGGTCCGTAGGCGAGATCGACGACCACCTGACCCGAGACCGGCTCGACGAGCAACTCCTCGCGCACCGGGGTCGCGTTGACGACGAGGTCGCAGCCCGAGGCGTCGGGGGGCCACATCCCGGAGCGGGTGTAGACCCGCGTGTCGGCCGGCAGCGACCCGAGCAGGGCCTGCGCAGCCCCGCCCGCCCCGATCAGGCAGGCGCGCTTCGAGCTGATCCCGGCGAGGATCTCGCGGTCGGTGTTGAACCCGAGCACGCGGCCGTCGGTGAAGACGAGCGTGTTCACGGCGTCGCCCTCTGCCTCGTTGCAGAGGGCAGCGACGGCTCGCTTGTAGGGAATCGTCACGTTGGCACCCGCGAAACCGAGCGTCTCGAGCGCGCGAACGGCCGCCTCAGGGTCGCCGACGTCGAACGCGAGATAGGTCCAGTCGAGGCCGAGCGCCGCGAACGCCGCGTTCTGCATGCGCGGCGACAACGATTCGGCGACGGGCCGGCCGATCAATGCGACCTTCGTCAGCATCCGTACCCGTGCGCGCACTCGTACTGCGCGAACGCCGTTGCGCTCGCGGTGAAGAAGTGGTGCACCTTGTCGGGCTTGCGCACGAAGTACAGATAGTCGACCCGTGC
Organism: uncultured Thermoleophilia bacterium; assembly: GCA_963769545.1. GTDB lineage: Bacteria > Actinomycetota > Thermoleophilia > Gaiellales > Gaiellaceae > PALSA-600. The sequence continues at coordinate 557,402 of CAVYMB010000003.1, read as the reverse complement.
GGGATGCGCTGCCGCGCGGAGCGAGGCGAGGCCCGGGTTGGCGATCGGTGTCGGCGGCAGTCCGAGCCGGTTGCGCGAGTTGTAGGGGCTTGGGCTCTGGAGCTGCGACTCGGTGATCGACTCCTCCGGAGAGATGTTCAGGCCGTAGCGCAGCGTCGCGTCGATGCCGAGCGGCATCCGTTCGCGCAGCCGGTTGTAGATCACCGCCGCGATCAGCGGACGCTCCGCAGGTGCCTCCGCCTCCTTCTCGATCATCGAGGCGATCGTGAGGATGTCGTACGGCGTCAGGTTCTTCGATCGCGCATAGCTCAGGTCGAGCGTCCGCCAGTTGCGACAGAACGCCTGCACCTGGTCGCGAGCGAGCTGCGCAGCGGTCGTCTTCGCGAGAAAGTCGTACGTCGCGGGGAAGAGGAACCCCTCGGTCTTGGTGCGCAGGCGCGGCGTGAAGCACGGTACGGCGAGCGTGCGGGTCGCACGCTCGTAGCCTGCGCTCGAGAGCCGAACCGGCCCGCCGCGCTTGCGCTCGGCGATGCGTGCGACCACCTCGACGCGCTGGGCCATCTGCGCGCGGGTGAACCCCTCGGGAAACACGACGCGGAACGGCTTGGGCGGTGGCGGAGGCGGTGGGGGCGCCGCCTGGTGGTGGCGCAGATGCGGAAGCGCGGCCCGGACTGCGAACACGATCACGAGCGCCGCGACGAGCAGGCCGGCCAGCGCAACCATCCGGCGGCGCCGGATCTGGCCACGCGACGGGCGCTCGTCCTTCAGCGGCGTGCGCTCTGCCACTCGAGGTAGCTCGACAGCAGATGCGCGGCGGCCCGGGCATCGTCGCCGCCGGCGAGGACCGAGGTGAACCGCTCGTCGTACGTTTCGACCCGGATGTCCAGTGCGCCGCGCAGCCGTTCGACGAACGCGGCCGTCTCGCGTGCCTGCTCTCCGTGCTCGCCGCGCAACGTCAGCGGCATGCCGACCACGACGAGCTCCGGCGCCTCGGCCGCGATCACGGACAGCAGTTGCGCGAAGCCCGCGTCGGTCGCCGCGCGTCGGACGGCGCCCGCCGGCCTGGCCACCGTGCCGGTCGGGTCCGACACGGCCACGCCGGTGCGTGCAGAGCCGAAGTCGAGCGCCAGCACTTTCACTGCAGCGCGGCGGCGAGCGCGTCGCGCCCGGCGACCAGCGCGTCGCGCACCGCTTCGACGTTCTTCCCGCCGGCCTCCGCCAGCGTGGCGCGGCCTCCGCCGCCGCCGCCGATGATCGGGCCGAGCCGGCGCACCAGCGCGACCGCGTCCACTTGCTCGATCGACCGGTCGAGGTTCACGACGAGCTGGACCTTCCCGTCATCGGCCGATGCAAGCACGACCGCAAGGACCGACTCGCGCTGGCGCACGCGATCCGAGAGGTCGCGAAGCTCCCCGCTCCGGACGCCCTTCACCTCGGCGACGAAGACGCCGTCGACCCGGTCCTGCCAGACGATGTCGGGCCCCTGAGCCGGGGGCTTCCCCTTCTTGGCCTCCCGCCTGGTCTGCTCGAGCTCGATCCGCACCGCGTCGAGCTCGCGCGAGCGCCCGTGCAGCACGGACCACGCCTCACCGGCGGTGACCGCTTCGATGCGCCTCGCGCCCGATCCGACCGAGGTCTCCGAGAGCAGGACGAACGGCCCGATCTCGGCGGTCGAACGCACATGCGTCCCGCCGCAGAGCTCGCGCGAGAAGCCGTCGATCTCGACGACGCGCACCTCGTCCCCGTACTTCTCACCGAACAGCATCGTCGCGCCGAGCGAACGGGCCTCGTCGATCGAGGTCACGAACGTCCGCACCGGGATCGCCTCGAAGACCTTCTCGTTGACGAGCCGCTCGACACGCTCGAGCTCTTCGGGCGTCAGCGCCTGCTGGTGGGTGAAGTCGAAGCGGAGCTTGTCCGGACGCACCGCCGACCCGGCCTGGTGCACGTGGTCGCCGAGCACCTCCCGCAGCGCCGCGTGCAGCAGGTGCGTCGCCGTGTGGTTGGTCATCGTCGGGAACCGGTCCGCCCAGCTGACGACGGCCTCGATGCGCGTTCCCGGCGTGAGCGACGAGTGCGCCTCGAGCTCGACCAGCAGCACCTGATCGTCGCCGAACTTGAGCACGTCGACGACGCCGAGCCGTTCCTCCTCGCCGTCGACGAGCAGGTAGCCCTGGTCGCTCACCTGACCGCCGCTCGAGGCGTAGAACGGCGAGCGCTCCAGTTTCACGAACTGGCGCCTGTCGCCTGCGGGCGCGACGTCGACGACCGCCGTGAGCACGGTGGTCTTCGCATAGCCGACGAACTCGCTGACCGGATGGCCCGGCTCAACCAGCTGCGCCGCGAGCTGCTGAGCGGTGGCGTCCCCCCCGGCCCGCGAGATCTCGCGATGCTCCGCCATCAGCGCGCGGAACCCGTCGACATCGACCGCCTGGCCTCGCTCCTCGGCGAGCTCCTGCGTCAGCTCGATCGGAAAGCCGAAGGTCGCCGCCAGCCTGAACGCCTCGTCGGCGTCGATCGCCGGGTTGCCGGCGAGCGCATCGAGCTCCCGGAGCCCGCGCTCGAGCGTCTCGGTGAAGCGCGACTCCTCGTCTCTCACCACGCGCTCGATCTCAGCCGCATGCTCCTTCAGCGCGGGGTAGGCGTCGCCCATCTGCTCGATCACGACGGCGGGCATCCGGTAGACACGATCGAGGCCGATGCGCTGGGCCTGCTGGATCGCGCGCCGGAGCAGCCGCCGGCAGATGTAGCCGCGCCCTTCGTTCGAGGGCACGACGCCTTCCGCCACCAGGAACGTCACCGCGCGGAGATGGTCCGCGAGCACACGATGCGCACGCTGCGAGACCTCGCTGTCGCGGTAGCCGACACCGGACTGCTCGGCGATCCAGTCCATGATCACCCGGAAGCCGTCCGTGTCGAAGACCGAGTCGACGCCCTGGACGACGCACATCGTGCGCTCGAGGCCGAGACCGGTGTCGACGTTTCTCGCCGGCAGCCGCTCCAGAACGTTCCCGGGCCTCAGGTCGAACTCCATGAACACGAGGTTGTAGATCTCCATGTAGCGATCGCAGTGGCCCGGCCCGCACACGGGGTCGCCGCAGGCGTAGCGCTCGCCGCGGTCGTAGAAGATCTCCGAGCACTGCCCGCAAGGGCCGGTCTCGGCCGCCTGCCAGAAGTTGTCCTTGCCCAGCCGCACAATCCGGTCGGGCGGGATCCCGACACGCTCCCACGCCGCGATCGCGACCGCATCCTCGTCGAGTGCGAGCACCGGGTCGCCCTCGTGCACGGTCGCCCAGAGACGGTCTGCCTCGAGCCCCATCTCCTGCGTGACGAACTCCCACGCATAGTCGACCGCCTCGTCCTTGAAGTAGTCGCCGAACGAGAAGTTTCCGAGCATCTCGAAGAACGAGCAGTGACGTTCCGTCCGGCCGACGTCGTCGAGGTCCGTGTCCTTGCCGCCTGCACGGAGGCACGTCTGGACGCTCACGACGCGGTCACGTGGCGGCTCCCTGGTGCGGAGGAAGTACGGCTTGAACGGCTGCATCCCGGCGACGATGAAGAGCGTCGAGCGGTCGTCGTCGGGTGGGATCAGCGTGTGCGACGGCACACGCAGATGCCCGCGTTCCTCGTAGAACGCCTGGAAGCGCTCGCGCAGCTCCGCCGTCGTCGTCGACACGGCGAACAGTGTACGGAGCGGTCCGCTACGCGCCCGAGGCGGTTCGGGGCTCCGTCGGCTCGTCCGTGCCGATCTCCGCCCGGATCTTCGTGATCGCTCGACGGATCAGCCGCGAGACGTGCATCTGGGAGATGCCGACCTGCCGCGCGATCTGCGACTGGGTCTGGCCCTCGAAGAAGCGCAGGTGGAGGATCAGCCGCTCCCGTTCGTCGAGGGCCCGGAACCCGGGCGCGAGCACGGCCCGGTCCTCGGACACCTCGTACTCGTGCTCGACCGTGCCGAGCGTCTCCAGTGGATCGAGCTCCTCGCCGCTGTCCGACGTCGTGCCTTGCGACAGCGACAGCGCCGTGTACGCGCGGCCGGACTCGAGGGCTTCGAGCACGTCTTCCTCGTCGACGCCCGCGTTCTCAGCCAGCTCCGGGATCGTCGGCGAGCGGCCGAGCTCGACGGTCAGCTGCTCGACGATCTTCGACAGCTGAACGTTCAGCTCCTGGAGGCCGCGCGGGACGCGGACCGACCAGCCCTTGTCGCGGAAGTGACGCTTGATCTCGCCGATGATGTTCGGGGTCGCGTACGTCGTCAGCTCGACGCCGCGGTTGACATCGAAGCGATCGATCGCCTTGATCAGCCCGATCGCACCGATCTGGATCAGGTCGTCGAGCTGCTCGCCGCGGTAGCTGTAGCGGCGCGCGAGCGACCTGACGAGGGAGAGATGGCGCTCGATCAGAAGCTCGCGCGCCTGCACGTCTCCCTCCTCGTGGTAGCGGCGGAGCAGGACCTTGTCGCTGTCGGCGCTCATCTCGAGATGCTCATCGCCTTCGTCAGCACTGCCCAGTCACCGTCGACCAGCACGTCGTCGACGGTCGAATCGAGCACGCGCCGAACGCCGAGCTCATCGCCTGCGTCTCGCTCCAGCTCGTCGAGCAGCTCTGTCTCGAGAGGGCCGACGCGCGTCACGAGCGCGTCCTCGCGCACGATCAGCTGGATCGTCACCGCGCCTGACGGCCCTTCGGCTCGTGCAAGCAGCGCGTCGAGCGCGAGCTGGATGTCCTCGAGGCTCTCGATCGTCAGGTTCAACCGCGCAGCAAGGCCGCCGAGGACGAACGACGCGACGCGCCGGAACTCGGGGAGACGCGGAATCGTGAGGGTGATCTCGTCAGGCATGCAGCTTCTCTTCGAAGTCGCGTTCGCGACACGCGGCAGCAGCCCTGCCTTCTGCCCCCGGCTCGACCACCCGGGGCAGACTAGACGGTCGCCGACGAGGTGACCAAGCCCGACCCGACCACGACGTCGCCGTCGTAGAGGACGGCGGCCTGGCCTGGAGCCACGCCGTACGCCGGCTCGTCCAGGACGAGCCGGAACCCCCGCGCGGTTTCCTGCACCACCGTAGGGATCGCCGGCGAGCGATAGCGCAGCTTGGCGGCAGCCCGCTCGGTCGGGACGTAGAGCCTGCCGCGAGCCGAGACGCTCGACCGGGCGAGCGACCGCCGTGGCCCGGCGAGGACGGTGTTCGTGCGGGGATCGGTGGCGAGCGCGTAGAGCGGCTCCGCCGCCGCGACGCCAAGGCCTCGCCGCTGCCCGGGCGTGAACGACCAGTGGCCGGTGTGCGACCCGATCACCGCGCCCTCCTCGTCGACGATCGGCCCCGGCCGAGCCTCGAGCCCGCTGCGCTCGAGGAACGACCGGTAGTCGTCGCCCGCGAGGAAGCACGCCTCCTGCGACTCGGGCCGGTTCGCGGCGGCCAGCCCGGCCCGCGCCGCCTCGGCGCGTGTCGCGTCCTTGCTCTGCTCGCCGAGCGGGAACCACACACGGGTGAGCAGGCGCGGGTCCAGACGGGCGAGCATGTAGCTCTGGTCCTTCTGCTCGTCGGCCGCGCGCGCGAGCAGGAGCATCCCGTCTCGCTCCACGATGCGGGCGTAGTGACCGGTGGCGAGGCGCGCGGCGCCGAGCCGACGCGCGAGCGCGAGCAACTCAGCGAAGCGAAAGCCGCCGTTGCAGCGGACGCACGGGTTCGGGGTCTCCCCGCGGGCATAACCACGGACGAAGGGCGTGACGACCGCTCGCCTGAACGCTTCGCGGCGGTCGAGCGTGACGTGTGCGAGCCCAAGCCGGTGGCAAGCTTCGCGCGCGGCGATCACCGCGTCGGGCGAACAACACGCGCGCTCCGCGTCGGGTCCGTGGGGATCGAGCCACAGGCGCAGCGTCGCGCCGACCGCGGCCGGGCCGGCGCGCAGCAGCGCGACGGCACTGTCGACACCACCGCTCATCGCGACGACCACGCGCTCGGGATCGGCCGGCGCGCGGATCGCCGGGGCAAGGGCGTTGGCGAGTGCGTCGACCGGCAGCGTCTCGCCGCCGACTGCGGCGGCCTCCAGCAGCGACAACCCGCGCAGGTCCTCTGCGACGCCGGGCGACTCGGCTGCCACGATGGTCTGGCCGTCGACCCGAAGGCGGACGAATGCCCAGTCGGCCCCGCGGGCCGAATCTCCGGTGAGCTCGAGCACACGGCCAGCGTACTGGCCCTCGAACGGACGAAGGGAGCCCGAAGGCTCCCCCCGTCATGCTCTGACGCCGCCGACCTACCACGCTCCGTGTGAACCTGGACAAGCCAGGTGGGTGCCGTGCGGACGGAGAAGCGTTGTGCGCCCCAGGCCCGACTCGGGCTCCCTTTCACATGGTGTTGGTTCTACATGGATGCGCAGCGTCGCGAACGGCGTCGGGCAACCGCCGGACTGTACCGCTGGTCAGCCACCTCGCGCCGCATACGCCCACTGCACGGTCTGGACACCCTGGAGGTCGAGGCGCCGGGCGAGCGCATCGGTGAGGTCGAACTGGCGGCCGGGCGAATAGGGCCCCCGGTCGACGACCTGGGTGAGCACGGTCTTCCCGTCGTAGGTGACGAAGATTCGTGCGCCGCAGGGCAGCGTCGGATGGGCGATTCCCTCGGTGTCGGCGGCGAGGACGGTGCCGCACGCCGTGTGCCGGCCGAACACGGCAGGCCCCGCCGAGCCGACGAGCGCGGTGAACGAGCCCTCGGGATGCGGTGCCGTCGTCGCCTCGGAGCGCGCCGCTGCCGAGACGGCGACGGCGCAGACGGCGGCGAGGATCGCGACCGCGGCGAGCGCCACCTGCCGCTCGGCGAGGCGCGTGCTCATTCCGGCCCGAGTTGCCGGGGGAGCACCGGGGGCACGATGCGAGCCGGGACCTCGACGACGAACGCCTCGACGACGACCCGCCGGCCGAAGCGGCGGCGTGGCTGTTGGAGGCCGAACGGCTCGAGCTGGTGGGTTGCGGTCCCTGAGCCTTCGACGATCACGGCAGGGAGCACGGGCAAGGACCTGGGAGGCGGTGGCGGGGGAACCACCGGGCTCGGCCGGGCGGCGACGGGCGGCGGCGGCAGGACGACGGGCTCGACGTCGTCCTCGTCTTCGTCCGGCGTGCCGGTCACCGGCCACTCCCCGAGCAGCCGGTCGCGCACCTCGGCCGAAGCGATCCACGTCGGCGCCTCCTCCCGCTGCGGATCGGGATAGCCGGCATAGACCTGCTCGAGCGGCTGCGGCGGCGGCAGGCTCGTGCTCGGCACGTAGTAGCGCGGCGGCAGCCCCGAGCCGTAATGCGGCTCGCCGCGCCACGCCGCCCACTCGAGCAGCGCGACCACGAGCCAGCCGACCGCCATCACGCCGACGATCTCGAGCGGATGCAGCTTGGCGAGCGCGAGCCCGGTCGCAACCGCGGCGAGGAAGAGAACTTCGAGGGCGAATCGCGATCCCTGGCGGTCGAGCACCGGAGTAGTCCTTCGCTAGGAGCTGTCGGTGACCTGCTCGCTCTCGACAGTCACGTCGATCCGGAGCTCCACGAGCTGCTCGGGCGTCACGGCGGTGGGCGCACCGGACATCGGATCGACCCCGGCCTGGTTCTTGGGGAAGGCGATCGTGTCGCGGATGAACGGCTCGTCGAGCAGCGCCATGCACAACCGGTCGATCCCGGAGGCGATTCCGCCGTGCGGCGGGGCGCCCATCGCGAGGGCGTCGAGCAGGAAGCCGAACTTCGCCCGCTGTTCCTCGGGCGAGATACGGAGCAGGTCGAACACCTTCTCCTGCAGCTCGGGCTCGTGGATTCGGAACGAGCCCCCGGCGAGCTCGAGCCCGTTGCCGACGAGGTCGTACGCGATCGCCTTCGCCGCGCCGGGGTCGGAGTCGAGCAACGGAAGCGATTCCGGGGTCGGCCGCGTGAAGGGATGGTGCTCGGCGTCCCACCGCTCGAGCTCCGGGTCCCACTTGAGCATCGGGAAGTCGGTGATCCAGGCGAAGCGCCACGCCGTCTCGTCCACGAGCCCGAGCTCGCGACCGAGGTGGAGCCGCAGGAAGCCGAGGATCCGCGAGACCTCGCCTGGAGCGCCGGCCCCGAACAGCACGGTCGTGCGCGGCCGGCCGAGCGCCGAGAGCAGCTCGGGAGCGAGGTACTTGGCGATCGGCGAGCTGAGCTCGCCGTCCGCCCGGAAGACGATCGAGGCGAGCCCCTTGGCCCCCCAGCCCTTCACCAGCTCCTCGAGCTTGGCGATCTCGCCGCGGGAGAGCTCGCGATCGACGCGCAGGTAGCGGACGGCAGCGGCGTTCGCGAATACGCCGAACTCGGAGCCGCGGGTGAGCTCGGTCGCGTCTTCGATCTCCAGGCCGAACCGAAGGTCGGGCTTGTCCGATCCGTAACGCCGGTCGGCCTCCTCCCACTCCATACGCGGGAACGGCGTCGGCAGGTCGATCCCGCGGCATTCCTTCCAGATGCGAGCGACGATCCCCTCGATCAGCGCGAACAGCGCGTCGAGGTCCGGGAAGGCCGTCTCCACGTCGAGCTGCGTCAGCTCCTGCAGCCGGTCTGCGCGCAGATCCTCGTCCCGGAAGCAACGTGCGATCTGGTAGTAGCGCTCGAAGCCGGAGATCACGAGCAGCTGCTTGTAGATCTGCGGGCTCTGCGGCAAGGCGAAGAAGCGGCCCGGCTGTAGGCGCGTCGGGACGAGGAAGTCGCGGGCGCCCTCGGGCGTCGGCTTCCCCATGATCGGCGTCTCGATGTCGACGAAGCCGGCCGCCTCCATCTCCTGACGGATGATCGAGGTCGCCTTGGCCCGCGTCCGGATGTTGCGCTGCAGGCGTTCCCGACGCAGGTCGAGCCACCGGTAGCGGATGCGCAGCGTCTCGTCGACGCCTTCATCGTCGAGCTGGAACGGGAGCGGCGTCGACCGGCTGATCACCTGCAGATCGTCGACCTGCACCTCGATCTCGCCGGTGGTGATCCGTGGGTTGACGGTTTCCTCGCTCCGCCGGACGACCTCACCGCGTCCCTGGACGACGAACTCGTTGCGGAGGTCGTGTGCGGCGGCTGCGGCGCCGGGCGCGCGCTCGGGGTTGATCACCAACTGCATCACGCCGCCCTCGTCGCGCAGGTCGACGAAGATCAGACCGCCGAAATCGCGCCGCCGGGCAACCCAGCCGGCAAGCGTGACCGTGCGCCCGACGTCGGCAATCGTGAGCTTGCTGCCGATCGTGTCGCGCCAGATCATGGGCTGGTGAGGGTAGCGACGACGCGGTCGAGAGCGACCACCTGCTCGTCGCTGCCGCGCCGACGGATCGTCGCGTCCTCGCCGCGCACCACCACCACTGTCTCGGCGCCGGTCCTCCCCGCCTGCGTCATCTGGCCCTTGAACGAGCGACCGGCGTAGTCGGTGTCGGCCGAGAGGCCCGCCCGCCTCAGAGCGGCGAGCAGCGGCGACACACTCGCCCGGGCGCCGTCACCGTCGACGACGAAGAAGACGTCGAGCGTCTGCGCCTTGCCTTGGCGGCCCTCGGCCTGGAGCGCGATCAGCGCCCGCTCGATCCCGGCGCCGAAGCCGATCGCAGGCGTGGGTGGCCCGCCGATCTCCTCGACCAGCCCGTCATAGCGCCCGCCCGAGCAGATCGACGACTGTGCCTTTTCCTCGGGCCCCACGAACTCGAAGACCGTGCGCGTGTAGTAGTCGAGGCCGCGTACGAGCGTCGGCTCGAGCGTGTAGGCGACGCCATATCCGTCGAGCAGGCGGCGCACCTCGGCGAAGTGCGCGGCGCAGTCGGCGCAGAGGGAGTCGCCGATCCTCGGCGCGTCACGCAGCGCCTCCCGCACCACCTCGCTCTTGACGTCGAAGACGCGGAGCGGGTTGCTCGCGCGTTTCGCTCGCGCGTCGTCGTCGAGCACGTCGGCGTGGTCGTCGAGCCACCGGGTCAGTTCCTGGATGTACGCCGGCCGGCAGGCAAGATCGCCGATCGAGTTCAGCTGCAGCTCGTACTCGGTGATCCCGACCCTGCGGGCGAACTCCGTGTAGAGCTGGACCAACTCTGCATCGACGGCGGGATCGCTCGAACCGATCGCCTCGACCGAGCACTGCCAGTGCTCGCGGTACCGCCCTTTCTGGGGCGCGGCGTAGCGGTACATCGGCGCGACGGTGTAGAGCTTCACCGGCTGCGGCTCGCGATGCATGCCGTGCTCCAGGTACGCACGCGCGATCGGCGCCGTTCCTTCGGGCTTGAGCGTGAGCGAGCGTCCACCTTTGTCCTCGAAGGTGTACATCTCCTTCTGCACGACGTCGGACCCGGCGCCGGACGTGCGCGCAAACAGCTCCGTGTCTTCGAAGTTGGGCGTCTGGATGCGGTGATAGCCGTAGAGCTCTGCGACCTCGCTGAGCGTGCCGGTGACGAGCTGCCACAACGGCTGCTCCGACGGGAGCACGTCGTGCGTCCCGCGCGGAGCCTGGAACTTCGGGCTCACGGTTGCGTGGCGCGCAATTCGCGCAGGAACGGGTTGGTCTCCAGCTCCCGCCCGAGCGTGATCGCCGGTCCGTGGCCGGGATGGAGAACCGCCTCGGGCGGCAGGCGCTCGACGAGCGATCGCACCGACGCGAGCAGCGTGTCCCAGTCGCCGCCTTCCAGGTCGACCCGCCCGACGGAACCGGCAAACAGGAGGTCGCCCGAGAACAGCTGGTCGCCGGCCAGGTACGCCACGTGGCCGGCCGAGTGACCGGGGATGTCGATCACCTCGAAGCCGATGCCGGCAACGGTCAGCTCGTCCCCTCCCGACACCGTGTGCGCCGGATCGTGCGCCCCGACCCGCAGGCCGCCGCGCGTCTCGCCCGTTCGCAGCGCCTCGACCTCGCCGGCGGGCGCCCAGACCTCGCTGCCCGTGCCGTCGGCCAGCTCGGCGACACCCCCGATGTGATCGACGTCCGTGTGCGTGACGAGGATGCCGCCGGTTCGCGCACCCATGCCCGCGAGCTCGAGACGGATCGGGGTCGGGTCGTCGCCGGGATCGATCACGACCGCCTCGGCGGCTCCCCGTTCGCTGCGCACGACGTAGCAATTGCTGCGATACGGGCCCATCACGAAGGTGTCGATGACGATTGACATGTGAGGGCGTTGGAGTCTATCGGCGGTGTGAAACACTCCCCTCCGATGCAGCGCTGGGACCTGCTCGAGCTCGAGGCACCCGCCGGGACACGCGATCCGATCGTCCTCCATACCGATGACGACGCGCGCGCCGTGCTCATCGTGCTCACGCCCGGCCAGTCGCTCGGCGATCACCAGGTGCGCGAGAACGCGTGGGTGATCGTGCTCGAGGGCACGGTGCAGTTCTCGTCGGGAGAAGGCCCGCCGGTCGAGGCGCCGCACGGGACGCTCACGCGATTCGAGCCCGGTGAGCGGCACTCGCTGACGAGCAGCGACGGAGCGCGCGTGCTGATGGTGCTGGCACCGTGGCCGGGCGAAGGCCACTTCCCGTAGCTACTGCTTGCCGGACTGCTTCGCGACCCGACGCTGATACGCGCGATACGTGACGCGATCGACCCAGTAGGTCAGCGGGATGAAGGCAACGGCGTAGAACAGCCCCCAGGCGAACCTGACGGGGAGCGGGGAGCTCTTGAACAGGAACACGAACACGATCAGCATCAGGCCGCCCATCAGCCCGCCGCGCCGCAACGCGCGCTGCCACGAGGGCGGCGGCACTTCGCGGAGCGTCCGCGACCGCGCGCCCCGGCCGTTGTTCTTCGCCGGCGACGGCTTGGGCCGGGCCGACTTGGCCTCCGCCCGCGCCTCGCGCTCGCTCCGGAGCTCGTCCTCGTCGACGGGGCGCTCGGTGCCGTCGGCATCGAGCAGGACGGTCTCGTACTCGTGCCGGAACGTCTTCTCGCGCCGGCGGCGCTGCTTGCGAGTCGGCATCCTGCCGCCAGGTTACCGCCGGTAGGCGAGCCGTCCGCCCTTGACCACGCCCGCCACGACGTCGCCGCCCAGGTGATACGCGAGATAGCGCCAGTCCGGGGCGTCCAGGAGGACGAGATCGGCCTCGAGGCCGGGTGCGATGCGTCCGCAGCGGTCGCCTCGAGCGGCGACATGGGCCGCGTTGGCCGTCACGGCGGTGAGCGCTTGCGCCGGCGCGAGCTGGAGTTGGGTGCAGGCGAGCGAGCAGACGAGCGGCAGGCTGGTCGTGAAGGAGCTGCCCGGATTGAAGTCTGTCGCGAGCGCGATCGCAGCGCCGGCGGCCACGAGGTCGCGCGCCCTCGGCTGCGGGCGGTCGAGGAAGAGCGCGCTGGCCGGCAGCAGCACGCCGACAACGGGGCTGGCCGCGAGTCCGGCGATCCCGTCGTCTCCCGTCGCCTCGAGGTGGTCGACGGAGCGCGCGCCGAGCTCGACGGCGAGGGCGATCGCGCCCCGCTCGGTGAACTGGTCGCCGTGCAGCCGCAGCGCCAGGCCGGCGGCTTTGCAGGCCTCGAGGTAGCGCCGGGCCTGGGTGGCGTCGAAGGCGCCGCGTTCGAGGAAGACGTCTGCCGCGTCGGCCACCGGCGCCGCCTCCGGCAGCACCTCGGCGATCGCCCAGTCGAGGTACGCATCGGCGTCAGGCTGCTCGGGAGGCACTGCATGGGCGCCGAGCCAGGTCGGCGATCCGCCCGCGTCGCGGACGGCGCGCAGCGACGCCAGCTCGGTGTCCCGGTCGAGCCCGTACCCCGACTTGCCTTCCCAGCAGGTCGTTCCGTGTCGCAGCATCCAGCCGGCGTGCCGCTCGACGCGCGCGAACAACTCGGCCTCGCCGAGCGCACGGGTCGCGGCGACGGTCGAGAGGATGCCGCCTCCAGCAGCGTGCAGCTCCTCGTAGCTCGCGCCGGCTGCACGGAGGGCGAACTCCTCCGCCCGGTCGTCGCCGAACGCGGGATGCGTGTGGCAGTCGACCAGCCCGGGGATTGCGCTCACCCCGCGCCCGTCGAGCTCCTCGAGCTCGCCCTCCGGCACCTGGAGGTCACGCATCCGCCCGACCGCCTCGATTGTCGGCCCGTTGCAGAGCACGTAGGCGTCCTCGATCACCTCGACCGCGCCGAGGTCGGCGGCCCGCGCCGGCAGGGCGCGGGGGTTCGGCGTCGCGACCTGGGCGAGATCGCGGACGAGCAGACGCGTCACCGTGCCGCGCCTAGGTGACGCCGGGCCCGCGGAGCCCGTGCTCGGCGGCGGCGGCCCGGGCCTCGGGATAGCCGGCGTCCAGGTGGCGCACGACGCCCATTCCCGGGTCGGTCGTCAGCACCCGTTCGAGGCGCTCGGCCATCTCGTCGCTGCCGTCCGCGACGACGACCATGCCCGCGTGGATCGAGTTGCCGATCCCGACGCCGCCGCCGTGGTGGACGCTGACCCAGCTCGCACCGGCTGCCACGTTGACAAGGGCATTGAGGATCGGCCAGTCTGCGATCGCGTCCGAGCCGTCGAGCATCGCCTCCGTCTCGCGGTACGGCGATGCGACGGAGCCGGCGTCGAGGTGGTCGCGCCCGATCACGACCGGCGCCTTGATGCGCCCGCTGCGCACGAGCTCGTTGATCGCGACGCCCGCCCGCGCGCGGTCGCCGTAGCCGAGCCAGCAGATCCGGGCCGGCAGACCCTGGAAGGCGACACGGCCGGGCGCCAGCTCGAGCCAGCGTTGCAGCAGCGCGTCGTCCGGAAACAGCTGCCGCAGCATCTCGTCGACCACCTCGATGTCGTGAGTATCGCCCGACAGCGCCGCCCAGCGGAAGGGACCGATCCCCCGGCAGAAGAGCGGCCGGATATAGGCCGGGACGAAGCCCGGATAGGTGAATGCATCGGCTACGCCGGCTGCTTCGGCCTCACCTCGCAGGTTGTTGCCATAATCGAAAACGTAGCTGCCGGCCCGGACGAACTCGAGCAGGCCCTCGACATGGCGCGCGATCGACGCCCGCGCCCGGCGCAGGTACTCGTCGGGGTCAGCGGTGCGAAGCAACGCAGCCGCCTCGACGTCGAGCCCCTGCGGCACGTAACCGGTGAGCGGATCGTGCGCTGCCGTCTGGTCGGTGACCAGGTCGAACGGCTCGCGGCGGCGGGCCAGTTCCGGAACGACGTCGGCGGCATTGCCGAGCAGGCCGACCGACAGGGCGCGACCTTCCTGCGCCGCTGCGCGGACGCGCGCCAGCGCGTCGTCGAGCGATTCGGTCGCCTCGTCGAGGTAGCGCGTCGCAAGACGCCGCTCGATTCGCGCCGGATCAACCTCGATGCAGAGCATCGACGCGCCGGCGAGCGTCGCCGCGAGCGGCTGCGCCCCGCCCATGCCCCCGAGGCCCGCCGTCAGGATCGTGCGACCGGCCAGCGAGGCCGAGCCGTAGTGCTTCTCGCCCGCAGCCGCAAACGTCTGGTACGTGCCCTGGAGGATCCCCTGGGTGCCGATGTAGATCCACGACCCGGCCGTCATCTGGCCGAACATGGTCAGCCCCTCGGCCTCCAGCCGCCGGAACTCGTCCCAGGTCGCCCAGTGTGGAACGAGGAGCGAGTTCGCGATCAACACCCGGGGCGCTGCGACCGTCGTGCGAAAGACAGCGACCGGCTTGCCGGACTGCACGAGCAGCGTCTCGTCGTCGTCGAGTTGCAGCAGCTCGCGCACGATCGACCGCAACGCCTCGTGCGACCGTGCCGCCTTGCCCGATCCGCCGTAGACCACGAGCTCCTCGGGCTTCTCGGCCACCTCGCGGTCGAGATTGTTGAGCAGCATGCGAAGCGGCGCCTCGGTCGCCCACGAGCGCGCGTTCAGTTCGGTTCCACGCGGCGCCCGAATCGTCGACAGGTCGCCGCAGAGCGCTTCGACGCGCGCGTCGAGCGACGGCGCGACGGTCACGACTGCTCCAGCCCACGCCGTGCAGCACGTTCACGGCGACGCAGCCGAAAGAACGCCCAGCCGCTCGCGACTGCGAAGAAGACCGTTGCGACGATGAGCGCGCGCACGGTCCCTCCTCCCGTCGCCAGCGCGACGAGGACGACGATCACCGCGAGACCGGCGTAGACGATCACCGTGTCCCGGTACGGATGTCGCGTCGACGAGCCCTCGGGAACACTCCAGCGAAGGCGGCGCGGGGAGCTCACTCGAGCTCTCCCACGACGGTCTCGACGGCGGCGACCAGTGTGCCGTCGCGGATCGCAGCAGCGACTGCCTCGATGTCCGGGCCGAGGGGTCGGTCGTCGCGCAGGCGCGGCGACCGCAGGCGGACGGCGTCGTGGACGGCGCGCACACCGGCTCCCGGCTCGAGCGGCGCGAGGAACTCGACTGCCTGTGCACCGCCGAGCAGCTCGATCGCGACGGCACGCTCGGCGTTGGCGACCACCTGCCAGGCCTTGAGACCGGACGCATTGCCCATCGAGACGTGATCCTCCTGGCCTGCGCTCGTCGGGATCGAATCGACCGACGCCGGATGGCACAACGACTTGTTCTCCGAGACGAGCGCGGCTGCCACGTACTGCGGGATCATGAACCCGGAGTTGAGCCCGCCGTCGGTGGTCAGGAACGCCGGCAGGCCTTCGCTGAGATTCGGGTTGACGAGGCGCTCGAGCCGACGCTCGGAGATGCTCGCGAGCTCGGAGACGGCCATCGCGAGCGCGTCGAGCGCGAACGCCAGCGGCTGCCCGTGGAAGTTGCCCGCGGACACCAGCAGGTCGTCGTCGGTGAGGACGAGCGGATTGTCGGTCGCGGCATTCAACTCCGTCCCGATCGTGTACTCGACGTAGTCGAGCAGGTCGCGGGTGGCGCCGTGCACCTGCGGCGCGCAGCGCAACGAGTACGCGTCCTGCACCCGATCGCACCAGCGGTGCGACTCGATGATCGCCGAGCCTTCGAGCAGCCGCATCACGTTCCGCGCTGCCGCCGCCTGGCCGCGGAGCGGGCGCAGCTCGTGCACCTGGGGAATGAACGACACACGCGAGCCCTGGAGCGATTCGAGCGAAAGGGCGCAGGCGCAGTCGGCCGCGCGCGCAAGACGCCAGGCACGCACGAGCGCGAGCGCGCCCTGGGCCGTCATGAACTGCGTGCCGTTGATCAGCGACAGGCCTTCCTTCGCGACGAGCCGAACCGGTTCGAGCCCGGCCCGCCGGAGTGCCTCGGCGCCGTTCACGAGCTCCCCGTCGAACCACGCGCGTCCTTCGCCGATCAACGGCAGCGCCAGGTGCGCGAGCGGCGCCAGGTCGCCCGAGGCTCCCACCGATCCGCGGGCCGGCACCTCCGGCAGAACACCGCGATTGAGGCAGTCGAGGAGCAGCGCAACGGTTTCGATCCGCGCGCCCGAGTTCCCCTTCGCGAGCGTGTTGGCGCGGAGCAGCATCGCGGCGCGCACGACCTCGTCCGGATACGGCTCGCCCACGCCGCAGGCGTGCGAGCGCAACAGGCGCACCTGCAGCTCCTCGGTGAGCTCCTCCGGGATCTGCTTGCTCACGAAGCGCCCGAAGCCGGTGTTCACGCCGTAGGTGTGTTCGTGTGAGCCCTGCGCTGCGCGTTCGACCACCCGGCGCGCGGCCAGCATCCGTTCCTGTGCATCGGCGGAGATGTCGGCGGCCGCCCGGCGATCGACCGCGACGGCCCAGACGTCCTGGAGCGTCAGATCGGCACCCGTCAGCTCGCTCGTCAGAGGCACGGCGTCGAGTGTAGGCAGACTCGCCGCACGGTGTCCGACCCTGTCCTCGACGTCCCGCGCGAGCTCGAGACGGCTCCGGCACCGTCGCGTCCCGCCGCGCGGGAACTGCTGCGCAGGAGCGACTTCCGCCGCCTCTATCTCGCGGTCGTAGCGAGCGAGCTCGGGGACTCGCTGCACTACATCGCGTTGATGTGGTTCGCACTCGATGCGGGCGGCCCGCTGGGCGTCGTCGCCGTCCGTGTGGCGGACAGCATCCCGGCGCTCCTGTTCGGACTGCACGGCGGCGTCGCCGCCGACCGCTGGAGCCGGAAGCGCCTGATGATCGGCGCTGACGTCGCCCGGGCGATCGTGCTCGTTCCCGTGGCGGTCGCCGGCCTTGCCGGCTCGCTCCCGCTGTGGGGCCTCGTCGTCGCCTCGTTCCTGCTCGAGACCGCCACGAGCTATTTCGCACCGGCCTACGGGGCGACCGTGCCGACGCTCGTCGACCGTTCGAACGTCCAGCAGGCCAACGCGCTCGTCCAGGCGACCGCGCAGGCGGTCTCGATCGGCGGCTGGGCCGCGGCAGCGCTGCTGCTGACTGTGCTCCCGGTCAGCGTGTTCTTCGCCGTCAACGCAATCTCGTTCGCGGTGTCGGCGCTCCTGATCGCACGGATCCGTCACGGGACCGAGCACGACCCGCACGCTCCGCCGCCACGGATCGCCGAAGGCATCGCGGCGCTGCGGCCGCGACCCGAGCTCGCCGCCGGCGTGCTGGCGCTCGGTGTCGCGGTCACGATCACGGCGGGAACATGGATCGGCGGCATACCCACTTTCGTCCGCGACACGCTCCATCACGGTGCCGGCGGCTTCTCGCTCGTGATGGTCGGGTATGCGGCCGGCTCGATCGCGAGCGGCCTCGTGCTTGCACGGCTCCCGATCCATCGCAAGGCACGCGCCAGCATGCTCGCGTGGCTGATGTACCTGCCCGGCTACGGGCTCGTGGCGTTCGCACATTCGCTGGCGCCTGCGATCGTCGGCGCATTCTTCGCCGCCACCGGGCAGAGCTCGGCAGTCGTCCTCCTCAACTCGGCTGCCCAGGAGGACGTCCCCGACTCGCTGCTCGGTCGCGTGCTGGGCGTGATCTCACTCACGCACCGCGGCGCACACGCAACCGCACTTCTCTTCGTCTCACCGCTGTTCGCGTTCGCGGCGGCACGAGTGGTGTTCGGCGCTGCGGCAATCGCGGTTCCGCTGGTCGGGCTGTTCGCACTGGCGTGCGCGAGCGTGGCGCTCAGTCGTCGAGCAGCCTGAGCTCGAGCACGTGCGACGCGTCGAAGCCGTCGATCTGGAGCGCCGATCCAGCGGCGGCTGCGGCCGCCCCGGCCGGCATCAGGCCGACGAGCTCGGAGCCGACGACGTCCGCCCCGCGCGCCGCGGCCTCCGCCGCGATCCTCGCGACGATCTCGTGCAGCGCCGACGCCTCCCAGTCCTCGACGTTCATCGAGACCTGCACGAGGCCTGCGCGCGTCAACTCGACACCGAGCGCGCGAACGCCGGGAAAGCCGCCGTCACGCTCGCGGATCACGCCGGCGATGCCTCGTGCGACCTCGAGCGACCCGCGCAAGTTGACGTTGAACGCGATCAGCGGCGCGCGAGCCCCGGTGATCACGCCGCCCGCCGTCTCGTGCAGCCGGGCCGGGCCGAAATCGGCGGCCAGCTCCCCGGCGTCGAGGCGGCGCTGCAGGCCCTCCGGGCCGCCTTTCCGGTAGAAGGCCGGGCCGCGCGCGGGCGGCTCGTACAGGAACGCCGGCAGCCCCAGTTCGGCGGCTGCGAGTCGTGCAAAGCGCTCCGCCGTCGTGCGGGCGCGCGGCAGGTCGTGCGGCCGCAGCGGCACGATCGGAACGACATCGGCGGCACCGATGCGCGGATGTACCCCCTTGTGGCGCCGGAGGTCGATGCGCTCGACAGCGACGCGGACGCCGGCGAGCAGCGCCTCCACCAGCTCGTCCTCGCTGCCGACCAGCGTGAACACCGACCGGTTGTGATCCGCGTCGGCGTGGATGTCCAGCAGCCGCGCGCGAGCGCCGAGTGCAGCCCCGATCGCGTCGATCGTGCCCGCGTCGCGGCCCTCGCTGAAGTTGGGGACCGACTCGAGCGGCAGCACGAGCCGTACTCTAGGGCCGGATGACGCGCGAACACGCCCGGCGCTATCGGTCGGTCGCGTCGCTGCAGCGCGATCTTGCGACCTGCCGCTCGTGCATCGAGGCAGGCCACCGGCTCGAGTCGCTGCCGGTCGGCGTGCCCGGCTCGGGACAGCGTGCTTACCTGTTCGGGCAGGCGCCCGGCATCGTCGAAGGCGCAGAGCGGCGCCCGTGGCGCGGCCGCGCCGGTGCGACGTTGCGCCGCTGGCTCGAGCTCGACGAGGCGGCCTTCTACGCGACCTTCTACTGCGCGTCGGTGACCCGCTGCTACCCGGGACGAGGACCGTCCGGGCGCGGCGACCGCACACCGACTCCGAACGAGCGCCGTCTCTGCCGGAGGTGGCGCGAGCAGGAGCTCAGGCTGTTACGTCCGAAGTTGATCGTGACCGTCGGCGGCCTCGCCGCGAAGGAGCTCCTCGGCCTGGAACGGGTCACGGGGTTCGTCGGGTCGAGCTACGACCTCGCCGACGCGACCGTCATCCCGCTGCCGCATCCGTCGGGAGCGAGCGGCTGGCTGAACGCACCGGCCAACCGGGACCGGCTCGGCGACGCGCTCACGCTCGTCGGCTCCGCGCTCGCACGGCTGTGAGAGGCCGAAAAGTACCCTCACCCGGGTGACCGATCCGCCGAGCCCGCGCTACCGCACGACGTTCGTCCGGCTGCTGGCGTTCCTCCGCCCCTACAAGCGCTCACTGTTCGTCTCGATTACGCTCGCGATCGCCTCGCAGGCGGCTGCGCTCGGCGCGATCTTCCTGACGCGCAGCATCGTGGCGGCCTTGAACGCCAAGCAGTTGAACGAGTTGCCGTGGCTCGTCGGCCTGGTCGTCGCGCTCGGCGTCGGCCGTGCGCTCGCGCTGGCGGGGCGCCGCCTGATCGCCGGCAAGCAGGCGCTGTACGTGGAGATGGATGTCAGGCAGGCGGTCTACGCGAAGCTGGTACGGCTCTCGTTCGGCTTCTACGACCGCCACCAGACAGGACAGTTGATGAGCCGAGCGACCGTCGATCTCCAGGCGGTTCGTTTCTTCCTCGGCTACGGGCTGATCTTCTTCTTCCAGCACGCCTTCACGATCGTCGGCGTCGGGCTCGTCGTCTTCCTGATCTCGTGGAAGCTCGCACTGATCGTGCTCTCGATCGCGCCCCTGCTGATCGTGGTCGCGTATCGCTACAGCCACGTCTCGCACCCGTTGCTCCGCGACGTCCAGCAGAAGCTGGCGGACGTCGCCACGGTCGCCCAGGAGAACATCGTCGGCGTCCACGTGGTGAAGGCGTTCGCCCGCGAGGAGACGGAGCAGATGCGCTTCAAGGATCGGTCGGAGCAGGTGTTCGTCCGCAGCGTGCAGGCGAACCGCCAGCGCGCGATCTACATCCCGCTGCTCGGCTTCCTGCCGCTGCTCGCGCAGGCCGCGATCCTGCTCGTCGGAGGTCGGATGGTCGCCCGCGGCAGCCTGTCGCTGGGCGACTTCGTGGCGTTCAACCTGTTCCTGACGATCCTCGTGACGCCGCTGCGGGCACTCGGCATGTGGATCGGACAGGCTCAGCGGGCGACCGCCTCCGGCGAGCGAATCTTCCAGGTGATCGACGAGCCCGAGGACGTCGCCGACGCGCCGGACGCCCGCGAGCTTCCACCCGGGCCCGGGCAGGTGAGCTTCGAGGGCGTCACGTTCGGATACGAGCCCGGCCGCCCGGTGCTGCACGACCTCGACCTCGAGCTCGTGCCGGGACGGAGCGTGGCCCTGATCGGGCAAACCGGCGCGGGCAAGACGACGGTTGCCTCGCTGATCCCGCGCTTCTACGACGCGCAGCGAGGTCGGGTGCTCGTCGACGGGGCCGACGTGCGGTCGCTCACGCTGACGTCGCTCCGACGGGAGATCGGGGTCATCGCGCAGGACGCGTTCCTCTTCTCCGCGACCGTCCGCGAGAACATTTCGTTCGGCCGGGTCGACGCGACCGACGCAGAGGTCGAGCGGGCCGCGCGACTCGCCCAGGCGCACGAGTTCATCAGCGCCTTGCCGAGCGGCTACGACACCGTGATCGGCGAGCGCGGGATCACGCTTTCAGGTGGACAGCGCCAGCGGATCGCGATCGCCCGCGCGATCGTGATCGATCCGCGCATTCTGATCCTCGACGATGCGACGGCATCGGTCGATGCAACCACCGAAGCACGGATCCGCGAGGGGTTGCGCGAGGCGATGCGCAACCGGACGACGATCATCATCGCCCACCGTCTGTCGACGATCGCCCTTGCCGACGAGGTCGTCGTGCTCGACGAGGGCCGCGTGGTCGCGCGCGGGACGCATGCCGAGCTGGCCGAGACCGACCGGCTCTACCGCGAGATTCGGGCCTACGGACTGCTCGACCGCGTTCCGGGCGAGGAGGTCGCGTGAGGGTCCACCAGCCCGGGTCCCATCTGAGTCGCGGACAGGCCTCGGAGGTCGACGACTGGTCGTGGCGCCGCACCCGGCGGCGGCTCGGGACGCTCTACCGCCTGGCGCACCCGTACAAGGCGCGGACCGGACTGGCGCTCGTGTCGCTGCTCGGGGTCACGGCCGCGTCGCTGCTGCCGCCGTACCTGGTCGGCCGCACGGTCGACGAGGTGCAACAGGGAAACACATCGCACCTGATCTGGCTGGTCTCGGCATTTCTGGCCGCGGGTGTGCTCGGCGTCGTGCTCGGCTACGCCCAGACGTACTTCACGGGCTGGACCGGCGAGCGGATGCTCGCCGACCTGCGTGAGCTCGTCTTCGGGCACCTGCAGCGGCTGTCGCTCGGCTTCTTCGAGCGCAACCGCGCCGGCGTGATCATCAGCCGGCTCACCAACGACGTCGAGGCGCTCGACCAGCTCGTCACCGACGGCGTGACGTCGCTGGTCCAGAACACGCTGATCCTGGTCGGCTCCGCAGTCGTCCTGTTCTTCCTCGACTGGCGGCTGGCGCTCGCGACGCTCGTCGTGATCCCCGCGATGGGACTTGCCACCGCGTGGTTCCGCAAGCGCTCGGGTCGGGCGTATCGCGCCGTGCGCGAGACGCTCGGCGCCTTGACGGCGACCCTCGCCGAGGACATCGCCGGCATGCGCGTGCTGCAGGCCTTCACCCGTGAGCGCGCGGCGCAGGACAACTTCCGGGAAGTGGCCGACACGTACCGCATCTCGAACATGCAGACGGTCACGCTCAACGGCGTCTACTTCCCGGTCGTGGACTTCCTCTCGACGATCGCCACCGCGACCGTACTCGGCTACGGCGGCTGGCTCGCCTCGAACGGTGACGTCTCGATCGGCACGCTCGTCGCGTTTCTCGGCTACCTGACGAACTTCTTCGATCCGGTCCAGCAACTCTCGCAGCTCTACAACACGTTCCTGTCGGCGGTGGCGGCGCTCGACAAGATCACCGACCTGCTCGACGAGGAGCCGGAGGTGCGCGACCGGCCGGAAGCCGTCGACCTGCCCTCGATTTGCGGGAACGTGTCTTTCGACAACGTCCACTTCGCGTACGGCCGCGGGCCTGAGGTGCTCCACGGCATCGACCTCGAGGTCGCCGCCGGGACGACGGTTGCGCTCGTCGGACACACCGGGGCCGGCAAGTCGACGATCGCGAAGCTGCTCGCGCGCTTCTACGATCCGACCGAAGGACGAATCGCGATCGACGGTGTCGATCTTCGCGACGTTCGACAGCACTCGCTGCGCCGGCAGCTCGGGATCGTCCCGCAGGAGGGATTCCTGTTCGCAGGGAGCGTCGCCGACAACGTCGCGTTCGCCCGGCCCGACGCGTCGCGCGAGGAGATCATCGCCGCCACCACCGCGGTCGGCGCCGACGGGTTCGTCTCGCGGCTCGAGGACGGCTACGACACGCAACTCGGCGAACGCGGGTCGCGGCTCTCGCTGGGGCAGCGCCAGCTGGTCGCGTTCGCGCGCGCGCTGCTCGCCGATCCCGGGATCCTGATCCTCGACGAGGCGACGAGCTCCGTCGACATCGGCACCGAACGGACGATCGAGCTGGCCCTGCGCCGCCTGCTGCACGGCCGCACCGCCTTCATCATCGCGCACCGCCTGTCGACGATCCGCGACGCCAACCTGATCGTCGTGCTCGAGAACGGGCTGGTGGTCGAGCAGGGAACGCACGACGAGCTGCTCGCGCTGGCCGGCGGGCACTACCGGTCGCTCTACGGCGACTGGGCCGAGGTCGCCTAGCCGGCCCTGAGGTACACCGGCACCGAGCCGGCCGCCTTGTCGTGCCAGGTCTGCTTCTGCGGATCCCAGAGCATCCAGAGGTAGCCGATGAAGAGTCGCGAGGAACGAGACGATCGAGACGAGCCAGCGAAGGAAGGCGCGGCCGTAGCCGATCGGCTGGCCGAGGTGGTCGCGCACGTCGACGACGCGGATCCCAAGGGCGGCGTCGCCCGGCGTCTGCCCGGTGCTGCCGTGGAAGTACGTGAAGTAGGCCAGCGAAACGATCAGGCCGAGCAGCTCTCCGGCGTTGCCGAGCACGAGCCGCAGGATCGTGTCGATGACGGCGATCACAAGTCCGTCGATGAAGGCGGCTGCGAAGCGCCGC
The DNA here is from genome assembly GCA_963769545.1 of uncultured Thermoleophilia bacterium. Taxonomy (GTDB): domain Bacteria; phylum Actinomycetota; class Thermoleophilia; order Gaiellales; family Gaiellaceae; genus PALSA-600. The sequence goes on along the minus strand of CAVYMB010000003.1, from coordinate 534,041 downwards.
CAGAACCCTGCGGGCGGCCCGCCGAGCTCTGCGCTTGCCTGCTCGAGCACGTTGCGGCGTATGGTGTCACGCGTGCCGGACGAACACGCCGAGCTGGACGCGGAGGTACGCGAGCGGATCGCCGACCCCGTCTCGCGGGAGGCTGCGCGCGAGGTGCGGCTCACGCCCGCCGAGGCGGTGCGCCAGATGCGCATCCGTGTTCCCGAGCGCGCGAACCGCAAGCTCCGGCACGTTCTCGAGCGCGTCAACCACGACGATCAACTCAAGGGCTGGTGGCACGTCGCGAACGTCAACGCCGTCGCGCGGATGGAGATCAACGATCACTCCTGGGTGCACATCCAGATCGTCACGAACATCGCGCTCAAGCTTCTCCGCCAGCTGACGAAGCACGGCATCGAACCGGCGATGGTCACCGACTACGGCATGACGCGCGACGACGCCGAGGTGGTGGTAGCTCTGACCGCTCTCACCCATTGCATCGGTATGTCGGTGCACCGCAAGGGACACGAGGACTTCAGCCTCTTCCTCGCCGAGCCGAAGCTCCGCGAGCTGCTCGCGGGTACCTACACCGAGCCGGAGCTGACGGTCGTCGTCTCCGAGGTGCTGCAAGGGATCATCAGCCACCGCGCCGACGGCGAGCCGTTGACGCTCGAGGCGGGGATCCTGCGCGTTGCGGATGCGCTCGACATGGAGCAGGGTCGCTCGCGCATCGCGTTCGAGCGCGGGCACGTGGGCATCCACTCGTTGTCCGCGGCGGCGATCGAGGAGGTCGAGATCACGGACGGCGACGAGAAGCCGATCCGCATCTCGATCACGATGAACAACTCGTCGGGGATCTACCAGGTCGACGGCCTGCTCAAGGCGAAGCTGGTCGGCTCGGGGCTCGAGCCCTACGTCGAGGTGATCGCGCACATCGACACCGAGGACGAGAAGCGTCTCGTTCCGCTCTACCGGCTCGAGCTCTGAGGCGATTCGCCGGCCCGGAGGCGGGCTACAATGCGCCCGCCCTGCGGGGTCGTCTAATGGTAGGACGCCTGACTCTGGATCAGGTAGTCAAGGTTCGAGTCCTTGCCCCGCAGCCTCTGGAAAGCTCCGCAAACGCGTGGCTTTTCGTCTACAGCCGACTCGATCGCAGGCAGGACGCGCCGACGACCAGCTGACCGGACATATTCGGCTTCAGCGACACGTCGGCCGAACGAACTCCACGAGAGGGGTAGAACGCAATGGGCAATCGCATCAGCTTCGTCATCTCGCTCACCGCACTCGCGGTTGCCGTCGGAGGAGCGACGCCCCTCGGGGAGGCGGCCTTGAAACAGGTCCTGCCGCGCGACAGCGTCGGCACGCTCCAGCTCAAGCACAACGCGGTGACCTCCGCGAAGCTCGCCCCGAACACCGTGCGCGCGGGGCAGGTCGTCAACGGCTCGCTGCTCGCCGAAGACTTCAAGCCGGGACAGCTGCCGGCCGGCCCGAAGGGCGACAAGGGCAGCAAGGGTGACCGCGGCCCCGCCGGCCCTGAAGGTCCTGCCGGTATCAGCGGCTACCAGATTGTCCAAGCGTCGGCAACGGTCAACGCCAACACGACCTTGTCCGCCATCCAACCGCGCTGCCCAGCCGGCGAGAGCGTGCTCGGAGGAACCGCCGCCGTCCAGGGCTTCGCAACGGCCGGCGTCTTCGTCGACACATCCGTCTTCGGCGCCACCACCGGCGCCGATGACATCTACTCGGTGACTGTCACGAACACGAATACAACCGCGCGCGTGGTCATTGCTCAGGCGATCTGCGCTCGAGTGGCGAAGTGATCCCGGCGATCGAGCCGGGCTGCGCTGGTAACCGGGCGCGCTGCGGCACATAATCGAGCGATGCCGCGCTCAAACGGGCACCGCCGGCTGTCGACGGTGCTCTTCCTCGACGTCGTGGGCTCGACCGCCCTCGCCACCGAGCTTGGAGACATGCGTTGGCGGGTCGTGCTGACGAGCTTCCGCGCGACGGTGCGCCGGGAGCTGAAGCGGCACGGCGGGCGGGAGCAGGACACCTCGGGCGACGGCTTCTTCGCGACGTTCGCAGAGCCGGTGCAGGCGTTGCGCGGCGCCGCGGCGATCACGGCGGCGGTGCAGGAGATCGGCCTCGACGTGCGCAGCGGCGTCCACACCGGCGAGGTCGAGGAGGTCGACGGAACGCTCGGCGGCATCGGGGTGCACATTGGCGCGCGCGCGATGGCGCTCGCCGGCCCCGCGGAGGTGATGGTGACAAGCACCGTGAAGGAGCTCGTCGCCGGGTCGGGCGCCACGTTCGACGACGCCGGCGAGCACGAGCTGAAAGGCGTCGAGGGACGGTGGCGCATGCACCGATTGAGCTCGATCGACGTCGCGCTGCCGCCCCCGCTGGCCCCCGACGTGGCAGCAGAGCGACTCGCCGGCCTCGCGCCGCGCACGAGCCGACGCCGTTGGGTGCTCGTCGCCACCGCAGCCGTGCTGCTCGGTGCGGCCGCGGTGGCCGGCGGCATCTTCGCCACCCGCGGATCGTCGACGCCGACAGGGAAGATCACGCTCCTCCAGCTCGACCCGGGAAGCGGCGACATCGTTCGGACCGTCCGCGACGGAACGCTCGGGTGCCCCTGCGGCGCCAACCTGTTCGCGGTCGACGGGACGCTCTGGGAGCGCGCCGGCGTCAACGGCGACCGGATCGTGGTTCGCGACATGTCGAGCGGGCGCGTACAGCGTGTGACCAGAGCGCCGGCCGGGTCGATCGACGGCGCAGTTGGATTCGGGTCGATCTGGCTGCTCCGGACCGTCGTGGTCGCGAAAGGTGCGTACGGCGTCCCGATATTCAGCGGCGTTCAGCGTCTCGACGAGCTGAGCGGGCGCCCGATCGCTCGGATTCAACTCGAGGGCGACATCGAGAACGGCACCATCGTGGTCGGCGCCGGCGCCGTCTGGGTGCTCCAGCCGGACGGAACGCTCGACCGGATCGACCCGGCGACGAACCGCGTCACAGACCGCTTCGCCACCGGAGCGATCGAGACGTCGATCCTGCTGCCGACGGCAGACCACGTCTGGATCTGCGAATGCGAATACCACGAGGTGCTGCGATACGACACGCGCACGCGGCACGGGACGACGTTCCACTTCGCCGAGCAGCCGTGGCACCTCGTCGAGATCAGAACACCACGCGGCCCGACGCTCTGGCTGATGGACCAGGAGGGTGCGACGCTCACACAGATCGATACGCGGACGGGGAAGCCGCTGCAACCGCTCGGGCTCAACGGTCATCCGACGCAGGCGGTGCAACTCGGCGACTCGATCTGGGTGGCAGCCGGAACGTTCGTCGACCGGATCAAACTGCGAGGTCACGAACGCACGTCGATCCCGCTTCCGAAGGGCGTACATGCGACCGGCATCGCCGCGGACCCCGCGACGGGGCGCCTCTGGGTGAACAACAGCTACCTGCCCCGTCCGAGTCAGCCGTAACGAGCAGGCGACCAGCCGGTTAGAGTCGCTGCGCGGCCTCCCCCCTCAAGGCCGTGGAGCGGTTGCGGCTTCGTTGGCCCCGGTCCTCCCTCAGCGGAATCCGGGGCCGGGCGCTCCTCGGGCCGCGCGGATGGAGAGTCGCCCGGCTGCCGCTTGCCGGGGCGACTCTCGGGAGCGAGGCGCCACCCCCCTGGTGCCTCCCACCCCTTACTGCAGTGAGCCAGTTCTACTGACGGAAATACATCGGCCCCCAAGAAACGCACCGTCGCCGTAAACCACGCGGACCGGATGGAGGGCCGGTGCCCTGAAACACGCCGGGCGGGCAGCCGAACACCCTCTCCCAGAAGCCGCTTGCGGCGCCCACCCGGCCTGCTGAACGCTACGGCGTCGTCCCCGAGCCGACCCAGGCCCTTCGGGGGGACCCGACTAGCCGAGCGGGTGGCTGCGGTTCACGGCCACCTCCCGCCATCAGCCACGATGACTCCTCCAAGGTGCGAACCGATACTCCGATCAGGACCTTCGAGGCGGCGGCATCCCGTTTGCGGCGGGCGGTCCCGGGTAGGTCCGGGCTCTCGATCGACGACGGAGGAGAGCCGGGTTGACGCCGAAAACGGCGACGCGGGGCCCGCGTGCGGTCTTCGTGTGGCTCGACCACTTTCAGCAGGAGCACGCGGTGCTCGGCTTTCCGTTGGCGGTCAACCGCAAGTACGCCGACGACCAGGGCGGCTATCTGACGGCGACCGTCGCCTACTACGGGTTCTTCTCGATCTTTCCGCTCCTGCTCGTGCTGACGACGATCCTCGGCTTCGTCTTCCACGGGAATCCCGACCTCCAGCAGGGCATCATCGACTCGGCGCTCGGGCAGTTCCCGGTCGTGGGATCCGAGTTGAAGTCGGGCTCGCTGAGCGGAAGCTCACTCGCCCTCGTGGTCGGGCTGATCGCCGCACTCTGGGCGGGCATGGGCGCCGTGCTCGCAGCGCAGAACGCGATGAACCAGCTCTGGGGCGTCCCCTTCACGCGCCGTCCGAGCTTCCTACACGCGCGGACGCGTGCGCTCTTGCTGCTCGTCGCGCTCGGCGGCGGGCTGCTCGCGACGACGATGCTCGCCGGCGCGGGGAGCTTCGGCGCGAAGTACGGCGTGGGCTGGAAGATCGCCTCGATCGCGCTCTCGGTGCTGCTCGACTTCACAGTGTTCTGGGTTGCGTTCCGCGTGTTGACGGAGGCCGACGTTCCGTGGTCGAGCCTCCGCGCGGGAGCAGTGACCGCCGCGATCGGCTACGAGGCGCTCCAGCTGCTCGGCGGTTACTACGTCGGCCACGTCGTCGCAAACGCCGCGAACGTCTACGGGACGTTCGCGCTCGTGATCGGCCTGCTCTCGTTCATCTACCTCGCAGTGCACGTCACCCTGATCGGCGCCGAGGTGAACGTCGTCGCCGCGAGGCGGCTCTGGCCGCGCAGTCTCTCCGTCACCTCGGAGCAGCCCGCCACGCCTGCAGACCGCGAGGCGCTCACCCAGCGCACGAGAGTCGAGCAACGCCGACTGGACGAGGAGATCGAGGTCCACGTCCCGGTCGACTCCGATTGAGCCGAACAGCGCAGGCGAATCCACACTCCAGCCGGGCGGTCGACCCGCCGATAACGGAGCCATGACGATCCATCGCGCAGCAGTCGTGACCGTCGCCGCCTTTGCGGCGGCGCTGGCCGCCGTCTACCGCTAGACGAACGCTCTAGACCGCGGTGTCGCGCGAGCTCGGCCTGCGACCGAGCGACGCCGACCACTCACGCCGGGCCTGGTCGTTGAGCTCGAACGTGCTCGCCACGACCGCGACGGGCCGGGGAGCGCGTGCCGACTCCGAGGTCGGCGAGAGGACGTTCCGGACGAAGCCGCCCGCCACCGCGGCCGCAGCGATCAACGTCGCGGCGAATGCGAACGCGACCGGCCGTCCGGCCCGGCGCCGCGGCACGCTCAGGGACACCGGCGCGTGGGGCTCGAGCGGCGCGGCCCGCAGATCGGCGGTCGTCCGGCCCGCACCGTCGGTGAACGACCGGCAGGACGGGCACGAGCGGAGATGCGCGTCGAGCAGGGCCGCCTCCAGCTCGGAGAGCTGGTCGTCGAGACGCAGCGACGCCCAAAAGCGCGCACGGGAGCAAAGACGGCTTTCGATCTGCATCGAAGAGTTCAGACGCATCCCATGACGATTCGTTAGCCACGTTATCGATCGTCCTGCGGTTGCCGGAGCGCGCGAGCAGGCCCGAGACCCGATGTTCATGACGCGGAAACAGGTATGACAACGGTGTGAGCGAGGGCGTCAGGATCCTGGTGGTCGACGACGACGCCGACATCCGGCTGCTCCTTCGAGAGCTGCTCGAGCGCGCGAGCTTCCAGGTCGAGGAGGCCGACAGCGGCCGGGCAGCCCTGAAGGCCCTCTACTCCTCGCCGCCGGCGCTCGTACTGCTCGACGTGTCGATGCCCGAGCTCGACGGCTACCAGACGCTCGAACGGATCCGCGACCTGTCCGAGGTACCGGTGATCATGCTGACCGCCCGCGCCCAGGAGCTCGAGAAAGTGCGCGGGCTGTCGGCCGGCGCCGACGACTACGTGGCGAAGCCGTTCGGCCGGCAGGAGCTGCTGGCGCGCGTCCAGGCGCTGCTCCGCCGATCGAGCGGGCCCTCGACCGTGAACGAGGCCTACGCCGACGATTTCGTGGAGATCGACTACGCCCAGCGGCGGGTCACCGTCGGCGGCCGCGAGATCCGGCTGACCCCGCTCGAGTTCAAGCTGCTCGCGACCTTCGTGCAGAACCGAAACCAGGTTCTCTCTCGCGACCAGCTCCTCAACCTCGTCTGGGGCGACCCGTACGGGGTCTCGGGCGACCAGGTCAAGCTGTACGTGGGCTACCTCCGGCGCAAGCTCGTCCCCGACGCCCCGGGCGAGGCGCCGATCGAGACGCTACGAGGATTCGGGTACCGCTACCGCGCCTGAAACCCGTCTTGGCGCGTGCCTCCGCGCTCTCTACACTTCCCGCACAACCCCCTGACCCCCCAGACCAGGAGGACGAGTGAAGAAGCGAATTTACGCGGGCGTGGGAGCGTCCGTGGGCATTGCGGTGGTGGTGCTGGCCGTGACGGTTGGTGCGGCCATCGCCCACTCAAGCGGTGCAACCCCGTTGCCCGCGTCATCGTGTTCGGCGATTCAGAATCCGAACGGGCAGTACCTGATTGCCTCCGATCTTCCGTTGCAGGGCTCTGGTCGTACCCAGACGATCCAGATGACGAAGGCGATCGCGTACATCCTGAAGCAGCACGGCTGGAAGGCGGGCAAGTACTCCCTCGCCTACCAGAGCTGCGACGACTCGACCGCCCAGGCAGGGAAGTGGGACTCGGGTAAGACGTCCGCGAACGCGAACGCCTACGCTCAGGACTCGAGCGTGACCGGCGTGATCGGGACGTTCAACTCGGGTGCTGCGGAGATCATCGTGCCGGTGCTGAACCGGGCTCCGAACGGCCCGATTGCGATGGTCAGCCCGGCGAACACGTACGTCGGCCTCACGCACGGCGGACCCGGCACGGTTGCGGGTGAGCCGGGCAAGTACTACCCGACGGGAAAGCGCAACTACGTCCGAGTCGTTGCTGCCGACGACTACCAGGGCGCTGCTGACGCGATCCTCGCGAAGTCGCTCGGGGTGAAGAAGGTCTTCATCCTCAACGACAAGGAGGCCTACGGCCTCGGCGTCGCGTCGAACTTCCGGAACGCGGCGACGAAGCTCGGCATCAAGACGGTCGGCTTCACTGCGTGGGACGGCAAGGCGTCGTCCTACCAGGCGCTGGCGGTCAAGATCAAAGCGTCGGGCGCCCAGGGCGTGTTCCTCGGCGGCCTGATCTGCGAGAACGGCGGCAAGCTGATCAAGGACATCCGCGCCGGCGTGCCGGCCAGTGTCAAGATCATGCTGCCGGACGGCTTCACGCCGGCTTCCTCCACGATCAAGGAGTCCGGCTCGGCGGCGCAGGGCGCAACCATCTCGGTCGCAGGTCTGCCGAACTCGGCCCTCAAGGGCGCCGGCAAGACGTTCGTCGGCGCCTTCACCAAGGCAGTCGGTGTGCCTGACCCGTACTCCGTGTACGCGGCCCAGGCGACCGAGGTGATGGTCCAGGCGATCGCGCAGTCCAACGGCACCAGGGCCGACGTCACGAAGCAGCTGTTCAAGATCAACCTGAAGAACTCGATCCTCGGGAACGTGTCCTTCAACTCGAACGGCGACGTGACTTCGAACCCGGTCACCATCTACAAGGTCTCGGGCAACTCCGCCCCGACCTTGAAGGTGATCGTGCCACCCAAGTCGCTCGTCAAAGCGGCGTAAGTCCGGGACCCCGCAGGCGCGGCTTCGGGGAGGGCGAAAGCCCTCCCCGGGCCGTTTCCGGCACGTAATCTGAGACGATCCCTGCGGATGGCCCGCCTCGCCTCCGTCCCCGACCTCGAGCGGGAGCTCGATCGGCTCTACGGCGTCCCACCCGAGGCGTTCGTGAGCGAGCGTGACGCGCTCGCCGAGCGGTTGCGCCAGGCGCACCAGAGCGAGGCGGCAGCAACGGTCGCGAAGCTGAAGAAGCCGGTCGCGACTGCCTGGGCCGTGAACCGACTCGCCCGCGAGCAGCCGGACGCGCTCGCCGCGTTGCTCACCGCGGCAGCCCGTCTCCGCACGGCTCAGAAACGGGCGCTCGGGGGCACTGGGGGGCGCGCCGAGGTAGGCGCGGCGCAGGCCGCCGAGCGCGAGGCCGTCAGCACGCTCGTCACGGCAGCGCGGACGCAGCTCGACCCGCCCGTCTCCGGCACCGCACTCGAGCGGCTCGGCCAGACGCTCCGTGCAGCGGCCGCCGATCCACAGCTGCGCGAGGTGCTCGAGCACGGACGTCTGGTCAGCGAGGTGCACGCGGCCGGCTTCGAGGCCGTCGACGGCATGGAGGTGGCCCCGGCCCGCCGGAAACGCACCGACGAGGTCGCCGCCGCAGCCCGCGCGCGCCTGAAGCTGCTGCGCGCGGAGGCGCGGAAGCTCGCGGCCGCCGCACGAGCGGCCGAACGGGCGGCAGTGTCGGCGGAGCGTGCCGCCGCAACGCTCCGCGCCGAGGCAGACGCGAGCGAGGCGGCCGCCCAGCGCGCAGCCGATGACGTCGCCGCCGCGGAATCGGCGCTGCGCAACCGTTCCTGAGTACCCACTGGCAATCACCGAGCGGCTCGCTTAGAGTCAGGCGCGGGATTTGAGTTTCGGGAAGGTGACTGCGGCTGAAGGACCTGAAGGCGCCAGGCGTGGCGTCGTGACGCCGTTTGCGCGGCCACAGCGCCGCCTGCGCCGTAGCGAGGAACGTCCCGACCTGACCCAGGAGATCGAGCGGCTCTCGCGCGAGAACGACGACCTGCGCGCCCAGCTTGCCGCTCAGAGCTCGAAGATCCTGATCGACGCGGCGCTCAGCGCCGGCGCGCGACTGCTCGCGGTCGTGCAGGCAGAGGTCGAGCTCCGGATCGCCGAAGGGCGCTGGTCGCTGCAGAAGGTGCGGAACGAATCGAATGCGGCGATCGCCGCCGCGAACGACGAGATCCTGCGGCTCGAGTCGCTGAAGCGCCAGCTCGCGCACCAGACGCAGTCGTTCGCGGCGGACCTGAGGGCGCTGGTCGACTCGAGCATGCCGACGCCACCCCCGCCGTCACTCGACGAGACGCTCGCCGACCGTCTGCGCAACAGCTGAGCGCCACCGCACTGCGGTCGACGTCCGAGCCGGTGCGAACTCGGTGAGATCGCTTCGTCCGAGCGTGGATCACCGCCGGGAACGCCCCCGCCACACCGAATGCGACCGCACCGAGAGCCGTCGAGACGAGCTGGGGATGCGGCCGCATTTGCGAGAACCGAGAGACGCGGGCCCAGGAAATCCCTAAGACTTCACCCACAGCCGCGACGCGACCAAAGGAGAAGGCATGACGAACGCGACCAAGGATCTGATCGACCGCCACGATGCCGCGTGGAACGAGCAGGACCTCGACGCGCTGATCGCGCTCTACACCGACGACGTCGTGTTCCAGAATCACACCGCGGGCGAGGCGCCCGTCGAAGGTCGCAACCACGTTCGCACGCACATCGCGGGGATCTTCGAACGCTGGCCCGACATGCGCTTCTCGTCCCGCCGCCTGTACCTCTCCGACGACTTCTGCACGAGCGAGTGGACGGCACGTGCCACCGCCCCCGACGGGCGCAGGCTCGAATGGGACGGCGTGGACGTGATGCCGATCCGGGACGGCGCGATCGCTCGCAAGGACGTCTACTCGACGTCGCACATCGCGCGTGAGGTGTCCTAGGCGCGCGCCTGGCGGTCGGCCTCGTAGGCGGCCCGCGCGCGACTGTCGCGGCGCCTGACGCGAACCCAGATCGCGACCGGGAGGAGCAGGAGGGCGCCGATCACGGCGACGGCGCCGAGCAGGAACGAATGCGCGCCGACGCGACCGCCGATGTTGCCGGCTGCGCTCGACGAGCCTTGCGGCCCGAAGTCGTTCGGCCCGCTGATCGCGCAGTTCGCCTTGCCGCAGCTGCCTCGGTTGGCCGAGCCGGTCCGGAAGACGGCCACCGGATAGAAGATGTCGACGATCCAGCGACCGTTGACCTTACGGAGGTCGAGCGTCACGGCGGTCTGGTCGAAGCCGCGGCTGCCCGGCTTCGGCTGCATGATCAGCGAGCCCTCGAGGTGACCGGGCGCGACCAGGTGGCCAACCCAGGCGTTCCGGAAGCTCTTGCCGCGCGCCGGAAACGCCCCGACCGTGACGCCCTTCCCGCTGATCCAGGCCGCCCTGGTCGTCCCGCCGCGCAGATCCGGACCGGCGAGCTCCCAGCCCGCGGGCAGGTTCTCGCGCAGCACCACGTCTTTGACGAAGCGGTCGACAGTCGTGCCGATCGCCCGCCGGTCGGCGGCGCTCAGCCGTGGCGCGGATGCCGCCGTGGCCGCTGCCGCGGCGATCAGCAGTACGAGCGCGACGGCGACCGCGGCGCACAGCTGCCGTGCCGCGATCCGAGTCACGGGATGTCCGCGCGACGCAGCCGTCTGACGACGAGCACAGCCGAATTCTAGGCCCGCAGGCGTGGGTCGCGACCGGTCGCCAGCGGCCGTCCAGTCACGGAAGCTCGGCGACGAACGCGCAGAGACCGAGGTCCTGCATCGCCCGGTACGGCACGTGAACGTCATCTGCCACATCGGCACAGTTGTGGCCGCGGAATCCGATGAACCACCGGTAGACGCCCCACTCCCCACCCACTCTCCGGAGGAGCAGGCGGACTTCTTCGGGCAGGTCGGTCGAGACGCCGCGTGCGCGGTCGGAGATCTGCGCGTACCCCCAGGTGGGGACCGCGGTGGAGAGCCGCACGGTGAGCGTTCTGAGTGTCCACTTCGAGCATGGGCGCGCGCCGGCTGTGAGGTTCGCGCACCACCAACTCCGGATTGCGGCGCTGATCTGTTTTCCCTCGGCCGCGGCCGGCGGCCGTGCCGACACCGAGGTTCGTCCGCCCAGGGCCGAGGAAGCGCCCAAGCCGATTGCCACTGTCACCGCGAGAGCCACGATCGCGCGCATCCGGAAGCAGTCTAGGTCGTGCCTGGGCTCACAGAGTTCGTGAACGCTTGAGCGTGTGAGGCGGCACGATCACCCGTTGCTCACGACCGACTGCCAGCTGCCCAGCACGAACCTGACTGCTCATACATTCTCGTCGCCATCCTCGTCCTCCGCGGTGTCCACGGCCTGAAAAGAAGTCGAGGATGTCCTCCTCACCAGGTGGCCAAGATGAGTCAGAACACGCTAAGCACTGAGTGTCTTCGTCACGTAAGCGAGTGTGTAACCGCCGAACGCCACGGCAACCGTCTTGAGGCACCCCGGACTCTGAATCTGCCGACACAGATACGTCAGCAGTAGGAGTCCCCCGACTGCGAAGTAGGCGAAGATGTCGAGCCAGATCGCATTGCCTGTCGTGAAAATGGCCTTGATCCATTCCCACACCTTCAGCAGTCGTTTGCTTGGGTCCGTGAAGGTCGGATTCACCGGCACGCCGAGCTTCGTTGCGTAGCCCGCGCCGAGCGCGGTCGCCAAAGCCATGAATCCGCCCGCAACCCCATCACTCACGTGCGCGACCGTCATCGGACCGGTTGCCTGCCATGTCACGACCGAGATGTAGATCGCGAGAGAGACGTAACTCAGTGCCGCACTCAAAAGAATGAGTCGGCCGAAGATCCCTTGCATCGCCCGCCCTCCAACCACGTCGATAAGAAACGTTGGAGCGGCGACGATCTCAGCCAGCGCCTGTCGTTTCAAGCAGGAGATGCTGACCGTCGCCCGTTCTCTTGGGAGCTCATTGGCGTTCCCGCCATTCGCCCGCGTCGTAGTCCGACGAGCGTCTTACCCCCGACGGCGTTCCACACAGCATCAAGCGCGTGATCGAGGCCGAAAAAGGAGTCATCTTGCGCGCGTCACTTGCGACGCACGCACTCGTCCCCCGCCGGGAAGAAAACGCCGCTACCTGGGGCGCTCCGCTCCTCGGAGTGCGCACTGACGGTGCCCTCGATTCCGCAAGCCCTTCGGAGACGGCCCGCGTCAAGGCTGTCACAGAGCGCATGGACTGCCTTCCGCCGGGGCTCATTCGACTAGAGCTTGTTGGTGCCCGGTTGACGGCTTTGAAGTAGGTCTTTTCGTGGCTGCCGTCGCAGAAGGGTTTTGTGGCGGACATGCCGCAGCGGCAGAGAGCGGTCGTGTCTGTGACCTCGTAGGCGTTGCCTTCGGCGTCGAGAAGGGTGACGGTGCCCCTGGACGAGGTTAGGGGCCGTTGTCGGTAGGTGTGAGCGTGGCGTGGTTCACGGTCTTCTCCTGGGTGTGACTGCGCCCGCCCGGTGTGGGTGAACGGGCGCGCCGGCGTGGGTTGCCTGGTCAGTGGCCGGGGGGCGGGCCTGGGGGGCCGAGGATCTCGAACCCGTTTCGCTTCGCGATCGGAGCGAGTCGCGCCATGTCCGGATGACCCTCCATCGGCGGCGGCAGAACGCGCTCGGGGGCAGGCTCGCCGACTTCCCGCTGGAATCCCTCGAACTGCATCGGCGCGAAACCGACCAGCGCCCTCGCCCCGCCGGCCTCGGCGTAGAAGGTGTGCGGCACCCCCTTGGGGCCGAAGCCAAACGAGCCGGCCTTCAGGGACAGGCGGGTGTCGGCCACCCAAAACGTCATCTCGCCCTCGAGGACGTAGAACCACTCGTCCTCCTCGGGATGAACGTGCCAGGGCGAGCCGACGCCTTCGGGCACGATGATCTCGGCCAGGCCGTATGCGCCGCCGGTGTCGTCGCGGCTGATCTTGAGCGTCTGCAGCATCCCGAGCAGCCAAAACGCCTCGCCCTCGTTCTCATGCAACGCGTATCCGGTCTGTGCGCGCTCCGGCGCGATGGTGGCCATTGTGGGCTCCCTTCCTCGCTGTCGATATGATCTGCGACTGTCTAATAGTCAACAGTTGCATAGAGGACAATCCCCCATGGAATCAGGCTTGTCAAGCCCCTCGCCGGAACGGCTGCGCGCCTGGCGCCTCTACTTCGAGAGCGCACTCGCACTCGTCGACGTACTCGGCACCGAACTCGAGCAATCCGTGGGGATCCCACTGCGCTGGTACGACGCCCTCGTCCAGCTCGAAGAGTCGCCCGAGGGCATCCCGATGACCGAGCTCGCCGAACGGATCCTCTACAGCAAGAGCGGCTTCACCCGTGTCATCGACCGCATGGAACAGGAAGGACTCGTCCGCCGCGCCCGCCCCACCAACGACCGACGCACGATCCTCATCCTCGTCACCGACAAAGGCACCGAAACCATGGAGCGCGCCCGCCGCCACCACCGCGACGGAATCCAACGACACTTCGCCCAACACCTCACCAACGCCGACATCAAAGCCCTCACCCGAGCACTCGAAAAGGTCCGCACCCACGCACGCCCACTCCGCCCCGGCCGCATTCGCAGCTAAAGATTCCTGTGAACGAAGCGAGTGCACATCACGCCTCGAGCCGACGTCACTGCGGGCGGGCCAAAACAGCGTGCGAGAAGCCGCGGGCTCGCGTACAGGCGATATAGGCTCGCCTGCGCGAGCGTCCTACTCGCTTGACTCCGCCGCCGCCGCCGACCCTGCCGCCGACTGACGGCCGGCTTGGGGGCCCGACGTGAGCCGAAGGCGAACGACGGGACGGGGTGTCAATCGCGAATCGAAGCGCTCAAGGAGCTCCTGAACCACTCGCGCATCGACACGACTCAGCTCTATCTCAAGACGCTGAACCGCTCCCAACTGATGGAGCCTGCCCGGGATCTTTCCTGGACGACCCCTGTCAGGTTTCCGTCCCAAGCGTCGGAAGAGGCTTGGATACAGGGAAAGGCCCATACGGGGCCTGAACACCCCTGCTAAACGGCGTGTTTTTCTCTCGGGGGTATCACCGAGGTCTGCACCGTGCGAGCACGCCCGAGCATGAGCGAGTAGTTCAGCTCGCGCCGATCGGCCAGTGTCGCGTGCGCATACGTCTTCAGATGCTCCTGCGGCGAGTGCCCGAGCCACGCGGCCGCCTCGACGACTGGAACGCCGGCGAGATGCCACAAGGTCGCTCTGCGGTGGCGAAGATCGTGCGGCGAGAACGCCGGAACCGCGGCCGCCTTGCACGCCCTGGTGAGGGCCGTGCGGAAGCGGTCGGCGCCGAACCCGGCGAACACCTGGCCGTCAAGGTCGCGGTCGTCGCGTGGCACGAGCGCGACCACAGCGTCGAACACAGCCTGGTCGACCGGAACCCACCGACCCTGCCGCGTCTTCGCGACTGCCTGCGACACACGCCAGCGACGTCCGGGCTCGTCAACGTCCCCCCACGTTAACGCCTCGAGCTCGCCGATCCGCAGACCGGTGCAGTCGGCGGCCAGCAGGACCAGTTTGTACGCGGACGACAGAAGCCGGTGAACGGCTGCGACGTGCGCACGCTCGGGCGGGTGAACCTCTGCCTTCGCCGCGCGTGGCAACTTCACGGACGCGTCCCTCGCCGGGTTCGGTACGACAGATGCCGAGTCGAGCACCATCGCAAGCGTCGCTCTCGTCTTCCGGATGCTCTCGCGGGCAAGTCCGCCGTCGTGGAGCTGTACGACTAGTGCCGCCACGTCCGCCGCAGTGATCGTCGCAACATCGTGCTCGCCAAGGACAGGCACGATTCGGGCGATGTTGACCTTGTGGGTTGCGGCGGTGCCGTCGGCCACGTCGACACGCGATGTCCGCCACGTCTCGGCGGCGACCTTGAACGTCACAGCTGTTGCCTCCTCGGTCAAGGTCAGATTCGGGACACGCATCGCTGCCAGCTCGCCGTCGACCCACCGCTTCCGCGCTGTCGCTTCGCGCTGCGTTTTGAAACTGCCCGCGTAGCGGGGGACGCTTTCGCGACCCCCCACTCTGAACATCACCCGATGCCGAACACCGGAAGCCGTTTGCCGCTTTGAGATCCAGGCGCTAGGCATCGCCCACCGCCATCCTCGTACCGGACATGGTGCCGTCCCTCTCAGCGCCAAACGGGCGACTCACCGGCACCGCTAGACACCGGGAGTCGCCCGGGCGCAACGTACAGCCTGATGAGGATGCAGCTAGCGGACTGCATGTACCGAGCATACGCCTCGTCGTGGTCGACGCAAAGCGTAGGGTCACGCCATGCCTAACTTCCAAGTTCTCGACGTCGACCGGACGACTTACGTTCCGGACGACCAATACGCGGGCCTGCTGAAGCGGCTCGAAGACAGAGCGTCCGCTGGAGGGGAGGCAGCCTCGGCCGTCCTCGAGAAGCTGCCGGCAGGTCCCTTCGAGCACGCCGACTGGCAGGCGATCTTCGACGCGATCGACGCCTGGGCTGCTGAAACAGACACCGACGAGACTGTCGGCTCCGAATTGATGGACGTTCGGAGCGACATCGCGACACACCTGAACCTCGGAACGAATACCGGCGAGAGCCATTAGGGCCTCACCCGTTCGCCCCGATAGGTGTTCGCCGCGATGAACGCCGTGTAGTCCTCCACACGGATCAACGGCCTTGAGTAGCCCGGGAGCACGACCACCGAGCAGGCGCGGAAGACGGCATCTACGGCACGCCTCGGAAGCCCGAGTGTGGCGAGGTCGGTCCCGCGACAGGAAGGCGCCAGGCCGCTCGAGGAGATCGTGCGGAGTCACTGGCAATCACCGCCCCAATTCGTTTCCGCCAGCAAGGAATCGACCGTGGCGGAAACGAATTCGCGCTGCCAGACATGCGGGTCTCCCTTCTTGCCGGCACCTGTCCGGCCGACCCGTTCCTTTTCGAACAATCGAGTGGCGTGCCGTCGAACCGTCGCCTTCGGAAGGTCGCTTGCCTCGGCGACCTCGTCCGTCGTGGCGCCGTCCAGTTCCTTGATGGTTGCCTCGACCCGTTCGCGTTCGTCTTCTGACTTCGCTGACTCGGAATCGCCGAGCGCGACGTAGCCGTCGTCGGTCAACGCTGCGACGAGGTCCGAAGGTGTCTGGTCGTACCGGCTCTCCGCTCGAATGACTCGCACGTTGCCGGCGCCGAACCCGTGCGACCGCTCAAGCTCCACCACGATGTCGACCGCTCCCGTGAGCGCGTTCGACCCGCGCACCCGTTCGCCATGGGTGCCCGGTGCCTTCCGCTGATGCGAGATGACGACGACTGCCAGACCTGCCGCAGCAGCCTCCTGCAGCGGCCCGATCGACCTGAGGATTTCGCCGGCCTCGTTCTCGTTCACGATCCGCGCCCACTCTGAGAACGTGTCGACGACCAGCAACTTAAGGTCGTTCGTGAAGCAGTAGTTGACCGCCTGCTCGACGATGTCAGGCCAGGATGCGTCGCCGGCCGCCTGCCTTCGAAGATCGTGGACTCCGTCGAGCTTCCACTGTCGCGTCTTCGCTGCGAGCGTGCCCCGCCGCTCCTCGGTCAGGAGGAGCGCGCCGTGGCGGCGTGTCTCGAGACCAAGGAAGGGTTTGCCCGCCGCGATCGCCTCCAGGAGAGCGAACAGCATCGTCGTCTTCCCCACCTTCGGCGATCCGCTCCACAAGGTGACCGCCGTGGGCGCAATGAAGCCCCGCCAAACCCAGTCCGGCTCTTCAGGCTCCCCTTCCACGTCGAGATGTATAGGGCCGAAGGGAAGTTCTTTGTTCCCTTCGGAAATACGTTTCCGCCACGCTTGTTTCTTACTGGCGGAAACGAATAGCGGAGCCTCCGTGAGGCTCGATTCGACGAGCTGGCGTGCCTGGTCACGCTCCACGTCGGTCTTCGCGACCCTGAGCAGATCCGTGATATCGAACCCGTCGTCACGACCACGATCGAGATCGAGAATCCGGACCTCCACCCCGGCTGAGGCGAGATCCTCGGCGACCCGTTTGGCCGCCTCACGTCCGGGCTGGTCGCAGTCGAACACAACCACCACAGACCGTCCGGTGAACCGTTCGGACGATCCCGGGCGCCAGCCGTTCACGCCCGGAACGGCGATCGCCACCAGGCCTGCACTTCGGGCGGCGAGAGCGTCGGGTTCGCCCTCGACGAGCAGCACCGGGCCGTTGTGGCCGTTCAGCCCCTCGGGTGAAGGGAACAGGTCACGTCTGCTCCCAGGGTCAGCGACGAGCTTCGGCCCGCTCCTCGCCTCCGCGTTCGGGTGATATCTGCCGACGCCCGTGAGCTCGCCCGACTCATTCCTGTACGGGAAGAGCACCCTGGCCCCGTCGAGGCCGACGTGGGCGTCACGGATCGCGTCCGTGGACCAGCCGCGGAGCTGCTCGAGCCGGCGGAGCACGCCGTCGTTTCCGAGGAGGCGTTCGTGCGCGGCGTCGACCGCCTCCGAGGTCGTGGTGAACTTCGCCCGGCTCGGACGCTTGGTCTGCACGTCCAGATCGGGCTCGAACAGGTCGTTGACCTGCAGCCCCGCCGCACCCACAACCGCGTCCACGGCGCAGCCAGTGTGACAGTGCAGGAGAGCGCGGCCGTCGTCACCGACGCCGATCGACAGGCTGGCGTGCTGGTCGTCGTGAGCGGGACACTGGGCGACCCAGCCGTCGCCGGACTTCTTGACCCGCTCCAGGTTCCCGAGGACGTTCTGGACGGCGGTCACTGGGGCCACCTCGTCTCCAGCGAACCCTCGACCTGCGAGCCCAGCTCATTCCACGCCCGACGTTGAACACGCTCCGGCAGCCACGAGAAGAGCCGCGCTCGCCAGGCAGCCGGAAGCCACCGGAGACGGTGGGAGAACTTCTCGAAGAGGAGCGGTTGCGGCGGCGGGTCGTCCCCGCTGGCAGATCGCGAGGAGCTACTTGTTGAGCTGTTGCTACGCGACGTGCGAGACGGCGGACGCGAGGTCGGGCGACACTGGCGCGACGAACCACGCCGACGTGCAGACACGTTGACACGCCGCACCTGAATAGGCCGACGGTGGGCGTCTGTGAAGCCACGCATGTCCGCGGCGTGTCGGATTGCATCCTCACCGCGGAAACCGTCACGCCCGGCATCGAGAATGTTTTGCGCCGTGATGGACCCGTAATTGGGGACGGTCTCGAACAGACGCTGCCGGTCGTCGGCTTTCAACTTTCCGGTCACCTGCTCGGCCGCCTTCTCTGTCGCCACTTGTACCGGCAGAGTGCGATTGATGAACTCCTGAATCTCTTCGAGGGACGAAGACTCGTTCACGGGCAACGGCATGTTCCCCTCGCCGCGCAATGTTCATCGCCATGGCGAGATGGTTCCGACGGATCCGTTCGATGTCCTGGGCGGCCGCCTTTTTAGGGGTCGCGTCGTTCACATTCATCGTTCCTTCTCCCTTCGATTCACTTGCTCTTGCTCTGCAATCCGTCTTCCTGAAGCAGAGCTACCGGGGCCGGGCTGGAGGTCGGATCTCGCAAAAACCCGACCCCGGGAGCAGAGTCCAGGAGGAAGGACTGACCAGATCGTCGCATCCGAACCGGTCGGAGCGGGCCTAACCCCGGTGCGTAGGATCTCGCGGTGAGGCAGTTCGGCTTCCGGATCGACGGCGTCCAGTACCGGATCACCGAGGAGGACACGGCCGAGATTGCCGATCGGCTCGCTCACCGGCACAACGGCGACGTCAGTCACCCGGCCTACTCGGCGCAGGTGATGGTCGACGCGATGATCGAAGGAGATCAGACGCCCGCCGAGTGGCACGGCCCCGAAAAGGACCAGCTCTTTGCGGCCATCCAAGATTGGATCGACGACAAGGGAGTCGCCGACGTACCCGACTCGGTGCAGAACATTCGATACGGCGTCTTCGGCGAACGGCAGGATCACTCAAAGAAGTTTCCGCCCGGCGCCTACCTCATGCTGTGGAGCCAGGACGGTGCTGAACTCGAGTCGGTGCAAAAGCTCGACGGCGCGCCCGTACCCGGCCAGCCGTTCCCCTTTGAGGGTCGAACCGTGATCGTCGAAACGGTCACGCCGGCGCCAGGCACCGAGTACGTCGCGGTGATCCGGGCGCGCCACCATCCCGGTTAAGCCCTTCGAGGAATAGGCGCGCGCTCCGGTAGGGTCGATGGTGCCGTCCGGCCCCAAGCAAAGGAGGCACGGATGGCGCCCTTCAAATACCGCGTGTACACCGTCGACGGCGACGACCTCGACGACTACGCGACCTCAGAGCCGAACTGGAAACCCGGCGACGAGCTCTACGTCGACGGTTTCCCGAAGTACCGGATCACCGCGGTGATCCCGATGCGAAGCCTGGACAACGGGGTCTATGACGGGATCTGGGAGGTTGAGCCCGTCTAGCGTGTGATCGCAAGCGTCGGGCTGAGGACCGTCTTGAACCGCCAGCGTCGCTGATCGGGATCAGTCGGCTTCTCGATTTGGCAGTCGAGCGTTCCGTTCGAATCCGGACCGGTCGTGACGCCGATCGGCATTTCCACGTTTGGTGGCCAACGATTGCTCGCTGCAGCGCCGGGTGGGCTGACGTATGCGACGAGATCGCCTTGCTTGGTGACGACGATCTCGACGTCAAGCGACTCGGAAATATCGTCTGGTTGTTTGTCCGCTGTCGTCGTGACAAACGTGTTCTCAACCGCGCCCCTGAAGCTGTAAAAGACGCTGGAGTCGCGGAAGTCAGAGTCGTGCGGGACTTTTCCAGGTCCGGTATCGGTGTAGGTGAGTGTCCCGAAAAAGGCGCGATGCACGACTCGCTGCTTGCCGTCGACGCCGCCGTCGATCTCAAGCAACTGTGCCCCAACAGTCTTCGAGACGTTCTTATCCGGTTGCGGGCCCGCGTCGCCACCGCCGTAGCGGAGCGCCGTTGATTGGCACCAGTCGGCGAGCCCCTGCACGTAGAGATTGCGGGCGACCCGCGGGTCGTTGATCGTCTGCTCTTTCGAGATGCCGAGCTTCTTGGCGATGTTGTCCCAGATGCCCACGATGAACTCCGTTCCATGAGCGGGAAGCCTGACCTGTCGCAGCCGATCCTCCCACCTCCGGCACAAATCGCAAGGGTTTTCGTTTGGCTTAATGCTTCACACGGTCGCCGTCGTTAGATCGGCCACGTGCTGTGAAAGCGAGTGTCGCCCCGGATGGCTGACAAAGACACCGGGGCGACACTGTGGCGCGCACGGAGACGAAGCCTTCCCCTTTCGCCGACCCCCTCTGGAACCGAACGGCGATGCGCGCCAAACTCGTCACGAGATCCCGGCCGAATTGATCTCGTCGAACATCGGCGGCGGAACAAGCTCGCCACCATCATTCAGACGGCCGTGAATGACAACGTCACGCCACCGGCCGCCGTGCTCAACCCTCTAGCTGGTGTTGAGCCCGCCGACGCCGCCCCCGCCAGTGCTTCCTCCGAGCGGGCCGCCCGGTCCGCCTCCACGAGTGTGTCGCATGGTTCCGCACGCGCTGCAACTCGTCATGGTGTAGCCCTTTTCTACGGTCGTCTGCCAGGTGTGGCGGCCGACCCAACAGGAAAGTCTCTTCATCGCTGGCCTCCGTTCGCTACCGGAGAGGTCCGCTGATATGGGCGCTACTTCTACTGGGCCGGAGGGTCGGGCGCCTTGCCTTTCGGCGCCTCGACACGTGGGAGTCTCGCGCCGGTCGCCATCGACCTGTTCTCGGCGTGGTGCGCCACGCCGGTAAGCCCGGTGGGGTTCCCACCCGCTTTGTAGAGCGCCCGCTCGAGCCGGTACTGGCGCCGACTCTCGCGCCATCTTCCCCACGCATCGCGGAGCTTCCCGAGCACTCTACTTTTCGATGATACGCCGACGACGGTGGATCGCAAGAATGCGCATCGCCCGAATCTGGACGACCGCGCCGGTAGCAACGGCCTTGCGCGCTACACCCACCGCATAGTTCACTCTGTCTCGCGCAAGCGAGTCGGCGGCCTCTACAGAGCTTGCCGGAGCCGGTAGGACGCTCATCAGGGATGTTGAGTGCGGTAATCAGCTCCGCCTTCGACGAGGTCGGCGGGGTCGCCGCAGCTGCGGCGGGCGTGCGAGATGAGAACGTTGGAAAGCCACAGCGCCACCGACCGCCACTTGCAACAAACCACGCCGATCCAGTAGCCGCTGGCCCGAAACAACCGGTTGACCAAGCGGAAAGTGTCGGTTCAGTGCCTGAGCTCGGCGCTCGCACCACCGCAAGGCTGAAGCCCCAACGCCGACTTTCACATCAAGCCTCTAGGCCGCGCGGAGATGCGCTGTTACGTCGGCTCTGATGACCCTTGTTCGAGTAGGTCACGCGGCGTACCCTGCGAACCGATCGAGATGCCCAAGAAGCTCCGCTGCTACCTCGGGTTTCATCGCTGGCAGCGCGTCAAGCAGGGGCGCGTCAAGGGGCCAGGCGAGAGCGGCTGGTACAAGGAGTGCCGGGACTGCGGGAAGTTCGGCGAGATTCCGCCCCCGCCTCCGCCTGGTGCTGACGCGGGCGGCCCCGCCGGCGGAATGATCTAAGCCGGCATGACCCCAGGCCGGCTCTCCAGACGAGATGGCGGTGACGCTCGGGTCGGTGAAGCGGTTGCTGTTGAAGAGGCCGAAGCTCGGCCGGTCGAGGTGAGTCTGTCGTCAACGGGCCGTGTCCGAAGATGGTCGCGAGTGTCGCCCGGTTGAGGATCTTCGGCCGGACGAAGTTCCAGTAGGCGAACCGTGGGCCAGGTCTGCGGCGGTCGATTCGACAGCGGCCGAAGCAAGCGCCTGCGATCCGTTGAAGTCCCACGGGATCTGGCCCGAGTATGGCGTCGCGTGCTGCCCGTCGGGCGGCGTCAAGCCTTGCTTTACGTCGGTGTTGTGCATCCCGAGCGGCTTGAAGACGAGGTTCGACATGACCTGGCTGTAGGGCTTGTGCATGACTCGTTCGAGCAGGACGGCGAGGATGAAGTAGTCGCTGTTCAGCGGGTCGAGGAGCTTGCGGGAGCGTGGTACGGGGCCGTAGCTGTCGATAGACCCGAGCACCTGCTGTTCGGAGAGGTGCTGCGCCGAGGGGAACTTCCATTGCGGCACGCCGTCGTAGGTCTGGTAGTGCGTGTTCCCGATCAGCAGGTCGCCGACGGTGATCTGGTGGACGCCGAACAGCTCGCTCGGCGAGAACCAGCGGTCGATCGTCTCGTCGAATCCAATCTGGTGTCGCTGGATGAGCGTCCAGACGGCGCTCGCGGTCAGCGTTTTCGAGATGCTCGCGACCCCAGTACCGCGTGGACGCGTCGGCGTGTGCCTTCGTGGCGAGATTGCGTGAGCCGACGGTGTGTTGGAAGAAGCCGCAGCGCGGGCTGAACACCGCCGCTTGGACACTGATCGAGTCGGGATGCACCGCGAGCACCGAGTCGACGGTCTGCGACAGGGACGAAGACGTGGCGCAACCCGTCCCTCCCCAGCCGTGGGCGACGACACCGTCGAATTTGTCTGTTGGCGCCGACGCGGCGACAAAGTGGAGCAACGCTGCGATCGCCACGATGAGGGCGAGCACGGTGACTCCGATCGACGCACGCAACTGGCAGCCGTACAAGGACATGGCAACGACGCACAAGTACCCGCGGATCCTCCGGGCGAACGAGCGCGGCTTCGTCGCCAACTACCTCGGCACGTACCCGGACGGCCCGGCGGAGGTGCCGATGCAGTGCTTCGACCCGGACGACCTGCCAATCCTGACCACGCTCGCACGCGAGTACGTGATCTGCGACAACTGGTTCGCGTCGATGCCCGGGCCGACCTGGACGAACCGTTTCTGGGTGCACGGCGCCTCACCGACCAAGGGACGCTTCAGCGAGGATCCGCCCGACAAGAGCAAGGCTTTGGCCCTGACGGGGCTCGGTCACAGGTTCGCCTACGCGAACGGGACGATCTGGGATCGGCTCGACGCCGCAAACCTCTGGGGTCTTGGCGGTTACGACGGCCCTTCACAGATATGCGAGATGGAGCACGCGATCGTCGTAGGTCCCGACATGGTTTGGGATCCGGTTCTCTTCCCCGAGCTCGGCACGGACGTCCCTGGGACGACGCTCAAGTTCGCGCCCAAGTATGTCTTCATCGAACCCAACTACGGCAGTCAAGCAAATGAGATCCCCGCGCATCGTCAATGCGTGCAAGCAGCCGGCCATCGCTGGTGACGACATGCATCCGGCCCGCGACGTCCGGCCTGCGGAGCAGTTTGTGCGCCGCGTCTATGAGGCGATCCGCAACTCGACGCTGTGGCCTCACTCCGCGCTGATTGTGCTGTTCGACGAGCACGGAGGCTTTTTCGACCACGTCACGCCGCCGCCGGGCGTTGATCCAGGCGACGGCCCCCCGAGCCACAACGGGTTCACGTTCGACCAGCTCGGCGTACGTGTGCCGTGCATCGTGATCTCGCCGTGGGTGAAAAAGAACGGGATCGACCACACACACTACGACCACACCTCGGTGGTCGCGACCGTGACGAGGAACTTCGGCTTGCGCCATCTCACAGACCGTGACGCGGCCGCGAACGACCTCTTGCATCTGTTCTCGAACAAGGCGCCGCGGTCGAACACGCTGGCGTCGCTGCAACCGTTCGACACGCACGCACTCGACCCAAGGAACGCCAACACTTGGCTCGGCGATTTCACGGGGGCCGGCGACGGTCTCGACGAGATGCTCTATTTCGACGGTGGACTACCGTCCGTGACCGACGGCTTGCACATCGGTAACACGCACGACTGGTGGATCGGCCGCTGGCGGAACACGCCCGATCCCCAGCGTCAGAACCGGATGCTGTGGACGCTCTACCCGCAGTTCGGCGGCCACCCTTTCAACGTCTCCGACACCAGCAAGTTCGCGGTGTACACGGGACGATTCAGCGGCGGCACGAGACTCGAGTTGATCGTGTACGCGTATCAAACCGGCCAATGGTGGCTCGCGCGGTTCGTGAACGGGAAGTTGAACTGGACGCAGGTCGCAACCTCCGTTCCGCCGCCATTCCCCGGCGCGCAGCCGAAGGCCTACGTCGGCCGTTTCACCACGAACACTGAAGCCGACGAGCTCGCCGTCTACCGGCCCTTGAATTCGACGTGGACCGTCGGCCGACTGAACGGCAACACGCTCACCTTTGGCAAGGCGATCTCCGGCTCGCAGATCGGGAACCTGCACAACGCACGTATCTGGGCGGGAGATTTCGCCGCTAGCGGTACGTCCAGCCTGCTCGTCTACCAGCCGCGGCTCATCGGGGGCGGCGCCGGCAGCTGGTGGCACCTCGCGCTCGACGGCAGCAATCCGGCTCTCACCAAGCTGCAGCCGCAGCCGTTCGGGCTGCCGCCCGAGCTGTACCAGCTCGCGAACGTCCCAATCTGGCCTGGAGATTTCGAGGGCAGCAACACCACGCAGCTGCTCGCCTACACGCCCGCGAAGAAGCTCTGGTGGGCAATTTATGTCTCCGACAACCGGTTCATCGTCGAGCAAATAGGGGCGAGCCTTGACGATCCCGACTTCCACGCAGGCTTCCCACCGCTCGCGCTCACTGGCAATTTCGATGGCAACAGCAAAATCCAGCTCATGTACTACAACAGGGTCCGGAGATGGATGATCGCTCGCATGGACACCTCCGACGGGCTGTACCTGCAAATCGAGAGCGCCGACGAGACCAACCCCTACGGTGACGACACGTCCGCCTACCCGTTCTGGGCTGGGCCCATTAGCGGCGACGCGAACAACGCGGCGCAACTCATGTTCTTCTCCCACTACACCGGGCATTGGTCGCTCGGCACAAACCAGCCGCATCCGAACCAGTCGAGCACCCTGACGTGGACGGAAGGTCGGCACAAACCCACCGCCACCGTCTGATCCGCGGCACAGTGTAGGAGGCGCCGAAGGGTGGACCGGGCGCGGTCACCTTGATGTTACGGCGCACGGCCCGGTCTGGACCCAGGGCCACGCGCTGAGCCCCAGTCAGAGGCGCGACGGGCCTGTCTCGGCGCGCGAACGGAGCAGCCGGCAACTCCTCGAACCCTCTCAGATCCTTTTGAGTCTCGTCGAGCGCGGCTTCCGGAATGACGGCACCGCCGACGGCTCCGGGCCCCGGTGACGCTTCCGCAACGGCACCGCCAATTGCGCACACAACAGGTCGTGCTCACGCAGCATCGTCACCAAAGGGTGCGGGGCCAGCTGCCCCTTCGACCCCGCAGCCGTCAACGGCCTGTCGAGCTCCTCCCACCTGTCCACGATCCGCTGCCGCCTGTCACAGGCATCCAGGTAGCGCCTTACAGCGTCCCCGTCCAGATCAAAGGTCATCGGAAAACCCGGAACCCAAAACTGTCGTAAGCCGACCCGCGGACTCGGCGGCGTCGCATGGAATGCTCGCGATAGTTGACCGCCCCCCTGCCTGCTGCTCTGGAGTCCGTTTGTTCGCGCCGGCCGCCCGGTCGCTCCCGGGCGCAGTATGGGCGGTCACAAGGTCCATGAGTTCTCTTTGAGGTCGACCACGGCTGCGCAGTCGATGCCTGAAGCGGTGCGTGAAAAGACGTGTGCGCGCGTCATCACGCCTCGCCAACCAAGGTGGTAGTGGTTCGGCTTTCGGACAGTCATGCCGATGAGCCAGGGCACCTCGGCCACCCGCGTCCAGCTAATCCAGTGCTCGAGATCAGCCCGCGATGGTCGCTCGTCGCCGGCGCCGGGTTCTGTGTGCCACGTGCCGAGAAAGACCATCGCGTCGGACCGGTGGTGTCGCTCAGCCTGCCGTTCGATCGTTGGCTTGTCGATCTTGCAGGATCGGGCTTGCTGCTCAACGACTGCGAGCGTCGCTTCGCGGATGGTCAGCGTCGCGTCAATGACGCTGCCGAAGAGAGCGCCAGCGGTTTCACGAAGGCCGGATCCGGAATGCCGGATGCAGTCCTCGAGGTCACCGAAGGCACCTCTCGTCATGTGAACCTTCGGCTTCTGCGAGCTCGACACAAAGGCGGTTGTGGGCCTGAGGAAGCGCGGACGTTCGCCGGGACGGAGCAACTCCATCGTTCCGCCAGCGGCCGAGAAACGCTCGGGCGGATCCTCGTAGATCCGTTCGAGAACGCCCGGATGTCCTGGCTTCGGCCGTTCTTGAAAGCGAATGATCTCGCCGTTAGGACCACGCGCCGAACGGATCGCCCAGGCGCTCATGCCGCCCCCACAGATGAAGTCGTCGCCTCGATGATCTCGCCGTCGTAGTTGCGTGAGAACGAGACGACCTTCTCGGCCTGCAGCGGGACGTTCACGTTGACAGTCGGAGCATCCGCCGGCGCCGACGTAACGTTGACGATCGGTGCCGGCATCGTGATGTCGAACATCGGCTCAATCTGGATCAGCGGCGTCGTCTCTCGCGGGGCTCGGAACTTCAGGTCCCACCATCCGCCGCCGTCCACGAGCTTCCGCCGAACCATCGTGTGGCAATCCCAAAACCTGGGCTGGGTCGCGATCGAGGCTGCACGCTCACAGGCCAAAGCCAGAAACGCCTCCGCCTCGCGGCGGGTCGCGCAGACGCGGTTGGCGATCTCCTCGGCCCGCGACACGTCGGCTTCACGGCAAGCCTCGGGATGAAGAACACGCGCCGCGGCGAGGATCGACGCGTCCGTCAACGACTTGAAATACGAGTCGCGCCGCTCGGGTTGCCTGTAGTCGAGGCGGCCGTCGATCGCCGAAGCAACATCGACGTCGCAAGCGCATGCCACAGCCACAAGCGCACGATCGACAACCTCGTTCAGCGCACCGTCGTCGATCTGACGAGTCGCCTGCGTGGGCAAGTTGGCGACAGCCGGCCCTGAAGCCCGTGGCCGGCTGTCGTCGGCGCGAGCCGGGGCGAGGCCAATCCCCTCGACGCTGCCGATCTGTGTGGCGCTCACGTCGCCACCCGCTGGTCGCGCTCACGCGCCAAATCCTGCTCGATGATCCTGCGCAGCTCGCTCGACAATGTGCGGAAGCCTCGTTCGGCGCGTTCGAGGAGCAGCTGCCTGGTCTCGACGGAAACCTGCGCCGAAACGGTTGCTCTCTCAGTTGTTGTTGGAGCCATGCACGCATTCTACAGGTTCTTATGGTCGGAGACATACCCACCGTCATTGCTGAAGGCATAGTGATCGGCGACAGCGTCGAGGGGTTCGCAGACGGAGCGAGGGCAGTGCCACAAATGTGGCAGTCGACGACGAGTTCGCCGACGCCGCGGCGATCGAGGCCTTGCCGTCTGCAGCAGGGCGCGCGAGCCGGTCGTCCTACTTAGCGCCGCCTATCGGTCTAGCGAATCGCGAGACGGATCGTGAGCACGACAAGGACAGCCGTGAGCACGATCAGCCACTTGGTGAGGCGTCTCGATGTCCTCTCGAACTGCTTGATCGACGCGTTCAGCTCGCGGGACGCGACGATGTTGCGTCTCCGCAGTTCGGCACCTGCCCCGGAAGCGTCCCGGCCGGCGCCCTCGTTGCCGATGAGCGTCACGAGGTCGGTCTCGGACATCTTCTCCCGGTCGACGGGATCTCTCGGCAACGATGGCTCAATCACTTAAGCGACCGTACTTCACTACCTTCGGCGTGACATCCGGGTATCACCGGGGTCTGCACCGGACGTGCAAGCCTGACCTTCGCGGCACGCGTGACGCAGGGTTTCAAGCCAAACCCGTGTAGCCAAGCGTGGTTCGAAGGCCCATACGGGATTCGAACCCGTGCCGCCGCCGTGAGAGGGCGGTGTCCTAGGCCACTAGACGAATGGGCCGTCTACAGCGCGCGCAGTGTACCGAAGGCGACTTTCGCGGCTCGACCGACGCTACGCACCGAGCTCGTCGAGGAGCGGCGCCGTGTCGAGCGGCTCGTACCCGAGCCGCCCCGCGATCTCCTCGCTCGTCGGCTTCGTGCCCTCGCGGAACAGGCCGCGAAGCAGATCGCCGGTCGCCGGGTTGCGCCACCAGTCGTCACCGACTTCCGCAACCAGGTGCGAGCGGAGCTGCGCGGAGCGGATCCAGGCGCGCAGATAGTCGGCCGAGTAGAACCCTTCGTCCATGTCGCCGAGATGGCCTTCGGGCCGGTAGCGGTAACCGGTCGCCGCCGTCAGGCGATCGGCGTAACCGGTCGACGTGCCGCCGTCCGCTGCAAAGCGCGACCAGAAATCGAGCTCGAAACGCAGCTTCGCCTCGTACCGCCTGAACAGGAACGCCTCGAGGAACACCGTCGCCTCGGCGTTCTCGCGCGCATCCTCGGCGGACAGCCCGAAGTACTGCTCGTGCCACGCCGGCTCCTGGGTGATCGCCTCGACGATGTACGAGTAGATCTCGGTGAGCGCGTGGTCGCGGGCGATCCGCCGGAAGGTGTAGGGAAGCGACGGATCGCAACCGCCGTAGTGGAGTGCATGTCCCGCCTCATGCAGGAACGCCTGGTAGTCGTGCAGACCGCCCTGGGCGCGCGTGATCAGGTGTACCACCTTCGGTGGATCGCTCGCGATCACACATGCTCGAGGCGACTTCTGCGGCCGGTCGTCGAGATCGAGGCGGATGTTCGGCTGAGCTGCGAGATCGAAGCCGAGCGCCTGCAGCGTCTCGAGGCAGATCGCGGTCGCGCGCTCCTTCGTGTACGTCGCCTCGAGCGGCGAGAGACGCCGCACGTACGCCGAGTGTGCACTGGTCGGAACATCTTCGCGCTCGTCACCGAGCAGGCGGTCGAGCCACTTCTCACGCAGAGCCGCATAGCGGCCGTCGAGTGCGATGCTCGCCCGCTCGAGCGCCGCGGACAGATCGCGGAGCGAGATCCCCTTCTCGTCCTCGTTTCGCTCGACGGCGCCGGCGATGCCCGAAAGGTCGGCGGCGAGCGAATCGCCACGCGCGAGCAGCGAGAGCCGGTCGGGATTGAAGGACTCGCTCGCTTCCGCCTGGATCCGTCCGAGCTCCCCGCGGTCTGCATACGACGACAGCACGGCCAGCTTGGCCTGCGCGGTTCGCAGCGGCAGCTCTTCGCCGTCGAACGTCACGCGCGCGGCGAGCAGGCGGTTCTCGAGGTCGTCCTCTGCCTCGGTGAGCTCGTTCGCGATCAGGCCGCCCTCGCAGGTCTTGCGCAGCCGGAAGAGCAGCTCGCGCTCGTCCCCGCTCGATGCCTCCTCTGCGTCCTGCAGCGCGTCGAGCTGCTCGCGGGAGAACAGGTCGGCGTAGCGCCGGACGATCGCTGCCTGCTCCGAGACCTCCTTCTCCCCCACGCGGACGGCGCGACCCTCCTCCGACCGCTCGTACAGATAGCGCTCGAGCCTGGACTGGAACTCGGTCGGGCTGAGGACCTGGGAGGTGCTCACTCGTCCACCCTAGCGAGGCGCCTCGCGACCTCGACGAGCATGCCGGGCGCGAACGGCTTCGAGAGGACGGCGTCCGCGAGCTCCCGGTACTCGGAGACGTCCACCGACCCGGTGACGACGGCCACCGGAATCCGTGCCTCGTGCAGCCGCGCCAGGAGACCGGTCGAGACGTCTCCGCCGAGATGGACGTCAAGCAGCACGACGTCGGGCGGGTCGTCGAGCGCGGCATTGGCCTCGGCAACCGTGGCAGCCTCGCTGACCAGGAATCCGGCGTGCTCCAGGTTGACCCGGCAGAGCAGCCGCAGCGCGGGATCGTCGTCGACGACGAGCACCCTCACAGGAGGTTTCATCGGGGCGCGATGGTAACGGTACGATCTGACGGTTGGCGACGAGGATCGGGATCGGGGAGCACTACGACGTCGCGATGGGCGAGCTCTGGCCGGGCCTTGCCAGCACGCTTTCGCACCTCGACGTGCTCGCGGGCGAGCCCGAAGGGCTCGACGACGACGACGCGCCAACCGCGCTTCGCCGGCTCCAGTACGCGCTCCACGTCGCCGGCGAGCATCTGCACGGGCTGGAGCCGCCACCGGGAGCGGCGAGCGCCCACGCGGAGCTCGCGGACGCGCTCGCGTGCGCCCGCGATGCGACGGCCGAGGTCGCCGAGGCCGCGACGGTCTGGGGAGCCGACGGCGTCGAGCCGTTGCTGCCCGAGTGGCGCGGAGCCCTGTTCCGCGTCCGGCTCGCGCGCCTGCGGCTCGCAGCGCCCGCTGCCAAGCGCGAGCACTCGCCCGCTCCTGCGCCGGCCGCCCTCGCTCCAGCTCTGCTCGCGGTCGGGCTGGCACTCGCGGGCGCACTCGCCTTCGTCGCCGGCGCGACGCTCGGCCTCTGGCCCGTCTGGTCGGCCGGCCTGCTCGCGACTGCCGCCGCGGTCCTCGCATACCGCCCCTAGCGCGTCACGAGCCGGACGCGGCGGCAAGCCGGCGCAGCGTCTCGTCGCGCCCGAGCAGCTCCAGGCTCTCGAACAGGCCTGGCGAGATCTTCGACCCGGTCACGGCCAGGCGAATCGGCTGGAAGGCGACTCGTGGCTTCTCCTCGAGCTCGTCCGCCAGCGCGCGGAGCGCCACCTCGATCGACGCGGCAGCCCAGGGCTCGACCGCGGCGAGCTTCTCCCGCGCCGCCTCGCAGGTCCTCGGATCGGCCCCGTCGGGCGAAACGGGCTCGAAGAAGAACCTCACGTAGTCCGGATACTGGTCGAAGCGCTCGATCTTCTCCTGCACGAGCGGCGCCGTCGCGTGAACGAGGTCGCGTGGCCAGTCGATGCCACGTTCGTCGAGCCAGTGGCAGAGCTGAAGCGCGTACTCGTCCGGCTGGAGATTGCGCAGGTAGACGCCGTTCAGCCAGTCGAGCTTCTGCGTGTCGAGCGTTGCCGGGCTCGGGCCGACACGCTCGAGCGAGAACCGCTCGATCAGCTCGTGTCGCAGCATCACCGTCGTGTGGTCGTCGTAGCTCCAGCCGAGCAGCGCGAGGAAGTTCATCAGCGCCGGCGCGTAGTAACCCTGAGCGCGGAAGTCGTCGAGTGAGACCGCCTGCCGCCGCTTCGAGAGCTTCCGGCCGTCACTCCCGAGGATGTTCGGCACGTGCGCGTACACCGGGAGATCGGCGCCGAGCGCGCGCAGGATATTGATCTGCGAAGGCGTGTTCGACACGTGGTCCTCGCCGCGAACCACGTGCGTGATCCGGTCCTGCACGTCGTCGACCGGCGAGATGAAGTTGTAGGTCGGACGGCCGTCCGAGCGCACGATCACAAGATCGCTGAGCTGGTCGTTTTGAAATTCGATCCGGCCGCGCACCGCGTCGTCCCACGAGACGGTGCCCTCCTTCGGCTGGCGAAAGCGGATCGCGCCCTCGTCCTCGTAAGCGTGCCCGGCCGCGACGAGCTCGCCCGCGAGCTCCCGCGCCCGCTCTGCGGTGTCCAGCTGGAACTGCACCGGCCCGTCCCAGTCGATGCCGAGCCACTGCAGCGACGACTGGATCTGCTCCGTCGCGTCGGCGACCTCGCGGCTCGTGTCGGTGTTCTCGATCCGGAGGAGGATCTCTCCCCCGTTCCCGCGTGCGAACAGCCAGTTGAAGAGGAAGGTGCGAACGCCTCCGATGTGGAGGAAGCCGGTCGGGCTCGGGGCCATGCGGACGCGGACACTCACGACATCCCTATCGTAGGCGGCGGTGCGGTTCGGGGCTCACGTCTCAGCAAGCGGTGGCATCGACACCGCGATCGACCGGGTCGAGAAGATCGGAGGCGAGTGCGTGCAGGTGTTCACACAGTCGCCGCGGATGTGGCGGCCGACGAACCACAAGCCCGAGGCGATCGCCCGGTTCCGCGAGCGGCGTGCCGAGGCACGCGTGATCGGGGTCGTCTGCCATGCGCTGTACCTCATCAACCTGGCCGCGCCCGACGACGTCATCCACGGCAAATCGATCGACACCCTCGGCCATACGCTCGACGCCGCCGAGGCGATCGGCGCCGATGCGGTGATCTTCCACGTCGGTTCTCATCTCGGCGCCGGGTTCGAGGCGGGGCTCGACCGCACGGTGGCCGGGCTTGAGCAGGTGCTCGCGCGCTGCGACGGCGACACGTGGCTCTGCATGGAGAACTCGGCCGGCACGGGCGGGACGATCGGCCGCTCGCTCGAGGAGCTGCAGACGCTGTTCGACCGGCTCGACGCACACCCGCGGCTCGGCATCTGCCTCGACTCGTGCCATCTCTTCGCCTCCGGCTACGACGTCACCGACCCGGCCGTCGTCGATGCGCTCGTGGCGGAGATCGACGGCGGCATGGGGCTCGACCGGCTGCGCGCGCTCCACGTGAACGACAGCGCGACCCCGCTCGGCTCGAACCGCGACCGCCACGCCAACATCCTCGAGGGCGAGATCGGCGAGGGCATGGGCGTGTTCCTCGCCCACCCGGCCTTCCAGGACCTGGACGCCTACCTCGAGGTCCCGGGCGTCGACCGGAGCGGCGTGACCGCCGAGGAGCTCGAGAAGGTGCGGGGCGTCCATGCGCGGGGTCTGGCCCGGGTCTGACCCCGTTTCCGTCACGAAAGTGTGACGCCGGCCGCCGGAGCGGCGTAAATGAGGGTGGATGACCTTTGCCCAGGCAGCCGAGCGGCACCTCGACGACGTCTACGCCTACCTCGCCTGGTTCACCTCCGACCGCGCGGTGGCGGAGGACCTGACCGGCGAGACGTTCGAGCGCGCGCTGCGGCTCTGGCACCGATTCGACCCGCAGCGCGGCTCCGTCCGCACGTGGCTCTGCCAGGTCGCGCGCACCGTCGCGCTCGACCACTTCCGCTCCGAGCGCCGGCGCAGCCGGCGCGAGCAGCTCGCCGCGCCCGCAGAGCGCTTCGACGCACGCTTCGTCGAGGGCCTCTCCCCCGACCTCGAGGCGGCGCTCGGCCGGCTCACGGCCGGCGAGCGCGAGGTCGTCGCGCTCCGGGTCGTGCTCGATCTGGACGCCGGCACCGCGTCGCGCGTGCTCGGCATCTCCGAGACCAACTGCACCACGCGCCTCAACCGGGCGCTCAAGAAGCTCGAGGAGGCTCTCGATGTCGCAGCGTGATCTCGTCGCCGAGCTGCGCGCCGCGCGCGTGGCTGCCCCGCCGCAGGTACGCGAGCGCGTCCGCCTGATCGCCGCGACCGCGGAGGCCGTGCCCCCGCGCCGCTTCCTGCGCCGGCGGTCGCTCGTGCTGCTCGTGCCGGTCGCGGCTGCGCTCGCGGGAGCGATCGTGCTCACCAACCGGTCGAGCACCAATCCGCGCGAGGGCGCCATCGGGCCTCTGCGCTCGGCAGCCGTCGGCGCCGCGCCGACAGTCCGTAGCAGGGCCAACAGCGGCTCCGCCGCGAAGACCTTCGCTCCCGCTCCGTCGCCGACGCGCGCGCAGCGCTACGGCGCCTGGATCGCGGTGCAGGTCGGGTCGCCGGTCGCCGTCTCGCATGCGATCGACCAGGCGCTCAGGATCACCGCGGCGCTCGGTGGCCACTCGACCTCCGTGCACGCATCGTCTGCCGGCAAGTCGGGCGCCGCTGACCTC
Source organism: uncultured Thermoleophilia bacterium (assembly GCA_963769545.1). Taxonomy (GTDB): domain Bacteria; phylum Actinomycetota; class Thermoleophilia; order Gaiellales; family Gaiellaceae; genus PALSA-600. The sequence continues at coordinate 500,735 of CAVYMB010000003.1, read as the reverse complement.
GTCCTGCGGATCCCGCGGCGCCACGTGCAGGAGGCGGTGGCGCAGCTGTCGCGGCTCGGAACGATCACCGCGGAGCAGGTCGACGTGCAGGACCTCCAGTCGGGAATCGACGCCACCGGCCGCCGTATCGCCCGCCTGCAGAAGCAGCTCGCGACCCTTCGCGCCGAACCGCAGTCCGCGCAACGCGACCGTGCGATCGCAGCCCTCACGGCACAGGTGCAGCGCCTCCAGCGCGGCGAGGCCGCCACCTTGCGCAGTGCGGAGCTCGCGACCCTCCACCTGCACGTCGCCACCGCGACACCGAAGGTCGCGGCGCACCACGGCCACGGACCGCTGCACGGGATCGGCGTCGCCGCGTACTGGACGGGGATCGGCGCCGTCTACGCGCTCGCGTTCGGCCTGCCGCTGCTGCTGCTCGGTCTCGTCGTGCTCCTCGCAGTGCGCGCGATCAGGCGCCGCCGGGTCGACGCGCTGCTCAGCCGGCCCTGAGCTGGGCGAACACCCGGAACGTCGGCTCGCCAACGGGCAGCTCCGAGAACTCGGGGTTGATGCATCCGAGCTCGTCGAGTCTCGACTCGTAGGTCTGCTCGATCTCCGTGTGACACATCGGGAGCGGCCGGCGAACCGCGCGGATCGCCCCGAACCCCGGGCGCCGCCGCTCGGCCGCCCGAAGCATGTCCAAATCGATCTCCACCTCGTACACCTTCTGCATGCAGCCGACGTACGTGTGGCCCCAGGCCTCGTACGAGTAGACGAACGGGCACATCCGTTCCAGGCAGGCGCCGGGGTACACGACCTTGTCGCAGTGGACGCCGCAGCGGCGGCACTCCATCTCGTCCTGGGGATGGAGTGGCAGGGCCGGCGCGACGGTCTGCTCGGGTGTCATAGGTGCATTGTCCGAACGCCGCCGGACACCCGCAAGACTTGACTTACACGCCCGCGGACGCTAGGCGCCGCACGGTGTTCAGGACGTCCATCGGCGTGAACGCGCAGAAGTCCGGCTCGACGGTGGCAGGGGCGTCGTCGGCGCGAAACCAGAGCGCCTGGACCGTCGTCATCCCGACAGCCGCCGCACCGCGGACGTCGGTCTCGAGGTTGTCGCCCACGTACATCGCCTCGGACGGCTCGACGCCGAGCCTGCGGCAGGCGATCCGGAAGATCTCGGCATCGGGCTTGCGCAGTCCGACCTCCTCGCTGAGCACCATCACGTCGACGCTGTCGGCGAGCCCGAACCGCTCTGCGTCGGCGCGGAGGACGCGACCGGGGTCCGGCCACGAATTCGCGACGATGCCGATCCTCAGCCCGAACGACCGCAGCGAATCGAGCAGCGCCTGCGCCGAGGCCAGAATCTCATGTGCCGGCGCCCACACTTCGTGCTCTGCGTCGATGAATGCGTCGGGATCGTCGACGCCGAGCTCGACGAGCACCTCGGCGTACGGTCGATAGCCGTGCTCGCCGAGCATGATGGCTCGCCATCGCGCTGTGAACACCGGATCGTCGCCGCCGAGAGCAGCACGGTGCCCTTCGGCGATCCGCTCGTCGTCCCAGTCGAGCCGGACCAGCGTGTTGTTCCAGTCGAAGAGGACTGCGCGCAGCAAGACCAACTACGCTACCCCGCGTGGCGCGGCGGATCCTGTGGTCGTCCCTCGTGCTTGCGCCCATCGCAATCCTCGCGCGCTACGTGGGGCATGCCGATCCGACGACGTTGTTCCTGCTCTCCGCGCTCGCGTTGATCCCGCTCGCCTGGTTGATCGGCGAGGCGACAGACCAGGCCGCCGAGCACACCGGCGCCGGTGTCGGCGGCTTCCTCAACGCGAGCTTCGGCAACGCACCCGAGTTGATCATCGCCCTCTACGCCGTTGCCGACGGGCTTCCCAACGTCGTACGCGGCGCGCTCACGGGCTCGGTCGTGTCGAACATCCTGCTCGTGCTCGGCGCAGCGATGATCGCCGGGGGCGACGGCAGGGTCGATACACGCTCGCTTCGTCTTCAGCTCGTGACGGTTCTCGGCGCGATCGCCCTGCTGCTGGTCCCGTCGGTCCCGAGCTGGCACGGCTCACCCGATCGCCACTCGCTGTTCGTCCTCACGGTCCCGATCGCGATCGTCCTGCTGGCCGCGTACGTCGTGATCACCGTGCGCAACCTCCGCATCCACCGCGAGACGGAGAAGCGAGAGCCCCGCGCGGGCGCCTGGTCGATGCGACGCGCGCTCCTGTTCCTGGGGATCGCCACCCTCGTGACCGCCTCGATCTCCGAGATCCTCGTGCACTCGCTCCGCGGATTCGGCAGCTCGCTCGGGCTCAGCGAATTCTTCATCGCCTCCGTGATCGTCGCGATCGTCGGCAATGCGGCGGAGCACGGCGGCGCGGTCGTGATCGCCCATCGCGGCAACATCAAGCTCGCGACCGAGATCGCGGTCAGCTCTGCGATGCAGGTCGCGGTCTTCGTGACGCCGGCGGTTGCGCTGCTCTCATGGCTCGTCGGGCGCGGGCTGCCGCTGTCGTTCCGCCTGGTCGAGGTGGCGACGATGGCGCTCGCAGCGGCGGTGGCGACACTCGTGATCTGGGACGGCACCTCCAAGCGCTGGGAGGGCGTCTTCCTCGTCGTGCTCTACGGCGGCGTGGTGATCGTCTACGCGCTCGTCTGAGTGCCTCGAGGGAACGGCTGCTGCGACCGCGTGAACTGGTAGCCGGCCCAGATGAGCCGGTCGCCCTCGATGCGGAGTCGCTCGCCGCGCTCGCGGCCACGGACTGCGACCCAGCCGTCGCCGTCGCGCTCGAACGCCGTCTCGCCGCGACCCTTCGGCGCTCCCACCACGCGAACCTTCAGCGTGCCGCCCTCCCACCAGAACACGAACTCGGTCCCTTCCGACCACCAGCGGCCGAGCAGCGCGCGCACGGCGCCCGGTTCCTCCTCGGGCTGCCACGCTGCGATCGGCTCCGGCCACAGCTCGGCCGTCTTCGCTGCGAGCCGGATCGCGGTCGTCTCCATGTCGGCGCGGGAGCCCGAGTTGGTCACGGACGCCGCTCCGATCTCGGTCTTCCGGTCGACGTAGACGCCGGACAGGTGGCCGGGCATCGCGCCGCCGTGACCTGCATAGATCGTGCCTTCGTGGTTGAAGAGCATCAACCCGAGCCCCCAGGCGAGCATCCAGTTGTCCGGGTAGTACATGACCTGCGGAAAGCACATCTGCTCGAGCGTCGCGGCAGCGAGGACGCCGTCCGCGCCACGCGCGAGGAAGGTCGCCCAGCGGCCGAGATCCTCCACCGTCGACCAGAGTTGACCGGCCGCGGCGGTCGCGCCGAGATCCAGCTCGGGCTCGAGCCAGACCGTGCGGGCGTACTCGTCGACCAGATAGCCGCCCGCCTGCGGCTCCTGCGGCGCCCACGTCGTCCGGCTGAGGCCGAGCGGGCGGATGATCCGCTCGTCGACATAGTCGGTGTACCGCTCGCCGCTCAGGTGAGCGACCAGCCGTCCCAGCATCGCGAAGGCGAAGTTCGAGTAGTGATGCGCTTCGCCCGGCACCAGGACGAACTCGGCCGCTCGCATCGTCTCGATCAGCTGCTCCTCCGTCGGCGAGTCGCCTGTCACGAACATCTCCCCCGCCTCCCGCTGCAGCCCCGAGAGATGGCAGAGCAGACGGCGGATCGTCGGTGTGCCGTTCGCGACCGGAGGCAGGTGCTGCTCGAGCCGATCGTCGAGGTCGAGCCTGCCCTCGTCGCGCAACTGCATGACCGCCGTCGCCGTGAACGTCTTCGTGATCGAGCCGATCCGGTACTGCGTGTCGGAAGTCGCGGCGCGATCGTCCGCGTAGTTCGCCGTGCCCACGGCCCCCGACCAGACCGGCTCGCCCTTGCGGACGACGGCGGCCGCCACCGAGGGCAGACGGTCGGCCTGCTGCTCGGCGATCAGACGGTCGAGCGCCGGCGCGAGCCCTTCAGGCTGCTCTGACACGGGCTCCGAGCGCGTCGGGCACGAGGCGAACGGCCTCCGCCACGTCGTCGTCGTCGACGTCGAGATGCGTGACCGCGCGCAGCACCCCCGGCTTCATCGTCCGTGACAGGAGCACGCCGGCGTCGCGCAGCAGACCGACGGCCTCCCACTCGCCGAGGCCGAGCGCTCCCACGTCGAGCTGGACGAAGTTCGTCTCGACGAGCGCCAGGTCGACCGGCAGCCCCGCCGCGGCCCAGGCCTCGCCCAGGCGGCGGGCGCGCGCGTGGTCGTCGGCGAGCCGCTCGACGTTGTGGTCGAGCGCGTAGAGACCCGCGGCCGCGGCGATCCCGGCCTGCCGCATCGCGCCACCGAACCGGTGCTTCTCACGCCGCGCCGGCACCATCAGCTCGGAGGAGCCGGTGATCAGGGCGCCGAGTGGGCAGCCGAGCCCCTTGGAGAGGCAGAGCGTCGCCGTGTCGAACTGCCCGGAGATCTCCGCCGGGGCGACCTGCAGAGCGACCGACGCGTTGAGCAGCCGGGCACCGTCGAGGTGGGCATTGATCTGGAGCTCCCGCGCGACCTCGACGACGGCTCGGAGCTCGTCGAGCGGCCAGACCGTGCCGCCGGCGGTGTTGTGCGTGTTCTCGAGCGCCACCACCGACGTTCGCGGCGTGTGGAAGCTGCCGTCGGCGTGGGTCGTCCCGCGCAGCTGGTCCGGGGAAAGGCGTCCGCGGAAGCCTGGAAGCCCGCGCGTCTGCAGCCCCGAAAAGGCGGCCGCACCTCCGAGCTCCGAGACCATGATGTGGGCGGTCTCCTCGACGACGAGCTCGGTGCCGCGCTCGCCGAGTATCGAGAGGGCGATCTGGTTGCCCATCGTCGCGGTCGGCAGGTACACGGCCTCCTCGTGCCCGAGCAGCGCGGCGACGCGCCGCTCCAGCTCGAGGACGGTCGGATCCTCGCGCTCCTGCTCGTCGCCGACCTCCGCCCACGCCATCGCTTCGCGCATGGCATGCGACGGCTGCGTCTGCGTATCGGAACGAAGGTCGATCACTAACCGCAATCTAACGGCCTGCTCACACCCACAGCCGATACTTCACTGGTGAGAATCGTCACCTTGGTGCTCGTCGTGTGTCTCGCGTTCGCGGCAGCCGCAGCGGCCGGACCGTCGCCGCTCGTCCCGCCGTTCACGCAGAAGCTGATCAAGGCCAGAGCCGGGACACTGGCCTACGTGCCGACCCGCTCGCCGTTCGGCTACCGCTACCTCAACTACTCCTGGAACCGCGCGACCCGGGTCCTCAACGTTCGCCTGCACGACAAGAACTACCGGCCCGGCAACGCCCGACACACGGCGACGTTCACCGCCACGTGGTTCGGCGGGTCGCTCGCGTCGTGTGCAAACGGCAAGCAGAAGACGATCCAGTACGACGGGAACAAGGTCTACTCGGACAACGGCGCCGCCTGGCGCTGTGTCCGCGGTGCCGGCGGGCGCACCGTGAAGCTGCTCGCAGCCGCTCCGGCGCTGCCCGATGTCGCGCTCGCCCAGATCGTCTCGTCCGGCAAGCGGCTCTAGTCGCCCGCGTGGTTCACTGGGTCGCGGCATGACCCACGACCAGCACACGGCGCAGCGATGAACCTCGAACAGGTCGCCGAGGCGCTCGACGGCGAGCCCGCGTACCGCGTTCGCCAGGTCTGGGAGTGGGCGGCGCGCGGCGCAACGTCGTACGAGGAGATGACGAACCTCCCGACGGCAGCGCGCAGCAGGCTCACCGAGCTGGCGCCGTTCTCGACGCTCTCGCTCACGCAGGAGGCACGTTCGACCGACGGAACCGTGAAGGCGCTCTTCCACACGCACGACGGGCACCCGGTCGAGGCGGTGCTGATGCGCTACCGGGACGGACGACGGTCGGTCTGCGTCTCGTCGCAGTCCGGCTGCCCGTTGACCTGCACGTTCTGCGCGACGGGGCAGATGCGCTTCCGCCGCAATCTCGACGCGTGGGAGATCCTCGACCAGGCGCTGCACTTTCGACGCATCGAGCCGATCGATCACGTCGTCTTCATGGGCATGGGCGAGCCGATGCTGAACATCGACGCCGTCCTCGGTGCCGCGCTGCGGCTGCCGGACATCGGGGTCACCCATCGCCGAACCACCATCTCGACCGTCGGCTGGCTTCCCGGCCTGACGCGCTTCGTCGACGAGGTGACCGAGCCGATCCGGCTCGCGCTCAGCCTGCATGCCGCACCCGACGTCCTGCGCAGCGAGCTGATGCCGGTGAACGACCGGTTCCCGCTCGAGGACGTGCTCGCCGAGTGCCGCCGCTACTACGGGCTGCGCCGGCGCAAGGTGTTCGTCGAGTACGTGATGCTCGCCGGCGTGAACGATTCGAACGAGCATGCGGCCGCGCTCGTCGAGGTGCTCGACCGCGACGTCTTCAAGGTCAACCTGATTCCCTACAACCCGACGGGCATGTTCGACGGGTCGTCGAGAGACCGGATCGCGGCATTCAAGGGAGTGCTCGATCGGGCACGGCAGCCTGCGACCGTGCGGCTGACCCGCGGCCGCGACATCGCCGCCGCCTGCGGGCAGCTTGCCGCGGCGTAGCGAGCTTCGCGTCGGTCGCTCAGCGGTCGTCGAGCTCGAGCCGGCGGATCCCGGCGCGCGCTTCGGCGCGGCGCCGGTCGAGGTGCCGGAGCGCGCGGGCGAGCAGTTCCTCGACGCCGTCGTTCTCGGCGTCGCGCTCACGCGCGCGCTTCCGCCACCGCTGGGCGGCTTCCCAGCGCTCGAGCAGCCGATAATCGACCGAGGACATCGGTCGAGATCATCGGCCGCCCGGCCTCTCTCCTTTAGCGGCGCGACCCCGGAGGGCCGCCGGCCCGCTACTTCTCCTCGAGGTTCAGCGCCGCCGAGTTGATGCAGTACCGCAGCCCCGTCGGTTGCGGGCCGTCCTCGAACACATGGCCGAGGTGACCACCACAGGCCGCGCACAGGACCTCGGTGCGCCGCATGCCGTAGGCCGTGTCCGTCTCCTCGTCGATCGCGTCCGACGAAGCGGGTGCCGAGAATGCGGGCCAGCCGCAGCCCGAGTCGTACTTCGCCTCGGACTCGAACAGCTGGGCGCCGCAGCCGGCGCAGTGGTACGTGCCCGGCTCGAACACGTGGTCGTACTCGCCCGTGAACGGCCGCTCGGTGGCCCTCTCGCGCAGGACGCGGTAGGTCTCGGGGCTCAGCTCCGTCCGCCACTCGGCGTCGGTCTTCTCGATCTTGTTGCTCAAGCGATCTCCCTCTGGTCGTCTTCTTCTTTCGCCTCTATCGACTCGCCGGCCTCCCCGTTCGTTACAGGGAAACGATGGCGCAGGATCGGCTGCTTGGCAGCCCGAACCTCGTCGAGCCGCCGCACCGCCTGGTGGTGCGGCGCCTCGCGCAGCAACTCGGGCCGTTCCGCCGCCTCGCGCGCGATCGCAAGCATCGCCTCGGCGAAGGCATCGAGCGTCTCCTTCGCCTCCGTCTCGGTCGGCTCGATCATCAGCGCCTCCGGGACGACCAGCGGGAAATAAACGGTCGGCGGGTGGAACCCGTAGTCCATCAGCCGTTTCGCGACGTCGAGTGCGGCGATCCCGTGCTCGCGCTTGAGCATGCGAGCGCTGAGCACGAACTCGTGCATGCAGAGCCGGTCGTACGGCAGGTCGTATGCCTCCTTCAGCCGCGCGAGCAGGTAGTTCGCATTGAGCACGGCGACCTCGCTCATCTCCTTGAGCCCGGGGCCGTACGTGCGCATGAAGGCGTACGAGCGCACGAACACGCCGAACGGCCCGGTGAACGCTCGAACGCGGCCGATCGACTTCGGCCGGTCATGGTCGAGCCGGAACGTCGGGCCGTCACGGGTCACCACGGGCACGGGGAGAAAGGGCTCGAGCGATGCGCGGACGGCGATCGGGCCTCCGCCCGGGCCGCCGCCGCCGTGGGGTTGCGAGAACGTCTTGTGCAGGTTGATGTGCACGACGTCGAATCCCATGTCGCCGGGACGCGAGATGCCGCAGACTGCGTTGAGGTTGGCACCGTCGTAGTACATGAGCGCGCCGGCCTCGTGGAAGATCCGGGTGATCTCCTCGATGTTCTCGTCGAAGAGCCCAAGGGTCGACGGGTTCGTCAGCATCAGGCCCGCCGTCTGCCCGTCGACCTTGGTCCGCAGGTCGTCGAGATCGATGTTGCCACGCTGATCCGTCTTCACCGGCGTCAGCTCGTAGCCCGTCATCGTCACGCTGGCCGGGTTCGTCCCGTGCGCTGTGTCGGGAATCACGATCCGTCGTCGCACATCGCCCTCTCCCCGCTCGCTGAAGTAGGCGCGGAAGAGCATCAGCCCGGTGAGCTCCCCCTGGCTCCCCGCAGCGGGCTGCAGGCTGACCGCGTCGAGCCCGGTGAGCTCGCGCAGGATCTCCTGCAGCTCCCACTCGAGCTCGAGCGCGCCCTGCGCGGCGTCGTCCTCGACGAGCGGATGCAGCGACGCAAATCCGGGCAGCGCGGCGAGCCGTTCGTTGATCCGCGGGTTGTACTTCATCGTGCAGGAGCCGAGCGGATAGAAGCCGGTGTCGATCCCGTAGTTGCGGGTCGACAGTGCAGTGAAGTGCCGCAGCACCTCCGGTTCCGCGAGCTCCGGCAGCCGGGGCGGCACGGAGCGCAGCTGCTCGGCGGGGAGCTCCGGCACCGGCAGGTCGGGCCTGGGCACCCCGAGCCCGCGGCGGCCGGCCTGCGACTTCTCGAAGATCAGCTTCACGACCCGAGTGCCTCCGCCAGCCGGTCGATCTCCGCGACGGTACGCCGCTCGGTGACCGCGACGAGCAGCGAGTCGTCGAGTCCTGCGTAGTCCCGTCCGAGGGGATAGCCGGCGTAGATCCCGTTCGCGCGCGCCGCCTGCAACGCCTCGCGGCCGTCGCGCCCGGTCCGCACCACGAACTCCTTGAACGTGTGCCGCTCCGGGAAGGCAAGCTCGAGGCCGGCCGCGACGAGACTCGACTTCGCATAGTCGGTCAGGGCGAGGCAGGTCTCGCCGAGCTCACGGAGCCCTTGCGGGCCGAGCAGGCTCAGGTGCACGAGCCCGGCGAGCGCGAGCAGCGTCTGGTTCGTGGTGATGTTCGACGTCGCCTTTTCGCGCCGGATGTGCTGCTCGCGCGTCTGGAGGGTGAGCACGAACCCGCGCTCGCCCTCGATGTCGACGGTCTCGCCGACGATCCGGCCGGGCAGCCGGCGCACGAGCTCGGCACGCGACGCGAGGAAGCCGTAGTGCGGGCCGCCGTAGCTCATCGCGTTCCCGGCCGACTGCCCCTCGCCGATCGCGAGCGCGCAGCCGTAGGCGCCGGGAGGCTCGAGCACGCCGAGCGAGACGAGATCGACGTGTGCGACCGGGAGCGCCCCGCAGTCGCCGGCGGCGGCCGCCAGGTCGGCGGCGGGCTCGAGGCAGCCGAAGAAGTTCGGGTGCTGGAAGATCACTGCTGCCGCGCCCGCTGCCGCATCGCGCACCCGATCCGGGTCGGTGGTGCCGCCGTCGTGGGGCACCTCGACGACCTCCAGCCCGAACCCGGGCGCATACGTCTTCACGACCTGACGGACCTGAGGGTGCGTCGCCTCGGTGACGACGACACGCGCGCGACCGGTCGCGTGCTTGGCGACGAAACACGCATCGGCGGCGACCGTCGTGCCGTCATAGCCGGACGCATTCGAGACATCCATGCCCGTCAGTTCGCAGATCGCCGTCTGGTACTCGAAGATCGCCTGCAGGATGCCCTGGCTCAGCTCGGGCTGATAGGGCGTGTAGGCCGTCAGCAGCTCGCCGCGCTGGAGGATGGCGTCGACCACTGCCGGCACGTGATGGTCGTAGATCCCGGCGCCGAGGAAGCAGACGTCGTCGGCGACATTGCGGGCGGCGAGCTCGCCGACGTGGCGCTGCAGCTCGGCCTCGGACAGAGCAGGAGGGAGCTCGAGCGGTCGCTGCAGCCGGACTCCCTCGGGGATGTCGCGGAACAGCTCGTCGATGCTCTCGACGCCGATCTCCGCCAACATCGCACGGCGATCGGCATCGGTCAAAGACAGGTAGCTCAAGCGTCCTCGAGCAGCTTGCGGTAGGCCGCCGCGTCGAGCAGCTGCTCCCGCTCGGCGGGGTTGCTGAGGCGGATCCGGATCAACCAGCCGTCGCCGTACGGATCCTCGTTCACCGTCTCGGGCGCGTCGACCACTCGCCGGTTGACCTCGATCACCTCGCCCGAGAGCGGAGCGACGAGGTCAGAGACCGCCTTGACCGACTCGACCTCACCGTAGCTCTCGTCCCTCGCAACCGCTGCACCCTCGTCCGGCGGCTCGTAGTGGACGAGCTCGCCGAGTGAGTCCTGCGCGTACCAGGTGATCCCGAGCACCGCTTCGTCGCCCTCGAAGCGCGCCCAGTCGTGCTCGTGGTGGTACGAAAGCTCCTCCGGGTACGTCTCGCCTACGGCCACTAGCCCTTCTCCTCTCGCGTGTAGAACGGCTTCTTCACGATCTGCCCGAGACGCGGCTTGCCGCGGACGTCGATCGTGAGAACGGTTCCCACCTTCGACATCGGGGACGGCACGTAGCCGAGCCCGATGCCGACGTCGAGCATCGGGGAGTGGGAGCCCGACGTGACCTCGCCTCCACCGTCGATCGCCATCCCCTGGCGTGGGATCGCGCGGTCGGTCATGCGGAACGCGACCAGTCTGCGCCCGGGGCCTGTTTCCTTGATCTCACGCAGCCGCTCGGCTCCGGTGAACGCCGTGTCGAGCGCACAAGCCCAACCGAGGCCCGACGAGATCGCGTCCCACTGCGGACCGATGTCGTTGCCGTGCAGCGGGTAGCACACCTCGAGGCGGAGCGTGTCGCGCGCGCCCAGGCCGCACGGGGTGACGCCCGCCGCGATCACTGCGTCCCACAGCGCCCCCGCCTCGTCCTCCATGCACGCAAGCTCGACGCCCTCCTCCCCCGTGTAGCCGGTGCGGTTGATCATCACCTCGACGCCGCCGACCTCGCCCATCTCCCAGGTGAAGGCCTTCCCCGGCGCGATCCCGATGCGCTCGAGCGCACGCGGCCCCTGGACGGCGAGCAGTGCGTAGTCGTCCGAGACGTCGCGTACGTCCGATCCGCGCAGCTCGCGTTCCTGCAGCCACCGGAAGGCAGCCTCGCGGTTCGACGCATTGACGACGAGCAGGTAGCGGTGACCGTCGAGCCGGTAGACGATCAGATCGTCGACGATCCCGCCAGAGTCGTTGGTCAGCAGCGTGTACTGCGCCTCGCCGGGCTCGAGCCGGTCGATGTCGTTCGAGAGCGTCCCCTGCAGCAGCTCGCGGGCGGTCGGGCCTTCGATTTCGAGCTCGCCCATGTGCGAGACGTCGAAGACGCCGGCGTCGGTTCGCACGGCGAGGTGCTCGGCGATCACGCCCTCGTACTGCACCGGCATCTCCCAGCCGGCGAACGGGACGAGCCGCGCTCCGAGCGCGACGTGCTTCTCGTACAACGGCGTCCGGCGCAGCGTCTGCATTCCGGCGCGATGCTAGTCGCCGCCGCGGCCGAGGCGCCGCGCGGTCCGACCGGGACGGCCGGGTCAGTTCTCGCGCAGGAACGACGGCACGTCGAGCGTGTCGCCGGGGTCGAACTCGGGCGCCCGGCCGCCGAGCGGCGAGCCCGAATCGGCGAGCTGCCGGCGGACCTGCCGGCGGCGCTGTGCTCCGAAGCCGGTAGCGATCACGGTCACGCGGACGTCCGCCCCGACCTGGTCGTCGATCACGGCGCCGAAGATCACGTTGGCGTTCTGGTCGGCGGCGCCGGTCACGACCTCCGCCGCTTCGTTCACCTCGAACAGCCCGAGATCGGACGGCCCGGTGATGTTGAGCAGGATGCCGGTCGCACCGTCGATCGACGACTCGAGCAGCGGTGAGGAGACGGCGGTGCGTGCTGCCTCGGCGGCACGGTTCTCACCCTGGCCGATGCCGATCCCCATCAGTGCGGAGCCGGCGTCGCGCATGATCGTGCGCACGTCTGCGAAGTCGAGATTGACGATCCCGGGAACGGTGATCAGGTCGGTGATGCCCTGCACACCCTGACGCAGGACGTCGTCGGCCATCTTGAACGCCTCGGAGAGCGGCGTCTTCTTCTCGACGACCTGCAGCAACCGGTCGTTCTCGATGATGATCAACGTGTCGACCTTGTCGGCGAGCTCGGAGATGCCCTGCTCGGCCTGCTGCTGGCGCCTGCGGCCCTCGAAGGCGAACGGCCGCGTCACGACGCCCACGGTCAGCGCCTCGAGCTCGCGCCCGAGCTCGGCGATCACGGGCGCGCCGCCCGTCCCGGTGCCGCCCCCCTCGCCCGCGGTGACGAAGATCATGTCGGCACCCTTGAGCGCCTCCTTCAACTCGTCGCGCGACTCGGTCGCCGCCTCGCGCCCGACGGTCGGATCGGCGCCCGCGCCGAGACCGCGCGTCGCCTTGGCGCCGATGTGGATCTTCACGTCCGCGTCGCACATCAGCAGCGCCTGTGCGTCCGTGTTGACGGCGACGAACTCGACGCCGGTGAGGCCCGCGTCGACCATGCGGTTGACCGCGTTCGTACCGCCGCCGCCGACGCCGACGACCTTGATCACTGCGAGGTAGTTCCCGGAGCGTTCTCTCATCTCGATTGTGCTCGACCTCAAGCTCGAGTGCAGGGTGGGGCTGTCGAGCGTCTCCTTCCTTCGGGAGGGTAGGGGCGGTTTCCTGCCGTGTCAACGCCAGTCGCGGAAAGCTCGACTTGCCTAACGGTCAAGCTCAACCTGCGACTCGAGGGTTGACGGACAGCACCGGACGCTCGGGAACGCTGACGTCGAGATAGCCCGCATCGACCGAGGCGCCGGTCGCGCGCAGGATCCGTTTGGCGATCGCGAGCTTGAGCAGAACGTCGTTCGGCTGGCCCAGCCGCAGCTCGAGCCCGGCACCGAGCTCGAGCGCGAACGAGCCGTGCTCCTGCACGATCGACTTGACGCCGCCCGGCAGTGCGGCGCCGTTCGCGGCGGCCAGCGCGTGCGCCGAGGCCGCCTCGGCCGCCGGCAGGTCCTCCCCCACGGTGACCGGAACGGTGCTCCGTACCCAGAGGCGCGGCAGGTGCGAGAGAAGCGGGTGCGGCAGCGGCTTCAACACGCGGCCCGTCGCCGCGACGAGGTAGGCGTACCTGCTCTGGCGGATCACCAGCACCGGACGCTCACGGCGGATGACCACACGCAGCGTGCTCGGAAAGGCGCGGTCGTACGTGAAGCTGAGGACGCTCGAGACGCCGGCGAGCCTCGCGGCGACCGTCCCGCGGCCGATCTTGAGGAGGCTCGTCCCCTGCTCGCCGGCCAGCGCTGCACGCGCCTCCGCCCTCGTCTGGGCGTTCCCGCCGCGAACGTCGATCGTCCGCACCGCGAAGACGGATGTCTCTCGCGCTCCGAAATAGGCGAGCCCCGCGAGAAGGGCGATCGCGAGCCCCGCGAGCAGCGAGCGCCCCGACGGCAGATAGCGCAGGAGGGCGGTCGTCTCGAGGCCGCGCGGAGCTCGCTCCGCAGCCTCCGCGGTAGGCTTCGTCGGGAGTGCCACGGCGAATCACTTCGCCGCCCGCCCGCGCTTCCCTACAGCGGCGGCAAGGCGAGCGGGCCGAGGAACCGCACCTCGTGCTCGAGCTCGTAGCCGAAGCGCTCGAACACGCGCTGCCGGGCTTCGGCCATCAGCGCGAGGCAGTCGAGCGAGCTCGCCCCGCCCGCGTTCTCGATGAAGTTCGCGTGGCGCGGCGAGATCATCGCGCCGCCGACGGTATGGCCCTTGAGGCCGCACTCCTCGATCATTTGGCCTGCGCCCGGTGAACCAGCCGGGTTCTTGAACACGCTGCCGAACGTGCGCTTGTTCGTCGGCTGGGTCGCCTTGCGCTCGGCGAGCAGCTCGGCGGTAAGCGCTCTCACCGCGTCGGGCGTGGACGGCTCGAGGCGAAGCCGCACCGCCGCGACGACCTGTCCGGGGTGCAGGTTCGAGTGCCGATAGCGAAGCTCGAGGTCCTCGGCGGTGACGATCTGCGCGCCGCGGGCGTCGACGACGACGGCCTCCACCAGAACGTCGCGGAACTCGCGCCCGTAGGCCCCGGCATTCATGCGCACGCCGCCGCCGGCCGTGCCCGGAATCGCAGAGGCGAACTCGAAGCCGCCGAGACCGGCGTCGCGGGCGCGGTGCAGACAGACCGCGTTCGACGCTCCGCCGCCGGCGACGATCAGCTCGCCGTCGACGCGCGCCGACGCCAGCTCGCCGCCAAGCTTGACGACGACCGCCTCGACCCCGTCGTCGTGGGGCAGCACGTTCGAGCCGAGGCCGATCGGCTCGACCGCCAGCTCGCGGTCGGCCGCCCAGCCGAGCACCTCCCGCAGCTCGTCGACCGACTCCGGGCGCGCGAGCCAGCGCGCCGCGCCGCCGGTGCCGATCGTCGTGAAACGCGAGAGCGGTACGTGCTCGTCCACGCCCACCCGCTAACCGCCCAGCAGGCCGACGGCCCGGTCGACGTCGCCGGCGCCGAGCACGAGCACGACGTCCCCGGGTCGCGCGCGCCGGCGCAGGCGCGCCGCGCCTTCGTCGACGGTCGGCGCCCAGGCGGCGAGCACGCCCCGATCGGAGAGCCCGTCGATCACCAGCCTGCCGGTGACCCCGGGGAGCTGTTGCTCCCGCGCCGCGTAGACGTCCGTCACCGTGACGTCGTCGGCCGCCGCGAGCGCTTCGGCGAGCTCGTCGGCGAGATGCCGTGTCCGCGAATAGAGATGAGGTTGGAAGAGCACGCGCAGCGTGCTGCCGGGATAACGCTCGCGCGCGGCCTCGATCGTGCGGGCGATCTCCGTCGGATGGTGGGCGTAGTCGTCGACCACCGTGACACCGGCGAGCGTGTGCACCTCGAACCGGCGCCCGGTGCCGGTGAACTGCCCGAGCAACGGAGCCGCCTCGCTGCGCGGGACGCCCGCGGCCTCGAGCGCTGCGAGCGCCGCACCTGCGTTCTGGCGGTTCAGACCGCCGGGCAGCGCGAGCGGGCCGTCGTACGGTGGTGCGTCGCGCACGACCATCGTTGCGGTCTCGAGCCAGGCGTCGAACGCGGCTTCCAGTTCTGCGAGCGATGCGAACTCGCTGTGATGGTCGAGCTCGACGTTCGTGACCACGGCGATCTCCACCGGGAGCGAGAACACGGTGCGGTCGGACTCGTCCCCTTCGACGACGAGGTACCCGCCACCCGTGCCGGCATTCGCGCCGAGTTGTGGGACCGGCGCACCGATCAGCCATGCCGGGTCGCGACCTGACTCACGGAGCACGTAGGCAATCATCGCCGCGGTCGTGCCCTTCCCGTGCGAGCCGGCGACCACGATCGACCGCCGGTGCGAGACCAGCTCGCGCAGGAACTCCCGCCGGCGAAGACCCGGAACGTCCGGATAGGCGGACGAGACGACCGTCTCGAACCCGGGCGGCACGACCGGCTCCGGCGCAAGCTCGACCCGAACGTCGCCGAGCTGCGCGAGGTACGGGGTCTCGACGCGGTCCCATCCACCCACCTCGGCCCCCCAGGCCTGTGCGAGCTGCGCGTAGGCGCTCAGCCCGGCGCCGCCGATGCCGACGAACCAGAGCCTCCGTCCGGCGAGCGGCCCGGTCACGGGCGTGCGAGCGCGACGAGCTCGCCGGCGATCGCGTCGGCCGCATCCGGCCGCGCCGCGGCGAGCATCGCCGCCCCCATCCGTGCGCAGCGCACCGGATCGTCAAGCAGTGACCGGGCCAGCTCCGGGACATCGTCGAGATCGAGCTCGCGCACCATGATCGCTCCGCCGGCGTGCACGAAGTGCGCCGCGTTGCGCGCCTGGTGGTCACCGGTCGCGAACGGGTACGGAACGAGGATCGCAGGCTTGCCCGCCGCCGCGATCTCCCACACGGACGACCCGGAGCGTGCGAGCACCAGGTCGACCGCCGAGAGCGCTGCACCGAAGCGGTCCGTCTCGGGGAGCACGCGGTAGTCGGGGCGAGCGACCCGGCGGCGCACGCGGTCGTAGTCGCGCTTGCCGGTGAGATGCAAAATCGCCGGACCGGATGCGCCCCAGGTGTCGACCACGAACTCGTTCAGCGACTGCGCGCCTGCCAGGGCGCCGAACACGCCGAGGATGCGCGCCTCCGGGTCCAGCTCGAAGATCTCGCGCGCCGCGTCACGATCGATCGCGCGGGAACGTGCGGGAATCGGGCGCCCGAGCACCTGGTACTTCGGTCCGTCGCGTCCGTCCACCGGGTAGGCGAGGAAGACGCGTCGGGCGAATGGCGCGGCGAGCCGGTTCGCGAGGCCCAGATGCGCGTCCGCCTCCGAGAGCGCGGCCGGGATGCCGAGCGACTTCGCGGCGACGACCATCGGCCCGGCGACGTAGCCGCCGCCGCCCAGCACGACGTCCGGCCGGCGACGCCGGAGGATCGAACGGCAGGCGTGCGGCGCGGCGCCCGCCTGGACGAAAGCGCGGACGAGTGCGGCCGACGGCTTGCGCGGAAAGCCACTGATCGCGAACGTGTCCAGCTCGTAGCCGGCCTCAGGAACCAGCTGCGCTTCGACGCGATCGGGCGACCCGGCGAAGGTCACGTGCGCGCCTCTCTTCCTCAGTGCGTCCGCTACTGCGAGCGCGGGCAGGACGTGCCCTGCCGTCCCGCCGGCGGCGATCAGGCACCGAAGCTGCGGAGGCGCTTCCACGTTGAGCGATGTTAAGGAGGATGCCGACCCCCGCGAGCAACACCACGATGCTCGAGCCGCCGTAGGAGAGGAAGGGGAGCGGGATCCCGGTGAGCGGGGCGATGCCGAGAACGGCGGCGATGTTGACCGCGGCCTGGCCACAGACGAGCACCGTGAGCCCGGCGGCGAGGCGCTTGCCGAACGGGTCGCGGCAGCGAGCCGCGATGTCGAGCCCGGCGTACGCGAACAGCCCGTAGGCGGCGATCACCGCCGTCACGCCGAGCAGCCCGAGCTCCTCGCCGATGTTCGCGAGCATCATGTCGGTGTGTGCCTCGGGGAGGTAGAAGATCTTCTGCACGCCCTGCCCGAGGCCGACGCCGAAGAAGTGGCCCGAGCCCATTCCGATCATCGCCTGCACGATCTGGAAGCCGGTCCCTTGGGCGTCGTGCCACGGGTGCAGGAATGCGAAGAAGCGGGCGCGTCGATAGGGCTCGATCCAGATCGCCGCCGTTCCGAGCGCCGTCGCGATGCCGATCGCGAGCGCGAGCGTCCGCCCCGGCGTGCCGGCGACGAGCAGCATGCCCGCGAGCATCACGACGAGGGCGATCGCGGTGCCGAGGTCCGGCTCGAGGATCAGCAGCACGCAGAAGACGGCCGTGAGTGCGCCGACCGGGCGCCAGAGCTCCTTGAGCGTCCGGGGCGCCGGGCGGCGCGCCAGCAGCGCCGCTGCCCAGATGCAGAGGGCGAGCTTGGCGAGCTCGGACGGCTGGAAGACCGCAGGCCCGAACGAGATCCAGCGCCGCGCACCGTTCACCGGCGGACCGATCACGAGCACGGCGGTCAGGAGCACGAGCGAGCCGCCCACCAGAAGCGGCGCGAACAGGCGGAGGCGCCGGTAGTCCCACCGCTGCGCGAGCACCATCAAGACGATCCCGAGGGCCGCGTACATGCCTTGCCGCTTGAGGTAGTAGCTCGGATCCTTGCCGCCGACCGCCGCCGCTGCGGACGTGGCGCTGTAGACCATCACCAGCCCGAAGGCGACCAACGCCATCGTGACCAGGATCAACAGCCTCGAGTCGAGCTCTCCCCGCTTCACTCCATCGGTCTCCTTCGCGGGGCGAAGGGAAATTCCTAGCCCGCTGCGAGCTCCCTGAACGCCTCGCCCCGGCGCTCGAAATTCTCGAACTGGTCGTAGCTGGCGCAGGCCGGGCTGAGCAGGATCACCTCCCCGGACGAGGCGAGCGCCGCCGCGTGATCGACCGCCCGCGCCAGCTCGCCGTCGACGAACGGCTGATGGGCGGTCAGGGCCGCCGCCAGGACGGGCGCCGCCTCTCCGATCAGGTGGATCGAGCGCACGTTCGGGCCGATCGACTCCGCCAGCGGGGCGAAGTCCTCTCCCTTGAGCGATCCGCCGAGGATCAGCCGTACCGGCTCGTCGCCGTAGGCGGCGAGCGCACGCCTTGCGGCAGCGACATTCGTCGCCTTCGAGTCGTTGACGTAGCGGACGCCGTTCCGCTCGCCGACGAGCTCGAGCCGGTGCGGCACCCCCGCGAACGACCGCAGCGCGTCGGCGATCGCCTCGTCGCCGACGCCGATCGCCCGCGCCGCTGCGCTCGCGGCGGCGGCGTTCTCCCGGTTGTGCCGCCCGCGCATGCGGGGCTCCGCCGGCAGATCGTCCGTCGCGTCGAACTCGACGACGGTTGCCGGCAGATAGCTCTTGCCGGAGGCAAATCCTCGGGGCACGACCGCTGCCCGCGCGCGCTCGAAGATCCGCAGCTTGGCGTCGCGGTACGCGTCGAACGTGCCGTGTCGGTCGAGGTGGTCCGGCTCGAGGTTGAGCAGGACGGCGACCTCGCAGGCGAGCTCGTGCACGTCCTCGAGCTGGAAGCTCGACAGCTCGCAGACCACCCACTCCGCCGAGCGCACGCTCGACAGCGGCGTCCCGACGTTTCCGGCAACCGCAACGTCGCGGCCGGCGGTGCGCAGGATCGCGCCGAGCAGCTCGCTGGTCGTCGTCTTCCCGTTCGTCCCGGTGACGCCGATCAATCGCGAGTCCCGGAGCAGCCGGTAGCCGAGCTCGACCTCCGACCAGACCGGGATACCGCGTTGCCGTGCGGCAACGACGAGCGCCGCCTCGCCCGGCACCCCGGGCGACTTGACCAGCAGCCCGGTGCCGTCGAGCAGCGACACGTCGTCCTCGTTCGCGCGTGCGCGATCGACGACGACGACTTCGTCGCCCGACTCGCGCAGCCGTTCGGCCGCCGACCGGCCGGACCTCGCCGCGCCGTAGACGATCGCCTTCACGGATGTGGACGGAACTCGGGCAGGTAGTACTTGTAGAAGAGCGCGAAGCCCGCGCCGCAGAGGATGCCGGTGACGATCCAGAAGCGGACCATGATCTTCGTCTCGGACCAGGCCTTCATCTCGAAGTGGTGTTGCAGCGGGGCCATCAGGAAGATGCGTCGGCCGAGCCATTTGAACGACAGCACCTGCAGCACCACCGACGCGGCCACGATCGCGAAGATCCCGCCGACGAAGAGCAGGAGCAGCTCGACCTTCATCATGATCGCCATCGCAGCGATCGCGCCGCCGATCGCCATCGCGCCGGTGTCGCCCATGAAGAGCTCCGCCGGGAACGCGTTGAACCAGAGGAAGCCGATGCACCCGCCGACCAGTGCTGCGCCGATGTAGGCGACGTCGAGGCGGTTCTCGATCCGCCCATGCGTCGCCGTGCTCGAGCGGACGAAGATCGTGACCGCCATCGCCGTCAGCGTCGCGAGCGCGATGATCCCCGTTCCGGCGGCGAGGCCGTCGAGGCCGTCGGTGAGGTTCACGCCGTTGGCGAAGCCGGCGATGATCAGGAAGAGGAGCACGTACCAGAACGGTCCGAGCGGCACCGAGTGGTCGACCACCGGGATGAACACGGAGTGGCTCAGCCGCTGGTGGTGCGCAGCCACGCCGACGACGACCGTGACGACGAGCAGGAGCAGCATCTTCCAACGGCCCGAGAGCCCGAGCGACCGTCGGTGCCGCAGCTTCGTGAAGTCGTCGAGGAAGCCGATCGCTCCGCACGCGAGCGTGGTGCCGAAGATCGTCAGCGCGGGCACGGTGAACCGCGACACGGCCACGAACGCAATCGAGGCGACCGCGAGGATCAGCAGTCCACCCATCGTCGGCGTTCCCTGCTTCTCGGCGTGCCGCTCCGGGCCTTCCTCGCGGATGTGCTGCCCGAACTCGTTCTTGCGCAGGAATGCGATGAACCTCGGGCCGGCCAGAATCGCGAGGATCATCGCGACGAGCGCCGCGATCAGGACTTTCGCCATTAGGTGACCAGGTTCTCCGCCACCGTCTCGAGTCCCACCGAGCGTGAGCCCTTCACGAGCACCACGTCGCCGGGACGGAGCGCGGCCCGCAGTCTCGTGGCGGCCTCGCCTGCCGACGGCACCCAGTCGCCGCCGTACGCACGCGCGTGCTCCCCGACCGCGATCACCTGCTCGATTCCGAGGCGGTGCACGAGGCCGCCGATCTCACGGTGGTACGCATCCGCTTCACGGCCCAGCTCGGCCATCTCGCCGAGAACGGCAACGCGCCGGTGGCCACGGCCGCGCTCGGCCAAATGCTCGAGCGCTGCGCGCATCGATACCGGGTTCGCGTTGTAGCAGTCGTTGAGCAGCAGTCCACCGCCCGGGAGGGGCCGCTCCTCTTCCCGGAGCTTCGAGAACTCGACGGTCAATTCATCGGGCAGCGTCACCTCGAGGCACCGGGCGACGGCGACGGCAGTGCGCGCGTTCTCGAGCTGGTGACGCGACTCGAAGCTCGTCGTGAATGGAAGCGCCGAGTCGGGTTCGACGCGTTCGACGACGATGTCGCCGCGGCCGAGGTAGGGCTCGAGCAGCGGCTCGTCCGCGGGGACGACGGCCACGCCTCCGGGCCGCAACGCCTCGATCAGCTCCGCCTTCGCACGCGCGACGTTTTCCACGGTGGCGACCTGCTCGAGATGGACCGGCCCGACGTTCGTGATCGCAGCGATGTCCGGCTTGGTGAACGAGGCGAGCCACGCGATCTGGCCGACCCCCCGCATCCCCATCTCCGCGATCAGCAGCTCCGTCTCCGGCTCGAGCCGACAGAGGGTGAGCGGCACGCCGATCTCGTTGTTGTAGTTCCCCTCGTTGGCGATCGTCCTCCGCGTTGGCGCGCAGAGGGCGAACAGGATGTCCTTCGTCGAGGTCTTGCCCGTCGAGCCCGTGATCGCGACGACCTGCGCCGTCGCCCGGTCACGAACGGCGCCGGCGATCGCCGCGAGCGCGGCGACGTGATCCTCCGGGACGAGCGCGGCCGCCGCTCCGCGCGCCAGCGCGTGCTCGACGAAGTCGCCGCCGCCGCCGATCCCGACGAACAGATCGCCCTCCTCGATCAGCCGCGAGTCGACCTGCAGGCCGGTCACTTCGTCGGCCCACGGTCGCGACACCAGCCGGCCGAGCGGCTCGACCAATGCGAGCTCGAGCGGGATCAAGCTGCCGCCCCGGTCCGCCGTAACGCCGTGCGCGCGACCTCACGGTCGTCGAACGGGATCCGGCCGCCCGCGAGCTCCATCTCACGGTCTGCTCCCTTGCCGGCGATCACGACGACGTCGCCAGGCAGCGCCTCGGCGATCGCGGTCTCGATCGCCTCGCGCCGGTCGAGGACGATCTGGAGCGAGCCCGCCGCTACCTGTTCCGCGATCGCAGCGGGATCCTCCGAGCGCGGATTGTCCGTCGTCACGATCGCCCGGTCGGCCAGTGCGCGTGCGATCTCACCCATCACCGCACGCTTCTCACGGTCGCGGTCGCCCCCCGCTCCGAAGACCACAAACAGGCGGCCCGACCCGAGCCCACGAGCCGCCTCGAGGATGTTCGCGAGCGAGTCGGGCGTATGCGCGTAGTCGACGATCACCTGGAACGGCTGGCCTTCCTCGACCGTCTCGAACCGGCCCGGCACCGCGGCCACGCTCGCGATGCCCGCCCTGATCGAGGCCTCGTCGATGCCCAGCTCGCGTGCCGCCCACACGGCACCGAGCGCATTCGCCTTGTTGAAGCGCCCGGCGAGGCGCAGTCCGATCTCCGGGAGGTCGTCGTCCGGCGTGAAGGTGCGGACGCGCGGCAACTCGGCAGCGAGCCGTCTCCCCCACTCGTCGCCGACGTTCACGACAGCGCGTTCGGCCTGCGCAAAGAGGCGCCGCTTCGCGGCGAAGTACTCCTCCATCGTGCCGTGGAAGTCGAGATGGTCCTGCGTGAGGTTCGTGAAGACCAGGACCGCGAATTGGGTCCCGAGCAGACGACCCTGGCTCGACGCGATCGACGTCGCCTCCATCGCACACGAGCGGTCGCCGGCGTCGACCATGGCGCGAAGCAGGCGCTGCAGGTCGATCGCCTCCGGCGTGTTCAAGCCGATCGAGCAGCTCTCTCCGCCCACCCTGCGCTCGATGTTCGTCAGCAGGCCTGGACGCCGGCCGGCCGCATCGAGCACGGCGCGCAGGAGAAACGCCGTCGTCGTCTTGCCGTTCGTGCCGGTGACCGCCGCCACCTCGAGCTCGCGTGAAGGCGTCTCGAAGAAGGCATTGGCGGCAGGCGGCATCGCGGCGCGCACACTCGGCACGACCAGTTGCGGCACGGAGGCGCCCACGGGGCGCTCGACCACGAGCGCCGCCGCCCCGCCGGCGACGGCCGCCGCCGCGAGGTCGTGGCCGTCGACCTTCACGCCGGGCACGCAGAAGAACAGCGCGCCGGTCGAGAGCGCGCGCGTGTCGTACGCAAGGTCGGCGATCTCGCGCGCTGCAGGGTTCACAACGTCGGTCGGCTCGATCGCCGCAATGAGCCGGGCGAGCTCCATCTCGCAGGAACGCTAGCGCTGCGGCGCGACGTGAAGGTTCGGAGGCACCGCGAGGTACTGGAGATCGAACTTCGCGATCTGCTCGAACGCGGGCGCGGCGACGGTGCCGCCGAAGATGTTGTTGCGCGGCTCGTTGACGACGACGAGGACGAGCAACCGGGGCTTTGCGACGGGAACCATGCCGACGAAGGAGGCGACGTACTGTCCCGTCGTGTAGCCGTGGGGGCCAGGTACCTGCGCCGTGCCCGTCTTGCCGGCGACCGAGTAGCCCGGGATCGCGGCGGCCGTGCCGGTCGCGCCGTGCTCGTCGACGACGTTCGTGAGCATTGCCTTGAGCTCGCGGTTGACGGCGGGCGAGACGATCCGATGGCGCTTCGGCGGCGCGACCGAGGTCTCGCCGATCCGCTCGAGGAGATGCGGCTCGATCCAGACGCCGTTGTTGGCGACTGCGCCGTACGCGGCAGCCATCTGAATCGGCGTCACGTCGACACCTTGCCCGATCGGCACGTTGCCGATCGTGGAGCCCGACCACTGGTCGAGCGGCAGCACCGCGCCCGGGCTCTCGCCGGGAAAGTCGATTCCGCTCTTCTCGCCGAAGCCGAAGCGCTTGATCCAGTCCATCAACTCGGGCGCGCCCAGGCGCTCGGCGATCGTGACGGCCCCGACGTTCGAGGAGTGCGAGAGGATCCGCGCCACGCTCATCGTCTCGGTCGGGCGGTACTCGGCGTCATGGACGACGCGGTCGGCGACATGGATCGAGTAGGGCAGGCGGAAGGTGGAGCTCGGCGTGACGATCTTCTGTGACAGCGCGCCGGCGATCGTCACGAGCTTGAACACCGACCCCGGCTCGTACATGTCGGTCACGGCGCGGTTGCGCTGGATCGCGAACGGAACGCGGTTGGCGTCGTTCGCGTTGTAGCCGGGCGCCTGCGCGAGCGCGAGCACGTCGCCGGTTCGCGGATCGAGGATCACCGCCTCCGCGGAGTCGGCGTGCCAGTGGGCGACTGTCTCGCGCAGCACGGCCTCGGCGTTCGACTGGATGACGTGGTCGATGGTCGTCACGATCGCCTGCCCGTCGCGCTCGCCGGTCCCGCCGACGACGTCGATCGCCCTGCCGAACGGGTCGCGGACGACCGTCTGCTTCCCCGGCCGGCCCGCGAGCGTCTTGTTGTACTCCACCTCGAGCCCGCCGAGGCCCTGGTTGTCGGTGCCGGCATAGCCGATCACCTGCGCTGCGACCGATCCCTGCGGATAGATCCGCTTCTCCTCCGGATAGGAGGCGATGCCGGTGAAGCCGCGCTTGAGGAAGACGGCCGCCTGCTTCGGATCGGCGAAGCGCTGGACGTAGACGAACTGCCGGTTCTTGTCGACCAGCTCGGGGTAGAGCGCGTTCGGATCGACGCCGAACAGCTTGTGGGCGGCGACCGCGATCCCCTGCGGGTTCGTCACCTGCCGCGGATCGGCATAGATCGTCGTCATCTGCTCGCCGATCGCGAGCTGCACGCCCGTTCGGTCGTAGATCGTCCCGCGCCCGGCGGGAATCGTCACCGTCTCGCGGTGCTGGTGCTCGGCCAGCTTGCTGAGGGACGCGGCCTTGACGCCCTGCAGCCACACGGCGCGGGCGAGCGTGGCGCCGAAGACGAGGACGAAGATTACGAGGAGCAGGCGGATGCGGCGGTTGGCCTGCCGGTCCTTCATCTGCTAGCGGGCGAGGTTGACGTAGCCGTACTGCGAGGGGTCCGCGTAGACCAGGCCGAACTGCTGGGCGGCCTGACGCTGGATGCGCGGAGAGGCGAGCGTGCTGGACAGCTGCGACTGCAGCGCCGCGTCCTCCGCGTGCAGCTTGACGCGCTCGGCGTTGCTGGAATCGAGCGCGAGGTTCAGACGCAGGACCGCCACGTTCACGAATACGACACCCGCGAGCAGAATCCCGCTGGCCGCGATCCAGAGGACGCCGCCGCGGGCACGGGCGCGTCTCCGGACCCGTGAGCGCGAGGCCGCCTTGCGCGGGCGCGGTAGCGGCTCGGCGACGGCGCCGGCCCTGGCGTGGGCGACGCTAGCCAACCTTCGTCGCCACCCTCAGGCGCGCGGACTGGGCACGCGGGTTGCGGGCGAGCTCGGCCGCCGACGGGCGAATTGCCCGCCTCGGCGTCGCGCGAAGCGTCGGCTCGCGTCCGCAGACGCACGTCGGGAAGTCGGGCGGGCAGGTACAGCCGTGCTCCTGTGCGCGCAGGAACTGCTTGACGATCCGGTCCTCGAGCGAGTGGAACGAGATCACGCCCGCGCGGCCACCCGGGCGCAGCAGCTCGAGCACGGCCGGCAGGGCGCGTTCGAGCGCGCCCAGCTCGTCGTTGACCTCGATGCGCAGCGCCTGGAAGACCCGCTTGGCCGGATGGCCCTCGCCGAAGCGCGCCGGGGCCGGGATCGCCGACTTGATCGTCCTCACGAGCTCGTCGGTCCGGTCGTACGGCTGCTCGGCGCGCCGGCGGACGATTGCCCGGGCGATCGGGCGGGCGTACCGCTCTTCCCCGTAGCGGCGGAAGATGTCGGCGAGGTCACGCTCGGACGCCTCGTTGACGAGCTCGCGCGCCGAGTACTCGGCGCTCGGATCCATGCGCATGTCGAGCGGCGCGTCGACGGCATAGGAGAAGCCGCGTTCCGGCCGGTCGATCTGCATCGACGAGACGCCGAGGTCGAGCAGGACGATGTCGGCACGCACACCGTTGTCGGCCAGCTGCGTCAGCACCGACGAGAACTCGCCGTGGAGCAGGCGGGCCTTGACGCCGGTCTCGCGGCGGAACCGCTCGAAGAACGGGGCGACTGTCTCGTCGCGGTCGACGGCGATCACCTTCCCCTCGCCGCGCAGCCGCTTGGCGAGCAGCGACGCATGGCCGCCGGCACCGAACGTGCCGTCGACGATCGTGTCGCCCGGAGCCGGGGCGAGCGCGGCGACGACCTCGTCGGCGAGGACGGGGACGTGGTCAGTCTCTGTTGGCAAGACGCTCGGCAACATCTTCCGCTCTCCCTTCGGCCTCTTGCTGCTTCAGCTGCCAGGTACTTCGATCCCAGATCTCCAGGTGGTCGTGGACGCCGATCACGGCGACCTCGCGCGTGATCTCGGCCTTCTCGAGCAGCTTGGCGGGCAGCACGAGCCGGCCTTGCCGGTCGAGCTCGCCGTGCGAGGCGCCCGAGAAGACCCGGCGCTTGAGCAGCCGCGAGTCCGCCGAGAGCGAGTCGAGCGCGCCGATGCGGTCGGCGAGCTCCTGCCAGGTGGGGCGGGGATACGCCTCCAGGCAGCCGTCGAGCCCTCTGGTCACGACGACGCCGTCCTCGAACGGCCCGCGCAGCTTTGCGGGCAGCGTGAGGCGGTTCTTCTCATCGAGGGAATGGTCGTGTTCGCCGAGGAGCATCGGTCCACTTGCCCCCACTCTAACCCACGATTACCCACCTGTCTACCCCAATCGGACCATGCGGCGGCCGCCTCGCGGATCGCCTCCTTGCGGGCCCGGCGCTAGCCGGAGCGCCCGAGCGCGTCGGCGGCCAGCGCGGTGCCGGCGACCCGGGCGGCGATCTTCGCGAACGCGGTCTCTCGCGCCGTCGAGGTGTCGTCCCCGAACGGTGAGAAGCCGCAGTCGTCGGTGGTGCCGAGGCGGTCGATCGGAATGAACTCGGCAGCCTCGAGCACGCGGTCGCGCACCACTTCCGGCGTCTCGACGACCGGGTCGATCGGATCGGTGACGCCGACGAAGATCTGCTGGTCGCCCCGCGAATGCTCGGCGATCGCGGCGAGCACGCGCGGCCGGTCCGCCTCGCTCGCAAGCTGGATGTAGAAGCGGCCGGCCTCGAGCGTGAACAGGCGCGGCAGCAGCTCCACGTAGTCGACGTCCGCGCTGTGCGTGGAGTCGTGGTCACCGCCCGGGCACGTGTGAATCCCGATCCGCTTCCGCTCGTCGGCGCTGAAGCGCCCGAGGACGCGGTTGTTCAGCGCGACGAAGTCCGACAGCAGGCCCCCCGAGGAATCGAGCTTGACGGCGAGGCGTCCTTCGGTGAAGTCGACCTGGACGCTGTCGGCGCCCCGTGCCAGGCACTGCCGGATGTCGAGCTCGGCCTCCCCGACGAGATCGTCGAGGAAGGCGTCGCGCGGATACCCGTCGATCCCGTCGGCCGGGTAGAGAAGGCTCAGTGCGGACGCCGAGATCACCGCCTGCTTCAGCGGCCGCGTGGTCAAGGGCTGCGCGAGCTCGAGGTACCGATCGGCATGAGTGGCGTAGCGGAACGGCCCGGCCGTGATCACGGGCAGCTGGCGAACGTGTCCGTCGGCGAACGTGATCGGGACGCCGTCCGGCGCGAGCGTGTCGAGGCCCGCGATCGGATACGTCGCGAAGCTCTGCTTGCGCTGCTCGCCGTCGGTGACGATCGGCGACCCGGTCGCCTCGAACTGCGCCAGCGTGTCGCGGACGGCGTCCTCG
The DNA here is from genome assembly GCA_963769545.1 of uncultured Thermoleophilia bacterium. Taxonomy (GTDB): domain Bacteria; phylum Actinomycetota; class Thermoleophilia; order Gaiellales; family Gaiellaceae; genus PALSA-600. The sequence goes on along the minus strand of CAVYMB010000003.1, from coordinate 473,741 downwards.
TAGAGCTCGTCGAGCCCGGCCTCTGAGAGGTCGCCGGCGGCGAAGGCGCCGAAGCCCTCGAGCAGAGACGCGGGCCGCGGGATGCTGCCGATCGGTTCGGTGGGAATCGCCACGACTCCCTACGCTGCCCGAGGCGGCAGCGCCCGTCAACTCCTCGGTCTAGATTCCCCGCATGGCGGCGTTCGAGAGCCCTTCCGACCTCACGTTCAATCGCGGACTGATCGCCGATCCGGCGGGCTTCGCACGCAGCGCCGATGCCGCTTCGTGGCTCTTTCTCTGCGGCGACGCGTTCGCCACGGTCGAGGGTGGGATGTCCTACGAGCGTGTTCAGGAGGCGGTCGCGGAGTCGGCGCAGATCGTCTCCGATCCGCCGACGCCGTTCGACCTCGAGCTGGCGCGGGAGCATGTGGCCGCGCTCGACCGGCTGCCGCGCCCGACGCTCGTGACCTGCCGCACGGGCCCACGCTCCTCGGCGGTGGTCTACCTGTACGCGGGGCTGCGGGCCGGCGCGACCGCCGACCAGGTGCTTGCCCGCGCCGAGGCGGACGACGCGCCGTTCTGCGCCTCCGTCGAGCTCAAGTCGTGGGTTGTCCGCGGCCTCGCGGAGCTGTCCTAGCCCGAGAGCAGCTCGACCGGATCGCCGCGGCGGACACGACCCGATACGGCGACGGCAGCGTGGATCCCGAACGGCAGCGGCTCGGTCGTCTCGACGTCGCCGCGATAGTCCGCGAGCGCGGCGAGCGTGTCCAGGTCGCGGACACCGGTACGCGGGTCCTGGGTCGTGATCGCACAACGACCCACGTTCCCGGCCGGAGCGACCACGGCCTCTCCAACTCGCACGCGTTGTCCGATCCAGGCGTCCTCGGCATGCGGCTCGAGCCCGTCGACGCCGAAATTCATGCGAAAGCGGCGGATGTCCAGCGTCTCGACGCCGAGCACCCCGGCGATCGCGGCGAGCGAGCCCGCACCGAGGAGCGTTGCCGCGCCCGTCCGGCCGCGATCCGGCGCCGGTCGCTCGGGCTCGACCAGCCGCACCGGCTCGCCGGCGACCTCGGACAGCGCCTCGTCCCAGGGCCCAGGGACGAGCCGGGCCCGCTTCGGTGAGCGGTGGAAGGACGTCACGATCTCGGCGGCCGGCTCGATCGCCGCGGCAACCGCGCGCCCGTCCGCAAACGCGAGACTCAGCCGTCGTTCGTCCTCGTCGTAGGCTGCGCGGACGGTCTGCAGCGGTCCGTGGCGCTTGTTGTTGACAAGCCGGCCGTCGGCGTCGACGAGGAAGAACCTCCGGTCGCCGCGGAGCCCGGATTCAAGGACGTCGACCTCGTCGACCAGCTCGAGCGCGAGCCCTTTGACAGGCGTGAGCGAGATCCACGAGATGCGCGCGGTCACTCCGTCAACGTTAGCTGCGAGGTGTACGGGCCTTCGCCCGTCACCACCGCTGCTCCGGCGCGCGTGGCCAGCGCAAGCGCGTCGGCCAACCTGTCGCCGCGGGCGAGGCCGAAGAACAACGCCGCAGAGAAGGAGTCACCCGCACCGTAGGTGTCGACGATCGGAGCGGGCAGCGGCGCGGCTGCGTACCGCTCGCCGTTCGCCGTCCCTCCATGCGGGCCTTCGGTCAGGACGACGGTCTTCGCGACGAGGGAGCCGTCGTACCGTTCGCCGGCGTCGCGCGCGCTGCCGACGAGCAGGTCGAGCGGAACCCCCGCCTCGTGGAGCGTCGGCAGCTCGCGTGCAGTCGCAGCGACGAACTGCGCGCGCCGAGCCGACCGCAGTGCCTCGGCGTCGCCCGAGACGAAGAAGACGCCGTCGTAGCCTTCCAGCGGAAGCGGGCCGCGCGGCCGAAGCTTCTCGGTGAGCAGCGTGATCGTCCGCTCGCCGTCCGCGTCGACGTGCACCCACGCCCGTCTCGTCTCGCCGAAGCGTTGCACGTGGACGTCGATGCCGACCTCGGCGAGACGCCGTTCGGCGCGCCGCCCGAGCTCGTCGTCGCCGAGGGCGGTGAAGAACTCGCACCGGTCCGCGAGGCGCGCCACCTGCCGTGCGATCACGCCTCCGCCCCCTGCCGGCTCCTCGAGGCGCCGTTCACCCTGGACGATCTGCCCGGCCGCCGGCAACGCCGGAACCCGCGTGAACTCCACCCACTCGACATGTCCGACCACTGCGAGTCTCACAAGACGGCACCCTCGCACGTTTCAATCGATGATGGTGGCAATGGAGAAACGGCAGGGGATCCCACCGTTCGAGCGGTTCTACCTGGCGCAGCGCGACGACGTGCTCGCGTATCTCCGCCGTCTGCTCGGCCAGCGGGCCGAGGATGCCTGGCAGGAGACGTTCCTGCGGGCCCTCCGGGCGTACGACCGGCTCGAGCACGGAAGACATCTGCGTGCGTGGGTGTTCACGATCGCCACGCGAGTCGCGATGGATGAGCTGCGTGCGAACCCGAGGCTTCCCGCCGACCCAGAACCGGTGATCGAGCTGCATCGCGACGCGTTCCGCGAGATCGAGCACCTGACGGACGAGCTCCCGCCGACGGAACGCGCCGCCGTCGTGCTGCGCTACGGCTACGACCTTTCGTACGACGACATCGCCGCCGCCCTCGGCTCGTCCGAGGACGCAGCACGTGCGGCCGCGTCGTCGGGTGTCCGCAGACTGAGGAGGAACCAATGATGGTCGACGAACAGCTCGACGCACGCTTCCGCGCCTCGGCGATCCGGGAGGGTCTCGTCGACGTCCGCTACGACGTCATCGACACGCCCGTCGGCGAGCTGGCGCTCGCCGCGACCGATCGCGGCCTCTGCCGCATCTCCTACGGCGTCGACGGCTTCGACGACGAGGTGGCGAGGACGTTCGGCGTGCGCGTCCTGCGAGCACCGCTCGACGAGGTGCGCCGCGAGCTCGACGAGTACTTCGAGGGCACGCGCCGGAGCTTCGACCTGCCGCTCGACCTGCGCGTTGCGCCGTTCCACGACGAGGTGCTCGCAGCGCTCGGGCGCGTGCCCTACGGGTTGACGACCACCTACGGCGCGCTCGCGCGGGAGGTCGGGCATCCGACTGCCGCGCGCGCGGTCGGCACGGTGATGAACAGGAACCCGATTCCGATCGTCCTGCCCTGTCATCGCGTGATCGGGGCCAACGGATCGCTGACCGGCTATGCCGGCGGGCTCGATCGCAAGCGGCTCCTGCTCACACTCGAAGGCGCGACGCTCCCCGTCTGAGCAATGCTTCGCCCGTGGCGGGCGAGCGCAAGCGCGTGGTGGTGGTCGGCGGCGGCTTCGGCGGACTGGCGGCGGTCAAGGGGCTGAAGCACGCCGAGGTCGACGTGACGCTCGTCGACCGCCAGAACTACCACCTCTTTCAGCCGCTCGCCTACCAGGTCGCGACCGGCGCCCTGTCCGCCGCCGAGATCGCGACACCGCTCCGCCGCATCCTCCGCCGGCAGCGGAACGTCCGCGTCCTGCTGGCCGAAGTGAGCTCGTTCGACCTCGAGCGGCGGCGCGTTTTCCTGGGCCAGATGCCCAACGGCGCCGACGGCGTCCCGCTGGAGTACGACGAGCTCGTCGTCGCCGGCGGCTCCGCCTACTCGTACTTCGGCCACGACGCCTGGAGCGCACACGCCCCCGAGCTGAAGTCGCTCGGGGGCGCCCTCGATCTCCGTTCCCGCATCCTCAGCGCGTTCGAGGCTGCCGAGGTGGAGACAGACGAGGAGAAGCGTCGCGCCTGGCTCACGTTCCTCGTCGTCGGCGCCGGCCCGACGGGCGTCGAGATGGCCGGCCAGATCGCCGAGCTGGCACGCGACGTCCTGCATCGCGACTTCCGCGACATCGACACGCGCGCCGCACGCGTCCTCCTCGTCGAGGCCGGCCCGCGGGTGCTGAGCGCGTTTCCGCCTTCGCTCTCCCGTCGGGCCGACCACGCTCTCGAGCGGCTCGGCGTGACCGTGCGCCTCGACACGACGGTCGTCGGCGTCGACGCCGGTCAGGTGGCGCTCCAGCACGCCGACGGCACGATCGACGAGACGCCGGCACAAACCGCGGTCTGGGCGGCCGGCGTCACCGCCTCCCCGCTCGCAACCGCACTCGCTTCGGCCTCGGGCGCCGAGGTCGACCGTGTCGGCAGGATCGTCGTCGAGCCCGACCTGACGCTTCGCGGCCGGCCGGAGGTGCACGCGCTCGGCGACATGGTTGCGATCGGCGACGGAGCAGGCGGGACGCAACCGTTGCCCGGAGTCGCACCGGTCGCCATGCAGCAGGGTCGCTACGTCGCGCGTGCCCTCCGCCGTGGCGACGCAGGCGCGCCGTTCCGGTATCGCAACAAGGGCGATCTGGCCACGATCGGCCGCTCGCGCGCAGTGGCCGTGATCAAGGGCGTCAAGCTGAGCGGCTTCCCGGCCTGGGTGATCTGGCTGGTCGTGCACATCACGTATCTGATCGGCTTCGAGAACCGCCTGATCGTCCTCCTCCGCTGGGGGGTCTCGTACGTGACGCGGAACCGGGGCGCCCGGCTGATCGGCCGGTCCGAGCTCTAGTCAGAGCTCGCGCGGAGCGCCTCGTCGGCGATCCGGGCGGCCTCGGCGTAGGCCGCGGCGGCCAGGCCACCGCCGAAGGTCAGCCGTGCGACGCCGAGCCGCTCGAGCTCGCCCGGCCGCGGCGTCGTGGGGGTCGCCACGACGTTGACCGGGCCGTCGATGCGCTGCACCAGCTCGCCGATCGCCTCGGCGGGGCAAAGGATCGGGTAGACGCAGTCCGCGCCGGCGGCCAGATAGGCGTTCCCGCGCTCGACCGCCTCGTCGAGGCCCGCGAGGCCTTCGCCGCGGAGGAACAGATCGATGCGGGCATTCACGACCAGGCCGGGCGCAGCAGCCCGGACTTCGGCGATCGCTGCCGCCTGTTCGTCGAGCGCGACCATCGCGCCGTGCGTCGAGTCCTCGAAGTTGATCCCGCTGAGGCCGACCTCCCACGCTGCCCGGGCAGTGCCGGGCGGATCGCCGTACCCGCGCTCGAGGTCGCCGGAGACCGGCAGCTCCACCGCGGCGGCGATCCTGCCGGCCGCGCCGATCATCTCCTCTGCCGGCGCCAGCTCGCCGTCCTCGAACCCGAGCGACCTCGCGACGCCGGCACTCGTGGTGGCGAGCGCCCGGCAGCCCGCGAGCGCTGCGAGCACCCGCCCGCTCGCGACGTCCCACGCGTTCGGGAGGACGAGCAACGGCGACGCATGGTGGAGGCTCCTGAGCAGCGCAGCCTTCTCGGCGGTGTCCACGCCGGCACGCTACCCATCGACGATCGCCCCGCGGAGCCGGTAGCCGACGCCCCAGACGTTGTCGACGAGCCCGCCGACGCCGCCTTCGTCGCGCAGCTTGCGCCGCAGCCGCGAGGCGTGCGAATCGAGCGTGCGCGTCCGCGCCGCGACGCGATAGCCCCAGACGTCGCGCAGCAGCTCCGCCTTCGTGAACACGCGGTCGGGCTCACGCGCCAGCTGCAGGAGCAGCTCGTACTCCTTCTGCGAGAGCTTCAGACGCCGCCCGCCGACGCGTGCGTCTCGAGTGCGCGTGTCGATGCGCACCGGCGGCGCCTCCACGACCGGCGGCGCCGGCGGGTGCACGCGGCGCAGCACCGCGTGGATCCGCTCGACGAGCTCCTGGTACTCGAACGGCTGCGGGACGTAGTCGTCGCAGCCGTGTCGGAAGGCGCGGATCCGATCGACCGAGTCGGCCTGCTGCGCGCCGAGCACGATCACGGGCACGCGTTCCGCCCACTGCTCGATGCTCGCGACGTCGCCCGCGAGCACGAGGTCGGGACATTCCTTCGCGTCGACCAGCCGGAAGCCGTCCTGCGGCAGTTGCCTGGTCAGGAACCGGTGCGTCTCCGGCTCGGTGTCGGCGACGAGCAGTGAGGCGGCAGGCGACATACGGCGACCGTAGCCAGGCTGCTGTGCGTCGGCTAGTCGTCCATCGGCGCGATTCTGTGCCGATCGTTCCTCATTCGTCCGCGCGGGACGGTGCCGGCCGTCGGACCGTCAGAGGCGCCCGGAGCGGATCACGCTCCAGAGCAGCCACACGCCGAGCACGGTCGAGAGCCCGAAGCCGACGACGGAGATCACGTGCAGTCCGAGGACGTGCGGTCCCGTCTTGGCGAAGATCCCGATCAGGCTCGACCCGATCAGGCCGCCGGTAACGATCAGGGCGATCACGAGCCGGTTGAACAGCACGTCCAGCTTGGCCATGAACTCGTCGAGGCCCTTGTGCACGAAGCCGACCTCGATCTGGCCGTCGCGCACCTGTTCGAGGGTGTCGTGGAGCAGATACGGCAGGTCGGCGGTCGTCTGGCTGAGCTTCCAGCCCTCGCGTCGCGCCCGCGCCGCAATCCTTCGCGGCGTGAAGCGCTCGATCATCAACGCCCTGGCGTAGGGCTTCGCCACCTCGAACACGTTGAAGTCGGGATAGAGCTCGACGCCGACCGAGCCGAGCGTCGCGATCGCCTTGTCCATCATCACGAACCGCGTCGGCAGGCGCAGGTTCATCGAGTAGATGAGCGCGAAGCCCTCCCTGATGATCTGGATCGGGTCGATCTCCTGGAGACTCGCGCCGTAGTAGCGGTGGTAGAGCTCGCGGAGGGCGGCGACGAACTCCTCTTCCCGTTCCTTCGGATAGCGGACACCGAGATCGGCCAACCGCTTCGGCAGCAGCTCGATGTTCTCGGACGCAGCGTCGATGAAGAGCCGCGTCAGCTTCGACATGTCGTCGTCGGTGAGCTTGCCGCTCAGCCCGAAGTCGACGAGGCCGATTCGTTCCGGCGACAGCACGAGGATGTTCGCCGGGTGCGGATCGCCGTGGAAAAAACCGTGGCGAAAGATCATCGCCATCCACGCTTCGGCGATCAGGTACGCGAGGCGGCGGCGCTGGTCGAGCGACCAGTCGTCGAGGTCGAGATCCCCGAGCTGGATGCCTTCGAGCCGTTCGAGAGTCAGCACGCGCGCCCTGGTGTACGTCCAGTAGACACGCGGCACGGCGACGTGTGGGTGACCGGCGAAGTTACGATGGAAGGCGTCGGCGTTCCGGCCTTCGAGGCGATAGTCGAGCTCCTGGCGGATCGAGCGCGCGAACTCGTCGACGATCTCGTTCGCGTCGATGAAGTCGAGTGCACGGATCCGCTCCTTCGCCAGACGCGCTGCCTGATACATCAGGGCGAGGTCGGCCTCGATCTGTCGCGGTGCGTTCGGCCGCTGCACCTTGACGACAACGCGCCGGCCGTTCGGCAGAACGGCGCCGTGCACCTGTCCGATCGACGCGGCCGCCAGCGGCGTCTCCTCGAACTCGAGGAAGAGTCGCTCGATGGGTTGGCCGAGATCCTCCTCGATCATGCGCTCGACGTCTGCAAACGGGAACGGGCGGACGTCGTCCTGCAGGCCCCGCAGCTCGGCGATGATGTCCGGCGGCACGACGTCCGGCCTCGTCGAGAGGAGCTGCCCGAACTTGACGAACGTCGGCCCCAGCTCGTCGAGCATCTCGCGCAGATGCCGTCCGCGTGCCGTGGAGCCGTTCTGATCGCTCCGGCGGCGACCGTCGACGACGTAGCCGAAGCCGTGCCGGACCGCGACCTGGGCGATCTCGCTCATCCGACTGAGGTTGCGCTGTTTCGGCCGTGCGGCCACGGACCTAGTCTTGCAGCCGAACGTCCTTCTAGTGAATCCGGCGGATCGTCGCGCGCCAGGCTCCGCGCGGAGCCGCGACGTCGACCGTGTCCCCGGGCTTCCGCCCGAGCAGCGCGACCCCGAGCGGCGAGGTCGGCGAGACGGTGCCGGCGCCGCCGAGTGCGCTGATCTCGACCGTCATCGTGTCTCCGCCGTCCGTCTCGACGTCGATGATCGAGCCCACGCCGACCGCGTCGGTCGATGCTTCCTCGACGATCTCGGCGTTGTCGAGCCGACTCCGCAGTGTGCGGATGCGGGCCTCGAGCAGGCCCTGCTCGTTCTTCGCAGCGTGGTACTCGAAGTTCTCCGACAGATCGCCGAACTCGCGTGCCTTCTTGATCGCGGCAACCGCCTCGGCGCGCCGCGGGCCTTCGAGCGTGGCCAGCTCCTCGTGCAACGCTGCGGCCTGCTTGGCCGTCAGCCGCTCGCTGCGCTCTACCACTTGGACGACCTGCCGCGACGCGACGTGTAGACGACGCGAGGCCGCGCCATCGTCATGCCGGACTCCTCGAACCGCTCGACATGACCGTGGAGCCTGGCGACCCGCGACACGTCAGCCTGCTGCTCCGGCAGCACGAGCGTGATGCCGACACCACCGCGACCCGCACGACCGGTCCGGCCCACACGGTGGGTGTACACGTCGGGATCCTCGGGCGGGTCGTAGTTGATCACGTGGGTCACCTGCTCCACGTCGAGGCCGCGGGCTGCGACGTCGGTGGCGACGAGCGTACTCACCTTGCCGGTGTCGAAGCGCGACAGCGCGCGCTCGCGCTGCGCCTGGCCCTTGTCACCGTGGATCGCAACAGCATCGACATCGTGTCGCCGCAGCTTCTCCACCAGACGGTCTGCACCTGCCTTGGTCCGGACGAACACCAGCGCGAGGCCGCGTTCCTCCTCGCGCAGCAGATCGACGAGCGTCGGCACCTTCGTGTCCGCCGTCACGGGGACGAAGCGATGGTCGACCTCGCCGCTTCTCCGGTCCTTCGGCAGCTCACCCTCGAACCGCGCAGGAAACTGCGTGTACCGGCGGGCGAGCTCGCCGACATCGCCGTCGAGCGTGGCCGAGAAGAACATCGTCTGGCGGTCGCTCGACAGCAGGCGCACGATTCGATCGACCTGCGGCTTGAAGCCCATGTCGAGCATGCGGTCGGCCTCGTCCAGCACGAGCACCTTGACTGCGTCGAGCGAGAGCAGCTTGCGATCGACGAGATCCTGTAGCCGGCCCGGCGTCGCGACGATCACGTGCGCGCTCTCCGCCAGGCGCGCCTGCGCCTTGAGCGGCACGCCGCCGTACACCGACGCAACCTTGATACCGCCCCCTGCGACGAACTCGAGGTCCTCCGTCACCTGGGAGCAGAGCTCGCGGGTCGGGACGAGCACGAGCGCGGCCGGCCGCCGGTCGGACGGGTTCAAGCGCTGAACGATCGGGATCGCGAACGCGAGTGTCTTGCCCGAGCCGGTCGGGCTCTTGGCGAGGATGTCGCCACCGCGCAGCGCCTCGGGGATCACCAGGGACTGGATCTGGAACGGCGTGTCGATGCCCTTGCCCGCGAGCACTTCGCAGACGGCCTCGGACGCGCCGAGCGAACGGAAATCTGTCAGTTGTCTCAACTCCTTCGGACGTCGAGATCGCGTGTCCGACGAAGGAGACGTGATCTCACGGGAGCACGGCCAATCCGCGCTCCGTCCCCATCACGGTAGCAGTCCCGCCGGACTGCGTCGTCAGTCTTCGAGGAGCCGCAGCCGGTGCTCGAGCTGCGCGACGCGAAGCTCGAGCTCGTCCCACTCGTCCCGAGTCACCAGGCCGAGCTCGCGCGCGAGCTCACGAACCCGGCGACGTGTTCCCTCGCCGACGCGCAGCGCGTCGCCGCGCCAGCGGGCGGTTGCATCCTCGAGCAGCGAGCGCGCATCGTCGATCCGCGGCCCGAACAGCGCAATCATGCGCTCGAGGGCGTCCGCGTCGGATGGGCCGTTACCGGGCGCGTCCATGAGGACGTGAGCGACGGCGCTGCCGCCGTGCGGCTCGCTTCGCTTCGTCGTCGACCGGTCCGTCGACGATCGCACCGACACCCGACTCGACGACGTCCATCGGCGTGGTGGGCGTGCGCTCCTCCATCAAGTCGCGCTCGGCCTGCAGGAGCACGCGGTCGCCGGCGGCCCCCTCGGGGATGTCCTGTCCCTTGCGGCGCGCGTACTCCGGTTCGCGCTCCTTCCACATCGTCAGCAACGGCGCCGCGATGAAGATCGACGAGTAGGCACCCGAAGTGATCCCGATCAACAGGGCGAAGGCGAAGTCCTTCAGCGTCGCGCCGCCGAAGAAGAAGAGCGCCCCGACCGGCAACAGCGTGATGAAGGTCGTCGCGAGCGATCGCCGAATCGTCTCCCACAACGAGATGTTGGCGATCGTCGCGAAGGAGGCGCGCCGCAGGATCGGCACGTTCTCGCGAATGCGGTCGAAGATGATGATCGTGTCGTAGATCGAGTACCCGAGCACCGTTAAGACCGCGGCGACCGTCGATTCGGTCACCTCGCGTCCTGTGATCGAGTAGACGCCGACCGTGATCAGGACGTCGTGGATCATCGCCGCGATCACCGGAACGGCGAACGCGATGCCGTGGAAGCGGATGGTGATGTAGAGCGTCACCATCAGCAGCGAGAAGATGATCGCGATGATCGCCGAGCGCGCGATCTGGCGGCCGAAGCTGGACGAGACGTTCTTGATGCTCGGCGTCCCGGAGTGAACCTGCGTGGTCAGCAGGTTCGTGAGCTTGTTCGTGTCGGTGCTGTTCAACTTCTTCAGCTGGATCTGGAAGTTCTTGTAGTTCTCGCCGCCGTTCGTCGACGAACCGCGCCCCTGCACGATCGCGTCGCTGTGGCCGATCGCCTGCGTCTGCGCGCGAACGTCGGAGAGCGACGTGTAGCTCTGCGTCGAGAACGTGACCTGGACGCCGCCCCTGAAATCGATGCCGAGGTTGAGGCCGCGGATGCCGAGTGAGACCAGGCTGACCAGGATCACGACGCCGGAGATCGCGAACCAGGTGTTGCGGCGGCGCATGAAGTCGATCTGCAGGAACTTGAGACCCTGCTGACCGGCCGCCCCCATGAAGCTCGGGTTGTTGAACCAGCGGAAGCCCGAGAGCAGGCCGAGCATCGCGCGCGTCGCCGCGACCGCCGTGACCAGCGAGACCACGGTGCCGATCAGCAGCATGAGTGCGAAGCCCTTGACCTCTGCGGACGCGACCGCGAACAGGATCAGCGCCGTGATCACCGTGACCACGTTCGCGTCGATGATCGTGCGGAAGCCCTTCGCGTAGCCGTCCGCGATGGCCTTGCGCATCGTCTTCCCGAGGCGCACCTCTTCCTTGATGCGTTCGAAGACCACGATGTTCGCGTCGGCCGCGACACCGATCGTCAGGATCAGGCCGGCGAAGCCCGGCAGCGTCAGCGTGACCGGCACGAGCAGGATCGCGCCGTACATCAGCGCGGCATAGATGCCGAGGCCGAGCACCGCGACCAGGCCGAGGAAGCGGTAGGCGAGCAGCAGGAAGATCATCACGGCGATCAGGCCGCCGATCGCCGCGTTGCGGGCCTGCTTGAGCGAGTCCTTGCCGAGCGTCGCCGACACGTCGGTGCGCTCGAGCGTGACGAAGTTCACCGGCAGCGCGCCCGTCTGCAGGACGAGCGCGAGATTCTGCGCCTCCTTCAGGCTCTGCAGGCCGGTGATCTGCGCGCCGGTGCCCGTCGGATCGATCCCCTGCGGGTTCTGGGTGTAATCGATCTGCGGGAAGGAGCGGATCTCGTTGTCGAGCACGATCGCGAAGTGCTGCGGCGTCTGCTGGATAGAGCCGCGGATCGCCTCGTTCTTCGTGACTTCCTTGAAGATCTTGTTGCCCTTGCTCTTGAACTGCATCAACACGACAGGCTCGCCCGACGTGGGGTCGAAGTCCTGCCGCGTGCCGGACAGGCTCAGCTGGTTGCCGTCCATGTTCGGATACCGGCCGTCGGTCGCATACCGGTCGTTCGGGTACGCGCCGTTCTTGAACAGGTAGTAGTCGGTCTGGCCTGCAGGCGGGACGCCGTTCGCGTTCACATCACCGGGGCACACCGACGAGCTGGTGGCCGAGCACGTGATGACCACGGTGCGCGCCGGGACCGGGAGCACCTTCGCGTCCTTCGGCACCTTGCCGCCGAAGGGGTCGAGCAGCCCCGGGTTGCCGGTCGTCGGGTCGCGGTGCAGCGTCGCCACCGGGCCGCCGATCCGGTGCCATGTCGTCGTCGTCTTCTTGTTCTTCCCGACGCCTGTGGTCTTCGTCGTCTTCTTGAAGAGCGCGTACTGGCTCGGCTTCCCAACCTTGGCGGACGCCTGTACGCGCGAGAGGAGGTCGTAGAGACTCGTCGTCGCGATCGGCACGCCGGTGGCCGACACCGACGGCGGCACGAGCGCGGGCTCGAGGTCGTACAGCTCGAGCTTCGCCGTCGACCCGATCAGCTTCGCGGCGGCCGCCGGGTCGTGAACGCCCGCGAGCTGGATCACGATCTCGTTCGAGCCCTGCTTCTGGATGTGCGGCTCCGAGACGCCGAGCTTGTCGACGCGGTTCCGCATGATCGTCACCGAACGGTCGAGGTCGGACGAGGTGAGCTGATGGCCCTTCGGCGGCTGTGCCTTCAGCACGACTTCGAGCCCGCCCTGGAGGTCGAGGCCCTTGCGCAGCGGTTTGTGGAACGGCGAACCGGACCAGCCGATCAACACGACCCCGGCCACGGCCGCGAGGATCAGCACCACCAGCGTCAGATGAGAGCGCCGTGACGACACGCCGGCACAGGTTAGCGCGGGTTCTCGTCGGCCCCGTTAGCCCAATTGGGCCGTTTCTCCTCGCCGTTCGGTTCGACCTCGACCTCGACCTCGACCTCGCGCGCCACAGCGGCCACCGCCCGCCGGTCGAGCGTCACGACCACGCCGGGCGCGATCTCCAGCTGCAGCTCGCCCTCCCCCAGTTCCTTGACCGTGCCGTGCAGGCCGCCGGCCGTGATCACGTCGTCGCCGACGTCGATCGCGTCCTGCATGCCGGCATGGGCGCGCCTTCGCCGGCGGGCCGGGAGGACGAACATCACCCACACCGCGGCGAGAATCACGATCAGGATCAGGAATCCGCCCACTGGAGCCTTTCGAGTCGATCGCGTTTGTAGGCGCCGAACGTCCCGCGTTCGATCGCCTCGCGGGCGCCGCGGGTCAGCGCGAGGACGAATCGTAGATTGTGTTGTGAGAGGAGCCGCAGTCCGAGCAGCTCGTTCTGGTTCACGAGATGGCGGATGTACGCCCTGGTGAAGCGGACGCAGGCTGGGCAGTCGCAGCCCTCTTCGAGCGGACGCTGATCCCGGGCGAAGCGGGCGCCCCGGAGGTTCAGGCGGCCGGTCGCAGTGAGGGCGCTGCCGGTTCGGGCGGTCCTCGTCGGGAGCACGCAGTCGAACATGTCGACGCCCGCCTCGATCACCTCGAGGATGCCCTCGGCGTCGCCGATCCCCATGAAGTAGCGCGGCCGGTCGGGCGGCAGGAGCGCAGTCGCCCAGTCGGTCGTGGCGAACATCACCTCGCGGTCCTCGCCGATCGCGAGGCCGCCGATCGCGTTGCCGTCGAACCCGAGCTCGCCGATCTCCTCGATCGATCGGCGGCGCAGCTCCTCGTCCACCCCGCCCTGGGTGATGCCGAAGCACAGCTGGCCGTCGGCGCGGGGCGCCGCCGCCTGCCGGGCCGCCCATTCGGTCGTCCGGCGGACGGCGTCGGCGAGCTCCCGGCTCGACACGCCGGGCGGCGGCACCTGGTCGAGGCACATCGCGATGTCGCTGCCCAGGTTCGCCTGGATGCGCGCTGCCAGGTCGGGCGTGAAGCGGGTCTCGGCGCCGTCGTAGACGTTACGGAACGTGACGCCGTCGTCGTCGACGCGCGCGATCGTGTCGCGGAGCGAGAAGACCTGGAAGCCACCCGAATCGGTGAGGATCGGCCCGTCCCAGGCCATGAAGCGGTGTAGGCCGCCGAGCTCGGCGATCAATGCGTCGCCGGGCCGGAAGTGCAGGTGGTACGTGTTCCCGAGCACGATCTGCGCGCCGAGCGCCAGCACTTCGTCCGGGTGGAGGGTCTTGACGGTCGCCTTCGTGCCGACGGGCATGAACGCCGGGGTCTCGACGATCCCGTGCGCCGTCCGCAGCACACCGGCCCGCGCCCGCTCCTCGCCGGCGACGACCTCGAACACGCGTCCACTGCGGACCGGTCCCGTCGCCCGACCAGCGTGACGAACGTGTGACGGATCGTCCACGGGGCCGCTCATGCGGCTCCCGCAGCGGACTGCGGGCAGCCGCGAGGGACATGACCCCTTGCCAGGCAAGGGTGACAGAAGTGCAACACGGTCAGAGGATCAGCATCGCATCGCCGAACGAGTAGAAGCGGTAGCGCTGCTCGATCGCATGCCGGTAGACGCTGCGGGTCTCCTCGACGCCGGCGAATGCCATCACCAGCGCGAGCAGGGTCGAGCGAGGCAGGTGGAAGTTCGTCAGGAGCGCGTCGACGCGCTCGAACCGGAACCCCGGCGTGACGAAGAGCTCCGTGCGCCCGGTGAGCGGGCCGCCTCGCGCGAGCGTCTCGAGCACCCGCACCGTCGTCGTCCCGACCGCGAGCACCCGGTCGGCCGCGCGGATTCGCCCCCACGCCGCCGCCTCGACCGCGTAGCGCTCGCCGTGGATGCGGTGCTCCTCGACGACCCCGGCCTGCAGCGGCCTGAACGTGTCGAGTCCGACGTGCAAGGTGACGCGCTCGACCTCGAGCCGCGCCAGCACCTCCGGCGTGAAGTGCAACCCCGCGGTCGGCGCCGCGGCCGACCCGGGGTCATGCGCGTACACCGTCTGGTAGCGGTCGGGATCTCCGAGCGGCTCGGTGATGTACGGGGGCAGCGGCACCGAGCCCGCCGGCTCGCCGTGCAGCCTCACGAGCCAGCGGCCCTCGCCCAGGTGCTCGATCAGCTCGACCACCCCGAGTCGCCGGCCCGCCCGCAACCGGCGCGTCGGTCGAGCGAGCGCCTCCCAGACGTCGCCGTCGCGCTGCTCGAGCAACAGCACTTCGCCGCGCGGCGAGTCGATCGGTATCCGCGCCGCGATCACCCGCGTGTCGTTGACGACCGTGAGCGTCCCCGCAGCGAGCTCGGCAGGCAGGTCGCGGAACAGGCCGTCGCGCACGTCACCCGAGCGGCGGTCGTACACCAGTAGCCGCGACCCGTCCCGACGCTCCGCCGGCCGCTGGGCGATCAGCTCGCGCGGGAGGTCGTACTCGAGCTCGCTGCTGTCCATCCGGTGCGGACGCTAGCGTCGCCTGCATGGACGAGTTGCGTGAGGCCCTGCGCGACGGGCTGCGCGAGGAAGCGGCACCGATTTCGCGCCGCCTCGCCGAGGTGAAAGGGCTCTCGAACAACGCGGTGCGCCGGCTCGACCGCATCGAGTCGACGATCGACGCCGAGCGGCTGGCGCGTGTCGACGACCTGGCGTTGCTCGTCGAGCTGCTGACCGAAGGCTGGCGCTCGATGAACGCACGGCTCGACCGCATCGAAGCGGCGCTCGCCGGCAACCCGGCGACGATCGTTCGGCTGCGCGAGAGCGCCTGACGCGTCAGGCGGAGCGCGCCGGCAGGATCAGCTCGAAGCGCGAGCCCTGTCCGACCTCGCTTCGCAGCTCGAGGCGGCCGCCGAGCGCGCCGGAGAGCTCTCGCGCGATCGGAAGCCCGAGCCCGGTGCCGCCACCGACGTGCGAGACGAACGGGCGGAAGATCCGCTCACGGCTCTCCGCCGAGATGCCCGGTCCCGAGTCCTCGACCGAGACGTGCACGGTGCCGTTCTGCTGGGCGAGCTCGAGCGAGATCCGACCCCCGTCTGGCGTCGCCTTGAACGCGTTCGACAGCAGGTTCCCGACGACCTGGAGCACGCGGTCGCCGTCGGACTCGATCACCGGGCGCACGCGCATCTCGCAGATGTAGTCGATCGAGCGGCGCTGTGCCTCCTCGCGGTACCGCTCGTACGCCTGCGCGAGCAGCTCGCCCATGTCGACCTCCTCCTGCATCACCGCGAAGCGGTGGGTGTCGAGCTTGGCGAGATCGAGGATGTCGCCGACGAGGCGCTCGAGCCGCTGCGCTTCCCGCTCCACCGTCTCGAGCGACTGCTGTTCGAGCTCCGCATCCTGGACGACGCCTTCGCGTAGCGCCGCGACGTGGCCCCGGATCGCCGTGAGCGGCGTCCGCAATTCGTGAGACACCGACATCAGGAAGTTGCGCTCCATCGCCTCGACCTCGGCGAGTCGCTGCGCCATCTCGCCGAACCGCTCCGACAGGTGGCCGAGCTCGCCCGGAGCGTTGGGCGGGACGCGCACCTCGTAGTTACCGGCGGCCACGTCGTCGGCGGCGCGTGAGAGCTGGAGCACCGGTCGTACGATCCGGCGCGAGAGGTACCACGCGAGCAGCCCGGCGACCGCCAGCCCGAGGAGGCCTGCGACTGCGAGCCGGTCGATCAGCGAGCGGACGCGCTCGCTGATGTCGGTCTTCGGTTGCGCGACGACCACCGCGCCGATCGAGCGCGGGCCGATCAGCAGCGGGTTGGCAACCGCGATGTACGTGCGGTTCACGCCGGGCGGCGTGAACTCGAACGAGAGCGCCTTGCCCGAGGTCCAGTCGATCGTCTTGAGCGGCAGGCGCGGCAGGCCGAAGTTCAGGCTCTGCCCGGGAAAGATCGTCCGCGGCCCGACCCAGTAGAGCTTGGCGCCGGTCGCGAGCCTGAGGTTGGCTGCCGCGAAGGTCGGCGGCTTCCGGTCGCCGGTCTTGTTCCCGTAGCCCTGCGTGACGGCATGGGTGTACAGCTCGGCGATCCCGTGGGCCTCGCGGCTCAGCTGGGAGATCGCCTGGTCATGCGCGAACTCCTGGAACAGGCGCACAGCGATCAGCGTTGTCACGACCCCGGCGAGCACGATCCCCGCAAGGAAGATCAGCGGCAGCTGAACACGCAGCGACCTCAAGGACTCGAACATCCCCTAGGTTTTCGTCTTCTCCTTGCGTGCGTCCTTCGCGGGAGACACCTTGTAACCGACACCCCAGACGGTGACGATCGGCGAGGCGTCGCCCAGCTTGCGACGCAGCTGGCGCACGTGCACGTCGACCGTCCGCGTGTCGCCGGCGAACGTGTAGCCCCAGACGCGTTCGAGCAACTGGTCGCGCGTGAGCACGAGCCCGCGGTGGTCGAGCAGCTCCCAGAGCAGGTCGAACTCCTTCGGCGCAAGCTGGATCTCCTCTTCGCCGACGGTGACCTCGCGGCGCCCCGAGTCGACCCGCAGGTCGCCGTGCACGATCACCTCGGTCTCGCGCTCGCGGCGATCGGGAGCCGCGCGCCGCAGGATCGACTTGACGCGCGCGACGAGCTCCCTCGGGTTGAACGGCTTGGTCAGGTAGTCGTCGGCGCCCACTTCGAGGCCGATGATCTTGTCGACGTCCTCGTCTCGCGCCGTCAACATCAGGATCGGAACGTCGCTCGACTGGCGGATCCGGCGGCAGACCTCGATCCCGTCGATGTCCGGGAGCATCAGGTCGAGCACGATCAGCGACGGCATTTCCTCCGCGACCTTGGTGAGCGCGTCACCGCCCGTGGGTGCGGTGCGAACGCCGTACCCGGCGTTCTTGAGGTAGAGCGAGACGAAGGAGGCGATCGAGCCTTCGTCCTCGACCACGAGGATGTTCGCGGTCGGCGTGCTCACGCTAGGGCCCCGTCGGTGTCAGGGGCTTCGGCGGCGTGCCGAACCTGACGTTGAGCGGGTCAAGGATCGGCAGCGGCTTCCACTTGCCTCCGTCGATCGCATAGTCGCCGTCGTCGACGACGGTCAGCGACGGCACGATGGTCGCCTTCCCGACGCCGACGGTCGTCAGGTCGACGCCGCTGCCGTTCAGGAACTGCAGCTTGTACACGCCACCGGTGATCCGGAAGGTCAGATCGCGTCCGGCGTAGAGCGTCGAACCGTCCGGCAGCGTCTTCGGGAGCTTGTCGGAGCCGGTGACGTAGATGTCGCCGTCCGTCGGATTCGGGTCGGTGACGATCAGCGCGCCCTTGTCCATCTGCCCCCAGAGCACGCCCGTGCCGGCGATCGTCACGTTCGCATAGACATTGCGAAGCTCGAGCACGCCGTCGCCGGCCGTGCCCGACGCCGCGAGAGCGGCCGGGACGAGGGCCAGACATGCGAGCAGGATGAGACAGAGCCGGCGCATCGACAGAACAAGTGTTTCTGCGGCGATTATGCCGCTCGTGAGGGACTTGTAAGGAGTTTGCGTGGCGCGCATGTGATCGGGAGCCTCCGAAGCTTGTAGCGTCGCCAGGCCGTGCACGACCTCACCACCTTCGGCCTGGCAGTCCTGATCGTCGCCGGATCGTTGCTGGTGGCGCTCTTCCTGGCGAAGCTGAGCGCCCGTCTGGCGGTGCCGTCGGGGGCGGTCTTCCTGCTGGCTGCCGCGGTCGCCTCGGCGATCTTCCCGTCGCTCGTCCTCCGGATCACGACGGTCGAGCGGATCGCGACGGTCGCGCTGATCGTGATCCTCTTCCAGGGCGGATCCTCGATCGGGCTCAAGCGCTTCCGCGCCGCGGCCGTCCCGATCGCCTCGCTCGGCGTGCTCGGCACGTTCGCCACGGCTGGACTGATCGCCGTCTTCGCCCACGCCGTGTTCGGGCTGGGCTGGCTGACATCCGGCCTGCTCGGTGCCGCCGTCGCCCCCACGGACCCCGCCGTGATGTTCTCGGTGCTCGGCGACCGTGAGATCCACGGTCGCTCCGGGACGATCCTCGAAGGCGAATCGGGTGCGAACGATCCGGTCGGCATCGCGCTGATGCTCGGGTTGATCGAGCTCGCGACGCACGCGAACGCCAGCTTCTGGATCGTCGTCCGCGTGTTCTGCGAGCAGATGGCGATCGGGCTCGCGCTGGGGCTCGCAGGCGGGCTCGCGGCGGAATACCTGCTGCGGCGCGTCGAGCTGCCGTCCTCGGGCCTCTACACGCTGCGGACGCTCGCGCTCGCCGGTCTCGTCTACGGCGTGACCGCGGTGGCCCACGGCTCGGGGTTCGTCGCCGTGTTCATCACCGGGGTGATCGTCGGTGACATGGAGGCCCCGTTCAAACACGAGGTCGAGGTCTTCGAGGAAGGTCTCGCCACGCTCGCCGAGATCGTGGTCTTCGTCGCACTCGGCCTGACGGTCGGCCTGTCCTCGATCTCCGGCGCACGGTTCGCCGAAGGGCTCGCCGTCGCCGCGTTCCTCGCCCTCGTCGCGCGACCGTTCGTCGTCGGGGCCCTCCTTGTTCCGGTGAAGCTCAACGGCGGCGAGCGGTTGTTCGTCATGTGGAGCGGGCTCAAGGGCGCGGTGCCGATCCTGCTCGCCGCGTTCGCCGTCGTCGCCCAGGTCGATGACGCGCGACGGATCTACCAGACCGTGTTCGTCGTCGTCCTCGCCTCGGTCGTCGTGCAGGGCAGCACGGTCCCGCTCGCCGCAAAGCGCTTCGGGATCGAGATGCGGCGGATCGAGCCGTCCTCGGGCCGTCAGTCGTAGCGGTAGAAGCCCTCGCCGGACTTCCGCCCCAGCTTGCCGGCCTTGAACATGCGCACGAGCCGCGCAGGTGGCGCCATGCGCGGCTCCCGGAGCTTGTCGTACAGCGCCTCGCTCGCGTGCACGTGCACGTCGACGCCGACGAGATCGAGCAGCGTGCACGGTCCCATCGGCCACCCCGCGCCGAGCTTCATCCCGGCATCGAGGTCTTCGGGGGTGATCCCCGCCTCGTCCAGCACGCGCATGCAGTCGTTGAGCAGCGGGATCAGCACACGGTTGACGACGAACCCGGGCGTGTCGGAGCAGTCGATCGGCGTCTTCCCAAGCGCGATGCCGAATGCGCGTGCGGCGGCGGCAACCGGCGCGGCCGTTCGCTCGGCGCGCACGATCTCGACCAGTGGCATGAGCGGCGCAGGATTGAAGAAATGCATCCCGACCGCGCGTTCCGGCAACTCCAGCACCGAGGCGATCTCGGTCACGGACAACGCCGACGTGTTCGTCGCGAGGATCGCCTCGTCGGAGACGACGTCCTCGAGGGCCCGGAAGAGCTCGTGCTTGACGGCGAGCTCTTCGAACGCAGCCTCGATCACGAGCTCGCAGCCGGCGAGCTGCGACAGGTCGGTCGACAGACGAAGTCGGTCGAGCGCCGCGTCGCGCGCGTCGGCCTCCAGCTGCCCCTTGTCGACCTTGCGGGCGAGGAAGTGAGCGATCCGTACGCGCGCGGCCTCGCCGGCATCGGCGTCCAGCTCGTGCCCGATCGTCCCGAAGCCTGCCTCGATCGCGAGCTGCGCAATGCCCGCGCCCATCGCCCCGAGGCCGACGACCCCGACCGTGCGAATGCCGCCCGCCGTCACAACAGCTCGACCACGCCGGCGATCGCCATCCCGAATCCGACGCACATCGACGCGATCCCGTAACGGGCGCCGCGCCGCTCGAGCTCGTTCACGAGCGTCGCCGTGACGCGTGCACCGGTTGCGCCGAGCGGATGACCGAGCGAGATCCCGCCGCCGTTCGGGTTGACGTCGGCGAGGCGATCGCCGAGATCGAGATCCGCGACCGTCTGCAGGACGACCGAGGCGAATGCCTCGTTGACCTCGAACACGCTGATCTCGTCGAGCGTGATCCCGGCACGCGCGAGCGCCTTCCGGATCGCATCCGGATTCCCGTGGAGCATCCGCGTCGGATCGACCCCTGCCAGCCCGAAGCCGGCAAAGCGAGCCCGCGGCTCGAGGCCAAGGCGGCCGCACGCGGCCTCGTTCGCGACGAGCACGGCCGCCGCACCGTCGACGATCTGTGAGGCGTTTCCGGCAGTGACGACGCCGTCCGGCCGAAACGCCGGCGAGAGCGCGGCGAGCGCCTCGGCGGAGGTATCGCGGCGGGGCGCCTCGTCGACCGCGAAGACTGCGGGCGCCGCGACCGCGCCGCCCCCGGCCTGCAAGCTGCTCCCCGGCGCCGCATCCGTCGGAGCGGCCGGAAGCTCGATTGCGATGACCTCGCGCTCGAATCGTCCCGTGTCGATCGCCTCGACCGCACGGCGGTGCGACTCGAGCGAGTAGGCGTCGAGCGCCTCGCGGCCGAGCTCCCACTCCTCGGCGAGCAGCTCGGCCGAGATGCCCTGGGGGACGATCTCGTAGCGATCGGTGACGAGGCTCGAGAGGTCGCCGCCGTTCGAGCCCATCGGCACCCGCGACATCATCTCCACCCCGGCGGAGACGACAACGTCGAGCTGCCCAGCGGCGACCGCGGTGGCGGCATTGAAGTTCGTCTGCATCGACGAGCCGCACTGCCGGTCGACGGTCGTGCCCGAGACCTCGACCGGCCAGCCGGCGGCCAGCACGGCCATCCTGCCGATGTTCCAGCCCTGCTCGCCGATCTGCGTGACGCAGCCCATCTGCACGTCGTCGACCCGGCCCGGCTCGAGGCCGACCCGGTCGACCAGCCCGTTCAGGACCTGCGCCGCGACGGCGTCGCCGCGCAGCGCAGCGAGCGTTCCGTTTCGGCGTCCGATCGGCGAGCGCACGGCGTCGACGATGTACGCATCCATTGTCGTCAACTGTAGACGGGCACCCACGGCTTCTCGTCGTGGGCGAGATAGACGCGTGAAGGCTTCAGGTCGTGGATCCTGCGGATCGACGGCGTCGCGCCGTCGATCAACTCGCGCATCGAGTGGGTCACGTCGCCGCCGAGCACGACGAGGCCGCCGCCCGACTCGACGACCACCGCCTGGTGGCCTGGGGAGTGGCCCGGCGTCGAGAGCACCGACACGCCGTCGAACAGCTCTGCGTCCCCGTCGAGCTCGACGTAGCTCGCTCCCGCGAAGCGCACCCATTCCTCGAGGTAGTCCGGGGCGACCGCAGCGGCGAGCTCCACGCGCTGCACGTACGTCGGCGTTCCGGCCAGCCGGCGGTTGCCGCCGCAGTGGTCGAAGTGCAGGTGCGTGTTGATCACCGCGACGATCTCGCCCACGTCGGGCCACGGGCGCAGGACGGGCGCCCACTCGCGGTCGAGCTCCGGCGTCGAGTCGACCATGCCGGTGTCGACGAGGATCGTGCCCTCGGGATGGCGGATCGACCAGCCGTACACCGGCCAGAGCTCCCCCTCCACCGTGACGTCGCAGAAATGCAGCGGGAGCACCTCCATCAGTCTGCGTAGGCCGCACCCTCGATGGCGACGACCCGCCTGCGTCGCTCGAAGATCGCGTTGACGACGACGAACGCCCCGGCCGCGTAGAGCCAGCCGGCCAGACAGTCGACTACATAGTGCTCACCCATGTAGACGAGCGAGAAGGCCATGGCGACCGGATAGACGGCCAGCAGCGGCCGGATCCACCACGGTACGAGCGACCAGAAGAAGAGCGTGAAGAGCAGCGCGTAGCCGGCGTGCAGCGACGGCATCGCCGCCACGTTGTTGGCGTAGTGCACACCGTGCTCGAACAGCGAATCGAAGTGCGCCACGGGCACGTGCCTCCAGACGATCGGAACGATGCGGTTCGACTCGCCGAAGTTCCCCTGCTGCGCCGCCATCCACGGCGGCACGGCCGGATAGAGGACGTAGGTCAGGAAGCTCGCGAGCGTGAGGGTGACGACCATCCACGCGTAGCGGCGGAAGTGATCGTGCGCGAACACCCAGAGCGCGGCCGCCGCGATCAGCGTGACGACGAAGTGCGTCAGGTAGGTGAACCACGAGAGGTAGTCCCACCACCGGATGTCGTTCGCACCGTGCCAGAGGTGCGACTGGAGCCACACCGTCGGCGCCGGCGTGCCGAACAGCGCGGTCTCCAGCCTGATCTGTGGGAGCTCGTGCGCCCGGAAGACGAGCCCGTCGGCGAAGCCGCGGAGCAGGTCGTAGACGAGCAGGAGGGCGACGAACGGCGCCCAGTCGACCACGAGCCGCGGCAGGCGCCTCCGGAGGTTGGTAGCCGAGAAGGCGATCATCCCCGTCAGCACCCAGATCAGGATCAGCTCGCGCGAGGTGGGTAGGCCAAAGCCGACGACGAGCACAAGCGTCGCCACGGCCCACGCCAGCGGCGCGCCGATCCGCACGGCGCTCACGGCGGGCATTCTCGCATTTAGGCTGTGGTCAGCATGGCGACGACCGTCACCGAACATCTTCTGCCGATCGGCGGCGAGCGGGTCGAGACCGGATCCTGGGTCGACGTGCGCTCGCCCTACTCGGGCGACCTCGTCGGACGGGTCGCCGCGGGCGGCGCCGCCGAGACACGGCGGGCGCTCGACGCCGCCGACGCCGCGCTGGCCCGTCCGTTGCCCGCCCACGAGCGCGCGCGCCTGCTCGACGCGATCGCCGCGCTGCTGCACGCGCGTAGCGAGGACGCCGCACGGACGATCTCCGACGAGGCCGGCAAGCCGATGAAGGCAGCACGCGTCGAAGCTGCCCGCGCCGCATCGACCTTCACGTTCGCGGCCGTCGAGGCGCGGAAGCTCGCCGGCGAGGTCGTGCCGATGGACGCCTCCCCCGCCGGCGAGGGCAAGCTCGCGTTCACGCTGCGCTTGCCGATCGGGATCATCGGCGCGATCTCGCCGTTCAACTTCCCGCTCAATCTGGTCTCGCACAAGATCGCGCCCGCGCTGGCCGCCGGCTGCCCGGTCGTGCTCAAGCCCGCGGGCGTGACGCCGCTCTCTGCACTGTTCCTCGCAGGTCTCGCCGAGCAGGCCGGCGTGCCGCCGGGCTGGCTCAACGTCGTCGCCGGGCCCGCCGCCGCGATCGGAGACGAGCTGGTCGCCGACGAGCGCGTCAAGCTGATCACGTTCACGGGCTCCGGCGCCGTGGGCTGGGGTCTCGCCGAGCGCGCCCATCGCAAGCGCGTCAAGCTCGAGCTCGGCAACGCAACGCCGGCGATCGTATGCGCCGACGCGCCTGCCGGCACGGCGGCCAAGCTCGCCGCGAACGCCTTCTCGTTCGCCGGCCAGAGCTGCATCTCGGTGCAGCGCATCTACGTCGCGTCCGAGGTCTGGGACGAGTTCGTCTCGGAGCTCGTGCCCGCGGTCGCCGCGCTGAAGGTCGGCGATCCCGCCGACGACGACACCGACGTCGGGCCGCTGATCTCGTCGAGCGAGCGCGATCGCGTCGCCTCGTGGATTCACGAGTCGAAGGGCGAGCTCCTGACCGGCGGCAACGAGACGTCTGACGGCCTGCTCGAGCCGGCCGTGATCGCCGCGCCCGCACCCGAGGACAAGGTGCAGTGCGAAGAGGTGTTCGGCCCCGTCGTCACGCTGACGCGGACGAGCGGCCTCGACGAGGCGATCGCACTCGCCAACGCGACCCGCTACGGCCTGCAGGCGGCCGTCTTCTCCCGCGATCTCCGCACGTGCCTCGACGCGGCCCGCCGTCTCGAGTTCGGCGGCGTGACCGTGAACGAGGCGCCGACCTTCCGGGCCGATCAGATGCCCTACGGCGGCATCAAGGCGTCCGGGAACACGAAGGAAGGCCCTGCCTGGGCGGTGCGCGAGATGACCGACGAGCGTCTCGTCATCATCGACCTCTAAACTTCGTCGCGGATGTCGCCGCTCCATCGCCGGCGGTCGGATGCCGAGGGTGTCGTGCCGCGGCGCCCTCAACCGGGGGTGCTGCGCCGGGAACGCCGCCTGCTGCAGAAAGCACGGGCCGAGGCTCTCGGTGAGCTCGGCGGGCTGCTGGTCGAGATGTACCGCCGCGGCGGGTTCCGTGAGGACCTGCTCGCCGAACGGTGTGCCGCCGTGGTCGGGATCGACGCGCGGCTCGCCGAGATCGACGACCTGCTGCACGCCCGCCGCCACCTGCCCCGGTGCGAGTGCGGTGCGCCCGTGCTGCGCGGTTCGCACTTCTGCCCGAACTGCGGACGAACGCTCGATCCCGACCAGCAGGCCGGCCCCGACGTCCCGTCCGAGGACACGGTGCTGGCCGCTCGGCCCGGCGCCGACGCCTGAGCCGAGTGGCCACCGTCCCCGCAGGGCGCACCGCCGACCGTCGGGCCGCGATTGCCGGAACCGACGAGAGCTGTCCGCGCTGCGGCGCGAGGCGGCTGCCCGACCAGGAGTACTGCCTCGACTGCGGTCTGCTCCTGCCGCAGGTCGGCGGGACCGTCCCCGCCCTGCGCCGCCGCTGGCTGCGTACCTTCGGCTGGTACCCGGGGGATTTCATCTGGCCGGCGCTCCTCGCGCTCCTGGTCGCAGCCGGCGGCACGGCGGCGGCGATCCTCGTCAGCGAGCGGCGGGCAGGAGACGCGCCTCGGTCGTTCGCCGCCGCCACGGCGGCAATCCCGGTTCGCACGCCCGCCGCCGAGCCGCCGAAGCGCCTGCGAACGCGGGTCGGCACCGGAAAGCTGCCGAAAGCTCCCGAGCAGAGCCGGACGCCTCCGGGCCGGCTGATCTGGCCCAGGAACGCCAACGGCTGGACGATCGTGCTCGTCTCCTACCCGAAGACGACGGGGCGTCGTGAGGCGCTCGACAAGGCGACGGCGGCCGCCAAAGCAGGCCTCGCCCAGGTTGGTGTGCTCGATTCGAGTAGTTTCGCGAGCCTGCAGCCCGGGTATTTCGTCGTCTTCACGGGCATCTACGGCTCACAGACGGATGCTGACACCGCTGTTCCAACCGTTCGCGCCGCCGGTTTCGCCGGAGCGTACTCGCGCCAGATCGCGCGCTGAGCCGTTTTCCGTTCAGAAAACATTTGTAACAGCGCCGGGGACGGTGTAGAGTGGCCTCGGGTCGCATCTACACACGCCGATTGTGACGCCCGCTAGGGCCGCAGCTCGAGTCTAAAGGAGAACAAGTGACGCCTATGGACGAGCGGATCCTGCACATCCAACACTGCATGTATCAGTACTCACGGGCGATTTACCGTTCGATCAGAGACCTGATCGACCCCTACGTCGACCCGCGAACGCGGCTCGAATATCGCCGCGAGGTCCTCGTCGCCTGTGAAGGGACGATGGAGCGCCTCGCCGCCGATCCGCATTACTTTGCGAAGCCCGACCGCGCGCTGTTCGGCGACATCCGCCGCTACTTCCCGATCACGGTCCAGGCCCAGGTCGCCTGGGCGGTCTCCGAGGGCGTCAGCGCTGCCGTCGACTTCGTCGAGGGACAGATCGAGGCCGGTGCGTTCGACGGCGGCGTGGCCCGCTGTCGCGCGACCACGCGCAAAGGGAAGCCGTGCCAGCGCACGCCGCTCCCGGACCGCGACTACTGCCCGTCGCATCAACACCTCGAACGCAGCCGCGTCGCTGCGTGACGCGCGTTGACGTCGTCCGGCCGATAGGCTCGGACGGCAAGTGAGTCATGACACTGACAAGCTGATTCGTCAGCTCTCGTTGGTCGCGTTCCTGATGGCGGAACGGCGGCCGCTCACCGCGCGCGACATCAAGTCGAACGTCGAGGGTTACCAGGAGATGAGCGACGAGGCGTTCGCGCGGCGCTTCTACTCGGACCGCGCGGAGCTCGTCGCACTCGGCGTGCCACTCGACAGCCAGCGCGACGAGTTCACCGGCGAGGAGCTGTACACGCTGCGCTCGGAGCGCTACTTCCTCCCCGAGCTCGAGCTCGACGACGAGGAGCTCGCGGCGTTGCAGACGTGCTTCTACCTGCTCGAGGGGCGGTTCGCCTACGCCGAGCCGCTCCGGCTCGCGCTGCAGAACCTCGCGCTCGGCCGCTCCGCCGGCAGCCTCGCGGCGCCCCCGACCGACACCGCGGTGCGCGCGCTCGTTCGCGACCCGGACTACTCGCCCGAGCTCCAGGGGCGCCTCGGCAAGCTCGAAGGGGCGATCTCGAAGCAGCGCACGGTGAAGTTCCGCTACTGGTCGATCTACCGCGACAGCGAGCAGGAGCGAACCCTGAATCCCTATGCGCTGCTCCCCGAGAACGGCTCGTGGTACGTGATCGGACACGATCTCGAGCGGGCGGACATCCGCACATTTCGGGTGTCGCGTATCAGATCGGACATCCGCTTTGCCACACGCCGCGAGCGCGATTTCAGGCTGCCGCCCGAGTTCGACGTCGAGCAGTACCGCGGCCGAGCCGAATGGCAGTTCGGCGACGACGCGGGCGAGGCGCGGATCGAAGTCGCGCCCGACACGGCGTGGTGGGTCGAGCGCGCGTACGGCGGCGAGCGGAACGACGTCGTCGGTGACGTCTTCTCGACCCGGTACGCGTCGTCCGAGTTGCTCGCCCGCTGGATCCTCCGACAGGACGGCCGCGCCATCCCGCTCGAGCCGTCGGAGCTGCGGCGGCTCGTCGTCGAAGGTGCCCGCGCAGCACGGGCCGCGCACGAAGGTGTGCCTCCCACCCCCGCTGGGCCGGCCGAGCCCGGCGTGGTTGCTGCGTCGGCCGACCGGCCCGCCGGCCCGGTCGCGCCCGAGCGCTTCGGCGTCCTCCAGTCGCTGCTCGCATACCTGCTCGCCGCCTGCGGCGACGAGCGCAGCGGCGTGATCCCGGCCGCGGAGCTCGCCGAGCGCTTCTCGATCCCCCCCGAGCAGCTCGAGGAGCACCTGTCACTCCTCAACCTGGTGAATTTCGGCGGCGGCTGCTACGCCGTCTACGCCGAGCTTCGCGGCGACGAGGTGCACGTCGACAAGGAGCTCTTCGGCGACACGTTCCGGCGCCCGCCGCGGCTGACGCCGCTCGAGGCGAGAGCGATCAGGCTGGCACTCGAGTTCGTCGGCCCGATGATCGCCGCCGGCGCGCACTCCCCCCTCGACCGTGTCCGCGCGAAGCTGGAGGACACGTTCGGACAGTTCGAGTTGTCCCAGACACCCGAGCCGCACGCCGGCGAGGAAGAGGATCTCGTCGGCAAGCTGACCGCGGGCATCGACACGCATCGCCTGGTCGAGATCGAGTACCTGAAGCCGGAGGAGCAGGAGGTCGTGACGCGTACGGTCGAGCCGTACGCGATCGAGCGCCGCCTGCCGCACTGGTACGTGCATACCTGGGATGTCGACCGCGACCAGCCGCGTTCGTACCGCCTCGACCGGATGCGCAAGGCGAAGTTGCTGCGCAAGTCGTTCACGCCGCGCGAGGGCTTCGACCCGTCCGAGCTGAAGCGGGCGACCTCCGCGAAGATCTGGTACTCGCCGGCGGTCGCGCGCTGGGAGGTCGAGAAGGGCGCGACACCGCTCGTCGACGGCTCGGCTCTGTCCGAGAAGGCCGTCGGCAGCGCCGAGTGGCTCGTCGGCGAGGTCGTTTCGTATCGCGGCGAGGCGATTGTGCTCGAGCCGCACGAGTTGCGCGCACGCGTCGCCCAACGCGCACGCGAGCTGGCCGCCGAGTTGCGGCCGTCACGCGCGAAGACGGCCTAGGCGCTCGAGCGCCCACCCCGCATGCTCGGCGAGCAGCCCGTCGTCGCCGGCTGCGTGCTGTTCGAGTAGCTCGCGATGCTCGTCGGCGCCGGTGTTGCCGAGCGCGACGAGCGCGTTTCGCCGGAGCCAGCGAGGCTCGTTCTTCGGTACGTAGAGTCGGTCGTATTCGTCGACGAGCGCCCCACCGTCGTCCTCGAGCCAGCGGACGAGGTCGACGTGGCCGGCGTAATCGTCGGCGTGCGCGTCGCGCCGTCGCGCAACGGCCCGGTTCCACGGACAGACGTCCTGGCAGATGTCGCAGCCGTAGACCTGCGCGCCGAGCGCGGCGCGGTACGGCTCCGGGATCGGTGCCGGCGCCTGCGTCCAGTACGACAGGCATTTCGTCGCGTCGAGCACTCCCGGCTCGTCGAGTGCGCCGGTGGGGCAGGCGTCGATGCAGATGCGGCACGAGCCGCAGTCGGTCTCGAGCGGCGGCGTCGTATCGAGCTCGACGTCACTGACGAGGGTGCCGAGCAGCACCCATGAGCCGTGTTGTCGGGTGATCAGCATCGTGTTCTTCCCGTAGAAGCCGACGCCGCTGCGCGCCGCCGCCTCACGGTCGACATGCTGATTCGCGTCCACGAGCACGCGATAGCGGCCGCCGATTCGCTCACCGAGCAGCGTCAACCGTTCGCGTAACGTCGCATAGCGGTCGCTCCAGGCATACCGTGCCAGCCGTCCCTCCCCCACCTCGAGCGGCGGCTCGGGCTCCCAGTAGCAGAGGGCGCCCGAGACGACGCTGCGCGCTCCCTCGAGCAACGTCTCCGGGTGGCACGACGTCTCGGGCTGCGCCATCGTGAAGCGCATGTCGGCGAACAGTCCGCGGTCCCGGCGCTCGCGAATGTGGCGCTCGGTCTCGGTGTACGCCTCGGCGCGCGCGACGCCGATCGCGTCGAGGCCCAGCTCGCCGGCGTACTGCCGGAGCTCGACGACGTTCATGCGAGGATCATGCCTGCGTGAAGGCGATCAGGATCCACGAGGACGGCGGGCCGGAGGTGCTGCGCTACGAGGACGCGCCCGATCCGGTGCCTGCCGAGGGCGAGGCGCTCGTCGAGCTTCGCGCAGCGTCACTCAACCATCTCGACGTCTGGATCCGCAAGGGCCTCCCGTCCGTCCCGAAGCCACGGATTCTCGGTGCAGACGGCGCAGGAGTGATCGCAGGTACCGACGAACGTGTCGTGATCAATCCTGCGGTCGTCAAGGACGGGCGGATGCGGATCATCGGCGAGAACACCGACGGGACGCACGCGGAGCTGATCGCCGTGCCGCGCGACTTCCTCCATCCGATTCCGGACGGCCTCACCTTCGAGGAGGCCGCAGCCTTTCCACTCGTCTTCGAGACCGCGTACCGGATGCTCGTCACACGTGCCCGCCTGGAGGCGGGCGAGTGGGTACTCGTCTGGGGTATCGGCGGCGGCGTCGCGACTGCAGCACTCGCCATCGCCAAGGGGCTCGGCGCCAACGTCGTCGTGACGTCGTCGAGCGACGAGAAGCTCGCGCGCGCGGCGGAGCTCGGCGCCGATGCCGGCATCAACCATGCCACCGAGGACGTCGTCGCCAGGGTCAAGGAGGTGACCGCGGGCGGGGCGCACATCGTCGTCGACGACGTCGGCGACGCGACCTGGAAACGCACGCTCGACGCGGCCAGGCCGGAGGGCCGGATCGTCGTCTGCGGCGCGACCACCGGGCCGAACCCACCCGCAGCCCTGCATCGCGTGTGGTGGAAGCAGCTCTCGATCCTCGGCTCGACAATGGGCTCGCCGGAGGACTTCAGGGGTGCCTACGACCTGATCGCCGCCGGCCGGGCGCGGCCGACCGTCGATCGTGTCTTTCCGCTTGCAGAGACCGCCGCCGCGCACGAGCGGCTCGAGGCCGGCGCGCAGCTCGGGAAGATCGTGCTGCGGATCCCGGCTTAGACCTCCTGCCTCGTCGCGGTTGATTTCCGTAGCTAGGTACGGGTCTATAGTCGCGGCATGAGGGTCGGCGAGGTGGCGGAACGCGCCGGAGTGAACGTCGAGACGCTCCGGTATTACGAGCGGCGAGGGCTGTTGCCGACGCCTGAGCGGACGCCGAGCGGGCATCGCCGCTACGACGACGAGACGGTGCGGTTCGTTCGCGCGATCAAGGAGGCGCAGGCGGTCGGCTTCACGCTGGCTGAGATCGCCGAGTATCTGCGCGACGCCCGTCGCTCACGTTCGCCGTCAGAGGCATTGCGGGTTCGGATGGCGTCGAAGATCGATCAGATCGACGCGCGGATTGCGGCGCTGCGGCGAATGCGTGAAGAGCTCGCACGCGTCGTCGGTTGCGCCTGTACCTCGCTCGACCACTGCACCTGCGGTGCTGCCTCGCTCGCGCGCCGCGGCCGTGCGCCGGCGACTCGGCCCTCGCTTCTTCACGTCACGAACGGCGAAAGTGCGGGCAACACCCTTCGACAGACCGCGCTCGGCGGCGCCGTGCTGCCGTGGCAAGACGTGCTCCACGATGGCCCGGTGCCGGCGCTGCCGCGGCAGGAACTGCTGCAGGCACGCGCGCGCTTCCTCGCCGACTGCGGCTGGGGTCGCCCGCAGGCGCTGTTCTCCGCGCTCGAGCGGCGCGACCTGCAGCTGCTCGAGGCGCTGCGCGACGGCCTCCAGGTGGTGCTCTGGTTCGAACACGATCTGTACGACCAGCTCCAGCTCCTCGACGTGCTCGCGCTCGCGGGCACCGCGGAGACTGCGCCCGAGCTGATCGTCATAGGCTCCTTCGACGGCAAGCCTGCGTTCGCCGGTCTGGGCGAATTGACGGCGAGCGAACTGGAGACGCTCTGGCCTTCACGCCACCGGGCGGCACCGGCGGCGCTCGACGCGGCGGCGAGTGCCTGGGCGGCGTTCCAGGCGCCGGAGCCGACGGCGCTGGCCGAGTGGGCGGCGCGTGCCAGCGCGCATCTTCCGTTTCTGGCCCCCGCACTGCGGCGGTTGCTCGAGGAACTGCCGGCGCCGGCGGACGGGCTCTCGCGGACAGAACGAGCTGCACTCCAGACGATCGCCGCCGGCGCCCGCACACCGCCGGCCTCGTTCGTGGCGGTGCAGCGACTCGAGGAGGCGCCGTTCCTCGGCGACACCTCGTTCTATCGCGCACTCTCAACGCTTGGGCAGGGGAAGAACAGGCTCCTCGAGAGTGATGACGGCACGCCGCTCCCTCCGCCGCCGCCGCTCGGTGACGGCCAGCCCTTCGCACGAATGCAGCTGCGGCTGACAGCGGTTGGAGAACGAACGCTGCGCGGCGAAGCCGACCGGGTGGAGCTCCTCGGGATCGATCGCTGGATCGGCGGCACTCATCTCACGCCCGACGACATGTGGCGCTGGGACCCGACCGAGCTGAAACTCGTTCGATCGTCTCCGCGCTAGCTGCTCAGGCCGCTGCGTAGCCTTCGCTGCGGAGCAGCGTGCGCGCGAGCTCGGCGGTCTCGGCGCCGACGACCAGGATGACGAGCACGCCGCCGTACTCGGGCGAGACGTGCCGCAACTCGAAGTCCTCGATGTTGACGGACGCGGCGCCGAGGATCTGCGTGATCCTGGCGAGAACGCCCGGCCGGTCGGGAACGCGGATCCTGATCCGGTGAAGCTGGCCCGCCTCGGCCTGGTAGGCATGGGCCAAGAGCTCGTTTCGTCGGATCTGGGCGTCGGCGATCGACCGCTCGATGAACGGCCGGTCGCCGCCGGCGAGTGCCTGCTCGACCGACTCGAGCTCCTCCCGCAACGCAGCCACAGCGCCGGCGATCAGGTCGCCGTTCTCGAGGAAGATGTCGGTCCAGACCGTCGAGTTCGCGCCGGCGACCCTCGTCATCTCGCGGAACGAAGCGCCGGCCGACTCGAGCGCACCGTTCTCGCCCGCCGCGACGCGCACGAGGGCGTTGGCGAGTGCATGCGGGAGGTGACTCGTGAGCGCGAGCAGGCGGTCGTGCTCAGCTGCGTCACGACGCACCGGCCGCGCACCGAGCGCGGCCACGAAGCGCTCGAGCAACTCGACGCGCGCCGCGTCGTTGCCGGCACCCGGCGTCAAGAACCACGTCGCACCGTCGAACAGCTCCGCCGCAGCCCGGTCGGGACCGCTCGTCTCGCCGCCCGCGACCGGATGGCCCGGCACGAAACGTGGATCGTCGACCGTTTCGGCGAGCGCACGCTTCGTCGATGCGACGTCGGTGACGGTTGCCTCGGCGGAGGCGGCCGCCAGCGCTTCGCGGACGGTCGCGATCGCCGAGCCGACCGGCACCGCGACCACGATGAGCTGAGCGTCGCGCACGGCCTCCTCGATCGACGTACGCGCAGTGAGCGCTGCTCGGGTGGCAGCCTGCCGAAGACGCGTCTCGTCGGCGTCGAAGGCGGTGATCGTCGCCACTCCCGCGCGCGCCGCCGCCAGGCCGACCGACGTTCCGACGAGCCCGGTGCCGATGATCGCGAGCCGGTCGACCCCGACCGCCTGCGGCCGAGCTGCCGAGACGGCAGGCCGG
The DNA here is from genome assembly GCA_963769545.1 of uncultured Thermoleophilia bacterium. Classification (GTDB taxonomy): domain Bacteria; phylum Actinomycetota; class Thermoleophilia; order Gaiellales; family Gaiellaceae; genus PALSA-600. The sequence continues at coordinate 441,143 of CAVYMB010000003.1, read as the reverse complement.
TCGATCTGCAGCTCCTGCTTCATCACGTCGAGCACGGCCGAGAAGATCGCGTTGACGCCGCGCTCGGAGAGAGGCCCAGGGTTCACGCCGGCGAGCTCGCGGAGCAGCGCCGACTCGCGCTCGGCATCGACGAATCGGACGTTGGTCGCGTCCTTGTGAGCGCGCACGCTCGACACCAGCTCGAGCCGGCGGTTGAGGCCGTCGAGCAGCGTCCGGTCGACCGCGGCGATCTCGGCACGGAGCGCGGCGAGCTCGGGAGGTGGTTCCGCCATTCCCAACTAATAGCCGACGGCGGGCCTGGAGGCGGCACCTATCATCGGTTGCGACCGCCCTCGACGCGAAGGAGCAGACACGTGGCCGACCTGAATCGCATCATCTTCGCCGCCAGCTTCACCACACCGGACGGAGGTTCGCGCGCGGGCGGAGCGATCGCCGGAGCGCTACACGACAAGGTCGGGAACACCGCCGTCCTCGTCGTCCGTCCGGACGGGACACCGAAGTTCACCGAGTCGAAGGACTGGGGCGCGGGCCGCGGAGCACTGCTCGGCGGCGCGATCGGGATCATCGGCGGCCCAATCGGCATCATCGCGGGCGGCAGCATCGGCGCCCTGGCCGCCAAGCTCCGCGACTCCGGCTTCAAGAACGACCAGCTCGAGCAGCTCGGCAAGTCCCTCGGGCCCGGCCACTCGGCCGTCGTCGTGGAGATCGCGAGCGACGCGGTCGACACGGCGAAGGCGCTCGCCAAGGCACTGAGCTCCAGCGCCGACGTCGTCGAAGCCGTCGACTCGAGCGTCGCCGACCTGTTCGGCGCGGACGCCGCGCCCGCCCCCGAGCCTGAGCCTGCGCCGGCCAGCTAGGCGGCGGTGTGCTCTTCGCCGAGCAACGGACGCTTGCCTCGCCGAAGCAGGTACACCGGCACGACCATGATCCACAGGAAGAACGCGCCGAGCCCCCACTTCCACGGGGTGTCCGCAAAGCGGTCGCCGTGCCAGTCGCGCTTGCGCGCGTCCTGATAGACCCATACGGCGAGCACGATCTGGAGCAGGAGTTCGCACGCGTACCTCACGCCAGATCCTGATCGGCAGAAACCGCGCCGACCGCCAGCCTCGCCCTCCCTAAGGAGTGACGTGGCCCACCGCTCGAGCGAGGCGGACCATCGTCTCGGCGGCGAGCTCGTCGTCGAGACCCTCGTCGTGCACGAGTGACCGCCACGTCTCGAAGGCGACAGCGTGGCCGATCACGGCCCGAACCAGGGCTCGCGTGACACCGCGGTTCTGCCAGCCTCGCTCGAGCACTTGACGGACCGTCTGCCGGTATTCGATGAACGGCGCGGCGACCTCCTGCAAGACCGGCAGGCCGGGAAGATCGCGCAGCAGGTTGCCGATCATCCCCTCGCCGCCCCGGTAGTACGCGTAGATCGCAGTCAGTGCGATCCGCAGCCGCTCTTCCGGCTCGTCGACAGCCGCCCACGCGAGGGGATCAGGCCTCGGGTGTCGCGCCGTCCAGTGTCCCGAGCAGGCCTGGAACAGCGAGCGGTCGTCGGGAAAGTGCCGATACACGGTGAGCCGCTGGACGCCGGCACGCTCCGCGATCGCAGTGATCGTCGTCCGCGCAGGCCCGACCGCGTCGTGAAGCTCGACCGTCGCCTCCACGATCCGCTCTCGTGTCGCGGTGATCTCCTCGGCGCGCTGCTTGAGCTCGTATCTCCTGGGCATCGTCGGTCCGGCTCGTTGACTTTCAACAGGGCCGCGTATAGCGTGGCCTTTCAGTGAACAATACTGTTTAACCAAAGGAGATCGCGTGAGCGCCCAGGTCGACAGGATCAGCATTCAGGCCGAAGGCGGTGAGCAGGTCGAGCTCGGCGGGCTGGGAATCGTCTGGAAGATCGAGGGCGCAGAAACGAGCGACCGGTTCTCCGTCGTCCACCATCCGCTCGCCCCGCATGCGCTGGCGGCGCCGCTTCACCGGCACACCCGGGAGGACGAGTACTCGTACGTGCTCGAAGGAGCCCTCGGCGCGCTGCTCGGCGACGAGGTCGTGACTGCCGGCCCGGGGACCTGGGTCTTCAAGCCTCGGAACCAGTGGCACACGTTCTGGAACGCCGGCGCGACGCGCTGCGAGATCATCGAGATCATCTCGCCTGCCGGCTTCGAGAACTTCTTCCGTGAGCTCGCCGAGGTCTACGCCGCCGACGGCGGACCCGATCTCGCGCGCTTCGCCGACCTCTGCGCTCGCTACGCCCTGGAGATGGACCCCGACAGCGTCCCCGGGCTCTGCGAGCGCTTCGGCGTCAGGCACCCACTGGCGTAAACGCCGCCAGAGTCGTGCCGGGCGATTGATACGGATGTGTCATTGCCCGCGTCCTGTCGGGACGGCAATCTGCAGTCATATGTCAGGGACGACAAACCCCACGAACGACCTCCGCTGGTTGAACGGAGACGACGAGCTCCAAAGGATCGAAGGGGCCGACCACGCCCCGACAGTCATCGTCCGGCCACCGAACGAGCCTGGTGTGCGCATCATCGACGGCCAGGTGTTCTATTCCGCCGGTTGGCTCAACCTGCTCCACGCCATCTACTCCGGGAGCCGCGAATCATGAGCGGCACGGAAGGCGACTTCCGATCGAATCACCCTAGGCATCACGGGGCCCGCCAGGGCTCCATCAGTTCCTGCTGGGAGCCGCACCCCGGCTCCAGGTAGGTCGCAAGCGAGAAAGCTCGGCCGGTGGGGACTCCTCCCTCTCCTCCACCGGTCGGGCCCTTCTCGTTCGCCCGACGGGCGCCTCGCGACCTTGATCGTTGCGTTAACGAGCGGGTGGATGCCGGCGGAGGGCGAGAACGATCCGGCACGATCTGCAGACGTTGGCCTATCTCGAGCACCCGAACATCGAGAACGCCTCCTACGGAACTGTGCGAGCTGCGATCGAGCGCGCACGTGAGGGCGTCGCCACACAGCTCGAGTCCAACATCGGCATGGCGGTCGACCAGGCTCTCGGCTACGCACGGAGTCTGCTCCAGGATGCGCGCGGCGGAGTGCGGTTGCGCATCGACGGTCTCTGGCTGTACGTCGAGCCCGCTCCGCCGATCGATCGATAGCGATGCAAACCGTGGCTGCTGACTCAGACCCAGCCGAAGCCGAGAATGCGCCGACCCGTGACGTTGTTGCGTGGCTCGACCCGCGGGCGTAATCTGGCGCGCAAGGTTCCCTACCCTTGGAGGTCATCATGACCACCACCAGCTTGCTCCCGGACGTCGGGATTCAGCTTCGGGAGGGTTACGCCGAGGTGGGCGATCAGACCTTGCACTACGTCGAGGCCGGCGACGGGCCGCTGATCGTTCTTCTACACGGCTTCCCGGAGTTCTGGTTCGGTTGGCGACTACAGATCGAGCCGCTCGTGGCGGCGGGTTTTCGGGTCGTCGCCCCCGACACACGCGGCTACAACCTGTCCTCGAAGCCAGACGGCTTCGAGGCCTACGGCGTCGACCTGCTCGCCGCCGACATCCGCAGCCTGATCGGAGAGCTCGATGCGGAGTCCGCGTTCTTGGTCGGTCACGACTGGGGCGGCTCGATCGCCTGGACGACTGCGATGAACCACCCGGAAGTGGTCGACCGGCTCGCCATCCTCAACGCAGCCCATCCCCGGAAGCTCTCGGAGGGGCTGAAGCACCCCAGCCAGCTTCGCAAGTCCTGGTACTTCTTCTTCTTCGCAACCCCGGGACTGCCCGAGGACGTGGTGCAGGCCAGAGACTGGCACTTCTTCCGGCACTTCCTGGACGACGCGAACCCGCCTTACACGCCGCAGGAGCTCGAACGCTACGTCGAGGCCTGGTCGCAACCGGGGGCAGCAGCCGGGATGATCAACTACTACCGCGCCTCGGTACGACAGAACCAGAAGGACGCCGTCGCAAAGCTACGCCCGATCGAGGCCCGGACACTGGTCATCTGGGGCGAACGCGACTCCTACCTCGGCTCCGACCTCGCCCAACCCGACCACGACGACGTGCCCAACCTCGACCGCGTGGAACGCCTCGCCGACGCGTCCCACTGGGTGCACCACGACGAGGCCGAACGCGTCAACCAACTGCTCACCGACTTCTTCGGTGCCGCGGCCGCGACGTAACGCATTTTCAACCCAGGACGACGGAGCCCACAGGACGGCACACGAGCTGTGGGCTCCGATTCTTGGGGACTTACCGTGATTCGCGTCGGTCGAATGGGCGCTCTTGACGCACTCGTCTATCGACCGAGTGTCCATAGCTTCGATGGCCCCGACTGGCACGCAGCTCGCTACACGCGAGTGCAGGCTGGCTTGCAACGTTCGCCTGCTCGCATCGGAGGCCGCTGAAGCTTCGCATTCCACCTCGCCTCAACCAGCTGTTGAGTGGCTACAGGAAGGACTGTTGCCTGCCAGGACCAGTGTTACTTCCGTCCGACTGTTCTCGACGCTTGACGGACGCTGCCGACACTGCGGCGTTCGGCGCTGCCGCCCTCGATGACTAACCAGGCGGTTGCGGGGTCACGTCGCCGTAGGCCACCGTGAAGCCGGCTGGGGTGAGATCCGATGGGACCGACACTGGGATGCCATTTTGGACGAGCACGTCCCTTGTCAACGGACCCTGTGTCCCGTTCACGCCAAGGTCCGAGAAGGTTACGTTGCTTGAGAAGTAGCCCAATGTCTCCACCGACTGAGTCTGGGTGTTGTAGGGAGCTTCGACGATCCATTCAGCGGAGGTCGCCGCGCCCGTGTAGGACTGTTGGATCGAATACGTCTTACCGGTTGTGGTGTCGGTCAGGCCGATGACCCATGAGCCCGCGCTGATCTGAACGATCCTCACCGTGATCTGGTCTCCCGGGGTGACGACGACGGGAATCGCGACTGGCGGTGCTGGATAGCTTTCGAACCAGGCGTAAGTCACGACTCGGTTTGTCGTTGGGTTGTACTCCTCATCCACTCCGGCTTGGAAGACACTTGGATTGGCGGGGCCGTCACCGTCGATACCGACCCACTCCGAAGCGTCCGCCGACGTGCTCGTCGCATAGAGATTGGGCACGTTGAACGTTCCCTTTACCGCGGTGAACGGGCCGCCGTCCATCACATACCCGGACCAATTCTGGCTATAGCGCGTAGGAGCCGCGATGGTCGTCGGCGGCGTCTGGGCCGGAGCAACCGCCAGAGTCAGCGAGGCGGTGGCGCTTTGTGCAGGAGAACCTGAATCGACAACCTCCACGGTGTCGGTCGCTTGGCCCGTCGTCGTCGGCGTGCCGATCAAGCTTCCGTTTGCTGTCAGCGTAAGACCGGGAGGAAGCGCGCCGCTGATGATCGACCAGGTGTACGTCGGGGTGCCGCCTGTAACCGTCAACGTTGCCGAGTAGGGGACGCCGACGGTCGCCCCGGGCAGCGATCCTCCGTTGATCTGCAGCGGGACGGCGGTCGCTGGCGCAGGAGGGCTTGGGGTCGGTTGCGGTATCGGTGTCGCGTGCGCCGCCTCGAGGACAACTGCGCTCCGGTGTGCGACCCGACCATCCGGTCCGTAGGCGCTAATCGAGTAATGGATCGTCATGTTCTGCTTGTACGGATTCGCGGAGAGCGGCAGCCGTACAGTCGCCCAGCCGGCTCGGCACGGGATTGTCCGCATCACGCTCAAAGCGGAGAATGCGACGCGCTGCCCCTTGAACGTGCACCGCTGTGCGTTTCTGACATGCACGGTCAGCGTCACGTTTCCTCCACGAGCCGGAACGATTCGGGGCGAGGCCAGTACGCCTATGACCGACGGGACTCGCCCCGCCGCGGCCAACGCGTCGGCGGTGAACATCGGTGCCGCGAAAAGGAGTCCCGCCACCACAAGGACAAGCGCAGCGCGAGCGGTCATTCGTTTTCGGTCATGGCGAGATCGGGCCGCAACATCACGGGATCAGAGTGGCAGGGCATCGGCCGACCCGCCAGACCCAAAGGGGTCAAGCTTCAGAAACGGATTCCGGCGTCCCTGCGGAACCACAGCTCGTCAACTTCTTGGCTCCCACTAACCCTTCCGGCCAGAGTTCTTGATGGCCTCCCAGTGCTGTTCATCGGTCGTGCCCGAAAGCGGCCGGCCGCTACCGCCGCTCATTGTCTGTGCAGCGATTTCATCGAGTGCGACTCGTCCCCAATCTTCGCGATCCGGTAAGCCGATGCAAGCTGTCCAGCAACGTCGGTCGGATCGCCGGTATCGAACGCCGCCTGCAGACGATCTGGCGCAGCGGTCACCGCGGCCGATCCAGTCTCGCCTCAATCCGTGTCACTCAGGCGCACACCGCGCGACGCTGACCGGACTGTTCGGGGAGGCCGCGGCGACGTTTTATGCCCGATGCAATGCGGTCACGCTCCTCCACAGAACTGTGACCAGTCGATGCGATGCACAGCTCTTGTGTCTGTAGGAAAGGTCCGCTACAGACGGATTCTGGATAGGCGGTAGGCCAGGACGCCGGTCAGGAGCGTGCCACACAGGATGAGTGTCGCCAGTGCATTTACTTCCGGGCTGACACCTGTCCGCATCCTGGCCCAGATCAGCACCGGCAGCGTCTGCTGTACTCCGACGGTATAAGAGGTGATCACGAACTCATCTAGAGACAACGACATCGAGATGAGTGCTGCAGCGAAGATTGCGGGGCGCACCAGTCGCAAAGTGATGTCCCAGAAGGCACGCGAGCGCGATGCTCCGAGGTCGTGTGCTGCTTCGACCACGCTGAAGTCGAAGGCGTCTAGTCGAGCGCGCAATGTCAGGAAGACGAACGGCAGCCCAATCAGCACGTGTCCGATCAGGGCTGTCTTCAGGCTGAGGGTAATGCCGACTTGATAGAGCGTGACCGCGAGTGCGATCCCAAGAACGAGTACCGGCATGATCGATGGCAGTAGCGCGACGTACAGGACGCGATCGCGTGTTGATGCCCGGAAGCGGCCGATTCCGAATGCGGCAGCTGTGCCAAGCAGTCCGGCGATGAGAGCGCTGAGGCCGGCGAGTATCAGACTGTTCTTGAGCGCTTGCATGGCAAGCGGGTCTGCGAACGCCTGACGGAACCAATCTAGGGTCAAGCCTTTGACGGGGAAGCTAAGTGTGGGTGATGTATTGAAGGCGAAGACAACGATCAGGACCATCGGAGCGAAGAGGAAGAAGAGAACGCAGAGCAGGAAGAGGCATGCCCCATAACGTCGCAGTGTGCGGCGCCTGCGAGGAGCTAGTCTGTTGAGTCCGGCGGTGAGTGTCATCGGACGCTTGCCGCAAGTTTGACGAGGCGGCTGAACAGCCAACAGACAGCGAGCGAGATCAGCAGGATCCCGATCGCCAGAGCGCAACCCAGCGGCCAGTTGAACTCGATCGCGAACTGATCAGAGATCGCATTGCCGATCATCAGTCCGTTTGTGCCGCCCAGCAACTGGGGTGTCACGTAGTCGCCGCATGTAAGCACGAAAGCGAACGCGAACGCGACACGCAGTCCGGTGGCCGTCAACGGTAGAAGAATCGTTCGGAAGACGGCAAGTCTTCCTCCGCCTAGATCTCGTGCTGCTTCCAGAGTCTCTCGAGGCACGTTTTGCATGGCGCTGAAGAGTGGAAGCGTTCCGAAGGGCAGCAGCAGGTTCACGAGCCCGATCACTACGGCAGTTTGACTGAAGATCAGGAACCCGAGCGGTCGCGAGATGAGCCCGATCGATTCAAGGAACGAGTTGATCAACCCGTGATCGCCGAGGATCGACCTCCAGGCATAGATGCGGACCAAGTATCCCCCGAAGATCGACACGATCATCAGAAACAGCAGGAGTTCACGATGTCGCGGGAACGTGAAGGTCGCGATGTATGCGTAGGCGAAGCCGAACACGAGCACGATGGACGAAACGATCAGGCCGAGCTCGACGGTTCGAAGCATCAGCTGCACGTACAAGCCGGTTGTTACTACGGCCCGGTAGTTCGTGATCGTGAACGCGGGGCGGATCTTGTACGCGAACGGGTCGGCGACGAAAAAGCTGTACGCGATTAACAGACCCAGCGGAACGACGAACGCTAAGAGATAGAAGCCGCCACCCGGCGTGAGCGCGGCAAGTGCACGTGCATACTCGCCACGCTCACGCCCGCTGGGGACGTGCCACTTCGCTCGGCCTCGCCGCTGCGGGACGTCCTCCTCGGCAAGCTCAACCGTCAATTGCCTAACCGCCGAAGGCGACTAACTTGCTTTCACTTCCTCCCACGACTTAACCCATGCCGCCTGACCGACGATGTCACCCTGGTTCGATTTGGGCGGCAGGATGACCTTGCGGAAGTTCGAATTCAGCGTGTGTTCAACAAGCGGATACTCATAGCCCGCCGAAATGGAGTGTGGCTTGAGGAGGCGAACGGCCTTCGCCATCGTCGCCCCGGACTGAAGGGTAGTGGCCATCGCGGCCATCGACGCTGGGGTTGTCATGTACTGCAGATATGCGTAGACCGTGTCCGGATTCGACGTATGGCTCGTCATGAAATAGGTATCAGACCAGTAGTAGGTTCCATCGTCTGCGGGATTGCCGTATGCAAGGGTGACACCCTTCGGCTTGGCGAAGGCGAGTAGTGCCTGCCACGAGTTGAGCGCGATCGACGTCTCGCCACGAACCAAGAGGTCAGTCTGATCTCCGTACGTCTGCGCCAAGGACTTGATGTTGGGCTTGATCGCTTTCCAGGCGTCGCGGACCTTGTTCAACTGGGCCTGAGTGAGCATGTTGTACTGACCGTTCTTGCCGAGCCGCAGGGAGCGTGCGACGAGCCACTGGTTCCCATAAGGCTCATCGAGTGTGTTGAGAGCGCCTTTGAACTTGGGATCTGAGAAGTCCGTGTACTTGGGCGGCATGCTCTTCCACACCTTTGGGTTGAAGACGCACGGCTCGGAGCCCCAGATCAGCGGGAAGCCGTACGTGTGCTTCCCGTCAGTGACCCACGGTGCCTTCTGCAGCGCGGGGAACAACTGGTGGAAGTTCGGGAGTCTCGAGAGGTCAAGCGGCTGCACAAATCCGAGTTGTTCTGCGGTCGGAGCGGTGTCTTTCGGGATCGTGAGGACATCGAACTGGCTCGTCCCCCCCGTTGCCAGCTTGGTCAGCTCAGAGTCGAGGTCGACGGCGTACTGCGCGTTGAGCTTAACGTGGTTCTTCTTCAGAAACGGCGCCGCAACCTTCGAGCCGTCTTCGCCGCTGATGCCGAGAAAGTTCAGCGTGCCTCCGACGGTGTCGGTCGCTGCGGCTGCACGTCCAGTGAGCTCAAGGAGTTCGCTCCCGGCCGTGAGCGTCACTGCAAGCGCGCCCATTCTCCGCAGTAACGCGCGGCGGCTGAGCCGCTGAGTATCGAGCATAGCGAGGTCGCGGATATAACCCTCGTCCATCTTGACTACCTCCTGGTTGCCACTACGAGGTTCTCGGTGGGTCGCGTGCACGCTCGCACCAAGTCGATAAAGCCGCTGATCGGTTGCCCCGAGGCGGTGGTCAGCGGAGACTCCGAAGGTCAGCGCTGGCTGGCTCAGTCACGGCACCGGCCGGCATCGGTCGGGGAGGTTGTGCGCAAGCGGTCCTGCTGCCACTTTCCGGCGAAGGAAGCAGGAAAACGTTTTTCCCCACAGCGTTCGACCCTACGAAAAGCACCCAACGAAGTCAAGCCGGCCCACTCCGGGGCGTACGAGCTCCCCGATCTTGTCCGACCACCAGCGGGTGGTGACTTCTTGGGCCGGTTAGGAGGAGTTGCGCGGAACGCTCACCAATCCTGCATCCCGGTCATGCGACGGGCGATGCGTCGGAACACCAGCTCGGGTAGGAGACGCCGGCAGGCTGAGAGGAGCCGGGCCTCTCTCCCGACGGGGTATCGAAGGCGTGGGTCTCGTGCCGAGAGCGCCCGCATTACGGCTGCCACGACGGGCTCTGCCGAAGGCGCATTTTCTGCCAGCGACCGGATTGATGCTTCGCTGATCTCGCTCAGCGGCGCGTAGGGGTTGTCTGGTTGCCCGTGATGGATCTGCGCTCCGGTGAAGATGTCGCTGGCGAAAGGCCCCGGCTCGATGATCGACAGGCGGACGCCGAGCGGTTCGACCTCGTGAGCGATTGATTCGCCCCACCCCTCGACCGCGAACTTCGAGGCTGTGTAGCCGGAGAGACCGGCAGTGCCACAGAAACCGCTGTCGCTAGAGATGAGGACGATCCGACCGTGGGTTGCCCGCAGTCCCGGTAGCGTGGCACGGACTGTCTCGGTCAGGCCGAAGTAGTTGACCTCCATCACGTCGCGCATCGCGTCCAGCGGAGTCGCTTCGAACGGCCCTGCAACCAAGATGCCGGCGCAGGCGATAACTGCATCGAGGCGGTTCCCGGTGATCGCGAAGGCATGGGAGACGGCGGCGGTGATGCTGTCTTGGCTTTGAACATCCAGCGGTAGCACGATGACGTTGGATGGGGGTGCGCCCGCCGCGGCGACGGTCTGATCAAGGGCAACGCGAGAATTTGGATCGCGCATAGTCGCGAATACCTGCCATCCGCCCGCCGCCAGCTGAGCAGCGATCAGGCGCCCTAACCCTCGGGAAGCACCTGTGACAAGTGCCGTTCGCCGCGCTCGCAACCCGGGGGGGATGTTCAAGGGGACGGGTTCCGAGCGGGCCGCCGCATCACGGCTCGTCCAGCGTGAGCACGCGTCCGTCGGCAACTGCCCACCAGATGGTCGACTGGGCCGCCTCTACGAACTGTTCGCTTTCTGGTGTGGTCGCCTCTTGTTGCACCCAGAGCGATGTTCCGTCGCAGTCGAGCCTGGCGCGGATCCGGCTGCCGAGATAGACCATCTCTACTACGGTCCCGGGAAGGCTGTTCCAACTCTCCGATGCGTCGTCGGCAGGTTTGATTCGAATCCGCTCGGGTCGAACGGAAACGGCGACGTCGCTCCCGAGTGTCAGCTCCCGTGTTTCGAGCGCTCGGACTTCGTGGCCTTCAACCTGAATGGTCGCGATACCTTCGCTGCACCTAACGACTCGTCCGCGGAGAAGGTTGGTCTCACCGATGAAGGTCGAGGCGAACACGTTCTCTGGGCTCTCGTAGATCTCGCGCGGAGTACCTACCTGCACGACATTTCCATCGTGCATGACGACAATGCGGCTGGACATCGTCAGGGCCTCTTCCTGATCATGCGTGACGTAGATGAATGTCATGCCCAGAACCTCTTGGAGACGCCTCAGCTCGAGTTGCATCTCTTTCCGAAGCGACAGGTCGAGCGCCGAGAGCGGCTCGTCAAGTAGCAGCACCGCGGGGCGAGAGACGAGAGCTCGTGCCAGTGCCACGCGCTGTGCCTGGCCGCCGGAGAGCTCGCTCGGCATCCGCTTGGAGAGATGCCCCAACCGCACCAGTGCAAGCATCTCCGTAACTTCATCGCTGACCGTGTTGCGGGAGCGTCCGAGCCGCCTCAGGGGGTACGCGATGTTGTCGAAGACGGACATGTGCGGGAAGAGCGCGCCTCGCTGGAACACAAGATTCGTCGGGCGCCGGTGGGCGGGCACGGCGGTGACGTCGCGACCGTCAATCAGAATTCGACCTGAATCTGGAAAATCCAGCCCTGCAATTATGCGAAGCAAGGTTGTCTTTCCACATCCGCTCGGCCCTAGAATTGAGACGAACTCTCCTGCCGGAATACTCAGTGTGACGTTATGTACAGCAATAACGTCACCAAATATGCGAGAGACCTCGTTGATGTCGACACTATGGCCCCTGCGCTCGGCAGCGCGTTGTCCGCTGAGGGTGCTTGACAGTTCCATCTAGCTACGAAGATCGAGGCTCGCGGGGAGCATACAGTTATTCTTTAGGCTGCGCTTCCAGGCATCTTAGTCCTACAGATGAACCTCGAGTTGGGCTGGCTGAGGGATCCGCGACGCAGTAGGCTAGTGCAGTGGCAGTGCTTCCCGAGGCCGGGACGATCTCAGTTGCCCGCGGCGTGCCTTCGCCGGACATGTTTCCTCTCCGCGAGCTCGCCGAGGCGGCGCAGCGGGCGATCAACGAGGATGGAGGAGTAGCCCTCAACTACGGTGCCCCGCGTGGCTACGGGCCAATGCTGGAGCTGCTTGCAGGACGTCATCACTGCCATCCCGACCACGTCGTACTCACGCCGGGGTCACTGATCGCTCTCAATTTCGTCTTTGAGGCGGTTCGCTCACTAAATGCCCGAGTGATTGTTGAGTCTCCCACCTACGATCGAGTCCTGCGTTCACTTCGTAACCTTGGATTAGATATCTCTTGGATCCACCGAACGAATGAGAATATAGATCTCGACAAATTACGCTCCATTGTTTCCCACGACGACAGACCTTCTCTCTTTTATATCCTGCCGACTTTTCATAACCCGACCGGGACCTCATTGGCCGAACCAGTTCGCCATGAGCTCGTTGGGTTAGCTGATGAATGTGACCTCTACGTGTTAGAGGATGACCCGTATGGATTGCTTCGTGTCGAGGGCGAGTCTCCAGCCTCCCTCTATGCGCTCCTGAGCGCTCGAGGCCGCCGTGATCTCGCGTTGTTCGCTTCGTCCTTCTCCAAGACGGTCGCCCCTGGACTTCGGGTTGGCTATCTACTGCTACCGGACGCCTTCCTCGGTGAGGTTGAGGCTCTCGCTGCGAAGACGTACCTCTCGCCGCCTCTATTCCCTCAGGCTCAGCTCTTCGAGTTCCTTAAGGTGGGCGACTTTGAACCTCACCTTGAGCTGCTGAGAGCAAAGCTGCGCGCGCGGCGAGACGCTCTCTTGGCTGTGCTGGAGGACGGGATGCCGGTCGGAACGCGTTGGACGCGCCCGGAGGGCGGTTACTTTCTCTGGTTGGAGTTTCCTGACGGGTTAGACGCCGACCTCGTCAGCGCGCACGCGAGGACGGCGGGCGTTCCGTTTGTTCCTGGTTCTGCCTTCTTTCCTTTCGACTCGAGGCATTCCGGGGCTCGACTCTCGTTCAGCTATCCCTCCGTCGACGAAATCAGTGCAGGCGGCCGGCGCCTCGCTCTTCTGGTCACAAAGCTCCTTGCCACCGCAACCGATTAACGCTCTCGAACCGTCTGAGGTCGAGCAGCTGCGTATCAGCCGAAGACTCGGTTTACGACAATTGGCTGCCTCGGGTCAGTGCATGCTTTGCCGGCGAAGCCGAGCGAACGTGCCAAACGCGCATCAGTCTCAAGACCATTGACGTCATCGAGTCGGGGATAGACACGGTCGAACGGCCGTGCGATCCCTGCTGCGACCGAGTCAGTGACGATTTTCGAACGGGCGTAGAGGAGCTCCAGCGAGTCAGCGCGCGACTCAAGGCCAAGCTCACGGCTGAGATCCATTGCGCCGAGCACAAGCGCGCGGACGCGCTCACAGCAAGCGATCTCGAAAGACTCCCGAACGCCGGCTGCGGACTCGACCATCGCCAAGATCGGTGGTCCGTCAGGCCCTAAGTGACGTATCGCGCTAGACGTCGCCTTCGGGACGACAATTGCATCAACCGAGAGCGATGCGACAAGTTCAAGATCGGAAGCAATGTGCTCCGAGCCGACCGCGTTGATCCGCACGACGAGCCGAGCACCTGTCGGAGAAGAGCACCCGCGCGCCAGTGCTTCCCTCGCCTCTCGCTTGCGCCCTTCCGGGACTGCATCTTCAAGATCGGCGACGACAGCATCCGCTTCGCTCATAAGCCCCGCGGTGATGCGCTCAGACTCGTGTCCGGGAACGAACAACAGTGACCGCCAGCTATGGGGAACGCCCTCGTCAACCACTCACGAATCTCTGTCCGTCAGCAAGCGGGTTAATCTCGTTACGTGGAACTGGCTGACTCTCATGTTCACTTGTTCGAGTCCGGCTTTACCGGTCGCCACGGTTTTCCGTGTTCCGGCGGCGATGATTTGGGACTCTATAGCTCGCTTACGCGCGTGCACGAGATAGGCACGGTGCTTGTCGTTGGCTATGAGGGTGAAAGCGCCTACGTCGGAAATAACTGCTACATCAGCGGACTCGTCGACTACGACTGGATTCACCCAGTTGCCTTTGTCAAGCCAGACGAGCCATGGGTTCCGGCCGCTCCTTTCGTGGGGATCAGTGTCTACCTCCTCAGTGCAGCTGATACGCAAGAGCTCGCGGGTTGGCCGCCGCAGATCATCAACGGTCTCGCGGACATGCGAGCGGTCGTCAGTATCAACGCGACGCCGGAAGTGCTCGAACACGCCAAGCGAGCAGTCCAGCAGCTTGAGGGATGTCGTGTCTTAATCAGCCACCTTGGTGGTCCGGGTCCATTTAGGACTCATCCTTCGCTAGAAGAGGCCCGCAGCGTTGCTGGGCCACTGCTTGCACTTGCCGAGTTCGTTTACGTAGGCGTAAAGGTCTCGGGCCTCTATGGGATCTCGGATCCCCCCCACGACTACCCGCACAGGTCGGCGCGGCCGGTTCTCGATCTGATCACGGAAGCGTTTGGGACTGAGCGCCTCTACTGGGGTTCGGACTTCTCACCGGCACTTGACTACGTGTCGTTTGCTCAGACGATCGACGCCGTCAGTTGTCTCGCGTGGTCAGATCACGAGCGTCTCAGTGTCATGGGCGGGAACCTGCGTCGACTCCTCGAAATCAAGTAGTAGCCACGATCGGTTCTGGATTCTTTAGGCGCGTGGCGGTGCAGTTGACGCACGTTCAATCAATCGTGGTTCCGGGTTGGCAACGACGATGTCCTCAGCGAGGTCGCCGTCAATCAGCTTCTTCAAGGCCATCACCGCAGCCTCAGCCATCTCTGCCAAGGGCATCCTGACTGTGGTCAGGCGCGGGACAAGAAACTCTGCGATCGGCGCGTCGTGGAATGCGACGACAGAAGTGTCTTCGGGGATCGCTAAGCCAGACTGAATGATCGCCGACGTAACCCCGACGGCAATCGCGAAGCTCGATGCGACGATCCCTGTTGGCCTCTGCCGACCATCGAGGAGTTTGCGCATTGCGGCGAAACCGCCCGCTTCGGTCAGCTCGGTCTCTCTCAGCCAACTCCTCTTTGGCACCAAGCCATGCGTACGCATGCGAGCCTCGAACCCTGACCGGCGACGACGTGCGGTATCGACGTCACGAGGGCCGCCGATGTGGGCGAGGTCCCGATGGCCGAGCCCCACTAGGTGGTCGACTGCTAAGGCAACTCCCCACTCATCATCGACCGAGACGCTGACGCCAGGCGTCTGCCTCCGACGGTTTACGTAAACAACGGGCAACGAAAGACTTCGCGCGTACTCCGTGTCGGACTCACCGACGATTGTGCTTGCCACAATGAGTCCATCGACGCGGCCCTCATGAACCAACTTCTTGTACGCAGCGCCCGTCAGTCCAAACTCCGCTGCGTCTGCGATAAGGACGACGTAACCCTCGGCGAGGGCCTGTCGTTGAGCCCCGCGGATAATCTCTGCGTTGACCGCGTACGCCAGATTCGGAAGGACGAGACCCATCGTCATCGTCCGGGCCTGACGGAGACCTCGGGCTAGTGCGTTCGGGCGATATGCCAGCTCCCGCGCCGCCGCCAGAACACGCTCTCGGGTTTCTGGCCTCGCCGAGAGCGTTGGATCGCTATTGAGCACACGCGAGGCAATTGATCCTGTGACCCCCGCCAAGGCGGCGACGTCAGCCAGCGTCGGTCGCGTCGTGACGCGTCTACTGGTATCGGTGTTCGTCTCGTTGGGTGGAGCGTTCTTCTTCAAGGCATCACCTTTGTGGCCGGTCACCCATGTCGTACCGGCGGTGCGATCCCTAGATCATTGATTACAGCCAAGGTCAGTGCACCAGAAGAGCCGAGACCAGCCGCAATCACCTGAGACAACGTTGCTCCCAGGGGAGCAGCTCGGAGCGCTGCGAGGAGACTGCTACCAGCTCGGTCGCCGGTGAGACGTTCGAACTTTTCGATCAACTCTTCATCGGTGGGTCGGTGGTCTCCGTGGCCCCGGGGAACTGTCTGTGTGGCCTTGAGAGATCTCCCATCCTTCATCGTGACCTCGACGGTTGCGCGCCAACCCGCGTCGATTGCGGTGACGGTCATGAGTCGACAAAGACGATGAACACCGTCGTCGCGGCTCAGACCGAGCCTAAGCGGCTCGCTTTGCCCATGGACGAGACAGTTTGCCACTGCGTGTTCGATGCTCCACCACGCTTCATCATCGGAGGATGGAGCGGGGTTTGACGCGATCGAGAGGGCGCTTGGTGGGGAGACACTGACCACGATGCGCTCAATCTGGTCGGGGGGCAATGGTGCGATCACGAGGGCAGCATCGATCGCCGAGTGCGCGAATCCGGTGGCCGCGTAGAGCCGAAAACCCGTCTCCTCGAGAGCTGCCGTGTCGCGAGGCCGGAGGATCGATTCGCCGGCGTCGGTTTCAGAAATGTTCGCGTAGGCACCGCGTCCACCGTCGAGGCCGTGTCGTATTCCTGTCAGTCCGGACGATGCAGCGCGCGCGCATGCGACACCCATGCTGACTGCATACGCGCGATGAACCAGAAGTGTCGCCGTCTTCTCAACTTGTGCCTGGGAGGATCCACCCGCGACTGAGCTTGCGTGACCGACTGCGTCGATGAGGGCATGCTCGTCGCGGCTAAACAGCTTTGCTGCCGCGGCGGCGGCACCGACGACCCCGGCGACCGTCGTCGCGTGCCAGAGCGTACGGTGATCACGGTCGAACGCTTCAGCGAGTCGAACCATGACCTCATAGCCAACGGTTGCCGCCGCCAGAGAGTCACCGATGGTCGACCCTCTTTCAACGGCGCAGGCTGTCACTGCGCTCCAGATCACTCCCCCCGGGTGAGTCATCGATTGAAGGTGGAGATCGTCTTGATCGCATGCGTGCGCACAGACGGCCAGTCGTGCCGACCGGTTATCACTCCAAGCGGCCGCGTTCGGTCCCGCACCGAGCACGCAAGCGAAGAAATCAAGTAGCAATCGAGACGCGGCCTCTCCCCGAGGATCCTTCTCGCGGTAGTGGGCCGCTTGTTTTAGACCGTAGCGAGCCAGCCGCTCTGCGAGAGGCGCTTCGACAGCGGTCGGAGCTCTCACCTGGGGGCGAGGCCCCCAGGCGGATACTGCAGAAGTTCGATCGAGATTCCGTCCGGGTCGCGGATGTAGCAGGATCTGCCGCCGGCGAAGTGTCCCCATGGGATGTCGACGGGAGTGGGATTGCGGAACTCAGCGCGACCCTGGAGCCGCTCAAACTCTGCTGCGAGGTCGTCTACGACAAGGCAGATATGGCCATTTCCGACGTTGTACGTCTCCATGTCGACTCGCCCGGGCTGCGGATGTTTGTACTCCAAGAGCTCCAGGACGGCATCGCCAGGGAGTCGCCAAAGCGCTGCATCCAACACTGTGCCGGGGTAGCCGACAACGCGGCTGACGTACTCCACTTCCCAAACACCGCGCAGCGTCGGAGGCTCGTCGAGAAGGAATGTGTACCAGTCAACTGACTGTTCGATGTTCGAAACCGAAAAGCCGACGTGGTCGAATTGTTTGAACTTCATTCTGCTGCGCGGCTAGCGTCTGCGCAGAATCTCGCGCACACGCGCCGCGATCGCGTCGACACTTGGAACGAGCTGGTCTTCGAGTTCGGGGCTATAGGGAATGAGGACATCGTCAGGGAGGCTGATTGCGGATGGGGTTGACATCTCGACACCGCGCATCACGAGCTCGGAGATGACGGTTGCGCCCCAGCCAGCAGCGTGGACTTGTTCCTCGACGATGAGGAGTTGCCCTGTCTTCTGCACACTCTCGACGATCAGGTTGTAATCGAGCGGTCTCAGCCATCGAAGTTCCAGGACTTCAGCTGAGATCCCGTCGCTTGCGAGAATGTCTGCGGCCTGTGTCGCCCGATCGGTCATCAGGAGAGTTGTGAGGATGGTGATGTCAGTGCCAGTTCGGCAGGCAAACGAGTCGCCGACTCGCGCAATGCTGGAGCTTCCAAGATTGACGGGTCCCTTGCGTCCGTAGAGTCCACGATGTTCAAAGAAGAGCACTGGGTCGTCATCGCGGATTGCTGCCCGCAACACGGAGTAGGCTGCCGCTGGCGAGCCGGCTGTTGCAACCTTGAGGCCGGGAAGCGCCATGAACCATGATTCGCCGGTCGCCGAATGCTGCGTTCCGTACCGTCCAGTTGCGCCGCCGACGGCTCGCACGGTGACGGGTGTTGAACACTGTCCGCCCGACATGAAGCGGAACTTGGGAAGTTCGTTGACGATCGCGTCGCCGGCTGTCGGCAGAAAGTCGCTGTACATGATCTCGACGACGGGCCGCATTCCGGTCACCGCCAGCCCGATTGCCACTCCGACGAATCCGTTTTCGCAGATCGGGGTGTCACGCACACGGTCAGCGCCGAACATCTCGAGAAGCCCTTCGCTTGTTTTGTAAACACCGCCGGCGCCGGCGACGTCCTCGCCCATGAGCAAGACGGACGGGTCGTCGTGCAACTCGTGTTCGAGCGCAGCTCGTACCGCTTCTCGATAGGACATCTCGACGACCGCCTGCTCGATCTCAGTGGCGTCGATCTCAGGAGACGTAGACATACTTCTTTAGATCCTCCAGTTTTGGAATCGGAGACGCTGCGGCGCGCTCGGCGCTCGCGTCGATCTCGGCCTGAACTTCGACGCGCATCTCCGCCTGCTTTTCCGTGTCAAGAGTGTTTGCGGCAGCGAGGGCCGCTCCAAGCACGAGGAGCGGATCTCTCCGTTTCCAATGTTCCACTTCCTCCGCCGGCCGGTACCGGCCCGGGTCGGTGCGTGAGTGGCCGCGCAGCCGGTATGTCTTCGCCTCAACAAGAGTAGGCCCGGCACCGCTTCGAGCGCGCCCAATTGCCGCCGCGATGGTCTCATGCACGGCATCCACATCCTGCCCATCGACGACCACACCGGTCATTCCGTAGCCGATTGCACGATCCGCGAGGTCGTCGATCGGTGTCGTCACCCTGATCGAGCTGTACTCGCCGTACAAATTGTTCTCGACGATGAAGATGGCAGGCGCCTTCCAGACTGAGGCCATGTTCAACGACTCGTGGAATGTGCCCAGGTTCGTGGCGCCGTCTCCGCAGAACGCAAGTGCCACGGCGTCGGAACCACGCAAACATGCCGACAGTGCCGCGCCAACAGCAATCGGGAGCCCAGCCGCAACGATCGCGAACGCACCGATGAGGTTTCGGGAGAAGTCCGTTAGGTGCATTGACCCCCCGACACCGCCGCAACATCCGTCGCTTCGGCCCATCAACTCCGCAAACGCGGAATCCGTCGACAGCCCACGCGCGAGTGCTTGGCCGTGACCGCGATAAGTAATGGTCAAGTAGTCCTGAGGTTCCATCGCCGAGACGGCACCGACGCAGACAGCCTCCTGACCCTGGCAAAGGTGGGTTGTTCCCTGGATGAGCCCTTGCATGAAGAGCTCCTGAACCTTCTCTTCGAAGAAGCGGATCTCGAGCATCTTGCGAAACCACTCGACCCTCGTGGCCTCGGTGACGGCAGCGACAGCGGGAGAACCTGTGCTGTTCACTTCACCTCCTTGTCTTGGGAGCTTCTGCGCTCGCCTGTGTCAAAGGTCCCGAACAGCGTCGGCGGATCTTCAGCCAACGACTTGAACTGCCCCAGCCATCGTGCTGCATCAACACCGTCGACGACTCGGTGATCCGCGCTGAGCGTGACGGTCATGATTGACCTTGAGGTCGGTGTCCCGTCGTGGAGTATGCAGCGAGACACGGGCCGCCCTGTCGCCAGAGTTGCCACTTGAGGTGGAGTGATAATCGCGCAGAACGCCGAGATTGGGAAGGCACCGAGATTGCTCAAAGTGAAGGTTCCATCGGTGAGCTCACGCGGTCTCAGCTTCTGGGTTTTGGCGCGCTGAGACAGGTCATTCAAGGCGACCGCCAGCTTCTGAAGGGTCAGTGTTTCGGCGTCCAAGATCGCTGGAGCAAGTAGGCCGCCGTCAACGGCGATCGCGATTCCAAGGTTGACGCCATCGGCCTCGACGAGCCCGTCGGCCGTCCAGATCGAGTTGAATCGCCTATGCACGCGGAGTGTCTCGGCAGTTGCGCGAGCGAGCGCCGCTGTCACTGTGACGCGAACTTGCGGACCGCTCCGATTCACGGCATCGAGGTACAAGAGCAGTTGGTCTACCTCAACCTCGCACTGTACGTAGAAGTGCGGCGCCTCCCGCTTGCTGTCGGACATCCGGCGGGCGATCGCTCGACGCATTGGCGTTGTCTCAATCAGCCTTCCCTGCATGTCAACTGGCGAGCTCCACGTAGGCGATGGTTGACCCGACGACGGCGTTGCTTCCGGCCGGGCAAACGATCTCGATGAGCGTCCCGGTGACAAGGGACTCCATCTCGATCGTCGCCTTGTCGGTCTCGATCTCAGCGATCGGCTCGCCGCGCTCAACGTGATCCCCTGGTGCTTTCAACCAAGAGACAACCTTGCCCTCGTCGGCGTCATAGCCGAGGTGCGGCAAGGTCACTTCCGCCCTCGCGCCCGTGGGTTCAGGCATCGGCACGCCGATCGCCAATGGGTAAAGGCGCTGGAGTCCAGCCAAGTACAAGGGCTCCTCCATCGATCCCGAGCATTTGTCCAGTGATGTAGGCGGACTCGTCGCTCGCCAAGAAGATGACCGCGCCGACCAGATCGTCTGGTGTCCCCATCCGTCCAAGGGGAACGCGGCTGAGCAAGATCCGCTCGTGCTCCTCATCGAGAAGCGCTTGCAGCATGGGCGTGGCGATGTAGCCGGGTGCGATTCCGTTCGCCCGGATGCCGTACTGAGCAAGATTGATCGCGAGGGCACGTGTTAGACCAGAAACGCCAGCTTTAGTGGTGTGATACGCCGGCGCGCCCGCCATTGGCCGTTGGGCGCCGATACTCGAGACGGTGATGATCGATCCGGTCATTCCGTGTGCGACCAGGTGCTGTGAAACGACCTGGCTGGTGAGAAATGCTCCACGCAGATTCACTTCCATCACGCGGTCCCATTCATCATCGTTGAGTTCCAGAAACGCGGTCGAGCCGCCGGCAGTCGTGATGCCTGCACAGCAGAAGGCAATGGAGACGACACCGAACGCCGCTTCGGCTGCATCTACCAGCTCTTCGACCTGCTCGCGCACTGACACATCAACCTCGTAGCCCAGTGCTGAACCGCCTTGATCTTGGATGGCGTTGGCGGCCTGCTTGGCTCCCACCACGGAGATGTCTGCGATGACGACGCTCGCACCCTCAGCCGCCATCGCTTTCGCAACCGCCAATCCGATTCCGCCAGCTCCCCCGGTGACAATTGCCACCTTGTCTTGAAGACGGCTCATGTGTGTGCCTCGTCTTTCAAGCGGCAAGCGGCCTCGACCTCCTCCAGCTCTTCGACCGTCAGTCTCGGAGCCCGCTCCGCAGCCAGACACTCATCAAGCTCGCGTCGTGTCTTTGCGCCGATGACAAGCGTATTCACGCCGGGTAAAGAGACCGCATAGCAGTGGGCGAGGTAGGCGGCGGAAACTCCTTGTCGGTGGGCATAGCGACGGAATCCTTCCGCCCTCGCAACATCAAGATAGGCAGGGTCAGAAGCGGGCAGCTCACGATCAAGACCAGTCAGTGCGCCGGCAGCAAGGGCGCGGATCCCCATCACACAAACGCCGTGCGTCGCAGCCACTCGCCTGATGCGCGCGTTATCGGGCTCGCCCTCAAGTCCAGTCGGCCACAGATTGCCGATCAGATCAGGAGCATTGGTGACGCACTGAACTGCCGACGGCTTCGGATACTCCTCGAGCAGCTCGCACACCGGATCTGTCGCTGCCGTGCCTGTCAGACCCCATCCACGAATCGCTCCTTCTCGGACGAGCTCCTCGAACTCTGACCTGATGAACTGGCGAATCGTGCTGAGGTCGACCGTGCCCGGCATCGGCAACGGTCCGGCAGGTCGAACATAACTGTGCAGTATGAACAAGTCGAGGTGATCACGACCGAGGCGGCGGAGCGTTGCCTCCAGAATGTTGCGCATCGTCGCCCGCACCGTGACTTCGGAGCACGGGTCCTCGATCAAGACCTTGCTTGAGATCCGAACATGTGGTGGAACAGTGCCATCGAACGCTCGCGCGACCAGCAACTCAGCTTCCGGGCTTGCCTCTCCCGGCCCGTAGGTCGGGGCGAGGTCGAACAAATCTATTCCCGCGTCGACGGCAGCCCGTACCGTCGCCATCGCCTCGTCGGGCTCGACATCTCCGTAGACCCGCCCGATCCCGCCTCCACCAAGGCTGAGAACGCTCACACTGCCTAAGGGTCCGAACGGCCGTTGGTTCACTGTTTTGGCGACGGCCGCACGGGCGCAACCCCGGGCTTCGACGAGAGAAAAACCGATTTTCCCAACGGGTGGCGAGTATTCCACTTGCCGTTGCAACTGTCAAGAAGTTGCGGCTTGCACCACCTCTCTCCTTGAAGAAGAATGCGAGAAATCGTCTTTCTTGATGACCCGCGCGCCCCTCACTCTCGATCGTTCAACGGCGGCCGAGCTAACGCAACTCTTCTGCCTGCTGGCCGCAATCCCAAGCCCTACTGGGTCGGAAGCCGCCTGTGGGGCAGCGGTAACAGCGGAACTTGAGACCGTCGGGTTAACCGTGGAGCGCGACGGAGCCGCTGCGGCTGTGGGCGGCGATTGCGACAACCTCTACTGTCGCATTCCCGCCACGGTTCCGGGCGAGCCGCTCTTCCTCTGCGCGCACCTCGACACCGTGCCACCCACAAGTCACCTCGAGCCGATTGTTGTCGACGGGGTGATCCGCAACGCAACCCCATCAATCGTCGGAGCTGACAACAAGGCGGCCGTCGCAGTTGTTCTGCACCTAGCCCGCACTCTCATCACCGAAGAGCTCCCACAGCCCGGTATCGAACTTCTCTTCACCGTTGGCGAAGAGCAAGGCCTTCTCGGCTCGAGCTTCTTCGACACTTCGAGGCTACGCGCGCACATCGGTTTCGTGTTCGATCACCCAGGCGCAATCGGCGGTTACGTCGCAGCCGCACCGTCGCGGTTCATCGTGACCTCAACGATGCACGGCCGCGCTTCTCACATAGGCATCTCTCCAGAACGAGGGATCAATGCGATCGAATCTCTCGCTCAAGCAATGACCATCTTTCCCGAGGGAACACCTACCGTCAGCATTAACGTCGCGCGAATCGAAGGCGGCACGGCACTCAACGTGATACCCGACATGGCGCGGCTCGCGATCGATGTCCGCTCAACTGACCACGCACAAGGGCTGGCGGCCGTCGAACGCATTCAAGTCGCACTAGAGACTGTCAGCGCCGCGACCGGATGTCGTGTCGAGACGGAGATTGCAAACCCATACATCGCCTACCAACTTGGAACCGACAGCAAAGCGCGCGAGCTTGCGGAAACAGCGTGCGCCCAGCTCGGGTTGCCATTCGAGCCAATCCACACTCGCGGAGGTTCGGACGCCAATGCATTCCGAGTTGCTGGACTCGACTGCATCAATCTCGCCCACGCCGTCGTCGACTTCCATGGCCCGGAGGAGCGCGTGGCGATCTCCAACCTCGTACTGATGGAGCGCGTGACACTCGAAATGATCTCGGCAGCCTGCGCGGGGTAGCGCGCAGAGCAAACCCTCCGTCTGGCTTGCCAACCTCGCGCGCGGTGCCGAGACCCGCCCACCCGTACTACGACTTCGTCCTGCTAAGACCAGGTCAGTTCGACAGAACGAGCTCTCCCCTTGAGAATTAATGTCCTCAACTGACGGACGGGCAGGACCTCGTTCAGAGGGGTGCGGCGTTGCGCACGTGGAGGTTACGATCAAATCGATAGCCCATCCGATCGAATACCCGTCTGCGTGAGCTCTCGATGTTACGGAAGACGGCGATCGGATCAATGAGAGCCGGCATCCGATCGTCGAGAACGACTCGCCCGTCGATCACGACCGTCCGTAACGTTGTCCGGAGCGGGCGCTGTAGACGAACTGCGAGACGGGATCGGTGAGCGGGAACGCTTCAGGCACGTCGTTCGAGCGGACGACGATGTCGGCACGTTTGCCGATCTCGAGCGAACCGATGCGATCGGCGAGACCGACGGCCTTGGCGCCGTTGATCGTCGCCATCGTTAGAGCGTCTTCGGCGACGAGGGCCGATCGCGTCCCTGTCTTTTCGCGGGCCGTCAGGACGGCGAGGTAGCCCTGAAGCCCGAGGTCGAAGCGGACTCCCCAGTTCGACGAGTCTGAGCCGAGAGCGACGTTGACGCCGCGGTGGTAGAGCTCGCAGTGGCGACCGTGGAATGTCGCCGCCGACCCCCCACATCATCGATGCACCAGGGCACCAGGCGATCGACATGCCGCTGCGCACGACCGGCTCGACCTCGTCGTCGCGGAGGATGTTCATGTGCGCGAAGACGCAGTTGTCAGCGAGGACTGCCGATCTCCTCGAGGTGCACCAGCGGGTGACGGCCCCAGCGAACGTCGTCGGTCGCGGCATCCACCTGGTAGTACGACTGGTGCTGGTTGAGCATCGTCCCGCCTTCGTCAGCAGCAGCCTTCGCGGCGCGTTCGAGTTCGTCGGACGCCGATCCCATCCCCTGGATCGCGATGTGGCCCCGGACGAGGGCGTTCTCGATCGCGATTCCGGCGCAGCTCAGTTCCGAGCAACTCGAGGGCCCGGTCGAGGCTCGCCGGGCCGCGGTCGAGCGCGAGCGCGTTGTAGCCATCTTCGTTTCCGGTCGCATCCCAGAGCCAGGGATCTGCAACGAGTCCGCGCATCCCGACCTGCACTGCAGCCTCGGCGACCGCGTCCGGCGAGTGCGCTGTGCCAGCCTCGAGAAAGCAGGTCGTGCCGTTGCCGATCATCTCAAGGCAGGCCAGAAGCGACGCGGCATGTTCAGCCTCGTCGTCGACGGCATTCAGGAACGGCACGAAGAACTTGGGCTCGACGTCGTCGAAAAGACATCGTGTCGCCGAACGCGCCTCGGGCAAGGTGGAACGTGACGTGAGTATGGGACTCGATGAAGCCGGGATGCACGACCGCTCCGTCGGCATCGATTATCCGGTCGGCTTGGAAGGCGGCGCAAAGCTCGTCGGTCGGCCCAAGGGCGACGATTTCGCGGCCCGACACCGCGATCGCGCCGTCCGCGACGACGCGACGTTCGTGATCCATCGTGAGACGTAGCCGCGGCTGATGAGGAGATCGACGTGTCGGCGGCGCTCGGGTCCTTCATTGGGTTCGATTCTCCATATCGAACGAAAGCTAAATCATGTCGGCCGCCGCGGGGCGACCACCTCCGACCGGAGGCCGGTGCGGCCGATGCCGCACCGGCCTCCGAGCGTCAACAGGAGGCGAGATAGAGGAACTTCCTCGTTTCGGGCTTCGAGAGATCTGCCTTCGTGATGAACTTGAGCGGCGCTGGCGTGTAGTACGGGCTTGGCCGGCTCACCGGCGTCTTGGCGGTACCGGCGCCGCGGAGGTAGTGAACAGGCTCGTCATTGCGTTGTAGCCCTCGATGTAGGGCGCCTGTGCCATAGAGCGCGTCGATTGAGCCGTTGCGGAGACTTCAGTGACGAGAGCCGGCTCGGCGTCGAAGGAGATCAGCTTGACGTCTCCTCGCTTGCCTGCAGTTCGCAGAGCCGCAGCGGCTCCCTGACCCATCGGCCCGTCGGTTGCATAGATCGCCTTGAGGTTCGGATGGGCGGCGAGCACTCCCGACACGACCTGCGCGGCCTTGTTGCTGTCCGCGGCCGCGTACTGAACCGGCAGGACGGTGACGTTCGGGTACTTCGCCTTGATCACTTTGACCATTCCGGCATAGCGCGGGGTCTCGAAGGGATCGCCTGCACCAAAGGCGACAATCCCGAGTTCTCCCTTTCCGCCGATCAGCGCTGCGATGCTCTTCGCGAGGACAGGCCCGGAATGCGAGACGTCGGTGTAGATCTCTGAGTAGGCCGCGTTCGTGAGAGGTACGCGTCGGTCAGTGCGACTGGGATCCCCTGCTTCATCAGTTTCGTCACCGGCTGTAGAAACGCAGTCGGCGAGAACGGAGTCAGAATCACGCCGTCCGGCTTCGTGACTGCGACCGACTCGAGCGCAGTGATCTGCTGCGAGACGCTTGGTTGAACAGGCCCTTGCCAGGTCAGGCTGACCCCGCCGACCTTCCTTGATCGCCGCAAGAGCGCCGCACTTCATCGAGATGAAGTACGGGATCAGGTGTCTGGGCGACAACGCCCGTGATCCGTGCAGCGTGTTCGTGCCGAGGCGCCGAGCCGACCGACCCTGGCTCCGATCGCGGCGAGCGCCAGGCGACAACCAAGCTGAGTCGTCCCGCGTCTCCGTGAACGAATGCTTGCGACTCATGTTCCCTTTGACCTCCGAGTCGCATTGGCACTTACGGACGGTGAGATGAGCGCCACGTCTCGACGCGCTGACGACGCCTCGGTCGGCGTAGACGGCAGTGATCAGGACGACGCCGACCGCCACCTGCTGGTAGAAGGGCGTGAGCCCGTCCGCGACGAGCCCGGTCTGGAGAATCACCGCGAGCAGCGCACCGAACACCGCGCCGATGACGGAAGCTCGGCCGCCGAAGAGGCTCGTGCCGCCGATCACAGCGCCTGCGACGGCAGCGAGTGCGTCGTTCGTATGGCCGGCGACGTTGGTCGTCGCGAACCGGCTGAGATCGAGCATCGACGCGAGGCCGCACAGAGCGCCCGCGAGCACATAGACGCGCAACGATGTGTCTCGAACGCGGACGCCGGCTCGCTCAGCGCTCGTTCCGACGATCCGATCGCGAGCGTGTGCAGCCCAAAGCGAGTGTATCTCAGAACTGCCCAGAGCACGACGACGACGATTCCGACAAACAGGGCGGGCAGCGGCACGTTCGACGACGATTCTTCGCGCCGAAGTTGTCCTGGAGCCAGAGTCGGCTGATAGGCGAGGTCGGCGCCGTTGGTGATGATGAAGGCGATTCCGTCGCCGATGCCCGTCGTACCGAGCGTCGCGATGAAGGAGTTCACCTGCGCAGCCGCGTGACGATCAACCCGTTCGCCAGCCCGAATGCCGCTCCGATCGCGACGCACGCAGCGACGCCACAAATCAGAGCGCGAGCGAGGTGAGGGTATTCGCCCGCCTGTATCTGGGCAGACGTTCCACCCAAGCGCTGGATGACCTCGCCGCCGACGATCGAGGAGAGAACGAGGATAGCACCGAGCGAGATGTCGATCTGCGCCGCCGCGAGTTCGAAAGTCGCTGCGACCGCCAGAAGAACGATCTGCGAGGCGTTGAAGCCGATGTTCTGGAAGCTGATAAGGCTGAGAAAGAGGTGGTTCGTCGAGAGCAGGCCGAACAGCAGGATCAGTAGCGCGTCGATGACTCCCACCACCACCGCCGTGTGGCCAGCCAGGCGATGTACGCCGCGCTGGAGTGCTGCGGCGCGAGGTCCCGGCGCCGGCCTCCGCTCGCTCTCACTCACACTGGTCACTCCTTGTCCCCGACCATGGCATGGACCACGTCGGTGATCGTGAGATCGCGCCCAGGTGCCACTAGCACGACTTGGCCACGTCGCAAAACGGCGGCGGTGTCGGCAACCTCGAGCATCCGCGGAATGTCGTGCGAGATCACAAGCACGCCAAGCCCACGGCCCGCGACTTCCCTGATCGTCGCGCAGACGACGTCGGACTGCTTGGTGCCGAGGGCCGCAGTTGGTTCGTCCATCAGGATCGCCATCCGGCTCCACATCACGGCGCGAGCGACAGCAACTGCCTGACGCTGACCACCCGAGAGCTCCCGCACAGCGACGCGCACGGATGGCAACTCGATGCCGAGTTCCATCAAGGCGCCGTTGGTCTGCATGCCCATCGCAGTCCGAGCCAGGACGCCGACGCGGCCCCGCCAGCCGCTCTCGAGTTGCTCGTGGCCGAGGTACACGTTCTCGGTCACCGAAAGGTCCGGTGCGAGCGCCAGGTCTTGGTGGATCACGTCGATCCCATACCGATGTGCGTCGCGGATCGACCCCAACACCACTGGCTTGCCGCGGATGAGGATCTGGCCGCGATCCGGCTGATGGATCCCGCAAAGGACCCGCAGGAGCGTCGATTTTCCGGCGCCGTTGTCGCCGAAGAGGGCGGTGACTTCGCCTTGCCGGACGGTGATGCTGGCACCGCGCAGAGCGTCGACATGCCCGAAGCTCTTCTCGATCCCGATGCAAGCGATCACCGGCGCCCCGTGCGGCGGGGTTGCGGTCACTTCCAGCGGCAACGTCTGCACGACTCCGGCAAAGCTAGAGTGCGCCCCTGGCCCTGTCAACTATGTCGAACGAACAACCGCTCTGGCGGACGCCTAATCCAAGTGCCAGATCTCTGGGACCGTGAAGAAGCGTCCTTCCTCATCGACGGATCGGCTCATGACCGACCTGATGTAGGAACTCCAGCGAGCGTTGACCTCGTACTGTTCCAGACGTTGAAGGGCCGCCTCCACGGTCGACTCGCATTCTGCGTAGGCGATTACCTCCGTCCCTCGCCTAAAGAGTGAATAGTTCGAGAATCCGGACTCCTTCAGCGCGGTCAGAAGCTCCGGCCAGACGTCGGCATGTCGACGCTCGTATTCCTCCTCCATGCCGACGATCAGCTCGAACGTGTAGCAAAGGCGTTCCACGGATCACTCCTTGTCGAGACGGGGCGGTAGAAGTCGCCGGAGGTTCTCGCCCATGACGGCGGCGGCTTCGGCGAAGCTGAGCTCGGCGAGCAGGCGCTCGTCTGCGAGCTGCCCGAACGAGACGAAATCAAGAGCGGGCGCGAAATCGGATCCCCAGCACACACGCTCTGGCCCGAATGCACTGAGGGTAACGTCAAGCACCGTCCGAGCGCTCGTGTGCGGAAAGTCGTGTGACGGATCCGAAATGGCGTAGAGCCCTGACAGCTTGACTGCGACGTTGTCCCGAACTGCGAGCGTGAGCAACGGCCGCATTCGCGCTCTTACGTCCTCTGACGTTGGGGTGCGTGGGAGTCGGCCCGGGAGCCCGAGGTGGCTGAATAGGAATGTGCAGCCGGGTAGAGCGTCGATCAACGGTGCAAGTGCGCCGGTGGCGGGCGGGGTCGCGTTAAGGCTGATGAGAGCCTCCTGACGCTCCAGCTCAGCGATCATAGGCCGAGGCCAGGAGACGACTGTTCGTGCGCGGCTCGCGTCAGGCAAGTAGAGGGAGTAGCCGATGGCACCCTGTCCATGCAGCTCTCGAATGCTCTCGACCGAGGGCGGTAGCTCGGCGCTGAGGTAGGCGACGGGAGCGATCCACGGTCGGGTACGTGCGAGCCCGAGGACGTAGTCGTTGTTGCCCACGTAACGAGCCTCCTTCTCATAGCCGACGACCAGTGCGCGGTCTATCCCGAATTGACTCCGAAGTTGTTCGTAGAGGGCTGCCTCGTCGTGCAACAGCCGGCCGTAGACGCCTAAGAAGCCATCCGCGAAGAGGTGCACATGCGCGTCTGCGATTGGCATCAACGACCAAGCTCGACCGGAACGCCGCCCTGGTCGATCGAGCGCATGATCGCCTCCGCGATCTCGATCCCATCGCGGGCCTCGCGAAGCGTCACGACAAGCGGAGCCTCCCGGGAGCGGATACGAGCACAGAAGCATTCAATCTCCGCGTCGAGCGCTCCTGGGTGCGCCTCGGGGGTCAACTCGTGGTCGACCCACACGGAATGCCCAGCAAAGATCGCGACGGTCGGCCGAAGCTCGAGCTTGGCCACGCCGGCGGTGCCGTAAACCTCGAGTCGATCCGAGCTAGGCGCATCCTCCGAAAGGAGCCAGCTGACACGCAGTGCCCAAACACTTCCATCCGCGGCCTCGATCTGAGTCCACACGAGCAGCGGGGACTTCGCGTCCTGCCCGCGCCCGTGCGCCGAGACACGCACCGCTCGTGAGCCGGTGATCCAGAGTGCGAGATCGATATCGTGAATCGTGGTCATCAGCGCCGGATGCACGCCCGGGAACAGCACTTCGTGGCCGCGGCCTCGATCGCGAACGGTCGCGATACCGAGGACACGTCCGATTTCGCCCGCCCGCACCCGCGCCACCAGTTCCTGATACGGCCCCGTAAAGCGCAGGATGTGCGCGGGCATGACGAACGCCGTCGAGCGGAGTTCTGCCTCGCACAGTTGATCCGCCTCGCGTGTTGAGAGCGTCAGCGGCTTCTCGAGCAGCACGGCGCAACCGTCCTCGAGCGCTGCCAGCGTCGGCTCGAGATGACTCGAGCCGGTCGTGACTACCGAGACACCATCCGGCCTAGAGGTTCTCAGGAGGTCGCTGACCTCGGTGAACCAGCGCTCGATCCCCCACTGCTCTGCGACGCCTTCCGCCCGCCCGGCGTCTCGGTCGACGACCGCGACCAGGTCGACGTCGGGACGTCGTGCGTACGCGGCGATGTGCCTCACGCCGAAGTTCCCGGCTCCGATGACCCCGATTCGGAGCGGCGCCCTCACCCGGCGGCATCGGCCCCGTCGGCACCGACTGAGTCGATGCGCGCGAGGCCGCGAGGGTACTGGTGCAAGCCGACCAGTCGGGCTGGGCCGTCCACGGCACGGTAATGGTGCGGCTGGGCCGCGGGAAACGAGATCAGGTCGCCAGGCCCTAGCTCCAGTTCCTCGCCGCCGATCCCGACTTCTACCCGCCCGTCGGTCACGAGTGTGTGCTCGATCACGCCCGTGCCGTGGCTCTCAGAGTCGTGACGCGCGCCTCTGTCGATCGTCGTTCTGTAGAACTCGATCTCGCCGTCGACCTCCCAGCCAGCGAGCAACCGCGAGATGTAGCCGCGCTCCTCGAAGGCGATCGAGCTGTCTCCGTCCCGAACAACCCGGATTCCCGCCGCTGACTCGTGGTCCGTGAAGAGGAACCCGAGCGGGATCTCGAGCGCACGCGCCAGCGCCCAGAGCGTGTCCAGTGACGGGTTTCCACTGTGACGCTCGAGTTCGGAGATCGTCGACTTCGACACTCCGGCTGTCCGGGCAAGTGCTGAGACGGACATCCGTCGGCGCACCCGCCATTTCTGCAGGTTGCCTGCGACCGCCTGCAGCGCTGACACAGTTGAGCGGCTTTCGTGCGCGATATTGCTCATTCGATCACCGCAAGGCCCTCGATCTCAACCAGGTAACCGCCAGCGAGGTCCACACCGACCGTGCTGCGTGGTGGCTGATGGTCGCCCATGACCTGTACGTAGGCGGCGTTGAACTCGGCGAACGCGTCAACCCGGGTGAGGAAGCAGGTTGTCTTGACAAGGCTCTCGAGACTGCCTCCAGCTGCGCGTAGCACAGCTTCGAGGTTCCGCAGCGCCTGTCGTGTCTGGCCAGCAACGCCTTCGGCGACATCTCCCGTCGCGGGGTCGATCCCTACCTGTCCGGCCAGCCAAAGCATGCTTCCGGAACGGAATCCTTGCGAGTACGCAGCGCTGGGTGCCGGCGCTTCGGCTGTTGTGATCACTTCGGCCATCTACACACCTCCTTTGCCATTCGCCGGACCGCAGAACGCCGCCGCAACGCGCGCGTACATGCGCGCGGCCTGATCGACGCTCTTGAGACTCACGCACTCATTGGGGCCATGCGCGCACGTGAGGATCCCCGGCCCGAACGACGGAATCGTCGGGATGCCGGCAGCCTCGAACCAGGGAGCGTCAGTGCCACCGGGGAAGACAGACAATGGCAGCTTCCTCCCCAGCACTTCCTCCGCGGCATCGCCCGCGACGGCAACGAGCGGATGTTCACGGTCGATCTCAGCCGGCGGGACCCAGCTGAGCCGCGGCTCAAAAGTCAGCTCCGCGTCGAGACCAGGTATGCGCTGTCGCTGCTCAGCAAGCCATCGCTGCAGTGACTGCTCCACCGAGGCCCGCGTCATTCCCGGCAACGTGCGCAGATCACAGGCGAACTCTGCTCGCCCCGGCAAGACGCCGAAAAAGACGCCGCCGGAGACAAGCACGCCGACATTTAGCGTCGGCTCCGACCCATCGAGCGGATGTGGAAGGAATTCGAGATCGAGATCGTCGCCTAACGACCGCATCAATTCAGCCATGACTGCGGACGCGTTCACCGACGGCAACCGGTCTGAGAGCGAAGAATGCATCTGGGTGCCATTGACCTGAATCCTGAACCCGCAGACACCTCTCGAAGCCAAGTGGAGTCCCTGCCACTCGTGCTCCCACCCACTGGGCTCGCCGATCAGACAAGCGTCAACTCCTCGAAGCCGCGGCGCGACGAATCGCGAGCCAAGCGTGCTGCCCGCTTCCTCGTCGGCGACGAACGCGAGTACGAGGTCGCCGGCTAGAGGCGGGCAAGCGTCTCGGACAGCGAGCGCCGCGAAGACCATCGCGGCCACCGCGGCCTTCATGTCGCTTGAGCCAAGCCCGTAGAGATAGCCGTCACGAACCTCCGGAAGGAGCGGATCCGACCGCCAGAGCGAGCGAGCGTCCCCGACCGGCTTGGTATCGAGGTGGCCGTTAAGCACGAGTGCCCGCCCGCCACCCGCGCCGACGATCCGCGTGATGAGATTCGGACGGTGCGGGTCGCTCGCAATCACCTCGCTCTCCCCGAGCTCCAGTTCGGCCAGTCGCCCGTGCAGGAATTCGACGATCTGCCGCTCGTCCGAGAATGGCGGGATCTGGCTATCGATCCGGACGAGATCCGCGACTAGGTCGGTCAGTCCCGCACGATGGCGATCGAAAAAGGCGTCGATGCTGGCACCGACGTCCGTTACGGAAGTCATCGACTTCAGCCTGCCGTTCGATTTGTCAGTCTCATGTTCGGTTCGAGCACCCTACCGCATCAAGAATCGTTCGCTATCTTCTGAGATCGTTCTATCTCGTGGACGGCACGCAAAGCAGAGTGTGATGGAGACGCGTCATATCCAGCGATGCAGCCGTGTACGGAACGCTCGCCTTCGAGTTCAAGCCATTGGGATCTGCCTCTCGATCAGTCGGCCGGACGCGTTCCGCACCGACATCTGGAAGAGGTGCGTTTATCTACCCGAGGACGGCTCCCGTTCGGGGCTCATTAAGACAGTGGCGGCGAACTGGGCCGCGACGGCCGATAGGGCTGCCGATCCAGTTGGCGTGGCCGCGGTGGTCGAGAGAGCTCTCACGGCCACACACCCGAGGGTCCGCTACAGCGTGGGCGGCGACGCCAGACGAGCGGCCGCCCTTCGACGCCTGCTCCCAGACAGCCTCCTAGTTCGACTCGTGGAGCGGACGAACAGAAGCGAAGAGAAGACGCCGGCGCACAGCAGAGGCCGGGCGTGACCGAGGAGCGGTTCTTGGTCACAGGCGCCTTGGGGTGCATCGGTGCCTGGACTTGCGCCGTTCTCCTCGAGCAAGGGGTCAGTGTGGTGGGGTTCGACCTCGGCGATGACGACCGTCGCCTCCGCCTTGCCGGCGACGCGTCCGTGCCGATCATCCGCGGGGACATCACCGACCGCACGGCGCTCGACGACGCCCTCGACAAGCACCGAATCACCCACGTCATTCACCTCGCCGCCCTGCTCATACCCCTGATCAAGCGCGATCCACCGCATGGGACCGCCGTCAATGTCGGGGGGACGGTGAACGTTTTCGACGCCGCCAAGACACGAGGCATTCAGGTCGTCTATGCGAGCTCAGCGGCGGTGTACTCGCAACAGGATGACAGAGGCCACCCAGTGCCCAACGACGAAGTCGGGCATCCGACAACGTTCTACGGCGTCCACAAACAAGCCTGCGAAGGCCTCGCGCGAATCTTCTGGGAAGA
The DNA here is from genome assembly GCA_963769545.1 of uncultured Thermoleophilia bacterium. Taxonomy (GTDB): domain Bacteria; phylum Actinomycetota; class Thermoleophilia; order Gaiellales; family Gaiellaceae; genus PALSA-600. The sequence continues at coordinate 407,419 of CAVYMB010000003.1, read as the reverse complement.
AGAGCAAGTCCCTTCGATCGGCATCCGCCCGTTCATCGTCTACGGCCCCGGCCGTGACACAGGCCTCACCGCTTCGCCGACTCTCGCGATGGCAGCCGCAGCACGAGGCGAGAACGCACGCATCGCCTTCGGCGGCAAAGCCCAGCTGCAATTCGCTCCTGATACCGCACGCGTGTTCGTAGCCGCAGCGCGTGCCGCCACCGCAGGCGCTCGAGCGTTCCACCTCGGCGGCCCTGCCTTACCGATCGCCGAAACAGCACTGGCGATCGAAAGCGTGACGGGGGTCCAAATCGACGTCGACGAAGAGACACGACTCCCGTTCCCCGAGGAGTTCGACGGAAGCGCACTCGACGCCACGCTCGGCGGCATCGCCTGGACACCGCTGACCGAAGGGGTGAGCCAGACCATCAAACGCCTCCGTTCGTCAGTGGGCTAACTACGTCGCAGCCGACGCCAGTTGAACAGCTTCGCGCCGCCAATCCCAAACTGCGTTCACGAGAACGCAGATCGCCACGACGATTGGGGTCAACGCGGGTACTGCGCGTCCACGAATGACTCCTGTTCTGCCCCTCATCGGTTGGGAAAGCGCCACGCCATGGTCGTCGCTGTGACCGCCAGTTGGTCCAACTTGCGCTCAACCATGCGACAGAGCGAGTTCGGCACTCTCCAGGAAACTCAGCGAAAAGCAGAGGACCCGTGCGCTACCAACAACAGGCCCCAAATTGCCCCCTGATCAGGAGGCTTGTGCCGGTCCAGACCTTATCCAAAGCCAAGAATGAACTTGGCATCTTCCGACATCTTGTCCGGCGTCCAGGGCGGGTCGAACGTGAGCTCGCTCTCGACGGAGCCGACTCCCGGGATCTCGCTGACGACGCGCTCGATGTCCTCCTGGATCATCGCGCCGGCGGGGCAGCCCATCGACGTGAGCGTGTACGTGACCTTGATCTTCTCGCCCTCGACCTCTGCGCCGTAGAACAGCCCCAGCTCGACGATGTCCATCCCGAGCTCGGGATCCTCCACCTGGCGCAGGGCCTCGACGACCTCTTCGGTGCTCGGCATGTCCGGAGGCTAGCTCACACGGGCTGGCGCGCGCGGTCGGCGCCGCGCAGCACGAGCTCGACGACCTCGTCGATCGTGCGCTCGACGTTCGCGTTCTCGACCACGGGCACGCCCTCGCGGATCGCACGTTCGACGAGGTGTGCCTGGACGGTGCGGATCGCGTCGAGATGGTCGAGGTACTTGTCCATCGCACGGATGCCGCCCGTCGCGACGTCGCGGATGTGGAAGTGCATCCGGTGCGCCTCCTCGTCGGGGATCGCCACGATCGCGTGCACGAGGAGCGCACCCTCGACCTCCGCCGGGACCAGCCCCGGCACCAGATGCACGCCCTCGAGCACGATCGACCAGCCCTCGGTCAGCGCACGTCTGATCGCCGCATCGATCCCGACGCTGACGTGCCGCGACTGCTCCATGAACCCGACGACGGTCGGGTCGCCCTTGACCTCTCCGACCACCGCCTCCCCGGCCGCGAAGCTCGACCGATGGATCGTCGGCATGAACTCCTCGGAAAAGAACGCGCGCATCGTCTGGCGGATGAAGTCGGTCGACGTCACGCGCGTGATTCCCAGCCGGTGAGCGACCTCCGCCGCGATCGTCGACTTGCCGGTGCCGGTGGAGCCACCGATCAAGACGATCAACGGCACATCGAGTGTCTGCAGGTCGGACAGGCGCCGCAGCCGCTTCACGGCGCGCTCGCCGACGTCGTCGCCGAGGATCTCCCGCGCAAGCTCTTCGAGCCGCGCAAGATCGACGGTGCGTTCGCGGCGCTCGGCAAGATCGACCTCGATGCGTCGCGCAAGGTTGTACGCGCGATCTGCCGTGACCCCGACGGCGATCAGCGCTCGCGCCATCATCCCTTTCGAATACGGAAGCTCCGCATCGCCGAGCGGCAGCGGATCGCCGTGTCGCCGCTGGCTCACAACGTGCCGATCCGAACGGGTACGAGGTCGAGGAGCGCCGCATCCAGGTCGCCTTCGAGCGCGACGACGTCGTTGGCGGCGAGAACGACGCGTCGGTCGTGAGTGATCGCGTGCTCGGCGACGACGTCGATCGCCGCCGCCTTCACCTCGACGAGATACGTCTCGGCGTCGACGCCCTCCAGATCACGCTGCAACGCCGCGCGGTCGCCGAGGTTCGTCGAGACGGCCACGACGTCGGCGTCCAACTGTGAGACGTCGGCGCCGCCGGCCGTGAAGACGGCGACCCGGCCCGACAGGGGCTCCGTCGGCCGCAGCCGCAGCGTGACGCGCAGCGCATCGTCGACGTCGCAGTTGACCGCGATCACCAGATCCGAGATCAGCCGACGATAGGTGTTCAGGTACGCCCCCGGGTCCTGCGCAGGCCCGACGACGAGGATGCGACGGTCGGTCGCGACCGGGGGAATCGCCGCTCCGCTCCCGTCGAAGATCACGACGTCCGGCTTGCGGTCGGCCGCAAGGCGCGCACCGGCGTGCACGTTCGACGTGAACACGGCTCCGGCCAGGCCGCCGCCGGCACGGCGACAGCCGATCGTCGGTACGCCGCAGGTCGCAGCCGTCTCGAGATGGTCCGACGCCGCGTGGCGACCGGCCCGCGAGCGGGCGACCAATTCGGCAACGGTCGGCGGCACCGGGACGAGCTCGGGCTCCGGCGGCCCGCCGCGCCCCATCGCGACGACGACGACCGAGCGGTCGACCGCGAGCAGTCGGGCGAGGTGCCCCGTCACCGCCGTCTTGCCGACGCGCTTGCCGGTGCCGATCACCGATACGGACGGCAGTTCGAAGGGCTCGAGCTGCGGTGGATCGAAGCGAAAGTCGGCCCCGACATACGGAAGGCCCGCTGCAAGCGCCCGCGAGGCCCAGCGAAACCGTTCGGCAGGCCCGAGCACCGGCTCGTCGGACAGGTCGACCACGAGCTCGGCTCCCTCGAAGTCCTGCACGAGCGGCACCCCGTACTCGGGCGTGCCGGCGCGAAGCTTCTCCGTCCCGCCGACGAGGATCGCGCCGACCCACTCGTAGGGCAGCGCGCTCAGCGCCTCCCGGACCACGTCGGGATAGTGCTCGCCGTCGATCAGGGCGACCGCGCGCACGACGCTCACCGCCTCGCACTCACCTCACGTTCGATGCGGCCCGTGTACTTCTCGTACTCGCCGGTGCGCAGGTCGAACTGGATGATCAGCTCCTGTCCGTGGAAGGGATAGCGGCGCCAAACCGCGACGTGCGAGCCTTCCACCTGGACGACGTTGTAACAGGGTCGGGTGTTCCCTCTCAGGCGCAGCGTCGACACCGTGCCCGTGTTCACGACGAACAGATCCTCGAGCTTCCAGGCATAGGGCACGTGCTTGTGCCCGGAGAGAACGAGCTGAACCCCGGCGCGCTGCAGACATTCGATCGCGTCGCCCGCGTCGTAGACGACGTTCCGCTCTCGACCCGTGCCGGGAATAGGCAGCAGATGGTGGTGCAGCACGAAGACGCGCAGCTCGGACGGCTCGGCGAACTGCTGCTCGATCCAGCTGTACGACCCGCGCCCGATGTGGCCGTGGTCGAGATCCGGCTCCGTGGAGTCGACGGCGACGACCGTCGCACCGGCCTTGCGAACGACCGAGTTTCGCTCGCCGATCAGCTCTTCGAAGTGCACGTAGCCGACGTTCCGCGAGTCGTGGTTCCCCGGGACGACCACGAGCGCCTCGCATGCGAACCGATCCAGGTAGCGCCGTGCGTGCGCGAACTCTTCCTTGAACCCGAACGTCGTCAGATCACCCGAGCAGACGACGATGTCGGGGTCGAGATCGTTGATCTCCGCGATCGCACGCTCCATCAGGTCGGGGACGAAGTGCGGATCGCCGCAGTGGATGTCCGAGACGTGTGCGAGGGTCAACTCCATTGCGCGGACTCTAAATGGCGCAAACAGGGCAGCGGGGGCATCCGGGGCTGCTGCTACCCTGGCCTTTGTGATGCCGGAAACGCCTGTTTTCCAGGCATATTGCGGAACCGAACCGCCGCGCTTCGCAAACCCGGCGGAACTCGAGTACGCCAAGATTCTCGACTGGTACGGGATTCGCTGGCAGTACGAGCCGACGACGTTCGTGCTGGCGCGCGACGACGAGGGGCGCGTGATCGAGGCGTTCAGCCCCGACTTCTACCTGCCGGATCAGGATCTCTACCTCGAGGTCACGGTGATGAAGCAGTCGCTCGTGACCCGCAAGAACCGCAAGCTACGCCGCCTTCGCGAGCTGTATCCCGAGATCAAGATCAAGCTGTTCTACGAGCGCGACTTCGAACGGTTGTCCGCGCACTTCGGGCTCCAGAAGGCCTCCTGACCGAACCCGGCATCCATGACGCTCGCGTCGGCGAGGTGTTTCTGGCGGCCGACGAGCTCGCCGCCCGGGTGCGCGAGCTCGGAGCAGAGCTCGCGCGGGACTACCAGAGCCTCGAACCGATGCTCGTCGGCTCGCTGAAGGCGTCGATCCCGTTCATCTGCGACCTGTCGCGCGCCCTCCCGATCCTCCACGCCCTCGACTTCGTCGAGCTCGCAAGCTATGGCCGGTCGAACGGCGAGCACGACGGCATCCGATTCCTCAAGGATCTCAACGAGGAGATCGACGGCCGCCATGTTGTGCTCGTCGATGAGGTGATCGACACCGGCTTGACGATGAATTACCTCGTCGGCTCGCTCGCGCTGCGCAACCCTGCCTCGCTGAACGTGGCGACACTGTTCGATCGCCCCTATCGCCGCCTGGTCGACGACCTGCCGGTTCGCTACGTGGGCTTCACGATCCCGGACGAGTTCTTCGTCGGCTACGGCTTCGACCTCGACGAGCGGCACCGCAATCTGCCGGACCTCCGCTTCGTCCGGGCCGCTGCCTAGGGACCTCCTCCTCGAGGATTTTTAGGCATGGCTAAAATAGGGGAGTGATCGCCTCTCGTCCGGCCGCGCTGCCCGAAGGCCTCCAGACCGTCGACGAGGCACTGCACCGGACGCGCTTCAGGATCCTCCCGTTCCTCGGCCCGGCCTTCATCGCCTGCGTCGCCTACATCGACCCGGGGAACTTCGCCACGAACATCGCCGCGGGCTCGAAGTACGGCTACACGCTCGTCTGGGTGGTGGTCGCCTCGAGCCTGATGGCGATGCTGATCCAGACCCTGTCGGCGAAGCTCGGCATCGCCACTGGCCTCAACCTGCCGGAGGTCTGCCGCGAGCGTTACTCGCGACGCACCTCGGTCGGGCTGTGGGTGCAGGCGGAGTTGATCGCGATGGCCACCGACCTTGCCGAGTTCCTCGGCGCGGCCGTCGGCTTCCAGCTGCTTTTCGGCTTCGGGCTCTTTCCCTCGGCGATCATCACCGGGATCGCGGCCTTCGGCATCCTCGGGCTGCAGCGGTTCGGCGTGCGCTTGCTCGAGGCCGTGATCGCCACGATCGTGGGCGTGATCGGCGGGTGCTACCTGGCCGAGCTGATCTTCTCGAATCCCGACCTGAGCCAGGTCGGCCGGCACGCGATCGTCCCCAGCTTCAGCGGCGCCGACTCGCTGCTGCTCGCGGTCGGCATCCTCGGCGCGACGGTGATGCCGCACGTGATCTACCTGCACTCGGCCCTCACCCAGGACCGGCTCGTCCCGGAGACCGACCAGGACGCGCGGACACTCTTCCGGTTCACGCGCATCGACGTGCTGATCGCCATGACCATCGCCGGGCTGATCAACGTGGCAATGCTCGTGATGGCGGCGAGCACCTTCTACGGCACGGGCCACCGCAACGTCGACTCGCTCGAAGGCGCTCACCGGACGCTCGAGCCGGTGCTTGGCAGCGCCTCGGGCACGCTCTTCGCACTCGCGCTCGTCGCCTCCGGCCTATCGAGCTCCGCCGTCGGAACGCTGTCGGGGCAGGTCGTGATGCAGGGGTTCATCCGCAAGCAGATCCCGATCATCTGGCGGCGTCTGGCGACGATGGCGCCCGCGTTCGTCGTGATCGCCCTGGGCCTCGATCCGTCCAGCACGCTCGTCGTCTCGCAGGTGGTGCTGTCGTTCGGGATTCCGTTCGCGCTCATCCCGCTCGTCAACTTCACCGCCCGCCGCGACCTGATGGGCCCCCTCGTGAACAGGAAGACGACGACGTTCATGGCGATCGTGATCGCCGCGATCATCATCGCGCTCAACACGTTCCTGCTCGTACAGACGCTCTTCTTCTAGGGCTACGGCGACCGCTCGGCCTCTGCGCGATCGAGTGCGCGCAGTGCCTCGGCGGCCGACTGGCGGAGCGGCCCGATGAGCTCGCGGTACTCGTCGTCGCCGATCTTGCCCGTGCGATGGTCGAATTCGAGCTCCTTCAGCGCGGCCAGGGCACGGTCACGCTTCTCGGCAAGGGTGAATCGCCGCTCGTCCTCGGCGCTCGGCGCGTCGAGCCGGTCGTCGCCCGCTTCGGGCTCGCGCAGGAACGGCAGGCACACGATCAACACGGCCGCCGCGACGAGTGCGACCACGACAACGAGCGTGAGGGCGCTCACGCTCGCGCGGGCGCGAGGCGGAGTACCAGACGGCGCTGTTCTCGGGCGTCAGGCCACATCGCGACCACCGCGCCCAGCAAGAAGACGATGCCCGCGACCCAGATCAGGTTGACGAGCGGTTTGACGAGCACCTTGAAGTAGACGACTCCGGCCGGCCGGATGTCATCCGTGATCACGTAGAGATCCTCTGCGCGGAGCCAGTCGGTGTGGATGCCGACCTCGGTCGACGTCTCGGGTGGGTTGCGGTACTGGTTCTCACCGGACTGGATCGTCCCACGCCAGCGACCGTTCACATCGAGGACGGCGCGCGTCTCGGTTGCGTTCGCGTTCGGTGGATGGGCGATGCCCCGGTAGGTGAGCGTGTAGCCGCCGATCGTCATGCTCTGTCCCGGTCTCAGCGGGCGCTCCAGCGTGCGACCGTAGGCGCTCGAGCCCGCGATGCCGATCGCCAGGAGCACGATCGCGAAGTGCACGATGTAGCCGCCGTAGCGCCGTCGGTTGCGCCCGATGAGCCTGAAGACCGACCCGGTTGCGCGCGTTCCGCGTACCAGCTCGACGACGATCGCCGCGATCACGAACGCCGAGAACGTATAGGCGATCAGCCCGGGACGGGACGAGCCCGCGCCCTCGAGGATCAGCACGACGCCCGTGACGAGCGCGACCGCGATCGGCCACGCGAGGCTTCGGACGAGCGCCCGCGCACTCGTTCTCCGCCAGGCGATCAGCGGGCCGATTCCCATCAGCAGCAGCAGCGGCAGGCCGAACGCGCGCAGGAAGAAGTCGTAGTACGGCCGGCCGATCGTCCGCGATTCGCCCTTGACCAGCTCGGTGATGATCGGGAACAGGACACCCCACAGGATCGTCAGGCAGAGCGCCACGAGCAGCAGGTTGTTGTAGAGGAACGTCGCTTCCCGTGAGAGCGCCGATTCGAGCTTGGTGCGGGCCTGGAGCAGCGGCAGCCGCCAGAGGATCAGCGTCACCGAGAACGCCGAGGAGATGACCACGAACGCAAGAAACCAGGTGCCGACGGAGCTCTGCGCGAACGAGTGGATCGAGTTCACGACGCCCGAGCGCGTGAGGAACGTCCCGAACACCGAGAGCTCGAACGCAAGGGCGACGAGCACCATGTTCCAGACCTTCAGCATCCCCTTGCGCTCCTGAATCATCACCGAGTGCAGGAACGCCGTCGCGGCGAGCCAGGGCATGAGCGCTGCGTTCTCGACCGGGTCCCAGGCGTAGTACCCACCCCAGCCGACCTCGACGTACGCCCAGTGCGCGCCGAGGAGCTGTCCGAAGCCGAGAAACGTCCACGCTGCGAGCGTCCACCGCCGCGTCGCGACGATCCAGCGCTCGTCGGCGCGGCCGGACAGCATCGCGCCCGCCGCGAACGCGAAGGGAATCGAGAGCCCGACATAGCCGAGGTACAGCATCGGTGGGTGGGCGACCATGTACGGGTTCTGGAGGCTCGGAGTCAGGCCTGCTCCGTCGACCGGTGCGGTCTGCGTGTGGAACGGGCTCGCGACCGCGACGAGCATGAACGAGAAGAACGTCGCAATACCGCCGAGCACCGGCACGACCCACGCGACGAGGTCGCGCAGCAGCCGGCGATTCACCGCCACCGCCAGGGCTCCGTAGCCGGTGAGCACGAGCAGCCACAACAGCAGCGACCCTTCCTGCCCACCCCAGAATGCGCTGAGCGAGTAGATCGGCGACAGCGTGCGGTTGGTGTGTTGTGCGACGTACGCGAAGGAGAAGTCGTGGCGCACGAGCGCGCTTGCCAGCACTGCCGAGGCGACGAGCGTCGTACCGAAGCAGGCGATCAGTGCGTTGCGCGCGGAGTCTGCAAGACGTCGCCTGTTCAGGTACGCGGCCGCTGCACCGACGACGAACGCGTAGACCGCGAGCCCGAAGCTGACGACGAGCGCTGCACGGCCGAGATCAGCCATCGGCTACGCCTTTGGCGTCGCGGTGTACTTCGACGGGCACTTGGTCACGATCCCCGTGCCGCTGATCCGCCCGTTCGCGTAGATGCCGGTCACGACCACCTCACGAGTGGCCTTGAACAACGGCGGCGGATTGTCACCGTGGTACACGACCGGCACGACAACGCTCTTTGCCGCACCCCGGTCACGCAGACCGAAGCGAAGCCCGCGTGCGGTGTGAGAGTCCCCCGACAGTGGGCCGACGACGATGCCGACGATCGCAGCGGCGCCGGGATGCGCCTGGAGCTGGCTCGGGCTCAGCTCCGGAGTCGACTTGCCGTCGATCGCCGTGTAGAGCAGGAAGATCGCGAGGACGGCCGCGACGGCAAGGGCGACGATCAGCCGCGCAGGACTGCGCGTGGTCACGCGGTGAGTCTAGCTACGCGTCGGCCGGGGCAGGCTGTGGTCGGCGTCCCGGCACCCGGTAGCCGTGCTCCGCGCACAGCGAGCCGGGTGACTCCTCGGTCAGCGCGTCGCAGTACCCCTTGCCGTACGCGGCCCGCATGAACGCTGCCACCACGTCGAGCGACCAGTCGTTGATGCCCGCGGCCTCCCGCCAGAGGTCGGACAGGCGCAGGTCGATGTCGAGCTCGAGCAAATCGATACGAGAAGGGTGCGTGGGCATGCCGAAAGGGTAGGAACGGGATCGGACGGACCCCGGTCGTTACGCTGGTCGCCGCGCCGATGCCACGCCACCTCCATTTCGGCCCCGCGAGAGTCCCTGCCCGCGACTCGCCGGAAGCCGCGGTCGCCGCCCTGCTCGAGCGCGGCCACTCGGCCTGCGAGATCGACTTCGAGGGCGGCTTCTGGATGGATTACGCGTTCGCCGAGACATTCGGCGGGCTCTGCCGCGAGCAGGACATCGTGCTCAGCGTGCACGCGCCGATCGCGGGGTTCATGGGCCACGCGGAGCGCGGCAAGAAGCTGAACATGGCGGTCGGCATGCTCGACCACTCCGCGGGGATCGCCGTCGCCGCAGCGGCGGAGGTCGTCGTGTTCCATCCCGGCTTCCTGCTCGGGCGCACGCGCGAGGCTGCGATCGACGCCGTGTGCGAGCAACTCGGCGAGCTCCGCGCCCGCCTCGAAGCGAAGGGGCGCGCGGTGCCGTTCGGGATCGAGGTGATGGGCCGTGTTCGCGAGCTCGGCTCGCTCGACGATGTCGTGGAGATCGCGTCGCGTGTCACATGGGTGCGGCCCGTGATCGACTTCGCCCACATGCACGCGACCTCGGACGGCGCGTTCACGTCGGTCGAGCCGTTCGCCGAGGCGCTCGAGCAGGTCGATTCGGTGCTCGAGCCCGGCGCGCCGTTCCACATTCACTTCTCCGACATCCAGTTCGCCAATCGAAACGAGACGAAGCACCTGCCCTACGGCGACGGGACGCTTCGCGCGGAGCCGCTCCGCGACGCACTCGCCCGCTTCGACCGGGCGGCGACCGTGATCTCCGAGTCGCCGGACCCGGCCTCGACGGAGGCGATTCGCTCGATTCTCGAGCCGGCCGGGGTCTAGGCGGTCGACTCCGAGTCGCTCGGTCCGGCGTCTGCGGTCGGCGGCGTCTCGGCCGGAGCTGCCGGCGGCGCAGCCGGCGGGGGCGCCGCAGCGCTGGTCGACGACGATCCGCCGGAACTGGACGACGGCATCGCGGGGAACGACTCGCCGCTGTCTTTGAAGATGAGCCAGGCACCGTAGGTGACGGCGGCCGCCAGCAGGATCCCGGCGTAGGCCGGCCAGTGGACGTAGCTGTCGACGATCACCTTGATCACCGCGAAAAGCAGGATCAGGGCGCCGAGGACGAGCGAGATGAGCCCCTCGGGGATGCCGTCCGGAAGGTCGACGCCGAAGGCGCGCGCGATGACCCATGCGACCAGCGCGATCGTCATCAGGCCGAGCAGCACGCCCCAGAAGCCGTGCCAGGCACTTTGGCCGACGGTGCCGAAAACGCTGCTCGCCTGCTGCCAGTCGAGAAATGTGTCGATCAGCAGCAGCACACCTGCTACCAGGAGGAGCTTCCTGCCGAGCGAGAGTTCGTTGATCTTGTCCAAGTGAGCGTCCCCTTCGAATGATTGCGGGCGATCGTCAGTTTGCAGGTTCGCGCCGGTCGTCACAAGCCCTTCCCGTCCAGCCGCGTTATCGTCACCTGCGTGCTCCGCCCGGAAATCTTCAAGGCGTACGACATTCGCGGCCTCTATCCGACCGAGCTCGACGAGGCAGGGGCCTATGCGGTCGGGCGCGCCTACGTCGAGGAATTCGGTGCGCGGACGATCGCGGTCGGCCGCGACATGCGCGTCTCGTCGCCGTCGGTCGCCGGAGCCGTTCGCGAAGGCGCCGCGGATGGAGGAGCGGACGTGCTCGACCTCGGTCTGGTCGGGACCGAGATGCTCTATTTCGCCGTCGGCGAGCTCGGTCTCGACGGTGGCATCGCCGTGACCGCCTCACACAACCCGAAGCAGTACGCGGGCATGAAGATCGTGCGGGCCGGCGCGCTCCCCGTGGGCGGCGACTCGGGGCTGCTCGACGTCCGCGACCGCGCCATCACCGGATCGTGGCGCACCGCAACGCGCGGCGAGATCCGCACCGCGGACATCTGGGACGCGTTCGTCGAACGCGTGCTCTCGTTCGTCGACGTCGCATCGTTAAAGCCGTTGCGCGTCGTGATCGACGCCGCGAACGGGATGGCCGGCACGATGCTCCCGCCCGTGCTCGCACGCCTGCCGATGATCGACGTCGACCGGTGCTACTTCGAGCCGGATGGAACGTTCCCGAATCACGAGCCGAATCCACTCCTGCCCGAGAACCGCGAGTTCATCATCACGCGGACGACGAGCGACGGCGCCGATTTCGGCGTTGCCTTCGACGGAGACGCCGACCGCTGCTTCTTCGTCGACGACACGGGCGATTTCGTCCCCGGCGACTTCACGACGGCGCTGTTCGCCGAGTCGATCCTCGCGCGTGAGCCCGGCGGCACGGTGATCTACGACGTCCGCGCATCGTGGGCCGTGCCGGAGACGATCGAGCGTGCGGGCGGCATCCCGATCGTGAACAGGGTCGGACATGCGTTCATCAAGCAGCGCATGCGCGAGGTGGACGCGGTCTTCGCCGGGGAGGTCTCGGCGCACTACTACTTCCGGGACTTCTCGCAAGCGGACTCGGGCGTGATCCCGTTCCTCCTGATGTGCGATCTCGTGTCGCGTCGGGGGAAGCTCAGTGACGTGCTCCGCCCGTACCGCGACCGCTACTTCATCACCGGTGAGATCAACACTCCGGTCGCCGACGTCCAGTCGACGCTCGGGCGGCTGGAGGCGCGGTTCGGGGCTGAGGGGCAGGTGTCGCACCTCGACGGGTTGTCGGTCGAGGCTGACGCCTGGCACTTCAACGTGCGCGGGTCGAACACGGAGCCGCTGCTGCGGCTGAACCTCGAGGCCCGCTCCCGTGAGCTGATGGAGGCGAAGCGGGACGAGGTCGTCGCGGTGATCCGCGGTTGAGGGGTGGGCGCTCACCCGGTGCCTGGCACCAGGGGCGGAGCGAGCCCGGCTCGGACGAATTGCCAGAGCGCTTTGCGGCCGCGCGCGGGAGTTCGCCCGAAACGGCCGAGGACCTCGCCCACGTCGAGACTCGCCGGCGCATGCTCGAGTCCGAGCGTCGGCCGGAGACTGCTCCAGCGCCATTGACGTGGATCGGGGCACCCGGTGTCGCTGCGCATGGGGTTGAGAAAGACGTAGCGACACACCTGCGCCCAGTCGTCGTCCGTCTCGACCACGCGGTCGTAGAAGCGCTTGCCGAACACGTGGTCGTTGCGCCGATTCACCCAGTTGGTCGCACGGGCGAACCGGCCGTTCAACTCGCACATCCCGTGCGAGAGCCCTCGCTCGCCGATCTCGAGAACCACGTGGTAGTGGTTCGTCATCAAGCAGTACGCGAAGACGCGCCAGCCGTAACGCAGGGCCGCCCGGTCGAGCTCACGGACGAAGAGCCTCCCGCTCCAGTTCCCGAAGTAGATGCGCTGTCGGTCATTCCCACGCGTCGTCACGTGGTACGTCGCTCCGGAGATCTCGATCCGAGGACGGCGTGCCATGAGTCGACGGTACGCCGTAGCGCCACGGTCCGCATCGTCGCTTTCAGGGTGGTGGACGGATCGTTTCACTTTCGTGCACCGGACGGAGCGCACTGCAGTGCGACCGCGGGGCTAGGATCGCCGCGTGATCGAGCTCGGCCACGTAACCGACCGGCGGCCGCCGTTTCGCTACGCGGCGCACCTCCGCGTCGGCTTCTCCGAGACAGACGCCCAGGGCGTCGTCTACTACGGCCGGTACATGCCCTACTTCGACCTCGCGCGCACCGAGTTCCACCGCCACCTCGGCCGCGTCCACCTCGGGCCGGCCGACTTCGCGATGCGCGCCTCGAGCGTCGAATACCACGCGCCGGCACGCTTCGACGACCTCCTCGAGGTCTTCGTCCGTGTCGAGCGAATCGGCACGACGAGCATCACCTACGACCATGCCGCCTACCGACTCGACGACAACGGCCCGAATGCAAACGATGTCCTGATGGCAACGGCCAAGCAGACGCTCGTCCTGATCGACCTCGCTGGGCGTCGTCCCGTCACCGTTCCCGACTCGTTTCGCAAGCAGATCGCCGAGTTCCAGGGCGCACCGCTCTAGCGGTGCCTGGCACCATCCTGGGCCGCGGCGACAAAGATCTCGGTGACGTAGCGGAAGGGGAACGGCTCGGGGACGCCGGCGACCAGGGCTCGCACGGAGACGAGAAGCTCCTCACGCTCGTCCGGCGCCATCGCCGCGACGAACGACGTGGAGCTGACGCGGTCGCAGAGATCGTCCGTCGTGAACTGCTGCTCGAACGGGAACCGGCGTACCTCCAGCGGACCGAACAGCGGCGAGCGCTCGAACGGGGCGCGCCAGACGTTGTCGCGCTGCGCCGGCACCTTGTTCCTCGCGGGCTCGAGCACACGTCCCAGCGCAATCTGAAGCGGATCCCCGAGATCGCGGCTGTTCCAGACGAGCGCCACCGCACCACTGGGCCGCAGCACGCGGTGGAACTCCGGCAATGCCAGCGACTGGTCGAACCAGTGCAAGGCCTGCGCGACCGTGACCACGTCCGCACTCGCGTCCGGAAGCGGGAGCTGCTCGGCCGTGCCCAGGATCGCCTCCGCCTCGGGCGCCGCCTCGACCAGCTTCGCGAGCATCGCCGGCAGCGGCTCGACCGCCACGACATGGGCACCCGTCGGGACGAGGAGCCGCGTGAGCTTCCCGGTGCCTGCCCCCACGTCGACCACGGTACGGCCAGGGTGAAGATCGACACGCTGTGCCAGCCACTCGACCGCCTCCGGGGGATAGCTCGGGCGAGCGCGCTCGTAGACGTCGGCCGCGGCAGAGAAGCCCGCGGCGGCGACCGGATGCACGCCGTCCACTAGGACGGGGTGACGCGGTAGGCGTCGAACACCGCGTCGAGATTGCGCAACGAGTTGAGCAGCGTCCGCAGGCTCTTCACGTCGCCGACCTCGACCGTGTACCGGTTCTTTGCGAGCTGATCCTCGACGCTGCCGACGTAGCTGACGATGTTCGCGCCGTGCTCGGCAAACGTCCTCGCGACGTCCTCGAGCAGCCGGGCGCGATCCCACGAGTCGACTGCGATCTGCACCCGGAAGCTCTTTGCCGCCGTTGCCCCGTCCCAGCCGACCTCGGTGAGCCGCTCCGGGTTCCGCCGCAGGGCGCGGACGTTCGGACAGTCGCCGCGATGAATCGTGATCCCCTTGCCGAGCGAGATGTAGCCGATGATCTCGTCGCCCGGAACGGGCGTGCAGCATTTGGCGAGGCGGACGAGCACGTCCTCGACGCCTGGCACCGCGACGCCCATCTCGGCTCCCTGCACCGTCCGCGACTTCGCCGCCTTCCGGACGACGGGCGCCTCTTCGACGACCTGCTCCGTCTTCAGGCGCTGGATCACCTTGTTGACGATCGAGCCCGGCTGCAGCTTCCCCGAGCCGAGCGCGACATAGAAGTCGTCCGCCTTCTTGAATCCGACCTCGCGGATCACCTGCGCCAGCGTCGGCGAGCCGCGCAGCTTCGCGTACGGCAAGTTCTGGCCCTTCAACGCCTGCTCGAGCGCGTCGCGGCCCTTCTGCTCCGTCTCCTCACGCGTCTCGCGCGAGTACCACTGCCGGATCTTGTTCCGGGCGCGCGAGCTCTTCGCCAGCGACAGCCAGTCGCGCGAAGGGCCGCGGCCCTGCTTCGACGTCAGGATCTCGACGAAGTCGCCGTTCTTCAGCTGGTAGTGGAGTGGCACGATGCGGCCGTTGATCTTCGCGCCGACGGTGCGATGTCCGACGTCCGTGTGGACGGCGTAGGCGAAGTCGATCGGCGTCGCGCCGGCCGGCAGCGTCTTCACCTGGCCCTTGGGCGTGAAGACGTGCACCTCCTCATCGAAGAGATCGGTGCGAAACGCCTTCATGAACTCACGCGGATCCGCCTCGTCCGCAGTGCTCTCGTCCATCAACTGCTTGACCCACGCGACCCATTCGGCGTCCTTCTGCTTGGCCCCGCGCTTGTACAGCCAGTGCGCCGCGATGCCGTACTCGGCGGTCTCGTGCATCTCGCGGGTGCGCACCTGGATCTCGAGTGGCCGACCCTGCGGGCCGATCACCGTCGTGTGCAGCGCGCGATAGCCGTTGAACTTCGGCATCGCGACGAAGTCCTTGAACCGCCCGGGCATCGGCTTCCAGAGCGAGTGGATCAGGCCGAGCGCCCCGTAGCAGTCGCGCGTCCCTTCATCGCCCCCACGCTCGGCGATCACGCGCATCGCGGTCAGGTCGTAGATCTCGTTGAACTCACGACCCTTCTTCGCCATCTTGTCGTAGATCGAATAGAAGTGCTTCGCACGGCCGGAGATCTCGGCAGGGATGTCGACCTTGTCGAGCTCCTTCTGCAACACGATCGCGGCCTCGCGAACGTGCTCCTCGCGGTCGGCGCGCCGCTCCGCGACCATCTGCTTGATCTCCTCGTACTTCCGCGGATGCAACGTCTGGAAGGAGAGGTCCTCGAGCTCCCACTTGAGCGCGTGGATGCCGAGGCGATGAGCGAGCGGCGCGTAGACCTCGAGCGTCTCACGCGCCTTCTGCACCTGCTTCTGCTTGCCGAGGTACTCGATCGTGCGCAGGTTGTGCAGACGATCCGCGAGCTTGATCAGGATCACGCGGACGTCCTCGGCCATCGCCACGATCAGCTTGCGGTAGTTCTCCGCCTCTGCATGCTCGCGGCTCTGGAACTGGACGCGGGTCAGCTTGGTGACGCCCTCGACCAGCTTCGCGATCTCGTCGCCGAACTCCGCCCGGACGTCCTCGATCTCGGTGCCGGTGTCCTCGACGACGTCGTGCAGCAGGGCGGCCGCCAGTGTCGGCTCGTCGAGCTGCAGACCCGCCAGGATCTTCGCGACGCCCCACGGATGGAAGATGAATTCCTGCCCCGACTGGCGTACCTGCCCGGCGTGGGCGCGCGCGGCGAAGTCGAAGGCGTGCGCAAGCAAGGCCCGGTTGACGTCGACCTTGTACGCCTCGACCTCGGCGACCAGCTCCTCGACGAGGTCCTGATGCCGCTCGAGGACTGCCATGAAGCCAGTGTACCCCTGCCCTGCGGCCATCCATCCCCCGCTAGCGGGATGCGCAGGAACCCCGCCGTCGACGATGAATCTGAGAAGCCGTGTTCGCTCGTCGAAGACATACGAAGAAGCTCAACCAGATCGCGCGCGTCCTGCGCGAGCTCGATGCCGTCTCGACCCGGCCTGCCGCCAAGTCGCGGCGCAGCCGCGTCGCGATCGGCAAGGCCGCTTAGCTCAGGCCGCGTCGGCCAGAGCGGGCGACGCCTCGAGCAGTGCGCGAAAGCTCGGTGATTCGAGCAGGCTGCGCCGGATCCCGGCCTCGGTCAGCTCGAGCTCGGCGAAGATCGAGCGTGCCTCGGGCGTCCACGACGCCTCGCCGGCGCGCCACTCAGCAGCCAGCCACTCACGCAGGTCGTCGAAGCGATCGTCCGCGTCGAAGACGCGGCGCACGACGAGCTGCGGTGCGCTGACGCCGTTCCAGCGGTTCTCCTGCAACCGGAATGCGACGTCGTACCGCCCCGGTCGCCGCAGCCGGTCGAGCTCCTGCCCCTTGCCGAACGCGATCGCCGAGCCAGCGTCGCGGCCGCGCTGGCGCACCCGGAAGCGAAGGTGCTTGCCGTCGCCGACGGTCTGCAGGTCGGCGAGCTCGCAACCGTCGACGAGCAGGGTGACACCCGGGTTGCCGAGCCCGAACGGCGCGAGCCGCGACAGCTCGGCGCAGAGGCCGAGCGTCAGCTTCGCGCCCGGCACGATCGCATCGACCCGCGTTGACGCGGCGAGATCGTCGTCCGAGAGCCGCTCGTCGGCGTACGCCGCGAAGACGCGCGCGAACGCCTCGACTCGCGACGGCTCGATCGAGAGCCCCGCCGCCGCGCGATGTCCGCCGAAGCGTTCGAGCTCCGACGCACAGGCGCCGAGCGCGACGTGCAGGTCGAACGACGGTACCGACCTGCCCGATCCCTTCCAGTTCCCGTCGGCGCCGGCGATCAGGACGACCGGGCGGTTGTACCGCTCGACGAGCCGCGAGGCGACGATCCCGATCACGCCCTCGTGCCACTCCTCACCGGCGACGACGTAGCCCCGTTGCCGTCGACGCGGCTCGGGCCACGACTCGATCTGGGCCACTGCGTCGCGCACGATCCGCTCCTCGATCACCTGGCGTTCGCGGTTCAGCGATTCGAGCTCTTCGGCGAGCCGCCCGGCCTCGTCGGCGTCGTCGGTCAGCAGCAAGGCGAGTGCGGCCTCGGGACGACACAGGCGGCCCGACGCGTTGATGCGCGGCGCGAGGCGAAACCCGATCGCGGACTCGTCGACCGTTGCGGGGTCGACGTGCGAGACCCGCATCAACGCACGCAGACCGGCCTTGCTCGTCTGCGAGAGCCGGCGCATGCCTGCTCGGGCGATCGCGCGGTTCTCGTCGAGCAGCGGCACCACGTCCGCGACCGTCGCCAGCGCGACGAGATCGAGGTGGCGCTCGAGAAACGGGTGGCCCGAGCCGAGCAGCGCCTCCGCGAGCTTCCAGACGACCCCGGTCCCGCACAGGCCGACGAACGGGTAGTCGCCCTTGAGCGTCGCGACGACGGGGCACGAAGGCAAGGTGTCACCCGGGCGGTGGTGGTCGGTGATGACGACGGCCAGACCGAGCGACCGGGCAAGCTCGACCTCGGCGACTGCGGTGATCCCGCAGTCCACGGTCAGGACGAGGTCGAAACCCTCCTCGGCGAGGCGGGTCAGCGTCTGGCCGTTGAGGCCGTACCCCTCCTCGAAGCGCGACGGCAGATGCCAGGCGACGTCCGCTCCCACTTCGCGCAGGAGCAGGACGGCCAGCGCCGTTGCGCAGATCCCGTCGGCGTCGTAATCGCCGTGGACGCAGATTCGCTCGCCCGCCTCGACGGCCGCCCGGAGCGCCGCGACCGCCTCCCGCATGTCGCCGAGCGCGAACGGATCGTGAGCGGGAAACGCACCGTCGATGAAGGTGCGGGCCTCCTCCGGCTCCGCATAGCCGCGGCGGACGAGCACCGAGGCGGTCACCTCGTCGAGCGAGAGCGCCTCTGCGAGGTTCTGCACCCGTTCGAGCGCACAGGGTTCGAGCTGCCAGGTCGCGGTCGCCATAAGGGCACGTCACGGTACGGCCCGCATCGGACGGAATGGTCGAAAAAGCAGCGGAAACCTGTTTCAATGCGGTCCCCGTGCTGAGGACGCTCGTCGCCATCGTCGCTGCAGCCGGGCTGGCCTGCGCCGCCGCTCCCGCGTCGACGCCCAGCCCGCTCGTCGCTCCGGGCGTGACCGTGTCCGGCGTCCGCCTCGGCGGCCTGACCGCAGAGCCCGCGCGGGCCAGGGTCGAGCAGGCGTTCTCCCGGCCGGTGACGATCCGCACTCCGGACGGGCTCGTGCGGATCGCCCCCGGCGACGTGGCCATGCGCTCGAGCATCGCCGCCGCCGTCTCCTCGGCACTCGCCGCGACGCCGCACAGCAGCATCGACCTGCCGATCCGCCTCTCCGAGGCGCGGATCGCACAGATCGTCGACCGGCTGGCGCACCGCTACGACCGAGCGCCGGTCGACGCCACCGTCACCGGCGCGAACGCCGTCGGGCCCGTCTTCAGCGCCGCGAGGACCGGGACGGCCGTCGACGCGAAGACGATGCGCGCCGCGATCGGGCAGGCGCTCCGCTCGGCCCAGCGCAAGCCGCTCCTCCTGCTCACCACGGCGCTCATCCCGAAGCGCACCGCCGCCAACTTCGGTCCCGTGATCGTCGTCATGCGGGCGACCAACTCGCTCACGCTCTACGACGGGACCCGCGTCGCCCGCCGCTTCTCCGTCGCCACGGGACAGGCGATCTACCCGACGCCGGCAGGTCTCTGGCACATCATGGACAAGCAGCTCGACCCCTGGTGGTACCCGCCGACGTACGACGCCTGGGCGAAGGGCCTGAAGCCCGTACCGCCCGGCCCGTCCAATCCCCTGGGCACACGCTGGATGGGGCTGAATGCGCCGGGTGTCGGCATCCACGGCACCGACGCCCCGACGTCGATCGGCTACAGCGCCTCCCACGGCTGCATCCGCATGCAGGTGCCCGACGCGGAGTGGCTCTTCGAGCGCGTCTCCGTCGGCACGCCCGTCGTCATTCTCTAGGCAGCTCGACCCCGAGATACGTCAGCAGCACGACCAGGCCGACGATCACGGCGACGCTGCCCCAGAGAACGCGCGGGTGGCCCGACTCGCGCACCGTGGCCACGAATGCGCGCCCGAGCAGGATCATCACGCCGAGCACGAGCCCTCCGCCGAGCACCAGCGCCGGGGCCAGGATGACCACGCGTTCCCACGTCGATGCGTCCGCCAGAGGGTTCACTACCATGAGATCGTGCCTGACGCGCTACCCGTACCCGACGCGAACTACAGCTCCGGGAACGACTACATCGTCGAGTTCCTCGGGCTATCGCTTCGCGTTCAGCTCGATCGACTTCGAGGGACGCGTGATCGCGGCGGCGGTCAAGCTCGGCGTCGTGCCGTCGTCGGAGCTCGACGAGGACGAGACGGCCGATCTGGTCGCGCTGGCGGCCTCGGGCATGATCGAGGAGCCCTTTTCGCAGCTCGGCCGATATCTGGTGCGGAACTGGGAGCGGATCTCGCTCGTCGAGAACGAGTCGCTCGTCTACTGGCTGCGCAAGCTGATCTTCCGCGGTGCGTGGCTCGACCACCAGGTCAAGCGCGGCGCGCTCGAGGTCGTCTGGGACGAGGGCGAGGCCGAGTTCGCCTACCAGCACCCGGGCGGCGGCGGACGCCCGCTGCTCGAGCTTGCACCGGTGCCGAGTTGGCACGAGCTCCAGTTCCGGCCGTAGCCGCGGCGGCGGGCGCGGCGTACCTCGCCGCACTGCTGGCCCTCGACCACTACGCCGACTACCACGAGCAGCTCGCCCTCGGCGTGCTCACCTTCGCCGTCCTGTTCGCAGCGCTCTCGCGTGTGTCGGTCGAGCGCCGTGCGCAGACGCTCGCCGTGGTCGGCTTCGCGACGATCGGCGAGGTCACCGGCTCGCTGCTCTGGGGCGTCTACCACTACCGGCTGCACAACCTGCCGCTGTTCATCCCGCCGGCGCACGGGCTCGTTTACCTCACGGCGCTGTCGCTCGCCGTTGCGCTCCGTCGCCACACACGCGCGCTCGTGACGACCGCCGCAGTCGCTGCGGCCGCCTGGGGCGTGCTCGGCCTCGCCCTGCTGCCGCGCCAGGACGTGGCGGGGGCGCTCGGCGTTCCGCTGCTCCTCGTGTTCCTCCTGCGTAGCCGCAACCGCGCCATCTACGCCTCGGTGTTCCTCGTCGTCGCCGGGCTCGAGCTCTACGGCACGGCCATCGGGACCTGGCGCTGGGCGGTGCGCCTCCCGGGCCTCGGCATCCCGGACGGCAACCCGCCGAGCGGCGTCGCCTCGGGTTACGTCTGGTTCGACGTGATGGCGCTGCTGACCGCGCCCGCGGCGCTCGCACTCGTCCGCCGCGCACGCTCGAGCCACGGAACGGCCCCGAGACGCTCGAACGTCGCCGCTGCATCGAAGAGCAGCGGCTCGGCCTCGTCAGCGCGTCCCTGAGTCTCGAGCCATTCGGCGTGCTCGACCTGGGTGAGAGCCAGGTAGAGCGGCAGATCGAACTCGCGGCTCCTGGCAGCGGCGGCGCGAAACCGCGAGTCGACCTGCGTATGGTCGCCGCGGGCCGCGTCGAGTCGTGCTCGCAGCCGCAGCGCGTTCATCTCGAGCAGAGGGGTCATATCCCCGGCATCGAGTGACTCCGGCACGGCGAGCAGCTCCGCTGCCTTGCCGAGGTCGCTGATCGCGAGCGCGGACTCGATCGCCTCGATCAGGCAGAGCTTGATGATCGTCTCCGCGATCGGCAGGTCGCCGAGGTAGGCGACCCCGCGCTCGGCTGCGGCAAGTGCGTCGGCCGGAGAGCCCTCGGCGCGCAGAACGCGGGCCTCGAACAGCGCGGCCGCAGAGGCAGCTTGCGGATTCGCGCTCGTCCGCAGATCCGCTTCAGCCTCGATCAACGCTCGGGCTTCCGCTGTCTCACCGCGCCAGCATTGGATGAGCGTCCACGTCAGCAACTCGGAGCGGTTGTTCGTGCTCACTGCGATCGGCCTCTCCTCCGACGCGATCGCCGCCGCCTCTTCCCAGCGTCCGAGCAGGTAGAGGTGGATCAGCGAGCCGACCCGCATGGTCGACTCCCAGCGCCGGTCGCCGCGCCGTCGCGCCAGGAGCGAGCAGCGGGTCGCGACCTCGAGTGCCTCGACGTGGAGGTCGAGCGACTGAAGGATCACGGCGAGATTGTTCTCGGCCCTGAGGGCGCTCGTGAACAGCTCCTCCGAATACGCGCGCTGGACCGCGGCCCCGAGCAAGATACGCGCCTCCCCCGGTCGGCCGTCGAGCCCGAGGACGAGTCCCTTGCTCGTCAGCGCCTCGACGAACACCTCCGGCAGTTGACGTCGCTCGGCGATCGTGAGCGCCCGTTCGAGCGGCGGAAGCGCGAGATCGCCGTGACCCGCGATCACGTGGACCCGCCCGAGCTGGGCGAGCGCGGCTGCGAGCTCCGCACTCGGCGGTCCCTGTTCGAGCTCGGCGACCGCTCCCTCGAATCGGGCGACGGCCTCTTCGAGCCGGCCGTCACCGAGCTCGACGTCGGCGAGTGCCACCGCGGCTCGGGCGGCCCCTTTCAGATCGCCCGCAGCGCCGAACAGTTGGATCGCCCGCTCGAGCCGCTCGCGAGCGTCGACGAGCCGGTATGCCCGCACGGCAAGTCGCCCCGCCTCGAGCAGCAGCGCCGCCTCCAGCTCCGGCTGGTCCGCCAGTTCGGCAGCCTGCTCGTAGTAGCGCCGTCCCTCCTCGGTCGCGCCGAGCGACGCTGCCCGCGCACCGGCACGTGCGAGCATCTCGCCACCCCGACCGCGAATCTCGGCGGCGTCTTCGGCATCCGGTGCGGCCTCGACGGCGGCCAGGTAGTGGGCGGCGAGCACCTCGGCGACCTCGTCTTCGTCCGCGAAGGCCCCCTGAAGGTGCTCGGCTGCCGCGAGATGGCGGCTCTTGCGGTCGCGCTTCGAGAGCGTCTCGTAGGCGACGTGGCGAACGAGGTCCTGCAGGAAGCCGTACTGGCCGCGCTCGGGCGAGCGCGGATCGGACTGGACGCCGAGCACCTCCTTGCGCACGAGCCCGGCGAGGAGCGGCTCGAGCTCCTCGGGCGCACGGCCGCTGAGCGCGCCGAGCGCGCGCGGAGTGAACGTCTTGCCGAGCACGGCCCCGTCCTGGAGGAGGCGCCGTTCCTCTGGCGAGACGCCGTCGAGCCGTGCGGCGATCAGCGCGTGCAGCGTCTCCGGCACCTCGAGGGTCTCGATCTCCCCCGTCGGACGGTAGACCGATTCCTCCTGGGCGAGCAGGCCCCGGTCGAGCAGCATGCGGACCGTCTCGACCGCGTACAGAGGCACGCCTTGCGCCCGCGCCAGGATCTGGGTGCGCAGGTCGACCGGCAGCCCGGGCACGAGCCCTTCGAGCAGCTGCCCCATCGCCGCCTCGGAGAGCGGCTCGAGGTAGAGCGACGTGAAGTTGCGCTGGCCCGCGCCCCAGTTCGATCGTTTCTCCTGCAGCTCCGGGCGGGAGAGCGTGATCACGTAGAGCGGATGGTCGCGCGACCACTCGAGCAGGTATTCGACGAAGTCGAGCAGCGACGCGTCGGCCCACTGCATGTCCTCGAACGCGAGCACCGTCGGGAAGACGTCGGCGAGCCGTTCGAAAAAGAGACGCCAAGCCGCGAACAGATCCTGCCGGTCGCCGGCCGCCGCCTCGTCGAGGCCGAGCAGGTGGGCGATGCGCGGTGCGACGAAGGCGCGCTCGCCCGCGTCGAGGACGTGCTCGTCGAGTGTCGCCTGGAGCTTGCGCCGCGCCGAGTCGGCCGGCTCGTCCTCGCCGATCCTGCAGCGCATGCGCACCATGTCGGCGAGCGCCCAGTAGGCAACGCCTTCGCCATACGGCAGGCAGCGACCGCGGTGCCAGTACACCTGCTCGACGATGCCGTCGAAGTACTTGTAGAACTCCCACGCGAGTCGCGACTTGCCGATGCCGGCGATGCCGGTGACCGACACGAGGTGGGCCCGCCCGTCCTCTGCCGCCCCGTGGAAGAGATCCTTGATCAGCTTGAGCTCCCGGTCGCGACCGACGAACGGCGCTTCCAGACCGGCCGACTTGAGCATCCCTCCGACACCGGAGACGACGCGCAGGGCGCGGAAGAGCGCCACCGGCTCGGCCTTGCCCTTCAGCTCGTGCGAACCGACCTCCTGGTAGACAATCGCCTGCTCCGTCGCCCGGCGGGTGACCTCGCCCGCGAGCACGGTGCCGGGGTCGGCCGCCGACTGGATTCGCGAGGCGGTGTTGACGAGGTCGCCGGCGACCATCCCTTGACCCTCGGCGCCAATCGTCACCGCAGCCTCGCCGGTCAGGACGCCGGCACGCGCCTGCAACGCCGGATCGAGCCCCGGAATCGATTCGACGAGATCGAGCGCGGCGCGCACCGCCCGCTCGGCGTCGTCCTCCGTGGCTGTCGGCGTGCCCCAGACGGCCATCACCGCATCGCCGATGAACTTCTCGACCGTGCCGCCGTAGCGGCCGATCAGCGTGCTCGAGAGCTCGAAGTAGCGCGAGAGCAGGTCGCGGGTCTCCTCCGCGTCACGGTTCTCGGAAAGCGCCGTGAACCCGACGAGATCGGCGAAGAGCACGGTGACGAGCCGCCGCTCGGCGGCGGGAACGGAGGGCGGCGGCGGCGACACCGCTGTGACCTGGAGGGTCGCGCCGCACTCGCTGCAGAACTTGGCGCCCGGCGCGTTGCCCGTGCCGCACGACGAGCACGCACGCACGAGCGGCGCTCCGCAGCCGTTACAGAACTTTGCGCCTTCGGGGTTGTCTGTGCCGCAGCTCGGACAGCTCATCCGTCCCCCAACCTTATTCGCCGGGGAGACGGTTCAGAAGAGCGTGCTGTCCGCGGGGCGGGCGCCGAGGTGCTCGCGCCCGAGTGCCGTGACGATGCGGCCGCGGGGCGTCCGCTGCAGGAACCCGAGCTGGAGCAGGTAGGGCTCGTAGACGTCCTCGATCGTCTCCGGCTCCTCGCCGAGCGCGACGGCGAGCGTCGACAGGCCCACCGGCCCGCCGCCGAACTTCTCGACGAGCGCGCGCAGCAGCTCGCGGTCGAACCGCTCGAGACCTGCCCCGTCGACCTCGAGCAGCGTGAGCGCCTCCTCGGCGACCTCGGTCGTGACCACACCCTGATGCCGCACCTCGGCGACGTCGCGCACGCGCCGGAGGATTCGGTTCGCGACGCGCGGCGTTCCGCGCGAGCGCCCCGAGATCAGCTCGGCTGCTTCCTCGTCGATCTGGACGCCGAGGATGCTGGCCGAGCGCCGCACGATCGACGCGAGCTCGGGCGGCGCGTACAGATCGAGCCTGAACGTGAGACCGAAGCGATCGCGGAGCGGCGTCGTCAGCAGGCCGGTTCTGGTCGTCGCGCCGATCAGCGTGAACGGCGGCAGGTCGAGCGTCAGCGTGCGCGCAGCCGGGCCCTGGCCGACGACGATGTCGAGGCGAAAGTCCTCGAGCGCCGGATAGAGGATCTCCTCGGCAGCCCGGCTCATCCGGTGGATCTCGTCGATGAAGAGAACGTCACGCGCGTCGAGCGAGGTGAGGATCGCAGCGATGTCCTTCCGCTCGAGGCCCGGCCCCGCGATCTGGCGGATGCCGACACCGAGCTCGTTGCGGACGATCTGCGCCAGCGAGGTTTTGCCGAGCCCCGGTGGGCCGGCGAGCAGCACGTGGTCGAGCGCCTCGCCGCGCGCCTGTGCCGCCTCGAGCGCGATCTCGAGCTGCTCTTTCACGCGGGCCTGGCCGACGAAGTCGCCGAGCGTGCGGGGCCGCAACGATCGCTCGATCTCCTCCTCCGCGTCGCCGAGCACCGGCGCCAAGAATTGCGTCATGCAGCGGCCCGCAGTGCTTCGCGCACCTGCTCCTCGACCGGCAGCGCGTCGTCGACCGTCGCGAGCGCCCGCTCGGCGTCGAGCAGCGACCAACCGAGGTTCACGAGCGCGTCGCGGGCGAGCGTCGACTCGTTCGCCTCCGCTGCGAGCGCGTCGGCAACGGTGAGCTTCTCCTTCAGCTCGAGCACCACGCGTTGCGCGGTCTTGAGACCCACGCCCGGGATCGCCTGAAACCGTTTCACGTCGTCGCGCGCGATCGCGCGGCGGAGATCGGCCGGTGTCGACCCCGATACGATCGCGAGCGCGACCTTCGGCCCGACGCCGGAGACGCCGAGCAGCAACTCGAACAGCTCCCGCTCCTCCGCCGTCGCGAACCCGTAAAGCTGCAGCGCATCTTCGCGCACGATCGTGTGGACCTCGACCGTGACCTCGCCGCCACCGAGGCGCTGCACCGTCGGCGTGGCATGCACGAGGTACCCGACACCGTTGACGTCGACGATCAGGCCGGCTCCGGCCCGGCCGGCGATCCGGCCTCGCAGGCGCGCGATCATGCGTCAACGTTACGGGCGCGAACGGACGTTCCTGCCGGCGGCCGCCTGAAAGCGTCTGGCCCAGCCGTACGCATCGAGCTCACGGCCGCCTCGCGCGAAGCCACGCCGCACGAACCGCTCGAACGTCCCGGCGGACGCGGGGTCGACCAGGGGCGCCGCCCGGCGAGTCGCACGGAGCACGCCGGCAGCCACGGACGGCCTGGGCACGAACAGCTCGGGCGGCAGGCGGCGAGCGACGCTGAGCTCGTACCAGGCACCCCAAACGACGCCTGCCACCGTGCTCGGCCACAACCGTGCACGCTTGGCCGCGAGATCCCACTCGACGATCAGATCGGCCGACCGCAGCGCGAGCGCGGGATTTCCGAGCAGCGTGCGGCAGATCTGGGCGGACGCGAGGAACGGGAGGTTCGCGACGACCCTGAACGGCTCCGTGGGCCAAGTGAGATCGGCTGCCACCGCCTGGACCACGTCGGCATCCGGGCACGTCCGGCGGAGCCGCGCAACCGATCGCCCGTCGGGCTCGACCGCAAGCACCCTGGCGCCGGCGGCAAGCAGGGCACGGGTGAGCAGGCCGGTTCCCGCACCGACGTCGACGACCAGCTCTCCGCGACCGATTCCGGCATCGCGGACGATCTCCTCGGCCAGGCTCCTACTGCGGAGGAGATGCCGTCCGCCCGGCCGAACGCCGGCGGACACCACGGACCATCACCATCGTCGTCATCGGCACGAAGCCTACGTCACAAGCCTCATGCGGTGCCGGTCGCCTCCTCGTCACCGGACGACAGGCTCGCGCCGAGGTCGGTCTCGCCCCCGACCACGACCACGTGCACGGCCCAGGCGATGATCGCGCCGAGCGGCGGGGCGATCATGTAGATCCAGAAGCCCGTCCAGACGTTGCCGACGAGGTCCGGGCCGAAGGTGCGCGCCGGGTTGACGGAGGCGCCGCTGAACGGGATCGCAGCGAAGTGAATCGCGAGCAGGGTCAGCGGGATTGCGACGAGGGCGGTGCCGCCAAAGCGTTCGCTCTTGGTCGACTGGAGGATCACCAGCACGAAGATCGCCGAGAAGACGAGCTCCATCACGAACGCCGTCCCGTTCGACGACGGCACAGTCGCCGTCAGCTTGACTGCGTTCTTGGACGTAGCGGAGAGCAGAACGAGCGACGCGAGCGTCGCGCCGATGAACTGCATGACGATGTAGACGAGCGCTGTCAACCCGTCGATCCGCCGGTCGAGGAACAGCCCGATCGACACCGCCGGGTTGAAGTGACCGCCGGAGACCTCCGCGAAGGCGTAGAGGCCGGCGAGCAGCGCGAGCCCGAATGCGAACGGCGCGACCAGCAGGGGCGGAAGCCCGCTCCGGAGCGCACCGACGATCGAC
Source organism: uncultured Thermoleophilia bacterium (assembly GCA_963769545.1). Classification (GTDB taxonomy): domain Bacteria; phylum Actinomycetota; class Thermoleophilia; order Gaiellales; family Gaiellaceae; genus PALSA-600. The sequence goes on along the minus strand of CAVYMB010000003.1, from coordinate 380,367 downwards.
GTCGTGCCGGCGAAGACCAGCACGAACGTGCCGAGCATCTCGGCGAGATACGTCTGCCAGTGTTTCATTGCCTGCCACCTCCAAGGCGATCGATTCGAAGGCTTCTTCGAAGTCCAGCGGGCGAATCCTGCGCGCTAGGACGCGGCGCGGAGGAGCGGCGGGGCAGTTGCGTGGCAGATCGCGACCGCGAGTGCGTCGGCCGCGTGATGCGGCTGCGGGATCTCCTCGAGCGCCAGGATCGCACGCACCATCCGTCCCACCTGCTCCTTGTCAGCACGGCCGTAGCCGCAGACGGCCTGCTTGACGCGCGCGGGCGCGTATTCGGCGCAGGCGACGCCGGCGGACGACGCGGCGACGAGCACGGCTCCCCGTGCCTGGCCGACGGAGAGTGCGATGCGGGCGTCGGCGCCGACGAACGACTCCTCCAGTGCGACGGCATCCGGCGCGTGCGCGGCGATCAGCTCCTGGACGCCCGTGAAGATCGTGAGCAGACGGGCTTCGACCCGCGCCCGCGGCGCCGTTCGCCACCACCCGTGGCAGACGGCCCGGAGGCGCCCGTCGCTTCCGTGGACGATCCCGTACCCGCATGCAGCCGTCCCTGGGTCGATGCCGAGAACCTTCACGAAGAGAGGTTAGGCACCGACCCGGACGGTTCCTGCGCGGCAAACCGCCGGGACGCCCCCGGCCGTAGGTCCGGCGAATGCGCTCGGCGTCGCTGCTCGGATTCGTGTTCGCGCTGGGGATGGTCGCCGCGGCGTTCGCGACCCGGTCGAGCTCCCCGCCGGCCGCCGCGACCCTCTCCGCATCGGTCGGGCCGGGTTTCTCGATCTCGCTCACGCAGAACGGCCAGGCGGTGACACAGCTGCCGGCCGGTGACTACGCGATCGACGTCTCCGATACCGCGACCGTGCACAACTTCCACCTGAACGGGCCCGGGGTCGATCAGGCGACGTCCGTCCCGGGAACCGGGTCGGCGACGTGGGACGTCACGCTGACGACCGGCTCCTACCACTTCCAGTGCGACGCGCATGCCACGATCCTCCACGGCGATTTCACCGTGACCGCGGCGGGTGGCACCACGTCGACCGGCGCGACGACCGATCAGCCGGCGACTGCCTCGAGCACGCGCTCGGGGATGTCGAAGTTCGCGTAGACGTCCTGGACGTCGTCGTTCTCCTCGAGGGCGTCGACGAGACGCATCACCTGCCGCGCCTTGGCCTCGTCGTCGATCGACACCGTCGTCTTCGGCACCAGCTGCAGCTCGGCCGACTCGACCGTGAAACCCGTCTGCTCGACGGCGGCGCGAACCGCCGACAGCGCGTCGGGGGGTGACGTGACCTGGAACGAGGAGCCGTCTTCCTGCACGTCGTCGGCACCGGCGTCGGCGGCGACGAGCAGCAGCTCCTCTTCGTCCGTTCCTTCCGCCGCGACGACGATCACGCCGAGGCGCTCGAACTGCCAGGCGACGGCTCCGGTTGCGCCCAAGTTGCCTCCGTGCTTGGCGAACAGGTGGCGCACGTCCGCGGCGGTGCGGTTCTTGTTGTCGGTGAGCGCCTCGACGATCAGTGCGACGCCCTCAGGCCCGTAGCCCTCGTAGACGATCGTCTCGAAGGTGTTCGCGTCGGCGTCGGCCCCGGAGCCCTTCGCGATCGCGCGATCGATGTTGTCCTTCGGCATCGAGTACGACCGCGCCTTCTCGATCGCGTTCTGCAGCGCGAGGTTGTTCGTGGGATCGCCCCCGCCCTCCTTCGCGGCGACCAGGATCGCGCGCGACAGCTTCGAGAACAGCTGGCCGCGCTTCGCATCGGCCGCGCCCTTCTTGTGCTTGATCGACGACCACTTGCTATGCCCGGACAAGCTGCTCCTCCTTCGCCATCGCCAGAAACCGCTCGTGCAGGCTCGTGTCGTCCGTGAGCTCCGGATGGAACGAGGCGACCAGGAAGCGCCCGTCGCGCGCGAGCACCGCGCGGCCGTCCAGCTCGGCCAGCACCTCCACGTTCGGGCCGAGCTCCTCGATCCAGGGCGCCCGGATGAACACTGCTCGAACGGGCTGCTCGTCGCCCTCGACCGTGAGATCGGCCTCGAAGGACGCGACCTGGCGGCCGAAGGCGTTCCGCCGCACGGTCAGGTCGACGAGCCCGAGGTGGTTCCCGTCCAGCACGATCATCCCGGCGCACGTCCCGAACACGGCGCCCGGGAAGCGCTTGATCGCCTCGTCGAGCCCGTACAGGCGCATCAGGCGCATGAAGGTGGTCGATTCGCCGCCCGGTATGACGAGGCCGTCGAGACCCTCGAGCTCGGCCGGCTTGCGCACCTCGATCGTCTCCGCACCGAGACCGCGCAGCATCTTCACGTGCTCGCGGAAGTTGCCCTGCAGGGCGAGGACGCCGATCCTGAGCGGCTTCACGCTGTCGATGGTATCGATCAGGCGCGCACGTATCCGCCGTCTGCGCGCAGCGCCGCCCCGCTCCCGACGAGCCGCTCGAGGTGGGCCAGCGACTCCGCGAGCGCGAAGCGGCGTTCTGCCGGCGACAGCGCTTGCGCGAAGAGGACGTGAGACACCTCGTAGGCCGTCCTCGGGTCGCCGTCGAGCGCCGCGATCGTCGCATCGAGGCGCTCCGCGTGGTGTGCGCGGATCTCCCGCGCCCGGCGGGCGGGGTCGACGATCGCATCCTTGTGGCCCGTGTACGCGACGCGCGGAGCCAGCTGCTCGATCCGGTCGAGCGTCTCGAAATAGTCGGCCAGCGGATCGGGGCGCGAGTTGGGATAGAGGCCGATCGTCGGCGTGATCCCGGCGAGGATCGTGTCGCCGGCGATCAGGACGCCGTCGCGAACGAGGACGATGTGACCGTCGGCGTGACCGCGAAGCAGCTCGACACGCCAGCCGTCGATCTCGTCCCCCGGATCGAGCAGCTGCGGCGACTCGGCCCAGTGAATCGCATCGGCCATCCAACTCGTGTCGCCGACGAGCGCCTCCACCTCGCTCGCCGGCATTCCATTCGTTCGCCAATGCGCCGCGAATCGTTCAGGCGATCGACCGGGCCCCCACACCTCGCGGCATTGCGCGAAGTCCTCACGCCCTTGAGCGACCGGCGCCCCCGTCAACGCCGCTACGTCCCGCGCGCCGCCGACGTGATCGGGGTGCATGTGCGTGACGACGATGCGCTCGACAGGCCGGTCGAGTGCGTCGATGATCGGTCGCCAGCGCGCGTCCGGGTCACGCGAGCCGAGGCCTGTGTCGACGAGCGTGTAGCCGCCGCTCGTCTCGAGCAGGTAGCAGTGGACGTGGTCGAGCCCGAACGGCAACGGGAACGTGACCCGCCGGATCCCCTTCTCGAGCTCGAGCATGTCCGGACGCTAACGGTGGCGGCGCTGCAACGCGCCGCCACCGTTCGCGCGACTGCTCAGCGAGCCTTCGAGAAGAGGTGGCCGAACGGATGGAACGCGCCGTTCTGCCAGTGCTCGAGGATCTGCTGGTCGATCGGGAACCGCTCCGTCGGCGTGGTCTGCAGCTTCACGCCTGGATAGTTGAACGGGTTCACCGTGTTCAGGTGCGTCAGCGCGTTCATCAGCGCGGCCCGGGTCGGGTTCGGCCCGGCCTGCTTCAGCGCCCACACCATCGTCCACGCGCTCGCGACGCCGTACAGGTTGTTGGCGTCGGTCGGATCCGCTCCCTTGTCGTAGGTCGCGAGAATCGACTTGTACAGCTTCGCCGTGGGCGTGTTCGGGTTGTTGATGGTGTCGTACAAGTACGTCGCCGAGACGTCGCCGTCGACATTGGCACCGCTCTTCACCGCGAGGCCCATGAACAGCGGCGATGCGGAGACGTTGTTGATGAACGTGGTCGGCTTCCAACCGATCTTCGTCGCCACGACGAGCGCGTCGATCGTCTGCGTCGGCAGCGCGAACAGCGCGAACACGTTCGCACCCGCCGCCTTCAGCTTGAAGACCTGCTGGCTGACGTCGGTCTGCGTCGCGTCGTACTTCTCGACGTCGACGATCTTCGACTTCGCGTCGCCGAGCCCCTGGACGAGTCCGTCGTAGTAGTTCTGGCCGTAGGCGTCGTCCTGCATGAGGACGCCGATCTTGGCCTGCGGCACCTTGCTGGCGATGAACTGGCCGTACACGCGGGACTCACCGGGATAGTCGGGCTGGTACCCGATCGTCCACGGGTACTTCTTGTACTGGGCGCCCCAGTACGAGTCACCGGTCGCGACGAGCACCTGAGGGACGCCCGCCTTGTTGAGGTAGTCGCGAGTCGCCAGCGTCGGCGCGGTGCCGAGGCTGCCGTACACGGCGAACACGTGATCCTGCTCGACCAGCTTCTTGGTCAGCGGAACGGTGTTCGCCGGGTTGTAGCCGTCGTCGTAGACCTTGTCGACGATCTTCCGGCCGTTGACGCCGCCGTGGGCGTTGACGTACTGGAAGTACGCGTTCTCGGCCTTCGGGATCACGCCGTAGAGCGCGGCCGGGCCCGTCAGGGGGAACGTCCCGCCGATCGTGATGGTCGTCTTCGAGACGCCCGGCGTCGCCGAGCTGCCGGCAAATGCCGCCGAGACGAGGATTGCCGTTGCGACGAGCGCCAGGACCGCGAGCGCTCCCTTCATCCTTGTGGTCATCGGGCCTCCGTGCCTAGGGGATTCTCGACACTTTCACTGGTTCTAGAGCCGAATTTCAAGATCTTCCGGAGGAGGTCGGCGGCGCCGAGCGGGACAAGGGCCATGACGGCGATGACGACCGCTCCGAAGATCACTGGTACCGACTGCGACGAACTGATGTGGGAGCTGGTTAGGCCGATCGGGAGCAGCTCGACGAAGGCGGCTCCCACGATCACGCCCCAGAGCGAGCCGAGACCGCCGACGACGGCCCCGATCAGGATGTACAGGGACAGGGTCAGCGCGAAGACGTCCGGGTTGACGAAGCTGATCACGAGGACGTAGACGGACCCCGCCACAGCGGCCATCGCCGCCGAGATGCCGAAGGCCATCGTCTTGACGATCGGCAGCGCGACGCCCGACGAGGCAGCTGCGACCTCGCTGTCCCGGACGGCGCGGAAGGCGCGTCCGGTTCGCCCGCGCAGGAGCAGGTAGCTCAGCACGAACATGATCCCGGCGATCGTCCAGGCCGTCCGATAGAGCCAGAGCCCGCTGTGGGCGGGCAAGGACAGCCCCTCGGTGCCGCCGGTGAAGTTCGGGTAGTTCTTGGCGACCTGCGGCACCGCGAGCGCCACGGCGAACGTGGTGAGCGCGAGGTAGACGCCCTGCAGCCGCAGTGCCGGCAGGCCGACGATCACGCCGGCGCCGAACCCGACGAGGGCGGCGACCGGTAGCGTCGCGAGGTCGTTCCAGCCGTGGTTGTGGGTGAGGATCGCGGTCGTGTAGCCGCCGAACGCCATGAACGCACCCTGGCCGATCGAGATTTGTCCCGTGTAGCCCGTGACGATGTTCAACGACAGAATCGCGATGAAGAACACGCCCACATCCGCGCCCGTCGAGAGGTGGTAGTCGGAAAGCGTCAGCGGCAGAAGCGCGATCACGCCGGCGACGACCAGGGTCGCGATCACGCCGAACGCCGTCGAGGTGGAGAACCTCATACTCTCCTCGTTCTCCTTCGCCCGAACAGCCCGGACGGTTTGACCAGGAGGACGGCGAGCATCAGGACGAAGGCGGCCGGCAGCAGAAGCTGTGGTGTCAGCCAGCTGACGTAGCTGCCGAGCAGGTTGAGGAGGACGCCGATCGCGAGCGCGCCGATCACCGCGCCGGCCGGGCTTTCGAGCCCACCGACGACCGCGGCGGCGAAGGCGTAGATCAGGATGCCGTCCATCATCGACGGCTGCAAGAGCACGCTCGGGCTGGCTGCGGCGAGCATCCCCGCGACCGCGCCGAGCATCGCCGCGAGGCCCCAGCCGAGCGAGAGCATCCAGCTGACCCGGACGCCGACGAGACGCGCGGCGGTGGGCCGGACGGCAGCTGCCCGCATCGCCAGTCCGACCTTCGTGAACTGGAAGAACAGCCAGAGCACGAAGACCGATGCGATCGAGATCAGGATCGTGCCGAGGTCCGAGAGCGAGAAGGCGGCACCGCCGAGGTGGTAGATGTGCGCCGGGAAGGGCGCAGGCATGAACTTGACCTCGTTGCCCCAGATCACGCCGATCGAGCCCTCGACCAGGATCAGCAGGCCGATCGAGGCGATCACGACCGTCAGCTGGGAGCCGCGACGCTCGACGGGCCGGATCGCGACCAGCTCGACTGCGAACCCGCCGACGAACGCGATCGCGAGCGTGCACGCGAACGCGAGCCAGTACGTCAGCCCCCAGTCGATCAGCTGCCAGGCGATGTACGTGGCGAAGGTCGCGAGCGCGCCCTGCGCGAAGTTGATCACCTCGGTGGCGCGGTAGATCAGGACGAGAGCGACGGCGAGGCTCGCGTAGATGCCTCCGTTGGCGAGCCCGGCGACGGTCTGCTGAGCGAACAATGTGCTCCGCAGCGAGCCGATGATCAGGAACACGCAGCCGGCGATGATTGCGGCGGGCACGATCCACGAGGAGCTCGGCCGCCACGTTGCGCGCTGGAAGAGGGAGATCGCGGTCATCAGTAGCCGAGGTAGCTTCGCCGGATCGCGTCGCGCGACGCGAGCTCTTCACTCGTACCCTCGAACGCGACCGTCCCCACCTCGAGCACGTAGGCACGCGACGCGGTCGCCAACGAGATGCGCGCGTTCTGCTCCACGAGGAGGACGGCGGTCCCTTCCCGCTCGTTGAGCTCGCGGACGATCCGGAAGACCTCCGAGACGACGAGCGGGGCGAGGCCGAGCGACGGCTCGTCGAGCAGCAGCAGCTTCGGCCGCTGCATGATCGCACGCGCGAGCGCGAGCATCTGCTGCTCGCCGCCCGACAGCGTGCCCGCCTGCTGGGCGCGCCGGCCCTCGAGCCACGGGAAGTACTCGAGGACGCGGGCGAAGTCCTCGCGCAGTGAGCCGCGCCGAACGTACGCGCCGAGCCGCAGGTTGTCCCACACGCTCAGCTCCGCGAACGTCCCCCGCCCCTCCGGCACGTGCGCGATGCCGAGCCGCGCCGTGGCTTCGGGCCCGCGGCGGCCGAGCGGGCGGCCGGCGAACTCGACCACGCCGCTCCGGGCGACCGTGTGCGAGATCGCACGAAGGGTGGTCGTTTTCCCCGCCCCGTTCGCGCCGAGGATCGCGACGATCTCCCCGTCGTCGACGGTCAGCGACAGGCTCCGCAGGGCTTGCACTTGCCCATAACGAGCGTCGACGTCGCGAAGTGCAAGCAGCGACCCCATGAAGGCGGATCAAGTCAACCGCTATTTGACTCGTCGGTCAATATGGGCCTGTGCCAGACGCCGTGATCGTCTCGACTGCCCGCACGCCGATCGGCCGCGCCGGGAAGGGGTCGCTCGTCGACGCCCGCCCGGACGATCTCTGCGCGTTTGCGGTACGCGCCGCGCTCGAGCGGGTGCCCGAACTGTCGGCGGAAGAGGTCGCGGACGTGATGGTCGGCTGCGGCTTCCCCCAGGACCGCCAGGGAATGAACCTCGGACGCCGGGTCGCCCTGCTGGCCGGCCTCCCGGAGTCGGTGCCCGGCACCACGGTCAACCGCTTCTGTGCCTCCAGCCTGCAGACGATCCGCATGGCCTTCCACGCGATCAAGGCCGGCGAGGGCGAGGCCTTCGTCGCCGCGGGCGTCGAGTCGATCTCGCAGGTCGACGGGTACCCGAAGTCGCACGAGGAGCTCCACCCCGCCCTGTTCGGCGACGACGCGCCGATCGCCAACGTCTACATCCCGATGGGCCTGACGGCGGAGAACGTCGCCGAGCAGTGGGACGTCTCGCGAGACGAGATGGACCGGTTCGCGCAGCGGTCGCAGGAGCGTGCGGTCGCCGCGCAGGACTCGGGATTCTTCGCCCGCGAGCTGACGCCCTACGAGAGAGTCGCCGTCGACGACGGCCCGCGCCGGTCGTCGACGCTCGAGAAGCTCGCGTCGCTCGAGCCGGCGTTCAAGCCGGGCGGCAAGGTGACCGCCGGCAACTCGTGCCCCTTGAACGACGGCGCGGCCGCGGTCGTCGTGCTCTCCGAGCAGCGCGCGAGCGAGCTCGGGATCAAGCCGCGGGCGCGGATCCTCGCCTCCAGCGTCTCCGGCATCGCGCCCGAGATCATGGGCGTCGGGCCGATCGAGGCCGTACGCAAGGTGCTCGCGCTGGGGGGCATGACGATCGACGACATCGACGTCGTCGAGCTGAACGAGGCGTTCGCGGCGCAGGTGATCCCGGTCTGCCGCGAGCTCGGCATCGACCCGTTCGGCGAGAAGCTGAACCCACACGGCGGCGCGATCGCACTCGGTCACCCGTACGGGATGACGGGGGCGCGCATCATGAACACTCTGCTGAACGACCTGGAGACCCTGGACGGCACGATCGGGCTCGAGACGATGTGCGTCGGTGGCGGCCAGGGCATGGCGATGCTCGTCGAGCGCCTCTAGCGCGCCGTCGCGTTGGGCGCCCTCGCGCTCGTCCTCGCGCTCGGATCGTCCGTCGTCTGGGGCACAGCCGACTTCGCCGGCGGCTCGTTGTCGCGACGGCTGCCGGTGCTGGGTGTCACGCTCGTCTCGCAGGGCGCCGGGTTCGTCGCGCTCCTGGTCGCGGTCGCGGTGCGCGGCGAGGTCGGCTCTCGGTCGTTTCTCATCGGGCTCGCGGCCGGAGTCGGCGGCGGCCTGGGGCTCGCGGCGTTCTACCGTGCGCTGGCGCTGGGGACGATGAGCGTCGTCTCGCCGATTGCGGCGTGCGGCGCGCTGGTGCCGTTCGTGGTTTCGCTCGCGACGGGCGAACGGCCCTCGCCGATCGCGCTGGCCGGGGCGGTGGCCGCGCTCGCGGGGGCGGTGCTGGCGTCGCTCGAGGAGCGCCGAGCGGCCGCGGCGTCGCCGGCGCGCGCCCGCGCCATCGTGCTCGCCGTCGTGGCGGCGATCGCACTCGGGCTCTTCGTCTACTTCCTCGGGCTCGGGAGCAGGCAGGGCGATCCGCTCTCGACGCTGGTGGGTGCGCGCGTCGGGTCACTGGCGCTGCTCGTCGGCCTCGCCGCGGTGCTCCAGGCGCCCGTCTCGATCCCGCGCTCGTCGATCGCAGCGGTGGCCGCAGTGGGGCTTGCCGACGTCTCGGCGAACGCGCTGTTCGCAGTCGCCAGCACGCACGGCCTGCTCGCGCTCGTCTCGGTGCTGGGCTCGCTGTACCCGGTCGTCACCGTGCTGCTCGCGCACGTGCTGCTAGGCGAGCGCCTGACGCGTGCGCAGCGCGCCGGGGTGGCGCTCGCGCTCGGCGGGATCGCGGTCATCGCGGGGGCATAGTGTCGCCGGGGCATAGCATCGCGCCGTGGAGCCGCTGATCGTCCTCGACCGGGTCGAGCGCTTCCTCGACGCGAATCAGCTCGGCGAGGGACCACTCGACGCCCACCGAATCGGCGACGGCGGCGGCTCGAACTTCACCTTCCTGCTCGAGCGCGGCGACGACCGGTTCGTGCTTCGTCGCCCGCCGCGCCCGCCGCTCCCGCCCTCGGCGCACGACATGGTGCGCGAGGCGGGACTGCAGCTCGCCGTGCGCTCCGGTGGGTTCGGGCGCCTTGCGGAGATCCTCGCCGTCTGCGACGACGAATCGATTCTCGGCGTTCCGTTCTACGTGATGCGCTATCTCGACGGGCACGTCGTCACGCAGTCGCTGCCGGCCGGTCTCGAGTCGGAGGCGGCGCGGGGTCGCCTGGGCCGGGATCTGGTCGACACGCTCGTCGAGATCCACGCGGCAGACGTGTCGGTGCCCGCGCTCGCCGCCTTCGCGCGACCGGGGAGCTACGCCGAGCGGCAGGTGCGCCGGTTCAAGCAGCTGTGGGAGGTGAACCGCACGCGTCCGATCCCGGATGTCGACGAGGTGAGCCGCCTCCTCGAGCGCGGTCTGCCCGAGCCGGTGGCGCCGACAGTCGTGCACGGCGACTTCCGGCTCGGCAACATGGTGGTCGCGCGCGACGAGCCGACGCGGATCGAGGCCGTGCTGGACTGGGAGATGGGCGCGATCGGCGATCCGCGCGCGGACGTCGGGTACCTGCTCGCGACGTACAGCGAGCCGAACGGAGCGGCGAGTGCGCTCGGGTCGTCTCCCGTCACCGCCAGCGAAGGGTTTCCGTCGCGGGGCGAGCTGGTCGCGCGGTACGCGGAGCGCAGCGGCCGTGAGCTCGGCCCGCTCGCGTGGTTCGAGGCGCTCGCGCTGTGGAAGGCGGCGGTGTTCTGCGAGGCGATCTTCGGGCGCTACGTGCGTGGCGAGCTCGGTGCAGAGGACACGCGCGCCGCCATGTTCGAGCAGGGCGTGCCCGCGCTCGCGGCGGCGGCGCGGGAGGCGCTCGGAGAGCGTAGGCCGCGACTCTGCCCCGACCGCAACGGTCACGACGCGGCCTCGGCGACCCCACGCAGCGTCGCCTCGTCGCGCGCCGAGACGAGCAGCGTGGTCACGCCCGACTCGCGCCACGCTGCGAGCCGGTCGGCGATCCGCTCCCGCGTCCCGACGAGCGCAACCTCGTCGACGAACGCGTCCGGCACCTTCGCCGCCGCGTCGCGCTGCTGTCCGCCGAGGAACAGCTCCTGGATCTCGCGCGCCTCGGCCTCGTATCCGTAACGCGCGAAGAGATCGTTGTAGAAGTTCTTCCCCCGCGCGCCCATGCCGCCGATGTAGAACGAGTAGTACTCCTTGAGCGCAGCGCGGCCCGACTCCACGTCGTCGGTGAGCACCGCCGGCACGCAGGGAGCGACCTCGAAGCCGGGACGTGCGTGGTCGAGCGGGAACACCGAGCGCGCCTGCTCGGGCGACCAGAAGATCGGCAGCCAGCCGTCGGCGATCTCGAACGCGAGCTCGACCGACCTCGGCGCGATCGCCGCGAGGTAGATCGGGATCTCTGCGCGCAGCGGTCGCATCATCAACCGCAACGGCTTGCCGAGCCCGCTCCCTCCGCGCACGGGGATGTCGTAGTGCACGCCGTGATGCTCGAGCCGCTCACGCGCGAGCACGGCGCGCACGATCTCGACATACTCGCGCGTCTTCCCGAGCGGCTTGCCCCACTCCTGTCCGTGCCACCCCTCGACGACCTGCGGGCCCGACGTGCCGAGCCCCATCAGGAAGCGACCGCCCGACATGAGGTCGAGCGTGGCCGCCGTCATCGCCGCGTTGGCGGGCGACCTGCCCGGCAGCTGCATGATCGCCGTGCCCAGCTTGATCCGGTCGGTCAGCGCGCCGAGCCACGCGAGTGGCGTGATCGCGTCCACGCCCCATGCCTCCGCCGCCCAGGCCGAGTCGTAGCCGAGCTGCTCCGCCGTCCGCGCCAGCTCGATCAGCTCGAGCGGGCTCGTCCCCGGCTGCGCGTACCCCATGTAGAACCCGAGCTTCATTTGCTGCGATGCTAGACGGGTGACGGTCACCGCCTGGGCTCCACCGAGCGAGCGGCTCGAGCGCGTCCGCGCGTTCATGGACGAGCGGGTGCTCCCGAACGAGCCGATACTCGATCGCGAGGACGACGACGCGGCGAGGCTCGTGGACGAGCTGCGCGACGAGGTTCGCGCGCAAGGCCTGTGGGCGCCGCACGTCCCGCCCGAGGCCGGCGGAACCGGCACCGGCTTCCTCGACTACGCGTACCTGAACGAATACATCGGCCGCTCGCTCTGGGGGCAGCTGGTCTTCGGCTGCCAGGCGCCGGACGCCGGCAACGCCGAGATCCTCCACCTCTTCGGCACCGACGACCAGAAGCAGCGCTGGCTGCAGCCGCTCGTCGCCGGCCGGATCCGCTCCTTCTTCTCGATGACCGAGCCCGATGTGCCGGGCTCCGACCCGACCACGCTGCAGACACGCGCCGTCCGCGACGGGGACGACTGGGTGATCGACGGCCACAAGTGGTTCTCGTCCGGCGCCGAGGGCGCGGCCTTCGGGATCGTGATGGCCGTGACCGACCCCGACGCGCTGCCGCATGCACGCGCCACGCAGATCATCGTGCCCGCCGACACGCCGGGCGTCGACGTCGTCCGGCCGATCCCCGTGCTCGGCCACGCCGGCAAGGGCTGGACGACGCACTGCGAGGTGCGCTACACGAACGTCCGCGTGCCCACGGCGAACACGGTCGGCGACGAGGGCTCCGGCTTCCGGATCGCACAGAAGCGGCTCGGGCCGGGCCGCATCCACCACGTCATGCGCTGGCTGGGACAGATGCAGCGCGCGTTCGCGCTGATGTGCTCGTACGCACTCGAGCGCGAGGCGTTCGGCGGTCCGCTCGCCGAGAAGCAGACGGTGCAGAACTGGATCGCCGACAGCTACGTGCAGATCCACGCCTGCCGGCTGATGACACTCGACGCCGCACACAAGATCGACGGGGGCGACGAGGCACGCGTCGAGATCTCGGCGATCAAGTTCTTCGCCGCGCAGGCACTGCAGGACGTGATCGACCGTGCGGTCCAGGTGCACGGTGCCCGCGGCCTGACCGACGAGACGCCGCTCGGGCACATGCTGACGACCGCCCGCGCGGGCCGGATCTACGACGGCCCGGACGAGGTCCACCGCATGGTCGTCGCCCGCCGGGTCCTGAAGACGTTTGCAAACGGCGACGGGTGGGACTTTCATTGACGTGGAGTCACTGAAGGGAAAGCTCCTCGTTTCGTCGCCGTCACTGGTCGACCCGAACTTCCGCAAGACCGTCGTCCTGATCGCCCACCACGACGACGACGGGGCGCTCGGCCTGGTGCTCAGCAGGCCCTCGGCGGTCCCTGCCTCGGAGGCGGTGCCGTCGCTCGAAGGGCTGCCGGGTGCCGATGCGCCCGTCTTCGTCGGCGGGCCGGTGCAGCCGCAGGCGTTCATGGCGCTCGCCGAGTTCGCGGACGTCGAGGACGCAGCGGCCCCGATCTTCGACCACATCGGCTTCGTCAGTGCCGACGCCGAGCCCGATCTGCTCTCGATCCGGCGGGTGCGCCTGTTCGCGGGCTACGCGGGCTGGGGCGCCGGCCAGCTCGAGGCCGAGCTCGCCGAGCCGTCCTGGATCGTCGTGCCCGCGGAGATCGGCGATCCGTTCGTCGACGACCCCGACGACCTCTGGCGCGAGGCCGTGCAGCGGGCGGGCGGCTCGCTCTCCCTGATGGAGCACATGCCCTTCGACCCCCGCCTCAACTAGAGGGGCGGCAGCCCGACGCGGTCACCCTCGCGGCGGGGGCCGGGCAGCGTCGGGAAGCGGAAGGACGCAGCCGCTCTACCCGGCTGCACGAACCACGCCTCCCCGCTCGCGCCGCTCGTGGCTGCCTGCCAGACGGCGTCTGCGACCGCCCGGGGCTCGACCAGGGGGAACCCCGACGACGCGAACGCGGCGCGCTGGGCGTCGATCATCGGCGTATCGGCGATGCCGGGGCAGACGGCGTTGATCGTGACCGGAGCGAGCTGGGGCGCAACGCTCCGCACGAACCCGACGAGAGCGTGCTTGGTGAGCGAATAGATCGCGTCGCTCGGCATGCCGGTGAGCCCGGCGAGCGAAGCGGTCACGACGATCGACCCCCGCTCCATCACGTGGGCGAGCCGGCGCACGCCGAACACCACACCGTCGACGTTGACGCCCAGCGCACGGCGGTACTCCGCGTCGCCGAGCGCGCGGATCGACGTCTCGCCGGTCAGGACGCCCGCGTTCAGGCATGCGACGTCGACCGCCTCGACGCCGTCCCAGGCGGACGGATCCGAGACGTCGAAGCCATCGACGAGGTCGAGCGCATCGACGTCGTAGCCCTCTGTCTCGAGCCGCGCGACGATCGCCCGCCCGATCCCGCCCGCGCCGCCCGTGACGAGGGCATTCACGGCTCGAGGACGACCTTCCCGACATGCTTGCGCTCGGCAATCAGCAGGTGCGCCGCGCCGACCTCGTCGAGCGGGAACCGGGCCCCGACGACCGGGTCGATCTCGCCGTTCGTCCACATCCCGAGCAGCTCGAGCGCGCACTCGCGCACGAAGCCGGGCTGCAGCTTCATCAACCGTCCGAGGTAGATGCCGATCACTCCGGCGTTCCTGCCGACCAGCCACTGCACGCTCGGGTCCTGCCACAGCCCGTCGGCGAAGCCGACCGCAACGACGACCCCGAGCGGGTTGAGCAGGGACAGCGACCGGGTGAACACGTCGCCGCCGACCGGGTCGATCACGACGTCGGCGCGCACGTCGTCGAGCTCGTCGTAGCCGATCGCCTCGTCGGCGCCGTTGTCACGGGCCACCGCCTGCTTCTCCGGCGTGCTCGCGGTTGCGATCACCCGCGCGCCGAGGTTCTTCGCGAGCTGCACGGCCGCGCAGCCGACGCCGCCCGAGCCGGCGTGCACGAGCACCGTGCTCGCGGGCGTCACGCGCGTCTGCCGATGCAGCGGAATGTAGGCGGTGAGATAGGTGAGCAGGAACGCGGCGCCGGATGCGTACGAGGCGCCGTCCGGAAGCTCGAACGTCCATGCGGGGTCGACCGCGACCCGCTCTGCGTAGCCCCCGCCGTTGACCCGCGTGAAGGCCAGCACGCGGCGTCCGTCGAGCTCGCCGGCGACCTCGGAGCCGAGGACGAACGGCAGCTCGGGCATCTGCGGATAGAGCCCGTGCCGGATCAGCAGGTCGGCGAAGTTGATGCCGGCCGCGCGAACCGAGAGGACCGCATCGCCGTGGGGGTCGGCCACCTCCTCGACGCGGAGGTCGCCGCCGACCTCGTGCAGGACGGCCGCCCTCATCGCCCCGTCCAGCGGGCCTCTCGCTTCTCGAGGAACGCAGCAACCCCCTCCTGCCCGTCCTCGGACTCGAGGCAGGCCGCAAAGGCCCGCACCTCGCGCTCGTCGTTCCGTTCGTCGCGCGTCTCGCGCAGGAGAGACTTGATCTGCCCGAGCGCGTGCGGCGACTGCCTCGCCAGCGGCTCGACGTAGCGCGCAATACCTTCCTCCAGGTCGTCGACGACGAACTCGACGAGCCCCCACGCCTCCGCCGTGAGAGCCGGGATGCGCTCACCGGACATGACGAGCCACCGCGCCCGGCCGGGCGAGATCAGCCGTGGCGCACGCTGGGTGCCGCCGCCGCCCGGGAGCAGGCCGAGGTTCACCTCGGGGAAGCCGAGCTGCGCATCAGCCTGGGCGATGCGGAAATCGCAGGCGAGCGCGATCTCGAGCCCACCGCCGAGGCAATAGCCGTGGATCGCTGCCACGACGGGCACCGAGGCGCTCTCGATCAGGTCGGCGACGGGTTGGATCCCGGCCGGGCGCCCGCTCGCATCGCCGGCGCCGACGAAGCCCGAGATGTCCGCGCCCGCCGAGAACGCGCGCTCGCCCCGGCCGCGCAGCACGACCACGCGCACCTCGTCATCCAGCTGTTCGAGCTCGGACCAGAGCGTGTCGATGATCCCGCGATCGACGGCGTTGACCGGCGGGTTGTCGAGCCAGACGGTCTTGATCACGATGCGGGCGCGATCGCGGTGGCCGGATCGGGCGCGAACATCTCCCGGAGCTCGGTCTTGCGGAACTTGCCGACGCTCGTCTTCGGGATCTCCGCGATGAACTCGAACCGGTCGGGGAGCCACCATTTCGCGAAGTCGGGCGCCAGGAACGCACGCAGCTCGTCGGACGTCGCCGACTGACCCTCCTTGAGGACGACGGCCGCTAGCGGACGTTCGTCCCATTTCGGATCCGGCACCGCGATCACGGCGGCTTCCGCGATCGCCGGGTGCGCCATCAGGGCGTTCTCGAGCTCGACCGACGAGATCCACTCGCCGCCCGACTTGATCACGTCCTTGGAGCGGTCCTTGATCTGGATGAAGCCGAGCCGGTCGATCGTGACGACGTCGCCCGTCCTGAACCAGCCGTCGTCCGTCCAGCGGTCGACCTGATCGGGAGTCTCGTAGTAGGCGGCCGCGACCCACGGTCCGCGGGTCTCGAGCTCGCCCATCGCCTCGCCGTCCCAGGGCAGCACGTTCCCCTCCGCGTCGCGGTGCCGAAGCTCGACGAGAGGCAACGGCCGGCCCTGCATCGCCAGGATGTCGTAACGCGTGTCGGGGTCGGCCTGGGCGAGCTTTCCCGGCAGCTGTGCGGTCGACGCGACCGGCGACGTCTCCGTCATCCCCCAGCCGTGCACGACGTCGAGACCGTGGCGCTCCTTGAAGCCGGCGATCATCGCCCGCGGCGCAGCCGAGCCGCCGACGAGCATCCCCTTCATGTGCGACAGGTCCCAGCGCCCGGGGTTCGCGTCGAGCAGCTGGAGGATGCCGAGCCAGATCGTCGGCACGCCGGCGGTCCACGTCACGCTCTCCGAGACGAATGCGTCGAGCAGGCTCTCCGGATCGAGGAACGGCCCCGGGTAGACGAGCTTCGCGCCGAGCATCGTCGCCAGGTACGGGTAGCCCCAGGCGTTCGCATGGAACATCGGCACAACGGGCAGGATCACGTCCTGCTCGGAGATGCCGAGCCCCATCGGGTTGCCGGCCGCGACACCGAGCGTGTGGAGCATCGTCGAGCGGTGCGAATAGAGCACACCCTTGGGCAGGCCGGTCGTGCCGCTCGTGTAGCACATCGCAGCGGCTTCGTTCTCGTCGAGCAGCGGGTCTTCCCAGGCATCCGGATCGGCTGCGGCGACCAGCTCCTCGTAGCCGTCCTCGACCACGAGCACGTGCTCGATGTTCGTGCGCTCCCGGAACTGGTCGAGCAGCGGGACGAGACTCCGATCGACGATCACCGCGCGATCGTTCGCGTGGGTCGCGATGTACGCGAGGTCGTTCGGGTGCAGCCGCAGGTTCAGCGTGTGCAACACGAAGCCACCGCACGGAATGCCGAGGTAGGCCTCGTGGTGCACGAGGTGGTTCCAGCAGAGCGTCCCCACCCGGTCACCGCGCTCCAGCCCCAGCTCCTTCAGGCCGACGCCGAGCGCGCGCGCGCGCAGGCACGACTCGCCGTAGGTGGTTCGCTGGAAGCTCCGGTCCGCCAGTCGCGTCACGAGCTCCGCGTCCGCAGAGTACGCCTCGGCGCGACGAAGCAGCGTCGGCAGCGTCAGCTGGTAATCCATCATCAGGCCGTCCATCAGAGGTCTCCCCGCGAGAGCGCCTGGCGGCGCTCCAGGTCGCGTACCGGGTCGACGAGGTTTCCGTCGCGTTCCACGTATCCGTCCTTGCCGCCGACCACGAGCAGCACGAGATCTCGCGAGCCGTGGTTGCAGACCTGCCGAGGAGTCGTCGACTCGACGTGCACGAGCCCTCCCTCCTCGACGACGTGCTCGTCACCGTCGACCTGGAACGTCGCGGTTCCACGGTGCACGAAATACAGCTCGTCCTGCAGGTCGTGGAAGTGCGCCGGTCCGTCGTAGCCGGGTGGGAACACGAGCGCGTTGACGCCGAACGCATTCACCCCCAGCTCCTTGCGAATCTTGCGGAAGCCGTAGCCCTCGCCGAGGGCGTCGAGCGAGTTCACCGAGTAGCCCATGCGCTGATCCTACGACTCCGGTGATCCGAACAGGAACCGCGTGAGCACGCGGTCGCGCGCCCGATCCGGCAGGCGCTGAACCAGGGCACGCTTCTTGGCGTCGGGGCCGACGACGTAGCGGGCGCGAGGCTTCGCGGCGGTCAGCGCGTGGTCGATCGCCCGTGCCACCGCTTCCGCCGGGACGGCGTGCCCGGCCGAGCGAGCGGCGGCGAGTCGGCGGAACCGCCCGAGCCGCGCCCCGTACAGCTCCCCCGCGCGCGGGGGCAGGCTCTCCGCCGTCTGCTGCGGTTTCGTCCAGATCGCGGTAGCGATCGTCCCCGGCTCGACAATCGCCACCTGCATGCCCCACGGCTGCAATTCGACGCGCAGCGAGTCGGCCATCGCCTCGAGTGCGAACTTGCTCATCGCGTAGGCACCGAGGAACGGCAACGCCGACCGTCCGGCGATCGAGCCGACGATCACGACGCGACCTCGCCTTGCCCGCAGCGCGGGCAAAAACGCCTGCAGGACACGGAGCTGGCCGACGACGTTGACGTCGAGCTGCCGCGTGAGCTCGTCGGGCGGCAAGAACTCGAGCGGGGAGGCGATCGCGATGCCGGCGTTCTCGACGAGCCCGTCGAGCGCCTCGACGCGTTCGGCCGCCGCTGCAATCGCCGCGGCGTCCGTGACGTCGAAGACCAGCTCGTCCGAGCCGGGCGGCGCGTCACCGGGGCTCCGCACGGAGGCGTACACCGTCCAGCCGCGCCGCAGCAGCAACTCCGTCGTTGCCCGCCCGATGCCGGTGGAGGCGCCCGTTACGAGGCAAGCAGGGATGCAGCCACCTCGGCGCGCAGCTCGCGGCCGTACCCGAGCGCGCCCTCGAGCCACAGCGCGCGCTTGTAGTAGCGATGGAGCGGATGCTCCCAGGTGAACCCGATCCCACCGTGCGCCTGGATCGATCGCTCGCAGGCCAGCACTGCCGCTTCGGCGGCCTGCGACTTGGCCGCGGCGACCGCAAGGTCGGCCTGATCGTCCTCCTCGGCGACTGCCCAGGCCGCCCAGTGGGCCAGCGAGCGGGCGAGCTCGACGGCGACGTAGGCGTCGACGAGGGGATGCGAGATCGCCTGGTAGGTGCCGATCTTCTTCCCGAACTGCTCGCGGGCGCCGGCGAAGGCGACCGCGAGCTCGACCGCCTTCGACCCGATCCCCACCGCTTCGAGCGCAAGCACGGCGAGCAGACGGCGGCGCACGTCGTCCCACGCTCCCGCCGCCGGCTCGGCGCCGTCGGCGGTCAGCCGGCCCAGCTGCAGCGTCTCGTCGACCGTTGCGACGCGCTCGCCCTGAGCCGGGCGCCCGCGCATGTCGGGCGTGAGCACCCGATCGACCTGGTCGAGGTGCGGTACGAAGCCGTCGATCTCGATCGACCAGACGTCGTCACCCGTCTGGTTTGCGACCTCGTTGAGGACGTACGGTCCGTCGTACAGCGCGCGGCCGAGCTCCTCGAAGAGGACGGCGGCGTCGAGGAAGCTGAAGTCCTCGCTCTGCAGGATGCCGACCCAGCCGAGCGACGCGAGCTGGTCGAGCGATGGCGACGGATTCGCGTCGAGGAAGGCGCGCGCTTCGCGGCGGAGATCGTCCTGCTCGGCGGTGAACGAGAAGTCCATGGTCTTCCTATCGGCTCCGAGGGAGGCCGAGCACGCGCTCGGCGACGATGTTGCGCAGGATCTCGCTGGTGCCCGCCTCGATCGTGTTGCCGCGGGAGCGAAGCTGCTGGTACTGCCAGTACCCGTCGGCGTAGCCGCCGCCGTCGGTGAGCTGGGCATGGGAGCCGAGGATCTCGAGCGCAAGCTTGGTCAGGCGCTGGTTGTTCTCCGACCAGACGAGCTTCGAGGCCGAGCCCTCCGGCCCCGGGATCCCGGTCTTCTGCAATGTCGTCAGCGCCCGGTAGTTCGTGTATCGGAGCGCCTGCAGCTCGACCCACTCGCGCGCGATCCGGTCGCGCAGGATCGGGTCGGTGACGTTGCGCTCCTTTGCGAGCGCGAGCAACTTGCGCACCGCCACGTCGAGCGTCGCCGCGAGCGCGAACCCGAGTGTGCCCCGCTCGTGCAGCAGCGTCGTCATTGCAACCTGCCAGCCGCCGCCGATCTCCCCGAGCAGGTTCTCCTTGGGCACCTGCACGTCGGTGAAGAAGATCTCGTTGAACTCCGGGTGCCCGGTGATCTGCACGAGCGGGCGGACCTCGACCCCGGGCGCGTGCATGTCGGCGATCACATACGTGAGGTTCTTGTAGCGCGGCTCATCGGGAACGCCGAGGCCGACGAGGATGCAGAAGTCGGCGATGTGCGCGAAGGACGACCAGACCTTCTGGCCGTTGACGAGGAAGTGGTCGCCGCGATCCTCGATGCGCGTACGGGCGGCGGCGAGATCACTGCCGGCGTCGGGCTCCGAGAAGCCCTGGCACCAGATCTCGTCGGCGCTCAGGATCTTCGTGAGGTACCGGTCCTTCTGCGCATCGGTGCCCCAGGCGATGATCGTCGGGCCGGCCATGCCGAGCCCGATCACGCCGAGGTGCGAGGGCGCCTCGGCGCGGGCGAGCTCCTCGAGGAAGATCGCCTGGTGGCTGTAGGGCGCGCCGGCGCCGCCGAACTCCTTCGGCCACGTCAGGCCCGCATAACCGGCCTCACCGAGCTTCCGGCTCCACGCACGGTCGTCGTCTTCGAACCGGCGTGCTCCCCGTTCCCGTGAGCCGGCCGGCAGGTTGTCCTCGATGAACCCGCGAACCTCGGCTCGGAAGGCGGCCTCCTCCGGCGTGTCGCGCAAGTCCACGCCGCGATCCTAGATGGTCAAGCCTCGCGCAGCGTCATGCAGGTCGATGTTGCATAGGCGACGAGCGACCCGTCTTCGTCGGTCACGCGGCAGTCGAGGAGCGCCATCGTCCGGCCTCCTTTGATCACCGAGCCGACCGCGGTCAGCCGCCCTTCCCAGATCGGCTTGAGGAAGTTGATCTTCAGCTCGACGGTCGTGAACATCTCGTCCGGCTCGAGTCGAGTCAGGTTCGCGCACCCCATCGCCGCGTCGGCGAGATCGCACAGGATCCCGCCGTGCAGGGTTCCGGGCGGGCTCGAATGCTGCGGCCCGACATCGAGCTCGAACGTCACGCGCCCGGGCTCGGCGGAGACCATTCGCATCCCGATCAGGTCGGCGACGAGCGCGCCCTGCTCCTCACCCGAGATGATCCGGTGGAGGTAGTCGAGATGCGTCACGGGATCAGCACCGTCCGGATCACCTCGCCGTCCCGCATCGCGTCGAGCGCGTCCTGCCACTCGTCGAGCGGCGCGGTGCGCGTGACCATCCCGGCGAGGTCCAGCTCGCCGTCGAGTGCCAGACGCCCGAGGCGGGGGAAGTCCTCCTGAGGCAGGTAGTCGCCGCCGTGCGAGACGAGGATCGAGGTGCGCTTTGCGAACAGGTAAGGCAGGTCGAGCTCGGCGCGCTCACCGGTGGGCGAGAGCCCAACGAGCACGTACGTGCCGCCGGAGACGAGGAGCGACAACCCCTGCTCGACGGTCGAACGCCGCCCGACGACGTCGAAGACGAAGTCGACGGGCCCAGGTTCGCCGGCGGTGGCGCCGAACAGTCGCGCCTGCTCCCGCTTCCGCGGGTCGAGGTCGAGCGCGCGGATCTCCGACGCGCCGGCGATGCGCGCGCCCTGGATCGCCGACAGGCCGACGGCGCCGCAGCCGATCACGGCGACGCGGGCGCCGGCCCAGACCTTCGCTGTCTCGAGCACCGACATCACGCCGGTCGCGACGGCGCAGCCGATCAGGCATGCCTGCTCGACCGGCAGCTCTGCCGGAATGCGCACGGCGGCCGCGGCCGGGACGACCGTGTGCGTCGCGAAGGTTCCGGTGCGCAGGACGGGCGTCAGCACCGCACCATCGGCGCGGTGCAGCCGTCCGGGGGCGGCGGGCGGCTTCCGGCAGCGCCGTGGAGCGCCCCGCAGACACGGGGCGCAGGCGCCGCACGCCGCCTTCCAGCCGAGCACGACGCGGTCGCCTGCGGACAGAGCGACGACGTCCGCGCCGACGCTCACGACGGTGCCCGCGCCCTCGTGACCGAGCAGCACCGGGAACGGGTGCCCCCACCCGTCCTCGTCGATCACGTGCTGGTCGCTGTGGCAGACGCCCGTCGCCTCGATCCGGACGAGCACTTCGCCCACCTCCGGCGGGTCGACCCGGATCTCCTCGAGCGCAAGCTGGCGCGGCGAGCTCAGGACGACGCCGGCGTCAGCCATGCGCGGGCGCAAGCCAGGTGCGGTCGAGCTCGCGTACCGAGCCCGCCCCGGCCAGCGCGAGGGTCAGGTCGAGCTCTGCCATCAGGTTCTGGATCAGCTCCTCCACGCCGCGCTGTCCGCCCACCGCCAGCGCGTACACGTACGGCCGCCCGAGCAGGACCGCGTCGGCGCCGAGTGCGACGGCCTTGACGATGTCGGCGGCGCAACGGATGCCGCCGTCCATCAGCACGACTGCGTCAGGAAGCGCATCGCGCACCTCGACCAGCGCGTCGAGTGCGGCCACCGCCCCGTCGACCTGACGGCCCCCATGGTTGGAGACGATCACGCCGTCGACACCGTGCTCGAACGCGCGTTGTGCGTCGTCCGCACGGAGGATGCCCTTGACGAGCAGCGGCAACGACGTCTGCGTGCGCAGCCAGTCGAGGTCGTCCCAGGCGAGGCCGAGGTTCGGGAAGTGCGAGAGCATTGTCGCCGCCGCGGTGAGCGGATCCTCGGCGGGCGGTTTGGCGAGCCGCGCCAGGAACACCGGGTCGCTGAAGTAGACGCCACAGCCCTCCCCTTGCAGGAACGGCAGGTAGGCCGAACGGAGGTCGCGCGGCCGCCAGCCGAGCGTGAGCGTGTCGAGCGTCACGACGATCGCCGAGTAGCCGGCGCTCTCGGCGCGGGCCACGAAGCTCTCGCAGAGCTCGCGGTCGTTCGGCCAGTAGAGCTGATACCAGCGCGGGCACCCGGTCGCCGCGACGTCCTCGAGCGAGTGCGTCGCGGCCCCGGAGAGCACCATCGGCACCTTCGACGAGGTGCTTGCACGACCGACCGCAGGCTCGGCATCGTCGTGCGCGATCGAGAGCACACCGATCGGCGCGAGCAGGAAGGGCGCAGGCGAGGGCAGCCCAAGCACCTCGACCGAGAGGTCGCGCGCGACGTTGCCGGTCAGCATGCGCGGCCGGATGCGGTGCCGCCCGAAGGCCTCGAGGTTGGCCCGGGCAGTCGACTCCGACCCCGCGGCGCCCGCGATGTAGCCGTAGGCACCGGGATCGAGACGCGCCGCGGCCGCGCGCTCCCAGTCGTCAGCCGTGATCGGCCACTCGGGCGGTTGCTGCGCGATGTAGATCGCGTTCTGGATCAACGCGCCCGAGAACGACACACGTGGATCCTAAACTGGCGCCGATGAGCGAGACGGCGCGCCTGGAGACGTTCAGCGACGGCATCTTCGCGATTGCCGCGACGCTGCTGATCCTCGACGTCACCCTGAGCGGACAAGGCTCCGTCGCGCACCAGCTGAGCCAGGCGTGGCCGTCGTATGCCGCCTACGGCATCTCCTTCATCACCCTCGGCATCGTCTGGGTCAACCACCACACCGTGTTCACGCAGATCGACAAGGTCGACCGCACCTTCCTCTTCATCAACGTGCTCTTCCTGATGGTCGTGGCGTTCACGCCGTTTCCCACGCGCGTGCTCGCCGACAACCTCCGCGAGCAGTCGAAAGCCGCTGCCGCCTTCTACGGCCTCACCTACACGGCGATGGCGGTCTGCTACGGAGGGCTCTGGTTCTACGCGGCGCACGGACGCAGGCTGATCGCGGCGACGGCCGACCAGCGCATGGTCACCGGGATCTCGCGATCGTTCCGTCCCGGCACGCTGATCTACGGCGTCGCCACGCTCAGCGCACTCGTCTCGGCGATCCTCGCCGTCGTGCTCTACGCGCTGATCGCCCTCTTCTACGTGATCGAGAGCTCCGTCTTCGGTCGCGAGTGACGGCGGCTCCTACTGCCCGCGCGACGCGGGATCGACGCCGGCGAAGGTCAGGAAGTCGGTCATCTCGAACTGACCGCTCTTGCTCGGCAAGGACGGCGTCCAGGCCGGCTTGGCGGCGAGGTACGCGGTCGGGTCGGACTGCAGCAGGCCGATGAACACCTCGGCGACGATGCGGCCACCGACCGGGCCGAGGTGCAGGCCGTCGGCGATCACCTCGGCTTCCTTGAGGACGTAGTACCAGAGCGGCGTGCTCTGCTCGAACCCGACGCCGAGCGGCGCAAGCTCCTGCAGGTCGGCCGCCGCGAGTGCGTCCACACCCATCGCGCGCGCGACCCGCTGGCCCGCAGGAAGCTGCCAGGTGAGGTGCCGAAGCAGGTTCCGCTGCGGCAGCGAGGTGGGCGTGTCGTGGCTGGCGATCGCTCCGAGCGGCAGGTTGAAGAGCGGCGTCGACAGCTTCGTGTCGATCTTCTTGTTCGGCTTCACCTGCCCGTCGCCGAAGTCGAAGAACGTCTGCCAGCCGATGAACCGCCGAGGCGCGCGGGCGCCACCGCGGAAATCCTCGGGGTCCGGGTTGCCCTGTTGAGACGGATCGAAGACGAGCCCGAAGAACGGCTGCCCGTTGTCGCCCGCGAGGTTCGCCCGATACGACGGACGCACCATGCTGTGCCCCATCCGGTAGGTGCCGGTCTGGAACTCGACGGGCATGAACGCCTCGCCCGGTTCCGGCTTGTAGTAGCGCCGCCCGCGCCGGAGGACGTCGTCGACCATGGCCTGGCCGACGATCTGCGGCAGGAACTCGTGCACGACGAGCCACTGGTAGTGCCACGTGGTCAGCCGGCGCGCCTCGGCGAAGATCGCAGACGGATCGCTCAGGTGGCCCTTCGCTCGCACGTTGTCGACCGCGTTGTTGTGGAAGAGCAGGAACGCGCACTGCAGCCCGGCGATCATCAGGTTCTCGTCGTTTCTCGGGTCGGCGATCACGGCCGTGTTGTCGGCGCGCCGCGGCAGGTCCTCGAACAGGCCGCCGCTCTCGACCTTCAGCTTGAGGTGATCGTCCGGGTCGTACAGCTCCTGCTGGGCGACGTGCCCTGCGCCGTAGACCGAGTCGAGATCGAGCGCCGGTGTGCGGAAGTTGCGGGCGTTCTCGGGCTTGGTCGCCTGGGCCAGTCGCGAGCCGGCGTCGAACGTCATGTCGTGGTCGAGGAACTGGCCGAAGAACGTCGTGCCGGCCGTGTGCGTCGGGTTGTTCGGGTTGTTCGCGCTCAGCGACAGGTCGACGATCAGTGCCTTCGCCCCTGCGGACAGCGGGTCGGCGGCGTCGAGCAGGCCACCCGGCTTCCCGAGCTCGACCAGCGCGGCCTCGACCGCCGGTGTCTGCACCGCGAACGGCGGCAGGTCGAAGATCCGGCCGAAGTGATCGCTCCGCTCGGCCCTGCGGCCCGGCGCCGCAAGGCCGGGCGCAGCGAGTGCTGCCGCAGGGTTCAGCGCCAGGGCGCCCGCCCCACCCCCACAGTTCCGAGGAAGCCCCGGCGGCTGATCCTGCGTTCGGTGTCACGTGTCATCTCTGGGTCCCCTCCTGCTCGTCTCGAGGCTCTGCGACCACCTCTGTGACGCGCTCGAACCGGAGCGCAGCGCGGCGCACGACCTCATGGACAGCCCGGGCCGAGCGTGCTTCGCACAGGTGGAAGCAGGTCTCGTCCTCGGGCACGAAAATCGAGCGGACGTACCGGACCGGCGTTCCCTCACGCGTGAGCTCCTCCGCCGCGCGGCGCGTCCGCTCGGCCCCCTCCTGTACGGCGGTCGCGTCCCCCTGTGACACGTAGAGCTCGACCAGATACGCGGTCATGGCTCGACGGTACGCCCGCCCTCGCCGGAGCGAAATTGCGGAAACCCTGAATCTTTTGCGTCGCCTACCGGTGCTCGGCGAATGCGCGCGCAAGTTGGGCGCGCGAGCGGATGCCGAGCTTCGCGTAGGCGTGCGAGAGGTGGGCCTCGACGGTGTTGACGGTGACGAAGAGCGCCTGCGCGATCTCCTTGTTGGACAGGCCCTGGCTCGCGAGCTCCGCCACGCGCTGCTCGGTCGGTGTCAGCTCGCCTGTCTGCTGCGGCTTCCGTGCTCCGATGCGCGCGAGCTCCGCCCGGGCCTCTTCGGCCCAGCCCGGTGAGCCGAGCTGGTCGAACCGCGATGCGGCCTGCTCGAGTGTGCGCCGCGCCGCTCCCCACTTCCTCGCGCGCCGGCGCGCCCGTCCCAGCCCGAGCAGCGTCCGGGCGTGGTCGAACGCAAGGCCGAGCGCATCGAAGTCGGTTGCCGCCTGTTCGATCTGCGCGGCCTGCCGCTCGTCGTACGGCCCAGACGCAAGCTCGAGCACGGCGGCACAGCGACGAGTGGCCGCGAGCGCCCATGGATGGCGTTGCCCGGCGGCGAGGCGTCGGAGCCGCTCGGTGACCGCGGCGGCCTCGGCAAACGCGCCGAGCTCGGCCAACGCCTCGACCAGGTCGGGCGCGAACGGGAACACCCCCGGCTCGTCGATGTGCTCGCGGAGCGTGTGCTCCGAGATGGCGCGGAGACCGTCGGCGGCGCGCGCAGCGTCGTGCTCCAGCAGGGCAGCGATCGCGATCGCGCGAAGGGCCTCCAGTCGGTCCCACTCCACGCCCGTAGCCTCAGCTCGAGCGATCGCCTGAGCGCCCCACGAGCTCGCCGCCTCCGGAAGGCCTCGGCCGGCGGCGAGCAGCGCCCGGCAGCGCTCGTACATGGGCCAGAAGAGCAGCTCGTCGTCGGACGACTCCGCCCACTCGGAGAGCAGCTGGTCCGCCGCAGCCCATCCGCCGGCGCGCAACTCGAGCTCGCACAGGTGCAGACGGAACAGTGCGTAGGAGACCGGCTCACCCCGCTCGCCGGCGACGCGCAGCATCGCGGTGAGGAGCTCTCGCGCCCGCGCGACCTCTCCGCGCCAGACGAGACGCTGGGCTGCGACGCGATCCGGCGATCCGGCGAGGTAGGGAACCGTGTCCGATGCGGCGACGAAACGCGCGCACAGATCGTCGATCGGCTTGCCGCGCAGGCTGCGCGCCCAGCTCAGGCTCCCGAGCGCCGCGCGCTCGACCTCCGGGTCGTCGTGCGACGCGGCGAGTGCCTCCCTCGCCCACGCTTCAGCGTCGCGAAGCCGGCTGACCCTGATCGCGGACGCATTGCTCGAGAGCTTGGCGAGCACGGGCGCACGAAGTCGCGGATCGTTCCCGCTCTCGACGAGCGCGCGCTCCAGGTAGCGAAGACCGTCACCGTTGCTGACGTTCGCCCCGCCTTCGCTGAGCAGGAGCAATGCGCGCGTCCGGGGCGAGCCGGAAGGGAGCGAGTCGAGCTCACCCTCGAGAAAGACGGAGAGTCGCTGTAGGTCGCCTGCGACCTCGAGATACTGAGCGAGCTGAAGCACACGGTCGCTGCGCTGGGTCGCGTCGGCTGCGGTGACCCGAAGCGCATGGCCTGCGAGCGAGACAGCCTCCTGCGCGGCGCCGCGCGACGCAGCCGCAGCGGCCGCGACGGAAAGCGTGGCCGAAAGCTGCGCATCGGGCGCGTCGGCGGCAAGCGCCAGGTGCAGCGCCCGCAGCTCCTCGTCGTCGACGATGCGAGCGAGCTCCAGGTGGAGCTCACGGCGTTCACGGGAGCCTGCCCGACTGCGCGCCGCTGCGGCGAGCAGCGGGTGCGAGGCCCGCACGCGCTCTCCATCCAGGATCAACAGCCCCGCGTCGACGGCGTCGTCGAGCGCGAACGGGCCGCCGATCTCGGCGATCTGAGCAGCGCGCAGGCCCTCACTCAGCGCCACCGCGAGAAGCAGTCGCCGGAGCACCGGGGTCAGCCTTGCGACACGCGTGCCCAGCACCTCTTCGACCACCTCGGGCACGGCGATCTCCTCCGGCGATGCCGGGACCCCCTGGGCGAGGAACGAGCGTCCGATCTCCAACGCGAACAGCGGGTTGCCGAGGGTCGTCTCGACGACTCGACGCAGCACCTGCCGCTGCAAGGTCAGCCCGAGTCGGTCCGAGAGCATCTTTCGGATCGCGCCGAAGCTCAGCGGGCCGATGGCGAGCCAGACGGCGCGACCACCATCGAGCGCACGTTCGAGCACGCCGGGCGGCCCCGGTCGCCGGGCGAGCAAGAAGACGGCTTGACCAGCGTCGAGTCGCTGCGCGACGAACGCGAGCGAGCCCGCCGACGGCTCGTCGAGCCATTGCACGTCGTCGACGGCCACGACAATCGGACGCTCGCGCGCCAACGCGCGCATGACGTTCAACAGCGCGAGTCGGATCGCGTGCGGCTCCGCCGGTGTGTCGTCCGGATCGTCGCGGAGCAGCGCCGATTGAAGTGCACGCCGCTGCGGCGCAGGCAGACCATCCAGCCGATCGAATTCGATGCCGTCCAGCAAATCGATCAGCCCGCTGAACGCCAGCTGTGCATCGGCGCCACTCGGTCGTGCCGAGAGGATCCAGCAGCCCTTGGCGCGGCAGCTGTCGAGCCCGGCTTCCCACAGGCTTGTCTTGCCGACGCCCGGGGCGCCGACGAGCACCAGCGCACCACTCGGGGGGTCCGCGTCGATGAACGCGCCGAGCTCGGCGAGCTCGGGCTCGCGGCCGACGATCTGCGAGACATGCTGGTTCAGCTGCTCGGCCCCCGCTTCGTTGAACGTGGCTTACTACAAAACACAGGCGCCGTACAGACCGTTGCGCGGCTAGCGAGCTTCGGCGAATGCGCGCGCAAGTTGGGCGCGCGAGCGGATGCCGAGCTTCGCGTAGGCGTGCGAGAGGTGCGCCTCGACGGTGTTGACGGTGACGAAGAGCGCTTGCGCGATCTCCTTGTTGGACAGGCCCTGGCTCGCGAGCGCCGCCACGCGCTGCTCGGTCGGTGTCAGCTCACCGCGCGCGCCCGGCTTGCGCGCGCCGACGCGGGAGAGCTCGGAGCGCGCTCGGTCTCCCCACCCGGAGGAGCCGATCTCGTCGAACAGCGCTGCGGCCCGCTCGAGCGCCTCGCGTGCCGCGCCCCACTTGCGGGCGCGGCGTCGCGCCCGCCCGAGACCGAGGAGCGAACGCGCGTGGTCGAACGCGAGGCCGAGGGCCGCATACTCGTTCGCCGCCTGTTCGAGGCCTGCCGCGGCGAGGTCGTCGTAGTCGCCCGAGGCGAGGCTGATCAGCGACGCGCAGCGTCTCGCCGTCGCTCGCGCCCACGGGTGCTCCTGCTCGTCGCCCTGCCCGCGCAGCCGTGCCGTGATCGCGGCAGCCTCGTCGACGTCGCCGAGCTCGACGAGCGCCTCCACGAGGTCCGGCACGACGGGAAACGCGCCCGGCTCGTCGACGCCCTGGTCGCGCGTGTGGTCGTAGACGGCTCGGAGGTCGTCGACGGCTCGCGCAGGCTCGTTCGTCAGGAGCGCGGCGATCCCGGCTGCGCGCATCGCCTCCAGGCGGTCCCAGCGCACGCCGGTCGCGTCCGCCTTCTCCACCGCCGCCTCGCACCAGCGCTCGGCCTCGACCGCCGAGCCGGCCCCGACCGCAAGCAGGGCGCGGCAGCGCTCGTACATCGGCCAGAGAAGCAGCTCGTCGTCGACCGACTCGGCCCACTCGTCGAGCAACAACGACGCTGCGCGGAAGCCGCCCGCGCGGATCTCGACCTCGCAGAGATGGAAGCGAAGCAGCGCAAACGACACCTGCTCGCCCCGCTCGTCGGCCAGCCGGAGCATCCGCTCGAGCTGGGCGCGCGCCGGCCCGATCTCGCCGCGCCACATCAGCCGCTGCGCGGCGACGCGCTCCGGTGTCACCGCGAGATGGAACGCAGCGTCCGAGACGCTCAGGAACCGGTCGCAGAGGTCGTCGACGGGACGTCCTCGCAGGCTGCGCGCCCAGCTCAGGCTCTCCAGCGCCAGCCGCTCGAGCGCGGGGTCGCCGTCACGCGCGGTAGCGGCGGCCTCCTCGGCCCATGCCTCCGCCGCGGCGATCCGCTCGACGCGGACGGCCGACCAGTTGCTCGCGAGCTTGGCGAGCACCGCCGCGCGCTCCAGCGGCGCGACGTCGCTCTCGGCGAGCGCCTGCTCGAGGTAGCGGATGCAGTCGTCGTTGCTCTCGTTCGCGCCTCCGTCGCTCAGGAGCACGAGCGCCCGGACCCGCGGTGCGCCGGCCGGAAGCGACGCGAGCTCGGGGAGGAGCAGATCCGAGACGCGTTGCAGCTCGCCGGCGACCTGGAGATAGCCCGCGAGCAGCAACAGGCGCTCGATGCGCTCGGCCGAGCCGGGCTCGGTGATGCGGAGCGCATGCTCGGCGAGCACGACCGCCTCCTGGGTCGCGCCGCGCGCCGCCGCCTCCGCCGCAGCCGCACCGACCGTGTCGGCCAGCGCGGCGTCGGGCTGCTCGGTCGCGAGGGCCAGGTGAAGCGCACGCAGCTCCGAGTCGCCGACCGCGCCGGCGAGCCGTTCATGCATCTCGCGACGCTCGCGTGGACGTGCACGGCTCCGCGCGGTCGCGGGGAGCAGCGGATGCGTGGCGCGCACGCGGTCACCGTCGACGATCAGGAGCCCGCGGGCGACCGCATCGTCGATCGCGGAAGCACCGGCGATCACGGCCAGCTCCGACACACGCGGGTCGGCGCTCAACGCCACGGCGAGCAGCAGCCCGCGCAACGGAACCGGCAGCCGCGCGACCCGGGTGCCGAGCACGGCCTCGACTTCCTCCGGCACCGCGATCTCGTCGACCGACACCGGAATGCCGAGCTCGAGGAACGATCGCCCGAGCTCGAGCGCGAACAACGGATTCCCCAGGGTGGTGTCGACGATCCGGCGCAGGACCTGGCGCTGCAGGGTGAGCCCCAGGCGCTCGGAGAGCATGCTGCGGATGGCGCCGAAGCTCAGCGGTCCGACGCCGACCGTCGCGATCACATCCTCGAGCGCGCGCTCGAGCGGCGACGCCGGCCCGGGGCGCCGGGCGAGCAGGAACGCCGTCCGACCGTCGAGCCGCCGCGCGGCGAACGCGAGCGCGTCCGCAGACGACGCGTCGAGCCACTGGAGATCGTCGACGGCGACGACGATCGCCTCGCGCTGTGCCAGTCCGCGCAGGACGTTCAGGAAGGCGATCCTGATCGCATGCGTCTCGGCGGGTGCACCGTCGGGGTCTACGCGCAGCAGCGCCGCCTCGAGCGCGCGGCGTTGCGGCGACGGCAGTCCCTCGATGTGAGCGAAGTCGATGCCGTCGAGCAGGTCGATCAGGCCCGCGAACGACAGCTTGGCGTCGGCGCCGCTCGGCCGCGCGGAAAGGACGCGCACGCGGCGGCCCACGCAGCGGTCGACCCCCGCCTCCCACAGCGTCGTCTTTCCAGCCCCCGGGCCGCCGACGAGCACGAGCGCCCCGGCCGGCGAATCCGTGCCGAGGAATCCGTCGAGCTCCGCGAGCTCGGGCTCGCGGCCGACGATCTGCGCGACATGCTGGTTCAGCTGCTCGGCCCCCCGTTCGCTGACCCGTGGCTTACTACAAAACAGCGGCATCTGCACCCCGGGGCACGCGCCCGCCCCTACGATTGGGCGGTGGAGATCCGGCGTCTCGGTCCGGGTGACGAGCGCCTCCTGCTCGCCGGAGCTGCGCTGTTCGATGCTCCACCGACGGAGCTCTTGGCCGAGCGGTTCCTGTCGAGCGAGGGACATCATCTGCTGTACGCACTCGACGACGCCGGTGAGCCGGTGGGGTTCGTCAGCGGCGTCGAGACCACGCATCCGGACAAGGGGACCGAGATGTTCCTCTACGAGCTGTCGGTCGCCGAAGCCCATCGCCGCCGGGGGATCGGGACCGCGCTCGTCACGTCGTTGGCAGATCTGGCGCGCGGACGCGGCTGCTACGGGATGTGGGTCGGCACCGAAGCCCACAACGCCGCCGCGCTCGGCGCCTACCGGGCCGCCGGGGCCGGGCCGCCGGAACCGTTCGTGATGCTCGAGTGGTCGTTCGAAGGCGCCTAGCGGATTCGAACCGCTGTAAACGGCTTTGCAGGCCGCTGCCTAACCACTCGGCCAAGGCGCCCGGAGTCGGCCATCGTATCCGGGCTTCGGCCGGGGTCACCTGGCTCCCCGCGGGGACGCCGTATACAGTCGCCCTTGCCGTGTCGCTGCAGGAGCGGACAGCCACCGGGCGCCTCCAGGAGGCGCGCGAGCGCTACGTGGCGCGTGGGCTGTCCACGCAGCCGATCTTCGTCGAGCGGGCCGAGGGTGCACGCGTCTGGGACGTCGACGGCCGCGAGTACATCGATTTCGCGGGCGGCATCGGCTGCGCGAACGTCGGGCACTCGGCACCGGCTGTGGTGAAGGCGGTGCACGAGCAGGTCGACCGCTACCTTCACCAGTGCGCGATGGTCGGCATGTACGAGCCGTACGTCGAGGTCTGCCGCCGGCTCGCCGAGCTGTCGCCGTGCCGGGGGAACGACCAGAAGTCGCTGCTCCTGAACTCGGGCGCCGAAGCGATCGAGAACGCGGTGAAGATCGCGCGTGTCGCTACGGGCCGCCCGGCAGTGGTGGTCTTCGACAACGCGTTCCACGGCCGGACGCTGCTCTCGATGACGATGACCGCCAAGGTCGTCCCGTACAAGAAGGGATTCGGGCCGTTCGCGCCCGAGGTCTACCGCACCCCCGCCCCGTACCCGTACCGGGGCGTCAGCGCCGACGATGCGATCGAGGGGTTGAAGCATCTGTTCAAGGGCGACGTCGACCCGCAGTCGGTCGCGTGCGCGGTGCTCGAACCGGTGCAGGGCGAGGGCGGCTTCATCCCGATGCCGGCCGATTTCCCGAAGCGGCTGCAGGAGCTGCTCGACGAGCACGGCATCCTCTACGTGAACGACGAGGTGCAGTCGGGCTGCGGTCGCACCGGGCCTCTCTGGGCGATCGAGCACTACGACGCGAAGCCCGACCTGCTCGTCAGCGGCAAGACGCTCGGCGGCGGCCTGCCGCTCGCGGCGGTCACGGGTCGCGCCGAGGTGATGGACGCGGTTCCACCCGGCGGACTGGGGGGCACCTTCACCGGCAACCCGGTTTCGTGCGCTGCGGCGCTCGCCGTGCTCGACACGCTGCCGGAGCTGCGCGCGCGGGCGGAGCAGATCGGCGACCACGTTCGACGGCGGCTGACCGACATGGCACCCGCGGGCAGCGACGTCCGCGGTCTCGGCCCGATGCTCGCACTCGAGCTGCCCGAGCCGACGGCCGACGAGACGGCGCGCATCACGGCGGCGGCGCGTGAGCGCGGGCTGATCCTCCTCTCCTGCGGCATCTACGGAAACGTGATCCGGGTGCTCGTCCCGTTCACGGTCTCCGACGCGGAGCTCGACCGCGGCCTCGACATCCTCCAGGAGTGCCTTGGCGGCTGACGTTCGCGTCGCACACGCGCGCAAGACCTACGGCGACGTGGTCGCTGTCGACAATGTCGACCTCGAGGTCGCCGACGGAGAGTTCTTCACCCTGCTCGGGCCGTCCGGGTCGGGCAAGACGACGACACTGCGGATGATCGCCGGGTTCGAGCAGCCGGACGCCGGCACGATCACGCTCGGCGGCGAGGACATCACGCGTCGTCCCCCCTACGCGAGGGACGTGAACACGGTGTTCCAGGACTACGCCCTGTTCCCGCACATGACGGTGGCCGAGAACGTCGGCTACGGGCTCAAGGTGAAGGGCGTGCGCCGCCGCGAGCGCGGCTCGAGGGTCGACGAGGTGCTCCGGATGGTCCGCCTCGACGGCTACGGGCCGCGCAAGCCCGTCCAGCTGTCGGGTGGCCAGCGCCAGCGGGTCGCGCTCGCACGCTCGATCGTCAACCAGCCGAAGGTGCTGCTGCTCGACGAGCCGCTCGGCGCACTCGACCTGAAGTTGCGACAGGAGATGCAGGTGTTCCTGAAGGCGCTCCAGCAAGAGCTCGGCATGACCTTCCTCTATGTCACCCACGACCAGGAGGAGGCGCTGACGATGAGCGACCACCTGGCCGTGTTCAACGAAGGCCGCATCGAGCAGATCGGGTCGCCGGCCGACGTCTACGAGCGGCCGGCCAGCGAGTTCGTCGCCGGGTTCGTGGGCACCTCGAACATTCTCGAGCGCGACGGCCGCCGGTTCACCGTGCGCCCGGAGAAGGTGCGCATGCTCGAGGGCGACGCCGGCGAGGGCGAGCCTGGCCGGATCCGCGACGTCGTCTATCTCGGCGCCGTCACGCGCTACGTCGTGACGCTTGACGCCGGCGGCGAACTGGTCGCGTTGCGGCAGAACCTCGAGACGTCGTCCGCCGACGCGCTCGAGCAGCGCGGGCAGCGCGTGCGGCTGACGTGGCGGCCCGAGCACACCTTCGAGATCGATCGACCCCCGACGACCCCCCGGCAAGGAGGACTACCAACGTGAGACGGATCCACAAGATCCATCTGTTCGCGCTCGCGCTCGTCGCGGCACTGATCGTGCCCGCTGTCGGCGTGTCGCGCGGCGACGGCACGAACATGGCGATGAAGATCGGGAAGGGCGAAGGCTCGCTCAACCTGATCGAGTGGTCGGCGTACAGCGACCCGAGCTTCGCGAACAAGTTCGAGAAGGAGACCGGCTGCACGATCCATCGCAAGGACGCCGGCAGCTCGAACGAGATGGTCGCGCTGATGCGGACGGGCGGCGGTGGCGGCGGCGGCCAGTATGACCTCGTATCTGCCTCGGGCGATGCGAGCCTGCGCCTGATCTATGGCGGTGACGTCCAGCCGGTCAACGTCAACCTGATCCCCTCGTGGAAGGACTTTCTGCCGGCCTTCAAGTCGCCGGCCCACAACACCGTCAAGGGCGTGCACTACGGCGTCTCCGTGCAGTGGGGCCCGAACACGCTGCTCTACAACACGCAGAAGGTGAAGCCCGCTCCGACCAGCTGGGCGGCGATCTACAGCGGCAAGTACAAGGGCAAGCTCACCGTCCCGAACAACCCGATCCAGATCGCGGACGCCGCGCTCTACCTCGAGCGGACGAAGCCGAGCCTCGGCATCAAGGATCCGTACGAGTTGACGAAGGACCAGCTCGCCGCGACGGTTTCGCTGCTCAAGCAGCAGAAGCCGCTCCTCAAGCGCTACTGGAACTACGCCACCGACGAGATCACGTCGTTCAAGAACGGCGACGTCTGGATGGGTGCCGGCTGGCCCTACCAGACGCTTCAGCTCGAAGGTGCGAAGGCGCCGATCAAGGAGATCGTGCCGCTGCCGACAACCGGTTGGGCCGACACCTGGATGCTCGCCAAGAAGGCTCCGCATCCGAACTGTGCGTACATGTGGATGAAGTACGTGACGACGCCGCAGGTCGAGGCGAAGCAGGCACTCGTCTTCGGCGAGACGCCGGTCAACCCGACGGCGTGCCCGTACATGAACAAGATCGAGGCCGGCTCCTGCGCGAAGTACCACCTCAACGAGCCGGCGTCGTACTACGGGAAGATCAAGTTCTGGAAGACACCCGTGCCCCAGTGCGGCTGGCAGCCCGGGAACGACTGCATGGACTACAACGCCTGGCAGCAAGCCTGGACGCAGATCACCGGCTAGCCGGTGACGCTCGAGCTCCCGGTGCCTCCGGAGGCGGGCCCGTCGAACCGACGGGCCCGCCTCCGCGTGGGCTCGGCCCTCTGGCGCCGGCCCTGGCTCAAGGGGATCGGACTGCTCGGGCCGCCGGCGATCGCGTTCGGCGTCGTCTACCTCGGCGCGCTCGCGGTCCTGCTCGTCTCGTCGTTCTGGACCGTCGACTCGTTCACCGGCGAGCTCGTCCACCTCTGGACGCTCGACAACTACCGAATCATCTTCTCGCTCGCCGATCCGACCTACCTGCGGATCGCGGGGCGGACGATCGGCATCGCGGCGGCCGTGACCATCACCGACGCGCTGCTCGCATTTCCCCTCGGTTATTTCATGGCCCGCGTCGCCCCGCGGCGACTTCGCGGCCTCCTCTTCGTGGCGGTGGTCCTGCCGCTCTGGTCGAGCTACCTCGTCCGCATCTATGCGTGGCAGACGATTCTCTCCGGTGGCGGCGCGCTCGACTGGTCGCTCACCAAGCTCGGACTGCCGGCGGCCAACATCGCCTACTCGAACTGGGCGATGTGGCTCGTCTTCTCGTACGTGTGGCTGCCGTTCATGGTGCTGCCCGTGTACAGCTCGCTCGAACGGATCCCCCACTCCTACATCGAGGCGTCGCGCGATCTCGGCGCCCGCGGGTCGAGAACACTCCGCTCTGTGATCCTCCCGCTCGCGCTGCCGGGAATCGTCGCCGGGTCGATCTTCACGTTCTCGCTGACGCTCGGTGACTACATAACACCGCTCCTGATCGGCGGCACGAGCTCGAGCTTCATCGGCAACGTCGTCTACGAGAACATCGGCATCAACGCGAACATCCCGTTCGCGGCCGCGCTGGCCACGATCCCCGTCGCGGTCATGGCCGTGTACCTCGTGATCGCACGCCGGCTCGGCGCGTTCGAGGCGCTCTGAGGACGATGGAAGCGCGCTCGACCCGCATCGGCCTCTGGATCTGGACGATCCTCGTCGTCGCGTTCCTCTGGATCCCGCTCGTCTTGATCGGCGTCTACGCGTTCAACAGCTCGAACGTGCAGAGCTGGCCGATCCCCGGGTGGACGACGCACTGGTTTCACGTCGCGTGGTCCGACCCCGATGTCCGCAACTCGCTCCGGCTCTCGCTCGAAGTCGGGCTGATCGCGACGACGATCGCGATCGTCCTCGGCTCGATGGCCGCGTTCGCGATCTATCGCTTCCGGTTCTTCGGACGGGAATCGGTGTCGTTCCTCCTCATTCTGCCGATCGCGTTGCCCGGCATCATCACGGGCATGGCGTTGAACTCGTTCTACGTCTTCGCAGGCGTCGCGTTCTCGATCTGGACGATCGTGATCGGCCACGCGACGTTCTGCGTCGTCGTCGTCTACAACAACGTGCTCGCCCGCCTGCGGCGAAGCTCGCCGTCGCTCTACGAGGCGTCGATGGACCTCGGCGCCGACGGGTGGCAGACGTTCAGATTCGTCACCTGGCCCGTGCTCTCGACGGCGCTGATCTCGGGCGCCCTGCTCGCATTCGCGCTCTCGTTCGACGAGGTCGTCGTCACCACGTTCACCGCAGGCGCCCAGACGACGCTCCCGATCTTCATCCTCGACAACCTGCGTCAGGGCCAGCAGCTACCGGTCGTCAACGTGGTCGCGCTCGTCGTGATCCTGCTGACGATCATCCCCGTGGCGATCGCCCAGCGCCTGACGCGGGAAACTGGGATTCTGCGTACCGAATAGGAGGCTTGAGCTCATGGCAACGATCGAAGCGACTCTCGAGGTCCTGAACCCTGCAACCGGTGAGACGATCGGCGAGGTGCCGAATGCGAGCGCCGACGAGGTCGACGAGGCGGTCGAGCGCGCGAAGGCCGCGCTCCCCGGCTGGCTCGACGCAACTCCCGGCGAACGCGCCGAATTGCTCCTCAACCTGGCGCAGGTGCTGACCGACAACGCCGAGGAGCTGGCGCAGATCGAGTCGAGGAACGTCGGCAAGCCGATCGGGCTAGCTCGTGAGGAGCTGCCGTTCGCCGCCGACAACCTCCGCTTCTTCGCCGGGGCCGCCCGCAACCTCGAAGGGAAGTCGACGGGTGAGTACATCCGCGGCTTCACATCGATGATCCGGCGCGAGCCGATCGGCGTGGTCGCGGGCATCTGCCCGTGGAACTACCCGCTGATGATGGCCATCTGGAAGATGGGCCCGGCGCTCGCAGCCGGCAACGTGCAGATCCTGAAGCCGTCCGAGCAAACGCCGTTGTCGCTACTCCGCTTCGTCGAGCTCGCGAAGGACGTGATCCCGGCGGGGGTGCTCCAGGTCGTCACCGGCGACGGCGTCCCGACCGGCGAGCGGCTGGTCGCGCATCCCGACATCGGGCTCGTCTCGCTCACCGGCGACATCGCAACCGGCAAGCTGATCGCGAAAAATGCGGCCGACACGCTCAAGCGCGTGCACCTCGAGCTCGGCGGCAAGGCGCCGATGGTCGTCTTCGACGACGCCGACCCAGCGGCGGTCGCCGAGGGGATCAAGATCGCGGGCTACGCGAACTCCGGCCAGGACTGCACCGCCGGCTCGCGTGTGCTCGCCGGGCCGAAGATCTACGACGCGCTGCTCGAGGCGCTCGTGCCCGCCGTGGAGTCGCTGAAGGTCGGCGACCCGGCCGAGGGTGACGAGATCGAGATGGGGCCGGTGATCTCGAAGGACCAGCAGGAGCGGATTCTCGGCTTCCTCGAGCGCGCCGAGGGTGCGACGGTGCTGACAGGCGGTGGCACGAACGGCGACCGCGGCTTTTTCGTGCAGCCGACCGTGATCACCGACGTCTCCCAGGACGACGAGATCGTCCAGAACGAGGTCTTCGGCCCGGTCGTCACCGTGCAGCGCTTCGCCGACGACGCCGAGGCGATCACCTGGGCGAACGGCGTTCGCTACGGTCTGGCGGCGTCCGTGTGGACGCGCGACATCGGCCGCGCCCTGAACGCGGCGCGCAGGCTGCAGTTCGGTACCGTGTGGATCAACGACCATCTCGTGCCGATCGCATCCGAGATGCCGCACGGCGGCTACAAGAGCTCCGGTTACGGCAAGGACATGTCGGCGTACTCGATGGAGGAGTACACCCAGATCAAGCACGTCGTCGCGAAATTGGATTAGCGCGTGACCTGGTGCCTGGCACCTTCGTGCCGGGCACCAACGCTTCAGCTGAGCGCCAGCAGCTCGGCGAGCTCGGCCGTGCTCGGCTGCCACTCGCCCGCGGCGGCATTCGCCCGCACCTGCTCGGGCTTCGTCGCGCCCGCGATCACCGACGCGACCGGAGACACGGCCGCGAGCCCGCCGATCGCGACGTCGAGCAACGAGACGCCGCGCGCCTCGGCCCAGGCGCGAAGGCGGTCGATGCGGTCGAGCGCCGTATTGTCGATCTCGCGTCCGTGGAGCCTCGTTCCGGCCTGTGGCGGGTGGTCACGGGTCACCTTGCCCGTGAGCAGGCCGCTCGCGAGCGGAAAGTACGGGATGAAGCCGAGGCCGAGCTGCTCGCACGTCGGCAGCAGCTCACGCTCGGCGTCGCGCTCCAGCCACGAGTAATGGCCTTGCTCCGAGACGTACGGCACCGCCAGCGACGCGGCGACCGCCGATGCCCGCTCGAGCGTCGCCGGTGCGTAGTTCGACGTTCCGAACGCGCGCACGGTACCTTCGGCGACGAGTTCGGCGATGACGCCGAACGTCTCCTCGAGCGGCGTGTCGGGGTCTTCCTCGTGGTGCTGGTAGAGGTCGATGTGATCGGTGCGGAGCCGGCTCAGCGATGCCTCGATCGCCGCGCGGACGTAGTCACGCGAACCGCGTCGCGCTGCGCCGTCACCCATCGGCTTCCCGAACTTCGTCGCGAGCACGACCTGGTCGCGCCGGCCCTCGAGCACCTTCCCGATCAGCGTCTCGCTGCCGCCGGCGTTGCCGTAGATGTCGGCCGTGTCGAAGAACGTGACGCCGACCTCGAGAGCGGCGTCGATCACGGCGCGCGTGCCCGCCTCGTCGACCCGACCGCCGAAGTTGTTGCAACCGAGGCCGACGACCGTCACCTCGAGCGGGCCGAGCTTCCGCATCATCATCGACTCCACGTCTCCTCGAGGACGCGGAGCCAGTTCCCGTGGCTCACCTTCGCAATCGACTCGTCGTCGTAACCCGCCTCGCCGAGCGCATCGATGATCCGCGGAAACCCGGTCACACCGCCAACGGCCTCGGGGACGACGGCCCCGTCGAAATCCGAGCCGAAGGCGACGTGGTCGATGCCCATCTGCTCCGCAAGGTAGTCGACGTGGCGCACGATCTCGCCGATCGGCGTGTCCGGCACCTGGTCGCCGTCCTCCCGAAGGAAATTGACCGCGAAGTTGACTCCGACGAGGCCACCGGAATCACGAACCGCCTCGAGTTGAGCGTCGGTGAGGTTCCGCGTCGACGCACAGAGCGCATGCGCATTGGAGTGCGTGGCCACGAGCGGGGCATCGGAGACACGCGCCACGTCCCAGAAGCCGGCCTCGTTCAGATGTGAGAGGTCAACGAGGATCCCGAGCCGGTTGCAGGCGGCGACCAGCGCGCGCCCGGCGGACGACAGCCCCGTCCCGATGTCGGGAGAGCCCGGGAACTCGAAGGGGACCCCTTGCGCGAACGCGTTCGGACGCGACCAGACGAGGCCGACGGAGCGAAGGCCGCGCTCGTACCAGCGTTCGAGGTCGGAGAGATCCTCGGCCAGCGGGTCCGCGCCCTCCAGATGCACGATCGCCGCGATCTCACCTTCGCGGAAGTCGTCGACCGACGTCGCCCGACGCACCGGCAGCTCGCAGAGCGTCTCGTAGAGCTCTCCGGCGATCCGCGCCGCCTCCTGTTGCGGGATGGGATCGGCGAGCGGCACCGCGTACGGAATCGACGTCGGATCCGGTGGATGAGGCGACGGCACGTGGAGCGCGAAGAAGCCGCCGGCGAACCCGGCAGCGCGACCGGCCTCGAGGTCCATGTGCTTCGTGGGCTCACCGCGCCACTTGCGGAGCACCAGGTCGTTGTGGCCGTCGATCACCATCGGCGCATCCTACGGGTCGGTCTGTCAGGCTCCTCGACCGTGACGGGCGGGCCGCTGCGAATCGTGATCGTCGAGGACGACGACGGGCTCGCCACGCTGGTCCGCCAGTTGCTCACAGCCGACGGGCGCTTCGCCGTCGTCGGTCGCGCCGCCGACGGCGACACCGGGGTGCGACTCGCCGCGGAGCTCGAGCCGGACATCGTGCTCATGGATCTCGGGCTGCCGGGCTGCGACGGGCTGGCGGCCACGCGCGCGATCCACGCCCGCAACGCCGCACAGCACGTGGTCGTCTACACCGGGTCGGGGGAGTTCGCCGACGTTGCGCGCTCTCAGGATGCAGGCGCCGTCGGGTTCCTGCACAAGGACGCCCTCGCATCACCCGATCTCCCCGAAGCGCTCCATGTCGTGCACGCGAACTACCTGGCCGACTCGCAAGGCCCGCCCGAGACCATCTAGGCGACCGGCACGGGCTTTGGCGCGGCGACGTGGCCGAGCAGGTCGGCGAGCGCCTCGACACAATCCGGATCGAACTGCGAGCCGCTGTGGTCCTGCAGCTCCGTGAGCGCCGTCTCGGTGCTCAGACGGCTTCGGTACGGACGGCCGCCCGTCATCGTCTCGAACGCGTCGGCAACGGCGAGCACGCGGGAGGCGAGCGGGATCTCCTCGCCGGCGAGGCCCGCGGGATAGCCGGTGCCGTCGTAGCGCTCGTGATGGTGGAGCACCCACTCCGCCTCGGTATCGAGGTCTGCGGCGAGCAG
Source organism: uncultured Thermoleophilia bacterium (assembly GCA_963769545.1). Classification (GTDB taxonomy): domain Bacteria; phylum Actinomycetota; class Thermoleophilia; order Gaiellales; family Gaiellaceae; genus PALSA-600. Next base: position 339,498 of record CAVYMB010000003.1, on the reverse strand, counting down.
GATCGCGTGGCCGATCGTGACGTGCTGCTCGAGCTCGGTGCGCTCGCCGGACTCGAGCGCGCCCGGCTTCTGCAGGATCACGTCGGGCAATCCGATCTTGCCGACGTCGTGGACGAGCCCGGCGAGCTGCAACCGCTCGAGCTGCGCCGCCGAAATGCCGACGCGCTGGCCGATCCCGACGGAGAGCTCCGCGACGGTCTCGCAGTGGTTGCGTTCTCCGCTGTCCTTCGCGTCGATCGCGTGCGCGAGCGCTGCGGCAAGCGTTCGCTGGTTCGGCGTCGGCAGCGAGGCGTTGCTCTCCGTACTCGACGCCTCGAGCGCGGGGCGATAGATCACGGCCAGAAGCTTGTTGCGCTTCGCCTCGTACAGCGCGATGTCGGCCTGGTTGATCAGGACCCGGGCGCTCTCGGTGTTCGCGGACTCGGTCACGCCGACGCTGAGCGCACGCTGGCCGATCTCGTCGGTCGCCGCTCGTTGGATGTTGTGCGCGATCGCGAGCGCGCTCCAGGCCCGCCGGTTCGGCAGGAGCGCCATGAACTCGTCGCCGCCCGTGCGGTAGATCGAACCGATGCGATCGACCTCCATCCGGATCGCGTGCGCGACCTTCTTGATGTACTCGTCGCCGGCCAGGTGACCCTGCTCGTCGTTGACGCGCTTCAGCCCGTCCAGGTCGATCGCGAGCAGGCTGAACGTCGAACCGCTCTTCGCGCGGCGCTTGATCTCGCGCGCGAGGTGGTTGTAGAACGTGCGGTGGTTGCCGAGCCCGGTCAGGCTGTCGGTGTGCGCTGCGTCGTGCAGCCGCTCGATCTCCCGCGGGTTCTCGATCGCGAGCCGGAGGCCGGCGAGGCGGCGCGCGATCTGCACGAGCCGCCAGACGCCGATCGCCGCGACGAGCGCCAGTGCGATCGCCTCGAGCTCTTCCGCCGTTCCGGCCGGCCACGGCTCGATCGGGACGGCGGCGCTGCCCTCGCGAAGGCGTGCGTCGACGGCGCGGAGCAGGCTTCGTGCGTCGGCGAGCTGTTCGGCGCGCGTCCCTCTGATCGCGCCGGGCGCCAGGCCGCGCCACACGAGCCCGACCGCCTGGTCGTGCAGGACGTCGGCGGCCGCCAGATCAGTGCCGCTGTCCGTCGGCGCGACGGCGAGGATGCGGCCGAGGCGGCGGGTCTGCGCCGCGGCGAGCGGGCCGAAGGCGGACGCGACGGTGCGGCGCGTCGCGGCCTGTCGGAGGTCGCCCACGTTCGTGATCGCGACGCGCTCACCGCTCGCCCCGGTTCTCGCGTCTGCGATCTGCCGCTCCAGCGCGTCCCGATGGGCGTCCCGCCGCCAGTCGGACACCGCGCCCACGGCACCGACGGCCGCGACCACGACCCCCGCGAGGACGCCGACGATGATGAACGCCCGCAAGAGACGCGTTGTCTTTTCACCTTTCAACATGGCCGCAACAGTGACCCGCCTCGCCTCGGCGCCCGGGCTATCGCAGCCTCATCTCCCGCGCCCGCTGCGGCAATCCCCCGGCCGGGGGTGGCTACCCTGTCCGGGGTGCGTTCTGCGAACCGGTCGTCACGGGTCCGCGTACAGCAACCGTGATCGTTCGGCTGTTCGCGAGTCTCGCTGCCCTCTGCGCAGGTGTCGCCGGCATCGGCATCGTCGCCGTGCTCCTGCACCGGACGCCCGGGCCTGTCGCGACCGCGACGACGTCGGTCGGCGCCGCCAGCACAGCGACTCCCGCCGCGTCGTCGGCGCCGGCCACTGCCGGGTTTCCGGCTCCGCCGTCGTCGGCCGTGGTCTTCACGCACCAGGACGTCGGCACCGTGCTCGCGCTCGCCGTGACACCGCACGCGCGCGCACTCGGGCTGCAGCTGTCGGCGCTCGGGCCGACGGGTCGCGGAACGAGCGGCCTCGACGTGTCGTTCGGCGTCGGCGGCCGGCGGACGCCGGCCGCGGTGTGCGGCTCCGGCTGCTACCGGGCGACGGTCACAGCACCGGCGCACCCGTCCGCAGTCGTCGTCGAGGTGCACGGCGGTGCGCTCGGCGCCGTCTGGCGGCAGCAGCTCCCCGGCGTGTGGCCGGCGGCCGATGCCACGGCCCTGGTCGATCGCGCCGCACACGTCTGGCGGTCGCTCCAGTCGCTCGCCTACGTCGAGCATCTCGCGTCCGACCCGCAGCATGCGGTCACGAGCCTGTGGCGCATCGGTGCCCCCGACCGCGTCGCCTATCGGGTCCGCGGCGGCTATGCCGGCATCGTGATCGGCGGAAAGCGCTGGGACAAAGCGCCCGGCGGCCATTGGGTCGAGTCCGTGCAGTCGGCACCACTGACCCAGCCCGTCCCGACCTGGAACAGCGTCGCGAACGCGCATCTGCTCGGAAGAGGGACCGTCGGCGGCCGGCCCGTCTGGATCGTCTCGTTCTTCGACCGCACCATCCCGGCCTGGTTCACGGTGAAGATCGAGAAGAGCACGATGCGAACGCTGAACACCGAGATGATGGCGACGGCGCATTTCATGCACGACGCCTACGGCGCGTTCAACAGCACGAGACCGATCAGTCCGCCTTGAGCGCCCGCTCGCGCTTGCTGCGGGACGCGAGCGTCTGCCGCTTGGAAGCCGACAGCTCGACCTTTCGCAGCCTGATCGAGCGCGGCGTCACCTCGACTGCTTCGTCGTCGCGGATGAACTCGAGTGCCTGCTCGAGCGAGAGCACGCGCGCGGGAATCAGGCGGACGTACACCTCTGCGGACGCCGCCCGCACGTTCGTCAGCTTCTTGGGCTTCGAGGCGTTGACGTCGAGATCCTCCGACCGCGAGTTCTCGCCGACGACCATCCCCTCGTAGAGATCGTCACCCGGCTCGACGAACAGCGAGCCGCGCTCCTGTAACGCCTGGATCGCGTAGTCGGTGGCCTGGCCGCGACGGTCGGCGACGAGGCTGCCCGTCGGTCGCGTCCGGAGCTCGCCGTACCAGGGCTCCCAGCCCTCGAAGACGTGGTGCAGGATGCCGGTGCCGCGCGTCTCGGTCAGGAACTCGGTGCGAAAGCCGATCAGGCCGCGCGCCGGCACGAGGTACTCCATGCGCGCCCAGCCGGTGCCGTGGTTGACCATCTGCCGCAGACGACCCTTCCGCAGCGCGAGGAGCTGCGTGATCACGCCCACGTACTCCTCGGGGACGTCGATCGCAACCCGCTCGACGGGCTCGGAGCGCACGCCGTCGAGCTCCCGGGTCAGCACCTCCGGCTTGCCGACCGTCAGCTCGAAGCCCTCGCGCCGCATCAGCTCGACGAGCACCGCGAGCTGCAGCTCACCGCGCCCCTGCACCTCCCAGGCATCGGGGCGAGACGTCGGCAGGACACGCAGCGACACGTTGCCGACGAGCTCCTGGTCGAGCCGGCCCTTGATCTGGCTCGCGGTCAGCCGGTCGCCTTCGGTGCCGGCCAGCACGCTCGTGTTGATGCCGATCGTCACCGACAGGCTGGGCTCGTCCACGGTCGTGACGGGAAGGGGACGCGGGTCGTCCGGGTCGGCGATCGTCTCGCCGATCGTCACCTCGGGCAGCCCGGCGAGGGCGACGATCTCCCCCGGTCCGGCTTCGAGCGCAGGAACGCGGTCGAGTGCCTCGGTCACGTACAGCTCGGTCACTCGTGCCTGCTCGATCGTGCCGTCCGCCTTGCACCACGCGATACGTGCGCCCTTGCTCAGGGTGCCGTGGTGGATCCGGAGCAGGGCGAGCCGTCCGACGTACGGACTGGCGTCGAGATTCGTGACGAGCGCCTGCAGCGGATGGTCGGGGTCGTACGAAGGCGGCGGGATCGTCGAGAGAATCGTGTCGAAGAGCGGGCCGAGATCGGCTGCCAGGCCGTCGATGGTCCTGCCGGCCTGTCCGGAGCGAGCATTGGCGTAGACGATCGGGAACTCGATCTGCGACTCATCGGCGTCGAGGTCGAGGAACAGCTCGTATACCTCGTTGACGACCTCGGTGGGACGCGCGTCCGGCCGGTCGACCTTGTTGACGACGAGGACGACCGGCAGCCGCGCCTCGAGTGCCTTGCGCAGGACGAAACGGGTCTGCGGCAGCGGGCCCTCCGACGCGTCGACGAGCAGGAGCACCCCGTCGACCATCGTCAGCCCGCGCTCCACCTCGCCGCCGAAGTCCGCGTGACCGGGGGTGTCGATGATGTTGATCTTCGTGTCGCCCAACCGGACGGCCGTGTTCTTGGCGAGGATCGTGATGCCCTTCTCGCGCTCGAGGTCCGTCGAGTCGAGGACGCGCTCGCCGACGTCCTGGTTCTCGCGGAACGAACCGGACTGCCAGAGCATCGCGTCGACGAGCGTCGTCTTGCCGTGGTCGACGTGGGCGACGATCGCGACGTTGCGGAGGTCGTCGCGATAGGCGGTGTCGGTTGCGTGCGGCACGGCCGGTGAGGGTAGCCGCGACGGTCGGCGCTGCGCCGGATCGGCTCCGATCAGGCCTGCGTCGGCTTCTCCACGTCGGTAAAGAGGTCGCCCTGGGCCGCACCCGAGCCGGATTTGCCGCCACCGGCGCCGCGTAGGACGTAGGCGAACCCGACCGCGATCACCGCCCCGGTGAGCGGTCCCGCCACATAGACCCAGTAGCTGCCGAAGTCGCGGCCGACGAGATCGGGGCCGAACGTGCGTGCCGGGTTCATCGAGGCGCCCGAGATCGGGCTTCCCCACAGACCGGCCAGCGCAATGTAGGCACCCACGCCGATCGCACCGAAGATGCCGATGTTCTGCGCACCCGAAGCCGTCCCGAGGATCACGCTGACCAAGACCAGGGTCAGCAATGCCTCCATCAGGTACGCCTGCCAGCCAGAGAAACCACTCGCCGGATAGTTCGAGCCGAACTTCGCCGACACCTTGATCACCTCGTGCAGGAACAGAGCAGCAAGCGACGCCCCGATCAGCTGCACGATCACATAACCGGGAACGCGCCGCCACGGAAAATCGCCGCGCAAAGAGAAGGCAAAGCTAACCGCCGGGTTCAAGTGCGCACCCGACACCTTCCCCATGAACATGATGATCGCCATCACCATCAAGCCCGGCGCGACCACCGCCGCAGTACGCGTGATCGTGTTCGGGAACGCCTCACCCATCATCCCGCCGCCCGCGGCGACGATCACCAGCAGGAACGTGCCGTAGAGCTCCGAGAAGAGCCGCCGCCACTCCTGGCTGGGGTCCTGGAAGTTCGCCATCGGCTCGGTGATGTCCCGGTCGATCCAGGCGAGGACGCCGGTCTCGGCGCGCTTCAACGGTACGTCCATGGTTCTCTCCTCCTGCGGTGCGCTCATAGCCCCGACTCCACCGCGATCCGCCCTGATTCGGCAGCCGCCTTGAGCGCTGCGTAGTCTCGCTCGTTCTGGTCGGCGTACGCCTCGGCGAACGTCGCGAGCGCGCGATCGAAGGTGTCGCTCGAGCCGAGATAGCTCGCGATCGCCACCGCGTCCCCCGAGCGCGCATGGGCGCGAGCCATCGTCTCCCCACAGACCTGCGCGTAGAGCGTCATCGCCGCCGGCTTCATCGTGTCGACCAGCGCCGATCCTTTCGAGTCCCAGAGCTGGCGGAGGTAGAAGTCGCGCTTCACGCCGTCCTCTCCTTCCGTTCGGATCCAGCCGAGCATCGTGTCGCTCGCGGCCTGGAGCAGCCGCTGGCCCTCGACGACCCGCTGCCCGTGATTGGCGAACCTGCTCTTGCCGAGGAACGGCTCCAACACCGATGCCTGCGCCTCCTTGGTCTGCAGGATCAGGGGATCGTCGTTGTCGCGGCCGACGAACAGCGCGATCCAGGCCCGAGTGCCGACGCTGCCGACCCCGACCACCTTTCGCGCGAGATCCACGAACCGGAAGCGTTCGAGCAGATGGCGCCGATCGCCCTCGAGCGTGCGGCGGTAGGAGCGGATCGCACCTCGGATCGTTTCGAACAGCTGCTCGGACGAGTCGGGGAAGAGCTCGACGGCCCGGACGATCAACGGCGGGTTGCTGACGAATTGCGGCTCGCCGTCGACGACCTGCGTGAGCTTGGCGAACGCGGAGAGCGTGTCCCTGGAGCGCGCCTTCGCAACGGTCTTCTCGAAACGCTTGGCGGCGGCTGCATTCACCTCTGACATCCACTGCTTGGCCCAGTCGTCGATGTCGATGCGCGAGTACCAGACGTCGAACGTGCGCATCGAGGCGAACCCCGCCATCGACTCGCGGTACGAGCGGACGACGTTGCGGTTGATGGCCTCGCGCGTCGCGGCGTCGAAACCGCGGCTGCGCCCCGCCACCGCGAAGCTGGCGACGAGGCGCTTCAGGTCCCACTCGAACGGGCCGGGCAGCGTCTCGTCGAAGTCATTCATGTCGAACACGAGCCGCCGGTCGGGCGCGGCGTAGGCACCGAAGTTCGACAGATGCGCGTCGCCGCAGAGCTGGGAGATCAGGCTCGTCCGCGGCGACGAGGCGAGGTCCGACGCCATGATGTACGCAGCCCCGCGGTAGAACGTGAACGGCGAGACGAGCATCCGCCCGTAGCGAATCGGTACGAGCTCGGGCACACGCGCCGCCGCCTGCTCCTCGAGCAGGGCGACCGGATCGGGGCGATCGGCCGCAGGCTCGAAGGTGGCGTGAGATTTCCGGGGAACCTCGGCGCGAGCTGCCCGCCCGGTCGCGACTCGCTCAGCGACCGTGGGGTGCCGTACGGGCTCGGCGGCCGTCTTGCTCGTTGCAGCCTCGGGCTTGGCCTCCGTGTCGGACTTCGTCGCGCTCATCCTGTTCCCCTCTCTCCTGTCTCTGACCTCGCGCCGGCAGCCCGCCAGGTATCCGCCTCGGTCAACCGTAACGTTCTGCCACCTGGTTTGCACGGTGTTTGCAGGGTCGTCACGGAGGATCGGCGATTCCGCTCCGCGTACTCGTCCGCACGGGGGCGGCGCCGCGCCAGTCGAGCTCGAACAGGTAACGCGAGTTCGAGAGCGCCGGGACGAACGAGACCACTCGATTCGTGCGCGTCGCGATCACGTCCCCGTCGTCTGCCACCCAGAGAAAGCGGCCGTCCAGACTGTGTTGCAGCCAGCCGGCGCGCCCGCAGTCTCCGCCACAGGGCCGCTCCGTGCCCTTCATCGAGTGTGTGAGCCGCACGTTGGCGACCAGGCGCGGCGGCTCGTGCGGGACACGCGAGACGTCGAAGACGTGGACGTAGCTGTTCGGAACGTCGATGACGGCGAGTCGGTTGCCGTCGGGGCTCAGCGAGATCCCGTGACTCGGCGTGCCGAGCGAGTGACGCCATGGAAAGCGGATCGGGACCGTGTACAGCAGACGACCGGTGCGCAGGCTCGACACCTGGAAGCCGAGGAACCCCGTCGCGGTCGTATAGGCGAGCCCACGCCGTTGGTCGACCGTGAACGGCCGCACTCCAGCTTTCAACGGCCCGATGCGCTCGACGACCCGATCGTCGGCGGTCGACGCGACGACCAGGAAGCGCGAGTTCCGCGGGCCGAGGTAGACGAGCTTGCCGTCCGGTGAGACGATCGTGTTGTGCGGGCCCGGCGCAGCATGCATCTCATGCGTCACCTCGCCCGTCCGCGCCGCGACGACGTACCAGATGTCGCCTTCGGTTCGCTCGCCCTCCGGCACGAACAGCGTCCGGCCGTCCCGTGAGACCGCGAGGCTGTCGGTGCCGGTCGGGAAGGCGCGCTGCCAGCGAATGCGGTTCCGTCGCAGATCGTACGCGAGAAGCCCGCCGTTGCCTGCGGAGCCACCGTTGCCGCCGATGCTCGCGTAGAGCATCCCCGTCGACGGGCTGACGGCCACGCCGCGGAGCGAGTGCAGCTCCGGCACATGCACGCGCTCGACGAGACGAAACGGCGGCCGAGCGTCGAAGACGTCGATCTCGCGGTCCGGGAACACGTATTCGAAGCGATGAGAGCCTGGGCTGCCCGGGGCGCCCGTACGGCGAACGAGCACGCGCACCTGCCCGGCCGGGCTGACCGCGGGAGGGAGGAACGGCGCGGGCGAGACGCGCGTCTTGCCTCCGCATCCCGCGAGCACGACGACCGCGGCAGCGGTCGTCACCAGTGCGCGTCTCATCGAGAACAGGATGCCGAGAGCCGGACGCTCGGCCCTCCGCGAAGGCGCGAGTCAGCCCGTGCTCTCGGGATCCTCGTTGCCGGCCGGGATCGTTTCCCGGGCGACTGCTGCCGCATTGCGACTGGATCGGCTCCATCCCGGCTCGACGCCGAGCCGGTCGAAGAAGATCGGATCGTGCTCCTCGACCCGGTAGGACTTCGCCAGTTGCGCGGCCTGAACGGCCAGCTTGACCATCGTTCCTTCCCCCCTCACCACAGTTGCCTGACGGTGAGAAGAGCACGTCCGCGCGCCGGAAATACCTGGGGGCGCCGCTACGCGGAGGGCGAGGCCGCCTCGAGCAGATCTCCGATACGCACCTGCTCGGTCAGCAGTCGCCGAAAGCGGTCCGGCTCTCCCGCGGTGTACGACTCGCAGAGCTCGCGCCCCGCCGGGTAGGTGATCATGTACGTGCGCGAGGTCGGCTCGTTGAGGAAGCGAATCAGGTGCGTCGCCAGCTCGGGCGACAGGAGACCGAAGCGTTGGAGGTAGTCGTGCACCTCCGCCTCGCTCGCGTGAGCGTCGTGGAGCAGCAGCGCCGCGTTGACCTCCGCCCACCGGCACGGCGCGCCGGCCCGCTCCACGGCGAGCGTGTGCTCGGGGTCGAGCTCGATCCCGGCCCGGTGCGCGACGGCGGCGAGCGCGGCTCCGCCGTCTGCGTCGAGGACCAGGTCCGGGGCGAGCCCGGCGATCCCCTCCGCGACGAGCGACTGCGGCGTCGGCACGAGGACGATCGTCTCCTCGAGCAGCCCTCGGCCGCGAACGAGCAGGTGCTCCTTGCAGCAGCGTTCGGCGTGGTGGCCGGGATACGTCTCGTGGAGCGCGAGCCGAAAGAGGTCGACGGCCGACGACGGCAGGTCGACGTTGACCGCGATCCGGCTGCGCAGGTCGCCGGCGTAGAAGCAGAACGCGAGCCAGGGCTCGTCGCGGACGATCTCCAGCTCGACGTCTTCACCGGGCGGCAGCTCGACCAGGCTTCGCGTCCACGCGCGCCCCACCTCGACGAACGCGGCGACCGTATCCTCGACGAGCGCTGTCGGCACCACGGTCGAGTCGCGCCAGCGAGCGTACCGCTCGGCGAGCGGCCCGTCGCCGGGAAGCAGCTGCTCGAGGCGCTCGTGGGCCGCCGCGAACACGGCTTCGTCCGTCCACGTCGGCCGCACGCCGTAACACCCTTCGACCTCGTCGGCGTAGGAGTAGGGCTCGCCTGCCAGCGCGGCTGCAAACGTGCGGAGCCCGACCACCTGGTCGCGGAGCCAGCCGTCTTCGAGCTCCTCGAGCAGCGCCTCTGCGACCGAGACGAGTCCCCCGGCTCGACCGGCGCCTCCGCGTCGACCGCGGCCGCCAGCTCCGGTGGACCGAAGTAGGCGTCGACCATCCCGTCGACGTGCCGACCGAGCTGCAGGCCGAGTCGAAGGTAGCGCTCGGCGGTCGATCCGGTCATCTCCTGAGCCTACGTTCCGGGCGTTTCGCGCGCTGTGCGCCGGGGCAACGTGACCGGGTGGCCGCGACGACGAACAGGAGCAGTCTGTTCGACCGCTTCGCCGAAGCGGCGTCGGTGTTCGCAAGTCACGCCGCGTTCTTCATCGGCTGTGTGGTGCTCGTCGTCGTCTGGGTGCCCAGCTACTTCGTCCTCGGGAACCTGAACACGTGGCAGCTCGTGATCAACACGGCCACGACGATCGTCACGTTTCTGCTCGTCGCGCTGCTTCAGAACTCACAGCGGCGAAGCGACGAGGCGGTTCACCAGAAGCTCGACGCGCTGACCGAAGGGCTCGCGGATCTGATGGAGCACGTCTCGGGCGACGCCGACGCGCTGCGGGTCGACATCGCCGACCTCCGCCGCTCCGTCGGAACCGAGCAACCGAGCAAGTAGCCGTCAGGCCGGTTCGCCCGCGGCAGCCGCGTCGTCCGGCTTGCCGAGAGCGGCGATACCGCCGAAGAGCGAGAAGCCCTCGAGGGTCAACACCGGCGCTTCCGGGTCGTCCTGAGACGGCGTCCGCACGTCGACGCCTCCCCCGAGCGCCCTGGCGTTCGACTCGATCCGCCAGCTCGGCGGAGTCTGGAGCGCGATCCCGCCGAAGAGTGTGTTGAGGGACAGTCGTGCTCCCGGCGCGAGCTCGGTGTCGCGTAGGTCGACGGCGATGCCGCCGAACCAGGCCAACATCGAGCCGCCCTTGAAGGCCTTGGCGCGGCTCTTCAGCTCGATGCCGTCGAGGATGGCCACGAGCGACACCTCGTCACTGTTCTCGTCTCCGCGCGACGGCAGTGCCCGCTTGGCGAAGGCGGCGCCGGCGATCAGCCCCACCCAGACGCCGAGCTTGAAGGTCACGAGTGCGCGGACCGGGCCCATCGGGACCGAGCCTACCGGTGGCTCGGGCCCCCGGCGGCCGAAGGACGCCCTGACGCGTCCAACAGCCGCACCGTCCTCGCCGCGTTACCGCTCTGCGGGGCCTGTGTCTCTCAGAAGGAGCCCGGGCCGACGCCGCAGGGCGTGAAGCCGACCACCACCGATCCGGTGCCGGCGTGGCCCGGATCGGAGGCGTAGCCATCGACCGTCGCGACGTGCGCGACGCCGAGCACCGTGCCAGACACCGTCGATCCGGACTGGGTGACCGCGCTCGTGACGAGCACGTCCAGCATGGCCGGAAGTGGCCCGTCCGGCGGCGGTGCGCTGTTGCCCTTCACACTCGTGAATGTGCAGTTCGTCATGTCGACGTTCTGCGCGTAGCCCTTGAAGCCCGCCGGCGCCGTGCCCTGGGACAGTACGTTGTCCTTCCACCACTGGGCGCCCCAGAACGTCACCTGCGAGCCGGCGGCCATGTTCCCGTCGCCGATCACGAACATGCCACTCGGTGCTGCCGAGCTCCCCGCAACACCAACGGCCATGAGAAGCAGCGCCGACGCAAGCGTCGCGCGGCAAAGATGTTTCGCCACAGAAAGAACCCCTTTCCCATCTCCCGACGGCCGCCGAACGGCGACCAGACTCGTCATAGGGGCAAATCGCACCGTTGACCAGCCGCCGAACGGGGGATTCGTCCTGCGGACTGGGTGGGGCGGCCAGACCGCCGCCCCACCCAGTCCGCACCTAGTCGAGTGTCAGTGGATGGCAGGCCGTCTGGTACACGACGGTTCCGGCGACGCTGAACTGCCAGAGGATCCCGTGTGTGAAACCGGCGAGCGGCGACGGAGGCCCTGCCGGGAAGTCAGCCTTCGCCTCGCCGTTCCCGTGCCCGTTCGTCTCGAGAGTCGCGGTCTGGACCGCAACGGGTGCCGTCGTGCACGTTGGGTCGAACAGGAACAGGTGAATCGTCACCTGGAATGTCGTGTCCGGAAGCGCGCCGTTCAGGACGTAGCGCTCGTGCGCGCCGTTCTGCACGCCGTTGGTGTGAATGTCGTTGACGAACCCGGATTGGAGCGGCGCACTGCCCACCGGCGCGAGGTCGGCGTGGAGCGTGTGGAACGCCTGGTCGGCGGACGCTGTCGCGGCGAGCATCGGCAGCGCCAGCAGCGCGAACGTGCCGGCCACAAGCAGCCGCTTGAGGAGTCTCGCATGCATGTCATCACCCCCTGGGCCTGTCGGCCCCCTGACTGAACGGACGGGACAGCCGCAGCCTTGGAGTCTAGGACGGGCGCCCCGCCTCGGTGCGCACCAACGAGTGACGATCCAAGGTCACCCGCTTCGGATCGGTGTCCGAGGGCTACCCCGCGGGGTGGCCGCGGACGCGTTCGTAGAGCTTCTTCACCGCAGAGATCAGCCCCGAGCGCGTGGGTGGATTCTTGTCGCCGATCGCCCAGCCTTCACCGACGAGGTAGAGGTAGGGGCCGTCGGTGAAGAAGACGTTTTCGCCGACCTGGCCGGAGCCGCGCACATCGAGGCCGCGTGCGCTCGGGACGCCCCTTACCGCGAACCGGGAGACCGACGCACCGATCGAGGCGTCTCTCTTCTTGTATCCGTCGAGGCTGGCGGCCAGCTCGGCACGCGCCGAGGCAGGCGAACCGAGCCGCATCGTCCAAGAAACGCCTGCCCCTCTGACCGAGCCATGATCGAGGAGCTCCTGGTCGAGTCCTCTGAAGCCTTCCCGGCGCAGTCGTGCGATCTGTGCCGACCTTTGCACCGCCGTCAGCCTCGGGTCGGCCTGGACCCACAGCTCCGCGGTCGTGTACCGGGCGATCCCCGGCTCGGGGCGGAAGCCGGCGAACTCGCCACGCTCGATCAAGTGCGCGCGCAGAGGGAGCGGCTTCGGGGCCGCGGCAGCGGCGCCCAAGACCGTCATGGAGACCCCTGCCAGCACCAGGATTGCCGCGAGCTTCGAACGCATGACGCGCCAGGGTACTCGGGAGACACCCCTGGCCGGCGTACATGAAAGGCGCCACCCGCACCTCTTTGTCCGGGGCCGGACGGCAGGTTGCGCGCTAACCGGTTTCGCGCCTGCCCCCGCCAGGAGTGGCAGGTTCGAAGGGCTCCGGCTTAGTCGCGTGGGAGAACGAGCTCGAATAGTTCTGGGTCCACCGGCACGAATCCCGAACGCTTGTAGAAGCTGCGAGCCGGCCGGTTGCTCTCCTCTACGACGACCTGAAGCGACTGCGCGCGCTCCGCGATCGCATACCCCTCTGCGTAGGCGAGGAGCCGGTGCCCGATGCCACGCCGCTCGTGGCCGGGGACGACGAAGAGTTGCTCGACGACCATCATTCCTTCTTCGTCGGAGTGCAGGGCGACGTAGCCGGCAGGTTGATCGTCTTCGCGTGCGACGAAGATCACATCACTGTTCAACACCTCAGCAACCCGCTCGTCGCTCCAGCCGGGTAGACCGCCGAACGTGGCCTTCGCGAGCCCGAACAGCACCGGCAGGTCAGCATCTACTCGCAAAGCGATCTCGATGTTGGAAGCCAGCAGACCATCTCCCTCAAGCCTGGCGTCGGAAAGACACATCATTCCCGGGCTGCCGTTTCGGCTGTCTACCCGAGTGTATGCCCGGAAGCCGCAGCGTTGGTAACGCGTCGCCGGGAGGGGAGATAGGGCCAAGCCACTGTTCTCCAGCCAGCCCTACCGGTTAGGTAGGCAGCAGAGCCAGAGCCGGGCGTCTCCCCCACCACTCGCACTCGCCGCGCGGGGCCCCGGTTCCGATTTGTTCCGCGTTCGGGAATAGAGCCTTCGCTCGCGCCGTTAGTTGAGCCGTCAAGGAAGTTTCTCCCGGAGTGAAAGGAGCGACCATGACCACGGCAATCATCGGTATCGGCAACATCGGAGGCGCGCTGGCGCGATATCTCGTCGCCGGCGGTGAGCGTGTTGTCCTGGCCGCAAGAGACGAGTCGGACGCTGCAGGACTCGCGCGCGAACTGGGACAGTCGGCGAGTGCTGCGCCCGTCCGTGAGGCGATCGAGGTGGCCGACGTCGTCGTCTTCGCGGTCTGGTTCGACACCATCAAGGATTTGATCGCAGCGGATGCCGACCTGCTGGCCGGCAAGATCGTCGTCGACCCGTCGAACCCGATGGGATTCGACGAGAACGGCCAGCCTTTCCGGACGCTTCCCGATGACCAATCGCAGGCGTCGATCATCGCCTCGATGCTCCCGGCCGAAGCGCACTACGTGAAGGCGTTCGGCAGCCTCGGGGCCGATTCGCTCGCGCAGGAGGCGAATCGCGAGCCTCGCCTCGCCGTGCTGTTCTACGCCACCGACGACGACAGCGCCGCCGCCGCGGTCGAGCGTCTCATAACCGCAGCCGGCTTCGACCCGGTGAAGGCGGGCGGCGTGGCCGATGCAGGCCGGATCGAGGTCCCCGGCGGGGACCTCCACCAGTACGGCGGCCTGAACGGAAAGGTGCTCGACCTCGACGAGGCGCACGCAGCGATCGCCGACGCGCATGTGCTGACATAACCGCGGTCGTCAGGCCCCGGCTCGTAGCCGCCCGGATTGGAGGCCGTTCAGCGAAGCGGATGATGGGACTCGAACCCACGACCTTCTGCATGGCAAGCAGACGCTCTAGCCAACTGAGCTACATCCGCCGGTCGGCGCTGAGTATAGCCGCGGCTACCCGGCTTCGATCCGCGCCGCGACGGCCGCTGCGAGCGCCTGCAGTCCCGACAACGGGCGGACCATCACCGTGAATCGCTCGATCAGGCCGTCTGCGCCGTTCTCGAGGATGTCGACGCCCTGAAGGTCGCGATTCCCGACGGACGTCTCGAAGAAGAGCACCGTCGTGTCGCCGTCGCGCCATTCGTTCGTGTAGCGGAAGTTCTCGAACGTCTGCCCGACGACGCCGAGGAGCGCAGCGACGACGTCACGGCCTTCGTACGGCTTGTAGACGGCCGGGCTGCGAAAGACGACGTTCGGCGCGAGCGTCGCAAATGCGGCTTCGTAGTCGTCCGCCTCGATTGCGAGACGAAACGGATGCGCAGTCATGCGGCGTCCAACGCCTCGTTGACGAGCCGGTCGGCGAGCTCGTTCTCCGCGCGGCGCACGTGCGTGTACGACACCGCACCAACCGCACGCGCATTCCTCGCTGCTTCCTGCTGCAACTGCTGCAGGGCGGCGTTCTTGACGCGGTACTCGCCACGCATCTGCTTGACCATCAACTCGGAGTCCGAGACGACCTCGAGCCGGCCGACGCCGAGCTCAACCGCCTTCGCCAGCCCTGCGATCAGGCCTCGGTATTCGGCGACATTGTTGGTCGCTACGCCGATCGTCTCGCCGTGCTGCGCGAGCACCGCGCCGCCGTCGTCCTCGATCACGTATGCGTACGCTGCCGGCCCGGGATTGCCGCGCGCGCCGCCGTCGGTATACAGACGCGCCGTCATGCGACGAGGGCATAGACGTCGAATGCAGGCTCCTCGTACGGATGCGCGACGCGGAGTGCGGCCAGCACCTGCTCGTGCAGCTCGTCGGGATAGACGGTCTCGAGCCGCAGCTCGGTCAGCTGCTCCTCGCGCCCGGGCTCACCGACGGCGGGGTTGGTGCCTGCGCCGCCGAAGAACGTCCCGGTGCCTTCCGTGTACCACGAGCACCGTTCGTAGCCGCCGATGCGCCCCGCGCCGGCCGCGAAGAGCGCGTCCCGCACCGCGTCCAGCGCAGACGGCGGAACGAACACGACGAGCTTCCGGGTCACTCGATGTTGTCGATCTGGGCGCGTTGCAGCTTGCCGCTGTAGTCGACGTAGACCGACTTCCACTCGGTGAAGACGTCGAGCGCCGCCTGGCCCGCCTCGCGGTGCCCGTTGCCGGTCTGCTTCATCCCTCCGAACGGCAGGTGCACCTCCGCGCCGGTCGTTCCCGCGTTGATGTAGGTGATCCCGGTCTGCAGATCGCGCATCGCCCGGAACGCCTTGTTCACGTCGCGCGTGAAGATCGAGGACGAGAGGCCGAACTCGACGTTGTTCGCGGCACGGATCGCCTCGTCGAACGAGTCGACCGGGATCAGCGCCGTCGTCGGGCCGAAGATCTCCTCCTGGGCGATCCGCATCGCCGGATCGACCTCGGCGAACACCGTCGGACGGTAGTAGAAGCCGTGGCCCTCGATTCGCTCGCCGCCGGTGAGCAGTTTCGCGCCTTCGTCCACGCCGATGCCCGTGTAGGCATGGATCTTCTCGACCGCTGCCTCGTTGATCACGGGGCCGATCTCGGTGTCGTTCTCCCACGGCGCGCCGATCCGCATCGCCTCTGCACGCGCGACCAGCTTCTTCTGCAGCTCCGCGTAGACGCCGCGCTGAACGATCACGCGCGAGGCGGCGGTGCAGCGCTGGCCGGCGGTCCCGAACGCCGACCACGCGATCCCGTCGACGGCCAGATCGACGTCCGCGTCGTCGAGCACGATGATCGCGTTCTTGCCGCCCAACTCGAGGTGCACGTGCTTGAGCCGGTCGGCGGCAGCCTTCGTCACCGCGACGCCGGTATCGCGCGAGCCGGTGAAGGTGATGATCGGGACGTCCGGATGGCGGACGAGCGCGTCGCCCGCTTCCTCACCGAACCCGTGCACGACGCGCACGACGTTCTCGGGGAGGCCCGCCTCGTACAGCAGGTCGACGAACCGCTGCGCGAGGAGCGGCGTGTCCTCCGCCGGCTTGAGCACCACCGTGTTGCCGCAGACGAGCGCGGGAGTCAACTTCCATGCCGGAATCGCGATCGGGAAGTTCCAGGGGGTGATTGCCCCGACCACCCCCACGGGCATGCGCACGCTCATCTGGAACTTGTCGCGCAGCTCGGACGGGGTCGTCTGGCCGAAGAGCCGGCGTCCCTCGCCGCCCATGTAGTAGCTCATGTCGATCGCTTCCTGGACGTCCCCGCCTGCCTCGGCCTTCACCTTCCCCATCTCGCGCGTCATCAGGTCGGACAGCTCGGGCTTCGAGCGTTCGAGGATCTGTGCGAAGCGGAAGAGAATGTTCCCCCGCTCCGGCGCCGGGACGAGCCGCCACGTCTCCCACGCCTCGCGCGCCTCGGCGACGGCACGGTCGACGTCGGCCGCGGTCGAGCGAGGGAACTCCTCGATCACCTCACCGGTGGACGGATTGAACGACTCGAAGGTTGCGGTCGCGCCCGGCACGACCGCGATCCTACCCCTCGTCTTCGGGGAGGTCGGTGCTCGGGAACGTCCCCGGCATCCGTGCGCGGCGGCGATCGCGTGTCTCGCGCCGCTCCCTGAACGAGCCGTCCTCCTGGCCGTCGCGACGGTCGGGCCCGTCGCGACGGTCGAGGATCACCGTCACGTTCGGGTTGTCCCTGTAGTACTCGACCATCTTCTCGAAGAGCTCGTCCTCGAGCTCACGCGGGATGACGCAGTAGATCACGCGCTCAGTCTAAGGCGGCCGTCGGCAGTCATCTAGAGCCGTGCGATGTCGGGGACGATCCTGCCGTCCTCGGTCATGTGCCCGTTCCACGAGGTGAACGACGCCTCCAGCCCGGAGGGGTCGTGGCCCCGCCCCTCGAGCCGGACCGGATTCTCCGATTCGGGCGTGACGCGGTACTGGTACCACGAGATGTCCCACGCGACCGTCACGACGACCTCCGAGTTGACACCCGAGAGGACGACCACCGACACGGTCGGGTCACCGAGCGACTTTGCGATCCCGCCGACGGTGCGCCGGTACTGCGACGCATTGAAGAGATCGGCCGCCTCGACCATCGCGAGCTCCTGGTCGGACAGCCGGCGCAGGATCGGCTCAGACGCGACCGTCTGCTCGTCGGCGCGCGGGCGGGCGCGGATGAACGACGACAGCCAGCCACCGGCCTGGCGGCGCCGGCGGTCGGCGGACACGGTCGGCGAGGTCGGCGCGCCCTCACGGATCCAGCCGTGCTCGAGCGCCGTCTCCTGGCAGAGCGGGCACACGTCGACGTAGTCGGTGCCGCCGTTCGGCGAGAACCGGACGGCCTTCTCACCCATCAACAGCGTGCGTTCGCAGATCGCGCAGGAACGATCGACGGTGACCCGTGTGACACGCGTCATAGCCGTCCGAGAGTAGCGCGGTGGCCGCCCGTCAGGCCGGGACGGCCTCCTTCTCCTTCTTCGCCGCCTCGATCAGCTTCTGCGCGATGTGCGCCGGAACCTCCTCGTAGCGCAGGAACTGCATGCTGTAGTCGCCGCGCCCGCCGGTCATCGAGGTCAGTGCCTGGGAGTAGCTGAGCACCTCGGCCATCGGCACCTCGGCCTTGATCGTCGTCATGCCGGCCTTGGGCTCCATGCCGTGCAGACGGCCGCGTCTCGAGTTCAGATCCCCGTTGATCGCGCCGACCGACTCGTCGGGCACGGTCACCTCGAGCTCCATGATCGGCTCGAGCAACGCCGGCTCGGCCTTCTCGTACGCCGACCGGAACGCCATCGAGCCGGCGATCTTGAACGCCATCTCCGACGAGTCGACCGAGTGGTACGAGCCGTCGACGAGCGAGACGCGGACACCCTGAACCGGAGCGCCCGCCAGCTCGCCGTGCTGCATCGCCTCCTGGATGCCCTTGTCGACGGCCGGCCTGAAGCCCTGCGGGATCACGCCGCCGACGATCTTGTCGAGGAACTCGTACCCGACGTGCCCGTCGATCGGCTCGACCAGGATCTGGCAGTCGCCGAACTGGCCACGGCCGCCCGTCTGTTTCTTGTAGCGCCCCTGCGCGCGGGCCGAGCCCTTGATCGTCTCGACGTACGGGACGCGCGGCTGGTGCAGCTCCATCTCGACGCCGAACCTGCGCTTCGACCGCTCAACGGCTACCTCGACGTGGATCTGGCTCATGCCGGACAGCAACTCCTCGCCGGTCTGCGGGTCCCGGCGGAGCCGCAGCGTCGGGTCCTCCTCGGCGAGGCGGCGAATCGCCTGCGCAACCTTGTCCTCGTCGCCCTTCGTCTTCGCCGTGACCGCGAAGCTCATCACCGGCTCGGGGAAGCCGATCAGCGGCGGCTCGAGATCGTGTTCCGCATCGACGAGGACGTCGCCGGTCTGCACGTCCTTGAGCTTTGCGACGGCCCCGATGTCGCCCGGACCGAAGCCGTCCGCCTTCTCGTGCTCCTTGCCCTGCATCGTCATCAGGCTGCCGAGCCGCTCCTTCGAGTGATCGCGGTGGTTGACGAGCGTCGTGTCGCTTTTCACCTCGCCGGCATAGACGCGAAACACCGAGATTCGGCCGGCGAACGGGTCGGCGACCGTCTTGAAGACGAACGCCGCTGTCGTGGCGTCGGTCTCGATCGGCGATCCCTTCTTCGCCGGGCTCGGCACGCCTTCGACGAGGAGGTCGAGCAGAGCGTGCGAGCCGAGGTTCTTGGTCGCGACGCCGCAGGCGACCGGATAGATCTCGTCGCGCGTGACGGCGTTCTTCAGCGCCGCAGCGATGTCCTCTGCAGCGATCTCCTCGCCGCCGAGGTAGCGCTCCATCAGCGCCTCGTCCGTCTCGACGACGGCATCGAGCAGCTTCGTCCGGTATTCCGCGACGGTGTCGGCGAGCTCGGCCGGGATCTCGACCGGGTCGCCTTCGCGGCCGCCCGAGGGATCCAGGTAGGCACAGTTGTGCAGCAGGTCGACGACACCGCGCACCTCGTGCTCTGCGCCGATCGGCAGCTGAATCGCGACGCACCGGTCGGACAACTGCTCGCCGAGTGCGCCAAGGACCCGGAAGAAGTCGGCGCGCTCGCGGTCGAGCATGTTGACGAAGATCAGACGCGAGAGCTCGAGCTCCTCCGCGCGGTTCCATACACGGGAGGTGTTCACCTCCACCCCCATCACGCCTGAGACGACGACGAGCGCCCCCTCGACGACACGCAGCGATGCGACCGTGTCCGCCTGGAAGCCGGCGTCGCCCGGCGTGTCGATCAGGTTGATCTTGCGCCCCTGCCACACACACTGGCTGAGGGTCGCGGACAACGACATCTGTCGTCGCTGCTCGTCCTCCTCCCAGTCGGAGACCGTCGTCCCGGCCTCGACCGAGCCGAGCCGGTTCGTCGCTTCGGCCTGGAAGAGCATGGCCTCCACCAGCGACGTCTTGCCCGTGCCGCGGTGACCGACGACAGCGACGTTACGGATCTTCCCGGCTTCGATGGGCATCAAGTCCTCCTGACAGCGTGACGAGTTGCCGAAATCCTATGCCGTGTTCGGCGGCGCCGCGACGCGCGCCACCCGCGGGGCGAGCGCAAGGCCCACCGCCGTCACCGCGGCGGCGCAGAGCCCGAGCAGCCACGGGTCCGAGCGATCGGTTCCGACCAGCAGCAGATGCACGGTCGTGCCGAACCAGACGACGATCGTCAGCGTGTGCACGCGGCGCCAGACCCGGTGCGGAATCCGGGCTCTGACCGCGTTGGTGATGCCGATCGCCGCCAGCAACTCGGCGGAGACGATGCCGAGCGCGACCCCGAAGGGGCGATACGACGAGGCGAACGGAAGGAGCTCCTGCTTCAGCGAGAAGGGCACGACCTGGTCGAGCAGCAGCGCACCCCCGTGGATCAGGATGAAGACGCCGGTCAGCCTGGCGACGAAGCGATGCACGTCTTCGACGGC
Source organism: uncultured Thermoleophilia bacterium (assembly GCA_963769545.1). GTDB lineage: Bacteria > Actinomycetota > Thermoleophilia > Gaiellales > Gaiellaceae > PALSA-600. Next base: position 319,428 of record CAVYMB010000003.1, on the reverse strand, counting down.
GAAGCGCGGCCAGCCGAGGCTCGCGCGCGTGGACATCAGCAGGCCGAGCACCACCGAGGACGACAGCAGCAGGTACGCCACGATCCCGGCCGAGCGCGCCGCGTACCAGATAACACCGTTCATGCAGCAACCCGCTCCGACACGAGCCGGCGCCAATTCTCGTTGACGTGCACCGCCCCGCTCTCGTCGACGAAGCGGCCGGGCAGGCCGCGCCGGTCGAGCCACGACGGGCCGGCCGAGCCGAGCAGAAGCCCCGCCTTGGCCGCGACGTCCGCGGCCAGGCAGCTGCCGGCGGCGACGGTCACGTCGAGCCACGGGACGCGCGCGGGCGCGCCCGTCTCGGGGTCGATCAGATGATGCTGCTCCTCGCCTCCGCGCAGCCAGCGGCGGTTCGTGACGCTGCTCGTGGCGAGACCGCCCCCGTGCAACCTGACGGAGCCGCCGCCGGGCAGTCCGACGACGAGCGGCGCGGAGGTCGCCACGTCGCCGCCGGCAGCCACGAAGCCGCCGCCGGCCAGCGCGAGTGCGTCGTCAACGGTCGCTCCCTTGACGACACAGTTGAGATCGAGCTCGATCGGCTCTGCGCGCACGAGCAGGCGCCCGCGCAGGGAGAGCGACTGGAGCGGTGGCACCCGCGCCGGCCGGACCGGCGGGCCGTCTGCCGGCAGGCGATCGAAGTCGCGGTCGTAGCCGGCGGCGGTCAGGGCCGCGCCGACCGTCGGAGTGACCAGACCGCTCGTCAGCCTCGCGGCCCGGAGCGCATGCCCGAGCATCCGTGAGAGCTCTTCGCTGACCAGGCACGCTCCCAGCGGAACGCGGTTCAGCCGCGTCAGTTCGGAGTCCGGCCGAAACCGGCTGAAACGCCGGTCGCGCCCGTCGAACAGGGCTCGCACCTCGGCGTCGCGCGGGCCGCTCGACAGCTCGACGGTGCAGCCCATCGCGCAGAAGCTCGTCATGAGCCCGAGCTCTGGATCTGTGGCTGCGCCGAGCCGGAATCGCCCAGTGAGCCGGTGCCGAAGCTGAAGGAATCGTCCGACTGGCTCTCCTCGGCCGACTGGGTCGCGTGCTGGGTCGCAGGGTGCGCGTCGCGCGCAGCGGCGCCGAAGACCGCGAAGCCGGCCACCGCGAGCGCACCGATCACGTACCGGGCGAAGCGAACGCGGTGGCGGGCTTTCGCGATCCGAGAGGAGGGTCCCACGGGATCAAGCCTGACGGCCGATCCTTAGCGCTTCCTGTGAATCCGGTGAGCGGGCTCTAAGTCCGGGCCGTGGCACCGGCGAGCCGGGCCTTCAGGCGCAGGACGGCCTTCGTGTGCAGCTGCGAGACCCTCGACTCGGTGACGCCGAGCACCTCGCCGATCTCGCGCAGGGTCAGCTCCTCGTAGTAATAGAGCGTGACCACGAGCTTCTCGCGTTCCGGCAGCCGCGCGATCGCGTCTGCCAGCGCCTCTCGCAGCTCGGTCTCGTCGAGCGCCTCGGCAGGGCGCGGGCCCGAGGTGTCCTCGATCGTGTCGAGGAGCGACACCTGGTCGCCCTCCCCCGATCCGGACCAGAGCTCGTCGAGCGCCGCGATCGACGAGCGGGAGATATCAGTGAGCGACTCCTCGAGCTCCGTCGTCGTGATCCCGATCTTCCCGGCGATCTCCTCGTCGGTCGGAGCACGGCCGAACCGCGACTCCAGCTCCGTGATCGCCCGCTCGATCTCGCGCGCTCGGGACCGGACCGACCGTGGCACCCAGTCGAGCGCGCGCAGCTCGTCGATGATCGCGCCTTTGATCCGCGCCATTGCGTACGTCTCGAACTTGATGTCGCGCTCAGGGTCGTAGCGCTCGATCGCGCTGATCAGCCCGAGCAGCCCGTAGGAAACGAGGTCGCTCTCGTCGACGTGCGCCGGCAGGCCCGACCCAAGGCGTCCGGCGACGTACTTGACGAGCGGTGCGTAGGTGAGGATCAGCCGGTCGCGGAGCCCCTTGTCCTGCGTTCGTCTGAACTCGAGCCAGAGCGACTGGGTATCGGCGCTCGTTGCCACGAGGGGAGAATACGACCTAGGAGCGCGTTCTCCTCAGTGCCTGCCAGGCAAACGTGCCCATCCAGCCTGCCAGGACGGCTGCGGCGAGGGCGATAATCCAGCGTCCGGCGGTGGCGCTGCCGACCGCGATCCCGGCGAAGGCGACGGTGATCACCGAGAACAGCACCGCCAGAGCCACGGGCCGATGCTACTGCGGGAGCTCAGGGCTACACTTCCCCGCGCGAACCGAAGGGGCGTAGCTCAATTGGTAGAGCACCGGTCTCCAAAACCGGGGGTTGCAGGTTCAAGTCCTGTCGCCCCTGTGGCAGTCGGCAAGCCGAAACCCCCGCACGCGCGGGGGTTTCGCTCTTTTCGGAGTCGGGCCGGAAGCCGACGACGAGCGTCGGCGCTCGAGCTTCAGCGGTCCTCGACGAGCTCGTAGAGCTTGCCGTCCGGCGCACGAAAGTGCGCGTAACGCTGACGCTCGTTCTCGGCCGGCTCGTCGACCTCGCAGCCGGCCGACCGGAGCTCGGCGATCGCGTCCTCGAGCGACTCGACCCGGAAGCCGATCGAGCGGTCCGTGTCGCCCATTCCGCGAGGGTCGGCAACGGCAAACAGGGATCCATCCGGCAGGGCGAACAGATCTGCCTCGGCGCCGCCGATCACGACACGCGGCAGGCCGAGCGTCTGCTCGACGAACCGGGCCATCTCAGCCCGCTCGCCGGTCGCCGTTCCCGCGAAGACCAGGCCGAGGACCCGCACGGACGACGGCTCAGCTCGCCTGCTCGCTCGTCAGAACCTCGACCCACACCACGTGTCGACCCTGGAAGTGCTTCCGGTTGTCGACGTTGATCCACCGGCCCTTCTCGATCGTGTCGAGGATCGTCTGCACGGTGTGCGGCGGGTTGATCTGGAGCGTCTCGGTCTCGCCGTTCGAGAGATGGAGCGTCACGCTGGTCATCGCGGACAGGCGCGGCCGGCGTCAGAGCGCTCCGCCGGCCGCCGGCGGCGCCGGTGCCGACGGCTCGTCGGCTGTGATGCTCGAGCGCGCGAGATGGTCTTCGACGAGCAACATGTTGTCGGTCCCGGCGCGGTCGATCACCGACAGGAGCGCCGCCATGCTCGCTACCTCCTCGCGTTGTTCGTCCAGGAACCAGCCGAGGAAGCGCTCGCCGACGAGATCGCCATCGTCGCGGGCGATCTGCACGAGACGCACGATCTGCTCGGTCACCGCTCGCTCCTGCTCGAGCGCGAGCTCGACGGGCGCGCGGTCGTCGGCGAAGTCGACACGCGGCGCAGCAACGGCCGGCGTCACGACTTCGGCGTCCGAGTCGAGCAGGTACTGGACGATCATCATCGCGTGGTTTCGCTCTTCCACCGCCTGGCGGTAGAAGTGCGCGGCCAGGGCCGGCAGGGTTTCGGCGTCGTAGTGCACGGCGATCGCGATGTACTGCTGCGACGCTGCGAACTCGTTCGCGACCTGCGCCCCGAGAGTGTCGACGAACCTGCTCACGGCAGGCGCACCATACAAGAGGCTCGCTTGCCGCTTCTGCGAAAAGAGAGGGCGGGGCCGCACCCGCTTGCGGCGCCGGGCACGGCCCCTGTGCGCGGCCGGGGGGGAGGGCAGTGGCCGCGCTCCGATCCCGTTCGTGACCGAGGGTTGAAACTCCTCCGAGCCTCGACGAATCAGCGTTCGGGGGCGCAGTGAGCGTCGCCGCCGAGAATCTGGTCGAACTCCTGCGTGGCGCTCGCGTCCTCGGCCGCGTCGTACGGCCCGAGCTTCTGGCCCACCCACTGGACGATCGGGGTCACTCCGGGCCCCATGACCGACACGCGGTAGCTCGTCCCGAGCCCGTTGCCGTTGGGCTGCGTGCTCGGATACCCGGCGGGCGGCGCCTGCGGCACGAACGAGTAACAGAACCCACCGTTGCCGGGGTGCGTGGCGATCGCGGTGTCGTGCTTCCACCCCGGTCCGTAGTCGGAATCGAAGGCGTCGATGTAGATGTTCCGCGCAAACGGATCGGAGACCGTCGCCGACGCCGAGCGCGTTCCGTAGACCGGTTGGCCCTCGTAGGTCAACCGGCCGAAGAATCCCTGCAGGGTGCCGCCGTACGTCCAGTGTTGGTAGATCTCGAGCACCGGGAGGCCGCCGCTCCAGTGCGAGAGATGGAGCTCGACCGCCTGCTGAACGGCGGTCCACGGCGCGAATCCGCGCATCGGCAGGTTGCGCTGCCAGCTCTGCAGCGCCCAGTAGCTGCCGTCGGAAGCGTCGCAACCGGTTACGAAGAACGGCAGCGTCGGGCCCGTGTAGGCCGTGCAGGCGTTCTTGAGCTTCTTCCAGTAGCTCGAATCGTGATGGCTCTTCCAGCCGCCTGAGTAGTCGAACTGGAAGGCCGTCTGCACGTCCGACGCGCTCTGCGGGTGCGCGAGCCCGTTGATAGCGCCCCAGGCGAGCACGTGCCGGGTGACGCCGTCGGAGGTCGTGTACGTGACGACCGCTGTCCCGTGCGCATCGACCGCGATCGTCGCGTTGCTGACGTTGCGATCGCCGAGCAGCTGGCTCGCCCGCGCGCCGCCGCCGGCCGTCGCGATCAACGCGACGGCGATGAGAAGTGCCGCAAACAGTCTCAATTGGATCGTTCCGTTCCGCTCGTGGTGCCCTCGGAGCAGGAATCGGCACGAACGGCGACGCGCCGAGCCTCATTCGAGTGATTGGAGTCGGGCTCACTCCGGCTCGGTCACGAGCCGAGCCACCGAGAGCAAGGCGATCACGCCGATCACGGCGTCGTTTCCCAGGCACCACTGGCAGATCGCACCGATCGGGCCGAGCTGCGCCCAGAGGAGGTAGCCGCTGAACGCCGCGCCGCCGAGCGCGAGCACGACGCCGACGACGGCCGCGGTCAGCCCGCGGCGGAGCGCCGTCGCGGCGATCGCGCAATACGCGAGCAGCCCGAGGAGCGCAACCGGCACACCAGCGATCTTGGCGTAGCTCGACCGTTGCACCTCCTCGCACCCGCCGGAGGTGCAGATCGGCGCCACATGGGCGTAGTGCACGTAGGTCAGATACGCCGCGATCGCGGCGCCGATGATCGAGAGCACGAGGATCGCCGCACGGAGCCAGGTCACTGCAGGGCGGCCGAGAGCGCAGCGGTGAACGGGCCGGGCTCGAGGCTCGTCACGGCGAGCTGGCTCGGGAGCGCCGGCGGCTGCTCGAGCACGAAGGTCGGTGTGCCCTGCACCTGGTACGTCTGTGCTTCGTGCTCCGCCAGCGCGAGCTCGGCAGTCACTTCGTTCGACGAAGATGCTGCGAGGATCGCCGCCCCGTTCGCACCGGCCGCCGTCGCGGCGCTCGTGATTACGTCGTCGGTGATCCAGCCGCTGTTCTCCGCTCCCTGCATGTCGTAGAGCGCATCCGAGACGTTCCAGAGCTTGTTCTGCAGTCCGGCTGCGAACACAGCGCGCAGGCCTTTCTCGGAATTGGGCCCGATCACCTCGATGCCCCGGTAGACCAGCTTCAACATCCCGGTGCGGACGAACTCGTCAACCACTGTCGGGAGCGTGTCGAGCGTCCACTGCTGGCAGTACGGGCACTGAGGATCCTCGAACACGAGCATCGTGGCCGGCGCCGCCGGCTTCCCGACCGTGTCGCCCTGCTGAGGGACCCCGGCGAAGAGCGCTTTCGGACCCGCCGGAGCGCTGCTCGTCCCGCTCGAGCCGGTCGTCGCCGGCGGGTGGGACGAATTGCCGGTCGCGACGACGATCAGCACGACGGCGAGCACCGCTGCTCCGGCGATTGCCCCCGCGAGCACGAGCAGCCTCCGTGACCTCATGGATTCAGGATGCCGCACCGTCGCGACGGTCGCGTGCGTAGTCACCCGCAGCGTTAGGGTGGGCGCGATGGCGCTCCTGCAGAGCAGTGTCGAGCGGACCGACGACTTCGCGCGGCGCCACGCTCGGCTGACCGCGCTCGTCGCGGAGCTGCGCGAGCGCACCGCCGCGGTGGCCTCGGGCGGCGGCGACCGTGCGCGCGAGCGGCACGAGTCCCGCGGAAAGCTGTTCGCCCGTGACCGCATCGATCGGCTCGTCGACCCGGGCACCACCTTCCTCGAGCTCAACGCACTTGCCGCCCTCGACGTCTACGACAACCAGGCGCCGAGCGCGGGCATCGTGACCGGGATCGGTGTCGTCGAGGGACGCGAATGCGTGATCGTCGCGAACGATGCGACCGTCAAGGGCGGGTCGTACTTCCCGCTCACCGTCAAGAAGCACCTGCGCGCCCAGGAGGTTGCCGAGCAGAACCACCTCCCGTGCATCTACCTGGTCGATTCCGGGGGCGCGTTCCTCCCGCTCCAGGCCGAGGTGTTCCCCGACCGCGACCACTTCGGGCGGATCTTCTTCAACCAGGCGCGCATGTCGGCGCAAGGCATCCCGCAGATTGCCGTGGTGATGGGGTCGTGCACCGCGGGCGGCGCGTACGTGCCGGCGATGAGCGACGAGACGGTGATCGTCCAGGGCACCGGCACGATCTTCATCGGCGGCCCGCCCCTCGTGCAGGCGGCGACCGGCCAGGTGGTGACGGCCGAGGAGCTCGGCGGCGCCGACGTCCACACGCGCCGGTCCGGGGTCGCCGACCACTTCGCGACCGGCGACGAACACGCGCTGGCGATCGCGCGGCGCATCGTTGCCAACGCACACAGCGCCAGGCCGGAGTCGCCGTGGACGGTCCTGCCGCCAGAACCGCCGGCCGTCGATCCTGCCGATCTCTACGGCCTGATCCCGGACGACCACCGAACACAACTCGACGCGCGAGAGCTGATCGCGCGCATCGTCGACGGGTCGCGCTTCGACGAGTTCAAAGCCCTGTACGGGGAGACGCTCCTGTGCGGCTGGGCGCGCCTCGAGGGGTACCCGATCGCGATCCTGGCGAACAACGGCGTGCTGTTCGCCGAGAGCGCGCAGAAGGGCGCCCACTTCATCGAGCTCGCGTGCAAACGACGCGTGCCGCTCGTCTTCCTGCAGAACATCACAGGCTTCATGGTCGGCAAGGAGTACGAGGCGGCCGGCATCGCGCGCGACGGGGCGAAGCTCGTCACGGCAGTCGCCTGTGCGGAGGTGCCGAAGTTCACAGTTGTCGTCGGCGGCTCGTTCGGCGCCGGCAACTACGGCATGTGCGGGCGCGCCTACTCCCCACGCCAGCTCTGGATGTGGCCGAACGCACGCATCTCCGTGATGGGCGGGGAGCAGGCCGCCACCGTGCTGACGATGGTCGGCGACGCGGATGGAGACGAGATCCGCGCCAAGTACGAAGCCGAGGGCAACCCGTACTACTCCACCGCGCGCCTGTGGGACGACGGCATCATCGACCCACTCGACACACGGCGCGTGCTGGCGCTCGGCATCTCGGCGGCGCTGAACGCGCCGATCGCAGAGACGCGCTTCGGCATCTTCCGCATGTAGAGGTTAGGGTCTTCGCGATGGGATATTCGATCGTCGATGTCGCTGCGATCGAGGGCGGAGGCCCCAGCGGCGCCGTGCACTTCGTGCGCCGCGAGCTGGGCTGCGAGGCGTTCGGGATCAACTGGTTCGAGCTGGCGCCGGGAGCCGAAGGGCTCGAGCACGACGAGGTCGACTCGGACCAGGAGGAGGTCAACGTGATCGTCCGCGGCGCCGGGATCTACATCGTCGACGGCGAGCGGATCCCGGTGCATCCGGGAACATGCGTGCGCTTCGATCCCGACGTCACCCGACAGCTCGTCGCGGGGCCCGAGGGCGTGACGATGATCGCCGTCGGAGCACGACGCGGCAGCTACGAGGCGCGTGGGCCCTTCTAGAGGTGATCGTCCGCCTCGTCCTCTGGAACCTCGCCGACTCGCTCACGAACGTCGCCGACCTTCGCCGTTACCTGCAGGACGAGTCGGTCGATCAGTTCGCCCACGTTCCAGGTCTGCTGTTCAAAGCCTGGGTTTCGGACGCGACGACGGATCGGTGGGGAGCGTTGTACGTCTGGGAGTCGGGGGAAGCGTCGCAGCAGGAGCTGCCGTCACGCGCGCGTGAGCTGATCGGCAAGGAGCCGGAGATCGTCGAGGTGTTCGACCTCGAGGCGACGGTCTCGACGGCAGATGCGCTCTCACATCTGGGGCTTGCATTCGAGGAGCCTGCGGAATGACCGCTCTTCGCGTCGAGCGCGACGGGCCGCTGCTGCGGATCACGATGGCGCGGCCGGAACGGCGGAACGCATTCGACGCAGCGCTGATCGCCGAGCTCTCGGCCGCCTTCACCGACGTCGGCGACGCGCGTGTGGTCGTGCTCAGCGGCGACGGCCCGTCCTTCTCCGCCGGCGCCGACGTCGAGTGGATGCGCTCGTCGGTCGACCTGTCGTACGCGGAGAACGTCGAAGACGCGCTGCGACTGCGCGCGATGCTCGACGCGGTCGACGGCTGTCCGGCACCCGTGATCGCGCGCGTCCAGGGTCATGCGCTCGGCGGCGGCTGCGGCCTCGTCGCCTGTAGCGACATCGCAGTCGCGGAGCCTGCCGCCCAATTCGGGTTCAGCGAGGTCAGGCTCGGCATCGTCCCGGCGGTGATCTCGCCCTTTGCGCTCGCGAAGATCGGGACGTCGGCAGCCCGGCGGTGGTTCGTCTCGGGCGAGCGGTTCTCGGCCGGCGTTGCGCTGCGCATCGGCCTCGTGCACGAGGTCGCAGAGGATCTCGACGCGGTGGTCGACGGCATCATCGGCGAGCTGCTGACGGCCGGCCCGGGTGCGGCGCGCAGCGCCAAGGAGCTCGCGCGCTCGGCGCTCACGGCCGACGAGACTGCCCGCCGGATCGCCGCGCAACGAACGAGCGCGGAGGGACAGGAAGGCCTCGAGGCCTTCCTCGAGAAGCGGCCCCCGAGCTGGCTCTAACCGTGTAGCCCGACGGGCGCCGAGACCGTCGCGGCGTACGCGCCGCCGCCGCCGACCGACACGCGATAGCTGCCGGGGCGCAGCGTCCGGTTGAATCGCCCGTCGGCGCGAGCGACCGGACGCCACTCGCTGTTCGTCAGCCGTTCGACCTGCATCGGCAGACGAGGGGCGACCGAGACGTGCAGGCTGGTGCCGTCGGCACGCAGTGAGACACGCGGCTCGACGCTGAATGGCACCACGTCGCCGGCGACGCCGTTGTACGCGAGCCGCAACTCGACCGAGCGCGTCGCGCGCAACGTGAGCCCGAAGCGCCCGTCCGGAGCGGCACGCACGTGGACGACCGTCTGCCAGCCGGCGTCGGTGAGCTCCTGCAGGCGCGCCTTGCCGAGCCCGCGCACCCACCCGCTCACGTGAAGTCGTGCACCGAATTGGGTCGGCGCGGATGCTGCGTCGAGCGTGAGCGCGCCGAGTTCGAAGTCGTTCGACCCCAGGTCGAACTTGCGGATCACGACAGCGGCGGGAATCGTCCGCCAGCCGCTGACGCCGAGCACGCGGACGGACTGCGCGCGCTGCGACGAGTTGAGAACGACGCGCGCGTCCCGCACGCCTCTGACGCCGAGCACCGAGCCGACCTCGGCTGCGCTCAGCAGCCGCGTCGGCCACTGGTGGTGCGGCGAGATGTAGTCGTACGGATCCGGGACCGACACCAGATACGGCTCGGGCGTCATCCCGGGCCACGCGTCCTGGATCGCCGACGTCCGTCCGCCCGAGCTCGAGAAGTAGTAGGCCGTGATGATCGCGCCGTCGTAGGTGAGCACCTGGCCGGCGGTGGCGCCGATCGCCACGTTCGTCTCCGGGCGTTCGGCACGGACGCCGCCGTACATCTGCGAACGTGAGTCGGGATACAGATCGAAGTCCTGGCCCGGATGCAGCGTCGCGAGCGTGTAGGAGCGGGCCGCAACCGCCTGCGCCTCGTAGGTGGCGACGTGCCAGCCGGTCGGCGCCTCCCACGGGACGACACCGCGCAGGTACCGGTCGAGCGGCAGCACGTTCACCGCCATCAGACCGTCGCTCCGCCGCTTGATCACGACGTCACCGCGGTACGGCAGGAGATTCACCTGGAGCGGTTGCGCGCCCGGCTCGAACCGGAGTGGCTGTAGCAGGTGCGGATGCCGTCGCATGAACTGCCCCCCGACGACGACTGCACGCGCCGGCAGATGGAGCTTGCTGCCGCGGGAGTCGACGACGACGAACGGCGACGGCGAGCCGATGCGAATCGACCTCTGCCCGCGAACGAGCAGCACGCGCACCGACTGCGGGTGGACGATCGTCAACGTCGTATGCGGGTAGTAGTGCGCGAGGATGCGCGGATAGGCGTAGCCGTGTCGCGCGTACCCCTCGGCGCCCCACTGGCTGAGGCCGACGCCGTGCCCCCAGCCGCGCCCGTCGAGGAGAAAGACGGTGCCCGCGCTCGCGACCGCAGGCAACGCGGCCAGCACGAGCAGTGCGGCGACCACGACCTTCAGCGCGAACGCGGCAGGGGGGCGGCCTGCCGGCAGGTGCATCTACCGATCGTAGACTCGAATGCTTGCGCAAGCTACTCCTCCTTTCGAGTGCAATCGTGTTCTTCGACACGCTGTTCTTCGCGGCGCTCACGCCGCTGCTCCCTCACTACGCGAACACGCTCGGGCTCGACAAGGCGGGCGCCGGCGTCCTGGCCGCCGCCTTCCCCGCGGGAGCCTTGATCGGCGCTCTGCCGAGCGGCGTCGTCGCCGCGCGTGCAGGCCCGAAGCCGACCGTGATCATCGGCCTCACGGTCGTCGCCGGCTGCACCGTGCTCTTCGGGATCGCCGACCAGGCCTGGCAGCTCGATGCCGCGCGGTTCGCACAGGGCGTCGCCAGCGCGTTCTCGTGGACCGGCGCGATGGCGTGGCTCGTCAGCGCCGCCCCGCCCGGACGGCGGGGAACGCTGATCGGCACCGCCTTCGGGACGGCAGTCGCCGGGGCGCTGTTCGGGCCGGTGCTGGGCGGCATCGCAGCCGTCGCCGGGATCGGCTGGACGTTCGCGGTGGTCGGGGTGCTCTCGCTCGGGCTCGTCGCCTGGGCGGCTGCCACCCCCGGCGAGCGCCCTGCAGAGACGCAAGGGCTCGGCGTGCTCGTCCCCGCCCTCCGTGACCGTCGCATGCTCGCCGGCTGCTGGCTCGTGGTACTGCCGTCGCTCCTCTTCGGCACCCTTGCCGTGCTCGCACCGCTTCGCCTCTCCGCCCTCGGGTTCGGTGCGGTCGCGATCGGCGCGACGTTCCTCTGCTCGGCCGCGCTCGAGGCGCTGAACAACGTGCTGCTCGGGCGTCTCTCGGACCGGGTCGGCACCTTGCCCCCGATCGTCGGAGGGCTCGCCGCTTCGGCCGTCGTGGCAGCGCTGCTTCCGTGGCCGGCCCAACGCTTCGTGCTCGCCGTGCTGGTCGTCCTGGGCGGCCTCGCCTTCGGCACCCTGTTCACGCCCGCCATGACGATGCTGACGCATCGCTCCGAGGAACGTGGCCTCGGATACGGCTACACGTTCGCGCTGATCAACCTGGCGTGGGCCCCCGGTCAGACGCTCGGTGCGGCCGGCGGCGGCGCGATCGCGCACGCGACGTCGGATGCCGTCCCCTACCTGGCGCTCTCGGCACTCTGTCTCGGCACGCTCGCCATGCTCCGGCGATCGCTAGCTTCTGGCGCGTGAAGGCCGTCCTCGTCGCGAATCGTGGTGAGATCGCACTCCGCGTGTTCCGATCAGCGCGCGCACACGGACTTGCCACCGTCGCCGTCGTCGCACCCGACGATGCCGGCTCACTGCATGCGCGCAGCGCGGATCGCACCGTCGGGATCTCGTCGTACCTCGACGTCGCCGAGCATCTGCGTGCCGCCGCCGAGAGCGGCGCCGACGCCGTTCACCCCGGCTACGGCTTCCTCGCCGAGAACGCGGAGTTCGCCGCCGCGGTCGACGCGGCCGGCCTCCGTTGGATCGGGCCGCCGGCTGCGGCTCTGCGCGCGGGAGGCGACAAGGAGACGGCCAAGCGGATCGCCCGCGAGGCAGGCGTGCCGACGATTCCCGCGACCGACACGCCACCACTGATCGTCAAGGCCTCGGCCGGCGGCGGAGGACGCGGGATGCGCGTCGTCCTGGCTGCGACCGACCTCGCCGAGTCGATCGCCGCGGCGAAGCGCGAGGCGAAAGCGGCCTTCGGTGACGACCGCGTGTACCTCGAGCGCTACCTCGAGCGGCCGCGCCACATCGAGATCCAGCTGCTCGCCGACGCGCACGGGACCGTGATCTCGCTCGGCGAGCGAGAGTGCTCCGTGCAACGGCGTCACCAGAAGGTGCTCGAGGAGTCGCCGTCGACGGCGCTCGACCCCGGCCTCCGCGCCGCGCTGAGCGATGCAGCGATCCGTTTTGCCCGCGCCGTCGGCTATGTCGGCGCCGGAACCGCGGAATTCGTGCTGGAGGGACGCGACTTCTACTTCCTCGAGCTGAACGGGCGGATTCAGGTCGAGCATCCGGTCACGGAGACCGTGACCGGCGTCGACCTCGTCGACTGGCAGCTCCGGATCGCCGACGGCGAGCGGCTCGATCTCCGGCCGGAGCGAAACGGCCACGCCGTCGAGGTGCGCCTCTACGCCGAGGATCCTCGATCGTTCCTGCCCCAGGCAGGGACGATCGAACGACTGGCCCTGCCGACGTCGATCCGCGTCGACGCCGGCGTCGCCGAGGGCGACACGATCTCGACCAGCTACGACCCGCTGATCGCGAAGCTGATCGCCGGCGGGCCGACGCGCACCGAGGCGCTCGACCGGCTCGCCGCCGCCCTCTCCGCGGTCGAGATCGGCGGCGTCACGACCAACCTGCCGTTCCTCCGCTGGCTCGTGGCGCATCCCGCCCTGCGGGCCGGTGAGACCACCACCGCCTTCCTCGTCGAGTACCCGCCGCTGTCACCGGTCCCGCCGGCCCTGCCGGCAACCGTCTGGCGGGCCTCGTTCCGGCTCAACCTCCATGCCCCGCCCCTCCGCCCGCCCCCCGATCTCGACGTGGCCGCCGCCGTGCATGCGCACGCGCCCGGCACCTCGACGGTGACCGCGCCAATGCCGGGCACCGTGCTGCGCGTTCTCGTCACCGAACAGGCGACGGTGGTCGCGGGACAACCGCTCGTCGTGCTCGAGGCGATGAAGATGGAGACGCTGCTCGTTGCGCCGTACGACGCCGCCGTCGAGGCGGTGCACGTGAGCGAGGGCGACCGGGTCGCGGCCGGCGCGATCCTCGTCGAGCTCGGCCCGGCTGCCTAGAACAGCTTCTGCAGCTTGAGGGCGGCGCCCATGTCGCCCTTGATCTTGAGCTTCCCGGTCATGTACGCGGTGGTGGGATTCTGCTGGCCGGCGACAATCTCCGCGAAGGTGTCGCTCGAGGTCGTGATCGTCACGTCCGCGTCGCCTGTGCCCTCGGCGACGGTCAGGGCGCCGTCGCGCACGTCGACGAGCCACTGGCCCTCGCCGTCGATGTCGAAGAGATACGAGTTGCTGACCCCAGCCAGCTTGTCCGCATCTGCGCGCGTGGGCAGGCTGTCGAAGAACTCCTTGGCTGCCATCGGTGGCTCCTAGCGTCGAGGGCTTGACGCGTGGACGCTACCGAACGCGTCTCAGGCGACGCCGCTCTCCGGCAGGTGGCGCTCGATCAGGAGCAGCGACAGCTTGTTCTGCGCCGCCGCAAGCCGGCGTCTGTTCTCCTCGAGCGCGGCGCCGTCGGCACCGGCGTCACGCAGCGCCTGCCGGTCGGCGACGATTCGCCCGATCTCCTCACCGAGGCTCTCGACCGTTTCGCGAAATGGGCTGTCGTCACGTTGCAGAGGCATCGCGAGATCGGGATTCGACATGCCCGTCCCGCTTCCTCGCTACTCGGTAGCATCGCGGCCCGATGCGGGTGGAGCTCAGACCGGCCGGTGCCGGCGACCTCGCCGGCCGCCTCGACCCCGACCTCGCCGCGGGGGAGGTCCGCCGCAGCGACGACGCCGTCGTCGTCGGGGTCGACACGCCGGCCGACGCCGAGGCTCTGCGCGCGGCGGCGGCAGCCGCGGCGCGAGCGCTTCGCGGCGACGGCGCGACGGTCGCATGGCGCGTCGACCCGTCGCTGCGACTCGAGCCTGCCGAGCAGGTGCGGGCCTTCGTCGAGGGCACGGCCTTCGGCGCGTACGACCCGGGGCTGTGGAAGCAGGGCTACGCCGGCCGCCCGGAGCTGTCGCTCGCCCTCGAGGCGCCTGACGAGCTGCACGACCTGGCGATCCGTCAGGCAACAGTGTCGCGTCACGTCGAGGCCGCACGCAACCTCGCAAACCGGCCGGCGAACGACCTCAACCCGGTTGCACTCGCGCAACACGCGTCCAGCTTCTCGTTTGAGCACGTCAGCGTGGAGCACCACGGCCGCGACTGGATCGACTCGCAGGGAATGGGCGCCTTTGCCGCGGTCGCAGCGGGCAGCGGCGAGGAGCCGCAGCTGATCGTCGTTCGCTACGACCCGCCGGGAGCAAGCAGCGACGTCGTCCTCGGCCTCGTCGGCAAGGCGATCACCTTCGACTCCGGCGGCGTCTCGCTGAAGCCGCCGCTGCGCATGCAGGACATGAAGGGCGACATGGCAGGCGGGGCTGCCGTGCTCGAAGGCATCGCTGCGATCGCGGAGCTCGGAGTGCCGCTCCGGGCGATCGCCGTCGTCGCCGCCACCGAGAACGTGCAGTCGGGAACGTCGTTCCGGCCGGGGGACGTGCTGCGCGCGTCGAACGGCAAGACGATCGAGGTGATCAACACGGACGCCGAAGGGCGCCTCGTGCTCGCGGACGCGTTGCACCACGCGCGTGCCGTCGGCGCCACGCACGTCGTCGACTTCGCGACGCTGACCGGGTCGATGTCGCTCGCGCTCGGCGACCTGATCGCCGGCTGGTTCTGCAACGACGAGGATCTCGCAGCGCGGATCGACGCTGCGACGGCCTCGAGTGGCGATCTCGGCTGCCGCTTCCCGCTCCACCCCCGCTACCGCCGCTACATCGACTCGACCTTCGCCGACATGAAGAACGCGTCGGAGCTGCGCGAAGGTGGTCCCGTGCTGGCGGCGATGTTCCTCCAGGAGTTCGCTGGAGACGGCCCGTGGGCCCACTTCGACATGGCAGGCCCGGGATACGTGCAGCGAAGGCGTCCGGACTACATTCTCGACGAGGGCGGAACGGGCTACGGCGTGCGGCTGATCGTGGAGCTCGCGCACGCCCTCTCATCGCCGTGAACTTCGACCTCGAGCCGGAGCACGACCTCCTCCGCGAGACGGTGCGGCGCTTCGCGGTCGAGCAGATCGAGCCGGTGGCCGAGGAGCTCGATCGCGAGAAGCGGTTCCCGTACGAGATCGTCGAGCAGCTCGCAGGGCTCGGGCTGATGGGCATGACGATCCCCGAGGAGTACGGCGGCGCCGGCACTGACACGCTCTCCTACGCGATCTGCATCGAGGAGCTGACGCGTGTCGACTCGTCGGTCGCGATCACCGTCGCCGCGCACCACTCGCTCGGCACGTTGCCGATCTACC
This sequence comes from uncultured Thermoleophilia bacterium, assembly GCA_963769545.1. Lineage (GTDB taxonomy): Bacteria > Actinomycetota > Thermoleophilia > Gaiellales > Gaiellaceae > PALSA-600. The sequence goes on along the minus strand of CAVYMB010000003.1, from coordinate 303,923 downwards.
TGTTCGGCAGCGAGGAGCAGAAGCGACGCTGGCTCCCCGACCTGGCCTCGGGGCGCAGCCTGGCGGCGTTCGGGCTCACTGAGGCGAATGCCGGCTCGGACGCGGGCGCCACACGAACGACCGCCCGCCTGGAGGACGGCGAGTGGGTGATCGACGGCTCGAAGATCTTCATCACCAACGCGGGCACGGAGATCACCGGCTGCGTGACGATCACCGCCGTCACGGGCGAGGGCGAGATCTCGAACCTGATCGTCCCGAACGGCACGCCGGGGTACACGATCTCCGCGCCGATGCAGAAGCTCGGCTGGCGCGCCTCCGACACGCGGGAGCTCGGCTTCCAGGGTGCCAGGGTGCCGGAGGACCACCTCCTCGGCCCGCGCGGCGAGGGGTTCAGGCAGTTCCTCCAGATCCTCGACGGCGGGCGCATCTCGGTGGCCGCGATGGGCGTCGGCCTCGCGCAGGGCTGCTTCGACCTCGCGTTCCGCTATGCCCAGGAGCGGGAGCAGTTCGGCAAGCCGATCGGCCTCTTCCAGGCGGTGCAGGAGAAGCTCGTCGACATGGCGACCGAGATCGAGGCCGCGCGGCTGCTGGTCTACAAGGCCGCCTGGGAGAAGGACCAGGGCCGGCCGTTCGCCCGTACCGCAGCGATGGCGAAGCTCTATTCGGGGGAGCTCTCCCACCGGGTCGCCAACGAGGCACTCCAGATCCACGGCGGGTATGGGTTCATGGACGAATACCCGATCTCGCGTCTCTATCGAGACCAGAAGATCCTCGAGATCGGGGAAGGAACCAACGAGGTGCAGCGGATGGTGATCGCCAAGCACCTCGGGCTCGGCTGATCGAGGCGACCTGAAGGCTTCCGCCAGCGGGGCTGTTACGCTCGACGCCGGTGCTCCTCTTCCGGCAATTCGTCGACGAGGATCTCGGCTGTGCCTCGTATCTGATCGGGGACCGCAACGCAGGTGTGGCCGTGGTCGTCGACCCGTCCTTCCAGATCGAGCAGTACGTCGACACCGCTGCAGGAGAGGGTCTGCGGATCGAACGCGTGCTCGAGACGCACACGCACGCCGACCACGTCTCCGGCCACGGACGGTTCGCTCTCGAGCACGGTCTTCCGGTCGCGATCCACCCGATCGCCGACCCGGCGTACCCGTTCGAGCCGCTCGCGGACGGTGAGCAACTGGCGGTGGGCGAGACACGGCTGCGTGTCCTGCACACGCCGGGCCACCGGCCGGAGCACTGCGCGTTCGTGATCGACGAACAGATCGCGCTCACCGGCGACTCGCTGTTCGTCGGCGATGCGGCGCGCCCCGACCTCGCCGTGGCGGCGCGCGAAGGCGCCCGCGACCTCTTCGAATCGCTCGAGCGGCTCGCGGCCCTCGGCGACAGCGTCGAGGTCTACCCCGGTCACGTCGCCGGTTCGCTGTGCGGCGGGAACATGAGCCCCGACCGCTGCTCGACGATCGCGCGAGAACGATCGACGAATCCCGCGCTCCACATCACCGACGTCCAGGAGTTCGTGCTCGAGTCGGCTTCGCTGTCGACGCCGCGACCGCCCACGACCGAGCGCGTGGTCGCGATCAACCGAGGCCCGTGGCTGCCTCGGCCCGACGTCCCCGCCGAGCTGGACGACGCCCGCGCCGCCACGGTGCTCGACGTCCGGCCGTTTCAGGCGTACGCGGCCGGCCATCTCCGCGGCTCGATCAACGTCCCCGAGTCCGACGGGTCGTTCGGGACGCGTGCCGGGTTCGTGCTCGCCGCCGGCGAACGCGTCGTCCTGCACGCGCGCTCGGCGTCCGAGGCGCTCTCCGCAGCGCGCAAGCTGTGGGCGGTCGGCATCTTCGAGCTCGACGGTTACGTGCTCGCCGCTCAGGCTCCGGAGACGCTGGCAGTCGTGGACGTCACCGAGTTGAAACGGCTGCTCGAGACGGCGGACGTCCAGCTCGTCGACGTCCGCGAGTCGTCCGAGCGAGACGACGGCTACATCCCGGGCTCGAAGAACATCCCGTACCGCCTGCTGCGCAAGCTCGGCCCGGGAGCGCTCGAGCGCTCCAGGCCGGTGGTGACGGTGTGCGAGTCCGGGGGGCGCGCGACGATCGCGGCGTCGCTGCTGCAACGTGACGGCTTCGACGTCCGCGCCGTCGCCGAGGGCGGCGTCGCCACGTTCGACGGCGACGTCGTGTCGTTCAGGCGCTGCGGAGGCTGACCGCCGTCAGGCCACGCGGTCGAGGGCGTAACCGCGACCCACGAGCGCCGCGCAGAGGCGACTGCAGTGCTCCTCGTTGCGCGTGATCACCGTCAGCTCGACGCCGGTCTGAGCGACCTGCACGTCGGTGCCCTCTCGGTGGTGCTCGACCGAGAGCACGTTCCCGCGCTCGGCGGCGACCAGTTGGAGCAACTCGACGAGCGCACCCGGGCGGTCGTCGATCAGCGTCCGCACGATCAGGTAGCGGCCCGCCAGCGCGAGGCCGTGCCGCATCACCGAGATCAGCAGCGTCGGGTCGATATTGCCGCCCGAGAGGAGCGCGCAGACGCCGCCCTCGCCGCCGACGTTTCCCGACAGCAACGCCGCGACGGTCGCCGCGCCCGCCCCCTCGACGACGAGCTTCGCTCGCTCGAGCAGGAGCGTGATCGCATCGGCGATCAGGTCGTCGGAGACGTCGATCCGGTCGTCGAGCAGCCGATCGAGCAGATCGAGGAGAGACTCGCTCGGGTACTTGACGGCGATCCCGTCGGCGATCGTCGGGCCGTCGCGGCCCGCCTGGACACCGACGATCCGGACGTCGGGACGTCTCGCGCGCAGCGCGATCGCGATGCCGGCGGCGAGCCCGCCGCCGCCAATCGGGACGAGGAAGGTGCGCGCCTCCGGCAACTGCTCGGCGAGCTCGAGCCCGATCGTCCCCTGGCCGGCGATCACCGCCGCGTCGGCGAACGCATGCACGAACGTCGCGCCCGACTCGCGCGCCCGCTCGGTCGCCTCGGCGAGCGCCTCGTCGAACCCTGCACCGGCCAGCACCGTCTCGGCGCCGTACGAACGCGTCGCGTCCACCTTCGCCATCGGCGCGTCCTGCGGCATGTACACCGTCGCCTTCACCCCGAGCTCGCGGGCAGCGCGGGCGACGGCCTGCCCGTGGTTCCCGGCGCTCGCAGCCACGACGCCCGCCGCGCGCTCGGCATCGTCCAGCATCGCGAGCTTGTTCGTTGCGCCGCGGATCTTGAAGGAACCGGTGCGCTGGAGGTTCTCGGCCTTGAGCCAGACCTGCCGCCCGGTCCGCGACGTCAGAGCATCGGAGCCGTAGACGGGAGTCGCCCGGATGCGGTCGACGATCCGCACCCGGGCGGCGTCGATGTCGGCCGGCGTCGGCGGTACGAGCGTCTCACTCAATCTCGAACACCTGCTCGAGAATTGCACGAACGGCAGTGAGCGGGTCGAGCCGGCGCTCCTGCACCTCGTCGAGCAGGCGACGCAGCGCGGGATCTCCGCGCACTCTCTCCTCCAGGTGGCGGCGCGCCCGGATCGCGGCGACCTGGAACACCTCGCGCGCCAGGTTGCGGCGGCGCCGATGCTCGAGCTCTCCCTCGGACTCGAGCCAGGCGCGGTGCTCGGCAATCCGCTCCCAGAGCGTCTCGACGCCCTCGCCCGTCACCGCTTCCGTCAGCACGACCGGCGGGCGCCGCGAGCCCGGCGGGCCGAGCGAGAGCGCCTGACGCACCTCGCTCAACATCGTCTTCGCGAGCGGATGGTTCATCTTGTTGATCGCGATCACGTCGGGGATCTCCATGATCCCGGCCTTCAACGCCTGAATCGAGTCGCCCGAGCCCGGCATCAGGGCGAGCACGACCGTGTCTGCGATCGAGAGCACCCCCACTTCGCTCTGCCCGGCACCGACCGTCTCGAGGAAGACCAGATCCTTCCCGGCCGCGTCGAGGACGAGCAGCGACTGCAGCGTGGTCTCGGCAAGCCCACCCGGATGGCCGCGCGTCCCCATCGAGCGGATGAACACCTGCGGATCGAGGAAGTGGTCGGCCAGGCGGATGCGATCTCCGAGCAGTGCCCCCTGCGTGAAGGGGCTGGACGGGTCGACGGAGATCACGCCGACGCTGTCGCCTTGCGCGCGTACGAGGCGTACGAGCGCCGACAGGAGACTCGACTTGCCGACACCCGGCGGCCCCGTCACGCCGACCGAGTAGGCATGACCCGTGTGTGGATAGAGATCGGCGACGACGTCGTAGGCCAGGGGGTCGCCGTTCTCGATCAGCGTGATCGCGCGGGCGAGCGCACGGCGATCCCCGGCGCGCACGGCCCCTGCGAGCGCTTCGCGCGTCCAGTCGCGGCGCGCCGTCATTTCGGTGGCGCCTGGCGAGGAAGCAGCAATGCCGCCGCGGCAGCGGCGACGATCAGCGCGCCGGCGCCGATCGCGTACACGACCCGCGCACCGACCGCGTTGGTCAGCGGGCCACCGACGACGAAGACCGTGACGAGCATGCCGTAGTTGATCGCGATGATCGACGTGAGCGCCCGGCCGCGGATCCGATCGGGCGCACCACGTTGGACGAGCGTGATGTTGAGGACGACGGCGACTCCGTTGCCGACCCCGTACACGAACAGGGCGATCGCACCCACCCAGACATTCGGTGCCAGCGCGGCGCCGAGCGTCCCCGCGGCGAACACGAGCAGCGCACGCGGGTACGCGGATCGCATGCCGACGAGTCTCGCCGCCGATCGTGCCCACAGCCCCCCGGCGATCAGACCCACACCGGATGCCCCGACCATCACTCCGAAGCCGAAGTTGCCCGTGTCGTAGTCGTTACGCGCAAGGAAGATCTCCGCCAGGTTGATCGCGCCGATCCCGATCTGTGCGATCGTCCACGCTACGAGGACCGTGGTCAGCTCGCGGGATCGCAGCACGGCGTCGAAGCCTTCGCGCACGTCCTTCCAGTGGCCGCGGCCGATCGAACGCTCGCTCTGCAACAGGCGCGCCGGGATCCGCGCGACACACACGGCGGAGATGCCGAACGTGACGGCGTTCACCCCGTAGGCGAGACTCGTGCCCGAGAGCGCGACGATTGCCCCGCCTGCGAGTGCGCCGACGACCGTGGTCCCCCAGTCCACGAACTGCAGGAGTGCGTTCGCATCCGGCAGGTCGTCGTCGCTGACGAGATTCGGAACCCCGGCGAGAACGGCCGGCCGGAAGAAAGCGTTGCCAATTCCCGCAACCAGGGCGAGCGCGACGATCGCCGCCGTGCTCTGGACGAAGGGCAGCGCTGCGAAGACCGCCAGGCGACCGAGATCCGATGCGATCATCAGCCCTTTCCGCGAGAGGCGGTCGACCAGCGGGCCGAGCAGGAGACCGACCCCGATCGCCGGCACGATGCTCGCCGCCAGCAGCGCCCCGACCCACCAGCCCGAGTGAGTGCGGTCGTACACCTCGATCTGCAGCGCGAGCAGCGCGAGCCACGTCCCGATCCCCGACGTGAGGTTCGCAAAGAAGAGCCGGCGAAACTCGACGCCGTGCAGGACGGCGAGGCGGGGATGGCGTGCCGACGCCGCGTGCGCGGCCGACGTCACGCGGGCGCGAGCACGCGATCGAGCGCCGTGGCCAGCGCGTCGATCTCATCCGGAGTGCCGACGGTGATGCGCACCGCAGTCGGCGCACCGAAACCGGCCAGAGGCCGCACGACGATTCCCTCACGCAGCAGCCGGTCGTAGAGCTCGGTGGCTTCGCCGCCCGTCTCGGCGAAGAGGAAGTTCCCCACGGACGGGACCGGCTCGAGCCCGCGCGCGCGCAGGACGTCCCCGAGCCGCGCCAGCCCTTCCGCGTTCGCGTTCCGGCGGCGTGCGAGCTCGTCGACCGCGTCGATGCTCTCGAGCGCTGCCGCCTGCGCGGGCGAGACGATGTCGAACGGGCGCCGCACCTTGGCCAGAGCGCCGCAGACGTCGGGCGGGGCGACGGCGTAGCCGATCCGCAGCCCGGCGAGCCCGTAGATCTTCGAGAACGTCCGCAGGACCGCGACCCGTGCCCCACTCCGCAGGTAACGCTCGACCGCATCGGGATAGTCGGGCCGCTGGATGTACTCGAAGTACGCCTGGTCGACGACAGTGAGCACGTGCCCGGGCACGCGGGCGAAATAGTCGTCGAGCTCGACCGCCGTGCTCATCGTGCCGGTCGGGTTGTTCGGGTTGCAGATGTAGACGAGCTTGGTACGAGGTGAGACGGCGTCGAGCAGCGCGCCGAGGTCGTACGTGTGGTCGACGAGCGGGACCGTGCGCACCTCGGCTCCCTGCTTGCGTGCGTAGATCAGGTAGCTCGGAAACGACGGCCAGCCGCACACCACCTCGTCGCCCGGGTCGAGGATCGCCTGGCTGAGCAGGTCGATACAGCCGTCCGCGCCGGCTCCGACGCAGATCTCGCCGGCGCTCACGCCGTGCCGTGCTGCGAGCGCCTCGTGCAGCCGGTAGGAGCCGCCGTCGGGATAGCGGTTCAGCTCGGCCGCCGTGCGCTGAAGCGCCTCGAGCGCAGCCGGGAACGGGCCGAGCGGCCCCTCGTTGGAGGCCAGCTTGACGACGCGGGCGATGCCCAGCCGCCGCTGCACCTCCTCGACAGGCGTGCCCGGCTCGTAGGGGCGCAACCGTTCGACGGCGGCGCGGAAGAACGGTCCGGCGAGGTCCCCGGGCTCGCTGCTCATCGGGCTGGACCCTACCCGGTGCGAACCTCGTAGGCTTCGGTCGTGTCCGAGCTCGGGCTCTTCCCGCTCCCGATCGTCCTCGTGCCGACCGAGCGGATCCCGCTGCACGTGTTCGAGGAGCGCTACCTCGAGCTGGTCGGCGAATGCCTCGAGACGGACGGCGAGTTCGGGCTCGTGCTCGCGACCGGCGACGGCGCCGTCCACGAGATCGGCACGCGCGCCGCCGTGATCGAGGTGCTGGAGGTGCTCGAGGACGGCCGCATGAACATCGTCGTCGAGGGAGGCGAGCGGTTTCGCCTGCTCGAGCTGACGAGCGGGCGCTCGTTCAGGACAGCGGTGGTCGAGCCCGTGACCGACCGGCCCGAGCCCTCGGACCGGGCGGACGCGGATCGCGCGATCGGGCTCTTCCGTCAGCTGGCCGAGGTCGCAGAGAGCGACGTCGACGTCCCGCAAGCCGATTCGGAGCGGCTCGACTTCGAACTGGCCGCGCGGGTCGACTTCGGAACCGATGCAAAGCAGGAGCTGCTCGCCTCGACATCGCCTCACTCGCGGATGACGCGGCTCGTCGAGCTGCTCGAGCTGTCGATCGAGGCACTCCGCCGCGAGCGCGAGCTGCGTGACCTCGCCGGCCGCAACGGCAAGGTCTCCCCCTCGTAGCCGCGATCTCTAGACGACGATCCCGCCGCCGCCGCGCCGGGCGTCACCGGCCGCCGCGACCGTGCCGTCCGGCAGTACCTCGACCGCGTTCGTGCCGCCGAAGAAGAGATTGCGACGGCGCCAGCGAATGAGCTCGTACCCCCGCTCCTCGAGCCGGTCGAGCTCCGCCGAGTCGAATCCCCCCTCGCAGTGCACGTGGGGCTCGTCGACGTGCACGCGCGGACGATCGATCGCCTCGGCCACGCCCTGTGCGTGCGCCAGCACGTTGGCGATCACCTGCATGATCGCTCCTCGCAGCCTGACCGACCCGGCGCTGCCGACGACGAGACGCGGACCGGCTGCGCCGAGCACCACCGTCGGCGCCATCATGCTGGTCAGCCGCCGCCCCGGCTCCGCGGCGCCCCCGCCGAACAGATCGTATTCCCCGAGCATGTTGTTCAGGTGCACCGCCGTGCCGGGTACGATCACGCCGGACCCCGATCCGGTCGACGCCGAGAGCGAGGCGGCGGCACCCTCGGCATCGACGACGGACACGTGCGTCGTGCCCGACGCGGGGGCCGGCTCACGGGCTCCGCGGCTCGCGTCCCGGATGCGTTCGACTGCCTCCTCGACGGCGTCGGCGGCGAGCAGGTGCCGTGCGAGCCCACCGCGGCGCAGCCCACGCTCGAAGCCGTCCGCGCGGGCGCGCGACTGCTCGCGCATCACGCCCACCAGGGACTCGAGCGCCGTCGCGCTCCCGGCCGCCGCTTCCGGTAGGCGGTCGAGCAGCGCCAGCCCGTAGGCGATCAGGATGCCGCCGGACGACGGCGGCGGGTTCGAGAGCACGTCGAATCCGCGGAAGCGCACTCCGGTCGGGCGCCGCCAGATCACGCGATAGCTGCGCAGATCCTCCTCGGTCAGCGTCCCGCCTTCGTCGCCGACCGTGCCGAGGACCCGCTGCGCGAGCTCACCGCGGTAGAGGCAGCCGGCGCCGTCGACCGCCAGCTGCTCCAGCGTCTCGGCGAGGTCGGGCAGGCGGAGCACGTCGCCCGGCTGGAGCCGGGAGCCGTCGGGGCGGCTGTAAAGGCGCCTCCCCTCCTCGGTGTGACGGAGGATCAGGTCGAGGATCGCGTGCAGGTGCGCCTGCGCGCGGTTCAGCTCGACACCACTCGAGGCCAGCTCCAGCGCCGGTGCGACGACCTCACGCCACGGCAGGCGGCCGTAGGCGCGATGAATCGCCTCGAGCCCGGCCGCCGCCCCGGGCACCGCGCACGAGGCGCCGCCGATCCGGAACACCTGCGTGGTGTCGGCCCCGCCGCCGAAGCCGATGTCGACGGCCTCCATCTCCGCAGGGGTCCGCTCCCGGCGGCCGAGCCCGGGCTCCGCGACGAAGAAGTCGGCCACGCGCGGCGGCCGGCCGTCCGCGGGCCGGATCAGGGCGAACCCCCCGGCGCCGGGCCCGGTCAGCGGGCTCTCGGCCACCCAGGCGGCGAACGCCGCGGCGACGCAGGCATCGACGGCATTGCCGCCCTCCGCGAGTGCCCGAGCGCCCGCGGCGGCGGTCAGCGGATGCCCCGCGGCGACGGCGCCGTTCATACCTGGTTCATCTCCCGCGGGTCTACGTTGCGAAGGCGCTCACCCATCCACGCTGAATCTTCACGCTTTCGCAACGTTCCCGATGCGAGGTCACGCGTACAACGTGGCGAAGGCTCGACTCGATGAAGCCGACCCGTCCCCAAATCCTGCTCTGCGCCGGCGCGATCCTCCTGATCGCGTGCGCCGTCGTGTTCCCAGGCCCCGCCCGTGGGCACCTCTCCGCCGCCGTCGGCGCACTGCGCGACGCCGACCCGCGCTGGCTCCTCGTCGCGGCAGGCGGCTTCGTGACGGCCTTCGCCTGCACGGTCGGAGCGTGGACTGCCGCGTTCCGGGCCGCCGGCGGCCGCATCTGCCCGCGGCAGGTCGCCGCCCGCCTCGGCATCGGCTCGCTCGTCAACTGCTTCGCGCCCGCCCGGCTCGGCGACGCGGTGAAAGTGGCGCTCTGCTCACGCGCGATCGACGCCCCGGGCCGGCTCTGGACGGCGGGCGGCGTCTACGCGGCGCTCAGCGCCGCCCGCTGCCTCGCGCTGGCAGCGCTCGTGGTCGTCGCTGCTGCGGCCGGCGCCCTGCCCTGGTGGCCCGTGCTCGTGCTCTGCGCCTTCGTCGGCGTGCTCGCGGCCGCGGGCACGCTCTCGGGGCGGCTCCACCACCGGCGCATCGCCCAGATCGTCGAAGGCCTCGCCTCGCTCGAGCGTTCCCCGCGCGCGATCGCGGCGGTGCTCGCCTGGACGTTCGCCATGGCGGGCGCGCGCGTCTGCGCCACCGTCGGCGTGGCGGCCGCGCTCGGGCTCCCACATCCGCTGCTCGCCGCGCTCGTGATCCTGCCCGCGCTCGACGTTGCCGCCGCCTTCCCGATCACACCGGGCGCGATCGGCGTCGGCAGCGGCGCCGTGGCCGTCGCGCTCAGCGGACGTGGCATCGGCATGGCCGACGCGCTCGGCGCGGGAATCGCGATGCAGGCGATCGAGTCGGTCGTCTCGATCACCGCGGGCTCGGTCGGCATCCTCTACCTCGCACAGTCGCGTCCGACGTTCCGGGTCTGGACGCTGCGCGTGGCCACGGCGGGCGCGTCGATCGCATTCGCCGCGCTGCTCGGCGCGCACGTCCTCGATCTGACGTAGAGCGAGCTCGCGCGCTAGGAGTCGCGCAGGAACGACGGCGGCTCGAGGATCTCGCCGCTCGCTCCCGACGCAGCCGTGACGAACGTCCCACGGCGTGCGGAGCGCTCGCTGCCGAAGCCCGTCGCGACGACGGTGATCCACATCTGGCCGCTCAGCCGATCGTCGATCGTCGCACCGAAGATGATGTTCGTCTCGTCCGTCGCGGCCTCGCGGACGGCCTCCGCCGCCTCGTTGACCTCGTAGAGCGTCAGGTCGTCGCCGCCGGCGATCGAGAGCAGGATCCCGCGCGCACCCGCGATCTCGGTCTCGATCAGCGGACTGCGCAGCGCGCGCTCCGCCGCCTCCTTCGCGCGCCCCTCTCCGGTGGCGTAGCCGATGCCCATCAGCGCCGACCCCGAGTCCTTCATCACGGTCCGGACGTCGGCGAAGTCGAGGTTGATCAGACCGGGATTCGTGATCAGGTCGCAGATGCCCTGGACGCCGTGCCGGAGCACGTCGTCGGCGATCCTGAACGCCTCGAGCATCGACGTGGACCGGTCGAGCACCTCGAGCAGCCGGTCGTTCGGGATCACGATCAGCGTGTCGCACGCCTCGCGCAGCGCCTGAACGCCGTCGTCGGCCTGCTTGCGCCGCCTCGACCCCTCGAACTTGAACGGCATGGTGACGATCCCGACGGTGAGCGCACCGAGCTCGCGCGCGATCCGCGCGACGATCGGCGCGGCGCCGGACCCGGTGCCGCCGCCTTCGCCGGCGGTCACGAACACCATGTCCGAGCCGCGCAGCGCGCGCTTGATCGAGTCGTAGCCTTCCTCCGCCGCGCCGCGGCCGATCTCCGGATCGGCGCCTGAGCCAAGCCCTTCGGTGAGCTCGCTGCCGATGTGGATCTTCGTCGACGCGTCGCACATCTGCAGCTGCTGGATGTCGGTGTTGACCGCCACGAAGTCGACCTGCGTGATGCCGGCGTCGATCATGCGGTCGACGGCGTTGAGGCCGGCGCCGCCGACGCCGACGACGCGGATCACCGCCAGGTACGAGTTGGCGTCGCGCGCTCGTTCGAGTCGCGCCGGCTGATCGGGGATCGGATCGAGCCAGCGGGGCGGGATGCGCTCGACCACCGGCTCGGGAGTCGGTTCGGGAGTCGGTTCGGGAACGACCGCGGGCGCGGCCACGCGCAGCGGCGTCGGCTCGGGCTCGCTCTCCTCGGCCACGGGCTCGGCCGGCAGCTGCTGCTGACCCGTGTGCTCCTCCTTCGCACCACGCTTCGCCGCCTCGGTCGCCCGGAAGAGGTCGGCGAGCGGCCCCTCACGCATACTGGCGCGATTTCTGGCCATCGAGCACCTCCTTCGCGAGGTCACGGTACATGGCGGCTGCCTCGCCCTTCGGCTCGTAGGCGAGCACGGACAAGCCCTTGACCGGCGCCTCCGCGAAGCGCACCGTCTTGCGGATCCGGGTCGTGTAGACGAGGTCGCCGAAGTTCTCGCGCAGGATCTCGTCGGCCTCGCGCGAGTGCGTGAGGCGGCGGTCGTACATCGTCGGGACGATGCCGATGATCCGAACCTCGGGGTTGAGGTTCTCCCGCACCATCGCCAGGGTGTTCTCCAACTGCACGAGGCCGCGCAGCGACAGGTATTCGGTCTGCACCGGGACGATCACCCCGTCGGCGGCCACGAACGCGTTGATCGTGAGCAGGCCGAGCGACGGCGGCGTGTCGATCAGCACGAAGTCGTAGCGATCCTTGATCGGCGCAAGCGCCTTCTCGAGCGCACGCTCGCGCCCGATCATGCTCGAGAGTGCCATGTCGGCCCCGGCGAGGTCGATCGAGGAGACGGCGATGTCCACTTCACGCGTCTCGATCACCTGGTCGATCGGGAGCCGATGGACGAGCACATCGAACATCGAGTGCTCGATCGTGTCCGGGTTGAGGCCCTGCGACATCGTCAGGTTTCCCTGAGGGTCGAGGTCGATCAGGAGCACGCGGTGGCCCTGCTCGGCGAACGCGACCCCCAGGTTGAGCGTGGTCGTCGTCTTCGCGACGCCGCCCTTCTGATTCGCGAGCGCGATCACCTGTGTGGAACCAGGGGCAGCCGCATTCGCGGGGCGAACGTTCGGACGCGGAAGCAGGCGGGCAAGCCCCATCTGTTCTCGCAGTTCGGGCCGCCTCAGGACATTCCTTCAGCGCGGCTCCGAAGTTCGAGCGCAGCCGCCAGGGCTCGTGCATCGCCCTCGGCCCGCGCCCACTCCTCCGCCTCGACGGCGAGCGCGTGGAGCTCTGCGAGCAGCCGGGCCGGCGGCGCCCGCGACGCCTCGAGCCGCTCCAGGCGGTCGAGCCGGGCGAGCACGCGGTCGGCTGCGTCCATCGTCTCGACCGTAGCGGCGGATCTGTGACGGCTCCGCGCCGCCTCTGCAACGTTCTCGAGCGTGAGAATCAGGCGACGCGCAGCGCCGACGACGGGCGCGGGCGCAGCCCGAGCAGCGTGTCGTCCAGCGCGATCACGAGCTCTTCACGATTGCCGTGCAGCAGCGTCTCGACGAGCGTGCGGCGAACGGCGTCGCGCGCGTCGCTGCGCAGACGATCGGCGTGCAGCGACGCGACGAGCTCGCTGCGCTCACGCGTCTTGTCGGCGAGCAGGACGGCGGTGCGCATCGTTGAGGCCCACGGACCACCGTGCTCTCCGAGCAGGCACTCGAGGCTTTCGCGCACCTGCGCCGAACGAAACGGCTCTTCGGCGAAGAGCGACAGCTCGAACCGGTCGAGCGCCTCGCCGAGGCGCCGGTCGGAGTCGGCCTGCGTCAGCCGCTCGCGCAGCTCGGCAGCAAGACGCGCCCGCAGCTGGTCGAGGCGGATCGCTTCGCCCGGCGGCTGCGTGGCCGCGATCGGCAGGATCGGGGTGATGCGGAGCGGCCGGTAGTCGAGCCGCTCGAACACGACGGGGCCGGCGGCGATCGCCCCGCCGGTGGCGAGGCGCAGCGCAGTGACCGCGTCGGCCAGCTCGGCGGCGGCGTCTGGCGCGTCCTCGTCGGCCTGGAGCTCGCGGCCGAGCGTGAGCACGAGCAGACGATCGACGTCGCGACCGAACTCCGGCGGCAGCAGCCCCTGCGCCTGGGGCCAGAGCTCGGCGAGCTCGCCGGGGACCGTCGGCCGCAACGTGATGCCGCCGCCGAGGTCGGCATCCGACCCGGACGACACGCCGACGAGCGGGGCGATCGCGAGGTACGTGCGCGCGGTCCCGAAGAGCGACAGCTCGAAGTCGGCGTAGGCGGCGTCGAATGCGTCGTCGTTCCAGTCGAAGCCGCCGCAACGCTCGGCCGTCCAGGTGAGCATCGGCAGCAGGATCGAGCGGAACAGCGCATCGTCGGCCGCCTGGGAGAGACCCGCGTGTGCGCGCGCGAAGATCGCAGCGGCGGGCTCCCGCTTCAGGTCGTCGATCGCATTCCGCGCGTCGGGCAGCCGGCGCAGCGTCGGCGCCTGCTCGTCGACGAATCCGCGGACCAGCGGGCGGTACTCGTAGAGGGACGGTCCGTTCGGCGACGCGTGCTCCTCGAAGGCGAACGGGACCTGGGCGCCCCGCTCAGCGGCGAACGCCGCGAGACAGAAGGCGCGCAGGGACTCGTAGAGGTGCGGAGCTCTCAGCGCCACGCGGGCTTACTACGCGCCGCGCGCCCGCTCTCCTACCCGGTGCCGGGCACCACGGTGCCCGGCACCACCGGCGCAGGCTGGCACGTAGGGCACCAGTACGCGATCCGGTTGGCGTCGCCCTGACCGCGCGAGGCGATCTTCGTGCCGCAGCGCGGGCACGGCAGGCCGGCCCGCCGGTAGGCGCCTCGGCGCGGCCCGCGGCCACGCTCGAGCGCGGCCGCCATCAGCTCCGCGGCAGCGGCCAGCGCACGGTGCCGGTCGTCTTCGACGACGGCTCCCAGTCGCAGCCACGGCGACAGCCGCACCGTCCAGAGGATCTCGGCGAGCCACATGTTCCCGATGCCTGCGACGAGCGACTGGTCGAGCAGCGCCTCGCCGAGCGGCCGCGTCAGGTCGGCGGCGCGCAGCCGGGAAAGCATCACGTCGATGCGCGGCGGGCGCTCGAGGATGTCCGGCCCGAGGCGCTCGAGCGCACGGAGGTGGAGCTCGAGCACCGGACCGTTCCAGAGCACCGCCTCGAGCGTGTCACCGGCGAGCACGAGCCACGGCGCGCCCACGGCGCGCGTCCCCTTCGGCCGCACACTCCAGCGACCGGACATGCGGAGGTGCGAACGCACGGCGATCCCGCCGTCGAACCGCAGCACGATGTTCTTGCCGACCGCTTCCACCGACTCGAGCCGCCGTCCGTCGATCCGCTCGGCGACGCGTTCGACGCGAGCACGCGGGTGCGGCGAACTGGCGGTGATGCGCTGCCCGACGAGCGGCTGGAGCCTGAGCGCGGCACGGTGGACGGCATCGCCCTCGGGCACGGATCCACCGTAGCGCCGACGGGCAGAATCGACTGCGTGGCGATTCCCGACCTCCGTCACCCGATCGTGCTCGCGCCGCTCGCCGGAGGACCGTCGACCGCGACGCTCGCCGCGGCGGTCTCGCGTGCCGGCGGCCTCGGGTTCGTCGCCGGCGGCTACCTCGATCCCGAAGCGCTCGCCGACCGCCTCCGCGAGACGCGCACGCTGACCGGCGGTGCGATCGGCGTCAACCTATTCCTCGTCCGCCGAAGCCCCGTCGACGAGGCCGCACTCGCTGCCTACGCGACCGAGCTCGAGCCGGAGGCGCGTCGCCGTTCGGTCCGGCTGGGCGAGCCGGTGTTCGACGACGATGCCTGGGAGGCGAAGCTCGACGTGGTGCTCGAGCACGACGTCCAGGTCGTCTCGACGACCTTCGGCTGCCCACCGCGCTCCGTCGTGGCGCGGCTACAAGCCGCGGGAAGGTCGGTGTGGGCGACCGTCGGCTCGCTTCACGAAGCCGGGCTCGCCGTCGGGTCGGGCGTCGATGCCCTCGTCCTGCAGGGCTCCGAGGCCGGCGGTCACAGAGCGAGCTGGAACGACAGCGGGGACGGCGAGCTGCCGACACTCGAGCTGGTCCGGGCAGCGGCGGCGGCGACCGAGCTGCCGCTGATCGCTGCCGGAGGGATCGGCGACGGCGCAGCGATCGTCTCGGCGCTCGCAGCAGGCGCCTGGGCCGCGCAGCTGGGGACGGCGTTCCTGCTATGTCCCGAAGCCGGAACGGCCGGCGCGCAACGAGAGGCACTCCTGGCCGGCGGTACCACGGCGGTGACTCGCGCATTCACCGGCCGCCGGGCCCGAGGGATCGTCAACGAGTTCATGCAGGCCCACCCCGGGGCACCTTCCGCCTACCCGCAGGTGCACCACCTGACCGCGCCGCTCCGCGCCGCGGCGCGGGCGGCCGGCGACGCGGACGGCTTCAACCTGTGGGCCGGCGAGTCGTTCGCCCGCACCCGCGAGCTCCCGGCAGGCCAACTCGTGGAGCTGCTCGCCGCGGAAGCAAGAGCGGCCGCCGGTTAGGGCCGGAGCACGGCGCGGCGCGGACCGGCCAGGAAGCCGACGTCGACGAGCAGCGGCAGCACATCGGCCTCGGCGACGGGCTCGCTGTCGAAGCGCTCTACGGCGAGCCGCTTTGCGCCCCCGGCGCGAACGTGGGCGACGAGCGCTACCAGCGCGGGCCGCAACCACTCCTCGTCGGGGTCCAGAAGCGGCACGAGCGACCGGCCGCCGCGCTCGACGTAGAGCAGCGGCTCGCCGCCGGCGAGGACGACCAGCGCGCCCGCGACGCGGGCAGCGCGGGCGCCCGCCCGTCGCGGCCACGGCAGGACAGCGCCGTACGGTTGTGCAGGATCCGCCGCTGCCAGCACGATCGGCTCGTCGTCGCCGCGCTCGCGCGCCTCCCGCAGCCGCTCGACGGCGCCCCCGAGCGCGAACTGCGCGCCCCCGAGCCCTTCGACGAAGTAGCCGCGACGGCACAGGCCGAGCGTCTCGAGCGCGCGCAGCTCGGCGTAGACCGCGCCGTAGCCGCCGGGAATCCCCTCGGCGCGCACGCTGTCGCGCGTGACGATCCCGTGTCGCTCGAGCAGGAGCTCGGCGAGCGAGCGCCGGTCAGGCGGCGCCGCGAAGAGGCGACCGGTCAACGACCAACGCCCCTGTGTCGCCGATGTCACGCTTGCGCGGCGCCGCGAGAAGCGGCGCGGCCGGCGCTCGCTGGTCGGCAACCCGTTGCGACGCGCGGCGCGGAGCGGCGCCCAGGCGTCGTTCGTCGCCTCACCGGCCCAGACGAGATCCCAGAGCGCCGGCAGCGCCTCCGACTCCTCGAGCCCGCACTCCGCGATCAGCTCGTCCCAGTAGAGCGCGTGGCCGAGCGCCGCACGCAGCGCATCGTGCGCGCGCCCCTCCGGCGCGGCGGCTCCCGGCACTCGTCCGAGCGCGGCCGCGTCCTCGCGGAAGTAGAGGGCGACGCGGTCGGGGCCGGCGCCGAGCCACACGACCTCGCCGGTCGCGCACAGCGCGTCGAGGTGCTCCGGACGGTAACCGGGGACGCGGCGCGGGAGCACCTGCGACTCCCAGAGCGCCACCGGAAGCGGCAAGGCCTGCAGCGGGACGAGCGCCTCGCGGAGCGTTGCGCGCCGGCCGACCCCGTGCCAGCCGGGCAGGAAGCGCGCGAGCGCGGCGTGCTCGACCGGCTCGACCTCGCGGCGGAGCGCGGCGAGCGACGCGCGCCGCAGCCGTCGCAGCACGTCCGGATCGCACCACTCCCGTTCGGTCCCGCCCGGACGGAGCTCGCCGCGAACGAGCAGCCCTTCGCGCTCGAGCTCGAGCAGCTCGGCCGAGAGCTCACGCCCGAACCGGTCCTCGGCGTCGCCGGACGTGAACGGGCCGCGCCCCTTGGCGAACCGCAGCACCAGCTGGCGCAGGGCATCGGGGCCGCCGGCGAGAAAGACGTCGGGCAGGCCCGAAGGCGGCATCGCCCCGAGCGCGTCCCGATAGCGGCCGGCGTCCTCGGCGGCGATCAGCCGCTCCTCGCCGGCGACCCGCACCACGACCGCCCGCCGCTCGTCGAGGAGCGGCGCCGCGAGCGCCGGGTCGTACTCCCCGGCGCGCAGGTCGCCGCGCACCCGAAGCTGGTCGTGCAGGCCGTCGGGAGTCGTGGGCGTGCCGCGCAGCTGGCGCTCCACTTCCTCGACGGCGTCGGCGTCGAGGAGCTCGCGGAGCTCCTCCTGGCCGAGCAGCTCGCGCAGCAGATCGCGATCGAGGCTGAGCGCCTGGGCGCGCCGCTCGGCGGGCGGCGTGTCGTCCTCGTACATGTAGGTGGCGATGTAGTCGAAGAGGAGCGATGACGAGTACGGCGACGCCGACTGGGTCTCGACCTCGACGAGATCGATCTGTCTCGTCTGGAGCGACGCGAGCAGCCCGCGCAATGCCGGCAGGTCGAAGACGTCCTGCAGACATTCACGGAACGTCTCGAGCACGACCGGGAACGAGCCGTAGCGGCGCGCCACCTGAAGGAGCGACTGGGCCTTCAGGCGTTGCTGCCACAGCGGCGTCCGCTGGCCCGGACGGCGGCGAGGGATCAGCAGCGCCCGCGCGGCGTTCTCGCGAAAGCGTGCGCCGAACAGCGCCGTATCGCCGAGCTCGGCGACGACCAGATCCTCGACCTCGCCGGGCTCGACGACGAGCTCGTCGACGGGCGGCGGCGTGTCGGTCTCGGGGAAGTGCAGCGCGATCCCGTCGTCGGACCAGATCGACTGCGCCTCGAGGCCGTGCGCTTCCCGGAGCTTCGCGGCGATCGCCATCGCCCACGGGGCGTGCACGCGTCCGCCGAACGGCGTGAGGATGCACACGCGCCAGTCGCCGATCTCGTCCCGGAACCGCTCGATCACGATCGTGCGGTCGGAAGGGACGGCCCCGGTGGCGGCCTGCTGCTCGCGCAGGAACGTCAAGAGGTTGCGCGCGGCCCGCTCGTCGAGGTGATAGTCCGAGCGAAGCCGCTCGGCCGCCGCCGCGTCCGGCAGCGCCGACAGCTCGCGCGAGGCGGCGCCGATCTTGGCCCCAAGCTCGAACGGTCGGCCGACACCTTCACCTTTCCAGAACGGAACGGCACCCGGCACTCCCGGCGCGGGCGAGACGAGCACGCGATCGCGCGTGATCTCCTCGATGCGCCACGTGGATGCTCCGAGCAGGAACGTCTGTCCCGCCCGCGCCTCGTACACCATCTCCTCGTCGAGCTCACCGACGCGCCCGCCTCCGTCGGCGAGGAACACGCCGAACATGCCGCGGTCGGGAATCGTCCCTGCATTCGTGACCGCGAGCCGGCGGGCACCGTCACGCGCCCTGATCGTGCCGCCGGTTCGGTCCCAGACGATCCGCGGTCGCAGCTCGGCGAACTCGTCGGACGGGTAGCGACCGGCGAGCATGTCCAGCACGTTCTCGAGCTGGGGCCGCGACAGCTCCCGGAATGGGTACGCCCGGGTGACGAGTGAGTACAGGTCGTCGACGCGGATCTCCGCGTCGACTGCGATCGCGACGATCTGCTGCGCAAGCACGTCGAGCGGATTCGTCGGGATGCGCGTCTCCTCGATCTCGCCTTCCCGCATCGCCCGGGCGACGACTGCGCTCTCGAGCAGGTCGGCGCGGAACTTCGGGAAGATGCGTCCCTTCGACACCTGGCCCAGCTCGTGGCCCGCGCGGCCGATGCGCTGGAGCCCGCGCGCGACTGACTTCGGCGACTCGACCTGAATCACGAGGTCGACGGCGCCCATGTCGATCCCGAGCTCGAGGCTCGACGTCGCAACGAGACAGGGGATGCGTCCCGCCTTGAGATCCTCCTCGACGAGCATGCGCTGCTCGCGCGCGAGCGAGCCGTGGTGCGCGCGAGCGAGCTCGCGTTCCGCCAGCTCGTTCAGCCGCAGCGCAAGCCGCTCGGCGAGCCGGCGGTTGTTGACGAAGACGATCGTCGACCGGTGCTGTTCGACCAGACGCAGGATCTCCGGGTAGATCGACGGCCAGATCGACTGGGCGCCACGCTCGGTGCCCGCGTCCATCTCCTGACCGTCCGCCGGAACGGGGTACGACAGCGCGGCGGTCGACCCCAGCTCGCGCAGGTCCTCGACCGGGATCACGACCTCGAGGTCGAGCTCCTTGCGCGTCCCCGCGTCGACGAGCTCGATCGGCCGACCGCCCGAGACGAACCTGCCGATCTCCTCGAGCGGGCGCTGCGTCGCCGAGAGGCCGATCCGCTGCATCGGCGCCTCGAGCAGCGCTTCGAGCCGCTCGACGCTCAGCGCGAGATGCGAGCCGCGCTTGGTCCCGGCAACGGCGTGCACCTCGTCGAGGATCAGCGTCTCGACGCCCCGGAGCGTCTCACGTGCCTGCGAGGTGAGCATCAGGTAGAGCGATTCGGGCGTCGTGATCAGGATGTCGGGCGGCTCGCTGACGAGCTCCCGGCGTTCTTTCGCCGGCGTGTCACCCGTGCGGACGGCGACCCGCACCTGCGACCGGAGCCCGGCGAGCGGGCCGCGCAGGTTGCGCTCGATGTCGTAGTTGAGCGCCTTGAGCGGCGAGACGTAGAGAACGCGCAGTCCGGCGTTCGGGGTCGCCGCGAGGCGGTCGAGCGCGTACAGGAATGCGGTCAGCGTCTTGCCGGAGCCCGTCGGCGCCTGGATCAGCACGTGGGAGCCCGACGCGATTGCCGGCCAGCCGAGCTGCTGGGCGGGCGTCGGCGCGGCGAACGTGCGCTCGAACCACGCGCGCGTCACGGGCGAGAAGACGCTCAGCGGATCCACGTCACTCCAGCGTACTGACTCGCAGGGGTTTCACAGGAATCGCCGCTACCTTCGTGTGATGACGTTCGACGAACGGTTCACACGACGTGGGTCGCTCGCCCGCCTCGGCACACTGCTCGCCGCCGCAGCCGGCGGCGGCATCACGGCAACGCGAGCCGCCGGCGACGGCCCCTCTGCGGTGTCGTCCGGCCTCGTCACCTGCGTGCTCACGCCCGAGCTCACGGAAGGGCCGTACTACCTCCCGGGGGAGAAGGTGCGCCGCAACATCACCGACGCCCATCCGGGAACGCCGCTGGCGCTGCGGCTGACCGTCGTCGACGCGTCGACCTGCACGCCGATCAACGGTGCAACGGTCGACATCTGGCATGCCGACGCCGCGGGTGTCTACTCCGGGTTCGGCGCCGGCGCCGCGAGCCGGACGTTCATGCGCGGGATCCAGCCGACGAACGCCCAAGGGCTGGCGCGCTTCGTCACTGTCTATCCGGGGTGGTACACGGGTCGAACCGTCCACATCCACGTCAAGGTTCACGTCGGCGGCAACGTCGTGCACACCGGGCAGTTGTTCTTCTCGGACACCCTGACCGACACGGTGTACAACCGCGCGCCCTACTCGTCGCGGCCGAGCCGGGACACGCGAAACGCGCAGGACTCGATCTTCGTCAACGGCGGCAAGCGGTCGATGCTCGCGCTGAAGCACGACGGGGCGAGCTGGATCGGGTCGATCACGATGGGCGTCCACCGCAGCTGACCGCTCGACGGAGCCGGTCGGCGTCGGCTCGCAACTCCTCTTCGGCGAACGGCGGAGGGTCCTCCTCCGGGAACGGGAACGGCCATTCGGGACGCGGATCGACCGCGTAGCGCGGGATCACGTGCGCATGAAGGTGTGGCACCGAGTTTCCGAGCACGTTGTAGTTGAGCTTCACCGGCTCGAGGCAGTCGATCAGCGCCTGACCGACGCGGAGCAGCTCCGTCCAGAAGAGCGCGGCCTCGTCTGGCGCCAGCTCGGTCGGCTCGACGACATGGCGGCCGCGCCAGACGACCACGCTGTAGCCGCGCTGGATCGCCGCCCGTTGCAGGTACGCGTCGACGACGCTGCCGGCGAAGAAGCGCACGCCGTGCGGGGTCTCGTCGGGCCGGCCCTGCTCGCAGAACGGGCACCGCTCGCCACGCCGTCGTGCGTAGAACGCGTCCGGCCACTCCATCGGCGCCGATTCTGCCAAGCGAGCGTAGGATCGCGTCATGCCCGACGCCCTCTGGTTCACGGACGACGAGAAGGCGTGCAGGCTGCTGGCGGCCGATCCGTTCGCGCTGCTCGTGGGATTCGCAATCGACCAACAGGTGCCGGTGCAAAAGGCGTTCGCAGGCCCCTACGTGCTGCAGCAGCGAGCCGGCACACTGATCCCGAAGGAGCTCGCGACGCGCGATCTCGCCCCGCTGTTCGCGGAGCGGCCGGCGATCCACCGCTTCCCCAGCGCGATGGCCGAACGTGTGCGCGAGCTGGCCGCAGTCGTGACGGAGGACTATGACGGCGATGCGGCACGGATCTGGGGCGAGGCGAAGGACGGATCGGATCTGAAGAAACGGATCGGCGACCTCCCCGGCTTCGGGCCGATGAAGGTCACCGCGCTCGGCTCCGTGCTCGCCAAGCGATTCGACGTCGCGGTCGCCCGCGACCTCGTGCCGAGCCACCCGACGCTCGGCGACGTCGACTCGCCCGAGGCGCTCGAGCGCTATCAGGCGGCCAAGCGGGCGCACAAGGCCGAACGGCGCGCGCGTGCCGGAAACACCTGACGAGCTCTGGGAGCGCGCGCACGACGCACTGCGCACGCCCCCGGTGGAGGAGTGGGAGACGTTCCCGTTCGCGGGCGCGGCACGCCCGCGGCCTCTCGAACCGCCGACGGACGAGCGGGCACGCCACGGGGCGGGCGGCGTCGAGTGCGCGCGCTGTGCCGACGGCGCTGCCGGCGCCTTGTGGTCGAACGAGAACTGGATCGTGAGCGCGCTACCGCCGAACGGGCTGCCGATCGTCGTCCTGCTCGAGACGCGCGCCCATCACGACTTCCCCGACCTGCCGGACGAGCTCGCGCTCGAGCTCGGGCCGCTGTTGCTGCGCGTCCACGGAGCGGTGCTGTCGGTTGGCGGGATCGGGCGGGTGCACGTCTGCCGGTTCGGCGAAGGCAGCGAGCATTGTCATATCTGGTTCATGGCCCGCCCGGCCCGGATGCCGCAACTCGGAAGCTCGTTCGCAGCGATCTGGGACGACATCCTGCCGCCGGTGCCCGAAGACGTCTGGCGCGAAAACTGCGCGATCGTCGCCGCCGCGCTCGCGACGTGAGGCTGGTGCCCGGCACCACGGTGCCAGGCACCTCGACTCCCTAGCGCGGGTCGGCGCCGTCGACATTCCAGTGGCGCGCGACCGAGACGAGCCAGGCACCGTCGTCCCGCGGCGTGACCAAGAAGAGGCTGATCGACCGGCGGCCGAGCTCGTGATCGCCGTAGAGGATCTCCACGCCGATCCGCCGCGGCTCCTCGATCGCCGCGCGTGCGGCGGCGAACCCGGGATCCGACGGATCGCGAAACGCTCCCTGCCAGAAGCCCACCTCGCCCGGCGCGATGTAGAGGTCGCGGGTCAGCCGACGGAACTCCTCGAGGGGCGCATGCTCGGTCACGCCGGTGAGCAGCTGCTCCGGGTGGAGGTACCAGCCGTGCAGCACCGCGATGCCGCTGCCGACGTTTCGCACTGCGGCCGCGAGGTAGACCACCCCGTCCGTGACCTCGCACACAGCGCCGCTCCCGGGGACCTGGAACCAGCGGTTGTCGGAGAAGCCGACCTTCTGCGGCGGATCGTCGGGTCGCGACGGCATCAGCACGGGACGCAGGCCCGCGAGCAGCGAGCGCTCGGCGGCGCGTGCCGTCCGGTTCCCCGACCGGACCGAACCGAACGTCGCGAAGGCCAGGACGAGCGTCGCCCCGGCCGTCGCGAGCGACGAGACGGTGACCCAGTCAGTCGCCAGCATCGGCCTGCAGCCGCTTGAGAGCAGGCCCGAGCGACTGGCCGCCGCGCAGCACCGGCTCGAAGAGGTCGCCGTGGCGGGCGACCCGGTCGAGCGCGACCGCCATCGTGAAATCCCTCGGGCGCACGTCGTCCGTGAGCTCCTCCCAGTGCAGCGGCGTCGACACGGGCGCGCCGGGCTTCGGGCGCACCGAATAGACGGACGCGATCGTCTTGCCGTGGCCGTTCTGGCGGTGGTCGACAAGGACCCCCGACCGCTTCTTCTTCAGCCACTCCGTGGTGACCTCACCGGGATGCTCCCGCTCGAGCCGGCGCGAGAGGAGCTCGGCGAACGCATAGGTGTCCTCGAACGTCGCACGCCGCTCGATCGGAACGAGCACGTGGATGCCGTCGGAGCCGCTCGTCTTCACGTACGAACGGAGGTCGAGTTGCTCGAGCGCAGCCCGCACGTAGTGCGCAACCCGGATGCAGAGCGCGAACGCGCCGTCCTCGTCGGGCGGGTCGAGATCGAAGAGCACGAAATCCGGACGGTCGGGCTTGTCGACGCGCGAGTACCAGGCGTTCATGTCGATGCAGTTGACCTGGATCGCCCAGAGGACAGCGGCGCCCTCGTTCAGGAGCACGAAGTCGACCATCCGCGACTCGCTCTTCCCGCCGCGCGGCCACGTGCGGAAGGTTCGCGTCGGGATCCAGTCGGGTGTGCCTTTCGGCGCCTGTTTCTGGAAGAACGCCTCGCCGTCGATCCCGTGCGGCCAGCGCTTCAGTGTGAAGGGCCGGTCCCGCAGGTGCGGCACGATCGCGTCCCCGACGCGGCCGTAGTAGTCGAAGAGGTCTCCCTTCGTGATTCCGTCGTCCGGGAAGAGGACGCGGTCCGCGCTCGTCAGCTTCACCTCGTGGGTCATTGCGCGCGAACCGACTCAGCCGACACCGGCGAGGAGCGAGGAACGGTTCTCCTTGAGCATCTCGCGGGCGATCACGAGGCGCTGGATCTGGTTGGTGCCCTCGTAGATCTGGGTGATCTTGGCGTCGCGCATCATCCGCTCGACCGGGAACTCGGAGATGTAGCCGTAACCGCCGAGGATCTGCACCGCGTCGGTCGTGACTTCCATCGCGGCATCGGTGCAGTACAGCTTCGCCATCGCCGACAGCTTCGTCAGCTCGGCACCCGTGTCGCCCTCGTCGATCATTCGCCCGACCTTGTAGAGCAGCCCTCTGGCCGCCTCGCACTTCGTCTCCATCTCGGCCAGCATCCCCGCGACCAGCTGATGCTCGGCGATCGGCTTCCCCATCGTCTCGCGCGAACGCGCATAGTCGAGCGCATAGTCAGTCGCGCCCTGGGCGATCCCCAGCCCCTGCGCGGCGATCCCGGGTCGCGAACGGTCGAGCACGCGCATTGCGATCCGGAAGCCGTCACCCTCACCGCCCAGCAGGTTCGCGGCCGGCACCCGGCAGTCGTCGAAATGCAGCTCACCCGTCGTCGACCCCTTGATCCCCATCTTCGGCTCGATCCGCCCCACCTCGAACCCCGGCGCCCCCGCCTCGATCACGAACGCCGAGATCCCGGCATGCCCTGCCTCCGGATCCGTCTTCGCGAACACCACGTACAGCGATGCGACTCCGGCGTTCGTGATGAACCGCTTCCCGCCGTCGAGCACGTACTCGTCACCATCGCGGCGCGCCGTCGTCCGCATCGCTGCACTGTCCGAGCCCGAGCCCGGCTCGGTCAGCGCGTACGCCGCCAGCCACTCACCGCTTGCGAGCCGCGGCAGGAACCGCCGCTTCTGCTCCTCGCTGCCCGCCAGCTTGATCCCCAGCGAGCCCAGCTCCTGCACCGCCACGATCAGGCCGCTGGTCGCGCACACCTTCGACAGCTCCTCGATCACCACGAGCGTCATCAACGCGCTCGCACCCACCCCCCCATGCTCCTCGCCGTACATCACCCCGAACAGATCGTTCTCGCGAAAGAGCTCCACCACGTCCCACGGAAACTCCGCGCTCTTGTCGATCTCGGCGGCACGAGGCCCGATCCGCTCGCGCGCCAGGACACGCACCAGCTCGCGGATCTCACGCTGCTCGTCGGTCAGCGGATCGAGGGCGCTCAAGGGGCTCTAGTCTAGAGGCGGCGCTGCCGATATCAGGGTCGTGACAGTTGCCGCCCGCATGCTCGCGCTCGTCGTCACGGCGATGTTGCTCGCCGCTGCAGGCGTGACGCTGCTGCTGGTCGCCGGTCAGTAAGTTCCGGGCATGATCCTCGAGAACGGGGTCGTCCGCACCCTCGATCCACAGCTCCCGACCCAGCGCGCGCTCTCGATTGCGGGCGACACGGTCGCAGGCGGCGTCGGGGTGCACGAGGCAGCGCTGCCCTCGCCCGAGGTGGTCGACCTCTGCGGGTACACGGTGGTGCCCGGACTGACGGATGCGCACGTCCACTTCCCGACCTGGGCGGTCGCGCAGACCGAGGTGAAGCTGGATGGCTGCGGCTCGCTCGACGAAGCCCTGGCACGCCTGCGGGCCGCACCGGCTCCGCCTGCAGGACGCTGGCTGCGCGGATTCGGCTGGCGAAGCGGCGACTGGGCGCCCGCACGCGAACCGACGCGCCACGACCTCGATCCGGTCACCGGCGACACGCCCGCCGCGCTGATCGCCAAGGACTACCACTCGCTCTGGCTCAACTCGGCTGCGCTCGCGCGCTCGAACGGCGACCTCGAGGTCGCGGGGGGCGTCGTCGAGCGCGACGCGGCCGGCGAGCCGACGGGCGTCCTACGCGAAGAGGCGGCCTGGCGGTTCAAGGACCGTTATCTGACGCTCGACGCCGACGAGTACGTCGAGGCGATGCGGCTGGGCGTCCGCCTGGCCGCCTCGCGCGGGGTGACGGCGGTCCACGACAAGGACGGCTGGCTCGGGGCGCTCGGTCTCTGGCAGCGCCTCGCGGACGGCGCGGCGCTCACGCTGCGCGTGTGGCAGTCGATCCCGGCCGATCGCGTCGAGCATGCGCACGAGCTCGGCCTGCGCTCGGGCTTCGGCGACGACCTGCTCACGCTCGGTTACCTCAAGGTCTTCATGGACGGGACGCTCGGCTCGCACACCGCGCTGCTCCTCGACGGAAGCGGCGTGCAGATCACGAGCGGCGAGGAGCTCGCGGAGATCGTGCGCCGCGGCGCGGCCTGCGGGTTCCCGGTCGCGGTGCACGCGATCGGAGATCGCGCGAACCGCGATGCACTCGATGCCTTCGAGCAGACCCGCTCGATCTGGCAGCCGCTCGACCTCCGCCAGCGCATCGAGCACGCCCAGCTGCTCGCGCCGGAGGACGTCGGCCGCTTCGCCGCGATCGGCGTCGCCGCGTCCGTCCAGTTCACGCACGCGCCCTCCGACCGCGACATCGCCGACCGTAGCTGGGCCGGGCTGACCGGCGGTGCCTATGCGTTTCGCTCGCTGCTCGACTCGGGGGCGACGATCGCCAACGGCTCCGATGCGCCGATCGAGGAGCTCGATCCGCTCGCCGGGATCCGCGCCGGGGTTCGCCGGACGATCGACGAGCGCCCGGCGTGGCACCCGGAACAGGCGCTGACGGTCGACCAGGCGTTCCACGCCACGTGCGTGGCGCCGGCGTGGCTGTCGCACGACGAGCGGCGGCGAGGACGGCTCGTCCCCGGGATGCTCGCCGACCTCGTCGTGCTCGATCGCGACCCGTGGGACGACCTCGACGCGGCGGTCGTGGCGACGATGGTGGGTGGGCGCTGGGTGCACAACCCGCCCCCCTGGTAAAGCCTGTCGAGGTTTTTCCTCCGGCTTACGTCGCGAGAATGGCCGGCTTGCGCAGCGGGACGAGGGTTGGCGAGTCAGCCCGTTTCGACCCAGCAGTTTCGTTTCGACCCAGCAGGAGGACAACGATGAAAAACCGCCTGATCTTCTCCCTCTCGCTCGCCGCGCTGGTCTGTGCAGCGGTCGCCGCCACGGCGACCGGCGGCCCGAGGGGTCAGCTCTACCAGTTCAGGGGCGATCTCGTGAACGCGAGCTCGACCAACGTGCAGGTTCAGATCGACGGCGGCAACCACGCTGCCCTGAAGGCCCTGATCGGCCAGTCGCAGGATCAGACGTTCGCGATCGGCTCGACGACCGAGATTCTCGTCTGGTCGCACGGCACGCCTCATGTCGGCACCGTCACAGACCTGAAGGCAGGCGACGACGTGCAGGTCAACGTGCGCGCGCCCCACGGCTCGACCCTCCAGACGCTCGAGGCCACCGCCGCCGGCAGCGTGGGCGACTTCGGCGTGGTGAGAAACGGGCCGTCGCGGCCGCTCTACCTGTTCGTCGGCACGGTGACCGGCCCGCAGTCGGGCGGCCACATCGCCCTGCACGTGACGAGCGGAAACTGGCGCGGCCTGCAGTCGATGCTCGGCCAGCCGCTCGATCAGACGTTCTCGTATGACGACGGCACGATCTTCCTGCTCTGGCAGGGCAAGGTGCCAACCGTGATCGACGCGTCCCACCTCCAGCCCGGCGACCGGATCACGATCCGTGTCCGTGCGCCGCGCACCTTCACGCTCGCCCAGGTCGAGGCCACACCGGCGAACCACGTCGGCGATCACGAGCCCGGCAATCCGGCGACGCAGAACTGACGATCAGCGGAGCGACCACCGCCGCGGCCGCCCAGTGGGCGGCCGCAGCGGCACGGTCCGCCGCTCGACGATCGCCCGCGGGACCTCGTCGGTCAGCCACCGCGCCAGGCGATCGTCCCCGATCGCGCGTGCGGCAGGACGGAGGCCGATCGCGCGCACGTCCGGCGCGTGCGCGTCGCTCGCGATCAGGTGGACGAGCCCGGCGTCGAGCAGCCGGCGCACGCATCGTTGCGAGCCGCGCCCCAGTCGCCCGTCGACGGACGCGGCTGTCACCTGGACGAGCGCGCCACGCTCGACGAGCCCGGCCAGGAGCTCCGGCCGCTGCTGCACGTCCAGGTTGCGCTCCGGGTGCGCCAGCACCGGAGTGATGCCGTCGGCGTCGAGCCGGGTGAACCGCAGAGCGATGTCGAGCGGCCAGCCGTGGTACGGCGTCTCGACGAGCAGGAACGCCGGATTGCCGGCGAGCGCGAAGCGTCGCAACTCGTCGACCGGTCGGTCGAGCTCCGCCAGATCGAGCTCGCCGCCGGGCAGGAGGCCGACCGTGCCGGCGGCCGCCGCCTGGACCGTGGCGAGCGCCGCCTCCATCTGCTCCGGCGTCGTCGGGTGGTCGTGGCGCACGTGCGGCGTCGCCGCCAACAGCTCGATGCCGTCGGCGGCGGCGGCTCTGCAGATCGCCAGCGCCTCCTCGAGATCCGCGGCCCCGTCGTCCAGGCCGGGGAGCACGTGGCTGTGGAGGTCGATCAAAGGGCGGCGAACGCGAGGAACAGCTCTCGCGCTGCTGCGATGCCGAGCGGGACGTAGTCGACGAGCAGTCGCTCGTTCGGCGAGTGGATCTGCGAGTCGGGAAGTCCGAAGCCGGTGATCACGACCGGTATTCCCTTGTCGACGAGCGCCGGCACGATCGGCAGCGTGCCGCCGGAGCGGATCAGCGCGGGCCGTCTGCCGAGCGCCCGCTCGAACGCGGCGAGCCCGAGCTGGATCGCCCGTGTGTCCGGTGCGACCAGCCCGGGGCGCGCGGACGACAGATGCTCGACGACGAGGTCGGCGCCGGGGGGCGCGGAGGCGCGCAGCAGGCGTTCGAGCTCCGGCGCGATCACCTCGACCTGCTGACCGGGAGCGAGCCTGATCGAGACGTTCGCCGTCGCCTCGACCGGCAGCACCGTCTTCTGGAGGTGCGGCGAGCCGCTGACGATACCGTTCACGTCGAGCGACGGCTCGGCGAACGTGCGCCGGTAGAAGTCGGCGGCCGCCCGGTCGTCCTTGGGGCGCGCGCCCGCCTCCGCCAGCTCGTCGGCGCCGGACGGCAGCTCGGTCCAACCCTCGAGCTCCGCGCTCGTGGGAGCGGTGATTCCCTGGCGCAGCGGCTCGGCGAGCGTCCCGTCGCGGGCGATCAGGCCTTCGAGCGCCTGGATCAACACGTGCGCCGCGTTCAGCGCGGCGCCTCCGAACATGCCCGAGTGTAGATCGTGGTCGCCCGTGCGCACGGTCACGTGGAAGTAGGCGATCCCGCGCGTGGCGACGTTGAACGCCGGAACGTCGCGCCGGATCATTCCGCTGTCGAAGATCACCGCCGCATCGGCGCCACGCTCGTCCGCCTCGATGAACTCGACGATCGAATGCCCGCCGCTCTCCTCCTCGCCGTCGCAGCAGAACCGCACGTTCACCGGCAGCTCGCCGGCGAGGGCGAGCTCGCGCGCAGCGGCGAGCAGCAGGTAGAGCTGGCCCTTGTCGTCGACCGTGCCGCGGCCGTACAGGTACTCGCCGCGCACCTCCGGCTCGAACGGCGGGGAGTCCCAGAGCTCGAGCGGATCGGGCGGCTGCACGTCGAAATGGCCGTAGCAGAGCACCGTCGGCGCGTCGCCTGCGCCCGACGCGCGCACCTCGCCGATCGCGAGCGGCTGGCCGTGCCAGTCGACCAGCTCACAGCTGCCGCCCGCGGCCCGGACGAGGTCGCAGACCCACTCCCCCGCCTCGAGGACATCGCCCGCGCGCAGCGGGTCGGCGCTGATCGAGGGAATGCGGAGAAACTCAGCAAGCTCGTCGAACCAAGGCTCGGCCACCGACCGAGCCTACCCAGTCGCAAGGGGCGTCGAGGTTCGAGCCGGTGCCTCGATCAAGGTCGAGCGCGCGCGGAGGCCGAAGCCGGGCTCCGCCCGGCGAGAGGCCAAGTGCGGCACCGCCTTGTCGAGCGACCGGGAAGGGAGGGTCTCGGGAGGGAAACCAGGAAGGTTTCCCTCCCGATTAAGCAACGTCGCGCAGCTTCTCGCTGTCGGCGAGCGCGCGGAGCTTCTTCAGGCCCTGGCTCTCGATCTGCCGGATCCGCTCGCGGGTCACGCGGAACGTCCGGCCGACCTCGTCGAGCGTGCACGGGGACTCCCCGTTCAGGCCGTAGCGCAACTCGAGCACCCGCCGCTCGCGCGGCGACAGCGCCGAGAGGCACTTCTCGAGCGCGGCGATGCGGAACGCCGTGTCAGCCGCCTCGTCGGGCAGCGGAGCGCTGTCGTCCTCGATGAAGTGCCCGAACTCCGACTCCTCCTCGTCGCCGACCGGCTTCTCGAGCGACACGGGCACCTGCGAGGTGCGCCGGATCGCGTCGACCTCCTCGACGCTCATCCCGAGCTCGGCGGCGATCTCGGCGTTCTGTGGCTCCCGCCCCCGCTCGGCGCGCAGCTTGCGCTCGGTGCGCACGATCTTGTTCAGCTTCTCGACCACGTGGACCGGCATCCGGATCGTCCTCGCCTTGTCGGCGAGCGCCCGCGCGACGGCCTGCCGGATCCACCAGGTCGCATAGGTCGAGAACTTGTAGCCCTTGCGCCAATCGAACTTCTCGGCGGCGCGCACCAGGCCGATCGTTCCTTCCTGGATCAGGTCGAGAAACGGCAGCCCCTGGTTGCGATACCGCTTCGCGATCGAGACGACGAGGCGAAGGTTCGCCTCGATCATCTCCTGCTTCGCGAGGTGGTCGCCTCGCTCGATGCGCTTGGCCAGCTCGACCTCCTGCGCCGCAGTCAGGAGGTCGACGCGGCCGACGTCCTTGAGGAAGAGCTGCAGCGAGTCGGTCGTGAACTCGAACTCGGCCTCGGGCGCATCGTCGAGCTCTTCGGCGCCGACCTCGTCCAAGGCTGCGTACAACTCGACCGCGCCCTCCTCGAGCTGCGGTTCCTCCTCGATCTCCGCTGTCTCGCGGACCCTCGTTCCCATCGTGCCCCCTCGCCGGATGCGGAACTGTCGCATCGGCGCCGGACGGACGCCAGGGCCGCCCGGCTCATCTTGATGTTCGCTTGGTCCTGTCGGTCACAAGACGCGCAACGAAGGCGTTCGCTTCCCGACCGAGCTCGGTGTGCGGGCCAAGCCGCTTCGCTTCACGGAACTCGACGATCGCCTGGTCGCGCCGGCCGGTCCAGGCGAGCAATAGGCCCAGGTGGTAGCGCACCGAGACGCTGCGCGGGAATCGCGTGACGAGCGGCCCCAGCCGGGAGAACGAGGCCGAGAGGTCGGACTCGTCGAACCGCCCGACGGCGGCCGCAACCTGCGCCTGGTCGTCGGCCGGCCGAAGTCGCGCCGCCCGCGCATAGAGGTGCTCGGCCGTCTGCTGGTGGCCTGCCTCCTGTGCGTCGATCCCCTGTTGGAGGAACGGGTCGACGGCACCGTCGGCCTGGAAGATCGGATACCCCTGCGAGAAGAACTGGGGGTGCAGGATCGAGTCCGCCCGGATCGCGTAGAAGGTGTCGCGGCCGGCCGACTTCGCCGCCGTGAACGCCTGGGCGGCCTCGTCGACGTAGCCCGCGCAGTAGAGGGCGAGGCCGTAGTTGAACTGGACGGCGGCGTCCGCCGGCGCGAGCTGCGCGAGCGGCTCCATGGCGATCGCCGTCGACCGCTCGGGCAGCGAGAACGCGTGCCGGATCGCCTCTGCGTGCTTGGACTGAACGCCCTGGACGAAGTACGGCTGGCGGGGGCTGCAGGATCGGGCCGACGGCTGTGCCGGGTCCTGGCGCGTGGCCGAGACGACCCCGACGACGACCGCCGCTGCGCCGACCGCGGCGAGCCCGGCGACGACGCGGACGCGGACGGCAGGCGACACGGGGCCAACGTAGCGGGAATGCGGGAATGAACAGAGGTGCCGCTACCGTTTCAAGAGACATGACCACGTATCGGGAGCTGTTGCAGCGCACCAAAGCGGAGATCTCCGAGCTCGACGCCCGTGCGGCCGGGGAGCTCGAGGGCGCAATCTGGATCGACATCCGTGAGGCGGACGAATGGCAGGAGGGCCATCTTCCAGGCGCCGTCCACGTGCCCCGTGGATTCCTCGAGTCGCGGATCGAGGGGGTCGTCACCGACAAGGATTCGCCGATCGTCCTCTACTGCGCCGCCGCGAACCGCTCTGCGTTCGCCGCGAAGACCCTGGAGGAGCTCGGCTACGCGAACGCGCACTCGCTCGCCGGTGGCTTCACCGACTGGAAGCGAAACGGCGGCGAGATCGTGCTGCCGCGGACCCTGTCGCCCGAACGGCGGACGCGGTACTCCCGTCACCTGCTGATCCCCGAGATCGGCGAGACCGGGCAGTTGAAGCTGCTGGACAGTCGCATCCTCCTGATCGGCGCGGGCGGGCTCGGCTCCCCTGCATCGCTCTACCTGGCGGCGGCGGGAATCGGCCGCATCGGGATCGTCGATGCGGACATCGTCGACGAGACGAACCTGCAGCGTCAGGTCGCGCACTCGCTCGACACGCTCGGGACGCCAAAGGTCGATTCGGCCAAGCGCGCGATCGAGGCGCTCAACCCCGATGTCGACGTCGTCACCTACCGGGAGCGGCTCACCTCCGAGAACGTCGAGCGCATCC
The DNA here is from genome assembly GCA_963769545.1 of uncultured Thermoleophilia bacterium. Taxonomy (GTDB): domain Bacteria; phylum Actinomycetota; class Thermoleophilia; order Gaiellales; family Gaiellaceae; genus PALSA-600. The sequence goes on along the minus strand of CAVYMB010000003.1, from coordinate 271,641 downwards.
TCGGCGACGGTTGGGACCTGATCGTCGACGGCGCCGACAACTTCCCCACGCGCTACCTCGTCAACGACGCATCGGTGTGGCACGACATTCCCGTCGTCCACGGCTCGATCTACCGCTTCGAGGGACAGGTCACGGTGTTCTCACCCCATCGCGGGCCGTGCTACCGCTGCCTCTTTCCCGAACCGCCGCCGGCGGAGCTCGCACCGTCGTGCGCCGAGGGCGGCGTGCTCGGCGTGCTGCCGGGAATCGTCGGCTCACTGCAGACCAACGAGGCGATCAAGCTCGCGGCCGAGATCGGCGAGCCGCTGATCGGCCGTCTGTTGCTCTTCGACGCCCTCTCGACGGAGTTCAGCGAGGTCCGGATCGAGCGCAATCCCGATTGCCCCGTCTGCGGCGACAACCCGACGATCACCGAGTACATCGACTACGTCGAGTTCTGCGCGAGATGACGACCGTCCGTGTCCCGCCGGTCCTCCGCAGCGAGGCCGGCGGTGTCCGTGAGGTCGAAGCGGACGGGGCGACCGTGCGCGAGGTGATGGAGGACCTCGCACGTCGCCTCCCGGCGCTCGGCACCCGCGTCTATCAGGACGGCGAGCTGCAGCCGTTCGTCAATGTCTACGTCGACGGTGAGGACGTGCGCACCCGCGACGGCCTCGACACTCCGGTCGCGAACGGCTCGACGGTCATCCTCCTTCCGGCGATGGCCGGTGGTAGCTAGCTCTCTTCTCGACCTGATCGGCAACACGCCGCTGGTCGAGCTGCGCCACGTCGCGCCGGCCGGGCGCACGATCTACGCGAAGCTCGAGGGCCAGAACCCGACGGGCTCGATCAAGGACCGCGTGGCGCTGGCGATGGTCGACGCGGCCGGCCTTGCCCCCGGGCAGGAGCTGCTCGAGCCGACGAGCGGCAACACGGGGATCTCGCTCGCCCTGGTCGCGAAGCTCAAGGGCCACCGGCTGACGTGTGTGATGCCGGCGAACGCGACGCCCGAACGCCGGGCGCTGCTCGAGCTCTACGGGGCGACGATTGTCGAGTCGCCGGGCGACCTGGGCTCGAACGGCGCCGTGCGTCTCGCCCAGGAGCTCGCCGCACGCGACGACCGCTACGTGATGCTCTTCCAGTACGCGAACGAGGCGAATCCGCGGGCACACTACGAGGGCACCGGCGCCGAGATCGCCCGCGACTTGCCCCGCGTCGACGCGGTCGTCGCAGGCCTCGGCACCGGCGGGACGCTGATGGGGGCCGGAGCGCGGATCCGCGAGGCCTTTCCCGGCGCGCAGGTGGTCGCCGCCGAGCCGCTCCCAGGCGATCCGGTGATGGGGCTTCGCTCGCTCGAGGACGGTTACGTCCCGCCGATCCTCGACGTCTCGGCGCTCGACCGGAAGCTGCTCGTCTCGAACGCCGAAGCCGCGGCGGCGGCACGCGCGTTGCTCGACCGCGAAGGGCTGTTCGCAGGCGTCTCGTCGGGCGCGGTCGTCCATGTCGCGCGCCGCATCGCCGACGAGTCGCCCGAGGGCGCCGTCGTCGTGGCGATCCTCGCCGACGGCGGCTGGAAGTACCTCTCTGCGGAGTTCTGGAGCGGCGAGGAGATCGACGAGGCGGTGCTCTGGTGGTGATCTCCGCCGCAATCCGAGCCGAGCTGCACGCGCATGCTGCGGAGGAGGCGCCCAACGAATGCTGCGGGGTGATCGTCTTCGCCGACGGCGTCGCCGACCGCTACGTGCGCGGCCGCAACGCTCTTGCCTCGCCGTACCGCTACGAGCTCGAGATCGATCCGTCGGTGTGGTTTCTCGAGGACGACGGCTACGAGCTCGCCGTCTTCCATTCGCATCCGGCGACCAAGCCCGAGCCGTCACGCACCGATCGGGAGCTCTCGGGGCTCTGGGCAGGGCGGCCGTTCCTGATCTACTCGCTCGCCTTCGACGAGCTGCGCGCCTGGCGTATCTCGCGCGACCGCGTCGAGGAGATCGACCTGGCCGACGTCTAGGGTGCGTCGGCCAGGCGTGTCTCTCTGCGTTCCTAGGTGACCTTGAACGACCCGTGCATGATCGATGCATGCGGGTCGCAGACGTACTTGTAGGTCCCCTTCTTGAGCTTCAGCGTCCACGTCTTGCTCCCCGTGCCGCCGACCGACGTCGTCTTGTTGACGCCGGGGCCGGTCAGATGGAAGTCATGGATGTTCGACTTGTCGCTGATCTTGAACACATAGGTTCCGGCCTTCAGCGTCTTCACCGACTTGCTGCCCTGCTTCAGGGTGATGGTGAAGCCCGGCCCGACAGTGCCGGTGAGCGTCGGTGAGCCTGCGAACGCCGCAGGCGCGGCGAGTGCCGCGCAAATGGCGGCGAGCAGCACGATCTTCAATGGGTCTCCTCGGTTCGTTGATCCTGCCAGGCCACAGGGTACGCTCGCCGGCGTGGATCTCGCGTCAGTTGTCTCTCCCGACTCGCTGCTCGAGCCGCAAGGCCGGTTTCTCTCCGATCTGATGGGCCGCGGCGTCGTCGGCCGGGCCGACGCCGTCGTCATGCCGTCGACGACCGCCGAGGTGGCCGCCGTGCTGCGCTGGTGCTACGAGCACGACGTGCCGCTGACGGCCCGCGGCGGGGGCACCGGCCTCGCCGGCGGCGCGATCCCGGTCGAAGGCGGCGTCGTGATCGGCTTCGAGCGTCTCAATCGCATCCGGCAGTTCGACCCGCTGCTCTGGCGGATGCACGTCGAAGCCGGGGTGACCACCGGTGACATCCAGCGGCTGGCGCGCGAGAACGGGCTGCGCTTCCCGCCCGACCCGGGTGCTGCGGAGATCTCGCAGATCGGCGGCAACATCGCCTGCAACGCGGGCGGGCCGCACGCCTTCAAGTACGGCGTGACGGGGCACTGGGTGACGGGCATCGAGGCGGTCGTGCCGCCGGGGGAGGTCGTCACGCTCGGCGGGCCGCTTCGCAAGGATGTTGCCTCCTACGACCTGAAGAGCCTCCTCGTCGGCTCGGAGGGAACGCTCGGGCTCGTCACCGCCGCCTGGCTGCGGCTGACCCCGGCCCCGGAGCTCGAGCTGCCGGTGGTCGGGCTCTACCCCGACGCCGATGCCGGGATCGGCGCAATCGAACGCGTGCTCGCGTCGGGGGTCGTGCCGGCGGCGATCGAGTACCTCGACGGCGAGCTGCTGCGCATCTCCGGCGACACGTATCCGTTCGGCCTGCCGGACGGCGCCGGGTTCATGGTCATCACCGAAGCCGACGGAGCCGACGCCGAGGCTCGGCGGGTCGCCCGCGAGCTCCGCGAGGCGCTCGCCGAGGACGCGGTCGCCGTCCATGCCCCCGAGGCAGCGGACGCGGTGGCCGGCCTGTGGCGCTGGCGCGGCGGCGTCGCCTTCGCGATCCTGGCGCAGCGCGGCGGAGCCTTCAGCGAGGACATCGCCGTCCCGCTCGATCGGCTGCGCGACGTTGCGCGCGAGACGCACCTGATCGGCGCACGACACGACGTGCCCGCGCTCTCCTTCGGCCACGCAGGCGACGGCAACATCCACGCCACGTTCCTGTTCTCGCCCGATCGTGAGGGTGAGGAGCAGCGCGCCGACGACGCTTGCCACGAGCTCTTCGACCTGGCCCACTCGCTCGGCGGGTCGGTCTCCGGCGAGCACGGCATCGGCTGGCTGAAGCGCGGACAGCTTGCACGCCAGCTCGGCCCGGTCGGCTACGACCTGCACATGCGGCTCAAGCAGGCGTTCGACCCGAAAGGCTTGCTCAACCCCGGCAAGAAGCTCTGAGCTCGCTCGGAGCGCTACGCGAACGGCAGTTCCGGCTGCTGTTCACCGGGCAGATCGTCTCGCTGCTCGGCGACGCGCTGACGGGCGTCGCGCTCGCTTTCGCCGTCCTCGATCTGACTGGCTCGGCGACCGACCTCGGCATCGTCCTCGCTGCGAAGACGGTACCGCTCGTCGCCTTCCTGCTCGTCGGCGGCGTGTTCGCCGACCGTCTACCGCGACGGGTCGTGATGCTGGTCGCCGACGTCGTGCGGTTCGGCGCGCAAGGCACGGTGGCACTGCTCGTGCTGACGCACAGCGCGCACGTGTGGGAGCTGGTTGTGCTCCAGGCGATCTCGGGAACGGCCACGGCGTTCTTCAATCCCGCCTCTACGGGGCTGACGCCGCTCACCGTCAGTGCCGGGAGGCTGCAGCAGGCGAACGCGCTCCGCGGCCTCGCGATGGCGTCGACGGGCATCGTCGGCAGCGCGCTCTCGGGCGTGCTCGTCGTCACCGTCGGTCCCGGCTGGGCGCTCGCAATCGACTCGCTCACCTTCGCCGTCAGCGCGTTCTTCCTCGCGCAGCTCCGGCTGCCACCCCAGGTGACGCTGCCGCCGCAATCGTTCCTCCGCGATCTCCGCGACGGCTGGCACGAGGTCGCGTCGCGAACGTGGGTCTGGACGATCGTGATCGCTGCGTCCGTCGGAAACATGATGGTCTCGATCTTCGTCGTGCTCGGCGCGGTGATCTCGAAGGCGGATCTCGGCGGCGCAGGCGCCTGGGCGGTGATCGTCACCGCACTCGGAATCGGCTCGCTGCTCGGCGGTGTTGTCGCGCTGCGGGTGAGAGCCCGGCGGCCGCTCTTCTTCGGCTCGGCGCTGGTCGGCCTGTTCGCCGTGCCGATGGCACTCCTCGCGCTCCACGCACCCGTCGTGGTGATCGCGGCGGGCGCCCTGCTCGGCGGCGCCGGCAACATGATCTTCAACGCGCTCTGGGAGACGACGCTGCAGCGCCACATCCCCGCGGCGGCGCTGTCGCGGGTGAGCGCCTACGACTGGTTCGGCTCACTCGCCTTCCAGCCGCTCGGCCTGGTGATCGCCGGGCCGACCGCCGCCGCGATCGGATCGTCGGAGACGCTCTGGATCGCTGCCGGCATCTTCCTGGCGGAGACGGTCGCGATCCTCGCGATCCCCAGCGTGCGCAGGCTCGGGGCGAGCCCGGCGTAAACTCGCTGCGTGGTGCCTGCGTGACGTCGACGGAGGAGACGCTCCGGCGGCGGGCGCGCGCCGGGCTCGAGACTGCGGCAGAGCGCGCGCCGGCCCGCGCCCATTTTCGGGCGATGGGCATCGACCCCGCGAGGCTCGGCGGCCCGATCGTCGGCATCGCGTCGACGTGGACGCAGACGATGCCGTGCAACTTGAACCAGCGGCGGCTGGCGGCTTGCGTCGCCGACGGCGTGACCGAGGCGGGTGGCGTCGCCCTCGAGTTCAACACGATCGCCGTCTCGGACAACCAGTCGCAGGGGACGCCGGGAATGCGGGCGTCCCTGATCTCACGCGAGGTGATCGCCGACTCGATCGAGCTGATGGCCCACGCCCACGACTTCGACGCGCTCGTCTGCCTCGTCGGTTGCGACAAGACGTCTCCCGCGGCGCTGATGGCACTCGCGCGCGTGGACAAGCCGGCGGTCGTCCTCTACGGCGGCCCGATGCGCGCGGGCCGGGTGGCGGGACGCTCCGTGACGATCCAGGACGTCTGGGAGGCGGTCGGTGCCGAAGAGCGGGGCCTGCTCACACGACACGAGCTCGACGAGCTCGAGCGAACCGCGTGCCCGGGTGCCGGCGCCTGTGCCGGGAACTTCACCGCGACGACGATGGCGGTCGCGCTCGACCTGCTCGGCGTATCCGCGATCGGGGACGGTCTGATCCCCGCCGACGACGCACCGAGGAAGGAGGCTGCAGCGGTTCGTGCCGGCGCGCTCGCCGTCCGCCTCGCGCACGCAGGCATCGGCGCGCGCCGCTTCCTGGACGGCCGTGCGCTCCGCAATGCGATGGCCGGCGTCGCCGCGACCGGCGGCTCGACCAACGCCGTCCTGCACCTGCTGGCGATCGCCCGCGAGGCAGACGTTGCGCTCTCGCTCGACGACCTCGCGACGATCGGGGCCGCCACACCGGTGCTCGCGAGCCTCGTTCCCGGCGGCAGCCATACCGCAGAGGAGCTCGAGCGGGCCGGCGGGACGGCGACGCTGATCCGCGAGCTGATCGCCGGCGGCCACGTCGACGGCTCCGCGCCGACCGTGACCGGAGCGACGCTGGCCGACGCATCCCGCGACGGCAGCCCGGCCGACGGCCGGGTGCTCTTCGCCGCCGAGCATCCGTACCGTGAGACAGGCGCGTTGCACGTGCTGCGCGGCAACCTGGCGCCCGACGGCAGCCTGCTCAAGCTTGCCGGCGGACGCCGCTCGCAGCGCGGCCCGGCCCGTGTGTTCGACAGCGAGGAGACGTGCGCCGCCGCCGTTCGCGCCGGGCAGGTGCAGGCCGGCGACGTGCTGGTCGTGCGCTACGAAGGGCCGGCCGGCGGCCCGGGGATGCGCGAGATGCTGAGCGTCACCTCCTCCGTCGTCGGCGCCGGGCTGGGCGATTCGGTCGCGCTCGTGACCGACGGCCGATTCTCCGGCGCCACGCGCGGCCTGATGGTCGGCCACGTGTCGCCCGAGGCGGCGCGCGGCGGTCCCCTCGCGGCTGTCGCCGACGGAGACGTGATCGCGATCGACGTCGACGCGAAGCGGGTGCACCTGGAGATCCCGGAGGACGAGCTCGCCGCGCGCTTGGCCGCCTGGCGGCTGCCAACACTCCCTTACAGCGCCGGCGTGTTCGCCCGGTATCGCGCACTCGTCGGGCCGGCGTCGGAGGGAGCGGTGCTCCGCCCGGACCCGTCGTGAGAGCATCGGAGTGGTGACGTTCGACGGGAAGCGCGCACTCGTGACGGGCGCGGGCTCGGGAATCGGGGCGGCGGTCGCGCGTCGGCTGGCGACCGGAGGCGCCGCGGTCGTGCTCGCCGACCTCGCGCTCGCCCCGGCGGCCGCGCTCGCCGGAGAGCTTGGTGCGGAGGCAATCGAGCTGGACGTGCGCGACGAGGCGCAGGTGGCGCCGGCGATGGCGAACGTCGACGTGCTCGTCAACGTCGCAGGCATCGGCTCGACGACGACCGCGCCGGAGACGACGCTCGAAACGTGGGAGGACGTCTTCGCGGTCAACGCGCGCGGCACGTTCCTGTGCTGCAAGCACGCGATCCCGGGGATGGCCGCACGCGGTGGTGGATCGATCGTCAACGTCGCGTCCGTCGCAGCACTCGTCGGCCTGCCGCGCCGCGCCGCCTACTGCGCTTCGAAAGGCGCAGTCGTCTCGCTCACCCGCGCGCTCGCGGTCGACCACGTGAGCGACGGCATCCGGGTGAACGCAGTCTGTCCCGGCACCGTCGACTCACCGTGGGTTCGCCGTCTCGTCGAGGACGCGGGCGAGTCGATCGACGAGCTACGGGCGCGCCAGCCGCTCGGTCGTCTGGGCACGCCCGAGGAGATCGCCGCGGCCGTCGCGTACCTGGCGTCCGACGAGGCCGCCTTCGTGACCGGGACGGCGTTGGTGATCGACGGCGGATTGACAGCCGCCTGACGGCTCCCGTGCAGGCGCTCGTCATCCAGCCCGGCGTGCCGCACTCGGCACGCGTCGCCGAGCTGCCGGCCGTCGCGGCCGGCCCCGGTGAGGTGCTCTTGCACGTCCTCGAGGTGGGCGTGTGCGGCACCGACCGCGAGATCGCACACGGGCTCTTCGGCGTGGCGCCTGCGGGAACCGACACGTTGGTGCTCGGCCACGAGGCGCTCGCCGTCGTCGCACGCGACGGGCACGGTTTCGAGCAGGGCGACCTCGTCACGGCAACCGTCCGCCGCTCGTGCACGCACTGCATCGCGTGCGCGGAAGGCGCACCCGACTCGTGTCTGACGGGCGACTACAGCGAACGGGGGATCACCCGGCTCGACGGCTTTGCCCGCGAGCTCGTCGCGGAGGACCCGACGCAGCTCGTCGCCATCCCCGGCTCGCTGGGCCGGCTCGGCGTGCTCGCCGAGCCGATGTCGATCTGCGCGCGGGCGCTGCGGCACGCTCGCGCGATCGGCGGCCGCCAGCCGTGGCTCCTGCAACGCGCTCTCGTGCTCGGCGCCGGCTCGGTCGGCTCGCTGGCGACGTTCCTGCTCCGGCTCGCGGGCTTCGACGTCTGGGTCGCGTCACTCGAGCCGCCGGAAGATCCACGGGCCGGCGTGATCGCCGCCTGTGGGGCCTGCTACGCCTCGATCGCAGACGGCGGCCTCGCAGCGTTGCGCGAGGAGACGGGCGGCTTCGACCTGGTGATCGAGGCCGCCGGCGACGCGCAGCTGATGGCCGACGCGCTGGGGCTCGTGCGCAGAAGCGGGATCGTCTGCCTCCTCGGGATCGACGGCAGGGACCAGCGTGTTTCCCTGGACGGCCGCGTCCTCGGCGTCGACACGATCCTCGAGAACCGCGTCGTCTTCGGCAGCGTCAACGCGCACCGTTCCGACTGGCGCGACGGAGTCGCCGCGCTCGACGGCGCGCGGGCGCGCTGGCCGGGCGCGCTCGAGGCGCTCGTCACCCGCCGTGTCCCGCTCGATCGCTTCGAGGAGGCGCTCGACAACCGAGGCGGGAAGGCGACGCTGGTGCTTCAGGAACGGTAGGAGATGACCTCGCGCGCACCGGTCTCGCCCGAGCGCACGATCGCATCGGCGACTTCGGCGGCGCGATAGCCGTCTTCGAACGTTGCCCCGTACGGAGCAACGGCGCCGTCCTCGGCGATCGCCGCCAGCAGGTGGTGCAGCTCGTGAACGAACGTGTCGCCCCAGCCGATGATGTGCCCCGGCGGCCACCAGTGCTCCCAGAAGGGGTGATTCGTCTCGGAGACGAGCACCGTCTTGAAGCCTCGCGCCCGGTCGCCGTCGGCGCGGAACACCTGCAGCTCGTTCAGCCGCTCCATGTCGAAGGCGAGCGAGCCCGTCGAGCCGTTGATCTCCCACTGGAACGCGTTGCGCCGGCCGAGCGCGAGCCGGGTGGACTCGATCGTGCCGACGGCACCGTTCTCGAACTCCACCACGGCCTCGAGCGCGTCGTCGACCTTCCGCCCGGGCAGGAAGGTCTTCAGGAAGCCGGAGACGGAAGCGATCTCACCGTTCAGGAAGCGGGCCAGGTCGATCACGTGCGTCCCGAGGTCGCCGAGCGCGCCCGACCCGGCCTCGCCGGGATCGAACCGCCAGGTGTCCAGCGTCGGGTCGTCCCCCCAGTCCTGCAGGTAACGGCCGCGGAAATGCCTGATCTCGCCGAGCTCACCCGCCTCGATCAGCTCGCGTGCCAGGCGAACCGCCGGCACGAAGCGATAGTTGAACGCGCAGAGGTGCTTGACGCCGGTCGCGGCGACGCGCTGCCAGATGTCGTAGCTCTCGGCTGCGTCGCGGCCGAGCGGCTTCTCGCAGATCACGTGCTTGCCGGCCTCGGCTGCCGCGATCGTGGGCTCGGCGTGGAGCGCGTTCGGCCCGCCGTTGTCGAACAGGCCGATCCGCTCGTCCGCCACCAGGTCACGCCAGTCGGTCGTCGCATACTCGTAGCCGTAGCGTCGAGCCGCCTCGCCGACCGCCGCCTCGTTTCGGCCCGCGATCCCGACGAGCCGTGGCTCGAGCGGCGGCGGCCACGTGATGTACGAGATCTTCTTGAACGCGTTCGAATGCGCCTTGCCCATGAACGCGTAGCCCAGCATGCCAACGCCGATCTCGGCCATTTCGCGATAGTACGCGCATGAGCCGTCCCGTCACCTGGGGGATCCTTTCCACCGCCGACATCAATCGGAAGCTCATCCCCGGCGCGCACGCGTCCGCGAAGGTCGAGCTGGTCGGCGTCGCGAGCCGCGACACCGCGCGAGCCGCGGCGTATGCGCGCGAGTGGGAGATCCCGCGCGCCTTCGGAAGCTACGAGGCGTTGCTCGCCGACCCGGAGATCGAGGCCGTTTACATCTCGCTGCCCAACACCCTGCACTGCGAGTGGTCGATCCGCGCGCTCGAGGCCGGCAAGCACGTCCTCTGCGAGAAGCCGCTCTCGCGGCACACCGCCGACGCCGAAGCCGCCTTCGCCACGGCCGAGCGGACAGGCCGCCTGCTGAGCGAGGCGTTCATGTACCGCCACAACCCGCAGACGTTGCGGCTGAAGGAGCTCGTCGACGGCGGCGCGATCGGCGAGCTGCGGCTCGTCCGCTCGACCTTCAGCTACGCCCTCTACGACGAGGCGAACATCCGCCTTCGCCCCGAGCTCGAGGGCGGAGGGCTGATGGACGTCGGGTCCTACTGCGTGAACGGCTCTCGGTTGCTGGCGGGCGAGCCCGAGCACGCCTACGCGCAGGCCCGGTTCGGCTCGACCGGCACCGACTCGGTGCTCACCGGGAGCCTCCGCTTTCCCGGCGACGTGCTGGCGATCTTCGACTGCGGCACCGCGCTGATCGACCGGGACGAGCTCGAGGCGGTCGGGAGCGAAGGCTCGCTGTTCGTCGACGACCCGTGGCACTGCGACGTGCCGGGGATCGAGTTGCGGCGCGACGGCGAGGTCGAGCGGATCGAGCTCGAGTACGCCGACTCGTACCAGCTGGAGCTGGAGAACCTGAGCGATGCGATCCGCGGCGAGGCCGAGCTGCTGCTCGGTCGCGACGATGCGGTCGACCAGGCCCGCGCGCTCGAAGCGCTGCACGCGTCGGCGACGGACGGCCGGCCGGTGACGCTGTGACGGAGGCCGAGGCCCGCGGGCGGGCCGCGGCGGAGCTCGAGGCTGCGGGGATCGTGCTCACCCCCGCCGAGCGCGCAGGGATCGAGGTCGCCGACTTCGGGCTCGGCCGGCTCGAGGAAGCCGGGCTGCAGATCCTCGTCTACGTCAACACCGAGCGGGTGTGCGCGAAAGAGCTCGTGCTCTTCCCGGGCCAGGCGTGCCCCGAGCACCGCCACCCGCCCGTCGGCGGCGACCCCGGCAAGGAGGAGACCTTCCGCTGCCGCCGCGGCGTCGTGCACCTCCTCGTCGCCGGCGAGCCCGAGATCGCGCTCCGGCCCGGCGACCAGTACACGATCCCGCCGGACACGCTCCACTCGTTCCACGCCGGGCCTGATGGGGCGATCGTGACCGAGTTCTCGACGCGCAGCCGCGACGAGCTCGACGTCTTCAGCGATCCGCGGATCGTTCGATAGCGAGCAGCGCCAGCCGTTCGTCCTCCTCACCGGGCAGGCCGCTCACGCCGACGGCGCCGATCCGACGCTCGCCATCGAACACGGCCACGCCGCCGAGGAAGAAGGTGAAGAACGGGTCGAAGCTGGCCCGCTCGACCGGGTCCTCGCGAGCCTTCTCGGCGAGCTCGCGGGTCGAGCGTGCGTCGCTGCGGGCGGCGGTGTACGCCTTCCGCTGCGCGTTCAGCCGCGTGTCGGGCGCCGCCCCGTCCATCGTCGCGGCTGCGACGAGCTCGCCGTGCTCGTCGGCCACGAACACCGACAGCGGCCCGGGAGCCTCGCCGACGATCAGATCGACGATCGCGCGGGCCTGTTCGAGACGCATTGCGAGATAGTAAAGGGCTGATGGGGGCGGCTACCCTGGTGCGCTGATGGGTGCACAGGCGGTACCGGCTCCGGCAGGCCCGCCGACGCTGACGATCGGCGGTCGCGCCTATCCGATCCTGCTGCCCAAGATCCGCGACCCGCGGCTGCACCTCGCCGCGACGATCATCTCGCTGCAGGTGATCGGCCAGGTGGGCTTCCACTTCCGGGTCTCGATCGCGCAGATCCTGATCGCGATCCTCACCTGCGCGGTGCTCGAGGTCGGGATCGCCATGCGCAAGCAGCATGTGCTGCTGTGGCCCGCGAGCGCGATGCTGACCGGCAACGGCGTCGCCTTCGTCCTGCGCGTCCCCGGCACCCTGCACGGCGACTGGTGGTCGATGCGGGGCTGGTGGATCTTCGCCGGCACGGCTGCCGTCTCGCTGCTCTCGAAGCACGTCCTGACCTTCCGGGGCAACCACATCTTCAACCCCTCGAACATCGGGCTCGTCCTCTGCTTCCTGCTGCTGCCGGTGACGAAGGCGGAGCCGCTGGACTTCTGGTGGGGTCCGATGTCGGTCTGGCTCGTGGTGGCGCTGGCGGTGATCCTCGCCGGCGGCTTCACGATCCTCTCCCGCCTCTCCCTCCTCCGGGTCGCCCTCTCGTTCTGGGCGACGTTCGCGATCGGGATCGGGATCCTCGCCGCGGCCGGCCACCAGATGACGGCGCGCTGGCACCTGGGGCCGATCGGCGGTTTCTCGTTCTGGTGGCTCCTCGTCACCTCGCCCGAGATCCTGGTCTTCCTCTTCTTCATGATCACCGACCCGAAGACTGCGCCGCGCGGCGGCTCGGCCCGCGTGATCTATGCCGTCTCGATCGGCATCCTCTCGACGCTGCTGATCGCACCGATGCGGACCGAGTACTGGTCGAAGGTCGCGCTGCTCTCCTCGCTGGCGATCATCTGCATCGGCCAGATCGTGCTCGCGGCGCTCCCCCGTCCGCTACCGCGTCTTTCTCGCCGAACGCTCGTCCTCGCCTGCGCAGGCGGGCTCGCCGCTTACGCGGCCGTCCTCGTCGTCGCGAGCCCGTCGCCAGTCGCCAGCGCGGCGCTCTCGTCGAGCACCGCCCCGCTGCCGCAGATCACGATCCTGCACTCGGCCGGCGTGTCGACGCAGCTCGACACACCGACGGCCGAGGCGATCGCGCGCGACCTCGCGACCGATCTCGACCTGCAGGCGCGGGCGCTCAAGCAGCACGACCTGGGCCTCGCCTCACAGGCCGCGGGGAGCACCATGCTGATCAGCCTGCGTGATCAGATCGCCGGCCCGGCCTCACAGCCGGTCGAGGTGCCGGCCTACCGCATCGACCGGCTGAGCCTCGAGCTGCAGCCCGGGCAGGACCAGGGGCCGCCGACGGTGGTCGCAAGCGCCGCCGGAACGGTGCAGCGCACCGTCTACCGCGGGCTGCCGGCCCTGGCCGTCCGCCAGGACGCCCTGGTGCCGTTCACCCACACCTTCGAGCTGCAGCAGAGCGGCAGCCGGTTCCTGATCGTGGCCGCCTCGGGCGCGACCCAGGCCGCGACGCCTCCGGCCACACAACCGGCCGGCGAGCTGCAGGCGAGCGCCGGCGGTCTTCGCCTCCGCAACGTGGCCGGGCAGGTCGGCCTCGACTTCCGCCAGGGCTCCTTCCGCTACGGGGTGTCGAACGACTATCGGGCAATGATGGGCGGTGGCGTCTGCTGGCTCGACTACAACAACGACGGCTGGGAGGACCTCTTCGTCGTCAACTCGTACTCCGACGCGGACGCCGACACCTGGGAGGCCCACGGCGGCCTGCCGACGACCGAGCTCTTCGAGAACGACCACGGCACCTTTCGCAACGTCGGCGGGCAGGCTCATGCCGACCTCCCCGTACAGGGCGACGGCTGCGTCGCGGCCGACCTGAACGGCGATGGCCGCACGGATCTGATCGTCACGACGACGACCGGGATCGACCTGCTCTGGAACAACGGCAACGGCACCTTCACCGAGGGCGCAGACGCCGCCGGGATGGACGCGTCCGGCTGGTACACCGGTGCCGCAGTCGCCGACGTGAACGGCGACGGCCGACCGGATGTGTTCATCGCGGGCTACACCGACCCGAACACGCCCGTTCCGAACTCGATCGCCGGCTTCCCGTCGAACGACTCCGGCGTCCGCGACCTGCTCTACCTGAACGAGGGAAACGATTCGAACGGCCACGCCCGCTTCCGCGAGGTCGGCGTCCAGGCCGGGCTCGAGTCGGCCGACCCGCGTCACGGCCTGGGCGCACAGTTCCTCGACGTCAACGGCGACGGCCGCGCGGATCTCTACGTCGCCAACGACGAGGACCCGAATCAGCTCTACGTGAACGTGCCGTGGCCCGGCGGTGCGAAGGCCGACCCGGCAGGGCTCGGCTTCCGCTTCGAGGAGCGGGGAACCGCAGAGGGCGTCGCCGACCCGTTCGCCGGGATGGGCGTCGCGTCCGCCGACGACGGAGACGGCCGCCTCAGCCTCTTCGTGACCAACTCACGGCACGAGCCGTCTGCGGCCTACCGCCAGCTCGACTCGACGGATTCGCCGGCGTTCGCCAACGCCCGGCCGTCCTTCGACCAAGCGCTCGGCAGCGAGTTCGCAGGCTGGGGAGCCTCCTGGATCGATCTCGCCAACACCGGCAACCCCGACCTCGTCCTCACCGCAGGAGCGATCCCCGTGACCAGCCTGAAAAGCGACGCCGAGCCGGTGCGCGTCCTCACCCGCGCTCCCGACCACCGCAAGCTCGAGCGCTTCGGCAACGCGAAGGGGATCCTCGGGCCGAAGGGTCTCTCCCTGAACGGGCGCGGGCTCGCGGCAGCCGACGCGGACAACGACGGCCGGATGGATATCGCGATCAACACGATCGGCGGCAAACTCGTGCTCCTGCGACCGACGGGACCGAGCGGCCACTGGCTCGACGTGAGCCTGACGCGATTCACCCCCGGCGCCGTCGTCACGGTCCTCCTGCCGGACGGCCGACGGCTCGAGCGGACGGTCGAGGCGGGCAGCAGCTACCTGTCCTCCGAGGATCCGCGCGTCCACTTCGGCCTCGGAGCCGCGACGTCGATCAAGGAGGTGACCGTCCGCTATCCGTCGGGCGGCACGACCCGGCTCGATGACGTCGCCGTCGACCAGATCCTCCCGATCGCCCCGCCGGCGACGGCGCCCGTCCTGGCTCCGGCGGCCGAGACCGGCCGGCTCGTCTCGTGCACGCCAGTGAATCTGCACGGGGCGTCGATCGCCACGGCCTGGGACAAAACCGCGGTCGCCGTGCTTCGCGGCGGCAACGCGTCACAGCCGGTGCAGGCCCGCAACCTCTTTGACCTGTCCGCCGCGATGTGGGACGCCTGGGCGGCGTATGACCCGAAGGCCACGGGCTATTTCGTCACCGAGAAGGACCAGGCAGCCGACGTCGAACGGGCACGCGAGGCCGCGATCAGCTACGCCGCCTACCGCCTGCTGCTCTGGCGAGCCTCGTTCGACTCGAACCTCTCGACCACGTTCTCGCTGCTGACGCAGAGGTTGCGTTCGCTCTGCTACTCGCCCGACTACACCGCCACCGCCGGCGATTCTCCGGCCGCGCTCGGCAACCGGATCGCGAAGGCCGCGATCGCGGCCGGGCGGAACGACGGCTCGCTAGAGGCTCAGCACTACGTGGACGCCGGCTACGTGCCCGAGAACGGACCGCTCGTTCTCGGCCAAGCCGTCTCGACGGTCCACGACGCGACGTTCTGGCAGCCGCTCGCGCTCTCCCAGATCGCGGAGAAAGGACTCTCGCAGATCCCGTCGCAGATCCAGCGCTTCGTCGACGCACAGTGGGGGCATGTGCACGGTTTCGGGCTGCCGTCGTCGGCGAAGGGCCTGCCGATCGATCCAGGCCCGCCGCACACGGGCGATCCGTCGGGCGCCAGGTACAAGCAAGCGGCGGTCGACGTGATCCGCGCGACCTCGAGCGGCGCGAGGCCGGTCACGGCGGTCACGACCCCCGTCGCCTGGAACGCCCTGGCAGCGGCGGTCCCCTCCCGCTCCACGAGTGCAGCCGCACAGCTCCAGCGTGACGTCCGTCTCTACTTCACGCTTGACGGCGCGCTCTCCGACGCGGCGATCACGTCGTTCGGCGCCAAGCGCGCCTACCAGTCCCCCCGGCCGATCTCGATGATTCGCTATCTCGCGTTCCAGGGCCAGTCGAGCGACCGAAGTGCTCCGTCGTACAACACTGACGGCCTGCCGCTCGTCCCGGGGCTGATCGAGTTGATCACCACCGCATCGAGTGCGCCGGGGCAACCCCACGCCGCACTCCGTGCGGACGTCGGGCAGGTCGCCGTGCTCTCGGGCGGCCGCTGGGTGCTCGGAGCCGGCTGGTCGCCCCCCGCGTCCACTCCGGCCTCTCCAGGCTGGGTCGCGGAGTCGAGCACGTTCGCGTCCGCAGCGAACGAAGTGCTGACGGCGCTCACCGGCCGCTCGTTCTCGAAGCAGGCGGCGCGCGCCGGCTGGTCGAGCATCGAGAACGGGATCAACGTCCCGGCCGACGTCACAGCAGGCCGGACGCTCGGCACCAAGGTCGGAAAGCTCGCGCTCGCACGCGCGGCGCGTTTCGAGGGCTGATTGGGCCGGCTAACGGCCCGAGCGAACCTGCAGCCGCCGCGCGAACGTGTCCAGCGTCACGGCCAGCAGGAGGATGACGCCGGTGACCATGTAGATGATTCCGTTCGCGTACCCGGCGGTATTGAGCCCGTTCGAGACCGTCGCGAGCAGCAGTGCACCGAGGAAGGCGGCTCGCACCTCGCCGCGGCCACCGAACAGGCTCACGCCGCCGATCACGGCCGCCGAGATCGCGTCGAGCAGGAGCGTTCCGCCCCCGAAGTTGAGGTCGACCGAGTTGACGTTGGCGGCGAGGATGATCCCGCCGATAGCGGCCATCGCGCTCGAGATGATGAAGACCAGGACGCGAATCCGCGGAACGTTGATACCGGCGCGCCGGGCGGCCTCGGCATTCCCGCCGACGGCGTAGACATGGCGGCCGAAGGTCGTCCGCTTCGCGAGGAACGTCAGAAGGACGAGCGCGATGACGACCAGGACGCCGGCGAGCGGCAGCCCATGCGGAATCTGAGCGTGGTTGCAGATGGCGACCGTCCCGAATGCGGCAACGGCGACACCGACCAGCTTGGCGATCACGAGCCCTGCATTGCCGATCGCGACCCCGGCCCGCCGCTTGCCGAACAACCCCCCGAGCACGGTCAGGGCGTAGATGCCCGTGATGATGAGGGCGATGATCCAGCCGCCGATCGTCGAGAAGTAGTAGCTGGCCGTGTAGTTGATCCAGCGGTCCTGGATGATGATCGAGCCCGGCTGTTCGAGCTTCTGCAGGATCACGCCCTGCCAGATCAGGAAGCCCGCGAGCGTGACGACGAACGACGGGACGCCGACGAACGCGACGATCGAGCCCTGAGCAATGCCGATGACGGCACAGATCGCGACCGCGGCGACCATGGCGAGCAGCCCGTTGATCTGATGGCCGCTGCCGGGCAGTTGGAGCTCCGCGACCGTCAGGGCGCCGATCCCGGCCACATAGCTGATCGAGAGGTCGATCTCGCCGAGTAGAAGGACGAAGACGACGCCGTAGGCGAGCATCGCCGTGCCGGCCATCTGGACGATGATGTTGGAGAAGTTGGCGGCCGTGAAGAAGTTCGTCGCCTTGAAGCCGAAGAAGACGACGATGAAGATCATCCCGACGACGATCGGCAGGACGCCGAGGTTCCCGGTCCTGATGTTCTCGATCGCTCGCTGGAAGATGCTTGCGTGCTCGGCGGCGGCCGCGGGCGCCGGAGCCGCGTCCTGGCCGACGATCTCCACGTCCGTCGTCACAGCACCCCCTCGGTGGTCGCGGGAATCCCGGCGACCTTCGTCGGCACGCCGGCGGTGATCGCCGCGACGACCTCCTGCTGCGACGTCGTCCCCCGATCGAAGATGCCGACGTTCCTGCCGAGGCGGAGGACCGTGATCCGGGTCGCAGTCTCGAAGATGTCGTGCAGGTTGTGCGAGATGACCACGACCGCAAGGCCCTGCTCGGCGAGGCGCCGGACGAGCGCGAGCACCTGCTCCGTCTGCGCGACGCCGAGCGCGGCGGTCGGCTCGTCGAGGATCACGAGCTTCGAGTTCCACATCACTGCTCGCGCCACGGCGACCGACTGCCGCTGACCCCCGGAAAGGGTCGCGACCGGCTGGCGGATCGACCTGATCGTCGTCACCGCCAGCGACTTCATCGTCTCCGCCGTCCTCTGCTCCATGATCGGCTCCTTGAGCCGCTGAAGCGCATCGTGCGCCTCCCGGCCCAGGTACATGTTCTGGACGACATCGAGGTTGTCGCACAGCGCGAGATCCTGGTAGACGACCTCGATCCCGAGCCGCGCTGAGTCCCTCGGCCCATGGATGTGCACCTCCTTGCCCTCGAACAGGATCTCCCCGCCGTCAGGCGAATGCGTCCCGGCGATGCACTTGATGAGCGTCGACTTTCCGGCGCCGTTGTCGCCGACCAGCGCCATCACTTCGCCAGTCCGAACTTCGAAGTCGACGTCGCTCAGTGCCTGCACCGAGCCGAACGACTTCGTGATGTTGCGGAGCTGGAGGAGGGGCGGCGTCTCGGTCACGGTGCGGCGTTTCCGACTCTAAACGAGTGGAGGCGCCCGAGTCGGGCGCCTCCACCGTCAACCAGGCGTTCCTACTTGCAGTACTTGGCGTATTCGCCGATGCAGACTTCGCTCTTCTTCAACCAGCCCTGCGTGAAAAGCTGCTTGTAATTCGACTTCGTGATCCACTCCACGGGGAGCGCGAGCGTAGGCTCATGCTTCGTACCGTTGAGGCGGAACCCGTTCGAATGCGGCGTCCTGCCCTTGATGAGCGCGACTGCGGCTGCCGCCGCGGCATTCGCCTCGTCGGGCACGAACTTGTAAACGGTGCCCGACTGCCAGCCCGCGAGGATGTACTGGACGCCCTGCGCGGTCGTGTCCTGACCGCTCAGCGCGATCGGCGGAAGACTGCGGGCCTTGAGATCTGCAACCACAGCACCGGCGATGTTGTCGTTCGCCGCGATCGCACCGTCGATCTTGTTGTTCGTCTTGATCAACATCTGATCGAAGATCGGGCCGGCGTTGGTGGCGAGCCAGCCAGGAACGAACTGCTGCGGCCCCTTCGTGAGGTGATGATTCGCGAAGAGCGGGTTGAGGACGGCGTCGTTGCCGCTCTTGAACCAGAACGCGTTCTGGTCCGTCTGTCCGCCCCAGAGTTCGGCGACGACCGGCTTCGACGACATCTTGCCCTTCGCCTGGAGCGACTTGATGATGCCGTTGGCCTGTGCCTCACCGACGGCCTTGCCGTCGAACGTGACGTAGACGGACGCGCTACCTCCGATCACCTGGCGGTCGTAGTCGATCGCCTTCCCGCCCTTCGAGGTGAAGAGCTTCTCGATCGCCGCAGCCGAGCCGTTGTCGAGTGCGGTCTCGACGACCACCTTGGCACCGGCGGCCAGGCACGCCTCTGCCTGTGCCTTCTGCTTCTGCGGGTCGTTCAACGCGTTGGTGATCGAGTAGGTGACGCCGGCGGCCTTCAGAGCCTTCGCGAAGTCCGGTGCGTCGAACTGCACCCAGCGGACGGACGACTTGGTGTCCGGCAGCAGGACGCAGACCTGCACGCTCGCCTTGTGCGTCTTCGTGCTCGCCATCGCGGCTGTTGCGATAAGCGCCGAGACGCCGACCGCGGCGATGAGCAGCAGGACCAGAGGCCTGCTAAATGCTTTCTTCAAGATGGTCTCCTCTTATTCGCTGACGGAGGGGGGTCAGGGTCGAAGCAAGTTCGCGGATAATGATGCCACAGTCAAGTCCAAGTCCCGCGAATTGCTGCAGGCGGTTAGGCTCGGCCGATGAAGACGAGCCTCGGTATCTGGGCCTTTGGGGCCATGGCCACCCGGTTCAACCCGGGTGGGTACAAGCCGGAGTTGGCGGGCGTCTCCACGGCGAGCAAGGTGCGCACCGCCGTCGAGGGCCTCGGCGAGCTGATCGACGACTACGAGTTCCACTACCCGCAGGAGCTCTCGAAGGAGAATCTCGAGGCGGTCGCGGAGGCGCTGGACGGCCACGGCATCTACTGCATCGCGAGCGGCCTGCACCTCGATCCGCGCTTCGCCAAGGGCGGCCTGTCCTCGCCCGACGACGCGACGCGGGCCGAAGCGCTTCGGCTGACCCGCGAGGCGATCGACCTGGCCGCGGAGACCGGGGCCCAGATGATCATCTGGCCCGGGATCGAGGGCTACAACTACCCGTTCCAGACGCCCTACCAGGACTCGTGGGCCCGGTTCGTCGACGGCATCGGCGAGGCCGCCGAGCACGCGCGTGACCGCGGAGTCACGGTTTTCCTCGAGCACAAGAACTCGGAGCCGGCGATGAAGATCCTGATGCGGAACATCGGGATGACGCTCCACGTGATCCACAAGCTGCGCACCCGCGGCATCGACAACGTCAAGGTCAACATGGACTGGCAGCACCTGATCATGAACGGCGAGAACCTCGGCGAGTACGCGGCCCTGCTCGCGGCCGAAGGGCTGCTCGGGCACCAGCACGCGAACTCGGGCTGGGGCACCTTCGACGACGACAACATGGTCGGGGCGACGGCGTTCATGGAGACGCTGGAGCTTGCGGTCGAGCTGCGGCGTGTCGGCTACGGGCAAAACGGCGAGCGGCTCGGATTCGACCTCTACCCCTACACCGAGGATGCAGTCGGCGCGGTCTCGCGGTCGGTGCTGCAATGGCGGTTCATCGACGGCGTCGCGGCGCGGATCGACGAGGCCGAGCTCCGGAAGGCGCAGCAGGAGAAGAACGCCGTCCGCGCCTACGAGCTCGTCTACGCCGCGCTCGGCGCTTGACCGACTCGACAACGCTGATCGGCGTCGACGTCGGCACGAGCGGCGTCAAGGCCGTCGCGCTCTCGGGCGACGGGCAGGTGCTCGCGAGCGCCGAGGAGGGCTACGCCCTGTCGACACCCCGTCCCGGGTGGGCAGAGCAGGACCCCGAGGACTGGTGGCACGCGGCGCAGGCGTGCCTCTCGCGCCTGCCCGCCGGGCCGATCGGCCTGTCCGGCCAGATGCACGGGCTCGTCGTGCTCGACGCCGACGATCGCGTCCTGCGGCCGGCGATCCTCTGGAACGACCAGCGGACGGCCGCCGAGTGCGCCGAGATCGAAGCGCGGGTCGGGCTCGACCGGCTGATCGCGCTGACCGGCAACCGTGCGCTCACCGGCTTCACGGCGCCGAAGCTCCTCTGGCTGCGCACGCACGAGCCGGAGACCTACGCCCGGATCCGCCATGTGCTGCTTCCGAAGGACTACGTCCGCTTCCGCCTCACGGGTGAGCGTCTGATCGACGCGGCGGATGCCTCGGGCACGCTTCTCTTCGACGTCGCGCACCGCCGCTGGTCGACCGAGGTGCTGGACGCACTCGAGCTGCCGGCCGACTGGCTGCCGGCCGCATACGAATCGACGGAGATCGCCGGCGCGGGCGACCAGGCGGCCGCGGCGCTCGGAGTCGGGATCGTCGCCCCTGGCCCGGTGTCCGTCGTGCTCGGCACCTCGGGTGTGGTCTTCGCCGCACTCCCCGCGTACGCGGCCGAGCCGGAGGCTCGCGTCCACGTCTTCTGTCACGCCGTCCCGGCAACCTGGCACGCGATGGGCGTGATGCTGAGCGCGGCCGGCTCGGCCGCCTGGGTGCGGCACGCGCTCGGTGCCGCGGATTTCGCCGTCCTCGACGACGAAGCTGAATGCTGGCAGCCGACGACGGAGGGACTGCTGTTCGCCCCGTACCTGGCCGGCGAACGGACCCCGCACGCCGATCCCGACGCGCGCGGTGCGTTCACGGGTCTCTCGCTGCGCCATGACCGGGGCGCGCTCTGGCGCGCGACCCTCGAAGGAGTCGCGTACGGCCTCCGCGACTCGCTCGAGCTCCTACGCGCGCTCGGCGTCCGCGCCGACGTGGCGCGCGTCTCGGGCGGCGGCGCACGGAGCGACCTCTGGCTGCGGATCGTCTCGGCGGTGCTCGGGCTGCCGCTCGAGCGGACCGAGTCCGAAGAGGGCTCGGCATTCGGCGCCGCATTGCTCGCGGGCGTCAGGGCCGGTGTCTTCGCAGACGCGCGCGAAGCCGTCGAGCGCTGCGTGCGCGTCCGCGACCGGATCGAGCCGGACGAGGGCTGGCGGGAGGCGTACGACCACGGCTATGCCCGCTACCGGAAGCTGTATCCGTCACTGAGAGCACTGGAGGACCAATGAGCCTGGAAGGCAAGACGGCGATCATCACCGGCGCGAGCCGCGGCATCGGCGCGGCGCTCGCCCGGATGCTCCACGAGCGCGGGGTCGCACTCGGCCTCGCCTCCCGGACCGGCGACGACCTCGGGCTGGACGGCGTGGTCGCGCAGCCGTGCGACGTGCGCGACCTCGATGCGCTCGAGCGTCTCTGCGCTGCGACTGCCGAGCGGTTCGGAGGGATCGACATCGTCGTCCCCAACGCGGGCGTCGGTGCCTACGGCGCGTTCCTCGACCTCTCTCGCGAGCACCTCGACGAGATGATCGACGTCAACCTCAGGGGCACGGTGTATGCGATCAGGGCCGCCCTCCCCCACATGCTCGGCCGGCCCGGCGACGTCGTCACGCTCGCGTCGGAGGCGGGCCGGCGGGGACTGCCGTACGAAGCCGTCTACTGCGCCTCGAAGTTCGGACAGGTCGGGTTGACGCGGGCACTCGACCACGAGCTCCTGGAGCAGGGGATTCGCTGCACCAACATCTGCCCGGGCGGCGTTGCCACCGACTTCGCGCTCGAGCCCGGCCGCGGTCGGACCGAGGACGTCCTCCCCGGGATGATGACCGCCGAGGACGTCGCGGAGATCGTCGTCTTCGCGCTCGAGCGGCCACGGCACTTCCGGATCCTCGAGACGGCGCTACGGCCGATGACGGAGACGTCCTGGGGTTGAGCGGGCGCGGCTAGCGCTTGCCGATCGCGGTCAGCAGGTAGCCGCCGTCGAGCATCGCCGGGGCGCGCTGACCCAGCCGCTCCCAGGTGGGGACGTCCCAGCCGAACGCATCGGCGAGCCGCACGATCATGTTGAAGAGGCCGCAGACCGTGGACGCGTCGCGGAGAGCCTGATCGGAGACACCGGCGGCGCGGACCGCGTCGGCGTCGGCAGGCTCGAGCTCGTCGGGCCGGAGGGTCTGCTTCTCGAGGAAGACGAGCGTCGCGGCGAGCTCGGGCCGGAGCGGCGCGCTGCGCCAGTCGTCGACCACCCCTTGCCAGACCTCCTCACCGAGCGCGTACGACGCAACTGCGCCGTGTGAACCCGTTCAGAAGGGACACTGGTTGAGCAGCGACGTGAAGCCGGCGAACAACTCGCGCTCGCCCGCGCTCCAGTCGGACGGGCCGCGCATCACGCGATCGAGCTCCTCGGAGAACGGCGTGCCGAAGAGCTCCGGGCGATAGAGCAGCGTCTTGACGACGCCGAGTGGCTCGTTGCCGCTCCGCTCCCTGATGATCGCCAGGATGGCCGCCTCGTCGGGCGCGTGGCCCTGGTCGAGGACCTCGAGCCGGATCATCCGATCACCGCGCGCGCAGCGTCGAGCCGGCGGAAGCCCTCGCGGATCGCGACGCCGACCGTCTGCTCGAAGATCTCGTCCTCCGACAGGCCTCCGCCCTTCAGCTGCTCCACGTCGGTGTCCGTGATCGTGTAGGCGTGCTCGCGCACCTTCTCGAGGTACGCCGCGAGCTCCGGACGGGCCGGCGGGAGGCCTTCGGCGTTCGCCCGCAGCCGATCGAGTGGCTCCGACATCTCGCGCAATCTAGCGTGCTAGTCGTCGTTTCCGGACGCGTCGGCCTCGGATTCGCGGGAATGCCACGGCTGGAACGTGACGAGCAGGCGTTCGATCCGCTGCCCCTCGACCGACTCGACCCGGAAGCGAAGCCCGTCGTGCACGACCTCGTCGCCGGGCACGGCCGCACGTCCGAGCCGGCCGAAGACAAAGCCGGCGACCGTGTGGAAGCCGTCCTCCGGGAGGTCGACGCGGAAGCGCTCGTTGAAGTCGTCGATCGTGAACGTCCCGTCGATCCGCACCGTGTCGTCGTCGACGCGTTCGACGGTCTCGTCAGGGAGGTCGAACTCGTCCTCGATCTCACCGACGATCTCCTCGAGCAGGTCCTCGAGCGTGACGATCCCCTCGGTCGAGCCGTACTCGTCGATCACGATCGCGAGATGCTGGTTCGTGCGCCTGAACTCGGTCAGGAGGGCCGCCAGGTCTTTCGTCTCCGGGACCATGTAGGCCGGGCGAACGATCTGTGCGAGATCGACGGCCGCGAGCCCGCGGTCGTAGATCGCCTCGACGAGGTCGCGCACGTGGAGCACGCCGACGATGTCGTCGAGCGATTCGCGGTAGACGGGGTAGCGCGTGTACGGCGAGTCGAGCACGGCCTGCAGCGCCTCCTCCGGCGGCAGCGAGACGGCGACCGCGGCCACCTCCGGCCGCGGCACCATCACGTCGGCGACGTCCTTGTCCGCGAAGTCGAAGACCTTGTAGAGCATCTCCTGCTCGCCCTGCTCGATCTCGCCCTGCTCGGCCGAGCTGGACAGGAGCATCCGCAACTCCGCCTCCGAGTGCGCCTCGCCCTCGCCACCGGGCGGCTCGAGCTTCAGCAGGTGCAGGATCAGCTCGGACGACCATTCGAGCAGCCAGATCAGCGGGCGGAACACGACGAAGAACACGCGCACCGGCCCGGACAGCCAAAGCGCCGTCCGCTCCGGATGGCCGAGCGCGATCCCCTTGGGCACCAGCTCGCCGATCACGACGTGCAGGTACGTGACGATCAGCAGGGCGAGCACCACGGCGAGGAAGGAGGCCATCACCTGGTCGAACCGCCGGGCGAGCACCTGTTCGCCGAGGGCGCCGATCGCCAGCGAGGAGATCGTGACGCCCAACTGCATCGCGGCGATGAAGCGCGGCGGGTCGGAGGTGATGCCGAGCACGCGCCGGGCGCGGCGATTCCCCTGATGCTCGAGCTCCATGATCCGCGTGCGCCGCGAGGTCACGAGCCCGTATTCGGCCGCGACGAAGACCCCGTTCAGGACGATCAGGCCGGCCAGCGCCAGTAGCTCGAGCGCAAGGGTCACGAACTGCGCCCCGAGGGCGCGCGCGTACTGGGCGGCAGATCGTCGTCCACGCGAATCAGCGCGCCGAGTATAGCTGCGCTCACCGGCGACACGAACAGGTGTTCTATGCTTCCGGGATGCGGGCCGCCTACCGTGAGGAGCCCTGCCGGAGCGCCTTGAACCGGGTGCGGGGCATGCCCTTCGAATGGTCGCTCAACCCGTACATGGGATGCGCGCACCGCTGCACGTTCTGTTATGTGCGAGCGTTCGAGCGCCGGGCCGACCGCCCGGCCGACGATCGCTACGGCCGTTCGATTCGCGTCAAGGTGAACGTCGCCGACGTGCTCCGCGTCGAGCTCGGCCGCGCGTCGTGGAACGGCGGCGAGGTCGCGATCGGCGCCGCCACCGACCCGTACCAGCCCGCCGAAGGCCGGTACCGGCTCACGCGTTCCTGCATCGAGGTGCTCGGCGCCCACTCGAATCCCTTCTCGATCATCACCCGCGGGCCGCTGATCGTGCGCGACGTGGACGTGCTGGCCGGCGCGGCGCGGCGGGCGGCAGTCTCCGTGACGTTCTCGGTGCCGACGCTCGACGAGGAGGTCTGGCGCACGACCGAGCCTGGAACGGCGCCGCCGAGGCAGCGGCTGCGCGCGCTCTCCGTTCTCGCCGCGGCCGGCATCAGGACGTCGGTCGGAATGGCGCCGATCCTGCCCGGGCTGTCGGACTCACCGGACGAGCTCCGCCGCGTCGTCGCGGCCGCGCGTGCGGCCGGCGCGAGCGGCGTGTGGGCGAACCTGCTCCATCTCAAGCCCGGCACCCGGGAGCACTTCCTCGACTGCCTTGCGCGCGACTGGCCGGAGCTGCTGCCGCGCTACGAGCGCCTGTACGAGGGCGCTCGTTCCTACCTCCCCGACGCGGAGGTCGCGCCGATCCGGGAACGCGTCCGGGAGTTCGCGCGCGCACACCGGATCGGCGACCGCAGGCCCGAGCTGCTGGCGCCGCCGGCCCGCGACGAACAGCTTTCGCTCCTTTCCACATAGGATGGGCCCTCGCATGCCCGACGAGATCACGACGCTGATCGTCGACGACCACGAAGTCGTCCGCGAAGGGCTCCGGCTTTCGCTCTCCCGGGCGCCGCACATCCGCGTCATCGGCGAGGCAGCGGACGGCGCCAGCGCCGTCGAGCTCGCCGCTCGACGGAAGCCCGACGTCGTGATCATGGACGTCCGGATGCCGGGAATGGACGGCCTCGAGGCGACGAAGCTGCTCACCGAACGCGTCCCGGACGCGAAGGTGCTGATCTTCACCGCCTACTCGGAGCGGTCACTGCTCGGCCGCGGCCTCGAGTCCGGCGCGAAGGGCTACATCCTCAAGGAGGCTCCGCACCAGACGCTCGTCCGTGCGATTGAGAAGATCGCGCAGGGCGAAGGCTACGTCGACCCGGCACTGATGCCGGCGTTCCTGGCCGGCAAGGACTCGACCGACATGCTCACGACGCGCGAGCGCGAGATCCTCCAGCTGCTGGCGGACGGGCTCTCGAACGCGGACGTCGCGGCGCGCCTGTTCATCTCGGCCGAGACCGTGAAGAGCCACGTGCGGCACATCCTCACCAAGCTCGAGGCCGACACGCGCACGCACGCAGTCGCGATCGCGCTGCGCGAAGCGATCATTGACTGACGCACCCGGCGGCGGCGAGACACTCGACCGGCTGATCACGGCCGAGCAGGACGAACGGCGGCGGATCGCGCTGTTCCTGCACGACGGACCGGTGCAGAACCTCGCCGGCATCGCACTGATGCTCGACGCGGTGCTCCACGAGATCGAGTCCGGCAACGCGGGCGACGCCGCGCGGGTGCTGACGAGCGCGATGGAGCGCCAGCGGGCGACGATTCGCGAGCTCCGCGACCTCTCGTTCGCGCTGGAGCCGGTCGTGCTGCGCGACCAGGGCTTCGGCGCCGCGCTGCAGGCGCTCGCCTCCCAGGTCGGCGAGTCACAATCGATTCGCATCGACGTGGACGTGGAACAGGCTGACCGGCTCGGCGAGTCGGCCCAGATCGCCGTGTACACGATCATTCGCGAGCTGCTCGAACAGGCGGTCCGCCGTGGCCCGCCGACGCACATCCGCGTGGCGATGGCGGAGGCTCCCGGCGGCGGCGTCACGACGGTCGTGTCCGACGATGCGGAGCCCGAGCGGCGCCGGCGGTCGTTCGAGGCGATCGAGGAGCGCGTGAAGCAGCTGCACGGGATCGTGGCGATCGAGGCCTCGGACGAGGGCGGCACCCACGTGGTCGTGACGCTGCCCCCGTACGCGACCCGTAGATAAAATCGCGGTCGATGACCTTCGGCGGCACCGACTACCTGCTCTTCGTCTGGTCGCCGGCCGGGTACACGCTGCGCGAGGAACACGGCGAGCTGCCCCGTGTCGGTCAGGAGCTGGAGGACGACGGGCGGATGATCGTCGTCTCGAAGATCGGCGCGTCGCCGCTCCCCGGTGACCGGCGGCCCTGCGCCTTCTCCGTCGGCAAGAGCTGACCTCTGCTAGCCGGCCGCGACGTCGTCGGCTGCCGCCAGCCCGAGGACGAGCGCCTGGGCGAGGCCGCTCGCGTAGCCGCCGGTCGCGACGCCGCCCGCGTCGACCCCCGCCGCCCAGAGGCCCTCGACGGGTCCCCCGTCCGCGCCGAGCACCCGCGCGCGGTCGTCGACCCTCAGCCCGCCGATCGTGTGCGTGATCGCCGCTGCGACCCGGACGGCGGCGACCGTTCCGGGCGGAGCCGCGAAGGGGAGTGCCCGCGGCTCGAGCCGCGCGGCGGGCGACGCGGCGTCGACGATCTCCCGCACCGGCCGGCCACGCACCGACTGGGCGAGCCCCCACTCGTCGAGGAGGTAGAAGGCCTGTGCGCGGGGTCGCCGCGCAGTGGCCGCGACGACGTCGTTCTCCGACCACGAGACGTCGTCGCGCTTGAAGAACTCGACGCCGTCGACGTCGAAGATCCGCGCAAAGCGGGCGTAGAGCTGCGAGAGAGGCACGAGCTCCGCCTCGCCCCAGGGGGCGTCGGGCATGTTGCGTCCGTAGAAGTCGTCGAGGCCGGCGCTCAGCGCTGCACCGCGGGCGACGCCGGTACGCAGCCCGTCGCCCTCCGACCACGGATTCGCCCTCAGACGAAGCGGCGCGGCCGGCCGGATGTGTTGCGCGACGAGCGTGGCGGAACCACCGAAGCCACCCGTGCAGAGGATCAGCGGGCGCGTCGTGGCGCTCGGCGACTCGCCGAGCGACACGTCGTCGATGCGAGCGGCGAGCGTCCGGGTCAACGCGGCCGGCTCGAACCGCCGGCCGACGGTCAACGGGTTGCCGGTCTCGACCGACACGGGCTCCGCGCCGACGCCGTCCAGCCACTCCAGTGCGCCGTCGAGCCGGCTCCAGACGAGGTGCTGAAGTGCCGGGTCGCCACCCGGGCACTCGCGCCGGAAGTCGCTCCACTGACGGTGTCGCCAGATCACGCACGACGACAGCAGCATCGAGCCGCCGAGCCGTGAGCCCTTCTCATGGACGACGGCATGCACGCCGAGCTCGCGCAGCCGGGCCGCGGCGACGAGCCCGGCCATCCCGCCTCCGGCGATTGTTACGTGAGGCTGAATGTCGGCTTGTGCTCGACGTACTCGATCCGCACGCGCTCGGGGCCGACCAGGAACGCGGCGTAGGTGTTGGCGGCGTCGACCACGGATTCGACCTCGATCGACAGGTCGGCGGCGTCGGCGATCACGTCGTCGGCCGAGTCGACCAGCACTGCGAGATGGTTGAGCAGCGGTCGCTCCGACTGCGGCGCAGGACCTTCGTGCAGCTCGACGAACGCTCCACCCACCTCGACACGTCCCTCTCCGGCCGGCTCGAAGCCGTAACGCGTGTATTCGGCCGCCGTCGCAGCCGGAGCCGGCGACCACAGCGCCACGTGGTCGAGGTCGTAGTCGACGTCGGTCTCGCCCTCGACGAGCACGACGTTGATCCCGCCGCCGATGTCGAAGACGTCCGGCGTCCCGGACGGCAGCGCAGCGCGTGCGCCTGCGAGATCTGCAACGCGCAGTCCGACGTGCTTGAGCGGTCCCGGCTCGCGTGCGCCGTCGGCATCGAACAGCGTCAGCTTGCCGCGGCGGGCATCGCTACCGAGCAGCGTGAAGTTCTCCTCGGTGACGATCGCGTGCATGCCCAGATGCCGCTCTGCGAACCCGGCGATCCGGTCGCGGTCGGTCACCCAGAACGCGATGTGATCGAGTGTCTTCGCCTGCACACCGCGACGATAGCGAAGCGGGTCGAGGCTACGGCTGCCGGGCCCCGCGCCGGATGGCGCGCGGAGCCCGGCAATGCCGTGTCGTGCCTACCTCGAGCTGCGCCGCGACGACGAGCGCGAGCGGGACGCCGGACGACGAGCCGCCGTCTTGCGAGCGGCAGTCGTCTTCCGGGCAGCCGTCTTGCGAGCCGCTGTCGTCTTCCGGGCGACCGTCTTGCGGGCACCCGCCGTCTTGCGCGCAACCGTCTTGCGAGCGCCGGCCTTCTTCCGCGCAACCGTCTTCCGGGCCGCCGTCTTGCGAGCAGCGGTCTTCCGGGCGACCGTCTTGCGAGCGCCGGCCTTCTTGCGGGCGACCGTCTTGCGGGCCGCCGTCTTCTTCCGCGCAACCGTCTTCCGGGCCGCCGTCTTGCGAGCGGCTGTCTTGCGGGCGGCCGTCTTGCGAGCGGCCGTCTTCTTCCGGGCGACCGTCTTGCGAGCGGCCGTCTTCTTCCGGGCGACGGTCTTGCGAGCGGCCGTCTTCTTCCGCGCAACCGTCTTACGGGCCGCCGTCTTCTTGCGGGCGACCGTCTTGCGCGCGGTGGTCTTACGGGCGGCCGCCTTCTTCCGTGCGGTCGTCTTGCGGGCCGTCGTCTTGCGAGCGGTTGCCTTCTTGGCAGCTGCCTTCCGCTTCGGAGCGGCCTTGCGCTTCGCTCCCGACTTGGCCTTCGAGCCGCTTCGCGAACTGGAGCGCGTCCCGGATCGCGAAGACGAGCGCGTCGCCGCCGGAACGGCGCGCGCCGGTTCTGCGATCTCGTCGATGGACGTCTCTTCGAGCGCAGAGTCGTTCCACATCGGCGCGGGGGTCTGCTCGGCCGTATCGATCGACTCACCGAACGAGTCGGCGGACGGTTGGTCCGTCGATCCGGTCCCGCTCCAATCCTCTTGGGTCATCTATGACCTCCTGTTCGCATTCCGCGTGCACGATTCCCTACCACGTTGGTTTCTAACGTGCAATGCGGACAGCAGACACCGCTCGCACGTTGCTGGAAAGGAAAACGCACGCGCGCTCGCGCGCAGACTACGCCACCTCAGACGTGCGCGCTGAGCAGTGGCGTCGTCGTCGGAGCATCGACTCCGCCGGAAGACTCGAGCGTCACCTTGATGGTCGAGCCCGGTCCAACTCGTCGTTCGAGCAACGCCGTGCGGCCGTCGAACAACCGGTCTCGATGCACGCCGCCGTCGATCACCCACGCCTCGTACGTCTTCCCCGGCGGCGGCGCCGGAAGGTCGACCGCGAGCGCAGCCTGCCCAGACGGTGCGACGACGAGCGAGCCGGGGACGCCCTGCACGGCAAAGCGGCGGGCCTGCGGATCGCCGAGCACGCGCACGGCAGCCTGCTCGCGCGAGAGCGAGTGATGCAGTGACGCAGCCCACACGCCGAGCGCCACCGCAGCGGCTGCGGCCGCGACCGCGCAGGCCGCGGCGACCGAGACGGCGAAGGACGGACGGCGCGAGCGGAGAGGCACCACGTTCCGCGTCTCCGCCCTGGCCTGTTCGAGGATCCGGCCGCGAAGTGCAACCGGCGGCTCGGGGCCGGTCGCCACGAAGCCGATCCCCGCCGCAGCCTCGCGAAGTCCCCGCAAATCGCCCTGACACTGCTCGCAACCGGCGAGATGTTGTTCATAGCTGGCGCGCTCGTCGTCGTCGAGCACGTCGAGCGCATAGAGGGCGGAAAGCTCGTGCGGGTTGTCGGCCATAGATCGTCGAGCCGGATTCGCCGGGCCGGCGTCCTCGGTTCGCTACTCGAGCGGTTCGTTCTGGACGTTGTGCTCGGTCGCGTATTCGTTCGTGAGCCGATTCACGGGCTCTGCGCCCTCGGCGAAGGCGTAGTTGATCGGCACGAATGCGCTCCACTTCTCCGGGAGCGCGTCCTCGGGGAAGATCGCCTCGACGGGGCATTCGGGCTCACAGGCGCCGCAGTCGATGCACTCCTCGGGGTCGATCACGAGGATCCGCTCGAACTCGTGGATGCAGTCGACGGGGCAGACGTCGACACACGAGCGATCTTTGATGTCGATGCACGGCTCCGAGATGATGTACGTCATCGGGCGCCTACTCTACCGACGCGAGAAGTCGACCGATCACCTCGGGGCCGCGGTCGAAGAGCGCGGATTTGGCGATCACCTGGTCGAAGCCGGCGGCGTGCGCCCGCTGCAACCCAGCCGTGTCCGTGTGGTTGGTGAAGCCGAGGATCGGGACGTCCGGGAACCGCTCGACGACGTCATTGGGGTCGAGCCGTGCGATGTCTGCGATCACGAGGTCGGGTGGATCGATGCCGTCCGACGTCTCGAAGCGATGCTCGGGAACGAGCGCCTCGAGCTTGCTCCTGATCAAGAGATCGACCCCACACAACAGGATCGTCGCCATGCCCGCACGCGAATCTAGCATCGTCACCCGCGAATACAAGCGTGGACTTCGGCTCGCACGGTCAGGCGAGTTCTTCGAGGCCCACGAGGCGTTCGAGCTCGCCTGGCGCGCGTGCGACCACGACGAGCGGGATTTCTTCCAGGGGCTCGTCCATGTCGTGGTGTCCGCCTACCAGCGCGGCCGCGCCCGCCCGGTCGCGGCGGAGAGCCAGCGACAGAAGGCGCTGCGCCGACTCGCCGCCTTCGCGCCGGAGCACCGCGGTCTCGACGTCGCGTCACTGCTGGCCGCGCTAGACCGTTCCGAGCCCGATCCGCGTGAACAGCTGGTCGAGCGCGACGCGTAGCCACCAGTCCCGGTCGAAGAAGAGGAGCAGCCCGAGCACGACCAGCGTCCCGCCCGAGACCATCCTCAGGATGGTGTAGTGGTCGCGCGTCCACCGAAAGACGCGCATCGCATGCGCGAAGGCGACGCCGGCGGCCACGAACGCCGCGGCGAGACCGAGCGAGTAGGCGACGAGCAGGACGACGCCCCGGAAGATCGTGCCCGAAGACGACGCGAGGACGAGGATCGACGCGAGCACGGTGCCGATGCACGGCGCCGCGCACACGGCGAATGCCCCTCCGAGCAGCACCAGCGACCCTGACTTGTGCGCGTGCAGGACGAGACCGGGCGCCACCGCACGCTCCGGCCACGGCAGCACGTGCAGGAACCCGAGCCCGATCACGATCAGCACGAAACCGGCGATCTCCAGCTGTGAGGTCTTGTCGACGGTGCTCCCGACGGCAGCGGCAGCGGCACCGAGCACGACGAAGACGACGGTGAAGCCGAGGATGAACGGCAGGCTCGAGGTGACGACGCGGCGGGCGACGCTGCGCTCGCCGAGCATCGTCACGTCGACGGCCGAGAGCGCCGACAGGTACCCCGGGACGAGCGGCAGCACGCAGGGCGTCGCGACCGAGACGAGGCCCGCGAGGAAGGCGATCGGCAGCTTCTCAAGCATCGAAGCGTGCGAGCTCCGCGTCGAGCCGCGCCTCGTCCTCGGGACGCAAGGCCGCCGGCGGGTCGGGCGGCCCGTCGGGCCGGCGCCGCGACCAGTACCAGGCACCGGCGCCGAGCCCGATCGCGCCCAGTGCGATGCCGCCGATCGGCAGCACCCACGCAAGCAGGTCGAAGCCGTGGGTCGCCGGCGTCGACAGCACCCCGGGCCCGTAGTTCGCGACCATCTCGTCGAGGATCTGCTGCTCGCTCCAGCCCTGGGCGATCCGACGGCGGATCTCGGCCTTCATCTGCTGCGCGACGGGCGCATCCGACTCGTCGAGCGTCTCGTGGCAGACGGGGCACACGAGCTTGGTCTCGAGGTCCGATTCGCTCGGCCGGGCGGCACCGAGTGCCGGCGCCACGAGCACCAGCGCCAGCAGCATGCCGGCGAACAGCCTCACGAGCTGAGCGCCTGGCGCGCGCCGTTCGTGAGCGCCGTCGCCGAGACCGGCCCGAGCACGTGGCCGACGATCCGCCCGCGCCGATCGACGAAGAACGTTTGCGGCGTTCCCTGCCCAACGCCCCACGGGTCGACGGTAGACCCGGTCGGGTCGAACACCATCGGATAGGTCGCGCCGTAGTGACGGCTGAACTTCTGGGCGGGGCCTTTCGTCAACTCCTCGACGTCGATCCCGACGACGACCACGCCGCGGCGGGACCACTCGTTCGCGAAGGTGACGAGGCGCGGCATCTCCTCCTTGCAAGGACCGCAGTCCGACGCCCAGAAGTTGACGACGACGGCCCGCCCGCGCAGAGACGCGAGCGACAGCCTGCCGTTCCCCGTGAGGCGGGCGAGATCGAATTCGGGCGCCGGGACGACCTTGTGCTGGGCGACCTGGCGCGCGACGGACCTGGGTTGGTGCGCGAGGTGCCACGCGAGGATGGCGCCGAGCGCAACGACGACGACCACCCCGAGTGCCCGGATGGCGGAGCGCGGGCTCACGAACGGATCGCGCTCTCGATCGCCGCGTTCAGCCTGCTCGCCGGGATCGGACCGTCGACGTGCGGCGGGATCACCTCGCCCGAGCGGTTGACGATGAATGTCTCGGGGTACCCGGTGACGCCCCAGCGGTCGCTCTCCGAACCGCTGACGTCGCGCGCGACCCCGTAGTTGACCTTGTAGTGAGACATGTAGTGCTCGGCGGCAGACGTCAGATCCTTGGTGTCGACGCCGATCACGATCGCCTTGCCGCGCCAGCGGGCGGCAGCGTCGCGCAGCGTCTTCGCCTCGAGCTTGCACTCGACGCACCACGAGGCCCAGAAGTTCACGACCACGACCTTCCCGCGATATGCAGCCAGATCGAGCTTCGGACCGCCGCCGATCCGCGGGAGGCTGAGTGCCGGTGCGGCAACGGACTCTCCGCGGTCGACCTTCGCCGCGATCCCCTTGTTCTGCTGGTGGGCGACGTCCCAGATGAGCAGCCCGAGCAAGGCGGCCACCGCGGCGACGGCGACAGCCCGGACCGGACGCATCAGATGATGTCGACCGTCGTGCCGATGTCGACGTGGTCGAAGAGCCACTCGGCGTCCGGCACCTGCATCCGGATGCAGCCGTGCGAGGCGCTGTAGCCGATCGACGTCGGCTCATCGGTCCCGTGGATGCCGACGCCGGGGACCGACAGTCCCATCCAGCGCGTTCCAAGCGGGTTGTTCGGGCCCGGCGGGACGGGTTTGAGCCCACGGGCCCAGGCGTCCTGCGTCGGCGGGTACCACCAGGGGTCCTTCCACTTGACGATGATGTGGAACATGCCCTTCGGCGTCGGGTAGATCGCCTGGCCGGTGGCGACCGGGAACGACCGGACGAAGCGCATCCCGTCGTAGAGCGTCAGCCGGTTGGCCGAGCGGTTGATCACGATCACGGGCCCGAAGGACGTCGATGTGACCGTCGGCCGGACGACGTGCGTGTGCAACCGCACCGCCAGCCGCGAGTTCGCCTCGAGCGCGGCGACGACCTTGACGGTCAGGGCGTGGGCATCGAGCCTGCGACCGAGGCGTTCCTTCGTGACCCAGGGCCGGCCGTTCCGGAAGGCGAGAGTGGCATCGGCGGGCTTCCGGACGAACCGTTGCCTGACATGGTCGGCCCAGTCGCGGACGACCGACCCGCGCACGCTCACGACCAGCTCTGCATTCGAGCCCGGCGCCGAGATGCGCGCGCGGGCGACCGCGGTCGAGACGTACGCCGACGCGAAGTCCCCGGGCGCGATCTTCAACGTGCTGCGATCGACGACGACGAGGAGCGGCCGTGCGAACGCGGCCTTGACGGCAGACACGGCGTCGGCCGGGCTCAGCCCGCCGACCGGTACACCTGCCACGCGCACGCGAGCCGGGAGACGAGCCGGATGCGCGGTGGGCGTCGTGGTCGTCGCCGCCGTGGTCGTCGGCGTGGTCGTGACCGGCGCAGTCGTGGTCACGGGCGCGGTCGTCGTCCCCGCCAGCGTGCTCTCGACCATCGTCGTCGGCAGCGCCCCGGTCGGGCTCGTGGTCGTCCCGCCGGCGACGACGACGCCGGCGAACGCGCCGGCGGCCACGAAGCCGGCGATGAAGAGTGCAGGGAAAAACAGCCGCTTCACGGTTGCAGCAGTCTAGCGAGCGCTTCGCGGGCCATCTCGGGGTCGTCGGAGACGATCGCATCGACGCCGAGGTCCGAGATCCGGCGGACGCCCGCCGGATCGTTGACCGTCCAGGCGAGGACGGGCGCGCCATGGCGATGCGAGACGGCGACCGCCGCCCTCGAGCACAGGGTGTGGTGCAGCGAGAGGACGGTCGCGCGCGAGCGTCCGAGCAGCAGCGGGAGCCGAAGCGGCATCGCCTGACGCAGGGCGCCCGCACCCAGCCTGGTCAACCCCGCCGGCCAGCGAACGCGAGAGACCCCGTACCGATCGTTGGGATAGCCGATCGCGCGCGGCAGCGACGGGGCAAGCTGCTCGAGCCGGCGCGTGGTCGCCCGGTAGGCAGTCGAGACCAGCGCTCGCCCCTCGAAGCCGTGACGCCGGAGCGCGTCGACGAGCGCCTCCTCGTAGCCGGTCGCCTTTGCATCCACGTGCACCCCGAGGTGCGTCGTCGCGAGGAAGGCGAGCGCGTCGTCCAGCGACAGCTGATCGGCTGGACGCTCGCGTGCCGAATGCGAGAGGTGGAGGTCGGGACCGACGTCGAACTCGACCAGGTCGGCTCCGGCCGCAACCGCGGCCTGCAGCGAGGAGAGCGTGTTCTCCGGCGCGCGAGCGGCGGCCCCCCGATGACCGATCACCAGCGGCCGGCCGTCGGTTCGCCGAAGGTTCACGGCCGCCGGATGACCACGATCGCGCCGTCATCGGCGAGCTCGCCGTCCGAGAACGCTCGGCAATCGGCGATCACCACGTCGGCGAGCTGCTGGGCGCCTGCCGGGCCGGCCGACATGAGCGCCGCGTCGAGCCGGGCGACGCCGTAGAGCTCGCCGTCGCGGCGCGCCTCGACGAGGCCGTCGGTGTAGACGACGACCGCTTCACCGGGCTGCAGCTCGAACCGCACCTCGCCGTACGTCTGATCCTCGGCGATGCCGAGCGCGAGCCCGCCACACGCGAGCTCCTCGACGCCGCCGCTGCGCACCAGGCGTGGGCGTGGATGCCCAGCGCTGGCGCAGGCGATCAGCCCGTTCGCGTCGGCCGTCAGGTACGCCATCGTGATGAACGCGCCCACGGCAACCTCCGCGACGACGACGTCGTTCGCACGGGCGAGGAAGTCCGGCGGCTCCGGGTGGCGGCGGGCGAGCGACCGGAACACGAACTTGGCCATCGCCATGTCGGCGGCCGCATCGATCCCGTGGCCGGTCACATCGCCGAGCACGAGCGCAAGCCGGCCGTCCGGCAGCTCGAGGAAGTCGAAGACGTCCCCGCCGACCTCGACCTGGGCAGCCGACTCGTAGCGATGGCCGACATCCAGGCCGGCGACCGAGGGCGGCTCCTGGGGCAGCAGCGACCGCCGCATCGTCTCCGCGAAGTGCGTCAACTGCTCGTGCAGCCGTGCGTTCTCGAGTGCGAGCGCCGCCTGCCGGGCAAGCGTCGCCGCGGTGGCGAGGGCGTCCGGGCCGATCGGCAATGCCGGATCGAGCGACATGATCGTCAGCTGCGCGAGCAATTCGCCCTTGCCGGCGATCGGCACGATCGCAACGGTCGACCCCTGCAGGAGGAACGGGACGAGCAGGGCGTGGGCGCTGCCGAGCCGCTCCGCCGCGTCCGCGTCGAGCAGAACGGGCACGGTCTCGCGACGCGCAGGGATCGGCTGCGGGCGCGCGAGAACCCTGCCGAGCGGGTCGTGCAGACGCTCGTCGGCGACGTGCACCGAACGCGTCACGAGCAGGTCGCCGCGCGCGTCGGGGACCCGGATCACCGCCGCGTCGATCTCGAGCGCAGCGACGATCGCCGCCGCGACGGCGTCGGCCGTGCGCTCGAGCGACAGGCTCTCGGTGAACGCATTCGAGATCTCGTAGAGCGAGCCGAGCCGCCTCCCGGCCTCTCGCGCCGATCGTAGTGCCGTCGACCGCTCCTGCGAGAGCAGCTGCGACTGTTCGTGCAGCCGCGCGTTCTGCACCGCCACCGCGAGCTGTGCGGCGAGCGCTGCCAGGAGGGACGCATCGGCGTCGGTGAGCACGCCGCTGCGCGGATATGCGACGAGCAGCCCGGTCAGCTCGTCGCGTACCTGCAGCGGCACGGCGACCGCGCCCGGCTCGCCCGTCATCTGCAGCGCTGCCCGCACCGATGCGAGCGCCGGCTCGTCCCCGTTCGCGGCGACGCGCACCGAGCTGCGCGCGCGCAGCGGTCCGAGCATCGCTTCGAGCAGCGCGTCTGCGACCTCGAGATGCGAATCGGGCAGCGAGCGCCCGGCCGCCGCCCGCAGTCGATCGTCGTCGCGGAGGTACAGGCCAAGTCGTTCGAGCGAGAGCAGCTGGGCGATACGTCCGACTGCAGTCTCGAGCGTGTGCGCGAGCGACAGCCGCGAGCTCGCCTCGCCCACGACACGGAGGAGCGCCCGTGCCCGTATGAGCTCTCCCCCCTGCTCGTCGAACCGCTCGCCCTCGCGCAGTGCATGGGCGGAGCGGGCCGCGAACGACGCGAGCGCTCCGAGCCGCTCGACCGACGGGGCGCCGCCGTCGGGGAAGAACAGCTGCAGGACGCCGAGCGGCGGCTGGCCGAGCGGCAGCGCCGCGACCTGCCGCAGCCCGGCAGGAAGACGGCCGTCGGCATACACCGCGGGCGGCGGCCGCTCGCGCAGCGAGGCCGCAGCGAGCTCGGCGGCGCTGCGAAGCGCTGGGCCGGTCAGACCGTGGGCAGACGCGAGCTCGGGAACGCCCGCGGCATCGCGCCGCCAGAGCGCGCCCGCACGGGCCCCGGACGCCTCGACGGCGATCCGGACTGCCTGGTCGGCGGCGCGCCCCACGTCGCCGGCGGCGGCGAGCGCGTCACCGGCGAGCTCGAGCATGCGCACCTGCCACCCGGACGCGGCGTCCCGCTCGTCGTCGTGGCTGCGTACGGCGAGCGCGAGCTGCGCCGCTGCGTGCGCCGCGAACAGCCGCTCCTCCTCGTCGAATGCCGAGCCGAGCCGGACAGCCTCGACCGAGCCGACGACGCGCTCGCGCCAGAGTGCAGGCACGGCCAGCACGCCGGTCGCGCCGGTGCTTGCGGCCGCGCGAGCCGTGGCCTCCGGGAGTCCGCCCCGCTGCACGAGCGCAGCGGAAGCGCGGGTCGCCGCGAGCTCGGCGCCGAGCGTGGAGCCCCTCGGCGCGACCGCGCGCGCCCCGAGCAATCCGTCCCCGTCGAGCACGCGCAGGACGACGGCGTCGGCGGCGAGCGCCACGCGCGCGGCGCGCACGAGCACCTCGAGCGCCGCGCGCAGGTCACCGGCGGCGGCGACGCCGACGGCCGCCTCGGCGAGCGCCTCGACGGGCATCCGTCCCCCTTCGACCACCATCTGCCCGCTGATCATGCCTGGATCGACCAACCGATTAGACTTCACCCGTGGCCGAGCCTGCACGCGGATCCGCTCCCGCGCTCAACGACGAAGATCCCTCGCTCGACCCGCTGACGATCGAGCGCGCCTACCGGCGCGAGCGCGCGCGGCGGCGGGCCCGGGTCGAACGCCGGCACGCGGCGCGGCGCTCCGGCCTTCGGTTCTGGTCGACGATTCTCGTCCTCTGCTTCCTCGCCGCCGTGGTCGTGCTCGCGACCTGGCACCAGGTGCAGAGCCTGTTCGGCGTGTAGGAACGGTCGAACCGGGCCTGACGGCTCCCGTGCCGTCGGCCGCAGAAACCCCCATACTGCTCGCTGTGGAAACCCCGGACTTCTTCGACATCGACGCTCCCGCAACGGGAGCATCACCGCCCGGCGACCGGTCGCAGCTCGCGCCGACCGGGCTGTTCGCACTCGGTGACCGCGTGACGTGGGTCGCCGGGCTCGTGCTCGCGCTGTCCTCGTTCATGGGCTGGTACGCGGGTTCCGGGGCCGGGATCAAGTTGTCCGTGATCGGCTGGCACACCGGGGTCCTGGGCAAGCTCGTCTTCTTCCTCGGGCTCGCCGTGCTCGTGCTGGTCACGCTGGCAGAGCTGGGCTTAGTCCTTCCGCCGGCCGTGCCCGAGAGCCTGGTCGTGCTCGGGCTGGGGATCCTCGCGACCGTGTTCGTCCTGATCCGCGTGATCTCGATCCCGGATGCCGTGCTGCCGGCCGACGGCCGCGGGATCGGCATCTGGATCGCATTGATCGCCGCTCTGGGAGTGGTCGCGGGCGGGCTACTGCGCGCACTCGAAGAGCTCTGAGCCTGCCGTTCAGGCAGGCAGGAGCTGACGGGCGCGCTCGACGAGTTGCTGCGGGTCGAACGGCTTGCCGACGAACGCCTTCGCCCCGCGCTGACGAACCTCGTCGCTCGACGCCTCCACCTGACCGCTGAACATGATCACCGGAACGGCGCCGTACAGCTCCTGCAGTCGCTGCAGCAGCTGCCAGCCGTCCGTCCCCGGCAGGACGACGTCGAGCAAAACGAGCCCCGGCGCGTGCTCGGCTGCCGCCGCGAGCGCCTCGTCGGCGCCGCCCGCCTCCACGACCTCGTAGCCTTCTCGCTCGAGGTTCTCGCGGACGACGGCGCGCAGTGCGGCGTTGTCGTCGACGACGAGCACGCACGGACCGCGCTCCTCGCCCCCCGGGCCCGAGCGGTCGACGAACGCTTCCAGGTCGCTGCGCAGGAAGCGCCGGTGGCGGCCGGGCGTGTAGAAGGCCGGCACCCGGCCCTGGTCCGACCACTTGCGGATCGTCGACTGGGCGACCCCGAGGAACTTGGCCGCCTGACCGAGAGTCAGCCAGTCGGGATCGCCGCGCTTCGGCTGCGGAGCGTGAGGCATCTCGAAAAAGTAACCAAAGCTGCTTCTTCCTAAACCCCGAGGTGCCGTCAGGGGGTGTTGCGCACGGTCACCGTGACCGTCGAGCCGGGCGCCGGCTCGAGCGGCAACGGCTGGAGGGTGCGCACGAGCGTCTGGGTGCCGCCCGGTTCGGGGTTGTCGTGGAGCGCTTCACCGACCGCGATCCCGACGACGAAGGCGACGACCAGGCCGGCCGCGATGAGCACCCAGGCCGGGACGCGGCGACGCCGGCGACGACGCCGTGCGATGCGATCCGGGGCGGCGCTCACGGACGGTAGTCCGAGGCGCCGCGGGCGTAGTGGTGGAACGCAGCGTCGGCGACCGTCCCGGCTTCGGTGACGGGCTCTCCGTCCGGGTCGGATTCGTCAAGCAGCTCGCGCACCCAGACGTCCGCGCCGGCGTAGGCGTCGGCGAGCTCGGCCAGCGTGAAGATCTGACCGACGCGACCGCGCAGCGCCGCGAGCACCGCGTCGACCTGGGCGACCAGCTGGTCGTGTCGCCGCCGGTCGGCACGCCGGGCCTCGTCGACGCGACGCCGGCCGTCGTACCACTGCTGGCGCGCGACTTCGATCTCCACGGTCAGGGAGTACAGCAGCTCGCCGGCCACACGGAAGGCAGCTCGGCGAGGATCAGCTCGCCGAGCTCGTAGCCCGGCTGCGCGAGCGCGAACGCCGCATGGGCGTGCAGGCACTTCAGGCTGCCGTCGCGCGTCGCACCGCCGATCCCGGCCTCGAGCTCGGGCCGGAGTGCGCGCTGCGCAGCGTCGGCGCGCGCGAGGCTCTCGCCGAGCTCCGGCTCCTCACGCGTACGCCGCGTGAAGCGCTCGACCCCTCCGGCCGCCTCGAGCCTGGAGATCGCAGCGACGAGGCTCCGGCACGTGACGTAGAACTGGGTCGGGAACGGACGGCCGTCGTCGTCGTACGCGAACTGCTCCGTCACCGCAGGCCGCCCGAACGGGCAGCGCACCGCGACGCCCTTGAACGCGCGAGGCTCGCGGCCGAGCTGCCGCGCCACGAGCTCCCGGTCGTTCATGAGACCGAAGCTAGTGGTTTTTACGCCAGGCGGCGATGCCCTTGACGATGAAGAGCCGCTCGCCGGGCTTGACGAGACCGAGCCGCCTCGCCTCGCGCACGAACTGGTCGCCGGTACCCGCCTGAGCGATGCGGCGTTGGAGGCGTGTGCGTTCGGCGCGCAGCGAACGCACGTCGGCGCGGCTGCTCTCGAGTTGACGCTTGGCGTGCAGGTAGGCGTGCGCGGGCTTCCAGTAGAGGAACGCCACGAGCACGAGCCCGGCGATCGCGAGCAGTCGAATCCCGCCGAGACGAGGCAGCATGCGTCCCCGTTTCGGCAGTGTCGGCCGGATCCCTACCTCACGAGCGCGGAGCGATCAGGCGACGTCGACCTTGATCACGTTCGTCGAGCCCGGGAGGTTGACGGCGGTGCCCGCGGTGAGCACGACGCGATCGCCGCTGTCGATCGTCCCCGACGCGAGCGCCGACGAGATCGAACGCGCCCACAGGTCCTCGACATCGTGCGTCTGCGGCATCAGCACGGGCGTCACGCCCCACTCGAGCGCCAGCTGCTGCACCGAGGTCTGGTGGTGCGAGAGCGCGACGATCGGCCGGCGCGGGC
Source organism: uncultured Thermoleophilia bacterium (assembly GCA_963769545.1). Lineage (GTDB taxonomy): Bacteria > Actinomycetota > Thermoleophilia > Gaiellales > Gaiellaceae > PALSA-600. The sequence goes on along the minus strand of CAVYMB010000003.1, from coordinate 230,328 downwards.
GCAGCCTGGCGACGGCGGAGGCCGTCCGCCCGGTGAACGTCGGGACGATGATCGCGCGCGCGCCGAGCGCCTCGGCGAGGTCGCAGGCGGCATTCGACATCGCCGTACCGACGGTCGTCTCGTCCCCGGCCTCCGGCATCTGGTGGCGGTAGCCCATCGACGGCTCGACGGCTCGGGCGATCCGATCCATCGTCGCGACGGCTTCGATCGGGTAGTTCCCGGTCGCGGTCTCGGCCGAGAGCATGACGGCCGACGTGCCGTCGAGCACCGCATTGGCGACGTCGCTCGCCTCCGCGCGTGTCGGCTCGGCGTGCTCGATCATCGATTCGAGCATCTGGGTCGCCGTGATCACCGGCTTGCCCGCCTCCAGGCAGCGGAGGATGATTCGCTTCTGCAGGAGGGGCACCGTTGCAGCGCCGATCTCGACGCCGAGGTCGCCACGGGCGACCATCACCGCGTCCGCCTCGTACAGCACCTCGTCGAGCACCTCGACCGCCTCGGCCTTCTCGATCTTCGCGATCACGCGTGCGGCCGACCCGTGCTGCCTGATGATCTCGTGCAGGTCGCGCACGTCGGCCGCAGCCCGCACGAAGGAGAGCGCCACATAGTCGACGTTCAGGGAGAGCGCGAACTCGAGATCGACCAGATCCTTCTTCGTCAGCGACGGGATCGGGATCGGGACGCCGGGCAGGTTGACACCCTTGTGGGACTTCACCTCGCCGCCGACCACCACGCGGCACCGGGCCCGCCCGTTCGAGACCTCTTCGACGCTCAGCCGCACGAGCCCGTCGTCGATCAGCACGTCGTGGCCGGGGCTGAGCACCTCGCCGATCACCGCCGGTGCAACCGGCAGCTCGCCGTCGAGCGCGCGCTGGTCACCGACCACGATCACCTCTTCGTCTTTCAGCAGCACGCGGGGAGCGGGCAGGTCACCGATACGCAACTTCGGGCCTTGCAGGTCGGCGATCACGGCCAGCGGCTTGCCGGTCTCCTGCTGCACGGCGCGGACGACCTCGGCGCTGGCAGCGTGGTCGTCGTGGGTTCCGTGCGAGAGGTTGAGCCGAACGGCGTCGACGCCCGTCTCGACGAGCGTCTGCAGGACGTCATGGGTCGACGAAGCAGGCCCGATGGTGGCCACGATCTTCGTCCTGCGGCGCTCTACGGGCATCGGCGCTTCCAGAGTAGATGAATGCGCGCCGACGCTCGTTCTGGCGGACGACGCCAAGATCGTTCGCGGCGACGACGACGCATGCGACGATCGCGCCTACCGTAGACGGCATGTTCATTTCGATCGGCAGCGCCGCCCCGAAGCTCGAAGCCGACGCGTTTGCGCGCGGCGAGGGACTGCGGCGGATCGCGCTCGGGGAGTACCGCGGCGGCTGGGTCGTCGTCGCGTTCGGTGTCCGCCGCTTCGACGCCCGGGATCTCGCAGAGCTCGAGGAGGCGTTCGCGGCGGACGGCGCCGTCGTCCTGGCGACCACGCCGCAGGACTGGGACGAGACCGCGAGCTTCTACGAGAGCGAGCCGGTGCGCTTCCCGCTTCTGACGAGCGTCGACGAGACCAGGCGGATCACGATGATCGTCGACCCGGGCGGCGTCGTCCGCCACGTCGGGCTCCGCCGCACGGCGCGCGAGACGCTCGCGTCGCTCGAGCGCCTGCTCGGGTCCGATCCGCTGCGGTCGGCCGCCGCCTAGCGCTTCGCGCGCGGAAACGCCTCCCAGCCCGGGTAGCGGGCCTTCGAGCCGAGCTCCTCCTCGATGCGCAGGAGCTGGTTGTACTTCGCCACCCGGTCCGACCGAGCCGGTGCACCGGTCTTGATCTGCCCGGTGCCGAGCGCAACCGCCAGGTCGGCGATCGTGGTGTCCTCGGTCTCGCCCGAGCGGTGCGACATCACCGCCGTGTAGCCGGCGTCGTGCGCGAGCCGCACCGCGTCCATCGTCTCCGTCAGCGTCCCGATCTGGTTGACCTTGACGAGGATCGAGTTGGCGACGCCGCGTTCGATTCCGTCGCGCAGCCGGTCGGGGTTGGTCACGAACAGGTCGTCCCCGACGAGTTGGACGCGGTCGCCGAGCTCGCGCGTGAGGCTCCCCCAGGCGTCCCAGTCGTCCTCGGCGCACCCATCCTCGATCGAGACCACCGGATAGCGGTCGACCATCTCCGACCAGAAGCGTGGCATCGTCGCGCCGGTCTCGGTGCGGCCCTCGAAGCGGTAGACGCCGTCGGCGAACACTTCACTCGTCGCCGGGTCGAGGGCGATCGCGACCCGTTCCCGGTGACCGGCCCGCTCGGCGGCCTCGAGGATCGCCTCGATCGCCGCCTCGCTCGAGTCGAGGTCGGGCGCGAACCCACCTTCGTCGCCGACGGCGGTCGAGAGCCCCCGCTCGTGCAGCAGGGCCTTCAGCGCGTGGTAGACCTCGGCGCCGACACGGAGCCCCTCGGCGAACGACGTCGCCCCGACCGGCACGAGCATGAACTCCTGCAGGTCGATCGAGTTGTCGGCGTGGACGCCGCCGTTGATCACGTTCAGCATCGGCACCGGGAGGGTTGTGGCGGCCTCGCCTCCGAGCTGACGCCAGAGCGGCTGTCCGGCGTCCGCTGCGGCCGCCTTCGCCGTTGCGAGCGAGACGCCGAGGATCGCATTCGCGCCCAGCCGGCCCTTGTTCGGCGTCCCGTCGAGCTCGACCAGCTTGCGGTCGAGCGACTCCTGGTCGCGGGCGTCCGCACCCAGCACGGCACCGGCGATCTCCGTGTTCACGTTGGCGACGGCGTCGCCTACCCCCTTGCCTCCCCAGGCGGCACCGCCGTCGCGCAGCTCGACCGCCTCGTGCGCACCTGTCGATGCACCGGACGGCACGGCGGCACGGCCGCGCGCCCCCGAGTCGAGGACGACATCCACCTCGACGGTCGGATTCCCGCGGGAATCGAGGATCTGCCGTCCCAGGACCGCTGCGATCTTCGTCACGCGCCCGCCTCCTTCGCCTTGTCGTAGTAGCCGTCCTGTTCCTCGAGCGGCAATGTCTTCCAGTCCGAGCCGTCCGAGGCGGCGATCTGCTCCGCCAGGTCGACGCGGCTTCGAAATCGCTTCGCCGCAGCCCGCAGCTCGAGCTCGGGATCCACGTTCAGCCGGCGCGCGACGTTGACCAGCGCGAACAGGACGTCGCCGAGCTCGGCGGCAACACGCGGCGGCGGCTCGTGCTCGGCCGCGGGCTCCTCCGGAGGGAGCTCCGCCCGGAGCTCGCGGAGTTCGTCGTCGAGATCGGCCAGCGCGCCGGCGAGGTCCGGATACTCGAAGCCGACGCTCGTGGCGCGTCGCTGCAGCTTTCGCGCGTAGAGGAGCGCGGGCAGGTTCTCGGGGACGTCGTGGAAGATGCCGGCCCGACCCTCCTGCTCCACCTTGAGCTCCTCCCAGCGCGACCGCACCGCACCGGCCGTGCGTACCGCTTCGCCGCCGAAGACGTGTGGATGGCGCTGCACGAGCTTGTCGTGCACCTGCCGGATCGCCTGCTCGAGGTCGCCCTGCCCGCGCTCCTGGAGCAGCAGCGCGAGAAAGACGCATTGAAAGAGCAGGTCGCCGATCTCGTCGAGCAGCTTGGCGTCCTGACCCGCAAGCGCAGCGTCCGCGACCTCGTAGGCTTCCTCGACCGTGTGCGGCACGATCGTGCGCTCGGTCTGCTCGCGATCCCAGGGACACTCACGCCGCAGACGTTCGGTCAGCTGCTGAAGCTCGACGAGCGCGCCGGCGAGGGACACGGCGAGAACCTAGCGACTGTTGCCGGCTAGCCGGTGGTGGTCGCGTTGGTGGTCGTCGACGCGCAGGGGTCCGGGCTCGGTGCGTAGCCGGACTGGTACTTGATCTTGCCCGAGCAGAAGCTCTTGGTCACGTCGGTCGCGAGATTGTTGACGGCGGTCGACTTCTTCTGACCGAGGATCGTCTGCCGGATCGACGCGGCGACCTTGCTCTCCGGCGTGACCGAGGGCGCCTTGATCGCCGAGGTCGGCATCAGCACGAACCATCCGTACTGCGCGCTGTGGATCGGCGTCGCCACCTTGTTGGTCGGCGCCGAGAAGAGGACCTTGTCGAACTCCGCAACCGTCTGCCCCTTGGTGAAGTCGCCGACGCCGCAGCTCTCCTTCGAGCTCGGATCGAGCGAATACTTCTTCGCCAGAGCGCACCAGGTCTTGCTTGAAGAGTTCTGCTGCAGCTGGCTGTAGATCTGGCTCGCGGTCCCCTTCGACTTGACGAGGATGTAGCGCACGTTGCGCGACTGCGCCTTCTTGAACTCGGAAGCGTGCTGCTGGTAGTAGGAGTGCACCTCGCCGTTGGACACCTTGATGCTGCCGGTGACCTTGTTCTCGAGCGCCGTCTGGACGAGCTGCTGCTTGATCGACTCGCGCACCTGGGTCTCCGTCAGCTGCTGCTTCTTGAGCTGAGCGAGGTACTTCGCCTGGCTGCCCCCGAAGTACTGCTTCTTGATCGCCGCAAGCCGGTTGGTGATCTGCGTCGGCGTGATCGTGATGCCTTCGGAGTCGGCGCGCTGCTGCTGCTCGGCCTGCTGCACGAGCAAGTCGATCACCTGCGTTCTCACCGCCTGGTAAGCGGTCGTCCCCTGCTTCGGAAACGGCTTGGCGTTCTGCTTGAAGGACAGCTTCGCCTGCGCGAGCAGCGCGTTGTACTGCGCCTGTGTGATCTGCTGGTTGCCGACGACAGCGACGTCGTCGCTCGAGAGCGAGGCGCCCGAGCTGCCACCGCACGCTGCGAGCAGCGCCGCGCCGGCGAGCAAAAACGAGAGACGGAGAATGATCTTCTGCATAGAAAAGCGCCGCACTAGGCCGCTCGGCGCGCCGCCAGCATAGCATCGACCAAATCGAGCGCCGCCGTGAATTCATCGTGCCTTAATGACACTTCACGTGTTCCTGACGAGTACACCGCGGTGTCGATCAGGGAGCGCAATTCACGCAGTTCGACCGAGCCGAGAACGACCGGCCCGACCGACGCGCGACCGCCGCGGAAGACGAGGTAGTCGGCGCCGAGACGCGCAAGCTTCAGCTTCGCTTCCTGAATCGCGAACAGGTTCGAGACCGGGTCCGGCATCGGCCCGTACCGGTCCTCGGTACCGACGCGGAGCTCGTGCAGGTCGTCCTCCGACTCGCTGAGCGCGATCCTCCGATGCAGGTCGATCTTCAGCGCCTCGGCCGCGATGTAGCCGGCCGGCACGTACGCGTCGACGCGCACGTCGACCCGGACGGGCCGCGCCGCGATCCTGCGCTGGCCGCTGAGCTCGGCCACTGCCTCGTGCAGCATCTCGACGTAGAGCTCGAAGCCGAGGGCGGCGACGTGGCCGGACTGCTCGGCTCCGAGGAGGTCGCCGGCGCCGCGGATCTCCAGGTCGCGCATCGCGATCGCGAAGCCGGCGCCGAGCTCGGTGTGGTCGGCGAGCGTCGCCAGCCGGGCGCGCGATTCGGGCGTCAGCTCGGACTGGTCGGGATAGAAGAGGTATGCGTGTGCGAGCAGGTCGCTGCGGCCGACGCGGCCGCGGATCTGGTAGAGCTGGGCGAGCCCGAGCAGGTCGGCGCGCTCGACGATAAGCGTGTTCGCCTGCGGGATGTCGAGGCCCGACTCGATGATCGTCGTCGACACGAGCACGTCGGCGTCACCGGCGAGGAACGTCAGCATCTTGTCCTCGAGCTCGCGCTCACGCATCTGTCCGTGCGCCACGAGGAAACGGAGGCCCGGACAGAGCTGACGGAGCTTCTCGGCCGCCGCGTCGATCGTCTCGACCCGGTTGTGCAGGTAGAACGCCTGGCCGTTGCGCGCCACCTCGCGCTCGAGCGCTTGCTTGATCAGGTCGTCGTCGAGCTCGCCGACGTAGGTGCGGATCGGCCGGCGGCCTTCCGGCGGCGTCTCGATCACGGAGATGTCACGGAGGCCGGAGAGCGACATGTGGAGCGTTCGCGGGATTGGCGTCGCCGACAGCGCGAGCACGTCGACCTCGAGCCGGAGCGAGCGCAGCAGCTCCTTCTGCGCGACCCCGAACCGCTGCTCCTCGTCGACGATCACGAGGCCGAGCTCCTTCGGGATCACGTCGCGCGAGAGCACGCGATGCGTGCCGATCAGGACGTCCACCTTGCCCTCGCCGAACTCCTTGAGCACCTGCTTGACGTCGCCGGGCTTGCGAAACCGCGAGACCATCTCGACGCGGACCGGGTAGTCGCGGTAGCGCTCCCTGAACGTGTTCCAGTGCTGCTGCGCGAGTACCGTCGTCGGGGCGAGCATCAACACCTGCTTGCCGGAGACGGCGACGGCGAACGCCGCCCTGAGCGCAACCTCGGTCTTCCCGAAGCCGACGTCACCGCAAACCAGGCGGTCCATCGGGCGCGGCGCCTCGAGATCCTCTTTCACGGCCTCGATAGCCGCGCGCTGGTCCTCGGTCTCCCGGTACGGGAACTCGGCCTCGAGCTGCTCGACCCATTCGTGCTCGACGTCGTAGGCGACGCCGGGCTGCGTCTGCCGCTGCGCGTAGAGCTGCAGCAGATCGCCGGCCAGCTCGCGCAGATGCTCGCGGGCGCGCGACTTGAGGTTGTCCCAGGCCTTGCCGCCGAGCTTCGACAGCGCCGGCGCGCGCGCGTCGGCCCCGACGTAGCGGCTCACCTTGCCGATCTGCTCGTGCGGCACGTACACGCGGTCGTCACCACGGAAGGCCAGGAGGAGGTAGTCGCGCGTCACCCCCGCGACTTCCTTCGTCTCGAACCCGAGCAGCTGCGCTACGCCGTGGTCCTCGTGCACGACGTAGTCGCGCGTCCGGAGATCGGAGAAGCTCTGCAGCGCACGCCCCGGTGCGGCAGCCGTGCGGGACGGCCGCTTCCGGAACACCTGCGTGTCGGGCAGCAGCGCGATGCCGAGATCGCGCCAGACGAAACCGCGCCGCGCCGGCGAGACCGCGAAGGTGAGCCCTGCCGGCCCGTCGCCCGGCTCGAGCATCGACGTCGAGACGCGCCGCAGCAGCTGCTGCTGGCGCAGCGCCTCGCCCCGGTGCGGGAACGTCACGACGACGTCGAGCTCCTGGCGCAGCAGGCCGCCGAGCTCGTTCTCCGCCTCCGACAGACCGCGCGCGGCGAGCGCGGGGCGCTGGGCATCGAAGCTGAACCGCTGGCCCTGCGGCAGCGGTGCCAGCTCGGCCGCGCCGCCGAGGTCGATCGGTCTCAGGCCTTCTTCGGCCCAGACCGTCCGCACCTCGTCCGGCTCCCAGACGATGTCGGGCGGGGATTGCAGCGCCGGCACGAGGTCGCCGGGAACCGGTGCGGGCGCGTCGACGCCCTCCTCGGGGCCGAGGTCCAGCTCGACGAGCTCGCGCCGGCGCTCGGCTGCGGGATAGACGACCGCCTCCTCGATCTGGCGGAGCGCACGCTGCGTGAACGGCGAGAACACCCGGATCTGCTCGACCTCGTCACCGAACAGCTCGATTCGGAGCGGTTCGCGGCCCGTGGTGCCGAACACGTCGACGAGGCCGCCGCGGACGGCGAACTGCCCTCGCTCCTCGACGCGCTCGACGCGCTCGTAGCCCGCCGAGGCCAAGTGCTCGGCGAGCGCGTCGAGCCCGGGCTCGTCGCCGCGGACGACGCGGAGCGGCGCCGGCCGCAGCGCGACCGGCGGCAGGCCTTCGGCGACCGCGGACGCGGAAGCGCAGACGAGCCCACCGCGGTCGAGGATCTCGAGCGCGCGCGCCCGTTCGCCGACGAGGTGCGGCGGCGGCTCCAGCCCCGATCCGTAGTGCACGCCGCGCGAGGGGAAGAGCGCGACCGCGTCCTCGCCCAGGAACCAGCCCGCCGCTTCGGCGGCGTCGCGCGCGTCTGCGTCCTCGGGGAGCAGGACGACGAGACCCCGTCCGAGCTCGAGCCGCAGTGCCGCCAGGACGAGCGGGAGGATCGACTCCGACACGCGGGCCCGTTCCGGGAACGCGGCGGCGTAGTCCTGGAGCCGCGGCTCGGCGCGGACCCGCTCGACGAGCCCGGACAGCATCGTCGGCGCGACGGTGGTCAATTGACGCGCCGCTGCGCGGCCTCGAGACCGTCCGCGTCGAGCGTCTCGACGGCGTCGGCAGCGCGGTTGACGATCGTCTCCGGGTCCTCGTGCGGCTGGAAGTCGGAGAGCACCCAGTCGGCGAGCTTGCGCGGATCGCCGCGCTCCGGCCTCCCCACCCCGACCCGCAGCCGGAGGAAGTCAGGGCCGCCGAGCCCGCCGGCGACCGAGCGCAGGCCGTTGTGCCCGGCCAGGCCCCCGCCGCGGCGCAGCTGCAGCCGGCCGGTCTCGAGGTCGCTCTCGTCGTGGACGACCAGCACCTCGTCGGGCTCGAGCTTGAAGAAGCGAGCGGCGGCCTGCACGGCCCGGCCCGAGTCGTTCATGAAGGTCTCGGGCTTGAGCAGCGCGACCTTGTGCCCGTCGATGCGGATCTCCGCCAGCCGGCCGTTGAACTTGGAGCGCCACTGGCCGTCGTGCCGGCGCGCGAGCTCGTCGACGACGAGCCAACCGACGTTGTGCCGGTTGCGTGCGTACGCAGTTCCCGGGTTGCCGAGACCGGCGACGAGCAGGTCGAGCGAGGTGCCGTGCCGGCGCGGCCAGAGCCGCATCGCGGCCTAGCCTTCGGCGTCGCCGTCGCTCGCCGCGGCGGCTTCGGCGTCGGCGGCCGGCTCTTCACCAGGCTCGGCCTCGCCCTCGGCGGGCGCGACCTCGTCGGTCTCCTCGGCGCGGGTCGCGTGACTGACCGCCGCGAGCACGGTGTCCGGATCGTCGAGCAGGGTGACGCCTGCGGGGACGCTCAGCGCATCGAGCCGCGCGGAGTCGCCGATCGCGAGCGCCGAGATGTCCAGGTCGAGGTGCTGCGGCACCTCCATCGGGAGAGCCTCCACGTTCACTTCGACGGTCACCTGCGAGAGGATCCCGCCCTCCTTCACGCCGACCGCCTCGCCGACGAGCGTGACCGGCACCGTGGCGTGGATCGCCTGGTCGAGGCGAACCTCCTGCAGGTCGACGTGGGTGATCACGCCGCGGACGAGGTCGCGCTGGAATTCCTTGAGCACCGACGGATGCACCTTGCTCGCGTCGTCGACGACGACGTCGAGCACCGCGTTCAGCCCGCCCTTGGTCGTCAGCGCCGCGCGCAGGTCGCGCTCGGGAATGCTGATCGGGACCGGCCGCTCACGCCCGTAGAGGATCCCGGGGATGATCCCGCGCCGGCGCAGGCGCCGCGACTCCGCGGAGCCGAGGACCTCGCGTTGGGTGACCAGCAGTTGATGGCGCTCCGACGACACGGCCAGCCAGTGTACCGAGCGCAGACTGCCGTCAGCTCAGGTCGTCGTCCCGATCGCGGGCCGGTCGAGGAAGCCGCGAATCGTCGGCGTCACGACGACACTCACCGTCACCGCGGCGTTGACCGCCGCGGCCAGATAGAGCGTCTCGGCGACGCCGATCCGGCCCGACAGCGGGCCGATGAGCACATACCCGATCGGGTTGAGTGCGACCGAGCCGAACCAGTCGAACGAGCTCAGCCGCGAGATCAGGTGCTCCGGGATGTGCCGCTGGAACGTCGTCTGCCAGACGATGTCGCAGCTGGTCAGACCGAGCATGGCGGTGAAACCGGCCACGCAGAGCACGACGACCGGCGGAGCCGCCGCGAGCAGCGCGAGGAACACGGCCGTCGGCAGCGCCAGCAGACACGCCGTGACGAGCGGCCTGCGCGGATGGAGCCGCAGCGCGACGAGCCCGCCGGCGACCGACCCGGCAGCCTGCGCGGCGAGGACCGCGCCCCAGGCGCCCGCACCGCCCAGTTGCGTCTCCGCGACGACCGGCCCGAGGACGAGCATCGCGGGGAACAGCGTGAGCTGGAACAACCCGAAGCTCGAGACCATCAGCCACACCCAGCGACGGGCGACGAACTCGCTCCAGCCGTGCGCGAGCTCGCTGAACAGCCGCAGCCGCGGCGGCGGCGTTCCGCGGGCAACCCGCATCTGCACACGCAGCAGCGCCGAGACGGCGAAGCTCGCAGCGTCCGCTACGAGCGCCCACCCGGGATTTGCGGCGACGACGATCACGGCGCCGATTGCCGGCCCGGCGATCCTCATCGTGCTGCGGCCGAGATCGACGAGCGCGTTCGCCTCCTGCAACTGGCTGCCGGCGACCACCTGCGGGACGAGGCCGACGGACGCCGGGCGCGTGAACGCCGTGACCGCGCCGAATCCCACCTGGAGCGCGGCCACGCTCCAGACCGAGGCGTTGCCCGTGAGCAGCAGCAGCGCCGTCCCGGCCTGGACGCTGCCCATCGCGGCGTCGCCGGCCACGAGCAGCAGCTTGCGCGACACCCGGTCCGCCCACACACCGCCGACCAGCAGAAAGGCAACGATCGGGATCTCGCGGGCGAGGAGCACGAGGCCGAGGTCGGTCGCGCCGCCGATGTGGAGCACCGCGAACGCAAGCGCGACCTGCGCCATCGCCGAGCCGAGCGAGGACACCGTCGACGAGCCGACGAGCAGCGCGAGATTGCGCTCCCGCAGGGCGGCGAGGATCGAGGCCCGGCTCGGCCGGGTCAGAAGAGCTGGTTCTCGCCGCCGAAGATCGCGCTGACCGAGTCGTCGGCGAAGACGTTCATGATCGTCTCTGCGAGCAGCGGCGCCACCGGGAGCACCGTCATCCGCTCCGGCTTCGCGATGGGGTCGATCGGCACCGTGTCGGTGACGACGATGCCCGTGATGTCGGAGGCGGCAAAGCGCTCGAGCGCGTCGCCGCAGAAGAGTCCGTGCGTCGCGAACACCCAGACGTCCTCGACGCCCTGTCCCTTGAGCGCGTTGACGTTCGCGAGCAGGGTGCCGCCGGTCATGATCACGTCGTCACCGAGCACCGCCGTCTTGCCGCGAACCCGCCCGGTGATCTCGGTGACCGCGACCACGTCGTGCGCGGGCCGCGTCTTGTGCATGAGCGCGAAATCGGCGTCGAGCATCTCGGCAAAGCGGACGGCCATCTTGGCGCGGCCGGCATCCGGCGACACGGAGACGACGCCGTCCCCCGTCAGGCCCAGGTCGCGGAAATGGCGCGCGAACAGCGGCAGCGCGGTCATGTGGTCGACGGGGATCGTGAAGAACCCCTGGATCTGCCCGGCGTGCAGATCCATCGTGAGCACACGGTCGGCGCCGGCCAGCTGGAGCATGTCGGCCACCAGCCGCGCCGAGATCGGCTCGCGTGGCTTCGCCTTGCGATCCTGCCGCGCATAGGGGAACAGCGGGATCACCGCGGTGATCCGCTTGGCGGACGCGAGCTTCGCCGCCTGGATCATGAACAGCAGCTCCATCACGTTCCGGTCGACGGGCTCGCAGCCCGTCTGCACCAGGAAGACATCCGCACCGCGAATCGATTCGTCGTAGCGGCAATAGGTCTCGCCGTTCGCGAACGTTCCGAGCTCGATCTCGCCGAGCTGGACGCCGAGCTGCTCGGCGATCCGCTGGGCGAGATCGCCGTGCGAGCGCCCGCTGAAGACCATCAGCCGCTTCTGCGGCCCGCGCTCGATCCAGTGCCCCGGGACGGGCTGCGTCACGGGCTCGAGCGCCTCGAGGCCGGGAAGCACGAGCTCACTCGTCGCGCTGCCGTGCTGCATACCCCTCCTTGTTCTCCTGCCGTTGCCTGGCGATCGCGAGCGCGCCGGGCGGAACATCGTTCGTGATCACCGAGCCGGCCGCAATCCATGCGCCGTCACCCACCTCCACGGGAGCGATGAACCCATTGTGGATTGCGGTTCTGACGTTGTCGCCGATCGTGGTGCGCTGCTTCGGCTCTCCGGGGCGGTGACCGAGGTTCGCGGTGATCGCGCCCGCCCCGATGTTCGTGTCCGCGCCGATGTCGGCATCGCCGATGTACGACAGGTGCGGGACCTTCGTGCGGTCGCCGATGCGCGAGTTTTTGATCTCCACGTAGGTGCCAGCCTTCGAGGCCTCGCCGAGCCTCGTTCCCGGGCGAAGGTAACAGAAGGGGCCGACGATCGCGCGCGGGCCGATCACCGCGTCGACGGCGACCGTATGCGGATGGATCTCGGCTCCCTCGCCGATGCGCGTGCGGCCCCGGAGCACCGTGAACGGGTTGATCGTCACGTCCTCGGCGATCTCGACGGACGGGTCGATCCAGGTGGCTGCGGGGTCGACGATCGTGACGCCGGCGAGCATGTGCTGCGTGTTGATGCGATCGCGCAGCACCGCCGCGGCGTGGGCGAGCTCGACGCGGGTATTGACGCCTTCGGTCTCGTCCGGGTCGGGCGCGACGTGCGCCGCAACGCGCTGCCCTGCGTCGACGAGGGCGGCGATCGTGTCGGTGAGGTAGAGCTCGCCCTGGACGTTCTTCGGCTGCAGCCGCTCGAGCGCCGGCCAGAGCGCATCCGAGCGGAAGGCGTAGATCGAGGAGTTGATCTCGCCGATCTGGAGCTCCTCGGGCGTCGCATCGGTTCCTTCGACGACCCGCAGCACCGACCCGTCGGCGTCGCGGACGATCCGGCCGTACAGCCGCAGATCGGCGGGCCTTGCGCTCAGGATCGTCGCCGCCGCGCCCTCGGCCCGATGGGTCGCGAGCAGCTCGGCGAGCAGTTCGGGAGTGAGCAGCGGCGTGTCGCCGGAGAGCACGAGCACGTCGCCCGTGTGCCCGGCGAGCGCGGGCCCTGCGGCACGGGCGGCGTCGCCGGTCCCGAGCGGCTCCTGCTGCACGGCAACAGTGACGTCCAGCTCGGCGAACGCGTCACGCCCGGTAGGCGAAGCCACGACGACGACCGGCGCTGCACCGGTTGCCAGGGCGCTGCCGATCACCCAGTCGACAAGCCGCCGCCCGAGGATCGGATGGAAGTGCTTGGGCACGGACGATCGCATCCGGGTGCCGAGGCCTCCGGCCATGATCAGGGCTGCGAGCGGCGGATCGGGCATGTCGTCGTCGCGTCAGCGAGATGGCTGGGGCGCCAGGATTCGAACCTGGGATCGCGGGACCAAAACCCGCTGCCTTACCACTTGGCTACGCCCCACTGCCGCCCGAGTATAGGCGTGGGTTCTAGCGACGCTCGCTGAAGAGGAAGATCAGCGCGACGACTGCGAACAGCGCCGACCACTGCGATCGCGACCGCCTTCACGAGCCCCAGAGCGAGCGGCACGCAGAGGACGATCAGCTGCGAGGCGGCGAGGATCCAGGACACCTCGCGCACCACGTCCGACCGGTTGGCACGGCCGACGAACCACCAGAAGCCGCAGGCGATCAGCGCGAAGAACGCTGCCTCCCACCAGCCGAGCACACCCACGAGGTAGAGCACGCCCTCGAAGGCCGCGAGGCCGAGAGTGACCTTCAGGCGCTGATGCCGAAGCCAGCGACCCGGGCGCGAGGAGCCATGCTCGATCGCGTACGACATCTCGACGTCAAGCTACCACGCTGGATTGGCGACCCAGCAGCGTCCGTGCCGCGCCAGGAGAGCGCACGCGCGTTCGGCGTTCGCGCGCTCCTCGAAGAGGCCGTAGACCATCGGCCCGGCTCCGCTGACGTCGGCGCGGAACGCGCCTGCTTCGAGCAGGGAGGCGGCATGAGCCGAGCCGGCGAGGTCGTTCGGCGGCAGTGAGCCGAGATCGCGCGGCCGGCGAGTAGCGGCGAGCGACGCCCGCAGCGCCGACGCGCGCGCAGCGAATCCGTCGGCGCCCGAACGGGCATCGAACGCCTCGTAGACGGCCGCCGTCGACGTCTTCGCCTCGTCGTTCGGAAGCAGGAGGCAGACGACGAACTCCTGTGGGATCTCGACCGCCTCGAGCACGGTGCCGCTGCCGCTGCCGAGTTGCGGGCCGCTGCGCAGGAAGAAGGGAACGTCGGCACCGATCGCCGCCGCCAGCTCGTGCAACCGCTCGACGCCGACCGGCTCCTCGAGCTGTGCATTGGCGAGCGTGAGCGCGGTCGCGGCGTCCGAGCTGCCGCCGCCCAGGCCTGATGCGACCGGGATCCGCTTCTCGATCACCACCCGCCAGCCGTGCGGTGCAGCCAGCGACGCGAGCGCCGCTCCGACCAGGGTGTCTGCGGGGAAGCCGGTGATCGTGGTCGAGTCGGCGGGCTCGACCGAGATCGTGTCGGCGAGATCGAGCCGTTGGAAGACGGTGAGCAGCTCGTGCAGTCCGTCCGCCCGCCGGTCGCCGACGACGAGTGCGAGGTTCAGCTTCGCCGGTGCCGCTCCGGTCAAAGAAGCGCCTCCGTGAGCGCGACGAACTCCGAGGGCTCGAGCTCCTCGGCACGCGCGCCGGCCGCGCGGCCGATCGAACCCAGCGCCGCCACCGCGTGTTCTCGTGAGGCGACACCGGAGAGGGCGACCGCGTTCGCGAGGGTCTTGCGACGGTGCGAGAACGCTGCCGCGACGGTCCGTTTGACGGCCGGGGTCGCCCCCGGCGCGATCCGGCGGAAGGCAACGAGCGCCGAGTCGACGTTGGGTCGCGGTCGAAAGACCTCGCGCGACACGGGATGGAACCCGGTGCGCTCGGCCGCCAGCTGGACGAGCACCGAGACGGCGCCGTACGCCTTGGTCGACGGATCCGCGAAGAACCGGTCGGCCACCTCGCGCTGCACCATCACGCACCAGAAGTCGAGGGGCGAGGCGGCGAGGCTCTCGACGACGAGCGGCGTCGCCACGTTGTAGGGAAGGTTGGCGACGAGCTTCTCCGGTGGCGGCTCGAGCGCGGACAGATCGAGGGCGAGCGCATCGCCCCAGTGAAGCCGCGTTCGCGGAATGTCGGTCAGCTCCCGCTCGAGGCGGCGATCGACCTCGACGGCATGCACGAAGGCGACGCGCTCGGCGAGAAAACGCGTGAGCACGCCGAGGCCCGGGCCGACCTCGAGCACGACATCGGACCGCTCGAGCAGCGCGAGTCGTTCGATCACGCCGAGGATGTTCGGGTCGACGAGGAAGTGCTGCCCGAGCGCCTTCCGAGGCCGGACCGTCACAGCCCGAAAACGGCGTCGGCGTTGGCGTCGATCTGCGCCGCCAGCGTCGCCGGCTCGGCACCGCGCGCCTCGGCGAGCGTGCGGTAGGTGTGGACGACGAACGCAGGCTCGTTGCGCCGGCCGCGGACCGGCTGCGGAGCGAGGTACGGGCTGTCCGTCTCCGCGAGGAGGCGGTCTGCCGATACCGCGCGGGCCGCCGAGCGCAGCTCGTAGGCGTTCTTGTACGTGACGTTCCCGGCGAACGACACGTACCACCCGCGGCTCGCAGCAACGTCGAGCAGGGGCGGAGAGGAGAAGCAGTGCAGAACCACCCGTCCCTCGTGCCCGGAGAGCACGGCGACGGTTTCCTCGTCGGCAGCGCGCGTGTGGATGACCACGGGCTTGCCGGTCTCCGCAGCGAGCGCAAGCTGCGCCTCGAACAACCAGCGCTGCGCGTCGTGCGGTGCGTAGTCCCGGAAGTGGTCGAGTCCCGTCTCCCCGACCGCGACGACCTTCGGATGGGCGAGCAGCTCACGCAGCTCCGCGATCTCGGCGGGGCCGACCGCTCCGGCTTCGTGAGGATGGATGCCGAGCGACGCGTACACACCGTCCTCCGCCTCGGCGATCGCGAGCGCCTCCCGCGCGCCTGCGACCGTCGTCGCGATCGCCACGACGCGATCGACGCCGGCTGCGCGCGCCCGGTCGAGCACCTCGGACGCGTCGTCGCCGAGATGCGCGTGGGTGTCGATCACCCTTGCTCGTCGCCGTCTGCCATCCGGCGCAACTCCTCGTCGACGACCGACTCGTCCAGCTTGCGGTAGAGCGGCCTCGGTTCGGCGAGCTGCTGCCCCGCCCGGAGCGCGCTCGGCTCCCAGCGCCCCACCCAGCTCGAGTAGTCGCCGGTGAGCACCTCGTGCGTGCGGCCGCCCTCCTCGGTGATCTCGCGAAACTCGAGCTGCCCTGCCAACACGCCCTCGTTGCCGAGCAGCTCGTGGACGACCTGCGAGGTGTGCGGCAGGAACGGCGTGAACATCGTCTTCAGGCTGTCCACGGCCCGGAGCGCAACGTAGAGCACGGTCCCGGCCCGGGCGCGGTCGGTCTTGACGAGCGCCCACGGCGCCTCGTCGGAGAGGTACTGGTTCACGGTCGACGCCAGCCGCATCGCCTCGGCGAGGCCTGCACGGAAGCGCCCCGCTTCGATGTGGTCGCCGACCGTGGGAAAGCCGCCGTCGACCGCGACCAGCAGAGCCTCGTCGGACGCGGCGAGCGCCCCGGGCTCGGGAACGGATCCGAAGTTCCGGTGCGCGTTGGTCAGCGTGCGGTTGACGAGGTTGCCCCAGTTCGCGAGCAGCTCGTCGTTGTTGCGGCGAACGAACTCCGCCCAGGTGAAGTCGGTGTCCTGCGTCTCCGGGCCGGCGGCAACCAGGTAGTAGCGCAGCGGGTCGGGGTCGTAACGGTCGAGGAAGTCCCCGACGTAGATCGAGTGCCCGCGGCTGGTCGAGAACTGCTTTCCCTCCATCGTCAGGAACTCGGACGCGATCACATTGTCGGGAAGCTCGAGCGGGGCGATGCCCGCGCCGTACTCGCCGCCCGTGCCGTAGCCGAGGAGGATCGCCGGCCAGATCACGGTGTGAAAGACGACGTTGTCCTTCCCCTGGAAGTAGGCGTGCTCGGACGCGTCGTTCTGCCACCAGCTTCGCCAGGCATCCGGGTCCCCGCTGACGGTCGCCCATTCGATGCTCGCCGACAGGTAGCCGATCACCGCGTCGAACCAGACGTAGATCCGCTTGTTCGGATCGTCTGCGTAGCCGGGGACCGGGATCGGCACGCCCCAGTCGAGGTCGCGGGTGATCGGCCGCGGCCGGATGTCGTCGAGCAGCCCGAGCGAGAAGTTGCGGACGTTCGGCCGCCACTCGCCGTGGCCGTGGATCCAGGTTCGGATGGCGTCGGCGAACTGCGGGAGGTCGAGGAACAGATGGTTCGTCTCGCGGAACTCCGGGACCGCGCCGTCGATCTTGGAGCGCGGATTGATCAGATCGGTCGGGTCGAGCTGGTTACCGCAGTTGTCGCACTGGTCGCCGCGCGCCTCCGGGTACCCGCAGATCGGGCAGGTGCCCTCGATGTAGCGGTCGGGGAGCGTGTGCCCGGTCGTCGGCGAGAACGAGACGAGCATCGATCGCTCGATGATCGCCCCCTTCTCGTACAACGTCCGGAACAGGTCCTGCGTCACCCGCTCGTGGTTCAAGGTGGTCGTGCGGGAGAACAGGTCGTAGGAAAGCCCGAGCCGTCTGAAGTCGTCACGGAACGACGCGTTGTAGTAGTCGGCGACCTCAGCGTAGGACTTGCCCTCTCGATCGGCGGTCACCATCACCGGCGTACCGTGCTCGTCCGTCCCGCTGACCATGAGGACGTCGTTCCCCTTGAGGCGGTGGTAGCGCGCGAACGCGTCGGACGGAACGCCGAATCCCGCCACGTGGCCAAGGTGACGGTGCCCCGCCGCATACGGCCACGCCGGCGCGACCAGCACCTTCTTCCTCGTCGGGAGCCCATTCGACATTGGCGGCAATCATACGAACGGGTCTTGCGCGCCCACGGATGCGCGGCGCGATCACCGTCCAGCCCACCAGCAGGGCGACCCCAGACAGGCCTGCCGCGGCAAGCACGGCGATCACGCGATCGGGAGAGCGCTTCGCCTTCCGGCGAGGCGCCGGCGACACCGGGCTTGCCGGCAGTCGCCCGCCCCGCAGCACCGTGGGCGCTGCACGGCGCGCATCCGCCGTGACCGGCGCGAGCCGACCGGGCGACCGCGCGAGCCGCGAGCCGTGACGGCCGCGATGGACACGGCGGCCGCCGGCCGACTGCGGCGCGGCAAGCCGCGGCCGCGCGGACCGAGGAGACGGCGCGGCCGTTCCCGGCAGCGCGCGGGCGCGACGCGCGGCGGCGACAGCGTCGGCGTGAACCGGCCTCGAGCCCGTCGCGGCGACCTGGATCGGCGCTCGGTCGGGCGGGGTCGTCGCGACACGGGCGTGCAGCGTCCGCGCCGCGTGAGACGGAGCGACGGGTGCTGCTGCCGGCGCAGGCCGCGGCCGGGCCGGCACGACCGGCCGGGCGGGCCGGGGCAACGCACGGGTCGGGAGGACAACCGGGGCGGCCGCAGGCGCCGCGGCCGCCGGCGCCGCGGTGGCGGGCCCGACCGAATCGCCGTCAGTGGCGGCGGCAGGTGTAGCGCTCGGCGATGCGGCAGGGCTTGCCCCCGGGAGGTCGGCCTCCGCCGGCGGAGCGACGGCCGGTGGGACCGCGGCCGGCGCGGGAGCCGGCGGCGGAACAGCCGGGGCCGCGGATCGCGCGGGCAAGAGCCCGATCGGATCGACGTATCCCTGCTCATCGGCCGCGATCCGGATGCCGAGATGGACATACGGCACCGTTGCCTCGGGATCGCCACTCGGTCCGATCGTCGCCACCGGATCGCCCTCCGAGACGGCGGCACCCGCGCCGACGAGCAGCGCACCGAGGTGCGTGAGTGTGACGGCGTAGCCGTCGGGCGTGGTGATCGTGATGCTTTTGCCGGATGAGGGCACGGTGCCCGCGAAGGTGACGGCCCCGGTCGCCGGAGCGACCACCGTCGCGCCGAGAACGTCCGCGACGTCGATGCCGCGGTGGTACCCCGCCGCATAGGGATGCGCCGGATCGAAGCTGAACGGTTGGACGACGTCGCCACGCGCAGGCCACGTCCACGCGCCGGCGGTAGGGACGAAGCAGAGCGCGGCCAGCACGGCCGGCAGGAGCAAGCGTCGCATCGGCACCTCCTGGTCGATGAGCTTCGGGTCGAGATGAGCTCGTTGTCAGAACGGAAAACGTTCCGACCACAGTAGGCGCGGGGTCGTCAGCGCGTCAAGCGAGTTGACGAAGTTGTCACAGAGAGCCGCCGTAGAGGTCGTTGCGCGGCACGCCGCTCAGCCGCGCGACCACGTCCGCCGCGGTGCGACGCGGTGTGCCGGCGGCGACGAGCTCGCGGACCGCACGCAGCGCGTCCGCCGGGTCCTGCTCCGTCGCCGACGGGCCGAGGACGAGCGTGATCTCGCCCTTCGGAGGCTCGGCGAAGCGCTCGGCGAGCTCGGCCGCCGTTCCGCGGACGACCTCTTCGAACCGCTTGGTCAACTCGCGGCAGACGGCGACGGGGCGATCCGGCTCGTGGACGGCGAGCGAGCGCAGGGTCGCAGGCAGGCGCCGCGGCGACTCGTAGGCAACGACCGCGTCGTCCCAGCCGGAGAGCGACTCCCAGAGGGCTCGCCGCTCGCCGTCCTTGCGCGGGACGAAGCCGACGAACATGAAGCGCGTCCCGCCGAGACCGCTCCCCACGAGCGCGGTCACCACCGCCGACGGCCCCGGCAACACCGTCACGTCGATGCCCGCATCGCGCGCAGCGCGAACCAGGCGTGCTCCCGGATCCGAGACGCCGGGCAGTCCCGCATCCGAGACGAGCGCAATTCGTTCGCCGGCTTCAAGCCGCCGCACCACTTCGCGAACGCGTTCGGCCTCGTTGTGCTCGTGGTAGGAGAGCAGCGTCGTCCGGATCCCGTGGCGATCGAACAGCGTGCGCGTGTGGCGCGTGTCCTCCGCCAGAACGAGGTCCGCGTCACGCAACTCGGCGAGCACGCGCAGGGTCACGTCCTCGAGATTGCCGATCGGCGTCGCGCAGATTGCGAGTGGCACCGCGCGCCTCCGTCGATCAGTCGAGCGCTTCGAACGCGACGAGACTCGCGCCGATCAGACCGGCCTCGGCGCCGAGCTCCGCCCGCTCGATCTCGAGCTGCTGGCCCGCGGGCGCGAGCGCCTCGGTGAGCACGGCGAGCCGTGCACTCGGCAGCAGCAGCTCGAAGGCAGCGACGCCGAAGCCGCCGCCGATCACGATGCGCTCGGCGCCGAAGATGTTGACGAGCGAGCCCATCGCAACCCCGAGGTGATGTCCGATCTGCTCGAGCGCGGGATGACTTTCGTGGACGAGATCGTGCGCCGTCGCGTCTAGCCCGAGAACGAGCCGTGCCAGCTTGTCGGCGGCGCGCCCCGAGCAGTAGGCCTCGACGTGACCGCGCCCCGAGCACGCGCCGGAGCACGGCTCTCCGTCCTCGACGATCACCATGTGGCCGAGCTCGGTCCACCCGTGGAAGAGGCTGCCGTCGGCGATCACACCCCCGCCGACCCCCGTCCCGAGCGTGAGCATGACGAAGTTCTGCACGCCCTGACCGGCTCCGTGACGGAACTCGGCATACGCCGCGCAGCTGGCGTCGTTCTCGACGCCGACCGGCAGATCGAGGCGTCGTTCCATCTCCTCGCGGAACAGGACCTCGCGCAGCGGGATGTTCACCGCCCCCAGCGCGATACCGGTGCGCCGGTCGATGCGCGAGGGAATCCCGAAGCCGACCGCGCCGACGTCCTCGAGCGGTAGCGAGCGGACGACCAGAGCCAGCTCGTCGAGCAGCGCGGCCTGAGAGGTCGTGACCGTCGGCCGCTCCACAGTCTCGTGGACACGTCCGCCGGCGTCGATCACGCCTGCGAGGATCTTCGTGCCGCCGAGGTCGACCCCGATCACGCGATCTGCCTTCATGTCCGCTCGGTAACGTAACCCGCCGGATGGCGTCGGACCCGAAGCCGTATCGCGTCTATCGCGGCGGCCGTGTCAAGGGGAAAGTTCCGGCACCGGCGCGGCCGGGGCGCGCTGGGCGCACCGGTGCACCGGCCGACTATCGCGGGCCGGGAGCCGTCCGGAAGAAGCGCCGCATCGGCCGCGGCCGCCTGATCGGTCTCATCGTGCTCGTTCTCCTGCTCGTCGTGATCGTCTGGGCAGTCGCGAGCTGGTTCGCGTTCTCGAGCGGCGTCTCCGATGCGAACGGACGCCTCGACCCGAACGCGAAGCTCGCGCTCGTGCACCAGAACGGACTGCTGATCTCGCACTCGACGACCGTCCTCCTGCTCGGCACCGACAACGCGCAGGTGGGCGGCCGCGAGGGAGACCGTCACTCCGATTCGATCCTGCTGCTTCGCACCGATCCCTCGCACCACCGGCTGTACTACCTCTCGATCCCGCGCGACCTGGTCGTCCCGATCCCGGGCGGCGGCAGCCAGAAGATCAACGCGGCGTTTCAGATCGGCGGCCCGGCGCTCGCGATCAGGACGATCCGAGACTTCACCAGCCTCGACATCAATCACGTGGTCGTCGTCAACTTCGCCGACTTCAAGGATCTGATCAATGCGCTCGGCGGCATCACGGTCGACGTCCCGAAACCGATCCGCTCGAACCGGTTCGACTGCCCCTACGCGACCCAGGCGCGCTGCGACCAGTGGCCGGGATGGCGTTTCCAGAAGGGGCCTCAGCACATGAACGGGGAGCGCGCGCTGATCTACTCACGGATCCGTGAGAACCAGCTCGATCCGGCGGAGACCGACTTCACACGCGGCGCGCGCCAGCAGGCAGTCATCAACGCAGTCGCCTCGAAGTTCACGTCGTTCGGCACGCTCGCGCAGATGCCGTTCTCCGGCTCGTCGTTCGTGAAGCCGCTGACCACCGACCTGACCGCAAGCCAGCTGCTCCAGCTCGGCTGGGTCAAGTTCAGGTCGGGCGAGTCGAGCTCGGTGCATTGCCGGCTCGGCGGCGACTTCGGGGGTGGCGGTACCGGCGCCCCCAGCGAGGACAACCCGGCGACGATCGCGATGTTCCTCGGCAAGGCAGCACCGCAGCCGCCGGTCGGGCAGTTCGACCCCGGCTGCGTCGTCGGTCGCACGCTGCAGTAGAGAAACGCCGGACGGGCTAGGCCTCGGCGGCCTTCTTGCTCTCGCCGCCCTTCGTCTCGGACGATCCGGAACCCGAGGAGTCCCCCGACGACGATGAGTCCGATGAGTCGGACGACGATCCGCCGTCCTTCGCCGCAGCCTTCTTCTTCCGGCCGTAGTCGGTCGAGTAGAAGCCGCTTCCCTTGTAGTGGACGGCGACCGGGTAGAGGACGCGCTGCAACGGTGCTTCGCCGCAGACCTCGCAAACGGACGGGCCGTCCTCCGTCATGCCGTGGATCGCTTCGAACAGATGCCCGTTCGGACATTTGTATTCGTAGAGCGGCATCGGAAGCGGCAAGGCTAGCAGCGGGTACGCTCGCCGACGGTGGCGCGCGCCCTCGCCGTCCTCGCCTTCGTGGCGCTCGTCGTCCCGGCGACCGCGGCCGCGCACGCGAGGCTGATTCGCACCGTGCCGGCCGACGGAGCGCTGCTCGTCCGCGCGCCGGCAGACGTTCGCGTCGTGTTCGACGACACCGTGAGGGTCGGCTCGGGCAACGCAGCCGTGGCGAACCGGTCCCGGCGTTCGGTGCTCGCCGCGCCTGCGCGCGCCCGGGGGCGTGTCCTGACGCTGCCCCTGGTCGCGGGCCTGACACGAGGGGACTTCACCGCTCGCTGGAGCGTCGTCG
The DNA here is from genome assembly GCA_963769545.1 of uncultured Thermoleophilia bacterium. GTDB lineage: Bacteria > Actinomycetota > Thermoleophilia > Gaiellales > Gaiellaceae > PALSA-600. The sequence continues at coordinate 207,911 of CAVYMB010000003.1, read as the reverse complement.
CCGAGGACGGGCACCACGAGCAGGGCCTGATCGCGTTCGCCGTCGGCCGGTCGGGACCGCGGCCGGTGCCGGTGCTCGCGGCCTCGACGCCCGTTGGGATGAGGACCGTCGCCCTCCGCGCGCTGTACTACCTGGGGCTGCTGATCGCCGCCGGTGCGACCGTCTTCGCGCTGCTCGCGCGCCCGCTGCTCGGTGCGCGGCTACGACGGCCGCTCGCCGGGCTGCTCTTCGTCGCGCTGCTCGCGGCGTTCCTCGGCGCAAGCGGCCTCGAAGCCGGCGCGACAGGAGGGACGCGCTTCGCGATCGTGCTCGACATTGCGGTCGTCGTCTCGCTCGTCGGGGCGGCAGCCGCCGCGCTCGCGCCCGCCATCCCGGCCTTGCTCACGGTCGCGGGCGGGTGTGCGCTCGCGCTCACGGTGGCTCCGGCACTCGCCGGGCACGCGCTCGACCCCGACCAGCCGCGCGTGCTCGCTCCGCTGCTCGACGCGGCGCACACGGCGGCTGCAGCGGTGTGGCTGGGCGGCCTCGTCGCGGCGCTGTGGCTCCTCCCCCGCTCCTCACTCGACAGCTGGGAACGGCGAGCCGTGCTGCGCCGGTTCTCCTCGGTGGCAGTGGCCGCCGTCGTGCTCATCGCCGTGACGGGGCTGGCGCGAGCGCTCACCGAGCTCGGAGGGATCGGCGAGCTCTGGTCGACGTCCTACGGTCGTGCGCTGCTCGTGAAGACCGCGCTCTTCGTGCCGCTGCTCGCCGTCGGCCGCCTGAGCCGCTCGCTCCTCGAGGAGCGGTCGCCGCGACTCGCGCGGTCGATCGCCGTCGAGATCGCCGCGATCACCGTGATCGTGGTCGTCGTCGCGGTCTTGACGCAGCTCCGGCCCGGCTCAGACGCGCCGAAGCGGCGCACCGTCGCCGTCGCGATTCCCATGCGCCTCACTGTCGACCGTCTCGAGAAAGCAGGGAGCGTCCTCGAACGCCGCGAGCCCTGACGGCCCACCGCGGGGACGACGTGCGCGAGACGCCGCACGCTGGGCTGTCGCGATGGCGCCGGCTGCACCCACCAGCCCACCGATCGCAAACGAGCGAAGCCTGCCGCCGCCCCCGAACCGTTCCATGCGAGCATCGTACGCGTGCGTCTCACGACACTCGGCGATCTGATCCTCGACGTCATCGTCTCACTCGACGCCCCGCTCGTCACGGGAGACGACCGGGCGGCCACGATCAGGCTGGGCGCAGGCGGCCAGGCTGCCAACGTCGCCGCCTGGGCGCAGGTGCTCGGCGCCGACGCGCGAGTCGTCTGCCGGCATGGCACCGACGCCGCCGGCGAGCTCGTGGCTCGGGAACTGCAGGCGATCGGTGTCGAGATCGCAGGGCCAGCCGGCGGCCGAAACGGCGTCGTCGTCTCACTCGCCGCTGCAGGCGACCGCACGATGGCGTCGGATCGCGGCGGCGCAACCGGTCTCGAAGCGCGCGAACTGGACGACACATGGTTCGATTGCGACGTGCTCCACGTCTCCGGCTACGCGTTGCTCGGCGGCTCGGTCGCCGACGCCGCCGCTCGCGCCGCCGAGCTCGCGCGCGAAAAGGGCGCGCTCGTCTCGGTGGATGCGTCCACCTTCACGCTTGCGCACGACGACTTCCGTGAGCGCGTGCGCTCGCTCCGGCCCGACCTCGTGTTCGCCAACGAGCGCGAGCGCGAGGCACTCGGGCCGCTCGACACCCGGCTCGTGCTCAAGCGAGGAGCGGAGGGGATCGTCGTCGACGGGCAGGCCTACCCGGCGCTGCGGACGACCGTGCTCGACGCGACCGGCGCCGGCGATGCACTCGCTGCGGGCTTTCTCGTCGGCGGGCCCGAGCTCGGTCTCGAGGCCGCCGCGCGCTGCTGCGGGAAGCTCGGGGCGATGCCGTGATCGTGATCGCCGACGAGGTCCTCGAAGCGCAGCGCGACGGTCGCGGGATCGTCGCGCTCGAGACGACCCTGATAGCGCACGGTTTCCCGCCCGGCGAAGGCGTCGCGGTCGGCCTCGCATCCGAGCAGGCGGCCCGTGACGGCGGTTCCGTCCCGGCGACGGTGGGCGTGCTGGACGGCAACGTGCACGTCGGGCTCAGCACTGCGCAGCTCGAACGCTTCGACCTGTCGGCGCGCAAGCTGGGGCCGCGCGACATCGCGGCGGCCGCGATCCAGCAAGCGGTCGGCGCGACCACGGTCGGCGGCACGCTCGCGATCTGCCGGGCGGTCGGCCTGCGTTTCATGGCGACCGGCGGCCTCGGCGGCGTCCATCGCGGCTGGCCCGCTCCGCCCGACGTCTCGGCCGACCTGCAGGCGCTCGCCGCCGCGCAGGTACTCGTGGTGTCCTCGGGCGTGAAGTCGCTCCTCGACGTCGGCGCGACGGTGGAGCTGCTCGAGACGCTCGGAGTGCCCGTGCTGGGCTGGCGGACCGACTACCTGCCGCTGTTCTTCACGGCCACCGGCGGACCGCGCGTGTCGGCCCGCGTCGACTCGGCGGGCGAGGCCGCTGCCGTCGCCGCCGCACACTGGGAACTCTCGGGCGGCGGCCTGCTCGTCGGGCGTCCCCCCGTCGACAGCCTCGACGACATCGAACCGCTGATCGAGCAGGCGCTCGCCAATGCGGATGCCCAGGGGATCCACGGTCAGAAGGTGACACCGTTCGTGCTTACCTTCCTGCACGCGGAGAGCGGCGGCCGAACGCTGCGCGCGAACCGAGACCTGATCGTCGGCAACGCGCTGCTTGCCGGCGAGATCGCCGCGGCTGCGGCGGGCTAGCTCCCTACTCGAGCGTCCGCAGAAACTCCTCGATCTCGAGCGCGGGCAACGTCTCGATCTTCGTCGAGCCGCGCGAGCCGAGCGCCACCGAGACCTTGGCGATCGTCGCGATGTCGGGTGCCTCGACGACGTTCACGAAGTCGAATTCGCCGAGCGTCGCCCACTGATGGATGACGCGGCAGCCGAGCTCCTCGACGTCGCGGTTCACCTGCAGCAGCCGCTCAGGGTTCGACTTGAGGGTCTGCACGCCCTGCTGCGTCAGCGTCGACAGGAGGATGAAGGTCGGCATCGCGTCGTCTCCCTTGCGTTGTGCGACGGGGCTTTGACCGCCGGGACCCTACACGGGCCGACTGATCGAGATAGAGCAGGGCGCCGCCGAGGTAGAGCAGCGGACTGAGCACGACGTCGGCCAGCCCGTGGGCAAGGCGCTGGCCGTTGTCACCCTGCGTGCGCAGAAGGAGGATCAGCATCAGCTCCGAGATCGCGACAACGATCACGAGTGCGGCAAGCGAGCCGAGCGCGTGCACGTAGTCGGCGAGCGCGAGCTTGCGTCCGCGCTCGAGGGCCGCGCGGAAGCCGAGGCGCTCGACCATCGCAGCCGGCACGGCGAGCCCGAACAGCGCGAGCCACGCAAGACCCGGCAGCAGGAATGCGCGAATCAAGATCGGCACCGGCGCGAACACGAGTACCGCACACGCGAACGCGACGGCGGTCGGCCGGACCTCGTGCACCATCGCACACGCGTAGACGAACGCCGCACCGATCAGCGGCGAGAACGCGAGCAGGACGATCATCTGCGCGGTCGCCGAGCGGCCGAGCGAAACCTGCGTGGCGATCGCGAGCGGTAGGCCGAGGGGTAGCGCGCGCCAGAAGCGGGCGCCGTACGCGCGAACCGTCTCGCCGATGAACTGGCCGACCGTGCGCTCGTGCGGCGGAAGCGGCGGCGGCAGGTCAGGCATCGAGCGCCTCGAGCAGGATCGGCACGGCCGCCGCAAGCGCGGCGATGGCCTCGTCGATCTGCCAGCGGGTGCGGTCGCGCTCACCGACCGCGTTCGAAACCGCCCGCAGCTCCACGGCCGGCACGCGCGCGAGCGCGGCGGCTCGAAGGACGCCGAAGCCCTCCATCGCCTCCACCTCGCAGGCGGCACCTCCGCCGACGCGACCGGTCGTCGCGACCGGGAGCACGCGCGCGGCGGGAAGTGCGTGTCGAGCCGCTCGGAGGAGGGCCGCGTCGGGGGCGGCACGCTCGACGCGCGGCATCGACGACGCAGGATCGATCACGTCGCAGTACACCGCCTCCGAGCCGAGCACGAGCGTCGCCGCCGGCAGCCGCAGTGCGCCGGCGATGCCGACGTGAACGAGTGCGTCCGGCGGCCGCCGCGCGAGCTCGGCACTGGTCGCGAGCGCGGACTCGACCGGGCCGACGCCGCAGACGAGGGTCGGGACCCCGTCGAGGTATTCGAGCTCACGCTGTGTCGCGGCGACGACGAGGATCACGCCTCGGGCGCCTGCTCGAAGCCGGAAGCGAGCTCGCCCACGCCGAGAGTTTACGATCGTGCCATGGGCTATCACTGGATCCAGCTCGAGCATGTGGACTTCGAGGAGCGGCCACCGAGGGAGAACGAGGGTGCCTCCCGGCTCGCAGGCGACCTCACCTCGGCGATCGCGCTCACCCGGTCGCGCGCCCGGCTCTGGCGCTACCCACCGCATACGACCGGGCGCCGTCATCGAGATCATGCGCAGGAGGAAGTCTTCGTCGTGCTCTCGGGCCGGGCGACGATGTTGCTCGGCGATCCGCCGGAGCGCGTCGACCTCGGCCCGGGCGGCGTCGTCGCCGTCGAGCCGATGACGCCACTGCAGCTGCGGAACGAGACCGACGAGGAGCTCGTCGCGTTCGTCTACGGCGCGCCGCCGCTGCAGGAGGGCTCGGACTTCCTCGACGACGTCGAGCTGCCGCCGGAGCAGTAGCTTGCTCGCGCCGGCTTGGGGCCGGCGCAACCTGCGGGCACGCTGAAGTGCCCTGTCGGCGCGCATCCCACGCGCCGCACCGTCCGCGGATCGCGCGGAGGTCGAGCCGAGCCCGCACGCGGCGCCCTCCCGGCACGTCCCGCTGCGGCGTTGCCTCCGCAGGCTCGCATGCGTCGTCGGGTGCCGCAACGGCTGTGGACGAAACGTTGCAGTTTCGTCGCACGGTGCCTCGCACGGTGCCTGGCACCGACGGAGGGCTAGACGCCGACGGCGGTCTCGACGCGCTCGAAGACGAGATCGCCGTTCTGGGCGTCCACGCGGATCGTGTCGCCGTCGACGAAGTCGCCTTCGAGCAGCCGCAACGCGAGGCGATTCTCGAGCAGCCGCTGGATCGCCCGCTTCAGCGGACGGGCCCCGTACGACGGGTCCCAGCCGGCCTCCGCGAGCACCTCCTCGGCGCCGTCCGTGAGCTCGAGTCCGAGACCCCGCTCGCCGAGCCGCGCGCGCAACCGCTCCAACTGCAGCTCGACGATCTCGCCGATCTGCTCGCGCGTCAGCGGCCGGAACTCGACGATCTCGTCGATCCGGTTCAGGAACTCGGGACGGAAATGGTCGCGCATCGCCTCGATGCTGCGGATGTTCGAGGTCATGATCAGCACCGTGTTCCGGAAGTCGACCGTGCGCCCCTGACCGTCGGTGAGGCGCCCGTCGTCGAGCACCTGGAGCAGCACGTCGAACACCTCGGGATGCGCCTTCTCGATCTCGTCGAGCAGAAGAACGCAGTAGGGCCGGCGACGCACCGCCTCGGTCAGCTGGCCGCCCTCGTCGTAGCCGATGTAGCCGGGCGGGGCGCCGATCAGACGCGCCACCGTATGGCGCTCCTGGTACTCGCTCATGTCGAGCCGCACCAGCGCCCGCTCGTCGTCGAACATGAACTCGGCGAGCGCACGCGCGAGCTCGGTCTTCCCGACGCCGGTCGGGCCGAGGAAGACGAACGATCCGATCGGCCGGTCCGGATCCTGGAGGCCGGTCCGCGCCCGTCGCAGCGCGTTCGCAACCGCGACGACCGCCTCGGCCTGCCCGATCACCCGCTGGTGCAGCCGCTCCTCCATGTGGATCAGCTTCTCGGTCTCCCCTTCGAGCAACCGGTCGACCGGGATGCCCGTCCAGCGCGCAACGACCGTCGCGATGTCGTCCTCGTCGACCTCCTCCTTCACGAGCAGACCCTCCCGCGGCCGGTCGGCCAGCACCTGCTCGAGCTCGGGGATCTCGCCGTAGCGGATCTCGGCGACGCGCTGCAGGTTGCCGTCCCGCTCCGCTCGCTCGGCCTCCATCCGCAGCTCGTCGATCCGGCGGGTCGCGTTCTTCACGCCCTCGAGCACCGCCTGCTCGCGGGCCCAGCGCGCGGCGAGCTCGTCGCGTCGCTCCTTCGCCTCCGCGAGCTCGCGCTCGAGCGGCTCGCGCGTCGCCGGCGACTCCTTCACCATCGCGGCGAGCTCGATCTCCAGCTGCATCACCCGCCTGTTCGCCTCGTCCAGCTCGAGTGGGCTCGAGTCGATCTCGATCCGCAACCGCGATGCGGCCTCGTCGACGAGATCGATCGCCTTGTCGGGGAGAAAACGATCCGCGATGTAGCGATGGCTGAGCACCGCGGCTGCGACGAGTGCGGCATCGCGAATCCGCACGCCGTGATGTGCCTCGTAGCGCTCCTTCAGGCCGCGCAGGATCGCGATCGTGTCTGCGACCGAAGGCTCACCGACGAACACGGGCGCGAAGCGCCGCTCGAGCGCCGCGTCCTTCTCGATGTGCTTGCGGTACTCGTCGAGCGTGGTCGCGCCGATGCACCGGAGCTCGCCGCGAGCCAGCATCGGCTTGAGCAGGTTCGCTGCGTCGACCGCGCCTTCGGCCGCACCGGCGCCGACGATCGTGTGCAGCTCGTCGATGAAGAGCACGATGCGCCCGTCGCTCGCACGAATCTCGGTGAGAACGGCCTTCAGCCGCTCTTCGAACTCACCGCGGTACTTCGAGCCGGCGAGCAGCGCGCCGATGTCGAGCGCCCAGACGCGGCGATCCTTCAACCCCTCCGGGACGTCGCGCGCCACGATCCGCTGCGCCAGCCCCTCGGCGATCGCCGTCTTGCCGACACCCGGCTCGCCGATCAGCACGGGGTTGTTCTTCGTCCGCCGCGAGAGGATCTGGATCACGCGGCGGATCTCCTCGTCGCGGCCGATCACCGGATCGAGCTTCCCGGACTCGGCCGCCTCGGTCAGGTCGCGCCCGAATTTCTCGAGCGCCTGATAGCTCCCCTCCGGGTCCTGCGACGTGACGCGCTGTCCGCCGCGGATCTGCTTGATCCACGCAAGGATCTCCTCGCGCGGCACCGGCTCGAGCGCCAGGAAGAGATGCTCCGTCGACACGTACTCGTCCTCCAGCTGCTGCCGCTCCCCGTCAGCTCGATCGAGCAGCCGCGAGAACGCAGCCGACGGGCTCGGCTGCTGCGTGCCGCCCTGCACGCTCGGCAGCGCCGCCAGCTTGCTCTCCGCCTCGGCGCGCAAGCCGCGCCAGTCTGCGAACAGCTCCTGGTCGAGGAGCGCGAGCAACAGGTGGTCGGGCGTCAGCTCCGGATTGCCGCGGCGCAGGGCGAGCGCCTGCGCGGCTGCGACTGCTTCCTGCGACTTGATCGTCAGCTTGTTGAAATCCATGTCTTCAGTTCCTCGTCATCGGTGGTTGCGGCGGGCGGTAGACGACGACCTCGCGCCGATAGGAGCGGTGCACGTCGTCGAGGGCGCGCCGCATCTCCTCCTCCATGCGCTCGATCCGGCGACGCATGCGGGCGAGCTCGTCCTCGAGCATCAGCACGCGCTCTGCGCCCGCCAGATTGAGGCCGACCTCCGTGGTCAGCCGTTGAATGAGCCGCAGCCGCTCGACATCGGCGTCCGAGTAGAGCCGCGTGTTGCCGGCGGTGCGCTTCGGCCGCACGAGGCCCTTCTGCTCGTAGATCCGCAAGGTTTGCGGATGCATCCCCACCATCTCGGCGGCCACGGAGATCATGTAGCGCGGACGGTCGTCCATCAGCCACTCGACTTCCGGAGCTCTTCGAGGAGCTCGCGCTCCTGCTTGTTGACACGCTTCGGCACCTGGATGCGGAGCCGCGCCAGCACGTCGCCCTTGCCGGAGCCCTTCAGCCGCGGTGCGCCGCGTCCCTTGATCCGGAGCAGCTTCCCGTCCTCCGACCCCGACGGCACCTTCAGCGAGACGGCCCCGTCCGGCGTCGGCACCTCGACGTTGCCGCCGAGCGCTGCCGTCGGATACGACACCGGCACCTGCACGACCAGATCGTCGCCTCGGCGCTCGTAGATCTCGGACGGCTCGACACGCGTGACGACGTACAGGTCGCCGGCGGGCGCGCCGCCGTAGCCGGCCTCGCCCTTGCCGCGCAGCTTGATCCGCGTGCCGTCCCTGACCCCGGCCGGGATCTTGACCGTGAAGCGCTTCGTGCGCCGCTCGCGACCGATCCCGCCGCACGTCGGGCACGGCGTCTCGACGATCGTCCCCATGCCGTGGCAGCGCGGGCAGGGCTGCTGCAGCGCGAAGAGGCCCTGCGACGTGGCGACGACACCGGTCCCGTCGCACTGCGGACAGGTGACCGGCGCGGTGCCGGGCGCCGCCCCGGTGCCGTGGCACGTGTGGCAGGCCAGCTCGAGCTGCACCGCCACGGTCGTCTGCACGCCCTTCAGCGCATCCTCGAACGAGACACGCACCTCGACCTCGACATCGTTGCCGCGCTGTCCGCGCTGCGGCGCCGGGCCGGAGCCTCCACCGCGCCCGCGGCCGAACAGCCCGCCGAAGATGTCGCCGAAGTCGATGTCCCCGAAGTCGAACGTCGTCCCACCCGGGCCCGGTCCGCGACCGTTCGTCGTGCCGACGGTGTCGTAGGCCTTGCGCTTCTCGGGATCCGAGAGCACGTCGTAGGCCGACTGCACCTCCTTGAACCGCGCCTCGGCCTCGGCGTCCCCTGGATTCTTGTCCGGGTGGTATTGCCGGACGAGCTTCCGGTAGGCCTTCTTCAGCTCCTCGGGGCTCGCGTTCTTCGCCACACCGAGCGACTCGTAGAGCGACTTAGCCATCGGCCTCGGGCGGCGGCCCGGCCGAGATCACCACGCGCGCGGGCCGAAGCACGCGGTCGCCGAGCAGGTAGCCCTTCTGCAGCACCTGGATGACCGTTCCCTCCTCCTCGCCGGACGGCTGCGAGAGCAGCGCCTCCTGCGAGTGCGGATCGAAGCGGCCGTCGGTCGACACCTCGGCGAGTCCTTCACGCGCCAGCAACTCGGCGAGCGAGCGGTGCACGAGCCGGACGCCATCCTCGAGCTTCGCTTCCTCGTGCTGCGAGGCAGCCTCGAGCGCGCGTTCGAGATCGTCGAGCACGGGCACGAGCTCCTTCATGAGCCGCTCGTGGGCGCGCCCGGCCAGCTCCTGCTGGTCGCGCGCCACCCGCTTGCGGTAGTTGTCGAACTCGGCCTTCAGCCGCTGCAGCGCGTCGAGGTACTCGTCCCGCTCGCGCGTGACCGCGTCCAGCGGATCGGGCTCCGGCTCGCTCTCGGCCTCCTCGACGGGATCGACCTGCTCGTCGTACCCGCCGCTCACGACTCGTCGACCACCTCGTACTCGGCGTCCTCGACGACCTCGTGATCGGCGTCGCTCGAATCGCCCTCACCGTTGCCGGTAGGCGTCTGCGACGCCTGGGCGTACAGCGCGGAGGCCGCCTGCGTCCACGCCTCCTGGAGGGCGTCGGTCTTCGCCTTGATCTCGCTCACGTCGGACGACTCGAGCACGCCTCGCAGCTCCATGATCCGGCCCTCGACGGTGCCCGCAAGCGTTGCGTCGAGCTTCTCGCGCTGCTCGGAGAGCGACTTCTCGATCTGGTAGGCGAGCGACTCGGCGTGGTTGCGCGTGTCCGCGAGCTCGCGCAGCCGGTGTGCGTCCTCGCTGTGCGACTCGGCCTCCTTGATCATGCGGTCGATCTCGTCGGCCTTGAGGCCCGAACCGCCTTCGATCCGGATCTGCTGCTCGTTCCCCGTGCCCATGTCCTTCGCCTGGACGTTGATGATCCCGTTCGCGTCGATGTCGAACGCGACCTCGATCTGCGGCAGGCCGCGCGGCGCCGGCGGGATGCCGACGAGCTGGAACTTGCCGAGCGTCTTGTTGTAGGTCGCCATCTCCGACTCGCCCTGCAGCACGTGGATCTCGACCGACGGCTGATTGTCCTCCGCCGTCGAGAAGATCTCCGCCTTGCGCGTCGGGATCGTCGTGTTGCGCTCGATCAGGCGCGTCATCACGCCGCCCTTGGTCTCGATGCCGAGCGACAGCGGCGTCACGTCGAGCAGGAGCACGTCCTTGACCTCGCCCTTGAGCACGCCGCCCTGGATCGCCGCACCGACGGCGACGACCTCGTCGGGGTTTACGCCCTTGTGCGGGTCCTTGCCGATCAGCTCCTTGACCTTCGCCTGAACGGCGGGCATGCGGGTCATCCCGCCGACCAGCACGACGTGGTCGATCGCCGAGGCGTCGAGGCCGGAGTCGGTGAGCGCCTGCTTCGTCGGCGCAACGGTGCGCTCGAGCAGGTCGTGCGCCAGCTCCTCGAGCTTCGCGCGGGTCAGCTGCAGGTCGAGGTGCTTCGGGCCTTCGGACGTCGCAGTGATGAAGGGGAGGTTGATCTGCGTCGTCATCGTGCTCGACAGCTCGATCTTCGCCTTCTCGGCCGCCTCGTAGAGACGCTGGAGCGCCATCGGGTCGGCGCCGAGGTCGATGCCCTGGTCCTTCTTGAACTCGGCGATCATCCAGTCGACGACCGCCTTGTCGAAGTTGTCGCCGCCGAGGTGGTTGTCGCCGTTCGTGGCCTTCACCTCGAAGACCCCGTCGCCGAGCTCGAGCACCGACACGTCGAACGTGCCGCCGCCGAGGTCGAAGACGAGAATCGTCTGGTCGGCGCCCTCCTTGTCGAGCCCGTACGCGAGCGCCGCCGCGGTCGGCTCGTTGATGATCCGCAGCACGTTGAGGCCCGCGATCTTGCCTGCGTCCTTCGTCGCCTCGCGCTGTGCGTTGTTGAAGTAGGCGGGAACGGTGATCACCGCATCGGTGACCGACTCGCCCAGGAAGCTCTCGGCGTCGGCCTTGAGCTTCTGCAGGATCATCGCGCTGATCTCCGGTGGCGCGTACTCCTTGCCACCGGCCTCGACGCGCACGTCGTCGTTCGGGCCTTTCACGACCTTGTAGGGGACGATGGTCATCTCCTCGTCGACCTCGTCGAACTTCCGGCCCATGAAGCGCTTGATCGAGAAGATGGTGTTCTCGGGGTTGGTGACCTGCTGGCGCCGCGCCGGAGCGCCGACGAGCCGCTGACCGTCCTTCGCGAACCCGACGACGGACGGCGTCGTGCGCCCGCCCTCGGCGTTCGGGATCACGGTCGGCTCGCCGCCCTCGAGGGTGGCCATGCACGAGTTGGTCGTGCCCAGGTCGATGCCGATCGTCTTTGCCACTGAACTCTCCTTGGATTGCTGATATACAGAAAATCTAAGCCGACTTATAGCAGATTTAGGGTCGATCCGGTCTGCGATCATGGGAAGCGATGGAAGGCGAGGCCCAGCGCGAGCTCGAGGCGACGCTCGCCGCCCGCGCCGAGCTCGGGCCGGGCCACGACGACCAGCTCGCCCAGGGCTTCGTCGACCGGATCGAGCGCGAGATCGACCGGCGGGTGGACGAGCGGGTGGCGGCCCGCACCCCGCAGAAGCGCGGCCCCTCCCCGCTCAACCCGGGCAACCTGGGCGTCTGCATCCCAATCGTCGTCCTCGCCGGGGTCTTCGGTCACACGGCCGGGGTCGTGGTCGCGCTGCTTGCGCTGGCCGCTGTGTTCCTCGTGGCGGAGCTCCGCCGCTAACGGACCGCGCCGATCAGGACGCCGCCGGCAACGACCAGCGCAGCCCCGCCGACGAGCCGCGGCCCGACGTGCTCGGATTGCCGGATCACGAGCACCGACAGCGCGACCCCCCACAGGGACTCGGTCGCGACGAGCGGGGAGACCACCGTCACGCGGCCATGGAAGTAGGCGGCGAACAGGCAGACGTAGGAGAGCCCGAACAGCACGCCCGCCGGCGCGAACCGGCGAAGCTCCCCCCGGGTCGGCGGGCGGCCCGTCCAGATCGCGGCGACGATCGCCCCTGCGAGCAGCGTCGCGGCGGCGGCGGACTCCGGCGTGGCGTGCCCGTGCAAGGCCCGGACGAGATTGTCGCGCGTGGCGAACAGGGTCGCGGCCGCGGCGGCGTAGAGCAGGCCGATGCGCCGGAACTGCTGAGGCCGGTCGCGCTCGGCCGCGAGCAGCACCCCGCCGCCGACAATCGCCAGTGCGCCGAGGATCAACGGCACGCTGACCGGCTCGCCGAGGAACACGAGCGCGATTGCGACCGCCGCCAGCGGGGCCGCGCCCACGGTCACCGAGGTTCGCGACGCGCCTGTCTCCTGCACGGCGCGCGTGAACAGGATCTGCGACGCGCCCGGTGCGATCAGGCCGGCCAGCAGGAACGGCCAGACGCCGTGGAGCGCGGGCCGGAACGCGGCGGCCACCAGGGCGACGACCAGCGCCGACAGGATCGTCGCGAGCGCTGCGGCGCGCGAGTCGCCGCCGCGCAGACCGAGCCTGATCGCCACTGTCATCGCTCCGAACAGCGCCGCCGAGGCGACGGCCAGCAGGACCGCGGTCACGCAGCGACCCGCGGCCTGCGCACCAGGCGCGCGAGCGTCGCCGCTGCCGCGGGCTCGGCGATCACGATTCCCGCCATGATCACCACACACCCGACCCAGCCGGCGACGCCCAGCCGGTCGCCGGCGAGCGTGAAGCCGAAGAATGCCGCCCACACCGGCTCCAGCGAGAACGCAAGCGCGGTGCGTGTCGCGCTCGTCCGCCGCTGTGCCCACGACTGCGCGAGGAAGGCAAGCGCGCTCGCGAAGACGCCCGTGACGAGCAGCGCGCCCCAGACCGTCGAGCCGCGCGGAACCTGGAACTGGCCCGCGGCGAGCGCGATCACCGCCAGCCCTGCGAACGCAGCGAGCATCTCGACGAGCGTGAACGCGATCGCGTCGTAGACCGGCGCGAAGCGCTCCATCAACACGATCTGCAGCGAGTACACCGCCGCCCCCGCCAGCACGAGCAGGTCACCCGAGGCCGAACCTCGATGGACGCCTGCGAGCAGCGCCAGGCCGGCGGTTGCGACCACGACACCGACCACCGCGCTGCGCCCGAGGCGGTTGCGGTAGAGCACGAGCGCCAGCACCGGCGTCAACACGACGTACATGCCGGTGACGAAGCCCGTGGACGAGACGGACGTGCGCTGGAGCCCCGCCGTCTGCAATGCGTAGCCCGCTCCCAGCAGCGCGCCGGCGAACAGCGCCGCAGCGGTGCCCGGCCGCCCGAGCGACCGGAGGCGGGATGCGCCCGGCACGGCGAGCGCGCAGCCTGCGATCGCGAAGCGAAGTGCCAGGAAGGCGAACAGCGGGTAGATCGCCACGGCGTCCTTCACCTGCACGAACGTGACGCCCCAGACCGCGGTGACTGCGACGAGCACGAGGAGCGCGGGCACCCGCGCGATTCAACCTGGTTCGCGCGGGTACCGTTGCCCGCATGGCAACGCTCGATCTGCTTCGTCGGCCGCTACGCGATCTCCGCATCTCGGTCACCGACCGGTGCAACTTCCGCTGCGTGTATTGCATGCCGCGCGAGGTCTACGGACGCGACTACGCCTTCCTCGACCGCCGCGAGCTGCTGACGTTCGAGGAGATCGCGCGCGTCGCCGGCCGCTTCGTCTCACTCGGCGTGCGCAAGCTCCGAATCACCGGAGGCGAGCCGCTCGTCCGGCGCGACCTCGAGCGTCTGGTCGCGTTGCTCGCGCCACTCGGAGCCGATCTGACCCTGACGACGAACGGCGTTCTCCTGCCGGCGAAGGCGCAGCTGCTCGCCGACGCAGGGCTGCAGCGCATCACGGTGAGCCTCGACTCGCTCGATGAGGCAACCTTCCGTGCGCTCAACGACGCCGACGCGTCCGTGGACAGCGTGCTCGAGGGAATCGACGCCGCGGCCGCGGCCGGTCTGCCCGTGAAGGTGAACTGCGTGGTCAAGCGCGGCGTCAACGAGGACGAGATCGTCCCGCTCGCCCACCGCTTCCACGCGACGCCGCACACACTGCGCTTCATCGAGTACATGGATGTCGGCCACACGAACGGCTGGCGGCTCGACGACGTCGTCCCGGCAGCGGAGATCGTCGCGGCGATCGAGGCGGAGCTACCGCTCGAGCCCGTCGAGCCTGCCTATCGGGGAGAGGTCGCGCGGCGCTACCGCTACCGCGACGGCGGTGGTGAGGTCGGCGTGATCGCATCGGTCACGCAGCCTTTCTGCGGAGACTGCACGCGCGCCCGACTCTCGGCCGAGGGGCGCCTGTTCACCTGTCTGTTCGCGGTCCGCGGTCACGACCTCCGAGCGCTGCTCCGCAACGGGGCCTCCGACGAGGAGCTCGAAGCGTCCGTCAGCGGGATCTGGGGATCGCGCTCCGACCGGTACTCGGAGCTCCGCTCGTCGGCCACCGAACCGCTCGAGAAAGTCGAAATGAGCTACATCGGCGGGTAGAGGCTTGCTGTGAAATGGCGTACCCGCGGGGATGCGTCAGACCAAGCGGATTGGACGGGGCGGGTGTAGCCCGTAGCGGTGGCTACGGGCGAGCCCGAACCGGCCGAGCCGCGCCGCGTCGGGCGCACCAGCCGGGGGTTCGTGAGTTTCACAGCAAGCCTCTAGCGTTGAAGATCCGGCCGCCGCGGGTTACGCTCTCTTCGTGCCGCGGTACATGATCGTGCGGACCTTCGACGTGGTCGAGGAAGAGATGCCCGTCGTCGGTCGTCGCTCGCGCGAGCTCGTCGAGACCGAGTTCCCCGAGATCACGTGGGAACACAGCCACGTCGTGGTCGACGACAGCGGGCAGGTGCGGACGTTCTGCGTCTACGACGCGCCGAACGTCGACGCTGTCCGCGACCATTCGACGCGGCTCGGCCAGCACGAGATCGATTCGATCGACGAGATCGCCGGCGACGTCACGCCTGCCGACTTTCCCCTCGTCTGACATCCGTCAGGTGGAAGGACGCCGCGCTCGCCAGGGCGAGACGGCGGCGAACGGCAGCGCGCTGCTCGGTGTTCTCGGCGGGAACGAGCTCGAACGCCTCGCGATAGAGCTGAGCTGCATGGTCCTTCGCCCAGCCGCGCTCCGCGATCGCGGCCGCTCGGAGCAGCTGTTCGACCGCGCGTTCGTTGTCACCCGCGGCGCGCCAGTGACGGGCCAGGGCGCCGATCGCCTCGCCCGAGCCGCCCGTCGTCTCGCCGAAGAACGTGGCAACGACGGCGTGCCGACGCGCGCGTTCGGCCCTCGAGAGCAGATCGTAGGCAACGTCGCGGATCAATCCGTGGGTGAACGCGAACTGCTGCTTTCCCTCGATGATCGATGACGTCTCGCGCCGCACGAGGTCACGACGCTCGAGCTCGTCGAGCAGCCGCATCAGGTCGCCGTTGCCGCTGTTCAGCGCGCGCAGCGCTTCGAGCCAGAAGACCTTGCCGACAACCGCTGCGTCGAGCAGGAGCGTGCGCTCGTTGCTCGGCAGCGCATCGAGCCGCGCCGCCACGATCTCACGGACGTTCGTCGGCAATGCACCCGACGCGACCTCCCCGATGCTCGCGGTCAGCTGCTCGATGAACAACGGATTGCCCTCGGCGATGCCGAGCACCTCCTCGGCCAGTCGGGCGTCCGGCAGCCGACGGGCGACGAGTGCACGTGCATCGTCCTCGGCGAGCGGGCCGAGCGTCAGCGTGGTGTAGCCGGCGAGCCCCGCACCCCACTCCGCTCTGGTGTCGAGGAGCTCCGGACGCGAGAGGGTGACGAACAGGAGCGGGCCGCGCGCGCGTTGCGCAAGGGCGTGGACGAGATCGAGCATGTTGGCGTTTGCCCAGTGGATGTCCTCGAACACGAGAATCGTCGGCTGCTCGCGTGCGGCCGCCTCGACGAACGCCCGAACGGAATAGAAGAGGGCGTCCCGGTCGGCGGCCTCGGTCCCCGCGTCGATCCCGACCAGCGCGCCGAGATGGCCGGCGACCGCAACGGGATCGCTCTCCGTCCCGGCCAGCAACGCTGCGGATCGCACGTGGAGCTTGTCGGCCACGACCGCAGGCGCGTCGCTCTCGAACCCGTCACCGAGCTGCAGCACCTGCCCCGCGAACGCGCCGTACGTGCTGCTCTCCCGATAGGGCAGCGAACGGCCCGAGACGACG
This sequence comes from uncultured Thermoleophilia bacterium, assembly GCA_963769545.1. Classification (GTDB taxonomy): domain Bacteria; phylum Actinomycetota; class Thermoleophilia; order Gaiellales; family Gaiellaceae; genus PALSA-600. The sequence continues at coordinate 191,811 of CAVYMB010000003.1, read as the reverse complement.
CGCGTCCCGGCGTCCTCGGCACTACGGGCGAACTCGGCGGCAAGCGTCGACTTGCCGACGCCCGGAGGGCCGAAGATCGAGACGAGGTGCGGCGTTGCCTCGGCCGATGTGCGCTCCCAGAGCGACGCGAGGATCGCGAGCTCGCGGCTCCGACCGACGATCCCGGCGCTCGCGACGGCACGGAGACCCGCTTCGGTGGTCGCGCGCACGGCCACCCAGGCGTGCACCGGCTGCTCCTTGCCCTTTGCGACCACGGGCGCGGTCGGCTCGTACTCGATCGCCTCCTTGGTGGCCAGATAGGTCGCGTCGCCGACGACGACGCCGTTCAGCGGCGCGGCGGCCTGTAGGCGCGCCGCGGTGTTGACGACATCGCCTGCGACCATCGACTCGCCGAGCGCCGGCCGCGCCCCGAGGGAGACGATTGCCTCGCCGGTGTTGACGGCGATCCTGATCTGCAGGTCGCCTCCTGCGAGCTCCCCGGCGCAGTCGCGGACAACGAGCGCTGCGCGCACCGCACGCTCGGCGTCGTCGCCGTGCGCCACCGGCGCGCCGAAGATGCCCATCACCGCGTCGCCGATGAACTTCTCGACGACCCCGCCGAAGGACTCGATCTCCCCGCGGACACGCTCGTGGTACGGCGCCAACACGCCCCTGACGTCTTCCGGGTCGAGCTGCTCCGCCCGCGCGGTGAAGCCCACGAGATCGACGAAGATGACGGAAACGACCCGCCGCTCGTCCTGCTGCTGGACCGCGTCGGCGATCGGCGCGCCGCAGGAAAGGCAGAACCGGGCTGGCGGCGGGTTCTCCTGGCCGCACGCGGGGCAGGGGATCAGCCCAGGGCCCAATGGCTGCAAATCGACGTTTTTCAGTGGTTTTCGGATCCTAACGACCCTGGCGGCCAGTCTCACGAGTAAGCTTTGGTGGTCGTGTCTACGGTGGTTGCAGCCGGCCGCCGCTACCTGCCGCGCGGTTGGGCCGATCTGGGACGTCAGTTGGCCATCTGGTTCGGCTTTGCCGTGCTCTATCAGCTGGTCCGCGGCCTGGCCGACCGGAATCCGGCGAAGGCGTTCGCCAACGGCTACCGGGTGCTCGACTTCGAGACCGAGGTCGCCCACCGGCTGTACGAGCTGACGTTCCAGCAGTTCGTCGACCAGCGGCATCTGCTCGAGACCGCCGTGTCGTGGACGTACTGGAACTCGGAGTTCACGGTCGTCGGGATCGCCGTCCTCTGGGTGTACCTGCGCCGCCACGAGGCGTTCGTCGGCTTCCGCAACTCGATCCTGCTCGCGAACACGATCGGCCTGATCGGGTACATGCTGATGCCGACGGCGCCGCCCAGGCTCCTCGGCGTCGGCTTCGTCGACCAGCACCGGGACGGGCTCGTCTCGCTCGCCGCCAACCCGTACGCCGCGATGCCGAGCCTGCACGCGGGCGACGCGCTCATCATCGGTGTCGTGCTGTTCAGCGTCTGCCGCTCCTGGTGGGCGAAGGCGATCTGGGCGGCCTGGCCGTTCTGGGTCTGGTTCTCGGTGATGGCGACCGGCAACCACTTCTGGCTCGATTGCCTCGCCGGCATCCTCGTCGCGCTGTTCGCGATGGCGATCGTCTACAACCGGCGGATTCGCGGCGCATTTGCCGCTCATCCGGCCTAACCGACCGTCGGGCGACGCGCGACCGGAAACCGGCCAACCCGGTGATACGGTCCCGCCCGTGAGCAGGGCGGCCGCACTCAAGGACGGCTATACGACGGGTGCCCGGACACTGGCCACCCGCTCCGTCGTCGGCCTCACCCGCACCAGGCTGACACCGAACGCGCTGACCGCGAGCGGCGTCGCCCTCTGCGCAGCCGCGTCGGTCCTGGTCCTGTTCGAGGACCGCAATCAGGTGCTGTTCTACTGGCTGGCCGCCGCGGTCTTCGTCGTGGGCTCGCTGCTCGACATCCTCGACGGCGCGCTCGCCCGCGCCGGAGGCAAGACCACCCCGTTCGGCGCCTTCATCGACTCGACCACGGACCGCGTCAGCGAAGGCTTCATGCTCACGGCGATCGCCTACATCCTCGCCCGGGAGCACCATCCGGTGTTCGTGGCGGTCGCGATGGCGGCGATGCTCGGCTCGTTCCTGGTTTCCTACACGCGCGCGAAGGCCGAGACACTCGGCCTGCGTGGCGACGTCGGCATCGGCTCGCGCGCAGAACGCGTGGTCGTGATCACGGCAGGTCTCGTGCTCGCTCCCTGGGGCGTGCTCGGCTGGGCCCTCGTCCTCCTCGCCGCCACGGCGTGGATCACCGTGCTCCAGCGCGTCCTGCACGTCCGCAAGCAACTTATGGAGGCACAGTCACCGTGAATGAGATGAATGGCAACGGACGCCCGCAGGACAAGGTGCGCATCGCGCTGATCGGCGTCGGCAACTGCGCGAACTCGTTCCTGCAGGGCCTGACCTACTACCGGGACGCGGACAGCGACAAGTTCGTCCCCGGACTGATGCACGTCGATCTCGGCGGGTACCACATCCGCGACGTCGAGGTGGTCGCAGCCTTCGACGTCGTGAAGGGAAAGGTCGGGCTCGACCTTGCCGACGCGATCTGGGCGCCGCCGAACGACACGATCAAGTTCGCCGAGGTGGCACCGACCGGCGTGAAGGTCTCGCGCGGGATGACCCACGACGGCATCGGCAAGTATCTCTCGCAGATCGTCGAGAAGGCGCCGGGGCCGACGGACGACGTGATCGGCATCCTCAAGGAGCGCCAGGTCGACGTCGTCGTCAACTACCTGCCGGTGGGATCCGAGGACGCGACGCGGTGGTACACCGAGCAGATCCTCAGCGCAGGGTGCGCGATGGTCAACTGCATGCCGGTCTTCATCGCCCGGGAGGACTACTGGGGCGAGCGATTCCGCAAGGCGGGCCTGCCGATCATCGGTGACGACATCAAGTCGCAGGTCGGCGCGACGATCACGCATCGCGTGCTCACCACGCTGTTCCGTGAGCGCGGCGTGCACCTCGACAAGACGATGCAGCTCAACGTCGGCGGCAACTCCGACTTCCTGAACATGCTCGAGCGGGAACGGCTCGAGTCGAAGAAGATCTCGAAGACGAACGCCGTCACCTCGATGCTCGACTACGACATCGGCGCGAAGAACGTCCATGTCGGGCCGTCGGACTACGTTCCCTGGCTGACCGACCGGAAGTGGGCATACATCCGGCTCGAGGGCACGAGCTTCGGCGACGTTCCGCTGAACCTCGAGATGAAGCTCGAGGTGTGGGACTCGCCGAATTCGGCCGGCATCGTGATCGACGCCGTCCGGCTCGCGAAGCTCGCGCTCAACAACGGCATCGCGGGCTCGCTCGAAGGGCCGAGCTCGTACCTGATGAAGTCCCCGCCGCGTCAGATCGCCGACGACGACGCGATGGAGCTCGTCGAGGAGTTCATCGAGCGGAACCGCCGGGAGATCTCGGCGCCGGCTCCCGCCGAGGTCTAGACAGGTAGCCGCATCGCCCGGGGCTCGAGGCTCGTGCGAGCCTCTAAGCTCCGAGGCGATGCGCATCTGCCTCGTCACGCCGTTCGCGTGGTCGCAGCCGCACGACGTGAACGAGCACGTTGCGGGGGTCGCGGGAGGGCTGCGGGCGCTCGGGCACGAGGTGACCGTCGTCGCCCCCTCCACGCGGGCGAGCGACCTGCTCGCGGGGCGGCGAGCGCTGATCGAAGGCGGGCACGCCGACGTGATCGCGGTCGGCCCGGCAATTCCCGTCTCGGCCCGCTCCCAGCTCGGGGTCCCGGTGGGTGTCCAGGCGAACCTGCGCCAGGCGCTCGAGCAAGGCAGCTTCGACGTCGTCCACGGCTTCGACCCAGGGCTGCCCTCCCTGTCCTACCTGGCGCTGCGCGACGCCGACTCGCTCGCGGTGGCGACCTTCATGTCGGCGAACCGGCTCGGGTACCCCCCGGCGCGGTCGCTGCGCGAGAAGCTGCTCGCACGGCTCGATGCGCTGATCGCGGTCTCGCCGTCGGTGCGGGACGCGGCGGAGGAGCGATTCCCGGGCGACTATCGCATCGTCTCGCCCGGCGTCGACTCGACCCTGCACGCCCCGGGCGCGAAGGAGAAGACGATCGTCATCGAGCTGCGCCCCAACGAACGCATCGTCGCGCGCGGGGTGATCCTGGCGCTTCGTGAGCTGCCAGGCTGGAGCGCGGTGCTGCTCCGGACGCGCCCGCTGATCGGGCGGCCTGCGATTCCCCGTGAGCTCGCCGGCCGCGTCCAGCTGCGCACGATGCGTGACGGGGCTGCGCGCGCGCCGCTCTTCGCCGGAGCGTCGATCTTCGTGCCCGGAATGGACGGCCTGCCCCGGGTGGCACTCGAGGCAGCCGCGGCCGGCTGCGCGATCGCGCGGCCGCACGGCGTCGAGTCGCAGCCGGAGCTGGCGGCGGCGGCCGCCGCCCGGCTCGCCGAGGACGACGCGCTACGCGAGCGCGAAGGGACGCGTGCGCGCGCAGACGCCGAGGGGAACGACTTCGCGGTCGTCGCCGCGCAGCTCTCCGAGCTGTACGGCAGCCTGCCGATGCGCCGCCGCCGGCGGCAGCAGTCCGACCCGCTCGGCGACCGCCCCCTGATCGTCGCCGACCTGCACATGCACACTTCCTGGTCGCACGATTGCTCGACCGACCCGGCGGAGCTCGTGGACTACGCCGAGGCGCAAGGGCTCGGCGCGATCGCGGTCACCGACCACAACGTCTTCGGCGGTGCGCTCGAGGCCGCCGACCATGCGTCGAGCCGCGAGCTGATCGTCATCCCCGGCGAAGAGGTGAAGACCGACGGCCAGGGCGAGGTGATCGGCTTGTTCCTCGAGCGCGAGATACCGCGCGACCTCGGTTTTGCCGACACGATCGCGGCAATCCGGGAGCAGGGCGGGCTCGTCTACGTGCCGCACCCGTTCGACCGCCTGCATGCGATCCCGGACCCGCGCACACTGCACCGGCACCTCGCGGACATCGACGTGCTCGAGGTCTACAACGCCCGGCTCCTGCTCGAGGCCTACAACGACGAGGCCCTGCGCTTCGCACGGAAGTACAACCTGACCATGGGTGCCGGGTCGGACGCCCACGTACTGCAGGGAGTCGGCACAGGGGCGCTGCGGATGCGGGCTTTCCGCGATCCGGAGGAGTTCATCGTCTCGCTCCGGCACGCGGAGGTGCTCCGGCGCCCGAAATCCCTGGCCTACCTCCAGTCGCTCAAGTGGGTGGCCCAGGTCAAGGAGAAGGTTCGTTAGAGGAGAAGGACCCCCTGCCGCCGTGCCTGCCGTGACGACCGACGACATCTACCAGCGGTACCTCGACAAGGCGATCACCGAGATCAACCGCCTCCACCACGAGATCGTGGAGGCAGCCGACGGCGACTTCGCGGCTCAGCCGACCGGCCACCCGCTGGCGGACATCTTCCTGCTCAAGTACGGCGCGCAGACCTCGGAACTGCGCGAGGGCCTCGCCTTCCGCGGTCGATCGGGCGATGCGATCATCAAGTCGCTGCGTCGACTCGGCGTCGACGCGTCGGAGGTCTACGGGACGAACTGCGTCAAGTTCGCGGGCTGCGACCTCGAAGTGGCCGCCGAATGGCTCAGGCGCGAGCTTCGAATCGTCGAGCCCAGGCTGATGATCGTGATGGGCGTCGACACGCTCGAGTTCGTGAACGGGCTCGGATTTCCGCTCGCACGCCCGCTCGCAGGCGAGCTCGGCGCCCTCCAGCAGTTCACACCGACGATCGAGGCGCTCGCCGTCCCCGACATCGACTCGTCACTCGACGAAAACCAGTCGAAAACCGCGTTCTGGAACGCCTTCAAGCCAGTCGGGCCCTGGTGGGCCGCACTTCCGCCCTACTAGCGGCCGCGCTCTTCGCGGCGCTGTTCGCCTACGACGACCTCGCGTACCGCCTGTGGCACGCGGGGCTCTGGTGGAACGTCGCGTGGATCGCGTGTGTGCTGATGCCGGCGACCTTCGCACTGGTCCTGCTGGCGCTGCCACTGCGGAAGATGCGCCGGCTGCTGCCGGTGGGCCTGGCGTTCGCCGTGCTTGCAGCGGTGCTGACGGCGCTCGACGCGAACGTCTCGGCGAACTTCGCCCGTCTCGCTGCCGCCTCGCTCCTCGGCTGGTGGTTCCTTCGCTACTTCGAGGAGCTCTCGTGGGTCGTGCTCGTCGCGGTCGTGATCCCGTGGGTCGACGCGTACTCGGTCTGGCGCGGGCCGACGAAGCAGATCGTCACACACCACGAGCACGTCTTCTCGGTGCTCTCCTACGCGTTCCCCGTCCCCGGCGAGCACAGTGCCGCGAATCTCGGCGTCCCCGACCTGCTCTTCTTCGCGCTCTTCCTCGGCGCGGCAGCGCAGTTCGAGCTGCGCGTCGTCTGGACGTGGTTCGCGCTGGTCGCCGGGCTCGGCGCGACGATCGCTCTCACCGTCTGGCTCGACCTCTCGGGCCTGCCGGCGCTCCCCGCCATCGCACTCGGCTTCCTCGTCCCGAACGCCGACCTGCTCTGGAAGCGGCTACGACGGCAGCCCCGGCTCCGTAACGGCCCGGATGTAGCGGGCGGCGGAGCGGCGCACGACGTCTGAGGCGTCGGCGACGACCCGTCCCCACCACGCCCCGAAGATCGTGTCGAACCCGAACGGCGCCAGTGCCGCGGCGATCGCCTCGATCCTCGACGGCGGCAGCGGGATCAGGTTCGGGTACGAGTACATGAAGCTGACGAAGCGACGGTCGGGAATCACCTGCACGACGTCGCCGGAGAAGAGGATCTGTCGGTCGGCCCAGTGCAGCACCTGGGCACCGGCGAAATGGCCACCGCACCGGATGAGCGTGAGCCCTCCTCCCAGCGCGCGCGTCTCCCCCGTCCAGAACTGCACCGCCGGATCGGGACGCGCGACGTGCGCGGCGTCGGCCTCGTGCAGCAGGATCGGACAGCCGAAGGCGTGCGCCCACTCGACCATCCCGGAGTAGTAGTGGGGATGTGAGATCGCGATCGCGGCGAGGCCGCCCTCGGCGGTGATGCGCCGGATCAGCTCGTCGTCGAGGTACGGGATGCAGTCCCAGAGCACGTTGCCGACCGCGCTCTTGACGAGCAGCGCGCGCTGGCCGATCGCGAACGACGGCGACATTCCGATCCCGAGCACGCCACCGTCGTCGCGGACGTCGGCGTGATGTGCGGCGATCACGTCGTGCCAGGTGAGCCAGACCTGACCCTCGTCGGCCGGGATGTACTGGCGCGGGTCCTCGCAGATCGCGCAGGCGCCGGGCGGGGCGGCGCCCTCCTCGCTCTGCGTTCCGCACGCCTTGCAGACCCAGGTGGTGGTCAAGCCACCGGCTCGAGCAGCGCGACGCACTCGACGTGCGGCGTGTGCGGGAACATGTCCACGGGGATGGCGCGGGTCAGCCGATAGCCGTAGTCGTCGGCGAGGCGCTTCACGTCGCCGGCCAGGGTGGTCGGGTTGCAGGACACATAGACGATCCGCGGTGCGCCGATCTCGCCGAGCCGCCGCAGCGCCTTTCCGGCGAGGCCCGCCCGCGGCGGATCGACGATCACGACGCCTGGGTCACCTGCGCGCTCGCGCAACTCGTTCAGCACCTCGCCGACGTTGCCGGCGAAGAAGGCCGCGTTGCCGATCGAGTTGAGCTCGGCATTCTCGATCGCGCACGCGACCGACTCCTCGCTGATCTCGATGCCCCACACGGTCAGCGCGTGCGCGGCCGCCGCGAGGCCGATCGTGCCGATGCCGCAGTACAGGTCGTACACCGTCTCGTCTCCGCGCAGCGCCGCCACGTCGAGCGCGATCGCGTAGAGGCGCTCGGCCATCTCGGTGTTGGTCTGCAGGAACGCGTTCGGGCGAACACGGAACCGCAGCCCGCCGATCTCCTCCTCGATCGCCTCCTCGCCCCAGAGCAGCTCGGTCGGCAGGTTCGTGACCTCGGCGACGCCGCCGTTGACCGACCAGTGGATCGAGCGGACCTCGGGGATCTCGTTGAGCACCTCGATCAGGCGTTCGCGGTCGAAGCGCTCGCCGCGGGCCGTCACGAGCTGCACGAGTGCCTGGTTGGTGTTGCGCCCTTCGCGGACGACGAGGTGGCGGAGGTATCCCTCCTGGGTCGCCTGGTCGTAGCCCGGGAGCCGTTCCTCGCGCGCCCAGGCGGCGATGCGGTTCCGGATCCGGTTGCCGGCGTCGCTCGTCAGCCAGCACTGCTCGATCGGCAGCACCTCGTCCCAGCGGCCGGCCCGGTGCAGCCCGAGCGTCGGCCCGTCGTCGCCCGGCGCGAACGAGTACTCCATCTTGTTGCGGTAGTTGAACTGCGACGCGGCGGGAACGATCGGCTCGAGCGGCGGATCGGCGAGCCCAGCGAGCCGCTGCAGCGAGTCGGCGACCCACTGCTCCTTCGTCGCGACCTGCGCCTCGTACGCGAGGTCCTGGAAGCGGCAGCCGCCGCAGGCGGGAAAGTGCCCGCAGGGCGCCTCGACCCGTTGGGGGCCAGGCGTCAGGATCGCGGTCGCCACCGCCTCGGCGTGCCGGCGCTGCACTTTCGTCACGCGGGCGCGGACGGTGTCGCCCGGCAGCCCGCGCCTGACGAAGACGACGAATCCGTCGAGGCGGGCGACCCCGTTGCCGCCGTAGGCGAGCGAGTCGACCGTGAGCTCGAGCTCCTGGTCACGCTGGACGGGGGCGGCCACGCCCGGAGGCTAGCCGTGGGGCCGGAGCCGGGGGCAGCCACCGGCACGGAACTGCAACAAACCGTCCACAGCCGTTGCGCGACGCCTTCGCGCGACGGCATCAGCGACGGCACGGCGGGATGCCCGCCGGTGGCAGCCATCGACACAGAAGACGCTCGCGCGACGAAGGGACGGCGACGACGATCAGGCGAGAACGGTCAGATAGACGGACCGCGTGCGCGGGCCGTCGAACTCGCACAGGAAGATCCCCTGCCACGTGCCGAGGGCGAGCCGCCCGGCCCGCAGGGGGACGATCACCTGCGGCCCCATCAGCGACGCACGGATGTGGGACGGCGCGTTCTCCTCGCCCTCCTCGATGTGCTGCCAGCCCCAGCCGTCGCCGACCATCCGCTCGAGCGCCGCCTCGAAGTCCCGTGCCACCGCCGGGTCGGCATGCTCGTTGATCGTCACCCCCGCCGTCGTGTGCGGCACGTAGACGAGCACCGCCGATCCGCCCGCCCCCTCGACCGCGCTCCGGACGTCCTCCGAGATGTCGACGAGCTGCGTCCGCCGCTCGGTGGTCACGGTCAGCTCGCGCACAGCGGCTTATCCTACGGACCGTGCCCGCAGACGCCCTGACCGGCCGTGAGCTCGACGCCCTGCGCGACGACGCCGACCGCTTCGTCGGGGAGCTGAACGAGGAGTACTACCGCCACTACGCCGGCCTGAAGGAGACGCTGGACATCGAGCCGATCTACGAACGGCACGAGGAGCTCACCCGCCTCGACACTGCCCAGCGCCTCGCCACGGCGCCAACCGAGCTCTGGCGTTTCGCCTGCGAGGGCTTCCTGGGCAACCTGACGCGCGACCACCAGGCGCGCGCGGCGGCGGTCGAGGCGTCGCTCGAGACGACGGTCGACGGCGAGCAGGTCCCCTACCGGATGCTCCGCGTCGCGATCGCCAACGAGGGAGACCGCGACCGGCGGCGGCACCTCGAGACGGAGCGGGTCCGCCTGCTCGACGAGCACCTGAACCCGGTCTACCTCGAGGCGCAGTCGATCGACCGCGGCGCGGTTGTCCAGCTCGGCTCACCGAACACCTACGAGCTCTACAAGCGGTTCGGCTTTCGGCTGGACGAGCTGCAGGACGAATGCCGCGAGCTCCTCGACGAGACCGAGTCGCTGTGGGAGACGGAGGGCGACCGCCTCTTTCGCGCGCGGCTCGGAATCGGGCTCACCGAGGCCGGGCCGTGGGACGTCCCGCGATTGTTCCGCGCCCCCGAGCTCGACCGCATCTACCCCAACGACGCGATGGTCCCGGCGCTCGAGGCGACGCTCACCGGCCTCGGGATCGACCTCCGCTCCCAGTCGAACATCCACCTCGACGTCGACGTCCGCCCGAACAAGTCGCCCCGTCCCTTCTGTGCGCCGATCGAGGTCCCGGATCGCGTGATGCTGGTGATCCAGCCGATCGGCGGGAAGGACGACTGGGAGGCGCTCTTTCACGAGGCCGGTCACGCCGAGCACTTCGCCCTCACCTCCGCCGACGCCCCGTTCGAGGCCCGGCGCATGGGCGACATGGCGGTCACCGAGGGCTGGGCGATGCTGTTCGAGCACCTCGTCACGGAGCCCGCGTGGCTCAACCGGCGTCTCGACGTGCCCAAGGTGGCTGAGCTGGCGCGCGAGGGGGCGGTGTCCCTCCTCTACTTCGTCCGCCGCTACAGCGCCAAGCTCCTCTACGAGATCGAGTTCTTCCAGGCCGCGGAGATCACGGCGATGCGCGGGCGCTACGCCGAGCTGCTCGGCGACGCGCTCAAGCTGCAGATCAACCCGGAGAGCTACCTCGACGACATCGACGGCGGCTTCTACGTCACGGGGTATCTGCGTTCCTGGGCGTTCGAAGCACAGCTGCGCGACTTCCTCCGCAGCGAGTTCGGCAGCGACTGGTTCGCGCGCCGCCAGGCCGGCGACCTCCTGCGCGAGCTCTGGGCGCTCGGCCAGGGCCCGACCGCGGATGAGCTGCTGAAGGACGTCTCGGGCGCCAGGCTTGAGATGGCGTCCGTCGGCGCACGCATCCGCGACGGGCTCGCCGCGTAACCGTTCGCCCAGACACGACGGCAGCCCGAGGCCATAGGCTTGCGCGGAGCCGCCGATGCCGCCCCCGGTCGCACATCTCTCGGACGAGGCGCTTCTGGCGCTCGTCGCGCGCGGCGAGGACGACGCGCTCGGTGCCCTGTACGACCGCTTCGGGCGGGTCGCCTACGGGATCGCGCTCCGCGTCCTGCGCGACGCCGACCTTGCCCAGGATGCCGTCCAGGACGCGTTCCTGACGGCCTGGCGCACGGCGACAGGCTTCGACCCCGCCCGGGGCACCGCGTCGACCTGGCTGCTTACCCTCGTCCACCGCCGGTCGGTCGACATCGTCCGCCGAGAGCAGCGCCGCCGCAGCGAGCCGCTGACCGAGGAAGCTGCGGGCGCAGGGGGATCGGTCGACGAAGATGCGCTGGTGCTCGACCGCCGGCGCGCAGTCCAGGCTGCCCTCGCGCGTCTGCCGGTCGAGCAGCGCCAGGCACTCGAGCTGGCCTACTACGGCGGCCTGACGCAGGTCGAGCTCGCAGAGCGGCTCGGCGTGCCGCTCGGGACGGTCAAGAGCCGCATGTTCACGGGGCTCGCCCGTCTGCGCGACCTCCTGGGAGAGGCGCCGTAGAACCCGGAATACGACCGGCGCACCAGTCGTTTCACTGGACATGCGCACGCTGAACGAGATCAAGAGAGAAATTGACAGCCTTTCGGATCGCCGCTCGGACGTGATGCGTCGGTTGTCGGAGGGGTATGACGCCTCTCTGGCGGCGGAGCACCGGTCGCTCGAAGAGCAGATCGCAGATCTGTGGGACGAGCAGCGCCAGGCCCGCGCGACGCTTCGCTTCGGGGAGCGGGATCAGATCATCCAACGCGCCCGCCAGGAAGAGCGCCTGTCACGCGCCGCCTAGCGGCGCCACACCTCGGGTACGGTCCGTACCCGAGGTGTGGCTTGTTCGCGGCCTGACACTGATCGCGGCGCTCGCGCTGGCCGGTGCGGGTGACGCTCGCGCGGCACCGGTGCGGGTCACGCTGATCACGGATTCGGTCGCCGAGGTCCTGACCCAGAATCCGGTCCCGGAGCAGACCCTCGCGCAGGGCTTCGACCTGCAGTTCCAGTCGCAGGCGTGCCGGAAGCTCGCCAGTCCTGGCTGCCCGGCGCCGAACACGATCAGTCCCTCGAGCGCGCTCGACGTCGTCCATATGGTCGGATCGCAGCTCGGCCCGATCGTGGTCGTCGACGTCGGTTACAACGACATTGCGCCCACGTACGCGAGTGGCCTCGACGAGGTGATGGGCGCCCTCGTTGCAGCCGGGGTGCGCAAGGTCGTCTGGGTGACGCTCGAGGAGAACCAGGGCACGTGGGCAGAGATCAACCAGGTGATCCGGGCGGCGCCGGCGCGCTGGCCCGAGCTGAGGGTCGCGGACTGGGCGCCGGTGGCCGCGGGACAGCCCTGGTTCACCGACAACGCGCACCTCAACTACGACGGCGCCGTCGCGTTCGCGAGCTTCCTGCATCCGATCCTGGTCAGCGTCTGCGGCAAAGCATGTGCGCCGCCGCCGCCCAGGTTCTGCGGGCTCGCCCGCACCGTCAACGGCTTCGATCCCGTCTCCGCCGTCAAGGGCATCGCTTGCGGACGAGCGCGGGACGCCATCCGTGGCGTCGAGCGCGGGGACGCCGGGCCGTGGGTCTGCTCGCGGGCCGTGCACGCCGCCTACGAGCTCGACTGCAGAACCTCCGGCGCGGAGATCCAGGTGCTCGAACGCTCGCCGGTGCCGGCCGTGCGCCGCGGCGGCGTCGTCACGCTCGCGAACTGGTCGTTCCGCCTCCACGGCGCCGGGCTGCAGGGGCTCACCGGCCGCGGGCATTGGCAGACGCTGATCGCACAGCCGCCCTACTGCGTCCCCGACGTGCCGCGGCAGGTCCTCGCCGCGTTGCCGCTGCGACGAACGACCTCGGCCGGCGGCTGTTACGCGCCGCGCTAGGAGCTACCATCTGCCCCGCGCGGGGCGTTAGCTCAGCTGGGAGAGCGTCGGCTTTGCAAGCCGAAGGTCACCGGTTCGATCCCGGTACGCTCCACTTCATAAAGACCTGCTGACGGGCTTTTTCGTTTGCTGGTTCGCATCCGCGCGAGGCTAAGGTCGGCACCTAGGCCAGCATCAGCTCCGCTCCTGGTCAGGTCGGCAGTCGCGAGCAGGTCGCCTCTCGAGACCACCCGGAACAACGGGACCGCTTGAGCGCCTGGAAGAAACCTGACACGATCGGCGTCTTGTGGCTGCTGCATCAAGCAGCCAGCGGCACCAAAAGGAGGATCCGAATGGAATCAGTGGGCACAGCCCGCCTGACGGACCGGATCACGGCGGAAAGAGCGGTCGCCGCAAGCATCTCACGCCGGGAGATCAGGGACGTACTCCAGGAGGCGGACGCAACACCCGAGCTTACGCTCGAGTTGGTGGCAGGGGACGGCTCCCGCGAGCTCGGGACGGTCAGCATGACGTGGAGCCGGGACGACCTCGAGAAGCTCCTCGAGGGTGCGTCCGGTGACGACGTGGTGCTGACGTTCGACCGCAACGAGCTCGCGGCGGCCCTTGACGATGTCGAGGCGCACGGGCTGCGAACGCGTGCCGCGGTATTCGCCGTCGTAGCGGCGGGAGCCCTCGGGAGCACCGCCGCCGCCGCGTACGCGGCGCCTGTAGCGACCGGAGGCGTCGGAATGAGCCAGAGCTCGTCGAGCCCGACCGACACGATGGTGACCGACGCCTCGACGGGTGGTGGCTACGCAGCACCGAGTCAGAGCGACGCAGCTGCCCTGGCTGCACTTCAGGCTCGCTCGGAGGCGATGGACGCCCAGCTCGCAACGAGCAGCGCATCGAGCGACAGGATGGTCGCCGACGCCTCGGGTGGCTACGCAGCACCGAGTCAGAGCGACGCAGCTGCCCTGGCTGCACTTCAGGCTCGCTCGGAGGCGATGGACGCCCAGCTCGCAACGGGCGGCGCATCGAGCGACGCGATGGTCACGGACGCGTCCACCGGGGGGTACGCGACTCCGGCCACGAGCGATGACGCGGCCGCGCTCCAGGCGCGTTCGCAGGCACTCGACGAGCAGTACGGCCTGACAGCCGCCGACCAGAGCGCTGTGCGTGCGCTCGCCGCGCGTGGCGAGGCCATGAACGCGCAGTACGGGCTCGGCGATTCGGGAGCCACCGGAATGGTGACCGACGCCTCGACCGGCGGCGGTTATGCAACGCCGGCGGCAAGCGGCGGTGGTGGAGGCTTGGAGTTCCAGACGCCGTCCACCGACGATGCACTCCTCGCCGGCGCGGCGCTGCTCGTGATCACAGGCGCCGGGTTCGCGGCGCGCCGCGGCGGAAGCTTGCGCCGCGCTTGAGCAACTCCTGAAGGGAACGTGGGGCGAGTGGGGGCGAGGCCTGTGCCTCGCCCCCACCGCGTCAAGGCTGGGCTGTGCGCCGTAGACGCTGAACGGTTTCCGAGACCGTCGTCAGGCCGTCGGCAGCGAGCCCGGCGACCACGCCGTCGATGTCGGCATCGTTGCGGTTCTGGCTCATCTTGAACTTCGCTTCGACGCGGCTGATCACCACTTCGATTCCGACGATCGCGCGGAGCTGACCGGCGTGGAATGCCGCCGGCGCGTCGTCGACGCTCCACGATGCGGCGCGTGCCGCTTCTTGCCGCTCGGTGAGTCCCCGCACGTTCGCGTCGACCCAGGCGGGATCGTCATGGACGACGAGCCGGCCGTACACGTGAGCAGTCGCGTAGTTCCAGGTCGGTACGACGCGACCGTGCTCGGCCTTCGAGGAGTACCAGCTCGGCGTGATGTAGGCGTCGTCGCCGTGCACGATCACCAATGCCTCACCGATCGGCCGTCGTCTCCACTGATCGTTCTTGCGAGCGACATGACCACGCAGCGCCCCGTGCTCGCCGACAGTGGGGTCGAACAGCAAGGGCAGGAACGTCGCAACCAGCCCATCCTCGGTCACGGTCACAAGATCGGCCGCGCGAATCTCTGCAAGGAAAGCGGCCGTGCCCTCATGGTCGACTGCGAAGTGAGCGGGCGTGTACAAGGTCGAAAAGGCTAGCCGACGCTCATCAGGCAGGCCTGGACGCGAAGATGTCGAGCCCGAGCCGGCGCGAGAGGAACGCGCGCGGCGAGCTGTCCCTGCACGCTGTTGCCGGCGGCGTCGAGCAGCGGCGCGAAGGTGCCGAGGCCGCCCTTGCCGGGTGCGACCGTGACGATGCCGCCGCCGATGCCGCTCTTGCCCGGGAGCCCGATGTCGTAGAGCCAGTCGCCGGAGGTCTCGTACAGCCCGGCGGTCGTCATCACGGCGAGCGTGTAGCGGCAGCTCTCCGCGTCGACGACGCGCTCGTGCGTCAGCGGGTTGACGCCGCCGTCCGCGAGCGTCGCGCCCATCACCGCGAGGTCGCGGGCGGTCACGCTCGAGGCAGCTCTGGCGCGTGTACAGGTCGATCGCCTCGGCCGGATCCGCGTACAGACGATCGAGGCTCTGCAGCAGTCGAGCGCGCGGGCGCTCTGGTTGCGATGGTTCGTCGCCGCGCGCCGAGCGGTAGACCTCGTCGTCAGCTCGAGCGTCGCGGCCTGCGAAGCGCGAGAGGCCGTGCTGGATGAAGCCTGCCAGCGCTGCGTCGAGGTGTGCCCGGGACGAGGCTCGTCGCCGCGATCGCGCCCGGGTTGACCATCGGGTTCGTCCGCCCGTCGCCGCTGCTGCTCGACCGCGGCGAGCGAGTTGAACGGGCAGCCCGGTGGCGTTCACGCCGATCCGCTCGCGCAGCTCCTCGGGCCCGAGCGCCTGGCAGACGAGCGCGTACACGAAGGGCTTCGGCGACGCTCATGATCGTGAACGGCGGCGTCCGCGTCGCCGGTCGCGTAGACGCGCCGCCGATGCCGGCGACGCAGACGCCGAAGCCGCCCGGCGACGCGCGCCGAGCGCCGGGTAGACGTGCGACGTCGCGCCGTCGACGTTCGTCCGGTAGCGCGCGTGCGCCTCGGCGATCGAGCTCGCTGCACGAGCTCGGTGCGGGAAGGTGCCCGGTGGAGACGTACGGCGCGACGCTGCGTCGATCCCGCTCGACGTCCATCGGCCCTCCGTCAATCAGAACCGCCAGAAGACCGGGACGAGCACCGACGGCGACGACGCCGAAGAGCACGAGCAGCGGCAGCCCGAGCTTCCAGTAGTCGCGGAAGCGGTAGCCGCCGGGCTCCATCACCATCAGGTTCGCGGGCGTCGCGACCGGGGTGAGGAAGCGAGGCCGCGGCGGCCACGGTGACGCACATCAGCACCGGGCGTGCCGAGACGTCGAGGTCCTGCGGCCGTCGACAGCGCGACCGGGATGACGATCAGCGCGGTCGCCATGTTGCTGATCAGCTGGCCGAGCACGGCGGTCAGCACGAAGAGGCCGAGCAGGAGCGCGTACGGGCCCGAGCTCGCCGACGATCGTCGACGAGCCCGTCGGCGAGGCGTCGCCGCCGCGCCGGTCTCGCGTCATCGCGGTCGAGAGCGGGATCATCCCGCCGACGAGCACCACCGTCGTCCACGAGATGCCGCGGTAGGCCTCCTCGATCGTCAGCACGCCGGCCGACGACGATCGCCCCGGCGGCGAGCAGCCCGGCGACCGCCGGCGGGCACGGCACCCGTCGCGAGCAGGACGACCATCGCCGCCGAGCACGACGAGCGCCCGCTTCGCGCCCGGCCCGAGCGGCACCGCCTGGCGGCGGACGACGCTGCGGGCTGGTCGACGACGAGCACCTCCGGATCGTCGAGCTGCTCCTCGAGCGCGCCCCACGTCCCCTGGAGCAGCAGCGTGTCGCCGACGGCGAGCACCGTCGTCGCCGGCCAGCTCCTCGCCCTTGCGCTGCACGGCGAGCACGACGAGGTCGCCGCTCTCGGTCACCATGCCCGGGAACGCCGTGTCGCCGACCGAGCTCCGAGCGCGGCGGGATCACGACCTCGGCGACGCCCGAGCGCCGCGTCAGGAGCGTCGCGGGTCGCCCTCGAGCCCGTACTGCTCGACCAGCGTGCGTGCATGCTCGCTGAAGTCCGCGGGAGCCGGTGCGCGGCGCTGCGCTCGCGGCAGCAGCCGCTCGCCGAAGAGCACGACGATCAGCGATCGTCCCGACGACGAGCGGGACGCCGACGAGCGCGAACGAGAAGTAGCCGAAGCTGCCCGCGCCCGCCTCGTGCGCGAACTCCGAGGCGATCACGTTCACCGGCGAGCCCGTCAGCGTCGAGCAGCGAGCCGGCATGGGCGGCGAAGGCGAGCGGCAGCAGCAGCTGGCTGGGCGAGCGCCGCAGTCGCACCGCCATCACGACGACGACCGGCAGCAGCGCGGCCACCGCTCCGTTCACGCTGATCAGCGCGGTCACGGCCGCGACGAGCAGCATCAGCACACGAGCAGCCGCGTGCGGCTCTCGCCGACGCGCGCGATCAGCTGCTGCCCGGCCCAGGCGGTGACGCCTGTCGCGTCGAGGCTCTCGCTGACGACGAACAGCGCCGCGATGAAGAGCACCGCAGGGTCGCCGAAGCCGGCGAGCGCCTGCGTTCAGGTCGAGCACGCCCGTCGCCCACAGCGACGAGCGCGGTCGCCGACCGCGACGACCGCCACCGGGAAGCGATCCAGACGAACACGACGACCACCGCCGCCAGCACGAGGAACGTGATCGTCGAGTCGCTCATCGGCGCGCGCCTTCGCCGAACGCCGTCGACGCGCGGTCGGCGTGACCGTCAAGGGAGGTGGACGGGCGACCCGGGGCCGAGCGGGATCCCGAGCAGGTACCAGGCGACGAAGAAGAGGTCCAGGCGACCGACAGGACGACGACGTACGGCAGCATCAGCGAGACGACGGTGCCGATCCCGGCGTCCTTCTTGTAGCGCTTGGTGAAGATCGACGATCAGCGGGAAGTACGCCATCAGCGGCGTGATCACGTTCATCGGCGAGTCGCCGACGCGATAGGCGGCGAGCACGGTCTGCGGCGCGACGCCGAGGCGCGAGAAGAGCGGGATGAAGATCGGCGCGAGCAGCGCCCACTTCGCGATCGCCGGCGGGATGATCAGGTCGACGATCGAGCGTGACGATGATCAGGCCGATCAGCAGCCAGACCGCGCCGATGTTCATGTGCTCGAGGACGTCGCCGAGCTTGACGGCGAGCGACCTCGCGCGATGTTGCTGAAGTTGAAGTACGCGATGAACTGCGCGATCAGCAGGAACAGGAAGAGCAGGCTCGCGAGGCTCGCCCACGACTTGGTGATCGTGCCGATCACGTCGGCGCTCGTCCTGATCGTCCCGGCGCCGCGCCCGAACGCGAGGCCCGCGGCGAAGAAGACGAGCATGATGATCACGATCAGGCTGTCCATGAACGGCGAGTCGCCGATGATCTTCCCGGTCTCGGGATTGCGCAGCGGCGCGCCCGGGATGAACGTGAGCAGACGCGATCGCGCCGAGGACGGCGAGCGTCGCCCACATCGCGTAGCGCAGGCCGCGCGCCTCGTCCTCCGGCGCGATCTCGGGCGCCTCGTCGGCCGTCTGCGGCGCCCTCGCCGGCGTCGGCAGGGTCCCACGGCCCGAGCCGGCTCTCGACGAGCTTCGCCGAGATCGAACGTGAGGACGATCGCGACGAAGATCGTCGAGCCGATCCCGAAGTAGAGGTTGGCGGCGAGATCGATGTGCGTGACCGCCCGCGCCGGCTGCGTCGTTCGTGATCTCGGTGAGGACACCGTCGAGCGGCGTGATCAGGAAGTTCACGCCGAACCCTGCAGCGACACCCGCGAAGGCCGCGGCGATGCCGGCTAACGGATTTCGGCCGACGCTTCGGAACGCGGCGGCACCCAGGGGTATCAGCACGAGGTAGCCCGCGTCCGAGGCGATGCTCGAGATGATCCCGAGGAGCACGATGATGAAGGTCAGCGTGCTCTTCGACGAGACGCCGACCAGCTTGCGTATCAGCGCGGCGATCAGCCCGGCGGCCTCGGCCAGGCCGACGCCGATCATCACCACCAGGATGATCGTGACCGCCGAGAAGTTGCGGAAGTTGTCGACGAACGACGTGAACAGGTAGCGCACGCCCTCGCCGGTGAGCAGGCCCTTCACCTTCGCCGTCTCCGTGACGACGTGGTAGGTGTTCGCCGGCTCCGACTCGGTCGGGCCGACGTCGGCGGGCTCGATCGAGCCGCCGAAGTACGTCCTGCTCGGTCGGGACCGGCGGCGGCTTCACGACCTCGAAGGTCGCCTTGACGTCGAACCAGAACAGGATCTGCGAGAGCACGATCACGATCCCGCAGAGCACGAGGAAGAGGATCGCCGGGTCAGGCATCTTGTTGCCGGCCCGTTCGATCCCGTCGAGCAGCCGCTCGAGGAACGTGTGCTCGGCTGCCGCGGCAGCGTCGGCGCTCACACCGAACGGCTCCCGATCGCCGCGTACCGCTCGAAGAACTCCGCCTCGGCGACGACCGCCTTCTCGAACTCGTCGATCAACACGCGCTCGTTCGGCGCGTGGATGTTCGCGAACCCGTCGGTCGTGCCCATCAGCAGCATCTCGGCTCCGGGCACCGCCTCCTGCAGCGCGCTGACGAGCGGGATCGACCCGCCCGAGGCGAAGCTCACCGTCTCGCTGCCCCAGGCGCTCGCGAGCGCTGCACGGGCAGCCTCGTAGGCCGGCCCGGAGGTCGCCGCGGCGAACCCCTTGCCCGTCTCGGCGGCCTGCACGCCGAGCGAGACGCCGAACGGATGCAGGCCCTCGAGGTAGCTGACCAATGCTGCCTGCGCCTCCACCGGATCCTGCTCGGGATGGACGCGCAGGCTCACCTTGGCCCGCGCGTACGGCACGACCGCGTTGACAGCCTTGTCCACGGGCAGGGCGTCCAGCCCAGTGACCGTGATCGCCGGCCCCGTCCAGATCCGTTCGCCCAGGCCGCCGGTGCCGAGGAACGGGACGCCGGGCTCGATCTCGGCCAGCTCGCGGAACTCCTCGTCGCTGTACGACGCCCCGGTCCATTCCTCGCGGCGCAGACCAGGCACGACCACGTCGCCGTGCGCGTCGTGGAGGGACGCGAGCGCATGCAGCAGCGCGAGCAACGCGTCGGGCGCAGCGCCGCCGAACTGCCCGCTGTGCTTCGGCCCGGCCAGCGTCCGCACCTCGACCGTGACCATCGCCATCCCACGCAGCGCCACCGTGAGCGTCGGCACGCCGGGGCGGAAGCTGCCCATGTCGCCGATCACCATCGCGTCGGCCGCGAACAGCTCGGGACGCGACGGCGGGAACACGGAGAACGCGCTGCCGACCTCCTCCATCCCCTCGATCACGATCTTCACGCCGACGGGCGGCCGCCCCTCCCAGGCGCGGAGTGCCCCGACGTGCATCAGGATGTTCGACTTCGTGTCGGCAGAGCCGCTGCCGAAGATCGCGCCGTCCCGCTCGGTCGCCTCGAACGGCGGTGACTCCCACTTCGCCTCTTCGCCGACCGGGACGACGTCGTAGTGGCTGTAGAGGAGCACGGTCGGCGCGCCCTCCGGAGCCGGGATCTCGCCGAGGACGACCGGCGCGGTATGCGGGAGCTCGAGCGGGTCGAGCATCCGGGCGCCCGCGTCGCGGAAGAGGGAGACGACCTCCTCGTAGGCCGCGAGCAGCGGCGCATGCGTCGCCTCGGGGTAGTTCGGCGCGGAGATCGACGGGATCGCGACAAGCCGCGCGAGGTCGGACTTCAGCTGCGGCATCAGCGCCGCGCCGGTCTCAGCCATCGACGGCATGCAGGGTGACTCTACTTCGGCGCGAGACGATAATGCGACCGATGTCGTCGCGAGCCCCCGACGCGCGACGCACGCGCTTGCCCCGACGCGGTGGTCGTTTCGTCGACGTCGCGTTCGCGCATGCAGGTGGAGCCGTCTACGGCGCCGTGATGGTCGGCGTCCTGCTGGCGAGCGAAGACGCGCGAAGCGAGGGCTACGGCGCCACGATCGAGGCGGCTGTGGTCGTGCTGGCGCTCTACTGGCTGACGAACCTCTACGCGCACACGCTCGGCGAACGACTGCAGCGACGCGAGCACCTGCACATGAAGCTGCTCTGGCGAAGCTGCGTACACGAGCTGCCGACCGTGGAGGGAGCGTTGATCCCGGTGCTGGTGCTGCTGGTCACCTGGGCGGCCGGCGTGACGGTGACGAGCGGTGTGAACGTCGCACTCTGGGCGGCGGCTGCGACGATCATCGTGCTCGAGGTGGCGGCCGGCTGGCGCTCGCGACGCGGGTCGGGCGATCTCTGGCTTCAGATCGGCGTGGGCGCAGTGATGGGGCTGACGCTGATCGGCCTGAAGCTCGTGCTGCACTGACGCGCCGACCGGCGGTCAGGTGCCGACCGGCATGGTGGTGGCAGCCGAGGCCGCCTCCGCCCAGTACCGGTTGAGCGCGCCTTGCACCTTCACGAACCAGACGATCGCCGGGATCACCAGCACCTCGCCGGGGAAGAGCCACAGGCCCGTCCACCCGGTCATCGGCGGGTGCTTGCCGTCCTTCGCGTACATCTTCCCGATCTCGGACGGGATCACGAAGGCGCTGACCGGATGGAGGAGGATCCAGATCACGAGCCCGATCACTCCGCCGAGGCCCTCCCCGGTCCGCTGCTTCAGCTCCTCCTGCGTCTTGTAGGCCCAGTACCAGCCGTAAAGGCCGAGCGTGATGACGAAGAGGAGGAACCCGAAGCCGATTCCGCGCGGGCGGCCGAGAGAGCCCATGGTGCGCAGACTCTAAAGCAGGTGCGCGCGAGAGCTACTTGGGGACGGTCAGCGTGCCGTCGGCGGTAAACCGCGCCGCGGCCGCGCCGAAGTCCTCGCGGGAGAGCTGCTGCACGAGCGCCAGGCTCTCCCGGCCGGAGTCGATCACCGGCACGCCGGGCTCCTCCAACAGCAAGGACGTCCACCGGCCGGCGGCGATCGATCCGTCGCCGCGGATCGTCACCGTCACGATCCCGGACTCGGAGAGCGTGCCGCCCATCCCGAACGTGTGCCAGCCGGCGAGGTTGCCGAGCGAATAGGCGATCAGCTTCCCGTGGTACCACTGCATCCCGCGGATCACGTGCGGCCCGGAGCCGACGACGAGGTCGGCGCCCGCGTTGATCACGGCGTGCGCGAACGCCCGGCTGTTGCCGCGGTTCTCGCCGAGGAAGTACTCGGTTCCGTTGGGAACATGGTCGGCCGTCGACCCTTCCGCCCCGGCGTGGATCGCGACGACGACGACGTCTGCCATCGCGGCCGCCCGCTTCACGAGCTTGACGGCGGCAGGGATGTTGTCGAGTAAGGACGCCCACTTGTACGGGGCGAAGCCGAGAAAGGCAACACGGACGCCGTGGATGCGGAGCACTTCGATCTCGCCCGGCTTGCCGTCCCACGCCACGTGCGCCGCACGCAACGCTGCGAGAGTCGACGCCTGGCCGGCGGCGCCGTAGTCGTCGGCGTGGTTGTTGGCGAGGTTGACGATGCGGATCCCGGACGCCGGGAGCGTGCGTGCGTAGCTCATCGGCGCACCGAAGGCGTAGCAGGTGCCGGGCGTCGCCCCCGCGCACTTCGCGGTGGTCGTGTTCGAGAGCGCCTCCTCGAGGTTCACCCAGCCGATGTCTGCTGCGCGGAACACGGGAGCAACGTGCGCGAGCATCACCCGCCCCTGCTCCGGCGGCAGGCCGAACGTGGAGCCGAGCACGGTGTCGCCCCCCCAGGCGATCGTCACGGTCCCGCTCGGGACGGCGCGCCGCGCGGGCGCGGTCCGGGTGGCGTGCCGCTTCAGGGCCGCTGCGGGAGCCCCACCGCTCGCGGGGAAGGCGCGGCTCAGCCCGAATCCGAATGCCGCCACGAGGGCGACGGCGCAGGCGAGCGCGACGAGGCGCCGCCGCCGGACCTGGCGGCGACGCGCGGCGCGGCGGCGGGTGAGCGCCGGCGGGCCCGGCATACGGTCAGCGGAAGGCGGAGTCAGCGCCGAGACTGATAGCAGGTCGGGTCAGCGGCGCGTGACGACGATCGTCCGGCTCAGGCCGCCGAGATAGCCGGCGCCGGCCTGGTTGACGCTCATCGCCATGCGCAGCGACGAACGGCCGGCCGGCAGCACCGCCGTGAACTCCGCCCTGGAGCGGAGGCCGAGCCGGATGCGCTTCACCGTCACCCACCGGCCCGCGGCGTTTCGCCGCTGCAACTGCACGACCCGGTGCGGGAACGCGTGCGCCCCGCCGACGCGCACTCTGAAGTGGCGTCCGTCGCGCGAGAAGGCCACGGCCGGGTGGACGCCGACGGCGACGGCCGCGCTCGTGCCGCCCTGCCAGAGAGCGCGATAGGACGTCCCGATCGCCGGCTTGGCGAGGTAGGCCCACGAACCGTCGGCGGCGGTTAGCACGACGGCGATCGACTGGAAGGAGGTGGTGCCGTAGGGCTGGGCGAAGACGGTCACCGGCTGGCCCGCGCGGCGCACGGGAACGGTCCCGCGCAGGACGATCGCGCGGCCGTAGACAAGGTCGCGCGCGGCGGTCGTCAGCGTCACGCCCGCCGTCTGGAAGGCCGCATCGGCCCCGGCGGTCGTGCCCGCGTCGTTCTTCGCGACGAGCCGGTAGTGGTAGACGGTCCCGTTCACGAGCCCCTTCAGGGCGGCGGAGACGCTCTTCGCCCCCGTGCCCGACCCGGCGCTCTGCGCGGACGTCTTCGACCCGTAGGACGTGGAGGTGCCGTACTCGAACCACCAGGTCGTCGAGCGGCTCTTCGGATCGACGGCGCCGGTGAGCGTGACGGTCGTCACCCCGACGCTCTGCGCCGCCCCCGTCTGGACGGCAGGCGCGACGGAGGTGGAGAACGTGCGGTCGGCGCCGTACGTCGTCCCGCCGCTGTTCGAGGCGACGATCCGGAAGTGGTAGACGGTCGCGACCTTGAGCTTCGTCAGCGAGACGGACTCCTTGACGGCGCTCGCGCCGGAGCCGGCGCTCTTCGTCGAGGTGCGCGTCCCGTACCCCGTGCTCGTCCCGTACTCGAAGTACCAGTTCGTCGAGAGGCCGTTCGGCGTGACCGTGCCGTTCAGCTTCGCCGTGGTCGGGGAGATCGAGGATGCGGCACTGGTCGAGACGGAGGGCGCTCCGCTGGTCGTGAAGGTCGCGTCGGCACCGTTCGTCGTCCCGCCGTCCGAGGTCGCGACGAGGCGGAAGTGGTAGGTGCGCCCGGCCTGGAGGCTCGTGACCGGCGCCGAGACGGGGGCTGCGTTCGTCCCCGAGGCGCTCTTCGCAGCGGTCTTCGAACCGTAGGACGTCGACGTCCCGTACTCGAAGGTCCAGGTCGTCGCTCGCCCGTTGGCGTCGACCGACCCGTTCAGCGTCGCCGACGTGGCGGCGAGGCTCGAGGCCGATCCGGTGACCACGCCCGGAGGCGACAGCGTCGTGAACGTTCCCTCGAGGCCCTTGGTCGTGCCGTCGCTGTTCGTCGCCTCGACGAGATACGTGTAGGTCGTCCCCGGCGTCAGGCCGGTCAGCTTCGTCGAGACCGCGACGTCGGCGCTGCCCGAGCCGATGCTCGTACTCGCCGTCTTGGTCAGCTTCGACGGATCCGATCCGTACTCGAAGAAGGCGCTCGTCGACTTGCCGCCCGGGTTGACCGTCCCGTTGACGAGGGCGCTCGTCGGTCCGACCTGCTGCGCAGCCCCCGTGATCGCGGTCGGGGCAGCGGCCTCCGTCGCGCCGGCCGGCAGCGCCAGCGCCACGGCAGCGAGCGCTGCAGCAGCGGTCAGGTGCACGATCCTCCGAGTCACGCGTGCCATTCCCGAGACGATCCCGCATCAGGATGGGGCTTTTTGCGATCCCCGTGTAAAGCCGCGGTAAAGCGGACGGCGTAGGATCACGTCGACAACGGAAGGAGATTCATGGTCGCCGTGATCGTCACGTTCCAGTACGACGAGGGCTCGTTCGACCGGGCCCGGATCGAAGGCGTCGCCGAGCGCGCGCAGCCGGCCTTCCGCGGCCTGCCCGGCCTCCGCCTGAAGGCCTTCACGATCGACGAGGAACAGCACCGCGCCGTCAACGTCTACCTGTGGGATGCCGACGAGGCGGCGGCCCCGTTCTTCGGCGACGAGCTGCGCGAGCGGGTCACCGGGCTGTACGGCGTCGCACCCACGATCGCGTTCCTCGAGGTCGCAGCGCTGGTCGACAACGCGCCTGCGCCAGTCGCGTAGGTCATCCCGCGGGTCGAGGCCGAATCATCCCCGCGGCCGATGTCCGCATCCGCTGCGCGTCGTAGCCTCCGGGACATGAGACGGCGCATCCTCTTTTCGCTGCTGGTCACCGGTCTGATCGTGCTCGCGCTCGCCGGATGGACGGTCGACGGAGTGCGCCGGCTCACCGCCGGCCGCCGGCCGGGCGCGCTGCCGCAACCTGCTTAACCTGGTTAACCATCGGGCTGGTAGCTTGCACGGGTGAGCGGGCGCCCTCTCTTCGTCGACCCACCTGATCTCGGAACGATCTCGACCGTCCGGCGGATGGCGCGGCTCTGGCGCGAGCAAGGCAGCCTCGTCGTGGTCGGGCTCGTCTGCGCCTTCATCTATACCGGCCTCTCGCTCGCGATCCCGATCGTCGTCCGACGCGCGATCGACAACTCGATCGCGCCGACAAACGGTCACCACGACCCGCTCTGGCCGTACCTGGTCGCGGTGATCGGCCTCGCCGTGATCCGCTTCTTCGTCAACTTCACCCGGCGGTACGCGACGTCGCGCCAGGGAATCCGCGTCGAATGGCGGATGCGCGAGCTGCTCTATCAGTCGTACCTCCGTTACCCGCGGGCGTTCTACGACCGGCACGCGACGGGTCAGGTGGTCTCGCGCGCCACCAACGACCTCTACCCCATCCGCTACTTCATCGGCTGGGGCATGACCCAGGGGATCCAGTCGGTGATGATGATCGTCGGGATCGCGGCCGTCCTCTTCTTCGTCAACGTGAAGCTGGCCGCGATCGCGCTGCTCGCGATGCCGCTCGTCGGCGTTCTCGCATTCATGTTCGCGCGTCGCGTGATGCCGATCTCACGTCACGTCCAACAGCTGAAGGCAGACGTCACCGAGGCGGCCGACGAGGCTGTCGTCGGGATCGAGATGGTGCAGGCATTCGGCCGCGAGGACGACGTCCAGGCGCGGTTCACGACCAAGGCGGAGGCAGTGCGCGACGGCGTCCTGCGCCAGGCGCGCGTCGAGGCCGCGTTCTTGCCAGGGCTCCTCTTCCTGCCGACCCTGTCGATCGGCGCGGTCGTCCTCTTCGGCGGCCGCGATGTGATCGGCGGCACGCTCACCTACGGCGAGTTCTTCCTCTTCTACCAACTGCTGCTGCAGATGGTCTGGCCGCTCGAGGCGCTCGGCTGGATCCTCTCGCTGGCGCAGCGCGCAACGGCGTCGGCGTCACGGAGCTTTGCGTGGCTGCAAGGGGTCGAGACGATCCCAGAGCCGGCCGCGCCTCGCTCACTACCGGCAGGCGAGCTGAGCCTCGCCTTCGAGGACCTCCACTTCTCGTACGGCACGGGCAGCGAGGTGCTGGCCGGCATCGACCTGGCACTCGAGCCCGGCGAGGTGGTGGCCGTGTGCGGGCCGACCGGCGCGGGGAAGTCGTCGCTCCTCAACCTCGTCCCGCGGTTCTACGACCCGACGGATGGACGGGTTGTGCTCGGTGGCGTCGACCTGCGCGATCTCCGCCTCGAGGAGCTGCGCTCGGCGGTGGCGCTCGTGACCCAGCGCCCGATCCTCTTCTCGATCCCGCTGCGCGACAACCTCACCGCCGCGCGACCCGACGCGCCCTGGGACGAGGTGGTCGCCGCGTGCGAGGCGGCCGGCGTGGCGCACTTCGCGGCCGACCTGCCCGACGGCTACGACACATTGATCGGCGAGCGCGGAGTGAACCTGTCCGGGGGGCAGCGTCAGCGTGTCGCGCTTGCCAGGGCGCTGATCGCCGGGGCGCGCACGGTCGTTCTCGACGACCCGATGTCTGCCGTCGACACGCAGACGGAACGGCATCTGATCGCCAACCTCCGCCCCGCCCTCACCGGCCGCACCGTCCTGATCGCGACCCAGCGGCTCAGCACCGTGCTGATCGCCGACCGAGCCGTCGTGATCGAGGACGGGGTGATCGTCGAGCAGGGCAAGCCGCTCGAGCTGCTCGACGCCGGCGGGGCCTTCACCAGCCTCTTCGGCGAGGAGGTGCTCGCTGCCTAGACAACGTCGTGTCGGCCTGACGCGGCTGACCCGCTACCTGCGCAGCCACCGGCTGCGCGTCGGCCTGCTCGCGATCGTGGGGGTCGGCAGCGCGGCGGCGCCGGTCGCCGCACTGTTCGTCGTCCAGGACGCGATCAACCAGGGGATGCTCGAGCACGACAGCAGCCGGCTCACGCGCGACGTGGTGCTGTACCTCTGCATCAACGCCGTCGCGTGGATCCTGCAGACGACGCTCGTGCGCGGCCTCGCCCGCGTCGGCCAGGACGTCGTGCTCGGCCTGCGGCGCGATCTGTTCGAGCACCTGACGAAACTTTCGCTGCGCTTCTTCAGCGGCCAGAAAGCCGGCTGGATCATCGCGCGCCTGACCTCGGACGTCGACGCACTCTCGGACGTCCTGTCACAGGGCCTGACGACGCTCGTCGTGAACACGCTGACACTGATCGCCGCGGTCGTCGGGCTGTTCATCCTCGACTGGCGCCTCGGGCTCGTCGCGCTCGTGATCCTGCCTCCGACGCTCGTGTTGACGCGCTGGTTCCAGGTCAAGTCGCACGCGGCATTCCTCCGCGTCCGCGAGACGATCGCCGGGATGACTGCGCAGATCGCGGAATCGGTCTCGGGGATGGCCGTGATCCAGGCGTTCAATCGTGAACGCGTCTTCCTCGCGGAGTTCGACCGGTCGAACGCGGCGAATCGCGAGACGAATACGCATGCGCAGTACCTGAACTCGCTGTTCTTCCCCGGGATCGAGCTGCTCGGCGCGGTCGCGATGGCGTCGATCCTCTGGGTCGGCGCCCGGATGATCGCGGACCAGACGCTCTTGATCGGCACGCTCGTGTCAGCGGTGTTCCTGCTCAATCTGATCTTCCAGCCGCTGCAGGAGCTGTCGGATCTCTACGGGCAGGTGCAGTCGGCCGGCGCGGCGATGGAGAAGATCACGACAGTGCTCGACGCCGAGCCGGAGATCCGTGACGCACCCGGGGCCGTGCATCGAGAGATCGAGGGTGATCTGCGCATCGACCACGTCACGTTCGCATACGGCGCCGAGCCGGTCCTGCACGCGATCGACATCCACGTGCCCGCCGGCGGCTGCCTCGCGCTCGTCGGCGAGTCGGGCGGAGGGAAGTCGACGACCGCGAAGCTCGTCGGGCGCTTCTACGATCCGGACGAGGGCGAGATCCGGATCGACGGGCACGACCTCCGCTCCCTCGAGCTCCGCTCCTACCGCCGCCAGCTCGGCGTCGTGCTGCAGGACCCGTTCCTGTTCGCGGGGACGATCGCCGACAACATCCGGTTCGCCAAACCCGAGGCGACCGATGCCGATGTCGAGGAGGTCGCGCGCGCAGTCGGAGTCGATCGCATCGCGCGGCGATTCGAGAACGGGCTCGGGCACACGGTGCGCGAGGGAGGTGCGGGCCTGTCGGCCGGCGAGCGCCAGCTGATCTCGATCGCGCGTGCGTTGCTGGCCGACCCACGCATCCTGATCCTCGACGAGGCGACGTCGAACATCGACCGGCCGACGGAGATCCTGATCGAGCGTGCCCTTGACCGGCTCCTGCGTGGACGGACGTCGATCATCATCGCGCATCGCCTGGCGACGGTCCGGCGCGCCGACGAGATCCTCGTCGTCGAGCACGGCCGGATCACGCAACGCGGCCGCTTCGAGGAACTGCTCGCTGCCGACGGCCCGTTCCGGCGGCTCGCGCGCGACCTCGAGGGCGGCGCGGTTGTCGCCTACCCGCAGGCCGAGTCGTCGGAGTCGGCGAGCGGCAGCCGCGCGAGCAGCTGGGCGAGGGTGCCGAGCTCCGAGCCGGAGTAACGGCTCGTGAACAGCTCGTCGACGCCCCGGATATGGGTGACCGCCGCGGCGCGCAGCTTCGCGCGTCCGTCGTCGGTCAGCTTCGCGTAGGACACGCGGGCGTCGGACTGGCAGGTCGCCTTCTCCACGTAGCCGGCACGCTCGAGCCCCTCGAGCAGCCGCGTGATCCCCGAGGCCGTGAGCAGCACGCTCTGCGCCAGGTCGACCCGCCGCATCATGAAGCCGTCCGCGTGCGAGAGGTGCAGCAGCACCTCGTAGTCGTGCAGCGTCAGCCCGTGCTCGCGCTGGAGTTGGGCCGACATCTCGCGGGTGATCGCCGCATGGGCGCGCAGGAACGTCACCCAGCCGGTCAGATCCGCCCTGGTCGCTTCGAAGGTAGCCATAGTTGCGCCCTCAAGTGTAGCGCTCGGCGGGGCGCGCGGACACCTCCCGATAGGGTTTTCGATATGTCGGCGCGGGAAGCAGGAATCGTGGTCGAAGGGCTCGTCCGGCAGTTCAAGGACGTCCGCGCCGTCGACGGCATCGACCTGTCGATCGAACCGGGCCAGATCTACGGCTTCCTCGGTCCGAACGGCGCCGGCAAATCGACGACGGTGCACATGCTGACCACGCTGCTCCCGCCGTCCGGCGGCCGCGCGACCGTCGGCGGCTTCGACATCGTCGAAAACGGCCCCGACGTCCGCGCGAATATCGGGGCGGCGCTGCAGGAGACGGCGCTCGACCCGTTCCTGACCGGGCGCGAGCACCTCCGGCTGCAGGCGTCGCTGCACGGGATCCGCGGCGCCGCCCGCGTGAAGCTCCAGGACGACCTGCTGCACCGTGTCGGGCTCAATCAGGCCGCCGACCGGAAGGTGCGCACGTACTCGGGGGGCATGAAGCGGCGGCTCGACCTCGCGCTGGCGCTGATCCACGGCCCGTCGACGCTCTTCCTCGACGAGCCGACCACCGGGCTCGACCCGCAGAGCCGTGCGGCGCTCTGGGAAGAGGTCGGCCGGCTCGCGCGCGAGGAAGGGGTGACGGTCTTCCTGACGACGCAGTACCTCGAGGAGGCCGACGTGCTCGCAGACCGCGTCGGGATCATCGACCACGGCCGCATCGTCGCGGAGGGAACACCGGCGAGCCTGAAGGCCGAGATCGGCAAGTCGACGGTGGAGGTCGTGCCCGAGCAGAACGCCGAGCTCGCCCGGCTCGGCGCGATCCTCAATCGCTTCGGCACCGAGACGTCCGCACGTCCAGGCGCCGCCGCCGTGCGCCTCGACGGCCGCGGCGGGCTCGCGGACGTCGTCCGCGCGCTCGACGTCGAAGACATCCGCGCCGCCGAGATCAATCTCCACTCCCCCTCGCTCGACGACGTCTTCCTCGCGAAGACGGGCCGAAAGCTCGAGGGCGCCGACGACGAGGACGCATGACGCAGACCGTTCACCACATCGCGCTGATCGCACGGCGATCACTCGTGCGCACCGCGCGCCAGCCCGGTACGTGGATCCCTCCACTCACGTTCCCGCTGATCCTGATGGCGGTGAACTCGAATGGTCTTCGCGCCGCGACACACCTGCCCGGCTTTCCCACGAACTCGTTCCTCGCGTTCTTCATGCCCTTCGCGTTCATGCAAGGAGCGCTGTTCGCGTCGGGGATCGCCGGCACCGACCTCGCGCGGGACATCGACACGGGATTCCTGAACCGGCTGGCGCTGACGCCGATCCGCGGCGGGGCGCTGCTGCTCGGGCAGATCGGCGGTGCCGTCGGCCTCGGCGGGGTTCAGGCGGTCCTCTATCTGGCGGTCGCGCTCGCCGCCGGTGTGCACATCGATGCCGGCGCGGGCGGCGCCGCACTGATCCTCCTGCTCGCGCTCGGCACGGCCGCAGGCTTCGGTGCGCTCGGCCTGTGGCTCGCGCTGCGCACCGGCTCCGGCGAGGGCGTGCAGTCGATGTTCCCACTGCTCTTCTTCCTGTTGCTCGTCTCGAGCATGAACCTGCCGCGCAACCTGATCGAGGTCGGCTGGTTCCGGGATCTCGCCACGATCAACCCGGTCAGCTACCTGATCGAGGCGCTGCGCTCGCTCGTGATCGAGGGCTGGAACGCCGAGGCGCTCGCGCTCGGCTTCGGGTTCATGCTCGCCCTGTTCGGCATCTCGTTGCTGCTCGCCACGCGTCAGCTCCGACTGCGGATGACGCGTACGTGAGCACGCGTCTCGAGATCGCGTTCGCACTCGCCTACCGGCAGACGACCGTCCTGCTCAAGAACCCGTCGCTCTTCGTGCCGCCGATGCTGTTCCCGCTGATGAACTTCGTTGCCTTTGCCGGTGGTCTCTCGCGGCTGCGGCACGTCCCCGGGTTCCATTTCCCGGACGGCTACACGGCGTTCGTGTTCGTCTTCGTGCTCCTGCAGTCGGCGGCGTTCGGCGGCGTGTTCACCGGCTTCGCGATCGCGCGGGACTTCGAACGCGGCTTCGCGAGGCGGCTCCTCGTCTCGGCGCCGCATCGCTCGGGGATCATCATCGGCTACGGCCTGGCGGCGTTCGTACGCTGGTCGATGATCGCCACCCTGCTCACGGTCGTCGCGCTGGTCGCCCACATGCACGTCGGCGGCAACGGCGTCGACATCTTCGGCCTCTACGGGCTGGCGGTGATCTTCAACCAGGTCGGGCTGCTCTGGGCGTGCGGCGTCGCGATGCGGCTGCGGAGCGTCCAGGCCGCCCCGTTGATGCAAACGCCGGTGTTCCTCGCGCTGTTCCTTGCTCCGGTCTACGTGCCGCTCGCCCTGCTGCAGGGGTGGATCCACACGGTCGCGCAGCTGAACCCGCTGACGTACCTGCTCGAGGCAGGGCGTGGGCTGATCTCCGGGCGGCCGGACCAGCTGGCGGCAGCGTTCGGTTCCGCGCTGCTCCTGCTCGCCCTGTTCGCCGTCTGGGCGCGAACCGGCCTCTCGCGCGCCGAGCGAGCCGGCTAGCCGCAGGCGCTCAGAGGCGCCCGAACGTCGACACCTGCCGGCGTGAGCGCCGCCGCCGCATGACCTGGCCTCCGTCCGAGTCGTTGCCGACCGCAGTGTTGCCCTCGACAGTCTCGAAGAAGTCGCCTGCACCGGGCGCGACGACGATGCCGACGTGGTCGGGCAGGCCGCCGTCCCAGTCGAACACGGCGATGTCGCCCGGCGCCGGGGCGACGCCGGCTGCGAGGCTCCTGCCGGTTGCACGCAGCCACGCCTCGAGCGTCGGCACGTAGGCGACGCCGCGTGCGGAGACGCCGGCGCCGTGCCAACCGCGGCACAGCGTCACACCTGCCCCGACCGAGAAGCAGTACGACACGAAGACCGCGCACCACGGAACACCGTCGGCCCCGAACCAGCGTCCGAACATCGTGCGGTTCGAGCCGGGCGGGCTCTCGCGCACGCCCACGTGACGGAGCGCTTCCGCCACCGCCCTCCGTCCGGGGTTGAGTGCCGCAGCAACGTCGGTCGCGCTCATAGCGCCTCCCTCGTCGCTTACGCCGGGAAGGCTACAGCGCGCCGCTGAACGTATCGCAGCCGCTCGGCTCGCCACGCTGGTAGCCACGCAGGAACCAGTGCCGCCGCTCGGTCGACGACCCGTGCGTCCAGGTCTCCGGATCGACCTGGCCCTGCGTCTCCGCCTGGATGCGGTCGTCGCCGACCGCCGACGCGGCATCCAGCCCGTCTGCGATGTCCTGCTGCGTCAGGTCGACGATGTAGCCGGTCGCGACGGCGTGCCTGGCCCAGACCCCCGCGTAGCAGTCGGCCTGCAACTCGGTGCGCACCGACCGGCTCTCGGGGCCCTGCGAGCTCCCGGGCTGCAAATCGCCGAGCAGGTCCTGGGCGTGATGTCCGTACTCGTGCGCGATCACGTAGGCCTCGGCGAATGGGCCGCCCCGCGCTCCGAACCTGCTCTTCAGCTCCTCGTAGAACCCGAGGTCGATGTAGACCTTCCCGTCGACGGGGCAGTAGAACGGGCCGACGTCGGTGGTCGCCGTCCCGCAGCCGGTGTCGGTCGCGCCGCTATAGAAGACGGTGTCGGCGGGTCGGTACGTCTTGCCGTGCGCCCGGAACCAGCCCCGCCAGTAGGCCTGTACCGAGTTGACGTCCGCAACGATCCGGCAGTCCTGGCGCGTGTTCGCGTCGGCGCCGGTCGTGCAGTCGGTGTCGAGCGTGCTCGAGGGCGACTGGCCGGCCGACGAGACGGTGACCCCTTCGAGCGCGCTGAAGGCGCTGCTGCCACCGCCGAGGAGCACGATCGCCAGGTAGACGACGAGACCGACCACGCCGAGCCCGCCGCTGCCGAACGCGAGCGGCGCGCCGAAGCCGCCGCCCGCGCCGCGGCGGTCTTCGACCTGGGTCGGATCGAGCTGTTGGCCGGTGCGGAAGCGCATGAGCAGCGAACGATAGAAGCAAGCTGCCGTCTCTAGCAGTACTTATTTGACGAATGAGCCGACGTTATGTATTTGTTCACCATGCCTATGAGAAAGCACCGGAAGAAGATCCTCCTGGCGGTCGTCGCGGCGACCGCCCTCGCCCTCGCCGCCGGAGCCGCCGCGCGCGTCACCGGCACGACGCTCTCGCTCGTCGCGTACTCGACGCCGAAGCCGGTGATGGCGAAGATCATCCAGGCCTACCAGCAGACGCCCCAGGGCCAGGGCGTCAACTTCACACAGTCGTACGGCCCCTCGACCAACCAGGCGAAGGCCGTCGCCGCCGGCCAGCCGGCGGACTTCGTCTTCCTCTCGGCCGGGCGACGACGTCAACCTGCTCGTCGACGCCGGGCTCGTCAGCCCGAACTGGGACAAGCAGGGCTACAACGGGATCGCCGCCAACACGGTCGTCGTCTTCGCCGTGCGCAACGGCAACCCGAAGCACATCAAGAGCTGGGCCGACCTGATCAAGCCTGGCGTCCAGGTCGTCACCCCGAACCCGTTCAGCTCCGGCTCGGCGAAGTGGAACATCCTCGCCGCCTACGGCGCGCGAGCGCGCGCTCGGCAAGACCGACAAGCAGGCGACCGCAGTACGTGCAGGCGCTGTTCCAGCACGTCGTGTCGCAGGACACGTCGGGCTCGAACGCCACGAACACCTTCCTCTCGGGCAAGGGCGACGTGCTGCTCACCTACGAGAGCGAGGCGATCAACGCCCGCCTCCAGGGGAAGAACATCCAGTACGTGATCCCGCGTCAGACGATGCTGATCCAGCTCCCGGTCGCGCTCGTGAAGACGAGCAAGAACGCGGACGCGACGAACAAGTTCCTGCAGTTCCTGCGCAGCCCCACGGCGCAGAACCTGTTCGTGCAGTACGGCTTCCGCCCGGTCAACCCGGAGGTCGCGAAGTCGGCAGCGGCCGAGAAGGAGTTCCCGGCGCGGCCGGGCATCTTCAAGATCACCGACAAGTACATCGGCGGCTGGCGCGCGGCCGACAAGAAGTGGTTCGAACCGGGGGCGATCATGACCCAGATCGAACAGAGCGTCGGAGGCCCGACCTCTGGCTAGCCTCACCGCACCTCGCAGCTTCGGGCGGGCACATCGCACCGCAGCACCAGGGAGAGGGCCGAAACGGCCCTCTCCCTCGGCTTTCGTGACGACCTTC
Source organism: uncultured Thermoleophilia bacterium (assembly GCA_963769545.1). Taxonomy (GTDB): domain Bacteria; phylum Actinomycetota; class Thermoleophilia; order Gaiellales; family Gaiellaceae; genus PALSA-600. The sequence goes on along the minus strand of CAVYMB010000003.1, from coordinate 157,430 downwards.
CTGACGGTGATCGTCGCGCTGCCGATCGCGGCGCTCGTCTGGGCGTCGCGGGCCGGCGGCGCTCCACGGCTTCTGGGACGCGGTCACGCAGCCCGAGGCGGTCGCCGCGCTGAAGCTGACGCTCGGCGTCTCGCTGATCGTCGCGCTCATCAACGCCGTCTTCGGGACGATCATCGCCTGGACGCTCGTCCGCGACGACTTCCGCGGCAAGTCGATCGTGAACGCCGTCATCGACCTGCCCTTCGCGCTGCCGACGATCGTCGCCGGCCTGCTCGTGCTCGCGCTCTACGGCCCGCGCTCGCCGATCGGCCTCCACCTCGCGTTCACGCGCTCGGCGATCGTGCTCGTGCTCTGCTTCGTGACGCTGCCGTTCGTCGTGCGCACCGTGCAGCCGGTGCTCTACGAGCTCGACACGCAGATGGAAGAGGCGGCCCGCTCGCTCGGCGCCCGCGAGCACACGGTCTTCCGGCGGATCGTGCTGCCGAACATCCTCCCCGGGATCCTCTCCGGCGTCGCGATGGCCTTCGCACGGGCGTCGGCGAGATCGGCTCGATCGTGATCATCTCGGGGAACCTCCCGTTCAGGACCGAGATGGCCTCGGTCTACGTCTTCAACCAGGGGCAGAACGGCAACACGCGTCGGCGCCGCCGCAGTGGCCGTCGTCCTGCTCGGCGTCTCGTTCGTCGTCCTCCTCGCTCATCGGCGCGATCCGGCGCCTCGCCACGAGGCACGAGCGTGCCTAGGAAGTGGCGCACCTACGCCGTTCGGTCGGCCGCGCTCGGGTACCTGGTCGTGATCCTGGTCGCGCCGCTCTCGATGCTCTTCTGGCGCGTCTGGCAGGAGGGGATCGACAAGGCCTGGGCGGCGATCACCGAGCCCGACACGATCCACGCGTTCAAGATCACGCTGATCCTCTGCGCGATCGCGGTGCCGCTCAACACGGTCTTCGGGATCGTCTGCGCGCTCGCGATCGTTCGCCGGCGCTTCCCCGGCAAGGGCCTCGTGAACGCGTTCGTCGACCTGCCGCTCGCGCTCTCCCCCGTCGTCGTCGGCTTCTCGCTCTACCTGCTCTACGGTCGCACCGGCTGGTTCGGGCCGTGGTTCACCGACGCACGGCATCCAGGTGCTGTTCGCGCTGCCGGCGATGGTGCTCGCGACGATCTTCGTCTCGGTCCCGTTCGTGGCACGCGAGGTCGTGCCGACGCTGCGCGAGATCGGAAACGAGCAGGAGCAGGCCGCGTACACGCTCGGAGCCTCCAGCTGGCAGACGTTCTGGCGTGTCACGCTCCCGGCGATCCGCTGGGCGGTCATCTACGGCGTCGTCGTCACGACGGCACGCTGCCTCGGCGAGTACGGCGCTGTCGCGATCGTCTCCGGCAACATCTCCGGCAAGACCGAAACCGCGACGCTGCGCGTGCAGGACTACTACGAGAACCTCAACCAGGCCGGTGCGTACGGCGTCGCGCTGATGCTCTGCGTCCTCGCCATCGCCGTTCTCGTCATCATGACCAAGCTGAAGCCGAAGGAGGGAGTCGCGTAGATGTCGATCCAGGCACGCAACGTCTCGAAGCGGTTCGGGACCTTCCAGGCGCTCGACGACGTGTCGCTCGACGTCGACAGCGGTGCGCTCACTGCGCTCCTCGGGCCGAGCGGCTCCGGCAAGTCGACGCTCCTGCGGATCATCGCGGGGCTCGAACGCCCGGATTCCGGCGAGGTCCTGCTCGACGGCGTCGACGCCACCTCATCGCCGCCGCAGCAGCGCGGCGTCGGCTTCGTCTTCCAGCACTACGCCGCGTTCAAGCACATGACCGTGCGCCAGAACATCGCGTTCGGGCTGAAGATTCGTAAGCGACCGCGCGCGGAGATCACGGCGCGCGTCGACGAGCTGCTCGACCTCGTGCAGCTGGGCGGCTTCGGCGGCCGCTACCCGGCGCAGCTCTCGGGCGGCCAGCGGCAGCGTATGGCGCTCGCCCGCGCACTCGCCCCGGAGCCGAAGGTGCTGCTCCTCGACGAGCCGTTCGGAGCCCTCGACGCGCGCGTGCGCGGCGAGCTCCGTGTCTGGCTTCGCCGCCTCCACGACGAGACGCACACCACGACCGTCTTCGTCACGCACGACCAGGAGGAGGCGATGGACGTCGCCGACCGCGTCGTCGTCATGAACAAGGGGCGCGTCGAGCAGGTCGACGCGCCGCGGGTGCTCTACGACGCGCCGGCGAACGAGTTCGTCATGGGCTTCGTCGGCCAGGCGAGCCGCTTCGGCGACGGCTGGGTGCGCCCGCACGACCTGGAGGTCGTGTCGGAGCCCGATGACAGCACGCGCGAGGGCCAGGTGCTGCGCGTCGTGCACCTTGGCTTCGAGGTGCGGGCCGAGCTCGTCGACGACGACGGCGAGCCGTTCTCGGTGCAGCTCACGCGCGACCAGGCGGAAGAGCTCGAGCTCGAGCCGGGCCAGATCGTCTTCGTGCGCCCGAACCACACGCGCGCGTTCGCCTAGGCGCGAGAGGCTAGTGCGGCGTCCAGGCGTCGGGGTCGGCGCTCAGCGCCGCGACCGATGCCGGCAGCTCGCCGCAGGCGACGTCCGCGACCGTCACCTGCTCGAGCACCGCACGGAGGCTCGCCCGGACAGCCACCCACACGTCGCGCAACCGTTCGGAACTGCCCTGGTACGTGATCAGCTCCGAACGCACGCCGCGCACGTTCGCGAGCGGGCCGTCGACGGCGCGTATCACGTCCGCGAGCGTGATCTCCTCCGCCGGCCGCGCGAGCCAGTAGCCGCCGTCGGCACCGCGCTTGCTGGCGACGAGACCCGCGTTCCTGAGGTCGACCAGGATGTTCTCGAGGAAGTTGAGCGGGATCTCCTGCGCCTGGGCGAGCCGGTCGCCCTTCACGGGGCCGGGGCCGGCCGCGGCCAGCTCGACGGTCGCGCGCACCGCGTAGTCCGCCTTGGCGGAGACCCTCATCCGTTCCGGTCGAACTCGTCGAGCAGGATGCGAATCTCGCACACCTCGCGGAAGCCGAGACGACGGAGGATCGGCCGCGACATCGGGCTCGCCTGCGTGACGAGCGCCGGCGTTCCTCGCCGGGCCGCGTCGTCCCAGCGTGCCGCGACGAGCGCGCGATAGGCGCCGCGCCCTCTGGCCTCCGGCAGCGTGGCCCCTCCGAAGAGGGTCACGCCGTGCTCCGAGAACGATGCGGTCGCGCGGGCCACCGGCTCGCCGTCGACGAGCGCGATGTAGACGATGTTGTCGTCGTCGGTCTCCTCCCGGACCGCAACCGGCTCGGGCATGCCGAAGGCGATCGCGGCGATCCTCGCGGCGGCAAGCCGGTCCTCCGGCGTCGTCGCCCGGCGCACCTCGACGTCCGGCCGACCTCCGGCCGGCGCGTCGGTCAGCACCATCCCGACCGCGAGGGGCGTGGCGTCGTCGACCAGGCCGTGTGCGAGCAACCGGTCGACGAGATCGCCCGGGGTGGCGTGCGTCCCGACCTCCCAGGTGCAGGCGGTTCGCCCTTTCGAGCGCAGACGCGCATGGATCTCGGCACGGACCTCGTCGACATCGTCCTCGCCGAGCCGGAACCGCTGCGCGACGTTCCAGCCGGGCTCGTCACCACGACCCATCCAGAGCACGTAGCGCCCGAGATCGTCCCGCTCGTCGGACGGCCCGAGCGGCGTGTACGTGTTTGCGTTCTCGGCGAGCTCGATCAGTCCGGTCACGCGGCCAATCTAGCGACGCCCGGCTCCGGAGTCGCGTCTGCCGAGGAGTACAGCTGCGAGTGCCAGGCGCGGCGGTAGATCGACTTCAGATGCTCGACGCGTTTCACGTACGCGCGCGTCTCGGGGAACTGGATCCCCTCGCCGCGGGCACGCCAACGGTCGACGTTCCCCTGGCCGGCGTTGTACGCAGCGAGCACCAGGGTCTCGCTCCCGTACTTCTTGAACAGGTTGTCGAGGTACCACGCGCCGTAGCGGATGTTGATCTCGGGGTCGTACAGATCCTGGGTCTGGAACTCGGTCCCGCCCGTGCGGATCGCGATCCCGCGGGCGGTCGAGGGCGTCAGCTGCATCAGCCCGATCGCGCCGGACGACGATACGGCGCTCGCGCGGAACTTCGACTCCTGGTAGATCACGGCTGCGACGAGGGCAGGATCGAGGCCGTGCTCGGCGGCGTGCACGCGCACGAACTGCGAGTAGCGAAGCGGATAGCGAAGGCGCTCGTACCACGGCGGCGTCGTCCGCGTGACGTAGAGGGCGGATCCGGCGATCGCGGCGAGCAGGACGAGCAGCGAGAGGAGGACGGTTCGCCTCACTCCGGCTGCAGCTCTCGCATCACCGTCTCGACGAACGCATCGAGCTCGTCGAGCGTGCCCGTGTTCGTGAAGGCGAAGTCGGCGCGCGACACCTTCTCCCGCTCGGGCAGGAGCCGGCTCTCGCGCTCGTCGGTCGCGACCTCCGAGCGTGCGCGGCGCAGCTTGGTCGGCGCCGTGATCACCACCACCTTGTCGAAGCGGGTCTCACCGCCGACCTCGTAGAGCAGCGGTACCTCGGTGACGCAGACGCGAGGAGCATTCGGCAGCCGCGCCAGGTCCTCGCGCCACTGCAGGTACTCAGCGGCCACGAGCGGGTGCAGCAGCTCCTCCAGCTGGGCGAGCGCGTCCCGGTCGTTGAAGACGGTCGTCGCGAGTGCCGCGCGGTCGATCTCGCCGTCGGGTGCGAGCACGCCGTTGCCGACCCACGCGACCACCTGGCGCTTGACCTCTTCCCGGCGCAGCAGATGGTGGACGATCTCGTCGCTCGAGACCGTCGCCGCACCATGACGCGCGAACGCCTTCAGTGCCTCGCTCTTGCCACTCCCGATGCCGCCGGTGATCGCGACGGCGACCGGGCGGGTCACTCCTCGACGACGGCCTCGGCCTCCGGGACGGCCTCGGCCTCGGGCTCGACCTCGACGACCTCGTCGATCTCGTCGGCCTCGACCGCTTCGTCCTCGGTCTCGACGGCGGCCTCGGGCTCGACGGCTTCCTCGGTCTCGGCGGCGGCCTCGGCCGTCGGTTCCGCCTCGTCCGCCGGCTCGAGCTCGCCTGCGGGTGCGTCTGCGAACACGTCTTCGGAGAGATCGAGGCTCGGCCGCACGTGCACCGACTCGGCGCCGTCGGCACGCGGCTGGACGGGATCGGTGTCCTCGACGCGCTTGAGCGAGAGCGAGAGCCGGCGGCGATCGCCGTCGACCTCGATGATCTTCACGTTCACGGGCTGACCCTGGGACACGACCTCCCGCGGGTTCTCCACGTGATGCTGGGCGAGCTCCGAGATGTGGACCAGCCCTTCGACGCCCGGCAGGATCTCGACGAACGCGCCGAACGTGACCACCTTCGTGACGCGGCCCTCGACGACGTCGCCCTCGTTGTAGCTCGAGAGCACCTGCTGCCACGGGTCGCTCTGCGTCTGCTTGAGACCGAGCGAGATGCGCTGCCGGTCACGATCGATGTCGAGCACCTTGACCTGGACGTCCTGGCCGATCTCGAGCACCTCGGACGGGTGGTTCACGTGCGACCAGGAAAGCTCCGAGATGTGGATCAGGCCGTCCATTCCGTCGAGGTCGACGAACGCGCCGAAGTCGACGATGTTGGAGATCTGGCCCTCGACCACGTCGCCCGGCTGCAGCTTGTCGAGGATCTGCTGCCGCTGCTCCTTGCGCTCCTCCTCGAGCACGGCGCGGCGCGAGAGCACGACGTTGTTGCGCGAGCGGTTGAGCTCGATCACCTTCGCACGCAGCTCCTGACCGAGGAACTCGTCCAGGTCCTGCACGCGGCGGATGTCGACAAGCGACGCAGGCAGGAACCCGCGCACGCCGAGGTCGAGGATCAGGCCGCCCTTTACGACCTCGATCACGCGACCGTTCACCGGCTCGCCCGACTCCGCGGCGCCCTCGATGTTCTTCCACGCGAGCTCGAAGCGCGCACGCTTCTTCGAGAGGATCAGACGCCCTTCGGCGTCCTCCTTGGTCAGCACGAGCGCGTCGATCTCGTCCCCGAGGGAGACCTCGTCGGCCGGGTTGATCGAGCGGCGAATCGAGAGCTCGGACACCGGGATGACGCCTTCGGACTTGTAGCCGATGTCGACGAGCACCTCGTCCTTGTCGACGCGGACGACGGTGCCGTGCACGACCTGCCCCTCGTTGATCTCGGGGAAGGTCGACTCGTAGTCCGGAATCAGCTCGCCGTCGGGCCCTTCGACCCAGACACCCGGCTCCTGCTGCATGAGATCGTTGCTAGCCAAAGCGGCCGCGAAGTATAGCCAGGTATCCGTGGAGGGAAACCTGCGGTTTCCCTCCACGAGCCTCGCTTCCCTTTGCGCTTGACTCTGCGACGCGCATTGCGCCTCTCGCCCGGCCGAGCCGGGCTTCGGCGGCGACGGACCGCGACGTTGCAGACGGAACGAACCTCAAGCCGTTGCGACGGCTCCCTCCGGTGGCCGCCGGAGTCCGGCTCAGCGGGGCTCCGGCCCCGAGCTCACCCGGCGCCTGGCACCTTGGTGCCGGGCACCCCGTTCCTAGGATTTTGCCTCGGCCCAGTTGTCGCCGACGCCCACGTCGACGGCCAGCTTCGGGTCGAGGGCATAGGCGCCGACCAGCTCGGCCCGCACGAGCTCCCGGACCTGCGAGAGCTCCGTCTCGGGAACCTCGAGCAGGAGCTCGTCGTGGACCTGGAGCACGAGCCGCGCCCCTCTCCCCTCCTCCGTGAGCCGCCGCGCGATGCGGATCATCGCGACCTTGATGATGTCGGCGTTCGAGCCCTGCATCACGAAGTTGACAGCGACTCGCTCTCCGAAGCCGCGAGTCTGGCGGTTCGAGGCGCGCAGCTCCGGCACCGGCCGGCGCCGTCCGAGCAGCGAGGTCACGTAGCCGTCGCGCGCGGCCTGCTCGATCGTCCGCGCAATGAAGTCCTGGACGTGCGGGAACCGCGCCAGGTACGCGTCGATGTAGCGCTGTGCCTCTTCGCGCGAAATCTCGAGGTTCTCCGACAGCCCGAACGCGGAGATGCCGTAGACGATCCCGAAGTTGATCATCTTCGCGATCGACCGCTGCGCCGAGGTCAGCCTCGCGGGATCGACGCCGAGCACCTCCGCCGCGGTTGCGGTGTGGATGTCCTCGCCGCGCTCGAAGGCGGCGCGCAGCTTCGGCTCGCCCGAGACGTGCGCGAGGATGCGCAGCTCGATCTGCGAGTAGTCGGCCGACAGCAACCGGTGCCCCTCCTCGGCAATGAAGGCCGAGCGGATCTCGCGCCCGAGCTCCGTGCGCACCGGGATGGACTGAAGGTTCGGATCGGACGTCGACAGCCTCCCGGTCGCGGCGACCGTCTGATTGAAATGGGTGTGCAATCGCGCATCGTGGTCAGAGATCAGCGACGGCAGGGGCCGTAGGTACGTGTTGAGGAGCTTCGTGAGCTCGCGCCACTCCTCCACCACCGGGACGACCGCGTGGTCGTCGCGTATCGCGCGCAGCACCTTGGCGTCGGTCGAGTAGCCGGTCTTGCCCTTGCGTCCCGCCGTGAGGTCGAGCTTCTCGAACAGGATCCGCCCGAGCTGCTGCGGCGAGCCGAGCACGAACTCCTCACCGGCGAGCTCGTAGGCGCTCGACTCGAGCTCCTCGACCCGCTCGGTCAGTCGCGCGGTGATCTCGCCCATCCGATAGGTGTCGATCTTCACGCCGGTCGACTCCATCTGTGCGAGCACCGCGGACAGGGGCAGCTCGATCGAGCGGTAGAGGTCGGTGAGCCCGCGCTCCTCGAGGCGCTCGAGCAGCGGCGCGCGGAGGCGCCGCGGGGTCTCGGCCGCACGCACGAGCGCAGCCGTCTCATCCTCGGTCTCCGGGACCGGCAGCAGCTCGACGCCGTACTCGGCCGCCAGATCCGCCAGCTCGTACGACGCGCGCCCGGGGTCGATCAGGTAGGCCGCGAGCAGCGTGTCGTCCCGGGCCGACACGCCGGCCGCCTTCGCGTCGTGCACGACGAGCTCCGCCTCGCCGAGGTCGCCCGGCGGCCGCGGCCCGACCACCACACCGCCGTCCGCCGCGACCGCCGCGCGGTCGTCGGCGGCCGCGTAACCGACGACCCCCCGGAAGTCCAGCTCACCCTCGCGCCATGGCACCTCGATGCCCGTCACCTCGAGCGGCGCCGACGGCACTGCCGCGTCGAGCTCGTCGACGCGGTTCAGGAGCGCCCGGAACTCGAAGCGGCGAAAGATCTCCTTGAGCTGGGAGCGGTCGGGGGGCACGAGCACGAGCTGGGCCGGGTCGCAGTCGATGTCGAGATCGCGTCTCATCGTCGCGAGCTCCTTCGAGACCCGCGCCTGATCGGCGTGCTCGATGATGTTCTTGCGGCGCGCCGGAGACAACTCCTCTGCATGCTCGATCACGTCCTCGACCGAGCCGTACTGGGCGACCAGCTGGCCGGCGGTCTTGTCCCCGATCCCCGGAACGCCGGGGATGTTGTCGCTCGTGTCGCCCTTCAGACCGATGAAGTCCGGCACCTGCTCGGGGGTGACGCCGTAGCGGGCCTCGACGCGTTCGGGTGTGTACACGTTCACGTCGGCGACGCCACGTGGCGTCATCATCAGGCACACGTTCGCGCTGCACAGCTGAAACGCATCGCGGTCGGTCGACACGACGCACGTCTTGATTCCTTCCGTGTCCGCGCGCGTTGCGATCGTCGCGATCACGTCGTCGGCCTCCCACCCCTCGAACTCGAGGTTGCGATAGCCGAACGCCTCGACGATCGGTCGGAAGAACCCGAACTGCTCGCGCAGCAGGTCGGGCATTGGCTTGCGTCCCTGCTTGTAGACGACGTCCGCTGCCTCGGCCACCGCCGTGCGATGCACGGGCCGCGAGTCCCAGGCGACGGCGACGCCCTTCGGGCGGTAGTCGGCGAGCAGCTTGAACAACATGTTGGTGAAGCCGAGGAGCGCGTTCGTGGGCTGGCCGTCGGTCGTCTGCAGCTCCTCGGGAAGCGCGAAGAACGCGCGGTAGGCCAGGTTGTTGCCGTCGACGAGGAACAGGTCGCTGCCGCGAGCGGGCGCGTCATCGAGTTCGAGCTCCGCTCCCGTCAGCGTCTTCGGCACGAGACCACGCTATCGTCCGGCGCCGGTGCCGAGACTCGAGATCCACCCATTTTCGGATGAGTTCCGCCGGGCAGCGGCGTTCCTGCGGCTCGATCGCCCTGTGCCTTGACGCGTATACCGCTGCTCGCGGACTCGCGCCTCGTCGTCGCAGACACCGGCGAGGACGACGTCGTGCTCCGCGCGCGGAGCTCCCCCGCGCCGCTCCGCGACGTCCCCGCGGCCGCGCGCGAGGCGCTTGCGTTTCCGCTGGCGGGACCACCCCTCGCCGAGCTCGTCCGGCGCGGCGGTTCCGCGACGATCGTGATCGAGCAGCCCGTGCTGCCGATCCCCGGTTCACCCACCGGCCCTCGACCTGCCGCGATCGCGGCGGTGGCGGACGAGCTGATGCGCCTCGGCATCGTGAACGTGACGATCCTCGTCGCCGGAGGCCTCCTGCGGCGGACGGCGCCGCGCGAGATCGCCTCGCTCGTCACCCCCGAGTTTCGGCGGCGGTTTCGCGGGCGGCTGATCGTGCACGACGTGGAGGCCGACGATCTCGTCTGGCTCGGGGAGCTGGGCGAGATCCCCTTGCGGGTGAACCGCGCCCTCGTCGAGACGGATCTGATCGTCACGGTGACCGCAGCGGAGACGGTGCTGCACGGCGGTCCCGCCGCACTGCTCGGCGCGACCGGTGCGGAGTCGCTGCTCGCGGCCGAGGCACGCTCGCTGCTCGAACCGGGCACGTCCGCGGGCTGGCGGCTCGCACGCGAGCTCGAGCAGCGCCTCGCAGAGCGCGTCGGTCTCTACGGCGTCTCGCTCGTGCTCGACACGCCGCGACTCACCGGGCCACTCGCCGGCTATCCGCACGACCAGGAGACGATCGACCGGCTGCTCCGGTCGCGTCTGCGGCGCGTCCTCCAGCGTGCGCCCGGCGGGCTCAGGCAGGCCGGGCTCGAGCGGCATCCCCCGCGCGCTCACGGCCGCCGCCGTCTTCGGCGGCCTGCCGTCGGTCGCTCACGCCGAAGCGCTGCTTCGCGGCACCCTGTTCAAAGGCGTCGGGCTGCCGGAGCCCGTCGACGCGATCGTGATCGGCGTCCCGCCGACGTCCCCGTTTCTGCCACGCGAGCGCCCGAACCCCGTGAGCGCGGCGTACCTCGGTCTGGGGCTCGCGCTCCGGCTCTGGCGGGACGCACCACCCGTCGTCGCGGGCGGAACCGCGGTCCTCGTCCATCCGTTCCAGCGGCGCTTCCCGCGCCCGACGCAGACGCCCTACCGAGCCCTCTTCTTCGAACCGAGACCGACGGCCGATGCCCTCTCGCTGGCCGAGGCCGAGCGTGCCGCGATCGGGGACGAAACGGCGATTGCGGAGTACCGCGCCGGCCGCGCCCTCCATCCGCTTCAACCCTTCGCCGAGTGGCGCGCGTGCGCGGCGACCGCGGAGCGGCTCGGTGCCGTCCTGATCGCGGGCTGCCGCGATGCGCAGGCTGCGAGGCAGCTCGGCTTCGTCGGCGTCCACGGTCTCGGTGCCGCGATCGAGATGGCGAAAGGTCGCGGCGCAGAGCGCATCGGCTACCTGCTCGCGCCGCCCTATTTCCCGCTCGTCGTCGGCTGAGCGACGCTAGGACTCGCCGAGGTACGTCTTCCGCACCTGTTCGTTCGTCTTCAGCGCCTCGGCCCGGTCGGCCAGGACGATCCGGCCCGTCTCGAGCACGTAGCCGCGATTGGCCGCGTCGAGCGCCATCAGCGCGTTCTGCTCGACGAGCAGGATCGAGGTTCCCTGCTCGTTGATCGTCTTGATGATCTCGAAGATGCGCTCGACGAAGATCGGGGCGAGCCCGAGCGACGGTTCGTCGAGCAGGAGCAGCGTCGGGCGCGCCATCAGCGCGCGGCCGATCGCACACATCTGCTGCTCGCCGCCCGACATCGTCCCGGCATGCTGGTTGCGGCGCTCCTTCAAGCGCGGGAACAGGTCGAAGACACGCTCCATGTCCTCGCGGATCCCGGCCCGGTCGGAGCGCTGGAACGCGCCCATCTCGAGGTTCTCGGTCACGCTCATGCGCGGGAACAGACGACGCCCCTCCGGTGACTGGGCGATGCCGCGCTTGACGATCTCGTGCGCCGGGACCGTGGTGATGTCGCGGCCCTGGAACCGGATCACGCCCTGACGCGGCCGGTTCAGCCCGTTGATCGAGCGCAGCGTCGTCGACTTGCCGGCGCCGTTCGCCCCGAGCAGCGTGACGACCTCGCCCTCGCGCACGTCGAGCGTGATGCCCTTGAGCGCCTGGATCGATCCGTAGTACGTGTGGACGTCCGTCAGCTCGAGGATCGGGCTGCCATTCGTGGTCGAGCTCGTCATGCGAGACCTCGCCGCTTCATGTCCTCGACCGCTGCCTTCCCCAGGTACGCCTCGATCACCCGTTCGTTCTGCTGTACCTCGCGCGGGCTTCCCTCGGCGATCTTTTCACCGTAATCCAGCACCGACACGCGGTCGGACACGCCCATCACGACGCGCATGTCGTGCTCGATCATCAGCACGGTCAACTTCTCCTCCTCGCGCAGGCGGCTGACGAACGCGGTGAACTCGGCCGACTCCTGGGGATTCATCCCGGCGGTCGGCTCGTCGAGGAGGAGCAGCTGCGGATCGGTCGCGAGCGCGCGCGCCACCTCGAGCCGCCGCTGATCACCGTAGGGCAGGTTGCGTGCCACCTCTTCCGCCTTGCGGCCGAGACCGGTGTAGTCGAGCAGCTCGCGCGCGCGCTCGCGCGCAGCGCGCTCCTCCCGTCGCACGGAGGGCGTGCGCAGGACCGAGTTGAACAGGTTGGCCTTCATGCGCGCATGGCGCCCGACCATCACGTTCTCGAGCGCCGTCATGTTCTGGAAGAGACGGATGTTCTGGAACGTGCGGCCGATCCCGCGCTGCGTGATCGCGTGCGGCGGCTTGCCGGTGACGTCCTCGCCGAGAAACGTGATCTTGCCGGCGGTCGGCTTGTAGACGCCCGTGAGCATGTTGAAGAACGTCGTCTTGCCGGCGCCGTTCGGCCCGATCAGCGAGATCACCTTTCCGCGCGGGACCGTGAAGTCGACGTTGTTGACGGCGACGAGCCCGCCGAACTCCTTGCGCACGTCCGCGGCGACGAGGACGTCGGCGTCGTTGGCGCTCACGTCTCCGCGCCCTGCGGGTCGTAGTGGGCCTCGTCGTGCGTGATGTCGTAGAGCGGCTGGTCATGCACGCCCTCGTGGAACTCCGCCGCACGGCGACGCGACGGTATCAGCCCCTCGGGTCGGAACAGCACGACGACGATCAGGATCACCCCGTAGATCCCGCTCGAGTACAGCGGCACGTCGATGTTCGGCCGCCAGCCGCCGACGTGGATGTTCGAGTTGAGCCACGCACCTGTGTTCGCAAGGCCCTCCTGGTTCAGGTAAGCGAGGAACGCGGCGCCGACCATCACGCCCCAGACGTTGCCCATCCCGCCGAGGACGACCATGCAGAGGATGAAGACCGAGATGTTGAAGAAGAAGTCGCCCGGGAAGGTCGAGCTCTTGTAGACGCCGTAGTAGGCGCCGGCGACGCCGCCGAAGAATGCTCCGCTGGCGTACGCCCAGGTCTTCGTCCGCATGAGCGGGATGCCCATCGCCGCCGCCGCCGTCTCGTCCTCGCGGATCGCGATCCACGCACGGCCGAGGCGCGAGTATTGCAGCCGCAGCGAGCAGAACACCGTGATCACGAGCAGCAGGATCGCCGTCCAGAAGTAGACGTCGGTGTACTGGATCTGGTGGCCGAGCACCTTCGCATTGCAGCACTGCAGGTAGTTGGCCGGCAGGAAGCCGCCTGTCGCGCTCGAGATGCCGTGACCGAAGCCGGGCGAGTCGATCGGCGTGATCCCGTTCGGTCCGTTCGTGAGGTTGAAGCCGAAGAGGCTGTCGCCGTTCCGTGCGATCTGCGGCAGGATTTCGCCGAACCCGAGTGTGACGATCGCCAGGTAGTCACCGCGCAGGCGCAGCGTCGGGAGGCCGATGGCAATGCCGGTGACCGCAGCGATGATTCCGGCGAGCGGGAGGAGCAGCCAGATCGTGATGTGGACGCCGGGCAGCGTCGGGTCCACGCCGACCGACCCGAAGTGCCATCTCGTGTGCGCGAACTGCTCCGACGCGAACCAGGCGGCCGTGTAGGCGCCCATCGCGTAGAACGCCACGTATCCGAGGTCGAGCAGGCCCGCGTAGCCGACGACGATGTTCAGGCCGACCGCCATCATCACGAACACGAGCACGTAGACGCCCGTGGAGACGTCGGGCCAGACGCCGAAGATCGGGACGGTGAACATCTTCCCGGCGTAGAACGGGTACAAGACGGTGAGGAGGAGCGCTGCGCCGGCGTACGCCGGCGCGCGGTACTTGCCCGGCACCCAGCTCAAGGCAAAGCCGATCGTCAGCAGCGCTGCGAGCGAGCGCGGGCCGGCGACCAGGAAGACGACGACGAGCGCCGCCTCGGCGGCGAGCCGCCACGGAAGCGGCGGCAGGCGCCGGATCCAGAAGATCGCACCGATCGTGAGCAGGCCGTATCCGAGCGCGTGATCGATGAAGAACAGCGGGATCGAGACGAGGACGATGCCGCCGATCGAGATCGTGGCGCGCTGAGCCGGCTCGAGCCGGCGCCAGCGCCCGCGCAGCTGGTTGCGGAGCCCGATCTCGTCTCCACCGCGCGCGCTCGCACCGGTGGTGGCGGCGTCGTCGGTCATCCGCCCTCCGGCGTGCGTTCGCCGAGGAGGCCCTCTGGCCGGAACACGAGGATCAGGATCAGGATCGAGAACACGATCGACTCGGTCCAGTCCGAGCCGGGCGCGTGCCACGGCAGGCCTTCGTTCCAAGCCTGGATCAACCCGATGAGCAGACCGCCGAGGACCGCACCCGGCAGGTTCCCGATCCCGCCGAGCACCGCCGCGGTGAAGGCGATCAGCCCGAGCTGGAAGCCCACGCCGAACGTGACGGAACCGACGTAGTAGGCGTAGAGGAAGCCGGCCGCGCCCGCGAGGGCGCCGGCGAGCAAGAAGGTGAACGAGATCGTCCTGTTGACGTCGATCCCCATCATCGCGCTCGCGTCCATGTCCTGGGCGGTTGCGCGCATCGCCTTCCCCTGCCGCGTGCGCTGCACGAGCCAGAGCAGGGTGAGCAGCACCGGGACGGTGAAGAGGTAGACGATCAGCATGCCCCACGTGAGGTTGACGCCGCCGATCGAGATGAAGCTGGAAGTCGGGAAGACGCTCGGCGCGGGTACGTAGTTCGGTCCCCAGAAGATCAACCCGATGTCCTCGATGATGAAACTGGCTCCGATCGCGGTGATCAGCGGCGCGAGTCGCGGCGCGTTGCGCAGCGGCCGGTATGCGACCCGCTCGATCACCGCGTTGATCAGGCCGCACGTGATCATGACCATGAACAACGTCACGATCAGGATCGGAATGATCACCGCCCCCTGACCCTGGTGGAGATTGAAGAACGTCGTGGAGTACGTGATCGTGAACATGCCGCCGAGCATGAACACGTCGCCGTTCGCGAAGTTGATCAGCTCGAGGATCCCGTAGACGAGCGTGTAGCCGAGGGCGATGAGCGCGTAGAGGCAACCCGTCGTGATCCCGATCAGCGAGATCTGGATGAAGCTGCTCGGCGAGACCGTGAAGTTCTTGATCAGCCAGAGAACGAGCACGGCGACCAACACGAGTCCGACCGCAGAGATCGGCCGGGGCCGTGGAATCCGTCTGGCGAGCGTCGGGGCAGAGGCGTCGGCGGCCACGTTCCGGGCGACTCTAACGACCGCGCATGGAAAAGTCCTACCCGACTGGTGGAAGGTCGTCTCCCAACGAAGCTACGATCGAAACAAGGGTCGAAGTGGCGGAATTCATCGTGGGGGAACCATGGCTCCCCCACGTTCCCCCTCCTTCATCGCAACACATTGCGCTCGCGCGCCGCGCCTCCCGGCCGGCCAAGCCGGCCTCCGGCGACGACCGTTTGTCGTCGCAACGACGGTACGATCGAAACAAGCGCCGAAGTGGCGGAATTGGTAGACGCGCCGGACTCAAAATCCGGTTCCCTTCGGGGAGTGTGGGTTCGATTCCCACCTTCGGCACTGAGGAGCGATCGGGAAGCGCGCGATTCGGCTTGGATATCCCGATGAGCGAGCAAGCGGGGAAGTACGCGAGGTACGAGCTCGAGAATCGCTTCCTGCTCGATCGAGTTCCGTCAGGGACCCGGCAGGACGACGGCTGGCTGATCACCGACCGCTACGTGATCGGCACGCGGCTTCGGCTTCGCCGGATGGAGCCGCTCGGTGGCGGAGAGAACGTGTTCAAGCTCGGCCAGAAGGATGTGCCGTCCCCGCCGGACTACTCGCGCGTGACGATCACGAACATCTATCTGTCGCCTGGCGAGCACGACATCCTTGCGGCGCTGCCGGCGAAGGAGCTGCGGAAGCGGCGCTACCACCTCGAGCACGGTGATCGTGTGTACGGCATCGATGTCTTCGAGAAACAACTGGCCGGCCTGATCCTCGCCGAGATCGGTTTCGCGACAACGGACGAGTGGCGGGAGCATCGGTTGATCCCCGACTTCGCGGTTCGCGACGTCTCACGAGACATCCGCTTCACCGGAGGAGCCCTCGCCGTGACCACACGACAACAGGTCACCGAGCTCCTGGCGTAAGCGATCGGTGCCTGGTACCAGAGGTACCAGGCACCTCATGTCGGACTGCCTACCGGTGACCCTTGTGCCCGAGGTGCGGCTTGCCCTTCGTGCCGCCGAGCGGCTTCACGCGCGGCTTCACATGGATCTTCAGCTTCTTCCCCTTCGGCTTGCCCTTCGGCTTCCCCGTGGGGCTCGAGTGTCCGGGTGACCAGCTGACCAGGCGTCCCGTGCAGCCGGCGGCGATCGCCTGACTCACGGCGCCGAACGACGGCTTCGGCGAACCATCGGGATACTCGAGACCCGACTGCCAGCCGCCGGAGGTCGAGGAGACGTCGAGGTTGCTCTCGTCCACCAGGTGGAAGAAGAGGACGTCGGCGATCGACGGATCGCACGAATAGAGCTGAACGACACGGGCATAGTAGGTCGCCTGCTGACTCTCGGAGACGGTCGGCGAGCTCTCGGTGCCCGTGTACTGCGGGTTGCCGGTCTCGTTGCTCTGGTAGCCGATCTCGTCGACGAGGAGCTTGAGGCCGTTGAGCGTCGTCGGCTGCGGCGTCCCGTGGAACGCGTCGTAGGCAGCCTGCTTCACCCGGTCGAGTTGGGTGATGCCGTAGAAGCCCGGGTCCTCGTAGGCGGCGCGGTCGGGAGGCGGCGGTGGGCTCGCGTTCGGGTTCGGGTACGGATGAACGGCGAGCGCATCCATGATCGGCGTGCTGCGATGCGACGTTCGATACGCAGAACCGACCGCGCGCAGGAAGTCGAGCGGGCGGGTCGAGTTGGCGTTGACCGAGCGCGGAGCGAGCCCCATCCCGATCACCTCGATGCTCGGGTTGATCGCCTTGAGGGTGTCGTAGCACTGAGCGAGCGTCCGCTCGTACGAGTCGGGGCCCGCGTTCGGGTCGGTCGGTGTGTGCTGCGGCGACCAGAAGCGTGTCGCGTTGACCTCGTTGCCGACGATGAACTTCGTGACCGTCGGGTATCGCGTCGCGACCGTCCCGGCCCACTGGCAGAACACGCCGGGGTCAGGGGTCTGCGCATGAGCGGGATAGAGCGAGAGAATCACGTCGACACCGGCAGCCGCGGCCGCCGGAACCGAGCGGTCGAGGAACGCCTCGTCGTCGATCTGCGCCGGATCCCCGCTGAACGTGAGCGTCCATCTGTTCTCGCTCATCCCCGCGGTGTTCAAGCTCGAGTAGACCGCCGCGCCACCGTCGTCGGCGTACTTCGACGCATCCTCGGCGACGCCGAAGGCGGGCCCCGACGTGGGGCCGGCAACCGTCTGCACCGAGGCCGTCGCGTAGGCAGCAGGCAAGGTGAGGCAGGCGGCAGCAATCGCGGCCACTCTCGACCGTGTTCTCACTTCATCCTCCTAGGTTGTCGAGCGGGTCGGTTGCCTCGTGAAGCTCGGGCAGCCGGCCACGATGGCTCACTCTGTTTCGGTCGCAGCCAACACGGCGCAATCGCAGGATCGAGTGAGCCGCGTAGTCAGAACGAGTGAACCGTGTGGAGGAGGTACCGCGAACGGGTGAGCGGCTTGCCCCCCGAAAGGGGATGCCGTTGGCGCCGGCGTTCGAAAGTCGCTAGTGCGAAGCGCTCAGGGACCGGGCGACGCGGTGGCGATCGCGTCGGGCGCATAGGTCGTGCCGACGTTCGGGCCCGGCACGAGGACGCGGTAGCGACTGCCCGTCGCCCCGCCCGGCACCAGCCTGCGGAACGTGCCGTCGCGCTTGACCGCGACGCCGCCGATCCGCCGCCAGTGCCCGGCCCGAAAGGCGTCGACGTAGGCGTACTGCCGCAGGATCTTGCCGGCCGTCGTCTGCGACGTGGTCGGGACCGGCCGGCCGCCGAACGTCGCCGACCCGCTGAGCAGCACCCCGATGCTCGTCTTCGTCGCCGCCAGCGTGGCGACGGTCGGCCCGCCGCGCCAGCGAGCGAAGTGGAGCTCGACCGGTCCGCCCGGCAAGACCTGCCAGGCCTCGAGCGCGTAGATCCAGCCGCCCCGCCCGATGCGCACGACGCGGGCGAACGGTACGGCAGTACGGGATCCCGCGTGGCTCACGTCCGCACCCGAGAGCCGACCGCCCGGGAGGACACGCCCGTGCGCCGGCACGAGCAACGTGTGCCTGACGCCCGCCGCCGACCACGCGACCTGCGCGTTGCCGGCGGCGTCGACCCGCAGCGAAGGGGCCGACACGTCATCGGCAATAGAGATCGAGCCGACGGCGGCAGGCGCCAGGCACGCTGCCAACAGGGCCGTGAGCGCCAACCGCACGCCGCGATCTTGTCATGCCCAATCGACCTCTCGCGGCTCACACCGTCCTGCGCGAGAACAGCGCGACGATCAGGGCGATGAGCAGCAAGAGGAACAGGAACTTGGAGATGAAGATCCCGCCGCCAAGGGCGAGGATCAGGATGAGGATGGCAAGCACGAGCAACATGGTGTTCTCCTTTCGCTAGAGGACACGAGCGGTGCCCGCATGCTGTCCGCGTGAAACGTCGGCGGGCGAGGGCCGCGAGCCTCGACGGCCCGCAGCCCCCGCCGCGCAATCACATGTTCGGACAGTTCGCGCTGCCCGAGCCGTTCGGAGCGGTTGTCGACGGTGTAGTCGTCGACGGGGTCGTGGGCGTGGTCGTCGACGGCGTCGTCGTCGTCGTGGCCGCCGTGCTCGAGGACGACGCTCCACTCGACGAGGAGCCCGTCGCAGCGTTTGCGATCGCGACCACGCTTCCGGCAATCGCACCGGTCGCGAGCAGGCTCGCGAGGATCTTCCGAAGTCTCATCACTTCGCCTCCTTTCTTGGTCGTCTAGCGTTGTCGGGTCGATTCCATTTGACGCCCGCGGCCTGTGAGTTCCATGTGAGTACGTGCAGAGTTCGCTACTGACATCAGCCGCGATGGCGGCAGCGCTCGTCGCGGTCGCGACTGGCTGCGGTAGTGCGTCCACGCACACGCCGAACGGTGGGCTCGTTTCGATCGGCGCCGGCCTGCGCGGACCGGCAGGACTCCACGCCACCGTCTACGCGCGCGGCGTCGAGCACGTATCCGCCTTCGCCTTCGATGCGCGCGGCCGGCTGTGGGCGACTGCGTCCGGGGCATCCGGCCATGCCGGGGACGGAGTGTTCCTGGTCACGCGTACAGGGATGCATGCGGTCAAGGTGGTCGCAGGCCCAAGAGGCCCGCTCGGCCTCGTCTGGACCGGCGGCGGGCTGTACGTCAGCTCGCTCGGCGCCGTGACGCGCTTCTCGGATCTCCGGGGTGGCCGCTTCCGGACGCAGCGCACCGTGCTCTCGGGGCCGGTCCCGGGCGGTGAGAACAACAACCTCGTGCGTGCGTCGGACGGCCGGCTGCTGATGGGAATCTCGTCGACCTGCGATCACTGCGTGCCGCCGTCGCGCTTCGCCGCGACGATCGTCTCCTTCCGGACGGACGGAACCGGGCTGACGACATTCGCACGCGGGATCCGCGCCGCCTACGGGCTCGCGTTCGTTCCCGGGACGACCACGTTGCTCGCGACGATGAACCAGCGAGACGACCTCGGTTCGAAGACGCCCGGCGACTGGCTGGCCCTCGTCTCACATGGCGACGACTGGGGGTTCCCCGCCTGCTACGGCCAGGGCGGCGCCGCCTGTCGTGGCGTGCCTGCGCCGATCGCGGTCCTCGACAAGCACGCAGCGGCCGGCGGCGTCACGGTGCTCACGTCCGCCTCGCTCGGCGGACGCTTCGCCGGCTCGGCGCTCGTTGCCGAATGGCAGACCGGCAAGGTGCAGCGCGTCGCGCTCACGCGCACCGCGAACGGCTACCGCGGAACCCCTCGACCGTTTCTGACCGGCATCGCGAGCCCACTGCCTCTCGCCACCACCCCCGGCGGTGCCCTGCTCGTCGGCGACTGGTCGACCGGGACGATCTACCGGGTCACCGGCTGATCAATGGACGACGAACGTCCGCGAGACGAGCACCCGGGAGCGTCCGGGCGCCACCGCGGCGTGCAGGTCGATCATGTACGCGTAGCGGCCCGGGGCGAGGCGCTTCAGCGGGAAACGAACGAGCGGCGTCCAGGCAGCCTTCGCATAGCCGTGGGTGGTCAGCACCGGCTTGACCTTCATCGCCTGGCGCACCGAAAGTGTGGCGCGGCCGGCCGCGGGGACGATCGAAGCGCGGTACGTGGCGTCCTCGCCGACCCGAACGCCGAAGCTCCACACGCGCTGCTTCCACCAGTGGGTCGCGTTGGTCGGGCCGAACAGAGCCCTCGCGCCGACGACGGCGTTGGTGTGGCCCCACGCGACCGGCGAGCCGGCGCAGCGCGGCCCTGCGGCGAGCGCCGATTTCACGGTGTTGTACGAGGGGCGCTTCGACCCGTCTGCGCGCTCGAGGCCGCTCTGGAAACCGCTGAGCTGCGTCTCGTCGATGAACGGGGAGAACAGAACCGAGGCGATCGACGAGTCGCAGGCCGCGTGCGCGATGATCTGTCCGTAGACCGTCGCCTGCGCCGCGTCCGACGTCACGGGAACCGTCTCGACCCCGGTGTACGCCGACATCGACGATGCCGGCAGCGCCGTCTGCCATCCGATCTCGTCGATCGAGATGCGGAGCCCGCTCTCGATCGTGGGTTGCGCCGTGCCGCCGAACGCATCCCACAAGGCCTGCTTGACACGCGCGAGATTGGCGAAGCCTGCGTCCGGCCAGTCGAGCCCGCGTGACAGCGAATCGAGGTTCGACCGCGGATACGCGTGGTAGCCGAACTGATCCATCAGCGGCTTCGTGCGTCCGCTCGCCCGGTACGCAGCGCCGAGATCGGCGATGAAGCGCACAGGCGACCGTGAGGCATTGCTCGTGGCGGCCGGATCGTCGTTGCCGCGACTCGAGAGGACGCCGCCGATGACGGTCACGCTCGGGTCGACCGCCTTCAACGCATCGTAGGTGTCGGCGAGCATCCGCTCGTATCCGGCCGCCGCGACCGCCTTGCCGCGCACGAACTGCGGCTGCCAGAAGCGAGGCTGGTTCGGCTCGTTCCCGACGACGAAGGCGCCGACCTGCGGATAACGCTTGGCGAGCGACGCAGCGAACGTCGCGAAGGACTGCGCACGCGTGGCCGACGTCCCGATCGCCCCGGCGGTGGCGGGACGGACCGCGAGCCGCACCTGGACGCCCGCGTTCGCCGCTGTCGTGATCGAGCGGTCCAGGAAGACCCGGTCGGCGATCAGCAGCGGATGGGAGGGATCCCAGGTCACGGTCATCCGGTCGTCGCGCAGACCGAGCGTCGCGAGCTGCGCGAAGAACGACGCGCCGGCATCTGCGGCGTACTTGCCGGTGTCGTCGGCGACGCCGAAGCGGAGGGACTGAGGCTGGCCGGCCCCCGCCTGAGCGACCAGCACGAAGCCGCCGCAGAGGGCCGCGGCCAGCATTGCGCCGCGACGCATCGCAGGGTTATACCGAGACGGACGGACGTCGCTCACTGGGGATTTTGGGGGGTTTTGGAGGGCTTTTCGAGGTGAGGGGACCTCGAACGAGGGATACCGTACCCCGGATTACCCCCGAACGCCATGTCTTGAAACGTGCGTTAGGCGGGCTGGGCGTCCCCATCGCCGCTGCGTGCCAGCAGGCCGGCGCCGGCCACGACCAGCACGAAGGCGAGCAGGCGGGCGGCGCCGGCGGCCCCGCCGGGAACGCGCTCGTGGAACAGCGCGAGCCCGGCGACGATCGGCAGCGCGTTCGTCGCGAGCGTGTTCAGCCCCGCCGTCACGAGCGCACCGCCGCGCTGAAATGCGAGTTGCAGAGCCGCGAAGGCCGCGCCGTGGGACGCCAGAACGGCCACGATCAGCACGACATCGCCCGCAACTGCTGCCTTGGTCGCAACGTCGCCTGCGGCGTAGAGCGTGCCGGCAGCAAGGCCGAGCCCCGCGCCGCCGGCGAGCGTGCGCGAGACCGGACCGGTGAGGACGAGCACAGCGGCGATCGACGCCGCAAGCCACAGCAGCACGTCGGCGGTGGTCGTCGCCCGGCCGGTCACGATGCCCCCGGCGAGCGATGCGGCGAGCAGGACGAGCCCACTCATCGACAGGGTGACGGCGGCAGCTTCGCGTGCACCGAGGCGCACACCGCGCCGCCGTTGCACGACCAGCGCCAAAAGCCCGATCCCGCCTGCAGACACGCCTTGCACGAGCGAGATCGGCGCGAGCGCGAGCGCGCCGATGTAGAGACCCCACCCCGCGAGCCCGGTCGCGAAGCCCACAACCCAGCGAGGGCTTCGCAGCAGCACTCCGATCGCGCGCAACGGTTGCCGCAGCGAGAGCGTCGGCAGCGTCGCCACCGCGTCGTGTTGCACGATCCAGCCGAAATTGAGCGCGACCGTCGACGCGAGCGCAAGACCGAGTCCCGCTGCAAGCGTCAGCGACGCCCTCCGCCGAACGGCAGGTAGGCCTCGGCCGCCAGCGCAGCGATCCCGACGCGGGGCAGGTCGCGACGGTTCTCGTACACGACGAAGCGGCGTTCCCAGAGCGGGAAGAACTTGCGGTTGAAGGCCAGGAGGTTGTCGAACTGGAAATGGCCCTTCATCGCGAGCAGCGCGCGGCGTTGCACCTCCTGCAGGCCCGTGAGATCGGCGCCGGGCGCGAGCAGCCGTGCGAACGGCGAGAAGTTGAGCGACACGCGCCGATAGGCGTTCGCGTGTGCCCAGGCGATGCTCTCGCAGATCAACCACTCGTTGAAGCCGTTCGGAACATCGCGGAGCCGCGGCATCGATGAAAGCGACAGCGACCGCCCGGCGCCTGCGATCGCGAAGTGCAGGAAGCCCGCCGGCCGGCCGGCCGGATCGAGGCCGACCACGAACACCGCCTCGTCGTCGTCCAGCGAGAACAGCGCGTCGAGCGCCATCGCGAAGCCGCGTTCGGGTTGCTCGCCACGCCAGCTGCGCGCGATCTCCTCGAGCTCGGCCCGCAGCGGCGCGTCGAGCTCGCTCGGACGACGGATCGCCGCCGCGTATCCGGCCGCCTGGAGCCGGTTGACCGACTGCCGCACCTTGCGAATCGGCCGGCCTTCGAGTGTGAACGAACGTGCGTCGACAATCGCCTCGTCGCCGTGGTAGAGGGCGTTGAGCCCGTGCTCGCGATAGAGCTCGAGCCGCGCCTCGGAGGCTCCGAGCACTGCGATCCGCCATCCCCTTCCGCGGGCGTGCATGACGAACGCGCCGACCACAGCAGGCAGCTCGTCTTCGGCACCGATCGGGTCGCCCGAGACGATCGCGACGCCGTGCACCACGCGGTAGGCGAGCACCGAGCGTTCGCCTTCGCCGAAGAAGTACGACTTGTCTCCCCGCAGCGCGAACGGCGCCAGCGTGTCGGTGCCGAAGGCGCGGACGAGGTCGTGCACCTGCTCGCGCTCCCGCGCCTCCTGCAGCACACGATGCCGCCAGGGCGCAACCAGCGCGGCCGTCACCCACATCACCCCGAACCCGGAGAGCAGCGCGAGCGACAGTGGGAACCAGTCGCCGAAGTCACCGCCGAGGTGCGGCGACCCGTCGAGGTTCAGGCCGAGTGCTCCGGCCGCGATCTGATGGAGCACGAAGCGTGGGCCGAACGATTGGTCGGCGACCATCCGGTTGAGCCACAGCGCGGCCGTCCCGAACGCGGCGATCGTCCCGACGACGACCGCAGCGCGGACGAGCGCGACCCGCCGCGTGTCCGGAGCGTCGGGACCGTCGAACGAATCGCGGCGCGCGACCAGCAGCACGAGCACGACCGTCGAGGCGAGCGTCCCGCCGTTCAATCCGTGGAGCACGTGCAACGCCGCCGACAGCGCAGCGAGCATGGTCGCGACACGCCAGGCCCGGCTCCGCCGACGCGCCAGGCCGCGCGCCGCGACGATCAGCCCGAGTCCGACGAGCGTCGCAGCCGCGCGGGTGAGCGGGCCGACGGCGTCGGGCGTCAGCGCGCGCACGACGCCCTCGTTGTCCCCGGGCAGGATTCCGTGAACGAGGTCGAGGCCGCCGGCGACCGCCACGAGTGCCGCGATCAGCACCGGCCCGACCGGCCGCCTCCGCTCCGACCCGGCGAGCAGTGCGCCGCCGAGCGCGACGATCGCCGCCGCTGCGTAGACCGACGACGAACGCGAAGCCGCGTCGAGCGCCTGCTGTGCGGGAATCTGGCGCACGACCGCGATCGAGGACGCGAGCGCCGCGTACTGCCACGCCCCCACGCCGACGGCCAGCAGCCCGGCCGCCGCGAGGCGGCCCACCCGCGCCCAGCGGGCGAGCAGACCGAGGAAGACGGCCGTGACGCCCCACACAGCCACGAACGTCACGAGCGGGACCGACGAGTGCCGTGCGAGCTCGTCGAGCGGCAGCGCCTCGCCGACCCGCGGGTGCAAGCCGAGCAGCCCGCGGCCGGCGTAGAGCCACCCGGTCGCCGCGATCACGACGGCGAGCGAGACGGGGATCGCCGCTGCTCTACGCATCGTTCCCGAGATGCCGCGACGCCGTCACGTAGGCGCGCCACGCATTGCCGCGCCAGAGCGCCCAGTTGTGCCCCCCGCGCACGATGCGGAAGCGGTGCGCGACGTGCGCTCGGGCGAGCGCAACGGCAAAGGCGGCGTTCTGCGGGCGGAAGTGATCATCGCTGCCGCTGTAGAACCAGATGAACACGTGCCCGCGACGCAGCGCCGACGCCGACGCGGCGAGCGTATCGAGCGGGCTGTTCGCGCGAAGCAGTTTCTGTCCACGTCCGAAGATCGACGCGATCGGGTCGGCGAGCGCGTAGCCGGACCAGCTTTCGAGCACGCCGAACTCGTGGGGGTGCGCGAGCCCGATGTTGAGCGCGCCGTATCCGCCTTCGGACAGGCCCGCGAGCACGCGCCAGCGGGGCGAGGGGATCGTGCGGAAGCGCTTGTCGATCGCGCGGACGAGGTCGCGCGACACGAACGTCGCCCACCCCTGGTTCCTCCCGACGCCGTTCGCCCATTCCTTGTCGGTGAACGACCCGGTCGAACCGAACGGCATCACCAGGATCAGCGAACGCGCGCGGTGCAGCGCAACGAGCTCGTCCTCGACGACCCCCAAGCGCACCGTTTCCAGGAAGGCGGCGGGTCGGCCGGGCACGCCGTGCAGCAGGTACATGACGCCGTAGTGCCGGTGAGGATGGGCGGCATAACCGGGCGGCAGGAACAGGTCGACCGGCTGGCTGCGGCCGCCGAGCGCCGCACTCGTCACATAGATGCGCTCGGTCGTTCCGTGCGTCTCGACCCATGCGGGATCGCGCGGAGGTGCGAATCCGCGGTACAGCCAGAAGTTGTCGACGTAGCGGTAGACGGCGACGCCACCGAGTGCGAGAAAGGCGGCGAGCAGGGGGACCAGCACCCACGCTGCACGCGCCCGAGGGACGGTGGGAGCGACCACGCTCACGTTTTATTGCGGCGTACGTTTGCGCCGAGTGGAGGGAGTGTTAGGCGGCCGTTACGGCGTCGCGCGCGCGAGGTGCGACACGGCCAGGCGGAGCCACGTGACGGCGTGCCGCTCCCACAGCGTGGTCGTGTGGCCACCCGCGTAGACGTCGAAGACGTGGGCGACGTGCACGGCGTTCAGCTCGCGGTTGAGCCGGACGTTCTCGGCCAGGAACCGCGAGTCGCCTCGCCCGACGTAGAACGCGAAGAAGGGATGGGCCTCCTTGATCTCGGGCACCGAGGTCTTGACGAGGGTGTGAAGGCTGGCGCGGTCGTTTGCAGCTCGGGAGCCGCGGTCGAGCTTCGCCTGCCCGGTCGGGTCGGTCGGTACGAAGTAGCCCGACCAGGACTCGATCGACGAGTACTTGTCGAGATGGTTGAACCCGATCGCAGCAGCGCCGTAACCGCCGGCGGAAACACCGACGATCGCCCGGCCCCGCCGGTTCGCGATCGTTCGGAAGCGCGAGTCGACGACGCGTACCAACTCGCTCGAGACGTACGTCTCCCAGTTGCGGCCCTCGCCCCAGTCGAGGTACTCGGCATCGGTGTCGTCGTCACGCGCTCCCTGAGGTGCTACGAGGATCGCGGGCCGGCCGGTCGCGGCCAACGCCGTCGCGACCCAGCGGAGCGCCGAGTAGCTGACGGCCGTGGCGGGCAGGCCGTGCAGGAAGTAGACGACCGGGTAGCGCTTCGATCCGGACGCGTAGCCCGCCGGCAGCACGACGCGCGCATGCATGGTCGCCTTCAGCGCGGTGGAGTGGAACGCCACGTCGAGTTGCGTCTGCGATCCGGCCGGTGTCGCCGCGAGTGCGAACGCCGCGGCGAGGACGATTGCGACCGGCGCTACCCTCGAGATGTGCATCTGCTTGCGGTCGTCGCCACTGCTCTGATCCTTCCGGGGTTCTCCCATGTGCAAACCGGTCCTCAGGGTGGTCGCGTGCTGAGCGGCACCTTTCCCGGTGAGCAGCGTCCCGGGCTCGTGTACCTACCGCCCGGGTTCAGCACCACTCGCCGCTACCCGGTTGTGTACCTGCTGCACGGCATGCCGGGCTCGCCGAGCGAGTATCCGGCCGGGACGGGCTTCGTGAGCTTTGCCGACCAGGCGATCGAGACCGGCGAGATCAAGCCGTTCATCGGCATCTTCCCGGCCGCAGGCCCCGACGACCGCTACAACGGCGAGTGGGCCGGGCCGTGGGAAACCGGGCTCGTCGATCGCATCGTCCCGTGGGTCGACGCCACCCTGCCGACGCTCCCGGACGCGCAGGACCGGGTGATCGCCGGCCTGTCGGCGGGCGGGTTCGGGGCAGTCAACATCGCCCTTCGCCACCCCGGGCTCTTCGGCACGGTCGAGTCGTGGAGCGGCTACTTCACCCCGCTGCACGACGGCCCGTTCAAGGACGCTCCGAGAGCGGTGCTCGTAGCGAACGATCCGACGCTCGTCGCCCGCGCGGAGGCCGTAGTCCTCCGCCGAGGCGGCGTCCGCTTCTTCCTCTCGACCGGGCCGGCGCACAGCCACTGGTTCCAGCCGGCGGAGACGACCGCGTTCGCGGCCGAGCTGCGCAGCCTCGGCATTCCCGTCTCGTACCACATGTACGCGAACAAGGAGGGCGAGTACGGGACGCAGCTGTCGGTCGGGCTCGTCTTCGCGCTCCATACGTAAACTCGTCGCTTCATGCGCATCGGCGTGCTCACCGGTGGCGGCGACTGCCCCGGCCTCAACGCGGTGATCCGCGCGGTTGCCAGGCGCTCCTGGGAACGCGGCGACGAGGTCGTCGGGGTACGGGAGGGCTGGCGCGGCATGATCGACCAGCTGTTCCAGCCGCTCGGGCCGGGAGAGATCTCGGGCATCCTGCCGCGCGGCGGCACGATCATCGGCACGACGCGAACCAACCCCTACAAGGTCGACGGCGGTGTTGCGGCCGTCCAGGCCGCCTTCGAGCACCTCGACGCACTGGTCGCGATCGGCGGCGAGGACACGCTCGGCGTCGCCGCGCGGGTCTACGCAGAGCTCGACGCTCCGGTGGTCGGCGTGCCGAAGACGATCGACAACGACCTCTCGGGCACGGACTACACCTTCGGCTTCGACACGGCCGTCCACATCTGCACGGAGGCGATCGACCGCCTCCATACGACCGCGGAGTCGCACAACCGCGTGATGGTCGTCGAGGTGATGGGACGCCACACCGGGTGGATCGCGGTGATGAGCGGGATTGCGGGGGGCGCCGACGTGATCCTGATCCCCGAGAAGCCGGTCGACCTCGACCAGGTGTGCGGCGAGATCCGCAGACGGCACGCGAGAGGCAAGAATTTCTCGATCGTCGTAGTCAGCGAGGGCTGCGAGCTTCCCGGCGCCGAGGACAAGGGCGAGGTCGATCAGTTCGGGCACAAGCTGCTCGCCAAGCGCGGTGTCGGCGAACGGCTGGGCGAGGAGATCGAGAGCCGGACGGGCTTCGAGACGCGCGTGACGGTGCTCGGCCACATCCAGCGCGGCGGGAGCCCGACGGCGCGCGACCGCGTTCTGGCGACGCGCTTCGGGCTGAAGGCGTCCGATCTGATCGCCGAGCGCGCGTTCGGCCAGATGGCGGCGCTGCGCGGCGACGACGTGATCTCCGTGCCGCTTGCCGAGGCGACCGCTGAGTTGAAGACGGTCCCGGACGAGTGGTACGACGTCGCCCGCACGTTCTTCGGCTGAGCCCCTGGACCTCAGACCTCCGCGAGCGGGAAGCTCCGGTTCCGGCGCGGCGGGACGAGGAAGTTCTGCCGGTGCGTCGTCTGCAGCACCGAGTTGAAGCCCTGGTTGCGGTCGCGCGCGGGCAGCGGGATCGTGCCGCCGGGCAGCACTCCGTCCATCGCGAGGCGGTTGCGGCGGAAGTCGTCGCCGGTCGGGTTGAAGACGACGAAGTGCACGCCGGCGGCCGGGACCGGGCTCGTCTCGTCCGCGCGCACCGACCAGGAGAACGGGTTGTCGAGGGTGTTGAAGTCGGCGCGCACCGGCACAGCCGCGCCCTTGGCGTACACGGTGCCGTCGGCGGCGACGACCGCATGCTGGAGCCGGGACGTCGTCTGGATCGACGCGCTGTGGCCGATCCGGCGCGACGAACGGTAGTCACGCCGGACGTCGGCCGCATTCGAGACGTCCTTCGGCCCCTGCGGGACGGTCTGCGTGTCCTGCGGGACATCGAGGTTCGGCCTGAACGCGGTCGTGACGCGCTCGTCGAAGTCGAAGTTGAGGTACCAGGTCTCCAGGTCCTCCTGGATGTGCGACAGGTGCATGTGCGTGCCGTTGCGGAAGTAGTCGCTCCCCCGAAAGTCGACGTAGCCGAGCGTCTCGAAGTTCGCGATCTTCCCGGGGCCAATGCCGGCGCGCTGGGTCGACGTGAACCCGAGGAAGAGCTCGGAGGTGTCCGGGATCAACGCCGAGCCGGGCACGCCGGCGGCGACGGCGAGCTGCTTCGGCAGCGACTGGCCGCCCTCGAAGCCGCCGCCCACGAAGCCGCGGCGGATCGACGTGATCTCGAACAGCCTCGTGTCGCGCAGCCGCTTCTCGGCGTCGTCGATGTGCGCGTGCGTGTCGGAGCGGAGGAGGATGGCGACGTCGTTCGATTCGAGCCGCGTCGCGGGCGGGTCGCTCGGGAAACGGTGGGCGTCGAAGATCACCGGGCGGCCCGCGCGCCTGTCGTTCGGCAGCAGCCGGCGGGCCGCGTCCGGCACGAGCCGGCGGAAGTACGGCAGCCCCCATGCGACGGTCACGCCAAGGCCGGCAGGCGACGGGACGTAGTCGGCGTCGAGGCCGTCGAGGGTGTGGCTGAGCTCCTGCTGCGCATCCGCCAGCCCGGCGCGGTCGGTGGTGAGCCGCGCTGTGAGGATCGCGTGGTGGAGCGGCGGCACGAGTACCTCGACGTTGTTCGACTCGACGATGCGGATGCCGTCGAGCAGATGCTGCTCCGGCAGCGAGACGACGACGGTCGGCCGCTTCGGCGAGCTCGCGGCCAGACGGTCGACGAGCTCGTAGATCCCGGTCGCGCCGACGGCACCCGCGGCGGCGCCTGCGAGCACCTGCTTCCGGGTGAGCCCCATCGCTACGTGGCCGGCGTCGGGCGAACGAGCACCAGGGAACGCAGCTCCTGGTGGAGGTACCGCACGACGTGCTGGTACGTCAGCGGTGGCGCGACGTGCTCGGACAGCGTGTAGAGGTTGCCGTATCTGCGCCAGAGGAGCAGCAGATGCCACTCGTCGGCGTCCTGGTTGACGGTGTACATCGTCGCCGTGATCCCGCGTTCCGTGACGGCGCCGTGGGGATCGGCGAAACAGGGGACGTTGATGCTCTCGCTGCCGCCCGTGCGGCAGGTGGGGATCTTCGTCACACCGGGGTAGCCCCGGAGATTGACGTGGAGCTCGCCGCCGGCCGCGCCGCCGCCGGTCTCCTGCCAGACGAAGCTCTCGAGGTAGCTGCGGTCGGATGAGACCGCGTTGATGTTGTTCCACTTGTTGCCGATCGCGCCGATCAACGGGTCGGGCAGCCAGCCCGGGCAGTAGACCGGTGCCTTGATCCGGTCGGCGAGGTGCTGCCACGCCGGCCGGTTCGAGCAGACCAGCTTGGCCGGCGCGGCTGCCGCGTCGGCCTTCTTGGCGTCATCGGACGAACATCCCGCAGCGAGGAGCCCGCACGCGCAGGCTGCCGCGATCACGGCGATCAGGGCTTTCACGCGGGCCATGGTAGACGGCCCGAGCGGGGTCTCAGGCGGCGGGTTTCAGACCTCGAGCGGCCGGTGCCCGACCAGGGTCGAAACCTCACCGCCTGCCACGAGAACGGCGTCGATGCCCGCGCGTTCGAGCGCGAGCACCTCCTCGCGGGTCGAGACGTCGACCTGCGCGATCGCCAGCTTTCCGGCCGGCACGTCGGGCAGCAGCTCGAGCACCGCATCGAGCGGATCGACGTCGTCCTCGATGTCGATCGCCGAGAGCAGGAAGATCTCGGGGTCGAGCTCTTCGAGCGCCGCCTCCAGCTCTTCCTCGTCGCGGACGTCGACGACGGCCTCGACGTGGCCGTGCTCGAGCCCGGCGTCGGGCCGGATGCAGACCGCATCCGCGTCCACGGGCTCGCCCGGGCCGATCCAGAGCAGCGGGAGCGTGGTCGCGTCGCGGATCCCGCCGACGAACGAGCGGACCGCGATCGCCTTCGCGCCCTGAGCTTCGGCCGCGCGTGCTCCGTCGGCGTCGTCGACGCAGACGATGATCGCGATCCCGTCTCCCTCCGAGATTCGCTGGCTGAGGCGTCGTGACGCGGGCACGTGCTCAGCGAAGGGTAGAGCAGCCGAATGTCGGCGTCACGGGAAGCGAGGAGGGTGGGACGCCGGAAGCCGCTCGCGGTCGCCCCAGTCGTTGCGGGCCGGCGCGAATACCTCGACGAGGCCGGCGCCCTCCGGCCCCGCCCAGACCTGGTGCGGGACGTGGGCGAGGATGCACCAGGTCGCGCCCGGCTCGAGCTCCCGCTCCTCGTCGCCGATCCGGAACCGGACCGAGCCGCTGATCAGCACACCGACCTGCTCGTTGACGTGCTCGTGCTCCGGGACGTGCACGTCCGGCTCGAGCTCGAGGTAGCAGAAGGTCGCGAGCTCGCTGGTCACCGAGCGCCCCACCACGCCCGGCCAGATCTGCAGCGGTCCGAGCTCGTCGAGATGCGAGAACGCGGTCATACGCCGATCGGGTGCCAGACCGTCTTGAGCTCGAGGAAGGAGGCGATGTCGGTGAGCGACTGGCCGTCGGGCCGTCCGACCACGACGCGCTTGACGTTCTCGGCCGCCGCCACCTCGAGGTCGGCTCGCAGCCCGTCGGCACCGGTCAGGTCGATCGCGTTGACGTCCATGTGGGAAGCCAGCCACGGTGCGAGCTCCGCCCGGTAACCGGTGAGGAGGTTGACGACGCCGCCCGGGACGTCACTCGTCGCGAGCGCCTCCGCCAGCTCGATCGCCGCCAGCGGCTCCCCCTCGGAGGCCAGCGCGACGATCGCGTTGCCACCCGTCAGCGCCGGAGCGATCCGCGAGACGAGGCCGAGCAGCGGCGGCGTCTCGGGAGCGACCAACGCGACCACACCTGTCGGCTCCGGGATCGTGAAGTTGAAGTACGGCCCGGCGACCGGATTCGACGAGCCGATCACCTGCGCGAGCTTGTCCGCGAAGCCGGCGTACCAGACGAGACGGTCGATCGAGCGCTCGACCTCGTCGCGACCGCTGCACAGCCCCGCGAACTCTCCTGCGCGCGCCTCCATCATTTCGGCGACGCGATAGATCACCTGGCCGCGGTTGTACGCGGTCGCCGAGCCCCATTTCCCCTGCGCTGCCCGGGCCGCCGAGACCGCGTCGCGAACGTCCTTGCGCGACGCACGCGCCACGTTCTGGCCCTGCGCCTCGTACGTCCGTCCGCTCTCGGAACGCGGGAACGCGCCGCCGATGAACAGCTTGTAGGTCTTCTTCACGGGCAGGCGGGCCATCTCGTCCTCAGGTCTATCAGAGCGTGAGGGCCATCAGCACGTCGTCGACTTCGTCGCCGTCGAGGTAGAACTCGCCGCGCAGCACTCCTTCCACGACGAAGCCGCATGCCTCGTAGAGCCGGCGCGCCGCCACGTTCGGGCCGAGCACGCGCAGCGTCAGCCGGCGCGCGCCGCGCCGCCCGGCCTCGGCCGCTGCCGCCTCGACGAGCGCACGTCCCACGCCGCGACCCTGCTGCGCGGGATCGACTGCGAGCCCGTTCACGTGCTGGACGTGGCTGCTCGCCAGCAGCTCGGTCGCGGGACGGATCGAGACGTAGCCGGCCACCGCACCGTCGACCTCGGCGACGAGCACGTCCGCCGGCGCGGTGCGCTTGCCGAAGAACGGCACGCCGTCGGGCGGCGGCGGTGCCGGGCTCGTCGCCGCCGACCAGGTCGCGCGATCGATGTGCGTCAGCGCAGGGCCGTCCTCGGATCGCGCCTGCCTGATCTCAGTCGTCGAAGGCGAGGTACGGCTCCAGCCCGTGCAGGCCGCCTTCGCGGCCGAAACCCGACTCCTTGTAGCCGCCGAACGGGCTCGTCGGATCGAAGCGGTTGAACGTGTTCGCCCACACCACGCCGGCCCGCAGCCGCGCCGCCATCCACAGGATGCGCGAGCCCTTCTCGGTCCAGATCCCCGCGGAGAGCCCGTACGGCGTGTTGTTCGCCTTCTCGACCGCCTCGTCGGGCGTCCGGAAGGTGAGCACCGACAGCACCGGGCCGAAGATCTCCTCCTGCGCAATCCGGTAGCTCTGCGCGACGTTCGTGAACACCGTCGGCGCGAACCAGTAGCCCTTCTCCGGCAGCCGGCACGGCGGCTGGTAGATCTCGGCGCCCTCCTCGCGCCCGGCCGCGACGAGCTCCTCGATCTTCTCCAACTGCATGCGCGAGTTGATCGCGCCGACGTCGGTGTTCTTGTCGAGCGGATCGCCGACGCGCAGCGTCGCCATCCGCCGCTTGAGCTTCTCGACCACCGGCTCGTAGATCGACTCCTGCACGAACAGACGCGAGCCTGCGCAGCAGACGTGGCCCTGGTTGAAGTAGATCCCGTTGACGATTCCCTCGACCGCCTGATCGACGGCGGCGTCGTCGAACACGATGTTCGCAGCCTTGCCGCCGAGCTCGAGCGTCAGCTTCTTGCCCGTACCCGCGAGACGCCGCTGGATCGCCTTGCCGACGTCGGTCGAGCCGGTGAACGCGATCTTGTCGACGTCCGATTCGACGAGGGCTGCTCCGGTGCGGCCGTCGCCGGTGATGATGTTGACGACGCCCGCGGGCAGCTCGGCCTGACGCAGCACGTCGCAGAAGAGCAGCGCGGTGAGCGGAGTGGTCTCGGCGGGCTTCAGCACGACCGTGTCACCGGCCGCGAGCGCCGGCGCGATCTTCCACGAGAGCATCAGCAGCGGGAAGTTCCACGGGATGATCTGCCCCGCGACGCCGAGTGGCTTCGGGCGGCGGTTCGGGAAGGCGTACTCGAGCTTGTCGGCCCAGCCCGCGTAGTAGAAGAAATGCGCAGCCGCGAGCGGCAGGTCGACGTCACGCGACTCCTTGATCGGCTTGCCGCCGTTCAGCGACTCGAGCACGGCGAACTCGCGCGACCGCTCGGCGAGGATGCGGGCGATGCGGAACAGGTACTTGGCGCGCTCGGCGCCCGGGAGCGCCGACCAGGACGTGAACGCCTCGCGCGCGGCCGCGGTCGCGGCGCGGACGTCCTCCTCGCCCGCCTGCGCGACCTGCGCGAGGGGCGTCTCGTCGCGCGGTGAAATCGTCTCGAAGTACTCACCGGAGCGCGGGGCCACCCACTCGCCGCCGACGAACAGGTCGTAGCGCTCGCGCAGTGAGACGATCTCGGTGCTCTCGGGCGCGGGCGCGTACGTCCAGTCGGCGGGGACGGGCGAGCGGTCGGGGCGCTTCTCGACGTCAGTCAACGGTGAAGTAGTCCTTGGACTGGTAGGCACCGGTCTTCTCCTTGCGGAGCTGCATCAGGATGTCGTTGACGAGGCTCGAGGCGCCGAGGCGGTAGAGGTCGGGCGTCAGCCAGTCGGGGCCGAGCGTCTCGTGCACCTGCACGAGGTACTGAATCGCGTTCTTCGCGGTGCGAATGCCTCCGGCGGGCTTCATCCCCACCTTGCGGCCTGTCTCGGCGTGCACGTCGCGAATCGCCTCGAGCATCACGAGCTGCACGGGCAGCGTTGCGGCGCCGGGAAGCTTGCCCGTCGAGGTCTTGATGAAGTCGGCACCCGCCGCCATCGCGAGCAGCGACGCACGCCGCACGTTGTCGTAGGTGCCGAGCTCGGCGACCTCGAGGATCACCTTCAGGTGCGCGTCCCCGCAGGCAGCCTTCACCTGCGTGATCTCGTCGTAGACAGCCGCGTAGCGACCGGAGAGAAACGCGCCGCGATCGATCACCATGTCGACCTCGTCGGCGCCGAGCGCGACCACTTCCTCCGTCTCGCGCAGCTTGACGTCGAGCGGGCTCTGACCGCTCGGAAACGCCGTCGCGACCGAGGCGACCTTCACGCTCGTGCCGCGGAGGCGCTCGACCGCCGTCGGGACGAGGTTGGGGTAGACACAGACCGCGGCGACGGACGGGATGTTCGGGTCGCTCGGATCGGGCCGCACCGCCTTCGAGCACAGCGCCGACACCTTCCCGGGCGTGTCTTGTCCTTCGAGCGTGGTCAGGTCGCAACAGCGGATCGCGAGCTCGAGCGCCCACACCTTGGCGTCCTTCTTGATGCTGCGCTTCGCGAGCTCGGCCGCGCGTGCCTCGACGGCGACCTGGTCGATCGAGCCGATGCGCGGCAACCGCTGCTTCAGCGGGAGCTCGAAGCCGCCCGGGAGAGCTGGCGCCTGCGCCATCACGTCGAGTGTACGCGCGCCCATGTCGTCCTCGCAGACGACGCTGAATCGTCCTCCGCGCCGACGCGATCGGGGTCGGTTGAACCTAGATTCGGTGCGGAAGACGAGAGATCGTTCGAGGAGGACGGAGATGTACGCACACGTCGGCGCAAAAGCGCCTGTCTGGTCCGCGGAGGCCTACCAGAAGGACGAGCCCGAGCCGGTGCGGGTCGACCTGCCCGGCGACGGGTCGTGGCTCGTGCTCATTTTCTACCCGCGCGACTTCACGTTCGTCTGCCCGACGGAGCTGGCGGCGTTCGAGGAGCTGCGCCCCGAGTTCGAGGCGGCCGGCGCACGCCTCGTCGCCGCGAGCACGGACAGCTGGTGGGTGCACCGCGCCTGGTTCATGACGAACCCGTGGCTCGGCGAGGTCGCGTACCCCGTGGTCGCCGACACGTCGCAGGAGCTCGCCCTGCGCTACGGGGTGCTGCTCGACGACGGCGCTGCCCTGCGCGCGACGTTCGTGATCGACCCCGAAGGAGTGATCCGACACGGAGCGGTCACCGACGTCAGCGTCGGCCGCAGTGCGCCCGAGACGTTGCGCGTCCTGCAGGCGCTCCGGACGGGCGAGCTCTGCCCGGCCAACTGGCGGCCCGGGCAGGCGACGCTCAGGGCCGCATGAACCCTGCGGTCGACCGAGTTGAGGTGCCGTCGTTGAGTGGTTGATGATATGCTGCTGACATGGATACCAACAACCCCGCACTTTCAACCGTTCTCGACCTTGCGCTGACGCGCACGATCATCACCCGCGACGTCGATGCCGCACTGGGTGCGCACGGGCTCGCGTTGCCCGATCTGGCCCTGCTGCTCGAGCTGTACGACGCCCCCGACGGGCGGCTTCGCCGCGTCGAGCTGGCGAACCGGCTCGGGGTCACTCCCTCCGGCGTCGCCCGGCAGCTACAGCCGCTCGAGCGGATCGGGCTCGTGGGACGTGAGCCTCACGCGCGCGACGCCCGGCTTGCACTCGTGGTGCTCACCGACGCGGGCCGGCGGGTCGCCGAGGAGGCGGTCCCGACCGCCGAGATCGCCGCGGAGCGTGCGCTCGCACGTTTCTGGCCCGGCGCCGAGCGCGAGCGGTTCGCGAAGCTGATCGCCGCGGTCCGCTAACCGGGCTGGATCAGGCCGGCGCGCAGCTCGTCGGCGGTCTCGGCAGCGCGCTGATCAGAGACGAGCAGGCGCCTCCACTGCGTTCCCTCGAGCGTCACCACCACGCTCGGGCCGCCGCGGTAGAGGGCGACGAAGTCCTTGCCGTCGCGGGCGCGCCAGTTGCCGAGTGCGATCACGCCGGGCACGCCCGTGCCCGGCGCACGGACGCCGCGCAGGTCACGGAACGGCGAGTCGGACACCCTGACCTCCCGTACCGCCGACCACGGCACCCGCACGTCGCCGCGCAGCGCGCCCGCCTTCTCCAGGTCGTTCAGCTTGACCACCAGCTCGTCTCCCTCACGGCGCAGTGCCGCCATCACAACCCCAGCCGCTCGAGCATCGTCTCGTTCCGGCGCCACTTCGGAGACGACTTGACCTGGAGCTCGAGATAGACGGGGTGCCCGAGCAACTGCTCCACGAACGGGCGGGCCGTGCGGCCGATCTCACGCACCATCGTCCCGCCTTTTCCGATCAGGATCTGCTTCTGGCTCTCGGTCTCCGTGTACACGCGCACGTGCACGTGATGATCCTCGATCGAGACGACCTCTGCCGTGACCGCGTGCGGCACCTCCTCCTTGGTGAGCCGCAGCGCCTGCTCACGCACCGCCTCTGCGATCCGTGCCTCGAGCGGCAGGTCCGTGTCGGTCTCCCGCGGGTAGAGCAGCGGCCCGTCCGGGAGCAGCGACAGCAGGTCTCGGCGCAGCTCGTCGATCCCGTCGCCGGTGGTCGCGCTCACGGGATGGAGTGCATGGAACGAGCCGAGCGTCGCGGCCTGCTTCATCTGCGACGCGATGTGCCCCGCCTTCAGCCGGTCGATCTTGTTGACGACGATGACCACGGGGGCGCCGAGCGCGAAGACGTGGCGCGCGACGAATCGGTCGCCTGCCCCGATCCGCTCGCGCGCGCTCACGACGAGCAGGACGACGTCGACGTCCTCGCCCATCGTCTGTTCGACGCGTTGCTGCATCCGCTCGGTCAGCGCGTCGATCGGCTTCTGCCAGCCCGGGAGGTCGACGAGCACGAGTTGCGCGTCGTCGTTCGTGAAGATGCCGCGAATGCGTTGCCTCGTGGTGTGCGGGACGGAAGAGACGATTGCGACCTTGGTACCGACGAGCGCGTTGACGAGCGTCGACTTGCCGACGTTGGGGCGGCCCGCAACGGCGGCGAACCCGGACTTCACTCCGGCAGGCTCCAGGCACCCGGCAAGAGATCCGCCGCCGGGCTCGTTGCGATCGAGCCGTCCTCGCGGCGGAAGCTCACGTCACCGATCCGCCACTCGTAGAGCCACTGCCGGCAGCCGCCGCACGGGGACGCGGTGATGCCGATCGCAGCCAGGTCGCCGGGCCTGTACCCCGCGACGGCCGCAGCGACGATCGCCGACTTCTCGGCACAGACGCCGAGCGGATAGGCCGCGTTCTCGACGTTCACCCCTGCGAACTCACGCCCGTCGACGGTGCGCACGACCGCTCCGACCTGGTACCGCGAATACGGCGCATACGCCTGCGCCGCGACCGCCTCGGCCTTCTCGACGAGGTCGCTCACGAGAACACCTGGAAGACGACGAGCGCAGCGAGGGCGCCGAGCAGGCCGCCCGAGGCGACCTCGAGCGCCGAGTGGACACCCGACTCGACACGCGTCTG
Organism: uncultured Thermoleophilia bacterium; assembly: GCA_963769545.1. Lineage (GTDB taxonomy): Bacteria > Actinomycetota > Thermoleophilia > Gaiellales > Gaiellaceae > PALSA-600. Next base: position 120,025 of record CAVYMB010000003.1, on the reverse strand, counting down.
GGCGACGAGGAGCGCCATGATCAGCGCCAGGGACGATACGAGGAAGCGGTGCGAGGCGCCCGCGACATAGGTGGCGGCGATCCAGCAGGCGAACGCGACCGCCGCGTGCCCCGACGGAATCCCGCCGCGGAGCGGGGTCCCGCGCCCGGTGTACGCCTTGACCGCGATCACGCAGATCACGACCAGCACGAGGACGACGAGCGTCAGCTCAGCCGGCGCCTCGCGCAGCCGGTCGAGCAGATCCGACGAGCGGTCGGCGACCTTCCCCGCGAACACGAGGTAGCCAATCGCGAGTGCGTTCACCGATGCGAGAAGCACGGCGCCTGCCGCGATGTCCTTCGCAAGCTTCGCCATCGGGTCGAACGACGTCGTTGCGATGTCGATCGCGCCCTCGATCGCCGAGTTGATCATCTCTGCGATCAACACGAACGTGATCGAGAGCAGCAACGCGATCAACTCGAGCTTCGTCACGTTCACGATCAAGGCAAGCACGATCACCGCAAATGCAACCGCGAAATGGATGCGCATGTTCCGCTGCGTACGGAGGACGTGGATGATCCCCTCGGTCGCGTAGTTGAACGAGTCGAGGAGGCTCGGGGAACGGCGCGCGCTCACGCGAACGCGTCCTCCAGCTCGGACATCGCGGTGCCGTGGTCGTACCCGAGCAGGTGGAGGAGGCCGTGCACCAGCGGCCGCTGCCACGCTTCGCCGACGATCTGCGGGCAGATCACGACGTCGCCCAGCTGGCGCGGCAGGCCTGCCGGCAGCTCGGTTTGCTCGTCGATCGGAAACGAGAGCACGTCGGTCGCCTCGTCGATGCCGAGATGCTCGTCCTTCAACCGGCGGATCTCCTCCGGCGCGACGAAGGCGATTCCGAGGTCGCCGCTCACGATGTGCTGCGCGGTCAGCACGTCACGGGCGAGTTGCCGGGCTGCGGGAGCGTCGACCGGAACACCGCTTCTGTTCTCGATCTCGATCACGATTCCCGTCATCGGTGGCGTTCGTCCGTGTGCTCCTTGTATGCCTCGACGATTCGCTGCACGAGCTTGTGCCGGACGACGTCCCGATGACCGAAGCCGATGAATGCGATCCCGTCGATGTCGACCAGGACGTCCTGCACGTGCACGAGCCCCGACCGCTGTTCGCGCGGCAGGTCGATCTGCGTGACGTCGCCGGTCACGACCACCTTCGACCCGAAGCCGAGACGCGTGAGGAACATCTGCATCTGCTCCGGCGATGTGTTCTGCGCCTCGTCCAGGATGATGAAGCTGTCGTTGAGCGTGCGCCCGCGCATGAACGCCAGCGGAGCGACCTCGATCGTGCCGCTCTCGATCAGGCTGTTCGCCCGGTCGGGGTCGAGCATGTCGTAGAGCGCGTCGAACAGCGGGCGCAGGTACGGGTCGACCTTGGCCATCAGATCGCCTGGCAGGAACCCGAGGCGCTCGCCCGCCTCGACGGCGGGCCGCGTGAGGATGATCCTCGAGACCTCGCGCTCGTGCAGCGCGGAAACGGCGAGCGCCATCGCGAGGTAGGTCTTCCCGGTCCCTGCCGGCCCGATGCCGAACGTCACGGTCGAGCGCCGGATCGCATCGACGTAGCGCTTCTGCATCACGGTCTTCGGAGCGATCCGCTTGCCGCGGTGCCGCCAGACGACATGGTCGAAGACCTCGCGGACATCCGTCTCCGCCTCCATGGCGCCGAGGACGGCGTCGACCGTGTGCGCGCCGATCTCGTGGCCGCCCTCGACCAGGTCGACCAGCTCGTCGAGCACGGTTCGGGCCTCGGCGACCTGCTGGTCGTCCCCTTCCAGCGTCAGCTGGTTGCCACGCAGGCGGATCGTGCAGTGGAGCCGTTCGCGGAGCGCGTCGAGGACGCCGTCGGACATGCCGGCGAGCTCGGCGGCGACCGCGTTCGAGACGTCGAAGGTGTCCTGCATACCGGCCTGAGTGTAGGCCTCGCCCCGGAACCTCCGCGCGGCCCGGAGGCAGGCGACTATCTTCCGCCGGTGGAGCGGAAGACGTGGACGCTCGTCGCGGTCTGCACCGCGACCTTCATGCTTCTGCTGGACATCACGATCGTGAACGTCGCCCTGCCGGCGATCGAACGCTCCCTGCACGCCTCGTTCTCGGATCTCCAGTGGGTGGTCGACGCGTACGCGCTCGCGCTCGCGACGTTCGTGCTGACCGCCGGCTCGCTGGCCGACCTGTTCGGCCGGAAGCGGCTGTTCGTGATCGGGATCGTGCTGTTCACGCTCGCATCGGCGGCCTGCGGGCTGGCGAACGACCCGTTGTTCCTGATCATCGCGCGTGGTGTCCAGGGAGTTGGCGGCGCGATCATGTTCGCGACGGCGCTCGCGCTGATCTCGCAGGAGTTCCACGGGCGGGAGCGCGGGACGGCGTTCGGGATCTGGGGCGCGACGATCGGCGCGGCGGTGGCGATCGGCCCGCTCGCGGGCGGAATGCTCACCTCATGGCTGTCCTGGCGCTGGATCTTCCTCGTCAACATCCCGATCGGCATCGGCGCCGTCGTGCTCGCGGTGTCGAAGCTGCGCGAGTCGAGCGATCCCGAGCACAGCCGTCTCGACCCGGTGGGACTGGTGACGCTGATCGGCGGACTGTTCTGCCTGATCCTCGGCCTGATCGAGGGCAACAAGCAAGGTTGGACGAGCAGCGTGATCGTCGGGCTCTTCGTCGCCGCGATCGTGCTGCTGGCGTTGTTCGTCGTCTCGCAGGCGCGCGACCGGGTGACGATGATCGACCTGTCGCTGTTCGGGCGACCCGCGTTCGACGGCGCGCAGGTGACGGCGTTCGCGATCTCGTCGTCGATGTTCGCGATGTTCCTCTACCTGACGCTCTACATGCAGAACGTGCTCGGCCTGTCCCCCCTGCAGACGGGGGTGCGCTTCCTGCCGCTGAGCGTGATCTCGTTCGTCGCGGCACCGATCGCGGGACGTCTGTCGACACGCGTGCCGATCCGCTGGCTGCTCGGCTCCGGCCTCGCACTGGTCGCACTCTCGCTCTGGCTGATGGGTGGGATCACGACGAGCTCGGACTGGACGACGCTGCTGCCGGGCTTCCTGCTCGGTGGGATCGGGATCGGGATGGTGAACGCCCCGCTCGCGTCGACCGCGGTATCGACGGTGAGGGTGGAGCGTGCAGGGATGGCCTCCGGGATCAACAACACGTTCCGACAGCTTGGGATCGCAACCGGGATCGCGGCTCTCGGTGCCATCTTCGCGAGCAGGGTCACCGATCGGGTCGTGACGGGGCTGTCCGGGCTGTCGCACGTGCACCGGCTCGCGACGCAGCTCGCAAGCGGCCAGGCGACGAGCGCAATCGCCGCGGCTCCGCCCTCGGACCGCGAGCGGATCGCCGAGGTCGCGCGCGCGTCGTTCGTCTCCGGGCTGAACCACATCCTCGTGATCGGCGCGATCGTGGCGGCGGTGGGCGCGGTGCTCGCAGCGATCCTGGTGCGCCCGCAGGACTTCGTCGCGAGCGGCCCGCCGCCCGGCGCTGCGGCCGAGAACTAGGCCAGCTTCTCGCGCACGAGCTGGCCGACCGCGGAACCGTCGGCGCGGCCGGAGACCTGCGGCATCACGTCCGCCATCACCCGGCCGAGGTCCTGCAGGGAGGTCGCGCCGTTCTCTGCGATCGCATCGTCGACGATCTGCTCGAGCTCGTCCTCCGACAGCGGTTCGGGCATGAACTCCTCGAGAACCGAGAGCTCCGCCTCCTCCTTAGCCGCGCGATCGGCGCGGCCCGCGTCGTGGAACGCCACGGCCGCCTCGATCCGCTTCTTGCGCTCTCGCTGCAGCACCTGCAGCTCTTCACCCTCGGAGAGCGGTCGCTGCAGATCCTTCTCCGCGGAGCGGAGACTGGACAGGATCAGGCGCAGCGCGTCGCGACGCTCGACGTCACGGGCGAGCATCGCCTCCTTCACCTCTGCTTCGATCTGGGCGATCAGACTCATTCGGGCTCTCCAAGCACGTGCCAGTGGAGGTGGAAGACCGTCTGACCCGCGCTCGGGCCGACATTGACGACGACACGGTAGTCGGTCAAGCCTGCACGCTCGGCAGTCTCGGCGACGAAGGCGAGCATGCGGGCGGACTCGCCGGGCTCGAACGCGGCGATGTCCCGAAACGTGTCGACGTGCCGCTCGGGGATCACGAGCAGGTGAACCGGGGCCTGCGGGGCGACGTCGGCGATCGCCACGAAGCCGTCGCCGCGGTGTACGTGGTCCCCCTCCCGGAACAGCCGGCAGAACAGACAGTCCGAGGTGTCAGGCGGCAAGGATCCCCTCCTCGGTCACTGCGGCACCGCGGACCCGCACGAGCTCCCCGACCGGCGCATCGACGAGCCACGGCGAGTAGTCGTCGCCGTAGCCGCGGCCCGGCCGGTCGACCAGGACGGTGTCCGCCTCGCCGACCTTGCCGTGCCAGCGCTGCGACGACAGCCGGCGCGACAGCGCACGGAGGCGCGCTGCGCGCTCTCGCTTGACCTCGGGCGGAACGCGATCGTCGTGCTCCGTGACGGTGCCCGGTCGCGGCGAATACGGGAAGACGTGGACGGCGCTGATGCCTGCCCGCTCGACGATCTCGATCGTCCTGGCGAACGACGCCTCGTCCTCGGTCGGGAAACCGACGATCACATCGGTGGTCAGGTTGAAGTCGGCGAGCGGCGCGAGCCGGCGGAGGTATGTGCCCGCGTCGTACCGTCGCCGCATGGCGCGCAACACGCCGTCGTCGCCCGACTGAAGCGGTACGTGCAGGTGCTTGCTGACGGTGGGCGTCTCGCGCAGTGCGGCCACGAGCCGGTCGTCGACGTGGTTGATCTCGATCGAGCTGATGCGCAAGCGCGCAAGCCCATCGATCGCGCCCGCGTCACGGACGAGTCGCGGCAGGTCGTAGCCCTCCGTGCGATCGCGAAAGCAGCCGAGGTTGATGCCGGTGAGCACGACCTCCTTGTGACCCTGGTCGACTCGTCGCCGGATCTCTCCCAGCACCGCCGGCGCGCTACGGCTCCGGGACGAGCCTCGCACGAGCGGGATCACGCAGAAGTTGCACGAGAACGAGCAGCCGTCCTGGATCTTCACGAACGCTCGAATGCGTTCGAGCCGGGCATCGGCCTGCACGCAGCCGATCGCACCGACGTCGCCGGCGACGAATGCCGCGGTTTCCTCGCTTGGCCTGGCGACGACGGTGACGGCATCCGGAAGACCGGTGAGCGCAGCCGGCGGCAGATTCGCGGCGCAGCCCGTCAGGTAGACGCGCGCATGCGTCCGCGCTGCCCGCGCCGCTGCCTTGCGGCTCTTGGCCAGAGCTTCGTTGGTGACGCAGCAGCCGCTGATCACGGCGACGTCCGCAGGTCCGTCGTCATGCTCGAGGTGCCCGTCCGCGAGAAGCGCCTCGCGCACCGCCTGCACGTCGGCGTGCGACACCTTGCAACCGAGAAAGTCGACGCGGAACGTCGCCATCCGGCTGATCGTACTGACGGTTCAGTCGCGCCGGAACACGTCGGCCGCCCAGCCGTCTAGCACCCTGCGCTCCTCGTGTGCCCAGCCCGCGAGCTCCGGGCGGTCGGAGAGCAGGTACCCCGACGTGATCAGCAGTTGTGCCTGCAGGCGCGCGGCCGCCACGGACACGCTCGCCAGCGAGATGTTCGCGACGGCGCTCGTCGCCGGCGGAAGGACGTCGTCGACGCCGACGAGCCGGGCATCGACGAGAGCGCCGTTGTGGCGGGCGTTCGCGAGCGTCGCCTCGACCGCCGCAGGCTCGACGTCGACGGCGCAGACCGGAGCGAACCCGAGCAGCGCAGCCGCGATCGAGAGGACGCCCGACCCGCAGCCGACGTCGAGCAGCGAGCCAGGCTCGACGTCCTGCAGCAGCTGCAGACAGAGCTGAGTGGTCGGGTGCGCGCCGGTACCGAACGCGCGACCGGGGTCGATCACGACGGCGAGCAGATGGGGCGGCGGCTCGTCCCAGGGCGGCCCGATCCAGAGGCGGCCCACCTCGACCGGCCGGTGAAAGGTCCGCCAGCGCTCCTCCCATCCGTCCTCGACATCGGTCGACTGCGCCGAGCCGAACACGTGCCACACGCGCTCCTCGCCCGCCGCGTCCGTATAGGCGACGAGCTCGGTCGAACCGTCGCGGTCGACCTCCTCGAACCCGTCCGGAAAGAGGGTGAGCATGGTCGCCCGCGCCTCCTCTAGGCGGGCGTCGCGGATCTCGACGGCGACACGGCGGAGCGTGCTCAGCGGAACGCGCTCTTCAGCTTGTCGAAGAAGCCCTCATCGTGGCGGTAGGTGTGCTCGTCGCTCGCAGCGTCGAACTCGGCGAGGAGCCGGCGCTGCTCGTCCGAGAGCCGACGCGGCACGGTGACGTTGACGAGGACGCGATGATCGCCACGGCCGAAGCCCTGCAGCACGGGCATACCGCGTCCCCGCAGCACGCGCACGTCTCCCGGCTGGACGCCCGGCTCGAGCGTGAGGGCGATGGTGCCTTCGAGCGTCTCGACGTCGACCTCGGCTCCGAGCGCAGCCTGGACGACCGTGAGATCGACCTGGGAGAAGATGTCGTTGCCCTCGCGCACGAAGCGCGGATCGGGCTCGACGTGCACGAGCACGTACACGTCGCCTGCCCGACCCCCCAGCGCGCCCGCGTGGCCTTCACCCGACACCCGGATGCGCTGGCCGCCGTGAATGCCCGCGGGGACCTTGACGTCGATCGTGCGGCGCTCGCTGCGCCGGCCCGCGCCGGCACAGACCTTGCACGGATGCTCGACGATCTGCCCGGCACCACGGCACTGCGGGCATGCCTGCGTGCGAACGAACTCGCCGAAGACGCTTCGCGAGACGTGCTGCAGCCGCCCCGATCCGCCGCAGCGGTTGCACACGACCGGCGACGTCCCCGGCTCGACGCCGTCACCGCCGCAGGTCGCGCAGGGGACGGCGACCTCGAACGGCACGCCGATCGTGATGCCGTGCGCAGCGTCGACCAGCGTGATCTGGATCTCCGCAGTCACGTCGGCCCCCCGGCGCGCGCGGCGGCCCTGGCCGCCGAACATGTCGTCGCCGAAGAACGTGGCGAACAGGTCACCGAGCCCGCCCATGTCGAAGCCGGACGGCGTGTAGCCGCCCGAGCGAAGCCCGGCGTGGCCGTAGCGGTCGTAGAGCGCTCGTGTCTCGCTGTTCGTGAGCACCTCGTAGGCCTCGGCCGCCTCGCGGAACCGCGCCTCGGCGTCGGGCTCGCTCGAGACGTCGGGATGGAGCTCGCGCGCGAGCCGGCGGAACGCCTTCTTGATCGCCGTCTCGTCGGCGTCGCGAGGAACGCCGAGCAGTTCGTACAGGTCACGGTCGGTGGTCGCCATCACTCGTCCGCGTAGACGTCTTCGACGAACCGCGAGAGGTCGCGCGCGGCCGACCGCACCGAACGGAGCGCCTTGTCGTAGTCCATGCGGAGCGGCCCGAGCAGGCTGACCGCTCCAAGCGTCCGGTGCGCGACACCGTACGTCGCACCGACGAGCGCGAGCTCGCGCAGCCCGGGTTGCTCGAGCTCCTCGCCCACACGCGCGAACGGCCGTCGTGGATCGAGCCGCTGGGCGAGCACGTCCAGCAGCGCCGCACGCTTCTCGAGCGCGTCCATCAGGCTGCGGTAGGCACCGATCTCGTCCTGGCGCATCTCGTCGAGCAGCGCGGCGGCGCCGCCGACGAAGAGCACGCGACCCTCGTCGGCCGCATGGTCGAACGACGGGCGGATCGCGCCGAGGAACTGGCGCTCCCGCGGGGAGAGCCCGGCCTCTTCGAAGGCGAGCCGCACGGCTCTCGAGCCGATCCGGACGCCCGTCAAGCGGTCGTTCAGGTAATCGGCGGCCCACGTCGCGAGCCCGGGGTCGACGTCGTCGGGAAACTCGGTCCGCAGCTTGGTCACGTCCCCGAGCGACGTGATCACGACCGTCATCACGACCCGCCGCTGGAGCATCAGCACCTCGACGTGCCGGACGGTGGCAGCCTGGAGCGGCGGTGCAGAGACCAGCGCCAGCAGCCGCGTCACCTGGGCGAGCATCTCGGTCGTCGCCTGCAGCGCGTCCTCGACCTTGGCGCGCGCGAACGGCAGGTCGAGCGGGAACTCACCGGCGCGGGGCTCCTGGCGTTCGAGCAGCCCGTCGACGTAGAGGCGGTAGCCGGCCTCGGTCGGCACCCGGCCGGCCGACGTGTGCGGGTGGGTCAGCAGCCCGATCCGCTCGAGCTCGGCAAGCTCTCCGCGGACGGTGGAGGGCGAGAAGGCGAGGCTCGACCGCTCGACGAGCGAACGGGAGCCGATCGGCTGGCCGGTCGCGACGTATTCCTCGACCACACGCCGCAGGATCCCCTGTTGCCGTTCCGAGAGCGCTTCGATCATCCGCTCATCGTAGGAGCGAGCAGGCGTGCCGTGACGCCGCCGCCGAGAAAGCGGCCGCGGGGCGTGAGCGAGATCGTTCCCGCTCCGGAGACGACCAGCCCGGCCCGTTCCAGTCGGGCGAGCTCCTCGCGGTCGATCGCGTCCGGAACGTCGGTCAGCGACAGCGCCTCGTCGAGCCGGAGCCCGAGCAGCACCCGCTCGGCCGCGCGGACGTCCGCCGGCAGCTCCTCGAGCTCGCGCGGCGGACGTTCGCCGTGCTCGAGCGCGCCGAAGTAGCGCCCGAGCGACGGTGTGTTCCTGCTGCGCCGCCCCGCAACCGTTCCGACGGCTCCGACCCCGATGCCGAGGTAGTCGTGCCCGAGCCAGTAGCCCAGATTGTGCTGTGACCTCAGGTCTCGCCCACCCGCCCGTTCGGGAACGCGACAGAAGTTGGCCGTTTCGTACCAGCGATACCCGGCGCCGGTCAGCGTCGCGACAACCGCTTCGAAATACCCCTCCATCGCTTCGGCCTGCAGCTGGAGGGCAGCTCCGTGCGCGTGCGTGAAGCGCGTCCCCGGCTTCGCCTCGAGCTCGTACGCGGAGACGTGCTCGGGCTCGAGCGCCAGCGCCTCTGCGAGGTCGAGAGCGAGGTCGGCGGGCTCCTGGCCCGGGATCCCGTAGATGAGGTCGAGCGAGATGTTGTCAAAACCGGCATCGCGAAGAGTTTGCACTGCCCGCCGGACGTCGTCCGGAGAGGCAACACGCTCGAGCACGTCGAGGAGACGAGGCTGGAAGCTCTGGGCACCCAGCGAGACCCGGTCGACACCCGCGCCACGCAGCAACGAGGCAAGCTCGGGCGTGACCGTCTCCGGGTTCGCCTCGACGGTCAGCTCGCGGGCGTCCGGCAGGCCGGCGAGCAGGTGCTCCAGCGCCGCCGGAGCCGTGAACGTTGGCGTCCCACCGCCGAGGTACACCGAGTCGAGCCGCGATGCGAGCACAGCGGCCTCCAGTTCGAGCTCACGCAAGAGCGCATCGACATAGCGCCCGTGCTCGCCATGCCAGCCGACTGCGGTCACGAAGTCGCAGTAGCCGCAACGTGACGCGCAGAACGGAAGATGGACGTAGAGATGCCGGACGCCGGACGACGACGCGGCAACGGTCACTGCCTGCGCGCTCCCTCGTTCAGGTTGAGCACAGCCAGGAACGCCTCCTGCGGCACCTCGACCGCGCCGACCTGCTTCATCCGCTTCTTCCCGGCCTTCTGCTTCTCCAGCAGCTTGCGCTTGCGCGAGATGTCGCCGCCGTAGCACTTTGCGAGCACGTCCTTGCGCCGCGCCTTCACCGTCTCGCGCGCGATCACGCGAGCACCGATCGCAGCCTGGATCGGCACGTCGAACATCTGGCGGGGAATCTCCTCGCGCAGCTTCTCGACGAGCGCCTTGCCGCGCTCGTAGGCGAACTCGCGGTGCGCGATCAGGCTCAAGGCGTCGACCGGCTCCCCGCCGACGAGCACGTCGACACGCACCAGCACGCCCGGCCGGAAACCGTCGAAGTCGTAGTCGAAGCTCGCGTAACCGCGGGTGCGCGACTTCAGCTGGTCGTAGTAGTCGAGCACGATCTCGCCGAGCGGGAGCTCGTAGACGAGGTGGACGCGTTCGGGCGACAGGTACTCCATGTGGTCGAAGCGTCCGCGCCGCTCGTTGTTCAACTCCATGATCGCGCCGACGAACTCCTTGGGCACGATGATCGACGCCTTGATGAAGGGCTCCTCGACCTCCTCCGCCCCGTCTGGAAGATCGGACGGGGTGTGCACCTCGCGCCACTCCGTCTCGTTGAGCATGCGCACGCGGTAGGCGACGTTCGGCGCAGTGACGATGAGGTCGAGGTCGAACTCGCGCTCGAGCCGCTCGCGCACGATCTCCATGTGCAGCAGTCCGAGGAAGCCGCAGCGGAAGCCGAACCCCAGCGCCTGCGACGTCTCCGGCTCGTAGAACAGCGCGGCGTCGTTCAGCTTCAGTCGCTCGAGCGCGTCGCGAAGCTCCGGATAGTCGTCGGACTCCGTGGGGAACAGCCCGGCGAACACCATCGGCTTGACGTCCTTGTAGCCGGGCAGCGGTGCCGCCGCCGGCGACCGGTCGGCCGTCAGCGTGTCGCCGACGCGGAGCTCCGAGACGTCCTTGAGCCCGGTGATCACGTAGCCGACCTCGCCGGCGCGCAGCTCGGGCACCGGCCGCATCGACGGAGACATGAACCCGATCTCCTGCGCCTCGAAGCGCGTCCCGAGCGCCATCGCCCGCAAGGCCTGCCGCGACCGGAAGACTCCGTCGACGACACGGACGAAGGCGACCACGCCGCGGTACTGATCGTAGGAGGAGTCGAAGATCAGTGCTCGCGGGGGCGCGTCCGGCTGTCCTTCGGGCGCGCCGATGCGCTCGACGATCGCGTCCAGCACCGCCGCGACGCCGTCACCCGTCTTCGCAGAGATGCGGAGCACGCGGTCGGCGTCCTCGCCGATCAGGTCGGCGAGCTCGGCCGCCGCACCGTCCGGATCGGCCTGCGGGAGGTCGATCTTGTTCACGATGGGGACGATCTCGAGGTCGTTCTCGATCGCCAGGTACGCATTCGCGAGCGTCTGCGCCTCGATCCCCTGGGCGGCGTCGACGACGAGCAGCGCGCCCTCGCAGGCCTGCAGGCTGCGCGAGACCTCGTAGGTGAAATCGACATGGCCGGGCGTGTCGATCAGGTTGAGCTCGTAGCCGCGCCACTGCACGCGGACGGCCTGCGCCTTGATCGTGATGCCGCGCTCGCGCTCGAGGTCCATCGAGTCGAGCACCTGGTCCCGCATGTCACGCGCCGACACGGTCTCGGTGAGCTGGAGAATGCGGTCGGCGAGCGTCGACTTGCCGTGGTCGATGTGCGCGATGATCGAGAAGTTGCGGATCTGATGCTGGTCCATGATGCGACGAGCCGCTACGCTCCGCGGCCCCGCACGGAGAGTAGCGCCTGCATCTCGCGTACCCGGAGGAGGGCAGACGAGGCGACGTAAGCCGCCACGCCGAGGGCGAGCGCGAGCCCCAGCGACACGATCTGGGCGGGCAGCGACCGGCCGAGCGCCGCGTCGAGGACGTGCCAGACGGGCCAGCTCACTACTGCCATCACCGCCCCTGCGACGACCATGCGGACGAACGAGGACAGGGTTGCGAGCACCTGGAGCCCGCCGTACTGCCGCCGCAGGAGCGTGAACAGCGCGACGGTCCCGACGATGTTCACCACCGCCGTCGAGAGCGGGATGCCCCACACGCCAAGGTGGTAGAAGGCGGCGTCGAGCGCGGCGTTCACCCCCAGGTTCAGCAGCGCGACGATCGTCGGGATCCAGTTCTCCTGCAGGCTGAAGAAGGCGCGGTTCAGCATCAGCATCGCTCCGTTGAACGTCAGGCCGAGGGCAAAGGCCGCCAGGGCGCCCGCGACCACGGCCGTCTGGCCGGCCTTGAACGCGCCGCGCTGGTAGAGCAGGCGGACGATCGGCTCGGCGAGGACGGCCAACACCACCGACGAGGGGACGAGCAGGAAGGCGATCTGACGCAACCCTCGCGAGACCGTCGCGGCGTGCGCGACCAGGTCGCCGCGCGCAGCGTGACGCGAGAGCGTCGGGAACAGCACGGTTGCGATCGCGACCGAGAAGACGCCCTGCGGGACCATGTAGAGCAGGAACGCCTTGTTGATCGAGGCAGGCGCGAGGTTCGGGTTGATGAACCGCGAGGCGAAGAAGGTGTCGATCAGCGCGTTGACGTTGATCAGGCCGAGCCCGAGCGTCACCGGCACCATCAGCTTGAGCACGCGCCAGACGGCCGGGTCGCGGTAGTCGATCACGACCCGGAGGCGGCCGTCGAGCCCGCGCAGCCACGGGATCGGCAGGAGCACCTGGATGAACGTCGCGAGCAGGATCGATCCGGCGTAGACGTAGAGCTTCGAGTCGACGGTCGTGACGGAAGGCACGCCGATCACGAGCCCGGCGATGATCGCCACGTTCCAGACCACCGGCGTCAGCGCGGGCACCGTGAAGTGGTCGTACGAGTTGAGGATCCCGACGATGATCCCGGAGACGCCGAGCAGCACCACGATCGGGAAGAGCACGCGGGACAGGCCGACCGCGAGTTGCGGATCGTCGGCGTGGAACGGGCGGAGCAGCAGAGGGGCCGCGAGCATCAGCAGCGCGGTCAGGCTGCCGAGCCCGAGCAGGATCAGCCAGATCAGGGAGGAAGCGACGCGCCACGCCCGTTTGCGCTCTCCTCTCTCGAGCAGCTCGCTGAAGACCGGTACGAAGGCGGACGACAGCGCAGCGTCGGCCACGAACGCGCGGATCAGGTTCGGCAGCTGGAACGCGATCGTGAACGCGTTGATCGGCCCGCGGGCGCCGAAGTAGTAGGTCGCGACGATCTCGCGGACGAGCCCGACGATCCTGGACACGCCGGTCGCCGCGGCGAAGATGACGGTCGAGACACCGAGCCGGCGCTGCGCCACCTCTGCCGCGATGGCTTCGTCGGCGACCACGGGAGGCATGGCGAGCTGCGTGAGCGGGTCGGCCGCCCCCCACGTCGGCAGCCCGCGGGCGCGCCGGCGCTCGTTCCGCGCGCGCAGCCGCTGCTCGCGCTCGGAAGCCAGACGCGCCTCGTCCACGTGCATGAGCATAGGGAGAGCTCCAGCCGGTTCGAGCCGTCGCTCCGGGCTGCGAGGCGGCTTTGCTACCATCGGCGCGCCCGCCCGAGCGGGCTTTTCTTCGACGATGCCCAACATCAAGCAGCAGAAAAAGCGCGTGCGGATCGCCTCCGAGGAGCGGTTGGAGAATCTCCGCTACCGCTCGACGATCAAGACGCTGACCAAGCGGCTCGCCACGGTGGTCGAGGAAGCCGACGCGTCCGAGATCGACACGACACACCGCAGCCTCGCGCACCTGATCGATCGCGCAGTGGCCCGCGGCGCGCTCCACCGGAACACCGGCGCCCGCAAGAAGTCGCAGGCCGCACGCCTCGCGGCGGGCTCCGGCAGCAGCGACTGACGCTTCCGCGGGAGCGCGGCGATCGTCCGCGTCAGTGCTGTGTGATCCTCAGTGCTGTGTGATCTCGACGAGCGCGCGGTCGAGCTCGAGGTCGTTCGCGAGGCGAGAGCCGCCCTTGAGCGCGTGGTCGAGCTCGGCGAGCCTGACGGTGACTCCGCGCAATTCGTCGACGCTGAAGTTCCGCGACTGCGCGTACAGCTTGCGGACGTAGAACGGGTGCAGCTTGAGGCGGGACGCCGCCTCCTTGGCCTCGACCCCTTCCTCGTCGAGCCGCTGGACGGCGCGTAGGCGGCCGACGTGGTTGGTGAGAGCGCCGACGACGCGTGGGATCGTCCGTGAGCGCGGGTCGCCCGTCCGCTCCAGCATCCGCTCGGACGCACGGAGCACCTCGCCGACGTCGCGCGCTCCCCAGGCGTCCGTCAGGAGGAACGCCGGGGACTCGGCCCGCGGCGCGACGAGCACCTCGACTTCCCGCGCCGTCACCGGGTCTCCTCCGGCCCACGTCGCCAGCTTGTCGACCTCACCGGCGAGGTCGTAGAGATCGTCGCCGACGAGCTCGACGAGCAGCCGGCACGCGTCGGTGTCCGCCGGCGTCGCACGGAGCTTGAACTGCTCGGCGACCCAGCGCTCGAGGCCGCGCTGCGGGACGTCCCAGACGAGAACCTCGCCGTGCGGCCCGACCGCCTTGCCGAGCGGCCCGTCCTGCTTCAGCTCGCCGCCGACCAGCGCGAGCACGGTGCTCGGCGTCGGCGCCGCGAGGTAGGCCCCCACGACCTTTGCGTCCGGCGACTTCCACACCTCGACCGAGCTGACGATGATCAGCCGGTTGCCCTCCCCGAACAGGCCCAGCGCGTTGCAGGCGGCGACGACGTCGTCGCTCGAAGACTCGACGGCGTCGAGCAGTTCCACGGCGTCGGCGTCGAAGCGCGCCCGCAGCCGGGCGACGGCGCGGTCGACCTTGGGGCGGTCGCTGCCTGCGATCAGATAGGCCGGTTTCAGCTCTTCAGCCACCGGCGCCAAGCATAGGCGGTGAGCAGGAGCGGCCCGACCGTCGCCACGAGCGCGGGCGCGCCGTGGAGCTGGGCAAACGGAACCGCGGCGACGAGCCGGGCGCAACCCGCCACGTAGGCGGCGATCCACCCGTCGAGCCACGCCAGCGCAGCCGCGACGCCGGGCGCGACCGGGTCGGCGGCGGCTGCGGCGAACGCGAGGCCGAGCAGCAGCCCGACGACCGGTTCGACGAGCGCGTTCGCGACGATGCCGAGGACGGGCACCGCCCCGAAGCGGAGCGCCAGCACCGGGGCAGTCGCAACCGCGCACGCGGCCGAGACTGCCGTCGCCACCCGGACCGGCTCCGGCAACGGATATCCCTCGAGCCGCTCGGCCAGCCGCGGCGCGAGCACGAAGATCGCCGCGACGGCCGCGAACGAGAGCTGGAAGCCGGGATCGAAGAGCGCGTACGGGTTCCACGCGAGCAGGACGGCCGCGGCGAGCAGGAGGACGTGCCAGCCGTCGCGTTGGCGTCCGGCGAGCCACGCGATCGAGACCGCGCAGCCGGCGACGGCGGCACGGATCACCGATGCCTGTGGGCCGACGGCGAGCACGTAGCCGCCGATCGCGGCGAGCGCGCCGACGTGGCCGACGGCCCGCGGCAGGCCGAGCAGCAGAACGAGCGCGAGCACGCCGCCGGCGATCAGGACCACGTTCTGGCCTGAGACGGCAAGCAGGTGGTACAGACCCGAGCGCCTGAACGCCGTCTTCAGGCTCGGCGACAGCCCCTGGTCGTCGCCGAGCACGATCCCCTCGACGACGGCGCGGCGTTCCTCGGCGAGGCCGGGCGCCGACGCACGGCGCAGCCAGGCGCGGAGACGGTCGCCGGCGCCGCCAAGACCGCCCCGGCGGCCGACCAGGCGCCAGTCGTCGACGTGCAGGACCACGTGCACTCCCTGCCGGCGCAGCCAGAGCCGCTCGTCGAATCCGCCGTCGGCTTGGGCGGGCCGAGGCGGGCGCACGACGGCGAGTGCCTGGATGCGAGCGCCCTGGGGCGGCGCGCGGCCGAGGGGCAGTTCGAGCTCGACCCGCTCGTCGACCACCGCGGAGCCGAAGCGGCGTGCGCGTCCGAAGATTCGCTGGTCGAAGCGCCCGACGCGCGGCTCCGCGGTGGTCGTGATGGACAACCAGTTCGCCTCGCCGACGTGTGGTCGAAGCGCACTGCGATCGAGCTCCTCGAGACGCTGGCTCCCCCACCACCACCCGACGGTGCCGGCGAGGACAGCGGCGAGGACGAGGCGACCGGGCGACGGCGCGACCAGGGCGATCGCCGCGACGGCCGCGAACACGATCGCCGGCGCCGCGCCCCCGATCGTCACGCGCCGTAGGTCGGCCAGGGCGAGACCGAGCACCGCCGCGCCGACGAGAGCGTGAGCGGGGAGCAGCCGCGTCACGGTTCGACCAGCCCGCGCAGCTCGTCGAGCCTGGCCGGTCCGATGCCGGGGATGGCATCGAGCTGCGCCACCGACGTGAATGGGCCATGTGCCTCTCGGTAGTCGACGATCTTCTGAGCGGTCACCGGGCCGACGCCGGGAAGCGTGTCGAGCTGCTCGGCCGTGGCGGTGCTCAGCGAGACGGGCGGCGCAGCGGCGCCGGGCGTACCGCCGGCGGCGGAGCTCGCCGCAGCTCCGGGGGCACCCCGCGCGGCGACGAGAACCTGCTGGCCGTCCGCGAGGGGTGCGGCCAGATTGACTGCCGTCCGTTCGGCACGGTGCGTCAACCCACCGGCCCGCGTGACGAGATCGGCGACCCGCGCACCGCGCCGCAACCGGTACAGCCCCGGGCGATGCACCGCGCCGACGACGTCGACGACGATCAGCTGCCTCGATCCCCCGGACGCTCCCGCGGCCGCAGCCGGCGCGCGCGGCCGGAGGGGGGCGACCGGAAGCGCGGCGCCGGCCGCAGGAGCGCCGGAGGAGACGTGCCGCCAGGCGACAACGGCGACGACGATCGCGGACAACACGATCGCAGCGAGCCGGCGGCGGCCGACGGTCAGGTGGTGCGTGGGCACGAGCACACCGTGCCGGCGCAACCGTCACGCGTGGGTGACGGCTTTGCGCCGGTCGTGCAACTCCTTCTCCACAGGGCAGGGCGCCGCGCACGGCGCAGGCCGCGGAGCGTGCCGGCTACACGACCAGGTTGACGAGCTTGTCCGGGACGACGATCGCCCTGACCTCTTCGCCGTCAAGATGCGCCTGCACCTTCGGCGAGGCCTTCGCGCGCTCGACGAGCTCCGCGTCGGAAAGCCCGACCGGCACCTGGAGACGGTCGCGCACCTTGCCGTTGACCTGCAGGACGAGCTCGACCGTGTCGCGCTGGAGCAGCGACTCGTCGGCGACCGGCCACGGCGCCCGCCAGAGGTGCTCGTTGCCGAGCGTCAGCCACAGTTCATCTGCGACGTGCGGTGCATAGGGCTGGATGAGCGAGACGGCCGTTTCGGCGGCGAACCGGGCGGCGGGATCGTCGGGCGCCTTCGAGAGCTCGTTCACGAGCTCCATCACGGCAGCGATCGGCGTGTTGAAGACGAAACGACGGCCGATGTCGTCGGTGACGCGGGCGATCGTCTCGTGCGCCTTGCGCGCAAGGGGCGTGTCGGAGCCGGCCGGTGACGGAGGCTGCGCTGCCGCCTCGTGCACGACACGCCACAGCCGCCTGATGAACCTCACCATCGGCTCGATCCCGTCCGGCGTCCAGTCGATGTCCTGATCGGCGGGGCCCTGGAACAGGATGTAGATGCGGATCGGGTCTGCGCCGAACTCGTCGACCAGGTCGTCGGGCGTGACGCCGCCCTGCGACTTCGACATGCGCTTCCCGCCGAGCCGCACCCAGCCCTGATGGAAGAGACGCTGGAACGGCTCGCGGACGCCGATCAGATCAAGGTCGTTCAGCGCCTTCATGAAGAAGCGCGAGTAGAGCAGGTGACCTTTCGCGTGGTCGATGCCGCCGATGTACTGGTCAATCGGCATCCAGTAGTCGGCGATCCGCCGGTCGAACGGCGCGTCCACGTTGTGCGGGTCGGTGTAGCGCAGGAAGTACCACGAGGAATCGACGAACGTGTCCATCGTGTCTGCCTCGCGCCGCGCCGGCTTGCCGCAGATCGGGCAGGGCACGTTGATCCATTCGGTCGCCTGCGCGAGCGGCGGCTCGCCCTTCGGCTGGTAGTCGTCGACCTCGGGCAACAGCACCGGCAACTCGTCCTCGGGAACCGGAACGGGTCCGTGCTCCTCGCAGTAGACGATCGGGATCGGACAACCCCAGTAGCGCTGCCGGGAGAAGCTCCAGTCGCGCAGGTGATAGTTGATCGCGGGCTTCCCCTTGCCGTGCTCGCTCAACCAGCCGACGATCGCCTCGATCCCGTCGCGCCAGGGCAATCCGTCGAACTGCGCCGAGTTGACGAGCATGCCGTCGTCGTCGATCACGGGGACGATCGGCAACCCGTAGGTCTCCGCGAACTCACGGTCGCGCTCGTCGTGCGCCGGCACCGCCATGATCGCGCCGGTGCCGTACTGCATCAGCACGTAGTCGGCGACCCAGATCGGGATCTGCTCGCCGTTGGCGGGGTTCAGCGCATAGCGGCCGGTGAAGACACCGGTCTTCTCGCGCGACGCGCGGTCCTCGGTCGGCCGGGCGGCCGAGATCCGGGCGTAGGAGCGCACCTCGTCGGCGAGCCCAGTGCCCTCGACCAGCTCGTCGACGAGCGGCGACTCGGGCGCGACCACGAAGAACGTCGCCCCGAAGACCGTGTCCGGCCGCGTCGTGAACACGGCGATGTCACGGTCGAGCTCGTCGATGCGGAAGAGCAGCTCGGCGCCCTCGGAACGCCCGATGTGCTGTCTCTGGATCTTCTTCGTCCGCTCGGGCCAGTCGATCGTCTCCAGGTCGTCGAGCAGCTCGTCGGCGTAGGCAGTGATCTTGAAGAACCACTGCTCCATGTTCCGCGCCTCGACGATCGCCCCGCAGCGCCAGCAGCGGCCGTCCACGACGTGCTCGTTCGAGAGCACGGTCTGGTCGTTCGGGCACCAGTTGACCGGGGCCTCCTTGCGGTAGGCGAGCCCGTGCTCGAACAGCTTCAAGAACAGCCACTGTGTCCAGCGGTAATAGGTCGGCTCGTGCGCCGAGACCTCGCGGCTCCAGTCGATCGCCCAGCCCATGCGGCGCATCTGGTTCTCGATCGACGCGATGTTGCGCTCGGTGATCGCGAGCGGGTTGCCGCCCTCCTTGATCGCCGCGTTCTCGGCCGGCAGCCCGAACGAGTCGAAGCCCATCGGCCGCAGCACCTCGAAGCCGTTGCGCCGGCGGAAGTGCGTGACGACGTCGCCGAGCGTGTAGTTGAGGACGTGCCCCATGTGGAGCGTGCCCGACGGGTACGGCAGCATCTCGAGCATGTAGAAGTGACGGTCGTCGCTCTCGGCGCCGGGCGCCGGGTTGGCGACGGTGAACGCGCCGGCGCTCGCCCACTCGTCCTGCCACTTCTTCTCGATTGCGTGTGCGTCGTACCGTTCCATCTCGTCTCCAGAAATGAAAAAGCCTCTCGCGCGAGAGGCCGTGGGAGGATGCCGCGGCCTGTCGCCGCCCCGCTCCCTGCGTCAGATAAGCAGTAGGTTCACGGGGCGCCCAGTGTAACCATGGAGCCGTGACCCAGCCAGCTGTCAACACCACCCTCGACGAGCTCCTCCCCGACGGCGCCTCCTTCGCCGGCTCCGAGCTCGTCCTCGGCGGGGTCACCGCGACGGAGCTCGCGCGGAGCTTCGGTACGCCGCTCGTCGTCTACGACGAGTCGACGCTGCGCGCTCAGGCGCGGGCCTATCGCGCTGCGGCGCCCGATGCCCTGATCGTCTACGGCACGAAGGCATTCCCGTCGGTTGCCGTCCTGCGGCTGCTCGGCGAGGAAGGGCTCGGCGCCGATGTCTCGACCTTCGGCGAGCTCGAGTTCGCACGCCGCGCCGGTATCGCCGAGAACCGGCTCGTCATCCACGGCAACAACAAAGAGGACGCGCTACTCGAGCGTGCGGCGGACGGCGACGCACTGCTCGTGGTCGACTCGCTCGGGGAGGCCGAGCGGGCCAACGCGGCGGGCGTGCGCCGGACGCTCGTGCGGGTTACCCCCGGGATCGAAGCCGACACGCACGAAGCGGTGAAGACGGCGCACCACGGGTCGAAGTTCGGGCTGGTTCCGGACGATGCGCTCGAGGCGATCCGGATGCTGGACAGCTGCGTCGGCGTGCACATCCACGTCGGCTCGCAACTGCTCCACCTCGGCGCCGCCTTGATGACCGTCGACTGGGTCGCGGCCTTCGCCGCACGCACTCGGGCCGAGCTCGGCTGGACGCCCCGCATCGTCGATCTGGGTGGCGGCCTGGGCGTGCGCCACGTGCCGGAGGAGCCGAGCGTCTCGATCCCCGATTTCGTGGGCGGCCTGACCGGTGAGCTGCGGCGAGCCTGGGGGCTCCACGACCTGCCCGAGGCGCAGCTGATCCTCGAGCCCGGACGGTCGCTCGTCTCCCGCGCAGGCGTCACGCTCTATTCGGTCGGCGGGGTCAAGGAGACCGGCACCGCCACCCGGTACGTCGCGATCGACGGAGGGATGTCCGACAATCCCCGGCCCGCGATGTACGGCGCCCGGTACACGGCGCTGCTCGCAAACCGCGCCGGCGAGGACCCGTCCGGGGCGTTCGCCGTCGCCGGCAAGCACTGCGAGTCCGGCGACGTGCTGATCGAGCGGGTCGAGCTGCCCGAGCCGCGGCGCGGTGACCTGCTCGCGATTCCCGTCACGGGCGCGTACACGTTGGCGATGAGCTCGACGTACAACGCCGTTCCACGACCCGCGGCGGTGCTCGTCGCAGACGGCGAGGCAACCTTGATCCGCCGGCGCGAGACGGTGGACGACCTGCTCGCGCTCGAAGCCTGACGGCCGATTCCCTCGTTCGGCGATTGCCACATCTCGCCCTGGCGCCGATGAGTCGAGTACCGCTCGGGGGCTCCCGGGCGGCATCTCTCGAAAGGAGCTCGTCAGTGGGGAGAACCCTTCGCCGCGCAGCCGTCCTGGTGACCCTGCTCGGTTCGATGCTGCTCGCCGGGTCGGCCCTTGCCGACTCGTCGACCCCTCCGGTCTTCGTGATCGGCGACGGCAACGCGACCGTCGGCACGCATGTCACCTTCTGGGGCGCACAGTGGGCCAAGGACAACACGCTGTCGGGCGGCGACGCACCGTCCGCGTTCAAGGGTCTGGCCGTGACGACCGACCTCTCCAACTGCATGTTCACGACAGGCCCCGGAAACAGCGTCGGCGGCCCGGACACGCTCCCGGCTGGAGACGTGCTCGTGCTCGTCGCAAGCTCGGTGGTCAAGTCCGGCTCGTCGATCAGCGGGACGTTCAGCGCCGTTGCGGTAGTGCAGCCCGATCCCGGCTACGCGTCGGATCCGGGCCATGCCGGCACCGGGACGGTCGTCGGTTCGGCGAACTGCTCGGGCGGTTTCTGAGCCGACAGCGGGTGGAGGCTCCTCAGCGGGCCTCCACCCGCGCCCGGTACAGCCGGCGCGGGCGCGGCAGGGCTGCCTCGTTCACGTGCGGGTTGCGCGGCTCGGCCAGCGGGGACGCCCCGAACGACGTACGCACACGTGACGGCTCCGGTTCGCCGTAGAGCGTCGTCCGCTGTCGGGGGATGCGGCCGGCGCGCCGGATCAGCGCCTCCATCTGCTCGGGCGAGAGCTCCTGCCCCCACTCGGCGCCGGCCGCACGCGAGATCGACTCGTTCATCAGCGTTCCGCCCAGGTCGTTCACGCCGGCGTTGAGCGCCTCGACGACGCCGCGCGGGCCGGCTTTCACCCACGACACCTGCACGTTCTCGAACCACGGATCGAGTGCGATCCGGCCGACGGCGTGCATCGCCAGCAGCTCGCCGAACGTCGGCCCCCGACGCGCGCCACCGCGCAGGTAGATCGGTGCCTCCATGTGGACGAACGGCAGCGGGACGAACTCGGTGAAGCCCCCGGTCTCCCGCTGCAATGCGCGGACCGCGAGCAGATGGCGGGCCCAGTTTCGCGGACCGTCGACGTGACCGAACATGATCGTCACGTTCGATCTCAACCCGGCGCGGTGCGCAGCTGCGTGCACCTCGAGCCACTGAGACGTCGAGATCTTGTCGGGGCAGATGACGGCCCGCACCTCGTCGTCGAGCACCTCGGCCGCCGTGCCCGGCAGGGATGCCAGACCCTCGTCGCGAAGGCGCTCGAGGTACGAGTCGAGGTCGACGCCGAGCGTCGAAGCACCCTGCCACACCTCGAGCGCGCTGAACGCGTGCACGTGCAGATCCGGGACTGCGTCCTTGATCGCGCGCACGACGGAGGCGTAGTAGTCGCCGTCGAACGAGGGATGGATGCCACCCTGCAGGCAGATCTCGGTCGCACCGCGCTCCCACGCCTCGACGGCCCGCCGGACGATCTCCGGGTGCGGGACGAGGTACGGGGCGCCGCGCAGATTGGCAGCGAGCTTTCCCTTCGAGAACGCACAGAACCCGCAGCGGAAATAGCAGACGTTCGTGTACTGCACGTTGCGCGTGACCACGTACGTGACGACGTCGCCGTTCCGCTCGCGCCGGAGCGCGTCGGCGCGGGCCAGCACCCGTTGACGCTCCTCCCCGCGCGCGTTGAAGAGGCGCACGATCTCGTCCTCGCCGAGCTCGTCGGCGGTGTCGATCGGCAGCGCATCGCGTCGCACGACGAACGGCACGGACTCGGTCGTGCCGGCCGACCACTCGTCCTCGCGCGCGAGCCCCTGCGCGTCCGCGAGCCGGAGAACGCGCGGCAGTACCGCCGGATCGATCCACGACGGGCCGACGAAGCGCGGATACACGGTCAGGCGCGGAACGAGCTCGAGCCCGCGCGCGTCGCACGCCGAACGGAGCAGCTCGATCTCGGGCCACGGCGCAGCCGGGTTTACGTGGTCGATCGTCACCGGAGAAACACCGCCGAAATCGTCGATCCCTGCGTCGAGCAGTGATGCGAACTCGCCCGTGAGATTGGGCGGCGCCTGGACGGAGATCTCGGGTGGGAGCAGCAACCGCGCGCAGGCGATCGTCCACGCAAGCTCCTCGAGCGACGGCTCGGCCGCGTCGCTCATCCTCGTGCCAGGCCAGGCACGGAAGTTCTGGACGATCACCTCCTGCACGTGGCCGTGCCGGGCGTGCGCGGCGGCGATCGCCTCGATCGTCGCGAGGCGCTCGGCGCGCGTCTCGCCGATCCCGATCAGCAGGCCCGTCGTGAACGGGACCCGGGCCGCTCCGGCGAGCCCGAGTGCCTCGAGCCTGGCCGCCGGCTGCTTGTCGGGCGAGCCGAAATGCGGGGCGCCGCGGCGGTGAAGGCGCTCGGAGACGCTCTCGAGCATCAACCCCATCGACGCCGAGACCGGCCGGAGCCGCGCGTAGTCGGCGGCCGTGAGCACACCCGGGTTCAGGTGCGGGAGCAGCCCGGTCTCCTCCAGCACCGCGCCGGCCGCACGCTCGAGGTACTCGACGGTGGTGGTGCAGCCGAGCGAGGCGAGCTCGTCGCGTGCGACGCGATAGCGGAGCTCCGGCTTGTCGCCGAGCGTGAAGAGCGCCTCACGGCAGCCTGCTGCGGCACCGGCGCGCGCGACGTCCAGCACCTCGTCGAGGGTCATGAACGCGCGCTCGCCGCGTCGCGGCGGGTGCGCGAACGTGCAGTAGTGGCAGACGTCGCGGCAGAGCTTGGTCAGCGGGACGAAGACCTTCGGGCTGAAGGTCACGAGGCTGCCGCGGGCCTCCCCCCGAACAGTGCGCGCCTCTGCCAGGAGCTCGTCGAGCGATCGGTCGAGCAGCTCCACCGCCCCATGTTAGAGACGGAAGCCCCGGCTGCCGGTGCTACATCCGCGCGCGCAGCGCGAGCACGTCGTCGACGAACGGCAACGTGACCTTGTACAGCCCGTGCTCCCGGACCGCCCGCTCACCCTGGTACCAGCCTGCGAGCGCGAGACGCTCGTCGCCGTTGAAGGCGGCGATCAGGTGCTTCAGGTACGCCACGCCGACCTCCACGTCCCCCTCCACCGTGTGCGGCACGCGCCGTTCGAGCAACACCGTCTCCACATACTCACGAGTCGACGGCAACGTCTGCATCACGCCGACGGCACCCGACGACGACACGAGGCGGGTCTGGTAGCCGGACTCCATCCACGCGACTGCGCGGACGAGGTGCGGGTCGACCCCGAGCCGGCTCGACCACTCATCGAGGATCGCGCGGACGTTCTGCTGCTGGGCGACGAGCGCAGGAGCTGCCGGACGGGCGGGGACGAGCAGGTGCTCTCCGATCACGATCGGCCGCGACGGGTCGAGGTGATTCTGAGCGGCGAGGGCGGTCACCGTTGTCCCGTAGCGCGACGCGATCAGAGTGAGGTTGTCGCCGGGCTTCACGATGTACACCTGTGCGGCGACCGTTGCGTGCGTACGCACGGGCACTCGGTCGTGGTCGACGATCGCCGCGAGCGTGTGCGGGCCGACAACGGCATCCGCGCCCAGCCTCAGCCGCTTCTGGTAGCGCCGCAACGCGGCGGCCGTCTCCTTGCCGAAGTAGCCGTCGAGCGCACCCGTGTACACGCCGTCGCGTGTCATCAAGAACTGTAGGACGGCGACGTCCCAACCGAAGTCGCCGGCTTTGATCGTCCGCGCTCCGAACAGCGGCCGGCCGAGCGGGCCGAGGGCGAGCCGTGTCTTGGCGGTCGCGACGCCGACGGGGAGCCCGACCTTCCGCTGGAAGGCATGAACCGCCGCGGCCGTCTTCGGGCCGGCGACGCCGTCGATCGGGCCGAGGTAGAGCCCGTGGGCGCGCAGCGCGACCTGCAGCCCTGCGATCTGGGGATTGGCCGCCGCCCGCGCCGCTGCAGGCGCGAGCAGGAAGACGAGCACGATGAGGGTCGCTGTGCGGCGCACCAGAACCGAGTCTTCGGCCGGGGCCGGCGACCTCCTGCTAGGGATGCGCGGCGAGAACCGGGCCGAACGGGACCCAGTGGCCGTGACGCCAGCGTTGGAGCCGTACCTGGGTGATCGGGAATCGAGAGGCGGGCGTCGTCCGGACGGCGATCCCGGGCGCGAGAAACGGGTTTGTCGTCTCGTTCATGTGCTCGACCGCCGTCATCAGCGCGAGGCGGGTCGGGCTCTTCCCCGTGGCCCGGAGCGCATCGACGAACGAGTACGCCTCGGCCATCCCGGCCAGGACGAAGCTGTCGGAGATGCTGCCTCCCGGCAGGTACCGCTTCACGATCCGCTGGGCGAGCTTGACGCCGGCGTCACTCACGAACCTCGGGGTCGTCGGGTCCTTGACCCAGAGAATCGAGACCGAGCCGTCCGCGATCGCCGGAGGATTCAGGCGCATGACCGACGAGGCAGCCGCAACGTCGTTGACGTAGATCTGTGGGTGCCAGTCGAGCTTGTCGGCGTAGACGAACGCCTGGATTGCGAACTTCCCCGACGCGAAGATGCACAGCGTGTTCGCACCGCTCGCCTTCAACGCGGCGATCTGGAGCTCCACGTTCGAGCTCGTCGGGTCGTACCCCGCGGTCTGCACGATCAGCTTGCCCGCTTTCGCGCCGAGGCCCTTGCGGAGGCCGCCGAGCAGATCCCGGCCGTAGGTGTCCGCCTGGTAGAGCACACCGATCTTCGCCTTCGTCGGCCTGGTCGCCAGGATGTTGCGCGCGTAGACGGCCCCTTCCGCGGAGTACGTGGGGAGGTAGCCGATCGTCCACGGGTAGCGCGCTGCGTCGCTGCTCAGTGAGGTGGCGCCCGAGGCGGAGAACACCTGCGGCACATGCGCTGCGTTCGCGACGTCGCGGATCGCGAAGTTGCTGCTCGTTCCGACGACCGAGAACAGCGCGAAGACCTTGTTGTAGCCGATCAGCCGCTCGGCGTTTGCGGCGGCGCGACCAGGGTCGGAGGCGTCGTCGAGGTAGACGAACTCGACCTTCCGGCCGTGGACGCCGCCTCGGGAATCCACGTAGGAGAAGTAGGCGCCCGCGCCGCGGAGGAAGCCCGAGGTTGCGGCCGCGTCGCCGGTCAGCGGACCGCTCGAGCCGATCAGGACCTCGGTCGCCGTGACGCCGGGCGTCCCGGGTGACGCGGCGCCGGCGGCGCCGATCAGGACCATGGCAAAGAGCGCGACGAGCGCGGCGGGCGGCGGGACCCTCCCCATCACGGACGAGGGTAGCCGCGATCGGCAGGCGCTCAGGACGCGACGGCCAGGCGGGCCCGCAGGCGGTCGAGCTGTTCGTCGGTCAGACCGGCAGCCCGGAGGTATTGCTCGACGCCGCCGTAGCGGCGATCGAGCTCGTCGAGCGTCTGCACCATCGCCTCGGCCGGCGTCCGCATCAGCTTCCGGCGCCGCTCGCGGTCGACCTCGTCCTCGCCCTCGTCGACCCACGCAGGCGTCCGCGGCGCGAGGTTGGCCTCCGAGGCCGCGTAGTCGGCGGCGATCACCGTCGTCTCGACGCCGGCGAGGCGCAGGAGCAGCGCCGAGACGAGGCCGGTTCGATCCTTGCCGCCCGCGCAGTGGACGACGACGGCGCCGTCGGTCTCGGCGACGGCCGCAAGCGCGCGTCCGAACCGATCGCGAAACCGCTCGAGGAAGTCGACGTACGACCATGCGTAGTGGTCGGCGACGTCGCTCGACGCGTCGAGGCTGGCATTGAGCTCTGCGAGATACTCGTCGTCGAGATCGTCCCCGAGCACCGGCACGTGGACGACGTCGACCTCGACCTGGGGCGGCCGGTCTCCCTCACGTTCCACCGACCACCGGAGATCGACGATGCGGACGACGCCGTGCTCCGCGAGCGAGCGCCAGCCGCGCTCGGTCAGGCCGCCGACGTTGTCGGAGCGGATCACCGATCCGCTGCGGGTCGTGCCACCGTCGACCGTCGGCAGACCGCCGAGGTCGCGCACGTTCAAACAGCCTTCCCAGTGAAGCGAGGTCACGAGTCGGTTCCGAGATACGCCTCGATCACGGCCGGGTCGCGCTGGACCTCCTCCGGCGTCCCCTCGGCGATCTTCCGTCCGAAGTCGAGGACGTGGATGCGCTCGGCGATGCCCATGACAAGGCCCATGTGGTGCTCGACCAGCAGCACGGTGAGCTCGAAGTCGTCCCGGAGCTTGCGCACGAACGTGCCCAGCTCGGCGACCTCCTGGTGGTTCAGCCCCCCGGCCGGCTCGTCGAGCAGCAGGAGCCGCGGCTCCGCCGCGAGCGCGCGTGCGAGCTCGACCCGCTTGAGCGTGCCGAACGGCAGCCCCGACACGGGTCGCTCGGCCAGGCGCTCGAGCCCGACGTAGCGCAGCACCTCGAATGCGCGCGTCCGCGCGAGGCGCCCGCCGAACGGGGCGCTGCGCGTGTGCCCTCCGACCAGGACGTTGTCGACCACCGTCATCGTGCGAAAGAGCTCCACGTTCTGGAATGTGCGCGCGATCCCCCGGCGCACAACCTTGTGCGGCGGCGTCCGGAGCAGGCTCTTGCCGTCCAGGCGGAGTTCGCCGCCATCCGGCTTGTAGAGGCGGGTGACCACGTTGAAGAGCGTCGTCTTGCCGGCGCCGTTCGGGCCGATCAGCCCCACGATCTGGCCCGCATCGACGTCGAGCGAGACGTCGTCGATCGCGACGATGCCGCCGAAGCGGCGTGTGACGTTGCGAATCTCGAGCAGCGCCATCAGTCGATCAGCTTACGCAAGCTCCTCCGGGTCGGTCACCGGCAGCCGGCATGCGAAGCGCTCGCACAGGTACACGGCCGCCAGGCCGCCGACGAGGCCGCGGCCGGCGAGGAGCGGAACGTCGTCGGCAGGCCCGAAGGCGATCACGTCGGTCGTCGCCGCCCGCTCGACCGCGGCGGCGGCGACGGCTGAGGAAGGAGGCCCGGCGATCGCGATCTCGCGGTGGGGCGCCAGGTGCTGGTCGAGCGCGACGAGGCCCCAGCCGAACCCCGACGGGGCGCGCGTCAGCACGTCGCGCACGAGCCGGAGCACGCCGACCCCGAGCTGCTCGAGCTCGTCATCGCCCCAGATCCGCGCCAGCCGCAACAGCACGTAGGCCAGCATCGCATTGCCGCTCGGCGTCGGATGGTCGTCGAGCTCGATCTTCGGCGCGATCAGCTGCTCGCCGTCGACCGGGACCTGGACGAATCCCGCGCCGTCGGCTGCGCCGAACAGCTGCACGGCGGTGAGCGCGAGCCGGTGCGCCGCGCGGAGCCAGCGCAGGTCGCCGGTCGCTACGTGCAGCTCGAGGAGGCCGTAGGCCGTGTCGGCGTAGTCGGAGAGATAGCCCGTCCCCTTCGCGACGCCGTCGCGCCACGTGCGGTGCAGGCGGCCGTCGCCGTCGGAGAGCGGGCCGAGCAGGAAGTCGCCGAGCCGCACCGCAGCCGCGAGCCAGTCCGGCCGGCCGACCGTCCGGGCGCCCGAGGCGAGCGCAGCGAGCATCAGGCCGTTCCACGACGCGATCGCCTTGTCGTCACGGAGCGGCTTCGTCCGCTGCTCCCGGATCGCGAACAGCCGCTCCCTCGTCTCCTCGTCCAGCTCGCCGCGGACGATGAACCGTCCATGCTCGAACGGCTCGAGCAGCTCATCCGGCGCCGCCTCCCCCCGCGCCCAGGTGAACGTGAGGCCTTCGACACCGTCCGTGTCGGCATCCTGCGCCGAGGCGAACCCGCCTCCGTCGAGCGCCAACTCCCGCAGCACGTAGTCGATCGTCTGCTCCGCGACGCGCCGGTACCGGTCGTCGGCGAATAGGCGCCACGCGTGCAGGTAGACGGCCGCGAGCAGCGCGTTGTCGTACAGCATCTTTTCGAAATGCGGCACGAGCCAACGCTCGTCGACCGAGTAGCGGTGGAAGCCGCCGCCGACCAGGTCGTACATCCCGCCGCGCGCCATGCCGTCGAGCGTCGTCCTGGTCATCTCCTTCTCCCCGCGGCGCAGCAGGAACTCGAGCACCGGCGCCGGCGGGAACTTCGGCGCACGGCCGAAACCGCCTTCGCGCGGGTCGAACCCCGCCCGCAGCCCGCGCTGCGCGTCGTCCAGCAGCGACTCCGTCAGCGGCTCGCGCGAGGACTGCAGCGCAGCGCCGGCCTGCAGATGCTCGGCGAGCTGCGCCCCGGAGTGCTCGACCTCGGCGCGCTGGTCGCGCCACGCGTCGGCGACCGCACGCAGGACCTGGCGAAAGGCCGGCAGCCCGTGGCGCGGCTCGGGTGGGTAGTAGGTGCCGCCGAAGAATGGCTTGCCGTCGGGCGCGAGGAACACCGTCATCGGCCATCCCCCGCTCCCGGTGAGCGCGACGACCGCGTCCATGTAGACCGCGTCGAGGTCGGGCCGCTCCTCCCGGTCGACCTTCACGCTGACGAAATGCTCGTTCATCAACGCGGCCGTCGCCGGGTCCTCGAACGACTCACGCTCCATCACGTGGCACCAGTGGCAGGCCGAGTAGCCGATCGAGAGCAGGATCGGACGATCCTCGGTGCGCGACCGCTCGAGCGCCTCGGCGCCCCACGGGTACCAGTCGACCGGGTTGCCCGCGTGCTGGCGGAGGTACGGCGACGTCTCGTGCGCGAGGCGGTTCACCCCGCTAGCGTAGGCCGGTGCCGCAGCTGCCCGGCGGAACGGTCACCTTTGCCTTCACCGACATCGAGGGCTCGACGCGGCTGCTGCAGGAGCTCGGCGACAGCCTCTACGCGACCGTCGCCGCCGATCACCGGCGGATCGTCAGGTCGGCGTTCGGCGAGCACGGCGGCACGGAGATCGACACGCAGGGCGACGCGTTCTTCTACTCGTTCCTGCGGGCACGCGACGCGGCCACCGCGGCCGTGCAGGCGCAGCGGGCGCTGCTCGCGCA
The DNA here is from genome assembly GCA_963769545.1 of uncultured Thermoleophilia bacterium. Lineage (GTDB taxonomy): Bacteria > Actinomycetota > Thermoleophilia > Gaiellales > Gaiellaceae > PALSA-600. Next base: position 90,684 of record CAVYMB010000003.1, on the reverse strand, counting down.
CGAGTGGCCCGAGGGGAAGGAGCTTCGCGTGCGCATGGGGTTGCACACGGGCGAGCCGCACGTCGGCGACGAGGGGTACCTCGGCATCGACGTCGTCCGCGCGGCGCGCATTGCCGCCGCGGGTCACGGCGGACAGATTCTCGTCTCGGAGACGACGCGGGCACTGCTCGGCAACAAGCTGCCGGAGGGCGTGGCGGTGCACGACCTCGGCGAGCAGACGCTGAAGGACATCCAGCACGAGCACATCTTCGAGCTCTCGGTCGACGGTCGCAGCGCGGGGTACAAGTCGCCGGAGGCGGCGCCGAAGCCGCAGTCGCGCTCGGACGACCTGTCGGCGCGCTTCGAGCAGCGGATCCAGAGCTACGTCGAGAGCCAGCTCGAGCGTGCCTTCGGCGGCGCCGCAGAGCCGGGCGGGCCGCCGCAGCCGCCGGTGCTGCCGACCAGGCTCGCGCTCAGCGGCCTCGGGATCGCCTTCGTCGCCCTCGCGTTGCTCGTGCTCCTGATCGCGCTCGTGGTGGTGCTCGTCAAGCTCGTTTTCTGAGCTTGCGGATGCCCTCGACGAGCCCGGTGATCGCGAAGGCGATGCCGAGGGCGACGATCACCGCGAGGATCGGGCGATCCTCGAAGGCGCGTCCCCCGAAGTAGCCGAGCAGGCTCGCGTAGAGCGACCAGAACACCGCCGCGATGGCGGAGAACACGGCAAACCGGCGCCACTCGAATCGCGTCAGCCCGCAGGTGAAGGTGGTCGCCGTGCGCCCGCCCGGAATGAAGCGCGAGACGACGATGATCACGCCGCCGCGTTCGGCCAGCTGACCCTTCGCCCACCCGAGCGCGCGCGTGCTCTTCTCGCCTGCGAAGAAGCGGCGGCGCATCGGCTCGCCGGCATAGCGGCCGAGCGCGTACGACGTGTTGTCGCCGACGAACGCGCCGACGGCTGCGGCGATCACGACCCAGTGGAGCGAGAGCATCGGCCCGGTGGTGCAGAGGATCCCGGCAAGGATCACCGCCGTCTCGCTCGGCAGCACCGGCAGCACCGCGTCGCCGATCGCGAGCGCGAGCACGATCAGGTACGCCTGCGGCGCGTCCCAGAGCAGGTTGAGCAGCGAGTCGAACATGCGGCTCGAGCTACGACGGCCAGCGCGCGGCGCGGTACAGCTGCCCGTCGAGCTGGCGGCCGAGTACGCCCGCGAGCCAACGCGACGTCCCAACGAGCGCATCGAGGTCGACCCCCGTGGCGATCCCATCGCGCTCGAGCTGCCAGACGAGGTCCTCCGTCGCGACGTTCCCGGTGGCCTGCGGCGAGAACGGGCAGCCGCCGAGCCCACCGACCGACGCGTCGAGAATCGCCGCGCCTGCCTCGAGCGCCGCCCACGCACACGCGTATCCCGTGTTGCGCGTGTTGTGAAGGTGCGCGCCAACCGGCTGCCCGAGGATCGAGACACGTTCGACGAGCCGCCGCACCCGGCGCGGGGTCGCGACGCCGATCGTGTCGGCGAGCACCAGCTCCCCGGCGGCGGCGAGCCGCTCGCACAGGTCGGCGACAGACGCCGGATCGACCTCACCCTCGAACGGGCAGCCCCACGCACACGACACGGTCACCGTGACCGGAAGCGTGGCACCGTCGATGATCGCCGCCACGCGCGCGACCGCCTCCTCCAGCGACGCGTTGCCGTTGCGGCGGTTGAAGGCCTCGGTCGCCGCCAGCGTGCAGTTGACACGGTCGAGGCCGACCGCGACCAACCGCTCGTAGCCGAGTTCGTTGAGCACCAGTCCCGAGAGCTCCGTGCCTCCTGCGCGCTCGACCGCGGCCACGACCGCCTCGGCGTCGTCCATCTGCGGGACGAGATCTCCGCGGACGAACGACACCGCCTCCACGCGCGGCAGCCGGGCGGCGATCAGGCGCGAGACGAACTCTGCGCGCACGGCCGGCGCGAGCACGTCCGGCTCGTTCTGCAGGCCGTCCCGCGGCCCGACGTCGCAGATCGTCAAGGGCACGCAGCCACCTGCCGCCTCTCCGTGACTACGAGATGCGCTTCCAGGCCTCGGTCAGCACGTCGCCGAGGATGCCGACGATCTGCGAGAACTCCTCCTCGCGCGCCACGAGCGGCGGCGAGATCTGCACCACCGGATCGCCGCGGTCGTCGGCGCGGCAGATCAGCCCGCGCTCGAAGAGCTCCGGTGAGAGGAAGCCGCGCAGCAGCGTCTCGGCCTCGCTCGCGCTGAAGCCTGCTGCCGCGCGCGTCGACATAGGCTCGGTGCCGGCCAGTCCTGCCCGGGCCTCCTTGTCCTTCACGAGCTCGAGCGCCCACATGTAGCCCGTGCCACGGAGGTCGCCCACGATGTCGAGCTCGAGCAGCGTTGCGAGCTGGGCGCGGAATGCGTCCTCGTGCTCCGCCGCGCCCGAGACGATTCCGTCGCGCTCCATGATCTCGATGTTCTTCAACGCGACCGCGCACGAGACGGGATGGCCTCCGAAGGTGATGCCGTGCGTGAGCATCGCTGTCTGTTGCGCGAACGGCTCGAACACCCGCTCGCCCGCGAGCACCGCGCCGATCGGCGCGTACGCCGACGAGAGCCCCTTGGCGCACGTGATCAGGTCGGGGCGGATGTCGTACTTGTCGCTCGCGAACCACGTACCGGTGCGTCCGAAGCCGGTGATCACCTCGTCGGCGCACAGCAGGATCCCGTAGCGGTCGCAGATCTCGCGCACGCCCTGGAAGTAGCCGGCAGGCGGCGTGAACGAGCCGCCGGCGTTCTGTACCGGCTCCATGATCACGATCGCGACCGTCTCGGGCCCTGCCTGGAGGATCGCCTCCTCCAGGTCGTCGAGCAGAAACGCGGTGAACTCGCTCTCCGTCTCCTCGGGCGGACGGTGATAGCGGTTGGTGTTGCGCACGTGGATCACGTCCGGCACCAGCGGCTCGAACGGCGTGCGCAGGGCGGGCACGCCGTTGATCGACAGCGCTCCCATCGTCGTCCCGTGATACGCGGTTCGCCGCGCGATCGCCTTCCAGCGCCGTTCCCCGCGCGCCGTGTAGTACTGCCGCGCGATCTTCCAGACGGACTCGACCGCCTCCGACCCACCGGAGACGAAGAAGGCTCGGTCGACGCTGTCCGGGCTGAGCTCGGCGAGCTTCGCCGCGAGCTCGATCGCGCGTGGATGCGCGTAGGACCAGTTCGTGTAGTACGGCAGTTCGCGCATCTGCTCGTGCGCGGCCCGGCCGACCTCGTCTCCGTACGAATACCCGATGTTCACCGCGAACAGCCCGGCGAGGGCGTCGAGATAGCGCTTGCCGCGGTCGTCGTACAGGTAGCACCCCTCGCCGCGCACGATCACCGGCACCTCGTAGCCGTGCATGCGTGTGAAGTGGAGCCAGAGATGGTCGCGCGCTGCCGCGCGATGATCGATGTCGGCCATCGGCTGAGCATACGGGTTGCTCATCGACGTCATCTAGTCGTCGTCATAGTTGTAGATCCGCTGCGGATTCACCCGCACGATCAGCCGGTCGACCGGCGTGTGCCAGTCCTTTCCGGTGTACTTGCGCGACATCGCGTGCATGTTCTCGGTTCCGACGTCGTCCTCGAGCTCGGCCACGCCTTCGACCTCGACATATCGATACGGGTTGTCCTTGTCCCAGACGAGAATGCTCAAGCGCGGGTCACGGCGCAGGTTCTGCCCTTTCGCGCGCTTGTTCGTCGTGTTGAACAAGGGCCGTCCATCCTCCTCGTGCACCCAGACGATCGTCGTCTGCGGCGCACCGTCGGCGCCGATCGTCGCAACGACGCCGTAGTTGGTCGCGCGAAAGAGCTCGAGCTGCTCCTCGGTCAGGCTGGGCAACGCGCTGGCTCTACTTGACGATCGTCGGGATGTTGGTGATCTTGCCCGCCTTCATCTGCGCTTCGGCCTTGCGGGTCGCCGCCGCGATCCCCGCCGGTGCTTTCGGCGAGAACCGGCCGATCCCGACGCCGCCGACGTCGATCCCGTAGACGACGTCGCGGCCGCCCTGGAACTTGCCGGCCTGGGCGGTCTCGATCGAGTCGTACACCGCCGTGTCGACGCGCTTGAGCGCCGAGGTGAGGACGTACGGGCCGAGGAAGCCCTGGTCGGCGTCGACCCCGATCCCCCAGACGCCCTGCTCCTGCGCCGCGCTGAGAGCACCGAGGCCGCAGCCTCCTGCGACCTGGAAGACGACCACGGAGCCCGCGGCGATCTGGTTGAGCGCGACCTCTTTGCACTTCGCCTGGTTCGAGAAGTCCTGTGAGTAGCCGTTCAGCGTCTTCACGCCGGGGAACGACGCCTTCGCGCCGGCCTGGAAGCCCGCGATGTAGCGATCGACCGGCGGCTGCTTCTGCCCGCCGACCGTCGACACGGCCTTGCCTTCCCGATCCTTCGCGGCGAGCCCGGCGGCGTAGCCGGCGAGGTAGCCGGCCTCCTGCTCCCGGAAGAGCAAGCCCTCGACGTTGGGCAGGTTGTCCTCGTCTGCGTTCGATACGTCGACGATCGCGAAATGCGTCTTCGGGAACTGCTTGGCAACGGCCGCCATCGCCTGGATCTCGGTGAAGCCGACGCCGATCACGAGGTTGTATCCCTTCTGCGCGAGCGATGTCAGGTTCGGGATGTAGTCGGCTGAGGAGTTGGCGAGGACGACCCGGCCCTGCACCCCGAGGTTGTGCTCGGCGCGCAACAGGCCGACGTAGGCGAGGTGGTTGAAGCTCCGGTCGTTGAGCCCGCCGGTGTCGGTGGAGAGGCCGACCTTGAAGCTGCTGGATGTGGTCGTCGTGGTCGCCGCGTGCTTGCTCGAGCCGCACCCGGCTGCGACGAGCGCGATGGTGAATGCGACGGCGATGAGGGATGCGGGCGTCTTCATGCGCTCGATTCTACGTTTGCGCCGCCGCCGCGAGGATCTCCCGCCAACGTGCGAACAACAGCTGGTGCGTGCCGTCGACGAGGTGCAGCTCGCTGTCGGGCAGGCGCCTGGCAAAGTCGCGCGCGATCGACGGCGGCGTCACGTGATCCTGCTTGCCCCACCAGAGCGCGACCGGCGCCTGCACGTCGGCGAGCCCGAAGCCCCACGGCCGGCCGAGATAGGCGAGCTCGCGTGCGAGCCAACCGGCGCCGCCGCGGAAGGATTCGAGGCGACCGTCGGCATACGCGGCGTCCGTTGCCGCCGCCCCCGTCGGCGGCGGCGGCGTCCTGCCCCACCGCTTGAGGCCGGGCACGGCGATCCGGGGCGAGACGCGTGCGAGGCGCATCGCGGTGCGGACCGGCGCCGGCATTGCGCGGAGGCCGTCGGGCACCGGCATCGAGGCGACGAGGCCGACGCGTGTGACCCGTTCAGGCGCGGCGGCTGCGACCGCCAGGGCGTGCGGTCCACCAGCCGACCAGCCCACGACGCCGAAGCGCTCGACGCCGAGCCCGTCGAGCAGCGCAAGCAGCTCGCCGGCGTAGCCGAGCAGGGTGCGCCCGATCACCGGAGGCCCGCAGCGGTCGACGGCGACCAGCCGGATGCCGAGCCCGGCGGCGATGCCGTCGTCGGGATGGCGCGAGAGCCTGGAGTCCCCGCCGCCGTGCAGGTAGACGACCGGCGTGCCGCCGGGATCGCCGACGTCGTCGACCGTCAGCGCGGCGTTACGACGAGGGTCGCGCTCATGCCGAGCGCGCGATGGTTCGCGAGCGAGCACCAGAGCGAGTATCGCCCCGGGGCAAGCTTGAGCGAGAGATCGGTGTACTTCCCCGATGCGACCGTCCCGATGCCGGCGATGTGTCGCGACCCCCGGCGCTGCAATCTCAGGTCGTGGGCGTCCTGCCCGTAGTTGACGAGCTCGACGATCGCCGGGCCCGCTTTGACGCGGAGGCGCGAGAGGACGAACGAGTACTCGCGTGCGGCGACCTGGATGCGGGTCGGCGCAGGAGGCGCAGCGTGGAGCAGACCGCTGCCTGCGAGGAGCAGCGCGGAAGCCGTGGCGGCCGTTGCGACCGCCCGCCTCACTTGACCAGTGTGACGCGCGGGAACCTCTTCGCGTCCGGGATCACGCGCGCCGCCTCCGTGTGCAGCCACTGCTCGAGCAGCGAGGAGTAAACGGCCCGGAAGTCGGAGGTCGGCTTGAGATTGCCGTCGGCGTCGAGCGCGTTCAACCCGGGGAACTCTCCGACCTGTTGGCCGTTCGCCCGTGTGCCGATCAGGAAGCCGCAGCCGGCCGCGCCGTGGTCGGTGCCGCCCGAGCCGTTCTCCTGCGCGCGGCGGCCGAACTCGCTCCAGACGAGCGTGAGCACCCGGTCCGCGATCCCCCGCGCTTCGAGATCGCGCTGGAACGAGAAGAGCGACGCGGCAGTCGTCGTGAGTGCCGGCCCGAGCGCCGTCGTCTGGTCGGCATGCGTGTCGTAGGAGCCGGTCGCCTCGAGCGACACGCAATGGAGCGGCAGGCCGGCGGCGATCATCGCCGCGAGGCCCGAGAGCTGGGTCGGGAACGAGTCGTTCGAGGTCGGATAGGCGACGGGCGGCGTCAGTTTCTTCCCGGCGAACGGGAGGAGCTGGCGTCGCAAGCGGTCCGACTGGTGGGCGATGTTGGCCGCGGTGGCGAACTGGGGATCGTGCGAGCGGATCGCACCGAGCTGGCCGATCGCATCGAGCATCCGGCTCTGCACCGTTCCCCAGACGCCCTGCGTGTAGAAGTCGTACTGCCCCGGCGCGTCGATCGTCGCGACCGGAACACGTGACGTGGCGAGGCTCGGCAGCAGCGAGCCACCGAGCGAGAGGCCCTGCAGCGGGTTGTCCGGCGAGCCGATCGTGTCGAGGTAACGGCCCATCCAGCCCGTGAGCAGACGGGCGTCGGTGGCGCCGACCTCCCAGTAGTGCCGGGATGTGAAGTGCGACTGGTCGGGATGGTCGTAACCGATCGCCGGGAGCACGCTCACCTTGCCCTCGCCGTGCAGCTGCGCGATCGGAGCGAGGGACGGGTGCCACATCAGCCGCGGGTCCTCGGTGAACGGCGTGCCGCCGGTGACCGCAAGATCGGTGCGGTACTTCGCGTACAGCGGGTCGCCCTGCGGGTAGAGCAGCGAGAGCGAGTCGGCGCCCCCCTGTAGGAACACGGTGACGAGGATCGGCTTCTGCGTGGCGGCTGCTGCGTTCGCGATTCCCTCGTCGAACGAGGCAAGCCGGCCGACGCCATAGACCGAGAGCGCGAGCCCGACCGACCGCGCGACGAATCCGCGCCGCGTCAGCCCGGTGCCGGCCGGCATCGGCATGCCCGGCTCGATCGCCGGCAGCCCCCGGCCGGCGGCGACGCGGAGCAGGTCGGCGCGCGTGCACTCGTCGCAGACGATGCGCCTGGTCATGCGGTCTGCAGGTCGGGTGACATGGCGACGAGCTGGCGCAACGCGTTCTGGACGAGCACCGGGTACTGCTGCTGCTTCCAGTTCGCGTTGCCGGCGTCATGGAGCGCACGCCTCGCGAACTCGAGCAGCGCTTCGTACGTACCGGCCGACAGCGGCGGGTCGCTCCAGAAGCCGACGGCGCGATCGACGAGCTGCTTCGCGTCGTTCGGCTCCTTGGCCTTCTGCGGATCGAGCGCTTTGTTGCGGAGGGCGACCTGCACCGCGTACCAGCGGCCACGGAACGTTGCCGTGTCGAGCCAACGCGTGTCGTCCCAGCCGGCGACGTTCGGCGGATAGAAGAGCCGTTGCCCGCACAGGTCGCCGACCCACGCCCAGTCGGTGGTGGTGATCCCCTCACCGAGCCGGCGCAGGAGGCCGGCCGTGTGCACGATCGGTGGCTTCATCAGCCGCGGGCCGAGGTACAGCGTCGGGTGGCTGAGGATCGCGGCGACGACCGGCTTCACCTGATAGCCGTTCTTGTAGATCGCCTCGAGCGATGCCTGCGTGCCGTGATCCGGCGGCGTCGGCACGAAGTAGCTCCACAGCTTCTGCACGAAGAAGGATGGGTGCAGCTTGTGCGTGATGCAGAGGTTGCAGGCGTCGCGCCAGTCGAAGTTCCCGGACTTGCCGAACACGCGCTTGGAGGCCGTGTCGTGACGGGCCGCGTCGAAGTGAAAGTCGTATGCGCCGACACCGCTGCGCCAGCGGTTCTCCCACCCGGTCAGCGCGCGTGCCTGCTCTCGCACGTCCTTCTCGGTGTACGCGCCGCGGTCGGCTCCGAGCGTGAACAGCTCCATCATCTCGCGGCCATAGTTCTCGTTCGGCGAGCCTTTCTCGTTCTGTAGGCCGTTCAGCCATTCGAGCATCGCGGGGTTCGCCGTCACGTCGCGGAGCAGATCGTGGAACGAGGCGAGCGCGTGCTTGCGGAACAGCTCGTTCTGCTGGAGCATCAGCTTCTGGCTGCCCACGCCGTCGTTGGACGTCGCGAACCAGTCGTGCCAGATCAGCGTCATCCGCTCGACGAGCGGGCGGCTCGTCCGCACCATGCGATCGAGCCACCAGGCGTGATCGTCGCCCCACGCGGAGTACGGCGCCAGCGGATGGCCCTTGTCGTCGTGCGGCTTCGGGCCGACGAGACGCTCGAAGCCCGGGTTGGTCAACCGATGGACAGCGCCGGCGAGCCCGAGCTTCGCCAGCGCCTCGGCCTCGCCCTTGCGCGGGCCGAAACCGGCGCGCCAGAGCAGCCGCTCAGCTTGCAGCTTTCCGAACGGTCCACGGTAGACAGGTGGCGGCGACACCTCCGCTTGATGGTCGGCCGCCCCCCGGACGGCACCCATCCCTCGATCGGGTGATGCTAGGTCGGGCGCCGCCAGACCAGGAGCACGCGCGCCTCGCCGCGGCCGTCGTAGCTCTCGTCGACCCGCTCGACCTCGAACCCGATCGAGCGGTGGAAGGCGACCGAGGCCTCGTTGACCGGCGAGGTGACCGCACGCACGGTGGCCCGTGGAGCGACCGCGCTGAAAAACGCCTCGTACAGCGACCGGGCGACGCCACGGCCCCGCTGGGCGGGATCGACGCCGACGAAATGCACGTATGCCTCGTCGGCGAAGGTCTGAGAACACAGGCCGCAGAGGAAGCCGACCAGCTCGCCACCCTCGTCCGCGGCGAACGAGGTGTCGCCGAAGTGGACGAAGAAGAGCTTCGGCAGCATCGCCGCCATCGCCCGTCCTCCCCACCACGCGTCGACCACGCCGATCACGCGGCCGTAGTCCGACTGCTCGAGCGGCCGGATCAGGGGCGCCACTCGATCACATCGGGCAGGCCGATCCGCGCCCACGCGTCGAAGTCGTAACCGAGGAAGAGCGAGAGCACGGTCGCGTGCGTGACGACCGCGGCATCATCGACACGCTCGAGCGCGGCCGCGAACCGAGCCCGCGCCGGCGCGCTCCTCTCCCACCCGTCGACGTCCGCGCCGTCCAGGTACGCGCGGACCGCGGCGCGATGGGAGCCGGCGTCAGGCAGGTTCGCGGCGCGTTCGACCTCACGTAGCCGCTCGTCCAGTTCGAGCTCGACGCCCGAGAGCCGTGCGAGCGGCTCGGCAGTGGCGACCGCCTTCGGCTCGATGCTCGAGACCACGCGGGCGACCGGCGAGAGCCGCCGCGCGAGCTTCTCGGCCGCCGCGCGCCCCTCGGGAGAGAGCCGCCACGTCGACGCCGGCCGCTCCAGATCGACGACCACCTGCGCGTGACGGACGAACCAGACCATACGCTTGAGCGTATGCACATCCTCGTTCTCGGCGGCACCCAGTTCCTCGGGCGGCACGTGGTCGACGCGGCGCTCGAACGCGAGCACGCCGTGACGCTCTTCAATCGCGGGCAAACGCGCCCCGAGCTGTACCCCGATGTGGAGAAGCTCCGTGGCGACCGCGACGGCGATCTGGCGGCGCTCGCGGGGCGCAGCTTCGACGCGGTGGTCGACACGAGCGGGTATGTCCCGCGCGTCGTCTCGGCGACACTCGACGCACTCACGGACGTCGGGCACTACACGTTCGTCTCGTCTATCTCGGTGTACGCGTCGCTCGAGCATCCCGCCGGCGAGGACGCGCCGACCGCACGCTTGGAAGAGGAGACGGAGGAGTTCCGCGGGCCTGCCTACGGCCCGTTGAAGGCGCTCTGCGAACGCGTCGTGCGAACGCGCTTCCCGGAGGCGTTCATCCCGCGACCCGGGCTGATCGTCGGCCCCTGGGACCCGACCGGCCGCTTCACCTACTGGCCGCAGCGCTTTCTCGACGCCGGTCCAGTGCTCGCGCCCGCGCCGCCTTCCGCAGCCGCGCAGGTGATCGATGCGCGCGACCTCGCCGGCTGGATCGTCGACGCGGCTGAACGGGGGCTCGGCGGAACGTTCAATGCGGTTGCCCCGCCGACCGCGCGAGGCGACCTGATCGAGACCTGCCGGCTCGCCGCCGGCTCGGACGCAGAGGTCGTCTGGGTCGACCCCGACTTCCTCGTCGCCCAGGACGTCGAGGAGTGGATGGAGCTGCCGCTGTGGCTGCACGAGCCGCGATACGCCTCGATGCTCTCGACACCGGTCGGCCCTGCGCTCGAAGCGGGCCTCGTCGTCCGCCCGCTGATCGAGACGGTGGCCGGGACGCTCGAGTGGATAGCCAGCGGCGAGGCACCGGCCGACCCGCCGGCAGGCCTGGCGCGGGCGAAGGAGTCCGCCGTGCTGGCGGCGTGGGCGAAGCAGGCACCGGACCGACCGCCCGCCGAGGGATGACGTCGTCCCGCGGCCGCCGCTTGCGGTAGGTTCCGGCCGCAGTGCTGCTGACGATCTCCCTCGTGATCGCCGGGCTTTCGACCGGCCAGAAGCTCGGCATTGCGGCGGCCGGCGCCGTGTTCATCGTGATCGCGCTCGTCTTCTCGCTCGTCGTGCCGTCCCGCTATTCGAACTTCCCGGGGCGCCACATGGGCTGGTTCATCGTGGTGGTGGCCTGCCTCGTGATCGGGATGATCGCGGCGGTGTTCACGCTCGGGAAGGAGAAGCCCGAGGCCAGCGCCGCCACGACTCCCGCTACCACGACCTCGCCGTCGACCAGCACCGGCGCCGCACCGCCGGCGGTGCAGGGCGACCCCGTGGCGGGCAAGCAGGTGTTCAAGACGGCAGGCTGCGTCAGCTGCCACACGCTGAAGGCCGCCGGTGCGACCGGGACGGTCGGGCCCGACCTCGACCAGCTCAAGCCGGCCGAGGCCATCGTCGTCCACCAGGTGACGGTCGGCGGCGGTGTGATGCCGTCGTTCAAGGACACGCTGACCGCCGAGCAGATCCAGGACGTGGCGGCCTTCGTCTACACCTCGACCCACTGAGCGGGCGAACAAGGCCCCAAAAGACAGCGAACCCGCTCTATTGAGCGGGTCGCCGCAGGTCGTACGGTGCCGGACAGTGTCAGGGGGAGCCGGCAACCCGCATCGTGGGACAGATGACGCCTCGCGGCCATCGCTCGGAAGGGTGATTCTCGGGCCGGAGCGGAGAAGGAGGGATTCGAACCCTCGAGGCAGGGATTTCCCCACCTAACGCCTTAGCAGGGCGCCGCCTTCAGCCACTCGGCCACTTCTCCGGGCGCGCGAATCGTACCCGAGGCCCTGGCGAGTGCCCGGTACGCTGTGGCCCGCGCGGAGGGGTGGCAGAGCGGTCGAATGCGGCGGTCTCGAAAACCGTTACCGGCGGTTTCGTCGGTCGAGGGTTCAAATCCCTCCCCCTCCGCTTCTGAGCCCAAACGGCCTTACGCTTCGGCTCGCCCTTCGCCAGTAGTCCATGGCGCTATCGGGTCGACGGCGCTACTCCGCTTGACGACGATGTCGACCGCGTCGTCGGCTGTCCAGGCCCAGATCGTGTCGCTGTCCGGGTAGACGACGGCGCCGACCGTCGCCAGCGAGGAGGAGAACATCGCGACGCGGGCGGTTGATTCGCTGTTGTTCCGCACGAGATGTGCTCCGGCGGGACCGGCCGGAAAGAAGACGAGGTCCCACGGTTCGAGCTGGTCCTCGCCGCCCGGATGCCGCAGGGTTGGCGTGCCCGAGACGACCAGCAGCCACTCCTCTTCTGGTTCTTCGTAGTGGTAGGGGCTGACAGCTTGGCCGGGAGGTAGCTCATAGACGCTGAGCCCGGTGCGGGCCGCCCCGAGCATCGCCCCGACTCGAGTGCTGTTCCGCCGGAAGCCGTCGGGCAACTGCGGACGTGGATCGCACGCGATCGCGCTGAGGTTGGCTCGCCGAACCGGGTCTGTGCTCATTTGAACTCCCTTTCCAGGTTCTCCAACTTCGCTCCGCCTCAGCGGAACGAGTGAGGGCCACAGCTGCGGCCCTCACTCATGATTGCGGAGAACTTGGATCTAAGTCGTCGGCACCGGCCGAATGGTGTTCGGCTGGTCCTTCTTGAACCAGGCGAGCGAAGTGTCCGGGTTCCGAAGTGCCCCGCCGATCGCGAGGATCGCGAACCCGATACCGGTGAGCAGCAACGCGAATCCGACGACGATCCCGAACAGCGCGAGCTGCGAGGCCATGTAGCTCGTGTTCAGTGCGGTCGTCAACGCCGTCTCCGTTACCCAGATGTTCCGTGCCGCGTTGTCGACCGGGCTCCCGTTCGACTGCAGCGCCTTGGTCGGATCGTTCGTTCCCTTCCCGTCGACCGTCGCGTACCGCGGCATCAGCGAGTAGGGCACGCCGCCCGTCGCCTCGAGCGTGTGAATCCGCATGTACTGAGCGAATACGCGGGCCTGTGCGCCCGTGTTGATCGCGACTCCGGCAACGCTCGAGGTCGGCAGCTTGATCGACGCCGGCAGCCCGGCCTTCTTCGCCTCGGCGGCGATCGCCGACGGCGTCATGTCCGGCGTGCCCGTGATCTGCTCGAGCTTGAGGCTGTTCTGGACGGTGTTGCGGCCGTTGATCCCCATCACGACGGCGGTGACGCCGAACCCGATGAGCACGACAGCGGCGACGAGTCCACCGATTTCGAAGAGCTTGCGCATCTCGTTCTCCTTCTGTCTGGGCCGAGGCTCGTCTCCGCGCGTTCGACCTGATTTCCTTTTCTGGCACTCTGGCCGCCTTCTCGAGCCGAGCCATCGTGGATGCCCCCGAAGCCGGCTTCGGGTTTCCCGCAGCACGTCAGCGGAGGAAACCGCGCTCGAGCGCCCAGCGGACGAGCTCCAGGCGCCGTTCGAGCCCGAGCTTGCGCATCAGGCGCGCACGCTCGGCCTCGGCGGTGCGAACAGACACCTGAAGCGCGGCGGCGACGTCGCGATTCGTGTGACCGTAGGCGAGCAGGACGGCTGTCGTCCGTTCGCGTTCCGTCAAGGCGTTCTCGGCCATGCGGTCACGGTGCCGGAGGAAGCGTCGCCGGACATCGGGCCGCCTACCGAGCGCGGGTGCGGTGATGTACGGAGCCGCGAGCAGCTAGGCGGCCGAGAGGCGCGGATCGATCAGGTCTGCGAGATCCGACACGACCCGGTCTGCTCCCTGCGCGACGAGAGCTGCTGCGCGGCCGGACCGGTCGACCCCGATCACCGAGTGCACCCCGGCGGAATGACCGGCGACGATTCCGACGCGCGTCGTCTCGAAGCTCGCAACTCGTTCCGGCTTGACAGCGAGGCGGCGACACGCCGCGAGGACCGAATCGGGGGCCGGCTTGCCGCGCAGGTGCTCCGACTGGATCACTGCGCCGTCGACCACCGTATCGACGAGCTCCCGAAGCCCCGAGCGGCCGAGAATCTCGTCGGTGTTCGCGCTCGCAGAGACCACTGCGCACCGCAGCCCCGCTTCGTGGGCGACCTCCAGGAAGCGAAGCGAGCCGTCGAAAGCGCTGACACCGTCGTGCCCGAGCCGTCGCTGAAGCGCAGAGTTCTTCCGATTGGCGAGCCCATGCGCAGTCTCGGTGCCGGGTGGATCGTCGACCTGCCCCTCGGGCAGGCGGATACCACGGCTCGCGAGGAACGCATGAACTCCCTCGATACGCGGCCTGCCGTGGATGTAGAGCTCGTAGTCGTGCTGGGCATCGAACGGCCGCCATGGGCCGAACCGGTCGCCCGCGGTCTCGTGATGGCGGGCGAGCAACTGGTCGAACGTCTCCTGCCAGGCGGCTGCATGCAGTGCCGCGCTCGCGGTGAGCACACCGTCGAGGTCGAAGACACAGGCGGCGACCTCGCGGTCGAGCCCGATCAGATCCCCACTAGCCCGAGGGCCTGTGAGCCGCCGGTGGAGGCCCCCGTGCGTGAGGCGCGCCAGCTGTTCGAGGGCGTCCTCGACCTCGACCCGTTCGCGCGCGAGATCGCCGAACCGGGCATTCACTTCTTCAGGCGCGAACTGCAACGACCGGCGGCTACGGCTCACCTCGTTGAGTGCATCCTCCGCGGCGTCCAACGAGCTTCGCCAATGCATGCTCAGCGTGTCCAGGTCGTCCATAACAGGAACGATCGCGGATTCGGCCCGGCCGGCAATCAGCATGACCCACAGATCGGACTGCGGTGTTTCCGCAACTCGATCTGTGGGTCACAGTCGACTCGATCAGACTGCGGCGCCGACCAGCTGTTCTTCGCGTGCGACGAGCTCGTGGTCCGGGGCGACGGCCGTGAGTACGACCTTGAGCGCGTGCGTCTCCGCCGCTGCGCCGAACACGTCGTACGCCTTTTCCGTCTCGCCGAGCGCGAAGTGGTGCGTCGCGAACGGTGTCGGGTCGAGTCGACCGCCTTGGATCAGCCGAAGCAGCTTCGACGTCGTCGAGGTGTCGACCAGCCCGGTCGTGATCAGCACGTCGCGGATCCAAAGCTTCTCCAGATGCAACGTCACTGGATGACCGTGGACTCCCACGTTCGCGAGCCTGCCGCCCGGCCGGATGATCTCCGCGCAGAGCTCGAAGGTCTCGGGCACGCCGACCGCCTCGATCGCCGTGTCGGCTCCGAGACCGCCGGTCAGGTCCATCACTTTGGCCACTGCGTCCTCGCGCCCGTTGTTGATCGTGACGTCAGCACCGAACTCGCGTGCCTTCTCGAGGCGTGCGTCGGCGAGGTCGATCGCAACGATCCGTCCCGGGGTGTGCAGCTTCGCGGTCATGATCGCCGCGAGACCGATCGGGCCGGCGCCGACGACCGCGACGGTGTCGCCGGGCTCGACGCGCCCATTCAGGACGCCGACCTCGTATGCCGTCGGCAGGATGTCAGCGAGGAAGAGAACCTGTTCGTCCGACAACCCTTCCGGAACCTTGTAGACGGACGTATCGACGAACGGCACGCGTGCGTACTCGGCCTGAAGCCCGTCGATCAGGTGGCCGAAGATCCACCCACCGCCTCCGGTGCAGAGGCCGTAATGCCCCTCCTTGCAGAACCGGCAACGACCGCACGACGTGATGCAGGAGACGAGCACACGGTCGCCGGGCTTCACGGTCGTGACCGCCGTGCCTGTCTCGACGATCGTGCCGACCGCCTCGTGGCCGAGGATCGTCCCCGGCACCGTCTCCGGCACATCGCCCTTGAGGATGTGCAGGTCGGTCCCGCAGATCGTCGACGAGTCGATGCGGACGATGGCGTCCGTCGGCTCGATGATGGCCGGGTCTGGGACGAGCTCCCAGGCGCGCTCACCCGGTCCTTGATAGACGAGTCCTTTCATGATCCACCTCCTTGGTCGAGATCACTCTCGACCGGTCCACCGCGCGGGGCATCGGCGAATGCCCGGACGACGCCTGTGGACTTCCCGAAGGTGGACCCGTGCGTGTCAGTAGGCGTCGACCAGCGCTAGCTCGTCGGAGCTCACTTGGAGCGGCGCTCGAAGATGACGAGCACGCTGAGGCGTTCGTAGCCAAGGAAGCGGTGATCGGCCCCCGCAGGCACGAACACGGCATGCCCCTCGCGCAGCTCGACTGGCTTCCCTTCGACCTCGAGCGTTCCCATCCCCTCCAGCACGACGTAGATCTCGTCGTCCGCGTGGGGCTGCTGCCGGTCGGGCTCGGGAGCGACCAGGACGTACACGCCCACCTCGAGGCCGGGAGAAGCGTGCACCACTTCATATCCGCCCTTCCCCTCGGCCAGCTTGCGCTTGACCGCCTCGATGTCGAACGGGTGGGCCGCGACGAGCGACGCCGGCCTCGACGCCTCAGGTGCGTCCATCTCGCCCTCGCTCCTCTCCGACCACGCCGCGACCGAGTCTACTGCCACCCGTCGGGGCGGCTCACCAGCCCTTGACCTGAGGCGAGGCTGCGATGCCCTCGACGCGCACGCGCACGTCGACCGCGATGCAGCCGTCAGGTTGCCCGAGCACCGGGTTCAGATCGAGCTCGGCGATCTCGGGCAGATCGTCGGCGAGCTGTGAAAGACGGAGCACGAGGTCCGCCAGCGCCTCGACGCTCGCCGCGGGGGCTCCGCGGAAGCCACGGACGAGCCGGCCCGCCTTTCCCTCGAGCACGAGCTCCTCCGCCTCGAGCCTCGTCAGCGGAGCGAGCCGGATTCCGGCCTCGCCGATCAGCTCCGCCAGCACGCCCCCGGGGCCGAACGCGACCAGCGGGCCGAAGACGGGATCCTGGACGACTCCTGCGAGCAACTCGGTGCCGGTCCGGACGAACCGCTGGACGACCACCGGAAGCCCGATCGCCTCGACCGCCTCGCGCACGGCCTCCTCGCCGGCGAGATCGAGCGCAACTCCGCCACTCTCGGTCTTGTGAGCGCCGGGCTCGGCCGTCTTGACGACGACCGGATAACCGAGCTCCGCGGCAGCAGCAACAGCCGCTTCGCGCGTGTTCGCCTTTCGCTCGGCGACGACCGGAACGCCGTACGCCTCGAGCAGCCCCCGCGCGCTCTCCGGTTCGAGCCAGCCGTCGGTCCCGGCAGCCAGCGCATCGTCGACGATCCTCCTCGCGGTCAGCCGGTCGACCTCGGCGGGCTCGGTCTGTGGCCCGGTCGGCCGGCGGAGCCACTCGGCGCGGTCGGCGGCGAGCCCAAGTGCGTGTGCCGCGGACTCGGGATAGGCGAAGGTGGCGACCGCCGTGCACCCGTCCCGGAACGCGGCGGGTGTGCCGGCGTGGCTGATCACGCACGCGAGGACAGGCTTGCCCGGTCTCGCAGTCTCGACGGCATTCCGGATCGCAGACGCAACCTCTTCGGCGCCGGCGACCACCGGAGGGACGAACAAGACGATCAGCGCGTCGATCCCGGGGTCGGCAAGGAGCAGCGGCAGCGCGGCCGCGTAGGTGACCTCGGTGGCCGATCCGAGCAGGTCGACGGGATTCGCGGTGCTCGCGTCTGCGGGCAGGACCGCCGAGAGTGCCTCTCGCGTCTCGTCGGCGAGATCGGGAAGTGCAAGCCCGGCCGCTGCGCAGGCGTCGGCGCACAGGATCCCGAGCCCTCCCGCGTTCGTCATCACGGCGACGCGCCGGCCGCGCGGCAGCGGCTGGCTCGAAAGCAACGCTGTCGCGTCGACGAGCTCCTCGAGCGTTCGCGCTCGGATCACGCCCGCTTGCCTGAACAACGCATCCGCGGCAGCGTCCGAGCCGGCGAGCGCAGCCGTGTGGGAGCTCGCGGCATGCGCGCCCGCAGCGGTCGATCCCGCCTTGAGCGCGATGATCGGCTTGCGACGGGCCACACGCCTGGCGATCCGTCCGAACTTGCGCGGGTTGCCGAACGACTCGAGGTAGAGCAGGACCACGTCCGTCTCGTCGTCGTCCTCCCACCACTCCAGCAGGTCGTTCGACGAGACGTCCGCCTTGTTGCCGATCGAGACGAAGGACGAAAAGCCAAGCTGGCGCTCCGTCGCCTGCTCGAGCAGCGCGAGCCCGAGGGCCCCGCTCTGCGACGAGAAGCCGATCGCCCCCTTCGGGAGCGCGTTGGGCGCAAAGGTTGCGTTCAGGCCGACTTCGGCAGAGGAGATGCCCAGGCAGTTGGGGCCGACCAGCCGGGCGCCGTACGACCGGACGAGCGCGAGCAGCGCTTCCTGACGCTTCAGGCCCTCGGAGCCGACTTCTGCGAAGCCGGATGAAATGACGCAGAGCGCGCGAATGCCGACAGCAAGCGCCGACGATGCCGCGTCGAGTACCTGAAGGGCCGGAACGCAGATAACCGCGAGCTCGATCCGGTCGGGGATCTCCTCGATCAAGCCGTAGCTGCGGACTCCCGCGACGGACACCGCGCCGCGATTGACGGGATAGACGGCTCCCGAGAACCCCGCAGCGAGCATGTTGCGGAACAGCTCTCCGCCGATCGAACCGCGGCGTTGCGACGCACCGATCACGGCGACGGTTGCCGGCTTGAAGAACGGCCTCAGCGAGGCGACGACGGCCTGGTGATCTCGCTCGTCGACACGGGTGCGCAGCGCCTCCGTCGGGCCGATCGGGAACCGCAGCTCGAGCTCACCTCCCTCGAGTTGCTGGGACAGCGCGAACCCCGCGTCGGCGAACACGCCGATGGCCCGGCGGTTGTCGGCCATCACATCGGCGATGAACCGCTCGATCCCCATCCCCCGCGCGCGGATAGCGAGCTGCTCGAGCAGCCGGGTCCCGATACCGCGCCCTTGCTCGTCGTCCGACACCGCGAAGGCCATCTCGGCCGTCTCGCTCCCGTCGAGACGGGCGAAGCTGGCAAGCGCGACGATCTGCCCTTCCAGCGTCCCGACGAGCGAGCCGACGTCGTTCCCGTCCTCGAGGAACCGGCCGACCAGATCTCCGTCGACGCGGCGGATGCCGTGGAACCGCAGGTAGCGGCTACGGTCGGAGAGGCGCGCGAAGAACTCGACGAGGGCGCCACGATCAGCAGGGCCGGGGGGACGCAGACGAAGGGTTCCGCCGTCCCGAAGCACGACGTCGACGACTTCGTCCGCAGGTGCGTCGATCATGAGCCGGCCATCCCGGCGACCTGCCGCCGGCGCCCACCGTTCTTGGCGACGTGCACCGCAGGAACGCCCAGCACCGGGCACGGGGCCGTGTGCAGGAGCCTGTGCGTGACGCTGCCGACCAGGAGGCCGTGAACCGGCCCGAGACCGCGCGTCCCGACGACGACCACGTCGGCGTGGTGATCTCGGGCGAATTCGGTGATCGCGTGCGCCGACTGCCCGGGATGCCCGAGGACGATCTCGAGGCTCGTGTCGAAGCCCTCGGCACGGAGCTCTTCGACCTGCGAGCGGATCTTCGCCTTCAGATCCTCCTCGTCCGCGAGCACCGGGTAGCCGCCGCTCTTGCCGCCGTAGAAGTGCTCTTCGGCATGAACCGCGACCAGGGTACCCCCGCGGGAGGCGACGAGCTTCTTTGCATAGGCGAGCGCCTGATCGGCCGTTTCCGACCCGTCGGTCGCCCAGATGACGGTCTTGAACATCGTCGTACCTCCTTGTGGGACGCCCCAGTCTCGACGTCGGCAGACGGACGACCATCGGAGCCGACGCGGAGCCGGTTGCGGGTTATCCACATGACTCGCCGTTGATCTAGGCTCGACCCGTGGACGCAACCAGCTCGGGGCAGGGGCGCCTGCGCTCGCTGATCGACGCGGGCATCGCACTCACTTCGGAGCTTTCGCTCGACGCTGTGCTCCAGCACGTGACCGAAGCCGCAGCGACGCTGACCGGGGCGAGGTATGCGGCGCTCGGCGTGATCGACGCCCGCGGCACCGAGCTCGAGCGCTTTGTCACACACGGCATCGACGACGAGACCCACGCGGCGATCGGTGAGCTGCCGCGTGGCCGAGGCATCCTGGGCGCCCTCATTCGTGACGCCCGCCCGCTCCGGCTCCGTGACCTGTCCGAGGATCCACGCGCAGTCGGCTTCCCGCCCCATCACCCGACGATGCGCTCGTTCCTGGGCGTCCCGATTCTCCTGCGTGGTGTGGCGTTCGGAAACCTCTATCTGACCGAGAAGGAGCACGGCGAGGAGTTCACAGCCGAGGACGAGGACCTCGTCGTGTTGCTGGCGGCGCAGGCAGCGGTAGCGATCGAGAACGCCCGCCTCTACGAGGCTGCGACCGGCTGGTCACGCCAACTCGAGTCGCTCCACGAGGTCGTCAGATCGCTCGTCGAGGAGTCCGACGTCGAGCTCATGCTCGAGCTCATCTGCACCCGCCTTCGTGACCTGCTCGACGCGCGGCTCGTGCTGATCGGCCTTCCGGACGGAGACGAGTTGCGCGTGGCGGCCGTGAGCGGTGAGGGCGACGTCGTCGCCGGCCTGCTCGGCCAGCGAAGCCCGCTCGAGCGCAGCAAGAGTGGCAAGGTCCTGCAGCGGCAGCAGACCGCTCGCGTCGATTCGATCGTCGACGACCCCGAGATCGATCAGGACGACGCACGGCGACTCGGCGTCCGCACGGGCATCTACGTCCCGCTGATCGCACGCGGCCGCCCGATCGGGATCATCACGGCGCACGACAAGCTCGGGCGCGACCCACGGTTCACCGACGGCGATCTGAGGCTCACCGAGATCTTCGCTGCACGTGCGGCCGTCGCGGTCGACCTCTCCGAGCGCGTCGCACGGGACACGGTGCGTCGCGTGGTCGAGGCCCAGGAGCTGGAACGAGGGCGACTCGCGCGCGAGCTCCACGACGAGACTGGACAGGCTTTGACGTCGATGCTCCTCGGACTGAAGTCGATCCGCAACGCCCCGAACGAGGTCGACGCCGAACGCGCGGAAGCCGACCTTCGCGGGCTGATCGTGCAGGCGCTCCAGGACGTGCGCCGCCTGGCGGTCGAGCTGCGCCCTTCCGCACTCGACGACTTCGGCCTGGCCGCCGCAGTCGAACGGTTGTCCGAGACGTTCGAGGAACGCACGGGCATCCGCACGACGCTCGAGGTGAACCTCCCCGGCGGACGGCTGCCGCCGGAAACCGAGACCGTCTTCTACCGCTTCATCCAGGAGGCGCTGACGAATGTGGTGAAGCACGCAGGCGCGGAGCGCGTGAGCATCGTGCTGACGCAACGTGACGGAGGCGTCCGTGTCGTCGTCGAGGACGACGGTCGAGGATTCGAGACCGGCGACGTCCGACGCGATGCCCTCGGGTTCACCGGCATGCGCGAACGGGTCGCACTCGTCGGCGGCACGCTCGAGATCGAGTCGTCGCCCGGCGCCGGGACGACGATCGTCGCCTACGTGCCGCTGACGATGGGCGCGACCACTGCCGTGCCGTCGAACAGCCCGGCGATCTCGTAAAGGGCACCGGTGCCCTCGAGGCTGGAGATCAACAACCTGGCTCCGCTGCCGCGATCCAGCGCCAGCGCGGGAAGCCCTCGCAGACGGTCCCCCGAACCGCGTCCGATGGACGCCTCGCGTACGTCGTCGTACGCCACCGCGAGCGGTGCGTCCCTGCTCGACAGCTCGACCCGGTCGGGGAGCACCTCGAGTCGCCCGGATTGGAGATCGCCGTCGCCGACGGCCCACAGAACGGCGTACTTCCGCGCGCCCATGCTCGAACTCTTGGTGCGGCTGTGCATTTCTGCACCGTATTCGGGCCCGGCGCGGCTCACCTCGGCTGACCACCGCACCACCGCTGCGGGTTTCCACTGATCTCACCGTAGGGGGCTCGCGCTAACGTCCCGCGAATGGCCGACCCGATCCGAGTGCTGATCGTCGACGACCACGCGGTCGTTCGCACGGGGATTCGGTTGCTGCTCGCCCAGGAGCCGGACATCGAGCCGGTCGGGGAGGCCGGAACGGGCCGGGAGGCGATCTTCCAGGCGCGCGCGCTCAAGCCGGACGTCCTGGTGATGGATGTGGTGATGCCCGACCAGACGGGCCTCGAGGTGCTGCCGACGATCGTTCACGAACATCCCGACGCCAAGGTGCTCCTGCTCTCGATGCAGGACGACCCGCGCTATGTCCGCGAGGCCTTCGCCGCGGGGGCGACGGGTTACGTGCTGAAGGAGGCGGCCGACACGGAAGTCGTCGCCGCGATCCGCGAAGTTGCCCGCGGTGGGCGTTACGTGAGCCCCGAGCTCGGTGCGCGCCTGCTTGCTGGTGAGACGGACGCGGAGAAGCGCGCGGCGGAGGACCCGCTGTCAGACCGCGAGCGTGAGGTGCTGCGTTTGCTCGCGCTCGGCCACACGAATCAGGAGATCGCCCAGCAGCTGTACATCTCGGTGCGTACCGCCGAGACGCACCGCGCGCACATCATGCAGAAGCTGAGGCTCCAGAGCCGCGCCGAGCTCGTACGCTATGCGATCGATCAGAAGCTGCTCGAAGAATGACCTCAGGCCGGCACCGGAACGGCGGCGGACCGTACGATCAGCACGGGTCGTCGCGTTTCACGTAGCACCCCGAGGGACACGCTTCCCAGCATCGCGCTCGCGACCGCCCCGTGCCCACGCGATCCCATGACGATGAGGTCGATGTCGTGGGAGTCGGCAAAGGCCACGATCTCGTCGATGGCCACGCCGGTGAGGAGCTCGTCGATCACCGGAACGCCGCGTTCCTCGGCGCGGACGACCGCGTCGTCGAGCGGTGCTCGATCCTGCTCGGTCGTCAGGTGCGGCACACCTGCGGCCATCCCGAACGCACTCCACGGTGCGATGTCGACGGCCGGCTCGACATGAACCACGTAGACGGTCGACTCGTGCTCGGCCGCGAGCTCCAGCCCGAGATCGACGGCATCGTTCGAGCTGTCAGAGCCGTCGGTGGCGATCAAGATGCGTTTCATGGCCGTACCTCCATCCACTGAGTTGGGTGCTGTCACAGGCCTAGTCCGACTCCGTCGAGAGACGGCGGCCGGCGCCAGGAGTACGCTGCCGATGCAGGCCGCGGCGGGCCGGCAACGACGTCCCGCCACTTCGCAGCGGCCGCCCAGATGTCGAGATTGTCGAGGAGCGATTCGAGCGGCGTGCCCGGAGTCGACTCGAAGACGAAGATCGCCTCACTGGGGGTGAGAAACAGCTCGTGCGTCTCGAGCGGCAACTGCTGCGGGTCGAACGGCGGCCCAGCTGCCGCGAGCTCGCGCGCGCGACTCTCGGAACCTTCCCGGAGGGGCACGACGACAACCACTGATTTAGATGTTGAAGTCATGGCTCAAGGATCGCGGGCGGCGGCGGCCCGGTCATGAGGGTTCACGCAGATCGTGCCGACGGAAAACCCGCGAACAAGCCCCCACGTCCGGCCCGTAGCAAAGAGCTGCGGCGCCACTCGAGACGACGCCGCAGCCCCGGTGCTCGGGAATCACTTGTGATCGCGCCGACCCAGCCCGTATCTCGCGACGGCCCAGGTGCCGATGGTCGCGAAGAGCGACACGGCGACCGCCGAGGGGACGCTCGAACTCGTGCCGCCCGGTGTGGTCGAGGTGATGTTCGGCCCGAAGATCGCGTCGAACAGGACGGCTGAGGGGTCACCCGACTCCCGAGGTGGGTCTGTTCCCGGAGCGTTCGGCCCAGTCGTGCTTCGCCTCTTCTTCCATCCGTTCCAGACGTGTGTAGTAGTCCGGAAACTCGTTGAGGTGTGCGAGTGCGATCTTGGCGGTGACGTGCGGGTCGTCGCCGCTGACGTTGGTACGTGGGTCGTGCAGACCGTGTTCGAGCTCCACGTTCATTCCGACGCGGAGCTGCTCGACATCGAACGGCGATGCAGCCCAATCGACCCCGATCTCCTCGCCGATCATGCGAGCGTCGTCGGCCGTGAAGCGCTTGCTGGTCTCAGACATCGGCTTCCTCCGTCCCGTTGGCTGCGAGGCGTTCGGCGCGTTGCTTGATACCACGCAGCATCTTGTGTTCCATGACGAGCGATCCGGGCTCCATCGGAACCATCCCGATCTTGGCGGTGAGCGAGGGGAGCCGGAAGCGGTTGCGGCTGATCAACCGTGTCTTCCCGTCGTGCTCGTCGAGCACGAAGCTCCAAACCCAGTTGCCATCCGCGGACCGCATCGCGAGCGCGCGCCTGGGTTCGACGCGTTCGACGCGCATGCGGTTCTTGCCGGAGCCGAGGGAGTCGCCGACGACGGGATGCTGGTATTCGGGCAGCACCCGATCGGTGCTGTGCATGTCGAGCCCCAGCAGGTTCTCGATCCAGTCATAGGTATAGGCGCCGCCGCGCGGCGACGGGCCCATCTGGGCGATCCAGGGCCAGACCGCGGAGGCCGGCGCGTCGATGGTGATCGCGCGGGTCGCGACCCCGTCCGCGTGCTCGAGCAGCTCGTCGCCCGGTAAGCGCGCGCTCGCTTCGGCGTCGGTGGCACCCCAGTTCAGGATCGGGTGACGCAGCAGCAGCCGGGAGAGGATCGCCGCGGCGCCGATCGAACCGAATGCCATGCCGCCCCGACTGAGTAGCGCTTGTGCGGTCATTGCGTCATCCCAGCCAAGGGTCCCGCGATCGCCGCCGCGACGCATCGGGGCCTACCCGCTCGCGGTTGCCCGTTTCTACGGGCCGCGTCGCCGGCTAATCGACTGGGTCCCGGGCCGAGCGACCGCCGGGCGCGTGGACGACGACAACGGGAATCTCGGCGTGGTGGAGCACGTACTGGCTGACGCTGCCGACGAGCGCTCCGACGCGGCCGACGCCACGGGCACCGAGCAGGATCGCGTCGTAGTCGCCCTTGGCTGCTGCTGCGACGATCTCCGGCCCGGGTTTGCCCTGGCGGAAGATCGTCGCTGCTGGAACATCGTCGGGGAGCCGGCGGACAGCTTCGCGAAGCACCCGTTGGGCTTCGGCGTCGGCCTCGTCCTGGAGCTGCTCGCTGCTGATGGTCGTGCTCGCGAAGCCGGTCGCTCGCATCAGCTTCGGCGAAACGCTGATCAACGTCAGCCGACCGTTGTCGCGACGGCTCGCGGTCAAGGCGGCGGCGAGCGCAAGCTCCGCGTTGCCCGAACCGTCGATCGCCACGAGCAGGCGATGGAAGTGCAGCTCCTCGAGCTCGAGCGCGTGTTCCGGCATCGCCTGACCCCGGTTATATCGCACCGGTCGAGCGGGAGCTCGCAGGCGAAGGGGAGCGGCCCCTCGCCGCTCCCCTTCGCCTCTCGCCTAGCCCTTCCAGTCGAGCTCGGTCACGGCGCCGCCCCGGATCATCACGTCCCGGGCGCGGGGCGATCCGTCGAGCCACAGCGTGTAGCTGCCCTGCTCGACCCGGTCGAACACCGCCGCGAACGACGGCGCGCCGCTTCGGCTCCGTTCGAGCACGTCCTTGTGGCTCCGCCGCTCGTCCTCGCCGCGGCGGCTGATCTCGATCTCCGTGCCGTGCAGGTCGGGATCGGTGTAGACGATCAGCGCACCGAGGTCGTCTCCTATCTCGAGCACGACATGCTCGGGATGCGGCCGGGCCGAGTGGTTCTCACCCATCGTCAGCTGCTCGGAGTCGAGAAGCCGTCGTGCGGCAGCCCGAGGTACGGGAAGCTCGACTGGTAGCGGTTGGCCGCCGGCGTCAGCCCTTCGGTGATCGCCGAGGCGGCACCGTCCGGCGTGTAGGACGGATTGACGAGCGGGTAGGTCGCGCCGGCGAATGCCCGGAGCTCGACCGTGACGACGTCGTCGAAGACGCGCCGCCCGTTCGGGAACCCGGCGATGTCGCCGCCGAGCAGGCCGAGCACGTTCGGCTTCGCCGCCGGCGGAATCGCGACGTTGAGCCGCAACATGTCGGCGAGCGTGTTGCCGGTGAAGTTCTGGAAGCCCGGCACGATCCCCGAGGGGATCCCGGTGAGCAGAATCGCGACCAGATCGGCGCGGTCCGCCGTCAACGCCGCGAGGTGCGGGAAGACACCCGGGTAGAGCACGGGCAGCAGCTTCGACAGCTCCGGCTGCTTCACGTACTGCGCAAACGCCGCGTCCGCAGACGGCGGCGTCGCGTTCCACTGGTCCTTCTTGCCGAGCGGGACGACCACTTCGTTGAACAGCGGATTCCCGAGCCGTGAGACCTGCGACCACGGCCCGATGTTCCGGTGCCCGTTGGCGTCGAACCCGTCGATGATCTGAACGGCCTGGCGGCTCGAAGCCCCCCAGATGCCGAGCACCGACTTGGAGCTCGTCGCGTCGGTCGGCTTCGTTCCGTCCTTGGTCAGGTTCTTGATCGGGATCTGGATCGCGATCGTGTGCACGTTCAGCGTCGCGAGCGGGTCGACGCTGACCGCCGCCGCGGACGGGATCAGGTGCAGGTTCTGGAACGGCCGCAGGTCTCCGAGGTCGAAGATCGCACCGAGGTCGACGAAGAAGCCGTCGTTCCGCTGGCCTGCGAAGACCGTCTCTCCGGTCGGCAGGGTGTGCACCGCCGCCTGCGCGAGGGTGGAGTAGTTCGGAGTCGACCGCGGCCCGATGTTGCACGGGGGCGACGACAGATGATCGCCGATCAGCGTCGACTGCGGCCTGATCGCAGAGCCGTTGACGCGCGTGACGTCGTAGAACTGGCGATTGTTCCAGTTCGGGTCGTCGAGCGAGTTGATCGGCCCCGTGTTGTAGAGGAACGTGTTCGGGTTGCGCAGCTCGGTCGAGAACCTGAACTGGTAGGTGATATCCGGCTTCGCGTCGCCGTCGTTGTCGATGTAGATCGAATAGAGGACGTCGTCGCCGAACTCGAAGAAGTTCGGGCCGCCCGCCGGATTCTCGAGCGGGATGTAGTTGGTGATGATCGTGACCGTGTCGGGGTTGTCCGGGCTGACGAACGCGTAGACGTCCGTATTGTCGGCGACCGGGTCCTTGCTGATCTCGGGTGCTTCGCGATGTGACGACATCTAGCTCACGCCTTCCCGTTCGGGCGGGTGGCGCGCGCCGCCTTGAGCAGTTGCCTGACGAGCCCGCGGTCGCGGTAGGTCGTCGCCTTCTCGCCGTGCATGACGGTGACCTCGCCACGTGCCGCGTCGCGCACATAGACGACCACCGGCTCCTTCTCCACTGCACCAGGAGAGTCGACGACTTCTGCGCCACCCTCCGTCGCTGCCCGTGCGAGCCCCGGCGCCCCCACCACTGCCGCGGTACCCGCAACGACGCCGGCCGACTTCAAGAATCTCCGGCGATCCACTGGTTCCATCGTCACTCCCTCCTCGATCCCAGTTGTGGTCACCGGCGATTCGCCGACCGCAATGCATCGGTTTGCACAAATCAGCCCGCAAATTGCGGGTTTTTACTGCAAGCTCGCCACAACAACGGCGAACCGCGTTGCATGCGCCGCGCGAACTGTCCGCGTGGCACGGTCGGCGGTCAGCGAAGCTCCCGCATTCGAGACACTCGACGACGCCGTCTCGCTGCTCCGCGACGGAGGGCGCCGGGTCTCGCTGGCGCGCAGGCAGCTGCTCGAGGGCCTGTTCGCGGTCGACCGCCCGGTCACCGCCGAAGAGCTCGCGGACGGGCTCGGCGGGCGGATCCCGCCCTCGGACCTCGCGGTCGTCTACCGGAACCTCGAGACGCTCGAAGAGCTCGGTCTCGTCTGCCACGTACATCTCGGACACGCGCCCGGCAGGTACGCGCTCGTCCGCGGCAACCCGTGCGAGTATCTCGCGTGCAAACGCTGCGGAGTCGTGAAGGAGATCGAGTCGGAACGGCTCGACGCGGTGCGCGAGTTGATCGAAGACGAGTTCGGCTTCCACGCCTCGTTCACGCACTTCCCGATCGCGGGGCTTTGCAGCAATTGTTGGGGCATCACGATCGCGATGAAACGGGCGGAGCGGAGCTAGCAGAATGACGGCGGTGCCGACTCGCGTCCCTGCATCGCGGCGGTGGCCGGTCTGGGTGCGGACGCTCACGCCCGCGGAGTGGCTGCGCCTCTCCGGGTTTGGATCCGCCGTCGCATTGCTGCACCTGCTGGGCTGGGGGCTGTTCGTCTACTACTCGCGCTCGAACCCCGCCCTGGCGGGCCTCGGGACGCTCGCGTACACGTTCGGCCTTCGCCATGCATTTGACGCCGACCACATCGCCGCGATCGACAACACGACCCGCAAGTTCCTGCACGACGGGAAGCGTTCGCTCGGCGTCGGCTTCTTCTTCTCGCTCGGGCACTCGACGATCGTCTTCTCGCTCGTCACCGGCCTCGCGGTGGCCGCGAAAGCCGTCAGCTCGAGCACGCCGTCCTTCCAGGACTGGGGAACGTACGTCGGCACCGGGATCTCGGGCACGTTCCTCTGGATCATCGGCGCGCTGAACCTGCTCGTGCTGCTCGACGTCCTGCGCATCTTCCGCGAGATGCGCACGGGCGCGTACGACGAGGAACAACTCGAGGAGCGGCTGCTCGACCGCGGACTGATGAACCGCTTCTTCCTCGCCCGCGTCTCGCGGAAGATCAAGTCGAGCTGGCAGATGTATCCGCTCGGCATCCTGTTCGGGCTCGGCTTCGACACGGCCACCGAGGTCGGGCTGCTTGCGATCTCCGCCGGCGTCGCGACGAAGCACGCGCCGTTCCTCGCCGTTCTGTCCCTGCCGATCCTCTTCGCGGCCGGCATGTCGTTGATGGACACCGCTGACGGTGCGTTCATGAGCCACGCCTACGGCTGGGCGTTCTCGAACCCGGTGCGCAAGGTCTACTACAACATCACGGTCACGACCCTGTCCGTGGCCGTGGCGCTGATCATCGGCACGATCGAGCTGCTGCAGGTGGTCGCGACCAGCCTCTCACTCGACAGCGGCTTCTGGGGTTGGCTCGGCAATCTCGACTTCGGTCACATCGGCTACGGGATCGTCACCGCATTCGTCCTGACGTGGTCGATCTCGATCCTGGTCTGGAAGAAAGGCCGGATCGAGGAGCGCTGGAGCGCGATGATCGACCGCTAGAGGCTTCAGGTCGAGTCTCTAACGGCGACGGTCGACCGGCGCGTCGGGAAGAATACGGGGATGCCGCGCGCGATCAAGCTCTCCGGCCTGGCGGTGCTGTTCGCGGCGGGCATCCTGCTCGCCGGCGCGATCGCAGTCGATGGCGTGGCAGCCGACACGACGACGACCGACGCGACGACGGTCACCGAGACCACCACCTTGCCGGGCGAGACGGTGATCGCGACGACGACCGTCGAGCGAACGACGACCCTACCGTCGATCACCCGAACGATCCCGACGACCACGGAGTCGTCGAGCTCGAGCAGCGGGACCGAGGCCTGGGTCTGGGTGCTGCTCGGGATCCTCGCGGCGGCGCTGATCATCGTGGTGGTGCTGCTCGCCCGCCGCGGCGGCAGCGAGAAGGTCACCGCCGCGGAGCGGCGCCGCCGCCTCGACGGAGCGGTCGCGAGCTGGGCGATGCAAGGCTGGGCGCTGGACAGCCAGAGCGCGGATTCGGCCGTGCTTCGGCGTGACACCGAGTTGATGCTTGTCAGCGTCGACGACGCAGGGCACGTCAGCACGCGCCCGTTGCAGTCCTCTTAGTTCGTGGCGATCGACGTCGAGGGTCTGCGCGTCGCCCGCGGCGGCGTCGAGGTGCTCCACGACCTCTCGCTGACCGTCGACGACGGCTCGGTGACCGGGCTTCTCGGCCCGAGCGGCTGCGGCAAGAGCACGCTCATGCGTGCGATCGTCGGGGTGCAGATCGTCAGCGGCGGAACGGTGACAGTGCTCGGGCTCCCCGCGGGCTCCCCCGCGCTGCGCCGACAGGTCGGCTACGTGACGCAGGCGCCTTCGGTCTACGGCGACCTGACCGTGCTCGAGAACCTGCGGTACTTCGCGCACATCACCGGGGTCGGACGCGACCGGGTCGAGGCGGTGCTGGAGTCCGTCGGCCTCTCCGGGTTCACCACCCGGCTGACGTCGGCGCTGTCGGGCGGCCAGCGGGCGCGCGTGTCGCTCGCAAGCGCGCTGCTCGGGGGCCCGAAGGTGCTCGTCCTCGACGAGCCGACAGTCGGGCTCGATCCGGTGCTGCGAGCGGAGCTCTGGCGCATGTTCCACGAGCTCGCTCGGAACGGCACGACGCTGCTCGTCTCGAGCCACGTGATGGACGAGGCGGGCGAATGCGACGAGCTGCTGCTGATGCGCGACGGAGTCGCTGCTCGAACGGTCGACGCCGGACGAGCTGCGCCGTCGCACCGGGCAGGACGACCTGGCGAAGGCGTTCCTGGCTGTGATCGAGTCGGCCGAGCCGGACGGATGAGCGTCCGCGTCACCTTCGCCACCGCACAGCGCGTGCTCTGGCAGATCCGGCACGACCCGCGAACGATCGCGCTGCTGCTCGCAGTGCCCGCGCTGCTCCTCGTGTTGTTGCGTTATGTCTTCGACGGCCGCCCGGCGGTCTTCCAGTCGATCGGCGCCCCACTCTGCGGTCTGTTCCCGTTCATCGTCATGTTCCTGGTCACGTCGATCACGATGCTGCGTGAACGGACGACCGGGACGCTCGAGCGGCTGATGACACTCCCGCTCGCGAAGCTCGACCTGCTCGCGGGCTACGGCATCGCCTTCGGGCTTCTGGCCGCCGCGCAGGCAACGGTCGTCTGCGTCGTCGGATTCGTCTTCCTCGGGCTCGACGCGCCGCACGGCGCGTGGCTGGTCGCCGTGCTTGCGATCCTGAACGCGCTGCTCGGGATGTCGCTCGGGTCTGCTGGTGAGCGCGTTCGCGGCGACCGAGTTTCAGGCCGTGCAGTTCATGCCGGCCCTGATCTTCCCTCAGCTGCTGCTGTGCGGACTGTTCGTCGACCGAGCGGACATGGCCTCCGTACTCTACGCGATCTCCTGGGCGCTGCCGCTCACCTACGCGTATGACGCGCTCGCCCGCGCGACGTCGATCGAGCCGCTGAGCGGCCGTATCGCGCTCGACGCTCTGGTCGTCGCAGGAGGCACGCTCGGTGCGCTCGGCCTCGGCGCATTGACGCTGCGCCGCCGCACCGGCTGAGCCGACCGACACATCGCTACGGCTCGGGGTCGCCGGGACGCAGCGCGACGAGCATCCCGAGCGCCGCGCGCACGCGCGCCACCTCGGCCGGACCGACTGCCTCCACGAACGCGCTATCGACGGCGTCGACGGCGCCGCGAATCTCCGCGGCAGCGGCACGGCCGCGATCCGTGAGGGCGATCGACAGGCGCCGCCGGTCGTCCCCGTCCGGGACGCGCACGACGTACCCGCGCGCCACGAGCGTGTCGACGAGCTGGCTCGCGGCCTGCTTCGAGACCGCCTGCGCGACCGCGACCTCGCGCAGTGGCATCCCGCTGTCGCGGGCGATCCCGCCGACCACCCGGGCGCCGGCGCGCGGCATGTCGTCGAAGCCGGCCGCCGCCAGAGCGCGTCGGATCGCGGTGCCGTACGTTCGCCGGGCCTCGGCGAGGAGCACCGGCAGGACGAGCTCGTCGTACCACTCGGCCTCGCCGCTCACGCCGGGAGATTATCGTCAATGTGATTGACGGTCAAGGTCTTTGACGGTGCGTTGGATACGCTGCGCGGCGCTCGGAGAGGTGTCCGAGCGGTCTAAGGAGCGCGATTGGAAATCGCGTACGTGCTGAAAGGTGCGTCGAGGGTTCAAATCCCTCCCTCTCCGCTTCGCGTAGGCCCGCAGCGCGCGGGCCTACGTCGTGTGTCGTTCAATCGTGAATGCGGGCGATCACGTCCTCGCGCTTGAGCACGCGGACGCGGTGCGAGGAACGCGTGAGCCGGACCTCGTAGCCGGCGTCGCGCGGGTAGAGCACCTTGTCGCCCGGCTCGATCGCGGCGACGTCGGGCCCGATCGCGGCAACGATGCCGGTCCGGATCTGAGTCGCCTCGTTCACCGGGACGATCAGGCCGCTCGCCGTCTCGCCGTCCTCGAGCGGCTGCACGACGAGGTAGTCGTCGAGCGGCTCGAGGGTGGCGTCGGTCAACGGGCCCCGTTCCAACACGCCTTCACGATACTCGCTGCATGCGCATCGGACGCAACGACGTCCCGGTCTCGAACCCCGAGAAGTTGTTCTTCCCGGCCCGCCGCCTGACGAAGCTCGACCTCGTCACCTACTACCTCGGCGTCGCCGAGCTCGCCCTCCCCCACCTGCGTCGCCGCCCGTTCCACATGAAGCGGTTCCCGAACGGCGTCGACGCGGACTTCTTCCACCAGAAGCGGGTGCCGGCGAACCATCCGGACTACGTCGACGACGTTTTCGTCCAGTTCCCGAGCGGGCATTCGACGGTGTTCGCGATCGTCGACAACGCAGCGGCGCTTGCCTGGGTCGCGAACCTCGGCTGCATCGAGCTGCACACGTGGCACTCGCGCGTCCAGCGGATCGAGCAGCCCGACTATCTGCTGATCGACCTCGATCCGACGAGCGACGGGCAGTGGCCGTTCGTGCGCGAGATCGCGCTCGTCGTCCGCGACGTGCTCGACGGGCTCGGGCTGCGGTCGTACCCGAAGACCTCGGGCGCCACCGGCCTCCACGTGCTTGCGCCGATCCGGCCCGAGCTCGAGTTTCCGCACGTGCGGCGCTTCGCCAAGGCGGTGGCGGAGGAGGTCGAGCGGCGGATCGGCGATCAACGGGTAGCGACGACGACATGGCGCGTCGCCGATCGTGTAGGCGTCTTCGTCGACTTCGGCCAGAACGCCCGCGACCGCACGATCGCGGCTGCGTATTCGGTTCGTCCGACGCCGGACGCGCGCGTCTCGGCGCCGCTGCGTTGGGACGAAGTCGCCGGCGTCGAGCCCGAGGCGTTCACGCTGGAGACGATGCCGGCGCGCATTGCGGCCGCGGCCGACCCCATGCGCGGGATGTGGCGCAACCCGCCGTCGCTGCGATCGCGCTTCGACCGCCTCGGCCTCGAACCGCCCGCGGAGGACGTTTAGCCGAGGAGCTCGTCGATGCCGGGCGCGTCAGGGCTCGTCGGCGGCCGGAGCTCGCGCCAGGTGCAATCGTGTGGATCCTTGTCCTCGCGCCAGCGCAGCAGCTTCGAGCCGTGCCGGAAGCGGTTCCCCTGCACCTTGTCGTAGCGCACCTCGACCACGAGCTCGGGGCGGAGGGCTGCCTGCTCGAGCTCGCCCGTCCCCCACCGATTCGGCTCCGAGAACCGCTGGTCCGGGGCATCGACGAGCAACGGCTCTACGCGACGGGCGACATCGTCCCGCGTGCGCGCCGCGACCGCACACGTGCCGACGTAGTCGAGCTCGCCGTCGTCTCGGTAGAGACCGAGCAACAGGGTCGCGATG
The DNA here is from genome assembly GCA_963769545.1 of uncultured Thermoleophilia bacterium. Taxonomy (GTDB): domain Bacteria; phylum Actinomycetota; class Thermoleophilia; order Gaiellales; family Gaiellaceae; genus PALSA-600. Next base: position 57,837 of record CAVYMB010000003.1, on the reverse strand, counting down.
TCACGCGACTCGCCCTTCCACCGCAGCCCGACGACCACGCAGTCTGCGGTCTTGTGCTCCTTCACCTTGACCATCCCGTCACGCGAGCCCGGGAGGTACGGCGAGTCGAGCTGCTTCGCCACGACGCCGTCGAGCCCGAGCGCCTCGAATCGCTCGAGCCAGTCGCGTGCGTCACCCACCTCGCGCGTCGCGGGTGAGCGGCGGAAGCCGTCGAGCGACTCGACCCGACGCCGTCGCTCGGCCAGCGGGAGGCGCCACACCTCCTCGCCCTCCCAGAGCAGGACGTCGAAGACGACGAACTGCGCAGGGATCTCGGCCGACAGGCGCTTGATCCGCGACTCCGCCGGGTGCAGGCGCATCTGCATCGCGTCGAAGTCGAGCGCCCCGTCGCGCGCGATCACGATCTCGCCGTCGAGCGCGGAGCGCGGCGGCAGCAGGTCCCCGAGCGGGCGGAGCTCGGGGAAGTAGCGGAGCAGCGGCCGCTCGTTTCGGGACCACAGGTTGAGCTCCTCGTCGACGTTCTCGAGCACGCCGCGAAAGCCGTCCCACTTCGGCTCGTACTGCCACCCCTCGCCGGTCGGTAGCTCGCGCACGAGCTGTGCCTCCATCGGCGGGAACGGGATCGCGGCGGCCGGCACCGAGGCGAAGCGTAGGGTTCCGGCGATGACCCGCGTCGCGATAACCGGCATCGGCTGCGTGACGCCGCTCGGCCTCGACGCGCCGAGCACGTGGAAAGCCGCCCTCGCCGGCGAGAGCGGAATCGGCTGGATCCAGGCGTTCGACACGGACGGCCTTCCCGTCCGCGTGGCCGCCGAGGTGAAGGGCTTCGACCCCACCGAGGTCGTCTCCGCCAAGGATGCGCGCAAGCTCGAGCGGAACGTGCTGCTGGGGGTCGCTGCCGGTCGGGAGGCGCTCGGAGACGCGGGCCTGAACGGCTTCGACCCCGCGCGTGTGGGCGTGGTCTTCGGCTCCGCGATCGGCGGTGTGCCCGGGATCCTCGAGCAGGCGGACACGTTGCGCGAGCGCGGACCGGACCGCGTCTCACCGAACTTCCTGCCGAACGTGCTCGTCGACTCGACGTCCGGCCAGCTGGCGATCTCGCTCGGCCTCAAGGGCCCGAACTACGCGGTCGTCTCGGCGTGCGCGACCGGGTCGCACTCGATCGGCGAGGGCGCCGAGATGATCCGGCGCGGAGCCGCCGACGCCGTCCTGGCGGGCGGCACCGAGTCGTGCATGGTGCCGCTGATCCTTGCCGGATTCACCGCGATGCGCGGCCTCGCGGTCGAGGACGAGCATCCGCCCCACGCCTCTCGACCGTTCGACGCGACGCGGGCGGGCTTCGTGATGGGCGAAGGCGCCGGCGCCGTGCTGCTCGAGCCGCTCGAGAGCGCGGAGGCGCGCGGCGCCGAGATCTATGCCGAGGTGCTCGGCTACGGCGCCTCGAACGACGCGCACCACATGGCGCAGCCGGAGCCCGAGGCAACGGGCGTCGCGGCGATGATGGTCGCGGCGCTGGAGCGCGCCGGCGTCGAGCCCGAACGCGTCGGCTACATCAACGCGCACGGCACGTCGACGCCGCAGGGCGATGCGGCCGAGACACGGGCGATCAAGCAAGTGTTCGGCGACCACGCTTACCGGCTCGCCGTCTCGTCGACGAAGTCGATGATGGGCCACACGTTCGGAGCCGCCGGCGCGATCGAGGCGATCCTGTCCGCGCTCGCGGTGCACCACGGTGTGCTGCCGCCGACGATCAACTATCGGGAGCCCGACCCTGAGTGCGATCTCGACTACGTGCCGAACGAGGCCCGTCGGATGCAGGTCGACGTCGCGCTCTCCAACGCGATGGGGCTCGGCGGCCACAACGGCTGTGTGCTGCTCGGCCGCGTATGAAGCTCACGCTGGTCCGCCACGCGACGTTGCTGCTCGAGACGTCCGGCGTCCGCGTCCTCGTCGATCCGATGCTCGACGAGGCGGGCGCGCGGCCGCCGATCGAGGACACCCCGAACCAGGCACGCAACCCGCTCGTCGGCCTGCCTACTCCAGCCGCGACCGTCGTCGCCGGCATCGACGGCGTGATCGTGACCCACCTGCACGAGGATCACTTCGACGACACCGCGGAGCGCCTGATCGCGCGGGATGTCCCGCTGCTGACCCAGCCCGGCAGCCTGGACGAGCTGCGCGGCCGCGGCTTCACGGCGGCGACCGACGACCCACTGGGATGGCTCGGCCTGGACGTCGCGCGCACCGGCGGCCGGCACGGCACGGCCGAGATCGGCGTCGCTCTCGGCCCCGTCTCGGGATTCGTCGTCGACGGCGTCTACATCGCCGGCGACACGATCTGGTGCGACGAGGTCGCGCAAGCGCTCGACCGCCACCGCCCACGGGTGATCGTCGTCAACGGCAGCGGCGCGAGATTCCTCGAGGGCGACGCGATCGTGATGACGGCCCGCGACGTGGCGGCCGTACGCGACGCGACCGACGCGACGGTGGTCGTCGTCCACCTCGAGTCGATCAATCACTGCGTCGAGCGTCGGGACGTCTACCGCGCGCTCGACGGCGTCGTCGTTCCGGACGACGGCCAGACGATCGAGCTCTAGCCTGCGACGACCTCGACCGTCAGCTCGTCGATCGAGTCGAGGACGACGTCGGCGAGCGCGAGCGCCTCCGGATCCGGCGGGAAGTGCGGGTTCGGAGTCGCGATCACCCGCAGCCCGGCCGCATGCGCAGAGCGGATGCCGTTGTGCGAGTCCTCGACTGCGGCGGCGCTCCCGGGCTCGACGCCGAGCCGTCGTATCGCCTCCAGGTACACGTCGGGCGCGGGCTTGCCGCGCGCGACCTCCTCGGACGAGACGGCCACCCGGACCAGCCGGTCGAGCCCCGCAGCGTCGAGCACGACGTCGATCAGCTCCCGATTCGACGACGACGCGATCGCCACCGGCCACCGGTCTCCGATCCGCTCCACCGCCCCCACCGCTCCGGGGATGAACGGCGGCCCTTTCGCGTAGCGCTCGAGCATCCGTTCGACCACGGCGGCGTTCGCCTGCTCCGGCGTTCCGGGCAGGCCGATCCGCTCGACGAGGTAGCGCGACCACTCCGGCGAGCTCATCCCCATCATGTCGCGCGTGGCCTCCGGCGGGAACGGGAGCCCCGCCTCGCGAACGAGCTGGACCCGGACGTCGTCCCAGACCTGCTCGGAATCGACGATCACACCGTCGAGATCGAAGACGACCGCGTCGATCACGACGCGCGATAGCCGCGGTGCACGTACGTCAGCGACTCCGGCGCGCGGCCGGGCTCGAGCCGGAGAATCTCGCCGACGAAGAAGCTGTGGTCGCCCGTCGAGAAGAAGTCGACCGTGCGCGCGATGATCCAGCCTACGGCGCCGACCAGCAGCCGCTCGTCGTCGTCGCGCACCTCGATCCCGTCCCAGAGCGCGATCGGAGGCACGCTACGCGCGAAATGCTGGGCGAGGTGACTCTGGTCGCCGGCGAGGATCGAGACGGCCCACTCGTCGGCGCGCCGCAGCACCTCGTGCAGGGATGCCTCGAGCGCGATCGAGATGCCGATCAGCGGCGGATCGAGCGAGAGCGAGACGAGCGAGGAGACCGTCAGCCCTGCGCGACGGTCGTCCACCTCGGCGACGACGACCGACACCCCGGCCGGCCACCGCCGGAACAACGCTCGTTGCTCGGCTCCGCGCTCCTCGTCCACGGGGGACGAGACTAGACGGTGGCGGCGCCACTCCGGCGCTCGGACAGCTCGGCCTCGGCCGCGACGACCAGCGTGAGCGCGTCGACGACCAGCGGGTCGAACTGCGATCCAGCGCAGCGGACGATCTCCGCGAGCGCATCGTCGGTGGAGCGCGTCGTCCGATACTGGCGATCCGTCGTCATCGCCTCGTACGCATCGGCGACGAGCAGGATGCGCGAGCCGATCGGGATCGCCTCGCCGGCCAGCCCGTCCGGATACCCGTGACCGTCGTAGCGCTCGTGATGGTGGAGCACCCAGCTGGCGACCGGCTCGATCCGCAGGGAGGTGAGCATGCGGTAGCCGACGAGCGGATGCAGCGAGATCGCCTCGTGCTCGCTCTCGGTCAGCGGCCCCGGCTTGGAGAGGATGTGCTCGGGCACGGCGACTTTCCCGAGATCGTGGAGGAGCCCGGCGATCCGCAGCAGCTCGACCTCCTCCCCGGTCAGGCCGAGGCAGTCGCCGATCTTCGCGGCGAGCTCACCGACCGCGTGCGAATGCGACCCGGTGTAGGGATCGCGCACGTCGATCGCGCCGGCAAGTGACGCGGCCGCCCGCAGGCGTGCGCGGCGGTCAGCGTCCTCGCCACGACGGCGCACGGAGAGATCGAGCACGCCGTGGCGGTAGAGGCGGACAGCCGCCTTGCCTTCCGCCTTGGCGGCGTAGAGCGCACTGTCGGCGGCGCGCACGAGGTCGGCGCGCGCCAGCCCATTCGACGGATACGTGGCGAGCCCGGCCGAGATCGTGAGCGTCAAGCCGCGCTCAGCCTTCAGTCGGCCGACCCGCGCAACCGCGCGTGCCGCCGCCTCGACCGCCTCCGCCTCGCCGGACGTCCGCATGAAGACCGCGAACTCGTCGCCGCCGAGCCGGAACGCGGCTCCCGCGTCGCGCAGGCACCCGCCGGCGAGCGCGAGGATGCGATCGCCGACAGGATGCCCGTGCTGGTCGTTGATCGACTTGAACTCGTCGATGTCGAACAGGCAGAGCGTCACCGGGGCACCGGACTCATCCGCCTCGTCGAGCAGTCGCTCGAGCTCCTGCTGGAAGTGACGATGGTTGCCGAGACCGCTGAGCGGATCGGTGAGCGCCAGCTCCATCGCCTCGAAGGCGCGGAGCGCCGATCGCTGGTAGAGCGAGATGGCGAGGAACGGGCCGACGAGCGTGGCCGCGAGCACCGGCGCGCGATCCCAGAGCACGCAGAGCATGATCGTCACCGACGTCATCGTCGCGAACCCGACGACCGTCGACTGCACGGTCTGAGCGGCCACGGCGCCGAGACCTCCGCCGGACGAGATGCTGACCGCCAACGCGACGAGGACGACGTTGAGCGCGTAGAAGGTCGCGGCGGCAGCGATCACCTGGACGACGAGCCAGCCGGCGTGATCAGCGCTCGAGACGTACGCGGCGATCACGCCGGCGCCCGCGCCAGAGATCGCGTAGACCGAGGCGTTGTACGAGACCTTCAGCCAGGGGCGCCGCTGGTACAGCTCGATCGCACCGCGCGTGATCGCGCCCAGCACCGCTGCCGCGGCCCAGCCGTAGAGGCAGCCGGTGGCGACGATGAAGACCGCCGCCAGCGAGATGCCCCCGGCACGAACGCCCTTGATCGGAACCGGGAAGGCCTCGACGAAGCACGACGCAACGAGCAAGGCGGCCAGGCTCAGCCAGGTCGCCGGGGTCAGCGACGAGGTGAGAAGCGTCAGCGCGGCGAGCCCGACGAGTGCGAACGTGCCAGAGCTGACGAGAACGATGTAGACGAGGAGGCGGGGCGCGACCGCCGGTGTCTTCGAACCGGTCCGGCCCACGCTCGGGTGAGGTGCTCCGGCCACGGTCGCAAAGGGGGAAACGCGCGGGCGCCTAACCCAGGAACACGTGTTGCGACCAGTGGATGCCGGCGCCCAGGGCGGCGAGCACGCCCGCACAGAGCACGAGAGCCGTCATGAGCACGAATCGCCGATTCCAACGAAGCATTTGCTGCACTCCTTCACCGCAGGTCGAGACGTTCGAAGTGTCGAGCATGTGCCGCCCGCAACAACCCCCGTTGGAGTGATCCGGCCGGACCGGCTCGATCAGTTCGGCTTGCACTGGCGATCGTCGAGACCCGCGATCGCCGAATTTGCCTGCTCGTCTGCGGTCCGGTTGTAGGGGCCGGGTGACGTCCCCTCCCACATCACGTCCGGCGTCACCCCGGGGCCTTCCACCGTGGCGCGGTACTTGACGCCCTTGCCGGCGGGGCGCGGCCCGTGCGGGTTGAAGCTGTAACAGAACGCCCCCGTCCCGGTGTGTGTCAGGAAGCTGTTCTCGCGGTGCCAGCCCGTGCCGTAGCGCGAGTCGAAGGTGTCGACGTAGACGTTGCGGCCGAAGGTGTCGAGCGGAGCGCCGCTCGACGTCGAGCGGAAGCCGTACACGCCGGTGCCGCCGTACGTCAACGTGCCGAAGAGGTGGTCGAACCGGTGCCACGACCAGTCGGTCTGGACGTCGAGCACCGGCAGCGCGCCCGTCCAGTGCGAGAGGCGAAGCTCCCAGGCGTCCTGGCTGCCGGTCGGCGTCACGCCGTAGTTCGGCAGCCCACGCTGCCACGACTGCAGAGCCCAGTAGGAGCCGTCGGGGGCCTTGCAGGCCACGACCTTCCAGGCGAGCGCCGGTCCGTCATACGCCCCGCACGCGCCGCCGAACGTCTTCCAGTAATCACGGTGGTACTTGCCCCACCCGCCCGCGTAGTCGAGTCGCAACGCGACCTGCTGGCGATTCGGGGTTGGCGCGATCGCGTTGATCGCGCCCCAGGCGAGCACGTGCTTGAGCTGGCCGCCGGCCGTGAAGGTGATCATCGCCTCGCCCTTGTCGTTCACCGCGAGCGAGACGTTCTGCGCGTCGCGGTCGATCAGCTGCGACGCCTGGGCCGCCTCGACGGCAGCCAGCGCAACGACCAGGGTGAAGATCAGAACGAGTGAGCGCACGCCTGATGGGGGTATCGACGAACCGGCTGGGCCGTTGAGCTGCTAGGCCCTCGATCGCGGTACCCCTTTCGGCCCATTTACTATCCCCCGACCCATGACGCGTCGGGAAGCGATCGAGCTCGCGATCACCGCCGCGCTCGTGGCGATCGCCGCAATCTGTTATTACGGCGGCCTCGGCGAGGTGCTCACCTTCGCGCTCAGCGCCGTTGCGCTCGCCGCGCTCGCACGCCAGGTCGGCCACGCGACGGAGCAGCTCGGCGCCCGGCTCGGCTCCGGCAGTGCCGGCGTCGTCCAGTCGGCGCTCGGAAACCTGCCCGAGCTGTTCATCGCGCTGTTCGCCCTGAACAAGGGCCTGATCGAGGTCGTTCAGGCCGCACTCGTCGGCTCGATCCTCGCGAACAGTGTGCTCGTGCTCGGGATCGCGTTCATCGTGGGCGGGCTGCGCAACGGCATGCAGACGTTCAACTCCGCGCGTGCACGGACGATCTCGACGCTGACGCTGCTCGCCGCCGCGACGATGGCGATGCCCTCGCTCACGCACGCGCTCCACACCTCGGCGGGTGGGCACGAGCTGACCCTCTCCCTGCTCTGTGCCGCGGTGCTCATGACCGTCTTCGCGGTGACGCTGCCCGGGTTCCTGCGGCCGACCGCAGGCGAGGAGCATGATCCGCCGCGCTGGTCGGTGCCGCTGACCGCCGGCGTGCTCGCGGCGGCCGGTGTGTCGGCCGCTCTGACGTCGGACTGGTTCGTCAACGCGCTGACGCCCGCGATCCACACGCTGCACATGAGCGAGGTGTTTGCAGGTCTCGTGATCGTCGCGATCGCCGGCAATGCCGTCGAGAACGTCGTCGGCGTTCAACTGGCCGCCCGCAACAAGGCCGACTTTGCGATCTCGGTGATCATCAACTCGTCGCTGCAGGTAGCGCTGGCCCTGACGCCTGCGCTGGTCTTCATCTCGCTCCTGTTCTCCACGCACCTGACGCTCGTCTTCTCGCCGCTGCTCGCGTTCGTCCTCTTGATCTCGGCCATCCTCGGCGCGCTGATCGTGAACGACGGCGAGTCGACGTGGCAGGAGGGCGTCGTGCTCGTCGGGTTCTACGTCGTGATCGCGACGAGTTTCTGGTGGGGGGCCTAGAGCTCCGCGACCGACGCGTCGGTCAGCCGCACGAGGTCCGACGGTGTGAGCTCGATCTGGAGGCCGCGCCGCCCCGCGCTGACGAGGATCGTCTCCCACGCCTCCGCGGACGAGTCGACCGTCGTCGGCAGCCGCCGCCGCTGCCCGAGCGGACTGATCCCGCCGACGACGTACCCGGTCGCCCGCTCGGCGGCAGCTCGGTCGGCGAGCGCCGCTCGCTTGCCGATCGAACGAAGGTCGAGCTGCCGGTCGGCCGGGAGGACGAACGCGTGCAGCGAGCCGTCGACGTCGACGATCAGCGTCTTGAACAGTCGTGCGGGCGGCAGCGCGAGCGCGGCCGCGACGGCGGTTGCGTAGTCGCTGTCCCCCACCTCGACCCCCTCGTACTCGTGCAGGCGAAAAACGATTCCCGCACGCTTCGCCGCCTGCACCGCCGGGGTCATTCGCCGAGCTCCTCCGCGAGGAGCGCGAGCGCGAACAGCCGCCAGGCAAGCTCGAGATCGCCCGCGAGGAACAGCGCCCCCTCGCGGACGCGGGGAAGGTCGCGTACGCGGAGCACGAGCGCATCGATACCGCCCCGCAGCTCCTCGAGGCGATCGTCCTCGAGCAGGTCGGCGGCGAGCGCCTTGACGGCACGGTCGTCGACACCCAGTTCGCGGTGGGGGTCGCCGCCGGCGGCGACCAGCAACAGCGCGCGGCGGCGGGCGGCGTTGAGCCGGTCGTCGTCGAAGGCGACGCCGGCGCCGGCGACGTAGGCCAGCACGGGCAGCGGATCGCCGAGCTCGCCGGCATCGGCGCGCTGGAGCAGATCGTCGACGGAGTCCATCGGACTAGGATTCTTGCGTGGACGAGGTCTTGGAACGCGCGGAACAGTGGCGTGCGGAGGGTGAGGACGTCGCACTCGCGACAGTCGTCGCGACGAGGCGCAGCGCGCCGCGGCCGCTCGGCTCGAAGCTTGCGATCAGTGCGTCGGGCCGCCTCTTCGGCTCGGTCTCCGGCGGCTGCGTCGAGGCAGATGTCGCCGAGCGTGCAAAGCCGGTGCTCGGCGGAGAGGCTCCCCACATGGTCTCGTACGGGATCGCCGACGACGAGGCGTGGACCGTCGGCCTGCCGTGCGGCGGCGAGATCGACGTCTTCGTCGAACGGTTCGGCGGCGCGCCGCCGATCATTCGCGGCACGAGCTACGTCATCGTCGCCGGCGAGGACGTCGGCAACCGGTGGCACGACGACACCCGGTCTTCGACGCATCTTCGGGAGGAGGAGGCACGGACGGTGTTCGTCGAGTCCGTGGCGCCGCCGCCTCGGCTCGTCGCGGTCGGCGCAGGTGACATCGCCGAGGCGATGTGCGCGCTTGCGCGCCCGCTCGGCTGGCACTCCGTCGTTGTCGATCCGCGCGCAGGGCTCGCGACCCGGGACCGTGTGCCGAGCGCGGACGAGATCATCGTCGAGTGGCCCGAGAACATCGAGGTCGACGAGGACACGGCGCTCGTGTCGCTGGTGCACGAGGAGCGGCTCGACCTGCCCGCGCTGCGGCGCGGCGTCGAGGGAGGGGCGTTCTACGTCGGCGCACTTGGCTCGCGACGGGCCCAGGAGAAGCGCAGGGAGAAGCTCGGCGAGGTGGCCGACTCGATCCACGGCCCGGTCGGGCTCGACCTGGGCGGCGAGACGCCGGCGGAGATCGCGCTCGAGATCATGGCCGAGCTAGTCGCGGCGCGGAAGAACGGCTCCGGCGCCTGACACGGCGACGAGCCCGATCCCGCCTGTGAACAGGATCCAGTTCTCCGTCGGGTTGGTGCCGAGCCTGCCCGCGACACCGACCAGCCACAGAGCGAGCGCGACCGTCCCGGCAGCGCTCGCCAGCAGGCTGAACGACATCAGCGCCGGACGAACGAGATTCGGCGGGCCGGCACCGTCGCCCTGATCGTTGCCGCGCCGACGATCTCGACGCGCACGCGAGGCGTCCCGGGGACCCGCTGGAGATGGACGAGATAGCGGCGACCCTTCGGGTCGCTGCCACGCAACCAGGCTGTCGCGCCGTCGCCGCGCATGCCGATCGCGCCGATCGCCACCGTACGATGGAGCCCCGGCTCGCGAATCGTCACATCCCCGTTCGCCGCCCCGCCGTCGGACGTCACCGAGAACTGCAGCGAGCGGCGGTCGGAAAGGCGGAGAACGCCCTTCGAGGTCACCGCCACCGACGAGTTGACGACCACTGCGTTCACGCGGATCCCCGAGCCGAGGTTTGTGGCGTCGCCGTGGTAGCGGACGGAGATGCGGTGCATCCCCAGGGCGAGCGGCGAGCTCGGCACGACCTGGGCGATTCCCGCGCGGTTCGTCGTCGCGCGGTAGATCTTCTTCCCGACCGCGAAGAACACATGGCGTCCGGCGAGCACGACCCTGCTGGCGTGGACGCCGACGGAGAGCCGTGCACGCAGGTGCAGGAACCCGAACGGCGCACGCTTGGCGCCGACGTAGGTGACCTTCGTCACGCGACGCTTCGGCGGCGGCCCGGTCGCCTTCGCGACGGCCGGCACGGTCAGCGACGTCGTCGGCTTGAGCGGTGGAGCGGTGACGAGCGGCGCGCCGCTGACGAGGCTGCAGTTGACCGTGCCGGCGTTCACCTGGGCGACGGCTGCCTTGAAGGCGTCGTACGACCCCTTGCGGGTGCCGTCGACCCAGAGCAGGCCGGACTGCCACCCGCCGAGCGACGCCTGATCCTGGAGCATGAAGTTGAAATCCGCAGCGACGTAAGGCTGGCAATAGGTCATCTCCAGCTCGTCGGTGAGCTGGGTCGCCTGGTCGGGCGCCGGGCTCGAATCCGGCGGGCTGACGTCAGGCGGCTCGGGTGACACCAGGTCGGGCACGGCGCCGGGCCAGTCCTCGGTGCCGAAGTAGAGCGCGCTCTTCGACGCGGGGATCGTCGTCTGGTAGCCGGTCTCGAGGTACCAGATCGGAACGCCGTCCTGCGGCAGCTTCTGCGCGGTTCCACCGAACGCTTGCTGGAGAACCGAGAGCAGTCGCTCGAGATCGCCGAGCGAGATGATCGTCGGGTCCGAGTGCACCACCCACGGTCGCTCGTTCGAGCTCGTCGGGTACGGATGGTGGCCGACGGTGTCGAAGAGCGGGGCGGTGCGCCCGCTCGCGCGATACGCCGCGCCCATGTCCTCGATGAAGGTTGTCGGCGAGTGCGAGATGTTCGAGAACGCGTTCGGGTTGTCGTTTCCCCAGACGGACGTTGCCGGTGCGATCACGTCGATCGTCGGCCGAAGCCCGTGCAGCACGTCGTAGCAATGCGCGAGCAGCGCCTCGTACTGTTCGGGCGCGCTTTGACCCGGCGGACCGAACTGGGGGCGCCAGAAGCCACTCAGGTTCGGCTCGTTCCAGATCACGACGTCGTTGATGCTCGGGAAGTGCGTGATCGCGTCGGCGACGTACGAGCAGTACGCGTCGCGGCTGCCGTCGTCGAGCGGCGGGTAGCCCTGGTTGAACGCGGCGAGGACGATCCGCAGCCCGCCGGCGCCGGCGACGACCCGGCCGAGCGCCGCGCGATCCCCTGCCGACAATGCCCGCTGCCCGGGCGTCCAGTCCAACGCGACGCGCACCGCACGCAACCCGAGGTCGTTCGCCGTTGCGACCATCGGCGCCGTGTTCCATTCGAACGCGTCGTCCGAGACCCCGACGAACATCCCCCGCTCGGCATTCCCGACTGGCGCCGAAACCAGCAAGACACCGGACGCGAGGGCGATCACAGGTGACCACCTCATGTCCCGGGCAGGACCGTAGCAACACCCCTACGGCCATGCAGCCGACAACCTGTTAACGACTCGTGACAACCGGTCGAGCCTGGCTTTCGGTCTCCTCGAGCTGCTCGACCCACTTCGGGTGATGCTTGCGCGCCCAGTCCTCGTCGACCCAGCCCCGCGTCATGCCGCTCAGGGCTTGCCTCGTCGCCGGGTAGATCAGGGACAGCCACAGGTGCCCGACGAACAGGAAGAACGAGACGTACATCAGCCAGTCGTGGACGAGCAGGGCGTTCGGGAGCCGGAACCGGGTGTCACGCTCGCCGTACCAGAGGAAGAAGCCGGAGATCGCGAACAGCAGCCCGAACACTGCGGTGACGATCGCATTGAGCTTCTGGCCCGCATTCAGCCAGCCCTGCGGTGCTCGGCGTCCGCGGAGCCACGCGAGGTCGTCGGCGTCGAAGCGGTCGATCTCGCGCGCTGCCCGCGCGAGCTCGCGCCGATTGCCGAGGAGGACGACCAGCGCCAGCGCCACGATCCAGGCCAGCGCGGTGTAGAGATGGATCGTCTTCAGCAGGGGTCGCCGGTTGACGGACTCGGAGAGGCTCGGAAGGTAGAGGCAGAGCCCCGAGCCGAGCAGGATCACGAACGCGGTCGCATGCACCCAGTGGACGACGCGGAGCGTCCGGCTGAACCGTGGTAGGCGGCGGCCTTTACGTGCCATAGCCGTTCGAACGCCCCACCCACGCGTTCTGGTCGTAGCCGTGCTGTTCCCAGAACCCCTGCGGCTGCTGGGCGACCAGCTCCATGCGCGTGAGCCACTTGACGCCCTTGTAGCCGTACATCTCCGGGATCACGACGCGTGCCGGCGAGCCGTGTGGACGCGAGAGCGGCTTCCCGTCGAGGTCGAGCGCGAGCATCACGTTCGGAAGCCGCGCCTGCTGCAGCGTCAAGGAGTCGACGTACGGAACCTCGAGCGAGACGAAGTTGATCGCGGTCGCCTGCGGGAGCGGCTGCGCGGTCGCGAGGAGGTCGTCGAAGCGCACGCCCGCCCAGCGCACCTTGGGCACCGACCAGCCCGTCACACAGTGGAAGTCGCTCACCTGCTCGGCGCGCGGCAGCGCCCGCAGCTCCGCGTACGTCAGGCTGACCGGCCGGCGCACGAGCCCGGTGATCTCGAGCCGCCACGACTGCTCGTCGAAGATCGGCATCGAGCCGGAGATCGTGTAGATCCGCCAGCCGCCGATCGGGAAGAGGTTTCCGAGCAGCTGCGAGAACGCCGACGTGAAGGGCGCCATCGGCCTCGCCGCCCAACCCGCCCACCCGAGTGACGAGATGCCGCCCGCCAGCAGGAGCAGGAACGCACGCCGCCCGTAGGGGCGACCGGGGTCTGGCACGTCGTTCAACTGGGCACCTCGGCCGTCTAGACCGCCTGCTCAGCCTCACGTTACGCCGCGAGCCGGGCGTCGCGTGTTAGGGCGTAGGTGCGGGAGTGGTTACCGTGACGGTGACCGGCTTGGACTTCTGCACCACCGTGATCACCCGCCACTCCACCTTCGTCACGGTCGTGGTCACCAGCTGGCTCACGGCCTGCGTCACTGTTTGGGCCGGCGCGGTGACGAGATGGGTGACGACGGTGGGCACGGTCACCGTGGTCGTGCCATAGGCGGTCTCGGTGCGCACAACGGTCGTCACGGGATCGGTCTTCGTTCGCGGGACGGCAACATCCCGCACCACGGGAACGCGGGTGGTTACGGACTTCCCGGCCTCGTGGACGGTGACGACCCGCTCGACTGTCTCGACCAGCGGCAGCGTTGATGCCGCTCCTGCGCTCGCCGTCGACAGGCTGTTCGCGGCGACCCACCCCGCAACCAGGATCGCGACTAGGCCAAAGAGTCCGGCGACGATCTTGTCTTCAAGTGGGACGCGATCGCGCCACCAGACGCGCCAGGATCGGAGTCTCCCCTTCATTCCGCCGCTCGCGCGACTCTAACGCCGCCCTGCGGCAGGACGCGACCGTCGACCCCGCACATTGCGGCATTTCGGTCAAGGAACCGTCGGGAGATGTCCGAACTCCGAGAAACAACGCCGTCGCCGGCCCGTTCGTGGGCGGTACGTGGGTCGCCGCGACTGCTTCGGTGCTGGCCCCCGCTCGCCCTCGGAGTAGCTGGTCGCTGCGCGCGAACCGACCCCCGAGCACGCCCTCCGGCCGGTCCCGTAGTATCGGCCGCGGCGAAGCAGTACCCGACCTGACAGGACGGCATGGGTCCAGGACGGCAGCAGTGCATAGGCGAAGCGGCGGGGACCCGACGGAGGGGTTCTTCCTGTTTGCGCGCGGCTGCGGGGACGGCATTCGCGCTCGTCGCCGCCCTCGCGCTCGCGACCGCCCCCGCCCAGGCGCGTTCGTCGCACGGGAAGGCGCCGACACCCCAGTTCCTGGTCGTCTGCATCCAGACGGCCGGCTCCAACGAGAGCGTCGGCGACCTGAACATCCGCCTCGGCTTCTGCAACGCCGGCAAAGGCCACATCTACCGCATCCCGCTCACGACCGCGAGTGCCGGGCCGCCGGGGCCGAAGGGCCCGACGGGTGCGAGCGGCGCCCCCGGCCCGCCCGGGCCGACGGGCGCGCAGGGCGCCCAGGGCGTCCAGGGCATTCAGGGCATTCAGGGACCGTCCGGCTCCGGCAGCGGGCCGACCGGTGCAACCGGACCGAAGGGTGCCACCGGCGCGAGCGGCGCCAAGGGCGCAACCGGGACAGCGGGCGCCAAGGGCGCCACCGGAGCGACCGGCGCGCGCGGACCGACCGGCATCGCTGGCCCCACGGGAGCGGGCGGCCCCAGAGGAACCACCGGAGCCACCGGAGCAAAGGGCACGACCGGCGCGACCGGCGACCAGGGCGCCACGGGGGCCAAGGGAACGACCGGCTCGAATGGGGCCAAGGGCGCGACGGGAGCGACCGGTGCCAAGGGGGCGACTGGAGCAGCGGGCGCACGAGGACCGACCGGGATCGTCGGCCCGACCGGCCCAGCCGGCGCCGAGGGCGCGACCGGGGCGAAGGGTGCGACCGGTGGCACCGGCGCCAAGGGCGTGACCGGAGCGAAGGGCGCAACCGGAGCGACGGGCGCAGCAGGTCCGACCGGCACGCGCGGGCCGACCGGGGCGACGGGCGCCAAGGGCGCAACCGGGTCGACCGGCGCGAAGGGAGCGACCGGCAGCACCGGCGCCAAGGGCACAACGGGGACGACCGGCGCAACCGGCGCCAAGGGCGCAACCGGGTCGACCGGTGCCAAGGGTGCGACCGGCAGCACCGGCGCCAAGGGCGCCACCGGGACGACCGGCGCGAAGGGGACGACAGGGGCAAAGGGCGTGACCGGGGCGACCGGCGCCGCGGGCGCGAAAGGCCCGACCGGCACGCAGGGGCCGAAGGGCGTCACCGGATCGAAGGGCGTGACGGGCTCGACCGGCTCGAACGGTGCGAAGGGCGCGACCGGATCGAAGGGCGCGACGGGCTCGAAGGGCGCGACCGGCTCGAAGGGCGCGACCGGCTCGAACGGCGCCAAGGGCACAACCGGCACGAAGGGGCCGACCGGTACGCAGGGCCCGAAGGGCGTCACCGGTGCGAAGGGCACGACCGGCGCCAAGGGCACGACCGGAACGACGGGATCCAAGGGCACGACGGGGGCGAAGGGCCCCACCGGCACGCAAGGCCCGAAGGGCGTCACCGGTGCGAAGGGCACGACCGGCGCCAAGGGACCGACCGGGGCGACCGGCCCCTCGAACCCGACGATCGTCACGGGCACGGCGCAGCAGAGTGCGGCGGCCGCTGCGGTCGGGACGACCGTCACGGCCACGGCCTCGTGCGCGACCGGCAAGGCGCTCGGCGGCGGCGGTCAGGTCACGGCCGGCCAAGCGCGAGTCGCGATGGAGACGTCCTATCCGAGCTCGGCCACACAGTGGACGGTCGTCGGCATCGTCTTCCAGGTTCTCACGGGTGTGAACAGGATGACCGTGCAGGCCTACGTGATCTGCCAGTAGCCGCCGTTCGGCTCAGCCGCGCAGCGCCTCGACCCAGTCGAGGCTCTTCCCGCAGAGCGAGCGGACGCTCGACGGGCGAACGTACGTGACCCCGCTGCCCTCCGTCGCCGCGCTCAGCACGATCGGGCCGACGCCGAACGGCGGAATGCCGCCGCTCCCCGGTCGCAGCCCGGGTCCTGTGTAGCGAAAGACGAGCGTATGAGGCCCGGGCGACAGCCGGAGCGTCCCGATCGAAGTGAAAGTGTCCGGCCAATTGAGCGAGTCGCGTGCGCCGCCGACACGCCGGCCGTCGACGAGGATGCTCACCGCGGACTTGAACGAGCCTCCGACCCAGACGCCGTAACGGGCGCCTGTCGGCACGCTGAAGCTCGCCGTCGACGAGTACGGCGCCGTCAGGTAGAGCGATTCCGGCGACTCGCCGTACTCTCCGAACGACGACGGCTGACCCACCTTGCCGTCCGTCTCGATCACGACGGCAGGCGGACGCCCGACGGCGGCGAGCTCGCCGTTCTCGGCGGCGGCGAGCCGGGCAAGCGTCACGAGCGCGGCGCAGGACGGGACCGCCGCAGGCTGGAGACGACTGCCGATCGACAGGTGCTCGATGATCGAGCCGGCGTAGCTCGGGCGCCGCCAGACCTGGTAGAACCGCCCGGTCCAGACCGGGACGTACACGGACGGCGGGCGACTGGCGACGCCCGACCGGGGCAGGACGAGCGTTCGGTACGCCAGGACGGACGCCAGCGTGAGCTCGTCGAGATCGGGCGAGACGCCGGTGGCGGCCGTCCCGCCTGCGCGTAGGTCGACCGCCCGGCGCCGGAGCTCGGAGGCCGCCTCGGCATCCATGCCGCGCAGGAAGTGCCGTGCGCCGTACGGCTCGTACCCCGTGAGCAACGTCGGGCCTTGACCGCTGAACCGGTGGCCGATCGTCGCCAGCTCGGCGAGCCGCGCATTCGGGGCGAGATCGACGTCCCGGTACTGCAGCGCATTCGACCAGAGCAGGCCGCCCAACAGGAGGACGGCGACGACGATCGCCTCGACGCGCCGGCCGGTCTCGAACATCACGGCGGCGCCGGCGAGCGCAACCGCGAGGACGATCGGCGAGGCAGAGGCGAGCGCTTTGCCCCCGATCCACGGCGAGCCGAGCCCCACGTAGACCGCACAGGCGAATGCAGCCGCCCCGAGCGCAATCGGCAACGGGAAGCTGCGACGGCGGATCGCGACGACGAGGGCGACGGCGGCCGCGGCCGTCGCAAGCGCGACGAGAACACGCGCGACATCGAGATCGTGCGGCGACATGCGGAAGTCCCCGCTCGGCCAGATTCCGAACGCCTGGAGCCAGCTCAGCCGGCCGAAGAGGTTGCCCAGCTCGTCCGCGCTCGTGAACGCACCTGCGTGCCCCAGCCACCTGAACGCGAGCCAGAGCGACGGGAGGGCGAGGAGCGCCGTCCCCACGGCCAATGCGATCGCCGTGCGAATCGCCGCGCCCGTGCCGTGCGCTCGCCACGCGAGCACGAGCAACACCGCGATCGGCGGTACGAGCCAGGCTGCCCCGCCGATGCTCAGCACCGCGAGGAGCGCAGCCGAGCCGACCGCGAACGGGACGATCGTGCGCGAATTGCGTCCGGCGCCGACGGAGAGGGGGACAAGCGCGGCGACAAGGACGACGAGCACCGCGGTCGCAAGCTCCTTGACGCCGCCCCACAGCGCGTAGCCGTAGAGCAGTGCCGCCTGCGCGCCGCCGAACGCGACGAGGGCGCGCAGCTTTGGCGAGGAGACGAGGCCGCCCACCAGTTGATAGAGACCGCAGGCGATCAGGACGGCCAGGCACGCGAGATAGGGCTGCCAGACCCAGGCCGCGTCCTGCGCGACCAGCCCGCGGGCGACACCGAGCGGCAGGACCGAGCCGAGCGGATAGCCGTAGGCGAGGCTGGTCGCCAGCGTCGCCTCGTACGTCGAGGGTGCGAGCCCGGCCGTGTCGTAGCCGTGCTGCATCGCGCGATCGAGCATCGCCAGGTAGGTCGCGGTGTCGTCGAGCTTGATGTAGCCGCCGAACGTCGCTCGCCCGGCGAGCACGAAGGGCGCGGCGAAGACCGCGAAGACGCCGCCGGCGGCGGCGAGCCACCAGCCTCCGAACCGACGCTTCCACGGGAGCGAGAGCCCGGCACCGACGACCGCGAGGGCGGCGACGAACGGCGTCGCCAGCGGTGCGGTCCGACCTCCGGCGATCGCGAACTGGGAAGCCACGACGACGACGGCGAACCCGAGCGGCAGGAGCAACGGCGACGGGATCTCGAGCCCCGCCATGCGTTCGGCGAGCAGCCCGCAGCCGAGGGACAGCAGGCCCAGGACCAACGGAAAGACGAGCCAGGCGACCGCGATCGTCATCGAATCGGTCGCGACCCGGGCGGGCTCAGCCGACCGGCGCGATCCGCTGCGAGGACACGAGCCGGAGCGCGGCGCCTGGAGCCGGGTCGTAGACCTCGACCTGGATGCCGGTGTCCGGGTAGGCGACGTACACATTGGTCGGCCGCGCGCGGCTGTAGAACGCGACGCCGCCCTGTCCGACGGGGACGCGAACCGAGCTCGGATCCCTGGACAGCGCCTTCGTCAGGCCGAACGCATCATTGACGGGATACGTGCCGATCGTCAGGTACGGATGATCGGTCCCGATCGCGGCTCCGGCCGGGAGGTAGCGGACGAAGACGTGCTCGCCGGGTGCGCGCGTCAGCTCGAACGTCGTGCCGGCGCGGTTCCCGGCCCAGTAGATCGGACGGCCGAGCGAGGCCGAGAGCGACTGCAACTGGGCCCGCGTCGTCGCCGTCACGACGGTGCTCGAAGCTGCACGGGCGGTGGAAACGGGTGCGACTTGGCCGGAGACGGCGAGGCTGCGGGCCTGCGCGGGCGACGGGTCGTACAGCTCGACCTGGTAGCTCTCGTTCGGAAACGCCAGGTAAATGTTCGTCGGCGAGCTCGATTCGTAGAACGCGACACCGCCGCCCGGGATCGGCACACGGACGGCGCCGTGCCGGCGCGCGAGCGTCGTCGTGACAGAGAAGGCGTGAGCGATCGGGTAGGTACCGACCGTCAGGTATGGCTGAACCGTCCCGACCGGGACACCCGGAGGCAGGTAGCGGATGAAGACCCGGTCGTCGGCCGTCTTCGTGAGCTCGTAGGTCGAGTCGGAGCGAGGCCCGACCCAGTAGATCGGCGCGCTCGTCGATCGTGCGAGCGCCGCGAGAACGGCGGGCGTGACGGGCACGGCTCCTGCGCGCAGGGGCGCCTGGGCCGGCGTCGACGACCCCGAGCCGCGGACGAGCAGCCAGACGACGAACGCGATCAGGAGCGCGACAGCGACGATGGCACCGACACGAAACTGCGGACGCTGGGTGATCCGCTGCGATTCAGCCGCGGACGACGTCGAATCGACGGTCACCCCGGGATCATCGCGCACCTGTCGCCCGCGCGCCGAGACACGGATAGCCTCGTCCTGAATGCTCGAGCTTCGACCGAACTGCGAGCTGTGCGACAAGGATCTCCCGCCGGACTCCGCGGAAGCGCGGATCTGCTCGTACGAGTGCACCTTCTGCGCAACCTGCGTCGAGGAGATCCTGCACGACGTCTGCCCCAACTGCGGCGGCGGTTTCGTTGCACGGCCGATCCGGCCCGCCGGCGCGTGGCGCCGCGAGACCGGCTTGCGGCACGACCCCGCAGGCGAACGGCGCCGTCACTCGCCGTACACGCGTGCGGAGATCGATGCGTTCGTCACGACCCTCGCCGACACTCCGGCGGGCGACCGCTAGCCCCGGAGGACCGCCACGCGGTTGTAGCCGGTTCGTCGCCAACCGGTAACCCACTGGGCCAACCGACGTTGGAAAACTCGGGCCCGTCCACTTCAGAGGGAGGGGTAAGACAAGACATGTTGCGCTCTCGCGTACGCGGCGCGCTGCTCGCGTTGGCCGGGCTTGTGGCAGTGGCCGCCGTCATCGGCGCCTCTGCATCGTCAGGCGCCCAAGGCGGCGGCATCAAGACGGCGACGCCGATTCAGCATCTCGTCGTGATCTTCCAGGAGAACGTCTCCTTCGATCACTACTTCGGCACCTATCCCGAAGCTTCGAACACCGACGGATCGCCGTTCGCCGCGGTCCCAGGGACACCAGCGGTGAACGGGCTATCGACCGCGCTCCTCGCGCACAACCCGAACCTTGCGCCGCCGAAGCGCCTCGACAGCAGCCCGACGGGCCTGGCGGGCGACCCGGGCGGCCTCATCACCTGTGACCAGGATCACAACTACAGCGACGAGCAGCAGTCGTTCGACAACGGCGCCATGGATCAGTTCGTCCAGAGCGTCGGTACCGACGGCGGCACGCACAACCCGGGCGGCGGGACCACCTCCGGAGGCGCGCTCTGCGACCCGAAGATCGTCATGGACTACTACGACGGCAACTCGGTGACCGCGCTCTGGAACTACGCGCAGCGTTTCGCGATGAGCGACAACTCGTTCGGAACGACGTTCGGTCCGTCCGCGCCGGGAGCGATCAACTTGACCTCCGGCAACACCGGCGGCGTCGACACCGCGCACGAGGCAAACAGCCCGTCGGTCGCGACCTCGACGGCGCCCGACGCCGACATCACGCCCGACGGCCTCGGCGGGTACTCGCTCACGAGTGACGCACAGCCGTACTGGGACGACTGCTCGACCCGCGACGCTGTCGCGCTCGAGGGCACCAACATCGGCGATGAGTTGAACGCCGCCGGGATCTCCTGGGGCTGGTTCCAGGGCGGCTTCGCGCCGACGTCCAGCTTCGCCGCCGCCGCTGCAGCGACGGGGCATACAGGACAGTCGACTGCGACGTTCATCCCCGACGAGTTCTCCGGATCGTTCACGGGCAAGGTCGTGCCGACCGGAGCGTCCAACCAGGCGCTCTGCGACGCGGTCCATCCGGTCGGTGTGGCCCTCGGCGAGACCGCCGCCACGCACCAGTTCGGCTTCAAGGACGACTACATCGCCCACCACGAGCCGTTCGAGTACTACGCCACCACCGCCAACCCACACCACCTCGCGCCGGCGAGCCTCGCGAGCATCGGCACCGACACGCAGCACTTCGTCGGCGGCGTGCCGCAGTTCGACACCGCGAATCACAACTACGACACCGGCGACTTCGACGCGCTGGTCGCAGCGATCAATGCAGGCACGACGCCTGCGTCCGCCTTGCCCGCGGTCACGTATCTGAAAGCGCCGGGCTACGAGGACGGACACGCCGCGTACTCGGACCCCTCGGACGAACAACAGTTCATCGTTCGCGAGGTCAACGCGCTCGAGAAGACGCCCGACTGGTCGAGCACAGCCGTGATCGTCAGCTACGACGATTCCGACGGCTGGTACGACCACGTCTACAGCGGCGTCACCAACGGGTCGCTGTCGCCCGCCGACAACCTGACCAACACGGTCAAGGGGACGATCAACGCGCAGAACCCGACGTCGCAGCAGTGCGGTGCGAAGCCGCAGGCGAGCGCACCGCTCGCCGGAGAACAGGGCCGCTGCGGGCTCGGCCCGCGTCTGCCGCTGCTCGTCGTCTCACCGTGTGCGAAGCAGAACGCGGTCGACAGCAATCTGAGCGACCAGTCCTCGATCATCAACTTCATCGAGTACAACTGGCACCTTCCGGCGATCCCCGGATCGTTCGATCAGGCGCTCAAGGGCGTCGACCAGAGAGAGCACATCCCGTTCGACCTCGCCGGGCTGTTCGACTTCTCCAGGTGCAACGCACCTGCCGTCACGCTCGACCCGGTGAGCGGTCAGGTCGATCTGCGAGGAGCCGACCTCTCCGATCGCAACCTGCAGCGGGCGAACCTCTCGGGCGCCCTGCTGACGAACGCGAACGTGTCGAGCTCGAATCTGTTCGGGGCGTTCCTCGAGAACGCCGTTCTCAAGGGCGCCGACCTGCGAAACGGCAACGAGAGCAACGCCGACTTCACCAACGCGAACCTGCAGGGCGTGAACTTCTTCGGCAGCAACCTGACACAGGCAGTCTTCCGCCATGCAGACCTGACCGGCGCACGCCTGCAGGCGGCGAGCCTGTTCGGTGCGGTCTGGTCGGACACGATCTGCCCCGACGGCACGAACTCGGATGCCGACGGCAGCAGCTGCGTGAACCACTTCTGATCGCGCGCGCGGGGTGGGCGGTGAACGCCGCCTACCCCGCGACCCGCGTCTACTCGGGGGGGTGCGCTACCAGCGCGCCGATCGGAGCCGACCGGTCGAACTGGCTGAGCAGCAGCACGATCTGGTCGCTGCACTCGACCCGGCCGCACTCGCACATGAACTCGAGTTGCAGGTCGTCGTCGACGCCGTGCTCGATCGCCATTTCGTAGGTCGTCTCGTTCACACGGCGGCGAACGAACCCGATCCCTTGGGCATCGGCCTTCATCGGATGCTCGGGCGCCAGCGGCATGGAACCACCGACATTCTGCCCGGACCTCGGCCTACGTCAAACCTTCCGCCCCCCGCGACGTCTGTATCTATGCCGCCGCGAGACCTGACGAACGCGAACGGCAAGGGCGGGCGGCCCGTGGAAGTGCTGTCCCCCTCTGTCCGCGAGTCGCCCGCCATCCTGCTCGCCGAGCGGAAACGAGCCGCATTCTAGGTCGTACGGTGCTCCTCGATCGGGGTGCGTGCCATCAGTCGTCGCCCTGCTTCTCGTGGGTGGATTCGTCGCCCGGCCAGACGCCGGTGACGCGCTGGTAACCGGCCGCACCGGCGCGATCGACGAGGGCTTTGACGCCGCCGAACACCGCCCCCTGCAACGCTGCCGCGACGACGACTTCCGACCAGCCGCGATCGCGGTCGGTCGCATTGGGCTTGTCGGTCTCGTGGCCGACGCGCTGCCAGAGCTGCTTGAACGCCGCGGCTGCCACGAGGCCGCCGACGATGCTCACGAGCATTCCGAACGGCTTGTACAAGAGCTTCACGAGGACTCCTTCACGGTCGGCATTCCATCACGATCTCCAACGAACGGGCGGGACGAATCACGTTGCTCTTACGCTGTCTCGCATGGCCGACCTCGACAATGTTCGCATCGCGGCCACACTCGACGAGTACGCGGCGCTACTCGAGCTCGCAGACGCCCGACCCTACTCGGCGCGGGCCTATCGACGGGCCGCCGGGCTGCTCCGCGGCCTTCCGACACCGATCGCCGAACTCGTACGGACCGGTCGCGTCCGTGAGCTCCGCGGGATCGGGCCCGGGATCGAGGCGCGGTTACAGGAGCTCGTGGGCACGGGCCGGATCGCCGAGCTCGACGAGCTGCGACGCGTGGCGTCACCCGAGCTCGCGGCGCTCGGACGGAGGCTCGGGCTCAGCGCGAAGCTCGGGTCTGCGATCGGTCAGACGCTCGGGATCAGCACCGCCGACGAGCTGCGGATCGCAGCGCGAGCAGGACGGCTTCGCGAGGTTCGCGGCATCGGCCCGCGCACCGAGGCACGGATCCTCGACGCGCTCGCGCACGAAGATCAGACGCCGCCGGCGCTGATGCTGCTCGATCGCGCGCGTGTCCTGTCGGAGCGCGTCGCGGCCGCGCTCGGCGGGCATGCGGCCGGGGAGGCTCGGCGGTGGGAGGACGCGTCGCGGCGGCTCGCGATCGTCGTGCCGACGACCGAGCCGCAGCGGGTGCGCGCACGGTTCTCGGAACTGCCGGAGATCGTCACGATGGTCGGCCGGGACGTGGGGCTGACGCTCGACGGCGTCGAGGTCGAGCTTCACGTCCCGCTGCCCGAAGCGCTCGGATCGTCCTTGCTGCGCGCGACCGGGCCGACCGACTACGTCGCCTCGCTCGAGCCAATCCCCGACGCGCCCGACGAGCATTCGGTCTTCCAACGGCTTGGCCTGCCCTATCTCCCACCGGAGCTGCGGAGGCTGCCGGCGCCCGACCCGCCGCCCCGGCTCGTCCGGCTCGAGGAGATCCGGGGCGACCTTCATTGCCACACCGTCTGGTCGGACGGCAGGGCGACGGTCCTCCAGATGGCCGAGGCGGCGCGGGAGCGAGGGTACGAGTACCTCGCGATCTGCGACCACACGACGAGTGTCCGCGTGGTTCCGGGGCTCGGAGCGGACGACGTGCGCCGTCAGGCCGAGGAGATCCGAGCCGCCAACGAGTCACTGGCACCGTTCAGGGTGCTCGCGGGGATCGAGTGCGACATCCTCCCCGACGGACGGCTCGATCTTCCGGACGGGACCCTGGCGGAGCTCGACTGGGTGCAACTCTCTCTCCACGCAGGACAGCGGACGCCGCGGCGCGAGCTCTCCGCGCGCGTCGTGCACGCGATGCAGCACCCGGCCGTTCGTTGTCTCAGCCACCCCACCGGACGACTGATCGGTCACAGACCGGAGAACGCACTCGACCTCGAGCGGACGATCGAGACCGCGCTGGCGACGGGCGTCGCCCTCGAGGTGAACGGTCTTCCCGCGCGCCTCGACTTGAGCGGGGAGCACACGCGGCTCGCAATCGATGCGGGCGTACGCATCGTCTGTTCGACCGACGCGCACTCGATCGCCGGGCTCGACAACATGACACTCGCGGTGCACACCGCCCGCCGCGGCGATGCGACGCCGGCCGACGTGCTGAACACGCGGCCGCTCGCGGAGCTCCTACTCCGATAGGGGGCTCTCTGCCGGTGCGGCCGACTCGGTCGCAGCACCGTGCAGCTTGCTGCGAACGACGGGCAACGCGAGCACAGCGAGACCGGCGCCGGCGAGCGACAGCACGACCACACGGGACCGCAGGCGGCGTCGATGCTCGATCCGCTCCTTTCCCTGTTGCAGCTGAGCGACAGCTTCGGCGATCTGCCGCCGCAACATGGCATCGGACGCGAGCCTCAGCGCGAGCCCGCCGAAGCCGCTTCGACGGCGAGCCTGTGCCTGCGCCGCGGCGGCGGCGACAATTGCCTTCGCGAGGCGGCGGCGAAGCACCGGGTCGTGCGCAAGCTGGTCGGCGTAGGGGGATACGGCGCCGACGACACCGGCTGCCACGTCTCTCGGTTTCGATCTCTCTTTGAGCATCGGTCCTCCTTGGTACTCGTGCGGGTTAGAGGAAACACGTTGGTGTAGCCGTGGAGGCATTTGTCAAACCTCGGCGATGAACCGTCGGCCCGGCTCAGGCGACCGGGAGGAGCAGGTCGATCACGCCGTGGCGGCGGTAGTACTCGATCCCGGGCCGGCTGACGTCGCGGTCGGGCCGCGCCGAGAGCCGTTCGAACGACGGCGCGATCACCGCGTAGAGCCCAGGCGGCTTGCCCTCGAGGCGAACGCGGGCGTAGCGGCCGCCCGGAAGTACCCCGGTCTCCAGGCCGAGCGCAGCCGGATCGTCGCCGTCCCGCAACTGGACACACACGCGGTATTCATCGCCGCCGATGTCGAACGCTCCGTAGTACTTCCGGCCGCGTAGACCGACCGCTGCCTCGACCTCGGAAACCGCGCGGCTGATCGCGGACTGCTCGTCGGCGGCGCGCTTGAACATCACCGGCACCGGATCGCGCTCGACCAGCACCTGCCGTTGATCGGGAGCGCCCACGAGCCACACCCTAGACCGCGGCGGAGCCGAGCTACAGGCTCAGCTTGAGCGCCAGCACCTTGGCGTAGGCGGACTTCAGAGTCTGCTGGGCGAGCGCGCCCGAGCGCGCAGCGGCGACCAGCGCGTCGTACGCCGGGATCGACGCACCGTCGGTGTCGTGCACGCTGTCGCTCGGCCCCGCGGCGAGCACCATGTCGTCGCCCGCCTCGACCGCGAGGACGGCGGCTCGGGTCGTCGTGACGAAGCCGTTGACGGCAGGGGTCTGCAGCGCATCGGTCACGATCACGCCGGTGAACGCAAGGCGGCGAAGATCGTTGACCACGTCCGGCGAGAGCGCGGCGGGCAACGCCGACCCTAGAGCGGGATAGACGGCCGTCGACATCATCACGAGCGGCACCCCACTCCTGATCGCCGCGCTGAACGGCGCCCAGTCGACCTTCAGCTGCCTCGCGCTCGCCGTCACCTTGGCGACCGACGAGTCGGTGCTCAGCGCCGCGTAGCCGAGCCCCGGAAAGTGCTTCGCCGTCGCCAGAACGTGCCCGTGCGCCAGGCCGGCCGCAAACGCGGCGCCACGCGCCGCGACGGCTGCCGGTGTGCTGCCGAAGCTGCGCGACGTGATGAAGCCGCCGCGCCCGATGTCGAGCACCGGGGCGAGGTCGGTGTTGACGCCGTTCGTCGTCAGATTGCGAGCGGTCGCGAGCCCCTGCTGCTCGGCGATCGTCGCCGAGCGCATCTGCGACGGCGCAAGCGTCGGCGCGCCGGGCAGGCGTTTGACGATCCCGCCCTCCTGGTCGATCGCGATCAGCAGCGGCGGTTGATGCCCCGAGGTTGCAGCGGCCTGCAGCGTCGCGGCGAGCTGCGCCGGGCCGGCGGCGCCGAAGTTGTCGGCGAAAAGCACGACCCCGCCGATCTGCCCGTCGCGCACGCGCGCGAGAAACGAGGCGCTCGGTACCTGCCCTTGCATGCGGACCAGCATCAGCTGGCCGACCATGCGACTGATCGTCGGCGACGTGCCGGCATCGGCGCGGCCGAGCGCACCGGCCGACGACGCGGTCGCGATCAGGAGAGCGGCAAGGGCGAGACGCGGCGGCAATCGGACCTCGCTGAAGTGTTCCAGAGCCGCCAGACCGCTCGAGTAAAGGAATTGACAGCACGAGCGACTGAGACCCAACAGCGACCCGCGGCCGAAGCCGCGGGCGCCACCGGAGAGTCGAGTGCGGCGACACCTCCTCCCCGGATCCTTCCTTCAGTATGCGTGCGATCGATGGTCAGCGCGAACTCGGAGTGTTCGTTCGAACCTCGGCGTCATCGTGGCGGCTGCTCAGGCAGGCTTGATGCGCGGGTCGAACTTCATCGCTGCGAGGTCGGCGAGCAGGTTGAGGATCACGACCGTGGCAGCGACGACGATGACAATGCCGGTCATCATCGGCAGTTGGTGGCCTGCGGGAAATACTCGTTCGGCCCGTGTCCGAGGGCCCGCGCCGCAAGCGGTGCGCCGACGAAGCATGCCAGTACGAGCAGCGCGGGCCGTTCCGTCGGTACGCGAGCCGCGACGAACGCAGGCAGGTCGAGGTCGTCCCCCACGCCCGTCTCCTCAGATCGTAACGCGTCGCCGCTGCCAACCTTTCACATCGACGCGGCGTCTTAAGAAGGACTGCCTGCGGATTGCTCCGCGAGTGGTGGAGCGGGTGGCTCGAGGGACGGATCGCCGCCTGAACTCGAGTCACCCGCAAAAGAAGCGTGCGTTCAGAAGCCGCTTACGCGACTGGTCGACGCGTCGTTGAGCGAGAGGATGAAGCTCGGGTCCGGGATCGTGTGGTCGTCGCTGACCGGGGTGACGGCGGTGCCGACCGCGAAGTACTCGATCACGTGCGAGTCCCAGCCATGGCTTCCTTCGTTCAGCTGGACGCCGACGATGCCTTCTGCCTCGAGCGACTCCGCCTCCGACTGCATGCGCTCCATCGCGAGCTCGCGCGCGTCGTAGAGGGCCTGCGTGAAGTTCGTCATCTCGGCGTTCCGGCCGACCCGACGGAACCACCCGCCAAGCCCCTGATGGGCGACGTGATAGACGCAGGTTCCCATGACGAGGCCGAGCGGGCGGTAGCCGGCGGACAACAGCGTGTAGAAGTCCTGGCCCGACAGGTCGCTCGTGAACGGCCTCCCGTTCGGCGCGCGGTGGAGGACGCCCTCGCGATGCCGAACGGCCGTGCCGATCGCGATGAACTCGGCGAGGTCGCCACTCCATTCGTAGCGGCTGACGTCGAGCCGAACACCGACGACGCCGTCCGCTCCGAGCTGGTCCGCCTCCTCTTCCATGCGCGTCATCGCCAGCTCGCGGGCGTGGTACATCGCCTGCGTGAGCACGTCCATCTCCTGGCTCGTGCTCCAACCACTCATCTGGAAACCGATGTGGTAGATCGAGCTTCCGATGACGAGGCCGAGCGGCTCGAATCCCGCGGCCTTGACGAGGAGGAACTCGTTGACCGAGAGATCGCTGGTGAAGAAGCTCCGCTCGCGCATCCGCGCGAGGCGCTCCCGTCCGTGCTCGGGGACACCGGCGGTCGAGGTCGGGTCGTACTGCTCGCTTTCCTGATCGCTCATCGCTGCTCCCCATTGAGTGGTAGGCCGATGTAGACGGGTGGCGGCTCGTCGCCGCGGTCGAGCTCGACGATCGCAGTGCCGAGAACGTGCATGGTCAAGATGAGATCGGTGTAGTGCGTGCCGCCCATGTCGCGCTCGTGCGCGCGATGCTCCTGCTCCAGCTCGACGCCGACAACACCGTGCGCCTGCAGCTCGTGCGCTTGACGATTGGCTCGGAGCATCGTCTGGGTGCGTGTGTCGTAGACGCCCTGCGTGAAGTCGGTCAGCTCCTGGTTCTGCCGACCCGAGAGAAAGCCGCCGGCGCTGAACTGCTGCCGCCAGCCCGTCATCACGTACCCGACCGTCGTGGCGGCGATCAGTCCGACAGGCCAATACCCGTGCTCGAACAGAGCTGCGAACTGCTGGCCGGTCAGGTTGGACAGCACCGGTTCAGGCCCGAGCTCGAACCGCTCGGAGCGGACGGCGGTTCCGACCGCGGTGAACTCGATCAGCCCCGCGGCCCAGTCGAATCCGCCGCGCCGCAGGCGAACGCCGATGACCGCATCCGCACCCGCCCGCTTCGCCTCCTCCGCAAGTCGACCGACAGCGAGCCGGCGCGCTTCGTTCCACGCCTCGGTCTGCGTCTCCAGCTCGACCGTCTGCCCCTCGGTGGAGCCGCCCCAGCCCGACGAGTACCCCGATCCGCCGGGCATCCACTGCCAGCCGATGTTGTAGAAACAGCTCCCCATCACCTGGCTGAGCGGTCTGAAGCCGGCTCGGCGGATGAGCAGGAACTCGTTGCTCGTCAGGTCGGAGGTGAAGAAGCGGCCCCCTCGATTGCGCAGGTCGTCCAGTCGCGCCTGTGCCGCGAGTGGAATGCCGCCCGACTCGAGCGCTTCGATGCTCTGCGCAGCCCACTCCTCCGACTCTCGCCGATCGCGTGGCGACATCAGCCCTCGAGCAGCCGCTGGAGCGCAGCCCGCCCGCGCTCCGTCTCGCCGGCAACCTTCGCCAGCATCCGGGAAAGATCGTCGATCCACTCGTCGATCGTCAGCTCGTCGTTCTTCAGCGCGATTCCGCGCACAACGTTCCTGCGGCGGCAGCTGATCGCCGCCTGATCCTTCTCGAGCTCGAAGCTTCGGTCGTCCAGGGTGACGGTCACGCGGGCAACCCGCCGGCGGCCGCCCAGCCGGCCGCCCTTGCGATCGACGCGGACGCGCTCGGGAAACGAGACCTCGAGCTTCGTGGCGAGCGCCTCGACGAACGCGTCCAGATCGTTCGCGTCCGCCCGCAACGAGGCCGCGAGCAGGTCGAAATCGTCCACCTCGCTCATCGCGCCGATCGTAGCGGCGGCGTCAGCTCGGACCTAGACTTGCCGCTGTGCACCTCCTTCCCCGCTTCCTCGCGATCGTCGCGGCTGCGGTCGTGGCACTCGGCATCACGGCCTCGTCCGGCGCCCATCCGGCCGGCAGCACGTGCCCGATGAGCCACGTGATCTACCGTCCCTATGCGGGCATCGACAAGGTGGGCCTGGAGCGCCTGCCCTGGATCGCCTCCGTCCCGGGCGGCCGGTTCACGGCGCACCTGTTCTTCTACGGCGCCGTTCCGTGGGGCAAGCAGCACCTCCTGGGCGCGAGAATCTTCACGACGAGGAAGCCGCACACCTTCAATCCGAAGGTGCTGTGGATCACACGCGCGCACGGTTACGGGCTCACGCTCAGGATGAGCGGCCGGCGGCTCGACGCACCGGGCTCGTTCTCGAGCACCTACAACGGCTTTGGCGACTACCCGTCCTACGTGAACGTTCCCACGCCGGGCTGCTGGCGCGTCACGGTCACCACCGGCACGGTGTCGGGCAGCGTCGTCTTCTCGGCGACCGACTGACACACAGAGCGAGCCTGCTTGACGTCCGGCCGTAGTCGCATCGACGACCTAGACCCGGTGACGCAGCTCAGAGCAGCAGCCCCATCTCCAATGAGTCCCAGAGCTCCCCGTTCGCACGCCGGAACTGCTTGACCCGACGGCCCTCGTCGACGAAACCGAACTTGCGGTAGAGCGCGATCGCCGCCGTGTTGTGCGCGAACACGCTGAGGCTGAGCTTGTGCAAGCCGCGCTCACGCGCCCAGTCGATCGCGGCGGCGACGAGCGCCGAGCCAACTCCGCGCCCGCGCCACTCTTGCGCGACCAGCATGCCGATCTCCCCGAATCCGAACGGGGTCTCCGCGACATGCAACGAGCCGATGACTTCGTCGCCGGCGAACGCGACCAGAGTCCCGTCAAGCGTCCAGCGGGCAGCGCGGGCCTCCACGTCCACCGGCGGCTCCGCCCCGATCCCGGTGCGCTCCTCTGCAACCGCGGCGTACAGCACCGCCAACGGAAGCCGATCCTCATCGCGGGCGGGACGGAGCTCGAACGACGAATCGATCTCTGTGGCAGCTCGAGTGGCCATCGCCGCGGACCCTAGCCAGACTTCGGTCTGCACCGTCACGCTCTAACGAGCGGCCGGGATGCTTCCCCAGGAACGGCAGGCGGCGAGGTCGGTCTGGCCCTTTCGCGCGTCGGAGTACGGGAGCGGATCGAGCGCCCCGGCGCCGTCCAGCCGGGCCATCCAGCAGCCGGCGACTCGCTCGCCTTCGACGAGGTAGGCGACGCGATACGGTCTTCGCGGGAACGACGCATCGACGTACCTGACGACGCACCGATTCGACGACGGGCAGGTGACGTGCACCGGCCGCGGGTCACGGTCTCCGCTCACGGCGAACCGGAAGGATGCCTCGAGCTGCGCGCGTGTGATCGCGGTCAGCGGGAGCAGCGGTTTCGGGAGCGCGTCGTAGTCGGCGCCCGCGTGGAGCGGCGGCACGCACCGGCCCTTGCACGCCAGCTGAACCTGGAGCTCCGGCCCGGGGGCACCGAACATCGAGACCGACCGGGCAGTCAGTTGGTACGGCCCGGGCGAGTACGGCGGCACCGAGAGCTCGATCCGGCCGGCCGCAGGTGGTTCGACGCGAAACTCCCGCACCCAGGGAACACCCGACGGAGTCGCGCTCGACCCCACCGCGACGAGCAGCGTCGCAGGCCTGCAGTGCGCCGAGGCCGGGCGCGACCGATAGCGGATCACAAGAGCGACGTGACGACCGAGCAACCGCGCCGTGATCTTCGGCAGCGGCGGTCCGAGCGTGCCCGGAGACTGGGTCGCGACGCACCCGCCGGCCCGAGTCAGTGGATCGTGGACGTGATCGCGCGCACGAGCGAGCGCTGCGCGCTCCTGCCCATCGAGCCGGGCAACGACGTTCGCCGGCAAATCGCGTCCGGGCGAGACCGGATCCCACGCGACCAGCAGCGGAAGCGTCGCATGTCCGCTGCCGTTCATCTGCGAGCCGAAACCCCGACTGACGCCAATGCCGACGGCGATGAGCGCCAAAGCGGTCGCAACAACGATTCTGGCCGGCGTCCCCACACCGAGCAAGTCGGCAAGGGGCCGCTCGAGCTTGAGCTACGCCTGGCCGGGTGCTTCGGTCTGCCGAAGCTCTTCCTGGTACTCGGCGACGACGGTTCGAGCTTCGTCCATCTGGGAAGCGTTGACCAGAACCTTCAACACCAGCGGGGCTTGCCCGCCCAGGATGGGAACGAGCGAGTTCGTATCCGGAAGCGGCTCGACTGCGCACTTGATCCCGGCAGCGCGGAGCCGATCGCAGATGTCGTTGCCTTCGTTCTCGTCCTGCACGTTGATCAGCGGCTGCGGCTCATCGTCCATACGCCGGACTCTAACTTCAACTCGCTGCGCGCAACCGAGCTAGGCAGCAGGGTAGTTCTGACGCCAGTACCCCTCGGCCCAGTCGAGGACTTGGGCCAGGCTCTTCCCCTTCGCACCGCGCTTCGTGTCGACGCTGAAGCCCTGGCGGGCCATGTGCGTCGGCGAGGTCGGGCTGAAGTTCGCCTCGAACGAGCCGGGAGCAGTCTCGCGGACGCGAATCGTCACATCCACCAGCTCGCGCGTCTCTTCGGGAGCCTCCACAGCCGCAGTCTACGGGCCTCGAACGACGGTGACCATCGTGTCGAGCGGCCACTCCTCGACGAAATCGTCCACACCGGCCGCTCGCAACGTGACGAACACGCTGTCCTCCCTGCGGTCGATCTCGCGCAACACCTTTGCCTCGACTTCCGCATCGCGGCCGGGTGGATTCACCATGATCACGTCACCCAGTTGGAGCCTCTGCACCTCGATGTCGATCGCCACGAGGTGATCGTATGCGGGGGAGGAACGGGCTGCGAGGTCGATGCACTCCGAACGGATCGACAAGAGTCACAGCTGGCTCGAGCGCGCCGCAAAGGCCGAAACCGACAAGCTCCTCGAGCTGCAGATTGCGGAGCTGACGAGGCAGATCCATGGGCTCGTCACCACGCAACCGACAAACTGACCTCAACCGGCCTACTCTTCCGGCTCGTGCTCGACCTGCTGTTCATCCGCCAGGGCTTTCTGACTCTGGCGCAACTCCTCGGCGTCGCTCTCTTCCTCCGTCGTCAGAGGGCCGGTCGGCGGCCGGTGACCACCCGGCAGACGATCGAGGAACGCACGTAAGCGGTTCACGCCCAGAGCCTAGCTCGCTCGATCGAGCCGTGGGCGCGCGCGTCTCCGACGAGCTTCGCGTGGGGATGCTCGCGCCGATCTCGTGGCGGGTGCCGCCACGTCATTACGGGCCGTGGGAGCAGTTCGTCTCCCTCTTGACCGAGGGACTCGTCGCCCGGGGAGTCGACGTCACGCTGTTTGCAACGGCCGACTCGATCACACGCGCGCGCCTGGTCGCAAGTGCGCCGACCGGTTATTCGGAGGATCCGGAGTTGGACGCGAAGGTGTGGGAGGGACTTCATGTCTCGGCGGCGTTCGAGCGGGCGGGCGAGTTCGACGTCATCCACAACAGCTTCGACTTCTTGCCACTCACGTACAGCGGCCTGGTCGATACGCCGGTTGTCACCACCATTCACGGCTTTTCGTCGGATCGGATCCTTCCAGTCTTCGAGAAGTACAACCGGATCGGCTACTACGTGGCGATCAGCGATGCCGACCGGAGCGAACGTCTCGACTACGTGGCGACCGTCCACCACGGGATCGACATGCGGGAGTTCGAGGTGGGCACCGGATCGCGGGACTACCTGCTGTTCTTCGGGCGGATCCATCCGGACAAAGGCACCGTCGAGGCGATCGAGGTATCCAGGCGGACCGCGATGCCGCTGATCATCGCCGGAATCGTCCAGGACCACGAGTACTTCGAACGGTTGGTCGAGCCCCGGATCGACGGAACGCGCGTCCGGTACATCGGTCCGGTGGCAGCCGATCAACGCGTCGAGCTGCTCGGAGGAGCGCGGGCACTCTTGCATCTCGTCAACTTCGACGAGCCATTCGGGTTCAGCGTCGTCGAGGCGATGGCTTGCGGCACGCCGGTGATCGCACACCCGCGCGGTTCGATGCCCGAGATCGTCCGGGACGGCGAGAACGGCTTCCTGGTCGCGTCCGTCGACGAAGCCGTGGCAGCGGTGCGGAAGTCCGAAGCGCTGGACGGGTTCGCCGTGCGCAGGTCGGTCGAGCAACGGTTCGACTCGGACCGGATGGTGGACGATTACGTGGCCGTCTACCGGCAGGTCGTGGAGCAGCATCGGCGACAGCGCGCCGGCGAACGAAGCGCCGGCTGATGCCGGAGTCGTTCCGGGTCGGCGTCAACTACTGGCCCGCGCGAACTGCGATGGCGTGGTGGACTGACTTCGACGAGACCGAGGTCGTCGCGGACTTCACGCGGATCGCCGCGAGCGGGCTCGACTCGGTGAGGCTCTTCCTGCTCTGGGAGCAGTTCCAGCCGGCACCCGACGAACTGGACCGCACGATGCTCGACCGGCTGGTCACGGTGGCCGATCTCGCCGGCCGTGCCGGTCTGGCCGTCGTGCCGACCCTCTTCACCGGCCACATGAGCGGTGTGAACTGGATTCCTGCGTGGGCGCTCGGCGGATCGGACGGCGATGACCGCTTCCGCGTGGTGTCCGACGGCAAGGTGACGAGAGCGGGTCTGCGCAACTGGTACACGGACCCGTTCGTCGCCGACGCGCAGGAGCTCTTCGCAGCGGAAGCTGCCGCCGTCCTGGCCGGCCACGCAGCGCTCTGGGCGTGGGATCTCGGCAACGAGAACTCGAACTGCGTCGTGCCCCCGAGCCGATCGTCCGCACGGAGCTGGCTGGAGCGAATCACCTCGGCGATCCGCGCTGCCGACGAGACGGCGCTGATCACGGTCGGCTTGCACATGGAAGACCTGGAGCAGGATCGGAGAATGGGGCCGCGGGAAGTCTCGGATACGTGCGATTTCCTCTCCATGCACGGCTACCCGATCTACGCCGACTGGGTCGAGGGCCCGACCGATGAGGAGCTGCTGCCTTACCTGGCAGAGATCACCCGGTGGCTCGGCCGGGGGTGCGACGTGTTGTTCTCGGAGTTCGGCCTGCCGACCTACCGCCACGGCGACCCGAATGCGGAGAGCGCCCGGCGGCGCAGCAGCTCCGCGCTGATCGAAGAGCGGACTGCCGCCGCTTACACGGAGCGGGCACTCGCCGCTCTCCGGGCAGCCGGTTGCCTCGGCGCGATGTTGTGGTGCTACACCGACTACGACGAAGGCGTCTGGGAGAGCCCCCCGCTCGACCTGGCGGTTCACGAGCGTTCGTTCGGGCTCTGGCGTGCCGACGGGTCGCCCAAGCCTGCGGTGGCCGCCGTCTCTGCATTCGTCGAAGCCGTCCGAGTCGACAGCCCCGGAAGGCCGGCGTGGATCGACATCGATACGGACGCTTTCTTCCTCGACCCGGCGATCGAGCTCCCTCGTCTCTACCGCCGCTATCGAGTTTTCCGAGGAACGGGCGCCCGGTGAACGATCAGCCTTCGAGCGGTGCGGCGAGCACTGCTTCGAGGAGGTCATCGAACTGCGCCGTGGCGAGGCAGATCGTGCTGTCGGCCCCACCGTAGTAGAGCCGGACCTCCCCACTCGCGTCGTCGTGGACGACGCCACAGGGAAACACCGCGTTCGGAACGTCGCCGGTGCGTTCGTAGACCGCGCGCGGCGCGAGGACCCAAGCCGGGAGCCGTCGCAGGACGCAAGTCGGCTCGTCGAGGTCGAGCAACGCGAGCCCGACGCGGTAGAGCGCGCCCGCGACCGTCTCCTTGACACCGTGATAGATCAGCAGCCAGCCGTGCTCGGTCTTGAGCGGCGGCGGGCCGATCCCGATTCGCAGCGAGTCCCACCAGGCCCCGTCGCGGGGCTGGAGCACCTGCTCGGGTGCGCTCCAACTCACGAGATCCGGCGAGCGCGACAGCACGATCTCCCCGCGAGCGCCACCGTATTCGGTCTTCGGGCGGTGGAGCAGAATCCAGCGGCCGTCGATCCGATGAGGGAGGAGCGCCGCGTTCTTGTCCTCCGGGTGCTGGATGATCCCGTACCGTTCGACCGTCCGGAAGTCCTCGGTCGTCGCGAGATACACGGCCGGGCCGGCCGGGCCGTACGCGGTACACGTGATGACCCAGCGATCGAGCTCCGCAGCCCACACGACTCGGGGATCCTCGAATCCCCACTGCTCGGTCGCGATACCGGGAACGGGAAAGAGCAGTGGCTCACTCTCGACCGACCAGCCGTCGACGCCGTTTGCGGAGCGGGCGACCGTGAGGTGCGAGATGCCACGCAAATCCTCGACGCGGGCGAGCAGGATCGTCGTCCCGTCGATTGCAGCTGCCGCCGGATTGAACACGGCATTCGCCGGGTACGGCCAATCGCCCACCGTCAAGATCGGGTTGGCGGGGTGACGGTCGAACAGCTCGGGACCCGGGCTCACGCGACCACCACTTCAGGCACTGCGGTGAGTGCGGTCGCGGAGGCGCGGACGCCGACGGCGTCGAGACTGAGCGCAGCGCTGTGAAAGACGAGCGTCGACTCGGCGCCCTCGTTCAAGTTCAGCCCATCGGCTTCGAGCCCGTCGCTGCAGCCGCCGGTCGCGAAGTCGTAGAGCGGCCGATGCAGCCGATTGCGGCCGAGGAACCACTCGAACGAGCGCCGTGCGCGGACGCCGTGCTCGGCATGGTGAGTGACGGCGAATGCAGTCAGCTCTGCCTCGACCAGCGCGGCTGCCTCGAGCGGCTGCTCGTCCCCACCGCCAGGAGCGGCTTCGCCGCGGCTTCGCCCGTGATGACCAGGCAGTCGGAGCAAGCCGTCGCGCAACCCGCACTCGTCACCGAACCAGCGGAGGGATTCGAGGCCGATCTGCGTCAGATCGTCGCGCTCGAGCGCGCTGCCGCAGCTCAGGAGGGCCTGCGAGAGCCGCGCGTTGTCGTAAGTGAGCTTCGCTTCGAACCAGCGCCAATCAGCGGAGGCGTTGCGCGTGTAGGCCTCGGCCAACTGGTCGGCGAGGCGTTCGAGTGTGCGTCGGGCGTGGAGGTCGAGCCGGTCGGGATCGAGGCGTGCGAGCCCGAGCGCCGAATATGCAGCGGTGCGCAGCGACACCTCGCCCTTGAGCGACGTCACCAGCCGTTCGAGCAGCCGGGCCGCAGGGTCGACGACCGCCGGTATCCACGCTGTGGCCAGAATCTCGCCGAGCGCCCACACCGAGCGACCGACATGGTCACCGATGTGCGGCTCGTCGAGCCAGCATCGGTCGTAACCCATGAAGTTGCGCATCCCGCCCGGTCCCTCGGCTGCGTGCAGGAAGGCAAGTGCCCGGTAGAGAATCGCCGTCCAGGTTCGCTCGTCCTCGCGAAGAGCCAGCGCGAGAGAGACGACGGCGAGCCGTGCAACATCGTCGACGCAGTATCCGGTGTCGCGGTTCGGGATGATCCCGTCCGCGTGCTGCACGATTCCGACGTCGTCAACGAGGGTGAGCAGGTGGTCGGTGCGAAGGCTCGTCAACCGAAGATCGGTGACACCGGTCGGCCGACGGCGGGGTGCGAGCGCACCTGCCTCTCGCAGTACGGCGGCCGTCGCCCCGGCAACCGACGGCCATGCGAGCGAGGAGGCCATGCGCGAGGCCTCGGCCCGCGCAGCTTCGAGCGACTCGGGCTCGTCGAGATAGCCGCAGACCGCGTCGGCAAGGCTTACCGAGTCGTCGAACGGAACGAGCCGGCCCGCGCCGGAAGCGAGCATGTCCTCCGCGTACCAGTAGGGGGTCGAGACGATCCCGCAGCCGGCCGCGATCGCGAACGTCAGCGCGCCGGAGGCGATCTGCTCCGCGCTGCGATACGGGGTCACGAAGACGTCGGTCGCCCCGAGCAGGTCGGACAGTTCGTCGATCGCCAGAAACCGGTCGTCGAACTCGACGTGCTCGGCAAGCTCGAGCTCGAGCACGCGTCGCTCGAGCATCAGGCGGTAGGCCTCGCCTTCCCGACGCTCGATGTCCGGATGCGTTCGACCTGCGATCACGTACACGATCTCTGGATGGCGTTCGATCATCGACGGCAACGCCTCGATCACGGTCTCGAGCCCCTTGCCGGGCGAGATCAGGCCGAAAGTGGAAAGAAGGAAGCGGCCGTTCGTCCAGGCGTACGGACCGGTTTCGGGCCGGGAAACGCGCTGACCGGCACGCGCCGTCAGGCTCGACGGCGCGCCGTGCGGGACGACGCGGATCTTGTCCGCAGTACAGGCACCACATTCGACGAGCAGTCGGAGTGCCGTCTCGGTCATCACGATCACCAGTTCCGCCTCGGCGCACAACTCGGTGAGCACCTGCAACTGATGCGGCGTCGGCTTCGAGAGCACCGTGTGCAGGGTGACGACGAGGGGCTGTGGCAGCTCCTCGGCGAAGGACAGCACGTAATCGCCGTCGCGCCCGCCGAAGATCCCATACTCGTGCTGCAGCAGCACGGCGTCGACATTGAGGCGCCCGAGTGTCCGTGCGGCCCGGATGTAGTCGCCTCGCACCGCTTGCCCGATCATCGAGATCGGACCGCCTCGCTGAGGGCGAGACGGCTCGTTGACGATCGGCACGACGGCGACCTCGTCGACGCCCGCAACGTCGATCAGCGTCTCCCGTAGATCGGCCGCGAACGCACCGATGCCGCACACTCGCGGCGGATATGTGGAAACGATCGCCGTCCGCATGCGTCAGCCGCGCGGCGGCAGCGCAGCGCGCAGCTGATCGAGGACTCGCCTCAGGTTCTTCACCACGATGTCGCTCCCTCTCGTTAACTCCCCGAAGCGCGAAAACGGCGGGCTCGTGCGGGAGTCGGGACACGGGGACGCTGAACCCATGCTAGCGGAGGAGGTCTTTCGTCGCCCGTGATCGCGCGGCAATGCGGGGTGGATGCCCAACCTTCGCGTCATGCGCTCGTCTCAAGTTGAGCCGCCGCGGTCTGGCGACATTGGCGCACGGACGTTCTCGGGACCAAGAGGGACACCACGCTTTCAACGCAGCGTCCCCCTCTTGGTCCCCGGTTCGTCAGCTCCGTCCGCTCTCGCGTTGGATCGTCAGTTGACCTTGCACGCCGGGTCGGCGAACGTAGCCCGCTGCTCCGCGTTCGCAGCGAGATCCGCGGTCCGGTCGAACGCTCCGGGAGCGTCTCCCTGCCACAGGATGTCGGGAGTCACGCCCGGGCCGATCACCGTCGCCCGATACTTCGTTCCCTTCCCGGTCGGATGGCTGCCGTGCGGATAGAAGCCGTAACAGAACGTGCCTCTCGGCCTGTGTGTGAGAAAGCTGTTCTCGCGCTTCCAACCTGCGCCGTACGACGAGCCGAAGGTGTCGACGTACACGTTGCGCCCGAAGGTGTCGAGCGGCGAGCCGCCATGCGTTGAACGGAATCCGTACACGCCGGCGCCGTTGTACGTCAGCGAGCCGTACAGGTGATCGAAGCGCCGATACGACCAGTCTTCCTTGATCGTCAGGACGGCGATCGCGCCGGTCCAGTGAGAGAGGTGAAGCTCCCACGCCGATTCGGCCGGCGTCGCAGGAAGCCCGTAATCCGGCAACGCACGCTGCCAGGCCTGCACCGCCCAATAGGAACCGTCCGGCGCCTTGCAGGCCGTGACGAGCCAGCCGAGCGACGGCCCGTCGTAGGGACCGCAGTCCGTGCCGAACGTCTTCCAGTAATCACGGTGGTACTTCCCGTAGCCGCCGGCGTAATCGAGCGAGAAGGCGACTTGCTGGCGCGCCGGTGTCGGGGCGATCGCGTTCACCGCACCCCACGCGAGCACGTGCTTCACCGCTCCTGCGACGCTGTACGTGAGCAACGCCTCGCCCTTGGCATTGACCGCCAGCTTGACGTTCGAGGCATCGCGGTCCACGAGCTGCGAGGAATGGGCCGGTACGGCCGTGAGCATCGCGATCGCCGTCGCGAGTAGGAAGAGACGCCGCAAAATCGTCACCCCCGATCTCGGACCGCGCGAACCCTAGCAACAAGTCGGAAACGCCACCGCATTCGACGCACCGCGCCTAAAGGAATCGTGAGAGATCCGCGTCAGCTCGTGCTGCCCCGTCGCGAACTTTGGCCGCTTCACCGGCGCTCTCTCGACGAGTCGGAGACACTCTGCTAGAAGTTCCCGGTGCGTTCGGTGCTTCTCGCCGTGACCGCCGCGTTGGTGCTCGCCGCGCCCGGCGGCGCCCAGGGATGGAATCCGCCGGCAAGCTGGCTCGCCCAGGCGCGCTGCATCCATCTTCATGAGGGGCCGTGGAATGCGAACACAGGCAACGGTTACTTCGGCGGCCTTCAGTTCGCGGCGCGGACGTGGCAGCGGGTGCACGGTTCGCCGCAGGCCGCCTTCGCGCATCCCGGCGACCCTTCGTATCCGTTCACGGCGTCGCCGCAGGAACAGCTCCACCGTGCCTGGATGGTGTGGCTGGCAGACGGCCGCACGTGGCGCTCGTGGGGCGCGGTCGGCGCAGCGTGTGTGCGTGCGTCGATGCCCGCGCCTTAGCGGGCCGCACCGGGGCTGCTGCTAGGGAACTCGCGAAGCATTTGTCGCCGGAGCACCTCGACTCCGGCGAGCGCGGCGATGAACACGACGAGGAGCGGATAGACCCGCTGGCCGTCGGTCGGGCCGGTGATCAGGATCAAGAGGAGCAACAGCGCAACCGCGCCGTAGATCACCCACGGATGGTCGCGCGCCGTCGGCGTCGAGACGCGCCTGACCCAGCGCGCAGGACGTGACGGTCCTGCGATCCAGGCGGCGAGCATCACGAAGATGCCGTAGATGAGGGCGTTGACCCCGACGTTGCGCAGCAGTTGCGTCTCGACCGCCCAGACAACATGGACGGCGCCCTTGTCGACGGTGTTCGTGGTCAGCGCGTCGATGGCGTAGTTGCCTGCGAAGCGACGGATGACGAGGACGATCAGCCCGACGATGAACACGCTCGCGCCCACCCCCATCAGCAGCTGCCGTCGCCGACCGGTCGCCAGGTAGACGGCCACCGCGTAGAGCGCGAGCACGAGGAAGAAGAGGAAGTAGCTGAGGAAGCGGACGACCTTGACCGCCTGGCGGGCGGTCTTGAGCTGGGTGCCCTTCATGATCGTGATCTGGCCGACATCCGGCGGTAGCTGCTGCGCGAGCTTTCCGGCCAGACCGCCCTGTTGTTCGAGCTGCATGACGATCGGTCGTAAGTTCAACACCACGTTCCCGTTCGTGTTCTGCAGGATGTCCTTTTTCCCGTCGATCACGGCCAGGAATAACGTATGTGCGCGGCTGATCGCCTCTTTCCATAGTTGCTGCACGCGCGGACGCTGGAGCAGCTGGTCAGCGGCGCGGACGAGCAGCTGACGAAGCGCCCCCGCGAGCGGAGCTGCGATCCCCTTGACCGCGGGTGGCAGGTTCTGCTGGAGCTCTGACGTGACGTCGACGTTCTGGTACAGCTGGTCGACGAGATAGATCGAGATCGCGCTCCTGACCTGCGGATCCTCGAGCATCTGCACGCTCGCGTTCGTGAAGTTGTTCGTATCGAGCGCCTGCCGCTTCACCCAGATGTTCAAGGAGGCCACGAGGGCGATCACCGCGGCAAGGACGACGAGCGTCCACGGCACCCAGCGGCGCCAGGATGCAGGCTGCTGCAGCGCCACGGTCACCTTCGCACGCTCGGTCGACGGCACGGCACGCGAGCGCCGTGCTCGGCGAGATCGACGATCCGGACGCGGGCCAACGCCACCACCACCGCGCCAACCCTACATCGCTGAAAGTTTGGACGAGCACGATGGGGCGAGACCGGCGCCGCCGGCCCCCGCCCCGCCCGTGTTAGCTGCTCTTGAGGACGCCGCCGCTCGCGCCCTGCGGATACTTCGCAGTGCCGATGGCTACACGTGGTCGATCGCAGAACCCGCGAGCTCTGAGGGCGCTGCTTGAAATCAAGGCACAACCCTGCGCATGACGCAGTTCCTCGCACCCTTGGCGCGGAGGTAGCTGAAGCCGGCCCGCTCGTAGAGCGACCGTGTGCCGTTGTAGAGCACGGACACCTTTTTGTGCCGTTGTAGAGCACGGACACCTTTTTGCCCCCGGCGTCGTGCGGATATCCCTCGACAACCCCGCCCACCCGCCGAACACGCCGTTGTGCCGCTCGACGAGTCGCGCGAACGCATCCCACGTATCCGCACAGAGCGGCTTAACCACGTAGTCCGTCACAGGTCTCCTCACTTGTCAGGCGTCGTCCTCGGCGTGTTCCCCTCGCTCGCCGGCAGCGACGATGTCGCCCTTGCTGAACAGGATTTGCTCCAGCGCGGCCCGCCACTTCGGTGTCTTCCTCAGCAGGAACTCGAGATCCATGCCGAAGTGCTTGAACTCCTCTTCCTGGGCGTTCGCCATGATCGCTCTCGCCTGCTCGTCTTGTTCG
This sequence comes from uncultured Thermoleophilia bacterium, assembly GCA_963769545.1. Taxonomy (GTDB): domain Bacteria; phylum Actinomycetota; class Thermoleophilia; order Gaiellales; family Gaiellaceae; genus PALSA-600. Next base: position 16,253 of record CAVYMB010000003.1, on the reverse strand, counting down.
ACGGCGATGCGCTGCTCATACCAACCGATCGCTTCTGCCTCCTCGGTCAGCGACGCAATCATCCGCGCGAACGTACGCGTCTTCGCGTCCAGTTCTTCCGGCGGCTCGTGGTACTGATCGAAGCCCATTCAAACCTCCTGTCGCGAGTGTTGATCACGTCGCGCGCGCCAACTCATCAGCCATCCTCGCCGCCGTCCGGATCCGGCGGAGTCGGACGGTCGAGCTCGTCGGGCGGATAGGGCTCGGGAAGCTCTACCGGTGTCGGCGGCGTTCCCTCGTCGGGCGGCGGCGCAGGTTCGGGCAGGGACATCTCGGCTCCTCAGGTCGTGTCAAGGAGATCTGCTCGGGCCCAACCGTCGATAAACCGGGGAGAGCCAGCCGAGTCATGCTCCTGGCGTCAGTCCGAGCGTTGCGTGAGTGAGCCGTCTGCGGCGACGGTCACGAGGCGAATCGGGAGTCGGAAGCGCGTCTGGGCTGTCTCTCCGCTTCCTGCGACCAACCAGGAGGACTCGTCGTCCGGTCGCATGATGATCAACACCTCGTCGGCAGGGAACTCCCTGAGCGCGTCCTCGATCGCCTTCACCGGATCAGAATCGCCGATCTTCGCCTGCACATCCGTCGTCGGCGCGGCCTGGGCCGTCTTGTCGGCGAGAGAGCCTGCGTCGGCACGGGCGTCATCCTCGGCATTCGTCAGCCAATCGAGCCGGGAGATGCCCGACGCCGGCGCGACCACCTGAACCTCGGCATCCTCGCCGGCACTGCGCCGGACGAACTCACGGACGGTCGCGTCCGCGACTTCGGTGGTTACGACGACAAGCAAGCGACGGGGCATCAGCCCAGAGACTGCCAGTTCTCGCACTTGTGCCGCCGACCGTGGCGTCGGCTGAAGACGAAGGCCGTTTAACGGCCGACCCGCGCGGAATGACCTCTCCTCACCCAACGGAAGGAACACATGCTGCTCGCTATGGCGGGAACAGGCTACGGCCTGATCGGAATCCTCGTGATCATCCTGCTCGTTGTGCTGATCGTCTACTTCGTCCGGCGCGCATAGCTCGTGAATCCACGCGCGGAGCATCTGCTCTACACGGTCTTCAAACGAAACATCGGAGAGTTCCCATGACTTCGCCCAGCCTGTAGGTTCAGCCCGTGGGAAGTCGGGAGGAACGCCGTGGGTTGAACGAAGCCGTTTTCCGGCAGGTGAACGAACAGATTGCCGCGCTTGGTGAACGGCACGGTGTCATGGCGCTGGAGATCATCTGCGAGTGCTCAAACGGCGAGTGCGTCAAGCCGCTCAGCGTTTCGCCGAGCGAGTACGAGGAAGCCCGCATCGACGCGACAACGTTCATCGTCCAGTCCGGCCACGAAGATCCGCTGGTCGAGCGGGTGCTCCGCGTTCGCGGTGACCACACGCTGGTTCAAAAGGTCGGTGACGCAGCCGTGGCGGCTGTGGCCACCGATCCGCGCTAGGCGACGATCCCCCCGCCTGGCTCGCCGTCGAACAGTTCGCGCAACAGGACGGAAGCCGCCGCGCAGGCACTGCGTGCTGCGGTGTCTACTCGACACGTCGTATCTGCGAACGTGATCGCGAAGTCGACCAGCCCCGGAGGAATCGTCCTACCCGTCTCGAGTTGATCGGCGATCACCGCAAACGTCGCCGCGCCGGCCACGACCTTTCCGTAGTCGCCGCGCGCCGAACGCTCGTCGGACCAGCTTTCAAGAATCGTCTCGCACGCTGATCCGCAAGCACGACAATCGCTGACAAGCGCCTGCACGACTGCGGCTCCCAGGCTGTGCTTCTTCACCCTACGCGCGTATCCGAATCGCAGCTCGCGCAAACGGCGACGACGCGCGCGTAAACCGGCGACACCAACGCCGCTCAGATCCCGAGGTTTAGCTCGGCAGGCAAGCGGACACCGCTCCTCTTGTCCGTTGCACATCCGGGAGAACGCACGAGGATCTCCCCGTTCCTCCCAAGGCACCAAGGGCCGTCCATGCTGGCGGCCCTTTGGTGTTTACGGAGCAATGGCGAGCGGTAGGTGTCAGGAGCGAGCCTCTGGTCGTCGTACGAGGGGAACGACACCATCGAGATCGCAACAGCAGGACGGCCGAGGTCGCCTCTTCGAGGGTGCGGAAAGGGGCGGCCTCGGCCTTTGCTCGTACGCGCGGCGGGCCGATCGAAGCCGGGTGCGGCCTCGCCGTGAACCTACCCCATCGCGTCATTGTCGCTGCGCCGAGACACGGCTACCTTCGTCTTGCGAGAGCAGCTTGAGATCCCAGGCCGAACGCTGCTCCCGCCACCTGAGGGCCTGGGGATACGAGAGGAACGAACTTGAAGAAGGGAATCACGCTGCTGGGCGTGCTCGTCGTAGTGCTCGCGGTCACGTCCGGCGCATTCGCCGCCGCCAACCACTACCTGATCACCTCGTCCAGCCAGATCAAGAATGGCGTCGTTTCGACCGCCGATCTCTCGCCTGCCGCCCACAAGGCGCTGCAGGGTCAGAAGGGCGACACCGGCGCGGCCGGCCCGCAAGGGTCGAAGGGCGACACCGGCGCCGTCGGCGCCGTCGGCGCTCAGGGCCTGCAGGGACGTGCCGGCGTCAGCGGGTACGAGGTTCGCACCTGGCGCTACTCGAAGGACGACGCCAACTCGGACATGGGCCCGGGGTACTCGGGCGTCGGCGGCGGCGCAATTGCGACGGTCGCCTGTTCGCCCGGCAAGGTCGCAATTGCCGGCGGCTACCGGTTCACGTCCGACCACGGTGAGGGCTTCAACTCGTCAGCGGTCTCGGACGGAAGCGGCGTCGTCGCGTCCTTCCCCGGTCGCATGGACTGGAACACGAATACGGTCAAGCCGAACGACAACTCTGGCTGGATCGTGCAGGTCAACGACAAGGTGAACGCTGCAGACATGACGCTGTACGTCGTCTGCGTGAACGCCAACTAGCAACTCAGGCCGGCCCGGCCGACCACCCGAACGCGAAGGGCGCCGACGACGGCGCCCTTCGGCGTTTCGGTGTCGCGTGACAGATCCGTGTCGATCGACCACACTCTCGGAGTGGCTCCGACGACTGAGGGACTGATGGTCGGCGGCGACGTCGAGCTGGCGCTCACCGGCTTGCCCATCCCGAGCTACGTCCTCGACACGGCCGGGGTCGTCCGGTGGATGAACCCGGCGGCCGAGCGCCTCCTCGGGGACGTCCGCGGCCGCCACTTCACGTCGGTCGTCGGCCCGGAGGACCGGGCGCGGGCGCAGGAGCTCTTCGCCCGCAAGGTGCTCGGCACGGCTGCGGCGACCGAGTCGAGCGCGGTCTTCGTCTCGAACGACGGGACACGCCTTGCGCTCGAGGTGAGCGCGGTGCCGCTGATGGGCGGCCGGCGTGTGGTCGGCGTCTTCGGGCTGCTGACCGGCCCGCTCGACGACGAGGCGAGCGCTCCGCCCGCACACTTGACGCCCCGCCAGGCCGAGGTGCTGCGTCACCTCGAGCAGGGACGCTCGACGAAGCAGATCGCCCAGGAGCTCCACGTGAGCACCGAAACGGTCCGGAACCACGTCCGCCATCTGTTGCGAGCGCTCGGCGTGACCACGCGACTCGAAGCCGTCGCCGCCGTTCGACACGGCCGGACTTGACGGTCTAGCCGGAGCCGGCTCAACCGTTCCCGGTGCCCGCGGCCGACGGGTCGCCCGCGTCCGGCGGTTTCTTCCGCCGTCGAAGCCACCAGACGATCGCGCCGACGAGCACCGCGCCCGCGAGGATGCCGAAGGCGATCCACCCCCACTGTGTGCTCGAGGTGCTCGCAGTCTCGTTGTTGTTCGCCGCGATCGCGGCACCGGCCGCTGCCGCCCCTGCCGGGCTCACGCCGGAGCTCGTAGTGGTCGTCGCGGCCAAGGTGGTGGAAGGTCCAGTCACTGTGGTGGTGGTCGTGACCGGCGGCACCGCGGTCACCGTGGTCTCGCGCGTCTGCGTGACCGTCACAGTTGACGGAGGACTCGTCTGCGTCACGGGTGGCGACGGAATCGTGACAGTCGCCGTCGAGGCCGTCTCCGTCTGGGTCGATCTGGTCTGAGTCTCGATCGGCGTGCTCTCGGTCGCCGTCTGTGCGGTCTGCGTTCGAGTCACGGTCGACCGTGCCGGCGTCGTCCGCGTTGCGGAGGTGCGGTTCGTCCCCGCAGCCGTACCGCCGCCCCCGCACGACGAGAGTGCGACGGACGCGAGCACGCCCAATGCCCCAACGGCCACGAGCCCTGCGAGCGAGCTCCACGAACGCGAACCACCCACGCGCAGCACGCCGCGAACACGCCGCCTTTGCGGCTGCGTTCTGATGGAGAGAGGCCTCCGCAGCATTCCGGTTCGATTGTCAGACCTGGCGATCCGAAGCACAAGGCGGGTGACCCGAGTTCGAGCGGCCATCCGGGCGACCGGGTTACTGGGGTCACCAAATCGATACAAGGTGTTCACCCGGTGGATCGCCCTGGTCACGGCAGACTCGAAGCCATGGTCGTCCCATCGTCGTCGTCGAAGGCGAGTACGATCAGAGCGTTCCTCACCTACGCGGTCACCACGGGACAGAGCTTTGGGCCGAAGCTCCTCTTCGCGCCGCTTCCTCCGCGGGTCGTGGCCACGAACAAGACCGCGATCGCCAAGATCAGGTAGCCCGGGGCCGACTGCGATCTGACGACGGGACCGTCCACTAGCATCGAGCGGAGTGCGGCAAGCGGGTGCTTTCGGAACGTTGCTCGGTGCCCTGGTCGGCGCCGGGGGACTGGCCGCAGCGCTCTCCATCGGGCTCGGCGCGAAACCGGCGGTGGCGGCCACGCCCACAGCGCTGATGCCGGGCCTCGGCAACCCTGACGGGCACTTCCACGTGCCGCCGGCGGGCCGTGCAGTCAATACACAGCATCCCGACCACGTGATCGGCAACGGCCGGCCGGCCAGTTGCATGTCGGCTGCGGTGGTTCGCGATGTTGCCGCAGGCGGCATCGTCACCTTCAACTGCGGGCCGAAGCCCGTCACCATCGTCATGAGGTCGACGGCGAGCGTGATCAAGACCCGGCCTCTGGTCGTGCTGGACGGCGGCGGTCTGATCACGCTGAGCGGAGGAGGCAAGCGCAGAATCCTGTACTCGGACACGTGCGCGGGCAGATGGTCGACCGACGACTGCGTCAATCAGCCCTATCCGCGGATCGTCGTGCAAAACATCACCTTCGCGGACGGCTACGACGACGCGCACCAGTCCACCTGCACGGCCAACGCACCGAGCTGCTGGTACGGCGGAGTCAACGGCGGCGGGGCGATCTACGTCGAGGGAGGCCAGTTCAAGGCGGTCAACTCGCGGTTCGTCAGCAACCGCTGCTACGCCTACGGCCCCGACCTCGGCGGTGGCGCAATCCGCGCCCTGGCTCAGTATCAGAACCGTCCCGTCTACATCACCAACGACACGTTCCGCGGCGGCCGCTGCTCCAACGGCGGGGCGCTGAGCAGCATCCAGGTCCAGTGGGACATCTTCAACAGCGAGTTCATCGACAACAAGGCGATTGGCTGGGGAGCGAACCCGGCCTCACGCGGCACGCCGGGGGGCGGCAGCGGCGGCGCCATTTACCTCGACGGCAAGGACGACAACGTGCTGATCGCCGGCACCGTGATGGAGAGCAACAGCGCCAGAGAGGGCGGTGGCGCCGTCTTCGACGTCGTCGACAGTGGCTGGGGTGCGCTGACGTTCAACGAGTCGCATCTGCACAACAACGTCAGCGGAGAGTTCCAGACCTTCCCGGGTATCTACTACGACCTCGACGGAAACGACACAGTCCCGGTGATGATCAAGTCCACCGACAACTGATCCAGCCGACCATCGCCGGCCGCGCCGACGGAGACGGCCGAGGAGATCGACAAGAAGACCCTTGAGGCAACCGGCGAAGGGGACAGTCCGGCGGCGTTACTGCAGGAGCGGTTATCAACAAGACGGCTCGACTCGATTTCTGCTCGTAGCGAGCAAGGCCAAGAAAGCTACCCGGCCGTTCTGGCCGCGAACGCTCCTGTGCGGCTACAACTGAGCTGCTGCAGGTGACGAAAGCAGCCGTCAAGGGGGAAGGCAGTTGGCGTCTGCTTTCGCTAACAGGAGGGTCGTCCGATTGCGGCGACGGCCGGACGATTCTCCTCCTGCCGCAAGCGGCGCTCCCCGTTAGCGCGGGGTCGGCCGGCGCTCCCGAGTCTATGAGCGGCGGGGCTGGGATTTGAACCCAGGGACGAGTTGCCCCGTCAGCGGTTTTCAAGACCTCTGGGAAAACGCGAAATGCAGGCAGGATCAGCGCGGTTCGCCTGTCGCTTCGCCAGCTCGACCAGTCCGTTCGCCCGCCCCATCGTCACGCGGACGTTCGAGGAAGGCGTCGAGCAGTCCTGCGGCTTCTTGGATCGAGCCGGGCAGCAGGTGCCCGTAGCGGTCGAGCGTGATCGTGATGCTCGCGTGGCCCATGAATGTCGACAAGGCCTTCACGTTCGCGCCGGCGGCGATCATCACGCTCGCCGCGCGGGTGATCGCCGTCCGGTAAGCCGTAGCCCTCAGGGCTACCTCGTCGAGTGACATCGGTTCGCGCGTGAGCTCAAGGCCTGAGTGCGACGCGACCCGGTGGACGATCCCCATTGGCTGCGAGGCGGGACCTCACATGCGCCCAGGCCCGTAACACATGCGGATGCACGGGAGACTGGCACTGGCCGTGGTTGTTGTCGTCGCCGGGGCGGTCGGTGTCTCGGGATGGCGGAGCGTCGCGGCCATTCAGACCTCCCATCACTCAGCCGTCCTGAGCTTCGGGGCGAGCCGCCAGACCCTCTCGTTTCACCTCGTCGAGCCAGCCGGAGTCATCCGGCTCTACCGCGTCGACGTCCCACGAGGCGTGCGCGTTCACGGGTTCGCTCAACTTCGCGGCCTGACGGTTCCGCTTCGGATCGCGACGACGGCTGCCGATGGATGCACCGACGCCGGGGGTCGGGTTATATGCACGGTCGGTGAGGAGGGTTGTCCGATGCCACCGGGGACCTGGCACTTCCGCTTCACGAAGCTTGGTGGCCCAGCGGGTACCGTCGACGTCCGGTTCGAGGTCGGCACGCTGAAGCGCTAGCCACCGCAACGAGGTGCCGTCGAAGTGTGTCGCACCACGTCTGCGCGTCAGGTGAAAGGACGCTCGCACAGGCGTTACGGCTGTATTGGATCGCTGAACGCCACCTTGCCGTCCGCGTGGTACGCGGTGACGGTGAACTTGCTGGGGTTCTTCGCGATCGCTGCTGGGAGTGAGTAGAAGAGCAGCCCGTCGGCTGTGGGCGTGATGGTGGTGGTTGTGCCGTTCGGAAGTTGGAGGGTGATGCGTGAGTAGGTCGCGGCGGCGGAGCCGACGAAGATGATGCTGTCGTGGTTGTGGATGAAGCGGAATGTGACGCCTTGGGGGGTGTAGTTGTGTGGCAGGCAGCCTTGGTCGCCGTAGATCGGCGTGTTGGCGCCGTCGAGGTCGATCCAGGCGCACAGTCCGTCGGTTGCCGAGGGTGCGGTGGTGACGGTCGCAGGACCGTCGGGGGTCGTCAGCGTCGCGACGACATGCTCGTCGGTGGTTCGGGCGAATGGCGGCGGCTGGGTGTCGTCGAATGGTTGGCCGAGTAGTGGCTGCCGGGCGACCAGCCGTCCGCTTTTGTCGTAGCCGTCGACCCAGGCGGCCGTCTCACCGGCCGGCGGTTGGTAGAGGAAGAAGCCGGCGTTAATCGGATCGCTGATCCAGGTGATGTCCGGTTCCGCAGTTCCGCGGTCGCTGAACTCGATCTTCACCGTTGAGACGTAGGCGGAGGCGATCGTGCCGCCGATCATCGTCCCCCAGGTGATGTTGAGCGGCGTCGTGCCGAACTGGTCGCATCCACCGGCGGCGTCGGTCCACTCGTAACAGAACCCGCCCTCAGTCGTTGGCGAAACGTAGAGCGTGTGACTCCTGCCACCCAACTCCACCGTCGTGATCACGCGTGTCTGTCCCGCGATCGCGTCGGGTGAGAGGCCCGGCGGCGCACCCTGGTTGTATTCGGAGAACTGATGCTGCACCGGCTCGGGGGCGCTGCTGGAACCGCCGAAGCTGATGATCGAACCGAGATGCAACCCGAAGGCAGTTCCGGCAAGAACCGCTGCGACCACAAGCACCGCCGCCGCAAGCACTCCCACCCTGACCGTCGTTCTTCGCGCTCCGTTGCGTCGCAGACGGCCGGTCTCCGCGACTGCATCCGCGATCGCCAGAAGACCCGCATCTGCTCGGGCCAAGAACGCCAGTTCCGGGTCGGCCCAGACCTCGTATCGCCTGCTCACTGTCCCAGCCCTTCTGCTCGCAGGAAGTCACGCAGCGACGCGAGCCCGCGGCTCAGCCGCATCCGACAGGCCTCCTCACTGAGCCCAAGCGCCGATGCGATCTCGGCGAATGGACGCCCCTGCACGAGCTTCGCGAGGACCACTCGACGCTGTTCCACCGGTAACCGTCTCAGACCGGCCAGCAATGCCTGCGTCACTTCTGCCCCGTACGCGCCTCGCTCGGCTGCCGTGACAGCCGTCCCACCGTCCGGAGCGAACGGCTCAGTTCGGCTCTGGCGTCGCCAGGTATCGACCAGCCGACGCTCGGCCACCGTATACAGCCACGCCAGCTCCGGCTCGGACGTCAGACGCTCATCCGCGAACGCGGCAGCGGCAGCCTCGAACACCTCCTGAGTTAGATCCTCGGCATCCTCGGCACTTCGCGCCCGACGACGAACGAACCGGTACACACGCCCGTAGTGGCGGCGATAACCGGCAGCGACGAACTCCTCCATCTCCCAAGGTCTATCGCGATCGGCGCGAAAACGTAACGCGCTGGTCGCCGGGTGACCTTTTCGAACCCTGGCGCTACCCGATGGACCTGTCCACGTGTCTCCGGCGTAACCTGTTGTGATGAGGTTCCTAGCCGTGGCGGCATCGTTCGCTGCGCTGCTAATGGTCGGCGGCTCAGCGTCAGCGGGCGGAAATCCCTGGAACCTTAAGTGCGCGTCGATGCCCGCCGAGCAGCAGGCACCGGCTCCGCTTCGCATCGCCGCGCTGCGCTTCTTCCCCTGGATACGCCCGGCGGCCGAGGCACTTCACTCCGGCCCCATCTACCTGGTCGCCCTGTCGAGTAAGACCGCGATCTCACGAGATGGCGACTCAACCGACAGCTCGGCTTATTACCTTCACCGAGCGCTGATCGCGATCGCACCGAGCTACCAGGCACGAGTGGCCGTCACAGGCCACCGGCTCGGCGAAAGCAGGCGTCGCGCCACGCTCGGCTTTTCGACCAACGGAGCAACGGCCTGCACCGTCAACCCGCCGGACGTCTCGTGCGGAAACTCGCCCTTCTTCCACTTCGCCCGAACTCTCACCATCAACCCGCGCGCCGGCTGGCGGATCGTGCAGACCGAACTGCGGATCGGACGTACCGGATGCTTCGTAATCACCGCCTCCGGTCGCGACCTCCACGCCGTGATACCGCTCTGGGTTCCTGGTCCCGACTACGGCACCACCGGCTGGTAACAGGCCGGAGCCCGCGACTTCGGGTCGCTCGCGAGCTCCCGATCGTGCTTCGCAAGCTCGGTCACGCGACGGTGGCAGCCGCGGCAGAGCGTCCGCAGGTTGCTTGAGTCAAGGAACGTCGGGTCGCCGGGCCGGGCGTGGTCGACGTGATGAACGTCGAGCCATGGCCCGCTCGAGCCGCAGTCCTGGCAGAAGGGATGCTCGGCGATGTAGGCGTTCCTGACCTTCGCCCACTTCCCGCCGTAGCCGGCCGAACCGGAGCTCGACCTGCCGCGCCGTGCTCGGCGCAACGACCAGGCCCGTTCATCAGGATGACCGGACAGTTCGGCTCAGCACAAAGATGCGGCGTGGCGCGGCTCACGACCGAATCATCGCCGCAGGCGCCTCCGAGCGATCTCAGCCTGAGCTACACGCCCATGTGACGTCTTGATGCGGCATTAGGTCGCCGTCGAGCCGTAGATAAGCTCCTCCGCTACAACCGGCTCGACAGGCATGCCTTATGAGCGGCGCTGACGGCTCCGACCAGATCACGATCACGAAGGCCCAGGCGCGGTTTGTCTCTTGGGTATCGGAGGTTCTGCTGGACATCGTCGTCCTGAACCTCTTCGTTGAGTACGTCCATACGATCGTCATCGACTCCTTCGCGATCTCGGTTCTGACCGCGCTCCTCATGAAGCTAGCCATCGACGCGGTCAAGGGTCTCGAGCACCGTGTCGCCAGCTACTTCCGCACCAAGCAGGGGCTGGTCTGGAGAGCCCTCGGGCTGATATCCGTGTTCTCCATCCTGTTCCTGAGCAAGTTCGTGATCCTCGAGCTGGTCAACATCGTCTTCGGGGACCACGTCGAGCTCGGACACTTCATCGAGATCGTTGCCCTCATCCTCACCATGCTGGTCGGCAGCGCCTTGCTGCGGCTTGTCTTCCGGCAGCTGGGACGCCACGACGCGCAGGCACGTTGAGCCCGGTTGCGCGAGCGTACTAACGCCTGACGGCGTTTAGTCGCGAGGCGGACGCCGACGACGCCGGGATTTCCGTTCGCCAGTCGGTTCGCCAGTTCGACACGAAAGCGGTGGACTGCGGCGGACGACCGTGGATGCAACGGCGTCCCGTCGGATGTCGTGCAGACCCGCATCGTTACGCGAGAAACCGCTTGGTTGAGCGGCGGGGCTGGGATTTGAACCCAGGGACGAGTTACCCCGTCAGCGGTTTTCAAGACCGCCCCGTTCGGCCGCTCCGGCACCCCGCCGTGCCGCTATTCAAGCCGATCGGGCCGGGAGGCCCGATCCGAGCAAGGGGCGGACGCCGCTCCCGCTCCGGCCGCCGGGGATCGTCTTGCTCTCGCGGAGACGATGACAAGGTTCACCTGGACGCTCGGCGCACAACGTGCGTGACAGGACACCCCGGATGATCAGACGCCGACGATCGTGATCGTCCGGTTCAACGTCGGCACGAGCGTGGTCTGAGCGGCGACGTGAACCGAGTACGTCCTGTTCCTCGCGACCGTGAGGCCGGTGAGGCGGACGCGGATCGTGCAGTCGATCTGGAGCGGCGTCGCGATCACCGACGACTGAACGAGCTTGCCGCGCAGGAACGTCCCCGCGATGCTCGTGACGCGCGAGCCGATCGGGCTCGTCGCGCAGAGTGGCCGTACGAAGACGGTGATCGTCGGGCTCCTCGTCCCTGCCCTGACCTTGATCAGGCCGTTCACCTGGTCGACGCGCAACGCCGCCGCCGACCACGTCGAGAGAGCGGGCTTCGCCGTTCCGTTCATCCGGTAGAGGCCGCTCTGCCAGGGGCTCCCGGCCGAGTCGCGGAAGACGAACCAGATGAACAGCGGCACGTGCGGGTCGAGCCGCGCCAGCGCGAGCGCCTGCGTCACGTAGCGGGCTTGCTGAGCTTCGGTGACGCCGTTCGGCTCCCCCGGCTTCGTCTCGCTGCCGTACTCGGTGATCCAGACCGAGACGCTCCGGCGATGGAACCAGCGCGCCAGGTCCCGTTCGAAGCGCGGCAGCGTCGTCAGGGCGACGTTCGGATAGCGGACCTTCTGCGTCGGCGCCTGGTTGACCGGATACGGATACGGATGGTGAGCCCACGCGTCGAACCGCAGTCGCGGGTTCGCCTGCGCGACGAGGCGCGCGAACGTGGCCGGCGCAACCGTGTCGGTCACCCCGGGCTTCTTGCGATCACGGCCGTGCGACGAGGTCTCCCCGATCGCAACCAGCGCCCGCGGGTTCCCCGCCTTGATCCCGGCGTAGCCGGCCGCCGCAAGGCGTGCATAGGCAGCTCCGCTGACGATCCTGCCGCGTGCATCGAATTGCGGTGCCAGGAAGTTGCCGAGATTCGACTCGTTCCAGATCCCGAAGAAGCGGACGAACGGAAAGCCCGCGTAACGGCCCGAGTAGCGGGCGGCGAGAGCGCGCGCGAAGCTCTGGAAGTCGCCGACTCGCGTCGGGAGATAACGCGCGGGTCTGCCACCGTTCGCCCAGCCCGGACTGCCCCAGACCGTCATCAGCACCTCGAGCCCGCGCGCCTGCGCGCTGCGGACGAAGTCGTCGAGATCGGCGAACCGATACGCCGGGTCGAACGGGTCGGATGGATTCCGCGGCCGGACCGGTGCGACGGCCGCCCACGTGACGAGCGTCCGCAGGACGGTCGCATGTGCGCGGAAGCGCGCGAGGTCGAGCTCCTGCTGGCGCGCAGGGCCGTAACGGAAGACAGGGTCGTCGTGGAAGCCGATCCACATCCGCGCTTGCCCGCGCGACTGGGGAGCAAGGAGCAGCGCCAGCACAGCCAGCGGAATCGCGATCACGCCCGTGCGCGATGTCATGCGACGTCGTATCCCCGACCCGCGCGGTTTCGATGCATCCACGAAGCGCCCGGGATATCCGCACGGCTAGGAAAGCGCGACGTACCGTGCGCCCAGGGTCGCCGCGAGCGTCCGGTGCGCGGCTGCCGCTCCGATCAGCAACGAGCGCGACGGGTCGACGCCGTGAGCACGCGCGAAGGCGAGCGGCAACCCCGGTAGCGGTGGACGACACCAACAGGCCGGTGGACCCGCACCGTGCGGGCAGACGGCGACCTCGACGGCCCCCGAGAGCCCGGAGGCGGCGCGAAGGAGCAAGGCTTCGCGCCCGCCGTCCGGGTCCCAGTCGAACAGCAGCCGCGGCGCGTCGGGTTCGCCCTGCGCCAGCGCTGCGTCCAACCCGGGCCGCTCCAGCGCGGCGCCGGCGACGAAGACACCGGGCCGCCTCTCCGCTGCGAACGCGCTGCGCGCGAAGGGATGCTGCTCCACCCCACTCCAGCCTTCGTCCGCCGACGGCGGCTCGAGCTCGCGCAGCGCCCGCATCTGCGACGTCGGCAGCAACAGTCCCGCCTCGCGACGCGCCGCGGCACGCAGCTCGTCGGCCGTCGGCAAGACGCCGAAGCGGTCGAGTAGCCGCTCGACCAGGTTCACCTGCGCCTGCGCCAGTGGCGTCTCGAGCCAGACGCACCGCGCCGAGAGCCCATGACGCGCCGCGGCGTCGACCACGTGGCTGCGCGACGCCCGAGTGAGATACGTGTTGTCGAGCACGACCCGGCGCGCGCCGGCTGCCAGAAGCTCGTCGAGAGCCTCGGCGAGCGCGCGGAGCGAGCCGCCGCGTTCGTCGCGATTCAGCCGCACATAGCCGCGCGCCTGGTACTCGTCGGCAAGCAGCGTCTTTCCCGCGCCCGGGATTCCCATCACCAGCACGACCTCGCCGTCGTCGTCCGCAGGTGCCGTCCGCGCCCGAGTCGGGCGACGCCTGCCGAACGCGCCCTCGAGCCTCTCGAGCTCTGCGGGCTCCAGCTCGATCTGTGCGGCTCGTGCGGCGGAGCGGGCTGCATCCGGGCGTCGGGCACCCGGAATCGCGACGACGTTCGGGGAGAGCTGCAGCAGCCACGCGAGTGCGATCTCGGCGGCGGTCGCTCCCTGCGCGGCGGCGATCGTCGCCAGCACGTGGTTGCGGGCGAGCGAGCCCGCACGGCGAGGGCCGCCGAGCGGAGAGTGTGCGATCACGATGATTCCCAGCTCGTCGCAGCGCTCGACGATCCCGCCCCGCACGGCGCGGTCGTCGAGAACGCTCAGCGCAACCTGAACCGCCGTGATCGGCGCCAGCTCGATCGCCTCGTCCAGCTGATCGCGGGTGATGTTCGCGATCCCGACGCGCGAGACGAGCCGTTCGTCGACGAGGCGGCCGAGCGCGCGGACGGAGGTGCGCCACGGCGTGCGCGAGTCGGGGGCATGAATCAGGTACAGATCGATCGGGAGTCCGTCGAGCGCCTCGAGGCTCGCCTCGCAGTCGCTGCGAATCACCTTTGCGCGGCCGTCCGGAACCCACCCGCCGCCGGCGCGTGACATCCCGCCCTTCGTCACGACGCGCGCGTTGGACGCGTCGCACCCGTGCAACGCGCCTGCGAGCAGCCGCTCGTTGTTCTCGTAGGCGCGAGCGGTGTCGAACACCGTCACCCCCGCCGCGACCGCCGCGGCGATCGTCTCGACTGCAAGCTGCTCGTCCGCCGGCAGACGCATGCAGCCGAGGCCGATGCGCTGCTCCGGCGTGTCGAGCCAGCTGCTCAGCCGCTCGCCAGCCGGGTCAGTGCCTGCTCGATGCGCTCGAGCCGGGCATCGAGATCGTCGAGCCGGGTGTCGAGCTGTTGGTCGGATTCGGCCTCACTTGCCGCCGCACGCGCCTGGTACTCCCTCTCGGCGCGCGCGACGAAGGTCGAGGTGATCGTCGCTGTGAGGATCGCGAGGAACCCCGCGCCCCAGAGCATCACGGCGGCCGCGACGAGCCGGCCGCTCACGAACCGCGGCGTCACGTCGCCGTACCCGACCGTCGTCACTGTCTGGATCGCCCACCACAGGCCGCGGCCGTAGCTCTTGTACTCGCGATGGTCGAGCACCGTCATCAGCAGCGCACTGCCGACCACGACCGCGATCGTGCCGGCCACGATCGCCTGGAGCGCTCGGCGCACCGAGACTGGCTCGGTGAGCATGCTGTCCATGCGCCGCTCGATCATCCTCGGGCGGGCCACGTTCAGACGCTAGACCCGTCGCCGGACGGCGCTCGGCAAGCGTCCCGGGCGAGCGGGGCGTCGGCGCCCCACCCGCCCGGACGACGCCTAGACCTCGGAGTCGATCTCCGCCTGGTCCGCGAGCTCGGCGATCTCGATCGCGAGGCCGAGTGCCCGCGCGATCTTGGTCATCGCCGAGACGGTGCGAGCAGTCCCGACGATCGGGGCGATCGCGGCGAGGACGTCGCGCGCAGCCTGCGCGTCGATGCCCGCGTCGGCCGCGGCGCCGAGGTTGAGCAGGTACGACGCCGGCGGGGCGTCCGTCGCGACCAGCGCGGCGAAGCGCACGAGCATCAGCGACTGTTCGTCGAGCTCCGATGCCTCGATCGAATCCGCCGTCATCTGGGCGAGCAGATCGAGAACCGGGGTCTTTGTAGGTTGCTCGGGCATGGACCCCCCTTTCGGGTCGGCTTGGCGAACCGTGTCCACGAGCAGTGGATCGGTCCCCACGACCGTCTTCTACCAGAGCCCGGGGAACCAGGTTGCGACGAGGGCATTACGATCTGGTGTACCCGCGAGGACGCCAGCGGAGCCGAAGCTGGTCGGGTCCCAACAGCCCTCACCGGACGCACGCGCGGCCGCCGGAAAGCCGCGACCGGGCTCTAGCTGCTGGTCTTCAGCGCCTTGCAGGAGGCCGAGTCGGCGAATGCGCTCGTCAGCTTGCCGCTCGCGTCGATCTGCTGGAGGTCGCTGTACGTCGTCTTCACGTCGTTCCGCATCGAGGTGAGCGTGCCACTGACCGTCGACGCGGCAGCGAGCGCGCCCGACACGTCGGACACCCCGCTGACGGCGCTCTTGATCGTGTTGACGCCGTCGTCGATCTGCGTCGTGAGCTGATCGACCGCGTCCTTCGCCTGCCCACCGGCCTCGGTTGCCGGCTTGCCGAGCTTCTTGACGTCGCTGACAAAGGTGTCGGTCGCCGACTTGAAGTCGTTGAACGCCGTCTGCACCGTGTCCTTGGAGATGTTGCCGTTCTTGATCGGCGCCACCGCAGAGGTCACGGAGGTGCGCCAGGTCGTGACGTCGCTGCAGAAGCTGCTGGCCCATTCGCTCGCCGACAACGGCTTACTGCTCTTGCCGCACCCCGTCGCGGCCACCGCCACGGCGGCGACGAGAACCAGCAGCGCAATCCGGGTACCCCTCACGAGCGCGAGCTTACCGTGAGCCGCCGCTCGAGAGGGACATCGGCGCCGGTTGACTCTCTGTTGCCGATCCTGAAGACTGGGCGGCCATGTGTTGCGTCGCGCTCTCGATGTTCTTCATCGGCCCGAGGTTTGCGTTCGTGCTGGTGTGGATCTTCGGCGACCGGGTGCAGGCGGCGTTCTCGACGTGGGCCTGGCCGCTCCTCGGCGTCGTCTTCCTGCCGTGGACGACGCTCGCCTACGTGCTCGTGTGGGGCCCCGTCCACGGCGTATCCGGGATCGGCTGGTTCCTGGTCGCCTTCGGCGTCCTCCTCGACGTGATGACCTACTCCGGGCGGTTCGCGTCCGACCGTTACCGGGCCGCCCGGGCCGCTTGAGTCGCTAAGGTTTCGGCGCGGGGCGACTTCGACAGGCGAACGTCCTCGTGGCCCGCCTCGATCAGTCGGCCAGCGAAGACTGGCGC
>CAVYMB010000002.1:0-1198176 GCA_963769545.1 uncultured Thermoleophilia bacterium | reverse complement strand
GGGCAAGTCGCGGCTGGTGGCCGAGGCGCTCACGGCAATGGAGGCGCGCGTCGCGCGTGGTCGCTGCTTGCCCTACGGCGAGGGGATCACCTACTGGCCTGTCGTCGAGGTGCTGAAGCAGCTGGCCGTTCTCCCGTCGGATCCGGCTGCGAGCGCGGCGATCCGCTCGCTCCTCGGCGAGTCGGATCTCGGAACGAGCGGGGACGAGATCGCCTGGGCGTTCCGCAAACTGCTGGAGGAACAGGCGCCGCTGGTCTGCGTCTTCGACGACGTGCAGTGGGGCGAGGAGACCTTCCTCGACCTGGTCGAAGCGACAGCGCCGCTGTCGACCGGTGCACCCTTGTTGCTCCTCTGCACGGCGCGGCCGGAGCTGATGGAGCGGCGCCCCGCCTGGCCGGCAACGCTCCGGCTCGAGCCGCTGCCCCTGGACCAAGCCGACGCCATGATCGGCGATGGCGTCGCGGCGGAGCTGCGCGAACGGATCGCCCAAGCAGCGGGCGGCAATCCGCTCTTCATCTCGGAGATGCTCGCGATGGCGGCCGACGATGCGGAGGTCGAGGTGCCTCCCACGCTCAAAGCGCTGCTGGCGATGCGCCTCGATCAGCTCGACGAGCCCGAGCGTCGCGTGCTGGAGCGCGGCGCCGTCGAGGGCGAGATCTTCCACCGCGGCGCCGTACAGGCGCTGGCACCCGAGGAGACGCAGGTTACGGCCCGGCTCGCCGCCCTCGTCCGCCGGCAACTCGTCCGCCCGGACCGCGCGCAACTCGCGGGCGACGACGGCTACCGCTTCCGCCACCTGTTGATCCGCGACGCCGCCTACGACGCCCTCCCCAAGGCAATCCGTGCCGACCTGCACGCCCGCTTCGGAGACTGGCTCGACGAGCACGGACAGGAACTCGTCGAGCGCGAGGAGATCGTCGGCTACCACCTCGAACAGGCCGCCGGCTACTTGGCCGAGCTGGGCCGGCCTGACGCTGCGCTCGCCCTCCGAGCGGGGGATCGACTCATCGCCGCAGGGCGACGCGCGCTCGATCGAGGGGACGAGCGGGCTGCCGCCGTCTTACTCGAACGTGCGCTCACGCTGACGCGGCCGCTCCGTTCTGACGTCCCCGCCGAGATGGACCTCGCCCAGGCGCTTTGGGACGATCCGACACAAGCCGCCCAGATCGCCGAGGCGGCAGCTCGACGGGCCGGCGGGTTCGACGACGAGACCGGCGAGGCGCTCGCCCGAGCGATGGCCGCCACCTACCGCTTCATCTTGTTACCTCGCTCGACGGATGAGCTCGAAGCGCTCCTGCTCGAGGCTCGCCGCCGGCTCGAAGCGGAGGAGGATCACGCGGGGCTGCTATACGTCTGGTCGGCGCTCGGGTACGCCGTGGCGAACTACCGCGGCCGGGCCGACGACTGGGCGACCGCATCCGAGCAAGCTCTCCGCCACAGCCGGCTCGCCGGTCGCTCGAGTCCTCCCCCGACCGATCTGTACATCTCACTGATCACCGGATCGCGGCCGGCCGACGAGGCGCTGGCGACCGTCGAACGCCTCTATGCCGAGACGCGGTCGCCCTGGCTGCTGCTCGGCCGCGCCTGGCTACTCGCGATGCTCGACCGCGGCGAGGAAGCCTGGCAGGACGCCCGGGAAGCAGGCGCGAGGGCGCGCGAGCAGAGCGGCACCCGCTGGGTCGAGTGGCATCTCGCCGAGATCTCGACCCTCGCCGGCGACCACGAGGACGCGAGTAACCGCCTGCGCATCGTCTGCGACTGGCTCGAAGAGACAGATCAGCTCGGGTTTCTCCAGAGCTATCTAGGGCGTCTCGGCCGGTCGCTCTGCATGCTCGGCCGCTTCGACGAGGCAGAGCAGGCAGCAAAGCGCGCACGAACGATCGAGGAAGCAATCAACTCGACTGATGTGATACCGAACTACTACTTGCCCCAGGTGCTCGCACGCGTTCATGCGCACCGCGGTGAGCTGGCCGAGGCCGAACGGCTGGCGCGAGAGGCCGTGGCCGCAAGCGAACAGGACGACTGCCTCGACGACCAATCCCACGCCTACCGCGACCTCGGGGAGGTCCTAGTGGCGGCCGGCCGCACCGACGATGCCGCCGCTGCGCTCGAGCAGGCGCTCGACCGCTGCCGGCGCAAGAAGAACCTCGCGCTGGCAAAGCAGATGGGCGATCGGCTGGCGCAGCTACGGGGCGAGGCGCTCCTGGCGGATAACCCGCACAGGTACACACCGTTCGCGAATGGGCCGTGAAGGATTCGAACCTTCGACCTTGGGATTAAGAGTCCCCTGCTCTACCAACTGAGCTAACGGCCCTGGGCTTTCGACCCCGAAGGCGCGCGTATCGTAGCGCCCTCGAGATGCGCGTCCTCTCCGTGGTCGGGAACCGCCCGCAGTTCATCAAGTCGGCGCCGCTGTCGCTGGCGCTACGGAAGGCTTCGATCGACGAGGTGGTGGTGCACACCGGCCAGCACTGGGACTCCCAGCTGTCGGAGGTCTTCTTCGACGAGCTGGGCCTCGCCGCGCCCCAGCACCGCCTCGACCTGCGCACCGCGGACGCGGCGACGATGGCAGAAGCTCTCGCGACGGTGGTCGGTGCCGAACGGCCCGACTGGGTGCTCGTCTTCGGCGACACGAACTCGACTGCGGCCGGGGCGCGCGCCGCCGGCGACGTCCCCGTCGCGCACGTCGAGGCAGGACTCCGGAGCTTCGACCTCGAGATGCCCGAGGAGCGCAACCGGATCGAGGTCGACCGGCTGTCCGCCCTGCTGCTCTGTCCCGACGAACGCTCGGCGGCCCAGCTCGAGGCCGAGGGCGTCGCCGGCAGGCGCGTCGTGGTCGGCGACGTGATGGCGGACGCCGCACGGCTGTTCGCCCCGCTCGCCCGCACGCGTTCGTCGGCCCTCGCGCGTGCCGGCGTCGAGCCCGGCCGTTACGCCGTCGTCACCGTGCATCGCGAGGCGAACGTGACCCGGCCGGACCGGCTGGCACGCATCGTCGAAGGGCTGCGACGCGTCGACGGGCCGCTCGTCTTCCCCGCGCATCCGCGCACGCGGGCTGCGCTCGCCCGCATCGCGCCGGACCTCGAGCTCGCACCGCCGATGGGCTATCTCGACCTCGCCGCGCTCGTCTCGCAGGCGCGTGTCGTGCTCACCGACTCAGGCGGCCTCCAGAAGGAGGCTTACTGGTACCGGGTGCCGTGCGTCACGTTGCGGCCGAGCACCGAATGGGTGGACACGGTCGAGGCCGGCGCCAACGTGCTCGTCGACGACGACCCCGAGGCGATCGGGCGGGCCGCCGCGGCTGCCGTGTTTCCGGCGGCGGCACCGCAGCTCTACGGTGACGGTCATGCCGCGGATCGGGTTTCGGCAGCCCTGTACGCTTGACCGCCGTGCCGGAGGCAGAGAACAAG
This sequence comes from uncultured Thermoleophilia bacterium, assembly GCA_963769545.1. Classification (GTDB taxonomy): domain Bacteria; phylum Actinomycetota; class Thermoleophilia; order Gaiellales; family Gaiellaceae; genus PALSA-600. The sequence goes on along the minus strand of CAVYMB010000002.1, from coordinate 1,194,766 downwards.
ACCCACTACGACGTCGCGGTGATCGGCGCCGGCTACGTCGGCGTACCGCTCGCCGCGACGTTCGCGACGGCGGGACGTCGCGTGCTGCTCGTCGACATCCAGGCGGAGATCGTTGCCGCGCTGAACGACGGGCGAAGCCACATCGAGGACGTCCCGTCCGAGCAGCTCGCCGAGCTGACCCGTGGCGGCAAGATCGTCGCAACGACGGACTACGAGCAGTTGAAGCATGCGGCAGCCGTCCTGATCGCGCTTCCGACGCCGCTGTCGCGCCAGCGGGAGCCCGACCTCGGAGCGATCGAGAACGCCGCGCGCAGCCTCGCTCCGGTGCTGCAGCGGGGGCAGCTCGTCGTGCTCGAGTCGACGACCTGGCCCGGCACGACCCGCGAGGTGCTGCAACCCCTGCTCGAGGCAGGCTCGGGGCTCAAGGCGGGCGAGGACTTCCACCTGGCGATGTCGCCGGAGCGTGTCGACCCGGGCCGCGAGGACTGGACGACGAAGACGACGCCGAAGGTCGTGGGCGGCTTGACCGAAGCGTGCACGAAGGCCGCGGCCGATCTCTACCGCCTGGCCATCGACACCGTCCATGAGGTCTCGACCCCCGACGCGGCCGAGCTGACGAAGCTGCTCGAGAACATCTACCGCGCCGTCAACATCGCGCTCGTCAACGAGCTGGCCCAGCTCTGCGAGCGGATGCGGATCGACGTCTGGGAGGTGATCGACGCCGCCGCGACGAAGCCGTTCGGCTTCGCGTCGTTCAAGCCGGGTCCCGGGCTCGGCGGCCACTGCATCCCGATCGACCCCTTCTACCTCACCTGGAAGGCCCGCGAGTACGACTTCTCGACGCGCTTCATCGAGCTGGCTGGAGAGGTGAACAACAACATGCCCTACTTCTGCCGCTCGCTGATCTCGCAGGCGCTGAATCATGGCGCACAAAAGTCACTGAACGGCTCGAAGGTGCTGGTGCTCGGCGTCGCGTACAAGCCGGACATCAGTGACTCGCGCGAGTCCCCCGCCGAGAAGCTGATCCACCTGCTCGAAGGCGCGGGCGCGACGGTCGCCTACCACGACCCGTTCGTGCCGGTGTTCGACGGCCGCCGCTCGGTTCCGCTCGAGCCCGAAGACTATGACTGCATCGCGATCGTGACGAACCATTCGCCGATCGACTACGCCGATCTCGTCCGGCGCAGCAACGTGATCGCCGACTTCCGGAACGCGACCAAGGGTCTCGAGGTCGCCGGCAAAGTCTGGAAGCTGTAGTGGCGGCCCACGCGTGACCCGGGTCGGCGTCGCCGGGCTCGGGTACTGGGGGCCGAACCTCGCCCGCAACTTCGACGAGCTGGCCGAGCTCACCTGGGTGTGCGATCTCGACGACGAGCACCGCGACCGCTTCTCCGCCCGCTACCCCGGCGCACGCGCGACGGCGAGCGTCGACGAGATGCTGGCGGACGAATCGCTCGACGCAGTCGTCATCTCGACCCCCGTGCCGACGCACTACGCACTCACCAAGCGGGCGCTCGAGGCGGGCAAGCACGTGCTCGTCGAGAAGCCTCCGGCCATGCGCTCGGTCGAGATGGACGAGCTCGTCCGCATCGCGGCGGCGTCCGACCTGGTGCTGATGCCGGGTCACCTGCTCCTCTATCACCCCGGCGTGATCAAGCTCAAGGAGCTGATCGCGAACGGCGAGCTGGGCGAGGTGCTCTGCGTGTACGGCAACCGGCAGAACCTCGGGATCGTGCGGACGAACGAGAACGCGCTCTGGTCTCTCGGCGTGCACGACCTCTCGGTGATCCTCTATCTCCTCGACGAGGATCCCGACGTCGCGACCGCTCAGGGACGGGACTTCCTGACGCCCGGGGTCGAGGACGTCGTCTTCTGCTTCCTGCGCTTTCCGAGCGGCAAGATCGCCCACATGCACCTGTCGTGGCTCGACCCGCACAAGATGCGCAGGATGACGGTCGTCGGACGGGAGAAGATGGTCGTCTTCGACGACATGGAGCTCGAGCGGAAAGTGACCGTGTACGAGAAGTCGCCCTGGAAGCGCGCGGAGACCTACGGCGAATGGCAGACGCGCTCCGGCGACATCTTCATCCCGAAGATCTCCACCGACGAGCCGCTCCGGCTCGAGTGCCAACACTTCCTCGAGCTGGTCGAGGGACGCGGTGACCGTGCGAAGGTGGCGCGCGACGGCGCACGCGTCGTACGCGCGCTGGAGATGCTGACGAGGTCGCTTGGCAGCTGAGATCCACCCCACCGCGACCGTGTATCCCGGCACCGTTCTCGGCGAGGGCGTCCGCGTGCTCGAGTACGCGGTGATCGGCAAGCAACCCTCGCTCGCCCGCTCGTCGACCGCGAAGCGCGAGCCGCTCCCACCCGCGCAGCTCGGAGCCGGCGTGGTCGTCTCGACCGGCGCGATCGTGTTCGCGGGATCGTCCGTCGGCGCCGACTCGATCGTCGGCGATCAGTCCTGCATTCGCGAGCGCGTGTCGCTCGGCGACAACTGCGTGCTCGGTCGCGGCTCGCTGATCGAGAACGACACGACGGTCGGCGACGGCACCCGCATTCAGGCGGGCGCGTACATCACCGCCTACTCGACGCTCGAGGAGGACGTCTTCATCGCGCCGTGCGTCGTGACGACGAACGACAACTACATGGGCCGCACTAAGCGACGCAAGGCGGAGATGCGCGGCCCGACGATCCGCCGCAGCGCACGGATCGGCGGGGGAGCAGTCCTCTGCCCGGGAGTGGAGGTCGGTGAGGAGGCGTTCGTCGGTGCCGGCGCGGTCGTGACGAAGGACGTACCTCCGCGCACCGTCGTCGTCGGTTCTCCGGCCCGGGTGCTCCGGGATGTACGCCCGGACGAGCTGCGCGCGAACGACGGCTGAGGTCTACCTCCGGACGAGCGACAGCCGGTACTGCACCGGGCTCTGCGACTGCGTGACGAGCTTCGCCTCCAGGTAATAGACGCCTGTCGCAGGCGCGCGATAGGCGACCCGCGCCTGTGCGCCGACCGCACGCGATTCGGCGACGCGGCGCCGGAGGTCGACCCGGAGCCCCTCGACCTGCTTCGTGCCGGGGCTCCAGACGGCGAGCCTCACCCCCGCCTTCGTCTCCGGTGTGAGCCGCGCGTAGAGCTCCTGGCCGCGCCGGAGATAGAAGTGGTAGACGTCGACGTTGTCGTCCCAGAAGTCGAGCGACGCGCTGATCGTTCGCGGCAGGGGCGGCAGCGCATGTGACCACGCACCGGCCTCGTCGTTGGGCTCGTAGTGATCGGGTGGCGGCAGCTTCGTCCCGTTGGTGATCATGGTGAGCGCGGACAGGACGTCGAGGCTGCCCCAGCCCGAGTACATGTCGCGGCCGACCGGGCATTCCGGACAGCCCGTCGCCGCCGAGACGTCGTCGGCGCTCCGCTCGAGCACCCACGACACCTGGTCGGGGCTGAGCATCGGATCGACGCCGAGGAGCAGCGCGGCGGCGGACGAGACCTGGGGGGCCGCGAACGACGTGCCGATCGCGTCTCTGAACTCGAACGGCCCGCAGTCCGAGTACGGCCCGTCGGGGCAGGCCGCCGCGCGTTCGGCGAGCTGGCGCGGGATCGTCGAGACGATGTTCGCACCGGGCGCGGAGATGTCGTTGAAGACCGCGTCGCGGTTCGAGAACGTCGGGACCGCGCCGTTCTCGTCGAGCGCACTGACGCCGATCACGTGCGGCAGGGCCGACGGATAGTGCGCGAAGTCCCAGGGCGTCGCCGGCGACTGCGGCCCGTTCCCGACCGCCGCGACGACCACCGCGCCTTTCGAATACGCGTACTCGACCGCCGCCTGCTCGATCGACGAGTAGGTGTCGAGCTCGGGATCGAGCGGATCGCGCACCCCCCCGAGGCTGAGGTTGATCACGCGCGCGCCCTCCTTCACCGCCCAGCGGATCGCGGCGACCTCGGCGGCGAGCGACACGGTCCCGTCGGGCTCGACGACCTTCGCGACGATCAATCGCGCGTTGAAGGCCATGCCGGCGATCCCGATGCCGTTGAAGGGGTTCGCGGCGATCAGCCCGGCGACGAACGTCCCGTGACCCTCCTGGTCGCGATACGGCGAACCGCCGACGAAGGACCGTGCCGCGACCACGCGCCCGCGGAGGTCCGGGTGGCCCCCGTCGATCCCCGAATCGATCACGGCGACCTTGACGGGCGCGAGCGTCTTCGGCGGCGTCGGCCAGAAATCCCAGGCCGCGTCCTTCGTCAGGTACCACTGCTGCGCGGCGAGCGGCTCGGTGTTCTCGAAGGCAGCTGCGGCGGACGCCGCAACGAGCGCGACCGCCAGCACGACGAGGGCGGCGAGCCGTCTCATGACACGGTCACCGCGGTCGAGAGACCCGGCTGGAGGCCTCCGCCTGGAGCGCAGCGCACGCGGTAGTCGCCGGGCACCAGCGGGCCGCCGAACGTGTACGCGCCGGTGCCGTCGGTCACCGTCGACGAGACGGTCGTCCAGCCGGTTCCGGCGGAGCGCTGCAACTGAACGGCCGCGCCGGAGACGGCCGGTCGCACGGACCCCGTCGCCCCGGCGGAGGAGATCGAGGCGTCGATCCGCGGCGAGACGGTCACCGCGGCGAGCCCGGCGCGGATCGAGCCCGAGGCGATCCGGTACGACGTCCGCGACCGCGGCGAGACGGGCACGTGGAAGCTCCCGTCCGCGCCGAGCGTCAGGGGCTCCGCGGCCGACCAGTCACCGCCGAAGGGCTTGGCCTCGAGCGACGCGCCGCCCGAGCCGCGGACGAAGCCGGTCAGCGAGGCGGCGCCGCCATAGACGATCGCCGCTCGCTGCGGCCCGAGCGCGAGCAGCGTCGGAGAGAACCAGGTGGAGCGGAGGCCGAGCGAGGCGCGGATCTGCGCGCCCGTGAAGCTTGCCTGGGACTCGTCGGCGCCGATCACGGTGACGGTCTGGGCGCGGCCCGACTGCCCGGTCGTCACCTGTACGTCGGTCAGGGCCGGCGCGACCTTCAGCTTCCGGGCGACGGTCGCCATGTCGAACAGCACGGGGCCCCAGTCGTGGTAGGGCGACGTGGTGTCGTAGGGATCGGCGACGGAGACGAGGTAGGGGATCGGCGTGCCGAGCATCTCGGCTGCAGAGGCCGTGCGGCCGCCGGAGGTCGAGCAGAAGAGCGTGTCGGCGACCGCACCGCCGAAGAGCACGACCTGCCCCTTCGTCGCGTCGACCGCTGCGCTCGTCGACGGCGACTCGGCGTCGATGCCGCCGTAGACCTGGCTGCGCGAGTCGGCGTAGAGGTCGAACGACCGTCCCTGCACGAGGTTCGCGAGCGCGTAGGAGCGGGCCGCGACCGCCTGGGCCTGAAGTGCGGCCGCAGGCCAGTCGGACGGCATCTCGGAGGGCACGACGCCCTTCAGGTAGGCCTCGAGCAAGACTACGTCGACCGCCTGCAACGCCTTGCCGTCCAGCGACACGACGATGCGGCCGCGAAACGGCTTGCCGCCGATCGCGAGGGGCGCCGCCGACGTGAATGTCACGGGGAGCTTCACGGCCCGGCCGTGGAGCTTCGATGCCGGCGTGAGCGTGAGCGACCCGGGATCGAGGTGCACCGAGGCGCCGGTCGCGTCGACCGCCTTCCAGGTGGAGGTCGAGCCGACGGAGAGCCGTTTCGCGCGACGGAGCAGGACGCGTACGGCGTGCGTCGGAGCGGGCCCCAGCGCCGTTCCGGGGTAGTAGTGGGCCAGGATCCGCGCGAAGCCGAGCCCGTGCAGCGCGTAGCCATAGGCGCCCCACTGGCTCATCCCGACCCCGTGACCCCAGCCGTGGCCGGAGACGGCGAGCACCTCCGCGGCGTCGTTCGTGACCGTTGCGGTCGTCGTCCCGGCCGCGGGAGCCATCGTGGAGCCTCCCGGAGCCGTGTGGGTAGGCGCCGAGAGGGCGAGCGCCGACGCCAGGCCGCCGAAGGCGAGCACCGATGCACCTGCGAGCCGCGCCGCGTGACGACTCATCGCCGAGCACCGTAGCCGAGGTCGTCGTCGAATCGCCGGCCGGCGCAGGCGGCTCAGGAACCGAGCCGCGCTGCGTACTGCTCGGCGTAGTAGGCCCGATAGTCGCCCGATTTGATGGGCTCCCACCACTCGCGGTTGTCCCGGTACCACGCAACCGTCGCCTCGAGGCCGCCCGCGTCGAAGGAGTGCGCGGGCGACCAGCCGAGCGCGCGAAGCTTCGACGAGTCGACCGAGTAGCGCCGGTCGTGTCCGGGACGGTCGTCCACGTGCCTGACGAGGTCGGGCGAGCCGCCGGTCAGGTCGAGGATGCGCCGGACGACTTCCAGGTTCTCGCGCTCCTGGCCGCCGACGTTGTAGATCTCGCCCGCGACGCCCCGGCGCAGTGCGAGGTCGATCGCTGCGCAGTGATCCTCCACGTGCAACCACTCCCGGCGCTGGCGGCCGTCCCCGTACACGGGCAGCGGCTGCCGGTCGAAGGCGTTCGTGATGAACAGCGGCAGGAACTTCTCCGGGTACTGACGCGGTCCGTAGGTATTGGCGCCACGTGTCAGGAGCGCGTCGACCTTGTACGTCCGGACGTACGCAAGCACCTGCAGGTCGCCACCCGCTTTCGACGCGCTGTACGGGCTCGACGGTCGAAGCGGGGCATCCTCCGTGCACGCCGGCGCTCCGAGCTCGATGTCGCCGTAGACCTCGTCCGTCGAGACGTGGAGCAGCCGAATCCCCCGCTGCCGGATGTAGTCGAGGAGCACCTGCGTCCCGAGCACGTCCGTGACGATGAACTCCGCCGGGCCGAGGATCGACCGGTCGACGTGCGTCTCGGCCGCGAAGTTCACAATCGCATCGCAACCGTCGGCGGCACGGCCGACCGCCTCCGGGTCGGCGATGTCCCCCTCGTGGAAGTCGTGCTCGACGCCGTCGAGGTTCGCGCGGTTGCCCGCGTAGGTCAGCTTGTCGAGGACGACGACTGCGTCGCCGCCCGCCGCCAGGCGGCGGGCGAACTGCGAGCCGATGAAGCCGGCGCCGCCGGCGACCAGGATCCGCATCGTCGAAGCTTAGACGGCGGCGAGGCGTGCCAGGCACGCGCGCAGGCCGTCCCGCCAGTGCGGGAGCTCGGGCGCCCCGGCTTCGCTGCGCAGGACGGAATAGGCGGGCCGCGGCGCACGGGCGCCGAACTCGGCGGTCGAGATCCTCCGCACCGTCGTGGCGAGCCCTGCTTCCTCGACGATCGCCTCCGCGAACTCGGCCCAACTGCACTCTCCCGCCGCGGCGACGTGATACGTGCCGTACGGCAGCTCGAGCACGTCGCGCGTCGCCTGCGCCAGGTGCCCCGTGAAGGTCGGACAGCCGACCTGGTCGTCGACAACCGAGATCTCACGGCGCTCGGCGCCGAGGCGCAGGATCGTGCGCACGAAGTTGCGTGACGTCCAACCGAACAGCCAGGACGTCCGGATCACCCACGCCTCGGCGCCGGCAGCAGCCTCGCCGAGCAGCTTCGTCCGGCCGTAGGCGCTCGCCGGCGCGGGGGTATCCGACTCGAGGTAGGGCCGCCGCTTCGTCCCATCGAAGACGTAGTCGCTCGACCAGACGACGAGCGGCGCGCCGAGCGACGCCGCGTTCTGGACGCCGCCCACGTTGACCGCGGCGGCGCTCTGGGGATCGTCTTCGGCGCCGTCGACGTCGGTCCACGCGGCACTGTGCAGCACGAGCTCGACGCCCGTGAGACCGGCCGGCGGCGGATAGCTCACATCCCAGTCGTCCCTCGTGAGTGCACGCGACCCGGAGAACTCCTCGGCGAGCGCGCAGCCGAGTTGCCCACCGGCGCCGGTGATCACGACGCCGCGGTGCGATCCCGTGCCGAGAGGATCGGCGATCGTGTGCTCCACAGGTCGACGACACGGGGATCGTCCCAGGGCACGCCGTGCTCGTCCGGGCTCGCCGCGTCGTACTCCTCGGTGACGAAGTAGCAGAAGAGACAGTCGGTGAGCGCCTCGTAGCCGTGTGCATTCAATCCCGGCACGTAGATCGCGACCGGGTTGTCGTCGCCGATGTCCTCGGTGAACGTCTCGCCGCTTCGCCGGTCGAGGACGACGACGCGCACCATCCCCTGCAGGCAGAGGAACAGGTCGTCCTGGCCACGCTCGTGGTAGTGGAGGGCGCGGATCACCCCGCGCCGGGAGCGCGCGAGGTTCGCCTGGCGGATCGGCTTCGGCAACGCGCTCGAGCGCATCAGCTCCATGAACCACCCACGCTCGTCGTCGAAGCGACGCAACTCGAAGCGACGGAGGCCGTCGATCACTTGTTGGCCCCGGTCTCCTCGATCAGCCGGCCGACGTCGGCGAGATCGGCCCAGTGCTTGCCGCCGTCGTGCCACCATCCATCGACCCGTCGCACCTCGAGCCGCCCTTGCTCGGCGTAGACGCGGTTGACGTCGGTGATCTCGAGCTCGCCACGGCTCGAGGGCTCGAGCCCCGCGATCACGTCGAACACGTCCGGCGGATAGCAGTAGAGCCCCACGACCGCGTCGCGGGACGGAGGCGACGCATAGCGCAGGTCGACGCGTCCCGCCTTTTCGACGATGTCGGCGACTCCCCCGTCGTCGCCGTAGGCGACCACACCGAAGTTCTCGGGATCCGGCACCTCCTTCACGAAGACCAGCGCACCGTCGTCCCAATCCGCGATCGGCTCGGCCTGCGCCTGTTCGAAGATGTTGTCGCCAAGGCACACGACCAGCTGCTCGCCGGCCGCGAAGGCACGGGCCATGCCGACGACCTGGGCGATCCCTCCCGGCTCGACCTGCACCTTGTAGGTGAGGTCGAGATCGAACAGCACGTCGTCGCCGCCGCGGGCCTGCACCCGGCCGTCGCCGAGCAGGTCGATGAACTGCCCCGCGTGCTGCTGGCCGGTGACGAGCAGGACTTCCTCGACGCCGACGCGTTGCAGCAGTTGCAAGGGGTAGTAGACCATCGGCCAGCGGCCGACCGGCAGCAGGTGCTTGTTCGCGACGCGCGTCAACTCCTGGAGCCGGGTGGCGGACCCACCCGCACAGATCAGCCCTTTCACGCGGGCGATGCTACAGCGGCCGCCTCGTCGTGGCCGCGCGCCGCGACCGCGCCCGTGATCCCCGCGACGATGCCGACGACCGCGACGCACACCCACATCGTCGCGTCGCCGTAGGCACCGCGGATCTCCAGGCCGAGGAACGGGGTGAGCGCCCAGCCGATCGACCACGTCCCACTGAACACACCCATGTAGGCGCCGCGGATGTCGGCGGGCGCGAGCCCCGCGACGACGGCCTGAGAGGTCGGCACCCAGAGCATCTCGCCGATCACGAACAGCAGGATCACGAGGGCGATCACGCCGGCCGAGCCGTCGACGTTGAGGAGCAGGAACGACACGCCCATCATGGGGAGGCCGACGCCGAGCTTCACGAACGCCGGCACGCCCGCCGTCCACTGCGTGAGGCGAAGCTGGAAAAGGGTGACGAGCACCGGGTTGACGATCAGGAGGAACCCCCAAGCGGCAGGGGCGAGGTGGTGGGTCGTCGTCGCGGAGATCGGGAGCAGCGTCTCGGCCGCGACGTAGGTCATCGTCGCGAACGCCGACGAGAGCATGAACAAGAGGAACGGCCGGTCACGGATGATCACCGCAAAGGACCCGCGGGTCGGCGGCCCGGCAGGTGCGTAGGCGCCACGGCGCGGGATGTAGCGGAAGGCGACGACCGCGCCCGCTACCCCCAGGACGAACGCACCGAGCCACAGGAGCGTCCAGCTGCCCGCGAAGAGCAGCAACCCCCCGAGCGGAGGCCCGAGCGCGACACCGAGATTCTGCGCGACGCGGACGGACGCATACCCCGCCTCCTGACGATCAGGGGCGACGAGATCGGCGACCATCGCCTGGTCGGCTGCGCCTCCGAGCGAGCCGATCGCCGGGAGCAGCGCCAGCAGCACGAGGCCGACGCCGACGTTGCGACCGACCGCGAGCAGGGCGAGCGGGATCAACGCCTCGATCACCCAGCCGGTCAGGATCAGCGGCCTCCGGCCGATCTTGTCCGACCAGTGGCCCCCGGCGTACCCCATCACGCCCGCGAGCACGGCGCCTGCCAGATAGGCGACGGCGAGTGCGGACTGCGAGGCACCCAGGTACTTGAGCGCCCAGATCCCGAGAAACGGGAAGGCGGCGGAGCCGGCGATCGAGCCGACGAGGCCGACAGCGAGGACCGGGCGGAGGGCGCGGTCGACGTCCCCGCCCCAGATCAGGCGCATCAGACGCGAGAGCACGAGCATGGCGTGGCGGCGGGAAAACGGACGCGGCTAGGCGCCCGACACGCTACCGGCGCCGGCCCGGCCGGCTGCGCGACGAGCGAGCACCCCGCCGAGCAGGACGAGCAGGGCACCGGCGGCGCCGAACACGACCGCGGGCACCCAGCCGCGCGACGCACCGGCCGACGACGCGAGCGCCGGCGAGATGCGGGTGTGCGAGAACGAGGATGCGAAGTGCGCAGCGGCAGCCAGGATCCCGAGCGAGCCGAGCACGGCCCAGCTCGATCGTTCGACGACGGCCGCGAGTTGGACGTACACGAGGCCGGCGAGCGCGATCAGCGCCCACTCCAGGTGGCCGTGGTGCAGGAACCACAGCAGGCTACCCCCGATCGCCAGCCCGGCCCCGACGTGCAGCCAGAACCCGTAGGGCCGGTTCGGGCCTCCGTCGACGCCGACCGCCCAGGCGAGGAACCACAGGCCGACCCCGAACGTCACGACGGCCGACCAGTCGCCGCCGCCCGAGATCAGGTCGGTGACGAGGAACCAGCTCAGCTGGACGATCGCCAGCATCAGCAGCGGGAACCGGAATCGACGGAGCGCGGTGACCGCCGCAACCAGCGTCAGCGCGACGAGCGCCAACCGCGCCACGTCGAAGCCGGCGAATCCGGCCGAACCGACAGAGAGCCAGCCGAACCAGGACCACAGCGCCAGCACGAAGACGGCGAAGAGCGTCACGGCGGCGAATGCGAAGAGGCCTGCTGCGACCGGATGGCCGCCGGACCGGTCGAGCGCGAGCGCGGTGGCCGCAAACGCGGCCAGCACGAGAAGCGCGAACAGCGCATACACACCGGCCGCGTGCCGCCCGGAGAGATAGCCGAGCAGCGTCGCCGCGGCGCCCAGGAGCACGAAGGTGCCCGAGTAGAGGAGGTAGGACCACGCAGCGAAGCGTGGTTCGATCACCCGCATCGCCTCGATCTTCCCGCCGTCGCCGGACGGTGCCGGGCGCGGGTACGTTTTCGGTGTGGCGAGGAGGGATGACGACAAGCTGCAGGCGGAGATCGAGCAGCTGTTCGCCGACCTCTGGCACGTCCCGCGCTTCTCGGGGCCGCGCCACGGGTTCCGCCCGAACGTCGACTGCTTCCACACCGACGAGCCTCACGCGTTGACGGTGGTAGTGGAGCTGCCGGGCGTCGAGCCCGAGAGCGTGCGCGTCGTCGCCGGGGAGCGTCTTCTCGTCGTCGCCGGCGAACGCCGGCGACCCCAGGCACCGGGCCGCGTGTACCAGCAGATGGAGATCGAGTACGGCACCTTCCAGCGTCAGGTGCAGCTGGCCGAGGACGTCGAGCCGGAGAGCGCGACAGCGCAGTTCGAGCACGGTGTGCTGACCGTGTATCTGCCTGTCGCCGAGCGCGCGTCCCTCGGGCACGTGACCATCCAGGTGCATCACGCATGACGCCGAGACTCGCATGAGCGAGCTCTTCGACGTGACGGAGGCAGACGGCGATCACGTAACGCTGCCGGCGGTACTGCCGATCCTGCCGCTCAAGGACACGGTGGTCTTCCCGCAGTCGATGTCGCCGCTCGCGATCGGCCAGGAGCGGTCGATTCGTGTGATCGACGACGTGGTCGCCGGCGACCGGCTCGTTGCGCTGATCGCCGCGAAGGACAGCTCGATCGAGGCGCCCGGCTTCGACGACGTCTACCGGGTCGGAACGGTTGCCGTCGTCCACAAGTTGATCAAGGTCCCCGACGGCACCCTGCGGATCCTGGTGCAGGGCCTCGAGCGCGTGCACCTGGACCACGAGGTCGAGGTCGACCCGTACCTCCTCGGGGAGTTTTCCGCGCTGCGAGACGTCCTGGTCGAGTCGGCCGAGGTAGAGGCGCTCACGCGGAACGTGCAGGGCCTGTTCGCCCGCATCATCGGTCTCGCGGCCTACCTGCCGGAAGAGCTGCAACTCGCCGCCGCCAACGTCGACGATCCGAGCGCACTCTGCCATCTCGTGGCATCGACGCTACGGACGATCCCCACCGCGGAGCGACAGCAGATCCTCGAGGAGGTCGACGTCGAAGCGCGACTGCGGATGGTGTCGGCGATCCTGAGCCGCGAGCTCGAGGTGTTCGAGCTCGGCTCGCGGATCCAGTCGCAGGTGCAATCCGAGATGGAGAAGGGGCAGCGCGAGTACTTCCTTCGCCAGCAGCTCAAGGCGATCCAGGCCGAGCTGGGCGAGGCCGACCCCGAGCAGGCGGAGCTCGCCGAGCTCAGGGAGCGGCTCGCGGCGCTCGGCGAGCTGCCGGAGGAGGTGCGCAAGGCTGCCGACCGCGAGTTGCAACGACTCGAGCGGCTGCCGCAGGCTGCGGCCGAATACGGCGTGATCCGCACGTACCTCGAATGGATCCTGACGCTGCCCTGGGGAATCTTCACCGAAGACAACCTCGATCTCGAGCATGCCCGTGCGGTGCTCGACGCCGACCATTTCGACCTCGAGAAGGTCAAGAACCGGATCATCGAGTTCCTCGCCGTCGCGAAGCTCCGCAACCAGGTCTCGGGGCAGATCCTGTGCTTCGTCGGACCGCCGGGCGTCGGCAAGACGTCCCTCGGGCAGTCGATCGCCCGTGCGCTCGGCCGCCAATTCGTGCGCCTGTCGGTGGGCGGCGTGCGCGACGAATCGGAGATCCGCGGTCACCGGCGCACGTACATCGGCGCGATGCCCGGCTCGATCATCCGCTCGATCCGCGACGCCGGATCGCGCAACCCGCTGCTGCTGATCGACGAGATCGACAAGATGGGATCGGACTGGCGCGGCGACCCGGCGAGCGCGATGCTCGAGGTGCTCGACCCGGAGCAGAACAGATCCTTCCGCGACCACTATCTCGACCTCCCCTTCGACCTGTCGAAGGTCCTCTTCATCTGCACCGCCAACACCCTCGACACGATCCCCGGTCCGTTGCTCGACCGCGTGGACGTGATCGAGCTCGCCGGCTACACCGAGGAGGAGAAGCTCGGGATCGCGAAGCGCTACCTCGTGCCGAAGCAGATCGCCGCACACGGACTGAAGCGTGGGCAACTCCGCCTCTCCGACCGGATCCTGCGGACGATCATCCGCGAGTACACGCGCGAGGCCGGCGTGCGCAACCTCGAACGGCGGCTCGCCGACGTCTGCCGCAAAGCGGCGTCGGACGTGGCACAGGGCGGTGCGACGAAGATCACCGTCGACGACGCCATCCTGCGCGACTGGCTCGGCCAAAGGCGCTTCTCGGGCGAGGTGCGCAAACGGGTCGCCCATCCCGGCGTCGCGACCGGGCTCGCCTACACCACCGCCGGCGGAGACGTGTTGTTCGTCGAGGCGACCGCGTATCTCGGCCGCGGCCGCCTGACGATCACCGGCCAGCTCGGCGAGGTGATGCAGGAATCCGCGCAGGCGGCGCTGTCGTGGGTGCGATCGAATGCGGCAACGCTCGGTGTGGCGGCCGAATGGTTCGCCGACCACGACGTGCACGTCCACGTGCCGGCCGGTGCGGTGCCGAAGGACGGCCCGTCGGCGGGCGTGACGATGGCGACCGCGATTGCGTCGCTGGTGCGCGGCGAGGCCGTCGCATCGGACGTCGGCATGACCGGGGAGATCACGCTCACCGGAGCGGTGCTCCCGATCGGCGGCCTGCGGGAGAAGTCACTCGCGGCGCAGCGCGCGGGGCTGAAGCGCGTGATCTTCCCGCGGGAGAACGAGCCCGACCTCGTCGATCTGCCACCCGAGACCCGCCGGGAGCTCGAGTTCGTCCCGGTCGACACGATCGAGGAGGTCTTCGAGGCGGCGTTCGCCAAGACCGGCCGAGCCCGCGCACGGAACGTGGCGCCGCTCGAGCGCCAAGCAGCCCGGTCTCGCTAGCGAATCCGGAAGCTGGTGACCAGCAGGTGGCAGTTCTTGTCGTCGTCGGAGGACGACCGGCGGCAGAGAAGCTGGTACTCGTGCATGCCGCGCAGCACGAAGGTGTACTCGTCGACGCGCTTGCCGGTGTCGACGCGGTAGCTGTGGGAGCGAATCCCGCCGGGGCTCACCACGGACGAGCCGGCCAGCTTGCCGCCCGTCTGCTGCGCAACCGCCGCCATCCGCACGTCGAGCTCCTTCTCGACCTTGGCGAAGAGCGACGCGTCGTAGGGCTTGAGCAGCCTGAAGGTGGCGACCTGGACGAGCTGAGCACCGGAGCCCGCAGAGACGCGGGCGCCGCTTCGCGCCACCTGCCAGGCGCCCGGAGCGGCGAAGGTGAAGCCCGGGCCGGCGACCTGCCGGGGCGGTTTCCCGGCTCCCGACCCACCGCAGCCTGCAAGGATGGTCAGCGCCAACAGAAGCGCCGGCGCGGGAAATCCTCGCGCAGGGCGTGCATTCACGAGGCGAAAGGAACGATCGAGGATGGCAAACAAGACGAAGGACAAGGTCTACGACGCGGCGGGCAACGTCAAACCCTACGTCGACCGTGCGCTGTCGGACGAGAAGTTGCGCGCGGAGGTGCTCAGCGCCTTCGGAGTCGCGCGTGAGCTGTACAACGAGCTGATCGGCAGTCGGACGCCCGCCACCGTCGCCACGCGTGTGGCGACCGACGAGGAGATCCGAGCCAAGCTGAAGGCGGCGATCGAGGACCTGCGCAGCGCGGCCGAGCGCTTGCAGGGCAAGCGGACGGACGACCGCAAGCGCGGCCGGACGCTCCTGCTCCTCGGCATCGTGATCGGCATCCTCTTCAACCCGATCACCGGCCCCGAGACCCGCAAGTGGATCAAGGAAACGGTCGGCGGCGGCGACGACGAGTTCGGCGAGGACTTTCCGCCGAGCCCGAACGGCGGCGTCTAGCCCCTACCCGCGACCGAGATCGCGCGTCGGCGCGACCACGGTCGGAAGTGCGCGCAACAGCGTCGAGGCACTCGGCGCCGTGAGCGCACGCCTGAGCGACGAGGGATCGAGCCCATTCGCGGTCGAGATGTCGGACATGTGGAGCAGGATCGCGCCGGGCTCGGGCGCCGTTCCGCCCGGCACGGCGGGCGTCCAGCCGCCGGCGGTCGGAAACGGGAGGTCCTGCTGGTGCCGCCAGGCGTCGAGGTACGGCGTCGGGTCGACGGCGCCGTCGTACCCGAGATAGAGCAGCGACACCGGGTGCACCTCGAAATGCAGGTGCACTGGCGTCCCCTCCGCGTCGCCCGTGTGCCCCATGAAGCCGACGACCTGGCCCGCCTTCACGCGTGCGCCGTTCACTGCGGTGTTCGCGAACGCGGAGAGGTGCGCGTAGTAGAACTGGTTCCCCTGCGCGTCGACGATCCAGAGTCGGTTTCCGCCGATCTTGTTCCAGCCGACCGAGAAGATCGTCCCGTCGGTGCATGCGAGGAGCGGCTGGCCGAGCTGGCCGAAGATGTCGTCGCCGTGGTGATAGGTGACGTCGCTGCGCGCGGCACCGAACGTGTCGATGTACGAGCTCGGGCCGTACACGGGGAACACGTAGTGACCGGCGGTCAGCTTCGGACGGATGCCGAAGAGGGGGCCTGGGCCGACCGAGGCGGCAGCACCGCTCTTCGGCTGCCTCGGCCGCTCGCTCGGGAGGTCACCGACCGGAGCGACGTCCGGGCCGGTCGTCACCTGGCCGGTCGCGGGCCGGCCGCCCGGCGCCGTGCCGGTCGTCGTGGCCGGCGTGGTCGTGGTGGTGGCGGGAAGCGCGGCGGCGGGGGGCGCCGTCTGGGCAGCCGCGGCGGCGTACCCGATCCGGATCAGCGTGCCGACGGGCAACCCGCCGTGATCGGCGATGAGGCGGAGCTCGAGCTCGTAGACGACGCCTCGATAGCCGCGGACGCCGTCTCCGGCGGTCCTGTCGATCGTCTCGGTCCCGATCGTCAGCAGGCCCCAGTCGGCGATCGTGAGCTTGCTCCCCGGCGGCGCCGGCTGTCCCGCGATCAGCAGGTTCGTCACACCGCTTCCGTTCGCGTTGCCGCCGGCCCCGGACGGGCCCGTGCCGGCCGAGGCCGCCGCGGTGACGGCGTCGGCCGTGATCGCGCCGCCGAACAGCGACACCCCGGTGACGACGCTCTGCGACTTGGCGCCGGCATTTCGCGTGATCGCCGTCGTCGCGCTCGCCGTCGACGACTGCACGGAGACCACGGATCCGCCCGCCGGGTAGGCATAGGGGCCGCCCGCCGCCGGCGCGCCGTCGGGCGGCGCGGACGCGGAGGTCGTCGTCACCGGCGCCGTATTCGGGAGCGCGATCTGCACCGCCCAGGCGGCGGCGGTCGCGGTCGGCTGCGTCGTCGGTCCCTGCGCGCCGGCAGAGCCGAGAGCGACCAGTCCGACCAGCGGGCTCACCAGGGCGAGGCGAAGGCGCACTGTCAGGGGAGTTTGCCACGCCTGCTCACCGTCCTCCCGAACGGCGCGATTCACGGGCGGCGGTAGGTTCACCTGATGGCCACCTGGTGGGCGATCCCGCTTGCGGCACTGACGACCTGCTCGACGCTCGCGGGCGGCTATGTCGCGCTCCGCATCCGCGGTGAGCTGCAGACCCTGATCGCGCTGACCGGTGGAATCGTCGTCGCCGTTGCGCTCTTCGACGTCCTGCCCGAGGCGATCGACGCCGTCGGCAACGCCCGGCACGTCACCTGGCTCGTCGGCGCCGGGTTCCTCGCCTTCTTTCTCGCCGAGCGGGGGATGGTGCTCCACCACCGCGACGACGAGGAGCATGCCCGCGCTCACCACCACGTGGGCGCGCTCGGCGCCGCGGGCCTCTCGATCCACAGCTTCATCGACGGCCTCGGCATCGGCCTCGCATTCCACCTGTCGACCTCGACCGGCCTGCTCGTGTTCGTCGCCGTCGTCTCACACGACTTCGCGGACGGGATGAACACGGTCTCGTTCATCCTCCGCCAGAGCGGCGAGCGGCGGGCCGCGGTGCGCTGGCTGGTCCTCGACGCACTCGCGCCGCTGGTCGGCGCCGTGGTCGGCACGACGATCGCGGTCAGCGAGCAGGGGCTCGGCTACCTCCTCGCCGTCTACGCAGGCTTCTTCCTCTTCATGGGCGCCACCGACCTGCTGCCGGAGGCACATCAGCACGCGTCGGGCCGCCGCGTCGCGCTGACCGTGCTCGGGTTCACGGCGACCGCCGGGATCGCCTACGCGGCGTCACGCTAGCGACGCTCAGGAGTGACGAACCCGCCAGGCGATCTGGACCGCGGTCAGGATCAGAAACGCGCCGAAGAGTCGGCGGAGCGTGTCCTCCGGCAGTGACTCCGCGATCAGCACGCCTCCCTGGACGCCGGCGATCGACGCGAGCCCGACGACGACCGCCGCGTGCACGTCGACGTTGCCCAGTCGCAGCTGTCGCCACGTCCCCACGGCCGCGGTCGGCAGGATCGCGAGCAGCGAGCTCGCCTGTGCGTGCAGCTGCGTCAGGCCGAGGCCGAGCGCCAGTGTGGGGACGAAGACGATGCCTCCGCCCACACCGAACGTTCCGGCCAGGACGCCGCCGACGAGGCCGACCAGGATCACGACGAGCTCGATCACAGGATCAGCTTCACCCCGACGCCCGCGACGAGGAGCGCGAAGGTGTAACCGAGGGTGCGCTGGGCCAGCCGTTGCTGCAGGTCGACTCCGGCGATCACGCCGATCACCGCCGGCACGCCCACGAGCATCGCAGCGCCGATCTTGACGTCACCGTGGACGGCATAGGTGATCGCGCCGGCGGCCGAGGTGAGCAGGATCGCCGCCAGCGACGTGGCGGCGGCGCGGCGCTGCTCGAACGCCAGTACCGCCATCAGCAGCGGCACGATCACGATCCCGCCCCCGACACCGAAGAGCGCGCCGAGGAAGCCCGAGGCCACGCCGATGCCCGCGAGCTTCATGGTGGCGGCCACCGCTCCTACTCTACGCAGCGTGGATGCGCTCGCCCGCCTCGCGTCGGAGCCCGACCGGGCCGCGTTGCTGCTCGACGTCGACGGCGTGCTCGCACCGATCGTGGCCAGGCCGGAGGACGCGGCGACGCCGGATGCGACCCGCGCGGAGCTCCGCCGGCTCGCAGGCCGCTACGCACTCGTCGCGTGCATCACCGGCCGGGCCAGCGATGTTGCGCGGGAGATCGTGGGCGTTCCCGAGCTGCGCTACGTCGGCGAGCACGGCCTCGAGCTCGAGCCGTCGGCCGCCGCGTATGCCGAGCAGGTCCACCGCTTCGCACGCGCAACGGGGTGGCCGGAGGTCGAGGAGAAGCCGCGCTCTGCTGCGCTCCATTACCGGCGCGCCGACGACCCTGCCGCGGCGAGGCGCACGCTCGAGGCCATCGCCGCGAGGGCGGAGGACGAAGGTCTGCGGGCGAGCTTCGGAAGGCTGGTGCTCGATCTGCTGCCGCCCGTGGAGGCGACGAAGGGCACCGCCGTGCGGCGGCTGCTCGACGAGACGAGTCTCGGCCGCGCGCTCTACGCCGGCGACGACACGACCGATCTCGATGGATTCGCCGCGCTCGACGACCTCGAGCTTGCGATCCGCGTCGCGGTCGTTTCGTCAGAGGGGCCACCCGCCCTGCGGGCGCGGGCCGATCTCGTGGTCGACTCGCCCGAGGCCTTCGCGGCACTGCTCGGAACGCTCTAGATGCGAATCGTCTTCGAGCGGCCGAGCTCACGGCCGCGATGATCGATGGCGACGACGCCGGCGAACCTCAGGCCGTCCGGCACCTCGAGCGCAGTCTCGAAGCCGCGCTTGCGCGTCGCGCCGACCGGCTGCAGCGACCTCTCGGCGCTGCCGGCACGAAGACGCCAGGCGGCGATCCGTGTCGCTCCGTTCCAGCTCGCGTACGCCGTCCGTCCGTGCCGCCCGCCCGGAGCCACGAGCGTCGGGTCGGTGGACGGATTCCCCACCCAGTCGAACCGAAAGGCGCGGTAGTTCTGACCGCCCCGGGGAAGCTTGGCGTCGAACAGGATCGTCCCGTCCGGGTCGAACTCCGTCACGTACGGTTCGTTGCCCCACCCGACGACGATATGACCGTTCGGCAGCACCTGAGCGTTGCCCATGAACTGGGAGACGAGCCGGTTCGGGCGATGGGCGTACTTCCGAACGAGTGTTGCCCGCTTTCGATCGAAGTCGAGTGAGATCACGAGCACGCGCGACTGGGGCTGAACCTGGGGCGCGGCGCCGTCGTCGAAGATCGTCACCCGGTTCGATCCGTGATGACGCGCGTCGTGTTGCCACGCGAACGTCGTGCCTCGGCCCATTGCGAAGTCGCTGCGCTTGCCGCCGAGCCTCCAGATCACGGTGCCGCTTCGCCGGCTCACCTTGTAGACGGCCCACGTGTTGCGCGCCGAAACCAGCAGGTTCCCGTCGGCGGCCAGATCGATCGAGTTGACGTGGAAGTAGTCGAGCGGATGCCCCTGGAACGCAGCGTGCGTCTCCTCGACGGGAACGTGGTCGAGGCTGCGCCACTCGAACAGGACGCGGCCGCTCGGTAGCGCGAGCTCCTGGACGACGCCGCCGATCACCTTCCCGGCGACCGGGCCGCCGACGGACGAGAGGTTCGCCTCCCGCACCTCGTAGCTCGTCACCAGCGCGGTCGAGCGTGGCGTGATCACGAACTCGTGCAGGTCGGACTGGAGCCCGTCTCCGGCCGGCACCCGCGCGAGCTCGCGATACGAGCTGTCCATGATCACGTGCGTACCGCGGCCAAGCCCACTCTCGGCCTTCCCTTCCCACCAGGTGAGCACCGGCTTGCCGCGATACCGCGCGGTACGGAAGTTCATCGCCGTCTTCGGCGTCGTCGGATGGAAGAACACCACGTCGCCGCGGCCGTCGAGGATCAGCAAGCCGCGCTGGCCCGGACCCGACGACGGAGCGAGGAACAGCAGCCCGTCGTCCGTGCGGTCGGCACGAAGCACCGTCACGACCGGTGGGCGCAGGTCGGGGCGAGACACGTAGTGGTGGACGGCCCCCGCGGGAACGGCGGGAGCCGCTCCGAACGCCAGGTCGCCGGCGAGCAGTCGCCGGGCTCCGCCGAAGAGCAGGAGCCCACCGCTCAGCGCGGCCGATCGCCGGAGGAACTCGTCACGCGTCCACCGCCCGTCCACGTCGGTCCGATCGCCTGCGCCGCCGCCCACCCGGCCATTCTCTCGCAATCGGGGCGCGCGGGCGGCGCTTACAGGCCGAGCCTGCCGCGCAGCTCGCGGCTCTGGCGCCTCGCCACGTCGAGCTCGGTGCGCGCAGCGTCGTCGAGCTGCAGGCGAACACGGTCGGGTGCCGAGCGGCGCACAGCCGACACCTTCGCAAGGTTCGCGAGGTAGGAGCGATGGATCCGCGCGAAGCCCGGGCCGAGCTTGGCGGCGAGCTCGCCCAGCGACGATGTCGAGAGATACGAACGGTCGTACGTGTGGACGCGGCTGTAGTCACCGTCGGCCTGGACGTAGTACACCTCGTCGAAGTCGAGCAGCTCCGTCCCGCCCGGCGCGACCACCGCGATCTTCGTCACTGTCCCGACATCGGCGGGCGCAGCCGTGCGCAGCCGGTCGAGCACACGCGCGAGCCGCTCGGGGTCGATGGGCTTGAGCAGGTAGTCGAACGCCTCGACGGCGAACGCGTCGACGGCGTAACGCTCGTGGGCCGTCACGAAGACGACCGCCGCGCGCGCGAGGGGCGCAAGCTCGAGGCCTGACAGACCCGGCAGCTCGACGTCGAGAAAAACGACGTCGTACCCCCCTGCACGCACGAGCGCGTCGGCGGCGGCCGCGTCCCCGGCCTCACCGACGACGTGGAGGTCGTCGTGGGCGCCAAGCAGGTAGCGCAGCTCCGACCGCGCTGGGGCCTCGTCGTCGACGATCGCGGCGGTGATCACTCGGCCGGGACCTCGAGCGAGACGACGGTGCCACGCGGCGACGAGCGCAGCCGGACGCCCGATCCGTAGTGCGCGCGGAGCCGCAGCTCGACGTTGGCGAGACCGAGCCCTGTGCCGTCGCCGAACCCCGGCTCGAGCACGCGGTCGAGCGCATCGCGGGCGATTCCGCGACCGTCGTCGCGCACCGTGACGCGCAGCCGGCCGCGGCGCAGTCGCGCACGCACCAACAGATGCAACGGTCGATCGGTCTTGCCGTGCTTGACAGCGTTCTCGACCAGCGGCTGCACGAGCAATGGGGGCAGCCGGACCTCGAGCGCGGCAGGATCGGCGTCGACCTTCACGTCGAGCTCGAATCCGAACCGGGCCTGCTCCAGATCGAGGTAGCTCTGGACATGGCCCAACTCCTCTTCCAGTGTCACGAATTCACCCGGCCGAGCCAGTCGCGCCCGCAACGCGTCGGCGAACGCGAGCACGAGGTGCCGCGCGCGTTCTGGATCGGTGCGGATGAACGCCGCGATCGTGTTGAGCGCGTTGAAGACGAAATGCGGCTCCATCTGCGCCTGCAGCGCGGTGGCGGTCGCAGTGCGCAGCTCGGAGAGCTGCAGCTGCGCGGAGAGCTGCTCGCCGAGCGACTCGAGTGTCTGAACCGCCGTCTCGTCGAGCGGCGATCCGTCCGTCGCGAACGCCACGACCGCACCCGCCGGCCCGTCGACGAGTGCGAGCGGCACGACGGCCGCGGCACCCAGTGGGCAGGCGGGGTGGCGGCACTCGCTGCGCAGCCCGAGCGGCGCGAGCAACGGGCGGCCCTGGGCGAGCGCCGCGAACACGGGCCTGATCGGCCGGTCGCCCGCCGTATGGTGGTCGGCGCCGGCGCCGACGAAGGCGAGCACGCGCTGGGTATCGGTGACGGCGACGGCGCCGTACCCGAGCTTCTCGAACAGCTCGTACGCAACGGTGCGCGCCGCAGCCTCGGTCAGACCCCGCCGCAACTCGGGCAGCGTGGCAGCGAGCAGCTCGAGCACCGGCGCCCGGCGCCTCGGCCTACGGACCCGGGGCATGATCGGATTGTGCACATCACGGACGCGATCCTCCTGCCGCTGCGCGAGCAGTACGGGCCGCCCGCGCGGCTCGAATGGCACGGCGAGATCACCGAGGAGGAGTACGCGCTCGCGACCTACAACCCGGTCCGCCGCCACGACGTCACGCTGTTCATCCTCGACCCGGCCGAACGCCTCGCCTTGATCCGCAAGCCACCTTTTGGTCCGGGCATCTGGCGTCCGCCCGGAGGCGGCGTCAAGCGCGGCGAGGATTTCGCGGCGGGTGCGGCCCGGGAGGCGCTCGAGGAGACGGGCCTGCCGGTCACGCTCGAGCGGTACCTCGTCGACGCCGACGCGCGGTTCACGCTCGGCGGGGCGACCGTGCACTGGCGCACGCACGTCTTCCTCGCCCACACGGATGCGGAGGAGCTTGCTCCCCGTGACACAGCCGAGATCGCCGGCGCGCGCTGGGGGTCGCTCGCGGAGCTCGACGGCCCGATCCGTGATCGGTTGCTCGCAACCGGCAGGGCGCTGTGGCGCTACCGCGTCGCGTTGCACGACGCGGCGGGCGCCGAGATCGCGGGCTAGAGCTTGTTGATGCGCACGGCCGTTCCGTAGGCGCAGATCTCGGTCCACGTCCCGCCCATCTCGGAGGTGTCGAAGCGCATGCCGAGGATCGCGTTGGCGCCCTTCGCCTCGGCCTCGTCGACCATCCGCTGGATCACGTCCTTGCGGCTGTCGGCGAGCGCTTTCGTCATGCCTTTCAGCTCGCCGCCCAGCATCGACTTCAGCCCGGCGCCGAATTGCGAGCCGATGTTCCGCGATCGCACGGTCAGTCCGAACACCTCACCGTAGACCTCCTGGATCGCGTAACCGGGAACGTCGTTCGTGGTCGTGATCAGCACAGCTCCAGCACCTCCAGCACCTCGGGGATCGACGTGACTCGCGGGCCCGCGAACCGCTCCAGCCCGTTCCAGTAGGGCGCTTCGCCGGGCCGGTGGATAAGGATCGCTCGCATCCCGACGCGCTTCGCACCCGCCAGCTCGTCGTTCGCGCCGTCGCCGACGAACACCGCGTCGGACGGCTCGATCCCGAGCAGCTCGCAGCAGTGGCGGTAGATCCTCGGGTCGGGCTTGGACACTCCGACCGCCGACGAGAACACCTCTGCGTCGAACAGCCCGGCGAACGCGGACGAGGGCCAGAGCTCCTCGACGTCCCCGCTGCACACGGTGATCAGGCCGGTCAGGACGCCGAGCTCGCGCAGGCGCCGCAGCGTCTCGACCGCCCCGGTCCGTGGAACGAGTGCCTCGCGCACGTACTCGAGCCGAAGCGCACAGACATCCTCCAACGCCGACGCGGGAACACCTGCGTCGGCCAGCGCGACGCGAATCGGTCCCGTGTAGCGGTTTTGCGAGTGCGGCCACCGATCGACGAAGTCGGGGGCGTGCTCGGAGACCGCCGCGACCATCGCCGCAGCCGCTTGGCGATCCCAGTCGATCAGCGTCTCCCAGAGATCGAAGATCACCGCGCGCGGGCGGATTCGCGAAGCACCTCCCAGGCGATCTCGATGTCCGTCTCCGTGGTGCGGGCATTGCCGATTGCAAGCCTGATGATCGACACGCCACGCAACTGCGCCGGTGCGACGAAGAGCTTGCCCGTGGCGGTCGCATCGCGCGCGATCGCATCGTTGTCGGCGGTCCGGTGGCGGAAGCAGACGGCCGAGAACGGATGCGGCGCCGACACCTCCCAGTCGGGATCGGCATCGACCCATGAAGCGAACAGCTGCGCGAGCCGCACGTGCTCGCGGATCAGTGCGCGGAGACCCTCGGCTCCGTACCAGCGCAGCACGAACCAGAGCTTGAGCGCACGGAAGCGGCGGCCCAGCGCCGGCCCGTAGTCCTTCAGATCGACCGCCGACTCGGTGTCGGCGAGGTAGTCGCGAACGACGCCGAAGGTCGCGCGAAAGACATCGGGGCGACGCGTCCAGAGCGCCGAGCAGTCCATCGGCGTGAACAGCCACTTGTGCGGGTTCACGACCAGAGAGTCCGCCCGGTCGCAGCCGGCGAGACACCAGCGCAGCTCGGGGCAGACGGCCGCCGAGCCGGCGTACGCGGCGTCGACGTGCAGCCACACACCGGCGTCCTCGCAGCGTCGCTGCAGGTCGGGGACCGGGTCGACGGACGTCGTTCCCGTGGTGCCGACGGTCGCGACGACGACAGTCGCGTCGTCGAGCGAGAAGTCGGTCCGCATGCGGAACGCGTCGTCGACGCCGACCGGACGAAACTCGAGGCCGACGAGGCGGGCGGCCTTCTCGACGCTGAAGTTCGCCTGCTCCGACGCGTACACGACGCCGCCGGGACGCAGGGTGCGCGCGGCGGCCAGGGCAGCGACCGTGGCGGTCGACGCGGTGTCCTCGATGTGGCCGTGCCACCCGGCCGGAAGGCCGAGGAGCTGTGCAAGCCAGGAGAGCGTCACCTCCTCGAGCTCCGTGGCGGCCGGCGACGACCCCCACGTCATCGCGTTCACGTTCAACGCCGCCACCAGCAGCTCCGCGAGGACGCCCGGCTCGGAGCCGGTGTTCGCGAACCACGCGAAGAAGCGAGGGTGGTTCCAGTGCGAGAGCCCCGGCATGATCAGCTCGTCGAGGTCGCCCAGCATCGTCTCGAACGACTCGCCCTGTTCCGGCGGTGCCGCCGGCAGGCGGTCGCGCACCGCACCCGGCTCGACCCGCGCGGAGACGGGGCGGTCGCCGACGCCGGCGAGGTAGGAGTCGACCCAGTCGGCAGCACGATCGAGGTCGTCGCGAAACGCGGTCATGGGCGCCCCTTGCGCAGCCGCTCGACCTGCTTCCAGGTACGCGTGTTGACGACGTCCTCCTTGCGCAGCCACGCACGTCGTGCCTGTCCGATCCCGAGCATCACGTAGTCGAGCGCGGACACCTGATGGCCGTCGGAGTCGACGACGAGCTTCAGGCCCGCCTCGCGCGCCGCGCGCGCATGGACGTCGGTCAGGTCGAGCCGGTCCGGCTGCGAGTTGATCTCGAGAAACGTCCCGGTCTCGAGCGCCTTCTCGATCACGCGCTCGACGTCGATCGGCGCCGCCGCGCGCCTACCGATCTTGCGGTTCGTCGGATGCCCGATGCAATCGACGTACGGATGCTCCATCGCGGCGAGCACCCGCGCGGTCGGGTCGTGATCGAACCGTGTGTGCACCGACGCGACGACCCAGTCGCGCGTCGCGAGCTCCTCGTCGGAGACGTCGAGCGAGCCGTCGGGCCGGATGTTCACCTCGATGCCCTTCAAGATCCGGAACGGGGCTAGCTGATCGTTGAGCGCGTCGATCTGCACCGACTGCAGGTGCAGCAGATCGCCGCGCAGCCGCTGCGCGTGATCGCAGATCGCGTAGTAGGCGTAGCCGCGTTCGCGCGCCGCCGCGACCATCGTCTCGAGCGTGTCCTTGCCGTCGGACCAGGTCGTATGCGTGTGCAGGTCACCGCGCAGGTCACGCAACGTGACGAGCTCCGGGAGCTCGCCGTTGCGCGCGGCCTTGAGCTCGCCACCGTCCTCGCGGAGCTCCGGCGGGATCCAGTCGTAGCCGAGGAACCGGTACACCTCCTGCTCGGTCGCGAAGCGATGCTCCGTCCCCGTCTCGACCTCGCTCACGGCGTACTCCGAGACCGAGAGCCCGCGCCGAACGGCGTCCTCGCGCAGCGCGACGTTGTGGTTCTTCGAACCGGTGAAGTGCTGCAGCAGGTTGCCGTAGCTCTCCGGCGGCACGACCCTGAGGTCGAAGCGCAGCCCGTCGTGTGAGACGACGGTCGCCTTGGTCGTCCCCTTCGCCGCGACCTCGACGACCCACGACAAGGTGCAGAAGTGCTCGACGAGGGCTGCCGGGTCGGTGGCCGTGGCGATGATGTCGAGGTCGCGAACGGTCTCGCGCATCCGCCGTGCCGAGCCGGCCAGGCTGACCTCGACGGACGCCGGGTGTCCGCGCAGCTCGTCGACGGCGGCAACCAACCGCGGTAGTGCCGTTCCGATCAACGCTCGCCCCGGCTCCGGTTTCGCTTCCGGCCCCTGGGCGAGCGCCGCGGCGATCCTCGCCTCCGTCCCAGGCCCGACACCTGCGTGCCCGCGGAGCTGGCCGGACTCGACGGCGGCCCTGAGTGCATCGACCGTGGTGATGCCGAGCTCCTGCCAGATCCGGCGCGCCGTCTTCGGGCCGAGGCCGGGCAGGCGCATGAAGACGGCGACCTCGGCCGGCACTTCGGCCTTCTTCTTGGTCAGCGCATGAACCTCGCCGTCGTCGACAGCCTCGACGATCTTCCCTTCGATCGTCTTGCCGATCCCCTGCAGCTTCGTCGCCTTCCCTTCGAGCGCCAGCTGCGCAACCGACGTCGACGTCTCGCGAATGCGCGCAGCGGCCTTCCGATACGCGCCGATCCGGAACGAATCGGCGTTCGCGAGCTCCATCAGATCGGCGAGTAGCTCGAACTGCTCCGCGAGCTCGTCGTTTCGCGGAAGTTGCGCCACGTTTGCGATCATAGGCGCCTCGATGCAAGCCACCGTTTGTCTTCCGACATTCAACGAGCTCCCGAACATCGAGTTGATGCTGCGCGCACTGGGCGGCGTTCTCCGCCCCGGCGACCGCGTGCTGGTGATCGACGACAGCTCGCCGGACGGGACCGGCGAAGTGGCGGATCGGCTCGCCGCCGAACTCGACTTCGTGGACGTACTCCACCGCGAACGCCGCGAAGGCCTCGGCCCCGCCTACATCGCCGGGTTTCGCCACGCGCTCGCTGCCGGAGCCGAGCTCGTCCTCGAGCTCGACTGCGACTTCTCCCACGATCCCGCCGACGTGCCGCGGCTGATCGGCGCGGCAGAGAGCGGCGCGGACATCGTGCTCGGATCGCGCTACGTGCCCGGCGGCTCGGTCGCGAACTGGGGGCTCGTTCGCCGAACGATCTCCAGGGGCGCCGGCTGGTACACCGCCGTCTTCCTGCAGATGGGGGTGCGCGACCCGACCGGGGGCTTCAAGTGCTTCCGCAGACGGGTGCTGGAGACGATCGACCTTGACGCGATCGACTCGCACGGATACGTGTTTCAGATCGAGACGACGTACCGTGCGAAGCGCGCCGGCTTCAGCGTTGTCGAGCTTCCGATCACGTTCTCCGACCGCGAGCGTGGGCGCTCGAAGATGAGCCGTGCGATCGTGGTCGAGGCGATCTGGCGCGTGCCGCTGCTGCGGCTCCAGCTACGGTAGGCCGCGATGCGGTCCGTCGACGACGAGACGTTCGACCGCGAGGTTCTTCAGGTAGAAGGCCCCGTGCTGGTCGACTTCACGGCACCGTGGTGCGGACCGTGCCGCGCGATCGTCCCCGCGCTCGAGGAGCTCGCGGAGGAGTCCGGGATCGAGCTCGTCTCGATCGACATCGACGAGAACCCGGCCACGGCCGCCCGCTACTCCGTGCTCTCGCTGCCGACGGTGATCCTGTTCGCGGCGGGCGAGCCGCGCGAGGCGGTGTTCGGGGCGCGGCCCAAGAAGCACTTCGCCAAGGCCTTCGCGAACTACCTCTAGCCGCTCGAGCGGAAGTGCTCCCACCCGCGAAGGTCGTAGGGGGCGCCGGCGTGGCGGAGCTCGACTCCCGCGCCTGGCTCGACCCGGCCGATCACGTCGAGCCCCTGCGCATCCGTGACAGCCGCGAGCAGCTCGAAGTCCTCCCCGAAGCCGAGATCGGCGATCGTCGCGCCCGCCGCCAGCGGCACGTCGTCGAGCTCGATCACGAGCCTGGCGTCGGAGCGGCGCGCGACGTGCCCTGCGTCGACGGCGAGACCGTCCGACAGGTCGATCAGCGCGTGCGCCGAGGCGGCGAGCGTGCGGCCCTCGTCCAGGCGCAGTGGCGGACGCACGTATCGCTCGACCCGAAACGCCGCGCCTGCGCCTCCCAACGGGCCGGTCACGACGAGCAGGTCGCCCGGCACCGCGCCCGCCCGGCCGGGGACGCGTGCGCTGCGACCGACGGCGGTCACCGAGACGACGACCTCCGCCGCGGCGGTCGTGTCGCCACCGATCACGGCGACCCCGGTCTCGGCGATCCCCTCGTAGAAGGCGAGCACGTCCGCGAGCACGGTGTCCGGCGGGAGGGCGAGCGAGACGAGCAGCCCGAGCGGCGTCGCGCCGGAAGCGGCGAGGTCGCTCAGGTTGACTGCAGCCGCGCGCCAGCCGAGGTCGGCCCAGGACAGCCGGTCGAGGCGAAAGTGCACTCCCTCGACGAGTGCGTCCTGGGTCAGCACGAGCCCGCCGACCTGCGCCGCGTCGTGCTCGACGCCGACGATCAGGCCGCGTCGCTCGAGCTCGGCCAGGAGGCCGAGCTCACCGAGCCCGGAGAGCCTCGTCAACGGTCTGCCGGACCCGAGGATCGGCGGCGGCACGGATCGTCGCCACCCCGGCGGCGCCCGCCGCGATGCAATCGCCGGCGTTCGACGCGTCGATGCCGCCGATCGCGACGACCGGCACGGCGGCGGCACGGCAGATCGCGCGCAGCTCGTCCAGGCCGATCGGCGGATCGCCGTCGAGCTTCGACGGGGTCGCCCACACCGGCCCCGCGCCGAGGTAGTCGCCGTCCGCCGCCAGCGCCTGTTCGACGGTGGCCACCGACCGGCCGAGGAGCAACGACGCCGCACGGGCCTGTTCGGCGCCGCCATCGCCCTGGCCGAGATGCACGCCGTCCGCTGCGAGCGCGACGGCAGCATCGACATCGTCGTTGACGACGAAGGTCGCTCCGAGCGACGCCAGCCCGCGACCGCGGCTCACCAGCTCCGCGGTCGTGGCGCCCTTGACGCGCAGCTGAACGACCGTTGCACCGGCCGCGACTGCGCGGGCGGCGCCGTCGAGATCCTCGACGAGCGCGTGCACCCTCACGCGAACCTCGCCCGCTCGTCGAGCAGCTCGGGGTCGAGCGCAGCGAGAGCGTCGTAGAGGTTGACATGGAACGAGCCCGGCCCTCTCGCGCCGGGCGCAGCGTTCTCCCCGGCCACGCCGAACGCCGCGAGCGCCTCGGCGGCGGCCTCGAGCGGATCCTCGCGGCGAACGGCGAGAAACGCGCCCGTGATCGCGCTGGACATGCAGCCGGTGCCGGTGATCGAGGCGAGCAGCGGGTGTCCGTTCTCGACCGCGACGACGCGCTCGCCGTCCGAGACGTGGTCGACGCTGCCCGTCACGGAGGCGACGACGCCGAGCGTCGAAGCCGCCCGCTTCGCGACGTGCGCGGCCGTGTCGGCGGCACCGATCGACTCGACGCCGCGTACCTCGGCGTCGACGCCGGCCAGCGTCGCAACTTCGCCCGCGTTCCCCCGCAGCACGGCGACATCGACCTGATCGAGGATTCTGAGGGCCGTCTCGGTGCGATAGCGCGTCGCGCCGGCGCCGACCGGATCGAGGACGACGGGCACCCCGCCGGCGTTGGCGGCACGTCCCGCGCGCAGCATCGCCTCGACCCACGACGACGAGAGGGTGCCGATGTTGAGGACGAGCGCCCCCGCGATCCCGACCATCTCCTCGACCTCCTCGGGTGCGTGCGCCATCACAGGCAGCGCTCCGAGCGCCAGGGTCGCGTTCGCCGTCTCGTTCATCACGACGTAGTTCGTGATCTGGTGGACGAGCGGCCGCGTCTCGCGCAGCCGCCGCAGGGACTCGCCGGGATTCATCGTGCTCCTTTCAGATGGAGGACGTCGACCGGGCCGTCGCCGGAACCGAGCCCGACGAGCCCGTGACGAACGGCGTCGGTTGCCGCCCGGGCCGCTCCTTCCGCCGCCTCGACGAGCGGCAGGCCGCGCGCGAGCAGAGCGGTGAGCGTCGCCGAGTGCGTGCACCCCGCGCCGTGGGTCGCAGCAATGTCGAGCCGGTCGACCGGGATCTCGACGTGCTCGCGGCCGTCGTAGAGGTGGTCGACCGGAGCCCCGTGCCCGCCGGTGACGAGCGCCGCCGGGGCGCCGAGCGCGACGAGCCGTTCGGCGAGCTCGGCCTTCACGGCCAGCGACGGCCGTCCGGTCAGTTGCTGTGCCTCGGCCAGGTTCGGCGTGACCACGGTGGCCAGCGGAAACAGGAGCGACACGAGGGCGCCGGCCGCGTCGTCCTCGAGCAGCCTCGCACCGGACGAGGCGACGAGCACCGGGTCGACCACCAGCGGCAGCCCGCGGCCCGCGAGGGTGCCCGCGACCGCTTCGATCACGCCGCGCGAGAACAGCATCCCCGTCTTCGCGGCGCCGGCGCCGAGGTCCGAGAGCACCGCCTCGAGCTGCGCGACGACGAACGCCGGCGGGACGGGGTGGACCGACGTCACGCCGACCGTGTTCTGCGCGGTCAGCGCGACGATCGCACACGTCCCGAACACACCCACCGCCGCGAACGCCTTGAGATCGGCCTGGATCCCGGCGCCGCCGCCCGAATCCGAACCTGCAATCGTCAGTGCTGTCGCGATCAACCCACTCCCTACGCCGGTACAAGCCGGATCAGGTTCGACGGGTGTGTTCTCAGCCCCGCAGGGCACCCCGGTAGGGCGAGGCTAGCATCGTCCCGATGAGCGTCGATGTCCTGCGGTGGGAGGGGCTGCTGCAGGGCGAGGAGGTCGCCTACCTCGGCGCCGAGCCCGAGCGCGACGCGCGCCTCGTCGGCGTGCCGGACGCGCTGTCACCGCTCGTGCGGCAGGCGATCGGCCTCGCCGACCTGTATGCGCACCAGCGCACCACCTGGGAGGCGGCCGCCCGGGGCGAACACGTTTGCGTCGCCACTGGGACCGCGTCCGGCAAGACGCTTGCCTTCAACCTCCCGGTGCTCGACGCGATCGCGAGGGATCCAAAAGCACGTGCGCTCTACCTCTACCCGACGAAGGCACTCGCGCAGGATCAGTTCCGCGCACTGACCTCCCTGTCTCTGCCACGGCTTCGCCCGGCGATCTACGACGGCGACACGCCGATCGAGCACCGGCGCGACATCCGGCGAACGGCCAACGTGATCCTCTCGAACCCGGACATGCTGCACGTCGGCCTCCTGCCGAACCACGACCGTTGGGGCGACGTCCTCGCCAACCTGCGCTATGTGGTCGTCGACGAGGCCCACGTCTACCGCGGCGTCTTCGGTTCGCACGTCGCGAACGTCTTGCGCCGGCTGCGGCGCCTCGCCCGCCTCTACGGCGCCGAGCCCCAGCTGCTCCTGGCGTCCGCGACGATCTCGAATCCCGGCGAGCTCGGCGCCTCGCTGCTCGGCGATCGCGTCACGGTGGTCGCCGACGACGGTGCCCCCCGTCCGGAACGGACGATCGTGCTCTGGAACCCCCCGCTCCAGGACGCCGAGCTGGGCCTGCGCGCATCGGCGCTGGCCGAGGCCGCGAAGCTGCAGGCGACGTTCGTCGAGCACGGGCTGCGCACGTTGACCTTTGCGAAGAGCCGCAAGGCGGCCGAGCTCATCCATCGCTTCACCGCCGAGCGGATCGGCGACGACGCCCGCCTCTCCCCGTATCGCGCCGGCTACACCGCCGGCCAACGGCGCGAGATCGAACGACGCCTGGCGGAGGGCGATCTGCTCGGGGTGAGCAGCACGAACGCACTCGAGCTCGGGATCGACGTCGGCCTGCTCGACTGCGTCATCTCGGTGGGGTTCCCGGGCACGGTGGCCTCGTTGCGGCAGCAGTGGGGCCGAGCGGGGCGCCGGGGAAGCGGGCTCGCAGTGCTCGTCGCATCGGAGGACGCGCTCGACCAGTTCTTCATGCGGGATCCGGACAAGCTTCTCGGCCGGCGGGTCGAGGCGGCGATCCTCGACCACGCAAACCCACGGGTGCTCGCCGGCCACGTCCGGGCGGCTGCCTACGAGGCGCCGCTGACTGCCGGCGATGCAGACATCCTCGGTCCCGAGGCGATCGAGCTCGCGGCGGGGGATCCCGAGCTGCGGGCGACGCCCGCCGGGATCGTATGGGGCGGGCGCGACCACCCCGCGGCCCGTGTGCCACTCCGCGCCGCCGACGGCGACGTCTTCACGATCGTCGACGCGTCGACCGGTTCCGTGCTCGGACAGATCGACCGGTCGCGCGCGTACGGGACCGTGCACGCGGGTGCGGTGTACCTGCACCTGGGCGAGCCCTACCTCGTCCGCGAGCTCGACCTCACCTCGCTGCACGCGATCGTCGAGCCGTTCAGCGGTGACTGGTACACGCAGGCAAAGAAGGAGACGATGACTGCGATCGTCGCCCCCCGGCGCGTCGAGCAACGCCTCGGCCTGGAGCTGCACTTCGGCGAGCTCGAGGTCACCGAACAGGTGGTGGCCTACGAGCGGCGCACGCTGTCCTCGCAGGAGCGGATCGAGCTCGTGCCGCTCGAGCTGCCCGCGACGAGCTTCGCAACGGAGGCAATCTGGTTCTGCCCCGAGCCGGAGCAGCTCGCGGGCGTGCAGGAGATGCCACGGCTCCTCGGCACGCTGCACGCGGCGGAGCATGCGTTGATCGCGCTGTTGCCGCTCTGGGCGATGTGCGACCGGTGGGACATCGGCGGACTGTCGACGAAC
The DNA here is from genome assembly GCA_963769545.1 of uncultured Thermoleophilia bacterium. Classification (GTDB taxonomy): domain Bacteria; phylum Actinomycetota; class Thermoleophilia; order Gaiellales; family Gaiellaceae; genus PALSA-600. The sequence goes on along the minus strand of CAVYMB010000002.1, from coordinate 1,162,097 downwards.
CTGCATCTCCAGACGCTTCGGCCGACCGTGTTCGTCTACGACGGTCATCCGGGCGGGGCCGGGATCACCGAGCGCGGATTCGAGGAGTTCGAAGGCTGGGTGGCCGACACGGCGGAGCTGATTCAGTCCTGCCCGTGCCCGAGCGGCTGCCCGTCGTGCGTCCAGAGCCCGAAGTGCGGGAACCTGAACGAGCTGCTCGACAAGGCCGGGGCCGCCCGCTTCCTCGGCCGGCTCGCGCAGCCGGGGCGAGCTGTCGATTCTCGCTCGCGCCGTTCGTCGTAGAAACGACACCATCGTCGAACGAAGGAGGCACACGATGAAGTACGCGCTCTTGATCCATACGAACGACGACAGCTGGAGCGAGCGCACCGAGCAGGAGCAGCAGGCGATCACCGGCGAGTACATGGCGATCGCGGAGCTGCCGGGCATCTTCGGCGGCGCCCAGCTGGAGCCCGTCACCGCCGCGACGACGGTCCGCGTTGCGGACGGCCGGACACTCACGACCGACGGTCCGTTCGCAGAGACGAAGGAGGCGCTCGGGGGCTTCTACCTCTTCGAGGCGCCGAACCTCGACGATGCGATCGACATCGCCGCGCGGATCCCGGCGGCACGGCTCGGCGGGGCCGTCGAGGTTCGCCCGCTCGTGGAGCGCTGATCATTCTCGAGCAGGTCTTCCACGACGAGTGGGGGCGGATCGTCGCCTCCCTGATCGGCTTCCTCGGCGACTTCGATCTCGCCGAGGAAGCCGCGCAGGAGGCGTTCGTAATCGCCGCCGAGCGCTGGCCACGCGACGGCACGCCCTCGAACCCGGGTGCCTGGCTGCTCGCGACCGCACGCAACCGGGCGATCGACCGGATCCGCCGCGACCGGACGCTCGCGGTGAAGACGCTCCTGCTCGATGTTCCCGAAGCCGTGGAGGAACCGTTGGACGACACGCCCATTCCCGACGAGCGGCTCGAGCTGATCTTCACGTGCTGCCACCCCGCGCTGGCCCTCGACGCGCAGGTCGCACTGACCCTGCGCACGCTCGGCGGGCTGACGACCGATCGGATCGCGCGCGCGTTCCTCGTGCCCGAGGCGACGATGGGGCAGCGGCTCGTACGGGCGAAGCGCAAGATCAGGACGGCAGGCGTCCCGTTCCGCGTGCCGCCGGAGCATCTGCTGCCGGACCGCCTTGCGGCCGTGCTCGCCGTCGTCTACCTGATCTTCAACGAGGGCTACGGCGGGGACAGGACACTGGCCGACGAGGCGATCCGCCTGGGCCGCGCGCTCGCCGATTTGATGCCGGACGAGGCGGAGGCCTTCGGTCTGGTCGCGCTGATGCTGCTCCACGACTCGCGCCGCGCTGCCCGCTTCCGCGACGGCGAGCTGGTGCTGCTGGAGGACCAGGATCGCTCGCTCTGGGATGCCGCCGAGGCCGCGTCGGGCGTCGCGGCGCTCGACCGGGCGCGGGCGCTCGACGGCCGTGGCGTCTACGTGCTCCAGGCCTCGATCGCCTCCCTCCACGCGGCGATGCCGCGCGACTGGGCCGCGATCGCGCGCCTCTACGGCGAGCTTGCCTCGCTGACCGGATCGCCGGTGGTCGAGCTGAACCGGGCGGTGGCCGTCGCCGAGGTGGCGGGGCCAGAGGCCGCGCTCGAGCTGGTGGACGGTCTCGACCTCGAGGCCTACCAGTACCTTCACTCCGCCCGGGCCGACTTCCTGCGCCGTCTCGAACGCTACGACGAGGCGCATTCCGCGTACGAGCGAGCGCTCGTGCTCGCGACCACCGACGCAGAGCGACGCTTCCTCGAACGGCGCATACGCGAGTGCAGCGCCGCGACCGGAGCCGTATGATCGCGCGGTAGTCGAGGAAGGAGGGCACGCCATGACGATGCGGCTGCCCCGCCCGCGGCACGGGGATCCTTTGCAGACGACGCAGGAGCTGCGCGAGCTGGCAGCGGCGATCCTGCAGGACGACGTGCAGACCCTGGCCCGCACGACCGCGTATCTGCGCCGGTCGTACAGGGTCGTGTTCATCGGATACGTCGCGATGATGGTGTTCGGGGTCGCCGCGATCGTGGCGGCATTCGTGAAGGGAATGGCGGCATCGAGCCTGGGTGAGGCGGCGGCTGCCGTCGGGCTCGCCGGCCTGACCGTCGGCATCTTCATCGCGTTCTTCGTCCAACGTCCGTCGGCGGCACTCGAGCGCAACGCGATCTTCATGCCCTGGGTGTCGATCGTCCTCACGACCTTCTGGACGAGGATGCTGTACCTCGACGACCCTGCGACGCTCGATGCGAAGCTGGGCCACGCGGCGCGCGAGGCGTCCGACGAGCTGAGCGCCATCGCACTTCGCTACGCGGCGATCGACGGCAAGGAGCTCACCGTCGCGAAACAGGCGGCCCGGACGCATCCGGTGAAACCGACCTAGACGGCGAGCCGGCGGAGCGCCTTCGAAAGTGACTGGCGCGCGGTCACCAGCTCTGCATAGAGGTCGCCGTGCGTTCGCACGCGCTCGAGCACCACGGGCATGGTGAAGGCGGTGGGGTCCAGCGTGGGCTCCACCTCCTCCCAGCGGAGCGGTGTCGAGACCGGGGCCCCGGCATGCGGCCGCACCGAGTAGACGGAGGCGATCGTCTTGCCCTCCCCGTTCTGGTTCGCGTCGATCAGCACACCGCGCCGCCGCGCCTTCGACCATTCCGTCGTTGCGAGACCCGGATGGGCGCGCACGATCGCACCGGCGACAACCTCGGCGAACCCGCGCGTGTCCGCGAAGGTCGAGCGACGGTCGAGCGGCACGAGCACGTGGAAGCCCTTGCCACCAGAGGTTTTCGGAAACGATCGCAGCCCCAGCGCGTCGAGGAGCTCCCTCAGGACGAGCGCGACCTCGATTGTCTGCGACCACGGCACCTCGGGCGTCGGATCGAGGTCGAAGAGGACGAAGTCCGGCCGGTCCGGGCGATCGACACGCGAGTACCAGGCGTTCATGTCGATGCAACCCATGTTCACCATCCAGAGCAGCGCGAGCTCGTCGTCGACGATCGGAAAGCGCACGGTCTTCCCGGGTGACACGGTCGCCTCGTAGGTCTTGATCCAGTCCGGCATGTGCTTCGGCGCGTCCTTCTGGAAGAACGCCTTGCCGTACGCGCCGTCGGGATACCGGCGCATCGTGAACGGACGACCGCGGAGGTGCGGCAGGATCACGGTGGACACCGCCCGGTAGTACGCGATCAGATCGCCCTTGGTGATTCCCTCGTCGGGCCAGAACGGCTTGTCGAGGTTCGACAGCCGCAGCTCACGCCTGCCGCGCCGGATCACGTCGGCCGCCACGGTGCTCACCGGCTGTTCGGCGACGATCTCGGCCGGGTCCTTGTCGTCCCGCAATCCGAGGTATGCCGGATGCCGCAGGTGCCCGTCGTGCGTCCATTCGCCGAACCTGACCTCGGCGACGAGCCTCGGCTCGACCCACTGGATGTCGCTCCGCTTGACGCGCGGCAACTTCGGCACCTCGTGGAACGGGGCGGCCGCGCGATGGAGCGGCTCGAGCAGCTTCAGGAGCTTCTGGATCTCGGCGTCGTCGAATCCGGTGCCGACGTTGCCGACGTAGCGAAGCGCGCCGTTCTCGCGCACGGCGAGCACGAGCGAGCCGAACGAGCGCGCACGACGTCCGGTGCCACGGGTGTAGCCGGCGATCAGGAACTCCTGCTCCCGCTGCACCTTGATCTTCAACCAGTCGCGGGTGCGCCTTCCTTCGAGGTAGCGCGACTCGGCCCGCTTTGCGATCACACCTTCGAGGCCCTGGTCGTCCGCGGCGCGCAGCAGCGCCGCTCCGTCCGGGAAGTCATCCGACCACAGCACCGTGCGGTTGCGGCCGTCGAGCAGCTGCCGCAACCGCGAGCGCCGCTCGGTCAGCGGAAGGTCGACGAGCGGCACGCCGTCGGCCTCGAGCAGATCGAAGACGTAGTAGACCAGGGGGCCGGTGCCGCGTTGGAGCTCGGAGAAGCTCGCCCGGCCGTTCGGATCCAGCCGGCAGACCTCACCGTCGACAACGGCGCTCGGCGTCTTCACAGCGTGCGACACCTCGGCCGCGACGGCGGCGAAGCGTTCGGTCAGATCGTTGCCGTTTCGCGACTGGAGTCGCGTCGCTCCGCTCTCGACGTACGCGATCGCCCGGTAGCCGTCGAACTTGACCTCGAAGAGCCAATCCGGTCCGGCCGGCAGTGTGTCGACGAGGGTCGCCAGCATCGGTCCGTACTCGTGTCGCGGCCCCGGCTGCGCGTCGCCGCGCCGGCGGATCAGCAGCCAGTTCTGCTCCTTGCCGTCGAGCCGCGCAGGCACGAGCGTCCACTCCCCGTTCAGGCGCCGCCCGTGCAGCCGGACGGTCAGCTGGCCGTCCGGCTTCTCCTCGACGAGCTCGTACGTCCCGTCGTCCCAGATCTCGACAGACCCCGCGCCGTACTGGCCCTTCGGGATCTCCCCGGCGAACGTGGCGTACTCGAGTGGGTGATCCTCCACGTGCACGGCGAGGGCGCGGCTGCCCGGCTCGAGCGGGACGCCCTTCGGGACGGCCCAGGAGGCGAGCGCCCCGTCGCGCTCGAGCCGAAAGTCGTAGTGGAGCCGCCGCGCGTCGTGGCGCTGGACGACGAAGATCGGCCGCCGCGACTTCGCGCGTCCCCCCGAGAAGGGCTCCGGCGTCCGTGCCGGGTCGCGTTTGCGCCGGTATTCGCCGAGGCTCAGCGCCGGCCCCGCTGCCGTCCGGTGCGCGTTTGGTGCCCGGCGTGCCGGTTATCCACAGCATCCAGCTCTGATCCGAGGGATTTGGCACCGCGCCATGTTTCCTCGGTTGAAAACCCTGTGGATCGTGTGGACAGGGCTGGAATGCTAGGCAAAGACGCCCATGCCGCGGAACTTGGCCCGCCGGCGGCGGCGCAGCTCCTCGCCGGGCAGCTCGTCGAGCTCGCCCAGGGCCTCGACGAGGGCCGTCTCGAGGAGGCGCGCCGCGGCGTCGTAGTCGAGATGAGCGCCCCCCTCAGGCTCCTGCACGACGCTGTCGATCACGCCGAGATCGAGGCAGTGCAGGGCGTCGGGCCTGAAGGCGGCAGCGGCCTTCTTCGCCTCGCCGGCGTCGCGCCAGAGGATTGCCGCGCAGCCCTCGGGCGTGATCACCGAGTAGATCGCGTTCTCCTGCATGAGCACGCGGTCCGAGACGGCGATCGCGACTGCTCCGCCGGACCCGCCCTCGCCGATGATGCACGCGACGGTCGGCACGGTGAGGCGCGTCATCGCCGCCTGCGATCGTGCGATCGCGCCGCCCTGGCCGTGCTGCTCCGCCGCGACGCCCGGATACGCCCCCGGCGTGTCGACCAGCGAGACGAATGGAAAGCCGAACCGCTCGGCGATCTCCATCGCACGGATCGCCTTCACGTAGCCCTCCGGGTACGCCATGCCGAACTGGCGGTCGAGCCGCTCCTTGACGTCGCGGCCCTTCTGGTGACCGACGAGCACGATCGTGCGCCCGTCCAGCCGCCCGATCCCGGTGACGAGCGCCCCGTCGTCCGCTCGGCTCCGGTCTCCGTGAAGCTCGACCCAGTCGTCGACGATCCGCGTGACGTAATCGAGCGTGTACGGGCGGTCCTGGTGCCGTGCGAGCTCCACCGACCGCCAGATCGCCTCGTCGCTCGTGTCCAACTGCAGACGCTCGAGTTGCCGCTGCAGCCGGTCGGCTTCGCCCGAGACGCGCGCGCCGCGCAGCAACGGCAGGCGGGAGAGACCGGACAGCCGCTGGCGCAGCTTGAGCTCCTCGTCCTCCGAGCTCACTCGAGCGATCCTCCGTCGAAGAGGCGCAGGAGACGCGTCAGGTAGCCGCGCTGTTCGGCACGCGGCACGACGGCGTCGACGTGGCCGAACCGGAGGTTCTGCTCCGCCAGCCCGAAGTCTTCGGGCAGCTTCTCCTTCGTCGTCTGCTGGACGACACGCGGACCGGTGAAGGCGATCAGTGCGCCCGGCTCGGCGATCGTCACGTCGCCGAGCGACGCGAACGATGCAAGAACGCCGGCCGTGGTCGGATGCGCCATCACGACGATCAGCGGCAGGCGCGCGTCGTGAAGGTCCTCGACCGCGCACACCGTCTTGGGAAGTTGCATCAGCGAGAGGATCCCCTCCTGCATCCGCGCGCCGCCGGATGACGTCACCGTGACCAGCGGCACGCCCCGCTCGATCGCGGAGTCGCACGCGCGAGAGAACTTCTCGCCCACGGCGCTGCCCATCGATCCACCCATGAACGCGAAGTCCATTACCGCGAGCTCGACGGAATGCCGGTCGAGCGAAGCCTGGCCGATCACGATCGCCTCGCCGAGGCCCGTGTTGAGCTCGGCCTCCGCCAGGCGCTCCGCGTATGGGCGAAGATCGAAGAACGAGAGTGGATCGTCCGAGCGAACGTCTGCGGCTTCCTCGACGAACGAGTCGGGGTCCGCGTACCAGGCGATGCGCGTGCGAGCCTCCATCGGGAAGTGGTGGCCGCAGTGCGCGCACACCCAGAGCGCAGCGTCCAGCTCGTCGTCGCGATAGTGCGAGCCGCACTTCGGGCACGTGTTCGGGTGCTGCTTCTCGGCCGGGGTCGGAGCGTTCCTGTGCTCGACCTGGACGTCGATCCGGGCCTCTGACATCGCTAGTGATGTGACCGGCAGCTTTGCCCGGTCCCTGGGTTGCGGGCACCAAGCGATGCAAGGACGCAGGGAGCGCCCATAGCGGGCCTATCGGCGCGACCGAGGACGCGGCAGCGCGCCGTGTGCCCGCGGGCCAGGGGCCCGGCAAACGTTGCCGGTTGCATCACTCAATGTTAGACGGCTCTGAGCGCACCATCGGTTACAGCCCGAGGGCATGCCCGAGGCGGGCCAGCGAGGCCTCGTTGCGCGCCGACGGGGCGAACCCCGTGAAGCCGGCACCGGCGGGCGCCGGCAGGCCGGCGAGGAGAGCCTCGAGGCGGGCGAGCGGGATCCCGTCGGGCTCTGGCATGAAGACGTCCGCGTCCGGCGGGTCGATCACGTCGCCGTCGAGCGCCACGTAGACGTGCTCCGGCAGCGCTCCGAGCTCCTGCCGTACCCCTGCGGCCGCGATGAACTCCACCTCGGGCGGATCGAGGTTGCGCGCGCCGAGGAGGATCACGTCGTGCGGCTGCACGTCGCCGCCGTCGATCAGCATCCGCAGCGGCATCCCCCAGGCGTTGCCGGAGGGCGAAGACTCCGGCGTGTTGAGATCGCCGTGGGCGTCGAGCCAGACGACCGCCAGGCGATCGTGGCGTCGCGCCAGTTCCCGGACGGCGCCGACGTGCGAGCAGCAGCAGCCGCCGAGGACGAGCGGCCGCTCGGGCAGCTCGCGACCGAGTGCCTCGATCTGTGCCGCCAGCGTATCCTCCTCGATCGTCGCCGCCTCGGGCCACGGCAGCGGCATGGCGGCGGCGGCCTTCATCGCCTCACCGCCGTCGCCCCACGCCCGCGGCACGCGAACGAGCCCGGCGGCGAATTCGCGGCCGCACAAGTGACACTGGTAGTCCGGGCCGATCGCCACTGCCGTCAGCGTCCGACAGTCGGGGCAGCGCGCGCGAAGCGCACTCACCGCTCGCGCTCCTGGTCGCTATGCGGCGACGAGCGCATCGAGCGTGTCCGGCAATGTCGAGAGGTCGACGAGCTCGCGCGTCGGAGCGATGCCGTGGGCGACCTCGCCGACTCGATTGATCCAGACGCTTCGCAGACCGAGCTCGTTGCATGGAGCGACGTCGTGGAACAGCGATGCGGCGACATGCACGTGCCCGTCGCGCGGTGCACGGGTGCGGCTGAAGAACTCCTCCCAGTGGCGGTGCGCAGGCTTGTACGACCCGAGCTCCTGCGCGACGACCACCTCGTCGAACGAGACGCCGAGCTGGACCTGTGACGCGGCGATGAAGTCGTCGTCCGTGTTGGAGAGGACGCCGAGCTGCCACCCGCGGCTGCGCAGCTCCTCGAGCGATCCGCTGACCTCGGGAAACGGGGCCCAGGAGGGAAGCGACTCGGCGAGCCCGTACTCGGCGCCAGCGGGTGCGCCGAGTGCCCTCATCGCCTCGGTCATCACCTCGCGATAGCTCCGGCCGCCGTCTCGCTCGAGCTCCGGCTCGAGCTCGTGGTAGCGGGCGAGCAGCTCGTCGGCGCGCTCCGCACCGAACAGGCGCACGAGCTCCGTGCGGATGCCGCCGTTCCAGTCGATCAGGGTGCCGTAGCAGTCGAAGGTCGCCCACCGGACCATGGCGGCAGCTTATGCGGCGAGCGGAGGCCGATAGGCGAGCAGCTCCCAGCCGTTCGCGTCCAGCCACTCCTTCGGCTCGCGATAGCCGGGACGGCGGCGACCGACGAGCTTCCAGAACGCCGGCCCGTGGTTGTGCTCGAGCAGATGACAGACCTCGTGGACGACGACGTAGTCGAGCACGTCGTGCGGGGCCAGCACCAGGCGCCAGTTGAAGCTCAGCTCGCCCTTGATCGAGCAGGACCCCCAGCGGCTGCGCTGGTTGCGGAGCGTGATGCGGTTGTAGCTCCCGCCGAGCGCGACCGCCTCGGACTGCGCGATCAGCTCGACGCGCGCGCGCGCCTCGCGGCGACCCTGCTGCTCGGTGAGCGTCAGCCGGTGGAGATCGAGCACGGGCTTCGCCGCCCGCGCCAGCTGGCGCTCGAGCCACGGAAGATACTCCGCGATCGCTTCGTCGATCTCCGCCTCGCTCGCCCGCGGCCGCACGACCAGCTCGGGCGGCAACCCGTGGTGGACGACGATACGGTGCCCGCGGATCCGCTTCGAACGGCGTACGTGCAGCTCGACCATCTGGCCGCCGACGTCGACCAGGCGCATCGCCGGACGGTAAGCATCGCCCCGGACGACAACGCCCGTCAGTTCCGCGGCTACGAGCTAGTCGCCTTCGTAGCGGCCGATCACGATCGACGCGTTGTGCCCGCCGAAGCCGAACGAGTTCGACACGCCCACGCGAAGCTCGGGTAGCTCGCGGGGAACGTTCGGGACATAGTCGAGGTCGCAATCTGGGTCGGGGTCGTCGTAATTGATCGTCGGCGGCGCAATGCCCTGCGTCACCGCGAGCACCGTGAAGACAGCCTCGACGGCACCCGCGGCGCCGAAGCAGTGACCGGTTGCGCCCTTCGTCGACGAGACCGCGACCTTCCGCGCGTGCTCCTCGCCGAATGCGCGCTTGATCACGCGCGTCTCGGCGGAGTCGCCGAGGGGCGTCGAGGTGGCGTGCGCGTTCACGTAGCCGACGCCGGTCGGGTCGACCCGCGCGTCGGCGAGCGCCATCGTGATCGCGCGAGCAGGGCTCTCGCCCGTCGGATCGGGCTCGGTCATGTGCAACGCGTCCGACGACACGCCGTAGCCGAGCAGCTCTGCCTGGATCGTCGCGCCACGAGCACGCGCGTGCTCGAGCTCCTCGAGCACGAGCACCGCTGCGGCCTCACCCATCACGAGCCCGTCACGTTCCTTGTCGAACGGTCTCGACGCGCGCTCGGGATCGTCGTTGCGTCGCGACAGGGCGCGCATGGCGTCGAAGCCGGCGATACCGACCTGCGTGATCGGCGCCTCGGTGCCGCCGGCGAACATGACGTCCGCGCGGCCGACGCGGATCTCGTCCATCGCGTCGCCGATCGCCATGTTCGACGCTGCACACGCGGTGCACTCGCTCATCAGCGGCCCCTTCGTCCCGAGCTCGATCGACACCCACCCGGCTCCCATGTTCGGGATGATCGAGGGGATCGAGAACGGGCTCACCCGGTCGGGGCCGCGGTGGAGCAGGACGTCGTAGCACTCCTGATAGGACTGCAGCCCGCCGATCCCGGTCGCGATCGAGGCCCCGGCCCGGTCGGGCGCGCGCCCGACCTCGATGCCCGACTCCGCTTCCGCCTGCCGGGCGCACGCCAGGATCATCTGCGCGAACCGGTCCATCCGCCGTGCCGCCTTGCGATCGACCCAGATCGTCGGATCGAACCCCTTCAGCTCACAGGCGAAGTGGACGTTGTAATCCGTGTGATCGAACGCGGTGATCTCGGCGGCGCCCGAGCGGCCTGCAAGCAGCGACGACCACGACGAGCTCACGTCGTTGCCGAGCGGGCTGACCATGCCCAGCCCGGTGATCACCACCCGTCTGCGGCCGTTGCCGTTCGTCTGCTCCATCACATGCCGAGCCCGCCGTCGACGAGCAGTACGTCGCCCGTGATGAACGACGCCTCGTCGGAGGCGAGAAAGCGTACCGCACCCGCGATCTCCTCAGGCTCTGCGACGCGCCCGAGCGGCGTCTGCCCGACCATCGCGGCCGTCGCCTCGTCCGGAAGCACCTCGGTCAGCTGCGTCTTCACGTACCCGGGGGCGACGACGTTCGCCCTGATCCCGCGCGAGCCCAGTTCGCGCGCGAGCGACTTCGTAAAGCCGATGATGCCTGCCTTCGATGCCGCGTAATTGGTCTGGCCCCAGTTTCCGTGCACGCCGACGACGGAGCTGATGTTGACGATCACGCCGCTCCGCTTCTTCATCATCGGCCGCGTCACCGCGCGACACGTGTAGAAGACCGAGCTCAGGTTCGTCTCGATCACCGTGTGCCAGTCGTCGTCCGACATGCGCGCAAGCAATCCGTCCCGCGTCAGCCCGGCGTTGTTGACGAGGACGTCGACGTCGCCCGCCTCCTCGACGAGGCGCCGCGCGTCGTCCGGCGAGGAGACGTCTGCCTGCACCGCTCGTCCTCCGATCTCGGCAGCGAGTGCCTCGGCTTCACCCTGGCCCGACCGGAAGCCGACGACCACCGATGCGCCGGCGCGAGCGAGCTCACGCGCGACCGCGCGGCCGATGCCGCGGGATGCACCCGTGACGAGAGCGAGTCGACCGGCGAGCGACGCGAACTCGGTCGCGCTAGCCAAGCGACTGCGCGACTCGGTCGAGCGAGCTCAGATCCTTGACCGAGAGCGTGCGGGCCGAGCTGTCGATCCTCTTCAGTAAACCGGACAGGACGTTTCCCGGCCCGACCTCGACGAACACCGTGACACCCTGCTCGACGAGAGCGCGCGCCGCCTGCGTGAACCGCACCGGCGCGGTGAGCTGCTCGACGAGGAGCTCGCCGTAGCGCTGCACGTCCTCGATCTTCGCCGTCACCGTCGACATGAAGGCCGCGCCCCCCTCGCGCAGATGCACACGCTCGATCGCCGGACGCAATCGGTCCGCTGCACGCTCGACCAGCGGCGAGTGGAAGGCGCCGGAGACACGAAGCTTCACCGCGCGGCGGGCGCCCTCACGCTCGGCTTCGACGCACGCCTCGTCCACCGACGTCGTCTCGCCGGAGATGACGAGCTGGCCGGGGCAGTTGTAGTTGGCCGGCCAGACACCCGCAATCTTCTTGCAGAGCGCCTCGACCGCCTCGTCGGCCAACCCGAGGATCGCGGCCATCGAACCGGGGTGCTGCCGCGCCGCGTCGGCCATCGCCTGTCCGCGCTCGGAGACGAGCGCGATCGCCTCGCGCGTCGAGAGCGCGTTGGCCGAGCCGAGCGCGGCGAACTCGCCGACGGAGTGGCCGACCACGTAGTCCGGGGTGATCCCGCGCGCCCGCAGCGCCGCGTTCAGCGCCAGCGAGGTGGCGACGAGCGCCGGCTGCTGGATCTCGGTGTCGACGAGCTGCTCGACCGGCGAGTGGAAGCACAGCGTCTTCAGGTCGAGCCCCGACGCCTCGGAGCCCTCGTCGTAGACGGCCATCGCCTCGGGGACGGCCTCGGCCACGTCCTTCCCCATGCCTGCCTCGAACGAGCCTTGTCCGGGAAACATGAACGCGATCTTGGTCATGGGGTTGCTCCAGTGGTCGAGTGAGTCCAGTCGATCAGGGCGGATCCCCAGGTGAGGCCGGCGCCCATGCCGGTGAGGAGCACCAGTTTGCCCGGTTCGAGCCTGCCGTCGTCGGCGGCATCGGCCAGGGCCAGCGGGATCGAGCCCGACGAGGTGTTCCCATAGCGGTCGACGTTCACGACGATCTTCTCCTCGGGGATGTCGAGCTTCTTCGCAGCGTGGTCGATGATCCGGATGTTCGCCTGGTGCGGGACGTAGACATCGACGTCCTCCACCGTCTTTCCGCATTCACGCAGGATTGCCTCTGCGGACGAGACCATGACGCGAGTCGCGAACCTGAACACCTCGCGCCCGTTCATCTTGACGTAGCGCTCCGAATCGTCAAAGTGGCGCGTCCCGCTGCCGGGGAGCCACAGATGCATTCCGCCCCCGCCGTCGGCCCCCAGCTCGAAGCCCAGGAAGCCACCGTGGTCGACCGGCTCGAGCACGACCGCCCCCGCCCCGTCGCCGAAGAGCACGAGCGTCGAGCGGTCGTCCCAGTCGAGAATGGACGAGAGAACGTCTCCGCCGACGACGAGCGCGCGGTGCGCCAGCCCGGCGGAGATCATTCCGTGCGCCTGGGCAACCGCGTAGACGAAGCCTGTGCATCCTGCTGCGAGGTCGTAGGCTGCCGCGTCCGGCATGCCGAGCCGATCGGCGAGGAGGGCCGCCGTCGACGGGAACGCCATGTCAGGCGTCACGGTCGCCACGATCAGCAGGTCGACCGACGCCGGATCGACGCCGGCCATCTCGAGCGCCCGGATGCAGGCCGGCTCGGCAAGGTCCGACATCGCGAGCGGCCCGTCCGCGAGCCGCCGCTCGTGAATCCCCGTACGGCTGACGATCCACTCGTCGGAGGTGTCGACGAGCTTGGACAGATCGTCGTTCGAGACGATGCGGTCGGGGACGCTGCACCCGAGCCCGGTGATCGAGATCGGACGGCCGTTGGTGCGTCCGATCACTCCGCGTCACCGACCGCGAACATGAGCGAGCCGCGCACCGCGAGCTGGCCGTCGACCGTGGCCTTCGCGCGGCCGCGACCCACCGGACCGCGCATCGCCTCGATCTCGCACTCGAGGGTGAGCGTGTCGCCGGGTCGGACGATGCGCTTGAAGCGAACACCGTCGATCCCGGCGAACAGCGCGAGCTTGCCCTGGTTCTCCGGCTGCGAGAGCACGGCGACGGCGCCGCACTGCGCGAGCGCTTCGACCATCTTCACGCCCGGCATGATCGGATTGCCCGGGAAGTGGCCCGCGCAGTCGGCCAGCGTGACCGTCTTCCGCGCGACGACGCGCCGGCCGGGGACGAGCTCGAGCACCTCGTCGACCAGCAGCATCGGGTCGCGGTGCGGCAGGATCGCCTCGATCGCCGCCTTGTCCAGGACGCTCACGCCGACAGCTTCTCCCGCAACCCGTTGCGGCCGCGGTGCGCGTAGCACTTCGCCGTCCCCACCGGCAGCCCCGTCACCGACGAGATCTCGTCGAAGCCGAGATCGAGCGCATCCTTCAGCGCGACGACGGTCGCCTGGGCCGGCGGCAGGTCGGCCAGGCACCTTCCGAGCTCTCGCCGTGTCTCGCCCGCCACGAGCGCGCCGACCGGGTCGCCGTCCCGCGCCTCGCGATCGTCTTCGACGAGCTGCTCGGTGCGCCGTTCGGACTGCCAGCGCGCCTGTGCCACGTCCTTGCAGGTGTTCACGACGAGCCGGTGGAACCAGGTCGTGAACTGAGACTGCCCACGGTACGAGCCGATTCGCTGCACGAGCTTCACCAGCGACTCCTGCGCCGCATCCGCCGCATCCTCGGGTCGGCGGAGCACGTGCAGGGCAATCCGCTCGGCACGGGCAGCGTGACGGGCGCACAGAGCGTCTAGCGCCCGTCGGTCCCCGTCCTTCGCGCGGCGCACGAGTATCGGGTCGGACAACCGCTCGTAACGGCACTCGGGTTGCACGCGCCTACTCTAGTGGGGTGAATGGCGCGGCCGCCCTCACCCCGGAGGTGGTGCAGCCCGCGCTGCGCGGCAGCTTCGGACGCGAATATCACCACGCCGTGGTCGCTCCGACCACCCAGCGGATGCTGCCGCCGTCGGCGGCACACGGCGCGGTGGCGCTCGCCGAGCACCAGACCGAAGGCCGCGGGCGACTGGGGCGTGCGTGGATCGACGAGGCGGGGAGCGGCCTCACCTTCTCGATCGCGCTGACGCCGCCGCCGCCGGTCGCGCGCTGGCCGGAGCTGACGCTGCTGGCCGCTCGGGCGGTCGCCGACGAGCTCGGAGCGGAGGCCGCGATCAAGGACCCCAACGACGTGCTCGTCGGTGGACGCAAGGTGGCGGGCGTGCTGGCGGAGGCCGGCGAGCGGGTGATCCTCGGGATCGGGATCAACGTCGGTGCCTCACCGTGGCCGGGCTCGAATCATGTCGAGCGCGACCGGCTGCTGCTACTCGTCGGTGTGCTCGAACGACTCGAGCACGCGTACGCGGCCTGGGCTACCCGCTGACCGGCGGCGACACGTTGCCTGCGAAGTCCTGTGCCTGCGCAACGACGCTCGTGACCGTCCCCGTGAACGGAACGACGAATGTCCCGGCAGGCTCTCCGACCGCGATCGTCGGCTGGCCGTTGATGGACAGCGTGACGGTCGCGGGCTCGCTGAGCGTGAACGTCAACCGCGCCGCGTTCACGAGCGTCAGCGTCGGCGGGGTGAGGTCGATCGTCACCGGCAGCGACTGCGAGACCTCGCCGAGCGGGCCGGTGGCCGTGAGCACGAGCTGGTAGGTGCCCTCTGCGACGGGTGCGCCGTTTGCCGTGCCGTTCCAGATGACGGACTGCGGACCGGCTGCGAGCACGCCCTGGAAGACCGTGGCGACGACGACACCGGCCTGCCGCACTTCCACCCGGACCGGCGCGGCCCGGTCGAGCGTGAAGGTGACGGAGGTCGAATCGTCGACACCGTCCCCGTTCGGCGAAAGGTAGAGCGCCGACGCCAGCAGACCCGTCAGCGTCCGGTCGACGACGACGGCGACGGCCTTGCTCACCGATCGCCCGACGGCCGTCGCCGTCACCACCAGCCTGTACCGGCCGTCCGGGACCGAGCCTGCCGACCACGAGAGAACGTTGAGCCCTTGCGGCTGCGGTGCTGCGAGGAGCTGCACGACGGTCGCGGACGTCGCGCTCTCGAGCTCCGCCGTCACCCGGGCAGGAGCACCGAGCGTGAACGTCGCGGTCGCATCGGCACCACTTCCGTCGGCCGCCGGTGCGAGCACTGCCGGCACGCTCTGCAGGCCGGTCAGGCTGAGTACCGGCAAGGGCTGCGTCGCGGCCGGGCCGAGACGTCCCACGGCCGGTCGGACGCCGGGCGCCGTGATCGTCCACATGTAGGGCCCCGTTGTCGCGGCGGCCGAGCTCCACGTCCAGTCGACGAGTGAGCCGCGCCCGGCGCCCGAGCCGACCGTGTCGCCGAGGCGGTCGGTGACCGTCACCGTCCAGGGAAGGGTCGAGGAGAGCTGGGCGCGAAAGCGGACCCTGCCCCCGAGCACCCCCACCACCTCGGGGCCGTACAGCTTCGGCAGGCCGGTCGCGGCGACACGCCGGGTCAGCGCGGGGAGCAGCGCGTACGCCCGCGCCCCGGGACACTCGGTCGGTCCGGTATCGCGGTGCCCCGAGATCGCACGCAGCGTGACGACCCGGCCCGCGGGATACTTGTAGTTGCCA
Organism: uncultured Thermoleophilia bacterium; assembly: GCA_963769545.1. Classification (GTDB taxonomy): domain Bacteria; phylum Actinomycetota; class Thermoleophilia; order Gaiellales; family Gaiellaceae; genus PALSA-600. The sequence continues at coordinate 1,146,526 of CAVYMB010000002.1, read as the reverse complement.
CCCGAGGTGTAGAGGACGCGCGACCTCGGATCGACGTGGGCGACGTCGAGGCGCCAGGCGAGCAGCTTCACCAGGGCGTCCTGCTGCGCCCTGGTCGGCGTCGTCGCATTGAAGCTGCCGATCAGCGCCACGCCGACCGTCGCGACGTTGAACCCCTGCGCATGGGCGCCGACGACGTTCCGGTCGACTCCACCGCCTCGGCCCTCGTAGATCGTGCCGAACCGGTCGACGAGAAAGTTGTAGCCGATGTCGTTCCAGCCGTTGCCGACGACGTGGTAAAGCTCGATGCCGCGCACGATCGCCGCCGCCTGCGCACGGCTGTAGTCGTTCGTACCGGCGGTGTGATGGACGATCGCGACCCTGATGCTCGATGCGATCACCGGTTTTGCGCGCACGATCTCCTCGTCGGCGTGCCACGCGTCGCGCGAGACGATCGCCGGTGTGCCGGCCGCAGCAGTCGCCCGCGCCGGTGCGGCGAGCACGCGCGACTGAAGCTCGTAGCTCCGCAACCGCCGGACGCTGCCGTGGGTGCGAAAAGCTGCGGTGAGGGACGCGCCCGTCCAGTCCAGGCTGCCGTCGTGCCAACGGCCGGAGCGGTAGTCGCCGTCGGCCGTGCGCCACGACCTCCAGGTACCGTCCGCCGCGCGGGTGCGGTACTCGACCGAGCCGTTGCCGATCCAGTGGACGGCGAGCATGTCGAACGGGCGGGCCCCGGAGGCGGCCTCGAGCGACCGCCCTCCGTGCAGCGGCACGTCGCGCACGTGCATGGTCACGAGCCCGGCCGAGGCGGCAGCCGGGGCGGCGAGCGCAAGCACCAGGGCGGCGAGAAGCGAGCGCATGAGGAAGACCTCGGACAGACCGTGCACGACCTTCGGCTTCGACTCAACCCCACCGGGGGTCGGGCGAATAGAATCCTTACAGGTGTGAAACGCCTGCTTGTCGTGGCGTTCCTCGCCGCATTCGCGCTCCCGGCGCACGCGGCGGCCGCGCCGCGGGTGCTCGCCGTCCACTTCACCACCGACGTCAACCCGGTCACCGCCTCGTGGGTGAACTCCCAGCTCGACCACGCCGAGTCGAACGGCTACAGCGCAGTCGTGATCGTGCTCGACACGCCGGGTGGGCTCGAGGACTCGATGCGCAAGATCGTGCAGAAGGAGCTCTCGCTCAAGATCCCGGTGATCGTGTACGTGTCGCCGGCAGGCGCGCGCGCCGCATCGGCCGGCGTGTGGATCTCGCAGGCAGCCGACCTCCTCGCGATGGCGCCCGAGACGAACATCGGCTCGTCGACCCCGATCCAGGGCAGCGGCGCGAACATCGGCAGCGACCTGCGGCGCAAGGAGATCAACGACGCGGCCGCCTCGCTTCGCGGGCTGGCGAAGTCCCACGGCCGCAACGCCGTGTGGGCCGATGCGGCCGTCCGACGGGCGTCGAACCTGACAGCCTCGGAGGCGCTCGCCAAGAACGTGATCGACGTGGTCGCACCGACGCTTCCGGCGCTGCTGAACAAGGTCGACGGAAGAGTGACCATCCCGCGCCACTTCACACTCGACACGGCGAACGCGGACGTCGTGGACACGAGCCCGGGGTTCTTCACGCGGCTGCTGTCGACGCTGATCGACCCGAACATCGTCTCACTGCTGTTCCTCGCCGGGCTCGCGGGACTCGGATTCGAGCTCTTCCATCCGGGCGTGGTGATCCCCGGCGCATTCGGTGCGATCTGCATGGTGTGCGCGCTGTTCGGGTTCGCCGTCCTACCCGTGACCTGGGGCGGCCTGATCCTCGTGCTGCTCGGTGCAGCACTGCTCGTCACCGACCTCCACGTGACGAGTCACGGGGCCCTGACGCTTGCGGGCCTCGTCGCGATGGCACTGGGCTTCATCGTCCTCTTCAACAAAGCACCGGCGCCGTACCACACGTCCGAGACGCTGATCGTGACCGCGACCGTGCTCATCGGGACTCTCTGGGCGTTCGCGATCTCCAAGGCGCTCGCGATCCGGCGGGCACCGGCGTCAGTCGGGCCGGAGCAGATCGTGGGCCGGGAGGGCGTCGCCCGTGATGCCGGCTACGTGCTCGTGCAGGGCGAGCTCTGGCGGGCGCAGTCCGAGGACCCGCTGGCGCCGGGCGAGCGCGTCCGGGTGGACGCGCTCGACGGATTGACGCTCGGCGTGCATAGGATCGACGCATGACCGTCGCGCTCATCGTCTTCGTCGTCATCCTCTTCTTCGCAATCCTCTACGCGATCAGCGCGATCAAGGTGCTGCGGGAATACGAGCGCGGGATCGTCTTCCGGCTCGGGCGCCTCGTCACCGAGCCCAAGGGGCCCGGCCTGTTCTTCCTGATCCCCGTCGTCGACCGCATGGTTCGCGTCGACCTCCGCACGGTCACGCTGAACATCCCGCCGCAGGAAGTGATCACCAAGGACAACGTCCCGGTGCGTGTGAACGCGGTTGCGTATTTCAGAATCGTCGCGCCGAAGGACGCAATCGTGCAGATCGAGAACTTCATGGTCGCGACGTCCCAGATCGCACAGACGACGCTCCGCTCCGTGCTCGGCCAGCATCAACTCGACGAGCTCCTTTCGGAACGCGAGAAGATCAACGCGATCCTGCAGGAGATCATCGACGAGCAGACGGCACCGTGGGGCGTCAAGGTCTCCGTCGTCGAGGTGAAGGACGTCGAGATCCCGCAGGGCATGCAACGCGCGATGGCGCGCCAGGCCGAGGCCGAGCGCGAGCGGCGTGCGAAGGTGATCGCAGCCGAGGGCGAGTTCCAGGCCTCGGAGCGCCTCAAGGACGCCGCGCTGGTGATCGAGGATCATCCGGTCGCCCTGTCGCTTCGCTATCTACAGACCCTGATCGAGATCAGCTCGTCGCCGGCGACGACGGTCGTCTTCCCCGCGCCACTCGAGCTGTTGAAGCCGTTCCTCCGGGACGCCGACCAGACCTGAGCCGCCAGTGAGCGACCTCCGGCACGATCCTGCGACGGGGCGTTGGGTCGCGATCGCGCCCGAACGCGTCAAGCGCCCGGGCGGCGCGGAGACCCCCGCCGTGGACCAGGCGGCGGCGTGCCCGTTCTGCGCAGGGCACGAGGATCAGACCCCGCCCGAGACGCTGCGCCTCGGGGCCGGGCCGACGGGCTGGGACGTGCGCGTCGTCCCGAACCTCTACCCGGCGCTCGAGCGCCAGGAGGTCGTGATCCACGGGCCCGAGCACGTGCACTCCGTGGCCGAGCTCCGCGACGCAACGCTCGACCTGGTCGCCGAGGCGTGGCAGCGGCGGGCGGCCGAAGCCGGCGGAAACTGCTTCCCGCTGCTCAACGAGGGACGCGAGGCAGGCGCGTCGTTGCCGCATTCACACTCCCAGCTCGTGTGGCTGCCGGCGCCTGCACCGGCCGCGGTCGCCGAGCGGGACGTCCCGGCTGCCGTCGACGTGATCCAGCGGGACGGCGTGGTCGCGGGCTGCCCGATCGCGAGCCGCGTCCCGTACGAATTGCTGATCGCGCCTGCGACGGACGGCGACGGCGACTGGCGTAGATCCGACCTGCTGGCGCCGGCGTTGCGCCTCCTCGCGGAGCTTCTGCGCAGGCTGCACCTGCTGCGCGGCGAAGAGCTCGTGCCGGTGAATGCGTGGCTGCACGATCGTCCCCGCTGGCATCTCGAGGTGCTGCCGCGGACGACTCGCCTGGCCGGGCTCGAGCTCGGCGCGGGCGTCTACATCAATCCGGTCGCGCCCGAACGGGCGTCGCGTGAGCTCGCCGAAGCCTGAGCCGGCTCAAGGGCGGTGCTCGGCGAGCGGCCGCTCGCGGAAGCGGCGGGCCGCGTCGATCGCCGCACCGAGATTCAGCCCCTTGTCCTTCGCCTGCTTGATCAGCATCACCGTCTCGACCGCCTGCATGTCGTAGATCCGCTGCTTCTTGCCCTTCGTCGGGATCTGCGCCTTGTTCGTCCAGTAGTCGAGCTGCATCTTCGAGATGCCCGCGACCGCGCAGACTTGCCCGAGATAGAGCTCGATCTTGTCCAGGTGCTCTGCCATGTCGACCGGCTCGAGCAGCTCGACGTGCTTGCTGTACGCCATCCGCGAGCTTCCTTTCCGCCCGATACCAACTCTGACCCTCTTGTCCCTTATATCGCGACCGCTTGCAAAACGGAAGCGCGGGCGCCGGCGCCGATCAGGCGGCGGTGGGCTCCGGGTCGGTATCCACGGTCTCTTCGGCATCGTCGCCCGAATCGACGACGGGCGCGAGCGACGAGACCAGCTCGCCGTCACGGAGCCGCATCACGATCACTCCCTGCGTCGAACGGCCCATCTGGCGAATATCGTCCACGGGCATCCGGATCACCGTGCCGCCGGTCGAGATCAGCATCACCTGGTAGCCCTGCCGAACGACGCGTGCGCCCGCAAGCTGACCGCGAGCCTCCGTGAGCTGCACCGTTTTCACGCCGAGCCCGCCACGGCCCTTACGCGGGTACTCGGCGACACGCGTCCGCTTGCCGTAGCCATTCTCGGTGACGACGAGCAGGTCGGCGTCGTCGGCGGCGATCGTCACCGAGATCACCTCGTCCCCCGCGCGCAGCCGCATCCCCTGCACGCCCGAGGCGTCGCGGCCCATCGGCCGGACGTCGCGTTCCGAGAAGCGGATCGCCTGGCCGGCACGCGACACCATCAAGACGTCGTCGTCACCGGAGCTGTGCCGGACGCCGATCAGCTCGTCCCCTTCGCGCATCTTGATCGCGATGATCCCGTCCGCTCGGAGGGGCGTGTTGTAGGTCGACAGCTCGGTCTTCTTGACGACGCCGTTCTTCGTCGCGAACAGGAGATACTTCGCCTCTTCGAACGAGCGCGTCTGGATCACGGCCCGCACCGCCTCGTCCTGCCGGAACGGCAGCAGGTTGACGATCGCCCGTCCTTTCGACTGGCGGGAGCCGAGCGGCAGCTCGTGTGCCTTCAGGCGATAGACCTTGCCCACGCTGGTGAAGAAGAGGATGTAGTCGTGCGTCGAGGCGACGAACAGGTGCTCGATGTAGTCCTCGTCCTTCAAGTCCATTCCCATCACGCCGATGCCGCCACGTCGCTGCTCGCGATACGCGGTCACGGGCAGGCGCTTGATGTAACCCGACCGTGTGATCGCGATCACCATGTCCTCCTCCGCGATCAGATCCTCGAGCTCGAGCTCCTCCTCGGCGGCGACGATCTCCGTCCGGCGATCGTCGCTCCGCGCATACGTCGCGCGCAGCTCGAGGAGCTCCTCCTTGATCAGTGCATCGACCTTCTCCTCTGATCCGAGCAGCGCGCGCAGCTCCCCGATGCGCTCCTGGATGTCCTTGTACTCGTTCTCGACGCCCTGCCGCTCGAGCGCAGTGAGCGCGCGCAGCCGGAGCTCGAGGATTGCTGCGGCCTGCGTCTCGGAGAGGCTGAAGGCTTCCATCAGGCCCGTCTTCGCCGACTCCGTGTCGGCGGCCCGGCGAATCAGCGCGATCACCGCGTCGAGGTTGTCGAGGGCGATCAGGTAGCCCTGCAGGATGTGCGCGCGCTTCTCCTTCTGGCGCAGCTCGTGCTTCGACCGGCGCGTGACGATCTCGCGCTGGAAATCGAGGTAGTGCGTGAGCATCTCGAGCAGCGAAAGCGTCCGCGGCACGCCGTTCACCAGCGCCACCGTGTTCACTCCGAACGTCGACTGGAGGGGCGTGTGCTTGAAGAGCTTGTTGAGCGCAACCTGCGGGACGGCGTCTCGCTTCAGCTCGATGTGGATCCGCATGCCCGAGCGGTCCGAGTGATCCTGGAGGTCGGAGATCTCCGTGATCACCTTGTCGTTCACGAGATCGGCGATCTTCGCGATCACGCCGGTCTCGCCGCCCTTCTTCACGCCGTATGGAAGCTCGGTGACGATGATCGCGCTCCGCCCGCCTCGCAGCTCCTCGATGTGCGCCCGTGCGCGCATCACGACGCGGCCGCGGCCGGTGCGGTACGCGTCTCTGATGCCCGACCGTCCGACGATGATCGCGCCGGTCGGGAAGTCGGGGCCTTTGACGTGGCTCATCAGGTCCTCGACATTCGCGTCGGGCTTTTCGATCAACGTGACGAGCGCGCCGACCACCTCGGTGAGATTGTGTGGCGGGATGTTGGTCGCCATCCCGACCGCGATGCCGGCACTGCCGTTGACGAGCAGGTTCGGGAACCGGGCCGGCAGGACGAGCGGCTCGCGCTTCGACTCGTCGTAGTTCGGGCCGAAGTCGACGGTGTCGGAATCCAGCTCGCGCAGCATCTCCTCCGCGAGCTTCGCGAGGCGCGCCTCCGTGTAGCGCATCGCGGCCGGCGGATCGTCGTCGATCGAGCCGAAGTTGCCCTTGCCGTCGACGAGCGGATACCGCAGCGAGAACGGCTGCGCCATGCGGACGAGGGTGTCGTAGATCGACGCATCTCCGTGCGGGTGGTGGTTCCCCATCACGTAGCCCACGATGTTCGCGCTCTTCACGTGCGGCCGCCCCGGCCGGTTGCCGTTCGACCACATCGAGAAGAGAACGCGGCGATGAACGGGCTTCAGGCCGTCACGAACATCCGGCAGCGCGCGCGACACGATGACGTGCATCGCGTAGCCGAGGAAGCTCGAGCGCATCTCCTGCTCGAGCTCGCGCGACTCGATCCTGCCCGGCCCGAGTGCGCCGGTCTCGAGCTCACTCATGTGCGATCACCCGCGCCGTTCCCCGCTCAGACATCGAGGAACTTGACGTCTTTCGCGTTCTGCTCGATGAACAGGCGGCGCGGCTCGACCTGGTCGCCCATCAGCATCGAGAACGCAAGGTCTGCCGAGGCGGCATCCTCGACGTCGACGCGCATCAACAGGCGCTTCGCCGGATCCATCGTCGTCTCCCAGAGCTCCTCCGCATCCATCTCGCCGAGGCCCTTGAAGCGTGACACCTGGATGCCCTGCTTCGCCGCGTCGAGCACGCGCTCGCGGAACGCGTCGAAGGTCTCGGCGACGATCGGCTCCTTCCCGACCGTCACGGTGAACGGCGGCGGCCCGAGCTGATCGGCGAGCTTCTGATACGCAGCGCGGAGACCGCGGTACATCGGCGACGAGAGCAGCGCGGTCGGCACGGTGATGTTACGGCCGGCCGAGGTCTCCGTCTCGACGACACGCACGCGGAACTCGTCGGCTCCGTGGTCGAGAACGGAGAGCGCATAGCCGTTCTCGCTCATCGCCGCGATCGCAGCCGGCAGATCGTCAGGGGCGGCGATCTCGTGCTCGACGAGACGGTGCAGGATCATCAGCTCCGTTGCCGCGCCGCCGAAGTCCGAGCGCAGACGCGCGTAGTAGCCCTCGTACTGCTGGAGGTCCTTCGCAAAGCGGCTCCATTTGGCCTCGGTCAGCTTCACCGCATCGCCAGACCGCGACGAGACGTCGACGTTCGGGATGCGCTCGCGGGCGAGCACGTCCTCGAGCTGGGAGTCCTTCTCGAAATAGAACTCGCGGCTGCCGAGCTTGACCCTGTACAGAGGAGGGACCGCGATGTAGATGTGGCCTTGATCGATCAGCTCGGGCATCTGCCGGTAGAGGAACGTCAGGATGAGCGTGCGGATGTGCGAGCCGTCGACATCGGCGTCCGTCATCACGATCACGCGGTGATAGCGAAGCTTCTCGAGGTCGAACTCGTCACCGATCCCGGTGCCGATAGCGGTGATCATCGCCTGGATCTCGTTGTTCGAGAGAACCTTGTTGATGCGGTTCTTCTCGGTGTTGATGATCTTCCCGCGCAGCGGCAGGATCGCCTGATATGTCCGGTCGCGGCCCATCTTCGCCGAGCCGCCCGCGCTGTCGCCCTCGACGATGAAGAGCTCCGCCGACTCGGGGTCCTTGATCGAGCAGTCCGCGAGCTTGCCGGGGAGCGACATGCTCTCGAGCGCCGACTTGCGGCGCGTCAGCTCGCGCGCCTTCCGCGCTGCCTGGCGTGCACGAGACGCGGCGATCGCCTTGTTGATGATCTGGCGGGCGTCCGTCGGGTTCTCCTCGAGAAACTCCGACAGCTTCAGGTTGACAGCCTGCGAGACGACCCCGCTCACCCACGGGTTGCCGAGCTTCGTCTTGGTCTGGCCCTCGAACTGTGGGTCGGCGAGCTTCAGCGAGATCACCGCAGCGAGGCCCTCGCGCACGTCCTCGCCCTCGAGGTTGTCGTCCTTCTCCTTGAGCAGTCCCTTGTCGCGCGCGTATTTGTTCAGCGTCGAGGTGAGCGCGGAGCGGAAGCCCGAGAGGTGAGAGCCACCCTCATGCGTGTTGATGTTGTTGGCAAACGTGAAGACGGACTCCTGGTACGAGGTGTTCCATTGCATCGCGACCTCGACCTCGCCCTGATCGGTCCCGCTCGTGAAGTACACGGCGTGACGATGCACGACGTCCTTCGCCTCGTTGATGTAGGCGACGAAGTCCCTGATGCCACCTTCGTAGTGGAACTCCACGGGCGGTCCGGCGTCGGCGCGCTCGTCCGTGAACGAGATGCGCAAGCCCCGGGTGAGGAACGCGACCTCGCGAAAACGTGACACGAGCGTCGTTGCGTCGAACACGGTCTCGTCGAAGATCTCGGCATCCGGCAGGAACGAGATCGTCGTTCCGGTCTCGCTGGACGTGCCGACCTCGCGCATGTCGCCCTGCGGCTCCCCGCGGGCGAAGTCCTGCCGATAGAGCTTTCCGTCGCGCGCGACCTCGGCGAAGAGCCACTCGGACAGTGCGTTGACGACCGACACGCCGACGCCGTGCAGTCCGCCCGACACCTTGTAGCCGTCGCCGCCGAACTTGCCTCCGGCGTGCAACTTGGTCAGGACGACGGTGAGCGCCGGCAGGCCCGTTTCCGGCACCAGGTCGACGGGAATGCCGCGGCCGCGGTCGACCACGGTCACCGAATTGTCCGGGTGGATCGTGACCTCGATCGAGTCGTTGGCGCCGGCGAGCGCCTCGTCGACGGCGTTGGCGACGACCTCTTCGACGAGGTGATGCAGCCCCCGGGAGCCCGTCGAGCCGATGTACATGCCGGGGCGCAGCCGGACCGGCTCGAGGCCCTCGAGCACGGTGATGTCCTTGGCCGAGTAGTCGGCCGTTACGGTTGTCTTCGTCATACAGAAGAAAAACCCTGCAAAACGCCTGTTTTGCGGGGTGCCTAAAGTGTATCAGAACGGCGGGCCGGAGCGCCCCCGCGCCAGCGCATAAGTGAGCGCTTTTTGCACCGTTTCACGCAGCTTTTCGTGCGTCATCGACGCGGTCAGCTCACCCGCCCGCGCAGCGTCCTCGTCGGTCGGCGCGATCGCGTCCGCAACGGGCGGCACGGAGCTCTCCGGCAGCGGGCCGGGCGCGAAGCGCAGGTGGACGCCGCCGAGCCTGGCGCCGATCTCCGCGGCGCGGTGGCCGAGCTCGAACGCCCAGACGGAGTCCGCAGTCGAGACATGCACCGTACCGTCACGCGCGATGCGGGCCGGCCACGCGAAGCGGGCGATCTCCGGACCGACAGCCGCCGGCCAGCGGTCGACGAGCTCGGCCATCCCCGCCTGCGGGCCGAAGCGGCCGAGCTCGGCGCGCACGTCCTCAGCGAGCCGTTCCAGGTTCCACCTCGACGATCTGTGCGGGATCGGCCGGAAGCGCGCTCGCGTGCGTCGTCGTGATCACGGTCTGGCCGTGCTCGGAGAGCAGACCTGCAAGGGCGCGTCGGCGGCCGAGGTCGAGCTCCGAGAGCACGTCGTCGAGCAGAAGCAGCGGTGGGGTCGGAAGCAGCCGCGCCTCGGCCAGGAGCAGCGAGAGCACCGCGATTCGCTGCTCGCCCTGCGAGCCGAACTGCCGCAGATCGCGGGCACCACTCGCCACGACGGCATCGTCCAGATGCGGCCCGAGCCCGGTCGAGCCGCGGTCGACGTCGCGGTCGAGCCGCGACTCGAGTTGCTCCCGTGTCGGCGGCTCGCCGTCGTAGTGAAGCGATCCGTCCGGAAGGCCGAGCGCCGACGCGCACTCCGCGAAGCCTGGAGCGAGAGCTGACAGCACGTCGCGCCGGCGAGCGACGAGCTCGGCGCCGAGCCCGACAACCTGTTCCGTCCAGGGCTCGAGAGCCGAGCGGGCCGAGAGGCCGAGCTGCACGCGCCGCAGCGCAGCGTTCCGCTGCGCGAGCGCCGCGAGGTACGACTGCGGCAGTCCTGCATGCGCGGGCTGCAGCCGGCCGAGCGACCGGTCGATGTACGCACGACGAACGGCAGGACCACCCTTGACGACGGCAAGCCGGTCCGGCGTGAACACGAGCGTCGAGACCTCGCGTCGCAACGACTCTGCCGAGGCGAGGCGTGCGCCGTTCAGCCGCGCCTCCTTCGCCTGGCCTGCGCGCAATACGACCGTCGCTTCGACCGGCCGCGACGCGGCGCTACCGCTCACGGTCACGCGTGCGGCGTCCTCGCCGAACCGGATCAGTTGCGCGTCCGTCCGACTGCGCGGCGAGAAGCCTTGCGTGCCCAGATGCAGTGATTCGAGCAGGTTGGTCTTGCCGACGCCGTTCGCGCCGGTCACGAGCACGACACCGGGGGCGAGCGCGAGCTCGAGCGACGCGTAGGAGCGGTACTGGCGGAGGGAGACCTGCGTGACGACCAGGCGTCTCTAGCCGGCGAGGCGGATCGGCATGATCAGGTAGACGTAGTCGTCGCTCTCGCCTTCGAGCACCGCAGGACGGAGCGGGCTGATCAACTTGAAGCGGAGCGATTCCGACTCGATCGACTCGAGGCCGCTGCGGAGGAACTCGGCGTTGAACCCGATCTCGAGCGGGTCGGCCGCGTACGGCGCCGGCAGGGACTCGCGCGCCTCGCCCACGTCCTGCGTGATCGCCGAGACCGTCAGCTCGCCCTCTGCGAACCGCAGGCGCAGCGGTGCGTTGCGTTGCGCCATCAGTGAGACGCGGCGGACGACGTCGAGGAGCTCCTCCCGCGGCAGCACGAGCTCGTGCTCGAACTGCTCCGGCAGCAGCTGGCGGTAGTTCGGGAACTGGCCGTCGATGCGGCGCGTGGTCAGCCAGATCCCGTCCGCGCCAAAGACGACGTGGTTCTCGTGCAGGCCGAGTTGCACGTCGGTCGCCCCGGCCGCCAGCCGCGACAGCTCCTGCAGCGCACGGGCGGGGATGATCGCCTCGAGCTCGGGCAGCGGTGCCGTCACCACCGTCTCCTTGACCGCGAGACGATAGGAGTCGGTGGCGGCCATCACGATCTTCCCGGGCTCGAAGCGGACGAGGATCCCGGTGAGCACCGGGCGGCTCTCGTCGCGGGACGCGCTGCGGCCGACCCGGCCGACGGTCTCGACCAGCGCGTCGCCGTCGACAGCGTGCAGCGCGAGCGACTCGACGTCCGGAAGGCGCGGGAAGTCCTCGGCCGAATACGTGTGGAGCCGGTAGGTCGCCGAGCCCGACGCGACGACCGCCACCGCTTCGTCCGGCTTGTGCTCGATCGACACCTCGGTGTCGGGCAGCGAGCGCGCGATGTCGAGCAGCAGGCGGCCCGGCACGACCACGGTTCCCTCGTCGACGATGCGCGCGTCCAGTGTGGAGCGCAACGACAGCTCCATGTCGGTCGCAGCCAACTGCAGGCGACCGTCGGCGGCCTGGAGCTGGATGCCCCCGAGCACGAGCACGGTCGTCCGGCTCGAGACGGCGCGTGCGACGACCGCGAGCTTCGATGCGAGCTCGTCGCGGGAGAGGGTGATCTGGAGACCTGTGCCCACTACTGTTTCTGAGTCAATCATCTAGAAAGAACCTCGTTGTAGTGATAAGTCCTGTTGGTAGCGGGGAAAGCCCGCGAACGCAGGTGAGAGCGCCATTCTCCCTGTGGGGGCGGACGGGGGAGAACTCGGTGCGACCCACAGGGGCACGACGTCAGCGCGCCTGACGGACGCGGGCTGTGAGTTCCTGCACGAGGTTGTACACACCTCTGTCCTCACGGATCAGACGCGCGATCTTGGACGTCGCATGGATGACCGTGGTGTGGTCGCGGCCGCCGAACTCGCGCCCGATCTTCGGCAACGAGGAGTCGGTCAGCTCGCGCGACAGGTACATCGCCACCTGTCGCGGATAGACGATGTTCTGCGATCGGCGGTCTCCGGTCAGCTCGGCCATCGTCACGCCGAACCGTTCGCACACGAGGTCCTGGATCAGGCTGATCGAGATCTGGGCGGCCTCGCCCTGCGGGAAGACGTCCTTGAGCACGTCCTGAGCGAGATCGACGGAGAGCGGCCGGCCGGTAAGTGACGAGAACGCGACGACCCGTGTGAGCGCCCCTTCGAGCTCGCGGATGTTCGTCGAGACGCGGGAGGCGATGAAGGTGAGCAACTCGGGGTCACCGATCTCGATCTGGTCGCTCTTCACCTTCTTGCGGAGGATCGCGATCCGTGTCTCGAGGTCGGGCGGCTGGATGTCGGTGATCAGCCCCCACTCGAAACGAGAGCGCAGGCGCTCCTCGAGCGTCGCGATGTCGCGCGGAGGACGGTCGCTCGACATGATGATCTGGCGCCCTGCCTCGTAGAGCGAGTTGAAGGTGTGGAAGAACTCCTCCTGGATCCGCTCCTTGTGCTCGAAGAACTGGACGTCGTCGATCAGCAGCACGTCGTAGGTGCGGTAGCGCTGCTTGAAGCCCTCGATCCGCTTGTCCCGGAGGCTGTTGATGAAGTCGTTCATGAACGTCTCCGACGTCACGTAGCGGCAGGTCAGGCCACCGCCGTGCTCGGTGACGAAGTTCGAGACCGCATGCAGCAGATGCGTCTTCCCGAGGCCGGTGTGGCCGTAGATGAAAAGCGGGTTGTAGGCCTTGGCCGGCGATTCGGCGACCGCAAGCGCCGCCGCGTGTGCGAAGCGGTTGGACGAGCCGATCACGAACGAGTCGAAGGTGTACTTCGGGTTGATGCCGGGCGTCTCGGCGCGCGGCAGTTGCTCGACGGGCAGCGGCCGCACCGAGGCGGGGACCGCCTGGACGACCGGCGCCGGCGGCGGTGTCTCGACGACGCGCACGGACACGCGGATGCCGTCTCCGGCCACGTCGCGGACGCCGGCACGGATCAGGTCGAGGAAGTGCCCCTCGATCCAGTCGCGCACGAATTCGTTCGGGACGGCCAACTCGAATGCGCCCGCTTCGAGCTCGACGTCGGCGACCGCACCAAACCACGTGTGGTAGGTCGTCTGGTTGAGGGCCTCACGCAGCCGAGCCGAGACGTCGCTCCAGAGGCTCTCCGCCGTCAGCTCGATTTGACCTTCCACCTACCTTGGGGCTCCTCTCGATCAGGCTCGTCGGGCTGGCGAGCATAGCAGCGTCCGTCTGCCCCCTCAATGAGGATTTCTCGGCGTGTCGCTTCTCGCCAACCCCGCGTTTTTGCAGGGGTTTCTCCGACCTCCACACGACTCTCCACAGGTGTGGAAAGCGGTTCACCAGACCGACTCACCTGCCGCACTTTCCACGGCTTTTGCCGACTGGAGGCCGTGTGGAAAACCGATCTCGCAGACGGTCCAGGTAGACTGCCCGCTCGTCCGGCCGCCCCTCGACGAAGCGGCCGCTTTCTCTTCCTCGGAGCTTCGAATTGAAACGGACCTATCAGCCGAACGTACGCAGGCGGAAGCGGAAGCACGGGTTCCGTGCCCGTATGTCGACGCGTGCCGGCCGTCAGATCCTGAAGCGCCGCCGCTCCAAGGGGCGCGCGCGCCTGTCGGCGTAGAGCGCCCGGTGCAGCGGCGGAACCGCCTCTCTCGCTCGCGCGACTTCGACGCGGTCTACCGGCAGGGCCGCTCCGCGTCGACCCGCTTTTTGACGCTCTACTGGTTCCAGCGGGACGAATCGGTGGGTGACCCGAGGCTCGGGTTTGCCGTGCCCAAAGCCGTCGGGAACGCGGTCGTGCGGAACCGGATCAAGCGCCAGCTGCGCGAGATCGTCCGCGGCCGGCTCGAGGCGATGTCGAGCTCGAACGACTACGTGCTGGTCGTGCGCCGCGGGCTGCCGGAAGCGGCGGAGACGAACGGGCACGCGTGGCTCGAGGCGCGGGTCGACGAGGTGTTGGGCAAGGCGGCGGCATGAGGCGCGGGCTCGACGGAGCCGTCGAAGGATCGGATGTGCCGGCTGTGCCGGCACCGGAGCGGGCGCTCAGGCAGGTCGCGGTGCTCCCGGTCCGGCTCTACCAGCTCGTGATCTCGCCGCTCCTGCCCGCGAACACCTGCAAATTCCACCCGAGCTGCTCCGAGTACGCCGTGCTCGCCATCCGGAAGCACGGCGTCTTCAAGGGCATCGGGCTCGCGGCCTGGCGGCTGCTGCGCTGCAACCCGTGGTCGCACGGCGGAGTCGACTACCCGTGATGTTCGTGCTCGTCGCCGGGATCCTGACCCCGCTCGAGAACGTCATGAAGTCGATCCTCGACTTCTTCCACGCCTCGGTCGGCCTCTCCTGGGCGTGGTCGATCGTCGCGCTGACGGTTCTCGTCCGGATCGCGCTCGTGCCGCTCGCAGTGCGGCAGATCCATTCGATGCAATCGATGCAGCGGCACGCGCCGGAGATGAAGGCGATCCAGCAGAAGTACAAGGGCGACCGGCAGAAGCTCAACGAGGAACTGATGAAGTTCTACAAGGAGAACAACATCAATCCGGCTGCCTCGTGCCTGCCGCTGGTGTTGCAGTTCCCGATCTTCATCGCTCTCTACTTCACGCTCCGCCACGAATCGCACCACATCACCGGTTCGTGGCTCCACATCGTCCCGAACATCTCGGCGAAGGCGACGGCCCACTGGTCGGGTTACCTGCTGCTCGCGATCTACGCCGGCTCGCAGGTCGCTTCGACCTACTTCATGGGGGCCACGATGGACAAGACGCAGCGCCGGATCATGATGGTCCTCCCGCTGGTGTTCCTGACCGTGGTCGCCCGCTTCCCGACGGGGCTGATCATCTACTGGATGACGACCAACCTCTGGACGGTCGGCCAGGGCCTGATCACGCGGCGGCTCGTGCCGAAGACGCCGGCCGCCGCTGCACGCGCGCCCGCGAGTGGGCCGCGCAAGAGCTCACGCACGCCGGCGCGGGCCGAGCCGGAACCGGAACCGGAGCCCACGCCGGAACCGGCGTCCACGCCGGCGACGGCCGCCGCTTCCGCGCCGCCGCGCCGCGTGCGCCGGAAGAAGAAAGGCGGCGCCCGCAGGTGACGGGCGAGCTCTCCGTCGAGGCGACGGGCGAGACCGTCGGTGAGGCGAAGTGGAAGGCGCTTCGCGATCTCGAACGGCTCGCACCGGGGCTCGACCGGGCGAGCGTGCGGTTCCAGGTCGTCTCCGAGGGGGAACGCGGCCTGCTCGGCGTCGGCTATACGCCGGCGCTCGTGATCGCGTCTGCGGATGGCGCAACGGCTCCGCCTCCCGCCGCTCCACGCGAGGGCGAGTCCGAGCCGGCGACGCGCATGCGGGGCCTCGTCGAGCGGGTGGTCGCCGCGCTCGGCGTGACGGCGCACGTCGAGGTCGCCGAATCCGCGGACGAGATCGTCGTCACCTGCTCGGGCGGCGACCTCGGCCTGCTGATCGGCAAGCACGGGCACACGATCGACTCGCTCCAGTACCTCGCGAACGTGATCCTGCACCGTTCGGGAACGGGCAAGTACGCGACGGTGGACGCGGCCGGCTACCGCGACCGCCGCCGCGCGACGCTCGAGGCGATCGCGGTGCGCAGCGGCGAGCGGGCAGCCGGCGGCGAGCGCGTGCTGCTCGATCCGATGTCGGCGGTCGAACGGCGGATCGTCCACGAACGGCTCGCAGAGGAGCCGGGTGTCCGCACCGCCAGCGAAGGAGTGGAGCCGAATCGCTACGTCGTCGTCGAGCCCGACGCTTGACGACTGGCTGCGGGCCGTCCTGGCGACGCCCGGCTTGACCGCCCTCGCCGATCCCGACGCCGCGCGGCGTGTGCTGCTCGACGACTCGCTGGCGGGCGCCGAGCTGGTCGCTCGCTTCCCGGGGCCGGTCGCCGACGTGGGCTCGGGCGGCGGTGCGCCCGGGATCCCGCTCGCCCACGCCCTGCCGGACCGCGAGGTCGTGCTGATCGAGGCCGAGCGCCGCAAATGCGTGTTCCTCGAACGCTTCGCGCCTGGAAATGCACGCGTGGTGTGGGGCCGGGCCGAGGAGCAGGCGACCGACTGGGCCGGTGTCGTGGTCGCGAAGGCGCTCGCGCAGCCGCCGACCGCAGCGGAGTGGTGCCTGCCGCTTGTCCGCCCCGGCGGCGCAGCGATCCTGTGGGTCGGGCCGACTGCCGACGCTGCGCGGGTCGGTCGCGTCGCTTCCCGCCTCGCGGCCACGCTCGACGACGGGCCGCCCGGGTTTCTCGTCCTGCGCAAACTGGCGCCGACGCCGCCGGGCTTTCCCCGCCGCGTCGGTGTGGCGCGGAAGCGCCCGCTCGGCTGAGAGAGCCGCGTCCGAGGACGCGGCTAGATTGGCGCGGTGCGCGGCAAGGTCTACGCCTTTGCGAACCAGAAGGGCGGTGTCGGCAAGACGACCAGCGCGGTGAACCTGGCCGCGTGCCTCGCCGAGGCGGGTGAGCGCGCCGTCGTCGTCGATCTCGATCCGCAGGCAAACGCGACCTCGGGCCTCGGGCTTCGCGCGAACGGCACCTCGACGTACGACCTGCTCGACGGCGCGACGCTGCAGGAGCTGGCCAAGCCGACGCGCTTCGAGAACCTGTTCCTCGTCCCGTCCCGCCCGGAGCTCGCCGGCGCGGCGGTCGAGCTCTCGCGTCGCGACGACGGCGACCGCTTCCTCGCCGACGCGCTCGGGCACGGGGAAGGATTCGACTTCGTCCTGCTCGACTGCCCGCCCTCGCTGGGGCCGTTGACCGTGAACGCGCTGGCGGCCGCGCAGCGTGTCGTCGTGCCCGTCCAGACCGAGTACTACGCGCTGGAAGGGCTCGCGCAGCTCGTCCAGTCGATCGAGCTCGTCAAGCGCCGCCTCAATCCCGAGCTGGCGATCGCCGGCGTGCTGCTGACGATGGCGGACGCACGGACGCGGCTGTCGGCCGAGGTGGAGGCGGAGGTTCGCCGCCATTTCGGTGCACTCGTGTTCGACGCGGTCGTGCCGCGCTCGATTCGCGTCGCCGAGGCGCCGAGCCATGGTTTGCCCGTGACCCACTACGACCGGCGCTCCCGTGGCGCCGAGGCCTACTGGAAGGTGGCGATGGAGCTTGTCCAGCGGAGCTAGCGCGGGCGGTACCACCGCGCGCCGGGGTCTCGGTCGCGGCTTCGAGGTGCTGATCGGAGGCGCCCCCGAGCTCGCGCACGTGCCCGTCGAGCAGATCCATCCCAATCCGCGCCAGCCGCGGAAACGCTTCGAGAGCGACAGCGTCGGCGGCCTGGCCGACTCGATTCGCGCGCAGGGCCTGATCCAGCCGATCGTCGTCCGGCCGCGGCTCGAGGGCGGGTACGAGCTGATCGCGGGCGAGCGGCGCTGGCGTGCCGCCCGGGAGGCGGGCATCGCGTCCATCGCCGCGGTCGTCCGGGAGGCCGACGACCGGGAGACGTTGCTGCTCGGCCTCGTCGAGAACGTCGCCCGCGAGGATCTCTCTCCGGTCGACGAGGCACGCGCCTACGCGCTGCTGCTCGACGAGTTCGGCCTCTCGCTCGGCGAGGTCGCCGAGCGTGTCGGCAAGTCGAAGCCCACCGTCTCGAATCGCGTCCGCCTGCTCGAGCTGCCGGACGACGTGCTGGCGATGATCAACAGGCACGAGTTGACCGAGGGTCATGCCCGCGCGGTGCTGTCGGTGCCGGACCAGGACGGCCGGCGGCGGCTCGCCCGCTCGATCGTCCGCGAGGGGATGTCCGTGCGCGCGGCCGAACGGGCTGCACGCTGGGCCGGCGCGAGAACACGAGAACGCCGGGCGACGCAGGTCGATTCGGTGCTCGCCGAACGGGTCAAGACCGCGTTCCTCCGCCTCACCGGCTTCGAGGCCAAGGTCGGTGCTTCGGGCGTTCGGTTGCCGCTCGACGGCGAGGTCCAGCTCGCCGAGCTCGCCGAGGCGCTCGAGCGCCTCGAAGCGTCAGGCCGGTAGCGAGGCCGGCCGGTTGCGCAACCCCAGCGCTTCCGACTCGCGCTTGACGATGTAGGCGGCGAGCGCCACCACGAACAGGACGAGCCCGCCGTGGAGGCCGTGCAGCCAGCCGTTGCTCGGGCTGTTCAGATTGCCCGCGGCGAACGCCTGTGCCGTGCCGACGACCGCGAAGGCGAACGACCACGCCACGTTGCGCCAGTTGCCCCACCAGCCGACGAGCGCGCTGAGGAACGACAGGATCTCCATCGCGTGAACGATGTCGCCGGTGCGCTTGTGCGCGGTCAGGGCCCCGGCCTCGCCGAACAGGTACGAGGCGATGAAGTACAGCTGGAGCACGATGCCCACGAGCACGAGCGCCGCGAAGATCAGGCTCGCCCAGATGAAGTAACGCCTCACGACGCGCGACTTTAACGTGTCGCGCGGCCGACGCAAAAAACCTACCCCTTCAGCGTCGCCAGGTCAGACCGTCGACGTGTTGGACGAAGATTCGCGTCACCAGCGACTGCGTTCCGTTTGCGACCTGCGCCGTGCGTATCTCGAAGAACGAGCCGGCGCCACTCACGCGCTGAAGGGTGAAGGCGATCAGGCGTCCGTCCGGCGACCAGGCGAGTGGACCGGCGGCACCCCGGTGCCGCTCGAGGAGCCGGAGTTTCCCCGTGCCGGTGCTCAGGATCCAGGTCGAGACCTCGGCGCCCGCCTGTTCCTCGTAGGCGATCCTGGCTCCGTCCGGCGACCACGTCGGCGAGGCGACGTCGCGCCGCAGCAGCAGCCGCTTCCCGGTGCCGTCCGCGAGGACCTCACTGAGGCCGCCGTCGCCGACGTACGCGATCCACTTGCCGTCCGGCGACCAGGCGGGCATGTCGGCCTGGTGCACGATCGAGAGCCCGTGCAGGTCTGCACCGTCGGCACGGACGATCCAGAGCTCGGAGGTCTCGTGCCCGTTGTCCACGCGAACGTAGGCGATGTGCCGGCCGTTCGGCGACCAGGTCGGATCGGTGTAGGTGATGTAGTCCGCGAACGGCGGGACGATGTGGCGCCGCTCTGTGCCGTCGGCGCGCGCGACCCAGACGCCGTTCAACGTGAATGCGAGCCGCCCGTTCGCGGAGAACGCGGGGTAGTCGCCCGCACCGAGCGCATGGCCGCCGCTGCCGTCCGCACCGACGGCGAAGACGTAGTTGCCGGTGCCGACCGCGATCGCTCCGCGTGCAGCGCCCGGCGCGGTCGCTGCGCCATGCGCGCCACACGTCGTCACGACGAGTGCAGCGACGACGGCGCTGACGGGGCGGACACGAGTCAGGAGTGGGCGATCCTGGATTCGAACCAGGGACCTCCGCCTTATCAGAGCGGCGCTCTAACCAACTGAGCTAATCGCCCGCGCGGCGCCCAGTCTAGCCGTCTCGTCGTGCGGCGTCGGCCCTCAGGAGCGGGGGTAACCTACGACCTGGATGGTCGAGATGACGATCTACGGGGTGTCGTTCGACATCGTCGGGAAGCAGCCGATCGTGCTGCTCAAGACCGCGGACGGGAACCGCTACCTGCCGATCTGGATCGGCCATCCCGAGGCGGCGGCGATCCTGATGAAGCTGCAGGGAGCAACGACTCCCAGGCCGCTCACGCACGACCTGCTGGTGAACATCCTCTCGGAGCTCGACGTCTCGGTGGTGCGTGTGACGGTCACGGAGCTGCGCGAGAGCACCTTCCACGCGTCGATCACGGTTGCTCAGAACGGGACCGAGCTGGAGATCGATTCGCGTTCCTCCGACGCGATCGCGGTCGCCGTTCGGACCGGGGCCCCGATCTACGCCGACGACGAGGTGATCGAGGAGTCCGCGATCGAGATGGAGGGGGACGAGGTGAACGAAGAGGAGATCGTCGACGAGTTCAAGCGATTCCTCGACCGTGTCTCCGCAGAGGACTTCGCCGGCGCGGAGGGCGACCCCGAGACCGCCGAGCTCGACGACGAGCAAGACGACGACGAGAGCTGACTCGGCCTACAGGTAGACGTAGATCGCGGTCCCGAGCGCGATGTCGCCGTAGACCTGCGTCGCGACCCACATCGGGATGCGAACGCAGCCGTGTGACGCGGGATAGGGCGGCACGTCGGGGTACCCGTGCACCGCGAAGCCGCGCAGGAAGTAGTTCGGGTAGTAGAGGACCCAGTCGAAGCCCGCGACCTTGCGGTAGACGTGCCAGAGGCCGAGCGGCGTGTTCCCGGTGGCTCCCGTCGAGACGGCGACGACGAGCGCAACCTTCCCGCCACGCACCACGAACAGCACCTGCCGCGTCTTGTCGACCTCGATGTGGTTGCCGGGATAGCGGGCGGCCGGCACGTGTGCACGCGCGAGCTCGGCCCATAGCGCCGGCGTGACGGCTCCCGTTCGCGCGAGCCCCGCGACCTTCTCGAATGCGTAGACGGCTTCGACGTCGTCGTCCCCGTACACGCCGTCCACCTGGACGGCGTAGTGCAGCGCACGGAGGCGCAGCTCGAGTTGCAGAACCCCCGGCCCGTGGGCACCGAGCGAGAGCGCCGGACCGACGACCTTCGCCTGCACGGTGGCTCGCGCCGCGCTCCAACCGGCGGCTGGGCGTGAGAACACCGTCACGCGGGCGCGATGCGCCGTTCGCGTGTCGACGAGCGTCGGCCCGACGATTCGCCCGGCGCTCGCCGGATGCAGCGTCGCCGCCACGCGAACACGGCCGCCGATGATCGGCACGCCGACCAGTCGAACGACGAGCCTCGGCACGGCGACGATGTGCAGCGGCTTCGAAGCGATGTTGCCGGCATGTGCGACCCAGGGTGAGGTTCCGAGCATGCGGACGCGCAGCTTGCCGTGGATGAACAGGCGACCGTGGAGCGTCACCGGCAGCCGCGGCGTCACCGTTGCGCGCAGCGTGACCCGGGCGGCGTAGCGCGCACGGCGCGGGCCGGTGAGCCGGAGAGCGATCGACAGCACGGTTCCGGCCGGCTCCGGTGCCGCGTCGGCATCGCTTGTCAGCGTCGGCCGGAAGACACCTGCGGCGTAGACGTGCTCGACCGACTGCCCGACGCCGGCCCCACCGTCGCCGAAGTTCCACTGGTACGTGGACGATGCACAGTCCGCCGTGAAGGTGACGGTGAGCGGCGAGGATCCTCGTAGCGGCGTGGCCGAGATGCCGCAGCCGGCGTGCGCGACCGACGGCAGCGCGAGGGCGGCGAAGGCGACGAAGGCAGCGCGGCGCACGGCGCTTCGAGCTTAGAGGGTGACGGCGACGACGAGTGCGATCAGGTTGAAGGCGGCGTGCACGAACATCCCCGGGATGACGCTGTCGGTGCGGTCGCGGATCCAGGCGAGCACGCAACCGAAGGCGACGATGATCGGCAGCGAGACGACCAGGCCGTGGGCGAGCCCGAACAGCAGCCCGACGATGAGGATCGCCTGCCAGCGTCCGTAGCGGTGGACGAGCGAGAACCCGAGGCCCCGATAGGTGAGCTCCTCGACGAACGGGATGAAGGTGCAGATCACGATCGCGTTCGCGACGTAGGCGGCGGCGTGGTTAGGCTCCCAGTGCGACGGCGTGAGGCCCTGCTCGTTGCCGGGGTGCGTCAGCCCTGCGTAGACGCTCTCGAACACGTAGATCGCCACCAGCGCGGCGCCGATGTAGCCGAGCGTCCGGCCGAGCGGAGGCGGCCGGCGGAGCGCGAGCAGGTCGAACCGCGGCCGGGCGATCGCGAGCACGAGCCCGAGGACGATCCCGTCCTGCACGATGGCGCCGATCGCGGTCGACCACTGATAGAGGATGTTCGGGTCGGGCTTGCCCCCGGCAAACCGGTTGGCGTAGCCGAGCACGGCGAGCACGCCGACCAGCACGAACCACAGTGCGAGGCGCGG
Organism: uncultured Thermoleophilia bacterium; assembly: GCA_963769545.1. Lineage (GTDB taxonomy): Bacteria > Actinomycetota > Thermoleophilia > Gaiellales > Gaiellaceae > PALSA-600. The sequence goes on along the minus strand of CAVYMB010000002.1, from coordinate 1,124,611 downwards.
CTTCTCCCTCGTACGATACGGCGGCGCCGTGCTCGACCGCACGTTCACTCCGGCCGAGGCTAACAGCGCTCTCGGCGAGGTGCTCCCTGCTGCGGAGCGGCTCGTCCGGGTGCGCGAGCGCCTCCGCGAGCTCGAGTCGGCCCAGGGCCGGCTGGTGACCGCGATCGGCGGAAACGGCGGCGGCCACGCGGCCGGCGACCTCGACGCGGCGCAGTCAGAGGTGGTCTCGCTGCTCGGAGCGGCGGCGGCGTGCCTGGAGCACCTCGAGTCGCTCGGTGTGCTGGTGAAGGACGCCGATCTGGGCCTGCTCGACTTCCCGGCGCTCCGTGAGGGCGTCCCCGTGCTCCTCTGCTGGCACCTCGGGGAGGAGTCGGTGCGCTTCTGGCACGGCTACGAGGAAGGCTACGCAGGCCGGAAACCGATCGACTGGGGCGAAGAGGAAGAGATCTAGATGTCCGAGTTCTGGCAACACGCTCTCATCGCCGCCGTCGTGATCGTCGCGGCGTGGGTGATCGCGAAGATCGTCGATCGCCGAATTGCGCGCCGCAACCTGCCTGCGGAGGTGATGACGCGATACCGCGTGATCCGCCGCGTTCTGTTCGTGACGATCGTGTTCATCGGCGTCCTCTCAGCGCTGCTCGTGATCCCACAGATTCGCGCGGTCGCCGGAGCGGTGCTCGCCTCGTCGGCGGTGCTCGGCCTCGTGATCGGCTTCGCCAGCCAGCGCGTGATCGGCAACACCGTCGCCGGGATCATGATCGCGTTCACTCAGCCGCTTCGGCTCGGCGACGACGTCGAGGTCGAGGGCGCTCGGGGAATCGTCGAGGAGATCGGGCTCAACTACACGTGGCTGCGCACGCCCGACGACAACCGGGTGGTCGTGCCGAACGAGAAGCTCGCCTCGCAGACGATTCGCAACGCGACGATCCGTGCTCCCGGCGGCTATGTCGAGGCGACGGCGCAGCTCCCGCTCGCAGCCGACCTGCGCGGCGTGCTCCAATCCCTGGCGGTGGACGGAGCCGTGGCGCGGGTGGTCGAGCTCGGGGCGAACGAGGCGACGATCAGCGTCCGCCGCCGGGTGTCGGGCGTCCGCCCGCTCGCCGACGCGGCCTCCGACCTGCGCGTCGAGGTCGCCGAGCGCCTGCGCGCCGCCGGCGTCTACGCAGCGCCGGAGGCGACGTGAGCCGCCGCGACGACGACCTCGACTTCATCCTCGCCCAGCGGGGCCGCAAGCGAAAGCGCGCCGACCGGACCCGCCGCCGCCGGCGCGCCGGGATCATCTTCGCGACGATGGTCGGGGCGATCGTGGTCGTGGCACTCACGGTCGGTTTCGGCACCGGCGTCGCCCTGTCGGCGAGTTGCAGCCTCAGCAACCTCAAGCCCGTCGAGATCGGCCAGAACTCCTTCGTCTACGCGAGCGACGGCTCGCTGCTCGGCTCGATTCCCGCGGAGCGGAACCGCGAGCCGGTGACGCTGGGTCGGATGTCCGTCTGGTTGCCTCGCGCGACCGTTGCGATCGAGGATCGCCGCTTCTGGCAGCACGGCGGCGTCGACTACCTCGGCATCGCCCGTGCAGCGTGGACGGATTTGACGGCCGGCCGGGCGGTCGAGGGCGGCTCGACGATCACGCAGCAGCTCGTGCGAGGTCTCTACACCGGGCGCGAGAAGACACTCAGCCGCAAGATCAAGGAGGCGTGCCTCGCGATCAAGCTCGCGCGCAAGTGGCCGAAGGCGAAGATCCTCGACGAGTACCTGAACACGACGTACTACGGCAATCACGCCTACGGGGTCGAGGCGGCCGCGCAGACGTACTTCTCGCGCCGCGCGAGCCGGCTCAGCTTGCTCCAGTCCGCGCTGCTGGCGGGCCTGCCGCAGGCGCCGTCGGTCTACGACCCGTTCCAGGATCCGAAGGCGGCGCTGACACGCCGCAACGAGGTGCTGCAGGCGATGCTCACGAACGGTGTGATCACCGCGCGGCAGTACCGCAACGCGGTGCGCACGAAGTCGCTCGGCCTGAGGCCGGGCAACATCTACACGCGCATCAAGCAGCCCTACTTCTTCTCGTACGTCACCGACCAGCTGATCGACGAGTACGGCGCCGGGACGGTGCGCGAGGGCGGGCTGAAGGTGTACACGACGATCGATCCGCGGCTGCAGCGCCTCGCCAACAAGGCGATTCGCGACGTCCTCCCGTACCACACCGACCCGGCCGCCGCGATCGTCTCGGTCGAGCCCGGCACCGGCGCGATCAGGGCGATGACCGCCGTCGTCCGCACCGCCCGGAACCAGTTCAACCTGGCTGCGCAGTCGGCGCGACAGGCCGGTTCGACGTTCAAGACGTTCGTGCTCGCCTCCGCGATCGAACAGGGCGTCGATCCCAACTCGACCTACTACACCTCGGCGCCGTTCACGTGCAACGTCGCACCGTGGTGCGATCCGGCGAAGCCGTGGGAGGTGCATACCTACGAGAACACGTACAGCGGGAGCGAGTCGATCACGCGTGCGACTCTCCAGTCCGACAACACCGTGTATGCCCAGCTGACACTCGATGTCGGCCCGCGCTATGTCTGGCAGATGGCTCACCGGCTCGGCGTGCAGATGACCCCGGACCGCCCGGTTGCATCGATCGGGCTCGGCTCGCTCGCCGTCTCGCCGCTCGACATGGCGGCGGCCTACGCGACCTTCCCGGCGATGGGCGTCTACGCCAAGCCGATGGCGATCACCAAGGTCGTCTTGCCGGGCGGCAAGGTTGATACCGCGAGCGGCTGGGGCACGCCGCAGACGAAGCGGGCGCTCTCGCAAGGCGTCGCCTGGCAGGTGACGGACGTGTTGCGGCAGAACGCCGAGTTCGGTACCGGAGCCGGCTCGGGCGACGGCGTCCACCCGAACGCCGGCAAGACGGGGACGACGGAGAATCACGCCGACGCCTGGTTCGACGGGTACACGCGCCAGCTCAGCACCGTCGTCTGGATGGGCTACCAGCAGGGCGAGATCCCGATGACGAGCGTGCACGGCCAGGAGGTGGCGGGCGCGACCTTCCCCGTCCCGATCTGGCACGAGTACATGGCCGCCGCGCTCTGGAAGCGGCCCTCGCTCGACTTCCTCTCCCCGGACGCCTATCCGACCTTCCGCCCGATCACCCACGGCGACTACGGCTACCTGCAGTACGTGAGCCCGCCCCCGGTCTCGACGACGACGACGACGACCACCACCACCTCGACCACCACCACCCCGTCTGCCACCACCACCCCGGCGCCGCCGCCGACCAGGAACACGGTGCCACGGGCGCATCCGTAGCGCTCTCGGCGCCGGCTGCCTGACGCTGGCGCTGGTCGTCTCGTGCGCGCTCGTGGCGCGGTTCTCGCACGTCGGCACCGCATTTCTCGTCCTGCTTGCCGCGGCGTTCGCCGTCTACGTGCTCGGCTACCTCCTGCTGCGGCGGGGCGGCGGCGGCTTCGTCCCCGTGTTCGTGATCGCGTGTGCGATCCAGCTCGCCCCGCTCGCCGCGCCGCTTCTGCTGTCGACCGACGCGCTGACGTACTGGAGCTATGCACGCTTGCATGACCCGTACCGGCAGACGCCGGCCGATGACCCTGTCTCGGCTCCCCACGCGGGCGCTGCCTACCTGCACTCGACGTCTGCGTACGGCCCGGCATTCTCGCTGCTCTCGAGGCCCGTCGGTCTCACGCGCTCGGCGTCGATTGCCGGGTGGAGCTTCCGGATCGCGGCGGCCCTGGCGGTCCTGCTCGCCGCCCTGCTCGCCGCGCGCCGCCGGTCCGCTGCGGCGGCCCTGGTCGGCTGGAACCCGATCGTCGCGGTGCACTTCGCGGGCGGCGGCCACAACGACGCGTTGATGGTCGCGCTCGTCGCCCTGGCGCTGGTGCTCGGCGATCGAGGTTCGCCGCGCGCCGCCGGGGTGGCCTGGGCGCTCGCCGTGCTCGTCAAGTGGGTGCCGCTCGTCCTGCTGCCGCTCCGCGCGCTCGAGGCACGGGCGAACGATCGCCGCGTCGACCATCTCGGCTTCGCGGTCACGGCGATCGTCACACTCGGCACGGCGACCGCCCTGTGGCGCTTTCACTGGCTCCATGCGTTCGCGCCGCTCGCCCACGATCTGCGCCGTCGCACGTCGTACGCGATCCCTTCACGCCTGCACCTCCCGACGTGGCCGTTCGTCATCGCGTATCTCGCCGCCTACGCGTGGCTGCTCCTCCAGGCCGCGCGCGGACGGGCCCGGCTCGGCCTCGCCTGGGCGCTGCTTCTCCTCTGCCTGCCCTATCTGATCGTCTGGTATGTGCTCTGGCCGCTCGTCACGGCCGCGTACGACGACGACCGGGCCGCCGTCGTGCTGTCGCTGGCGCTGTGCGCGTACCTGCTGCCGCAGACGATCAGGTGAGCAGCTCTTCGACGAGGGTGCGCCATTGCCGTCCACGCACGTGACGCGCCGCGCGCTCGCCGAAGACGCTGCGGCCGGCCGCTGCGAGCGAGATCCGGAGCGGTTCGTCGCCGGCGAGCCTCCGGATCGCGGCGGCGAGCTCTGCGGGATCCTCCGGGCGAACGAGCAGCGCCGACTCGCCGTCGCGCAGCAGCTCTCGCGCGGCTTCCGTGTCGGCGGTCACGACCGGGGCGCCGGTGGCGAGGGCGCCGAAGACGGCCGGCGCAATTCCGCGCGACTCCCGGAACGAGCCGAGCACGATGCCGGCGTGACCGAAGGCGAGACCGAGGTCGTCGCGCTCGACCTCCTGTCGCCCGAGGCTGCGAATCGGTACCTCGGGCACGAGCGCGGCCGCCGCGGCGACCACGTCGCTCGAGGCGTCGACCTCGTGCAGCGCCGAGAACGGGTAGGCCGGCGCCCACGTCTCGCAGAACACGTCCTCGTCGGCACCGAGGAAGACGACCGCTGTACGCCCGGCGCCGAGCCCGCGCAGGTGGCGTGCCTCGGCCTCGGTGCCGCACACGATCAGGTCGGGCAGCCGCATCGCGCGCGCGTCCGCAACGCGTAGCACCTTCGCCGCCAGCGAGCGCGGCCGAAAGTGCCGCCGTACGGAGACGAGCTCGTGTTCGAGCGAGAGCACGGCGTCGAAGACGAGCGGGTGTGAGCCGGCAAGCCGTCGCGCGCGCGGCACATCGAAGTGGCCCGGGTATCCGACGATCACGGCGTCGGCGCCGCGGCGGCCCGGGAACGAGAACCGCGTCTCCGCGAGGAGCACGTCAAGCGTTCCGCGGAGGCCGCCACGGGTGATCTGCGTGTGCCGCTCGACGACCTCGACATCGGCGTCGCGCAGCGCTGCGATCGCGTTCACGTTGCGCGGGTGCTCCCGGTCGTACGTTCCGAAGTAGAGGATCTTCACGACAGTGCCGCCACGTTCGCGGGATTATCGTGATCGGCCATGAGCTCCCTGATCGACATCGACGCAGCGCGCGCGCTCGTCCTCGCGCGCGTTCGGCCGCTCGAGGCCGAGCCGGTCCCGCTTGCGCGCGCGGCCGGCCGGGTGCTCGCCGAGACCGTTCTCGCGACCGTCGACCTGCCGCCGTTCGACAGCTCGGCGATGGACGGGTACGCGGTTTCGGCCGCTGATACCCCCGGCCGCCTGCTCGTGACCGCGCCTTCGGCTGCCGGCCGCCCCTCTGCCGGCCGGGTGGCCGCCGGCGAGGCCGCCCCGATCTCGACGGGGGCCGTGGTGCCGGCAGGCGCGGACGCGGTCGTGCCCGTCGAGCGGACGCGCCACGACGGCGCGGCGATCGTCGTCGAAGCCGTTGCCAGCGGCGACAACGTGCGGGCGCGGGGCGGTGACATCGCCGCCGGTGCGGTCGTCGCGCGCGCCGGATCGCGACTGTCGCCGTGGATCATCGGAGCGCTGGCCGCGGTTGGCCGCGACCACGCCGTCTGTGGGCGGCGGCCCAGGGTGAATCTCCTCGCGACGGGGAGCGAGCTCCGCGCCCCGGGCGAGCCGCTCGCGCCCGGTGAGATCTACGAGTCGAACACATTGCTGCTCGCGGCGCAGGCGGCCGAGGCGGGCGCCGACACGCGCGCGCTCGATGCGGTGCCCGACGACGAGGAGGCGACGCGACGCGCGCTCGAGGACGGGCTGGACGGCGACGTGCTGATCACGTCCGGGGGCGTCTCGGTCGGCCAGCACGACCTCGTCCGCGGCGCGCTCGCCGCACTGGGGGTCGACGAGGTGTTCTGGCGCGTTGCGGTCCGACCCGGCAAGCCGGTGGCCTTCGGCGTTCGCGGGAGCACGCTCGTCTTCGGCCTTCCGGGGAATCCGGTCTCGGTGCTGGTCGGCTTCGAGCTCTTCGTCCGGCCGGCGCTGCTCGCGCTGCAGGGCGCCGCGGATCCGGAGCCGCGGTGGCTGCCCGGGAGGCTCGCCGCCGGAGTCCGGCGCGACCGCGAGCGCGACCAGCTCGTGCGCATGCGGCGCCGTGTGGACGCCGATGCCGTTGCGCTCGAAGCGGTGCACGGCGACGAGTCGCACATGATCGCCCGGGCCGCGCAGGCCGACGCACTCGTGCTCGTCAAGCGCGGCGAGGGAGAGCTCCCGGCAGGCTCGCCGGTTCGCTATCTCGCCGGCTGACGACGCGCGCGGTTCGCCTGCGCAAAGCGGCGGACGAGCTCGCGGACGGGACCGCGCGCGGAGCGCTCCCCGGCTCGCGGATACGGCGCGTAGCGTCCGGCTGCGACCATCCCGAGCTGCGCCCCGCAAGCCGTGCCGAGGAGGGCGATCGCGACTGCGAATGGAGACACGTAGCGCAGTGCGACCAGTTCCAGCACGTACCAGGGCGCATCGAATCCGAGCCCGAAGCGAACGGCGAGCGATCCGAGCAGCAGGAGCGGCCCGATCAGGCCGACCGCGAACACGAGCGCCCGGACGACGGGGCCGCGGCTCCGCACCTGGGGCAACCACAGCCACGCGTGCAGTGCGGGCAGGCAGAAGAGCAATGCGAACGGGTTTGTTGCCACGACGAGCAACGCGACCACACCCGCGCCGAGCAGCGCGACGACGCTGCCGGCGAGCTGTTCCGACGGTTCGACCGGCCGGCGCGGGACGAGCCGCTGGCGGCAGATCAGCCAGACGACCGCCAGCGCCGCGCCGAGCACGAGCAGCGGCAGCACCGCCCAGTCGCCGGTCGCGGCGACGGCCGGGTTGGGCGGCCGCGCCGGTCCCCGGGGCCAGGCGCCGAGGAGCCCGAAGACGGCGAACGCGAGCCCCGCGAACAGCCAGAAGGCGATCCGGCTGCGCAGGCTGCGGAGTGCAGGGGCGATCGGGATGCGGCGGCGGCGGGTGGTCGCGAACAGGTCGATCACGGCGACTGCGTACGGGACGAGCAGGGAGATCAGGAGCAGCTCGATCGCCCAGCCACGGACGGCTCGGCCGCCGGCCCAGACGAAGCTCGGCGTGCTGCTCATCAGCTCGAGCCCCTGATCGAGCGAGCCGACCAGCTCCTGGGCGGCCCGGCCGAGAGCGGTCAGGTGCGGCACGTCGAGGCTCTTCGGGCGGTCGGCGAAGGCCTCGGCCGGCCGCTCACCGCCGGTCGTGACCGTGACGGCCGGCACACCCCGTGCAACGAACGGCCCCTGCTCGCCGAGCGTGAACGGGAAGGCGAGGTCGATCAGCTGGGCCAGAACCGTCGGCCGCCGGACGGCCTGTCCCGTCTGTTCGGCGATCCGGCTGGCCGCGGTCGTGATCAGCAGCGGGGCCGCGGTGCGCGGTGCATCGCCGGAGAAGAGCAGGCGCGGTGCGCCGTGTCCTGCGAGTGCGGAGAGGTTGACGACGGCGTCCACCGGATAGGGCAGCCGCTTCGCGAACCGGACGGCCCCGAGGCCGCCCGCGGCGCCGCCGTCCGTCGACAGGAACACGAGGGTGTGCGCCGGCCGCACCGCCGGCGCACCGCCCACCGTCGTCGCCGCATAGCCCCGCGCCAGCTCGACGAGCGCCGCCGTGCCGCTCGCGTTGTCGTTCGCGCCCGGACCGACGCCGGTGTCGTCGCGGTGCGCCATCACGACGATCGCGTTGCGGGACTGCCCCGCGGCCATCGCCCAGACGTTCTCGAGGGTGGCGACGCCGCCGCCGGGGAGCCGCTGGCTCCAGGTGTCGCTCGAGAGCGGCAGCCCGAGCCCGTGCAGCTCCGACTTGACCCAGTCCGCGGCGCCGAGCGCCCCGGCGCTGCCCGGCGCGCGGTCGGGATAGCTCGTGGCCAGCTCGGTGGCGAGCGCCTGTGCGCCGGCACCGTCGAAGTTCGGCGGCAGCGAGGGGGCTGCGAGCACGCCGCTGCGTGGGCTCGAGAAGGCGAGCAGGAGCAGCGGGACAGCCACGATCAGGAACGAGGCGCGGTAGAGGCGGCCGTTGACCGGCCGTTCGACCGACCCGCGGCGCGCCCGCCGCCGGCCTGCCGGAGGTCGAGTAGGTGTCATGGGCAGGGCTATAGTAGGAGGGCGACCGTTCGAAGCGGTCTCGCTCGCGCGCCCGGCAGGCGCCGCCGCCGATGCCCGACTCGCCACCCACGATCCTGCTCGTCGACGACGAGGACGCGGTGCGCACGGTTCTCGCGTTTCCGCTCGAGCGGGACGGCTACGAGGTGGTGCAGGCGGCAGACGGCGAGGAGGCGCTCGAGCGGTTCGACGCGCAGCCCGTCGACCTGGTGGTGCTCGACATCATGCTGCCGCGCCTCGACGGGCTCGAGGTGTGCAAGCGCCTGCGCGCCAAGAGCACCGTGCCGATCATCATGTTGACGGCCCGCGACGACGAGCTCGACAAGGTGATCGGGCTCGAGCTCGGCGCCGACGACTACATCACGAAGCCCTTCTCGATCCGCGAGTTCCGCTCGCGGGTCCGCGCGCTGCTGCGGCGGGCGCGGGCCCCACACTCGACCGACGATGCCGGCGAGGAGCGGATCGAGCACGACGGCCTGGTGATCGACGTTCCGCGGCGGTCGGTCGAGATGCGCGGCGAGCCCGTGCAGCTGACCTACGTCGAATTCGAGCTCCTGCGGGCGCTGGCGGCCCAGCCGGGCCGCGTCTTCAGCCGGCGGATGCTGCTCGAGGCGCTCTGGAAGAGCGCCGATTACCGCGATCCACGCACGATCGACGTGCACGTCCGGCATCTGCGGGAGAAGCTCGAGGCCGAGCCGAGAACGCCCGAGTACATCCTGACCGTGCGCGGCGTCGGCTACCGCTTCCGCGATCGATGAGCACGCTGCGTGGCGTCGGCGGCAGGCTCGCGCTCGCGCTGCTCGTCGTGGTCGCCTGCGTGCTCGCGATCGTCTACGTGATCGTCGTCCCGTCCTACCAGCGCTCGCTCGAGAACAGCGAGCTGCGCAGCCTCGAGTCGTCGATGCGGACGGTCGCGATCCCGAACTTCCCGCCCGGCCAGGTCGAGTACCAGAAGCAGGCGTTCGCCGACAAGTGGCAGCCGGTCGTCAATGCACGCGTGGTGGTCTACGACGTCCAGAACGAGGTGCCGCTGAACCTCCTGCCGGTTGCCGACTCGGCCGAGGAGTCGGATTCGAGCGACGTGCAGAACGACCCGGTCGCGAACCGGGCGGTGTCGCCCCGCCAGACGCTCGCGCACGGCACGGTCGAGCGGGACGGTCAGGACTTCGCCGAGGTCGCCTATCCGATCAACGGCTCCGTCGTCCTGCTCTCGGCGCCGCTCCACGACCAGTTGCGCACGGTCGCGGTCGTTCGGCGGCGCGTGTTGATCGCGGGCGGCGTGGCGTTCGGGTTCGCGCTGCTCTTCGGCTACGCGGGCGCCGCCAGGCTGGCGCGCCGGATCCGCCGGCTCGAGGAGGCCGCCGAACGGATCGCCGAAGGCAACTTCACCGAGCCGGTGGTCGACGCGAGCACCGACGAGCTCGGGCAGCTCGCCCGCACCTTCGAGCGCATGCGGCTCCGGCTCTCTCAGCTCGACCGGGCCCGCGGCGAGTTCATCGCCAACGCCTCGCACGAGCTGCGCACGCCCCTGTTCTCGCTGGGCGGGTTCCTCGAGCTGCTCGACGACGAGGGGCTCGACGAGCCGACGCGGGACGAGTTCCTCGCGCAGATGCGCCAGCAGGTCGACCGCCTCGGGCGCCTGGCGACCGACCTGCTCGACCTCTCGCGGCTCGACGCGGGCCGCCTCGCGGTCGGCCGGGAGCAGATCGATCTGTCCGAGCTGGCGGGGGACGTGGTGCGCGAGCTCGCACCACGGGCGCTCGCCGCCGATCACGCACTCGAAACCGCGGTGAGCGAAGCGGTCTTCGCGAGCGGCGACGCGGCCCGGGTGGTCCAGATCGGGCGGATCCTCGTCGAGAATGCCCTCCTGCACACGCCGCCCGGGAGCAGGGTGCGGGTTGCGACCGCGCAGGACGGCGGGCGGGCCACGCTGACGGTCGCCGACGACGGCCCCGGGATCCCCCGGGACGCGCGCCGGCAGGTCTTTGAGCGGTTCTATCGCCTGGACGGCACCCGTGCCTCCGGCAGCGGCCTCGGTCTCGCGATCGCCCGCGAGCTCGCCGATCTGATGGGCGGCCGGCTCGAGCTGGACGAGGAGGACGGCTGGACGCTGTTCTCGCTGGTGCTGAGTGCGGCGGTCGCCGACCGCGAGCTCGAACCGGTCTGAGCCACCGGCCGCCGGCCGTTTCGACGTGAAAACGCTGCCTCGAAGAGACGGCGCTAGAGTGGCCGAAGGTGCGCCCGGGCCAGCTCGCCGCCGTCTCGCTGGTCGCCGCCGTCCTCGGCGGCGTGCTCGTGCTCGCTGTCGCCAGGGCGGCCGGCTGGCTGCACCACGGCGGTGATACGACCACGGTCGTCCGGGTTCCGGCGAGCGTCGGTGCGGCGACCCCGGTCGTCGTCGCCAAGCCGCTTGCCGGCAACGGGTTCGCGCCGGCGCAGATCTACCGCGCCCGCGCGTCAGGCGTGGTCACGATCTACGGGCTGTTCGGGGCAGCGGGATCGCCCGATGCGAGCTCCGGCCTCGGCTCCGGGTTCGTCGTCGGGCGAGACGGGACGATCCTGACGAGCGCCCATGTCATCACCACGGCCGGCCACGGCCTCTCGGGGCCGGCGCTGCCCGCCCGCAAGATCTACGTCGGCTTCGCGGACGGCGACCGGGTGCCGGCGCGGATCGTCGGCTACGACCTGTTCGACGACGTCGGGGTCGTTCGTGTCGACCCGCACGACCACGCCGTCTCGCCGGTCCCGCTCGGCTCCTCGAGCCGGGTCGTGGTCGGCGAGCCCGTCGCCGTGATCGGGAGCCCGTTCGGCAACCCGGACTCGCTTTCGGTCGGTGTCGTCTCGGCGACCGGCCGCTCGATCCCGTCGCTGACGACCAACTACGACCTCGTCGATGCGATCCAGACCGATGCGCCGATCAACCACGGCAACTCGGGCGGCCCCCTGTTCGACGCCCGCGGCCGCGTGATCGGGATCAACGCCCAGATTCGCTCGAGCGGCACCTCGTCGGGGTTCGAGGGGGTCGGCTTTGCGGTGCCGATCGACTCCGCGCGCCGCTCGCTGCAGCAACTCGTCCGGGCCGGGAAGGTGACCTACGCGTATGTCGGGATCACGACGGAGGACCTCACCCCGTCGATCGCGAAGAAGTTTGGTTACGCCGCGAAGCACGGCGCCCTGATCGACTCGTTCGCGCCGGGCGACGCCGCGGGCGAGCGCGCCGGCCTGAAGGCCGGGACGCGCCTCGAGGCGTTCGACGGTGAGAGCGTGCGCGTCGGCGGCGACGCGATCGTCTCGATCGACGGCCTCCCGGTGCGGAGCGCGGAGGACGTCGTGCGGATCGTCGCCGAGCGGCTCTCGCCCGGCGAGACGGCCGCCTTCACCGTCGTTCGCGGTCGCCACCGCCTGAGCCTGCCGGTCAGGCTGGACGCGCGGCCGAGCCCGGCCGGCTAGCGCCGAGGCAGGACACGGCGGGCGCGGCGGCGAACCGACAGGCGAGCCGACAGGAGAATCCGGCAGAATCTCCGAGGTTTGTCTGCCCCGTGCGTCCGGGAAAGGTGCTGCAGGTATGGGTGTGCTCGACGAGGAGCAGGTCTGCATGGTTCGGTTGACGATTCCGGCGAAAGCGGAATTCATCGGCCTCGGCCGGCTCGCGCTCAGCGGTCTCGCGCGGCTCCACCCGGACCCGCTGTCGGACGAGCTCGTCGCCGACCTGAAGCTCGCCCTCACCGAGGCGTGCACGAACGCCGTCCGGCATGCGTACGACGGCGGCGACGGGATCGTCGAGATCAGGTACGAGCTCCATCCCGACCGGCTCGTGGTCGAGGTCGCCGACGACGGCGAGGGGTTCGATCTCGAGCCGACGCCGACGACCGCCGGGGACGACGAGCTCGTCGAGGGCGGTCTCGGGATCGCGATCATCCGGGCGCTCGCCGACGAGCTCGAGATCTCGGGTCGCGAGCAGGGAGGCTCGACGCTGCGCTTCGTCAAGCGCCTGCCGGCGCCGATCCTCTAGCGCTCCGGGCCGTCCTCGTGCTGCAACTCGTGAACGCGGGGCGGAAGTCCCTCGCGGACTACGCGAGCCTCGTCTCGCGCGGACTGATGGACGAGGTGCGGCGGCTTGCCCGCCCGCTCGAGGGCCGGCGGGTCCTGCATCTGTCCGCAACGCCGTTCGGCGGCGGTGTCGCGGAGATCCTCTACACGCTCGTGCCGCTGATGGCGGATGCCGGCCTCGACGTCGAGTGGCGGGTGATGCGTGGCGCGGAGGAGTTCTTCCGGGTCACGAAGACGATTCACAACGCCCTGCAGGGCGATCCCCAGGGGCTCGGCCCCGAGGAGCTCGAGATCTTCATGCGCTACAACGCGGAGACCGCCGCCGAGCTCGACGCGGACGCGTACGACTTCGTGGTCGTGCACGATCCTCAGCCCGCGGCGACGATCGACTTCTATCCGGACCGCCGTGCACGCTGGATCTGGCGCGGTCATATCGATTTCTCGACGCCGAACCAGGAGGTCTTCGCCGCGCTGCTGCCGTCGCTCCGCCGTTACGACGCGGCCGTCTTCCATCTCCGCGAGTACGCACCACGGGACGGCGGTCTCGCCCGGGTGGCGATCTGGCCGCCCGCGATCGATCCGCTCCAGCCGAAGAACATGGCGCTGGCCCCGGAGGATGCGCACTACATCGTCGATCAGTTCGGCGTCGATGTCGAACGCCCGCTGCTGACCCAGGTCTCCCGCTTCGATCCCTGGAAGGACCCGCTGGGCGTGATCGACGCGTACCGGATCGTCAAGGAGCGGCGCCCCGAGGTGCAGCTCGCGCTCGTCGGCTCGATGGCGCACGACGATCCGGAGGGCTGGGAGTACTACCAGCGAACCGTGGCCCACGCCGACGGCGACCCCGACATCTTCATCCTCAGCAACCTGAACAACGTCGGTGCCGTCGAGATCAACGCGTTCCAGGTGCACTCGGACGCAGTGATCCAGAAGTCGACGCGCGAAGGCTTCGGGCTGACCGTGACCGAGTCGCTCTGGAAGAGCAGGCCGACCGTCGCGGGCCGGGTCGGCGGAATCGTCGCGCAGATCGCCGACGGCGAGACCGGCTGGCTCGTCGATTCGGTCGCCGACTGCGCCGCCGCCTGCGTCGAGATCTTCGACGACCCCCAGCGCGCCCACGCGCGCGCGCTGCGTGGGAAGGAACAGGTACGACGCAAGTTCCTGACGCCTCGGCTGCTCCGTGACTGGCTCGTGCTCTTCAACCTGCTCGCCGGCAACGACACCGGCGGCAGTGAGATCACGCTCGTGTGAGCCGGCGCCCGCTGATCGTCGTCTCGAACCGCGGCCCGGTGACCTTCGCGCGCAGCGCGGACGGCGCCCGGGTTGCGACCCGCGGAGCGGGCGGGCTGGCGACGGCCTTGCGCGGGCTGCTTGCGCGCCACGACGTGACCTGGATCGCGAGCGCGCTCTCCGACGAGGATCGGGCGGTCGCGTCGGAGGGAGACGGCCTCGTGCAGGAGGACGCGGGTGCGCCGTGCCGTCTGCGGCTGCTCGCCCACGACCCGGTTGCCTACGACGGTTTCTACAACGTCGTCGCCAATCCGCTGCTCTGGTTCGTGCAGCACTCGCTGTACGGGCTTTCGCGTGAGCCGGTGCTCGACGAGTCGTTCGTCGACGGCTGGCGAGGGTACGAGCAGGTGAACCGTTCGTTCGCGGCGGCGGCTGTTGCCGAACTGGACAACAGACCGGCAGCGGCTGTCTTCTTCCACGACTACCACCTCTATCTCGCGCCACGCATCGTCCGTGAGGCGCGCCCCGAGGCATTGCTCGCGCAGTTCGTCCACATCCCGTGGCCGCAGTCCGACGGGTGGACGGTGCTCCCCGAGGGCGCCCGCCGCGCGGTGCACGACGGGCTGCTGGCGAACGATCTCGTCGGGTTCCATACGCGGCGGTGGTGCCGCAACTTCACGGCGAGCGCCGCTGACGTCGTCGGGGCGGAGCGGACCGCCGACGGCCGGCTCACGCATCGCGGCCGAGCGACGGCCGTCACGGCTCGGCCGATCTCGATCGATCCCGCGGAGTTCGACGGCCTCGCCGCCGGCCGCGAGGTGCTTGCCGCCGAGGCACGCATCGACGCTCTGCGGCGCGAGCGGCTCGTCGTGCGCGTCGATCGCACCGACCCGTCGAAGAACATCGTTCGCGGCTTCCGAGCGTTCGGCCTCCTGCTCGACCGTCACCCCGAGTGGAGCGGCCGTGTCTCGATGCTTGCACTGCTCGACCCGTCGCGGCAGGACGTCCAGGAGTACGCCGACTACCGCCTTGCGATCGAGCGCGAGGCTGCCGCCGTCAACACGCGCCACGCCAGCGGCGGCTTCGAGCCGGTGGAGTTGCGGATCGCCGACGACTTCACGCTCTCCGTCGCGGCCTACAAGCAGTACGACATCCTGCTCGTGAACGCCGTCTTCGACGGGCTGAACCTCGTCGCGAAGGAAGGCCCACTGGTGAACGACCGCGGCGGTGTGCTCGTGCTCTCGGAGAACGCAGGCGCGCACGAGGAGCTCGGCGAATGGGCGCTGACCGTCAACCCGTTCGACGTCCTCGGCCAGGCGGAGGCACTCCACGCCGCGCTCACGATGAGCGAATCCGAGCGGAGACACCGAGCCGAGTCGATCTCGCGTCACGTGCGCACCCACGACCTCGATCACTGGATCGACGGCCTGCTCGCCGACCTCGAACGCGCGTCGGCGTAACCTGTCGCCGTGAGCGACCTCTCGCACGTCGACGAAGCAGGCGGTGTTCACATGGTCGACGTCGGCGCCAAGCCGGAGGTCGAGCGGCGTGCGGTCGCCCGGGCGTTCGTCGAGACCACGGCAGCTGCGCGACTGCGCTCGCTGCCCAAGGGAGACGCGCTCGTGACGGCGCAGCTGGCAGGGATCATGGCCGCGAAGCGGACGGCCGAGCTGATCCCGCTCTGCCACCCGCTGCCGCTGTCACACGTGGACGTCAGCCTCGAGGTGGTCGAGCACGGGGTCGAGATCCGAGCCGAGGTGGCGACGACCGCGCGCACGGGCGTCGAGATGGAGGCGTTGACCGCGGCATCGGTCGCGGCGCTCACCGTCTACGACATGGCGAAGGCGGTCGACAAGACGATGAAGCTGTCGGTCGAGCTCGTCGAGAAGGTGAAGGGATGAACGCCGCGGTGCTGACGGTCTCGGACCGCGTCTCGCGCGGCGAGGCCGACGACACGAGTGGCGACGAGCTCGAGCGAGGCCTCCGCGCCGACGGGTACGAGGTCGACCGCCGGGTCGTTCCCGACGAAGCCGCCCAGATCGCCGCCGCGATCGAGGAGCTGGCCGCGAACGCGCGCGTCGTCCTGACAACGGGCGGCACCGGAGTTGCGCCGCGCGACGTCACGCCCGAGGCGACGCGGACCGTGCTCGAGCGCGAGGTGCCGGGAATCGCCGAGGCGCTGCGCGCCGATGCCGCCGCGAAGACCCCGCACGGGTTGCTCTCGCGCGGAACGGCCGGCGTGGTCGGTCGTACGCTGGTCGTCAACCTCCCCGGGTCACCCGGCGGCTGTCGCGACGGCTACGCGTTGCTGCGCCCGGCCCTCTCGCATGCGGTGGCGCTGGTCTCCGGGGAGTCGACACAGCACCGGCAGACCTGAGCGGCATGCGCGTCGCCCGCCTGTACTACCGGCTCGTCAAGTTCGAGCACACGATCTTTGCGCTGCCGTTCGCCTACGTCGGGGCCGTGCTCTCGGTCGGGGGCGTCCCACCGGGGCACGACCTGTTCTGGATCACGGTCGCGATGGTGGGCGCACGCTCCCTGGCGATGGCGCTGAACCGCCTCATCGACGCGCGGATCGACGCCGCGAACCCGCGCACGGCGTCGCGCGAGCTGCCGAGTGGCGCGCTCTCCGTCCTCGGCGTCCTCGGCTTCTGCGTCGTCGCGCTCGCCGTCTACATCGCTGCGGTCTGGCAGCTCGATCCGTTCGTGCGGCCGCTCGCCCCGATTCCGGTCGCGATGTTCGTCGTCTACCCCTACCTGAAGCGGTTCACCTGGCTCTGCCATCTCTGGCTCGGCGCCGTCGACGGGCTGGCGCCGGTAGGCGCGTGGGCGGCCGTGCGCGGCGAGCTGCCGTGGCAGGCCTGGGCGCTCGGCGCTGCAGTGGCGGCGTGGGTGGCGGGATTCGACCTCTTCTACGCGCTGTTCGACGTCGACGTCGACGAGGAGCAGGGGCTGCACTCCTGGGTCACCCGCTTCGGCGTGACCGGAGCATTCCTCGGTGCCCGTGCGCTCCACCTCCTGACCGTGGTGCTGCTGGTCGCCGTCGGGCTCGGCCTCGACGTCGGCGTCCTCTACTGGGTCGGCGTCGCGCTCGTCGGAGCGCTGCTCGCCTACGAGCACTCGCTCGTGCGGCCGGGCGACCTGCGCCGGCTCGACACGGCGTTCTTCACGATGAACGGGGTCATCTCGCTCGCCTTCTTCGCCTTCGTGCTCGCCGACGTCCTGTGATCGTCGGGCTGCTGCATCCCGGCGAGATGGGCGCAGCGCTCGGCGACGCGCTTTCGACTGCCGGCCACGAGGTGCTGTGGGCGTCCGCTGGACGGAGCGAGGCGACCCGGGCGCGGGCCCGTGGCCTACCCGATACCGGCACCGTCGCGGCACTCGTCGACGAGAGCGAGCTTCTGCTGTCGGTGTGCCCGCCGCACGCGGCACTCGAGGTCGCCACGGAGACCGCGGGATTCGGCGGGCTGTACGTCGACGCGAACGCGATCTCGCCGGCCACTGCGCGCGAGGTGGCGACGCTGCATCCTCGGTTCGTGGACGGCGGAATCGTCGGCCCGCCGCCCCGCGCGCCCGGGACGACGCGGCTCTACCTGTCGGGCGCCGAGGCACAGACGGCCGCGGGCCTGTTCGCAGGCAGCGTCGTCGGCACGGCAATCGTGGCCGATGCCTCGTCACTGAAGATGACGTACGCCGCCTGGTCGAAGGGGACGGCGGCGCTGTTGCTCGCGATTCGCGACGTCGCGCGGGCGAACGGGGTCTGGGACGACCTGCAGGCCGAGTGGCGCACGTCCGCGCCGGAGCTGCCGGAGCGGCTCGCGGCAGCCGAGCGCTCGGCCGCGGCGAAGGGCTGGCGGTGGATCCGCGAGATGGAGGAGATCGCCGACACGTTCGCGGCCGCGGGTGCCCCCGAGGGCTTCCATCGCGCCGCGGCCGAGGTCTACCGCTCGTGATTCGCGGCCGCGGGCTCGCGAAGCGCTACGGCGAGCGCCGGGTGTTCGCGGGCATCGACGTCGATCTCGACGAGCGCGGCTTCCTGCTCGTGACCGGGCCGAACGGGTCCGGCAAGACGACGCTCCTACGCGTGCTCGCCGGGCTCGCCGCGCCGACTGCCGGCGAGCTCGAGCTGCCGCCTCGACGGGAGATCGGCTTTCTCGCACACGAACCGCTCGTCT
This sequence comes from uncultured Thermoleophilia bacterium, assembly GCA_963769545.1. Lineage (GTDB taxonomy): Bacteria > Actinomycetota > Thermoleophilia > Gaiellales > Gaiellaceae > PALSA-600. Next base: position 1,106,725 of record CAVYMB010000002.1, on the reverse strand, counting down.
ACCGCGAGCTCACGCCGCTCGAGAATCTGAACCTGTTCGCGCGCCTGTACCGGATCCCGGAGCGCGGCGAGCGCGTCGGGATGCTGCTCGAGCGGTTCGGGCTCTGGGAGGTCCGCCACGACCGCGTCTCCTCGTTCTCGCGCGGCATGCAGCAGCGGCTCGGGTTGTGCCGCGTGCTGCTGCACAAGCCGGCGTTGCTGCTCCTCGACGAGCCGTACAACGCGCTCGACGCCGACGGTGCACGATTGCTCGACGGGTTGCTCGCGGAGCAGACCCACGCGTGCGTCGTTGCGACGCACGATCCCGCGCGCGTCAGTCGGCTCGCGACCGACAGGCTTGCCTTCGCATGACGTACGCCCGGGATGTCGTCGCGCTCGCGCGCAAGGATCTGCTGCTCGAGTTGCGCGCGAAGGAGACGCTGCCGGCGATGCTGCTGTTCGTCGTCGCGATGCTGACGATCTTTCACTTCGCGCTGCCGCACGGCAGCGGCGAGCCGGCGTCGCTCGGCCTCCTCTGGGCGGCGCTCGTGTTGACGGCGCTCCTCGGGCTCACCCGGGCCTTCGTCGCCGAGCGCGAGCAGGGGATGTTCGACGCGCTCGTGCTCGCGCCGTGCGACCGCAGCACGATCTGGCTGGCGAAGACGCTCTCCGTGCTCGCGTTCCTCGTCTGCGCGGAGATCGTCGCCCTACCGGCCTTCGCCGCCTTCTTCTCGGGGGTGACCGGGCGGACGGTTGCCGCGGTCGTGCTCGCGGACGTCGGCATCTGTGCGGTCGGGACGCTCTTCGGTGCGATGGCAGTTGCGGGCCGCGCCCGTGAGCTCCTGCTGCCGTTGCTCTTCCTGCCGACGGCCGTCCCGATCGTTGTCGGCGGCGTCGGGGGGTACCTCTGGTTCCTCGCGCTCTACGACGTTCTCTTCGCGATCCTCGCCTGGGCCACGTTCGAGTACGTCGTGGCCGAGGTTTGACCGCCGGTCGCGGCGCCGCGGTCGGACTACGATGGCGCCTGTGAGAGCCGCCTACTCCCGTTTGCCCGTGGTGGCCGGCACGTGCGCCGTCCTGTTCGCCGTCGCGCTCGGGCTGGCGTTCTTCTATGCGCCGACGGACGCGAACCAGGGTCTCTCGCAGCGGATCTTCTACCTCCACGTGCCGCTCGCCTTCACGGCATACGCGTGTTTCGGGTGGGGGGCGTGGAAGGCGCTTCGCCACCTCTGGAAGCGTGACCCGGAGGCCGACCTCGAGAGCTACGTCGCGATTCACCAGGGTGTGATCTTCGGCGCGCTGACCCTGGCGACCGGTTCGATCTGGGCCCGGATCTCGTGGGGCGTCTGGTGGTCGTGGGGGGAGGACCAGCTCGTGCTCTTCCTCGTGCTCTTCCTCTTCTACTGCGCCTACTTCATGCTGCGCTTCTCGGTCGAGCCGGGTCTGCAGCGGGCGAACATGTGCGCCGTGTACGCACTCTTCGGCGTCGTTCTGATCCCCGTCTCGTTCCTCGCCATCCGCCTCTCCAAGAGCTTCATCCATCCGGTCGTGTTCACCGCGCACGGCTATCAGATGACGGGCTCGCAGTTCCTCACCTTCTGTGCGTGCCTGCTCGCGATGCTGATGCTCTTTGTGACGCTCTACTCGATCGAGCTCGCAGGCAAGCGCCTCGATTCCTCGCTGCGCGAACTGCGCGAGCTGCTCGCGTGACGCTCCGATGACGCCGTCCGAGAAATACACCGCGGCTGCGTATCTCGTCGTGTTCGTCGCGGTGCTCGCGTATGTCGTGATCATCGCGTCGAAGCTGCAACGGTTGCAGCGTGAGGTCGCGCAGCTCGTCGAGCTGGCCAAGGAGCGAAGTCATGGCTGAGGCGCTCTTCTGGCCCGTGCTGATCGGCTACGGCGAGGCCGCATTCGCGTATGCGTCGCCGCGGACGTCGCGGCTCGCGACGTGGGGCGTCCGGGTCGGGTGGCTCGCTCAGACGGCGCTGCTCGCCGTGCAGGCAGGCCGTTCGGAGGGGTTTCCCTGGTCGTCGTTCGCGGGCTCGCTGAACCTGTTCGTCTGGCTCGTCGTCACCACGTACCTGATCTGGGGCTGCCGGCCCCGCTTTCGCCTCGTCGGCCTGGCGGTGATGCCGCCGGTCGCCCTGCTCTTCATCGTGGCGCGGCTCGGCGGCGGTGTCGCCAGCCACGGCAGCTCGCGCTATCCGAGCCTCTTCCTCGTGCTGCACGTCGGCTTCGTGCTGGCGGCGTTCGCAGGATTCACGATCGCGGCGGCGCTCGCAGGCGTCTACCTGTGGGAGGAACGGCGGCTGAAGGGTCGCGCAACCGACATCCTCCGGCTGCGCCTGCCGCCGCTTCAGTCGCTCGAGCGGCTGACCTTTCGGACGATCGTCGTCTCGCTGCCGCTCCTCACGTTCGGCCTCGCGGCCGGCCTCGTGCGCCTGCGGCAGCAGGGCGGCTCGACCGACGCGCTCGAATGGCTGACCGTGGCCACCTGGCTGCTCTATGGCGGCTTTCTCGTCGCGCGGCCACCGGGGCGTCGCGGCGCCTACCTCGCAATCGGCGGGTTCGCGCTCGTGGTCGTGTCGCGGCTCGCCCTCGCCACGGGACATTTCACATGAGCTCATCGGAGCTGACGCTGGTCGGGCTGTCGCATCACGTCGCGCCGGTCGAGCTGCGCGAGCGGGTGGCGCTCGAGCCCGACGCGGCCGCGGCCTTCGCCCGTGCGCTCGGTGACGCGGTCTGCCTCTCGACGTGCAACCGCACCGAGATCTATCTCGGCGGTGATCTCGAGGAGGATGCGGCACACGCATTGACCGCGCTTGCCGGCGAGCCGCTCGACGACGTGCTCTACCGCCTGCACGACGAGGACGCTGCCCTGCACCTGTTCCGCGTGGCGGCGGGCCTCGACTCGCTCGTCCCGGGCGAAGGCGAGATCCTCGGCCAGGTGCGTGGAGCGTTCGAGGCCGTCGCGCCCGGGCGGCTGCTCGACCGCGTCTTCCGCCAGGCGCTCGCGCTCGGCAAGCGCGTTCGTAGCGAGACGGCGATCGGTGAGAGCCCCGCCTCGGTCTCGTCGGCTGCCGCGGCACTCGCGGCGCAGGTGTTCGGCGAGCTCGAGGGCCGGCGCGTGCTGCTGATCGGCGCCGGCCGGATCGGCGAGCTCGCAGCCGCGAACCTGGCGTCGCGCGGCGCGGCGATCGCCTATGTCGCCAACCGGTCGACCGATGCCGCCCGCGCGCTCGCCGCGCGCTTCGGCGGTCGCGGTCTGCAGCTCGACGGCCTCGCCGCCGCGCTCGCCGACGTCGATGTGGTCGTCTCGTCGACGAGCGCTCCGGGCTTCGTCCTGCGTGCCGAGGACGTGCCGGTGCGTCGGCATCACCCGCTCTTCTTCATCGATATCGCCGTTCCGCGCGACCTCGATCCGGCGCTTGGGCGGCTCGACGGGTGCTTCCTCTACGACATCGACGATCTCGAGGCCGTCGTCGCGGAGACGCTCGCCGGGCGGCGAACCGAGGCTCAGCGAGCAGAGGTGCTGGCCGCCGAGGAGGTCGAGCGGTTCCGTTCCTGGCGCGCGTCGCTCGATGTCGTTCCCGCGATCGCATCGCTGCGTGCGCGCGCCGAGGAGATCAGAGCGGCAGAGCTCGCGAAGCTCGACGGCCGCGTGACCGATGCCGAGCGCGCGAAGCTCGAGTCGGTGACGACGCAGATCGTCAACAAGCTCCTGCATCTCCCGACGGTGCGGATGAAGGAGGCGGCGGTCGGGTCGGACGGCGCGCTCTACGCCGACGCCGTGCGCCACCTGTTCGGGCTGGAGGACGACATCCGGTGATCGACGACGAGCCGCGCCGGATCGAGCGCCCGCTGCCGGTCGTAGCACCGTCGGCGTTCCTGCGCGTCCGGCGCGGACCGTTGACGTGCGGCCGCAGCACCCGAGTCTCGAGGTCGACCTGTGCTCGTTCGCGTCGGGTCTCGCGGCTCTAGGCTCGCGCTGACGCAGGCCGAGCAGGCAGCAGGGCTCCTGCGCCGGCCGGGCGTCGAGATCGCGTTCGTTCCGATCACCACCGTCGGCGACCGCGACCGGAGCAAGCCCTTCGGCGAGATCGGTGCGCGCGGGGTTTTCGTGAAGGAGCTGGAGGAGGCGCTGCTCGAAGGGCGGATCGACGTCGCCGTTCACTCGGCGAAGGACATGACCGCCGCCGATCCCGACGGCCTCGTCGTCGGTGCGTACCCGGTGCGAGACGATCCGCGCGATGCGCTCGTCGGCGCCGGCGCCGTCCGGCCCGGCATGCGGATCGGCACCGCGTCGGCGCGACGGCGTGCGCAGCTGCTTGCCGCCCAGCCGGACCTGTCGGTCGAGCCGCTGCGCGGGAACGTGGACACCCGCCTGCGCAAGCTGCGCGAGCGCGGGCTCGACGCGATCGTCCTCGCCGCCTGCGGCCTCGACCGGCTCGGCTTGGCTGCCGAGATCGGTGCACGGCTCGAGCCCGAACAGATGCTGCCCGAGGCCGGGCAGGGAGCGCTCGCGCTGCAGGTTCGCGCGGGCGAGTCGGCGCTCGTCGAGGCTGCCGATGACGCCGAGACGCGCCGCCGCGTGGAGGCGGAGCGTGCGTGTGTCGCCGTGATCGGTGCCGGCTGCCTTGCGCCCGTCGCTGCGCACCACGACGGAGAGATGCTGCACGCGCTCGTAGCCGGAGAGGACGGCGAATGGCTGGTGCGCCGCGCCGGCGACGATCCGGTCGCGCTCGGACGCGAGCTCGGCGCCCTCGCCGCCGCCCGATGAGGGTGATCGTCACGCGCCCGCGGGCCCAGGCGGAGCCGCTGGTCGGCCGTCTGCGCGCGCTGCCGGTCGAGGTCCTCGAATGTCCGCTGATCGAGATCGAGCGCGTGTCGGACGAGCCCGTCGACGGCTCGGGCTACGACTGGGTGATCGTGACCAGCGCCAACGGGGCCGCCGAGCTCGCCCGTCGCGGCCGCAACCTCCCGCGGGTCGCGGCCGTCGGCCCCACGACCGCGGAGGCGCTCCGGGCCGCCGGCCTCGAGGTGGCTTTCGTGCCGCGTGCAGCGTCGCAGGACGATCTGCTCGCCGAGCTGCCGCGCCCCGCGGGCCGCGTGCTCTTCGCCGCGGCAGCAGGCGCCAGGCTCGGCCCCGTCGAACAGCTCGCCGCCGATTTCGTCCCGCTCTACCGGACCCGGTTGCTCCGGCCCGAGCTGCCGGCGGCCGACGTCGTCCTGCTGGCATCCGGCTCGGCCGCGCGCGCGTATGCCGAGGCAGGCGGGAGCGCCCCGGCGGTGACGATCGGCCCCGAGACGACGCGGATCGCGCGGTCGGCCGGGCTCGAGGTGATCCGCGAGGCCGAGACGCACGACCTCGACGGCCTCCTCGCGGCCGTTCGCGATCTGATGGAGTCCGCCTGACAGACATGCAGACCGTCACCTTCCTGACCGACTTCGGCCTCCAGGACGACTTCGTCGGCACCTGCCACGGCGTGATCGCGATGATCGCTCCCGAGGCGCGGGTGCTCGACCTCACCCACGGGATCGATCCGCAGGCGGTCCTCCAGGGGGCGCTGGTGCTCCGGAACGCGATCGAGTACACGCCCGTCGGCGTCCACCTGGCGGTCGTCGATCCGGACGTCGGCGGAAATCGGCGCGCGGTCGCCGTGCGCACAGCAGACGGGCGCCTGTTCGTCGGGCCGGACAACGGCCTCTTGCTGCTCGCCGCCGACGAGCTCGGGATCGAGGCCGTGCACGAGCTCACCGACCCGCGCTACCGGCTGTCCGAGGTCTCGCGCACCTTTCATGCGCGCGACATCTTCGCCCCGGCCGCCGCGCACCTCGCGGCAGGTGTGCCGATCGCCGAGCTCGGCCCACCGGTCGATCCGGCGACGCTCGTCCGGCTCGAGCTGCCACGGACGGAGGTGGGCCGGTCGCAGGTTCACGCAACCGTCCTGATCGTCGACCGGTTCGGCAACGTCGCCACGAACGTGCGTCGCGCCGAGGTGGACGCACTCGGTTGCGAGGACGGCGGGCACGTCGAGGTGAGACTCCAGCTCGACCGGTACTACGCCGTCCTGGCGGGCACGTTCGCCGACACCGCGCCGGGTGAGCTGATCCTGTACGAGGACTCGTACGGGCTGATGACGCTTGCAATCAGCCAGGGAAACGCTGCGCGGCTGACCGGCGTCAGGCCCGGCGACCGGCTGAGGATCGCCCGCACGTGATCGACATGCGCGCGCGGCAGCGCTTCGCTCGCGTCGTCACCCAACTCGTGACGGCGCAGCCGTGGCTCTGGGGCGTGCTCCGACGGCCGTTCGTCTGGACGTTCGACTCGATCGCGGCCGACTGGGAGGAGACGCGCGTCTCGCCGACGCATCTCGCACCGCTCGAGGCGGCGCTCGACGCCGTGCCGGGCGAGCCCGCGGACGCGCTCGACATCGGCACCGGGACGGGCGCGGGCGCGCGGGCGATCGCCCGCCGGTTCGCGCGCGCGGCGGTCGTCGGCATCGACGCCTCCGGGCCGATGATCGCGGAGGCGCGCGCACATGCGTCGGGGCCTCGCGAGCGGTACGAGGTCGGCGACGCGTCGGCGCTTCCGTACGCCGACGGCGCCTTCGAGCTCGTCGCGCAGCTGAACATGATCCCGTTCTTCGACGAGCTGGCGCGGGTGACGGCGCCGGGCGGATACGTCGCGATCGCGTTCTCGCGTGGGGCGCAGACCCCGATCTGGGTGCCGCTCGAGCGCATCCGGGCCGAACTCGAACGACGGGGCTTCTCGCACATTGCGGACTTCTCTGCCGGCGCCGGAGTGGCGCTGCTTGCCCGGCGTGCGGACACCTCCTAAGGTGCGCTCACAGGGACGTTCGCGACGCGGTAGCACCGGTCCGGACGTCTCTTTTTTCGCCATCGCGATCGTCACTGCGATCCTCGCGGCGGCCGGCGGCGATGCGCGCGGCGCGGTTGCGTCAGGTTGTGGGGCGCCGGTCGCTTCGCAGGCGTACGCCCGCGGCGTTCGCTCCGCTCTGGCCGGGCAGCGGGACGTCTGGGGCAAGCGGTTGCTGACCGCGCCGGGCGGCCCGTCGTACGACCGAGCGAAGGCGATGCTCGCCCCACTGCTCTATGCCGTGGGCCCACGCGGCGCAAAGCTGACCGAATCGGGCGTGTACTACCTCCCGTTCGCCTACCCGTTCACCGTCAACGGCGGCCGGATCTTCGCCTTGCACGTCGCCGACGGGAGCCAGATCGTCACGCGGCGCGCCGGCGGACCGAGCGTGACGGTCGACGTCGGGCCCGGCGGCACCGAGCGATACGGCTCGTGTCTCGAACGTCTCGGTGCGGCCAAGCTCGCGGACGGCTACTTGCCGATTCTCGACACGACCTACACCGATGCCGCAGGCGTCCGCTACGACCAGGAGTCGTTCGTCGGCCGGGCCTACGGGAAGATCTCGCTCAGCTTCGTGCGGCTGCACGTCGACGCGACGGCGTCGAGCGCGGACGCCGACGTTCGGTTCGTGTTGTCGCCGGGGCAGCTCGTACAGAAAGGCGACCAGCTGCTCGATCGCGGCGCGACGCGGTTCGTGTGGAGCGGGGAGGCGGACGTCGAAGGCTCGGGTGTTCGCTTCGACGTCCCGGCCGGCACCGAGAGCGACATCTACGTGGCTGTCCCGAGCGGCCCCGTCGACGGCCGTCCGCTCCAGGTCAGCCCACGCATCTACGACACGGCGCGAGCCGACGTCTCCAGCTACTGGAACTCGCGACTCGGTGAGGGGACCGTGTTCGACGTCCCCGACCAGCAGGTGCAGGACGCCGAGCAGGCGCTGCTCGTCCAGGAGCTGCTGCTCACCTGGCGCTACAGCGCCGGGAACTCCTACCAGGAGCTCTCGTTCGCAGAGGCAGCCGACGTCGCACGGGTGATGGCGGCGTACGGACGCCCGGACGTCGCGCAGACGATCCTGCACTTCGCGCTGGGTCGCCTGCCGCTTCGCTTCACCACGTGGCGGGCCGGCGAGTTGATGGTGGCCCACGCCGACCTGTACCGGCTCGCCCGCAACCGGGTGTTCCTGAACACCGAGACGCCGCGGCTCGCGCGTCTGGTGCAGACGATCGCGCGCCAGCTCGACGAGAGCCGAAACGGCCTGCTGGCGCCTGAGGCGTTCTCGTCCGACGTCTCGCGCCAGGTCTACGCGCTGCACGGCCAGGCGGTCGTCTGGCAAGGGTTGGCGTCGCTCGGCCGCGTCTGGTCGCAGACCGGGCATCCGGAGCTGGCCGCGCTCTGCCGGCGGCTCGCCGCCCGCCTCCATGCCGGCCTCGATGCAGCCGTCGCACAGTCTGCGCGGCGGACGCTCGACGGCTCCGTCTTCGTGCCGGCCGCGCTGCTCGCGGGCGAGCGGCCCTATCCGAACCTCGCATTCTCCCGCGCCGGCACCTACTGGAACCTGGTGATGCCGTACGCGCTCGCCTCGGGCCTGTTTCCGCCGCACGGGCGGATCGCCGAGGGCGTGCTGCGTTACCTGCTCGGGCACGGTGGCCGCATGCTCGGCCTGGTGCGGGCCGGTGCGACGCGGCTCTACGGCGAGTATCCGCCGTCGCCCACCTCGGGCATCGACCAGGTCTACGGCGTCAATGTCGACCGGTTCCTCGCGGACGCGGACCAGCCGGATCAACTCGTCCTCTCGCTCTACGGCATGCTCGGCGCCGCGATGACGCCGGACACCTTCGTGTCGGGGGAGAGCGAGAGCGTGACGCCGCTGCACGGAGAGCTCTACCGAACGATGTACCAACCCCCGAACAGCGGCGCGAACGCCGCGTTCCTCGAGAATCTGCGTCTGCTGCTCGTGCACGAGACGCGCGGCCCGGACGGAGCGCCGCGTGGGCTCGAGCTCGCGTTTGCGACGCCGAGGCCGTGGCTCGCCGACGGCGCGACGATCAGCGTCGAGGACGCGCCGACCAGCTTCGGAGCCGTCTCGTTCACGTTGGCGCGACAGGGCTCGATGGTGCAGGGAACCGTCGACGTCCCCGCGCGGCCGGCGCCGGCGACACTCGCGCTCCGGCTGCGCCTCCCTGCCGGCGAGCACCTCGGCGCCGTACGGATCAACGGTGCAGCGGCGCCCGTCAACCGCCGGAGCGGGACGATCGACCTCACCGGAAGAAGGGGCCAGCTCGAGCTGGAGGCGGTCGTTCGGTGAGCTACGCTGCAGTCCCTTCGGGCGAGGTAGCTCAGTTGGTAGAGCACACGGCTGAAAACCGTGGTGTCGCCGGTTCAAGTCCGGCCCTCGCCACTCCATGACGGTTGCGGACGCCGCCGGCCGGTCGCGGATCGCCGACGTCGGCCTCGCGCCCGACGGCGAACGGCTGATCTCGTGGGCGCGCCAGCACATGCCGGTGCTCGAGCGCCTCGGCGCGAGCCGGCTCGCCGACGGCGCGCTGCGGGGCCGCCGGGTCGCCGTCGTCGTGCACCTCGAGGCGAAGACGGCGTGTCTCGTGCTCGCCCTGGCGGAGGCCGGCGCGCAGGTGGTCGCGGCGGGCTCGAACGCGCTCTCGACCCAGGACGCGGTGTGCGCGGCACTCGTCGCGCGCGGGATCGAGGTGCATGCGCGGCACGGCGCTTCGCCGGCCGAGTTCACCGCCGACCTGCTCGCTGTCGCCGACACGTGCCCCGAGCTCGTGATCGACGACGGGCTCGAGCTGACCCGCCGCGCCGAGCAGCATCGCCCGGAGGTCTACGCGCGCCTGGCCGGCGTGAGCGAGGAGACGACCACGGGCGTCGCCCGCCTGCGCGCGCTCCAGGCGGCGGGGCGGCTCCCGTTCGCGGCGGTCGCGGCCAACGACGCGCGGTGCAAGCACCTGTTCGACAACCCCTACGGAACGGGCCAGACCACGCTGACCGCCGTGCTCGCGCTCACCAACGTCCTCGCGGCGGGCCGCGAGTTCTGTGTGATCGGCTACGGCTTCGTCGGGCGCGGGCTGGCGCGGGCGGCGGACGGGCTCGGCGGCCGCGTCACCGTGGTCGAGGTCGATCCGGTGCGGGCGCTCGTCGCCCACATGGACGGCTACCGCGTCACCTCGCTTCATCGTGCCCTCCCCGACGCCGATGTCATCCTGACGGCGACCGGGTTGGTCGAGGCGGTCGGGGAGCGGGAGCTGCCGCTCCTGAAGGACGGCGTCCTCCTCGCCAACGCCGGGCACTCGGACCGCGAGATCGACGTGGCGGCGATCGCGGCTTCGGCGGACGAGGCAACCACGCCGCGGGCGGGGATCGTGACGTACCGGCTGGCCGACCGTAAGGTGCACGTGCTCGTGGACGGCGCACTCGTCAACATCGCCGGGCTCGACGGCAACCCGATCGAGATCATGGACCTGTCCTTCTCCGTCCAGGCGCTGTCGATCCGGGAGCTCGCAGCCGGGGGCCTTCCCGTCGGCGTCAACCGCTTCCCGGACGAGCTCGACGAGCTGATCGCGCGCACCAAGCTCGAGACGCTGGGTGTGTTGCTCGACGAGCTGACCGAGTCGCAGCGCCGGGCGCTCGGTGAATGGCGGGTCGAGTGAGCGCGCCCGAGAGCCGGCCGGTCGCGGTGATCGGCGCAGGGCTCGACCTCGGCGCCGGGCGGCGCGGGGTCGACATGGGCCCGTCGGCGATCCGCTACGCGGGGCTCGCGGCGCGGCTCGCCGAGATCGGCCTCGAGGTCGACGACGTCGGCGACATCCATTCCCCCGTGCCGGAGGCGACGGAGGCCGGTGAGGCCAACGCGCACTACCTGGGGCCGATCCTTGCCGCGTGCGGCCTCGTCGCCGGCCTGGTGGCCGACGCCGCGGCCCGCGGCCGCCTGCCGCTGGTGCTCGGTGGCGACCACTCGATCGCCATGGGCACGCTCGGCGGCATGGCGGCGACGCACGGTCCCGGCGCGGTGCTGTGGATCGACGCCCACGGTGATCTCAACCGTCCCGGCACGTCGCCGACCGGGAACGTGCACGGCATGCCGCTCGCCGCCGCCCTGGGCGTCGCCGGGCCGGCGTTCGCCGAGGCGGCGTACCCGACGCCGTCGGTCACGAAGGCGGCGCTGCTCGGCATCCGCTCGCTCGATCCGGGCGAGCGCGCGCTGATCCGGGAGCTCGGCCTGCGCGTCTACACGATGAAGGAGCTCGACGAGCGGGGTGTCCAGGTCTGCACCGCCGAGGCGCTCGAGTACCTGCGCGGCGCGTCGTTCGTCCACGTCAGCCTCGACCTGGACGCGGTCGACCCGATGTTCGCTCCCGGCGTCGGCACACCGGTGCGCGGCGGTCTCTCCTATCGCGAGGCGCACCTCGCGCTCGAGCTCGTGTCGGAGTCGGGGCTCGCCGATTCGCTCGACGTCGTCGAGGTCAACCCGATCCTCGACCGCGAGAACGAGACAGGCGCACTGTCCGTCGAGCTGGTCGCGAGCGCCCTCGGCGCACGCATTCTCTAGCCACGTTTCGGCGTGACGCGCACGACACCGGCTGTTGCACGGACGTCCCGCACGGGGGCGCGGTCGATCGTTCAGCCCACCGAGAACAGGAAGAACGCGGAGCAGATGGCGAAGATGCGCCGGCCGCGTCGAACTGCTCGAAGGGTGCCCATCGTGCTGTCACAGACCGGCGAGGTCGCCACGCGTTACAGATCCTGCGCCGCGTCCGCCGACCGCTCGACCGGCAGCTCTTCGCCGTGCCCGGACGGCTCGTAGTAGACACGCCCGCGCAACTTCTCCGGCAGGCAGTCGACGTCGAAGCCCCGCGGGTCCTCGTGCGGGTAGCGGTAGCCGACGCCGCGCCCGAGCTTCTTCGCGCCGGCGAACCCGGCCGAGCGCAGCTCGGCAGGGGGCGTGAGCGCCCCGTGCTCGCGTACGTCGGAGACCGCCCGGCCGAGCGCGACCGTGGACGCGTTCGACTTCGGCGCCCGGGCGAGGTAGACGGCGGCCTGGGCCAGCGAGTGTCGCGCCTCGGGCAGGCCGACGTGCTCGACCGCGTTCGCCGCGGCGACCGCGACCAGCAGGGCCTGCGGATCGGCGTTGCCGACGTCCTCGGAGGCGAGCACGATCATCCGGCGCGCGAGAAAGCGCGCATCCTCGCCGCCTTCGAGCATCGCGGCGAGGTAGTAGACGGAGGCCTGGACGTCGCCGGCACGGGTCGACTTGATCCAGGCGGAGATCAGGTCGTAGTGGGCGTCGCCGCCCTTGTCGTAGAGAAGCGGCCGCTTGCGGGCGGCGTCGTCGACGTGCTTGGCGGCGACGGGGCCGTCCTCCGCCTTCGCCGTCTCGGCCGCGAGCTCGAGGATGCCGAGCGCGGTACGGGCATCGCCGCCGGCGCGCGTGACGATCAACGTTCGCACGTCGTCGCCGACGGTGACCGCCAGCTCGGCGGCACCCCGGTCGACCACCTGCGCCAGCTCGTCCTCGCCGAGTGGTTCGAGCTCGTACAGCTGGAGTCGTGACAGGAGCGCCGAGTTGACCTCGAAGTAGGGGTTCTCGGTCGTCGCGCCGATCAGCGTCAGGAGCCCACTCTCGACGCCCGGCAGCAGCGCATCCTGCTGTGCCTTGTTGAAGCGATGGATCTCGTCGAGGAAGAGGATCGTCCGCCGGCCGCTCGCACCGAGGCGTTCGCGGGCGCGGGCCAGGACCTCGCGCACCTGCGACACCGTTGCCGAGACGGCCGACAGCTCCTCGAACTCCGCTCCGGTCGAGGCGGCCACGATCCGCGCCAGCGTCGTCTTCCCCGACCCCGGCGGTCCATAGAGGATCAGTGAGGGGACACGGTCGGCGGCGATCGCCAGCCGCAGGGCCCGCCCCTCGCCGACGACGTGCGCCTGCCCGACGAACTCGTCGAGCGTCGCGGGCCGGAGGCGCTGCGCGAGCGGGGCCGTCCCGTCGAGACGACGCGCCGCCGCCTCGGAGAAGAGGTCGCTCACGCCGAAAGTATGCTCCTGGGGCGGCGTGAGCGAGGTGTGGAGCATCGGGACGTACGAACGGCTGGCCGCCTGGTTCACGCCCGTTCACGAGCGGCTGGTCGACGCGCTCCGCATCGAGCCCGGGGAGCGCCTGCTCGACCTCGCGACCGGGACCGGCGCGGTGGCGATCCTCGCCGCGCGGGCGGGGGCCGATGTGACCGGCCTCGATCTCGCCGAGCCGATGCTGGCGAAGGCGCGCGCGGCTGCGGACGGGGCGGGGGTCGACGTGCACTTCGATCTCGGCAACGTCGAGCACCTGCCCTACGAGGATGCGTCGTTCGACGTCGTCAGCTCGGCGTTCGGCCTCGTCTTCGCGCCGGACCATGCGAACGTCGCCGACGAGCTGCGGCGCGTGACGCGGCCCGGCGGGCGGATCGGCTTCACGGGTTGGCGTCCCAACCAGCGCCTCGGCGAGCTGTACCGGCGCTTCACGGAGGAGCCGCTCGAAGGTCGCGAGGCCTACGAATGGGGGCGCGAGGACCACGTCGAGGACATGCTCGGCGAGGATTTCGAGCTCGACTACGAAGATGGGACGCTCTGGCTCGAGGCCGCCGGCGGCGAGGAGATCTGGGAGCTGTTCTCGACCTCGGCGCCGCCGGTGGTGGCGCTTCTGGGCAGGCTCGACGCCGACCGCATCGACGAGCTCCATCATGCGTTCGTCGAGCTGTACGACGGCTATCGCGTTCCCGAGGGTGGCATCAGGGCCCCGCGGCGGTATCTGCTCGTGCTCGGGGCGCGCCGGTAGCCCCGAGTTCGCTTCAATTCCCCAGGATGGACGAGAAGATCCGGCTCGGCGGGATGGCGCTCGGCAACGGCGTGCTCGTCCACGGGCCACGTGCCTGGGCGTGCGCCGTCCGCACCCCCGCGGGCGAGCTTCGCGTTGTCGCGCGCCGCAAGCGCTTCACGGCCTCGTCGGTGTCGTCGCCGCTCCTGCGCGGACCGGCCCGCATTGCAGAGGTGTTTGCGCTGCTTCCGCAGGTGAAGCGTCAGCTCCCCGACGCGGTGCTGCCGATGGAGCGCCGGCGGGTTGTCGTGGCGATGGCCGGGACTGCGGTCGCGGTGCATCTGCTCAAGCGGGCGAAGCTTCGGCCCGCCGCGCGTGAGCTCGTCTCGGGGCTGCTCTCGCTCGCCCCGGCGGTGCTCGCGCTGCGCGGCGGCGAGCTGGCGGCCTACCACGGCGCCGAGCACATGTCGATCGGCTCCTATGAGCACGGAGAGGATCGGCCGAAGGAGCACGAGCGCTGCGGCTCGCACCTCCTCGGACCGGTGCTTCTGACCTCCGCCGTCGGACGTGTGGCCGCCGAGCGCGTGCCCGAAGCCGCTAGGCCCGCGGCGCGGGCCGTCGCGGCGTTCGGTGCGCTCGCCGTCTCCGTCGAGACGTTCGGCTGGATGACGCGGAACCCCGGCCATCCGCTCTCGAGGGCGCTGGCGTTTCCGGGGCACGAGCTCCAGCACCGACTCGGGACGCGCGAGCCGACGCCCGAGCAGCTGGAGGTGGCCGAGGCTGCCCTGCACGCCTGTCTCGAGCTGGAGACGACGTGATCGCGACGCGCACCCGGCTCGACCCGAGCGTCTTCGATCTTCCGGTCGAGAAGATGCGCGCGGGCTGGTACACCGACGCGTACTTCAACCACACGCGTGCGGCGCTGCTCCGCGACGGCCGCCACCCGCAGGTGCTGATGCAGGTGTTCCAGAAACGCGAGTCGTACCTCGGCGGGATGGACGAGGCGATCGCGATCCTGAAGCTGTGCGCCGAGGACTTCGACGCGCTCGACGTCCATGCGCTCTACGACGGCGAGCTGATCGCACCGTACGAGACAGTGCTCACGATCGAAGGGGACTACACCGCGTTCGCCCATCTCGAGACGGTGTATCTCGGCACCCTCGCGCGCCGGACGCTGATCACCACCAACGTGGTGCACATGCTCGAGGCGACGAACGGCAAGCCGCTGATCTTCATGCCCGCGCGGCACGACCACCACCGGGTGCAGACCGGTGACGGCTACGCCGCCTACGTCGCCGGGGAGGTCGCCGGCACCCCGATCGGCGTCACCACCGACGAGCAGGCCTCGTGGTGGGGCGGTCGCGGGCTCGGCACCGTCCCGCACGCCTTGATCGCTGCGTACGGGGGCGACACGGTGGTGGCTGCACAGCACTTCGCCGACTGGGCGCCGGAGGACATGAACGTCACCGTGCTCGTCGACTTCGAGAACGACTCGGTGCGCACTGCGCTCGACGTGGCGCGCGCGCTCGGCCCGCGGCTCTGGGGCGTGCGCCTCGACACCTCGGAGTCGCTCGTCGACCGATCTCTCTGGGAGGAGCTGGGCGACTTCCGTCCGACCGGGGTGAACCCGAGGCTCGTCTCGAAGGTGCGTCAGGCGCTCGACGAGGCGGGCTTCCCCCGGGTCAAGATCGTCGTCTCGGGCGGCTTCACCCTCGAAAAGATCCGCGAGTTCGAGCTCGCAGAGGTCCCCGTCGACGCCTACGGCGTCGGGTCTTCGCTGATCCGCGGCTCGAACGACTTCACCGCCGACATCGTGCGCGTCGACGGACAGGCAGTTGCGAAGGTCGGACGCCGGCTCCGGGCGAACCCGAGGCTCGAGCGCGTCGAGTGAGGCGCGTCCTCTGGGACGTCGACACGCAGGTCGACTTCGTACGCGCGGAGGGGAAGCTGGCGGTTCCCGACGCCGAGTCGGCGCTGCCGGCGATGGCCCGGCTCGTCGCCGCGGCTCGCGCCGCAGGCGTCCCGCACGTCGCCTCCGCGGACGACCACGAGCTCACTGACGACGAGATCTCGGCGGAGCCCGACTACCGCGAGACCTACCCGCCGCACTGTCTGCGCGGCACGCGCGGTGCCGAGAAGGTGCCGGAGACCGAGCAGGCCGATCCGGTGCCGCTGGCGCTGACGGCGGTGCCCGACCGCTGGCTCGTAGGCCGCGAGTTCCTGCTCCTCAAGAAGCACTTCGACGTGTTCACGAACCCGAATGCCGACCGCCTGCTCGACCTGCTCGATCCGGAGGAGGTCGTGGTCTTCGGCGTCGCGACCGACGTGTGCGACGACGCGGCGATCCGCGGTCTCCTGGCGCGCGGACGGACGGTCACGTTCGTCGGCGAGGCGTCCCGCGGGCTCGACGAGGCCCGGACGGACGCCTGCCTCGACGCCTGGCGCGACCGTGGTGTCGGCTTCGCCTCGGTCGACCAGGTGCTCGCCGACCTTTAGCTTGTCGCCCCCGCTGCCGATGAGAGTCGCGATGCTCGTGGCCTTCGACTTCGGGTCCTCAGCCAGGGACTTCGCTCTCACCTGGCTGCCCGTCCTCTTCTTCGGCCTCATGTGCGTCGTCGTCTACCTGCTCTGGAAGACCGTGCGCCTGATGCCTCGCGTCAAGCCGCACGAGATCACGCCCGGCTCGGACTCCTCGGTCACCTGGGCCGATGTGGCCGGCCTGGACGAGGCGAAGGAGGAGCTCCAGGAGATCGTCGACTTCCTGCGCGACCCGAAGCGCTTCGAGCGCCTCGGCGCGCGTGTGCCGAAGGGCATCCTCTTCCACGGCCCTCCGGGGACCGGCAAGACGCTCGCCGCGAAGGCCGTCGCCAACGAGTCGGGCGCTCGTTTCTACGCCCAGAGCGCGTCGGCGTTCGTCGAGATGTTCGCAGGGCTCGGCGCTGCGCGGATCCGCAAGCTCTTCGACGACGCGCGGAAGAACGCGCCGTCGATCGTGTTCATCGACGAGCTCGACGCGGTCGGCCAGGCACGCAGCGGCCACTCCTTCAACCGCGAGCAGGATCAGACGCTCAACCAGCTGCTGGTCGAGCTCGACGGCTTCGGGCCGCGCGACCAGGTCGTCGTTATGGGCGCGTCGAACCGCCTCCAGGACCTCGATCAGGCGCTGCTCCGGCCGGGCCGCTTCGACCGGCAGATCCTGATCCAGCCGCCCGACCTGAAGGGGCGCGTCGAGATCCTCCAGGTGCACTCACGCGGCAAGCCGCTTGCCGCCGACGTCGAGCTCGCCGGCGTCGCCCGCCAGACGTCGGGGCTCACCGGCGCCGACCTGGCGAACATCTGCAACGAGGCCGCAATCGTCGCCGGACGCAGGGACGCCGCCGAGATCGCCGCCGCCGACTTCGAATACGCGCTCGAGCGGGTGATCGCCGGACTGCAGCAGCGGCGCGTCGTCACCGACAAGGAGAAGCGGATCCTCGCCTACCACGAGGGCGGCCACGCGCTGATGTCGCACCTCGTCGGCAAGGAGCCCCAGAAGGCGTCGATCATTGCCCGCGGAACCGCGCTCGGCTACGTCCTGCACCTCTCCGAGGAGGAGCGCTACCTCGAGACGAAGGAGGAGTTGCTCGACTGGATGGTCGTCGGCCTCGCCGGCCGGGCCGCCGAGGAGATCGTCTTCGGCCGCGTCACGAACGGGGCCGCCAACGACCTCGAGAAGGTCACGCAGATCGCCCGCGCGATGGTCTTCGAATGGGGGATGGGAGAGCACGTGACCTCTCGCACCCTCCGCGCCGACAACTACGCGCTCTCGGAGGAGACGAAGAGCCTCCGCGACTCCGAGCAGGCGAACCTGACCGACTACGCCTACGGCGAGGCGATCCGTCTGCTCGGCAAGCACCGCGTCGCCCTCGACCGGATCGCGGGAGCGCTGCTCGAGCACGAGACGCTGGCCCGCGACGACCTGATCAAGGTGTTCGCCGGCGTGACGCCCGACTCGCTCTCCTCCGACGCTGTCGGCGTCGTCCGCGCCCTCGGCGCAGACACCTCCGGGTAGCGTTCGGCGTCATCGACGCCAGGGGCATCCATCACGTCGGCGTTGCCGTCGACGATCTCGACGAGGCGATCGGCCGCTATCAGCATCTGTGCGGCGCCGTCCTCGAGCATCGCGAGCGGCTGGACGAGCAGGGGGTCGAGACGGCGACGTTGCGGGTCGGCGCCGGTCGGGTCGAGCTCCTGCAGGCGACGGGCCCGGACACGCCGGTCGGCAGGTTCCTCGAGCGCCGCGGGCCGGGCCTCCACCACGTGGCGTTCGAGGTGGACGACGTCGCCGCCGAGCTCGCCCGGCTGGCCGCCGCCGGCACGCCGCTGATCGACGAGCACCCCCGCCGCGGGGCGCAGGGTCTCCGCGTCGCGTTCGTTCATCCCGAGGCGACCGGCGGGGTCCTGGCAGAGTTGGTGGACGATGGACGTCGCTGACCGCCTGCGGATCGAGATCGCCTTCGAGGGCACCCAGGTGCTCTCCCTGCTCGTCACGGGCCAGATCGCCGACGATCTCGACCGTGCGCTCGGCGGCGGCGGCGACACCACGTTCTCCTTCGAGGCCGAGGACGGCCGCTACACCCTGCTGCTCCGGCGCGTCGTGTACGTGAAGCGGTTCGGCCGCGAGAGCCGCGTCGGCTTCGGCACGAACGGCTGACCGACCACCGGTGGCGCTCGAGGTCGGCATCGTCGGACCGCCCGGCAGCGGGAAGACGTCGCTGTTCACGGCGCTGACACGAGCGGCGGGGGGCGAATACGGCAAGACGAACGTCGGGATCGCGCCGATCGCCGACGACCGGCTCGCCGCGCTCGCCGGCGTCGTGCACGCGCGGAAGGTGACCCCCGCGACGATCCGCGTCCAGGACGTCCCCGGCGCGGGGGATGCGCAACTCGGCAATCTGCGCCAGGTCGACGCACTGCTCGCGGTGCTGGGCGGCTTCGGCCCCGACCCCGACCCCGAGGGCGACCTCGAGACGTTCGGCCTGGAGCTGCTCGTCGCCGATCGCGATCACGTCGAGCGCAGGCTCGACCGGGTGACCAAGCAGGCCAAGTCCGGCGACGCGGCCCTGCGTGCCGAGGTCGAGGAGCTCGGCCGCGTGCTCGCCCACGTGGACGCCGGCCGCTCGCTCGCCGACTACCCCGGCGCGCTGCCGCCGGAGCTCGAGCCGCTGACCACGAAGCCCTTGCTCGCCGTCGTCAACGGGCCCGGCGGCGTCGATCTCAAGCTCGAGGCGGAGCTCGCCGAGCTCTCCGACGAGGAGGCAGCTGCGTTCCGTGACGGGACGAGCTCCGCGCTCGACGAGGTCGTGCGCCGGTTGCGCGATGCGCTCGACCTGATCACCTTCTTCACGGCGGGCGAGAAGGAGACGCGTGCCTGGACGCTCAGATCGGGTGAGACCGCAATCGACGCGGCGGCTGCGATCCACTCCGACATCGCCCGCGGCTTCATTCGCTGCGAGGTGGTCGACTGGGAGGATCTCGTCGGCGCGGGGTCGCATGCCGAGGTCTCGAAGCGCGGCCAGCAGCGCCTCGAGGGCAAGACCTACGTCGTGCGTGACGGCGACGTGCTCAACATCCGCTTCAACGTCTAGACCGAGATCAGGACGACGCCCGCAAGCGTCAGTGCGATGCCCGCCTGCTGCGGGCGCGAGACGTGCTCGTGGAGGATCGCAGCGGCGAGCAGGACGGTGACGATCGGGTAGAGCGATGCCAGTACCGACGTGAGGCTGACCAGGCCGTGGCTCGACGACGCAGCGAACAACACGTTGCCGAGCGTGTCGCCGACGCCAACCCCGAGCACGATGGCAAGGTCACGCGGTCGCAGCCGCAGCGCCGGCCTGCGTACCGTCACCGCGGCGGCGACGATCACGAAGGCCGTCGTGCGAAAGAGCATCGACGCCCACCAGAAGTCGGCGCTGCCCGCTGCATGCATCGGCGGGAAGTAGAAGCCGAAGCCGACCGCGGCGAGGGCTGCCAACCCGACGCCCGCCGCGAGCCGTCGCCGACCTCCTTCCTGGTGCTCGAGCGAGGCGAGCACGACGCCGACGATCGCGCACGCGACGCCCACGAACTGCCCGGGCGACGGGCTGTCGCCGGTGGCGATGCCAAACGCGACGGGCACGATCGCCGAGACTCCTGCGATCGGCGCGACGACGCTCATCGCGCCGACGGCCATGCCGCGGTAGTACGCGTAGAGGCCGAGCGTGCCCGACACCGCCGCCGGGATCGCGAACAGCACTTGCCAGCCGTGAGGAGCCTCGCCGCGCAATGCGACGGCGATCGCGATCGCGACCACCCCGCCCACCTGTGCCCAGAGAAGAACGCGCAGCGCCCCCCAGGTGCGACCCCAGAGCGGCCCGACGAAGTCGGCCACGCCCCACGCGAGGCTCGCGCCGAGCGCGAGCGCGAATGCGCTCAACCCGTGGTGGGCCGCGTCGCGGCGACAGCGTCGAGCGCGTTCGCGTGGTGCAAGACGGCGGCCTCTGCCGTCCGGGCCGCCCGTGGATCGTGGTGCGTCGCGACGCAGTGCAGCAACTCGGCCTTCTGCAGGGTGCTCAGCCCCTCCGCGCGCTCGTCGACGAGCCGTATGCCGAGCTGAACGTGTCCCAGCAGGCGGCCCTCCTCGGTCACGGTGAACCCGGGACCGGGCCCCAGCTCGAGTACGCGGCCGACGTCGTGCACGAGTGCCGCGGCCAGCAGGAGGTCACCCCGCAGCCGTGGATGCAGCTGCGCCGTCTCCCGGCAGATCGTCGCCACCCCGACGGTGTGCTCGAGCAGTCCGCCCGCGTACGAGTGATGCCCGTCGGGCGTGGCCGGGCGCGCGTCGAGCGGGGCATCGACGAGCACCGCCCGCACCGTCGCGGTCAGGCCCGGGTGCGACACGTCGGCGACGAGGAACTCGAGGAAGCCGCGCAGCTCATCCGTGTCACGGCGGGCAGCCGGTGTCAGCGACCCTGGATCGACGTCCGCCGTCTCGAGCGACCGGACGTCGAGCTGCAGCCGATCGCGGAATCGTTCCACACGGCCGAGCACGCGCACGGCGTCGCCCTCGGCGAAGCGGCCGTCGAGCAGTTCGACGTCGCTCCAGACGCGCGCTTCGATCTTGCCCGTGGGGTCGACGAGCTCGAGCGCGAGGTACGAGGCGCCGCCGCGGGTGCGCAGCTTCCGCTTGGCCTTGACGGCGTACACGGCCTCGACGACCCGATCCTCCTGCAGCTCCGCGATCGTCACTGCGCCAGTCTACGGAGCCGTCCAGATGCGGAACTCGCCGGCATCCCGTCCGTCCGCAACCTCGTCGAGCACCTGGGCGGCCAGCTTCCGGCGCCACCCGAGCACGCCGGCCAGATCGGCCGCTGTGAGCTCGCCGGCTGTTGCCAGGACGAGCAGTGCGAGCTCGCGGCGCGCCTCGTCGACCGCCGGCAGCCGCTTCGGCAACGACCACTTCCGGTCGAGCAGGTCGTGCGCGACGGCGCCCCAGCCGGTCTGCTGCTCGACGAGATGGGAGCTCGTGAGCACCAGGCGGCGGTGCAGGACGGCAAGGCCGCGATCGACGTCACGCTTCGGCGCGCCGACGACCCCGCGCAGAGCCGGCCCGGTCAGCGGCCCCTCCGAGCGGATCGCCGACACGAGCTCGAGCTCGAGCGTGCTCGGCTCCGCCGGGTCGCGCTGCGCGACGAGCGCCGGCAGCGAGCGCGGCGCGACACATGCCGTCACCCGCGCGACGTGCTTGCCGACACAGGCGAGGCCGCGAGCCGGCAGCTCGTCCTTCGCCCCCCAGAGCAGGCCCAGCTCGGCCGACCAGCGGACGAACGTCCCATCGGGCTCGCGCACGGCGAAGGGCGCGCCGGCGGTGCCCGCGACCTGCGCCCAGAGCGAGGGCAGGACGACGTCCGGCTTCGGGAAGAGGAGGGCGATCCCGACCTCGTCGATCCAGCCGGCCGCGGCCTCCAGCGTCTCGATCATTAGGCTCCAAGCATGCCCACGGTGAAGCCGTTCCGTCCGCTTCGGTTCGACCCGGCGGTGGCCGGACCGCTCGACCGGCTGGTCGCGCCGCCCTACGACGTGATCTCCGACGAGGCGCGCGCGGCGTACCTCGCGCGCAGCCCGTACAACATCGTCCACCTGACCTTGCCGGACACGCCCGAGCAGGCGGCCCGCGAGCTCGACGACTGGCGTGGGGGCGGCGTGCTCGTCGAGGGCCGCCCGTCCTACTGGCGCATCGCCCAGGACTACGTCGGGCCCGACGGCGTCGCGCGGACGCGCGAGGGCCTCGGTGCGGCGATCCCGGTGACGCCGTACGAGGACGGCGAGGTGCTGCCGCACGAGCGAACGCACGCCGGTCCGAAGGAGGGACGGCTGCGGCTGCTGCGGGCGACGCAGACGCAGCTCGAGCCGATCTTCGTGCTCTACGACGGCGAGCCGCCGCTGGCGCTGCCCGGGGGCGATCCCGACGTCGACGTCGAGGAGGCGGGTGTGCGCACACGGATGTGGGAGCTCCCGTCCGACGAGGAGCTGACGATAGACACGCCGCTGCTGATCGCCGACGGTCACCACCGCTACGAGACCGCCGTCGCCTACCGTGCGGAGAACCCCGCCGCCACCCACATGTTCGCGGTGCTCGTCTCGACGCGGGCGCCCGGGCTCGAGATCTTCCCCACGCATCGAATCGTGCGACACGTCGGCGATGTGCCGGGGGTCGAGATCGACCGGCCGAACGGCGGCGTGACCCTCTATCGCGACGGCAGGTACGTCCGCGTGCAGACCGACGACGACTTCGGCCCTCGCGTCGTCGACACCCTCGGTGCGGAGGGAGTGTCGTACACCGCGGACGCTGCAGCCGCGGTTGCAGCCGTCGACCGCGGTGAGGCCGAGGCCGCGTTCCTGCTCGAGCCGGTCACGGTCGAGCAGGTGGCGCGATTCGCCCACGCGGGCGAAACGATGCCGCAGAAGTCGACGTTCTTCTACCCGAAGCTCACCTCCGGGCTCGTTCTCTACGCACTTTGACGAGCGAGGACTGGCTGGGGCTCTGCCGTGAGGCACGCGATGACGTCGCGCGCGTGCTCGTCGAGCTGCCGACGCGCGCTGAGCGCGAGCCGGTGGTCGGGGACGGTGAGGGCGGCGACGAGACGACGGCGGTCGACGCGGCGGCGGAGCGCGTCATCCTCGGGCGGTTTCGCCGAGAGGGCGTGCGTATCGTCAGCGAAGAGGTCGGAGTCGAGGGCGAGGGAGCCGTCACCGTCGTGGTCGACCCGATCGACGGGTCGCTGAACGCGAAGCGCGGCATCCCGTTCTTCGCGATCTCGATCGCCGTCGCCGCGGGCCGCACGATGGACGACGTGCACACGGCCTACGTCTTCGACTTCGGTACCGGTGAGGAGTGGACCGCGGTCAAGGGAGCCGGTGCGTACCTCGACGGCGCTCCGCTCGTCGAGCGGCCCAAGGACGAGCTGGAGATCCTCTCGTTCGAGGCGACCACGACGGCGTTCGTCGCCGAGAACGCAGCGCGCTTCGTCGGGGTCGCGCACCGGTTGCGTGTGATGGGATCGCTCGCGGTGACGCTCTGCCATCTCGCGGCGGGGCGTCTCGACGGCGTCGTCTCGCTCAAAGGCGCGAGGTCGGTCGACATCGCCGCCGCACAGCTGCTCGTGCGCGAGCGCGGATTTGCGATCGACTTGCCCGAGGCACCCCCGTTCGGCGAGGCGCCGCTCGATCTCGGGGCGCGCTCGCGGGTCGTCGCCGCCGGCAACGCCGCGCTCTGCGCCAGGCTCGCCGCGGCGCTCGTGCACGAATAGCTCGTACGGGTTCTCGCGCCCGCCGCCGCCGCAGCCGATCTCCAGGCATATGAGCGCCGAATCCTCGTTCTCTGCCTTCCTCGATCATGAGCCGGCGGAGCCTGCTGCGGGACCGCCGCGGAGCGCCACGCTGACGACGATCGTCGGGTTGCTGCGCAGGCTCTTCCGGCGGACCTGACGGCGGCCCGGAGCGTAAGCTTCCGGGGTGAGCCTTCGCAACGACGTTCTCGCCGCGCTCGAGCGCGTCATCGATCCCGAGCTCAGGCGCCCCGTCACCGAGCTCGACATGGTGCGTAGCGTCGAGATCGACGACGGCACCGTCGCCGTCACGATCGCGCTGACGGTCGTCGGCTGCCCCCTGCGCTCGAGCTTCGAGGAGCAGGTACGCGAGCACGTCGGTTCGCTTCCGGGGGTGTCGTCGACGGTGGTGCGGTTCGACGTGATGACACCCGACGAACGAGCCACGTTGACGACGAAGCTGCGCGGGGGCAGCGAGGAGCGCGGCATCCAGCTGCCCGCCACGACCCGGGTGATCGCCGTCGCGTCCGGCAAGGGCGGCGTCGGCAAGTCGTCGCTGACCGTCAACATCGCCGCAGCTCTCGCGGCCGCCGGTCACGAGGTCGGCGTACTCGATGCCGACATCTACGGCCACTCGGTGCCGTACATGCTCGGCGTGAACCAGCGCCCGGTCGCGGTCGACCGGATGATCGTGCCTCCGGTCGGTCACGGGATGAAGCTGATGTCGATCGGCTTCTTCCTCGACGAGAACCAGCCGGTGATGTGGCGCGGGCCGATGCTGCATCGTGCGCTCGAGCAGTTCCTGCAGGACGTGCACTGGGGTGAGCTCGACGTGCTGCTCGTCGACATGCCGCCCGGGACCGGCGACGTGTCGATCTCGCTCGGGCAACTGCTTCCGCGCGCCGAGGCGGTCGTCGTCACGACACCGCAGCCGCTCGCCCAGGAGGTCGC
This sequence comes from uncultured Thermoleophilia bacterium, assembly GCA_963769545.1. Taxonomy (GTDB): domain Bacteria; phylum Actinomycetota; class Thermoleophilia; order Gaiellales; family Gaiellaceae; genus PALSA-600. The sequence goes on along the minus strand of CAVYMB010000002.1, from coordinate 1,082,269 downwards.
GGCGCGCGCCGCCGCGATGGCGCAGAAGACCGGCATGCGGCTCGTCGGGGTCGTCGAGAACATGAGCTCCGACGTGTTCGGCACCGGCGGCGGGGAACGGCTGGCCGGGGAGCTCCGCGTTCCGTTGCTCGGGCGCGTTTCGCTGGACGCGCGCGTTCGCGCGTCGGCGGACCTCGGGACGCCGCTCGTCTTGAGCGATCCGGACTGCGAGCCCGCCGTCGAGCTCACGCGTATCGCGGAGCTGATCGACGCAAGCCGCGCCGGCGGCTTCACGCGCACCTTGCCGCTCGTCTCCTAGCGAGATGACCGCTCCGGCGACCGACGCGCTGCAGCGGCTGCGCGCGCTCGGATTCTCGGAGACCGACGCGGAGACCCTGGCGGCGCATTTCCTCTGGGCCGAGCGACGAGGCCTTGTGAGCCACGGCCTCGGGCGGATCGCGTGGCTCGAGACCTTCGCCGAGCTCGACCCGGGCGCCCGGCCCGTCTGCGAGGAGCAGGCGGAGGGCTACGAGCACTGGGACGGGCGTGGCGCGCTCGGCTACCTGACGCTGGCCGCCGCCGTTGCCGCCCAGCTCGCCCGGCCCCCGGCCGCCGCGCGCCTCGTCGTCTGCTCGCGCACGTTCCCGACGGGCGCGCTCGGCTACTGGGCCCGCCTGCTCGCCGACGCCGGGCTCGTCGCCGCCCTCACCGCGACCTCGCCTCGCCGGCTGCCCTCGCCCGCGGGCGGCGTGCCGCTCACCGGCACGAACCCACTCGCGATCGCGGTGCCCTCGTCGGACGGCAGGCCGCTGGCGGTCGATGTGTCGATGGGCGCCGTGACGCACGGCGACGTGCTCGCCGGGACCGCGCGCCCGGAAGAGCTCGTGCCGTTCGGGGGCGAACAGGGGCACAAGGCCTTTGCGCTCGCGATCGGCCTTCAGTTGCTCGTCGACGCGCTCACGCCCGACGACGCGTTCGGGGCGGTGCTGCTGGTCGCCCGCCCGCGGGCGGATCCGGTCCCCGCGCTACGCGCGCTCGCGGCGGGCGTCCGCCTCCCGGGCGATCGCGATCAGCTCTGAGTCCTCGCGCAGCGACGCCAGGTCGTCGTCGGCGAGCGCGTCCGCGTCGGCCCCGAGCTCGTAGGCGGCCCGAAGATGGTCGATCGCCTCGTCGCGCCGGCCGAGCAGTGCCGCCATGCAGCCCATGTTGTAGAGCAGCACCCAGTCGGCAGGAAAGCGCTCGTGACCCTCCTCGAATCCGTCGAGTGCCGCTTCGTAGTCGCCGTCCTGGTAGCGCTGGAATGCGCGTGCGGTCCACTCCCACGCCGACGGCGAGAAGGCGTGGCCCGGACGGGCGCCCGCCGACAGGACGACCGTGTCCGCGACGATGGACACGGCGCCGCGACGGACGGACGGATCGCGGACGAACACGATCGTCCCCTGGGGCGCGTCGAGCTCGTCACCGGCAACGGTGAAGCGGGCGTGACCGCGCACGACGGCATACAGCTCCTCGTGCTCGACCTGAAGCTCGTCGTGCTCAGGAATGACGGGGTCGCCCGCGTTCTCGACCGACCACGCGTTGACGCCGAACGCCCGCACCCCGAGGAGCTCGCGCAGCGGGATCCACCCGCGCCGATGCTCGACCTCGTCGAGGGCGACGACCTCCCAACCCGTCGCATCGCTCATGCTGGGAACCCCGGCTCGCGGCGGATCGAGGCGAAGTCGGTGTCGGTGCGCGCGTTGGCCGCCCACTTGGGCTCGAGCTCGATCGCACGCCGCAGATGGGCGAGCGCGGCGACGCCCCGCCCCGCGCGGGCCTCCATGCAGGCGAGGTTGTAGAGCAGCGCGGGATGGTCGGGGCGCTCGGCGAGCGCCTCCTCGTGCAGCCGGATCGCCTCGTCCCAGTCGCCCTGCCGGGCTGCCGGCATCGCGGCGAACATCGCCTCCCAGGCCGAGACGGCATAGGGCTCGCCGGGCTTTCCGCCGAGCGCCAGGACGACGGTGTCGGGCTCCCGGCCGATCGCGACCCGCCGCACCTCCGGGTCGGCGATGTGCACGAGCGAGCCCGCGGCGAGCTCGACTTCCTCACCGTCGAGCGTGAACGTGGCGCTGCCGCGGAGGACGACGTAGATCTCCTCGTGGCCCAGCTGGCTCTCCGTGTGCTCCTCCACCACCTGGCCGCCGACCGCCTCGCTCGTATAGGCGTTGACGCCGAGCGCGCGGACGTCGAACCGCTTCCGAACGGGTCGCCAGACCAGTCCGTGCGCGATCGGGATCGCCTCCAGGTCGTCGACGTGCGCGATCTCGTACGGGCTCGCCCGGACGGTCACCGCCGGCGGAGCTCCTCGAGCACGACCGGGTCGATCCGGTCGACGCCCTCGATCCGCTCCTCGAGGTTCTCGGTCCCGGCCCAGGCCGCCAGCGCGTCGGCGAGCTCACCGTCGTACCCCAGCCGGGAGAGCCGGCCACTGAGCTCGAGGCGGAGCTCGTCGTCGACGGGCAGCCAGCTGGCGGCCGGTGACTTCCCGAACAGCAGCGAGTGGAGCTCGTACAGACGCGCGATCTCGGCGACAGGCGACGCGTGATCGTCGACGCGCAGGTCGACCAGGATGTCGCAGAGCCCCGCATAGCCGCCGTCCCGTTCGACGACGAGCAGGGCCGCAGACTGCTGGCCGCGGCGGTCGCCGCCGGCGGACTGCGCAGCGGCGAGGCACTCGAGCAGGCGCTCGGCGAGCGGCCGGCCCGCGGTGGCCGTGAAGGTCGCCGCGAGCGCGTCGACGGTCGCCGGCCCGACGAGGATGTTCCCCTGCGCGGCGAAGCACGGCCCGGCGATGCCGCCCGCCCAGTCCATGCACGCGGCTCCGGTATAGGTGGCGCCTCGGCCCTCGCCGTCGACGATGCCGAGCTGGCGCTGGTCACGGCCCTCGTCGGCATCGGTCAGCCTGTGCACGACCTCGTCCGCCCGGATGCCGTCCCGCAGCAGCGCGAGCGCTCCCGGCCCGTAACGCGGGTTTGCATACGCCTGCGTTGCGATCGCGCCGACGCCGGGCTCGGCCCACGGCACGATCGAGCCGACGGCGAGGAACTTCGACTGCGTGGCGACGCCCCACTGGCCGGCTTCGAGATCGCAGGCGGCGATCGAATAGGTGGCGACGATCCGGCGCTCAGCCATATGTCAGCTCCGTGAGGTCGAGCTCGAGCAGCGCCGGGTCGGCGACCAAAGCGCAGGCGACCTCGGGCCGGGCGAGCGCTGCCTTCACCTCCGCCGCCGTCGCAGCACGGACGACGACGGGCCGCCCCTCGGCGTGCGCGGCCCGAAGCACCTCCGGGTCGGCGGGCGCCTCGAGGACGAGAGCGTCGGCCAGCTCGAGCTCGCCGTCGAGTGCGATCTCCGGCACCCGCCTCCCGGTCGCCCCGAACCAGCGCTCCCTCACAGGGTGATCGAGTCTCCGGGCGCCAGTCGCTCCACGACGGCGGGCGTCAGCGCGGCGAGCGCGTCGGGCGTGCCCGTGAGGATCGGGAACGTGCCCCAGTGGCACGGCACGCAGCGCGGGTTCCCGAGCAGCTCGAGCGCCTTGGCGGCCTCGCGTGGCCCCATCGTGTAGTGATCGCCGATCGGCAGCACGGCAACCGTGGGCGCGTACAGCTCCGCGATCAGCGCCATGTCGCCGAAGACATTCGTGTCGCCCGCGAAGTACACCGTCGCGCCGTCGGCGCCGACGATGAAGCCTGCCGGCTCGCCGGCGTACGTCCCGTCCGGCGCCGAGCTCGAGTGGAACGCGTGCGTCATCGTGATCCGGACGCCGGCAACCTCGACGGTGCCGCCCTTGTTGAAGCCGATCACCTTGTCGTCGGGCACCCCTTGCGCGCTGAGCCACGCGGCGAGCTCGACGATGCCGACCACCGTGCTGCCGAGCCGCTGCTGCAGCGCCACGGCGTCGGCGCTGTGGTCGCCGTGGCCGTGCGTGAGCGCGATCGCGTCCGCGCGGTCGGGGACCTTCTCGCTCTCCGGGCAGGTCGGGCCGGAGAGGAACGGGTCGATGTAGAGACGGCTGCCGCCGTCCGTGTCGAGGCGAAACGAGGCGTGGCCGAGCCAGGTGAGCGTTGCCAAGGCGATCCTTTCCGTCGCGGACCGCGTGAGCATAGAAGGACCGTCCGACCCGGGGGAGCGGCCTCGCGCGCTAGAAGTGAATCGAGCGCGCCGCCGACGTGGCGGCGTCGATCAGCGGCTGGACGGCGAAGAACGAGCCAACCGTCACGACCAGGCATACCGTGACCGCGCCGCCGAGCACGACCTCGCGTGGCGGTGCGCCCCCGGCCGGCGCGAGCTGCAGCTCCGCGGTGTCGCGAAGGTACATCGCGCGCACCACGCCGAGGTAGTAGTAGGCGGAGATCATCGTTGCGATCACACCCGCGACCACCAGCCACCACAGGCCGCTGTCGTAGGCGGCGGAGAAAACGTAGAACTTCGCGACGAACCCTCCGGTCAGCGGGAAGCCGAGCATCCCGAGCATGAAGACCCAGAGCGAGATGCCGAAGAACGGCCGCTCCCAGCCGAAGCCGGCGAGGTTGTCGAGCGTCACCGGCGCGCCGAGCTCTCGTTCCCGCGCCGCGACGACGCCGAACGCGCCCAGCGACATCGCTCCGTAGGGGATCAGATAGAAGAGCAGCGCCCGCACGCCGAGCGGCGTCGCGGCGGCGATCCCGATCATCATGAAGCCGGCCTGCGAGACCGACGAGTACGCGAGGATCCGCTTGACGTTGCGCTGGACGAGCGCGGCGATGTTGCCCCAGGCGAGCGAGACGCATGCGATCACCGCGATCGCGATCTGCCAGAGATGCCGGTCGGCCGGAAAGGCGGTCTGGAGAATGCGGTACGTGACCATCAGCGCGGCGACCTTGGTCGCCGAGGACATGAAGGACACGACAGGTGTCGGTGCGCCCTGGTAGGCGTCGGGCGTCCACATGTGGAACGGCGCGGCCGACGACTTGAAGGCGAGCCCGGCGATGATCATCGCGAGGCCGGCGACGAGCATCGCGTCGTGCGCGTGGCCGGCGGCGGCGATCTTGTCGAACGACAGCTCACCGGTGGCGCCGTAGACGAGGGCAGAGCCGAAGAGCAGGGTCGCCGAGCCGACGGCGCCCACGATCAGGTACTTGAGCCCTGCCTCGAGCGACCCGATCAGGTCGATGTCGATCGCATTCAGGATGTAGAGGCCGATCGAGAACCATTCGAGCCCCAGGAACAACGTCATCAGGTTGGCCGCCTGGACGAAGAACGCCATCCCGGCACCGGCCGCGGCGAGCAGCGCGTAGTACTCGGCGACGTGCTCGTCGCCCCAGCGCTCGCCGTAGCTGATCAGCACCGCGACCGCCCCGCAGCCTGCGATCAGGATCTGGCCGAATGCCGCGTAACGGTCGCGGAAGATCGAATCGGCGATGATCGGAGCCCCGTTCGGCGTCTTCGCCGCGACCACCACGGCGAGTGCGAACGCAGCGACGAAGCCGACGAAGCCGAGTGCCGCGGCGACGTTCTTCCGCGGGCCGCGAGGCACGAACACCGCCGTCATCAAAAGCAGCGCGGTCGCGCCGAGCAGCGCCAGCGACGGCGACAGCGCGAGCCAGTCGACATGCGGCCTCGCGATCACGGCAGGCCCTGCGCGATCGTCGTCTCGGCCTTGTTGCCGCCGAACGCGTGCCCGGAGATCAGGTTCGGCCAGGCGGACAGCCCGATCAGGCAGAGCAGCAGCGGCACGACGACGGCGAGCTCGCCGAGCCTGAGGTCGAGCGCCGAGTCGGGCACGGCCGGCCCGACGTCCTGGTGGAGGACGCCCGAGATCGCACGCAGCATGTACATCGCGGCCAGCACGATCCCGGTCGCGCCCACCACCGCCCAGCCCCAGCCCTGTTGGAAGATGCCGGCGAGGATCAGGAACTCGCCCGCGAACGAGGTCGACAACGGCACGGCGAGGGCGATCACGCCGGCGATCAGCACGACGGTCGCGAGCGCCGGGCGGCCGCGCGCCATCCCTCCGAGGAGGCGGAACTCACCGGTCGAGCAGCGACGCTCGACCATGCCCGCGATCAGGAACAGCGAGGCAGAGATCAGTGCGTGGTTGACGATCTGCAGGACGGCGCCGTCGAAGCCGAGGGCGTTGTTCGCGAGGAGGCCGATCACGATCAGGCCCGACTGGGCGAGCGACGAGTAGAGGACGACGCCGCGGAAGTCCCGGGCGCGGAACGCGAGCAGCGACCCGTAGACGAGCGAGACCGACGCGAGGATCAGCAGCACCACCCGCCAGTCGTGGACGGGACCGGGGAACTTCGGGATCACGATCCGCAGCAGCCCGTACAGACCGGCCTTCGACACGACCCCGGAGAGGACGGCCGAGACCTCCGGCGGCGATTCGCGATAGGTGATCGAGAGCCAGCCGTGGAACGGGAACAACGGTGACTTGACCACGAACGCGGCGACGAAGCCGAGGAAGATCCAGGTGGAGGAGCTCTGGTGGATCGTGGTCAGGTCGAACGTCCCCTCCTGCAGGCCATACGCGATGATCGCGGCGAGCATCAGCAGCGATCCGACGACCGTGTACACGACGAACGTGATCGTCGCGCGGAGGCGCGCCGGCCCGCCCCAGACGCCGATCAGGATGTAGAGCGGGATCAACATCGCCTCGAAGAAGGCGTAGAAGAGAAGGAGGTCCTGCGCCGTGAAGACGCCGACGATCGAGCCTGTGAGGACGAGCATCAGCGAGAAGTACGCGCGTGCACGCGCGCGGTCGACCCACCAGCCGTAGATCACGCAGGCCGCGAGCACGACCGCCGTCATCCCGACCAGCCACAGGGAGAAGGCGTACATGCCGACGTGGTACGAGACGTTCAGGTCGGGGATCCAGGAGTGCTGCTGCGCGAATTGGAGGTGCGGATCCGCGAAGTCGAACTTGCCGACGGCTGTGATCCAGATGCCGACCTCGATCAGCGAGATCAACGCGCCGAGCGCGCCGAGCCAGTACGACGTGAGTGGTGCGATCGCGACGAGCAACGCACCGGCGAACGGCACGACGATCAGGATGGTCGTTAGCGGGCCCATTACTTGACCGCGAGAAAAACGACGACGAGGATCGCGAGCCCGCCCGCGAGCGCGAGCGCGTACGAGCGGACGAGCCCGGTCTGCGCGCGGCCGAGCTCGCGTGCGCCGGTCGAGAAGCCTTCCGTGAGCAGCGCCATCGACCCGCCGATCAACGGCCGCTCGACCAGCGCGCCCAGGCTGCGCGCCAGCAGGTCGGTGCTCCGGTAGAAGACGACGTTGTAGACCTCGTCCCAGTAGAACTTGTGCTCGAGCACCGATAGCGCCTTCGGTGCCTCGATTCGCTTCGCCGCGTAGATCGACCAGGCGACAGCGGCGCCGGCGAGCCCGAGCAGGACTCCGATCACGGACGACACCCAGTCCTCGCGGCTCGTCGGGACGATCTGCTCCGCAGCGACCGGGTCGAGCCACTTCGATACGAGGCCCCAGAGCGGCTCCCACTGCAGGAAGCCGGCGATCGTCGCCAGGACGGCGAGCACGAACACGACCAGGCGCATCGAGAGCGGGCCTTCCTTGCCGTGATGTGCGTGGTAGTGCTCGCGCGCATAGGCCGACGGCTCGCCGGTGAACACGATGAAGAACAGGCGGAACGCGTACAGGCCGGTCAGGAACGCGCCGATCATCGCCACGACGTAGAGCAGATGGCCGTACCAACCGTGGGCGAGCGCCGCCGAGAGGATCTCGTCCTTGGAGAAGAAGCCGGAGAACGGGAAGATGCCGGCGAGCGCCAGTGAGCCGACCAGGAACGCGGCGCGCGTTCGCGGCATCAGCTTGCCGATGCCGGCGAGCTTCCTGATGTCCTGTTCGCCGCCGACTGCGTGGATGACGAGCCCGGCGGCGAGGAAGAGCAGCCCCTTGAAGAACGCGTGCGTCATCAGGTGGAACATCGCGATCGGATACGCGCCGAGCCCCGCCCCGACGAACATGTAGCCGATCTGCGACATCGTCGAGTACGCGATCACCCGCTTGATGTCGACCTGCACGAGCGCGATCAGTCCCGCCATCAGCAGCGTCGCGGCGCCGAGCCCCGCTGCGAGGTCCTGGACGACATAGGCGTTCTCGAACAGCGGGTGGCAGCGGACGATCAGGTAGATGCCGGCTGTCACCATCGTTGCGGCGTGGATCAAGGCGCTCACCGGCGTCGGGCCTTCCATCGCGTCCGGAAGCCATGTATGCAGCGGGATCTGCGCGCTCTTCGCCAGTGCGCCGCCGAGCAGCCCCAACGCGACGAGGTTGGCTGCCGCGCCGCCGTGCGGTGCCGCGGCGAACACCGCCGAGTAGTTGAGCGTGCCCGTCTGCTGGACGAGCAGGAAGAGCGCGAGCGCGAAGGTCGCGTCGCCGATCGCGTTCATCACGAACGCCTTCTTCGCCGCCGCCACGGCCGACGGACGCTCCTGGTAGAAGCCGATCAGAAGGTAGCTCGACAGGCCGACCATCCCCCAGCCGGCCAGCAACAGCAGCAGGTTCGCGCTCTGGACGAGCAGCAGCATCGAGAAGAGGAACAGCGACATGTAGGCGAAGTAGCGCCGCTCCTCGTCCTCGCCCGCCATGTAGCCGAGCGAGTAGGCGACGATCAGGCCTCCGACCCCGGAGACGATCAGCATCATCATCACGCTCAGCTGATCGGTGAGCAGCGACAGGCCGAAGTGGTACTGGCCGGCCGACAGCCAGGTCCACGAGGTCGTGGTGTGTGTCCGTTGCGACGGATCCTCGCCGAGCAGGACGGCGAAGCAGACGCAGGCCGCAGCGAACGAGCCGAAGGTCGTGAGCGTCGAGATCCAGCCTGCGGCGCTGCGCGAGAGGTGCGTGCCGCCGAGTGTGATCACGATCGTCGAGGCGAGCGGCAGCAGCAAGCAGAGCCACGTGGCGGCGGTCATGAGGCTAGCCCCTCAGCGTCCGCAGCTTGTCGACGTCGAGGTCGACGTTCCGGCGCCCGAGCGCCACGATCATGCCGAGCCCGACGACGACCTCGGACGCGGCGACCGCCATCACCGAGATTGCGAAGATCTGGCCGTCCTCGCGCCCATGCAGTCGCGAGAACGCGATCAGCAGCAGGTTCGCGGCGTTGAGCATGATCTCGACGGAGAGCAGGATGATCAGCGGGCTCCGGCGCAGCATCACGCCGAGCGCCCCCATCGTGAACAGCAGCGCCGAGAGCACGATGTACCACTGGATGTCAGGTCCGTGCATCGGCCCTGTCCCGGTGCTCGAGCGGGTCGATTTGACGCGCGTGCGCGCCCAGCACGACACCCCCGACGGCGGCGACGAGCAGGACGATCGACGTGACCTCGAAGGCCAACAGATGGTCGGTGAGGAAGAGCCGTCCGATCGAGGCGGGCGAGCCGAACGACCGCCCGATGTGCGCCGGCTTGGAGAGCACGTTGCCCGTGCTCAGGCTGACGACCGCGATCACCTCGGCGAGAATCGCCCCGCCGGCGAGCACGGCACCCGTCGCCAGCCAGGACGGGCCGCCCGACCACGGCGACTCCTCGGAGCGGTCGCCCAGGTAGGCGATCACGAAGAGGAACATCACCATCACCGCCCCGCCGTAGACCAGCACCTGGCCCGCCGCGACGAACTCCCCGGAGAGCAGAAGGAAGAGCACGGCGAGCGAGCCGAGGTTCCCGATCAGGGACAGTGCCGAGTAGAACGGGTTGCGGAACGTGACGACCCCGAGCGCGCTCGCCAGACAGGCGAACGCTGCGAGGAACCAGACGACCCACACGAGGAAGTTCGCCACTACGCGTTGTCCTTGTAGAACGGGATCGGGGTGTCGTAGAGGTTCCGGTCGGCGACCGGCACGGTCTTCACCGGCGGCGCCAGGAGCATGTCCTTGGTGTAGATGAGGTCGTCGCGGTTGTACTCCGAAATCTCGAAGTCGTTCCCGAGCGTGATCGCGTCGAACGGGCAGGCGAGCTCGCAGTAGCCGCAGAAGATGCAGCGCGACATGTTGATCTCGTAGATGCGGGCGTAGCGCTCGCCCGGTGACACCCGGTGGTGAGGCGTGTTCTCGGCGGCGACGACGCGGATGCAGTCGGCGGGACAGGCTGCGGCGCACAGCGAGCAGCCAACGCACTTCTCGAGCCCGTTGTCGTACCGGTGCAGGCGGTGGCGTCCGCGATAGCGCGGGTAGACCGGCGACTTCTGCTCGGGATACTGCTGCGTGATCGGCTTCTTGAAGATCTGCTTCAGGGTCACCCCGAAGCCCTTCAGCGTGTTCGGGACGACGGTCATGAGATGGCGACCACCAGCGCCGCCGTGATCACGGCGTTCAGGGTCGCGATCGGGAGCAGCACCTTCCAGCCGAAGCGCATCAGCTGGTCGTAGCGAAGCCGCGGCTGCGTCGCGCGCAGCCAGATGAAGATGGTCATGAGGATGAACAGCTTGAGCACGAACCAGATCGGACCGAGGACGTCGAGCACGTGCACCCACGGGAAGTGGTAGCCGCCGAAGAAGAGCGTCACGCAGAGCCCCGACAACACGAGCAGGTTGATGTACTCGGCTGCCTGGAAGACGCCCCAGCGCATCCCGGAGTACTCGGTGTGGTAGCCGGCGACGAGCTCGGTGTCGGCTTCGGGCAGGTCGAACGGTGCGCGGGACGTCTCGGCGGTTCCCCCGATCAGGAACACCGCCAGCCCGACCGCCTGCGGGATGAAGAACCAGACGGTCGCCTCCTGCTTGTTGACGATGTCGACGAGGTTGAGCGACTGGCCCATCATCACGACCCCGAGCACCGACAGCGCCAGCGACACTTCGTAGGAGACGAGTTGCGCGCACGTGCGCATCGAGCCGAGGATCGAGTACTTCGACTCCGAGGCCCAGCCGCCGACGATGAAGCCATAGATGCCGAGCGAGCCGAGCGCGAAGATGAGGATCAGCGAGATCGGCACGTTCACGACCTCGCCGGAGATGTAGTAGCCGTCGACCGTCCAACCCGCCCCGAACGGCAGCACGCTGAATGCCGCGAGTGCCGTGAACATCGAGGCGATCGGGGCGAGGATGTAGAGCGGCTGCTTGGCCCCGCTCGGCGCGAACGCCTCCTTGCGGATCAGCTTCAAGAGGTCGGCGATCGGCACGAGCAGCCCCTTCGGCCCGGCGCGGTTGGGGCCGTAGCGGAGTTGCATGCGCCCGAGGAGCTTGCGCTCGAGCCACGTCGTGAACGCGAAGAAGAGCATCACGACGTTGATCACGATGAACGCCTTCGGGACGGTGATCCACCAGGGCTCGTGCATCAGGCGCTCACCTCGACCGTCGCATGGAGGCCTTCGGCGTGATCCTCGGCGATGCGCACTGCGCCGGGTGTGAGGTCGCGCGCGATACGCGCACGCAGCTCCACCGAGGTGCCGTTCGACGAGACCTTGACCGTCGCGCCGTTCTTGATCTTGCGCTTCTGCGCGTCCTCGGGCGACAGCCAGACGACGCGCTCGGGGCGCTGGAACTCGAGCTCCGGTGTGCGTTCCACTGCAGCACCCGAGAAGAGGGGGCGGTAGGCGACGAGGCGCAGCCCCTTGCGGCGAGCCGGCGCCGCCGCCGCGCGTCCTGCGGCCGGCCGCGTGTCGTCCTGCGCCGCCCGTGGGGACAGCGCGGCGCGCTCCCCGACGTCGGAGAGGGCGATTCCGCCGAAGCACTTCGCCGAGACCTCCTCGAACACGAGCGACGCATGTGGCGAGACCTCGACCTCGAACCGCGCGGCGAGCTTCGCCAGCCAGGCGAGCGGGTCGGGGACGGGTGCGAGCACCGCACGGCGCTGCCGCTGCAGTCTGCCCTCGAGGTTCACGGTCGTCCCGTCGCGCTCGAGGTAGCTCGTCCCCGGCAGAACCACGTCGGCGAGCTCGCGGAAGCTGTCCTGGAACATGCCGATCCCGAGCACGAGCGTCGCCTTCTCGGCGAGCGCACGGACGCCCGGATTGCGCGCAGCCTCGTCACCGGAGATCACGAGCAGCCGCGGTTCCTCGTCGATGGGCTCGCCGTCGGCCGCGCTGCTCCAGGCGTCGGCGACGCCGCGCCCGTTCGGGGTGAAGGGCAGGAGATAGACGGCTGCGCCGCCGCTCGCCTGCGCAGGGTCGTCGGTGACGATCGCGTCGACCGGCTCGGAGGGCGCACCGTAGGTGATCGTCGCGCCGCGCCGGCGTGCCGCCCTGAGCCAGAGGTCGACGACCGGTGCGCGCTCGACCACGGGCACGTCGCAGACGACGGCGATCCTGCGCGCGACACGGAGTGCCGACAGCGGCACCCTCGCGACGTCGAGCTCGTCGGGCACCGTCTCCGGCAGCACGGCGTTGTGCGCGCCGAGGCCCAGGCGCAGCAGCTTGGCGAGCCCGTAGGCCTCTTCGACCGACTCGCCCCCCGAGAGCGCCGTCACGGTCGAGGTGCCGCCCGCGCGGAGCATTCGCTCGACCTCGTCCAGGGCGTCGTCCCAGCTGATGGGCTTGAAGTGGCGCGGGCCCGACTTCGCGAGCGGCGTGGTGATGCGGTCGGCGGCCCGCAGGTGCTCGTAGGCGAACCGGCCCTTGTCGCACAGCCAGCCCTCGTCGACCTCGGGATGGATCCGGGACTGGATGCGCTTGACCTGGCCCTCGCGTGTGGTCGCGCTGATGTTGCAGCCGACCGGGCACAGCCCGCAGACGGTCGGCACGTTCTGGATCTCCCAGGGGCGCGCCTCGAAGCGGTACTGCGTCGAGGTGAGCGCGCCGACCGGGCAGATCTCCGTGATGTTGCCCGAGAAGTGCCCCCGGTAGGGCTCGTCCTCGAACGTCGCGATCATCGACTGCGAGCCGCGGTTGACCGCGACCAGCTGGCCGTCTTCGGCGACCTGCTCGCTGAAGCGTGTGCAGCGGTAACAGAGGATGCAGCGCTCGCGGTCGAGCGCGATCAGCGGTGAGATCGGGATCGGCTTCTCGAACGTGCGCTTCGGGAAGGCCATGCGCGTCGAGCCGGGGCCGTAGCGGAAGGTGAGGTCCTGCAGCGGGCACTCTCCGCCCTTGTCGCAGACCGGGCAGTCGAGCGGGTGATTGACGAGGATGAACTCGAGCGTCGCGTTCTGGCCCTCGGCGGCGAGCTTCGACGTGCGAGCGGTGTGCACGACCATGCCGTCCTGCGCGGTGAGCGTGCAGCCGGCCTGCAGCTTCGGGATGCCCTCGAGCTCAACCAGGCACATCCGGCACGCGCCGACCGGCGGCCCGAGCCGGGGCTCGTAGCAGAACACGGGGATCTCGATCCCGGCCGCCTGGGCCGTCTCGACGAGCCCGGTGCCCTTCGGCACCTGCACCTGCCGCTCGTCGATCGTGACGGTCACCGTGTCCGGAACGACCTGGCTCACCCGCGCCTCCGTTGCACTTCGGTCACCGTCGCCAGGCGAGGGAACAGGCCGCCCCGGGTCACGCCGGCACCTCCACGGCCGGAACGAGCGCATGCATCGCGACCGGCGCGAGGACGTGGTCGAGCGGCGAGCTCTCGCCGAAGGGGCAGCCGCCCCGGTCGATGTGCGCGATGAACTCGTCGCGGAACTTCGCGACGTAGCTCGCGACCGCCGTCGCGGCGGTCTCGCCGAGCGGGCAGAGGCACTTCCCGTTGATGCGGTCGCAGACGTCGAGCAGGAGGTCGAGCTCGCGCCGGCTCGAGTCACCGGCCTCGAGCTTGCGCAGGATCGCCGTCATCCAGCGCGTCCCCTCACGGCACGGCGTGCACTTGCCGCACGACTCGTGCTCGTAGAACTCGCTCACGCGAATGCCCAGCTGCACCATGCACACCCGCTCGTCGAGGCAGATGACGCCTGCCGACCCCATCGCGGTGTGCAGCTTCGCGAGCGAGTCGAAGTCGTAGCCGACGTCGATCTCGTCACCCGTCAGGATCACCGTCGACGATCCGCCCGGGATCACGGCCTTCAGCTTGCGCCCGCCCGGGACTCCGCCGCCGAGGTGCTCGGCGTAGATCAGGTCGCGCAGGGAGATCCCCGGCTCGATCTCGTAGTTGCCGCCGTTCTCGACGTGCCCCGAGACCGAGACGACGCGCGTGCCGCGCGAGTTCTCGACACCGAGCGTTGCGTATTCCGACGCGCCGAGCGCCAGAATCGGCGCGATCGTCGCCATCGTCTCGACGTTGTTGACGACCGTCGGCGAGCCGTACACACCCGAGATCGCGGGGAACGGTGGCTTTGACCGCGGCTGTCCGCGCTTGCCCTCGAGTGACTCGATCAGCGCCGTCTCCTCGCCGCAGATGTACGCGCCGGCGCCGCGGTGCAGCACGATCTCGACGTTACCCATCAGATCGGGCCGTCTTCTCAGTTCGTCGAGCGCGGCGGCGACGATCTCGTACGGGCCGGTGTACTCGCCGCGGATGTAGACGAAGACGTTCCTCGAATCGACGGCGTGTGCGGTGATCAGACAACCCTCGAGGAACCGGTGCGGCACCCGGCTCAGGATCTCGTTGTCCTTGAAGCTGCCCGGCTCCGACTCGTCGGCGTTGACGACGAGATAGTGCGGCTTCGGGATCTGCTCCTTCGGCGGCACGAACGACCACTTCCGGCCGGTGGCGAAGAACGCCCCGCCGCGGCCGCGCAGCTCGGACGAGAGCAGCTCGTCGGTCACCTCCGCGGGCGTCATCGCCCGCGCGCGGGCGAGCTGCCGGTAGCCGCCCGATTCCTCGTACTCCGCGAGCTGCGTGGTCGCGTCGGCGAGGACGATCTCCTTGACCTCAGCCGCCACGAAGCTCCTCCACGATCGCCGTCGTGTCCTCCGGCTTCACGCGGGTGCGGTACCGATGGTCGACCGCGACGATCGTGCCCCAGCCGCAGCCTCCGAGGCATTCGATCGTCCGCAGCGTCACCTTGCCGTCGGCGCTCGTCTCTCCTGCGCGGCAACCGAGGTCGGCCTCGAACGACTCGAGCACCTGCTGGGCGCCGTAGAGCGCGCACGAGACGTTCGTGCATACCTCGACCAGGTGCTCGCCGACCGGCACCGTGTTGAACTGGTCGTAGAACGTCGCGATCGAGGCGACGAACGCGGGCGTGACCTCGAGCTCGTCGGCGACCTCGCGGATGACGTCGGGCGAGAGCCAGCCGTGCTGCTCCTGCGCGAGCCGCAGCGCCGGGAGCACGGCGCTGTTCGAGCCCTCCGGGTACTTGGCCCGCTCGGCCTGGATCGCCGCATGCAGCGCCTCGCTCACCGGTCGACCTCCCCCATGACCGTGTCGAGCGAACCGACGATCGCGATCATGTCGGCGATCAGCGCATCGGTCATGCAGGTCGCGGTCGCCTGCAGCGCGACGAACGACGGGGCCCTGAACTTGACGCGCCACGGCTTCGGGCCTCCCGACGAGCAGACGTAGCAGCCGAGCTCGCCGCGCGGCGACTCGATCGCCGTGTACACCTCGCCCGCGGGGACGCGGAAGCCCTCGGTGACGATCTTGAAGTGATGGATCAGCGACTCCATCGACGTGTGAAGCTCGTGCCGGGGCGGCAGGACGACCTTGCGGTCGTCGGCGATCCACGGCTCGCCGTCCATGCGCTCGAGCCGGTCGAGGCACTGCTCGGCGATCAGCACCGACTGGCGCATCTCCTCGATGTGGACGCGGTAGCGCGCATAGACGTCGCCTTCGGTGAACACCGGCACGCGGAAGTCGACCTGGTGGTAGGCGAGGTAGCCCTCGTCGCGCCGGATGTCCCAGTCGATGCCGGACGCGCGCAGCACCGGCCCGGACTGGCCCAGCGCGATCGCATCGTCGGCCGACAGGAGGCCGATTCCTTCCGTGCGCTCCAGCCAGATCTTGTTGCGCGTCAGCAACGTCTCGTAGTCGTCGATCGCGCGCGGCATCCAGTCGCAGAACTTGCGCGCCTGAGGGTAGAAGCCGCGAGGGATGTCCTCGGCGAGGCCGCCGACCTGGAAGTACCGGGTGTGCATCCGGTAGCCCGTGACGAGCTCGAACAGGTCGAGGATCTGCTCCCGCTCGCGGAACGCGTACCAGAACATCGAGATCGCGCCGAGCTCGAGCGCCGACGTCCCGAGCCAGACGAGGTGCGAGTGGATCCGGTTCAGCTCGCAGAGCAGCGTCCGCATCCACGTCGCCTTCGCCGGGACCTCCAGGTCGAGGAGCTTCTCGACGGCGGCGACGAAGACGTATTCGTTGTTCTGGTACGAGACGTAGTCGATGCGCTCCGGGTAGGTGATGCACTTCCACCACGTCTTGTGCTCCATGTTCTTCTCGAAGCCGGTGTGCAGATAGCCGACGACCGCCGCGAGGCCGGTCACGTCCTCGCCGTACAGATCGACGATCAGCCGCAGCACGCCGTGCGTCGACGGGTGGTTCGGCCCGAAGTTGACGGTCATGATGTCGCCCGTGTCCTGCAGCTCCTGCGACGTGCGGAGCACCGTCGGAATCGGGTGCGGGATCCGCGAGCCCTCGTAGATCGCACGGCCGGCAGGCCGCTTCACGGTCGTCGCCACGGGCTACTCCTCCCCCGAGAAGCGCACCGGCTCGCCGCCGAGCGGGTAGTCCTTCCGCAGCGGATGACCCTCCCAGTCGTCGTCCATCAGGATCCGCACCAGGTTCGGATGGCCGTCGATCTCGATTCCCATCAGGTCGTACGCCTCGCGCTCGTGCCAGTCCGCGGTCGGCCACACCGGGATGACCGACGGCACGCTCTCGCCTTCGTCGATCCAGGCCTGGAGCCGGATGCGCCGCGGCGGCGTGGCGATCGCGAGCAGGTGGTAGTTCATCGCGAAGCGCTTCGGCCGCGGTGGTGGGACGACCTGGAGACCCTGGGTCATCGGGATGTTCAGGTCCCGTCCCGTCGGCGTGCCGATGTAGCCGGACACGCCCTCGGCGGCGAAGCCGAGGTAGTCGATCGCGGTGATGTCCGCGAGAAACGTGAAGCCGTGCTCGTCGCGCAGGTGGAGCGCGGCGTCGACGAGCCGCTCGGCCTCGATCGTGAGCGTGGTCTCGTGGTGCTCCTCGGTCACTCCCGCGAGCCCGGGCACGTCGCCCCACTCGCCGGCGGGAGTCGTCACGAGGCGACGCTCCGCAGCTCGTAGGCAGGCGGAACGCCGGCCTTCACCGCTTCGTGGAGGCGCACGATTCCCTCGATCAACTGCTCGGGCCGCGGCGGGCAGCCCGGCACGTAGATGTCGACGGCCACGAGCTTGTCGACCGACTGGACGATCGCGTAGTTGTTGAACATGCCGCCGGAGCTCGCGCATGCGCCCATCGCGATCACCCACTTCGGCTCGAGCATCTGGTCATAGATCTGCCGCAGTGGCGCAGCCATCTTGTTCGAGACGCGACCCGAGACGATCAGCAGGTCGGCCTGGCGCGGCGAGCCTCTGAACGGCTCCATCCCGAACCGCGCGATGTCGTAGCGGGCGGTGACGATCGACATCATCTCGATCGCGCAGCAGGCGAGGCCGAATGTGTCGGGCCACATCGAGTTCGTCTGCGCCCACGCGACAGCCTTCTGGAGGGTGGTCAGCCCGACGCGCTTCTCGAGGTCGTCCACCTCTTGTTCGAACCGGCTCGGGCCCTTGGTCGGCCACAGCAACCGCTCCGACTTGAGCCCTTCGTCGCGAAGGCGACCGCCGTCTAGCGCCACTCGAGCGCTCCCTTTCGCCAGATGTAGACGTACGCGACGAGCAGGACGATCAGGAACGTCAGGAACTCGAAGAACCCGAACCACGCCAGCTGGTGGAGGATCACGGCGAGCGGGTACAGGAAGACGATCTCGATGTCGAACAGGATGAACAGCATCGCCGTCAGGTAGAAGCTGACGGTGAAGCGCTGGCGTTGAGGTCGGCCCTTCGAGACGCCGGACTCGAACGGGATGGTGGTCGCGCGCAGCCGGCGGTGAGGTCGCTGCGCGAACACGAAACTGCCGACGATCATCGTCGTGGGGATCATCAGGGCGAAGAACCCGTAGATCGCGAACGGCAACCAGCTGTCGAACAAAAAACCCGCCTCCTCGCGTACCAGCGGCCCGACGCTACCACGGTTCGGACGTACCGCACGAACGGAAGGGGAAACCGTGGAGCGACCGGCGTTGCAGGTGTCACGAAGTCCCCATCAGCGGCCCTTCGGGCTACACTGAGACCACGATGGCGACGACGGAGATCCGGACCGAGTCGGTCCTCACGCTCACGGAGCGCGCGGCGGAGAAGATCCGTGGCCTGCAGGCCGAGGAGCCCGGCGGCGATGCCGCGGTGCTACGCGTCGCGATCCAGGGCGGCGGTTGCAGTGGCTTCGAGTACGCGCTCGGCTTCGACCGCGGCGCGCAGGAGGGCGATCACGAGCTCGAGTTCCACGGCGTGAAGGTCGTCGTCGATCCGTTCAGCGCGCCGTACCTGCAGGGCTCGACGGTCGACTTCCTGGAGACGCTGCAGGAGTCCGGCTTCAAGATCGAGAACCCGAACGCGACCTCCTCGTGCGGCTGCGGTTCGAGCTTCCAGGTCGCCGACGGCGAAGCACCCGCGGACGCCGCGGGCTGCGGCAGCTGCCACTAGAGCTCTAGCGATACGCTCGCCCGCGTGAGCGCGTCGCTTCGCGTTGCCGTGGTCGGCTCCGGCCCGGCCGGCTTTTACACGGCCGACGCGCTCCTCAAGAGCGCCGACCCGCCGGTCGTCGTCGACCTGCTCGACCGCCTGCCGACGCCGTGGGGGCTCGTACGGCTGGGTGTCGCGCCCGACCACGAGAACATCAAGGCCGTCTCCCGGGCGTTCGAGAAGACTGCAGCCCGGCCGGGCTTCCGTTTCTTCGGGAACGTCGAGGTCGGTCGCACGGTGAGCCACGCCGAGCTGATCGAACGCTACGACGCCGTCGTCTACACGGTCGGGGCCCAGACCGACCGGCGCCTCGGCATCCGCGGCGAAGACCTGCCGGGGTCCTGGCCGGCCACCGCCTTCGTCGCCTGGTACAACGGCCATCCGGACTTCCAGGAGCTGCCGTTCGACCTCTCGCACGAGCGCGCGGTCGTGGTCGGGAACGGCAACGTGGCGATCGACTGTGCCCGGATGCTGGCGCTCACTGCGGCCGAGCTCGCGCCAACCGACACGGTGCCTGCAGCCGAGGGGGCGATCGTCGAGGCCGGCGTCCGCGAGATCGTGATGCTCGGACGGCGGGGGCCGGTGCAAGCGGCGTTCACGCCGCCCGAGCTGCAGGAGCTCGGCGAGCTCGCCGGTGCCGACGTGATCGTCGATCCGCGCGACCTCGAGCTGGACCAGGCGAGTGCGGACGCGCTCGAGCATGACCGCGAGCGAGCCCGGCGCAACGTCGAGCTGCTGCGCGAGTTCGCGGAGCGTGCGCCGCAGGGCCTGCCACGTCGCATCGTGCTGCGGTTCCTCGTCTCGCCGACGGCGATCGTGGGCGACGAGCGTGTGGAGGGGATCGAGATCGTCCACAACGAGCTCGTTTCCTCAGACGGCCGCCTGGTTGCGCGGCCGACCGGCGAGCGCGAGACGATCGCGTGCGGGCTCGTCCTGCGCAGCGTCGGCTATCAGGGCGTCGAGCTGCCCGGCGTCCCCTTCGACGAGGCGGCGGGCGTCATTCCGAACGACGAAGGCCGTGTCCGCGGCGCCGTGCGCACCTACTGCGCCGGCTGGATCAAGCGCGGGCCGAGCGGCGTGATCGGCACGAACAAGAAGGACGCTTCCGAGACGGTCGAGGTGCTGCTCGCGGACGCCCGCACCGGAAGGCTTGCCGCCCCGGGCGGCGGCGACCTCACCGTCCTGCTCGAGCAGCGTGACGCAGCGTTCGTCGAGTACGACGGCTGGCAGGCGATCGACGCCGCGGAGCGCGCGGCCGGTGAGCCGCTCGGGCGGCCGCGCGTCAAGGTGACGAGCTGGGACGATCTGCTGGAGACGGGCGGGCGGGTACAGTCCTCACCGTGAGCGAGCGGCTGCAGCAGCGCGAGTTCTGGGGTGCCGAGACGCGTAAGGCGATCGCGAACTTCCCCGTCTCGGGCGAGCCGATCCCCGCCCCCGTCGCCCGCTGGCTCGGCCGCATCAAGGCCTCCGCCGCCCGGGTCAACGCGTCGCTCGGCCTGCTCGAGGCCGACAAGGCCGAGCGCATCGCCGCCGCCGCCGATCGCGTCGCTGCGGGCGAGCTCGACGACCAGTTCCCGATCGACGTCTTCCAGACCGGATCGGGCACGTCGTCGAACATGAACGCCAACGAGGTGATCGCCGCCCTGGCCGGAGACGACGTCCATCCGAACGACGACGTGAATCTGGGCCAGAGCTCGAACGACGTCTTCCCGTCGGCGGTGCACCTGGCCGCGCTCGACGAGACGGTCCACGATCTGCTGCCGGCGCTCGACGGACTTGCCGCAACCCTCTCCGTGAAGGCGCACGCGTTCGGCGACATCGTCAAGTCGGGTCGCACGCACTGGATGGACGCCGTGCCGGTGACGCTCGGCCAGGAGTTCGGCGGCTACGCGGCGCAGATCCGCGAGGGTCACGCGCGCGTGTCGGCGACGCTGCAGCGACTCGGCCAGATCCCGCTCGGCGGGACAGCAGTCGGCACCGGGCTGAACACGCATCCCGAGTTCGCCGCGCGCGTGCGGGCCGAGCTCGAGGAGGCGAGCGGCCTCCGGATCTCGCCGCCGGCCGATCCGTTCGAGTCGCAGGCGGCCCGCGACGGCCTGGTCGAGGCGTCGGGCGCGCTGAAGACACTCGCCGTGAGCCTGACGAAGATCGCCAACGACCTGCGCTTTCTCGGGTCGGGGCCACGTGCGGGGCTCGCCGAGCTGTTCCTGCCGGAGCTGCAGAAAGGCTCGTCGATCATGCCGGGGAAGGTCAACCCGGTGATCCCCGAAGTGGTCACACAGGTCGCGGCGCAGGTGATCGGGAACGATCAGGCGATTGTCGTCGGCGGGATGCAGGGGCACTTCGAGCTGAACGTCTTCGTGCCGCTGCTCGCACGGAACCTCCTGCAGTCGATCAAGCTCCTGGCTGCGGCCGCGAGGCTCCTCGACGAGAAGTGCGTCGCCGGGATCGAGGCGAATCGGGAACAGTGCGAGCGCTACGCCGAGTTGACGCTGGCGGCCGCGACAGGCCTGAACCCGCACATCGGGTACGACAAGGCAAGCGAGATCGTCGCCGCGGCTATGGCGTCGGGTCGCCCGCTCCGCGACGTCGCCCGCGAGGCCGGGGTCGACGAGGCGGTGCTCGATCGGGCCCTCGACTACCGGGCGCTCGC
Source organism: uncultured Thermoleophilia bacterium (assembly GCA_963769545.1). GTDB lineage: Bacteria > Actinomycetota > Thermoleophilia > Gaiellales > Gaiellaceae > PALSA-600. The sequence goes on along the minus strand of CAVYMB010000002.1, from coordinate 1,061,023 downwards.
AAAGCCGCACGGCTAAGTCCGTAAACGTCCCTGCACCTCGGCACAATTGCCGAATCCTGTGCAAGCGTCCGGAGCTACGATCGGCGGCATGACACGCCATCTTCGAGCGGCCGGCGTCGTTGGCGCCGCGGCGCTCGCCGTCGCGGGTGGAGCGGCTGGGTTCCAGCAGCCGAAACACCCGGCGACGATCACGCTCTCCCCGGCGACGGCAGGCGCGGGCCACGTCGGCCTGACGCTCCGGATGCCGACCGTGCTCCGCTGCGGACGGCCGACCGGCGGCGCGATCGTCCTGACTCTGCCGCGCGCCGCGGGTGTGCCGCGGACGATCGGCACCGCAGCGGTGACGCTCAACGGAATGAGCCCCGCGTCGGTGACGGTGGTCGGACGGTCGGTCACCGTGAGCATGCCCGTCGTGCACGGGGCGATCTGCGATTCGCTCGTCGACGGGGTCCTGAAGCTCGTGATCGCGCCGGCCGCCGCGCTTCGGAATCCGCCGCGCGCCGGTTCCTATTCGGTCACCGTGCAGCAGGGGCACGTGACGTACCAGCTCCCGGTCGCGGTTCAGGGCTAGCCAAGAGACGCCGAGGGGGAGCCCTCACGGGCTCCCCTCGGCTCAGGTCACGGTTGCCGCGTTCGCCTCAGGGGCCGAACGGGCCGAAGAGTGCGGGCGGGAGCTTGAGGCTCCAGATCCCGCGGCCGTGCGTTGAGGCGTAGAGGACGCGGTTTGCGGTGTCCAGCGTCAGCCCCGTCACCTCGACCATCGGCATCCCGCGCGACGCCACCTGCCACCCGCCCAACCGAGCGTTGTCCTGCACCAGGACGCCGAAGTCGGTCGACGCGTAGAGGAGCTGGGCCTTGGCGTCGTATGCGAGACCCGTGACCGGAAGATCGCCCATCGGTCCGGTGCCTCTGTCGATGTTCGTCCAGGTCGCCACGTTCCTGCTCGGGTCGTAGCCGACCACGAACACGTGCCCGGGCTGGCCGGGAGTGTTCGAGTTGTAGCCCGAGTAGGACAGGTACGCCTTCAGCGGGTTCTTCGGGTCGACGACGATGCTCGAGACGAACCGCGCCGGGTCGTTCGAGGCGAGGGTGTCGATCCGCGTGAACGTCACGTCCGCGGGATTCGCCGCGTTCGCGTTCCGCGAGATGAACACGCGACCGGTGCGGGTCGCGACCCACATCGTCGACTTGTCGCTCGGAGCCCGGGCGATCGCGACGACGTACTGGCCGGCCCGGTCGGTCCCGTACTGGGTCGACGTCAGGTCGCCGGGGCTCGTCGTCCCGTTGTCGAGGCTCGAGCCCTGCCCGGACGGGTCGCCGAGCGGTGCGAGATCGCCGCAGCCGGGCTGACCGCCGAACGTCGTGAACTCGGGGCAGTTCGCCTCCAGGTACGCCTGGTCGCCGCCGTTGTCGAGCGTGCGCCAGACGTGCTGTGCGCCGTAGAACTGTGTGCCCGAGACGAGCGGATCGGCGATCTCCGGCACGTAGAACGCCGTCAGCTCCTTCGGGTCTCCCGTGTTCGGGTCGAACAGGTTGCCCGAGATGATCACCCAGGCGGTCGGATCGCCGTTCCGGAAGTTCTCGTCCGTGTAGGGCGAGAAGAAGTTGTTGAACCGGATGTTCGGCTTGCCGACGTCGAAGCCGGACTGGCCGCCGTCGCCGTACATCGTCTGCGGCCAGCTCGGGTTGGTGGTCGTGCCCTCCCACGTCCCGTTGTCCTGCGTGCCGCCCTGCAGGTCGGTGGAGTCGTGCGGGTTGAGCGACACGCTCTGGAACTGCAGCGTCGACAGGCCCGTGTTCAGGCTGGTGAGCCCGGTCGGGATCGCCGCGAGCAGCGACTGGCAGCCGGCCAGGCTGGCGGGCGACAGGTTCCGGCTATTGCAGTCGTTCGACGCGTTGACGAGCGTCCCGCTCGAGCGCATCAGACCGCCGTCCGAGCCTTCCCAGAACTCGAGCGGGTTGGAGGGCAGCGTGACCAGGGCGTGCTGGTCGGGATGGATGCCGTCGACGTACCCGGCGGCCATCGTCTGGTCGGTGAAGTGCGCGCCGGCGTCGGTCGAGAGCAGGACGCCCTTGCCGTTCGAACGGGAGTTGACGAAGTTGTAGTCGTACGACCCGCCGACGTACACGGTGTCCGGGTAGCCCGGCGGCGAGACCACGTAGTTGTCGTACCAGCACTGACCCGAGCAGTAGTCCCAGGTCGCGTATCCCGGCGTCGAGCGGTCGGCGCTCGTGAGCGCCGTGTAGCCGGGGTTCGCCGTCCCGTTCGTCAGCGATGCCGCCGTCTTCGTGTCGATCGAGTCGGCCCGGTAGAAGCCGGTGTTCGAGTTCGGTGCGCCGTTGCTGTTCGTGCCGCCCGTCTCGGTGCCGCCGTCACCGACGTAGATGCGGGTGTGGCCGTCGGTCTGCTTCGCGAGCGCGAACTCGGTGCGCGCGGCGTTGTCGGTGGGATCCTGCGTGGCGAAGACCTGCTCCCACGTGGAGCCGCCGTCCGCCGAGCGCCAGATGCCCTGCTGGAAGGCTGCCGCGTAGAGCGTGCCGTGGCTGTCGAGCTCGACATGGTTGACGCCGCGGAGCGACGCGTTCCCGTCCCAGACCAGGTTGAACGACGTGCCGCCGTTGGTCGTCTTGTAGAGCCCCGTCGGGGCAGCGTCCGGAGCGACGCTGATCGCGCCACCGGTGACCGCCGAGACGCCGCGGACGCCGCGGGCCGTGCCGACGTAGAGCGTGTTCGCGTTGCTCGGGTCGACGACGATCGACGAGATCGAGCGGGCGTTCATCACGGCCGGGCTGCCCGGAAGCAGCGTCCAGGTGGAGCCGCCGTCGGTCGACTTGTAGATGCCGACGCCTGATTCGGAGTCACCCGAGGCGTTCGGCTCGCCGGTGCCCGCGTAGAGGGTGCTGTGGGCGGCGTCGTAGGTGAGGGTGCCGATCGCGTTCGTCCCGAAGCTGCCCGACGTGAACGTCCACGACGGCGAGTTCGAGAGGGCGTCGTCGGTACGCCAGATGCCACCGCCGGCTGCGGCCACCCACAGGCGGCAGTTGCCCGGGACGCACGTGCTCGCAAGGGCGAGCGCCGTGATGCGGCCCGAGGCCACGTAGTCGCCGCTCGTCCGGTTCAGCACGCCGGGATAGGTCGCCGTTGTCGGGCCGACCAGCTTCCAGGCGCCCGAGCTGTCGAAGAACCCGCGGGGGGCGATCGAGCTCGTGAAGTCCGTGGCGGCAGCCTGCTGCAGGCTGAAGGGCAGCGAGTTCGAGGGATACGCGCGGTCGGCGATCTCCTCGGCGGTCAGCGAGACCGGCCCGGTGAGCTTCTCGTGGCTCGGGCCACCGGGGATCGCGCGGTTGGTTGCCTTGTGGGCGATCCGGGACTGGGCGTCCGGGTCGCGTCCGAGCTTCGGCGACTTGGCCGCGCTGAACGTCCCGTGCGAGACGCCTGCGACGGCTGCGACGAGGACTGCGGTCGCTGCGACGAGGCCCAGCGCGAAGGCCGGCCTCCGATACCTACGTGGCATGTGCTGCCTCACTCTCCCCTCGGATCTTGCGGCCTCGCGTTCGAAGCTCCGCTCGAGCCGGTCGACGATCTCGCGATTCAGGCTCCGCCCGGAAGCGTCGGCCGACGTGGCCAGGCGCTCGCGTAACTCCTGCGGCATTCGCAGCAGGAAGCGATAGGCGTCTCCCCCAGACAAGCTCCGGTATCTAAACAGGTTGATATCGAGTTCGCAACCAGAGAGGTGACGCCGATATCACGCGGATTTGCAAGGATTCAGGCATGAAGGGGTTCATGATCGCCGCCGTCCTCGCCACCGCCCTCCTCGGGCTCGCCGGGGCAACCTCGGCGCGACCCCTCGCCACCCCGCGCGTCTGGGTCGCGGACCGGAGCCCGATCGTGGTCGCAGCCTCGGGGTTCGGCTCACGCCAGCCGGTCGCGCTCACCCTGATCGCCGGCGGCACGCGCTACGCAAGGACGGTCAAGTCGACGACGGCGGGCCGCGTCCGAACGCAGTGGTCGGGCAGCATCCGCATCGACGCCTGCCACCTCGTGATCGTGACCGCGGTCGAGGCGAACGGCCGGCGGGCGACCTACAAGTCGCCTCGGGGCGGCGTCGAGTGCACGCCGATCCAGCCGATCAGCCAGTGAGTCGCTAGTAGGCGACAGCGCCGCGGCCGGTGGCCGCTGCGTGGCGCTGCTCGTCTGCGCGGTAGCTCGAACGGACGAGCGGGCCCGAGAAGACGGAGCCGAAGCCGAGCGCCTCGCCCTGCTCGCGGAACCAGCGGAACTCGTCTGGATGCACCCAGCGGTCGATCGTCGCGTGCTTGGAGCTCGGCTGCAGGTACTGCCCGATCGTGACGACGTCGACTCCGTGCGCGCGCAGTTCGCGCAAGGTCTCGACGACCTCGTCGTTTCGCTCCCCGAGCCCAACGATGATCCCGCTCTTGGTCAGGACCGGGTAGTCGGCGATCTCTTTGGCCCGGCGAAGCAGCGCGAGCGCGCCGTCGTAGCTCGCTTTTGCGCCGCGCATCCGCCGGTGCAGGCGCCGCACGGTCTCGATGTTGTGGTTGAACACCTCGGGACGGGCACCGATCACGATCTGCAGCGCCGCCTCCTCGACGCCGAGGAAGTCGGGGGTCAGCACCTCCACCGTTGCGTCCGGGAGCTTCGCCTTGAGCGCTCGGATCGTCGCTGCATAGTGGCCCGCGCCCTTGTCGGGGACGTCGTCGCGGTCGACCGACGTGACGACGACGTGCTTGAGGCCCATCCGGCGTGCGGTCTCGGCCAGCCGGAGCGGCTCGAGTGGGTCGACCGGCTCGGACGGCCGGCCGGAGTGGACGTAGCAGTAACGGCAGGCGCGCGTGCACGTCTCGCCGAGGATCTGGAATGTCGCTGTGCCGCGCCCCCAGCACTCGGCGATGTTCGGACAGCGTGCCTCCTCGCAGATCGTGCGCAGCTGGGCGCCGTGGATCAGTTTCTTCACGTCGTAGTACCGACCGTTCTGAGACGGCGCGCGGACCTTCATCCATTCGGGACGGCGTGGACGCTCGGCGACCGGCAGCGACGTCTGCATCGGATCAGTCTAGAGCCGCGGTTGCCTCTTGCGGCGTGCGGTGGACGAGCTCCGCGTAGCGTCCCCCGAGGGCGACCAGCTCGGCGTGCCGGCCGCGTTCGACGATGCGACCGCCGTCGAGCACGACGATCTGGTCGGCGTCGAAGACGGTCGACAGCCGGTGGGCGATCGCGATCGTCGTGCGGCCGCTCGCGAGCCGGTCGAGCGCATCCTGTACCTGCCGCTCCGTCTCGGTGTCGAGCGAGCTCGTCGCCTCGTCGAGCACGAGGATCGGCGGGTTGCGCAGGATCGTGCGCGCGATCGCGATCCGCTGCTTCTCGCCACCGGAGAAGCGGTAGCCGCGCTCGCCGACGACCGTGTCGTAGCCCTCGGGCAGGGACGCGATCAGGTCGTGGATCTGCGCGGCCTGGGCGGCCGACTCGATCTCCTCGTCCGTCGCGTCGGGCTTCGCGAAGCGGAGGTTCTCCCGGACGCTCGCGTGGAACAGGTATGTCTCCTGCGAGACGACGCCGACCAGACCCGTGAGCGTCTGGAACGAGAGGTCGCGCAGATCGACGCCGCCGATCGAGATGCTGCCGAGCGCGACGTCGTAGAGGCGCGCCATCAGGTAGCCGAGCGTCGTCTTGCCCGAGCCCGTCTCGCCGACCAGCGCGGTCGTCGTTCCGGTGGGAACCGTGAACGTGACGTCCTCGAGCGTCCACGGGCCGTCCGGGTCGTACCGGAACCAGACGCCGTCGAAGGTCACGTCGCCCGCGTCGCTGAGCGTGCGCGGATCGGCGGGCTCGATGATGTCGACCGGCTGGTCGAGGTACTCGAAGATCCGGTCGAAGAGCGCAAGGGACGTCTGCACGTCCAGCCCGACGCCGAGCAGCGAGCCGACGGGGAAGAACAGCCGCGTCTGGAGCGTGGTGAAGGAGACCAGGGTTGGGACCGTGATCGACGTCGACCACCCGTGCGCCAACGCCAGTCCGCCGAACCAGTACGTGGCCGCCGGCATGATCGCGAAGCTCGTCTGGATCATCGCCATCATCCAGCGTCCGGCCATCCGCTGGCGGACCTCGAGCCCCGCGAGTTGCTGGGACTCCCCTTCGAAGCGGTCGGCGAGCTCCTCCGTTCGACCCATCGTCTTGCCGAGCAGGATCCCGCTCACCGACAGCGACTCCTGCACGAGGCTCGAGATGTCTGCGAGTGACTCCTGGGTCGACTTCGCGATCCGCCTGCGCTCGTTGCCGACCCGGCGGGTGAGCAGCACGAACACCGGGATGAGCGCGAACGCGAACAGCGCCAGCTCCCAGCTGAGCAGGAGCATGCCGACCATCGTCGCGAGCACGGTGGTCGCGTTCGAGATGATCGAGGTCGCGGTCGAGGTGACGACGCTCTGAACGCCGCCGATGTCGTTCGAGATCCTTGACTGGACTTCGCCGGTACGCGTACGCGTGAAGAACGCGAGCGACAGCCGCTGCAGATGGCGGAAGACGGCGGTGCGCAGGTCGTGCATCACGCTCTGGCCGACCTGGTTGGAGAGCAGCGTCTGCCAGACGCCGAGCACGCCGGTCACGATCGCGATCACGATCATGCCGCCGGCGTACAGCGCGAGCTTCTGGGTGTCGTGTTGCGGGATCACCTCCAGCACGCCGCGGAGCAGGAAGGCCGGCAGCACGCCGATCGCCGCCGAGATCAGGATCAGCGTGAGCACGACCGTCAGCCGCCAGCGGTACGGCCGGAACAACCCCGCGATGCGCCTCAGGTTCGCGCGCCGGACGGCCGGGTCGGCGGGCCGCTCGGGCGCCTCCTCGCGTCCCCGCCGCCCTCCGCGCTCTCCGAAATCGAACATCTCGCCAAGGTAGATGACCGGATTCGGGCGGCGTTGGCGCCGCTACCCTCGGCGCGTGGAGCGAGTCTGCGTGTTCTGCGGTGCCTCGAGGGGCCGCGTCCCGGCGTACGCGTCGGCGGCCCGCGCGTTCGGCGAGGCGGTCGCCGCCCGCGGGCTCGGGTTGGTCTTCGGAGGCGGCCGGGTCGGCCTGATGGGGGCGCTGGCCGACGGCGCGCTCGCAGCCGGCGGTGAGGTGATCGGCGTGATCCCGCAGGCTCTCGTCGACCGCGAATTGGCGCACGGGGGGCTGACCGCACTCGAGGTCGTCGGCTCGCTGCACGAGCGCAAGGCGCGGATGGCGCAACTGGCCGACGCCTTCGTCGCGCTGCCCGGCGGGTTCGGCACGCTCGACGAGCTCCTCGAGCAGTTGACGTGGTCGCAGCTCGGGCTGCACGACCGGCCGATCGGGCTGCTCGACGTGGAGGGATACTGGCGCCCGCTGATCGCGCTGGCGCGGCATGCGACGGAAGAGGGGTTCGTGCGCGAGTCGGACCTCGCTGCGATCGCGGTGGCCGACGAGCCGGAAGCGCTGCTCGACCGCCTCGAGCGCATGACCGACGAGGTGCGTCCGCGCCCGAAGTGGTCGTGACCGCGGCGGCCGGGAGTTCGTGACGGCGGATCGGCCGTGGCTCCACCCCAGACGTTTTGCCCACAACCCGCGGCCCCATTCGCCGAGCCGGGGTGGACACCAGCTCAGGAGCGGCCCCGTTCGCCCTGTGGACGGTTTGTGAGGATGGCTGCCGCCTGACAGGTCCCGCACAGACCCGTCGGCACGGTGAGCTTGGTGACGCGCCGGACGCTGCTCAGCCGAGCACGGGGGCCGGCTGCTCGAACAGCGCCACGTCGAACACTTCGGCGAACGCTGCGGCTGCAACCGGGCGAACCTCGTCGACGGAGAGCGGTCGTCCGAGCTCGTCCGCCATCGACGTGAACTGGTAGCCGTCGAGCCCGCACGCCGTGATCCAGTCCGTGAACGGCGCGGGGTCGAGATCGACGTTGAGCGCGTAGCCGTGCGTCGAGACCCATCGCGAGAGATGGATCCCGATCGAGGCGATCTTGCGCGGCGGCCGCTCGAGCCAGACACCGGTGAGGCCCTCGATCCGCGTCGAGCCGACGCCGAAGGCGGCCGTCGTCCGGATCAGCGCCTCCTCGAGGTCGCGGCAGTAGCGGCGGACGTCCTGTCCGTGTCGCGTGAGGTCGAGGATCGGGTAGCAGACGAGCTGACCGGGCGCGTGGTAGGTCGACTTCCCGCCGCGGTCGGTCTCGACGATCTCGACATCCGCGCCTTCGGGCACGTGCAGCTCGCCGGGCTCGGCGCGCCGTCCGAGCGTGATCGTCGGCGGGTGTTCGAGCAGCAGCACCGTGTCCGGAGCCGCGCCGCTCGCGACGGCGTCGGCGATCTCCCGCTGCAGGCCGAGCGCTTCCCGGTAGTCGACGACTCCCAGGTTCACGAGGCGGGCGGTGCTCATCGACCGCTGAGCGTACCGTTGGCGTCCGTGGAGCCGAAGCCGAAAGGCTGGTCGGAGCGCTACGGCGCCGTGTTCGCCGAGCAGGCGGTCGTCGACCACTACCACCTGCGTCCGGCCTACCCCGAGGAGACGATCGACGTGCTCACGGGTCTCGCCCGCGGCGGCGCGGTGGTCGATCTCGGATGCGGGCCCGGTGAGCTCTCACGGCGACTCGCACCCCATGTCGAACGAATCGACGCCGTCGACATGTCGGCACCGATGATCGAGCTGGGGCGCGGCCTCCCGGGCGGGGATGCAACGAACGTGCGCTGGTTCGTCGGCCGCGTCGAGCAGGTGGCCCTGCCGGGGTCCTACGCGCTCGCGCTCGCAGGAGACAGCATCCACTGGTTCGACTGGGATGTGGCGTTGCCGCGCGTCGGGCAGTTGCTCGAGCCCGAAGGGGTGCTGGCGATCGTGCGCAGAGACTGGCTGCGAGACGACCGGCTGCGCGAGGCGCTCGGCCCGGTCTACAGGCGTCACAGCTGGAACGACGAGTTCGAGCCGCTCGATCCGGAGACGGAGCTCGCACGCCGTGGGCTGTTCGTGCGATCTGGTGAGCATGCGTCGGCGGCTTGCTCGTGGCGGCCGACGCTCGACGAGATCGTTGACGTCCATTACTCGACGAGCGGCTTCGCGCCGTCGCAGCTCTCCGACCGCGAGCGATTCGAGACGGATTTGCGTCAGGCGGTCGAGGCGACGCTCGTCCCGCGCGACGGACGCTACGACCTCGACGTCGCCGCGTCGATCGTCTGGGGCCGCCCCGGCTCCGGCTAGTAGTCCGACTCGCCCCAGGTCTGGAGGCGCTCGCGCAGGTCGCGCAGGAAGCGACCCGCGAGCGCGCCGTCGATCAGGCGGTGGTCGTACGTGAGCGTCAGGTTCATCATCGAGCGGATCGCGATCGCGTCGGTGCCGTCCTGATCGGTGATCACCCACGGGCGCTTGACGATCGCGTACGTCCCGAGGATCGCCGACTGCGGCTGGCTGATCACCGGGGTTCCGTGGAACGTCCCGTAGCCGCCGGGGTTGGTGATCGTGAACGTGCCGCCGGTGACGTCGTCGGGGAGCAGCTGCTTGCTGCGCGCGCGTGCGGCGATGTCGGCGATCCCCTTCGCCATGCCGAGCAGATTGAGCGTCTCGGCGTTCTTGACGACCGGCACGATCAGGCCCTTGCCGTCGGTGAGCTCGACCGCGAAGCCGAGGTTGACGAACGACCGCGTGACGATCTGGCCGTCGCGGAGCTCGCCGTTCACGTACGGGTAGTCGCGCAGCGTGTCGACGGTTGCGCGTGCGACGAACGCGAGGTACGTCGGATTCACGCCGTAGGCCTGCTCGAACTCTCGCTTCAGCTTCGCGCGCACGCCGACCACGTTCGTCATGTCGACCTCGATCGCGCTCGTGACGTGGGCCGAGGTGTCGAGCGACCGGCGCATGTGCTCGGCGATGCCACGGCGCATCGCCGACATCGGCTCGTAGGTCTCGCCCTGGCCGGGAGCGGGCGACTCGGAGCTCGCGGCCGCGAGCGCCGGCGCAGGAGCCGCTGCAGGCGGAGGCGGGGCTGCGACGGCCGGTGGCGCGGGGGGAGTCGCCACGGGAGCTGCCTCCTCGCGCGGCGGGGCAGGCGCCGGTGCGGCTGCGGCCGGCTCTCCGCCTGCCTCGATGAAGGCGAGGATGTCGCGCTTGGTGACACGTCCGCCGGTGCCGGTGCCCGGCACCTTGGCGGGGTCGACGCCGTGCTCGCCGGCGATGCGGGCGACGACCGGCGAGATGAACGCCTTCCCGTTCGCGGGCGGGTCGACCGGGGCGGGCGCTGCCCGCTCCGGCTGGGCCGCCGCGGCGGCGGGCTCGGGGGCGACCGGCTGCGCGGCCGGTGCAGGCGGGGCAGATTCGGGCTCAGGCCCCGGCTCGGAGGGCGGCGGCGGAGCGACGGCCGTGCCGGTCTCGCCGCCGATGCGCGCGAGCACGGTGCCGACGTCGACGGTCTCGCCCTCCGTGACGAGGATCTCGCTGACGATGCCGGAGGCGGGCGACGGGACCTCGGTGTCGACCTTGTCGGTGGAGATCTCGAGCAGGGTCTCGTCGGCCTCGACGTGCTCGCCCACCTGCTTGAGCCACCTCGTGACCGTGCCCTCCGAGACGGAGACGCCCATCTGGGGCATCACGACGTCGACTGCGGTTCCCGTAGACATGTCCGTTTCTCCTAGTACTCGACGAGCTCCTTGAGCCCACGGGCGACGTCCTCGACCTGTGGGATGAATGCCTTCTCGAGCACCGGCGAGAACGGGACCGGCGTGTCGGGCGCAGCGATCCTGCGCACCGGCGCGTCCAGATCCTCGAACGCCTCCTCGGCGATCGTGGCGGCGATCTCGCCGCCGAACCCGCCCGATCGCGTGTCCTCGTGCAGCACGAGCACCTTCGACGTCTTCCGCACCGAGTCGAGCACCGCCTGCTTGTCCCACGGCATGATGCTGCGGAGGTCGACGATCTCGACCGACGCATCGACCTGCGCAGCGGCCTCCTCGGCCGTGTACACCATCGCGCCCCACGTGATCACCGTCACGTCGGTGCCCTCGGTGTGGATCCTGGCCTTGCCGATCGGCACCGTGTAGCGCTCCTCCGGAACCTCGCCCTTGATGCGCCGGTACAGATGCTTGTGCTCGAAGAAGAGAACCGGGTTCGGATCCTCGATCGCGGAGATGATCAGCCCCTTCGCGTCCTCGGGCGTCGCCGGGCAGACGCACTTCAGTCCCGGGATGTGCGCGAACGACGACTCCGGGTTCTGCGAGTGGAACGGCCCGCCCGAGAAGCCGCCGCCCGACGGCAGCCGGAGCACGAACGGCACGGGCGTACCGGCGCGCCAGCGCTGCTTGGCGGCGATCGTGACGAGATGGTCCCACGCGCACGAGACGAAGTCCGCGAACTGCATCTCGGCGACCGGCCGCAGGCCCATCAGTGCGGCTCCGGTGGCGCCGCCCATGATCGCAGTCTCGGAGAGCGGAGTGTCGATCACGCGCCAGGACCCGAACTCCTCCTGGAAGCCGAGCGTCACCTTGAAGGCGCCGCCGTAGACCCCCACGTCCTCGCCGAGCACGAAGACGCGCTTGTCGCGCCGCATCTCCTGGCGGAGACCGTCGCTGATCGCTTGCAGATAGGTCATCTCCGGCATCGATCGCGACCTACTTGTGATGCGGGGTGTCGAGGTCTTCGGGTGTCGCGTAGACCCCGTCGAGCAGGTCGGCCGGGTCTGGCTGCGGCGACTCCTCTGCGCGCTGGAGGGCCTCGTTGAGCAGACGCTTCACGTGGCTCGTCATCTCCTCCTCCTCGCTGTCGCTGAGCTCGGCGTTCGAGCGCAGCCAGGTGCGGTAGCGCTCGAGCGGGTCGCGTGCCGCCCACTGCTCGAACAGTTCCTTCGGGACATAGAAGGCGTCGTCGTGCACGGCGTGACCCTCCATCCGCAGGGTCTGGCACTCGATGAGCGTCGGCCCGCCCCCGTCGCGCGCCTTCTCGATCGCCCACTTCGCCTCGCGGTAGACCGCGAGCGCATCCGTGCCGTCGACGACGACCCCGTCGAAGCCGTATGCGGCCGCGCGGTCGGCCAGATGGTCGACTGCGTACTCGAGGTGTGTCGGCGTCGAGTACGCCCACTGGTTGTTGTCACAGATGAAGACGACGGGTAGGTGCCGCACTCCGGCGAAGTTCATCGCCTCGTGCGCGTCGCCGCGCGCCATCGCGCCTTCGCCGGTCCAGCCGACCGCGACGCGGTGCTCTTCCCGGATGCGGAAGGCGAGCGCGCAGCCGACGGCGACCGGGAGCATCGCCGGCAGGTGACTGACCATCGCGATCAGGCCGAGGCGGTCGTCGGCCATGTGCACGTTTCCGTCCCTGCCTTTCGCCGGCCCGTCGGCCCGACCCATGTACTGGGCGAAGACGCGCCACGGCTCGACGCCACGCGTGATGTGCACGCCCATGTCGCGGTGCAGCGGCGCGCCGACGTCGTCCGTGCGCATCGCGGTCGCCACCCCGACGGCCGCCGCTTCGTTGCCGCGGCCGGTGTAGAACGAGCCCGGGATCTTTCCCTGGCGGTAGAGGATGTGGCCCCGCTCCTCGACGCCGCGCGTGATCAGCATGTTGCGGTAGATCTGGAGGAGGTCCTCGCGGTCGAGGCCCCACTCCCTCACGTCCTGGAGCGAGCCCGAGGGCTCGGCTACGCGCGCGATCGCCACTGCACCGTCCTCGAATTCGAAGGGGAAAGCCGTCCGCATGCTAACGACCCGTGCGGGCCGCGGGTCACTACAGTGGAGACGTGGGCAAGGCGGCTGACTGGCTGCGCGAGGAACGGCGAGGCGTGCTCGGGCACTGGAGCGCATTCTGCCTCGACTGCGGTGCCGCACGCCGGTGGTTCGAGGAGTTCGAGGCCGAGCTGCCCGCACGCTGTTCGAGCTGCGGCGGCGAGCTCCGTCATCGCTGCCCGGCCTGCGCCGCGCCCTTCTCCTCGACGTTCGCGGTCGACTGCGAGGAGTGCTCCGCTCCGCTCCGCGCGCCCGAGCTGCACGGCATCCGCATCCGCCGCGGTTAGAGCCCCAGGCTTGGTTTGATCGCCGAGAAGCGGATGACCGTGACCGTGTCCTCGCCGGTGACCTCGCGGTTGTAGAGCTGGCCGAGGAAGCGGCAGAGCTCCTCCTGGTGGCGGATCTCGGGGTTGTCGTGCTCGATCTCGTTCGGCGAGAGCTCGTTGATCGTCTTGACCTCGACCTTGTCGACCACCGCGTCGAACACATGCTGCCGGGCGCTGAAACGGGCGCCGACGAGCACCGAGACGATCATTCCCTTCTGGTACTTGCGCGACTTGTCGCCGAGCCGGATCGTCGCGGTCTTCCGATGCGAGCGGAGTTGCGCCTCGACGATCGGCGAGTAGAAGTTCAGCGCGAACGCGGGCACCGGCCGTCGATCATACGTCCGGTGTGGCGGAGCAGGAAGAAGGACACGATCCTTGAAGACCCACTCCCCCTCCCAGGCGCACCGGTTGCGGACGTCGCCGAGCTTCCCGAGCGGCCATCATCGTCTCGCCGCGCAGCCTCCGCACGAGCACCGCGCCGGCCGAGAATTCACGCGCATTCCGTGTACGATCTCAGCCCCGGGGACTGAGATCTGTGGTTCCCCTTGCGCAGCTGGCACTCTTGTGGGTAGAGTGCCAATCGCAAGCACAAGCTTGTCACAAGCTTGTGGATGACCCACGGTAGGTGGAGGTTCTATCTCATGAATCTGCAGCCGCTCGGCGATCGCCTGATCGTCACGGTCCTCGACGAAGAGGAGACGACGGTCAGCGGCATCGTGCTGCCGGACACGGCGAAGGAGAAGCCGCAGCGCGGCCGCGTCCTGGCCGTCGGCCCGGGCCCTCGCGACGAGGACGGCGAGTACATCGCCATGGACCTCGAAGAGGGCGATGAAATCATCTTCAGCAAGTACGGCGGGACCGAGATCAAGCTCGGTGTCGACGAAGTCCTGATCCTGCGCGAGTCAGATGTGCTCGCAAAGGTCGTCGGCGACCGCGCAGCGGTCGCGTAGGAAGGGGAAAGAGACCAGATGGCTCACAAGGAGCTGAAGTTCAGTGAGGATGCCCGCCGCTCGCTCCAGCGCGGGGTCGACATCCTGGCCGATGCCGTCAAGGTGACGCTCGGCCCGAAGGGGCGCTACGTCGTCCTGGACAAGAAGTTCGGGGCGCCGACGATCACGAACGACGGAGTGACGATCGCCCGCGAGATCGAGGTCGAGGACGTCTTCGAGAACCAGGGCGCGCAGCTCGTCCGCGAGGTTGCGACCGCGACCAACGACGTCGCCGGCGACGGCACGACCACCGCGACGGTGCTTGCCCAGGCCGTCGTTCGCGAGGGGCTCAAGAACGTCTCCGCCGGTGCGAACCCGATGGCGCTGAAGCGCGGCATCGAGACCGCCGTCGAGCAGATCGTCGAGAACCTGAAGTCCCAGTCGACCGAGATCTCCGGCAAGGAGGACATCGCGCGCGTCGCGACCGTCTCCTCCCGCTCGAGCGAGATCGGCGACGTGCTCTCCGAGGCGATCGAGAAGGTCGGCAAGGACGGCGTCGTCAACGTCGAGGAGGGCCAGACCTTCGGCCTCGAGCTCGAGTTCACCGAGGGCATGCAGTTCGACAAGGGGTACCTGTCGCCGTACATGATCACCGACCCCGAGCGCATGGAGGCCGTGCTCGACGATCCCTACATCCTGGTCGCGAACCAGAAGATCGGGGCCGTCAAGGATCTGCTGCCGGTACTCGAGCAGGTCATCCAGGCAGGCCGCCCGCTGCTGATCGTGGCCGAGGACGTCGAGGGCGAGTCGCTCGCGACGATCGTCGTCAACAAGCTGCGCGGCACGTTCCAGGCCGTCGCCGTCAAGGCGCCGGGCTTCGGCGACCGCCGCAAGCGCATGCTCGAGGACATCGCGATCCTCACGGGCGCCGAGGTGATCACCGAGGAGATGGGGCTCAAGCTCGAGAACACGAAGATCTCGCAGCTCGGGCACGCCCGCAAGGTGGTCGTCGACAAGGACTCGACGACGATCATCGACGGTGCCGGTGAGGCCGAGGGGATCAAGGGGCGCATCAAGCAGCTGAAGGCCGAGATCGAGAACACCGATTCGGACTTCGACCGCGAGAAGCTCCAGGAGCGCCTCGCGAAGCTCTCCGGCGGTGTCGCGGTCGTCAAGGTCGGTGCTGCCACCGAGACCGAGATGAAGGAGACCAAGCATCGTGTCGAGGACGCCCTGCAGGCCGCACGTGCCGCCCTCGAGGAGGGCGTCGTGCCCGGCGGTGGCGTCGCGCTGCTGAATGCGGCCGACGCGATCAAGGAGAAGCTCCTGAAGTCGCTCGAGGGCGACGAGCGGACGGGCGCACAGATCATCATCAAGTCGCTCGAGGAGCCGCTCCGCCAGCTCGCGACGAACGCCGGGCTCGAGGGCTCGGTCGTCGTCCAGCAGGTGCGCACGGCGAAGCCGGGCGAGGGTCTGAATGTCGACACCGGTGAGGTCACCGATCTCGTCAAGGCCGGCATCACCGATCCGACGATGGTCACCCGCTCGGCGCTGCAGAACGCTGCGTCGATCGCGAAGAACATCCTCACCACCGAGGCGATCGTCGCCGAGGCCCCGGAGAAGAATGCCGTGGGCGCCGGCGGCGGCATGCCCGACATGGGCGGGATGATGTAGATCGGACTCGCGGGTGCCGGCACCTCGGTGCCGGCACCCGCGTTTGGGAATCACTCGGGCGAGGGATGAGACGAGAGACGTCGAACTCCGACAATCAAGTCAACACCCTCCCAATCCCCTTGAAGAGCCGCCTCCCCGGGCGGCTCTTCTCGTTTCTGTTGGGAAGGGCACCTACGGTTCCCTTCCCAAGGCCCATCCCTCCCTTACGGCCCGGTGCCGCCGTCCCGCGCTTCGCCTCCCGCCGGGCCAAGCCCGGCTTCGGCGGCGACCGTTTCGCTCCTCGACGCTTGGAACTGCCGAGCCGTCTAGAAGGAGTAGCGCTCCTCTTTCCAGGGGTCGGCGTCGTTGTTGTAGCCGTAGCGCTCCCAGAAGCCGAGCTGGTCGACCGCCGACAACTCGATGCCGCGCAGCCACTTCGCGCTCTTCCAGAAGTACTTCCCGGGGATCACGAGGCGCAGCGGATAGCCGTGATCCGGGGTCAGGGGCTCCCCGTCGGCATGGGTCGCAAGCAGCGCCTGCTCGTCCGCCAGGAAGCTGATCGGCACGTTGGAGGTGAAGTCGTGCTCCGCGTGGGCGATCACGAACGCCGCCGTCGGCGTCGGGCGGACGAGCGCCGCGAGCTCGCGCCAGTGGACGCCCTCGAAGCGGGCGTCGAAGCGCGACCAGCGCGTCACGCAGTGGATGTCCTGCTGGTTCTCGCTCCGCGGGAGCGCGTTCAGTTGCGTCCACGTCAGCTCGAGCGGTTGCGCGACCTCGCCGAACACCCGGAGCGTCCAGGTCGAGAGGTCGTCGTAGGCGGGGACCGACCCCGCGTGGAGGACCGGCCATTTCTCGGTGAAGTACTGGCCGGGGGGCAGGCGTGCAGGGTCGTAGCCGTGCTCGACGACCTTGCGCTCCGCCTTCGACCTGAACACGCTCTCTAGTCTAGGGAGCGATGGCAGCCGTGACGCAAGCCGCCCACCGCCCGCGCGCCTACGTCGGGGTGCGTGGCCGCGAGGCAGTCGAGTATCTCGACCGCCTGCTCTCGAACGACGTGCCCGAGTCCGGCTCCGTCGATGCGCTGCTGCTCACCGCGAAGGCGCGCGTGATCGCGCCGCTGCTCGTCTGGCGTCGCGGCCCGGACGACGTGCTGCTGCTCACCGAGCCCGAGCTCGGCGAGGTCGTCCACACACACCTGGTGCGCAACCGCTTCGCTGCGAAGTGCGACGTCGAGCTCGAGTCGCACAGCTCCACCGTCGTCTTCGCCGCGGCGGCGGACGGCGGGATCGAGAACCGCGACTACGGCGAGCCCGCGTTCGAGTTGCTCGACGCCGATCTGGAAGCGACTCTGGACGACGAGGAGCTCGAGCGCCGGCGCATCGCCGCTGCGACGCCGCGGTTCGGGCGCGAGCTCGACGAGCGTGTGCTCCCCGCCGAAGCTGGGCTCGACGAGCGTGCGGTCTCCTTCAGTAAGGGCTGCTTCCCCGGGCAGGAGCCGATCGCGCGCCAGCGCTATCGCGGCAAGGTGAACCGGCGCCTGCGCGTGCTCGAGGTCGACGGCGATCCGCCGGAGGCGGGCACGCCGGTCAGCTACGCCGGGAAAGAGGTCGGACGGATCACGAGCGCCGTGCCCGGTCTCGCGCTCGGCTACGTGCGTGTCGAGGTCCCCGACGATGCGGAGCTGAAGATCGGCTCGGCAAGCGCCCGGCTACACTGAACGCTCCCTCGCGCCCGTAGCTCAGGGGATAGAGCGCTGCCCTGCGGAGGCAGAGGTCGCAAGTTCGAATCTTGCCGGGCGCACTTGCGACTGCTTCAGGCTTCGCCTGAACATCCTCTCGCTTAGTGACCGCTGCCTGCAGCGCTTCGCGCAGCGCCCTAGAGCGAGCCTTCACGCCGCCGAAGTACGGACACGCCGACGCGAAGCTCGCCTGCGAGCGCGTGCGCGAAGCGTTCAAGACCGCGCTGCCCTGCCCGTCCCGCTCGCTGCCGTAGCGCGGTGACGAACAGAGACCTGGCTGTCCAACCTCGGCACCGCTTGTGCCGTCCTGCGCCACGACAGTGACTCGTTTACCCGCGGGTGTGCATGCGGATCCAGCGCAGGATCATCGCTCGCGCTCGCGCCGCGTACGGCGCATCCTCTACAAGTTCCCACCCGTGCCAGCCCCCGGGGAAGAAAGCGGTCTCTTTGTCCTTCGATCCGGCGCGACGCAGCAGTTGCAACGCAGCCGCAACAGGAAGGTATGCGTCATGACGAGAACCCACGATCAGCAGAGGGACGCGCAGACGCGGCATCACCGGAAGTGCGTTGATGTCGTACTCGGGAAGGGTCGCTTCGCCTGAGAGGCTGACGATTGCGTCTGCATCGAGCCGGGGGCCGTAAGTCAGCGCCCTCGCACCACCCAGCGAGGCGCCCATGACGACGACCTTCGTCGAGCCTTCTGCACGTAAGCGGCTAATCGCGGCGGCGAAGTCGCGATCGTACGCGCCCTGCTCGGCAGTCGTCGCGGGTGTGGGCGAGTCTCCCGTGCCGCGAAAGTCGAATGCGATCACACGTAACCCCGCGTCCTCTAGCGTCGCGAGGTACGGCAGCCAACCGCAGACGTCGCCAGGCGGCGACTCCGGTGCGAGCACGACCCCCACACCGCCGCTGCCGCCCCGAACGGCATACAGCCGCTGCCCGTCCGTCGTGTGCAGCCACAGCGGCGCGACGTGCACACCGTGTGTCCCACCGCACTTCCTCACGACCGACTCGGGTCTGAGCTCAGTGCTGTGGTCGCGCGTTGAGCCGTTCGCGCCACAAGCGGTGGCGGCTGCAAGGGCGATCGCAAGGACCGCCACTAACCGAAGCGAGCCATCCATGAGTGGGCCGACAAGAATAGTGACCACCGGATCGACCCGAACTGCGACTGTCAACGCCCGTTGTCGTCTTGACCAGAGGACCGACAAACGCCCTGACCCAGATAGAACGGGGCAGGACATCAGGAAGAACGAAAGCACCGTTCTGATCGCGACGAACGCCCTCCGTCGGAGCCGTCCTGTGCTGCCTTCACCTTGCAGGATGAGTCACGGCGTGAGACACGACCGAGCGATTTGCAGCACTTCTGTCAAATCGGGCGCACTTGCGACTGCTTCAGACTTCGCCTGACAAAGCTCGTCGCTCCGGGGGCCGCTCCGCCACCAGTGCGAACTTGCGAGCGCGGCCTGTCGCGAGCCAGTCGCTCCACAGCCGGTGAGCAGCCAGGAGCTCCCGAAGCGCCGGGCGTCCGATCCGCGAAGCGATCGCCTTCGCGTCGGCGCCGTAGGCCTCGGCCAGCGCGGCGGCCACTTCGCGGTGCGACTCGCTCCAGTCCTCTTCCCAGCGAACCTCGAGGCCGGCCCGCTCGAGCAGCGTGTGCATCTCGTCGAGCGGCGTGAGCCAGACGGTGTCGGCGGCCGGCATGCGCGCCCGCTCCGACTCCGTCAACGGCACGCCCTCCTCGAGCGTGAATGCAAACCGTCCCCCGGCCGAGAGTGCGCGGCCGATCCCCTCGAGCAGCGCCTGCTTGTTACGGAATGCCAGCATCGTCTCGAGCTGGAGCACCACCTCGAACGTGCCCGGCGGTAGCGGCGGCACCTGCGCGACCTCGAAGCGACAAGGCAGGCCGCGTGCGCGCTCCGCCGCAATCGCGACTGCGCCCTCGCTCGCGTCGACGCCAACGTAGTCGCAGCCGAGCTCCCGGGTCAGGAAGCGGCCTGGTCCGGCGATTCCGCAGCACAGGTCGAGGACGGAGACATCAGGGCCGATGCCGGCTCGCATCGCGAGCACGCGGATCTCCGACGCACGCACGAAGCTCTCCTGCTCGACGTACTCGCCCGGGCCGAGAGCCGCCTCCTGGCCTCGTCGCAGGGCCTCGACGAGCGACCGGCGCCCGTCCGCGCTCATCGCCCCTCGAGAAACCGATGCATGCCGGGCACCGTAGTGCCATCGGGATGCTCGAGCGTGGGGCAACGCTGCGGGCGCGCCGGAGCCCGGTGGCCGATCGCAGCAACCAGCTCGGCCCCGTGGCCGGCCTCGTCGGCGCGCTCTTGCTCCTGACTGTGCTTGCACGGACGGTCGGGCTCGGCGGCGCCGGCTGGCTCGTCGGTCTCGCCAGTGCGTTGACGCTGAACGTGGCGCTCGCGCGTGCACTCTGGCGCGAGCCGTCAGCGAGGCTCGGCCCGGCGGGCTGGGTGACGCTGACCCGAGCGACGCTCGCCGTGGGCGTCGCCGCGCTGACAGCAGCCTCGTTCGAGCGCGACGTGGCGGTGGCGACTCTGGTGACCCTCGCGTCCGTTGCGCTCGTGCTCGACTTCGTCGACGGCTGGCTCGCGCGGCGCACGCGCACGGAGTCGGCGCTGGGGGCGAAGCTGGACGGCGAGGTCGACGCGTTCCTCATCCTCGTGCTCAGCATCGAGGTCGCCCCCTCCGCCGGTGCGTGGGTGCTCGTGATCGGTCTCGCTCGCTACGCGTTCCTCGCGGCGGGCTGGGCGCTCCCGTGGATGCGCGCGCCGCTGCCGCGGCGCGATTGGCGAAAGACGGTGACGGCTTCGCAGGGGATCGCGCTGGTGATCGCGGCTGCGGGAGTCCTGCCGTTGGAGGCGAGCCGCATCCTCCTGGCACTTGCCCTCGCCATGCTCGTCGAGTCTTTCGGCCGCGATGTCTGGTGGCTATGGCGGCACCGGGATACCGCGTCCGCGTCGGTCGCCACGGCCCGTGACCGCCATCCAGCCGTGACGGTCGTGCTCACGCTCGTCGCCCTGCTGATCGTCTGGGCGGCGCTCGTGTTCCCGATCGAGCCGTGGCGTCTCACGCCCGGCTCCTTCGTGCGGCTCCCGCTGGAGGCACTTGTCGTCGTCGGCCTGGCCGTCGCCCTGCCGACCCGCGCTCGGCGCTTCCTGCCCTGGGTGGTCGGGCCGCTGCTCGGCGTGCTCGTGCTGCTGAAGCTCTTCGACCTGGGCTTCTTCATCGCCCTGGACCGGCCGTTCAACCCGGTCGAGGACTGGACCTATTTCTCGATCGGCGCCGGGACCGTGCGCGACACGTTCGGAGGCCGGGATGCAGACCTGGCGGTCGCCGTCGCCGTCGTGCTCGGCGTCGTTGCGATCGTCATCCCGACGTTGGCCGTCGGCCGGCTGACCCGGGTCGCGGCCGGTCACCGGAGGCGCTCGCTGCGGGTTGTGGTCGTGCTCGCCGCCGTCTGGGCGCTCTGCAGGGTGTTCGGCGCGGACGTCTCGGGCGCCGGGATCGCGTCGCTGAGCGCGGCACGTCTCGCCGTCGACGAGGTTCATGCCGTCCGCGCCGATCTGCGTGACCAGACGCGCTTCCGGGCGCTGATCGCCCGCAAGGATCCCTTTCTCGACACGCCTCGAAGCCAGCTCCTGAAGGGGTTGCGCGGCAAGGACGTCCTGCTCGTGTTCGTCGAGAGCTACGGGCAGATGGCGGTCCAGGGGACGTCCTTCTCGCCGGGCATCGATGCCGTCGTCGAGGCCGGCACCCGACAGCTCCAGGCCCGAGGGTTCTCATCCCGCAGCGGCTGGCTCACGTCCTCGACGTTCGGCGGAGGGAGCTGGCTCGCGCACGGCACGCTGGAGTCGGGAACCTGGATCAACAGCCCCAGCCGTTATTCGGCGCTGATCGCCAGCACACGTCTCACGATTCCCGCCGCGTTCAGGCGCGCCGGGTGGATGACAGTCGCCGACGTGCCTTCGACCCACGGCTCCTGGCCGGAGGGGAAGTCCTTCTACAAGTTCGAGCAGGTCTGGGACCGCGACAACCTCGGGTACCGCGGCCCGGGCTTCGGCTTTTCGGCCATGCCCGACCAGTACACGTTCCAGGCGCTGGAGGACCACGAGCTGGCGAAGCCGAATCGCCCGCCGATCTTCGCCGAGATCGACACGACCTCGAGCCACGAGCCCTGGACGCGCATTCCACCGCTCATCTCCTGGACCCGGCTCGGTGACGGGTCGATCTTCGATCGCCTGCCGATCGACCGGGCCGGGCTGACCGACACCCAGCAGGGATACGCAACATCGATCCGGTACTCCTTGCGCGTTCTCTATTCGTTCGTCGAGCGTTACGGCAACAAGAACACCGTGCTCATCGTGCTGGGCGACCATCAACCATCACGTGTCGTCGGCGGACAACCGGGGCACGAGGTGCCGATCACGATCATCGCCCACGATCCGAACGTGATCAGCAGGCTGTCCAGCTGGGACTGGACGAACGGGATGCTGCCCGCCTCGACCGCACCGGTCTGGCAGATGAGTGCCTTCCGGAACCGCTTCCTCGGAGCGTTCGACGGCTAGGAGCCGCGAGACCCGGCCGCGAGGAATGCGGTCCCGAAGAGCAACTCGGTCCACGAGAGATCGGCCAGCGTTTCGTCCATGGCGGCGCGAATCGTCGCCCACGGGCGGCGCATGATCCACTCGTCGATCGAACCGAAGGGCCGCACGACTGCGATTCCGAGCTGCGCCAGCCACCGAGGCGCGGTCTCCGGAGCCTTGAGATCGAGTACGGCGAAGCGTCCACCGCGAGACAGGGCCGCGGCGCCGCGGGTGATCACATCTCCGCAAGCGGGAACCTGCGTCAGCGCGTAGGTGGAAAGGATCGCGTCGACCTCGGTCGGGAAGTCGAACGCGGCCGCGTCCGATTGCACGAGGCTGATGTTGCTCCAGCCGTTGGCCGCTATCCGCTGCTCGGCTTGCGTGAGCATCGCGTCGGTCAGATCGACGCCGACGAGCCGGCCGCCGGGACCGATCGATTGCTCGATCAGCGGGAAGTTCAGACCCGTGCCGCAGGCGATGTCGACGACGCTGGCACCCGGGCGAAGACCGAGTGCGCCGATCGCGCGGAGACGCTGGGCACGCTGGGGATACCCGGGCACGGGGTAGAGCCGCGAGGTGAGGTCGTAGTGCTTCGCCTTCTTGCGGTATGTCTCGATCAGGCGCTCTTGTGTGGTGTCGATCTGGCTCAATCCGAGCCGCCCGATGGTGCGGACTCGACCGCGGCCTTGATCGCCGCCATCTCGACGTCCATCACCCGCCGAATCCTGCCGTTGAGGACGCGGCCGGGTATCGCGCGCATGACGTTCTTGAGGTCGACCTCGACCCACATCATGGCCTCGGTCTGCGTGTCGCCCGTCGGCTCGAGCTCCATTCCCCAGCGCGCCGTGGACGTCCCGAGCGGGCCGGCGAAGGCCACGCGGCGCGGCGCCTCGACCACGGTCACGTCCTGCGCCCGGTAGCGAGTGGCCCCGAACATCAACTTCGCCTGCTGCTCCACCCGCGAGCCGGGCCGAAGCGGGCCCTCTCCGCCGACCCAACTCTCGCGGACAGTCGGCGCCCACTCGTGCCAGCGCCCGACGTCGCAGACATACGCCCACACCTCGGGGACGCTGTCGTCGATCGTCACGCGGCTCTCGGACCTGAGTGTCATCCGCTCTCCTACGGCAGAGCCGCCGCACCGGATTCCGCGGAGCGAGCCTCGCTCGAGCGCGGCCTGAGCACGCTCGGCAGCTCGAGCGTGTGCCGGCCTCGGCGGGCCTTCGTCTCCAGGTAACGGTGGTTTGCGGCAGAGACGTAGACGCCCGTCGGCACCTGCTCGACAAGGGTCACACCGCAAGACCGCAGCTGTCTGGCCTTGTCGGGGTTGTTGCTGAGGAGCGCGACGCGAGTCGCGCCGAGTGCGCGCAGCATCTGCGCCGCGGCGACGTAGCTGCGCTCGTCCTCGTCGTGTCCCAGCGCGAGGTTCGCGTCGTAGGTGTCGACCCCCGCGTCCTGCAACGCATAGGCCTCGAGCTTCGAGTAGAGGCCGATGCCCCGTCCTTCCTGTCTCAGGTAGAGGAGGTAGCCGCCGACCTCGGCGATGCGCTCGACGGCCTCCCGGAGCTGCGGCCCGCAGTCGCACCGCTGGCTCCCGAACACGTCGCCGGTGAGGCACTCGCTGTGTGGGCGGACGAGCGGCACGCGGCGGCTGTCCGCTGGATGAAGCGCCGCAGGGTCTCCGAGCGCGAACGCAAGGTGCTCCAGACCGTCGACCAGCCCGTTGAAGCTGAACACCCGGGCGTCGGTCGTATACCCGTCGGCGAACCGCAGCGGAAGCTCGACCTGCGTTCGGATCGTCGCTGTCGGGAGGCGCATCAACATCCATTCCCCCACTCAGCGTCCCGGAACCGTGACGAGAGGGCGTAGCGCAGGAGAACGACGTCCCCGAGCTTCTGAACCTCGACGAGCTCCGCTCGACGGGCGAGGCTCCAGGGGAAGATGCCGTCACGCACGAACCTGGGTGCGTCCGAGTCGCCGACGAAGACCGGTGCGATGGTGAGCTGCAGCTCATCGACGATGTCGTCCGTGAGGAACTGCGTGTGGACGGAACCGCCGCCC
The DNA here is from genome assembly GCA_963769545.1 of uncultured Thermoleophilia bacterium. Taxonomy (GTDB): domain Bacteria; phylum Actinomycetota; class Thermoleophilia; order Gaiellales; family Gaiellaceae; genus PALSA-600. Next base: position 1,036,982 of record CAVYMB010000002.1, on the reverse strand, counting down.
TCGACCAACAACCGGTTGACGCCTCGCGCTGCGAGGTCGGTGCTCAAGGTGCGCATCTCGACGTTGTCGCCGGCGTCGACGACGGTCGCGACCGGGCCGAGACGGTCGCGCGCGTCTGCCACCTTCGGGCTCGCGCAATACACGATCTTCTCGATGTCCCCGGTGTTGAAGAAGTCGGCGCGGGCGTCGAGCGCCGCGCGCCGTGTCACCGTCACCTTCATCGGCGACTCCGGAACGCCGCGGGCGGCCCGCTCCTCGCGGCGAGCTTCCGATCGCACGAGGAGCCGGGGGTTGTCGATCCGCACGGTCTCCGCCCCGACGAGAATCGCGTCACAGGAAGCGCGGACGGCGTCGACGCGGTCGAAGTCGGCGTCGTTCGACAGGAGCAGCCGCGACGCCGCGTTGCCGATGTAGCCGTCGATCGACACGCAGCAGGAGAGGAGCGTGTACGGGCGTTCACGCATCCGCGGCTCCTTCCCGTCCGAAGACGACGCGGCTGCTCGACCGAGCCTTCGAGAGACGACGGCGAGGGAGCCACCCGACGACGAGCACCAGCGCACCGGGAAGGCTCGCTGCGAGCACCAGAACGCCGTACGCGACGGCGGTCGCTGCGCCACGATCCGCGCCGAGGCCCGCTGCGGCGAACACCCAGGCGGTCGCTCCCTCCCGTGGCCCCCAGCCGCCGATGCTCGGCAGCACCATGGCCAGCAAGGCGAGCAGAGCCAGCGGCAGGAGCCTGGAGACGGGGGTGTCGACGCCGACCGCTCGCGCCGCGACGAAGAACGTCGCTGCGTGGCCGATGAACACCACGGCCGAGGTGACGAGGACCACCGGCAGCGCGTTCCGCCGCAACACGCCGTTCCGGATATCGGTCGCCGCCGCGTTCCGGATCCGCGCCCATCTGGAACGACTGCTTTTCGCTCCCACCCGGCCCACGAGGACGACTCCGGCGACGACCGCGACCGCTGCAACCGCGACGAAAGGCATGGACGAGCGCACAGGCGACGGCAGGACCAGGAGGACGCAGACCGCCAGCACGACCTGCACGAGCTGGCCGGCGGTGCGCTCCCACACGACGGCCCTCATGGCACCGCCGACGTCATCGACCTCGCGGCCGTGGCTGACGCCTCGATGGACGTCGCCCGCGACGCCGGAGGGGAGCACGAGATTCAGGAACACCGCCCGGTAGTACGCGGCGACGGCCGCCGGCAGAGAGAGGCGGATGCCGAGGCCGCGGGAGACGATCGTCCATCGCCATGCCGAGCAGAGGGTGGCGACGAAGAAGATGCCCGCCGCCGCCAGAAGAGCACGGGCGTCGAGCGCGCCGAGGCCGGCTAGGAACGGGCCGGTGCCGAGACGCCAGATCACGACCGCGAGCACCAAAGCTGCGATCGCCGGGCCGGCCCACCGACGTGCGCTTCTCACGGCAGCACCAGGAGGTCGGCGTGGCCGACGGTGACGGTCAGCGAGGCCGTTTCCGCCTCTCGCCGGCGTCGCCGCCGATACAGGCCGGCGTTCGCGGCCAGATCCTCGTCCTGCTCGCATGCTGCTCCGATCCAACCGGCGAACCACTCGGCGGCGAGGCCGGCTTCCGCGGGGCCGAGCCGCCACGGGCTCGGCTCGACGAAGGTCTCGGCTCCGAGCTCGCGGAACCCGGCGACTGCGGCCTCGACGGCATCCGGGCCGAGGAGGCGACCCCGGGAGGTCGCGCGGCGCTGGTGCGCGTCGAAGGAACCCGCGACGCGCGTGTCGAGCGGATCCGCCGGGAGCAGCTGGACGCGGCCGGTGACGGAGAGCGCGAACAGCACCGGGCACCCGGCTCCCGCGCAGGCCTCGATCAGCGCCGCCAGCTCGTCCTCCGTGAGCAGGTCGAGCAGGGCCGACGCGGTGATCAGATCCGCCCCGCCGAGCTCTTCCCGGCCGAGCCGGGTGATGTCGGACAGCCTGGTCTCGACGGTGACGGTGGCTCCGTCGGCGGCGGGGCCCGGGAGTTCGGACCGGGCGCGCGCCAGCAGGTCCGTGTCATGGTCGTGAAGGACCCAGCGCTGCGGCCCGGCCAGCAGCGGGGCGAGCCAGCGGCCCATCGAGCCGCCGCCGCAGGCGAGGTCGTGGACGACCAGCGGCCCGTCGGCGGGAAGCCGGCGGCGGAGTCGCCGGACGAGGTCTCGCGAGCGGGCCGTGGCATCCGCGCGCTCGCGCAACTCGAGCCAGTCGGGGCTGACGCGGGTCGCTCCGGCGGCCGTCACGCCGCCCTCCCGAGCACGTCTGCCACGGCAGACGTGGTCGTCGACCAGTCGGCGAGCGACTCGCGCCGCTCCCGGGCCGCCCGGCGCAACCGGACGCGGAGGTCCGCATCCTCGAGCCAGGCCCTGATTGCCTCCCGGAGCGCGACGGGGTCGCCCGGGGGAACGAGGAGGCCCGGTCGAGCCCCGTCGGCGCCGTGCCCCAGGGCCTCCGGCACACCGCCGACGTCGGCGGCGACGACGGGGAGCCCGCGCGCGAGCGCCTCCGCAACGACCATCCCGTAGCTCTCGGCGCGCGACGGGAGCACGAGCACGTCTGCCGCGGCGTAGCTGCGGGCGAGATCGGCGTCCGCCTGCGGGCCCGAGAAGCGCACGCGGCCGTCCATCCGGTCGTCGCGGACGCGGCGGCGGAGCCGCTCCACGAAGACCGGGTCGCGTTCGAGGCTGCCGACACAGCTGCATTGCCAGCGACAGCCGATCAGTGATGCGAGCGCGTCGAGGAGCAGGTCGTGACCCTTGCCGGGGATCACCGCAGCAACCGAGATCAACGCCCCCGCGGTTGCCGTCCCAGGTGCGAGGTCGGCGGGATCGACCCCGGGCTCGGCGACGTGGACGCGGTCGCTCGGCAGCGAGTAGAGCTCGAGGAGGGCACGCCGTGCCCAGGCGCTGGTGGTGACGACGCCCGCGGCAGCCGAGAGGACGATCCCTTCTCGCTCGCGGACACCGCCTTCCGTCGTGTCGTGACCGAGCGGCATGTGCACGAGGACGACGAGCCGCACGCGTCCCGCCTCCGGCGCTAGCACCTCCGGCGCGGGCGAAGCGACGAGCCCGTCGACGAGGACGAGGGCCCCGTCGGGGATCCCGCCGACGACACCCGCGAGGGTGCCGAGCGATGGCGCGTCGGGCCACGGCCACGATCCGGGAACTTCATGGACGTGCACCGTCCAGCCCGCCGCGGCGAGGCCGCGGGCGATCCGGCGGTCGTAGGTGTTGCCTCCGCTCGGCCGGGCCGGGTCGTCGATGCCTTCGGGGACGATGAAATGGACGGCGTTCACAGCGCACGCTCGTAGGACGCAGAGGCGACCGGCGACTCGTGCAGCGTGACGACGAGGTGGTCGAGCTCCTGCGCAGCGTCGCCGAGCGCGCCGTCCTGGGTGCGCTCTGCGAGCCGGTCGGCGATCAGGCGGGCGAGGATCTCCGTCGTCGAGTTCACGCCGGCGAGACTCGGCTCGTCGTCGAGGTTACGGAAGTCGAGCTCAGCCAGCACGGCGCGCAGGGCCTCGCCCGCACGGCCGATGTCGACGACGACGCCGTCGGCATCGAGCTCCGCGCGCCGAAACGTCGCTTCGACGACGTACGTCGCGCCGTGGAGCCTCTGTGCCGGCCCGAAGGTCTCGCCCCGGAGACTGTGGGCGATCATCATGTGATCGCGGACGGTCACGCTGAACACGCCGTCCTACGCCTCCCCATAGGTGAGTGTGTGGCAGAGCGCCGGCAGGCTCCCCGCGGCCAGACTGGCCATCACTTCCGGCAGCTCGTCGAAGGGTGACTCGCCCGTGAGCAGTGCGTCGAACGCGGGGTCGCGCAGTAGCTCGAGCGCCAGCGCGAGACGCTCGGCGAACGTCCGGCGTGAGGCGCGGGCAGGAGAGAGCGTTCCGACCTGGCTCGAGCGGATGGCGAGGCGGCGGCCGTGGAACGCCCCTCCCAGGGAGAGACGAACCTCGGTCTCGCCGTACCAGCTGAGATCGACGACGGTGGCCTCGGTGGCGAGCAGGTCCAACGAGAGCTGGAGGCCCGCCGACGACGCACTCGTATGCACGACCAGGTCGAGATCCCGCGGAGCGCCTTGCGGCAGCGCGAAGTCCACGCCGAGAGCAGTTGCGATGTCAGCACGGCCGGGATCGACATCCACGAGCGTCACGTGCACGGCCGGATACCGCTGCAGGAGCCGGGCGACACAGCACCCCACCATGCCGGCACCCACGACGGCCACCCGGTCGCCGACGGCAGGGGCGGCGTCCCACAGTGCGTTGATTGCGGTTTCGACGGTTCCGGCGAGCACCGCTCGGGCTTCCGGGACGCCCTCGGGCACGACCGATACCGCGCAAGCGGGTACGACGTAGGCGGTCTGGTGGGGATAGAGGCAGAACACGGTGCGGCCGCGCAGCTCTGTGGGCCCGTCCTCCACGGCGCCGACGTTCAGGTAGCCGTACTTGACCGGCCCCGGAAAGTCCCCTTCCTGGAACGGCGCCCGCATCCTCGCGCGCTGGTCGAGCGGCACGCCGCCCCGAAAGACGAGCGTCTCGGTGCCGCGGCTGATCCCCGACCGCACGGTCCGCACGACGACGTCCCCGGGCCCCGGCTCGGGTAGCACGACGGAACGGATCTCGCCGCAACCCGGCTCTCGCAGCCAGAACGCCCGGGCAGCTCTGCCTTCGAGGATCTCACGGCCGTCGGGTTTGCCCGCCTCTCCCATGACGTGTTGAAGTACGTGAGACGTCCGCAGGCGGATTCACGACCGTGGCGCAGGCAAGCTGAGCGGCAGCTGGCACATCGTCCGCTCGGGTTCTTGAACCCGTACCTCTACGCGCCGGACGTGTTGTCTTTGCCGGCGCGGCCTAGTAGGTTCGCGCGGTTCCCTGCGGCGGGCGGAGGAGGAGCGGTTGTGAGTGGTGTGCGGCGTGGTGCGAGGTCCGTGGTGAAATGGTTCGCTGCCCTCTACGTGGTCGCGATCATCGTCGCGGTCTTTCTGGCGGGTGAAGGCATCTTCAGGCTGAAGAACATCGCCAACGGCGACGACTGCAGCAAGAAGGGTGTCAACGTCGCCGCGACGGACTGCGTCGGCAACTCGAACTCGCTCGATGCGCACCGCGCGCTCGGGTCCCTGCTCGTCCTGTTCTCGATCCTGTTCCTGATCATCGCGCTCGTCGCGTGGCTCCCGAACACCAAGGACCGGATCATCTCGATCGTCGCGCCGATCCTGACCTTCCTGCAGATCGTGCTGGCGGCGATCGGCGGCTGGGTGGGCGGCCTCCATCCGATCAACGCGTTCGTCGTGCTCTTCCTCTACGGCTGGCTCTTCCACCGGCTGCGGAAGCGCGAGTCCGAGCCGCCGACGGCGGCAGCGGCGCTCGGCTGACAGTCGGCGCTAGCGCCCGACCGCGTGCCGGTAGCGCCAGACGGCGAGCACGCCGAACACGGCGGTGATCGTGATCGACCAGAACACGGCGAGCCAGATCTGATTCCCGGCAGGGGTGCCGACGAACAGCGACCGGGCGGCGTTGACCATGTTGGTGAACGGGTTGTGCTCGGCGATCGGCTGCAGCCACGACGGCATCGAGGCGACCGGGACGAACGCCGACGACACGAACGTGACCGGGAACAGGACGGTGAAGCCGTACGCGTTCGCCGCCTCGGGCGACGAGGCCGTGAGCCCGACGAAGGCGAACACCCACGAGAACGCGTACCCGATCGCGAGGAGCAGCACCAGCCCGGCCGCGACGCGTGCCGCGTCCGTATCGATGAAGCGAAACCCGACGGCGAAGCCGACCGCGAGCATCACGCAGATCTGCACGACGTTCGTCGCCACGTCCGCGAGCGTGCGCCCTGTCAGGACCGCGGCGCGCGACATCGGAAGCGAGCGAAAGCGGTCGATCAGCCCTTTCTTCAGATCCTCGGCCAGGCCGAGCGCGGTCACGAAGCCGCCGAAGACCATCGACTGCACCATGATCGCCGGAATCAGAAAGTCGACGTAGTCGAGGCCGGGCGTCGAGATCGCGCCGCCGAAGACGTAGACGAAGAGCAGCACGAACATGATCGGCTGCACCGTGAAGCCGAGGGCCAGGTCGGGCTGCCGCGGGATGCGCAGCAGGTTGCGCCACGCGAGCACGAGCGTGTCCGAGAGCAGGAAGCGTGCCGCTCTCATTCGGCGCCCTCGTCGTCGGCTCCGTGGCCGGTCAACCGGAGGAACACGTCATTGAGCGTCGGGCTCGACACGGCGACGTCGTCGACTGCCACCCCGGCGGCGTCGAGGAGCCGCACCGCGTCGGCGACCGCGCCGTGCCGCGTCCGGAGCGGCACGCGCACACCCGACTCCTGCCGTGACAGCTCGCCCGCCGCGAGCGGCCCGAGCGCGTCGATCGCCGCCGGCGCCTGCTCGGGATCGACGAGGCGGACATCGAGCCACTCCCCGCCGCTGTCCGACTTGAGCTGCTCCGGGGTGCCTTCGGCGATCACCAGGCCGTGGTCGATCACCGCGATCTGGTGCGCGAGGCGGTCTGCCTCATCGAGGTACTGGGTCGTGAGCAGCACGGTCGTGCCGCCGGCGACGAGGCTTTCGATCGTGTCCCAGAGGGCGATCCGGCTGCGCGGGTCGAGACCGGTCGTCGGCTCGTCGAGGAAGACCACCGGCGGCCGTGCCACCAGCGCCGCGGCGAGGTCGAGTCGCCGCCGCATGCCGCCCGAGTACGTGCGGACGAGCCGGTGCTCGGCGTCGGTCAGATCGAAGTCCACGAGGAGTTCGTGTGCCCGCCCGCGCGCGTCGGCTCGTGCGAGGTGGTACAGGCGCCCGACCATCGCGAGGTTCTCGAAGCCGGTCAGGTTCTCGTCGACGGCGGCGTACTGCCCGGCCAGGCCGATCCGCTGCCGGAGGCGCGCAGGCTCGTTCATCACGTCGATCCCCGCGACCCGTGCGCTTCCTGCGTCGGAGGGAAGCAATGTCGTGAGGATCCGCACGGCCGTCGTCTTGCCGGCGCCGTTCGGGCCGAGCAGGCCGAAGACGATCCCGCTTTCGACGTGCAGGTCGATCCCCGCGAGCGCGACCACCTCGCCGTAGCGCTTGCGGAGACCGGCAGCCTCGATCGCCGGCGTGTCGCTCATCGTCCGAACCTACCGGCGGCGCGCCGTCAGGCGGCGCGGACGAACGGGATGAAGCGGTCGTCGACGACTGCGAGCCCGCCCGCGGCGAGCGCCGCACCGAGGACCGCCGGCAGGAGGATCGAGACATGCGGTGCGCTGAGCGCGAAGAAGCCTCGCATCCCGGGCAGGATCAGGATCGCGATGTACGCCGCGAACAGGGCGACGGTCAGGGCCACGATCGCCGTGCCGCGAATCGCGCCCGCGGCCTCCAGTGCCAGGATCAGGTAGAGGCCGACCAGGACGAGCGCGGTGGTCGCAACGGTGCGCGCGTCTTGCAGGTCGAGACCGAGCACGTTGAGCGCGAAGAGGTAGCTCGACACGACGCCGAGCCCGACCGCCGTGCCGGCCGGGACCGCGAAGCGGCCGAGCTCGCGCAGGAAGCCCCGTGACGAGTAGTGCCCGCTCGACGGGCCGAGCGCGAGGAAGAACCCGGGGATCCCGATCGTGAGCGCGGCTGCCAGCGTGAGATGGCGTGGGAGCAGCGGATAGGCCGTCGGGGTGAGCCCGACCGAGAGGATCAGGAACGCGGCGAACACCGATTTCGTGACGAACAACTTGGCGACACGCCGCACGTTGCGGAGGATCCGTCGCCCCTCGTCGACCATCGGCGGGACGGACGAGAACTCGCCGCGCACCAGCACGATGTCGGCGACCGCACGGGCCATCTGCGTGCCGGTGCCCTGCGCGATCGCGAGTCGTGCCGCCTTCAGCGCCGGCACGTCGTTGGCGCCGTCGCCGACCATCGCCACGTGATGGCCCTCGGCCGCCAGCAGCTCCACGACGCGCCGCTTGTCCTCGGGCGAGATGCGCGCCAGCACGGCGTGCTGCGCCACTGCATGCCGCAGCCCGTCGGGATCTGCGGGTAGCTCCGACGCGTCGAGGGCGGGGCCGTCGATGCCTGCATCGCGTGCGATCGACGAGACGGTCTCGAGCCGATCGCCCGACAGCACCTTCAGCTGCACGCCCTGCGACCTGAACCACGTGACCGTCTCGCGCGCCTCGGGGCGGAGCCGCTCCGCGAGCAGCACGAGCCCGGTGGCTGCCGGGCTCGTCTCGTCGAGCTGATCGGCCGTGCCGAAGGCGAGCACGCGGCGGCCCTCGCCGGCCGCGTGCTGGGCCGGCTCGGCCAGCCCGTCCAGGGTAAAATGCTCCGGCGCGCCGAGCACGTAGCCCACGCCGTCGATGCGCTGCCCGCCGAAGCGCCGGCGCGACGTGAACGGCAGCTGCTCGTCGACGCGCGCAGACTCGGACGGATACGCGCTCGCGATCGCCTCCAGCGTGGCGTTGCGCGCCGTCGCGGAGGCGGCGTACCGGCCGAGCTCGTCCGCCAGGGACTCGGGCCCGATCAGCCCTGCGACGCGCAGAGCCGGCTCGGTCAGCGTGCCGGTCTTGTCGAGGCACACGATGTCGACAGACGCCAGGGACTCGATCGCGTTCAGCTGTTGAGCGAGCGCGCCGCGCCGCGCCATGCGCATCGCGGCGACCGCGAAGGTCAGGCTCGCCAGCAGCACGAGGCCCTCGGGGACCAGCGTCACGACCGCGGCGACCGCCGTCGGCACCGCGGTGTGTAGCGGTGTGTGCCGGTGCCAGAGCGAGTAGCCGAGCGCGATCGCGAGCGGCACCATCGCTGCGACGAGCACGAACAGCAGCAGGTTGAGCGAGCGTTCGAGCGGAGAGCGCGGGTGACGGAACGAGCGGGCTTCCCCCGTCAGCCTCGAGGCGTAGCTCGCGGCGCCGACGGCGGTGACGCTGTACGCGCCGACCCCGTCGGCCGCGAACGATCCGGAGCGGACCTCCTCTCCGGCCCGTCGTGCGACGGGCCGCGACTCGCCGCTCAGGATCGACTCGTCGAGCTCCAGCCCGTCGCTCTGCTCGAGCGTGCCGTCGGCGACGATCTGGTCCCCCGGACCGATCTGGACCAGGTCGCCCGGCACCAGCTCGTCGACGGCGACCTGCCGCGGCTCTCCGTCGCGGACGACGGTCGCGTGCGGTGCGATCAGCGACCCAAGCCGGTCGAGCGCCTGCTTGGCGCGTACCTCCTGCAGGATTCCGATCCCGGAGTTGGCGACGAGAATGCCGAGGAAGAGCGCGTCCTGCCATTCGCCGAAGGCCAGCGTCAGGCCACCGGCGACCGCCAGGATGAGGTTGAAGACGGTGAGGACGTTGGCCCGGACGATGCTCTTGTACGAGCGTCCGCGCGGCTCCTCCTGGGCCGGACCGAGCTGGGAGCGCCGCTTCGCGGCCTCCGCTTCGGTGAGCCCGTGCGCCGGATGCCGATCCGTCATCGCTTCTAGCATTCTCATGTGCCGCTGTACTTGACCGAGGCCGAGGTGGTCGAGTTGCTCACGCCCGCCGAGGCGCGACCCGCGGTCGAGGCGTCGTTGCTGCGGCTGGCGCGCGGCGAGGTCGACAACCCGCCGCGCACCCGGCTCGAGCTGCCGGACGGGTTCATCGCCGCGATGCCGTGCGTCGATCGTGCCCTCGGTTACGCCGGCCTCAAGACCTTCGCGTGGACGCCGGGCGCCGTCAGCTTCCTGGTCGTCCTCCAGTCCCTCGACGGTGGGCTGGTCGCGATTCTCGAGGCCGAGCGTCTGAGCAGGCTGCGGACGGCCGCCGCCTCTGCCGTGGCAGCGCGCCACCTCGCCCGCGCCGACGCACGCTCGCTGGGCATCTACGGATGCGGCCGCCAGGCCGGCGCGCACGTCGCTGCGCTGCGCGAAGCCGTGCCGACGCTGGAGCGCGTCGTTGTCCACTGCCGAAACGCAGGGAATCTCGAGGAGTTCTGCGCCGAGCACGACTGCACCCCGGCCGAGGAGCCGCGCGATGTCGGTGCGTGCGATGTCGTGGTCACCGTCACGACGTCGAGCGATCCGGTTCTGCGCGGCGAGTGGCTCGAGCCGGGCGCGTTCGTCTGCGCCGTCGGTGCCAACAGCCTCTCTGCCCGCGAGCTGGACAACGTGGTGCTCGAGCGTGCGGCGTTCGTTTGCTGCGACCTGCGCGAGCAGTCGCGCGAGGAGGCAGGCGACCTCGTCGAGCCTGTCTTGCGCGGTGTGCTCGACTGGCTGGAGGTGCACGAGCTCGGTGAAGTGGTCAGCGGCGAGGTTGCGGGCCGCGCCGAGGACGACGACATCGTGGTCTTCAAGTCGAACGGCCTCGCCGCGTGGGATCTCGCCGTCGCCGCGCGCGTCGTCGAGCTCGCCCAGGAGCGCGGCGCGGGACGTCTCGTCTAGGCAGTCGCCTTGGCCGCGGCGATCACGTCGTCGCCGACGGCGTGCACGACTTCCGGGCGGTCGAGCAGTCGGTTGATCTGCTCAGGGGTGCAGCGGTTCGTGACGTACTTGTCCTGCAGGATCTCCTGCAGCGGGCGCCCCCGGCGATGTTCGCGGATCACGTAGTCGGCCATCCGCTCTTCGCTCGCGGATCTCGACGAGAGGAACGAGAACGCACCCCGGATCGCCTCCGCGAGACCCACGAAGCGATTGTATAGTCGCCGCCGTGAAGGCCCCATTGCAGGCAGGGCGCTTCGCCGAACGGGTCGTCCAAGGGCGTGACGACGCGGGTCGTGACGAGCGGGTGGTGATCTGGATCGAGCGGCGTCCGGGCGCGCTGTGGGCGGTTGGGCGCATGGTCAACCCGCAGCACCGTGAGACCGGCGAGGCGCGCGCCGACGACTACGTCTGGGAGGGGCACGAGCTGGAGGACTGCCTCCAGATCGCCAACGCGACGCTGGAGGACGACGTCGTCGTCTCCGAGGACGACGGAGGCGGGTCGCACGTGCGCGCCTTCCGGCGCGAGGAGCTGCTCGAGCCTCTAGAACGCTATTTCTTCGGGCGCTGAGCGGGCCACTCGAGGTTGGCGTCCGGGATCGGGTCGCCGTGCGGGTCGTGGGTCGGGAAGCCGAGCGCCCGGTCGATCCGCGCCTCGAGCTCCTCGGAGATCACGTGCTCGAGCCGGTCGGCCTCGTCGTGGACGGCCTCGACATCGAGGCCGAGCGTCTCGGCCAGGTACAGCTCGATCAGGCGATGGTGGCGAATCACCTCGAGCGCCACCCGCTCGCCGTCCGGCGTCAGCCGGGCGCCGCGGTAGGGCTCGTGCTCGAGCAGCCCGAGCGCCGCAAGCTTCTTCACCATCGCGGACGCCGAAGCCGGCGAGACCCCCTGGTCCTTCGCGACCGCGCCGATCGTCACGCGTCCTTCGGCCGACTGCAGCTTGTAGACGGTCTTCAGGTAGTCCTGGATCGACTCCGAGAGCCGCGCGTTCGCCATCAGCCATGAGGGTAACGTGACGGCCGCGTGCCGATCCAGGTGGGACACAGCGCCGATCCCGACGACGCGTTCATGGTCTGGGCGATCGGCGCCGGGCGCGTCGACACGCGCGGCCTCGAGCTGGAGCCGGTCGCGTCGGACATCCAGACGCTGAACGAGTGGGCACTCGAAGGCCGGCTGGAGGTGACGGCGCTGTCGGCTGGTGCCTATCCGGCGGTCGCCGACCGCTACCTGCTGCTGCCGCACGGCGCTTCCTTCGGGGACGGCTACGGCCCGATCGTCGTCGCGCGCGACGAGCTCACACTCGACGAGCTGCGCGAGATCGAGATCGTCACGCCGGGCCCGCTCACCACCGCCGTGAAGGTGCTGCGGCTCGCGCTCGGGGACGGCATCCGGACCCGCGACGTGGCCTTCGACCGGGTACTGGACGAGGTGGTGTCGGGCCGCGCGCGCGCTGGCCTGCTCATCCATGAGGGTCAGCTCACCTACGGCGACGCGAACCTCCACAAGCTGCTCGATCTCGGCGTCTGGTGGCGCGACGAGACCGGATTGCCGCTGCCGCTCGGGCTGGTGGCGATCCGTCGCGACGTCGACCGGGCCGCCGACGTGTCGGCCGTGCTCCGCGACGCGATCGACGTCGCGCTGGCGAACCGCGGGGAAGCGCTCGACTACGCGCGTGCTTTCGGGCGCGGCATCGACGCCGGCACGGCAGATGAGTTCGTCGCCCTCTACGTCAACGACCTGACGCTCGACATGGGCGACCGCGGTCGCGCGGCGGTCGCGCGGCTCCTCGGGCGCGAGCCGGAGCTGGTGTCGGCGTGAGGGCGGTGATCCTCTCCGCCGTGCGCACGCCGGTGGGGCGCTACGGCGGCGGCCTGTCCGGCGTCCGCGCCGACGATCTGGCGGCGGTCGCCGTTCGCGCCGCCGTCGACCGGGCAGGCGTTCCCGCCGAGCAGATCGAGGACGTGTGGCTCGGCTGTGCGAACCAGGCGGGCGAGGACAACCGCAACGTCGCGCGGATGGCCGTGCTCCTGGCCGGGCTGCCGGAGTCGGTTGCGGGCGTGACCGTCAACCGGCTCTGCGCGTCGGGCCTCGCCGCGGTCGTCGGTGCTTGCCACGCCGTGATCGCAGGCGACGGCGATCTGTTCGTCGCCGGCGGCGTCGAGTCGATGTCGCGCGCGCCGCTCGTCACCGCGAAGCCCGATCGCGCCTTCCCGCGCGGGGATCGGACGCTCTACGACTCGACACTCGGCTGGCGGTTCCCCAATCCCCGGCTCGAGGAGCTGTTCCCGCTCGAGTCGATGGGCGAGACCGGCGAGAACGTGGCGGACCGCTGGCACGTCAGCCGCGAGGATCAGGACGTGTTTGCGCTCGCTTCGCAACTCCGGCATGCCGAGGCCGCGGCGGCCGGGCGGTTCGACGACGAGCTCGTGCCCGCGGGCGAGCTGACCCGCGACGAGCATCCTCGTGCCGACACGAGCGCCGGCAAGCTCGCTGCGCTGAAGCCCGCCTTTCGCAGCGACGGAACGGTCACTGCCGGCAACTCGTCCGGGCTGAACGACGGCGCCGCCGCGCTCGTCGTCGCCTCGGAGGCGAAGGCGGAGGAGCTGGCGATCGCCCCGCTCGGCGTCTTTGCCGGCTCTGCCGTTGCCGGTGTCGATCCGCGGGTGATGGGGATCGGCCCGGTGCCCGCGATGCGCCGGCTGCTCGAGCGCGTCGGCCTGACCGCGGAGGACCTCGACCTCGTCGAGCTGAACGAGGCGTTCGCCTCGCAATCCCTCGCGGTCGTTCGCGAGCTCGGCCTGGACGAGAACAAGGTGAACGTGAACGGCGGAGCGATCGCGATCGGCCATCCGCTCGGGATGAGCGGCGCCAGGCTCGTCGTCAGCCTCCTGCACGAGCTGCGACGGCGTGGCGGGGGCAGAGGCGTCGCCACGATGTGCGTCGGCGTCGGACAGGGACAGGCGGCGCTCTTCGAGGTGCCGTCCTGACTGTTGCCGAGCGGTACCTCGAGCTCGGCCTCCGGCTCGGTCGCCACGTGGACGGGCTCGTCGACGCCTACTACGGGCCGCCCGAGTTGAAGGAGCAGGTCGACGCCGAGGAGTTGATCGACGCGGCGCAGCTCACCACCGACGCCGAAGCGCTGCTCGGCGATCTTCCCGACGGCTGGCTGTCCGACCAGGTGCGCGGGTGCGCCACGTACGCGCGCGTGCTCGCCGGCGACGAAGTCCCGTACGCGGACGAAGTAGAGGCCTGTTACGGCGTCCGGCCGGCGAAGACCCCGGTCGAGGTCTACGAGGCGGCCCACGCAGAGCTCGACGAGCTTCTCCCGGGCGAGGGCACGCTCGTCGAACGGCGGGCCGCCTGGCGTACACGCCATCTCGTCGACGGCAGCGTGGCCGTCCCGGCGCTCATCGAGCTGCTGCCGGTTTTGCGCGAGCGCACCGATGCGGTCGTCGCGCTTCCCGCCGGCGAACACGTCGGGATCGAGCCGGTCCGCGACGAGCCATGGTGGGCGTTCAACTACTACCTCGGCGACCTCGCGAGTCGCGTCGTCCTCAACGTCGACGTGCCCACGACCGGCTTCGACCTGATCAAGCTCGCCGCACACGAGGTGTACCCGGGTCACCACACCGAGCACGCGGTCAAGGAGCAGCTGCTCGTCAGGGACCGCGGCGCTGTCGAGGAGGCGATCCAGCTCGTCCCGACGCCGCAGGCTCTGCTCTCGGAGGGAATCGCCGAGCTGGGGGCGGAGGTCGCGCTCGACGGCGACGGCCGCGAGGCTGCGTACGCCGCTCTCGCGCGTCACGGTGTCGAGTTCGACCGGGAGCTGACAGAACGCATCGCGAAGGCGCTCGACCCACTCGGCACGACGAACCTCGATGCCGCGCTGATGATCCACGAGGAAGGCGTGCCATCGGCCGAGGCGCAGCGGTACCTCGAGCGCTGGCGTCTTGCGACGCCCGAACAGGCCGCGCAGAGTGTGCGCTTCATCACCGATCCGACCTGGCGGGCCTACACGGTCACGTACTCGGCGGGAGAGTCGCTCTGCCGCTCGTTCGTCAACGGCGATCGCTCGCGCTTCGCGCGCCTGCTCACCGAGCACGTGCGTGTCGGCGAGTTGCACGCGGAGTAGATTCAGCCTGTGTCGGTCGCAACCGAGTACGGCCTCTATATCGACGGCGCCGTCGTCGAGCCGGTCGCCGGCGAGCTGCGTGAGCTCCACGAGCCTGCGACCGGCGAGCCGCTCGCGTATGCGGCGATCGGCGGCGAGGCCGACGTCGACCGCGCGGTCGCTGCTGCCCGCGCGGCGCTCGACGGGCCCTGGGGCAAGACGCCCGGTACGGAGCGTTCGCGTTTGCTGCATGCGCTGGCCGACGCGATGGTCGCGAATCGCAAGGAGCTGGCGGAGCTCGAGAGCCGCAACGTCGGCAAGGCGATCTCGTCGGTCAAGGCCGAGCTGGCCGGTGGCGCCGAGCAGTTTCGCTTCTACGCAAGCGCAATCGCGTCGATCGCCGGTCGTGCCTCGCCGGTCGGCGGATCGCTGCTCTTCTACTCCCTGAAGGAGCCGGTCGGGGTCTGCGGCCAGATCGTCCCGTGGAACTACCCGTTGCTGATGTCGACCTGGAAGCTCGCGCCGGCGCTCGCGGCCGGCTGCACCGTCGTCCTCAAGCCGGATCCGCAGACGCCGCTCACCGCGCTTCGGCTGGCAGAGCTCGCGACCGAGGTCGGCATTCCGGCCGGGGTCGTCAACATCGTCACCGGCGACGGGCCGACGACGGGCTCCTACCTCGTGCGGCACCCCGATGTCGACAAGATCGCCTTCACCGGTTCGACGCGGACGGGCGGCGAGATCATGCGGCTCGCCTCCGACCCGATCAAGCGCGTGACGCTCGAGCTCGGCGGCAAGAGCCCGAACATCGTCTTCGCCGACGCCGATCTCGGCGACGCGATCCCGGCCAGCGTGTGGGCGATCTTCTACGCCGCCGGGCAGTCGTGCGAGGCACGCTCGCGCCTGCTGGTCGAGCGGAGCATCTACGACGATGTTCTGGAGCAGGTCACGAAGCTGGCGGCCCAGGTTCGCGTCGGCGATCCGCTGGACGGTGAGACGCAGATGGGCTCGCTGATCTCGACCGTCCATCGCGGGAAGGTGCACGGGTTCGTCGAGGGCGCGCGCGGCGAGGGCGCGGAGGTGACGACCGGCGGTGCGATCGGCGACGGTCCTGGCGCGTTCTATCCGCCGACCGTGATCTCGGCCGCATCGAACGACCTGCGCGTCGCGCAACAGGAGATCTTCGGTCCGGTCGTGACGGTGATCCCGTTCGACGACGAGGCCGACGCCGTGCGCCTCGCGAACGACGTCGAATACGGCCTGATGGCAACGGTCTGGACCGGAGACCCCGCGCGGGCGCATCGCGTCGCCTCGCGCGTCAAGTCCGGGACGGTCGGCATCAACATGCCCTACACCGCGTTCCCGGGGATTCCGTTCGGCGGCTACAAGCAGTCCGGGTTCGGTCGTGAGCTCGGCATCGAGACGCTCGACCTCTACCTCGAGACGAAGTCGGTCGTCACCTACACCGGCTCGCGGCCGACGAACCCGTTCGGGCTGTAGATCAACCAGCTGGGAACCTCGCGCTACCGCTACGCCGTCCTGGCCGCCGGGACGTTTGCGCAGACGTCGTACTCGGCGATCTGGTTCGGCGTCGCCGTGATGGCGCCGGCGCTGCGTAACCGCTACGGGCTGACGCTCGGCCAGACCGGCTTGCTCATCTCCGGCTCGCTGATCGGATCGGTCGTCAGCCTGATTCCCTGGGGGCTCGCGACCGACCGTGTCGGCGAGCGGATCGTGCTCGTCACCGGTCTTGCGGGGTGCGGCGCTTTCCTGCTGGCCGCGTCGACGGCGCACGGCTTCTGGTCGCTCGCACTTCTCCTCGCGGCAGCCGGGGCACTCGGCGCGAGCGTCCAGTCGGCGAGCGGCCGCGCCGTGATGCACTGGTTCGCTCCGTCGGAACGTGGGCTCGCGCTCGGGATCCGTCAGACCGCGATCCCGATCAGCGGCTTCCTCGTCGCGGTCGCCCTGCCGCCCATCGTTCGGGCAGGCGGTGTCGGCTGGGGGTTCGCGGCACTCGGGCTCAGCTGTTTCGCGGGCGCGGCCGTCGGTGGGATCGTGCTCCGCGAGGGACCTGCCCGAGACGATGCATCGACGGTCGCCGGCCCCGGGCCGCTTCGTGACCACCGGATCTGGACGCTCTCCGTCGGCAGCTCGCTGATCCTCGCGCCGCAGCTGTGCGTCGCCGGGTTCGCGGTGCTCTTCCTGCACGAGCAGCGGGGCCTGTCCGAGGGCGAGGCGGCGGCCGTGCTCGCGCTGATGCAGCTGCTGGCCGTCGGCGGCCGGATCGGCGCAGGGCGCTGGTCGGATGTGCGGGCGTCGCGCATCGGCCCGCTGCGGACGATCGCGCTCGCGGCGGCCGTGCTCGTCGGCCTCACCGCGGCGCTGATCGCGGCGCCGCTTGCCGTGCTGGTTCCGGTGCTCGTGGCGGCCGGTGTCGTCTCGATGAGCTGGAACAGCCTCTCGTTCGCCGCCGCAGTCGAGCTCGCAGGCCACGACAGGAGCGGTTCGGCGATCGGCTTGCAGCAGACGGTGCTGAACATCCCGGGCGCCGCCTATCCTGCGCTGTTCGGCGCGCTGGTCGCCGCGACGACGTGGCGGATCGGCTACGCCGTGGTGGCGCTGTTCCCGCTCGCCGGCTGGCGCGTGCTGCGAGCATTGGCGAGCTGATGCGGGTTACCGAACGGCTCGACCAGATCGCCGCGATCGCGCAACATCGCGCCGGCTACTCGCACGAAGAGGATGCGGCGCACGAGCTGGCGGTCGGTTGGATGCACGCCGCCGGGCTCGAGACGCACGTCGACGCGGCGGGCAACCTGCACGGACGACGCGGTGCCGCCCGCGTCTGGAGCGGATCGCATCTTGATTCCGTCCCGACGGGCGGGCGCTTCGACGGCGCGCTCGGCGTCGTCGCCGCGATCGAGGCGGCCGAGCGTCTCCCGGGGATGCCGCTTCGCGTCGTCGTGTTTCGCGCGGAAGAGACGGGCCCGCTCGGCAGCCGTCGCCTCGACGAGCTCCCGGATGCGTTCGTCGAGCTGCACATCGAGCAAGGCCCGGTGCTCGCGGGGCTCGATGCTCCGCTCGGAATCGTCACCGGGGTCGCCGGGCAGGCACGCGGGGCAGTCGTCTTCGAGGGCCGCGCCGACCACGCCGGCACCACGCCGATGGACGCCCGCGCCGATGCGCTGATCGAAGCCGCCCGCTTCGTGCTGCACGTTCGCGAGTGCGCGCGCGACGGAGCGGTTGCCACGGTCGGCGCGGTGGAGGTCGAGCCAGGCGCGCTCAACGTCGTTCCCTCACGCGTGACGGTCGGCGTCGATGCGCGGGCGCGGTCGGCCGCGCAGCTCGACGAGCTGGTCGCCGCGATCGGTTTCGAACCGAGCTCGCGGCTCGAGCCGGTCGATTTCTCCGGCGCGCCGCTTGCGGCCCTGCGCGCGGTGCTGCCAGGTGCGCCCGAGCTCGTGTCAGGCGCGGGCCACGACGCGATGATCCTGGCAACCGCCGGTGTGCCGACGGCGATGCTGTTCGTGCGCAGCCTGAACGGCGGCGTCAGCCATCATCCGGACGAGCTCTCCAGCGACGAGGACATCGCGCTCGCGGTCGACGCGCTCGCCGCGGCACTCGATAGGCTCGCGCACTCGTGAGGGAGCGGATGACCTGGGACGACCTCGGCGCCGGCGCGCGGACGCTGGCCGAGGCGGTTGTCGCGGACGGCTACCGGCCCGACCTGATTCTGGGGATCGCACGCGGCGGCCTGCTCGTCGCCGGTGCCCTCGGCTACGCGCTTGGCGTCAAGAACACGTTCACGATGAACGTCGAGTTCTACACCGGCATCGACGAGCGGCTCGACATGCCGATGATCCTGCCGCCGGTGCCCGAGCTGGTCGACTTCGAATCGACGCGCGTGCTGGTCGCCGACGACGTTGCCGACACCGGCGAGACGCTCAAGCTCGTCAAGCAGTTCTGTGCCGACAAGGTCGCGGAGGTGCGCTGCGCCGTCCTCTACGAGAAGCCGCGGTCGGCCGTGCCCTGCGAATACGTCTGGCGTCGCACCGACCGCTGGATCACTTTCCCGTGGAGCGCGGAGGAGCCGGTGCGGGAGGCTGCGTCGTCCAGCCACACCGTCGGCTAGATTCGACCCTCCCCCCGGCAAACCCGCTTTTGGAGAGGAGCATGGTTTTGACCAAGACGAAGCTCGCGCTCGCCGCGGCTGCACTGGTGCTCGCAGCCGTTGCGGCCGTCCTCGCCTTCGGTACGGCGCCCGGATCGGCGAAGTCGAGCGCAGCCTTCAAGGCTGCGTGGATCTACGTCGGCCCGCACAACGACGGAGGCTGGTCGCAGGCGCACGACCAGGGCCGTCTCTACGCGCAGAAGGCGCTCGGCTCGAAGGTGCAGACGACCTACAAGGAGCTCGTTCCGGAAGGGCCGCAGACGTGCCAGGTGATCGACCAGCTCGTCCGGGACGGGAACCAGATCATCTTCAGCACCTCGTACGGCTTCCAGCCGTGCGTCCTGTCGGAGGCGAAGAAGTACCCGAAGGTCAAGTTCGAGCAGGCGACCGGCGACACGCAGGGTGCGAACGTCTCCGACTACTACGGCGCGGGTGAGGACGCCATCTACCTGTCCGGGATCGCCGCCGGCGCAGCGACGAAGACCGGTCTCGTCGGCTACGTCGTCCCGTTCGCAATCCCCGAGGTGATTCGCCACACGAACGCGTTCACGCTCGGCGTGCAGACCGCCCACCCCGGTGCCAAGGTGAAGATCATCTGGACGAACTCCTGGCTCGATCCAGCCAAGGAGAAGAAGGCGGCCGAGAACCTGAAGGCCGCCGGTGCGGACGTGATCGGGCAGAACGTCGACGACCCGGCGATCGGCCAGTACGACGAGTCGGTCGGCATCCCGTGGGTCGGCTACGACTCCGACGCGAAGAAGTTCGCGCCGAAGTCCTGGCTGACCGGGGCCGTCTACAACTGGGGCCCGTACTACCTCTCGGAGCTCAAGGCCGCGATGAACGGCACCTGGAAGAGCCAGTTCTGGTACGGCTCGATGAAGAGCGGTTTCACCAAGCTCGCCTCCTTCGGGCCGGGCGTGACCGCCAAGACGAAGGCGCTGATCGAGCAGCGGCAGAAGGCGATCGAGAGCGGCAGCTGGTCCGAGTTCCAGGGGCCGCTCTACGACCAGAACGGGAAGCTGCGCGTCAAGAAGGGACAGCGGCTGACCGTCAAGGATCTCTACGCGATGAACTGGCTCGTCAAGGGCGTCATCGGAAGCCCGAAGGGCTAGTGAGATACCGCGGGCGGGGCTCCGGCCCCGCCCGCACACCACTCTCATGGCCGCTGCAGTCGAGCTCCGGAACATCACGAAGCGGTTTCCGGGCGTCGTCGCGAATGACGGGGTCGACTTCGAGGCGGCCGAGGGCGAAGTGCACGCGTTGCTCGGCGAGAACGGTGCCGGCAAGTCGACGCTCTCGAACATCCTCACCGGGCTCTATCACCCGGATGACGGGCAGATCCTGCTGTACGGCGAGCAGAAGGTGTTCGGCTCGCCGAGGGATGCGCTCGACGCCGGCATCGGGATGGTCCACCAGCACTTCCGCCTCGTGCCGCCGTTCACGGTCGCAGAGAACGTGATCCTTGGCGACCAGCGGGGCGAGGGGAAGCGATTCATGGTCAACCCGCGTCACATCGAGCGGCGAGTTGCCGAGTTGGGTGAGCGCTACCGCATCGTCGTCGAGCCGCGCGCCCGCGTGTGGCAGCTATCCCTCGGCGAGCAGCAACGAGTCGAGATCCTGAAGGCGCTCTACCGCGAAGCCCGGATCCTGATCCTCGACGAGCCGACCGCGGTTCTGACGCCGCAA
This sequence comes from uncultured Thermoleophilia bacterium, assembly GCA_963769545.1. Taxonomy (GTDB): domain Bacteria; phylum Actinomycetota; class Thermoleophilia; order Gaiellales; family Gaiellaceae; genus PALSA-600. Next base: position 1,016,591 of record CAVYMB010000002.1, on the reverse strand, counting down.
GAGGCGGAGTCGCTGTTCGTGACGCTCCGCGTCATGGCGGAGGAGGGCCGCACGGTCATCTTCATCTCGCACAAGCTCAACGAAGTCGCCGCCGTGTCGGACAGAGTGACGGTGCTGCGCGCCGGCAAGACCGTTGCGACGCTGGAGACCAGGGACACGACGTCGCAGTCGCTCGCATCGCTGATGGTCGGCCGAGAGGTGGCGGAGGTCGAGCGGGCGTCGCGTGAAGAGTGGCTCGGAGACACCGTCCTCGAGATCGCGAACGTGTCCGCGCTCGGCGACCGAGGCGGCCCGGCGCTGCGGAAGGTCTCGTTGACGCTTCGGTCGGGCGAGATCCTCGGCGTCGCCGGTGTCGCCGGCAACGGCCAGCGCGAGCTGGCCGAGGTGGTGACCGGCATGCGGACGGCCACACAGGGCAGCGTCACGATCGACGGCAAGCGGCTTCGCCCCGGCGATGCCCGCGCCGCGATCCGCGCCCGGATCTCCCACGTGCCGGAGGATCGCCTGCACACCGGGGTCGCGCCGTCCCTGTCGATCGCGTCGAACGCGGTGCTGAAGACGTACCGCGGCCGGCGGTTCGCCTGGGGGCCGCTGCTCCGTCTCCGCACGATCCGCGAGCACGCCGCGCAGCTGATCCGGCACTACGACGTCCGCGGCGGCTCACCGGAGCTGCCGGCGCGACGCCTCTCGGGTGGGAACCTGCAGAAGATCGTGCTGGCCCGCGAGTTCGAGGGGCAGCCCCGGGTCCTCGTCGTTGCATCCCCGACGAGAGGTCTCGACGTGGCGGCGATCGAGACGGTGCACGCGCATCTACGCACTGCGGCGTCGGGGGGCGTCGGCGTACTGCTGATCTCGGAAGATCTCGACGAGATCCTCGCGCTCGCCGACCGCATCGCCGTCATCTACGAAGGCGAGATCGTCGCCGAGCTCGAGGGAGGCGCGGCGACGATCGAGGAGATCGGCCTGCTGATGGCCGGAGGGAAGGCCGAATGATCCGCATCGAGCGCCGGCTCGAGCAGCCGCGCTGGCTCGACGTCGCCGTGCCGCTGGGCTCGATCGTCGTGGCGTTCGTCGTGATGACGCTCGTGCTCGTTGCGACTCACCACGCACCGGGGCATACGTTCTGGCGCCTGATCGTGACCGGTTTCGGCAGCACCTTCGCACTCAACTCGACGTTTGTCTCGGCGACCCCGCTGATCTTCACCGGCCTCTGCGCTGCCGTCGCGTTTCGGATGCAGCTTTTCAACATCGGCGGTGAGGGACAGCTCTACGCCGGCGCGATTCTCGGCGCAGCGGCCGGCATCGCGCTCGGCGACCGGTCGAGCTGGCTGTCGGTGTCGGCGATGATCGCCGCCGGGATGGTCGGGGGCGCGGCGCTCGCCCTCATACCGGGAATCCTGCGTGCCTATCTGAACACGAACGAGATCATCACCTCGCTGATGCTCAACTACATCGTCGCGCTCGTCCTCGACTACCTCATCTTCGACTCGCTCTCCTACTGGCGCGACACCTCGACGCCGAGCGCGAAGGTGTTCCCACAGGGGAAGACCCTTCCGGATGCCGCGACGTGGCCCGTCATCCACGTGGGTGGGCTCGTGCTGCCGTTCGGACTGCTCGTCGGCGTCGCAGTTGCCGCCTTCGTGTGGGTGCTCTACACGCGCACCCGGTTCGGGTTCGAGGTGCAGGTGATCGGCGACTCGCCCCGAGCCGCCACCTATGCGGGGATGCGCACGCGCCGCAAGATCCTCGCGGTGATGGCGCTGTCAGGCGCGATCGCCGGGCTCGGCGGCGCGAGCCAGGACGGCGACTTCCGGCACACGCTCGATCCACGCGGACTCACCGCCGCCGGCTACGGCTACGCCGGGATCGTGATCGCGGCACTCGCCCGCTACAACCCTTTCTCCGTGTGCCTGATCGCCTTGCTGCTCGGCGGCTTGCAGAACGCGGGCTATGCCTTGCAGGGCGCCGATTTTCCGTCGGGGCTCGTCGGCGTCATGCAGGGCCTGATCCTCTTCTGCGTCCTTGGCGGTGAGCTGCTCGTCCGCTATCGCTTCGCGTTCGACCGGCGCTCGGGCAGGGCGGAGGCGGCGGCGTGATCCTGGCCGCCGGCATCAACAATTCGATCGTTGTCGTCGTGCTGGCCTCCGCGGTCGTCTACGGCACGCCGCTTCTGTATGCGGCTCTCGGCGAGCTGCTGACCGAACGCTCCGGCGTGCTCAATCTCGGTGTCGAGGGGATGATGCTCGTCGGCGCAGTGCTCGGCTTCTGGGCGGTCCAGAAGACCGGCTCGCTTCCGGCCGCGTTCGCCGTCGCCGCGCTGTCAGGGGCCGCGTTGGGGCTCATCCAGGCGTTCCTCGTCGTCACGCTTCGCGCCAACCAGATCGTGTCCGGGCTGGCCCTGACGATCTTCGCCGGCGCCGCGGGCCTGTCGTCGTACCTCGGCAACGATCTGAACGTGTCCGATCAGCCGGCACGCCAGCAGTTCGCCTCCTTCTTGCCTCACGGCTGGCGAACGGCACCCGTCGTCGGGCCGATCGTCTTCGACCAGTCCGCTCTCGTCTACATCTCGTGGCTGCTCGTGATCGCGGTCGCCGTCTACCTGAACCGCACGCGACCCGGCCTGAACCTGCGCGCCGTCGGCGAAGCTCCCGGAGCGGCGGATGCGATGGGAATCAACGTCGGTGCCTACCGATACGCCCATACCGTCGTCGGCGGCGCGTTCGCCGGTGTCGGCGGTGCCGTGTTCACGCTCTGGATCACGCCGCAGTGGGTGGACGGGATCACCGGCGGCGCGGGCTGGATCGCGATCGCCCTCGTGATCTTCGCGTTCTGGCGGCCCGTGCTCTGCCTCGTCGGCGCCTACTTCTTCGGTGCGTTCTCCGGGATCCCGTTCACCTTCCAGGCGCGCGGCATCCTGACGGGCATCCCGCCCGAGCTGTTTCAGGCGCTTCCCTACGTGATGACGGTCGTGGTGCTCGTGATCGTGTCGACGGCCGGGGTGCGGCGGCGACTCGGCGCGCCGGCAGCACTCGGACGTCCGTACGCGCGCGAAGAACGCTAGCTCTCCACGCTCACCGTCCGCCAGGCGTAAAGGACGCTCGCCCACTCCAGGATCATGGTTCGACCTCCCACATGCAATGCGACAATCAGCTCTGTTGGAGATCCGGACCGGGCGTCTCGTCCTGCGCCGACCTCGTCTCGAGGACGTGCCGGCGATCGTCCTCGCGTGCCAGGACCCGGACGTTCCTCGTTTCATGCCGGAGGTGTCGATCCCGTACGGGGAGCAGGACGCGCACAGATTTCTCGCGTCCGTAGATCGGGCCTGGAGGGAGTCGGATGAGCGAACCTTTGTGATCGCCGGAGGGGATGACGTCTATCTCGGATCTGTGTCGGTTGCGCTCCGAGAAGGCGGCAACGTCGGGTACATGCTGTCTCCCTCTGCTCGTGGGCACGGCTTCATGACAGAGGCGGTTTGTGCTGTCGTGCGTTGGGCGCACGAGATACATGGCATCCAATCGCTGCAGCTCTGGACACACCCCGACAACCTGGCCTCGCAGGCTGTCGCGGAACGTGCTGGCTTCGTGCGCCTCGGAGAGAGACGTTGCGACTCGCCCTTTCGGGATGGGTCGACGGTCGGGATTCTCTTCGAGACCAGGTAGGTGACCGAGCGAAAGATTCAGGGGTCATTCCCGAACGCTCGCGCAGGCGAGCCGCCTAGACTCGCGCAAGTGCCTGCTCTGATTAGGCCAGCGGCAGTCGAAGACGAAGCCGAACTCCGGCGGCTCTGGGACGAGATGTGCGCTGAAGGATCGCCCGAGGATGGTCGACGCGTTCCGCCGTTCTCGCTCCGAGTGATTACGACCGAGGGATGTCACGCGTTCGTATCCGAGAAGGACGGGGCGCTGGTTGGCGTCGTGTATGTCCAGGTCGGCGTCGAGGTTGCCGACATGAGGGTGGTCAAGGTGCAGGCGCTCTACGTAATGCCGTCCGAACGAACGAAGGAGGCGGGCGCTCCCGCGCTGCTGAACGCTGCGACGAGTTCGCCCTCGAGCACAACATGGCGTTCCTCCCACCACCCGGAGCCATCGAGCGCGTCAAGTAGCCGTCGAGCGTGAGCCAGAAGCGCGCTCGCTCAGGGAACATTCCTGAACGCTGGCGCAACCGACGGCGGTTAGCCCGCTCGTCGATCCACTCGTGGTTGCATCGACGCCGATCAGCCGAACGGCGAATCAGCCACGAGGGCGCCCGTTCAGGTGTTGTTACGGCGTCGCCGTCTGGAGCGTTTTCTGCTTGTTCTTCAAACAGAGCACGACGATCAGTGCGGGTAGGAACATGACGAGCCCGAACAGGAACCAGACGAGCCAGGCGCGGTAGCCCTTGTCCCAGGCGAGCTTCGCGGTGAGGCCGCCGAGCGCAACGACGAGCGCGACGGCAAAGAGCCAGCCAACGTAGACCGCCACTAGTCGTCGCTCATCCGCAATCGTGGATGCCGGCTGCCCACCAGTGGACGAGGATCTTGCGCTCGAGCAGCGGCATGTTGTTTTGATAGATGGCCTCGGCGCCGTTCAGATCTTCGGCCGTCATCGCCTTTGGGACCCGCTCAAACGCGGCGTGGTGCTGGGTGAAGAGCGGCATTGTCGGCTGGATCTGCTGTCGTAGTGGCGCTGGGACGGGGAGTTTCCTGATTACTTGGTAGCTGCCGTCGATCGTGCCGATGAAGCGCCCGAAGGCGATCCAGTAACCCTTGACATCGTTGGCCTTTTGGGCGTGGGCGACCTGCGCCTCGTACTTGAGGAGCTTCGGGTTCTCCATGCGGCAGATCGCGTTGACGATTGCCCGGTAGCGCGCTGGCGTCACCGTGGCCGCGCCCAACGGGGCGCACAGCGACGCGGCGATCGCAGCGACGACGATCGCCGTCGCACAGACGCTTACCTTCGCCCGCCTCACTAGCGGCTCTATCGGCATGGGACGTCCCGAGCTTGAGCTAGCTCGTGAGTCCCGCGTCCAAACCGTGCGGATCTGCGATCGCCGGGCAAGCCGGGGTTAGTTGGCAAAGCGTTCCGGAAGGCCGGGTGACCTTTCCCGAACACTGGCAGATACGAGCCGCGGCTCAGGGAACGACTTTGTCGGTGTGATTCATTACGCGCGCCAGCGGCGACCCTGGCCTGACACGCCATCCTCGACGGACGAGTAGCTCCCTGTGGATGTGGCCGCCAGTGACGTAGACGGCGACGTGCCGGTCGATCTTCGGCAGCGTGTACACGTTCACCGGCCACTGCTTGGCAAGGCCGGCCGGCGGCTCCGCGCTGAACCGGTCGAGCGCCGTCGTACGCCCGAGTAGCCGACCGACTTTCGGGTTCGGATGCGCGGGGTTCATGTTGTAGAGCAGGAAAGAATCCCAGCTCTCGCCGTGCCAGCGAACCATCGGGAACGCCGCACGAGCCTGATTCCCGAGCAGACCAGCCAGCAAAGCCGCAAGAACGGCAGCGGCGGCGAGGCTGAAGCGAAGCCTCATTCCTTTATCGACGTTGGACGGGCAGTTCGGGTTAGAGGATTGGTCGCCGGGTCACCTTCCCGAACACTGACGCAAGGCAGTAGCACGCCCGCTGACCGCCTTAGCGAGCGCGTCTCTCCGCAGCCCGCGTCCGAAAGCGCACAAGCACCAAAGCGGCGCCGACTACTGCAAACCAAAGCCAGATAGCGGCGCTTTTGAGTGACTCAGGTATCTGGCCGATGTTGAAGAACACGACCTAGCGAGCGTATCGCTCAGGGGACATTCCCGAACGCTGGCGCAGGCGAGCGAGCTACTGCATGAAGTGCGTGGTGGCGTGCATCTGTCGGAACGCGACCCGGTTGTTGAGGTGGGCGCGGCCGTGGACGCCGGGCGTTGCGGCTTCGGCCGGATCACGCCCTTCGGGAAAGCGAGTGAGGCCGCGTGATGCGGCCTCAATCGCTAAACCCTGGAGCTCAGCCAGTGATGTTGCCGGTGACGGTGCCGGTGAAGTCCTGCTCCATGTGGCCGTTCGCCCCCGCGTCGTAAACGAAGGAGTACCCGGTCAGGGTGCCGCTCTCTCCCGCCCGGAAGAACGCGGCCACGAAGGCGTCGTTCTGGGCGCTGGTCGCCGACGTGACGGTGGTGTGAGGCGAGCACGGCGCTCCGCACGAGGCGAAGGCGTTGAACCCCGAGTTGGCCGGGACAGTGACGGACATCGTTCCGTAGAACGTCCCGGTTACGCCGCCCGTCTGCCGCGAGGCGGCGGTGTCGCAGTCCGCGGTCGGCGGGTTGGGCTGCGAGACCCCGGCTCTCGTGACGAAGGTGCCCTTCACGACCTTGGTTAGGACGTACGACCCGTCGGGCTGCATCGCGACAACGTAGGTCGCATCGAAGGTATCGGTCGCCCAACCTTCAGCACTCCCACTGTCGGAACAGGCTCCGGTATCCGGACCGATAGCACCCGCGAAGCTGTAAACGAGCGGTGAGTTGGTTCCGCTCGGGCCGGTAGCTCCGTTGGCTCCGCTGTTACCCTTTGGGCCCTGAGCGCCCGTGGCTCCCACGGCTCCGGTGTCACCCTTCGGACCCTGAGCGCCCTTCGCACCTTGTGCGCCCTTCGCACCCTGCTTGCCGACGATGCACGTCTCGTGCCCATACTTTGGGTCAACAGAAACGTCGAGGTGGGAATCTCCGCGATCCAGGTGATCGATGTACACGCAGAAGCGGGATGTCTGCTTCGCGGTCGCTCCTGCCAGCGCGCCCGTGGTGATGCCGAGCACCACTGCGAGAGCGCAGATGATGAACAACCCATGCTTCATTAGAACCCCCTCTGGGCTTATTGCGGCTCAGGGTCAGCCGTCATATGCACACGGCGTGGTTGCAATCTGCACACGCCGTGGTTGCAATCTGCACACGCCGTGGTTGCAATCAACATGTACCCAGAACCGATCCGTTTCATGCGGGACCTCGTCACCCTCTCGATTGCCCCATCCCAGATGGGTTCATCGCACGAGCCGGCTCAGGGGTCATTCCCGAACACTGGCCCAGCCGAGGGCGGTCATGCATCGAGTCGGAGGACGACCTCGTCCGTTTCCTCGTTGCGCCCATGAGCGAACCCGCGCCCCTCGCCCACGACACGAAAGCCGCACTTCGTCAACACGCGAATCGACGCGGCGTTGTCGCTCGCGGCGCCAGCGTACAGAGGACGGGTTGCCTCAAGCTCCAAGAACTCCTGTAGGGCACGCGTGGCAATGCCGCGGCCCCAATCTTCACGGCCTATCCAATATGTGACCTCGCGGTGCCCCTCCAAGTCGAAGCTCGCAATGTGACCCACAACTCGACCGTCGATCTCAACGACCCTGTTCGTCTTAGACACGTCGCTCCGCAGCCGCGCCCACCGTCGCTCGAAGGCGGTTCGATCATTCTGATCCGGCGAAGTGAACGCGGCCATCCGTATCGCGTCGGGATCCGTCCAGTACTCGAACAGCTTGCCGAGATCGCGATCTTCGATCCCGCGAAGGACAAGCTGTTCCGAGCCCTCAGCCACGGCCGATAACGCTACCTGCCACAAACTTGGGTGACATTCCAGAACCTGGCGCAGGCGAGCGTGTGAGGAGCAATATGGCCGCATGTCGCTCCCCATCCCGACACTGCACACCGGTCGCCTGCAACTGCGTCCCTTCACCGACGCGGACGCGGACGCGCTGTTCGCGCTCCACAGCAGCGTCTACGTGCTGCGCTACTGGGACGCGCCGCCGTGGCGCGAAAGGGCGCGCGCCGAACGCTTCATTGGGGCTTGCCGGCAGATGGCGAGCCAGGGCACTGGAGCGCGGCTGGCCATCGACCGTGTTTCCGGCGGCGCCTTCATCGGCTGGTGCAGCCTGACCCGGTGGAACCCGGACCACCGCAGCGCGTCGTTGGGCTACTGCCTCGACGATGCGGCATGGGGTCACGGCTACGCGACGGAGGCCGCGCGCGCCTTGCTGCAGTGGGCATTCGACACGCTCGACTTGAATCGAGTCCAGGCCGAGACCGATACGCGCAACGCGGCATCTGCTCGCGTGCTGGAGAAGCTCGGATTCGTGCGTGAAGGGACATTGCGGGAAGACTGCGTCGTGAACGGCGAAGTGTCTGACTCGTGGGTGTTCGGGTTGATCAGGCGGGAGTGGCGACCCCAACCCAGGCCGGTTCCCGCCGCCTGAGTTCTCCTCACTCGCGAGACGATGTCGGGTCCCTCGGCGCTTCTTCACGTTCCACGACCAAACAACACATGGCCCGCCGTTTCAGGGACGTTCCCGAACGCCGGCGCACGCCAAGGGGCACCTCCGCTGCCTGTGGGATGCTTAAGCGCGGCAGTTGGTTGGCGTCAGCCGGCAGGGGTGACGAGGCCTGTCTCGTACGCGGCGACCACTGCCTGTGCGCGATCGCGTAGGCCGAGCTTGCGGAGGATGTGACTGACGTGCGTCTTTACCGTCTCGTTGCTGAGCACGAGGCGGCTGGCGATCTCCTGGTTCGAGAGGCCCGCCGCGACGAGGCTAAGAGTCTCAACCTCGCGGGGTGTGAGAGCGTCGAGATCCCGCGTGTGGGTGCGCTGAGTGGGGCGGAGGCGTGCGAACTCGGCAATCAGGCGCCGCGTTACGGTTGGTGCGAGGAGCGCATCGCCGGCGGCGACGACTCGTACCGCGTCGAACAGTGTCTGGGGCGGAGCGTCCTTGAGCAGGAAGCCGCTTGCTCCGGCCTGAAGAGCGTCGTAGACGTATTCGTCGAGGTCGAAGGTCGTCAGGATGAGGACGCGTGGCCCGTCGCCGGCAGCGCAGATGCGGCGGGTGGCGACGACGCCGTCGAGGACGGGCATGCGAATGTCCATGAGGACGACATCCGGGCGATGTTCGCCGCTCTGTTGCACCGCCTCCTCGCCGTCTGCCGCGGTTGCGACGACGGTGATGTCGTCCTGGGTCTCGAGGAGCGCAGCGAGTCCCGCGCGCACGGCCTGTTGGTCGTCGACGAGGAGGACACGGATCGTCATGATGCCGCCGCGGTCGGCAGCATCACGTGTACCTCGAAGCCGCCACCTTCTGCTTGTCCTGCCGAGAAGGTGCCGTCGGCGAGGGCGGCGCGTTCACGCATGCCCAGAAGCCCGTGACCCTCGAAACCTTGGCCGGCGGGCGGGCCTGCCCCGTAATCCCGAACGCGCAAATGAAGCGAGTCGTCGGCATAGCGGAGTTCGACATCGACGTCCGCACCTGGCGCGTGTCGCCGCGCATTCGTCAGTGCCTCCTGGACGATGCGGTAGGCGGCCAGATCGGTGCTCAGCGGCAACGCCGCTACCGTGCCCTCCCGAATGCAGCGGATGTGGGTTCCGGTCGACCCCGCCTTCCCGATCAGGTCGTCGAGTTGGTCGAGCCCAGGTTGGGGCATCCGGTCCGACTCGCCTCCCGTGTCCTCACGCAGGACTCCCAAAAGCCGCCGCGTCTCGGTGAGCGCCTCTCGCGCCGTGGCGGCGATCGATCCGAGCCGTTCGCCGGCCGCCGCCGATAGATCCGGCGAGGTCAGTCGCGCAGCCTCGCTCTCGATGGCGATCACGGACAGGTGATGCGCGACGATGTCGTGGAGTTCGCGGGCAATGCGTGAGCGTTCCTCCATCACTGTCCGCGCACGCACGCTCTCGGCCATCGCCTCTTCGGTCGCATCGAGTGCCGCGACCGCCAATTTGCGTCTGCGCACCGACTCGCCGACGGCGAGCGCGGCGAGGCAGAAGAGCAACGGAGCGGTGCTTCCGAGCGCGTTGTACGGACCAGTGAGCCGAACGGCGGTGACGACGAAAAAGGGGACGAGCAGCGGCAGGGCGACGAGGAGACCACGGCGGACCACGAGGTGCGCCACCAGGAACAGGGCGATGCACATGCTCACGACGATCAGCGCAGGATTGTGCGTTCGCAGGATCGTGATGGTCAACAGGGTGGCTGCCGCTGCGGCGAGCGAGGGCCAGGCCCGCCACAGCACGACCGGAACGAGAGTGAGAAGGCTCAACACGATCGCGCGCGATCGATCGAGCGGCCCCTGGTACGACTCGAAGCGGCTCGCCTCGTAGACGGCGAGCAGTGTTAGCACGACGACCGCAGCCTGCTCGCCCCCCGGTCGCACGAGCTGACGCCGCGTCGCGACGAGCAGCCGATCGATGGCCGAGTAGTCCACCACCCCATTGTCGCCGCTGCGCGGGTTGCCCGCCTCGCGCCGACAGATGATCTTCAGCCTCACCCTCCAGAGTGAGAGCGCAAGCAAAACTCACCGTTCGGTGGCAGCCGAAAGACAACTCTGGCGCGCGACGCGGCACGTCGAGCGGGCCTCTACCGTCCGAGAGATGCCAGGCTCACGAGCTCATCGCCAGGCGTTCGGCGCCGCTGTCACGGGTCTCATCATGGTCAGCGCCGCCACACTCGCGGTCGCCGCCTCGTCCAGCGTCCGCGGAGCACGAGCAAGGTCCGCGAGTGAAACAGCCAACTGCATCTCGGCGGCCACCTGCTACACGCCACGCCAGTTCCAGGTCGCCTACGGCGTCCAGCCCCTCCTCCAGCACGGAATCGACGGCCGCGGCGAAACGGTGGTGCTGCCCGAACTGGCCGAGTCGCAGCTCTCGCCACCGGAGGTCACCGACCTCCGCAAGGACCTCGCCGTCTTCGATCGGCTCTTCCACCTGCCGGCGCCACGTCTACGGTTCGCGAGCACCTTCGCAGGGCCAAAGGCGCCCTGGCTGGCGTATGGAGAGGAGGTCCTGGACGCGGAGTTGGTCCACACGATCGCTCCGCGCGCCGCGCTCACCATCCTCCTGGTCAAAGGAAACTCGCTGGACAGCGCCGACCAAGCGGTCGCGGCCTCGATCGCTGCCTTGCGGATGGGCGCTTCGGAAGGCGGCATCATCTCTCTCAGCCCCGCAGGCCAGATCGGTGGAGAGCACTGCGTTACGCACATGCAGCTGGAAGAGTTGAACAACGCGCTCCGCACCGATGCCCAGCACCACGTGACCGTCGTCGCGGCCACTGGCGATTCGGGAGCGGCAGGGGAGCCCTGCGCACTCATCGACGCGCTCTCGGCCGGAATCAGTAGCAGCTTCATCCCACGACGAGAAGTCACCCTGGTTGCCTCAGACCCCCTCGTACTCGGCGCCGGCGGCACGACCCTCAGCGCGAACCACACAACCGGCGCGTGGACCGGGGAGACAGCCTGGGGCCTCCCCGACGGCAGCCCCGGCACGGGCTTCCAGGCGTCAGGCGGGGGCTTCAGCCATCTCTTCCCCCGCCCCGCATATCAGAACGCGGTCCGCGGGATCGGCTCGATGCGCGGCGTCCCGGACGTCGCAGCCGACGCCAACCCGAACCCCGGCAGCGGCGTCCCGGTCGTCACAAGCGACGCCAGCGCCGGCTACACGATCAGTGAACACGGCGGCACAAGTGCCAGCGCACCGATCTGGGCTGGGATCATCGCGCTCGCCGACCAGTACGCGAAACGCCACCTCGGCCTGGTCAACACGGCGATCTATCGAATCGCACACAGTCCTCAATACCACCAAGCCTTCCACGACATCACGAACGGAAGCAGCAACACGGCGAAGTTCCCGCACGGGACGATCACCGGCTACCGAGCAGGCCCAGGCTGGGACCCCGTCACAGGTTGGGGGAGCCCGAACGCGAAGGTGCTCGTACCCTTGCTCGCTCGCGCGACCCACTAGAGACGCCGCCCCTCGAACACGCCTCGGCTGTGCGCCAATACCGGCACGCGTGCTCGGCGGCGAGGCTCCAGGTTGCCTCACCGTCGAGGTTCAGGTCTTGGGAACTTCGCAACGCTTCCGCGCCAGGATCCCTATCCGCGTTCCACACTGCTAGTTCCGCGCTGTGTCACTGCGATGGGCGCCCGCCCGGTCAGAGGATCCCCGCCCCCGCCATCCCTCGGCGCATCAGGTCGCCTCTGACGCGGCTTGCAGCGGCGGGGATTTCGTCGGCAAGAGGGGGTCGGGTATCCGGTTGCCGAGTCGAAGGAAGCCGGCTCCCGTCAGTGCCAGTGCCAGGGCGCCGCCCCACCAGATGGTGTCGGGTGACGTTCCGAGCAGCACGCCGCCGACCGCGGGGCCGAGAGCCACGCCGACCATGAAGCTGAGCTGGTAGAGCGACATGTAACGGCCGAGCAGATGCGGCGGCGCGATTTCCGCGACTAGCGGGCCGAGCACGATGAACTGGCCACACTCAGCGATCGCGATCAGGATCGCGACGCCGGCCAAGACGGTGGTAGCGGCGAGCGTTGAGTGCGTGAGCGTTGCGAGCAGGACCGCGAGCAGGCCGACTGCGAATATGGCGCTGGTGGCGAACAAAGCGTGAGTGCGGCGCATCCGCGCCACCACCCGTGTCGCCGGTATCTGCGCTACGACGATGAAGAAGGTGTTGATGAAGACGACGACACCGATCCCAACGGGCCCGACAGGTGTATGCGCCTCCGCAAACGGCGGGAGGATGAAGGAGAAGAACGCGCCGCCGATCATCACAAGCGCGAGGTTGCCCGCGATCAAGGTGAGCAAGAGCCGATCCCGAGCAACAGCTCGGAAACCCCGTGTGCCCTCGCTCGCCGACGGAGCATCCGCGAGGCCAGGATCCGGGATCCAGACGAGCACAACCAGCGCGAAGACGACGAACGTGACTGCGTCGAAGAGGTAGAGACCCTGGAACGCCTGGAGGTGATGATGGGTGGCCGCGACGATAAAGCCCGCAACAGTCGCGCCGAGGCCGAGACCGAAGTTGCCTGCGACTCGTCGGAGCGCGGTCGATGCGGCGCGCTGCTCCGCCGGGACCAGGGTCAAGGTGAGGACCTGGCCGGCAGTTCCCACGAATCCGAAGCCGGCACCGCCGACGGCCGAGCAGACGAAGCCTTGCCAAGGACGGTCGACAAACGCCAAGCCCCCGTAGCCGAGTGCGTTCAAAGCATTGCCCGCGATCAGGATCCGTTTCGCACTGAAACGATCGAGGAGCGCACCCGAAGCGAGCGTTACCACTGCGGCCGTGCCCATGACCGTCGCCAGCACCAGCCCCGCGGTCGCCGTCGAGAAGCCGCGGACCGCGTGGAGGTAGATGATCTCGAAGGGAAGGATCAGTCCGGTGCCGAAGTAGTTGACCGCGTCCCCGCCCTGAAGAACGAGGACAGGCCTCGGTAGGCCTGTACGCCAAACGGCGAGCACACGTGCGAGCGCGCTGCTCACTTTGCGCGCACCCGAAGTTGCTTCTGCATCAGCTCATCTCCGATTCGCGGTTGTGCGGACGTCAAAGACACCGCGATGCCGCGAAACGGACCGCCGGTCCGTTTCCGACGGACCTGGTGTCATTGATGCGATGACCGTCGATCTCGAGCGGGCCAAGGGAGGCGACGAGCGCGCGTTCGCGTCGCTGGTCGAGCCGTTCCGGCGCGAGCTTCAGCTGCATTGCTACCGGCTACTCGGCTCCGTCCAGGACGCCGAGGATCTCGTCCAGGAAACACTGCTCGCCGCCTGGCGTGGGCTCAACGGCTTCGAGGAGCGGGCGTCGCTGCGCTCCTGGCTCTACCGGATCGCAACCAACCGGAGTCTCAACGCAATTCGCGAACGCGGGCGCCGCCCCGCCACGGAGAACACCATGAGACCGTCGAGAACAAACCGCGCCGTCGAGCCCAGCTGGCTCGAGCCTTACGCGGACAGCGCGCTTCCGGATCCCGCTCCCGGACCTGAAGCACGCTACGAGCAGCGCGAAGCGATCCAGCTCTCGTTCATCGTCGCGCTGCAGCAGCTGCCTGCGAGGCAGCGCGCAGCGCTCGTGCTGCGCGACGTGCTCGGCTTCCACACCGACGAAGCCGCCTCGATCCTCGAGACGACGCCGCAGTCGGTCAAAGCCGCGCTCCAACGCGCACGCGCAACGCTCGACTCGTACACCGTCGAACGCCAGCAGGCGCCGCTTCCCGACTCGCCGACCGAACGGAACCTTCTCGCCACCTTCAGCGACGCCGTCGAAGCCGGCGACACGGCGCGCCTCCTAACTCTGCTGAGCTCCGACGCTCGTGTGACCATGCCGCCGCAGCCGCTCGAGCTCATCGGACACGAAGCGATCGGCGTGTTCCTCGACGACCGCGCCGAGGTTCGCGGGGCCCCGCTACAGCTACGCCCGACCCGCGCCAACGGCCAGCCGGCCTTCGGCTACTACCTGCGCTCGCAGCCTCGGGGCATGATGGTGCTCACCTTGAGCGGCAGCAAGGTCGACGAGATCACCTTCTTCGCCGACCCCGCGCTGCCCGGCCGCTTCGGTCTTCCCGAACACATCTAGCCGACAAGGATGGGTTCGACGTGAAATGGAAGCCGCCGTTCAGGGGTCATTCCCGAAAACTGGCGCAGGTAACAATCCCGACCGCCTCGAACATCGATCCAGGCGGGAACTCCGTTGGCGAGCCATTAGACGAGTCGAAGTACCCTTGGAGCATGTTCCGTCGCGTTCTCACTGCAGCCTTTCTCGTGCTCGTCTTGAGCGCGACGGCAGTCTTGCCGGCGGCGGCCAAGGCGAATAAGGCTGTTGGCACCCACAAGCTGATCGTGGCAGTCAAGAAGAACCTGGCCCCGGCGGCCGAGAAGAAGCTCGCCGTTTTGGTGCTGATCAGCCAGAACGGCGGCGCTCCTGCGGGAGCCCTGGCCACGCCGCGCAAGCCCCTTACTGTTCTTCAAAGAGACAGCGGCCTCTACCGTGTAAAGGCCGAGATCGACTCCTCCTGCAAGGGCAGCTGTGAGGCGAGCTACCGAATTTCAGGCTCGGCCAATCACAAACTCGAGGTCATCAGCAGCTGTCGGCTCAAAGGCTCAGGCTTCGTCTGCAGCAAGGTGAAGATCGTCAAGGTCTACTAACACCGGCGTCCCGTTTCACGGACTCCTGGTCGATCGGTCGCGGGACATTCCCGAGCACCGGCCCACGCAAGCGTTGCCTCTCCCACGGGCGCGGTTTAGGGTCGCGCGCAGAGGTGATCCACGATCGGCAGCAGATTGAGCAACTCGCACGGGAATACACCGAGGCGTGGTGCAGCCGCGACCCGAGCCGCGTTGCGGCCTACTACGCCACGGGCGGGACAATCGCCGTCAACGGCGGGGAACCGGCCGCGATAGCGAGCGTCGCGGAGTCGTTCGTTGCAGCCTTCCCTGACATCGAGGTCTTCATGGACGACCTCGTCGTGACAGACGACGTCGTCACCTACCACTGGACGTTTACCGGCACAAGCGCCGAGACCGGCGAGTCCGTGCGCATCCCTGGCTTCGAGGAGTGGACGATCGGTGCCGGCGGCCTGATCGCCGAGTCCCGGGGTCACTACGACCAGGCCGAGTACGACCGACAACTTCGCGAGGGTGCCGCAGCCGGTTAGCGCACCGGTAGCGTGCTCTGGGATGGCTGCCGTTCGGGACTTTGCCGACGAGCTCGAGGGCTACGCATACCTTCCGCGCATGTTCGACAAGGCGCGGGCGCAGCTCACCGGCGACACCGATGCGCCGCCGTTCGGTTGCCCGCTCGACCACAGCTGCATGGCGCGCCTGCGGGTCTACCCCGAGGACGTGCTTGAGCTGGTCCGCGCGAACGGCGATGACGACCGGGCGATCCTCGCCGGTCTACGCGAGCGCGGCATTCCGCCGGCGACGGCGGCGTGGTTCGACGCGCGCGCTACCGAGGACGAGCTCCTGACGGGGGTCTATCTCAAGGTTCGCCCGCGCGAGCTGCTCGACGAGCTGGGGCCGCGGCCGGGTCAGCGCGTGGTCGCTGTCGAGGAGGGCGAAGCGTTGTTCTTCCTCGGCGAGCGTCAAATGCGGATCGTCCGCTCCGATGAGGTGGTGCGCGTGCCACCGGAGCTGCCCCATCGGATCGAGAACATCGGTGAGCTGCCACTGCGCCTCGACTGGCTGACGGCGAAGCCCTGCGAGCCTGGCGCGGCGACGAACGCTCGGGCTCGCTGACCCGGTCATCCGCGCTCGCCCAGCCGAACCGCCGCACGTTTCGGTTGACAACGCCGCGGAGCGGCGAGAACGCTGACGACCGCTGTCAGCGAGTGAACGAGAACAACCGCCGCCCACGTTCGTATGGCTGGGGGGCGACCACGAGCCGATTCACTCCGACGGAGAACGAGCCCGCACCCGGACCGGGCGAGTCGAACGCCTGCTCTTCGAATCCAGTGTCGGCGAACCAACGGCGAATCGTCGGTGTCAGATCGGGCTCGCCGCGATGGCGCGTCCAGATCACCGTCGCACCAGCCGCACACAGACTCGGGAGCGCTCTTACGGTCGTCTGGATGTCGTCGTCGCTGATGTTCCCGAAGACGCCGCACAGCATCAGCAGGTCGGCAGGCACCGCCTCGGCATAGGCGTCGCTCGTACCGGCGTCTGCCTCCACAACCTCGACCTCACCCAGCCTGGCCTTCTCGACCGCGCGCTGGGCCTCGGCAGCGTTGCGAGATTCGATTTCGATCAGCCAGGCTCGAACGACCGGAGGTCCCGTTCGGCGAGCCAACACGGGCAGCAGGTCTCGTCCCTGACCCGCGCAGGCACTGACGACCCTGACAGGCCCGGTGCCGCGAGCGTCAAGGACAGCGCCGATGTGACGCTGGACGGTGAGGAGACGCTGATGCCCCGGCGACCCGGACTCGTCGTAGATCTCATGCCACTGCCACCAGTCCGTCATGCCGTCGCGTGTTCGATGCCAGACGTCCCTTGTCGGCCCATCGGCGCTCAGATCACCGGCTTCGAGCTGCTCATCCGTCACCGGCTGACGTTCAGGCCGACGCGACCGCTCAGGCGACATCTATGTTGCGACAGTGACACGCAAGAAGTTCGCCGGGATCGAAGTCGTCTCGTCGTTTCCGCTGCGATTCTGCGCGTTGAACAGCGTGTCGAGCTCCGAGTGCAGGTCGTCTTCGCGTCCGTCCTTCGCCGCGGCGTCATAGGCGTTCATGGTCGGCCCGTAATACGCCCTGAACTCGGCGAGAAACGCAGACGGTGCGCCCGGATAGTTGAACGTGTAGATGTCGCGTGCGAACGAGATCTGCTCCTCGGGGACGCCGGCAGCCGTGAAGCGCTCGATCACCTCGCTCTCGAGGCCCCAGGTCATCGGGCTGACGAACCCTTCCGGCGGGGGCGGCGAGTAGGCGGAGCTGATCTTCAGGATCTGGGCCACCAGTGTCGGATCGTTGGGAATCCAGTTGCCCATGATGATCCTGCCTCCGGGGCGCGTTACCCGAACGACCTCCTTCGCTACGTCGAGCGGTCTCGGGGCGAACATCGCACCGAAGACGCTGACGACGAGATCGAAGCTCTCGTCGTCGAGTTCCGCGAGATGGGTCACGTCGCCCTGCTGGAACGTGCAGTTGCTCAGCCCGAGGTCGGCCGCCCGCGCGTTTCCCGCCTCGACCAGGTTGCGGGCGATGTCGACTCCGAGGACGTTCGCCCCGAGGCTTGCTGCAGGAACGGCCGTTGTCCCGTCACCGCTTCCGAGATCGAGAACGTCGAGGCCCTCCGAGATGCCGAGTGTGCCGACGAGTGCCTCACCGCTCTCGCGCATCGATGTCGCGATCCGGGTGAAGTCGCCCTTCTCCCAGAGCGCCTGGTTCGGATTCGCTGCAACCTGGCTTTCCGTTGACATGTGAGCAGTCCTTTCTTGGTGCGGGCTAGCAACCCTCGACGAGAGGACGGCACGGGTCACGCTGCAGCGAGGGGCGCAGCCGCGACGCAAGAGTCGCGAAGCGCGAGGGCCGGTCGACCAGGCGCGCGGCACGCGCCTCCCGGATCTGCCGCTTCCGCTCGAGCTCGCGCTCAAGCTCACGTCTGCTCTCCTCGAGGAGGTCTGGGAACAGGGCGATGTCGAGATAGTTCACGATCGTGGCTCCTCACTAGAACTCGAATGAACGAGAGGCTACGGCCGCGGCGTGCGGTAGTCATCGGCAGACGGGACGATCTTGCGTCCTCAGCGCAGGCGATTTCCGATCATCCATCCGAACGACGCTTGCACGAAGCTTCTACTCAGCCCTCGGGAGATCGCCAGATCTTCTTGTAGAAGATCGTCGTGTCGCAGACGCGCCCGTCCGGGTAGAGCGCGTAGCCCGGGATCACGCCGACCCGCTGCCAGCCGAGCCGCGTGTAGAGGCGCTCCGCGGCGTCGCCGGTGACCGTGTCGAGGTTGAGCAGCGTCTTTCCCTCTGCCCGCGCCTCGGTCTCGGCGTGCTCCATCAACTGCTGCGCCACCCCGCGCTTGCGCGCGGCGCGGTGCACCAGCAGCTTGGCGATCTCGCCACGGTGCGGTTGGTTCGGGGGAGCTGCGAGGATCACCTGCACCGTTCCCACCAGCGAGCCGTTGTCGAAGGCGGCGAGGAGCAGGCGCCGGCCTTCGTCGACCTCGGCCGCGAAGGCTGCGAAGGCGGCCCGTGCGTCGTCCTGTGAGAACGGCGCCATGTAGCTCACCGACGCGCCGCCGGACACGCAGTCGACGAGCACGGCCGCCAGCGCATCGAGCTGGTCGTGCAGCTCGACTCCGGCGAGGCATCTGACCTCGACCTGGTCGGCGGGGCTCATCCCCCGACATTCTCGCGTGCGATGAATCGCCGGTGATCGAGGCCTACGGCGCGACCGTCTCGTGGACGGTGAACTCCTTGATGTCCGGTGGCCCTTGCGGCGCGACGCCGGCCGCGGTCATGCCCGCCTCGATCCTCACGGCGAAGGCGTCGAAGTCCTGGCGGGACTCCCAGAAGTCGATGATCCCCCAACCGTCGGCGATCGGGCCGGAGGAGTGGAACAGGAGACCTTTCGGCGGCGTGCGGTCGGGGTTGATGTGATCGTGCGCGAGGTCGAACTGCTCCTGCGTGATACCGGGAAGCTTGATGCGGATGCCGATCGGCATGGCTCTCTCACCTTCGTTCGGGGACACCGGCCGCAGCGCTGTCGGCGCCGCCGGTCAAACGTACTAGGGCCGCCGCGTCAATGCGACGACAGGGATGACGCGGCTGGTCTTCTGCTCGTACTCGGCGAACGCCGGGTTGCGGGCAGCCTGCGCGGCGAACTCCCGGTCGCGCTCCTCGCCTTCGAGCGGAACGGCGAGCGCAGGGAAGCGCTCGCTGCCGAGCTCGGCCGTGACGCGCGGCTCGGCGACGAGGTTGAGGTACCAGTCGGGATGCGACGGCGCGCCTCCTTTCGACGCGTAGACCAGGAGCCGATCGCCGTCACGGGTGAACACCATCGGGGTGGTGTGCTCGCGACCGCTCTTTCGGCCGATGGTCGTCAGCAGCAAGAGGTCACGGCCTTCCCAGTGACCGCCGACGCGGCCGTCGTTGGCGCGGAACTCCTCGATGAGCCGGCGGTTGTAGTCGCTCATCCAGCGGCAAGCGTATGCCGTCGCCCTCGCCCGGCGTCACGGCTTTGCGATACTCGCGGTGATGAACCCCGACGACCTACGGCTGCTCGAAACGGTCGGGAGCGAGGCGCACATCGCCGCCGGGCAGGTGTTGATCGAGCCCGGGCAACGAGGCTCGGGCCTCTTCGTCGTACTCGAGGGCAACCTCGTCGTCGAGGCGCCCGAAGGCACGCGAGAGCTGGGGCCGGGCGCACTCGTGGGCGAGCGCGCGCTCTTCTCGGATGCGGGCACGCGCACAGCGCGTGTGCGCGCGATCGGCGAGGTCCGTGTCCTCGCGGTCGACCGCGTCGACGTCGAGCGGCTCTGCGCAGCGGACGCGGAGCTCCAGGCGCGACTTGTCGTCGCCGGCGACGAGCACTGAAGCGCGGTCGGGAGTACAAGCTCATGCCCTTGGCATGTGCGCCGACATGTGCTCGATCGCCTGGCCGTAGTCGCCGATGAACTCGGGCGTCCCGTGCAAGGCGCCGTCCAGCCCGACCAACGCGAGCCACACCTTTCCCCGCTCCTGCTGGTAGTACGTGGCGAGCTCGTCGTCCTCCGTGTCGAAGACGGAGAGGATGTGGCGCCTGCTCAGATTCAGCGCGTTGGCCACGAACGCTTTGCGCCGCTGGGCGAGTCGTCCCTGCCGCGTCAGCCGTTCGAACACTGCGCCTCGCTCACGCCGCGGAGCGTACGCGCTGCCGGCGCCTGTTTTCCGGCTGCCGTCTAGCTTCCGATCAGCTCCTGGAACGCGGGGTCGGCGCGGATCGGATCGAAGTCCGAATCGTCCTTCGCGAATGCGCGCCCGCGCTCGGACATCTCGATCGACCGCCGCAGATGCTCGATCGCATCGGTCGTGCGCCCGGCGAGGCTCTCGCAACAGGCGAGGTTGTAGAACAAGGCGGAGTACTCCGGATGAGCCTCGGCCAGTTCGCGTCCCCGGTCGGCCGCCTCGGCGTACTCACCGGCTTGATAGAGCGCCCCGAGTGGCGCCCAGAGCTCCCAGCCGCTGGGCTCGTACGCGACTCCCGGCGTGGCTCCGAGCGCGAGAATGGTCGTGCCCGGCTCCTCGGCGACCGCCGTTCGCTTCACGCCGGGAGGCGCGAAGACGAATGTGCCGGCGCGCGCGTCGACGCGGTCGCCGTCCAGCTCGAACACGGCGCTCCCGCTGAACACCAGGTAGAGTTCCTCGTTTCCGTCCGGATCCGATTCGTCGTGCTCGTTGATGATCCGGTCGCCCGCGGCACGCGCCGTCCACGCGTTGACGCCGAACGACGTGATGCCGAAATGGTGTCGGACCGGGCGCCACGGACAGCGACCGTCGTTCGTCTCGTCGATGTCGTCGAGGTGTGCGACTGCGTATCTCATCTGACCCCTTTCAGCTGGTCGTCCCCCGCCGCACTGCGGCGAGCCTCGAATTGTCCACGGCGCCAATCATCGCCGATGAGTTCTCCTACCCTGGCGGGTCTGAACGGTGACGAACGGACAGGAGGCGTGCAGATGGGCGAGTCGACCGAGAGCTCGGCAGCCGGAGGCGAGGCGTGGCCCGGCGGGATCGCCGCGATCACGCTCTTCGTCGAGGATCTGGAGGAGGCAAGACAGTTCTACGGCGACGTCTTCGGGTTGCCGGTCGTGTTCGAGGACGAGAACTCGGCGGTGTTCAGGTTCGACGCGACACTCGTCAACCTGCTGAAGAGAAGCGAGGCGCCGGGTCTCGTCGCGCCGGCCGCCGTGGCGTCGCCGGAGGCGGGCGTTCGCTTCCAGTTCACGCTCGGCGTCGAGGACGTCGATGCCGTCTGCGACGAGCTGAGACGACGTGGCGTCGAGCTTCTGAACGGGCCGATCGATCGGCCGTGGGGGATCCGCACGGCGAGCTTCCGCGACCCCGGCGGGCACATCTGGGAGATCGCCCACTAGGCGGCCGCCGGCGCAATCTGTCTAGATCTCGCGGAACGAGATCGGCTGGGCGCCCTCCCAGAGCGTCCGCCGGCCCAGCTCCGTCAGCAGCTCCGCGCCCTCGACGAGCGTCGCGAAGTGGTTCGCCCACAGGTGGCCGGCCTTCGACGCGAAGTTGCAGTAGCCGTACGGGAAGAGCAGCTCCGTCTCGCTCTGGCCCCCCGGGTAGAGCGCGAGCTCGCCTGGGTGCGGATACGACGTCGCGTTCTCCGGTCCGATCCCCAGGTCGCGGTCGCCCCACGGGATCCAGTTCGACTCGCCGCTCCAGCGGCAGTGGATGATCCGGTCGTCGAACGGGAGGATCGACTTGAACGCGGCGACCGTTCTCGGCGCCTGCTCCTCCTCCCAGCGGGCAACGAACCTGAGCCCGGAGGCAACGATCTCGAGCACGGCGAGAACCTACCTCACGGTCTGATCAGCAGCGCGATTGCGATCACGCCGGCTGCCGACACCACCAGCACGGGCCAGACGTTCAGGCCGCGTTGGCGCAGGTTGAAGTAGTGGCGCGTCAGCGCCCCGATCGCCATCAGCGCGACGAGGATCAGCCAGGCGTGAGCATGTCCGTAGGCGATGGGGAAGTGATTCGAGAGCATCGCGAACACGACCGGGAGCGTCAGATAGTTGTTGTGGACCGAGCGTTGCTTGCTGCGCAGCGCCAGGCGGGGATCCGGCCGGCGGCCCTCCTGCTTGGCGCGCACGAGCTCGCGATGCGCCGGGATGATCACGAAGAACACGTTGCCGACCATCATCGTCCCGATCATCGCGCCGACCTGGATGTACGCCGCGCGGGCGGCGAACAGCTCCGATGCGCCCCAGGCCGACAGGCAGATGAAGCCGAAGAGGAGGATGGCGAGCACGAGATCGTCGTTCTCGAACGCACGGCAGAGCCCGTCGTAGACGAGCCACGCGATGGCGAGCCCGGCGACCGAGATCGCGATCGCCTGCCACGGCCTCAGGTTGGCGACCGTGGGATCGATCATGAACGCCGTGGCGTGCGCGTAGTAGACGACGATGAACAGGGCGAACCCGGAGAGCCACGTCGTGTACGCCTCCCACTTGAACCAGTAGAGGTGCTCGGGCAGGCGATCCGGTGCGAGCGCGAACTTCTCGACGCGGTAGAACCCGCCGCCGTGGATCTCCCAGGCCTCGCCTCCGACTCCACGCCGGGCATCGTCGGGGTCCCGTGGCGGCTCCAGGTGGTTGTCGAGCGCGATGAAGTAGAACGACGCGCCGACCCACGCGATGCCGGCGATCACGTGCAGCCAGCGGAACAGGAGGTTGCCCCACTGCCACCAGTAGTCGGAGAGAGCTACGAGGCTCGCTGCCATCGATCGATCGCGATCTGCACGAGCTCGTCGACGCCGGTCGCAAGCTCCTCGTCGCGCGTACGTGCGAGTCGCTCCCGCAGGATCGGGACGAGCTCGCGCCGCGGCCGCCGGTTCACGAACACGACGAACCTGAAGCCGAACCGCGCCTCGTAGTCACGGTTCAACTCGGCGAGCTGCCGCAGGACCTCGGGATCGTCGTCGGTCCCCTGCTCGGCCGCCGAGCGCGGGGAAAGCTGTTCCTTCGCGCCGATCTGCGGATGAGCGTCGAGTACCTGCTTCTGCTCATCTTTCGACAGACGGCCTGCGATCGCGCGGGCACGCCCGAGTGGATCCTCGACCGCTGCGAGCTGTTCGACCAGCGTCGTCCGGCCCTCGAACAGCTCGGCGAGCTGGTCTGCGCTCAGCTGCCGCGGTAGCTCGCGCACGCGTACGAGGAGATCAGCAGCGGGACGTGGTGGTGGCGGTCGTCGAGCGAGAGCTCGAGCTCGACGCGCCGGAAGAAGGGTGACGGTGGATGGAAGACGATCCGGTAGACGCCCGCAGGCCCATGGGCGAGCTCCCGAATCCGGCCGTCGGCGTCGGTGAGCCCTTCGCCGGCGATCGTCCCGTCGGCGCTGAACAACTCGACCCTGACACCAGCGGCAGGCAGGCCCTGCTCGGTGTCGAGCACGTGCGTCGAGATCGTCAGTCGGCCCACATCCTTCGCGCCTGTTTGCGGTGCTCGGCGGCGATCTCCTGCTCGTCGGCGTTGACGAGCGCTCCGCCGCGGACGACGGTTCGGCCGCCGACCAGGAGGGTGTCGACCCGGTGTGGCGCAGAGAGGACGAGGTTCGCGACGAGATCGGCGGCGCCTCCGAACTCGAGCGTGTCGGTGCGCCACACTGCAATGTCGGCGCGCTTGCCGGGCTCGAGCGAGCCGATGTCGGGGCGCCTGAGCACGTCGGCGCCACCGCGCGTGCCAAGGCGCAGCGCCTCCCGTGGCGTCAGTGCGGCGCCGCCGTCACGGCCGCGCGCGACGAGCAGCGCCTGCTTCACCTCGCCGAGCAGGTCACCGCGCTCGTTGGACGCCGTTCCGTCGACGCCAAGCCCGACATGGACGCCCGTGTCGAGCAGCGACCGGACAGGGGCCACTCCCGCGCCGAGCCGCAGATTCGACGTCGGGCAGTGCGCGACGCCCACCCCGGCGCGCCCGAACGCCTGCACGTCGGCGTCCGACAGGTGCACGCAGTGCGCACACCACACGTCGCTGTCGATCCAGCCGACGCGCTCGAGGTACTCGACCGGCGTGCAGCCGTGAAGCTCGCTGCAGTAGTCGTCCTCCTCGACCGTCTCGGCGAGGTGCGTGTGCAGCTGGAGGTTGAGCCGCCGTGCGAGCGCAGCGGACTCCTCCATCAGCCGGCTCGTCACGCTGAACGGCGAGCAGGGAGCGACGGCGAGCCCGACGAGATCGCCGTCGGTCAGCCCCGCGAGGCGCTCGGTGTCGGCGAGGATCGCGTCGAGGTCCTCGACCAGCGCATCGGGCGGCAATCCGCCGTCCGACTCGCCGAGGTCCATCGAGCCGCGGGCGGCGACGAAGCGGAGGCCGATCGAACGGGCCGCATCGAGCTCGGCCTCGATCAGGCCCGAGACGCCGCGCGGGAAGACGTAATGGTGGTCGAACACCGTCGAGCATCCCGACAACGCAAGCTCGGCGAGGCCGGCCCGGGCCGCGGCGTGCTCCATCTCGGCGTCGAGCCTCGCCCAGACCGGGTACAGCTCGCGCAGCCATGTGAACAGGTCTGCCTGCTGGGCGCGTGCGCGGGTGAGCGTCTGGTACAGGTGATGATGGGTGTTCACGAGCCCCGGCGTGACGATCGCGCCGCCGAGGTCGTCACCCGGCTCCGGCGAGTCACCCGGGCCCGTCTCGGCGATCAAGCCGTCTTCCACCCGCACCCAGCCGCGTTCGTGCTCGGTGCCGGCGTCGTCCATCGTGACGACACGACAGTTGGCGAGAATCATGGCGCCTCGAGCTGCACGAGCTCGAACCGGTCGACGTCGACCAGGCCCCGGTCGGTCAGCTTCAGGCTCGGGATCACGCTGAGGGCGAGGAACGCCAGGTGCTGGAACGGCGCGTCGAGCGTGCAGCCGAGGGCTCGTGCCGCGGCGACGAGCGCATGGGAGGCTGCGACCACCTCCTGCAGGGGCGCATCCGAGAGCAGGCCTGCGACCGGCAGCGGCAGCTCCGCCAGCACCTCGGCGCCGTCGACCGCGACGATGCCGCCGCCGCGATTCGCGAGCCGGCGCACGGCGGCGGCCATCGAGGCGTCGTTCATGCCGACGACGACGACGTTGTGCGCATCGTGCGCGACGCTCGATGCGAGTGCCCCGCGCTCGAGGCCGAATCCGCGCACGAACCCGAGCCCTGCGCGTCCGGTCCCGAGGTGCCGCTCGACGACGGCGATCTTCGCGAGGTCACGACTCGGATCCGCCGACGCTTCGCCCGCTCGCGATGGGAGCTCTTCGACGAGCGCGTCCGTGACGATCTGCCCCGGCACGATGCCGATCACCCGCGCCTTCCCGCCGCTCCAGGGGATGCGGAACATCTCCGGCCCGTACGCGCCGATCCGCACCGTGTGCCGCACCCAATCCGGCACCTCGGCGCGCGGGAACTCCGCAACCGGCCGCCCGGCCTTCAGCACCGTCTCCGGCACGAAATGCTCGAGATCGGCGAGCAAGAGCAGGTCGGCGGCGCGCGCCGGGGCCACCGCGCCGAGATGGTCGAGCCGGTGCCAGAGCGCTGGATTGAGCGTCGCGCAGACCAGTGCGTCCTCCGGCGGGATCCCGGCGGCGACGGCGTCGCGGACGATCGAGTTGATGTGGCCGTCGTCGGCGATGTGCTCGGGCTCGCGGTCGTCGGTGCAGAACGCGATCCGACCGGGGCCGTACTCGGCGAGCAGCGGCAGCAGGGCATCCAGGTTGCGTGCGGCCGATCCTTCGCGGATCAGCAGCCACATCCCGGCTCGCAACCGCTCGCGACCCTCCTCGGCGGTGTAGGCCTCGTGGTCCGACCCGACGCCGGCAGCCGCGTACGCCTGCAGGTCGGAACCCCGGACGCCAGGTGCGTGGCCGTCGATGTGAGCAGCCAGCGAGAGCTTCTCGAGCTCGCTCGGCGCGCCGCCGATCACACCCGGGAAGTTCATCATCTCGGCGAGGCCGATCACGCGCCGTCGGCGAAGGAGGGCGTCGAGGTCGCCGGTCGTCAGCGCACGGCGCGGCGATTCGAAGTGCGACGCCGGTACGCACGACGACGCCATGAAGTAGACGTCGAGCGGAAGGCCCGCGGTCGCGTCGAGCAGCCAGTGCACACCGTCCGTGCCGAGCACGTTGGCGATCTCGTGCGGGTCGGCGACGACGGCGGTCGTCCCGAACGGCAATACGAGCCGCGCGAACTCGTCGACGAGCAGCTTGGACGACTCGAGGTGCATGTGCGCGTCGACGAAACCGGGAACGACGAAGCGCCCGTCCGCGTCCACGATCTCTTCACCGTCATATCTCCCGACGCCCGCGATCACGCCGTCGACGACGGCAATGTCGCCCTCCAGCCACTCCCGGGTGAACACGGAAAGCACGCGGCCGCCCCGGATCACGACGTCGGCCGGCTCGTCTCCGCGAGCGACCGCGAGGCGGTGCGAGAGGGATGCGGCCACAGCGGGTGAAACCGTACAGTCACCGCCGATGGAGGTCCTCACACCCCATTCGCTCGACGAGGCGCTTCGCCTCAAGTCCGAGTACCCAGAGGCGCTTCCGATTCAGGGGGGCACGGACGTGATGGTGGCGCTCAACTTCGACCGTGCGCGGCCCCAGCAGGTGCTCAACCTGAACGAGGTGCAGGAACTTCGCGGCTGGTCGCGATCGAACGGCGAAGTCCGGCTCGGAGCCGGTCTCACCTACGCGGAGTTGATGCGCGGCGAGCTCGCCGAGTTGCTGCCGGCGCTTGCCGAGGCCTCCCGCACCGTCGGCTCGCCGCAGATTCGCAACCGCGGCACGCTCGGCGGCAACCTCGGCACGGCATCGCCCGCGGGCGACGCGCTTCCCCCGCTCGTCGTCGAGAGAGCCGATGTCGAATGCGTCTCGACGCGTGGCACCCGCCGTCTCGCGCTCACCGACTTCGTCACCGGTGTCAAGCAGAATGCGCTCGCACGTGACGAGCTGATCGCTGCGGTGCTGGTGAGGCCGTCGCAGGCGCCGCAAACGTTCATGAAGATCGGGCCGCGGAACGCGATGGTGATCGCAGTCGTATCGCTCGCGCTCTCGGCCGATGATGAGCTGCGCGCCTCGTTCGGCTCGGCAGCACCGCGGCCGGCGCTCGTGACGGCGCCGCGTGCCGACGCCGCGACGTTCCCGGAGGCGGTCGCCGCCGCCGCGGCACCGATCGACGACGTTCGTGGGACGGGGCGCTATCGCAGCCACGCGCTTCGCGTGCTCACCGAGCGCGCCCTGGAGCGGGTGCTCATTTGAGGATCACCGTCCGGGTCAACGGCGACGAACAGCAGGCCGACTGCTGGGAGGGCGAATCGTTGCTCTACGCGCTGCGCGAGAAGCTCGGCTTCCCCGGGTCGAAAAACGCCTGCGAGCAGGGTGAATGCGGCTCGTGCTCGGTGCTGCTCGACGGCACGCTCGTGTGCGCCTGCCTCGTGCTCGCGGCTCAGGCAGACGGGCACGAGGTGACGACCGTCGAAGGTGTGTCCGACGGTGATCGCCTGCACGCGATCCAGCAGGCCTTCGTCGACGCCGGCGCCGTGCAGTGCGGGTTCTGCACACCCGGTCTCGTCGTCGCGACCGTCGACTTGCTGCGCCACACTCCCGCACCGTCGGACGACGAGATTCGCGAGGCGCTCTCCGGCAACCTGTGCCGCTGCACCGGCTACGCGAAGATCTTCGACGCGGTGCGCATGGCATCGGATCGCGGATGACGCAGACCGCACCGCATCGGATCGGGGTCGGGAAGGTGGGCGAGCTCGTCCCGCGGATCGATGCGCCGCCCAAGGTGACGGGCGAGTTCGCGTACGCGAGCGATCTGTCCGCCCCTGGGATGCTCTTCGGGCACACGTTGCGCAGCCCGCACGCGCATGCGCGCATCGCCGAGCTCGACACGAGCGAGGCGTTGGTGATGCCGGGCGTTCACGCGGTGCTCACGCACGAGGACGTGCCGGGCGAAAAGACGTACGGGCTCGAGTTCGCAGACCAGCCGGTGCTCGCGATCGACCGCGTCCTCTACTACGGCGAGCCGATGGCGATCGTCGCAGCAGAGCATCCGGAGCAGGCACGCCGTGCGGCCGAGCGCGTCCACGTGGTCTACGAGCCGCTCGAGCCGGTCGCCGACATGGAGCGGGCGACCGGCCAGGTCGACCTGCATCCGGATCGGCCGACGCGTGGCCACGGCTACCGCGAGGACGACCGGCCGAACGTCGTGCGCCACATGGTGATCCGCCATGGAGACACGGATGCCGCGGGCGACGTCACGGTCGCCGGCGTCTACGAGCTCGGCAGCCAGGATCAGGCGTTTCTCGGGCCGGAATCGGGGCTCGCGGTGCCCGACGGCGAGGGTGGAGTCGACATCTACGTCGCCACCCAGTGGCTGCACGTCGATCGCGCTCAGGTCGCACCGTGCCTCGGGCTTCCGCTCGAGCAGGTCCGCATCCATCTGGGCGGGGTCGGGGGTGCCTTCGGCGGTCGTGAGGACCTGTCGATGCAGATTCACGGCGCGATGCTCGCGCTGCACACGAGCCGCCCCGTGAAGATCGTCTACGACCGTGAGGAGTCGTTCACCGGTCACGTGCACCGTCATCCGGCGCGGATCTGGGCCGAGCATCGCGCGACGAAAGAGGGCCGGCTGGTCGCCGTGCACATGCGCGTCCTGCTGGACGGCGGTGCGTACGCCTCGAGCTCGACCGCCGTCTGCTCGAACGCGGCGTCGTTCTCGCTCGGGCCGTACGAGGTGCCGAACGCGCTGATCGAATCGACCGTCGTGTACACCAACAATCCACCGTGTGGCGCGATGCGTGGGTTCGGAGCGGTGCAGACCTGTTTCGCAGGCGAGGCGCAGATGGACAAGCTGGCGAAGGCGCTGGACATCGACCCGGTGGAGCTGCGCCTGCTGAACGCGCTTGCGCCGGGCGACACGCTCCCGACCGGGCAGGTGATCACCGGGGCGCTTCCAATCGCGGAGGTGATCCGCCGCGCCGCTGCGCTCGAGCCGCCGCCGGCCGAGCCGTTGCCGCGCGACCCGCTCCGTCTGCCCGGCGGTGCCGGGAACACGACGCGCGGGGAGGGCGTGCGCCGCGGGACGGGGTTCGCGGTCGGCTTCAAGAACATCGCCTACTCCGAAGGGTTCGACGATTACTGCGCCGCCCGCGTCCGGCTGTTCGCGGACGGCTCGGCCGAGATCCATTGTGCAGCCGCCGAGGTCGGCCAGGGCGTCACGGGCGTGCTCCTGCAGGTAGCGCGCACCGAGTTGCAGACGGATGACGTGTGGCTCGCCCCCGCGGTGACCTCGGCGGTCGACTCGGCAGGATCGGCGTCGGCCTCGCGCATGACCTGGATGGCGGCGGGAGCGGTGCGTGACGCCTGCCGGGCCGCCCTCGAGGAGCGGGCGCGACGTGGCAATCGCGGCGACGTCGACGTCGAGCGGATCTACCGGCATCCGCGCACGACGCCGCTCGATCCCGAGAACGGTCAGATCACCGGCGAACGTGCGCATGTCGCGTTCGCGGCCTGCGCCATGAAGGTGGTCGTCGAGGTCGACGTCGACCTCGGCCTCACGCGCGTCGTGTGGATCGGCGCCGCCCAGGACGTCGGCAAGGCGATCAACCCGCAACAGGTCGAGGGCCAGATCGAGGGTGGGACGGCGCAGGGGCTGGGCCTCGCACTGATGGAGGAGATTCAGACGAAAGGTGGCCGGATCACCAACGCGAGCTTCACCGACTACCTGATCCCGACGTCGCTCGACATGCCGCCGGTCGAGTCGGTGCTGATCGAAGACCCCGAGCCCGACGCGCCCTACGGCGCCAAGGGAGTCGGCGAGCCGCCGACCGTCGTCTCGACGGCGGCGATCGTGGCGGCGCTCCGTGACGCCACCGGACGCGAGCTGGCGCGCGTTCCGGTGCGGCCGGACGACATCTGCCTCTAGCGCACCCCTTCTTCCAGCGCCGTCGCGGACGGAGGTTCCTGGCGAACGACCGCGGCGACCGACGCGACGACGATCGCCGCACCGGCCACGAGCATCCAGGTGAGCTGCTCGCCGCGGAACAGCACGCCGAGGCCGATCGCGACGACCGGATTCACGTACGCGTACGTCGAGACGGTCGTCAGCGGCGCGTTTGCGAGCAGCCAGACATATGCGGTGTAGCCGATGATCGACCCGAAGGTGACGAGGTAGAACCATCCGGCGATCGACGCAGCGGACGGGGAGAAGCCGTGCGTCGTGAAGAGTGCGGGCACCAACATGATCAGCCCGCCGGCAAGCATCTCGTAGGACGTCGCAGCGAAGGGATCGGAGGGCATGACGAGCCGCGCCGACAGCACCGAGCCGGTCGCCCACATCAGCGCAGAGACGAGACAGAGGAGCACCCCGACCGTCGTGGCGCCTCCCGAGGGCCGCGCGATGATCGCCACGCCGACGAAACCCACGGCGACACCTGCGAGCGCCTGCCACGGCATCCGCTCGTGGTTCAGGAGCCGCAGGACGACGATCCAGAGCGGGACCGAGGCGATGATCAGCGACGCGAGCCCGGTTGGCACGTCGCGCTCCGCGTAGAACAGCACGGCATTGGCGCCTGGCAGCAGCAGCCCGATCACCACGCACGACACGAAGGCGCGGCGCGTGATCCGCAGCGATCCGCCTCGGAGCCACACGATTCCTGCCATCAGCGTGCCTGCGGTGATGAAGCGCGTCGAGACCGCGAGCAACGGCGAGATCGTCTCGCCGGTGACCGCGATCGCGAGGTAGGTCGAGCCCCAGATCACGTAGACCGTGACCAGCGCGGTCCACGTCTTCCCTTTCAGCCCCACGCGCTAGCGAACGAGCGAGAGAGCCGCGCCGATTCCCAGCAACGCGACGCCCGCCAGGCGCACGGGCGAGATCGCGATCTGCTCCACGCCGAACAGACCGAAGCGATCGATCAGGAGCCCCATCACGAGCTGGCCTGCGATCAGGATCCCGATCGTGGCCGTCGCGCCGATCCGCGGCTGGGCGAACGTGATCGTGAAGACGACCGTCAACCCCATCACGCCTCCCAGCCACATCCAGGCCGGCGCCCTGAACGCGTCGGCCAGCCCGCCGAAGCCCGTTCGCGCCACGAGCAGGATCCCGAGCGACAGGACGAGTTGCACGCCTGTCGCGAACGTCAGTGCCTCGACGACCCCGATGCGGCCGCCGAACCGGCCCATCACCGCCACCTGCACGGATCCGGCAAGCCCGGCGAGGACGGTCAGCGCGACGGCCGCCGAGGTCACTACGCGGCGTTCGGGTCGTTCTGCCAGAGGCTGAACGCGTTGCCCTCGGTGTCGACGCACGCCGCGAACCAGCCGTGGGTCGGCACCGGCTGCTTGTCCCCGGCCGTGCCGCCGAGCTCGCGCACCTTCGCCGCCGACGCCTCGATGTCGTCCGTCGAGAAGTAGACGATCGGGCCGCTGCCGGCCTTGTCGGAGGGGAAGATCGCGACTCCCTGGTCCGGGGCCATCTGGGCCATCCGGTAGTCGAACTCCTCCATCGCCGAAGCGCCGAGGCCCCACCCGAACAGGCCGTTCCAGAACGCCGCGGCACGATCCGCGTCGCCCGAGGGCAACTCCACGTGTACGACAGAACCAGCCATCGTTAATCTCCTCTCCTCGTTCGCCCACGAAAGGGGTTGGCCGTGATCAGAGTCGCCGTACTCTACGACGAGGAGCCCGATGCGCAGCAGTACGCCGCACACGCCGAGGTGTGCCATCGCGTTCCCGGGGGCACGTTTCGCCACGGCAAGGTGTTCGGCGCGCCGATGGGCGAGCCGGTGCACCGCTACCTCGCGGAGTGGGAGTTCCCCGACGAGGAGACATTCACGGCAGCGACGCGAAGCGACGAGTTCATGGCGACCGCGCGCGACGCGCGTGAGCGGGGCCTGCCCCGGCCGACGGTCGAGTTCGTCTCGCTCTAGCCGAACGCGGGCGGGCGCTTCTCACGCACTGCGGCGACGCCCTCGCGGACATCGGGCCCTGCGAAGTCGAGGAACTCCAGCGCCAGTGAGGCGTCGAACGCAGGCCCTGCGAGCCGGAGCCAGTTGTTGAGCGCGAGCTTCGTGTGGCGGATCGCCGGCTGCGCGCCGCGGGCCAGTCGCGTCGCAATCTCGAGGGCGCGCGCTTCGAGCTCCGCGTCCGGCACGCACAGTGAGACCAGGCCGATGCGCTCCGCCTCGGCTCCATCGAGCGGCTCGCACAGCAGAAGGTGGTACTTCGCCTTGGCGAGGCCGCAGAGCAGCGGCCACACGAGCACTGCGTGGTCGCCCGCCGCAACACCGAGCTTCGTGTGGCCGTCGATGATCCGCGTGGACGGCGTCGCGATCGAGATGTCGGCGAGCAGTCCGACGGCGAGCCCTGCGCCGACCGCGGGGCCGGTCATCGCCGAGACGATCGGCTTCGGACACGAGACGAGGTTGTAGACGAGGTCGCGCGCCTCGTGGAAGACACGTCGTCGCGCCTCGGGGTCGCGGGCGATCTCGTCGACGAGCTCCAGATCGCCGCCCGCGCTGAACGCGCCGTCCGAGCCGCGCACGATCACGACTCGTGTCTCGGGGTCGTCGCCGATGCTTCGCCAGACAGTGGCCAGCTCACCGTGCATCGCTCCGCTCACGGCATTCAGGCGGCCCGCCGCACGGAGCGTCAGGCGAAGCACGCCGGAGGCGGGTCGATCGAGCTCGAGGTTCGTGTACGCGGCGTAGGGATCGCTCATGCTGCGACTCTAGAGCGACTGGAACGCGCCGGTGCGGGGGTTATGTTTGCCGCTATGGCCGAGGTCGAGCTTGCGCGCAACGACGGCGTCCTGACGATCACGCTCAATCGGCCGGACGTCCTCAACGCGCTCAACCGCGCCACGCACGAAGGCATCCAGGCCGGCCTGAGGCAGGCGGCCGACGACCCCGGGGTTCGCGCCGTGGTGATCACCGGCGCCGGGCGTGGGTTCTGCGTTGGGCAGGATTTGCAGGAGTTTTCTTCCGGCGCGGGCAACGTCGCCGACAATCTGCGGCGGAACTACCACCGCAACGTGCTGGCGATCCGTGCGCTCGAGAAGCCGGTGATCGCTGCGGTCAACGGGCCTGCCGCCGGCGCCGGCCTGTCGCTCGCCCTGGCCTGTGACGTGCGCATCGCGTCGGCCGCCGCCAGCTTCGTCCCGGCCTTCATCTCGATCGGGCTGGTGCCGGACTCGGGTGGGACATGGTTGGCGCGCAGGCTGCTCGGTGCCGCGCGGGCGTTCGAGTGGTTCACGACCGGGCGGCGCGTCGATCCGGAGGAGGCGCGGGCGTGGGGGCTCGTCTCCGAGGTCGTGCCGGCGGAGGAACTGTCCGAGCGCGCCCAGGAGGTCGCGCAGCTCTTCGCGCAGATGCCGACGCGCGCCGTCTGGGAGACGAAGCGGCTGCTCGACGCCGCCGAGACCAACACGTTCGAGGAGCAGCTCGAGCTCGAGGCGCAGACCCAGGCGGAGCTCACGCAGACGGCCGACTTCCGCGAGGGCGTCACCGCGTTCCTCGAGAAGCGCCCACCGCAGTTCACCGGCGCCGACGTCGCGTGGTCGCATCCGGTACGGCTCGTCGTCAGCGACGACCTGCAGCGGTGGCGCCTGACGGTCGCGCTGCGCTGGCTGCTCGTGCTCCCGCATCTGTTCGTGCTCTCGGTCTGGTCGATCGTCGCGCTGCTGGTCGCGATCGTCGACTGGTTCATCACGCTCTTCCGTGGTCGCTCGCCCGACAGGGTCCACGCCTTCCTGGCCCGTTTCGTCCGCTACCAGGCGCACGTCTATGCATACACGTATCTCGTCGCCGATCCGTTCCCATCCTTCCGCGGCTGGTTCGGCACGTACCCGATCGACGTCGCGATCGCACCGCCGGCGCCCCAGGCGCGGTGGAAGACGCTGCTGCGCATCGTCTGGGTGATTCCCGCCTACGTGTTCGCCGTCGTGCTCGGCTACGTGCTCGAGATCGTCGCCGTCCTGGGGTTCTTCGTCGCGCTCGCGGTCGGCCGCTATCCGCGCGGGTTCCGCGATCTCGGCGCCTACGCACTCCGCTTCCAGGCGCAGACGTTCGCCTATCTCCTGCTTCTGACCGATCGCTACCCGGCGCTGGCGGAGACGAGCGCCGCCGGCACTACGCCGGCCAGTTCGTCAACTGCTGCTGGCAGAACGTGAGCCCGAGCCTCTGCGCCTGTAGGTGGATGCGCGCTCCGACGTTCGTCGCTGCTGCCTGAATCTCCCGAGCGGTCGCATACGCGCGCGCGAGCAACGCGGCGTGCACGCGCAGGATGTCGTCGGCGAGCCGGTCGGCCAGGGCGATCAGCCGGTCGAATCGCGCCTGATCGGCGAGCGGCGGCCGCAGCTTCTTCATCTCGGCGATGCCGATGCGCGCGGCGCCGGCAACCTTCGCCCAGCCGGCGGGATTGCGCGAGAGGGTGCCGAGCCGGAAGACGCGCCGGTCGGAGTGCAGGCACACGAGGTTCCCCTCGGCCACGAAGTCCTTCTGCGTCAGCCGCGCGACGGTCACCACCGTCGTTGCGGGGCCCGTCTTGGCGGCGGACGACGCGCCACACGCAGCGAGGACAGGAACCGCGAGGATGAACCAGGCGACTCGCATGGTCGGCGACGAGCGTAGTCGCGCCGAGATTGACGGCGTGTTAGGCGCCACAAACCCTCAAGCCCGGTACCCCGTTTGCCGATGGAGCGCCTGCGCATCACTGCGGCCCTGCGGACCCACCTGGGCGAACCGGTGCGCGCCCCGACAACGACAAAAGGAGTTGCAGGATGAAGGATGTCCTTTCGGTCGTCCTCGCGAACTGGACGCGGCTGGCGGTCGCGTCGGCGCTGGTCGCGGTGGTGATCGCAGGCGGTGTGACGTTCGGGAGCTGGGCCGTCGGCTCGGATCCGGGCAACGGCTATGCGAAGGCGACGTCGTCACAGAACCTGACGCTCTCCGACGCGTCGGCCTCGACCACGGCGCAGCTCTATCCGGGTGGCACCGGTGACGTCAAGGTCAAGGTGACGAATCCGAACGCGTTCGCGGTGACGGTCACCTCGGTCGCAGGTGCAGGGACGATCACGTCCGACAAGGGCGCTTCGTGCAACGCGTCGACGGGCGTCACCTACACCGATCAGACCGGCCTGACGCAGGTCGTCGGTGCGGGCATGACGCTGACATTCACGCTTCCCGGCGCGGCCGCGATGAGCAACTCGACCAGCTCGAGCTGCCAGGGAGCGGTGTTCTCGATCCCCGTGACGCTCGTCGCGAGCAGCTAGAGGAGATTCGATGACGTTGCGCACTGCACTCAGGATCATCGCTGCGGACAAGGTCAGGCTGGTCGTCGCGTTGTCCGCGCTCGCCATCCTGGCGACCGCCGTCGTGACGCTCGGGTCGTGGACGGTCGGCTCGTCGGCGGGCAACGGCTACTCGAAGGCCGTCACCGCCCAGAACGTCACGTTGTCCGACGCGTCCGCGTCCACGACGGCGCAGCTCTATCCCGGTGGCACCGGCGACCTCGTCGTGAAGGTGACGAATCCGAACGCGTTCGGTGTCACCGTCACCGCGGTCACTGGCGCGGGCACGATCACGTCGGACAAGGGCGCAGCCTGCAACGCGTCCACCGGTGTGACGTACACCAACACGACCGGTCTCACGCAGTCGGTCGCGGCCGGGACGACGGCGACGTTCTCGCTGGCCGGCAAGGTCGCGATGTCGAACGCATCGGACAACAGCTGTCAGGGCGCTGTCTTCACGGTCCCGGTCACGCTGACTGCCACCAGCTAGGTGCGTCGTCTCCTCGTCCTCGGAGGCCTCGTTGCGGCGCTCGCGATCAGCAGCGTCGCCGAGGCCTCCTGGGTGACGGGGGGTGCCGGCAGCGGCTACTCGAAGGCGTCGGCGATCCCGGCGGCGACCGCGCCGACACATTCGATCGTCACGTACCCGAACGTCACGCTCAACTGGCCGGCGGTGACGGTCGGTGGAGCTGCCACCTCCTACACCGTTCGCCGCTATTCGGAGGCCGGCGCAGTGCAGTCGGTCGGCGCGAGCTGCGGCGGGACGCTGGCGACGACGAGCTGCGTCGAGAGCGCCGTACCGGTCGGTCGCTGGCAGTACACGGCCCAGGCCAGGAAGGCGAACTGGAGCGGGCCCGAGAGTGCGAAGTCGAGCACCGTCGAGATCGCGGCCCCGCCGACGAGCGTCACGTGCTCGAACTGCCACGTGTACGGGGCGACGTCCTACGTGAACACGGCGAATCAGGCTGCCGTTCAGCTGCGCGCGGCCGTCGCGGCCACTTCGCTCGTCACCGACACGGCCAAGCTCACGCTGACCGACGGCGCGAGTCACAGCGTGTCCACGAGCGCCGCCGCCCCGTCCGGGGTGGGGACGGTCACCTTTCCGACTCTGAGCACGAGCACGTTCGTCGACGGCGCAGTCACCGCCGGAGCGTTCGTCACCGCCAACACCGGTGACAGTTCGCCGACCACGTCGCTCGCGCTCGTGCGCGACACGGTCGCGCCGTCCGGGACGAACATCGCAGGATCGAACGGCGCGGCCTCGACCGCCAAGAAGGCCGACAACGGCGACAACCTCGCCTTCACCTTCTCGGAGCCTGTCGATGCGTCGTCGGTGCTGAGCGGCTGGAGTGGCTCGTCCGCGGCCGTCTCGGTCGTGTTCGCCAACTCCGGAGCCAACGACACCATCGCGGTGACGGGAACCAACCTCGGCTCGGTCAACACCCAGGCCAACTACGTGACCGGCGCCCTGACCTGCGGCTCGTCGACGATGACGATGAACGGCAGCGTGGTCACCGTCACCCTCGGCGGCTGCGCGCCCACCTCTGCGCAGAGGGCGAACGTCGGCAACACGACGTTCAAGTGGACGCCGTCGGCGAGCGTCACCGACCTTGCGGGAAACGCGATGTCGGCCGCCGTCGTGACCCAGAGCGGCGGCAACCAGGTGAACTTCTGATGGCGTCGCTGCTGCGCGCCGCCCGCGGCATCGGAGCGGCCGTCGTGCTCTCGCTCGCGGTCGGGTATGTCCTGCTGCTCGTGCTCGGTCTGCAGCCGATGGCCATGAGCACCGGCTCGATGACCAAGACGATCCCGGTCGGCTCGCTCGTCGTCGACCGGACCGTCGCGCCCTCGTCGTTACGGGTCGGCGACGTGATCTCGTTTCGAAAGCCGCTCGGGGCGGCCGGGATCGCGACGCACCGGATCATCGAGATTCAACGGTCGACGAGGCACGTCGTCTACCGGACGAAGGGCGACTCGAATCCCGTGGCCGATCCGTGGGCGATCACATACGGCAGCCACCTGCAGGCGCACCGCATGGTCTTCCATGTGGCCTACCTCGGCTATCTGCTGCTCTATGCCCGGTCGCGGCTCGGGATCGTCCTGCTGATCGTCTACGTCTGCTGCTCGCTGGCGGCGACCGTGCTGAAGGTGATCGCCGCGTCGGGAGCGCCGGAGCCGGCCCGACCGTCTTGAACCTGCAGCGGAGGTACGGCAAGTTGCGTCAACGGAGCCGCAGGGAGCGCACTGCGCCCAGTGCGAGCGGTGCGACGGCGGAAGCCGCCGCGGCGACCCACGGACCGCCGACGAGCAGGCCGGCGAAGCAGGCGGAGCAGACGACGATCGCCCTGATGCGGCTCAGTTCGCCGGTTCTCGCACCGTTCCTCGACCGAAATGTCGCAACATGCGAGACCGCCGGTCGCGTCCTTCCGGGGCTTGGCGTTTGGTCGCTGCCCGCATCGGGATGATGGGACGTCTGTGGCGCCCGGGCAGTGAGGCCGGCGGCGGCTAGATCGTCTTGAACTGCTCGAACGGCTGACGGCAGCTCGCGCACCAGCGGATCGACCGGCACGGCGTCGGTCCGAAGATGTTCTCGAGGCGCGTGTCGGTCGATCCGCAGTAGGGGCAGCGGAACGCCTTCGACTGCAACTGCACGAGCGTCGTCGCGCCTGCCGCACGCGGCGCGGGCGGTGCAAAGCCCGCTGCGCGCAGCTTCTCCCGCCCGGCAGGCGAGATCTTGTCGGTCGACCACGAGTCGTCCTGCACCACCTCGATCTCCGGATCGGCTCCGAGCTCCGTGACCGTCTCCTCGAGCGACCGGCGCATCGCCTCGAGGGCGGGGCAGCCGAGGAAGGTCGGCGTCAGCTCGATCCGGACTGCGTCGCCGTCGATGGTGACGTCGCGGATCACCCCGAGCTCGACGAGCGAGATCACGGGGATCTCGGGATCCGGGATCCGGTCGAGTGCGGCCCAGACCTGCTCGGCCGTCACCACTGCGCACCCGGGATGCTGCGCCGCACCTCGGTCATCTCCTCCCAGAGCGGTGCGAGCTGCTCCGTGTGGTGTCCCCGCGCGTATGCGTCCGACAGGCCGTCTCCCGCGGGCCGGCCGACGAGGAGGCCGAGCGCATCGTGCTGCTCGGGTGGCAGCACCCCGAGCGCGTACGGCCACAGCTCGTCCACGGCGGCCTGGAACCGGGACTCGCCCACCAGCCGGTCGGCCCAGAGCTCGGCGTGCAGCCGGTGGTAGACCTCCTCGCGGTCGATCTTTGCGGCCAGGCCTGCGAGCTCGTGATCGGGCGACTCGACGAGCGCCGCGAGCCTCACGCGGTCGGCCTGCTCGTAGAGGTATCGCCGGGCGATCGTCATCGCCCAGTCGTCGAGCAGCCGCAGCTCGACGAGTGGGGCGCACGCGTAGTCGGCCGGAGCGCGATCGAACGCGAGCGCGTCCGCATCGGTGCCGAGCTCGGCGGCCGCGAGCTCGTAGAGCGCCCGCGCATGGCCGATCTCGTTCTGGGCGATCGACGAGAACGCGACGTCTTCCTCGAGCGTCGGCGCGATCCCGGTCCATTCGGAGTCACGCCACCCGAGGATCAGCTCGTCGTCAGCCAGCGCGAGGAGCAGATTCGAGCGCGCGTTCACGCGCCTCCTTCAACCGCGCCTTGATCGAGTAGCCGTCGACGCGCCGGTACTTCAGGTCGAACTCGTCCGCCCACTCGGTCACCGCGTGGATCGACGCGCGCGGAACGAGCCAGAGCGCGTCCGACTCGCCGCGCCGCCCGTACTGCTCGCGTGCCCACGCGTCGGCGAACGCGGCATCCGGCGCCTCGATCGACCCCGCGTGCGTGAACGGCTGTCCCTTCCGCTCCCGGCGGAACACCTCGAAGACGTTCAAGCGGCCAACACCGTGTCGCGCACCCACTTCTCCTGGTCGAGGAAGCGGCGGCGGAACGCGAGCCGGTCCTGCGAGCGCGGCCCGTGGCCGGTCACGACCGACTTGAGCTCGTCCCAGTCCGGCTCCGAGTACTCCCAGACCCCGTCCGCGCGCCGCCGCAGGTTCGGGTCGGGCACGCTCAGGCCGAGCTCCCAGATCTGCGGCACGTAGCCCTCGAGGAACTGCTGTCGCGCCTCCTCGTTCCCCTGCGCCTTGATCCGCCAGGTCCACATCGGGTCGTCCTCGCGCGCGATCGGGTTGCCGTGGAACTGCATCAGCGGCGGCCACCAGCGCGTGAGCGCTTCCTGGACGAGCTCTCGCTGCTCGTCGGTCCCGGTCATCATCGCCAGGACCACGTCACGCCCATGGAGGATGTGGAACGACTCCTCCCAGCAGATCTTCCGCATGATGCGCGCGTACGGCGCGTACGAGCACTTGAGGAGTGCCTTCTGGCTGATGATCGCTGCGGCGTCGACCAGCCAGGCGATCACGCCGACGTCACCCCACGAGCGCGTCGGGTAATGGAAGACGTTGTGGAACTTCGCCTTGCCGGAGATCAGGTCGGCGAACATCTCGGGGCGCGGCTTGCCCAGATCCTCGGCGACGCGGTAGATCAGCTGGGCGTGGCCGACCTCGTCCTGCACCTTCGCCGTGAGCGCGAGCTTCCGCTGCAGCGTCGGCGCCTTGAGGATCCACTCGCGCTCCGGGAGCACGCCCATCAGCTCGCTGTTCGCATGCATCTCGACGAACTTGACGAGCTTCTGCCGGTACTCCCCCGGCAGCCAGTCCGTGGCCTCGACCTGGCCGTCCGCCTGCACGTAGGCCAGGAACTCCTGTGTCCGCTGATCCATCGAGACAGCCTCCCTACCGACCGATCGTTAGTCTCAGTCTAGAAGAGATGTCGCAACGACGGGAGGAGCTGACCCGGATCGCCGCCCGGCTGTTCGCCGAGCGCGGCTACCAGGGCACGTCGCTCGCCGACCTGGCCGACTCGCTGGGGGTGCAGAAGCCGTCGCTCTACCACCACATCGCCTCCAAGGAAGACCTGCTCTGGGCAGTCGCGAGCGAGGGCGCCGAGGCCTTCCATGCGGCGCTCGACGCGGTGCCGGCGACCGCGCCGGCGGGCGATCGGATCCGCCTCGCGCTGCGGGCCCACCTCGCGGTGGTCGCGACCCAGCTCGACGTCGCGACCGTGTTCGTCCGCGAATGGCGATACCTCGGCGGCGACCGGCGCGACGCGTTCCTGGCCGAGCGCCGCCGCTACGAGCAGCGCGTGCGCGACCTCTTCCGGGAGGGCGTCGAGGGGAGCGAGCTCCGCACCGACCTCGACCTCCAGACCGCCGCGCTGCTCTTCCTCTCGGCCGCCAACTGGGCCTACACGTGGCTCCAGCCGGGCACCGACACCGATGTGCTCGCCGATCACCTGTACGCCGTCCTGCTCGACGGGATGCGCGGCTACGCGACGTCCTGAAAGGGGAAGCGCCGCCGCGTGCTCCAGCGCGCGTCGTCGTCCTCCTCGAGCAGCACGACCTCGCGGGCGATGCACGCGATCGGCAGTGCGAGCTCGAGATCGATCCGTGCAAGCCCGACGGTGAGATGCGGGATCACGTCGACGACTGCTCCGCCGTACCGGGGGTACTCGGGCCAGCGTGCCGCGCTCGCCTCGATCAGCTCCGCGAACGGCGCGGCGGGGCTCGGCGCCAGGTAGGTGACGTCGTCGTCGAAGTACTCGACCGACGCGAGCTCGTACGCGAACGCCGCGTGCGCCGCGACGAGTGCCGCCACCGCTGCTTCGTCGACGTCCTCCGGCGGGGCGAACGGGAAGTGGACGGTGATGTGCGCGGGCACGCCGAGTCGCGCCATCGGGTCGTGCTCCAGGCGGAGGCGAGCCACGGCCGGCTCGACCTCCGGCACAGGCACGATCAATGCGGTCCGGCGTGGCATGCTCGAGAGCGTGAAGCGGGCCGCGATGATCGTCAACCCGTACTCGACCCACGTCACGGGCGATCTGATCACCTCGGTCGAGCGCGTCCTGCGTGACCGGATCGACGTGACCGTGCAGTTCACCACGAGGCCCGGGCACGCGACGGAGCTCGCGGCCGAGGCGGCACGCGACTCCGAGGCGATCCTGGTGCTCTCCGGCGACGGAACCTACAACGAGGCCCTGAACGCGGCCGACGGGTCGGTGCCGTTCGGCTTCCTGCCCGGCGGCGGCACCAGCGTCCTGCCGCGCGCGCTCGGTCTGCCTCGCGACCCGGTCGCTGCGGCCCGGAGGGTTGCCGATGCGCTCGCGGCGGGCCGTACACGGCGCATCTCGCTCGGCTCGGTGAACGGTCGGCGCTTCTGCTTCTCGGCCGGGATCGGCTTCGATGCCGAGGCCGTTCGGCGGCTGGACGAGCTCGGCCGCTCCCCCGGCGGCGCGCGCCCGGGCGACCTCACCTTCGGCCGGATGGTGGCGCGGATGCTCTACGAGCGGAAGGGCCGCTGGGAGCCCGAGCTCGAGATCGAGCGCCTCGGCCGTGCGGCCTTCATTCTCGTCGCCAACTGCGATCCGTACTCCTACGCGGGGCCGGTTGCGTTGCACGTCGCGCCGGGCGCGAGGTTCGAGGACGGGCTCGACTTCGTGGCGCCGACGCGCGTGCGCCCCCGCGACGTGCCGCGTCTGATGACTTACCTGGTCCGCGGCCGGGGGCAGCTCGAGGCCGCCGACGTGCTCAGTGGCCACGATCTCGACCGCGTGGTCGTCCGTTGCGATCGGCCCATGCCGCTCCAGGCCGACGGCGAGGACCTCGGCGACGTCCGGGAGGCGGTCTTCGAGTCGAAACGGGACGCGGTCTCGGTGCTCGTGTAGGTAGCTTGCGCGGGCGATGGCGCAGGCCGTGACCGAGCTTCGCCGCGTCCTCGACGGCTCC
This sequence comes from uncultured Thermoleophilia bacterium, assembly GCA_963769545.1. GTDB lineage: Bacteria > Actinomycetota > Thermoleophilia > Gaiellales > Gaiellaceae > PALSA-600. The sequence goes on along the minus strand of CAVYMB010000002.1, from coordinate 974,532 downwards.
GAGCCGCCCGCCGGGCTCACGCCGGCCGACCTGCTGGAGCTGCACCGCCGGATGGTGTTGCTGCGCACGTACGACGAGCGCTCGGTGGTGTTTCAGCGGCAGGGGCGGATCGGGACGTACGCGATCTTCTGGAATCACGAGGCGATCCAGGTGGGAGCGAGCTACGCGCTCGAGGATCGCGACTGGATCTTTCCGTCGTATCGCGAGAGCGCGATCGGGCTCGTTCGCGGGATGCCGCCGGCCACGGTGTTGCAGTGGTGGCGGGGCCATCCCTCGGGCTGGTGGAGCCCTGACGACTGGAACCTCGGGTCGATCTGCGTGCCGATTGCGACGCACGTGCCGCACGCGGCTGGGCTGGCGTGGGGGAAGAAGCTGCGCGGCGAGGACGTGGTGGCGATGGCGTTCTTCGGCGACGGTGCGACCAGCGAGGGGGCGTTCCACGAGGGCGTCAACTTTGCGGCGGTGATGAACGCGCCGGCCGTGTTCGTATGCAACAACAACCAGTGGGCGATCTCGACGCCCATCGAGGCGCAGACGCGTGCAGAGTCGCTTGCCGACAAGGCAGTCGGATACGGCATCCCGGGTGTGCGCGTCGACGGGCTCGACGTGCTCGCGGTCTACAGTGCGGCGCGCGACGCGGTCGAGCGTGCGCGCGCAGGTGGCGGGCCGACGCTGATCGAAGCGGTGCATTACCGTGCGGCGCCTCATGCGACCGCGGACGATCCGAGTGCGTACATCGACCCGGTGCGTGTCGAGCAGGAGCGAGCGCGGGAGTGTCTCGGCCAGTACGAGGAGTTCCTGATGCGTACCGGGGTACTCACCGCCGAGCACGCGGCGCAGGCGCGCGCGGAGGCCGAGCAGGCTCTTCGCGACGGGATCGCCGCCGCCGAGGGCGAGCCGGCGGCGTCGGCGGAGCTGCTCTTCGAGAACGTCTACGTCGATCCGCCCGCTTCGCTGCGACATGGCTGAGCTGACGCTCGTCGAAGCGGTGAACGACGCGCTTCACACGGAGCTCGAGCGGGACGGCGACGTGCTCGTCCTCGGCGAGGACGTCGGCCGCGCGGGCGGCGTGTTCCGCGCGACCGCAGGCCTGCGTGACCGCTTCGGTCCCGATCGCTGCGTCGACACGCCGCTCGCAGAGGCGGGGATGCTCGGGGCGGCGGTCGGGCTGTGCATGGCCGGCTGGCGTCCGGTCTGCGAGATGCAGTACGACGCGTTCTCGTATCCGTGCCTCGACCAGCTGATCACGCACGTCGGCCGCTACCGCTGGCGCAGCGGCGGACGGATGCAGTTCCCGCTCACGATCCGTATGCCCTACGGCGGCGGCGTCCGCGCGCCCGAGCTGCACGACGACTCGCCCGAGACCTACTACGTGCACACGCCGGGAATCAAGGTGGCGATCCCGTCGACGCCAGCCGACGCGAAAGGGCTGCTCGCCGCGGCGATCCGCGATCCCGACCCGGTGGTCGTGTTCGAGCCGAAGCTCGTCTACCGCACGGCCCGCGGTGAGGTCCCGGAGGGGGAGTACGTCGTCCCACTCGGGCTGGCGCGGATCGCGCGGCCCGGAGACGACGTCACGCTGCTCGCGTACGGGGCGATGGTGCCGGTCTGCGAAGCGACGGCAGCGGCACTCGACGACGAGATCTCCTGCGAGGTCGTCGACATCCGCACGCTCCGGCCGCTCGACGAGGCGGCGATCCTCGCTTCGGTCGCGAAGACCGGCCGGGTCGTGATCGTGCACGAGGCGCCGCGCACCGTCGGCTTCGGCGCAGAGCTCGCGGCGCTGATCGCCGAGCGGGCGATCTTCGACCTGCAGGGCCCGGTGCTCCGCGTCACCGGCTACGACGTCCCCTACCCGTACTGGTCGATCGAGGATTCCTACGTGCCGTCGGTCGAGCGAGTGAGCGCTGCCGTCCGCCGACTCGTCAGCTGATCGCCTCCGCCTGTGGCTCGAGCGCGCGCGTGGGGGCGCCGGCTACCACCTTCGCGACGCGGCCACCGGCGAACCGGTGCGCACGGACGATCCGCGGCTGCTCGTCGTCGCAGTCGCCGGCGTCTCCTTTCGCGGCGACGCCGTCCTCGACTCGTCGTTCGACCCCGGCGAGCCGCTCGCGCTCGTGCCGGAGCCCGACAACGAGTTCGATCCGCACGCGGTCGGGATCTGGAATGCCGACCGGACGCTGCACGCCGGATACGTGCCGCGCGACCAGGCGCCGGCGCTCGCGGGAACGGAGCGGGCGGTGTCGCTCTGGCGTGCAGGCACCGGCCTCCGGGTGTTGATCGTCCCCGCCGGCTCGTGGGTCGGACGGCCGCGGCGGTAGCCTGCGGCGCGTGTCCTACTCCTTCAGGCTTCCCGACCTCGGCGAGGGACTGACCGAGGGCGAGGTCGCGCGCTGGCTCGTCGCCGAGGGCGACGAGGTCGCCGAGGACGATCCGCTGGTCGAGATCCAGACGGACAAGACGACGGTCGAGATCCCGTCGCCGGCCGCCGGTCCGATCACCCGGATCCTCGTTGCGGCGGGCGAGGTCGTGCCGGTCGGGACGGTGCTCGTCGTCATCGGCGGCGAGGAGGCGGCGCCGGCGGAGCCTGCCGCGAGGGTGCAGGCGACGCCGCTCGTGCGGCGCGTCGCGCAGGAGCTCGGCGTCGAGTTGGGGTCGGTGACCCCGACCGGGCCGGGTGGCCGCATCAGCGAGGACGATGTCCGGCGCGCGGCCGGCGGCGGTGCGTCGCAGACTGCCGAAGGTCGCCGTGAGCCGTTGCGCGGAGTCCGCCGCCAAATTGCGGAGCACCTGACGCGGGCACACCGCGAGATCCCCGCCGTGACGTACGTCGAGGAGTGCGACTTCACCGGCGTCGACCTGTCGATGTTGTTGCCGCTCGTGCTGAGCGCCACGGCGCAATCGTTGCACGAGTTCCCGGAGCTGAACGCCCGGCTCGACGGGGATGAGATCGTGTATCTGGACCGCTACGACCTCGGTGTGGCAGTGCAGACCGAGCAGGGTCTGATCGTGCCGGTTGTTCGCGCTTGCGACACGCGCTCGCTCGAGGAGCTCAGGGTCGACGTCGACGAGCTCGCCGAGCGCGCACGGACGGGGACGCTGGTGCCGGACGAGCTCCGAGGCTCCACGTTCACGGTCACGAGCGCAGGCAAGCTCGCCGGCCTGCTCGTCACGCCGTTGATCAACGCCCCCGAGGTCGCGATCCTCGGCGTGCACCGAATCGCGCTGCGTCCGGTCGTTCGGGCCGGCGAGATCGTCGTGCGCTCGGTCGGCAACATCAGCGTCACCTTCGACCACCGCGTCGTCGACGGCGCGCGCGCCGCGGCATTCACGCTGGCGGTGATCGGCCGGCTCGAGCGCGCCGACTGAGAGGGGCCCGGCCGGGTCTACACTGGCTGCCGAGTGGGCGCCTGGTACTCAGTCGGCGTGATGGTCGGGCTCGGCACCGCGATCGGGATCGCGATGAGCGCCGCCCTGCGCCGTTTCCCGCCTGCGCTCGTGGTGGCGATCGTGGTTGCCGTGGTCGCCGGGTTCACCGCGTGGGGGTGGCCCGAGGCAGTCGGCGGCGCGGTCGGCGCGGTGTGCGGCGTGGTCGGCGGATTGCCTTTCGTCCTGGGAACGCTTCGTCGCGGCGGCACGCGCGGTGGCACGGCGATGCTGCTCGGGGTCGCCGCCCTCGTCGGGGCGGCGCTCGCCATCGTTCCGGTGGTGGGCTACCTCGAGGCAGTGGCTGTGCTGGCGCTCGGCGTGCGGTTGCGCCGCCGTGCCCCGGACACGCACGCCGGGCTGCGCACGCTCGCGCGCGACTAGATGAAGCCACGCCGTCCTTCCAGATGAAGCCCGTCGTGCTGATCGTGATCGACGGGCTGACGCCGTCGATGTTCGAGGCCGCGGAGACGCCCGCGCTCCGCCTGCTCGCCGAGCGCGGCGAGTATACGCGCGCAGCGTCGGTGTTCCCGTCGTTGACGCCGGTCTGCCTCACCTCGATCGCCACCGGCGCGTACCCCGACGTGCATCGGATCCCGCATCTCGTCTGGTGGCATCGCGACGAGGAGCGTCTCGTCGAGTACGGGTCCTCGTTCGGTGCGATGCGAGCCGCCGGGCTTGCGCGAGGTCTTCGCGACACGATCGTCGACCTCAACGCGCGCCACCTGTCTCGGGACGCCGAGACGATCTACGAGGCGCTCGAGGCCACCGGGCTGACGACGGCCGCGATCAACATCACCTGTTACCGCGGCACCCATCGCCACCTGCCGACGATCCCCGGCGCGCCTGCGGTCTTCGGCCCGAAGCGCTTCTTCTTCTACTCGCTCTACGAGAGCGATCCCACAGGTGCGCCACTCGCGTTCCTCAATCGCGGGCTGGGGTCGATCGACGCTTACGCCGCCACCGTCGGCCGCTGGCTCGTGACGCGCGACGGGTTCGACCTGCTCGTCCACTACCTCCCCGACTACGACTATGCGTCCCACGCGCAGGGGCCCGACGCGGCACATGAAGCGCTGCGGCGCAGCGACGACGCGATCACCGCGCTCTTCGATGCGGCCGGCGGCCCCGACGCGTTTCTCGACCGCTATGCCGTGGTCGTCTGTTCCGACCACGGCCAGTCGAAGATCTCGAACGTCGCGAAGCTCGAGGTCGGCGACGACCTCGTGACGGCGTCGAACCGCGCAGCGATGGTCTACACGGCCGACCCGCGGCGGGTTGCGACTCTGCTCGACCGCGAACCGTCCGCCGGGACGGTCGTCTTCCTTGAAGACGACGTGCTCATCGCGCGCCGAGACGGCGACGAGGATCTGGCGCTGCTGGATGCGGTTCCGGACGGCCGCATGCGGGCGGAGCGTGCGCTGCGGAATCCCAACGCCGGCGAGGTGCTCGTGTCCGCGACGCCCGGGTTCGAGTTCGTCGACCTGGCCGGGCGGCACCACCTCGGCGGTGGCAGCCACGGATCCCTCGAGGCGGCCGACTCCGAGGTGCCGATGCTCACGGTCGGTCTCGGCGCGCCGCCGGCCTCGATCACGGGGATCAAGCCGCTCGTGACGGGGCACTTCCGCTCTGCGGGCGCGCGCGCGGCGTGAGCCGGCCCGAATGGGTCGACCGCCAGCTGCGCCGGCGCGGCATCGACGATTCGCGTGTCCTGGAGGCAATGGGCCGGGTTCCGCGCGAGCGCTTCGTCCCGGAGCCGCTGCGTGCGCACGCCTACGACGACGCCGCGCTGCAGATCGGGTACCGGCAGACGATCTCGCAGCCGTATGTCGTGGCCCGTATCTGCGAGGCGCTCGAGCTGTCGGGTCACGAATCGGTGCTCGACGTCGGCACGGGCTCCGGCTACCAGGCGGCCGTCCTGGCCGAGCTGGCGCGATCCGTGCTCTCGATCGAGCGTGTGCCGGCGCTCGCCGAACGCGCCCGCACGGCGCTTGCCGCCGCCGGTTACGAAAACGTCGAGGTCCTCGTCGGTGACGGGAGCATCGGTGTCCCCGAGCGCGCGCCGTTCGCCGCGATCGCGGTGGGTGCCGCGGCGCGGAGGCCGCCGCCCAGTCTGCTCGCCCAGCTCGCTCCCCGTGGGCGGCTCGTCCTCCCGGTCGGCAATTCGCGGCTGCAGCATCTGGTGGTGATCGAGCGCACCGACGACGGGTTCACGACGCGCCGCCTGGCCGACGTCCGCTTCGTGCCGCTCCGCGGCGCCGAGGGTGTCCATGAAGTCCGGTAGCCTCGCCAGCGGTGACCGCCTCCGCCCGTGCCGCCGCTGCTCTGCGCAGCCCGCACAACTGGATCCAGCTCGCGAAGTTCTCGATCGTCGGGCTGAGCGGCTACGTGATCAACCTCGGTGTCTATGCCGCACTGCTCGGCATGGGCGCGCACCGCGCGGCGGCGATCTCGTTCGTCGTCGCGGCGGCGAACAACTACTGGTGGAACCGCGTCTGGACCTTCAGCACCCAGCGGGGAGCGTTCGCCTATCAGGGGATGCGGTTCTTCGTGGTCGCCGTGTTCGGCTGGATCGTCAACCAGCTGTGGCTGTTCGTCTTCCTCGATGCGCTGGGGCTCGGCAAGATCGTGTCGCAGGCGATCGCGATCATCCTCGTGATGCCGCTCAACTTCCTCGGGAACAAGTTGTGGTCGTTTCGGGACTGAGGCTCGCCGCGCTCGTCGCGATCGTCGTGGCGGGGCTGGCGCTCGTTCCCGTCGCCTCGGCCGCGACGACGAATCCGCTCGCGCCTCAGCTCCCGGCGGCGGCCGCGAAGGTGAAGGTCGGCGAGCAGCAGGCGATCAGGCTCTTCCTCGACGACGCGAAGGTGAAGGCGTGGCTCGAGCACTACCCGCCGAAGCCGACGACCGACGCAACACTCGCGCAGGGGCAGTGGACCGTGCAGGTGTGGTCGGGACGCGCCGGCGAGATCGCGACGGGCACGGTCGATGGCGGCACCGGCGCGATCGTCGAAGCGTGGACCGGCCCGCAGGTCGCCTGGCGGATGGCGCGCGGGTACCCCGGCCAGTTCGGAGGGATGAAGATCAACAGCGTTCCGCTCTGGCTCGGGTTCTGCGCAGCCTTCCTGATCGGCCTCGTCGACTGGCGCCGGCTCTGGTCGGTGCGAAACATCGACCTCCTCGTCCTGCTCTCGTTCTCCGTCTCTCTGTGGTTCTTCAACCACGGCAACATCTTCGCCGCCGTTCCGCTCGTCTACCCCGGCTTCATCTGGCTGATCGCGCGCTGCGCATGGATCGCCCGGAACGATCGCCCTTCGCTCGGCGGCTCGGTGTGGCCCGTGTGGGTGCTCGCCGCAGGGACGGTGTTCCTCGCCGGGTTCCGGATCGGGCTGAACGTCCGCGACTCGAACGTGATCGACGTCGGCTATTCGGGGGTGATCGGCGCCGACCGGATCTGGCACGGCGAGAGCCCGTACGGGCACTTCCCGACCGAGCTGACGACCCAGAAGGCGTGCGGTCCGGCGGACTCCGCGGGTGAGATCCGCGACCGCGTGCAGACGAACGGGATCTGCGAGACGGCGAACCCGCTCGGCGACACCTACGGGCCGATGGCGTACATCGCGTACATCCCCGGCTATCTCGCGTTCGGCTGGAGCCACAAGTGGGACACGCTTCCTGCGGTTCACGCGACGTCGATCCTGTTCGACATCCTGACGCTGCTCGGCCTCGCGCTCGTCGGGCGCAAGCTCGGCGATCCCCGACTCTCCGCGTCCCTCGCCTTCGCGTGGGTCGCGTGGCCGTTCTCCCAGTACGCATCGAGCTCGAACACCAACGACGCGATCATGCCCGCGCTGCTCGTGTTCGGGTTCCTCGTCCTGATGAGCGACTTCGGGCGTGGTGCCGCGGTTGCCATCTCGGGGTGGACGAAGTTCGCCACGCTGATCCTGTTGCCGCTCTGGTCCGGCTATCCGCGGGCGCGCGAGCCGCGACGGATGCTGGTGTACTTGCTCGGGTTCCTCGTCGCGACGGCAGCGGTGTTCTTCGTGCTCTTCCTGGAGCCGTCACCGGTGCATGCGGCGCGCGTGTTCTTCGACCGAACCGTTCGCTTCCAGATCGGACGTTCGTCGCCGTTCTCGTTGTGGGACTGGCGGCAGTACCACGCGCGCGGGATCCCGAACCTCCATGCCGTGCAGATCGTGCTCGAGGCGGCGCTCGTCCTCACTGCGCTCGCATTCGGGTTCTGGCCGCGTGAGCGGTCGCCGCTGCGGCTGGCCGCGCTGACGACCGTGCTGCTCGTGGGCTTCGAGCTCGTGCTCACGCACTGGTCGTACCTGTACCTGCCCTGGTTCTTCCCGTTCGCGTGCCTCGCGCTCGTCGCGCCGTTGCGCGGCCGCGAAGCAACGGTTGAGGCGGTGGCCGATGAGCGGCCTGAGCCGGCGCTGGCCGCAGCTTGACGTCACGCTCGCCGCCGGCGGGCTCTTCCTCTTCTCCTTCGCGCTCGTCCACCGGTGGTTCTGGGCACACGGCCAGCTGGTCGACTGGCCGGTCTACAAGACCTACGGCGACGCGATCGTGCACCACGGGCTCGTGCCGTATCGTGACTTCGCGGTCGACTATCCGCCTGCGGCGCTGCCTGTCTTCGTGCTGCCGTCGCTCTTCGGCGACTACCGCACCGCCTTCGAGATCCTGATCGCAGCATGCGGCGTCGGCCTCGTCGCCGTCGTCGCCTACCTGCGTCCGGCGGCCGCGTACTACGTCGGGATCTCGCCGGTATTGGTCGGCTCGCTGATCCTGACGCGGTTCGACCTCTGGCCGGTGTTGCTCGCGACGGGCGCACTCGCCGCGCTGCTCGGCGGCCGCCACCGACTCGGTTGGGTGCTGCTCGGGCTGGCGGTCGCGGCGAAGCTCTGGCCGGTGGTGCTCGTGCCGCTCGCGCTCGGCTGGACGGGGGTGCACGGGCGCCTGCGGGCCGCCCTCGCCGGGCTCGCGGCATTCGCCGTCGCGGTCGTGCCGTTCGCCCTGATCGCGCCGCACGGGCTCTGGCACAGCGTGCACGGCCAGGCCGACCGGCCGTTGCAGATCGAGAGCCTCGGCGCATCGCTGCTCACCAGTTTCGGAAGCCCCACGGTGGTGACCTCGCACGGCTCGCAGAACCTTGCCGGCCACGCCACGCTGGCCACGGTATTCGTCGCAGTACAAGGCCTGGCGATCGTCGCGCTGTGGCTCGCGTTCCTGCGCGGGCCGATCGACCGCGAACGCCTGCTCCGCTACTCCGCCGCCTGCGTCTGCGCCTTCGTCGCGTTCGGCAAGGTTCTCTCGCCGCAGTTCCTGCTCTGGCTCGTGCCGCTGGTGCCGCTCGTGCGCGGCCGGCGGGGGATCGCAGCGACCGTCCTGCTGTCCGCCGCGCTGGTGCTGACACAGGTCTGGTTCCCGTGGAGGTACTGGAGCTACGTCGCGCACTTCCACCTGGCGGGTGTGGTGCTGGCCCGCAACCTTGCGCTGGTCGCGCTGTTCGCCGTGCTCGCGTGGCCGTCGGCCGGCCGACGGCCCGCGGTGTAGGTGCCTCCGCTCAGTCGATCTCGACGCGGATCGCCTCGCAGGCGGTCGCGCGCCCGTCGGCGCCGCACTCGACGAGCACCCCCTCGATTCGCACGCCGCGAGTCGCCGGCTCGAGGCGCACGGGCTGCCCCGTCAGGAAGCGGCGGATCGCACCCTCCTCCTCGCTGCCGATCACCGACTCGTGCGGGCCGGTCATGCCGGCATCGGTGATCGCCGCGGTGCCGCCGGCGAGCACCCGTGCGTCGTTCGTCTGGACGTGCGTATGGGTGCCCAGGACCGCGGTGACCCGTCCGTCGAGATAGCGGGCCAGGGCGACCTTCTCGCTCGTCGCCTCCGCATGGAAGTCGACGACGATCACGGGGGTCGCGCGCGCGGCTTCCTTGATCAGGCGGTCGGCGGCGAGGAACGGGCTCTCGAACGGAGCGAGCGAGAACACGCCGAGCAGGCTGATCACCGCGACTCCGTCGTGCACGGCGATGCCGACCCCCGGCGTTCGCGGCGACATGTTCGCGGGACGGAGCACGCGGTCGTTGTCGATCAGGTACGGCGCGAAGCCGGGCTGGCCCCACGTCCAGTTGCCGAGCGTGATCACGTCGGCGCCGCTCGCCAGCACACGGTCGGCGATCTTGGCCGTGATCCCACGGCCGGCGGCCGCGTTCTCGCCGTTCACGATGCAGAAGTCCGCGGCGAGCTCCGCGCGCAGCGTCGGTAGTCGACTCTCGACCGCGCGGCGGCCGGGTGCACCGAACACGTCGGCGACGAAGAGGATCCGCACGGATGGTCTTCTAGCCGACCGAGAGCGACGCCGAGGGGTGAACCTCGATCACGACGTGGTTCCCCGCGTCGTTCGTGTAGCGCGCGAGCGCCTGACGCTCAGCGTGCGAGAAGTCGACGAGCGAGCCGAGCCGCGTGCCGCCCGCCGTCACCGGCGATCCGACCGCGAGTGCCGGGTCGGCACGCACGTGCGAGACCGCCACGACGAGCGACGCGGCGCCGGACGGCTGGATGTCGACCACCGACCCGAGGCGGGCTCCGTCGATCACGACCGGCTCGATCGCGACGACGCTGCCGTCGACGGGTGAGAAGACGTCGGTACCGCTCGGCGCGCCGACGTCGAGGGCGGAGGTGCCGGGGCCGAGGCCGCCGGGAAGCTGGTACCAGCGCGGACCGGGGCTGGAGGCGCCGACGAGCGACCGGGCGAGTCGTCGCAGCAGGCCCTGATTCGCCTGCGTGCCGATCGGGTCGAGCGCGAGCGAGCCTTCGCTTCCGCCCTGGAATCCGATCGCGGTCACGCGCGCCTGGCTGAGCGGGATCTGGAGGTGGAGCGAACCGACCTTGGCGACCGCCTCGAGCGACGGCGGCCCCACCGGGACGAGGCGCGACGCGCTCGCGGGCGGCGTCGGGCTCGCAGGCGCCGCCGAGCCCCCGAAGGCGGAAAGGAGGACGACGATCGCCGCGACGAGCGAAACGACGGTGAGAAGAGCGAGCCGGCGCAGGCGCCGCTCGCGCTCCAGTTGACGGGTCCGCGCGCGACGGCCGCGGCTCCGTGCCGGCTGGGGCGACATCGGGGGCACGGTAGCCGACTGGCCTGGTCGATTCAACCGGGTGTCCGGCAGCAGGTGCAGCCGCGGCCGTGCCGCGGGCTCGTCCCAGAGTTCGGCGCGGTCGAGCGCCAGCGCGCCGTCCGCGTCGAAGGACCAGTCCCAGGCAGGCGGCCGAAGCCGCCGGATGCGGGCTGTAGCATCGGCCACATGACCGTCTCCGGTCGCCCGCCGCGGCTCCAGATCCCGCGCTGGGTTCAGCTCGTCGGGCTGCCGCTGCTGCTCGTGTTGACGTGGCTGCTGGCGAGTGCGGCGTTTCACGTCGTCTTCCTGTTCCTGATCGCCGGGCTCGTCGCGCTGCTGCTCGACCCGATCGTCCGCGGGCTCCAGCGGGCGCGGCTGCCACGCGGGCTCGCCGTCGCGCTCGTGTACCTGACGTTTCTCGCGGCGCTTGTCCTGGTCATCGTGGCGCTCGCGGCCGTCGTCGTCGGCCAGACCAAGACGGCGGCCACGCGGTTCAACGACTACTTCACGCATCCTCACGGCCAGGCCGGACAGACGAGTGCAGACCGCGACGTCGACCGGCTGCAGGTCTGGCTGAACACGCATCACCTGCGTTCGATCAAGATCCAGAGGAGCGGTCACAACTTCGTACGCCGGATCAGGCAGCGCGACGTCGGCAAGTACACGACACGGATCATCAACTTCGTCGAGGGCGCGGCGATCTCGATCGGCAAGACGCTGTTCAGCGTCGTCCTGCTGGTCGTCGTCTCGATCTACATGCTGCTCGACATCCAGCGACTCGGCCGCGTGTTCGACCGCCGCTTCCCGGCGCTGCCGGGCGAGGAGCCGCTCCTCCTCAGGATGGAGCGCGCACTGGTTTCGTACGTGCGCGGCCAGGCGCTGCTGAGCCTGATCATCGGCGCAAGCGCCGGCATCGGTCTCTGGCTGCTCGCGGAGCTCGGCCTGTTCCCGCACGGCCAGCAGTACGCGCTCCTCTTCGGGGGCTGGGTGGCGCTGACCGAGGTGATCCCGTACATCGGGCCGTGGCTCGGTTCGATCCCACCGCTGATCTTCGCGCTCGTGGTGCATCCACTGTCGGCGGTCTGGGTGGCGCTGCTCTTCCTCGGGATCCATCAGCTCGAGGGTCACGTGGTCGTCCCCAAGGTGATGGGCAGCGCGCTGCGGCTCCATCCGCTGCTCGTGATCTTCGGACTGGCGGCCGGGGCGGAGATCTACGGGCTCGCCGGCGCGCTGACCGCGCTGCCGCTGCTCGCCGTGTGCCGGGCGGTGTGGGAGTTCTTCGGCGGCCGCGTCACGCTGGAGCCCTGGTCGGGCAAGCCGGTCCCGGTCGAGGTCGAGCTCGTCGAGCCGCCGTCGGCCGCCCGCCAGTGACCTCGCCCGGCACGCCTGTGCGACGATGGGCGGCGTGAGCTCGTTTCCCGTTGCACGGCTCCGCCGGCTCCGGCGGACGGCGGCGCTCCGCGACCTCGTGCGTGAGACGACGCTCTCGCTCGACGACCTCGTCTTCCCGCTCTTCGTCGCGCCCGAGGCGCTGCCGAACGACCGGCTGCCTGCGCTTCGCCGGCATACCGTCGAGGGTGTCGTCCGGGAGTGCGAGGAGCTCGTCCGACTCGGCGTCAAGTCGGTGATCCTGTTCGGCATCCCGGAGGACAAGGACGATGAAGGCTCGGGTGCATGGATCTCGGACGGCATTGTCCAGCAGGCGCTGCGTGCGCTTCGCCCGCGATTCGAGGAGCTGTTGCTGCTCACCGACGTCTGCCTCTGCGAGTACACCAGTCACGGCCACTGCGGGGTGCTGGCGGACGGCGAGGTCGACAACGACGCATCGCTGGAGCTGATCGCGCGCACGGCGGTCTCGCACGTCGAGGCGGGCGCCGACATCGTCTGCCCGAGCGACATGATGGACGGTCGGGTTGCAGCGATCCGCGAACAGCTGCCGTCGACGCCGATCGTGGCCTACTCCGCCAAGTACGCCTCGGCGTTCTACGGGCCGTTCCGTGACGTCGCCGGGTCGGCGCCGGCAGTCGGCGACCGGCGTGGCTACCAGATGGATCCCGGAAACGTGCGCGAGGCGCTGCGTGAGTGCCAGCTCGACGTCGACGAGGGAGCAGACGTCGTGATGGTCAAGCCGGCCCTGCCGTACCTCGACGTCGTTCGCGCGGTGCGCGAGCGGTTCGAGCTGCCGCTCGCCGCCTACAGCGTCAGCGGCGAGTACGCGATGCTGAAGGCCGCAGCTGCGGCCGGGGATCTCGACGAGCGCGCCGTTGCGCTCGAGTCGCTCACGTCGATTCGCCGTGCCGGGGCGGACGTGATCGTCACCTACTGGGCGAAGGAGCTCGCGGGCTGGCTCTGAGCGGCGATGCGGGCTCGCGTGTCTGGCGGCGCGCCCTCGAAGTGATCCCCGGCGGCGTCAACTCACCGGTACGCGCGATGCGCTCCGTCGGTCTCGACCAGCCGCTGTTCGCGGAGCGCGGTTGGGGCGCCTACCTGGAGACGGCCGACGGCCGGACGTTCTGCGACTGGGTGCAGTCGTGGGGGCCGTTGATCTTCGGGCACGCGGACGAGGAGACCGTCGAGGCCGTTCGCGCGGCGGCGTCCCGCGGGACCAGCTTCGGCGCCGCGACCGAGGCCGAGGTCGAGCTCGCCGTCGAGATTGTCGACGCCGTGCCGTCGGTCGAGTCGGTGCGACTCGTGTCGTCGGGGACCGAGGCGGCGATGTCGGCGCTTCGGCTCGCGCGAGGCGCAACTCATCGCGACCGGGTGATCACGTTCGCCGGCTGCTACCACGGGCACGCCGATCCCTTCCTGGCCTCGGCCGGCTCGGGCCTCGCGACGCTCGGCATCCCGAGCTCGCCCGGGGTTCCGACGGGCGTGATCGCCGACACGATCGTCTGCGAGTACAACGACGTCGACGGCGTCGCGTCCGCGGTCGAACGGTACGGCGAGGGGCTCGCGGCGATCTTCGTCGAGCCCGTCGCCGGGAACATGGGTTGCGTGCCGCCCGCCGGCGGCTTCCTCGAGGCGCTGCGGCTGCTCTGCGACGCGTCGGGCGCGCTCCTCGTGTTCGACGAGGTGATCACCGGGTTCCGGGTCGCGCGCGGTGGCGCGCAGGAGCGCCTCGGTGTCGTCCCCGACCTGACCGTGCTCGGCAAGATCGTCGGCGGTGGCCTTCCGCTGGCCGCATTCGGCGGCCGTCGCGACGTGATGGCGCAGCTCGCGCCGGCCGGCCGCGTCTACCAGGCGGGGACGCTGAGCGGCAACCCGCTGGCCACCGCGGCAGGCCTCTCGGTGCTCCGGCGGCTGCGCGACCCTGGTGTGTACGACGAGCTCGAGCGGCGCGCCGCGCGACTGTCCGATGGGCTCGAGCGGTTCGGGATCGTGCAGGGGGTCGGCGCGATGCTGACGCTCTTCCCCGGCCGCGAGGAGCCCGTCGAGCGGTTCGTGCCGCTCGACGCGGAGCGGTACGGCGCGCTCTTTCGCGGGCTGCTGGAGCGCGGCGTCTACATCGCGCCGAGCCCGTACGAATGCCTGTTCCCGTCGCTCGCCCACGGCGACGCGGAGATCGACGCCACCGTCGCCGCGGTCGGGCACGTTCTAGGCTTGGCCGGTTGATCGAGGTGCTGACGACGATCGCGGTAGAGGCAGAGGAGGAGAGCCCGCTGTGGGCGCGCTCGGTCCTGCCGGAGCACGAGCGTGAGCTCGACCCCGTCTTCTCACCGCTCGCACCGCCGGAGTTCGCGGTCGGGGTCGAGACGGTCTACGAGGCGTACCTCGTGCACTACGGCCGGCCCCGCCTGTTCGCGGCACTCGACGCCGACGAGGCGGTGCTGCTCGGCGACTACCTCTACGCGCACGGGCTGGTGCGGATCGCGAAGGCGGGCGGCGTGCCCGCGGTGGCCGCGATGGCGGAGCTCATCTCCAGCTGCGCCGCGCTGCGCGCGGACGGAGCGGCCGGCGACGGGGAGGCGTGGGTCGAGGTGGCGCGAGCGCTCGGCGGGGCGCCGAGCGGCGAGCTCGTCGAGCGTGCGCTCGCCTGGCACTGCGGTAGAGTCGAGCCGTGATCTTCGACGCTGCGACAGACGGCAAGCACGTGATCACGGCAATGCTGATCGTCGGTCTGATCTTCTGCGCCGTGATCGCGCTGGGCCAGTTGACGAAGTGGGTCGGGCATCGCCGGGACGAGCGGCGCAGGGCCCGCCGCAGCGTCTACTAGAGGCTGACGTTCGTCCGTCCGGGCGGCGCTCCGTAGACTGACCCGCGATGTCGTTCCGCGACCTCCGGGAGTGGATCGCGCTCCTCGAACGCGAGGGTGAGCTCCGGCGAATCGCTGCCGAGGTCGATCCGCACCTCGAGGTGACGGAGATCGTCGACCGGACGGTCAAGGCCGGTGGCCCGGCACTGCTGTTCGAGCGGCCGCGCGGTTCGAAGCATCCGCTGCTGATCAACCAGTTCGGCACCGAGCGTCGCATGTGCCTCGCCTTCGGCGTCGAGCGGCTCGACGATGTCGCTGCCAGGCTCGCCGACGTGCTCGAGATGCAGCCGCCCGAGGGGCTTGCGGCCAAGGTTCGGGGTCTGCGCACGTTGAAATCGATCGCCGACTCGCGCCCCAAGGTCGTGCGCAGCGGCTCCTGTCAGGAGATCGTCCTGCGAGGCGAAGAGGTCGACCTCGGCGCCTTCCCGGTGATGACCTGCTGGCCGGGCGACGCCGCGCCGTTCGTGACGCTGCCCGCCGTGATCACCCGCGATCCGCGCACCGGCGGGCGCAACGTCGGGATGTACCGGCTGCAGGTGCTCGGTCCCCGCTCGACGGCGATGCACTGGCAGCTGCACAAGGACGGCCGGGCCGACTTCATGTTCAGCGAGGGCAGGCTCGAGGTGGCCGTTGCGCTCGGCCTCGACCCGATCACGGCGTACTCGGCGAGCGCGCCGCTCCCCAAGCACATCGACGAGTTCATGCTGGCCG
Organism: uncultured Thermoleophilia bacterium; assembly: GCA_963769545.1. Classification (GTDB taxonomy): domain Bacteria; phylum Actinomycetota; class Thermoleophilia; order Gaiellales; family Gaiellaceae; genus PALSA-600. The sequence goes on along the minus strand of CAVYMB010000002.1, from coordinate 959,022 downwards.
GCTTCCTGCGCGGCTCCGCACTCGAGGTGGTGAAGGGCGTGACGGTCGATCTCGAGGTGCCCGCCGCGGCGGAGATCGTGCTCGAGGGGTACGTCGAGCAAGGCGATCTCGTCGACGAGGGGCCCTTCGGCGATCACACGGGCTTCTACACGCCCGCCGAGCCGTTCCCGGTCTTTCACGTCACCGCGATCACGATGCGGCGGGATGCGATCTACCCGTCGATCGTCGTCGGCAAGCCGCCCCAGGAGGACGCCTGGCTCGGCAAGGCGACCGAGCGGATCTTCCTGCCGGCGATCCGGATGAGCGTCCCGGAGCTCGTCGACTACGACCTTCCGGTCGCCGGGGCCTTCCACAACCTGGCGATCGTCTCGATTCGCAAGTCCTTCCCCGGGCACGCGCGCAAGGTGATGAACGCGCTCTGGGGCCTCGGCCTGCTCAGCCTGACCAAGGGAATCGTGGTCGTCGACGAGCACGTCGACGTGCACGACTACGAGCAGGTGCTCTTCTACGCGGGTGCGAACGTCGATCCGAAACGGGATGTGGTGATCGGCGAGGGCCCGCTCGACCATCTGGACCATGCTCCGACCCTGCAGTTCCTCGGGGGGAAGCTGGGCATCGACGCGACTGCGAAGAGCCCCGCTGAGGGCGCCCGCGAATGGCCTCCCGAGATCGAGATGAACCCGGAAACGCGGGCGCTCGTCGACCGCCGCTGGGCCGAGTACGGGCTCGACACGGTTCCTCCGGCAGGGAACGGTGCGATCAGTCAAAGTTCGCGCAGCTTGTTACGACGTTGACCGGCGTCCGCCCTTCCCGGTTAGATCCGCACTAGCCGTTGCAGCCTCACGACGACCATCCGCACGTTCCGGGTCCGAGTCTGTGGCCCGTCGGCTTCGCCGTCGGCGTCGTCGTCCTGCTCGTCGGGCTGATCATCTCGTGGTGGGTCGCCGGGCTCGGTGCGCTGATCGCGCTCGCGTTCGCGTATCTCTGGATTCGAGACCTGACCGGCGGGACACACCTGGCCGAGACGCCCGACGTCCAGCCGGAGCGTCCGGGCGCGACGGCCGCGGCCGCGCCGGCTGCGGCGACGCTGCCGCCGCCGACGACCGAGGAGCGGTTCCCGCGCTCACGGTTCCTCGAGTTCTCGACACTCGGGCTGGGTGTGGTGATCGGCGGGCTCGTGACCGCGCCTGCGCTCGGCTTCGCCGTGATGCCGGCATTCCTCAAGCAGGGCTCGAAGGATCACGACCTCGGGCCGCTGTCGGACTACCCGGAGGGGAAGTTCGTCGTCGTGACCTGGTTCACCGATCCGGCGGCGGGCGAGATCTCGCGGCGGACCGCTTACATCCGCGCGAACGGGCAACTGAACGGGCTCCCCAGCTTCACGATCCTCTCGAATCACTGCGCGCACCTCGGATGCCCCGTGCAGCCGAACGGGCTGCTGGACGAGGCGCAAACGAAACAGGTCGGCGACGTGACGCTGATCCCGACGATCGCGATCGCCGGCTTCGGCTGTCCCTGCCACGGCGGGCAGTACAACACCGAGGGCAACCGCACCGCCGGCCCGCCGGTCCGGTCGCTCGACCGGTACGCGTTCTCGATCAGGAACGGCCACCTCTGGATCGGCCAGCCGTTCTCGGTGGCGTACGTCGACGGCACCGGCGCGACGGCACAGATCCACAAGACGGCCTACTCGTTCCCGGGCGAGCACGTCGACGGCCTCGAGTCCTGGCTGTATCCGGTGCAGCCGCCGCACTAGCCCTCGACGATGGCCACCACGACGCGCAAACCAGCCCGCACGCCGCACCCGGTGCAGCAGGCGATCCTCTATCCGCTCGACTGGCTCGAGGAGCGGTCGGGGCTCGTCGGCGGCATCAAGTACTTCCTCTTCCGCAAGGTTCCCGGCGACGTCAACTGGTTCACGACGCTCGGCTCGGCGACGCTGACGGCGTTCCTCGTCCAGGCGACGACCGGCGTCTTCCTCGCGATGTACTACAAGCCGGATCCGAAGGTCGCCTACGCGTCGATCCAGAACATCACGAACGACGTCTGGGCCGGGTGGCTCGTCCGGGGCATGCATCGCTGGGGCGCGTCGGTCTTCATCATCTTGATGTTCATGCACATGGGACGCGTGTTCCTGTTCGGCGCCTACAAGTACCCGCGTGAGCTGAACTGGATCATCGGCGTGCTGCTTCTCGCGATGGGCCTCGGCGAAGGTTTCACGGGGTATCTGCTGCCGTGGGACCAGACCGCGTACTGGGCCACCGTCGTCGGGATCAACATCAACGGCACCGCCCCGTTCCTCGGCCCGTTCATCGCGCAGTTCCTGCAAGGGGGCACGTACATCAACCCAGACACCCTCTCGCGCTTCTACTCGATCCACATGCTGCTGATACCCGGCGCCATCTTTGCGCTCATCGGCCTCCACCTGTATCTGGTGATCCGGCTCGGCGTGACCTCGCCGCCATGGTCGAAGGAGGCCGCCGGATCGGGGCCGCTCGAACCGGTGTCCCAGAACGGCTCGCGCGCCGGGCTCGTCAACCCGCAGCCGCGCAAGGACGTCAGTGCCTAGCGACCGCGTCGTCGAACGGCGGCGCGTCTTCCAGCAGTACAAGACGGACGTCAAGGAGCGCGGGAAGCCGTTCTACCCGTTCGCGATGTTCCACGACACGTTGATGTCGCTGGTCGTCGTCAGCGTGATCATCGGGCTCGCGGTCGTGTGGCGCTACACGAGCCTGCTCGGCAAGCTCTACGACGCGCCTGCCGACCCGGGAACGATCAACTTCGTCCCGCGCCCCGATTGGTACTTCTACTTCCTCTTCTACTTGCTCCGGGTGTTCAAGTGGCCGCCGACGGTGATCCTCGGCACGATCGGGATCCCGACGATCTGCCTCGTCCTCCTGATCTCGCTGCCGTTCTACGACGTGCGGCCCGAGCGACACCCGTTGCGCCGGCCGGTCGCGATGGTCGCCGGGATCCTCGTGATCATCTCGATGGGTGTGCTCACCTACAAAGGCGCGACCGCGCGAGAGGCGCTCGGCAGCGAGCTCAAGGCGCTGGTGCCGACCTGGGCGAAGAAGCAGGGGTTCGAGCACAACCAGAAAGCGATCGCGGGCGCGGAACTGTTCGCGGTCGTCGGCTGTGCCAACTGCCATCAGTACGAGGGGATCGGCGGCGGGTTCGCCGGAGCGCCGAACCTGACGGCCGAAGGGGCGAAGGGGAAGGGAGTCGACTTCCAGGTCCGCCACCTCACCTGCCCGTCGTGCGTCAATCCGGGCTCACCGATGCCGTCCTTCCAGGATCTCGGTCCGCAGAGGCTGGACGAGCTGGCGGCGTTCCTGGAGGCCTCGAAGGGCGGCAAGTAACCGCTCTGCCGCACCCAGCGGCGTAGTCTGAACCGGCTGTGCGGATCTTCCTCGGCATCACGGGTGCCTCCGGTGCGCCATACGCGCGGCGGCTGGTGCAGGCGCTTTCGTCTGCGGGCTGCGAGGTGGGAGTGAGCGTCTCAGGCGCCGCCGTCGAGGTGCTCGCGACCGAGCTCTACGGCGACGCTCGCCTGTCGCGCGACGAGGTGCTCGCCCGGTTCACGGAGGGCACGACCGACCAGGTGGTCGTGTACGAGCCGAACGACTGGCGGGCGCCGTACGCGTCCGGGTCGGCGCGGGTGGACGGCTACGTGATCTGCCCGTGCTCGATGGGAACCCTCGGGACGATCGCTTCTGGCGCGATGCAGAACCTCGTGCACCGTGCGGCGTCGGTTGCGCTCAAGGAGGAGCGCAAGCTCATCGTCTGCCCGCGCGAGACGCCGCTCTCGACGATCCATCTCGAGTCGATGCTGACGCTGCGCCGCGCCGGCGCAACGATCCTCTTCCTCGCGCCGGGCTTCTACCATGGTGCGGCGAGCGTCGACGATCTCGTCGACTTCGTCGTCGGTCGAATCCTCGATCAGCTCGGAGTCGAGAACACGCTGGTCGCGCGTTGGGGCCAGCCGTGACGCTCGCCCCCGATTCCGTCCGGTCGATGTTCGACCGCATCGCCCCGGTCTACGACGTGATGAACCGCGTGATGACGGCAGGCCTCGACGTGCGCTGGCGCAGGCACACGGCCGAAGCGGTCGTTCGTCCCGGCGACCGCGTGCTCGATGCCGCTTGTGGGACCGGCGACCTGGCGATCGCCGACCTCCGCGCCGGCGCCGCCGCGGTGACGGGCCTCGACTTCTCCGAGCGCATGCTCGCGCGGGCACGCCGCAAGGCGCAGCTCGACTGGGTCGTCGGCGACCTCCTCGACTTGCCGTTCGCCGACGCCACCTTCGACGTCGCGACCGTCGGTTTCGGCGTGCGGAACGTCGCCGACCTCGACCAGTCGCTGCGCGAGCTCCGTCGCGTCCTCAAGCCTGGTGGACGAGTCGCGATCCTCGAGATCACGCAGCCGCGTGGCCTCGCCCGGCCGTTCTACTCCCTGTGGTTCGATCGGATCGTCCCGTTGCTCGGGAAGGTGCTGCCGGGCGGCTCTGCCTATACGTATCTGCCGGCGTCGGTGAAGCGGTTCCCGTCCGCGGAGCAGCTCGTCGAGCGCCTCGGAGCCGCCGGGTTCGAACAGGTGCGCTTCAGGCTGTTCGGCGCCTCGATCGTCGCGCTGCACACGGGCGAGGTTGCGCCGGAGCCGGTCGCATGAGCCAACTCGCCGCCGTGCACGCGACACCGGGAGTTGCGGGCTACATGGCCGAGGTGGAAGCCGGGCTCGACCGCGCCGTTGCCGGTCGCTCCGGGATCGTGCAGGAGGTCGCAGGCGAGGCGCTCGCGGCCGGGGGAAACGGCTCCGGCCCTTGCTGTGCTTCCTGACCGGAGGCGGGCAGCAGTCGGTCGCCGCCGGCGTCGCCGTCGAGCTCGTGCACATGGCCACGCTCGTGCACGACGACCTCGTCGACGGCGCTCGCATGCGCCGCGGCATGCCGGCCGCCTGGTCTGTATTCGGCGCGAACGCAGCGAAGTCGGCGGGCGACTACCTGTATGCGCGTGCGTTCTCCGTGCTCGCCGAGACCGACGATCGGCGCGCGGTCGAGACGCTGGCGGACGCCGCGCTGGCCCTTGCACGCGGCGAGGCGATGCAGCGGCTGCAGACGAACGACCCGGACACGACGCTCGAGGCGTACGTCACGCGCTGCCGGCTCAAGACCGCGAAGCTGATCGAGGCGGCATGCCTGCTCGGCTCGGCCGGCGAGGCTCGGCTCGGCCTCTACGGCGTCAACCTCGGCATCGCGTTCCAGATCGCCGACGACATCCTCGACTGCGCCGGGCAGACGCAGGAGACCGGAAAGATCCCGGGGACCGACTTGCGCGAGGGGACGCCGACGATGCCGCTGCTGCTCGCCGCGCAGGAGGACGAGGTCGTCCGGCTGGCGCTCGCGGGCGGTCCGGTCGACGGTGCGCTCGTCCGGGTCGCGGCGACCCACGCGCTTGACCGGTCGCGCGAGGAAGCGCTGGGCTACGCCGCGGAGGCGCGGTCGCATCTGCGCGGCGACCGGTATCGCGAGGAGCTCGAGGCACTCACCTTCGCCGTCGTGGACCGGGCCGGCTGATGCCGATCAGGCTCGGCCGCATCGGGTACGCCAACATGGCGCCGGTCTTCTACCGGCTCGACGCGGACGCCGAAGAGATCGTCGGTGTCCCGACCGAGCTCAACCGGAAGCTGGTCTCCGGCGAGCTCGACGTCGCGCCGATCTCGTCGATCGCCTACGCACGCGACGCTGACCGTTTGCGGCTGTTGCCCCGCCTCTGCGTGTCGAGCGAAGGTGCGGTCGAGTCGATCCAGCTCGTCTCGAAGACGCCGCTCGCCGAGATCCGCACGATTGCGGTCACGCCCGAGTCGGCCACCTCGGTCGTGCTCGCACGCGTGCTGCTCCCGGCGGCCGAGCACGTGCCGCTCGAGGCGTTCGCATCGGGCGACGCGGAGGCGCAGCTGCTGATCGGCGACGCGGCGCTCCGCTCGGCGTTCGAGGATCCGACGCCGCATCACGACCTCGGCCGGCTCTGGCTCGAGCGCACGGGCCTGCCGATGGTGTTCGCCGTGTGGGCGGCGCCGGAGCCGACGCACCCGGGCCTGATCGAGCTCGAGGACGCGCTCGTGGCGTCCGTGCGCGCGGCACGCGCCGAGCCGGAGCAGCTCGCCTACTCCTCGTCGGACCGATACGGCTACCCGGCGGGGTTTCTCGCCCGCTACTTCGAGAAGCTCCGCTACCGGTTCGGCCCGCGGGAACGCGCCGGGCTCTACACCTTCCTCGAGCTCGCGCACGACGTGGGAGAGCTGGACGAGGTGCCGGAGCTCCGTTTCGTCTCCGCCGGCGCGACGGTCTAGCGCTACCCGTTCGCGGTCTTGCAGTTGGCGTGCGCCCACGCCGACAGGTGTTGCTCGGCCGCACGGAGCTTCGGAGCGTTCAGCGACTGGACCGCCGCCGCCAGCGCTGCGAGCTGTGTTGCCGTCGGCGTCGTGCCGGGCTTGAACCCCGACGTCTTCAACGCTGCCGCGTACGAGCCGAACGCTCCGGCCAGTGTCTGGATGTCGCCGCGAATCGCCGACGGCGCCGCGTTGGCAGCCTCCTTGATGATGTTCGCCTCCGCCTGGAGGCTCGCGGTGCCGGACCCGCTCTGCGCTTGCATCGCCTGCGAGACCTTCGTGCCGAGCGCGAGCAGCTGCGAGCAGTTCTTGGCGGAGCCGAAGGACGAAGACGACGACGAGGACGAGGACGACGACGAGGAGGACGATGACGACGAGGACGAGCTGGTCGTCGATCCGAGCGACAGCGCCGTCGTCGTCGGAGGCGCGGACGACTTGCTGCCCCCGCAGCCTGCGGCCGCGGCCGCGAGGACGAGGATCGAAACAAGTGCGAACGCGGTTCTCATGGCGGCTCTCCCCTGTCGATACGTCGACTCGAACTTACTGCTTCGCCCGGCCGTGGTCTAGACGGCCGCCGCTGCCGGGCGCTCTGCACGCCGGTAGCTGACCGTATACCCCAGCGAGCGCGGCACGGCGAGCAGCCCCTCGAGGTCGAGGTCGATCCGTGCGCCGGCCTTCTGCGTCACCTCGTCCTCGATCGGGAGGTCGAAGTCGTCTGCGCCGTACTCGAGCGCACGGAACGCGTCCTCGTTCTGGGTCAGGACGGACGTCCGGACGTGCCTGACGTTGTCGAGGAAGATGCGAGACAGCGCGATGTGGCGCCAGTACTCGCGAGGCGCGATCTCTCGGCCGCCGAACGCGGTGCCGTACGGCTTGTACGTCCACGAGAGGAACGAGAACAGACCGTCGTAGCCGTCGCGCAGGCACGCGTCCTGGAAGTCGCGCGTCCGCTGGAGGTGCTCGAGCCGCTCGTCGAGCGTCTCGTCGAATCCGATCACCATCGTCGCCGTCGTGCGCAGCCCGGCCTCGACGATCGCGCGCTGCGCTTCGAGGTACTCGCGCACCGTGTACTTGAACTTGGCGTGCCGCTTGCGGAAGTCCTCGGTGAGGACCTCGCTGCCGCCTCCGGTCACCCAGTGGACACCGGCGTCGCGCAGCCGGGCCGCTGTCTCGGCGTGGCTCAGGTTCGCGCGGTCGGCGAGGTAGACGAACTCGGCAACGGTCAGCGCATAGAACTCGACCCGATCGCCGTAGCGGGCGCGCACGGCCGCGAAGAGATTGCAGTAGAAGTCGAGCGGCAGCTTCGGGTTGAAGCCGCCGTTGAAGGCGACGAGGTCGCCGCCGAGCGAGACGAGCTCGTCGATCTTGGCGAACACATCGCGCTGCGAGAGGACGTAGCCGCCCTCCTGGTTCGGGAGGACGTAGAACGCACAGTAGTCGCACTGCGCGACGCAGACGTTCGTGTAGTTGATGATCCGCATCACCATGTACGTCGCGCGGTCGGGCTCGTGGAAGCGGGCGCGTGCCGATTGCGCGAGGGCGCGCAGCTCCTCGTCCGACGCGTCGAGCCACAGCGCTCTCGCCTCGTCGACGCCAATCCTGTCGCTCACGCCGGCACGGCCTCCTCGACCGTGACCTCGTCGGGTGCGAGCGTGTCCATGAACGAGCTGACGGAGAAGACGGCGTTGCCCGCTCCCGCGACGCCGTAGCCGGGCGGAGGCTTCAGTCCGTAGCGCTCGAGCGTCTCGCGGTAGGCCTCGAGCAGGCGGATGTGGTACTCGAGCGGCGCTCCGTCAGGGTTGTCGCGGCCGAGCGGCGTGGTCGGCTCGGGACACCACGTCGTGAACCGCGGCGTGATCCCACGGCTCATGAAATACGCAAGCCCTTCGGTCGTCGACGCGATCGCCTCGTCGACCGTGGCGAAGCCGAACGGCTTCGCCATCTCCACGCCGGCGACGAAGTTCGGGATCACGTAGCGCGCCCCGAACACCTCGGCGGCGTCGAAGATCCGCCGGTGCCACTCCTCGCGGCCGACGTACCGCTGCTTACCCGGCGAGATCAGCTCGAACAGCCGCTTGTCCCACACCTCGTAATTCGGGTGGTAGATCGTGATGCCGTAGTCCTTGTAGCGCTGCACGTCGGCGCGGGGCAGCGCCTGCGCGACGACCTTGCCGATCCAGCGCCCCGGGAACCGCTCCTCGATCGCGCGTGCGTACCGCCCGTAGAAGTCCGCCTCCGCGAGCCCGTCGACGGTGCTCGTCACCGAGCCGCCCGTGAGCGTGTAGGCCTTCGATGCGTGCTCGTCGTCGTAGCGGTCGATCAGCGCGAGCGCCTCGAGCACGTCGGCAACGGGCTTCACTCCGGTGTACGGACGGCCTTCGCGCTTGTGCTGCCGCCAGTTGTGGTTGATGTCGCAGAACCCGCACTCCTCTTTCGCGCCGAAGTACTGGCAGAGGCGGAGGACCGTGAGGTAGATCAGGTACCCCCACTGGATGGTCGGCGCCGTCTCCATCACCGTCTTGCCGTTGGAGAGCGTGTGTCGGTAGTACTCGGGCATCGGCGGCAGGCCGACGTCGGCGATCGTGCGACCCTCGAGCGACAACCGGAGCATGCCGTCCTCGCCGCGCGCCGCCCGGTACGGAGACGTCGGGTTGACACGCACCGACACGATCGTCCTGCGCAGCGCATAGGGGCCGCCGGTCAGCGCGATCTCCTCGGGCGGCCGCCGCTTCGCCGCCTCGCCGAGCGACGCGAGCGGCTTCTGGTCGAACGAGAAGATGAAGTACGACTTGGGCTTGACGTCGCCGTCGAGGTTGTCGGTGAGGGCGGAATCCTCGAACGCGATCCCGGTGCGCAGCAGGTCCTCCTTCAGCACCGCCTCGGGAGGGATGTGCGCGAACCTGTCCATCAGCCCTTCGACGAGGTCGGTGCGGCTCACGACCCGCAATCTATCCCCAGTCGTCGGGCTCGCCGTCCCGGTAGTCGAGCGGGTCGACGCGCGCGATCACGCCCACCCCGCGCCAGTAGAGCTTGTTCGAGCGTGGGTAGAAGCAGATGTCGTTGGGCTTGTTGGTCCCGTAGGCGAGCAGCGTCACGCCCTCAGGCCCTCCCCGGAATGCGTGGGCGACCCTGCTCGACGGCGGTCGCGCGACGACGTGGCCGGTGCCGACGGGGACCTCCTCGCGCTGCGCCCCGTGACCGGCGGCCACGGGCGACGGCCACAGCTCGAGCGTCCCGGAGCCTGCGAGGACGACGAACACCTCCTCGTCGGCCGAGTGGCAGTGCGGCGGCCCGCTCAGCCGCCCGGGCGGGACACGGAGCCAGTTGAGACCGGTCTGCTCGGCGCCCGCCTCCGCCCCGAGCTGCCGGTACTGCTCGTCGGGCTCGAGCGAGAAGACGTTCGGCGGAGGCGGCGTCGGCTCGCCGAACTGGAGCGGCTCGGCCTGCGCCTCGATGTCCCAGGGATCGTCTGTGCGGCCCTCGATCCACGGCCAGCCCAGCCGGACCGCGCCCGAGCGCGGCAGCCAGCCGAACTCGGTCGGATGGTTCGTGCCGAAGACGAGGTAGTCGAGGCCGTCGGGGCCTGCTCGGAAGGTGTGCTCGAACCGGTCGGCGCGCTGGACGACGCAGTCGCCCGGCCCGACCACGTGGACGGCCTCGTCCTGCCAGACGAGCCCGGAGCCGGCGAGCACGAAGTAGATCTCCTCGGACGCGCCGTGGGAATGCGGCGGCGTCGGGAGCATGCCGGGCGCGACCTGCACGCGGTTGACGCCGACGCCCCGCGCCCCGGCGGCCCGCCCGACGCGCCGCCACGTCGCATCGATCTCGCCGTTCGCGGCGCGATGGGCCTCCACCTCGTCCCAGTGGACGATCCCCACGCCCGGACTATCGCAGGGGCGAGCCGCCGGGCGAGGTACCCTCGGCGGGGGTGATGGGCCGCCGCCTCGCTCTGGTCGCGATCGCCTTCGCGGCCGCCGCGTCGCCCGCGTGGGGAGCGGCGCCGGTCACGCTGATGCCCGGGGTGACCTTCCAGCAGGCGGTCCAGTTCACACCGCACGGGCCCGTGGTGATCGACGTGATCACGGCGCCGAGGCCCGGCGACCAGAACGGGCTCTACGCGCTCGCGCCGGTGACCGCGCATGGTCCGATCGCGGCCGGCCACGACCGCCTGACCGCGATCGAGCGCGGGCTCGCGACCCAGGCGACGGCCGTCGGCATCAACGGCGACTACTCGTCCGGCAAGGCAGGCCTGCCGGCCGGGGTCCTGCTCCAGGGCGGCGTGCTCGAGCACACCCCTCTGCCGCTTCGCTCCTCGATCGGCATCGATCAGGGCGGCGCCCTGCACGTCGACCGCGTCTCGTTCGCCGGCAGCTGGCAGGGGACGGGCCAGCGGCGACCGATCGCCGGCGTGAACCAGCCCCCGCACCCCAACCAGGTCGTCCTGCTGACCCCGGCGTACGGTGCCACCGCACCGGTCGTCGCCGGGTCGGTCGAGCTCGTGCTCGAGCCGTTCCCGGCCGCGCTGCCGGGCGTCGATCTCCACGCGCCGGTCGCGGCGGTCGGCGCGGGCGGCGGCGAGTCGATTCCCGCCGACGGCGCCATCCTCCAGGCGACCGGCCCGGCGGCTGCGGCGCTCCACGCCGAAGCAGCCGTCGGCACGCCGGTGACCCTGCGGCTGATCCTGGCGCCGGCGTGGACGGGGGTGATGTCGGCGCTCGGCGGCGGCCCGATCCTGGTGCGCGCCGGCAAGGCGGTGTTCCGGTCCGGCGAGAACTTCACGAGCGACCAGGTCGCCGACCGGGACGCCCGTGCGGCCGTCGGGCAGCTCGCCGACGGCCGCGTGATCCTCGTCGCCGTCGACGGAGCGCAGCCGGGGTACAGCGTCGGGATGACGAGCTTCGAGCTCGCCCAGACGATGGTGCGACTGGGAGCGCTGACGGCCTGCGCCGTCGGGTCCGGCGCCGACGTCACCGCGGCGTTCGACGGGCAGCTCCTGAACCGCCCGAGCGGTCCGGGCGGCGAACGGCCGGTCGGCGAGGCCCTGCTCGTCGAGTACTTCGGCGTGTACGCCCCGCCGGCGCCCGTGCCGCTCGTGAACGGCGATCCCGGGGCTGCCGCCGAGCCGCTCTCCTACCGGCTCGTCCGGCCGTCGACCGTGACGGCGGAGCTGATCGGCCCGGACGGCGTCCCGCAGGTGCTGGAGGCCGGCGTCGCGCATCCGCCCGGGGCCTACACGACCTCTGGCGGGGACTTCCCGACCGAGGGAGAGTGGCACTGGAACGTGTCCGCCACCGACGATCTCGGTCGCGTCTCGACGATCGACCGCACGTTCCGGGTCGACTCGACACTCCGCGGCCTGGTCGCCCCGGCACTCGCACGCGGCAGCGCGACCGTCAGGTTCGTGCTCGGCCGCGCCGCGTCGGTCCGCCTGCGCATCGAGACGACCGGCGGTGTGACCGTCCGCACGCTACCGGTCGATCAGCTGCCTGCGGGGACGCAGCGTCTGACGTGGGACGGGACCCTGCCCGGCGGCGCGCGCGCCCCGGCCGGAACGTACGTCGCTCACGTGTTCGCGACGAGCGAGGTCGGGACGGCGGATTTGCGCGCGACGTTCCTGTTTAGGGTCTCCGCGTGACCTCACTGCTCGCCGACTACGGCGTGGCTGCGATCTTCGTGCTGATGGCGATCGACGCCGTTTTCCCGGCCGCGAGCGAGTTGGTGATGCTCTACGGCGGTGCGCTCGCATCCGGTGCGCTCGTCCATCAGGTGCATGTGCTCGGCTGGGATGCGAGCGGGCTCGGTGCGTTCCTCGCAGTCGTCGCCGCCGGGATCCTCGGCTACCAGCTCGGCGCCGCGTTCGGCTGGTGGGTCGGTATCCGCGGCGGCCGCCCGTTCCTCGAGGCGCGCGGGCGGTGGTTTCACCTCTCGCCCGAGCGGCTCGACCGGGCCGAGCACTGGTTCGCCCGCTACGGCGACTGGGCCGTGTTCGTCGGCCGGGTCACGCCGCTCGCGCGCTCGTTCGTCTCGATCCCGGCCGGCGTGTTCGAGAGCCCGTTTCGCCGCTACAACGTGCTGACGCTTGCCGGCAACGCGATCTGGTGCGTGGCCTTCGCTGCGGCCGGTTGGGCGCTCGGCGCGAGCTGGGACACGGTGCACCGCGACTTTCGCTTCGTCGATTACCTGGTCGTGCTGGCGGCGATCGCACTCGTCGTATTGCTCGTCGTTCGGCTTCGGAGGCGCAGCCGGGGTACGATCAGTCAGTCGTGAGGATTCCGCACGTCGACGTCCGGGCGCAATATGCACCCCTTCGCAGCGAGCTCGAGGCGGCATTTGCGGCGACGCTCGACTCCGGCAGGTTCATCTTCGGCCCGGAGGTCGAGGCCTTCGAACGCGAGGCAGCGGAGCATCTGAACGTCCCCGACTGTGTGAGCTGCGCCAACGGAACCGATGCGCTCGTGCTTGCACTCGATGCGCTCGGCGTCGGCGCCGGCGATGAGGTGATCTGCCCCTCGTTCACGTTCTTCGCGACCGCCGAGGCGATCGCTCGCCGCGGTGCGACCCCGGTCTTCGCGGAGATCGACCCGCTCACGCTGAACCTCGACCCGGGCGACGTTGCGCGCCGCGTGACCTCGCGCACGAAGGCGATCATGCCCGTGCACCTGTTCGGCCGTCCCGCGCCCCTCGCCGAGCTGCAGGCGATCGGGCCCGTGGTGATCGAGGATGCGGCGCAGGCATTCGGCGCCAGCGGGATCTGCACGAGCCCCGTCTCCACGTTCAGTTTCTTCCCTTCGAAGAACCTGTTCGCACTCGGCGACGGCGGGATGATCGCCGTCAGCGATCCAGAGGTGGCGACGCGGCTGCGGATGCTCCGCTTCCACGGCTCGGCGGCGAAGAAAGAGTTCGTCTACGTCGGCTACAACTCGCGCCTCGACGCGGTGCAGGCTTCGTTCCTTCGCATCTTCCTGCGCCACATCGACGCCTGGAACGAGCAGCGTCGCGAAGCCGCGGCGCGTTACCGCGCGTTGCTCGCCGAGCTCGTGGACGTGCCGCCCGACGAGCCGGGGCACGTCTACCACCAGTTCTGTGTTCGCTCGCCCGCCCGCGACCGGCTCGCTGCCGCCCTCACTGCAGCGGAGATCGGGTGTGCGTCGTTCTACGCGCCGCCGCTCCATCTCCAGCCGGCGCTCGCCTACCTGGGCTACGGCGAAGGCGACTTCCCGGAGACCGAGAAGGCGGCGCGCGAGAACCTCTGCCTCCCGCTCTGGGCAGGCATCAGCGAGGAGCAGCAGCAGGAAGTCGCGTCCGCTCTCGCGCGTGCTTCCGACCTCGTCGCGACGTGAAGATGCTCCCGGTCAACAGGCATCGCATCTGGCAGATCGCGGTCGACGCGGTCCTGATCGCCGCGGCGTGGCGGCTCACGTTCTTCCTGCGCTTCGACAAGGCGACGCCGGTGTACTACCGCCACCTGCTCGACCTCGACGTGATCGCGCTCGTCGTCGCGATCAACCTGGCGACGTTCGTCGTCTTCGGCTTCTACAACCGCTGGTGGCGCTACGTCTCGACGCGCGACATGTGGAGCGCCGCCCGCGGCGTGACCGTCGGGTCGGTGCTCACCTACCTCGTGCTCTACGCCTTCCAGCCCGAGAACACCGCGCGCCTCCCGCGCGGCGTCGCCGCCCTCGACTACCTCTTGCTGCTGGCGTTCGTGACCGGCACGCGACTGCTTGCCCGGTCGCTGATCGAGCGGCCGCAGACCGGTGTGGTCGCCCGCGGCAAGGAGGTGCTGATCGTCGGCGCCGGCGATGCCGCACAGCTGCTGATCCGCGAGATGCAGCGAAACCGCAACCTCCACTACACGCCGATCGGGCTTGTCGACGACGACCCGCGGAAGAAGAACCTGCGGCTGCACGGCGTGCGCGTGCTCGGCACGACGGACGACCTGCAGCACGTGCTCCGCGACAACAAGCCGGACGAGGTGCTGATCGCGATCCCCTCTGCGCCGGGCGGTGTCCGACAACGCGTCGTCGAGACCTGTCGCGCTGCGCGCGTGCCCGTCAAGACGCTGCCGGGTCTGCACGAGCTGATCGCCGGCGACCTCAACCTCGCCGGACAGATTCGGCCCGTGCAGGTCGAGGACGTGCTCGGCCGCCAGCCGGTCGAGGTCGACCTCGGAGCGATCGCCGCCTACGTCACCGGCAAGACCGTTCTCGTCACCGGAGCCGGCGGCTCGATCGGGAGTGAGCTCTGCCGGCAGCTGTCTCGTCTCGGCGTCGCCCGGCTCGTGCTGGTGGACAAGGGCGAGGCTCCGCTGTTCGAGATCGAGCGTGAGCTCGTCGGCGAGCGGGACTTCGCCGCCGCCGTCTCGGTGCTCGCGGACTGCGGCGACCAGTCGAAGATGCAGCAGACATTCGAGCAGTACCAGCCGCACGTCGTTTTCCACGCCGCCGCGTACAAGCACGTCGGCATGCTCGAGGCGAACCCGCTGCAGGCGGTCTCGAACAACGTGTTCGCCACGCGGCGGCTCGTGGAGGTCGCGGTCGACGCGGGCATCGAACGGTTCGTGTTGATCTCCACCGACAAGGCGGCCAACCCGAAGAGCGTGATGGGACAGTCGAAGGCGCTCTGCGAGTGGATCGTCGAGTCGTTCGCGCGGCGGCCGGACGTCGATGCGCGCTTCGTCGCGGTGCGTTTCGGCAACGTGCTCGGCTCGTCGGGATCCGTGATCCCGATCTTCCGTCGCCAGATCGAGCGCGGCGGCCCGGTCACCGTGCGTCACCCGGAGATGACGCGCTTCTTCATGACGATCCCCGAGGCGTCGTCGCTCGTGATCCAGGCCGGCGCGATGGGCGGACGCGGGCAGGTGTACGTGCTCGACATGGGCGAGCCGGTCCGGATCCTCGAGCTCGCTCAGCAGATGATCAGGCTCTCCGGCAAGGACGAGTCGCAGGTTCCGATCACGTTCACCGGCGTCCTTCCGGGTGAGAAGCTGCACGAGGTGCTGTGGAACGACGACGAGGCCGTCGGGCCGACCTCGCACGCGAAGATCATGCGCGCGGCGCACGTGCCGATCGACAGCGAATGGCTCGAGGGCGAGCTCGCCGATCTCGAGCGGCTGGTCGACGAGGGCGACACCTCCGGCGCCCGAGCGCGCCTCGATGCGATCGTGCACGAGCCGCTGCGCACGGGCGGCGAAGCGGTCCTCGAAGACACGATGCACTGACGTCGCAATCGTCCGCCGCCCGCACGGCTACGGTGACGCGGTGGACGTCCTCGACGGGCTGAACCCCGAGCAGCGCCGCGCGGCAGAGGCCGTGCACGGGCCGGTCTGCATCCTCGCCGGCGCCGGCTCGGGCAAGACGACGACGATCACCAGAAGGCTGGCGAACCAGGTTGCCGTCGGCGCCTTCGCGCCGACCGAGCTGATGGCCGTGACGTTCACCGACAAGGCCGCCGGCGAGCTGCGGGCCCGGCTCGCGGCGCTCGGTGCCGGCCGCGTCCGCGCGGGCACGTTCCACGCGGCTGCGCTGCGCCAGCTTCGCCACTTCGCGCCCGACCGGGTCGGCCGGCTCCTGCCCTCGAAGGCGCTGGTGCTCCGCCAGCTCGGGAACAAGCTGCCGGGCGCCTACCGCTTTCGCGCTGCCGCCGACCTGGCCGCCGAGGTGGAGTGGGCGAAGAACCGCCGCCTGCCGCCGGATCGTTACCTGAACGGCCTCGGCGAGCACGAGCCGCCGATTCCCGCCGACCTGATGCAGCGCGTCTATCGCGACTACGAGCGGCGCAAGTCGGACGAGCAGCTCACCGACTTCGAGGATCTCCTGGAGGGCGCGATCGGGATGTTCGAGGCCGATGAAGCTGCGGTCGCCACCTTCCGCGGGCAGTACCGCGCCTTCACGGTCGACGAGTACCAGGACGTCAACCTGCTGCAGCAGACGCTGCTCGACTGCTGGCTCGGTGACCGTGACGAGCTGTGTGTCGTCGGCGACGACTACCAGTCGATCTACGCGTTCACCGGCGCCGGCCCGGAGCACCTGCTCGGCATGCCGCGCCGCTTTCCGGCAGCGCTCATTGCGCGCCTCGAGGACAACTACCGGTCGACGCCCGAGGTGCTCGGGCTCGCGAATCGCCTGGTGCCGGAGCTCGGCGGGGCCGAGAAGGTCCTGCGCCCGACGCGTCCGTCCGGCCCGGCGCCGGTGCTCCGCCCGTTCCCCAGCCCGGCCGCCGAGGGCGCCGCGATCGTCGAGGCGCTGCGGGCGCTCGATTGTCCGCTCGACGAGGCAGCGATCCTGTGTCGAACGAACGCGCGCCTGACGGACTACGAGGAGCTGCTGCACGACGCCGGACTGCCGTTCCAGGGCGCGTCGCTGCTCGACCGCGATGCCGCGCGGCGGCTCGTACGACGGCTGGCCGGCAGCGCGGGCGTTCCGGCAGCGGAAGCGGTGCGGGCGTTCGCGCTCGAGGCCGGCTGGCTCGAGCGCGTTCCCGACTCGCTCGGCGAGCGCGAGCTTGTGCGGCAGACCGACCTGGCGCGGCTCGTTTCGCTCGCCGCCGGTTTCGCCGGCGACGCAGCCGCGTTCGTGGACGAGCTCAGGCGGCGGTTCGCACCCGGCGGCGACGCAGCCCGCGGCGTCCACCTGTCGACGCTGCATCGCGCCAAGGGCCTCGAGTTCGAAGCCGTCTTCATGCCGCGACTCGAAGCGAAGGAGCTTCCGGCGCGGCAGGCGCGGCTGCCGCGGCAGATCGCGGAGGAGCGGCGGCTGTTGTACGTCGGCCTCACGCGCGCCAAGCGCATCCTCTGGCTCAGCTGGTCCGGCGCGCCCAGCCCGTTCCTGCGCGAGCTCGGCGTCGTCCCGTCCGGCGGCGGGCGGGCACATGGTGGCGCGGCTGCCTGGACGCCGCTCGGCGAACGGCTTCGTGCCTGGCGGCTCGAGCGTGCCCGCGGCGACGGCGTGCCACCCTACGTCGTCTTCCACGACAGCGTGCTCCACGAGATCGCGGACGCGCGGCCGGCGACGCTCGGCGAGCTGGCGCAGATCGCGGGCGTCGGCCCGTCGAAGCTCGAGCGCTACGGCGACGACGTCCTCGCGGCCGTCGCCGCCGAGTGACGACGGACCTCGAGCTCGTGCTAGGGGAGCGCTGACAGCAGCAGGTCGAGCATCACCTGCGGGTCGCGGCGAACGCGTGCCGGCGCCTCCGGTCCCCGCTTCTGCAGCTCGAGCGCCCGCGGATCGGTGAGCGGGCGGAGGCGGCCGGCGCGGATCAGCTCCTCGTCGACGCCGCCGAGCCTGCCGCCGTAGGTCGTGTAGACGGGCACGCCGAGCGCGGCTGCCTCGCGGTTCATCGTGCCGCCGGCCGAGACGACGAGGTCGGCCAGTGCGATCAGGCTCTGGGCGTCGACCGCCTCCTCGGGCACGAGGACCGAGGGGAGCTCGAGTCCGCGGACGAAGTCGCGCTGCTCGTCGGTCCGCGGAATCACGAACGCGTGGACGTCGTCGCGGCGTCCGAGATGCTCGAGCGTCTGTGGGAATAGCGGGTTCGAATGCCGGTGGTACAGGGAGACGTCCGGCGGCGGCCGCAGCACGACGAGCACGCGCTCCGCGTCGAGCCCGAATGCCGTGAGGACCGAGGAGTCGGGCTCGAAGTCGGACAGGTAGTACTCCTCCTTGAGGCCGGGATACTGCTGCAGCTTCGGCGGCGTCGCGTGGTAGCGGGCGAGCCGCTCGGGTGGGATCGCCTCCGGGACGACGACGCGCGTGGCAGCGCGGCACCCGAGCTGGTGCTGGAGCCAGGCCCATTCGTAGTCGAACGTCGTCGCGCTGGGGATGCCGAGCCGGCGCGCTGTCATCGTCAGCTCGTGCGAGCCGTGCGCGAGCGCGAGATCGAAGCCGCGCGGCTCCGCCCAGGTGCGCAGCGCCCGCAGGCGCGTGCGTAGCTGACGCGCCTTGCCGAGCGACGACCGTCCACCGTGGTGGCCGATCACCGTCGCGGTCATGCCGTGCGCCTCGATCAGCTGGAGCGTCTGCGCGTAGTCGCGCGCGGTGATCTCGACCTCGTTGCCCTGCTGTTCGAGCAGGCGAACGAGCGGTCGGAACACGAGCGGATGCGCGCTCGCCGTGAAGTCGACCCAGACCTTCACGCGACGACCTGCTCGAGCGGTGCATCGCGGAGAACGCCTTCGACGTGGCGCTCGTGCCAGAGCGTGAAGGCGAGCAGGCCCCAGAGCTGGCGGGAGAGATCCTCACGACCCGCCGCGTGGTCGTCGAGCAGTCGGCCGACGACCTCGGGCTGCAGGAACCCCTGACGGCGGAGGTTGTCGGGGCTCAAGGTCTCGCGTGCGAACGGCAGCAGGTCGCCGCGCAGCCAGGCGGCGGCGGGGATCGAGAAGCCGCGCTTGCGCCCGTGGACGACCTCCGCGGGCAGCAGCGGCTCGGCCGCCTTGCGCAGCAGCCGCTTCTTCTGCAGGCCACGCACCTTGTGGTGCGGCGGCAGCGAGAACGCGAAGGCGGCGACCACGGGATCCATGAACGGGACGCGCGCCTCGAGCGACCACGCCATCGAGGCGCGGTCGGTCTTCACGAGCAGGTCGTCGACCAGGTACACGCCGAAGTCGACGTCCTGCAGCCGTGCCAGCGGATCGTGGCCCTCGGTCTCGGCGAAGCGCGCGCGGAGGAGGTCGACCGGGTCGTACGCGCGGCGGCGCCCTGTCAGCTCGGCCCGCGCGTCCGGGGCGAAGATCTCCTTCCAGCCGTGGTGGCGCTCGAGCGGAGGCAGATGCGCCGACCGGGCGAACCGCTTCGCCTTGTAGTCGAAGCTCGCCCTTCGCGTCGACGAGGGCAGAAGCTCGATCGCCGGCCGGACGAGTGACACGGCCGGTCCGATCCGCTCGGCGAGCCTGTCGGCGACGTAGGTGTAGTAGCCGCCGAACAGCTCGTCGCCGCCTTCGCCCGACAGCGCCACCTTGACATCCGCCGCGGCAAGCTTCGAGACGAGGTAGGTCGGGAGGGCGGACGAGTCGGCGAACGGCTCGTCGAAGGCGTCCGCGAGCGCCGGGAGGAGCAGTGCGGCGTCCGGACGGAGCACGAGCTCGCGGTGCTGCGTCGCGTAGCGGCGCGACACCGCCCGCGCACCGGCGAGCTCGTCGAACGACGACTCCTCGAAGCCGATCGAGAACGTCCGGACCGCGTCCGTGGATTCCTCGGCGGCGAGCGCCGCCAGCACGCCGGAGTCGACGCCGCCCGAGAGCAGGACGCCGACCGGCACGTCCGCGATCAGGTGCGCGCGCACGGAGTCCCGAAGCCGCGCCCGGCACTCCTCGATCAGCTCCGCTTCGTCGGCATCGGATCGTGGCTCGAGCGGGCCGGGCCGCGCGTATCGCGCAAGCGTCGTCGTGCCGCCGCTCCACGTGAGCGTATGCCCGGCCGGGAGCTTGCGGATCTCGCGGTAGATCGACAGCGGTGCCGGAATCACGTTGAACGTGAGGAACGCCTCCAGGGCGTCGAGGTCGATCTCACCGCGTGGGAGCGCGTCGAGCTCGGATGCGAACGAAAGCTCGCCCGAGCTGTCGCGGTAGTAGAGCGGCTTGATCCCGAACGGGTCGCGGGCGAGCACGACCGACCGCGTGCGGGCGTCGTGGACGGCGACCGCGAACATGCCGCGCAGGCGCTCCCACAGCCGCGGGCCCCACTCCTCGTACCCGTGCACGAGCACCTCGGTGTCGCACCGCGTGGCGAACCGGTGGCCCGCGCGCTCGAGCTCGCCGCGCAGCTCCAGGTGGTTGTAGATCTCGCCGTTCTGCACGACGACGACGGTGCCGTCCTCGTTGGCGATCGGCTGGTCGCCGCCGGTCAGGTCGATGATCGCAAGCCGCCGTGCGGCGAGCCCGATGCCGCCCTCGACATGCGTGCCCTCGGCGTCCGGCCCGCGGTGCTCGAGCGTCGCCGACATGCGCGCGAGCCGCTCCGGGTCCACGGCTCCGCGCGCGGCGGCGATTCCGCAGATGCCGCACACGGTTAGCGGCTGCTCCAGAGCGCGCCGACCGACTGGCGGACGACGCGCACCGCGGTGAGCACGACCGTGCGCAGGTACAGGCGCACCGACCGGTCGGCGATCCACTCGAGGTCGTGCGCGAGCTTCTCCGCCATCGAGGTCTCGTAGCCGCGCCGGACCTGGGCGAACCCGGTCAGGCCGGGCCGGACGACGAGCCGCTGCCAGTACGCCGGCAGCTCGCCGGCCAGCTCCGCGAAGAAGCGGGGCCTGATCGGTCGGGGGCCGACGAACGACATCTCGCCGCGGATCACGTTCCAGAGCTGGGGGATCTCGTCGAGCTGCGACGCCTTCAGGAAGCGGCCGATCCCGGTGAGCTCGGCTTCGGTGCGCCGGACGAGCTCCTCGCCCAGGTACTGGCCGATACGTTCTTCGGCGCCGCGGCGCAGCGTCCGGAACTTGAGCATCTCGAAGAAGCGTCCGCCGCGGCCGACGCGGCGTCCTCGATAGAGGACGGGGCGACCCGTCGTCACCAGCACGATGAGCGCGAGCACGAGCGCGACCGGAAGCAGGAGCACGCCGAACACGAGCCCGAGCAGCAGGTCGAGCGTGCGCAGCTCGGCGTCGATCCGGCGATGAGGCGAGTCGGCGGCGAGCCGCGAGTAGCCGCGCACGAGCGTGTCCTCGAGGCGAGGCGGCGCCGCTGTCACGCGGTCGATGGTAGACCCTGGGGGTTGACGATCACCGCGATCGACCATGTTCAGGTCGCTGCCCCGCCGGGCTGCGAGGGCGCCGCCAGGGCCTTTTACGCCGCTCTGCTCGGGCTTGACGAGGTCGCCAAGCCCCCCGAGCTGGCCGGGCGAGGGGGGTGCTGGTTCCGGGTGGGTGGGCAAGAGCTGCACGTCGGTGTCGAGGAGTCGTTCGCGCCCGCACGCAAAGCTCATCCCGGCTTCGTGGTCGACGATCTCGCCGGCCTCTGCGCGCGACTCGAGGCGGCGGGCGTCGAGGTTCGTGCGGACGGTTCGCTCCCGGGCATCCACCGCGTCCACGTCGACGACCCGTTCGGCAACCGTCTCGAGCTCAGGCAGGCCTGAGCGGGCGGGCTCGTGGTGGCTGGCACCTCCCGTGCCGGAGCCCGACCCCGCGATTCTCGCTCCACGCCGTGCGTTTGGCCAGGTTCGGGGGCGATTCGGCACACATTCGTTGCACTTCTCCAAAGGTGCCTGGCACCGACCCTCGGGGCTCAGGCTCGGGGTCAGCTCAGAGCTAGGACATCCGCGAAGCGCTGTTCGGCCAGGGAGCCGAAGAGGGCATGGCGCGAGAGCTTGGCCTTGGTCGTGGCGGGGCTCGAGAGGCCGCAGAGGAAGCGGGCTCGCTGGCGGGGCGTTCCGAGCGCCCTTGGATGCTCGGCCGTCAGTTCGTCGAGGACGGCTCGGTCCAGTTCGAGTTCCGGGGTCGCAGCCGGATCCGGAAGGCTTTGGGCGGATCCGGTCAGGCAATACGAACAGTGCCCGCACGGATCGGCGCGGGTCTCGCCGAAGTAGCCGACGAGCGCCTGCACCTGGCAGCCATCGTGCTCGACGAGGGCGACGACTCGCTCGATCCGCTCCGCCTCTGACTGCTCGCGGCGGTCGAAGCGCTCGGCGAGGCGGTCGCGCAACCCGTCGAGCGACGGCGGCTGCTTTCGCAGCGTGAAGCGCTGGCGCACATCGGCGACCTTCACCTCGACCAGGCCGCGCTGCTCGAGGTAGTCGAGCGCTTTGATCACGCGGTCGCGTTCCTCGCCGGGCACGGCGTCTGGGTCGACGCCGGTCCAGATGCGCCCTTCCTTGCCACTTGCCAGCACACGTCGAAGGAAGTCGGCGCGGTCTGGGTCGAAGGCCGCATAGACGTCGTCCCACCCACCGCTTGCCGGACGTAGGCTGTAGCCCGCGTAGAACGGCGTGCCCTGCTCGAGGAAGCCGTCGAGCTCGAGATAGGTCAGGATCGTCTTCAGCACGAGCGGCCGCACATCGTGGCGTGACGAGAGCTCGTTTTCCGAGACGGCGAATTGCTCGCCCCGTGAGTGTGCGAACACGTCGTCGAGCAGCCCTGCGATCGCCTCGGGGGTCGGCGTGTCACCGAACGCGAAGTTCTCGAGCGTCGGCACGTCGTCGCGGCACGCAAAGAGCTCGCAGATCGACGGTTCGCCGTCGCGTCCGGCCCGGCCGACCTCCTGCGAGTATGACTCGAGTCCCTTCGGCAGGTTGAGGTGGTAGACGTAGCGCACGGCGGCCTTGTCGATCCCCATGCCGAACGCAATCGTCCCGACGACGATGTTCGCGTCCGAGTGTGTCCACCACTCCTGCACCTCGACGCGGTCATCAGCGTTCATGCCCGCGTGGTAGGCACGTGCGGGCAGGCCTGCCGCCGCGAGCAGGAGAGCGACACGCTCGGCGGTGCGCTGCAACGTGACGTAGACGATCGTCGAGCCGGGCGCGCGCTCGCGCAGGCGGTCGGTCAGCGCATCGTCGCGCTCACGTGCGGTGACCGGCGTGGTGAGCAAGGTCAGGTTCGGTCGGTAGAAACCGGTGACGACGGAGTCGCGCTTCTCGATCCCGAAACCAGCGCGGATATCGGCCACGACCGCGGGGGTCGCGGTCGCGGTGAGCGCGAGCACGCGCTCAGCGCCGAGTTCGCGTGCGCGCGCCGCGAGCTTCAGATAGTCGGGGCGGAAGTTATGGCCCCACTCCGAGATGCAGTGCGCCTCGTCGACCGCGAAAAGCGCGATCTTCGTCTGGCCGAGCTGCACGAGGAAGCGCTCGTTGTTGAAGCGTTCGGGCGCGACGTACAGCAGCTTGAGGCTGCCGTCGTGCAGGCGGCCGGAAACGGCCCGCGCCTCATTCGCAGCGAGGCTCGAGTCGAGCCTCGCCGCGTCGACGCCCTGGCGCGCGAGCAGGTCGATCTGATCTTTCATCAGCGCGATCAGCGGAGACACGACGACCGTCACGCCTTCGAGCATCAGCGCGGGCAGCTGGTAGCAGAGGCTCTTCCCCGCTCCGGTCGGGAAGACCGCAAGGGCGGAGCGGCCGGCGAGCAAGGCCTCGACGACTTGTTGTTGGCCCGGGCGGAACGCTGTGTAGCCGAAGCGGGAGGTGAGGATCTCGGCGGCGGTGGTCACGGTTCGACGGTAGCGGCGAACCGGCGCAAGGCGGCATAGGCTCGGCAAGGATGGCTCGTCGCGCAGTCGGCCCCCGCCGCACCGATTCGCTTCGGACGTACGTGCGCGCGACGCGGATCATCGGCGGCCTCAGTCTGCTCGTCCTTTTCGGGGCGATCGCCTGGGACGTCGCGAACGACGGCTTCTGGTCGCGTCACGCGCTCTTCACGAGCCTCGTCGGGAGCTTGATCGTCGTCGCGCTGACCGCGGCGGTGCTCAACGAGGTGCTGGAACGTCGGCAGCGCGAGCGCTGGTCCGTGCTCGCGCAGTACGCGCTGTTCGAATTCGTCGGAACGGCTCGCCTCGTGTGGACAGGTCTGCTCGAGCTTGCCGGTCTCGTTCCCGACGGCGAGGTCGACGACGGGGCGTTCGCGGCCGGCTCCGAGGCGGTGCGCGACACGCCACGTCTCACCGCTGCAATGGACGAGATGCTCGCGAGCGCTGAGCGCCGCGAACAGCTGCACCGCCTGATCGCGGGTCTGCTCGGTCACGGCCAGGAGGTGCTCGGCCGTTGGGCCAACGTGATGGTCAACTCAGGCACGTACGCGGAGATCGTCGATCGCCACGTCGAGCTCTACAGTCGTCTGTACTGGTGGGGAAGCGTGCTCGACGAATCTGAGCCGCTCGAGGAGCACCTGGGTCGGCCCCGGCTGAGCCGTGTCAGCCCGGCGACCCAGGCCGCGGGGCCGGTCGAGGACGAGTGGTTACGCGACAATCTCGTAGCTATCGCCCAGCTCGCTGAGTCGCTCGATCGAGGCTCGTTCGAGCTCGCGATGCGGATCGTCCCGCTCGACTGGTGGGCTGCGCAGCTCCCCGACCGACCGTCGACGACCGAGAATCCGCCGACCTGAACGCCTGCCTCGGCACAACTGACGAGCTACGCGAGCGCGGCGGCAACCGCCTCGTCGACGTTCGGGTCGGCGGTCAGCCCGGTTCCGAGGCGCGAGACCGCTCGCTCGTGGAGTGCGAGCTCGTCGGCCTGGAAGCGGATTCCGTGGGTGGTCGTGAGGTGGTCGCACGCGCCGAGCAACTGCCGCGCCCGTCCGTAGTCGCCCTGCTCCGAGGCGATGTCCGCAAGACCGAGCAGGCAGGTCGCCACCAGCTCGTGGTAGCGGAGTCCGTCGGCGATCCGCAGCGCGTCCTGGATCAGCCGGCGTCCGTGCTCGACGTCTCCGAGCTCGAACGTGGCACGGCCGAGGTTGAACAGGACGGCGCACTCGGTGATCCAGTTGTGGGCGCGTTGTGAGAGTAGTAGTGCCTCGTTCAGATACTCGATCGCCTGCTCGTACCGGTGCCGGCTCGACATGGCGAAGCCCAGATTCCCGAGCGCGATCGCGAGGCGCATCTCTTCGCCGAGGGTGCGTAGCTCGCGCGCGCTTTGCTCCCAGAGCCCGATGGCGCGATCGAGGTCACCTTCCACGAGCGCGATCCCTGCAAGGTGGCCGAGGGTGCGAGCGGAGTTGGAGGCGTCGCCTGCCTGCTCAAAGCGGTCGCGCGCCTCCTCCCACCAGCGGCGGGCGAGTTCGTATTCGCCCGCGCGGTAGACAAGCGTTCCTGCGGCAGACAGCGCATGCGCGCGATTCGAGTCGTCCGCGGCCCCCGGCGCCGTCAGCGCGGCTTCGAACCAGGAGCGGCCTTCTGCGAGGTGACCGCGAACCATCCAGAAGAGCCGCAACGCGGTTACGAGCCGCAGCATGGTGCCGCTGTCGCCGACCTCCTGCGCCCACCTGAGCGCGGTGCGATAGTTGTCATGGTCCTGCTCGATCGAAGCGAGGATCTCCGCTTCGCGTTCGCCGGAGCCGGCGATCGTCTCCCTCGCCTGTTCGGCGGTCTTCAGGAAGTAGAGGGCGTGCCGGCGTCGGACGACAGCGCGATCGTCATCGTCCAAGCGCTGTGCGGCGTACTCCCGCACGGTCGCGAGCATGCGGAAGCGAGGTTCGCGACCTGGCTCTTGCTCGCGGCGAAGGAGGCTCTGGTCGAGCAACCCTGCGAGCGAATCGAGATCGGCCGTGCAGACCGCGTCGATCGCCTTGAGGGTGCAGCTCCCGGCCAGGACAGACAGCCGCGCGAACAACGTCCGCTGCTCCGGCTCGAGCAGTTCGTAGCTCCATTCGATCGTCGCGCTGAGGGTCTGATGACGCATCGGTGAATCGCGGTAGCCGCCAGTCAGCAGCTCGAGCGGCCGGACGATCCGGTCGAGGAGCTGCTGGGGCGAGAGCAGCTTGCTCCGTGCGGCAGCGAGCTCGATCGCGAGCGGCAGTCCCTCGAGAAGCCTGCAGATTTCCGCGATGAGCGGCGCGTTCTCCTCGGTGAGCTGGAACGACTGGTCGATCGCCCGTGCGCGCGCGAGGAAGACGGCGACGGCGTGATTGCGTGCGAGGTCTTCGAACCGAAGGTCGGCGCGCGGCGTCTCGAACGGCGGAACGGAATAGAGCTGCTCGCCCGAGACGCCAAGGCGCGTCCTGCTCGTCACAAGGATGCGGAGGCGGGGCGCCGCGGCTACGAGCTGTGTGATCGTCGCTCCCGCGTCCACGATCTGCTCGAAGTTGTCGAGGACGACGAGGAGCTCGCGCGAAGCGAGGTTGGAGATGAGCGTGTCGATGCTTCCTTCCCCAAGGCCGAGTGCCGTTGACAGCGCCGATGGAACGAGCGACGCGTCCGCGAGCGGCGCGAGTCCGACGAAGACCGAGCCGTCGGCCATGGACGCCTCGAGCTCCTGCGCGACGGCGATCGCGATCCTCGTCTTGCCGACGCCGCCGGGACCGACGAGTGTGACGAACCTCGCCTCACCCGTCTCGAGCATCGCCGACACTCCAGCGATCTCGAGCAACCGTCCGACGAGAGGTGTGGCCGGGCGCGGCAGCGGCGATCGTGAACCCGATCGCGAGGCAGGCCGCAGTCCGAGAGATGGATCCTGCCGCAGGATCGCGCGCTCGAGCTCACGCAGCTGCGGGTCCGGCTCGATCCCCAGCTGGTCGCTGAGCTGCTCGCGGACCCGCCGGTAAACTTCGAGTGCATCCGCCTGGCGCCCGGCGCGATAGAGCGCAAGCATCAGCTGGCCCCACGCGCGTTCCCGGAATGCGTGCCGGGCCACGAAGAGCTCAAGCTCTGGGATCAGCTCCGAATGCTCCCCGAGCGCCAGTCGCGCCTCGAATCGCAGCTCTTCCGCGACATGTCGAAGATCGGCGAGCCGGTCGCGCTCTGCGGCGACGAACGACCCGTATGGAAGATCGGCGAGCGCGTCGCCCCGCCACAGGTCGAGCGCGCTCTCGATCAGCCGCGCCGAGCGGCGATCGTCGCCGGCCGCGAGCGCGGTGCGCGCCTCAGAGACTTCGCGTTCGAACAACGCGCCGTCGATCTCGTCCGGATCGGCGCGGAGCAAATAGCCGGTTCCGTGAGTGATGATCCGATCCCGCCCGACGACACCGCGGAGGTGATGAACGTACACCTGCAAGGCGGCCTCCGGGCGCCCGGGCGGGTCGTCCTCCCAAAGACAGTCGATCGCCTCCTCGCGAGAGACGACCTCGTTCGCGTTCAGGAGCAGCAACGCGAGCAAGAGCCGTTGCTTCGGACCGCCAAGGCCGGCACCCCGGTCCTCGAGTTGCACCTCGAGACGGCCGAGCAGGCGGAAAGCAATCGCCACGGGCCGCCATCATTGCATCGCCGCTGGCGAGACTGGCTCCGCGCCGACGGCGAACCAGAGCGCCGGAGCGACGTGCCTCAGCTTTTGGCGACTTGCGATCCGATGCCGATCAGCGCTCGGTCCTCGCCGACCAGATCAGCAGATCGAGGATTCGCACGTCGGTGAGCTTGTGCCCACGCCGTGCAAGCTCCTGCCTGACTGCACGCACCGCAGCTCGGTTGCGTTCGAGGTCGCGTTTGTAGCCGCGGACCATCGCGACTGCGCGTGCTCCGAACGGCGCCCGCGCTCCAAGGTCATCGTCCTCGAGGTACCTCTGCACGACACTGTCGAGCAGAGGGATCAGCGCCGGGCGCTTTGGGTGCAGCGACTTCGTCATCTTTGCGAGGCCGACGCCGCGAGTGTCCGCGAACGTGTCGAAGAGCTGCCTGAGCGGCAGCCACGGCACCGAGGTTGCTGCTCCTGCCAGTGAAGCGTTCGGAGCGATCGTCCGCAGAGCTCGCTCGATTGCGAGGCGCCGTCCGAGGATCGCCGCGATCTCGGCTGCCGAGATGCGCGCGCCACCCCGGTTCGCGCGCCTGAGGTCCGCCTCGCCGAACTGCGTCGGTCGCGAAGGCTCGCTGACGTCGACCCAGCCGGCCTCGAGGAACTCGACCACGACGATCAGCGGGTCGTCGAGGACAATGCCGTCCCGAAGAAAGACAGGATGAACCGGACCCGTCAGCGATTACTCCTCGTCGGGAGATTCGTGGGGAGCCACTCAGCACGAAGGGCCGCTGCCGACCCTTTGATCAACCTACTGGGGCCGCGCGACGGCGCGGCGCACGGATAAGTTTCCGTTATGGACACGCGGCAGCTGCAAGCGTTCTGCATCGTCGTCGAGCAGCGGTCGTTCTCCCAGGCGGCCGAGCGGCTCGGCGTCACCCAGCCTGCCGTCTCGCTCCAGGTCCGGGCGCTCGAGAAGCGCCTCGGGGTGCAGCTGCTCGACCGCTCCGGCCGCCGCGTCGAGCCGACCGAGGCCGGCGCGCGGCTCTACCGCGGCGCGCAGCGGCTGCTCGCGCTCGAGGAGGACCTCGTCAACGAGCTCGCCGACGAGGCGGTCGGAGAGCTCCAGGGGACCTTCCAGATCGGTGCCTCGACCGGCCCCGGCGGCGTCGTCCTCTCGGGATTGCTCTGTGACTTCGCAGCGCACCACGACGACCTCCACGTGGCCCTCAGTGTCTTCGACACGCAAACGGTCGTCGAGCGCGTCGCCGACCGGACGCTCGAGCTGGGCGTCGTCGGCGCGGCGCCGCGTCACCGCGGTGTCGACTACGAGCCGTTCTTCCGCGACACGGTGACCCTCGCCTGTCCCGCCGGCCATCGCTTCGCGGGCCGGACGATCACGGTCGAGGAGCTGCGCGGCGAGACCTTGATCGTGATGCAGGACGGAGCCGGTGTGCGCCAGCTGATCGAGGACGAGCTCAGAGCGCACGCGGGCATTCGCCTGCGCGACCTCGGCGTGCGGCTCGAGCTCGGACTGCAGGAGTCGGTGACGAGCGCGGTCCGTGGCGGGCACGGCGTCACCTTCATCTCGCGACTCTCGATCGAGAACGACCTGGAAGCCGGCACGCTGAGCGAGGCGACCGTCGCAGGGCTCGAGCTCGAGCGCGAGGTGCTGCTCGTGCGCGCCGCCGGCCGCTCGGAGACTCGTGCTGCCCGCGCCTTCCTCGACTTCGCGCGGAGCCGGCTCCCGTGATCGTCCGCTTCTCGCTGAGCGAGCTTCCCGCAGTGCTCGCCGAGGCCGGGATCGAGCGGCCGTTCGTGATCGCGAGCGATCGCTGGCGCGTGCTCGATGTGCCGCACGAGGAGTGGTGGAGCGAGGTGCCGTCGCACCGCGTCGAGGTCACGCCTTCCGCGGACGGGATCCTCGGCATCGGCGGCGGCTCGGCGATCGACACCGCCAAGGGCGCGTCCGCCACGGCCGGTCTGCCGCTCGTGAGCGTGCCGACCACGTACTCCGGGGCGGAGTGGACGACGTCGTACGGGATCCGCTCACCCGACCGCCGGATGCAGGGCGGCGGTGCCGGTGCGCATCCGGTGGGGATCGTCTACGACGTCGAGCTGACGCTCGGGCTTCCGGCCGACGTGACGGCCGGCACGGCGCTCAATGCGCTCGCGCATACGGCGGAGGCGCTCTACGTCGAGGGGCGGAGCGCCGCGGGCGACGCCGAGGCGCTCGCCGGCGCGCCGCTGATCGCCGACGCGCTGCCGCGTGTGCTCGCCGACGGCTCGGATCGAGACGCTCGCACGGCGTTGTTGACCGGCGCGATGCACGCCGGGCACGCGCTCGGCCTCGCCGGCCTCGGGCTCGCGCACGCGATGGCGCAGGCGGTCGGTGGCCACTACGGCGTCCCACACGGCGCGATGAACGCGATCTGCCTCCCGCCCGCGCTTGCGTTCAACCGGACCGCCGTGCCGACGGAGATCGCCCGCTTCGGCGATGCGATCGGCGGCGACGCGGTCGAGCGGAGCCGTGCGCTCGCCCGTCTCGGCGGTTTCGAGCGACTGCGTGACTTCGGTGTGCGCGAAGACGATCTCCCCGAGCTCGCCGAGGCGGCCGCGAGGCGCGGTGGAAACGCGGCAAACCCTCGCGTCGCAACGCCTGCCGAGATTCTCGGCCTGCTCGAATCCGTCTGGTGAAGGACGCGCAAATCGTCCGCGCGGACGACCAGGGTCGAAGCTAGAAGTAGTGGCAGCTCTACCGCGAGGACGCCGGTCACCCGGCTGGTGAGGCCCGGATCTGCGGGCCACCGTAGAGGCGGTGGAGCTATCGGAGGAGGGAGATGTGATGGAGCGGACCAACCTGGCCGCGCGCGCGGGTCGCTGGAGCGCGGCGCACTGGAAAACGGCGATCGGTGCCTGGCTCGTGTTCTGCGTCGTCGCGGTGGTCGTCGGCGGCGCAGTCGGCAAGCAGGCGCTCAAGCAGTCCGACACCGCGTCGGGCGACGCGCGCGTCGCGCAGAAGATCCTCGACGGCGCCGGCTTTGCCGGCCATGCGGGCGAGAGCGTGCTCGTCCAGTCGAAGACGCAGACCGTCTCGGACGCAGCGTTCCGGACGACGGTCGACGACGTCGTGCGGGCGGTCTCGGCCCAGCCGGTGGTGGCGCGCATCCGCACGCCGCTCGCTGCGGGCGACCGCGGGCAAGTCTCGGACGACGGGCATGCAGCGATCGTCCAGTTCGAGATTCGCGGCGACGAGGACAAGGCGCAGGACAAGGTCGCGCCGGTGCTCGCCGCGGTCGCCGGCGTGCAAGCGGCGCACCCGGGCTTCCAGGTCGCCGAGTTCGGCGAGGCGAGCGCAGCGCATGTCCTCAACGACACCCTCGGCAAGGACTTCAAGCGCGCCGAGTACTCGTCGCTACCGGTGACGCTGATCATCCTGCTGCTCGCGTTCGGCGCGCTGGTCGCGGCCGGCCTGCCGGTGCTGCTCGCGTTCTCGGGCGTGCTCGCGACGGTCGGCCTCTCGTCGATCGCCAGCCACGTCGTTCCGGCGGGCGACGCGACGCAGTCGGTGATCCTGCTGATCGGGATGGCGGTCGGCGTCGACTATTCGCTGTTCTACATCCGTCGCGAGCGTGAGGAGCGCTCGCGTGGCCTCGGCCACCGCGAGGCGCTGCTTCGCACGGCGGGAACGTCCGGCTACGCCGTCCTGATCTCGGGGATCACCGTCCTGATTGCGATGGCGGGGATGCTGCTCACGGGGAACGCGGTCTTCACCTCGATCGCGGTGGGGGCGATGCTGATGGTCGCGGTCGCGCTGATCGGGTCGCTGTCGATCCTGCCGGCGCTGCTGTCGCGGCTCGGCGACCGGGTCAACAAGGGGCGGATCCCGTTCCTGGCGCGGCGCGGCCACCAGGAGTCTCGGTTCTGGGGCTTCGTGCTCGACCGGGTGGTGCGGCGGCCGTGGCTGTCCGCGATCGTCTCCGGCGGGCTGCTGCTCGCGCTCGCGGTCCCGGCTCTGCAGCTGCACACGCAGCTCCCGAGCTTCACCGACCTTCCCAGGTCGATCGGGATCGTGCGCACCTACGAGGCGATCCAGAAGGCGTTCCCGGGCGCCCAGACGCCTGCCCAGGTCGTCGTGCACTCGGGCGACGTGACCGCGCCGCGGGTCCAGCGCGGGATCGCCGAGCTCGAGCGGCAGTCGCTCGCAACCGGTGAGATGTCGCCGCCGATCGAGACGAAGGTCAACCCGGCGAAGACCGTCGAGGTCGTCTCGATCCCGCTGCAGGGCAACGGCGACAACGGTGCGTCGGTCGCTGCGCTCGAGAGGCTGCGGCAGGACGTTATCCCGGCGACGATCGGCTCGGTCCCGGGCGTGACCGCACCCGTCACGGGCGAGACCGCCGGTACGCACGACTTCAACACACAGATGAAGAGCCACGCGCCGATCGTGTTCGGGTTCGTGCTCGCGCTCTGCTTCGTGCTGTTGCTCGTGACCTTCCGGTCGATCGTGATCCCGATCAAGGCGGTGTTGCTCAACCTGCTGTCGGTCGGGGCTGCGTACGGGCTGCTGGTGCTCGTCTTCCAGCACCACTGGGCCGAAGGGCTGCTCGGGTTCCACTCGAACGGGGCGATCGCCTCGTGGCTGCCGCTCTTCATGTTCGTGATCCTCTTCGGCCTCTCGATGGACTACCACGTGTTCATCCTGAGCAGGGTCAAGGAGCTCGTCGACGCAGGGATGTCGACCGATGACGCGGTTGCGGCCGGCATCAAGCGGACGGCGTCGACGGTGACGAGCGCGGCGCTTGTGATGGTCGCTGTCTTCGCGATCTTCGTGACGCTGCACGAGATCGACATCAAGCAGATGGGGTTCGGCCTCGCCGCGGCGATCCTGATCGACGCCACCGTCGTCCGGGCCGTGCTGCTCCCGTCGGTGATGAAGCTGCTCGGCGAGTGGAACTGGTACCTGCCGCGGTGGCTCGAATGGCTGCCGCGGGTCGGCGGCGAGGCTGCTCCGCGAGCCCGCCCCGTGCCCGTCGACTGATGCCGGCAGGGTGCCTGGCACTCCGGTGCCAGGCACCTTCGCCTTGCTCAGCGAGGCGGTGAACAAAGTATAAGGACAGCTAATCTCAGGTATCGTTTCGTCCGTGGAGCGTGCCGTCCCCGCATTCGACGTGCTCGTGATCGGCAGCGGCGCCTCCGGGCTCGCCGCCGCCGTCTCGGCCGAGCGCGCAGGCGCCCGAGTCGCGCTCGCGACCAAGGGCTCGCTGCAGGCGAACAACTCTTCGAAGGCCCAGGGCGGCATCCAGGCGGCCTTCGCGGACGACGATTCGCCCGAGCAGCACGCCGCCGACGTCTTTGCGTCCTCGCACGAGACGGCCGATCGTGCGCTCGTCGAGGTGCTCACCGGCGAGGCGCCGGACGCGATCCACTGGCTCGAGACGCTGGGCGTGCAGTTCACGCGCTCGAACGGCGGCTATCGCCTCGCCCGCTGCGGCGGTGCGACCCGGAAGCGCCTGCTCCAGGTGGGCGATCGCACCGGGCACGCGATCACCAAGCAGCTGCGCGAGGCCTGGGAGGCCGGCAGCGGGACCTCGTTCACGAACGCGCCGCTCCGGGAGCTCGGCGAGACGTCGAACGGCTGGCGCGCAGTGTGCGGCGAGCACGTGGTCGATGCCGGCGCCGTGGTGCTCGCGGCGGGTGGGCGCTGCTACGCGGAGGCGGAGCGTCGCGGCGAGCTGTCGACCAACCACCCGAACGCGACCGGCGAGGTGACGCAGCTCGCGATCGGCCTCGGCGCCGAGACGCGCGACCTCGATGCGCTCCAGTACCACCCGAACGGCGGTGCGTGGCCGGCGAACATGCAGGGCTACTCGATCCCCGAGACGACGCGTGCGTACGGTGCCGTGCTCCTGAACGCGGAGGGAGAAGAGTTCACCGACTCGCTCGGCCCTCGTGACGCCGTCAGCAAGGCGATCTTCGACGAGGTCGACGCGGGTCGCGGTGTTGCGACTCCCGACGGACGGCCTGCCGTCTACCTCGACACGACGCGCATCACGGAGGACGACGCCGAGGTGTCGCTGCCGTACATGCTGCGGCGTTACCGCGGCGCCGGCATCGACCCGCTGCGCGAGCACATCCTCACCTACCCCGTCCTCCACTACCAGAACGGCGGTCTCGTGATCGACACGAATGCAGCAACGACGATCGACGGTGTGTACGCCTGCGGTGAGATCGCCGGCGGCACGCATGGACGTAACCGGATGATGGGCAACAGCCTGCTCGAGTGCGCCGTCTTCGGACGACGTGCGGGCAAGGCGGCCGCGGAGGTGGCGAGATGAGCATCGACACGACGACCGATCTGCAGCACGCGGTCGAGGACGCGGCTGCGTACCTCTACGTGTGGGCGCTCAAGGACATCCCGCAGGATCTGCGCGACGCGCTGGCCGCCGCCCGCGACCGCGAGACTTCGGTCGCGGGCCGCCGCGTGCTCGACGTGATCCACCGCAACGTGAACGTCGCCGACCGGGAGAAGAACCTCGTCTGCCAGGACACGGGCATCGCCGTCTACCACGCACGCGTCGGCGAGCACTTCCCGTTGCACCCGGTGCGGATCTACGAGGCGCTGCGCACGGGCACGGCGCGCGCGACCGTCGAGCATCCGCTGCGCTCGAACGCGGTGCACACGATCACCCGTGAGAACACGGGGCCGAACATCGGCTACCGGCTTCCGATCGTGCACTGGGAGTTCATCGAGGACTGGGACGGCCTGGACGTCAAGTGCGTGCCCAAGGGCTCGGGCAGCGAGAACATGAGCTTCCTGAAGATGTGCGTGCCCGCCGACGGCGTCAAGGGGATCAAGAAGTTCGTGCTCGAGTCGATCGTCGACGCAGGGGGCAAGCCGTGCCCGCCTGGGATCGTCGGGGTCGGCATCGGCGGCTCGGCCGACTACGCGATGCACCTCGCGAAGGAGGCGATCATGCGTCCGATCGGCACGCGGAACCCCGACCCGATCGTCGCCGAGCTCGAGGACGAGCTGTTCGGGCTGCTCAACGAGACCGGCATCGGGCCGATGGGCCTCGGCGGCGACGTGACCGTGCTCCAGTGCCACATCGAGCACGCCGACACGCACATGACGCTCAATCCGGTGGCGGTCAACTACCAGTGCTGGGCGGCACGGCGTGCATCGGCGCACATCGGTCCGAGCGGCGACATCGACTACGACCGGGAGGCCTAGCCGTGGCGGTTCACGAAGTCACGTTCCCGATCACCGATCCGCAGGAGATCCTGAAGCTTCGTGCCGGCGACGAGGTGACGGTGCAGGGCCACATCATCGGCATTCGCGACCGGACGCAGATTCGAATCTTCGACCAGGGCGTCCCGCCACCGATGGACCTGCGCGGCGCATTCCTGCTCCACACCGCGCCG
Organism: uncultured Thermoleophilia bacterium; assembly: GCA_963769545.1. Classification (GTDB taxonomy): domain Bacteria; phylum Actinomycetota; class Thermoleophilia; order Gaiellales; family Gaiellaceae; genus PALSA-600. The sequence continues at coordinate 924,403 of CAVYMB010000002.1, read as the reverse complement.
AACGTCCGCAAGATCGCTGAGGGCAAGTACGAGAAGATCTGCATCGGCACCACGACGAGCGCGCGGATGGTGCGCTTCACCGAGCCGCTCGGCGCCGAGTACGGCGTGCGCGCGATCTGCGGCAAGGGCGGCTTCCCCGACACTGCGATCGAGCCGATGCAGCGGCTGGGAATGGTCTACTTCGCGATCGTCGGCGGCGCAGCGGCGCTCGAGACGACGCAGATCGAGGAGATCGAAGAGGTCGCATGGGAAGAGCTGATGCCGGAGTGCCTCTGGCGCTTCCGCGTCAAGGACTTCGGGCCGCTCACCGTGGGCATCGACGCCCACGGCGGCTCGCTCTACCGCGACGTCCAGGCCCGTGCCCACGCCAAGCTGGAGGAGCTCTATGCCAGGCTTTGATCTGGGCCTCGGCCGTCACGTCGGCCTGACCCACGTGATCGACAAGGGCCTCGGCCCACGGGCGTGGGAGGACCTGCTGGACGTGGCGGGCGATCACATCTCGATCGTCAAGCTCGGCTGGGGCACCGCGTACGTGACCGGGAACCTCGAGCGCAAGCTCGACGTGCTGCGGGAGAAGCCCGTCGTGATCGGCGGCACCTTCTTCGAGGTCGTCTACCTGCGCGACTCACTCGACGAATACAAGCGTTGGCTGGCCGAGCTGGGGCTCACGCACGTCGAGATCTCGGATGGAACCGTCGAGATCCCGCGCGATCGGAAGCTCGAGCTGATCGCCGACTTCGCCCGCGACTTCACCGTCCTGTCGGAGGTCGGGTCGAAGGACTCGTCCGTCGAGTACACCGTGGACGAGTGGACGCGCTGGTTGAACGAGGAGCTCGAGGCGGGAGCCTGGAAGGTGATCACGGAGGCGCGCGAGGGCGGCACCGCCGGGATCTTCGACTCGAACGGCGGCATGAGGACCGAGCTGATCGCCGAGATCGCGAACGTCGTCGGCCCGGCGAACATCGTCTTCGAGGCGCCGACGAAGGCGGCCCAGGCGTGGTTCGTGAAGCAGTTCGGCCCGTCCGTGAACCTCGGAAACATCCCACCCGACGAAGTGATCCCGCTGGAGACGCTCCGGCTCGGCCTGCGCGGGGACACGTTGAAGGAGGTGCTCCTCGGTGGCGGAGAACACGTTCACGCTTCCTGAGGCCGCCGTCGTCGAGGCGATGAGCGCGGAGGAGATCCTCGAGCTCGTCTCGCGGGAGTTCTCGGGAGCGGTGTCGCTCGCCTGCAGCTTCCAGAAGGAAGAGACCGTGCTGCTCGACATGCTCTTCGCGATCGAGCCGCAGGCTCGCGTCTTCGCGATCGACACGCACCACCTCTTCCCGGAGACGTATGAGCTCTGGCGCGAAGTCGAAGAGCGGTACGGCGTAAAGGTGGAGGTGTTCGAAGGCGCGAGCGCGGCGGAGCTCGCCGCGACGCACGGCGACAACCTCTGGGAGCGCAAGCCCGACCTCTACCTCGCGATTGCCAAGGTCGAGCCGCTCGTCCGGGCGCTCGGCGGCCTCGACGCGTGGATCACCGGCGTCCGCCGGGATCAGGCGCCGACGCGCGCGAATGCCCTGAAGCTCGGCTGGGACGCAGCGCACGAGCTCTGGAAGGCGAACCCGCTCGCGGACTGGAGCGACGACGACTGCTGGGCGTATATCCGCGAGCGCGGGCTGCCCTACAACGCGCTGCACGACCGGGGCTACAACTCGATCGGTGACGTCCACTCGACGATTCCCGGAGCGGGCCGTGAGGGCCGCTGGGCCGGCAGCGGGCGGACCGAGTGCGGTCTGCACCTCGAAGGCGGGCAGGTCGTCGCATGACCGTCCCGGTCTCGACCAGGACGCTGTCGCACCTCGACGAGCTCGAGAGCGAGGCGATCCACATCGTGCGCGAGGTCGCCGCCGAGCTTGAGCGGCCCGTGCTGCTGTTCTCGGGAGGCAAGGACTCGATCGTGATGCTCCGGCTCGCCGAGAAGGCGTTCCGGCCCGCGCGCTTCCCGTTCCCTGTGATGCACGTCGACACCGGCCACAACTTCCCCGAGGTGATCGAGTTTCGCGACCGGCGCGTCGCCGAGCTGGGCGAGCGCCTGATCGTCGCGAGCGTGCAGGATTCGATCGACCGCGGCCGCGTCGTCGATCAGACCGGGCCGCGGGCCTCGCGCAACCAGTTGCAGACGACGACGCTGCTCGACGCGATCGAGGAGCAGGGCTTCGACGCTGCGATGGGCGGCGCCCGGCGCGACGAGGAGCGGGCACGCGCGAAGGAGCGCATCTTCAGCTTCCGCGACGACTTCGGCCAGTGGAACCCGCGCGCGCAGCGTCCCGAGCTCTGGAACCTCTACAACGCCCGCATTCGCAAGGGCGAGCACATCCGTGTCTTCCCGATCTCGAACTGGACCGAGCTCGACGTGTGGCAGTACGTGGCGCGCGAAGGGCTCGAGCTCCCCTCTATCTACTTCGCCCACGACCGCGAGGTGTTCCGCCGCGACGGCATGCTCTATGCGGCGTCCGAGTTCGTCGAGCGATTCCCTGACGAGGAGCCGTTCAGCGCGTCGGTCCGCTTCCGCACGGTCGGGGACATGACGTGCACGGGCGGCGTCCTGTCGGATGCCGCGACACTGGTGGACGTCGTCGACGAGATCGCTGCGACGCGGGTGACCGAGCGCGGTGAGACGCGCGCCGACGACCGTGTCTCCGAAGCGGCGATGGAGGATCGGAAGCGCGTTGGCTATTTCTAGTCAGCTGCTGAACACCGAGCTTGCACGGCTGGTGACGGCCGGCTCCGTCGACGACGGCAAGTCGACGCTGATCGGTCGACTGCTCTACGACACGAAGCAGATCCTGGTCGACCAGCTCGAGCACATCGAAGACGCCTCGCGCCGCCGAGGACACGACTACGTCGACCTCGCGCTGCTCACCGACGGCCTGCGCGCCGAGCGTGAGCAGGGGATCACCATCGACGTCGCCTACCGCTCGTTCTTGACGCCTCGCCGCAGGTTCCAGCTGGCCGATGCGCCCGGTCACGTCCAGTACACCCGCAACATGGTGACCGGCGCGTCGACCGCGGACGTCGCCCTGATCCTCGTCGACGCCCGCAAGGGAGTCGTCGAGCAGACCCGGCGGCATTCCTACATCGCTTCGATGCTCGCGATCCCGCACGTCACCTTCGCCGTGAACAAGATGGACCTCGTCGACTTCGCCGAGGAGCGCTACGACGCGATCCTGCGCGACCTCGACGAGCTGAACAGCCGCCTCGGCCTGCACGACGTCGTCGCGATCCCCGTGTCGGCGCTGCGCGGCGACAACGTCGTCGATCGCACGGACGCGATGGCCTGGTACGCAGGCCCGACGCTGCTCGAGCATCTCGAGACGGTCGAGCTCGCAGCCGATCGCAACCGCGTCGACCGCCGGTTCGGCGTTCAGTGGGTGATCCGGCCGATGACCGACGAGCATCACGACTTCCGCGGCTACGCAGGTCGCGTCGACGCAGGCGTCTGGAGGGCGGGCGACGAGGTGGTCGTCCTGCCGTCCGGGGCGCGCAGCCGCGTGGCCTCGGTCGAGACCGCCGACGGCCCGCTGGACGAGGCGGTGCCGGGACAGTCGGTCACGATCCTCCTGGAGGACGAGGTTGACGTTGCGCGCGGCGACCTGCTCGCCGACCCCGACCGGCCGCCGGTCACCGCGCGCGAGCTCGTCGCCCGCATCTGTTGGATGAGCGAACGACCGCTCGAACCGCGCGCGACGCTTGCGATCAAGCTTGCGACGCGCACGTCACGCGCGCTCGTCGCCGAGCTCTGCTCGGTCGTCGACATCGACACGCTCGAGGATCGTCTCTCGCCGGAGCGTCTCGAGCTCAATGATCTCGGCGTCGTCCGCCTCAAGCTCGCGGATCCACTCGCCGTCGATCTCTACACGCGCAACCGTGCGACGGGAGGCTTCATCCTGATCGACGAGGCGACCAACGACACCGTCGGCGCCGGCATGGTGATCGAGGCATCCGCGTGACGCGGCGGGCCGATCCGTACCGCGACACGGACGTGATCGACTCGAGGGCGCCGCGGGCGAACCAGCTCGTGATCGGGACGCTGTCGGTGCTGGCGGTCGCGACCGGCTGGTGGTGGCTGCTCGCGTTGCTGGCGGTGCAGCTCGCGGTCGGGCTCCGCTTCGGCCGCCGGTACTGCCTTCCGTGCGTCGCGTACTTCCAGTTCGTCCAGCCGCGGTTCGGCGAAGGACCGCTGGAGGATGCGCGTCCGCCGCGCGTCGCGAACATGGTCGGGCTCGTCTTCCTGTCGGCTGCGTCGGTCGCGTACGTCGCCGGCGTGCCCGTGCTCGGGGCCGTGCTCGGCCTGCTCGTCGCCACACTCGCTCTGCTCGCGGCCGCCACCGGCTTCTGCACGGGCTGCGAGGCCTACAAGCTCGGCTGCCGCCTGACCGGGCGTCCGTTCATCTCCTGCCCGCTGCCGCCCGAGCCGGCGCGTTGACCTGGCAGTTCGTCCTGGCCGGGCTCGCGGTCGGGATCCTCGTCGGCATGACCGGCATGGGCGGCGGCAGCCTGATGACGCCGATGCTGATCCTGATCTTCGGCTTCGACCCGAAGACCGCGGTCGGGACGGACATCCTGCACGGCGCCGTCTTCAAGAGCTTCGGGGCCTGGCGCCACCGCAGCCTCGGCAACGTGAACGTCCCGCTTGCCTTGTGGATCCTGCTCGGCTCGGGGCCATGCTCGCTGGTCGGCGTCGAGCTCGCGAGCTCGTTCTCGGCGGGAGCCGAGGCGACGATGAGCAAGCTGATCGGCGGCGCGCTGATCCTGGGCGGCCTCGGCTTCCTCGCCAGGACGTTCGTCAACCCGCGTGCCGACGTGAGCAATGCGCCGTTCCGCCTCAGCCGGCGCGACAAGATCGTCGCCGTGCTGATCGGCGCGAGCTGCGGCTTCGTCGTCGGGCTCACCTCGGTCGGCTCGGGGACGTTCTTCGGCCTGTTCATGCTCTTCCTGTTCCCGCTCTCCGCCACCCAGATGGTGGGCACCGACGTGACCCAGGCAGCAGCCCTGCTCTGGATCGCGGGTGCCGGCTACCTGCTCCACGGCAACGTCGACCTCCACGCCATCGCCTGGCTGCTGGTCGGTTCGATCCCGGGTGTCTTCCTCGGCGCGAACCTCTCGATCAAGGTGCCGGATCGCGCGCTTCGCACGGTGTTCGCGTTCGTCCTGATGCTCTCGGGGATCAAGCTCGTCGAGCTTCCGGGGGCGACGACGATCATCGAGGTCTCGATCGTGCTCCTGACCATCGGGGCGATCGTCTGGTCGCTCCGCCAGCTGCAGCAGCGCCGCATAGCGGTCGAAGGCCCGGCATAGAATCCTCCGGGCGTGGCCCGGGCCCTGTCGAGCGCACTCGTTCTCGCCCTGCTCGCGGCGACCGCCGTTGCCTTCGCGATCACCGAGAGCGCGAAGCTCGAGCGCTCCCCGATCTACGGGACGAAGGTGCCGACCCCGGAGTTCTCGCCGAACGGCAGCACCGTGCCGGTGGCGCAGCTCTCCTTCCGCCTCCGTCAGCGCGAACGCGTCGAGGTGGGGATCGAGAAGGCGGACGGCACCCGCGTGCGCACGCTTCTCGAGCCGCGCAGCTTCAAGGCCGGCGCGCAGTTGAGCCTCGTCTGGGACGGGCTGAACGATGCCGGCCTGATCGAGCCTGACGGCGTCTACAAGCCCGTCGTCAAGCTCGAGCGGTCGCACCGGACGATCGTCCTGCCGAACCCGATCCGCCTGGACACGGTGCCGCCGCGGATCACGGTCAAGCATCCCCTGTACCCGATCCTCTCTCCGGACGGCGACCACCATGGGGACACGTTCCGCGTGCGCTACTCCGTGAACGAGCCGGCGCACGGGATCCTCTACGTCGACAACGTCCGCGTCGCGTTCACGTTGGCGCAGAAGCCGACCGGCGAGCTCGTCTGGAACGGCACGCTGCACGGGAAGCCCGTCCGGCCGCGGCGGGGCGGCTACGTGCTCACGATCGCGGCTCAGGACCGGGCCGGCAACGTCTCCAAGCCGTACCCCTTTGCGATCGCCCACGTCCGCTACGTGGTGCTCGCGCGCCCGCGAATCGTCGTCAAGCCGCATCAGCGGTTCGCCGTTCGCGTCTCGACCGACGCGCCGACGGTGCGCTGGCAGCTCCACGGACGGTCGGGCGTTGAGCGCCGGGGCACGCTCCACTTCCGCGCGCCGCGGAAGAAGGGCACCTACACGCTGTACGTCTTCGTCCGGAACCACGCCGCACGGACGACCGTGGTCGTGCGGTGACGTGAGCAGCGGCGTCGCCCAGGCCGCCGGTGCGCTCGGCGCGGTCGGTCTCGCGCTCCTGATCGTCGCGCCGCGGCGGGACCTGCGGATTGCCGGGCTCGCCGGGTGGGCGCTCGGCTGCGCAGTGCTCGCGCTCTACCTCGCGCCGTCAGGGCACCATCGATTGCTGGCCGGGGCTGCCGTCGTCGGCCTGGTCGCGGCCGTGGCGGGGACGTGGATCGTGCTGCGCGCCCCCTGGCTGCTCGCGATGGCGACGCTCGCCTGCGTGCCTGCGCGGTTCCCCGTGCACGTCGGCTCGACCCAGGCGAACCTCCTGCTGCCGCTGTACGGGGTCGTCGTCGTCGCGGCGCTCGCGCTCGCATGGCAGCTGTACGGGGACGACCCGCGCATTCGCGAGCTCGGCCCGCTCTCGTGGCCCCTGGCGCTGCTCGTCGGCTGGTCCGGGGTCTCGATCCTCTGGACGAAGGACGTGCGGCAGGGCGCGATCGAGCTGCTCTTCTTCATCCTGCCGTTCGGACTGCTGGCCGTCGTCCTCGCGCGCCTGCCCTGGTCGCGCCCGTGGGTGCTCGCCCTCTACGTCCAGCTGACGGTGATGGCGGTCGTGTTCGCGTCGATCGGGATCGTCCAGTACGAGGAACGTCAGATCTTCTGGAACCCGAAGGTCAAGGTCGACAACGCCTACGCGCCGAGCGGTTGGTTCTATCGCGTCAACTCGGTGTTCTACGACCCGTCGATCTACGGTCGCTTCCTCGTGATCGCCGTGCTCGCGAGCCTCGTCGTCGTGCTGCGGCGGCGCGGACGCGACCCGCTGTGGGCGGTCGCGGCGACCCTTGCGCTCGCGATCACCTGGGTCGGGCTGCTTCCCTCGTTCTCGCAGTCGAGCTACGTGGCGCTGATGGTGGGCGTGGCCGTGGCCGCCGTCGTGATCTGGCGCTGGCGCAGCCTCGTCCTGCTGGGTGTGGCTGCCCTCGTTTTGTCGTTCGCGGTCGTCGCATCGCCGCAGCTGCGGCACCGTGTGGAGGGGAAGACGTCCTCGTCCCTGTCGCACGTCACGAGCGGTCGCTCGACGCTTGCGCGGAACGGGATCAAGCTGGCCCTCCACAACCCGGTGCTCGGCGTGGGCATCGGCGGTTTCAAGCGGGCCTATGCCGACGCGACGGGCCTGAAGGGCCGCGAGCCGAAGGCCGCCGCCTCCCACACGACGCCGATCACGGTGGCCGCCGAGACCGGTCTGCCGGGGCTCGCGCTGCTGTTCGTCGTCGTCTGGTTCGCGCTCCGCACCGCGTTCCGTCGCCTCGGGCCGTTCTTCGAAGGGACCGCGCGTCTCGCCTTCGGTTTAGCCTTGACCGCGATCCTCGTGCACTGCCTGTTCTACAACGCGCTCTTCGAGGACCCCACGTTCTGGGGCCTGCTCGCGCTCGTCGTCGTGGGGGCGCGGGCCGACGGGGCGATCGAGGCGGCCGCGTGATCGACGGGATTCGCCGTGCGCTCGTGCTCGCCCCGCACACCGACGACGGCGAGTTCGGGTGCGGTGGCACGATGGCGCGCTTGGTCGAGAGCGGCGCCGAGGTCCGGTATGTCGCGTTCTCGATCGCGACCCGATCGTTACCGCCCGGCTTCGCACCGGACACGCTGGCGCGCGAGGTGCGCGAGGCGACGAGCGAGCTCGGCATCCCGCCCGAGCAGCTGACCGTGCACGACTTCGACGTCCGCACGTTCCCCGAGCACCGTCAGGCGATCCTGGAGCTGTTGATCGAGATCTGGAACGACTGGCAGCCGGACTGCGTCTTCCAGCCCTCGCTGCACGACGTCCACCAGGATCATCGGACGATCGCGGACGAAGGGCTCCGCGCGTTCAAGCGCACGACGATCCTCGGCTACGAGATCCCGTGGAACAACTTCGACTTCGCCTACCAGGCGTACATCGCCCTCGAGCAGAAGCACATCGACAGCAAGGTGGCGGCGCTCGATAAATACTCGTCGCAGCAGCATCGCCGCTACGCCAACGCCGACTATGTTCGCAGCGTGGCGCGCACGCACGGGATCAACGTCAATCGTGAATTCGCCGAGGTGTTCCAGGTGTACCGGCTGGTCGCGTGACCGGAGGCGTGATCGCGGGCTCGTACTGGGTGGAGCCGGGACGGCTGCTCGCAGGCCCCTACCCGGACGGCGCGGCAGCCGCCGCGGCGCTGGCTGCGGCAGGGATCTCAGCCACGGTCGACCTGACGGAGGCCGAGGAAGGATGGGCCGACTACTGGAGCGACCGGCCCGAGCTCCACCATCGTCGCGTCGGGTTCCGCGACTTTGAGCCGCCCTCGCAGGCAGGTATGCGCGAGGCGCTGGACGTGATCGACGACCTGCTCGCGCAGGGTGCGCGCGTCTACGTCCATTGCCGCGGCGGCCGGGGGCGAACCGGGTGCGTCGTCGCCTGCCATCTGATCGAGCGCGGCACGTCGCCGGCGGATGCGCTCGATGCGGTTCGGCTCTGGTCCGGCCGGGAGGACTCGCCGGAGACGAGCGCCCAGCGCGAGTTCGTCGGTACCTGGCCGCACGTGCCATAGTTCCGGGATGACCACCTTCGTTGACAAGCTGGTCGCGGAGGAGCATCACCTCGAGGAGATCGCCAAGGAGGGCTACGAGCCCGCGACGCTGCCGATCGTGCTGGGCATGATCGTGCTTGCGCTCGTGGTGATCGTCGGCCTTGCACTTGGCGTGACGCTCGCCGTGTACTACCTCACCTGACGTTCAAGCTTGTCCGGCAGTGCCCGTGCGTGCACGACCACGAGGGTCTTGGTCGGCCGTGTAAGCGCGACGTAGAGCTCGCGTAGCCCTTGCGGGCGGGCAGCGATCAGCGCCGGCTCGACGACGACAACGTGATCGAACTCGAGCCCCTTTGCGCGCCGCGGGGTCAGCAGCGGCACGCCGTCCCAGAGATCCTCGGGCTCGAGCTCGGCCACGAGCTCGTCGGGGGCGATCACCGCCAGCAGCCCGTCCCGGCCGGCCAGCAGCTCCGCCTCGCGGTACGCGGTGGCGAGCAGCTCGTGCTCGTCGACCCGGTGGAACCTCGGCGGCTCCGCACCGGTCCGGTAGGCGATCGGCGGCGAGACGTCGGGAGCGATCGTCTCGAGCAGCGGCAACGCCAGCTCCATGATCTCACTCGGCACCCGGTACGCGTGTCGCAGCTCCTCGACCGCCGCAGCGTCGCCGTGCGGCAGTTGAGGGAGCACCTCGTCCCAGCTCGAGTACACGACGGCGCCGGTTCCCTGCGCGACGTCGCCGAGGATCGTCAGCCCGCCGTCCGGCGCGCGCCGCCCGACCATGCGGAGCTGCATCGGTGACAGGTCCTGCGCCTCGTCGACGATCACGTGCCCGTAGCGATGCGGAGGCGCGACGAGCAGTGACCGAGCCTCGTCGAGGAGCGGAACGTCGGCCTCGGACCAGCCGTTGCCGCGGCGGGCGAGCACGCGCTGCTCTGCGGGCGTGAGGATGCCCTCGGCCGCCTCGGCGAGCGCGCCGCGTGCCGTGAACAGAGAGCGCACGAGCCGTTCAGGGGAGACCGGCGGCCAGGCTGCCTTGATGACCCGGTCGAGATAGCCGCCGCCGCGAAGCGCGCGCTCGACCTCGTCGAACGAGCGCACGGCATACGCGCCGAGCACGCGACCGTACTCCTCGTAGAGCCGGCGGAGCAGGTTCATCCTGAACCGTTCGCGCGCTACGGCGGTGAGGCCGAGCTCCGCGCGCGCGGCCGCGAGGAGCTCGCGGATCTCCCGCTCGCGCACCCACACGAAGCTGCCTTCGAGGCGGATCGCGAGCTCCTCGGGCTCCGACACGAGTCGCGCCTCGGCCGCCCGGCGGATCACCTCGACCAGCCGCAGGTCGGACTTCAACTCGACGGTGGCCGCCGAGTCGGTCAGCGTCGCCTCGATGCCGTCGACGAGCTCACCCACCGCACGCTGCTCGACCGCCTCCTCGCCGAGTGCCGGCAGGACGTGGGAGACGTACTCCATGAACGTCGGGTTCGGGCCGATCACGAGCACGCCGCGACGCGCGATCGTGTCGCGATAGCTGTAGAGAAGCCACGATGCCCGATGCAGGCCGACCGCGGTCTTCCCGGTGCCGGGGCCTCCCTGGATCACGAGCGGCGTCCCGGGCTCGCGGGTGATCAGCCGGTACTGGTCGGCCTGGATCGTCGCGACGATCTCCTGCATGTGCTGCTCGCGAGAGCGCTCGAGCTCCTCGAGCAGAAAGTCGCCGACGGCGGCGCCGTCGACGATCGAGCCGTCCAGCGACTCGTCGGCGAGGTCGAGGACGCGCCGGCCGTCCGTGCGGAAGCGGCGGCGGAGCGTCACCCCGTGTGGATCCTGCGGCGTCGCGGTGTAGAACGGCCGCGCTGCCGGCGCCTGCCAGTTGACGACCACCTGCTGGAGCTCGTCGTCGTGCACCCAGCGGCGGCCGAGATAGAGCGGGCGGGCGAGCTGCTCGAAGTCGAGTCGGCCGAAGACCAGGCCTCGCTCGGCGTCGGCGAACGTCTTCAGCCGGCGGGCCGCCCAGGCGCCCATCGCCGCCTGCGCGACCTCACCGTCGACGGCGTCGACCGCCCGCGAGACCGAGGACCGCATGCGCTCGAGGTGCTCGTAGGCGCGGTCGACGTACTCCTGTTCTGCTTCGAGTTCGGGATGCGACACGGCGTCCAGTCTCGCGGACCTCGGCGCGATCCCGCGACGTACGAGCTCATGTGAACCGTCGCCAGTTCATCGCGGCCGCCGCCGTTGCGCCGTTTGCCGTCCGAGCGAGTCTCGTCCGCGCGGCGGACGCGCGGCAGGCGCTGGTCACGTGCGACGCCGAGGCGCGGCTCGCGCTCGTCGATCTGGGCTCGATGCGCGTGGCCGGCTTCGTCGCCACACCGCCCGACCCGCGCGCGATCGAGCGGGTGGGCGCGCTCGCCGTCGTCTGCCACACCGCGGCCGGCGTCGTCACCGTGGTCGACCGTCATCGCGTCAGGCACACGCTCCGTGGGTTCGTCGAGCCCCGGTACGTGGCGGCACATCCTGACGGGGTCCATGCGTTCGTGACCGACTCGGGCGCGAGTGGCGTCGTCGCGATCGACGCCGTGGCGGGAACGGTGCTCGGCAAGGCACGGCTCACGGGCTGGGCGCGTCACGTGACGATCGACGCCCCGGGCCGCCGCCTCTGGGTCGGCCTCGGCTCTGCGGCCCGGGGCGTTGCCGTCGTCGACGTCTCCGAGTTGCGTCGCCCGCGGCACGTCGCGACGGTGGCGACGCCGTTCCTCAGCCACGACGTCGGCGTCGCGCCGGACGGCCGCGTCTGGGTGACGTCCGGCGAGCACCGGGTCTCGACGATCTTCGGCGCGGCCGAGCGTCTGCAGGTGCGGCTCGGCGCGGACGCCGCTCCGCAGCACGTCACGTTCTCCGGGGACCGCGCGTATGTGACGAGCGGCGACGACGGCACGTTCCGCGTGCACGCGCTGTCGGGACGGCTGCTCCGGGCGACCGCGATCCCGCGCGGTTCGTACAACGTCCAACACGGCGACGGGCTCGTCCTCACGCCATCGCTCGACCGCGGCACCCTCGCGGTGCTGGACGACCACGGCCGGCGTCTCGCGGTCGTCCGGGTGTCCTCGTCGTGCCACGACGCCTGTTTCATCGCCTGATCGGCGTATGGCTTAACGAAAGCCTTACGGGAAGCAGGGTGGAACTTGACGTCGCCGGGGGAACATGGCGGCGATGAGGCGGTGGCTCATGCTCCTGCTTGCCCTGTCCGCGCTGGCGGCGCTCGGCCCTGCCCGCGCCGAGGCGAAGACCCCCTGCCGCGACAAGATCTTCAACGAGTGGTACCACGACGGCAAGGTCGCCTCGACCTATCCGATCTCGTGCTACCGGGACGCGCTCAAGCACATCCCGGCGCAGGTGACCGTCTACACGAGCCTCACTGACGACATCCGGCTCGCGTTGCAGGCGGCGATCGACCGAAGCCACGGGCAGCACGTTCCGAGTGAGGTCGGCGGTACGCGCCAGACGTCGTCGGGCACGGTGGTGCCTGCTTCCGCAACCTCGACGACGAAGACCAAGTCGACGGACACCGCTCCGACCGCGGCAGACACGCGGAACGACACGTCGACCACGACCGACCCGCAGTCGACCCAACCGCAGACACCGGTTGCCTCCGTCACTCCGGCGAGCACCTCGTCGAGCGGCGTGCCGGTGCCGGTGCTCGTGCTCGGCGGGATCGCGCTCTTGCTCGTCGCATCCGGCGGGATCGGGCTCGGCGTGCGCCGCTTCCGCCGCGGCGCTCACTAGAGCGGGACGAGCCGTCTCAGCCGCGCACGCTCGGCCGGCAGGAAGAAGCCGAGCAGCCCGAGCGCCAGCGGATAGACGAGCACGAGGACCAGCGACGGCCCCAGTGGGAGCCCGCCTGCGCGGGCGGCGACGTTGAGCGCAACGGCGACCGCGACCGCGGTCGCGACGCGGCGCCACTGGTAGGCCACGGGATAGACGGACTGCGAGTAGACGCTCATCCCGATGAACAGGACGACGTAGGCGACGAGCGTCGAGATCGCAGCGCCCACCATGCCGTAGCTGGGGATCAGCCAGAAGTTCAGCGCGACGTTGACCGCTGCACCGACACCGGTCACGACCCAGTTGAGCTGCGTCCGCCGCGCCCGGCCGCTGCCGATCGCGAGCACCGTGTAGCCCGCGTAGGCGGCGCCGGCAAAGGCGAGCAGCGCCACGGCTTCCTGGGCCCGCTGGTACTCGGGCGCCGTCAGCAGCTTCACCCACCAGGGGGCGAGCGCACCGAGCGCCAGCGCCGCCCACAACGTGAAGACCATCAGGTAGGTCAGCACGAAGGCGTAGGTGCGCTTGGCCTGGCGCTCGTCCTCGATCGAGTAGGCGAAGGCCGGCCACGCCGTCCGGAACGCGATCAGGACGAACGTCACGACCGAGGCGACCTTGATCGCCGCCGAGTAGACGCCGACCTCGGCGTTGCCCTTGTACCAGGAGACGAACTCGCGGTCGATGAAGTTGATCGCCCACAACGCGAGCGCCGAAGGCACGAGCGGCATCCCGAACGACTGCATCCGGCGGAACAGCGGGCGGTCGAACTCCAGGCCGAGCTGCTCCGAGCGGTACGCGAGCAGGACGAGGTAGACGATCAGCGTGCCGGTGAAGTTCCCGACGACCAGGCCGACGGCGCCCCAGTGGAAGACGGCGACGAACGCGATCATCGCGCCGACCGTGAGGAGCACGTTTGCGACGCTGGCGATCGCGTACGCGGTCGAGCGCTCCTCGACCCGGAACAGCGCGGTCAGCTGCTGGTAGTTGGTCTGGGCCCACAGGCCGACGGCGCCCGCCCGCACCAATGACGGGTAGTCGCCGAGCCCGAGCAGATGGCTGATCTGCGTGGCGAAGACGAGGCCGATCACCAGGCCGAGCGTCGACATGCCCATCGTGAACCAGAACGAGGTGCGGACGACGGTCAGCTTCGCGGGCGTCTCCTTCGCGTCGAAGTAGAAGCGGAAGAACGCGCTGGCGATGCCGAGCTGAAGGACGATCGCGAGCACGGCGGTCGCCGCGGTGATGATCTCCACCTCGCCGTACGCCTGCGGCGGCAGGAAGTGCGTGTAGAGCGGCAGGAGCAGGGTCGCGAGGATCCGCGAGACCAGTCCGCCGAGGCCGTAGATGGCCGAGTGACGGCCGAGTCGCCGGATCTCGAGCGAGAGGCTCATCGGTTCCGCAGCGAACCGTAGAGGTCGATGAAGCGGTCGGCGATCCGGTCGATGTCGTGGACCTGCTCGACGTAGGCGCGCCCGGCCGCCCCGAGCTCGCGCCGGAGCGCCGGCTGTTCGACCAGCGGGCGCAGATCTGCGACGAGCGTCTCCGCGGTCGCCGGGACGATCGGAATGCGAACGCCGTAGCCCGTCGCGCTGCGTTCCACCACGTCCGGCTTCAGGTACGCGACGACGGGCTTCCCGAGCGCCATCGCCTCGAGCGCGAAGACGCCGTGCCAGCCCGCGTTCAGCTGGTCGACGACGATGTCCGCCCGCGCATAGCGCTCGCGCGCCACGTCGTGCGGCACGCCCTCGACGATGTCGAGCTCGACCGGCAGCTCGGCGCAGGCCTCGATCACGCGGCTCGTCCCCTTCTTCTCGCGGTTCGACGGTGCGTGCACGACGAGCGGCCGGGTGGCGTCGGACGGCGGAACGGGCGTGAACGGTCGAAGATCGAGCCCGGGCGGGATCACGTGGGCCTCCGGCACCCAGCGCACCGCGTCGTAGCTGCCGACGATCTCGGCGTCGGCGCGCTTGCCGAAGGCCAGCTGCTCGGGTGTCTTGCCACGGATGTCGGAGCCGAGGTAGTGGAACACGCTGCGCCGCCGGAGCAGCCGTAGCAGCGGAAACTGCAGCGACTGCGGGATCAGCGTCAGGCCGAAGTAGAAGTGGAAGATGTCGGTCGTCGGTGCGAGGCGCGCGAACGCAGCGAACTGGGTCGCCAGCCGTCGAGCGAGGCCGCCGTGGCGGTCGAGCGACACGTCCGCCTCGGGATGGAGCCGCCCGCGGTCGAAGACCACGAGGCGCGCGTCGACCCCTTTGCGCCGCAGCGCCTGGACGTTCTCCCAGGGAATCCCGGCGACGTTGACGGGGCAGTGCGTGACGCGCAGCTGTGGATGTTTTGTCACAGTCCTGTCACCCTTGCCTGGCGACGGGCCATGTCCCTTCGGCCACGCGGATTCCCTGCATTCGAGCCACGCGCGCGGTCGCCTTCACGCGTGGCACACACTCGTCACGGTCGTCTGGCGACGAACGTGCCCGCCGCGGCCAGGGCCAGGTCGCTGCGTGCTCACGACTCGGCCGCGGCGTCGAACTCGAGCTGGTCGAAGTAGCGGAGCGCCGTCCGGCCCGGGCGGACGCGGCCGGCGAGACTGCGCAGCTCGTCGTCGGAGATCTCGCCGAGCGCGCGCTTGACGCCGAGATAGGGGAGGTTCAGATCCTCCTGGTAGACGACGGTCGAGATCCGCGGGTTGATCTCGATCACCTGCTCTCCGACGAGCTGGATGTTGAAGAAGTGCTCGATCCCGAGCTCGGCGGCGATCAGCCCGGCGACTCGCATCAACTCCGGATCGTCGAGCGTGACGAAGTACATCGCGAGCCCCGCGCGCATCGCTTCGCGCGTCTTCGGATGGCCGAGCACGATCTCGCGGCCGTTGGCGATCCCGTCGACCGTCCGCTCCCCGCCGGTCGCAAGCTCCATCACGAGCAGGTCCGGGCCGCCCTCGGCGGGCAGCAGCTCGACCGCCTCTTCGAGCCGCATCGCCACCGAGCCGGGACGCTCGTACAGCAGCTGGTGCGCGCGGTCGACGGTCGGATCGAGCACGCGAAAGCCCCGCGAGCCGGAGGAGAAGACCGGCTTGAAGCACACGGGTCGCTCCGGGTAGCCGAGCTCACGCGCCGCCGCCTCCACCTCGGCTGCGCCGTTGACGCGCCGGAACGCCGGCGCCGGAACACCGAGCCGGTGTAGCAGCGCGTAGGTCTCCGCCTTGTCGTTCGAGCGGCGGATCGTGTCGGGTCGCGAGACGAGCACCGGCATCGAGAACCGATCGACGTGCTCGGCGAGGCCCTCCAGGTCGAACGACGACTGCGGCAGGACCACGTCGACCCGCTCGCGCGTCGCGACGTCGATCATCGCGTCCGGGAACGCCGGATCCGCTCCGCCCGGCACGAGGTGGAACGCGTCGCACAGGTGCCTGCCGACCGAGCGTTCGCTCATGTCGGTGCCGACCAGGCGCACCTCCCGCTCGCCGTTCGCACGTAGGGCGTGCAGCAGCGCAGCGGTTCCCGGCGCACCGGATGCGCTGACGAGGACGGTGATCGGCCTCATTCGAGGTCGATCCTGTCGTGCCGCAAGAGCTCGAGGCGAGCCTCCGCGTCGGCGGCGATGAACGCTCGCATCGTCTCGCCCATCGTCTCCCCCGGGTACGCCCAGATCTCGGGGTGCGTGAGCAGCTGCAGCCACTCGAACCGACCCTCCGCGAGCTCGAGGTGAGGGCAGCCGTTCCGCCAGTGCTGGTTCGAGTCCGACCGATAGTGATCCGCGTCGAAGAACGGTGCCCGCATCACGTTGAGGGCGCCTTCGACCTCCGTCTGCATGTAGTCCGGATCCGGGTTGTGCCAGGCGAGCACCGCGTCGAAGCGCTCGTCGAGGTCGACGTTCGGCCACGCCGCATGATGGGCGATCCGGTGGCCGAGCTCGCGCAGCCGGGCGATCGCGCGCTCCCCTTCGGCCGATGCGAGGTTGTAGAAGGCCGATCGCGTCATCAGGAACCAGGTCGACCAGGCGCCCTCGGCGGCCTCGAGCTCGGCCATCTGGAGCGCCGCGTCGAGCGAGAGATCGACGTCGTGGCGGAGAATCAGGTCGCCGGGCTCCGGGTCGCGGTCGAACCCGGCGAAGCGGTAGCCGCCCTGACGCGCCGCGCCGAGGAGCTCGCGGTAGTGCGCGAACGAGAAGTCGCAGCTCATTCGACCTCCACGTCGAGGAGTCTCGCAGCGGCCTCGGCGCGTTCGAGCGCCGCCAGATTCGTCGTGCCGGTCGCGAGCACGTAGCCGCGCCGGTCGCCGTCGAGCCGCACGGGCCGGATCACCTCGCCGACCTGGAGGTAGACGTCGGCCTGCACCACCCCGGGAAACGCCCGCACCTTGTCGAGCGAGCCGACCCGCGTCACGCGGCCCGTCGGCAGCGGCCCGGGCTCGGCGGTGAGGAAGCGGATCGCGAGCGGCTGGCTGAAGCGCGGCCGGACCACCTCGTCCGGCAGGTCGTCGCCGAGCGCCATCCGGAGCTGAACGTCGACGAGGTCGACGCCCACCGCGACCCGGACGAGGTCGGCCATCTGGCCGCCGGGGATCCGCGCGGCGCACTCGACCACGACGACGCGGCCGTCCGGCGCGGCGATCAGCTGCGGAAACGCGATTCCGGTGCGCAGCCCGAGGGCGTGCACGGTGTGCCCGGCGACACGCTCGGCCTCTTCGAGCTGGTCCGGCGGGATCGTCGGCGGGAAGACGTGGATCCAGCCGACGCCGAAGCCGACACCGGGCGGGCGCAGCCGGTCGGAGAGGGTGAGCGGGATCGTCTCGCCGTCCCGGGCGATCACGATGCCGTTGAGCTCGATCCCGTCGACGAACTGCTCGAGGATCGCCTCGCCGGTCGGCGACGCGGCCAGCGCCTCGTGCAGGTGCGCGTCGACGTCGTCGAGCGACTCGACCCGGAAGACGCCACGCTGGCCGCCGGAGTCCGCCGGCTTGAGGACGGCCGGAAAACCGACCGAGTCGACCGCCCGCCGCGTCTCGGCCAGGTTCCGCACCGCGGCGAAGCGCGGTTGCGGCACGCCGGCGTCCGCGAGCCGCCGCCGCATCGCCACCTTGTGCGTCATCAGGTGCGCCGTCTCGGTACCGATCCCCGGCAGGCCGCGCGCCTCCGCGACCGCCGCGACCACCGGCACGGCGCGGTCGGCGCTGACCGTCAGGACACCCTCGAGCCGCAGGCGCCGCGTGGCGCGCAGCACCGCGCCGACGTCGGCGAAGTCGACGATCTTCGCGATGTCGGCCTCGGCCAGCCCCGGCGCGTCCGCGTTGCGATCGACCGCTGCCACGCGCAGCCCGGCCGCCCTCGCCTGCGCGATCGCCCGGCGCTGATGGCGGCCCGCGCCGACGAAGAGGACGGTTCTCACGCGCGCGATGCTACTGGGGGTCGGTCAGCGGTCCTCAGATCGCACGACGCGGCTCGTCCGCATGCCGGCGGTCGCGCACCGCGAGCCGCAGCCGCGCACCGAGTCGCGCGGGCCGCAGCTCGGCGCACAGGACCGCCGACGCACCGGGGCCGCGCTCGCCGTATCGCGCACCGGAGAGCGCCGTCACCGACCGCCAGCCGTCGGCGCCGAGCTCGTACAGCTCGTCCTCCCAGACGAGGAAGCCCGCCGCCTCGAAGCGTCCGACCCAGGTTGCCGCTGCGAGCACCGCCTGCTCGGGCCGAAGGTCCTCCGCCGCCGCGGTCGGAACCGTCACGAGCAGACGCCCGTCAGCGTCGAGCACGCGATGTAGCTCCCGAAGCGCCCCGTCGAGCGCTCGCTCGTCCCCCTCCGCGGCGAGCCCGTACTGCGAGTTGTCCCGGCCGATGTGCTCGAGCGTCGAGATCGCGATCGCGGCGTCGAACGTCCCGTCGTCGAACGGCAGCTTCTGCAGATCGGCCGTGATGCTCTCGAGGCCCGGGACCTCGGCCGACGCCAGGTCGACGCCGACCAGCTGCTCGGCGCCGAGTGCCACCAGCCCCGAGAGATACGCAGGCTCGGCGAAGACGTAGCCGACGTCCAGCAGCCGGGGCTCGCCGCGATAGCGGGCCAGGCACCACGGAATCTCGATCGGCCGCTCGTCGGTGCCGGCAGGCGCGACCAGGTTGCGCGGGCGTTCGTCCGCGGCACGCTGGGCGGCGGCCCAGGCGACCGCATCGTCGAGGAGCCGGACCCGCGCGAACTCCGCGGAGCCCGCCAGCTCCGCAACGAGCGCCGAGCGTGACATGCCCGCCCGAAGGCGAGCGACGGCGGTACCGAGCACCTGCGGCTCCACGGGACGACGGAGCACCGACCGCCACAGCTGCCGGACGAAGTCATCGTCCGGCCCCGCGGTTGCCTCCAGCCAGGCTTGAAGCGTCGGATCCAAGCGGCGCAACGATACGCTGCTGCCGTGGCGCTCGAGGACAAGCACGTCTTCATCACGGGCGGTGCCGGGTTCATCGGCACGACGCTCGCGCGCGAGCTCGTCGAGCGGAACACGGTGGTCGCGTTCGACAACCTGCATCGGGACGCGTTGTCGGAGACCGGGCTTGCCGAGCACGCGAACTTCTCGCTGGTCCAGGGCGACGTGCTCGATGCCGCCGCTGTGCGTGATGCAGCCGCCGGCGCGACGCACGTCGTGCACTGCGCGGCGATCGCCGGCGTCGACAGCGTGCTCGAGAGCCCGGTGCGCACGATGCGTGTGAACGTGATCGGGACGTACAACGTGCTCGAGGCAGCAATGGCGACGGCGGGCACGGTCGAGCGGTTCGTCGACTTCTCGACGAGCGAGGTGTTCGGCACGCACGCCTTCCGCGTTCAAGAGGGCCAGGTGTCGACGATCGGGTCGGTCGGCGAAGCGCGCTGGACCTACGCCGTCTCGAAGCTCGCCGGCGAGCACATGGCCCACGCCTATCACGACGAGCTGGGGCTCCCGACCGTGACCGTGCACCCGTTCAACGTCTTCGGGCCGGGCCAGATTGGCGGCGGTGCGATCCGCGCGTTCATCGAGACAGCGCTCCGCGGCAACGAGCTGGTGATCCACGGCGACGGTTCGCAGATCCGCGCGTGGTGCTACGTCACCGACATGGTCTCGGGTGTGCTCGCGTGCCTCGAGCGTCCGGAGGCGGTCGGCCAGGCCTTCAACATCGGCAACCCGCGTTCCGCGGTGACGATCTACGACCTCGCGCAGCGCATCAAGCGATTGATGCGGTACGACGGCGAGACCGTCTTCCAGCCGCTGCACTACGCCGACGTCGAGTTGCGCATCCCGAACGTCGAGAAGGCGCGCGAGCTGCTCGGGTGGGAGCCGCAGGTCGAGCTGGACGACGGCCTGTCGAAGACGATCGCGTGGTACCGGGAAAGACTCCCCGTCTCCGCCTAGGCTGGCCCGACGTCGGCGAGCCGGAGCTTGCCGAGGTCGCCGAGGTCCTGGCGAGCGGAATGCTCACGATGGGCCCGAAGGTGGCCGAGTTCGAGGGCGAGCTGGCACGCCTCTGCGAGGTCGGGCACGCGGTCGTGGTGTCGTCGGGGACGGCGGCGCTGCACGTGGCCGTGCTCGCGCTCGGCCTCGACCCCGGCGACGAGGTGCTCGTCCCCGCGTACACCTTTCCGGCGACCGCCAACGTCGTCGCGCTGGCCGGGCTGGTGCCCGTCCTCGTCGACGTCGACCCGGAGACGATGAACATCGATCCGGATCGCATCCGCGTCGGTGCACGGACGAAGGCGATCCTCCCGGTGCACCTGTTCGGCCGGCCGGCCCGCCTCGAGCAGCTGCCGGAGCTGACCCTGCTCGAGGACGCGGCGGGCGCGCTCGGGGCGCGGCGGGGTGGCCGCGCGTGCGGCGGGCTCGGCCTGCTCGGCTGCCTGAGCTTTCACCCGCGCAAGATCGTCACGACCGGCGAGGGCGGCGCCGTGACCACGAACGACGCGGAGATCGCCGAGGCGGCGCGGCGGCTGCGCAACCACGGCTGGCAGTCCCTGTCGCCGCCCGACATGCCGGCGCCGGGGCTGAACTACCGCCTCTCCGACATCCTCTGTGCCGTCGGCCTGCCGCAGGCCCGCCGCCTCGATGAGCTGCTCGCCGAACGCGCGCACATCGCCGCGGGGTACGCCGAGCGGCTGCGGGATCTGCCGCTGCTCCTGCCGGAGGCCGACCCCGGCGACGTGCACGGCTGGCAGGCGTACGTCGTGCAGGTGGACGACCGCGACCGCATCCTCGCGGCGCTCCGGGCGGAAGGCATCGAGGCGCAGATCGGCACGTATGCGCTGAACCTGCTCGGGGCCTACCGCGACCAGGGCGCCTTTCCCGGCGCCACCCGCGTCTTCGAACGTGCGTTGGCGCTCCCCTTCCACACGCGCCTCTCCGACGGGGATCTCGACTTCGTCGCCGAGACTCTTGACAAGGTTGTGAGTAGTCACTAACCTAGCGAGTCATGGTCACCCAGACACGGAAGACGAAGGACGTGCGGCGCGAGGAGATCCTCGACGCCGCTTTCGTCGAGTTCGCGGAGAAGGGACTGCACGGGGCGTCGACCGACGACATCGCAAAGCGCGCCGGCATCTCGCAGCCCTACGTCTTCCGCCTGTTCGGGACCAAGCGGGAGCTGTTCATGGCGGTCTGCGCGCGCTGCTTCCGGCAGACGCTCGAGATCTTCCAGCGGGCGGCCGAGGGCGAGCGCGGCGACGCCGCGCTCGAGGCGATCGGCAAGGCCTACGATCAGCTGCTGCAGCAGGATTCCTACTATCTCCGGGGCCAGATGCAGGCTTATGCCGCCTGCGGCGACCCGGAGATCCGCGCAGTCGTCCGGAACGGCTATGGCGACCTCGTCGCCTACGTCGAGCGCGTCTCCGGGCTCGGCCCGGCGCGCGTCGCCGAGTTCTTCGCGAAGGGAATGCTGATGAACGTGATCGCCTCGATCCATCTCGACGATCCGCCCGAGGCGTGGGCGGCGCGGTTGCTCGAGGGCTGCAACGAGGGCTAGAGGGCTCTCTCTTTTTTCGAACGGAGGTAAGTGATGACTCACAAACGAAACATCGGCTGGACGTTTGCGATCACCTCGGTCGCCCTCTTCATGGTGACGCTCGACAACCTCGTCGTGACGACGGCGCTGCCGGTGATCCGCAAGGATCTGCACGCGTCCCTCTCGCAGCTCGAGTGGACGGTCAACGCGTACACGCTGACCTTCGCGGTGCTGCTTCTGACCGGCGCAGCGCTCGGCGATCGGTTCGGCCGCCGTCGCATGCTGGCGATCGGGTTGACGATCTTCACCCTCGCTTCGGCCTGGGCCGCGCTGGCGACGTCTGCGACGATGCTCGACATCGCACGCGCCGTCCAGGGCGTCGGCGGAGCCATCGTGATGCCGTTGACGCTGACGATCCTCTCGGCCGGCGTGCCGAAGGAGCGCCGCGGGCTCGCGCTCGGTCTCTGGGGCGGGATCAGTGGGCTGGCCGTCGCGTTCGGGCCACTCGTCGGCGGGGCAGTCGTCTCCGGCATCTCGTGGCACTGGATCTTCTGGCTGAACGTCCCGATCGGGCTCGTGCTGGCACCGCTCGCACTCGCGCGCCTGGACGAGAGCTACGGCCCGGCCTCGAAGCTCGACCTGCCGGGGCTCGGGCTCGTGAGCGTCGGCCTGTTCGGGATCGTCTGGGGGCTCGTCCGCGGGAACTCGCTGGGGTGGAGCTCGCCGCAGATCGTCGGCGCGCTGGTCGGCGGCGCGATCGTCACCGTGCTGTTCGTGTTGTGGGAGCTCCGCGCCCGGGCGCCGATGCTGCCGATGCGCTTCTTCCGCAACCGGACGTTCGCACTGGCGAACGCCTCGAGCCTGCTGATGTTCTTCGGGATGTTCGGCTCGATCTTCCTGCTCAGCCAGTTCTTCCAGACGGTGCAGGGCTACTCGCCACTCCAGTCCGGGTTGCGCATCCTGCCGTGGACGGCGATGCCGATCCTGATCTCACCGCTTGCCGGTGCGTTCTCCGATCGCCTCGGTGGGAACCGGCTGATGGGCGTCGGGCTCGCGCTGCAGGCGACCGGCCTCGCCTGGATCGCATCCGTGTCGACGCCGACCACGCCGTACGTCGACCTGGTTGCGCCGTTCGCGCTGTCGGGCGCCGGCATGGCGCTCTTCTTTGCGCCGGTCGCCAACCTCGTGCTCTCGGCGGTGCGCCCTGAGGAGGAAGGGCAGGCGTCGGGTGCCAACAACGCGATTCGCGAGCTCGGTGGGGTGTTCGGGGTCGCGGTCCTCGCCTCGGTCTTCGCGCACTACGGCGGTTACCGGACGAGCGAGACATTCGTTCACGGGATGACCGTCTCGGTCTACGTCGGCGCCGCGGTCGTCGCGCTCGGCTCGGTCGCTGCGTTCGCGATCAAGCGGCCGAAGCGGGCACGGCCCGCCGTTGTCGCAGAGCCCGCGCTCGAAGCTGCGGCCTGATCGACTCGGCTGCGCCCCGTCCCGGTATGCCGGGGCGGGGCGCTGAACGTGCCTAGACTCGGTGCGTGGTCGGCGCCGCGTCGAGGCTGAACCCCAACCTCGTACTGATCGGATCGGGGCTCGCGACCGTTTTGATCGAGGCGCTCGCGCCGTTCCGGGCTGCGCGCTACGGGCCGGAGTGCGTCGTCGCTGCACTGGCGCTCGCCGTTGCGTGGTTCGCGCGCGACCGCCTGGACGCGCGGATCGTCGTTGGGATCGCGGTGCTGTTGCCGGCGTCGCTCGCCCTCGTCCATCTCGCCCGTGGCGTAGCCGGTGACGTCGACGTGGCCAGCGTGTATCCAGCCGAAGGCGGCTCGCTGCTTCACGGGACGTATCCGCACAGCGAATATCCGCCTGGAGCGGTCGTGCTGTTCGCCCTGGAGACGTTCGTCGGCAGCGCGCGGTCGGTCAATCCGTTCGTGATGGCGGTGTGCCAGGGCGCGATCGTCTGGGCGATCGCATCCCTGCATTTCCGCGACGCCCGCTGGCTCGCGGCCGCAGTCGCGGTTTGGCCCGCGAACGCGTTTTTCTGGGAGTTCAAGTTCGACGCACTCCCGGCTGCACTGCTCGTCCTCGGGCTCGCATTCGCCCTGCGCGAGCGCTGGACGGTCTCCGGTGCCTTGCTCGGGGTCGGGGCCGCCGTCAAGTGGACGCCTGCGTTGTCGTTCGTGCTGCTTGTGCTCTGGCTCGTTTCGACTGGTCGCCGACGCGAAGCAGTCCGTCACGCGACGGCGTTCGCCCTCGCTGCAGCAGTCGTCGTGCTTCCGTTCGTCGTCTGGAGCGCCGACGCGGTCTGGGCGTCGGTGAAGCGCCAGGCTCCGCGCGGTCTCACGCCCGAATCCCTCTGGTACCTGCCGTTACGAATACTCGGACAGGCGTCGAAGCCCGGTGCCGTCTACGACCCGGCGGTGGTCCCGTCGTGGGCCGACCCGCTCGTGGTCGTCGTTCAGGCTCTTGTTCTCCTCTCACTCGCCCTGTTCCTGATCCGGCGTCGACCGACGCTGCCGACCGCAGTCGCGGTCGCCGCTCTCGCGCCGGTGCTGTTCCTGTTGCTCAACAAGGTGTTCAGTGCGCAATACCTGGTCGTGATCCTCCCGGCTGCGTTCGTCGCCGCGGCGCTACTCGAACGCTCGCGGATCGTGGCCGCGCTGCTTCTGATCGCCGCGACAGCCAACGTCTTTGTCTATCCGCTGACCGTGGAGTGGCGGCCGGCGTCGAGCACGCTGTTCGTCTGCGCGCTGGGTGCCGCGCTCGTCGTTTTGCTCGCCGCAACGGACGGCCGAGCGTTGCGACGTCTCGGGTGACAGTTCCAGAAGAACCAGAGTGCGACGAGTCCCGCGAGTGTCGGCGCCCGTCGGGCCTCACCATCCCGGATCCGGCGTCCAGCTCGCCCAGCCGTCGGACCACCATCGCCGGCCTGCGTCGAGGTCGGCAGTGATCCGTCGTCCCTCGGCGCGGATCTCCGCCGCCTGGGTTTCGGTGAACCGGCCCTCGCGCACGCGCTGGCCGAGCAGCGCGTCGTCCTTCCACTCCCACGGCGCATCGAGCGGCACCCAGATGTCGAGCTCGAGGTCCTGCGTGTCGTAACCGTCGTTCGTTCGGCGGAACGGCTCCTGGAGGTTCACGTACCAGCCCCTGAACTCCCGGTGAGGCCCCTGCCAGAACAGCCAGACGGCGTACCACTCTCCGGGGCGCTGCAGCATCAGCAGCCCGTTCCCCTGCCAGCGCTGCCGCCCGTGCCAGGGGTGGCGGCCGTCCGGCGACGGCCAGTCCCCGTCGGGGAACTCGAACGGCGTGCCCGGCGCGATGTAGGTCGCGAGCAAGTCAGGTTGATCGGCGACGACGACGACGGGCACGAGCATCCACGCCCGTCCGTCGTTCAGCACCTCGCGCCTGATCACGATCTCCCCCGGCGACCACATGTCGCGAGGACTCTACGGAGGGCGCGTCCGTACGATGGCGCCCGAACGGATGCGCCTGCTTCGGCGAAACCTGGTCTCGACCTACGTCGTCTACGGCGCCTCGGTCCTGTCCGCGCTCGTCCTCACGCCGGTGATCGTGCACGCACTGGGCAAGGAGAGTTACGGGCTCTGGGTCTTCATCGGGTCGATCTCGATCGTCGTCGCCGTGCTCGATCTCGGTGTCGGCCCGTCCGTGATCCGCTTCGGAGCGCACGCCCGCGGACGAAAGTCGCCCGAGGAGATCAACACGCTCGCGTCTGTCGGTCTCGTCGTCTACGCGATCATCGGCGTGATCAGCGTCGTGACCGGGATCGTTCTGGCGATCCTCGTCCCGTATCTGATCTCGATCCCGCACCACCTGGTCTGGCCGGCGCGCGCCGCGACCCTTCTGGTCGTCGCCGGGATCGCTGCGAGCTTCCCGCTCGGGCTCTTCAACAACCTCCTTCTCGGTCAGCAGCGCTACGACCTCGTCAACCTCGGCAGCCTCGCCCGCCTCCTCGTCTACGCGACGCTGGTGCTCGCGTTCCTGCCCCACACGGGAGGGATCGTGCTGCTTGCGGCGTTCACACTCGTGTCGACGCTCGTGCAGCTCGCTCTGCCCCTGCGCTGGCTGCGTCGCGAGTTCCCGTCGCTCGTCGTGAGGCGGACGTATGTCACCGCCGTCCGGATTCGCGAGCTGCTGGCGTTCAGCTGGCACAACTTCTTGATCCACGTCGCGGCCAAGGTGGTCTTCTCCGCAGACGTGTTGGTCGTCGGTGTCATCCTGGGCGCGCGTGCAGCGGCCTTCTATGCGATTCCGGCGCGGATCTTCGGTCTGGTGGTCGGTCTCGGCACTGGAGCGACCGATCTGCTGTACCCGGCGTTCTCGGAGCTCGAGGGAGCGGACGAGCTGCGGCGACAGAAGCATCTGCTGCTCACCGGCCTGCGGCTCGGCATGGCGCTCATGCTGCTCCTTGCCCTACCGCTTGTCTTCATCCCGGACCAGCTGATCCGCGCGTGGATCGGCCCGGGCTGGGCCCCGAGCACGTGGGTGCTCGGCTTGCTCGGCGTGGCGCTCGTCCTGCACCAGCCGGCACAGGTGCTCTCGCAGTACCTCGTCGCGCGCGGCTTGCAACGGCCGCTCGCCTTCGTGCTCCTGGCCGTCGTCGGCGCGAACCTGGCGATCTCGATCGTGCTCGCCTGGAGGGTCGGGCTCTGGGGCGTGGCGCTCGCGACCGTCGTGACGGAGGCGATCGCGACGATCCTGCTCGTTCCGCGACTCGTTCGTCGGTCCTCCGGTGTCACCTATCGCTCCGTGGCGGGAGCGTCGCTGCGCCCCGTCTTGCCGGCGCTCCTTGTGGCGTCGGTTGTTCTCGGCGGGATCAGCCGGGTGCTCGATCCGAAGACACTGCTCGCTCTGGTCCCGATCGGGGCGCTCTGGATCGTGACCTTCGCCCCGACCGTGTGGTTCCTCGGACTCGACCCGAGGGAGCGCCGCCTCGTGCGCGACCGACTCGGCGCTCGGAGGCGCCCGTCCACGCTCGTCTCGGCGGACTAGTCGCGGGACGGCAGGTAGTGGTCGAGGATCTCCTGCTCGTACCGGCGGCCGAGAACGTCCCAGTCGAGCTCGCGCCCCGCGCGGCCCGCGGCCTCCGCCAGCGCACCGCGGGACGACGGATCGCCGGCCAGTCCGACGACCGCGTCGACGAACGCGCGGGGCTCGCCCACGAGCACGCCGGCCCCCGTCTCGCGGAGGACGGAGGTCACCTCGAAGTCGTAGGAGACGGTCGGCACCCCGACGCCCATGTACTCGGCCACCTTGGCCGCCTGGATGCCCTGGTCGGCGGTCCGCGGATAGAGGGCGAGATCGAAGTTGGCTACATGGTCGAGAACGCGGTCGCGCGGAAGACGCCCGAAGACCACGATGTCGCCGCGGCCGGCGCAGCGCTCGCGGATGCGGTCACTCGGCCCGCCGAGCAGCCACAGGCGCGCGTTCGGCTCGCGTCGGTGGATCTCGTCCCAGAGGTCGAGCAGATGGTCGACGTTGTAGAGAGGGCTTTCGCCGCCGCGATCGCCTGCACTCAGCAGATGGGCAGCCATGTACCCGACGACGATCTCTCCGTTCTGCCGTCTGCTGCGAACGCGCGCCGTTCCCTCGGCGGAAAGCGACGACAGGCTCACGCCCTGCGGGATCACGTGCCAGGGCTTCTGCACTCCGAGTGCCTCGAACCGGCGGGCCGCGCGCTCCGCGGTCACCACATAGGCGGCAACGTTCGGGCTCGAGAGCAGCTCCACTTCGCGGGTGGTGAACCACGGGTCGTCGACGTCGGAGACGATCGGGCCGTGAAAGTGCGCGATCTGCTCGTTGTCGGCGGTGAACAGGCCCCGATAGCGGCGGGACGCCGCCCCGAGCACGACCGGCTGCCAGGCGCGCTTTCCCCAGTCGAGCGCTCTGAATTGGACGCCTCGCGGCACGCGCCGATCGGAGAGCAGTAGCAGGTAGCTGTCGAGGCGCGAGAGGCGGGGCACCAGCTCGGCGTAGCGAGGGTTGTTGTGGTGGCGGAACCAGATGCTCGCGAACGCGATCCGGTCGGGCGGTGGTTCCGGACCTGAGATCAGCCGGCGGAGCGGCAGGCGTTGCATGGCGTGGCAGTCTAGGTGAGGTCCTACTCGTCACGACGCCTTCGCATACGGTGTCGCCGTGTCGGTTCGGCTGTCGACGCGCGAGGTCGGTGACCGCGTTCGGAGTGCGCTCCGCGCCCGCGGTTTCGACGTCGTGCGTTACCCCGTCGAAGGATCGCTTTGGGCGCTGCTCGACCGGATCTTTCGGCGGGATGCCGTCGCGTGTGTCCTCGACGTGGGCGCCCACGTCGGCGAGTTCGGATGCTTCCTGCGGGGTCACGGCTATCGCGGCGAGATCGTCTCGTTCGAGCCGGTGCCGTCCTCCTACCGCTCTGTTGCCAGTCTTGCCGCGGCTGACCCCCGCTGGCGGGTGTACCCCTACGCGCTGGGAGCGGTCGACGGTCAGAGGAGCCTCAGCGTCGCGCACGCCGACAACCTGTCGTCCTTCCTCGAGCCGGCGTCCGCCGGCCGAGCTCGTTTCGCCGGCGCGATCGACGCGCGAGAGCGGCTGGAGGTCGAGGTCCGGCGGCTCGAGTCGATCTTCGCCGACGTGACGGCTCCGGTCCGTGCTGGGTCGGTCTACCTGAAATGCGACACCCAGGGGCTCGACCTGGAGGTCGTGGACGGGGTGGGCGACGTCCTCTCGCGCTTCGCCGGCGTTCAGCTCGAGCTCGATCTCGAGCCGTTGTACGAGGGGTCGGGAACCCTCCTCGAGGGGTTGTCGCAACTTGGTGCACGCGGCTTCCGTCTTGCCGGTGTCTTCCCCGTCGCACGCGACGATCGTGCGAGGCTCCTTCAGGTCGAAACCGTGTTCGTGCCGGCGGCATGAACGTCGCGTTCGTCTACCCGAACTCGCGCACGGCGCTGCTCGAGCGCATCGCACGCGGCGAAGCGCCCGACACCTCGCTGCTCGGGCAGAACCACCTGCGCGAGTACGGCATCGACGCGACGATCCACAACCCGTCGCTGCGCCGCCGCGACCGCCGGTCCGGGCTGTTGCACCGGATCACCTGGAACCTGCGCGAAGTGACGCTTCCGTGGGAGCTCGGCGGCGTCGATCTCGCGTGCACACCGCTCGCACGGGTGTTCCCGGTGATGGCTCGTCTCCGGCACGGGCCACCGGTGCTCCTGATCAGCTACCACCTGTCCGCTACCTACGAGCGCAGCTCGCCGCCGGCACGCCGGCTGCTGCAGGCGTCGATCCGCTCCGCGGCCGGCGTCGTCTGCATCTCGGAGGCCGGCGCGCGACGACTGATCGAGCTGACCGGCGTCGACGCCGAACGGGTGCACGTCGCCCAGCTAGGTGTCGACGAGCGCTACTGGGCGCCCGCGCCGGCCGCCGTCGACGGGCACGTGTTGTCGGTGGGACGCGACCTCGCTCGGGACTACACCACGTTTGCGCGCGCCGTCGAGGCGCTGCCAGTACGCGCAGTCCTGGTCGCCAAACGGGAGAACCTCGTGAGAGTCGATCTCCCGCCGAACGTCGAGCTACGGCTCGATATTGCGCCCTCCGAGGTACGCGAGCTCTATGCCGGCGCCGCGTGTGTAGTCGTACCGATTCGACATGAGGGCCAGGGGTTCGGCAGCGAGAACTCGGGGACGATCGCCCTGCTCGAAGCGATGGCGATGCAACGTCCGGCGATCGTGACCGAGCGTTCGACGCTTCGCGACTACATCCGGCCGGGCGAGACGGCAATCACCGTGCCCGCCGAGGATCCGGCCGCGCTACGAGCAGCCGTCGAACACGTGCTCGCCAACCCTGCTCTGAGTGCTTCGCTCGGGGCGTCAGCCCGCCGTGCGGTCGACGATCGATTCACCACTCGCGCCCTCGCCGGCCGCCTCGCGCACGTGATCGGACGGCTCGGGCTGTAATCGGGACGCCGGCCAGATGCTCGCCCGGAACGCCTGCGCCCACTCGCGCGCAAGCCCCTCGCCCTTGACGTCGCCCCGCATCCGTCTGAAGTGAGCCCGCGCTGTCCACGTGCCCACGTGGACCGATGCCTTGCCCGCCCAGAAAGTCGCATACAGGCGCCAGCGGCGTGGATAGTGCTTCTGCATGTAGATGAGCCGGCTCCGGTGGTACTGCGCGAACCAACGCTGGGTCGCCCCGCTTGAGGTCGAACCCCCGCCGACGTGCACGGCCTCGGCTTCCCAGTCGATCGCCTGCTCCCATCCCGCCTGGGCGAGGCGGAGCGAGACGTCGAGGTCCTCGTAGTAGAAGACGAAGCGCTCGTCGAAGCCGCCGATCTGCTCGAGGGCGTCTCGTCGCGCGAGTGCGCACGTCGGCAGGACCGCCTGTGTCGTGACGACTCCTTGACCTTCCTGGGCGATCGGCTGCCTCAGATTCGCCGTGTCGGCGATCGCGCGACCGAGCGTGAAGAGGTAGGTATGTGTCTTCGTTCGTGTCCCATCCGGGTTGACGAGAGCTGCACCGCACAGCGCGAGCCGAGGGTTCTCATCGAGGCGACGACCAAGGCGCTCGACGGTATCGGGCCGAACAAAGGCATCGCTGTTGAGCAAGAGCAAGCGGTCGCCGCGTGCGGTCGCGATCGCCGTGTTCATCGCCGCAGCGAATCCGCGCCGCTTCGACTCGACGATCTTCAGCCGCGGGTCAGTCCTGACCCGGGTGACGCTGTCGTCCGACGACGCTTCGTCGGCAACGACGATCTCGTCGACGCCGCGAGCGGCGAGCAGCGCATCGACGCACTGCTCGAGGAGAGGCCCGCTGTTGCGATGCGGGATCACGGCGGAGACCGACATCGCAGGAGTGTAGGAGACACTGTCGCGGTCACGGTTGGCGTACGCTCCGCCCGTGATCTACTCGGCAGCTGATCTGGCGTCGTCGGGCCACGACGCAACGAGCGGCGGGGCCGCGAGAGGACACGTGAGTGACTCGGTCCGCTCGGCGATCGGCAGGGGACTACGCGCGATGCTGCGACGAGCCGGTGTAACCGTCTCCCGTCGAGACGTGGTTGCGAGTCTCCAGTCCCAGCTCGCGTTCCGCCAGAACCTCCACCGCCGAACGATCGACGAGCTGCAGGGTTGGGTCTCCGAGGCCGAGCCGTCCTGGCCGGAGCCCTCACCCCGACGCTCGGACATTCTCGTCGACCTGCTCGGTACCGAGACGAGCGAGGCACTCTACATTGTTGCCAAGCTGCATGCGTGCCTGGCTCTCGAAGGCGAGGTGGCCGAGTTCGGCGTCGCGCAGGGCGCGACGTCGGCGGTGATCGCCGGCGAGCTCACCGGCGACCACAAGGAGCTCTGGTTGTTCGACTCGTTCCGCGGCTTGCCTCGCCCGACGCCCGAGGACACGCTGGTCGACGACATCTTCGACCTCGGCTCGATCGAGGCATACGAGGGGACGATGGCCTTCGGGGCGCACGAGGTCGTCCGCCGGCTGACTGCGGTCGGCTTTCCGGTCGACCGCGCCAAGATCGTCTCGGGATTCGTGGAGGAGACGCTCCGGCACGACGAGCTGCCGCGGGCGTTCTGCTTCGCCTACGTCGATCTCGATTTCTATCGGCCGATCAAGACCGTGCTCGAGTTCATGGCGGCCCGGCTCTCGCCCGGCGGCGTGATCGTCGTCGACGACTACGGTCACTTCTCCGGCGGCGCGCAGAGGGCCGTCGACGAATTCGCGCGCGGTCATACGTCGGCGTTCTCAGTGTCGTTGCCGCGTTCGTGGGCCGGTCACTTCGCACTGCTCGAGCGGTTATAGCGAAGGCCGTTACGCTGACTGACCATTCGCGTGCAGCCTTCACACGTCGTTCGCCGCACTCGCGCCGTCGCCAGGCGGCTGGCTCACGCGGGGGAAAAAATCCTGCGTCGCGCGAAGAGACGGCCTGCCCGCCCCGATCCGGTCCTCACGTGCCAGTACGAGGGTCACGAGTTCCACTATCCGGCGAACAGTTTGCTCGGCCAGTACATGACCGCCGGTGGGTGGGACACGGCGCTCCGTCCGATCCTGGAGGCACTCGTCGCCGAGGACGCCGTGATCGCCGAGGTCGGCAGCAACATCGGCGCGAGCCTGCTGCAGATGAAGCTGGCGAGACCGACCGCACGGTTCGTGTGCTTCGAACCCTCGGCCCGGTTCCTTCCGATCCTCCGCCGCAACATCGAGGCCAACGGTTGGAGCGACGTCACGGTCGAGGAAACCGTTCTGGCGAGCGCGGTCGAGACCCGCCGGCTCTTCACCAACGCCAGCACAGCGAGCGTCGTGGCGGCGGACTACGACGGGCACGACTTCCTCTTCTCGTCGTCGTTCCGGACGACGACGCTCGATGTCTATTTTGTCCGCGCGGAGCGGCTCGATTTCCTGAAGGTCGACACCGACGGCTTCGACTACGACGTGCTGCTCGGTGGGCGAGCGACGTTGGGGCGGTTGAGGCCGATTCTCTATTTCGAGTTCGACCGGAAGCTGATTGCGCGGACAGGTCGGTCGGCGGAGTCGCTACTCCTCTACTTGACAGAGCTCGGCTACAGCCAGTTCCTGGTTCTGTCGAACGACGGCGAGGCGCTCGGTGTAGGCGACACGAAGGACGTCCTTCGCTTCGCCAACCGCGAGTTCTACGTGGATCTGCTGGCGCTGCCGCGCGAGCGAGCCGATGCGCACGAGGCGCTCCTCGAACTCTCGCGGCGGATCGGGACGAACTACCGGCTCGAGTCGCCGTCCGCCTACCGCGGCGCCGCGCACTAGCCGAACACCGGTTCGTCCGTGGGCTGGTCGGCCGCGGCCCGATAGAGGGCGCGATACGCGCGTGCTGTGTCTTCCCAGGAATAGCGCTTGCCCTGCGCGATCCCTCTGCGGCGTAGCTCGCGGCGGAGCTCGGCGGACGTGGCCAGTCGGCGCATTGCGTCGGCGATCCCTTCGACTGTCGGCTCGAAGAGCAGTGCGGCATCGTCGGCGTACTCGGGCAGAGAGGTCGCCGTCGAGCAGGCCAGCGGTGCGCCCTCGACGAATGCCTCGACGACAGGGAAGCCTCCACCCTCGAAGAGGCTTGGGAGGACGACGAACTCCGCGAGACGGTAGAGCGCGCGGAGTTGTGCAGGCGGAACGTAGCCGAGGAACCGCACCTGCTCCGTCAGGCCAAGGACGCGGCGGCGATCTCGGATCGTAGGCCAGTGGTCGTTTTGCCGACCGGTGCAGATCAGCTGAACGATCAGAGAGTGCCGGTCGCGGAGCGAGGCGACTGCGTCCAGCAGCGCGAGGTGGTTCTTATGCGGCCACGTCTGAGCCGGATACAGCGCAAAGGACGCCGGCAGGTCGAGCTCCCGTCGAGTTCGTGTGATATCGGCGCCCGAGACGGAGCCGGAGAGCTCGGTCGGCGCACCGCGATTGTGGATGGTGACGACCTTGCGCGGATCGATGTCGAACTGCGACACGATGTCGAGCGTTGTCCAGTTCGACTCGCTTGCCACGAACGTCGCCTCTCGGCAAGCGGTTGGATAGCGCCTGCTGCGCGCAGCTAGCTCGTCGCGTGTAAAGAACTCCGGGTAGTGGAGATGCTGCAGGTCGTGCGGATTGAAGATTGTCGGCACACCGCAGCGTCGGTACCACTGATAGGGGAAGTGGACGACGTCTGCGCCGACGGCGTCGAAGAATGGCTCGGCGAAGAACGCCGCCGTCGGTGCTGCCGAGAGCGAGCGGCGTAGGCGCCGGGCGAGTCGCTGCAGGATCGGCAGCCGTCTCGCCGCGGCGGCGTCGAACGGAACCAGGCGCTGGTTCGGTCCGATCTCTTCCGCCAGCCAGTCGGGTGCCTCGCGGGCCGTGACGATCAGGTACTCGTCGTCGCCGTCGTCGAGGCGACCGAGGGCGCGAACGAGCCCGGCTACGAACTGCTCGATCCCGCCCGACGTTCCGCCGGGGACGAGTTGCGCGTTCAGGGCCGTGACGATGGCCCTGCCGCTCGAATCAGGCACTGTCGGTCTCCACGCTCGAGGGGTCTATGCGACCGCGCGGAGACCGGAGCGTCACGGGGCCTGCGTGGCCTCGAGCGACCATCGATTGGCCAGCAGGACCGGGCCCCAGGATGCCTCGGGATGCCGGCCGGTCCCGTAGAAGTCGAGCGCCTCGACGGTGAATACGGCAGCGTCGTGAAGTTGGTCGGCGTAGCGGTCCGAGGCAGTGATCCAGACGGTGACGACGTACTCCCCGGTGTTGAGGCCGAGGCGGGGGAGGTGGCAGGTGATCCTGCCGGCCGCCGGCAGCTCCGGGAACTCGTCGCCAGTGAACAGTGAAGAGACCATCCCGATCCGCTCGCCGAGCGTGGTCTCGATGGCAACGGCGGCGTGCGCGTAGCGGACGGGCTCGCTCGTCTGCATTTCGTAGCTGATCACGATCGTTGCGTCCTCACCGCTTGCGAAGCCCGTGGCCGCGCGACCGTCACCGCCGACGAACTCGAGGTTCGTGATGCGGACACGGCCGTCGCCGTCGCGGTCGACGCGGTCGCGAACGCTTGCATCCGAGCCTGTCTGCATCGACGCCACGTAGGCAGACAGCACCTGATCGACCGGGCCGTCGTCGCGGACGTGGCCGAGCTCGAGCCAGATGGCGCGGGAGCAGAGGTTCGCGACGGCGGCTTTGTTGTGCGAAACGAAGATGACGGTTCGCCCGCTGGTCGAAACGTCCTTCATCTTTCCGAGGCACTTGCGCTGGAACTCGGTGTCGCCGACCGCGAGCACCTCGTCCGCGATGAGGATGTCCGAGTCGAGGTGAGCGGCAACGGAAAACGCGAGACGGAGATACATGCCGCTCGAGTAGCGCTTCACCGGCGTCTCGATGAACTTCTCCAGGTTCGCGAACTCGACGATCTCGTCGAATCTCCGCGTGATCTCGTGCTTGCGCATGCCGAGGATCGAGCCGTTGAGGTAGACGTTCTCGCGACCGGTGAGGTCGCCGTGGAAGCCGGTGCCGACCTCCAGCAGGCTCGCCGTTCGCCCCCAGAGGGTCGCACGACCTCGAGTCGGCTCGACCGTTCGCGAGAGGATCTTCAGCAGCGTGCTCTTGCCGGCGCCGTTCCGCCCGACGATGCCCAGCACGTCACCGTCCTGGAGCTCGAACGAAACGTCGCGAACGGCCCAGATCGAATCACTCGCCTCATCGCTCTCGAATCGCGTCATCCGCTGGAGCTTGCGAAAGTTCCGCACAGGCGCGACAACCGCGCTTGCCACAGAGCCGGCGAGCGTCTCGCGCGGACGCATCTTCAGGTCGACCTTGCCGATGCGGTACTGCTTCCCCAGATTCTCGACCCGGACGGCCAGGCGCATGCTCAGGCCACATCCGCGAAGTACCGCGCGGTGTTGCTGAAATAGCGCGTTCCGGTCGCAGTGATCACACATCCCGAGACCGCTCCGATCGCAAGCAGGGTCCACGGGAATGTTCCGATCCCGAGCAGTGCCGAGCGAAAGCCGTCGATCACGCCAACCAGGGGATTGATCGCGTACAGATAGCGCCAGGGCGTCGGGACGACCGAGCCCGCGTACACGACCGGCGTCACGAACAGCAGGATCTGGACCAGGAACGGTGTCGCATAACGGATGTCGCGGAACCGTGCGCCGAGCGCGGCGAGCCAGAACCCCACGCCGAACGTCCCGAGCAGCATCACGACGATCAGGAGCGGGAGTGCGAGGGCGTCGATCGTCGGCGCCTGCTGGTACGCCGCCATGAGCACGAACAGCACGCCGAGCGCGACGATGAAGTCCACGAACACCGCGATGAGCGGCGAGAGCGGGATCAGCAGCCGTGGGAAGTAGATTTTCGACACCATCGTGGACGTGTTGATCACGCTGGTGCCGGCGGCGTTCACGCCGTTGGAGAAATACGTCCACGGAACGACTGCCGCGAGCGAGAAGAGCGCGTACGGCACACCTTCCGAGCTCACGCCTGCCAGATGTCCGAAGAAGATCGTGAAGATCACCATCGTCAGGAGCGGCTGGATGACGCCCCAACCCAGCCCGAGCACGGTCTGGACGTACCGGACGAGAAGATCGCGCCGGACGAGGAAGTAGAGGAGATCCCGATGCTCGAGAATCTCCCGGATCTCCGCGAGCGCGCCGTGACGCCCCGACTCGATCAGAGTGGTCTTCCGCTGCGCGGGGTCCAGGGCGCCGACGGGCGGCAATTCAGCCGTACGCGGCTCCGTGCTCTGCACCACGTTCATCGCACCCGGTAGACGCTTGCTCGCATGCCGCTGAAGGCTACCCCGGTCGACTCGCGACATGAGGCGGCCAGGCGCCGGGTGATCGCTAGGTGTTGATGCGCCCTGGGAAAAGTCGCCACAGCAGCGATTCGAAGGGCTGGAGAATCGGAAGTCGTCGCTTCAGCATCGCGAATCGCCAGTAGAGGTAGGTCGGTTGGAGTGCACCGCCGTAGCGCTTCGCAACCGCCGCCAGCTCGGCGTGTCTCTCGTCTCCCCCGACGAGCGACTTGTTCTCGCCCGTCAAACGAAATCGGGCCAGGTCGTCCGAGAGAAAACGGAACGACGTCTCATTGCTCGCTCGGATGAACCACTCCCAATCGAATACCCAGGCCAGGGTTGGATCGAGAGGGCCGACGCGCTCCCAAAGGCTTCGTCGCCAGAACGCGGCGGGCTGGAGTATGAAGTCGCGGGTCCGTAAGAGCTTTCGGTCGAAAGGCCGTACGTCGTATGGCTTCAGCCTGATGCCCTCCTCGTCGACGTAGAATCCACGACCGTAAACCAGCTCGACCGCGGGCTCGTCCTCGAAGACGCGGATAACCTTCGACAGGGCGCCCGGCTCCAACTCGTCGTCGGCGTTGAGCCACCCGAAAATGTCGCCCTTCGCCTTGCTGAGGCCCCGATTGATCGCGTCGGCCGGACCGCTGTCCTCTTCCCGGAAGACCTTCACCCGCGAGTCGTTGTGTGCATCCAGGACTTCCGACGTCGTGTCGTTCGAGCATGCGTCCTGGATGAGCAGCTCGACGTTCACACCGGGCTGATCGAGGAGGGATCGAACCGCCGACCCGATGTACGGCGCCATGTTCCGGCTCGGCATCGCGAGCGAGAACGTCAACGCTTTGTCCTTGGTGCTCACCGCCAAACTCACCGAACCTCTTTCGAATGCTCGCGGGCTTACGCGCGGAGCGGTCGTCAGGCGAGCACCCATCTGCGATCTCGACCCGAGATGGGCATTGTCGCCGGCGCAGCTCGCACTGTGCCGCTCAAGCAGTCGATCATAGGCGTTCATAGAGCGCGACGGTGGCATCCGTCATCCGGCCGACCGAGAAATCGAGCTCCGCCCGCTTCAGGCCGGCTGCGCCGAACGCTTTTGCGCGTGCGGGGTCGGCGAGGAGACTGTTGAGGGCATGCGCGAGAGCGCGGGCGTCACCGGGTGCGACGAGTGATCCAGTTTCCTCGTTGACGACGATCTCGGGCACCGCGCTGACACGCGTCGCCACTATCGGAAGCCCCGCGAGCATTGCCTCGAGCAGCACGATCCCGAACCCCTCCCAGCGCGACGTGTGCACGAAGACGTCGGCCCGCTCGAGCCAGTCGCGCGTCTCCAACCGGCCCGGGAGCACCACGGCGCCGTCCAGTCCAAGCTCACGCACGAGTGCATGCGTGTCAGCAGCGAGCGGGCCGTCGCCGAGGATCGCGAGCACCGCATCGGGTTGCTTCGCCCGCACGTCTGCGAACGCGCGCAGCAACGTCTCGTGATCCTTCTGCGGGATCAGGCGACCGATCGCGAGGGCCAGGGGAACCGAGGCCGGGACGCCCGCCTGCTCGGGCGTCAGCTCCGACGGCCGGCTCGGCATCTCGTCGAGCCCATAGTGGATCGTCTCGAACTTCGCGGCCGGCAGGCCGGCCGCGACGAGGAACCGCCGTACGGCGTCGGAGATCGCGATCAGTCGCCGCGCACCCGAAGCGAACGCGCGGTCGACGTAGCGAAAGGGACCGAGCTGGTAGCGGTCGTCGTTGTGCCTCGTCGAGACGAACGGGACCCCGCTCAGACGTGCGGCTGTGGCGCCGTAGATGTCCGCGTGCACGAGGTGCGTGTGCAGGAGATCGGGCCTGTTGCGGCGCACGACGCGGACGACGTCGCGTGCCATCCGCGGATTGACGTCCAGCGTGCAGCGCACATGCTCGAACGGCACGCCCGCTTGCTCGAGACCCGCATACAGCCGGTCCGCATCCGTGTTCTCGACGTCGAGCCCGATGAACCGCGCGTCGACTCCTCGCGCCCGCAGCGCCGGCAGCAGGTTGAGCAGGTGCTGCTCCGCGCCGGCGACGCCCGTCACCTTCATCAGGTGGACGACCTTCATCGTGCGAGCACGTCGCGGTAGAGGCGCTCGATGTCGTCGACCATGCGCTCTTTCGCGTAGAGCTCCCGCATGCGTGCGGCGCCGGCTCGCCCGAGTTGTGAGCGGAGCGCCGGATCACGGGCGAGCTCGGCAAGCCGCGACGACAGGTTCGAGATGTCGCCCTCGTCCGCGAGGAACCCGCTCAACCCGTCCTCGACCACCGCCGGCGTGCCGCCGACGCGCGTGGCGACGACTGGCCGCTCCGCCGCGAGCGCCTCGATCGCCGCGACCGGCGTGCCCTCGTTGGCCGAGGTCAGGCAGAAGGCGTCGAACGCCGCGTACCACCCGCCGAGCTGCTTGCGGTAGCCGGCGAAGTGGCACCGGTCGGCCACGCCGAGCGACGTGGCCAGCGCCTCCACCGCGGGACGCTCCGGGCCGTCGCCGACGAGGCAGAGCAGCGCATCGACCTCGAGCTCGATCAGCGCCGCCAGCACGCGAATCAGGTCGAGCGGCCGCTTGATCGCCGTCAGACGCCCGACCCAGCCGACGACGAAGGTCGTCTCGCTCGCGCCGATCTCCCACCGGATGCGGGCCCTGTCTGTGTCGGTCCCATCGCTGCGCGACGCAAGGTCGAAGCCGTAGGGGATCACCTCGAACTTCGAGCGCGGTGCAACGCCCAGCGAGACGAGATCGTCGCGCACCTCCCGGCTGACGGCGATCAACCGGTCGGTGCTACGGGCGAGCGCCCGCTCGAGCAGCCGGTAGAAGGTCTCCTTGCCGCGCCCGAAGTACCCGCGGAGGACGTGGCCGTGGTACGTGTGCACGACGGCAGCCGGTCGCGAGCCGCGTACGAGCAGTGCCGCGACACGGCCTGCACCTCCGGCCTTCGCCGTGTGCGTGTGCAGGACATCCGGCCGCTCGGTACCGATGATCGCGACGAGCTCGCGCACCGCCTTCGCGTCGTCGGCCGGCGACAGCTCGCGCTGCAGCGCCGGCAGGCGGCGTAACGGCACGTCGAGCTCGTCCGCCAGGTACTCCATCGACTCTTCCCCGGTCGCGAGTCTTCCTGCGACGACGAGGACGTGGTGGCCGCGGCGGCGCTGTTCCGCGGCCAGCTGGAGGACGTGAAGCGCGGCGCCGCCGACGTTCAGGCGTGCGATCACGTGGAGGATGCGCAGCGGGCGCCCGGACATGCGGTCAGCGTACGGCGGGCTGCGGCGTGTCGGTCCGCTCCCGCGGCGGCGGCGGCATCAGCGTCGGCGCGACGGCGGCAACGCCGAAGGTGAACCAGAAGATCGCGGTCATCGGAATGCCGCCGAACAGCGCGGCGCCCGCGAGCGCTCCTGCGAGCGATGCCGCCCACGCCAGCGGGAAGTAGGCGAGCGCCTCGTCGGGATCGCCTCGCGGCCACCCTCGGCCCACTCGGATCGCCGTTCGAATCGTCACCGCCGCCAGGGCGAGGAAGAGCGCCGCACCGACGATCCCGAGCTCGTAGAGGATCTGGTCGTACGTCTGCTGAGGGATGAAGGTGCCGTTCGCGGGCGGGAAGTAGAGCGGCGGCTGGTCGGGGAACCGTCGTCGCGCAGCGGGCAGGTAGCGCGCGTAGATCTTCGGCGGCAGCAGCCCGTACCAGCCGCTGCCGAGCACCGGGCGGTCGAGGAAGATCCGCCCGCCGATGTACGCGTAGATCAGCCGCTGGCTCCAGCTGCCTGCGTACTGCCCGGGCGCCTCGGGCTTCTTCGAGCCGAACCACGACTGCAGGAAGCCGAGCTCGCCCGACCGGAGCGACAGGGTGCCCGCCGTCACGGCCGCGGTGACCGCGAGCGTCACGACGAGCGCGCGGAGGGTGACCGACCGCCGCGCCGCGGCGATCGCGAGGATCGCGGCGACCGCCAGGTAGAGCCCGAGCAGCTGGGCCAGCGCGGCGCCGAGCGTGATCCCGAGCGCACCGACGAGTCCGGCCAGCACGAGCAGGCGGCGGCGTGGCGGGTGGGAGTACAACGCCGCGAGCGCGCCGGTGAGGGTCATCGTCGAGAGGGCCGCGAAGTCGTGCTCGCCGAGGAAGGCGCCCTGCCGCGAGCCCGGATGGTGCGCGAAGTCGTAGAGCGCTCGAATCAGGCCGGCCGTGTCGACGATGACGAGCACGCCGAAGAGCAGCCAGAGCTGGCCCCGGCGGGTGACGAACAGGATGACCCCGAGGGCGAGCACCCCGTACTCGAGGAGCTTCGAGGCTCCGATGAAGGCGGAGCTGCTGGAGGCGGCCGACGAGATCAGGAGCCACACC
The DNA here is from genome assembly GCA_963769545.1 of uncultured Thermoleophilia bacterium. GTDB lineage: Bacteria > Actinomycetota > Thermoleophilia > Gaiellales > Gaiellaceae > PALSA-600. The sequence continues at coordinate 884,209 of CAVYMB010000002.1, read as the reverse complement.
CCGAAGGCGGCGCCGGTTGCGGTGATCGCGCGCGCCGGGCGGGGAAGCGTCCGCCGGTCGAGCAGGCGCAGGACGCAGAAGAGGGCGAGCGCGGCGAGCGCGAGGTCGGCGGGGACGAGCGTGATCGAGTTGCCGGCGACATGAACCGTCACCTCGGGCTGGTTGATCGATCGCACCAGGCTGAGCCCGAGGGCGATGCAGAGCACCAGGAAGGGAACATCGCGCCCCGGCGGCCGCGGCTCTTCGTGCCGGAGGCGGGTCATGGAAGGCGCCTATGATACGCGCGCCCTTTCCACGGCGGGCCGTACGTCCGAGCGGCCGGACACACATGCGCATCCTCCTGCTTCCCGGTATCTGGCCGCCCGACATCGGCGGTCCCGCGACCCACGGCCCCGACTTCGCGCGTTTCCTGCTCGATCGAGGGCACCGGGTCCAGGTCGTCACCATGGCGGACGGCGACGTCACCGATCGCCCGTGCCCCGTCGAGACCGTCTCGCGCAACCACCGCTTTCCGATCCGCTACTCGCTGCTCACCGGCCGGGCGGCCCGGCTTGCCCGCGAGGCCGACGCCGTCTATGCGACCGCGACCTACGCGGCGGCCGCGGCCGCCGCGACGGTTGCCCGCCGTCCGCTCGTCGCCAAGCTCGTCTCCGATCCGGCGTACGAGCGCGCGTACCGCTACGGCGTCGCACGAGGGACGCTCGAGGAGTTCCAGGTGCAGGGCGGCGCTGCATCGGTCGCGCTCCGGCGTGCGCGGACGCTGGCGTTGTCCCGGGCGCGCGCGATCGTTGTTCCGAGCGAGTATCTGGCGGGCATCGCGCGCGGCTTCGGTGTCGACCCGGCGCGCGTCGTCGTCGTCTCGAACCCGGCGCCCGACGTCGCTTCGTCCACCCAGGTGCCGCGTCCGAACACGTTCGTCTATGCCGGCCGGCTGACGAGACAGAAGGCGCTCGGCGTCGCGATCGATGCATTCGCCCGCGTTCCCGGCGCCCAACTGGTGGTCATCGGCGACGGTCCGGAGCGCGCAACGCTCGAGCAGCGTGCGCACGCGGCGGGTCTCGACGGCCGCGTCAGCTTTCTCGGGTCGCAGCCGCGGGCGCGTGTCCTCGAACTGCTCGGCGGCGCCTGGGCCTCCGTCCTGTCGAGCGACTGGGAGAATCTGCCCCATGCTGCAGTCGAGTCCCTCGCCGTCGGGACACCGGTCGTCGCGACGAGCGTCGGTGGCGTGCCCGAGGTCGTGCACGACGGGGTCAACGGGCTCCTGGTTCCCCCCGGATCCCCGGAGGCGTTCGCCGGAGCGCTCACGCGCCTCGTCGACGATCCGGCGCTGCGAGCGCGGCTCGCCGGCGGCGCCGTCGCGTCCGTCGCCGCCCTCTCACGTGAGCGCGTCTACGGCGAGCTCGAACGGCTGCTCCTGGAGGCGGTGGGTGCATGACTGACGTCGAGCAGCGTCCGCGCGTGCTCTTCGTGGGCCGCAACCGCTACACGCTGCCGCTCCCCGAGTGGCTCGCGAAGAAGTGGAACGCGCTCGAGCGCCAGATCGACTACCGCGTGCTCGCGTCGGCTGCGAACGGCAGCCCGCTCACGGACGAGCGCTTCAGGCTGGTCGCGCCGGCGCGGCCGCGACGGCTCGACGGCCTGCTCTTCTACCTCCGGCTGCCGTTCAGGGTGCGCGGGCAGATCCGGGACTTCCACCCGGACGCGATCATCGCGAGCGATCCCTACATCGGCGCAGCCTCGATGGTCGGTCGCGCACTCGCTCCGGGACTGCGCCCCCAGGTGATCCTCGAGGTGCACGGCGACTGGCGGACCTTCACCCGGCTCTACGGATCGCCCAGGCGCCGGTTCTTCTCGCCGATCGCCGACCTCGTCAGCCGCACCGCCGTCAGGCGCGGTGACGCCGTGCGTGCGCTCTCGCGGTACACGGAGTCGCTCGTCGAGGACGTGCGCGGCGTCCCGGTTGCCGCGTCGTTCCCGACGTACACCGACTTGTCCGCATTCACCGCCCGACCGATCGAGCCTCTGCCCGAACGGCCCACCGCGCTGTTCGTCGGCATGCTCGAGGCCTACAAGAACATCGACGGCCTCGCGGCTGCCTGGCGCGAGACGGCGGTCCGGCTGCCGCAAGCGCGGCTCGTGCTCGTCGGCAAGGGCGCGCGACACTCCGTGATCGACAAGCTCGTCGCCGACCTTCCCGACCAGGTGGAGCACGTTCCCGAGCTGACGCCAGAGGGCGTCTCCGCACGCCTCGACGAGGCGACCGTGCTGGTGCTCCCGTCGCGGTCGGAAGGGCTGGGGCGGGTCGTGATCGAGGCGTTTGCGCGCGGCCGCGGTGTGGTGGCGAGCCGCGTCGGCGGCATCCCGGACCTCGTCCGCGACGACGTCGAGGGGCGCCTCGTCGAGCCGCTCGACGGCGGCCAGCTCGTCGACGCGCTCGTGGAGGTGCTCTCCGACCGCGGGCTCGCCGAGCGCTACGGCGCCGCCGCCGCGGAGCGGTATCGCGAGTGGCACACGACACCGACCGAGTTCGCGGCTCAGGTGCGCGGGCTGGTCGAGGCGTCCCTGCGCGATGCCGGCGAGATCCCCGGCGAGCGACCGCGCGTGCTGATCGTCGCCGATGCGTCGCACGGCGCTCTGTTCGAAGGCGCAACCGACGCGACGCTCGCGGCGTTGCGTGAAGAGCTCGACTACTGCGTGCTGGGTCGAGCCGAGCGAGGCGCGCCGCCGCGTCGGACGGTGCTTGCGCCCGGAGCCGTCCTACTCGTCCGCCGCTGGCCGGGCCCTCTCGACTGGCTGGCCTTCTATGGTTCGCTTCCGTTTCGGATCGCTTCGCTGGTTCGGCGATTCAAACCGGGCGTCGTGATCGCCGAGAGCCCTTACATCGGGTTCTTCGTGTTGGTGGCGTTCGTCTTCCGGCGCCGCCGTCCGTCACTCGTGATCGAGACCCACGGTGACTGGCGGGCCGCGACGCGGCTCGAGGGGTCGCGGATGCGGCTGCTACTCGCCCCGTTCGCGGACCGGGCGGCTCGGTACGCGCTTCGCCGCGCCGATGCGCTGCGGGCGCTCTCGCGGTACACCGCCGAACTGGCGGAACGTGAAGCGGGCGTCCCGCCGCTCGAGTCTTTTCCGGCGTACATCGACCTCTCGATCTTCACGGGCACGGAGCCCGCGCCGCTGCCGGCGCGCCCGACGGCGCTGTTCGTCGGGATGCTCGAGCCGTACAAGAACGTCGACGCGCTTGCCAGGGCCTGGCGCGATGTCGCGGCGAAGGTGCCGGACGCGAGGCTCGTGATCGTCGGGAAGGGGGCGCTGCTCGACGTCGTCGACCGCCTCCGCGACGATTTCCCCGAGTCGGTCGCCCACCATCTCGAGCTCGCGCCCGTCGACGTCGCGCGGCTGATGGACGAATCGACCTGCCTCGTTCTGCCTTCCCGTTCCGAAGGGCTCGGGCGCGTTCTGATCGAGAGCTTTGCGCGCGGTCGCGGTGTCGTTGCCAGCCGGGTCGGCGGCATTCCCGACGTCGTGCGGGACGGTGTCGAGGGGCTGCTCATCGACCCCGGCGACGATGCCGACATCGCGCGTGGGCTTGTCGACGTCCTCTCGGATCCGGAGTTGGCGGCCAGGCTTGGTGCCGCGGCGCGTCTCCGCTACCGCGACTGGGACTCGACGCCGGACGATTACGCCGCGCGTGTCCGTCTGCTCGTCGACCGTGCCGTTGCCGGCACCGACCGCTGACATTGCGCCTCGTCTTCGTCACGCAGACGATCGACAGCGAGGATCCGAATCTCGGCGTGACCGTCGATTGGGTCAGGGCGCTCGCGGCACGATGCGCCGAGGTGCGGGTGATCGCCGACCGTGTGCGAGCACACGATCTTCCGCCCAATGTCTCGTTCCGGACGTTCGGTGACCGTCGTCGGATCGGTCGCGGCCTCCGCTTTGAACACGCAGTCGCCGCTGCGCTGCGATCGCCGCGGCCGGATGCTGTTTTCGTCCACATGATCCCTCTGTTCGTGCTGCTTGCGACGCCTGTCGCACGCGTCCGCGGTGTGCCTGTTCTGCTCTGGTACGCACACTGGCGTCGAGACTGGTCGCTTCGGGTGGCGGACAGGCTCGCTGCAGCAGCGCTCAGCGTCGATCGCGCGTCCTACCCGCTGGCAAGCGTGAAGGTCCGTGCAATCGGGCACGGAATCGACGTCGCCAAATTCGTGCCACGCGACGCTTCGCCACGGAACGAGATGCCGCTGCAGTTCCTTGCGCTCGGTCGAACCGCCCCATGGAAGGGCTACGCGACCCTGCTTGACGGGTTCGAGCAGGCGGTGGCAGCAGGCCTCGACGCGCATCTCGAGATTCGCGGGCCGAGCACGAAGGAGGAGGAGCGAAAACATCGCTCCGAGCTGGCCGCGCGCATCGAGGTGGCCCCTGCTTTGCTCGAGCGCGTCGAGCTTGTCGAGTCTGTGCCGCGGGAGCGCATTCCCTCGTTGCTGGCTCACGCGGATGCGCTCGTCACGGCCGCCGACAGCGGCCGGTCGACCCAGACGCTCGACAAGGTGGTGTACGAGGCAGGAGCCTGCGCGGTGCCGGTGATCGCGTCGAACCCTGCGCTCGCCGCCTTTCTCCACGGGCTCCCGCTTCGGCTCGACTTCCGGCCGGGGGACGTGGGCGACCTCGCACGTGCGCTGCGTGAATTCGGCGCGGCGTCGCCGGCGACGCGCGAGCAGGTGGGAGCCGAGCTCCGGCGACGCGTCGAGCGTGGGCATTCCGTCGACACGTGGGTCGACCGCGTGCTCGGGGTGGTTCGCGAGGTCTCGCGGTGAGCCACGTCCCCGAGATCTCCGTGGTCGTGACCGTGCTGGACGAAGCTGATGCGGTCGACGAGCTGCTCGCGCGCACGGCGGCGGCACTCGACGGTCAGGCGTGGGAGGTGATCGTCGTCGACGACGGCTCGACCGACGGCACCTTCGATCACCTGCGCGCCGCACACGAGCGCGATCCGCGCATCCGTGCCGTGCGCTTCAAGCGGAACTTCGGCCAGCATCCGGCGATGCACGCCGGCCTCACGCGCGCCCGCGGCGAGCGGATCGTGACGATGGACGGCGACCTGCAGAACGAGCCGGAGGACCTGCCGAAGCTGCTCGCTGCGCTCGAGCGGGTGGATGTCGCATCGGGCCGCCGCGTCGCTCGTCGCGACTCACCCGGCCGCACGCTGCCGAGCCGCGTGATCAATGGGTTGCTCCGGCGCTTCACGGGCGTTCGCATCTCCGACTTCGGTTGTGCCTTCAACGGCTACAGGCGCGACGCGATCGAGCCGATGCTCGGTGCGATCGGCCGCCAGAAGTTCACGAAGGCACTCGTGCTTTCGAGCGGAGTCTCGGTCGAGGAGGTGGACGTCTCCCATGCACCGGCGCGGAACGGCTCCCGCTATTCACCGCTGCGGCTCGTGCGGCTCGCGCTTCATGTCGTCGCAGGCTTCTGGCCGCAACCCGTGCAGTGGATCGGCGTCACGCTCGGGCTCGTGTGCTCGATCGCCGCCATGGCGCTCGGCATCTACGGCGTCGTCTACTGGATCGCGAACGCCAACTTCCCCGGCCCGCTCTTCGCAGGTGCGGGCATCGTGCTCGTGCTCGGTGTGCAAGGCTTCGTGCTCGCGCTGATCGGCGAGTCACTCGGCCGGATCCAGCGCGACGTCGAACGGCGGCCGCTGTACACGATCGAAGAGGAGCTGTAGCGAGTGTCGAAGCGCGTTCTGGTCACGGGTGGTGCGGGGTTCATCTCGTCGAACTTCATCCGCCACCTGCTCGAGGCGACGCCGTACGAGGTCGTCACGCTCGATGCGCTCACGTACGCGGGGAACCTCGAGAACCTGGCCGACATCCTCAGCCATCCGCGGCTCTCCTTCGTGCACGGCGACATCCGGCACGCGCCGCTCGTCCGTGACCTGGTCGGAGGTGTCGACGTGATCGTCAACGCCGCCGCCGAGTCGCACGTCGAGAAGTCGATCGCCGACGGCGCGTCCGAGTTCGTGACCACGAACGTCGAGGGAACGCAGATCCTGCTCGACGCAATCCGCGAACGGCCGGTCGAGCGCTTCATCCTGATCTCGTCGTCCGAGGTGTACGGCACCGCCGAGGCCGCGCCGATGGACGAGGAGCATCCGCTCAATCCGCGCTCGCCCTACGCGGCGACGAAGGCCGGTGCCGACCGGCTCGCGTACTCGTACTGGACGACGTACGAGCTGCCGATCGTGATCGTCCGCCCGTTCAACAACTACGGTCCGCGCCAGCACCCGGAGAAGCTCGTCCCGCGCTTCATCACGCAGGCGCTCGACGACGAGCCGCTGACGATCCACGGCGACGGGCACGCCTCGCGCGACTGGCTGTACGTCGGCGACGACGCGGAGGCCATCGAGCATGTGATCGGCGCCCCGATCGACGAGCTCGCCGGCGAGGTCGTGAACATCGCGACCGGCGTCGACATCTCGGTCGCGGAGATCGCGGAGCTCGTGCTCGACGTGCTCGACAAGCCCAGGTCGCTCACGTGCAACGTGCCCGAGCGCCCCGGCCAGGTGGATCGCCACATCGGCTCGACCGACAAGGCCGAGCGCCTGCTCGGCTGGCGCGCACGCACGTCGTTCGCCGAGGGCCTCGAGCAGACCGTCGGGTGGTATCGCGACAATGAGGCCTGGTGGAGAGCGATTCTCGCTCGCGAAGCCCGCGCCTACTCGTCCTAGGAGCCGGGCCGGCACAGCTCGGGTTGCTCGAGACCGCCCGCGCGCGCGGGATCTGGCTCGCGGTCGTCGACCGAAACGCGTCTGCGCCCGGATTCCGGTTCGCCGACCGGCGCTGCATTCTCTCCACGGAGGACGAGCCTGCGATCGAGCGGCTCGTCGGGGCGCTCGGGATCGACGGACTGATCGCGCCCGGGACCGACTGGCCGATCGGCGTCGCCGCCCGGATCGCCGAGCGTGCCGGGCTCCCGCATCCGCTGTCGCCGCAGACCGCCGTGCTGGCGACCAACAAGCTGCGCCAGCGGGAGCGCCTCGACGGGGCCGGAGTCCCGCAGCCCCGGTGGTGGGTGGTCGGGGCCGACGATCCAGCGCCTCCCGTTCGGCTGCCCTGCGTCGTCAAGGCGCCCGACCGGCAAGGCCAGAAGGGCCTGTCGCTGGTGCGAAAGGCCTCGGAGCTGGCGCAGGCATTCGAATCGGCACGGGTCGAGTCGCGGGCCAACCTGGCGCTGGTCGAGGAGCTCGTCGACGGGCCCGAGGTCACCGTGATCGGCCTGTCGGCCGAAGGGCGCTTCACCGCGCTGGCGGTCACCGACAGGGTCGTCGCCGAGCCGCCGGCCTTCGGCGTGGCGCTCGCGCACGTCTGGCCGAGCGAAGCGCCGGGCGAGGCGGCCGCGGTCGCCGAGCACGCGGTGACCGCGCTTCGGATCGAGTCAGGCCCGTCGTACGTGCAGCTTCGCGTCGGTCCCGGCGGGCCGCGCGTGATCGAGGTGGCCGCCCGTCTCGGCGGCGGCCACGACGCCGAGCTCGTCGAGGTTGCGACCGGAGTCCCGCTCAACGATCTCGCGATCGACGCGGCGTTGGGCCGGCCGCTCGATCACTCCGCGCCGGCTCGGCTCGTCGGCGGCGCGGTGACGCGATTCCTCGTCGCCCCCGTCGGCGCGCTCGCATCCGTCGACGTGCCCTCCGGCCTGGACGGGAGTCGAGCGGGTGCGGATCTATCGCGAGCCGGGCTTCGTCTTCACCCCACTTCGACGCGGCAGTGACCGCGCCGGTGCGGTGCTGGCGGTCGGCGACAGCCGTGAGCAGGCGCTCGCACGCGCGGACCGCGCCGCCTCGGCGATCGCGTTTCACGTTGCCCCCACCGGAGATGCCGAGCAGGAACGCCGCCGCGCGGCGGCGACCGACGGCTCCCTGATGCCCCGGCCAGTTGTGCGTCCCGTCCGGGTAGATGAAGAGCGCGCTCGGTACGTGGTCGTGCGTCGTCGCCGCGTACAGAGCGCGCGCGTTCTCCGGCGCCACGATGTCGTGCGGGCCGCCGTCGAGGAAGATCGACGGAGGGAGCCGTGTCGCTCCGGTGAGCAGCGGCGGTGAGGCGATCGCCGAGAACGCGGCGACGGCTACGAAGGAACGGCGGTCCTCGGCCGTGGCGAGCGCCACACCGGCGCCGAGCGACCAGCCGACCGCGCCGACGTGGGCGAAGTGCCCGCGCAGGGAGCCCGCTGCGGCCGCCGCGGTCTGCTCCCAGCGTGCGAACGGGTCATCGCCGCCCGTCCAGCCACCGTCGCAGAAGCCCCGCGTGCCCGGTGGCGGTGTGCGTGCGAAGAGGTCGATGTCGAGGGTGGTGATCCCGAACCGCGGCAGATCGGCGGCAAGCGTGTGGTCGAACGTGCCGAAGCCACCGCAGCCGTGGAGCACCACGACCGCCCGTTGCCCGTGCGCCGCTCCGCAGCGCTCGGCCCGGACGAGTGTGCCGGCGCTTCGGAAGTCGGCCGGGCTGCAGCCGGCGCCGAAGTGGGGGAACGCGCGCGCCTGGCCGCCGGCCGCGACCGCGGCGATCAGCGCGATGCCTGCCCCGACGACAACGCGACGGAGCACGCCGTGACGGTAGCGCGAGCCGGCCGCGCGTGCGGGGGCGGCGCGCGCCGCCCCCGCAGCGTCGGCCGCAGCTCAGCCGGCGGCCTTGTACGCCGCCGCGGCCTCGGTCTCGAGTTGTTTCTGCACGCCGGTGACGTCGGAGGTGTTGCGCAGGAACGTCTGGAACAGCCCCCATTCACCCTGTCCGACGGTCGCCCCGAAGGCGCCCGGTTGGCGGTCGGACATGTCGAACACGATGCTGGTCGCCTGCTTCACCGACTGCTCGTTCGCGCGTGAGATCGCATCGGGATAGGCGCTGGTCGGGACATTGCGGTTGCCGGTCGCGAAGCCGCCGTACCTGGCCCACGCCGCGGCCGCGGCCGGGGTGGCCAGGAATGTCTCGAACGCCTTGATCGCCGGCGTCGTCCGGAAGGTGACGATCGTGTCGCCGGCCACCTCGACCGACGGAGGCGAGCCGTTGATGCTCGGGAAGGTGGAGACCGCGTAGTCGCTCCCCGGCCGCGCCTTGACCGTCGCCGATCCAGGCACGAAGTCGCCCTCCAGCACCATCGCCCCCTTCGGCGGGTTCTGGAAGACGTTGTTGACCGACGTCGGGAAGTCGGTCTGCACGGCTCCGGAAACGCCGCCGACCATCCACGGCGCCTTCAGCACCGCCGCCATGTCCTTCATCGCAGTCGTGACCGAGGGATCGGTCCACTGGATCTGGTGCGCGCTCAACTCGTTGTACAACTTCTGTCCGGCCGTGCGCAGGTAGATGTTCTCGAACAGATCGGTGAGCGTCCAGCCGTCTGCGCCGCCGATCGAGAACGGGGTCGTGCCGGACGCCTTGACGGTCGAGGCCAGTTGCAGGAACTGGTTCCAGGTGGTGGCCGACTTGACGCCGGCGTCCGAGAAGGCGTGGACGTTGTACCAGACGAGCGATTTGTTGCTCGCCTTGAAGACGACGCCGTACAGCGCCCCGTTGAACGTCCCGAGCTGGATCCACGCGGGCGCGAAGTTCCGCACGAGCGTCGGCTTCGCGTAGTCGATCGGCTGCAGCACACCCTTGTTGACGAACTGCTGGATCAATCCTGGTTGGGCGATGTCCGCCATGTCCGGCGGCTTGCCCCCCGCCACGGCCGTCCCGAGCACGGTCGGGAGGTTGTCGCCGACCGGCTTGTAGTTGATCTTCACGTTCGGGTAGGTCTGGTTGAAGACCCTGATCACGTTCCCGAAGTGCGCAGCCTCGGCGCCCGTCCAGACGCCGTCGAACGTCACGCTCCCCGCCACGGTGGAGGTGGCCGTCGTCGACGAGGTCGTGCCGGAGGAGGACTTGGAGCTACTACCGCATCCTGCGGCGACCAGCGCCACCGCCCCGAGTGCGGCAAGGGCGATCCGATGGCGGTTCATGCGACTCCTCTCGGTTGACGTGACCCGACGATACGCCTTTTCAAACCGGTCACGGGACGAGGGCCGACGGTGCCGCGGGTTACCCTTGCCCGCGTGGAGGCCACCCGGCGCGCAACGTTCCTCGGCTTTCAGCCGCCGGCCGTCGACGAAGAGGAGATCGCGGCCGTCGCCGACACCCTTCGTTCGGGCTGGCTGACGACCGGGCCGCGGACGGCGGAGCTCGAGGCTCGGATGCGGGAATACCTCGAGGCGTCGCACGTGCTCGCGGTCTCGTCGTGCACGGCGGCTCTGCACCTGTCGCTGGTCGCGCTCGGCGTCGGTCCGGGCGACGAGGTGATAACGAGCTCGCTGACGTGGCCCGCCACGGCGAACGTGATCGTCCATTGCGGGGCCACGCCGCTCTTCGCCGACGTCGACGACGAGACGCTCAACGTCGATCCGGCGAAGGTGCGCGAGCTCGTGTCCGATCGGACGAAGGCGATCCTCCCTGTCGACCTTTACGGTCAGCCGGCCGACCTCGACCCACTGCTCGCGCTCGGCATCCCGGTCGTCGAGGACGCCGCGCACGCTGCGGAGTCGTGGTACCGCGGCCGCAAGATCGGCTCGATCGCCGACGTCACCTGCTTCTCGCTCTACGCGACGAAGAACATCGCCGCGGGCGAGGGAGGCCTGATCGCCACCTCGCGCGACGACCTCGCCGCCGCGCTCGACGACCTGCGCGTGATGCGCCGTGGCCACGGATCGCAGTACGACATTGCCGTTCCCGGCTACAAGGCGAATCTCTCCGACGTGCTCGCGTCGATTGCGCTCGTCCAGCTCGCGAAGGTCGAACGCCACGGCGAGATCCGCCGCCGCCACCTTGCGCTGTACAGCGAGGGGATCGAAGGGCTCGAGGGCATCACCGCCGTCGGCCGCGATGCGCGGGACGTGCACGCGAATCACCTCTTCGTGATCAGGATCGACGCAGACGCCGCGGGCGCGACGCGCGACGACTATCAGCGCGCGCTCGCCGACGAGAACATCGGCAGCTCGATCCACTTTCTGCCCGTGCACCGGCTGAGTGCGTATCGCGACCGGCTCGCGCCGGGTCAGCCTCCACTTCCGATCACCGAGCGGGCCGGGTCGGAGGTGCTCTCGCTTCCGTTCTCGCCGGCTCACTCGGACGATGACGTCCGCGATGCCCTCGCCGCTCTGCGGCGCGTGCATGCGCGCTTCGCCGGATGAATCGCAAGGTACGCCTCGCGGCGACGCTCGCGGTCTCGGCGTTCGCGATCGGCTACATCGTCCTCAAGATCAACATCGGTCAGACGCTGCACATCCTCGGCAGCGCCGATCAAGCGTGGGTCGCGGTCTCCGCGTTCCTGATCCTGATCACGATCCTGCCGATGTCCTGGCGCTGGCAGCGACTGCTGGCCGCGCGAGGCATTCACGAGGACATTCCGTGGCTGACGCGCGCGTACTTCGTCTCGTACGCGGTCGGGCAGGTGCTCCCGACGTCGGTCGGCGGCGATGCATCGCGAATCTACGAGACGGCGCGCCGCCATCCAGGGCAGATCACGCCGATCACCGGGTCGGTCCTGCTCGAGCGAGCGCTCGGGGGTGCGGTAACGCTCTTGCTCGCAGGCGTCGGCTTCCTGCTCGCGATCGGCCGCTATGACATCGGCGCCTATCTGTGGATCGAGCTGCTGTTCATCCTCGGCACCGTCGTCCTCGGCGTCGTGTTCTTCTCCCGCTCGGTCCGGCGCCGCCTCGCCTTCGCCGTACCGCTCGCGCGCCGGCTCCGGGTCGAGCGAATTGCGCGCGCCGTCTACGACGGCATCCACGGGTACCGCGACCACCCCGGCGCGCTCCTCGTCGTCAGCGCGACCACGCTCGTCGTCCAGCTGGGGCGGATCCTCTCGATCTACGCCGCCGGCCGCGCCGTCGGCATCGACCTGTCACCACTGCCGTACATCGTGCTCGGCCCGTTGCTGTTCCTCGTCATGCTCGTCCCGTTCACGGTCAACGGTCTCGCGGTGCGCGAGGCCTTCTTCGTCAGCTTCCTGGGCAAGCTCGGCGTCGGGGCCGACCAGGCGTTCGCCTGCGGCTTCTTGTTCTTCCTGCTGACGCTCGTGCTCTCGCTGCCCGGGCTCGGGATCATCCTGTGGGAGAACGTGCGGCGCACACCGGTGGTCACCGATGGCACCGGCAGCTGACGTCTCGGTCGTCGTCGTCACGCTGAACGCCCTGCCGTGGGTGGAGCGGTGTCTGGCCTCCGTGCACGGCTGCGAGGTGGTCGTCGTCGACCACGGCTCCACCGACGGGACGCTCGAGTTCGTGCGCGACCGGTTTCCGGAGGTACGGATCGTCGAGCAGGAGAACCGCGGCATGGGTGGCGGGAACAACGCCGGGATGCGCCTCGGCGGCGGGCGCTACTGGTTCCTCCTCAACTCCGATGCGTGGGTGGTCGGCGACGGGCTCGCGCGGCTCGTCGCCTTCGCCGATGCGCACCCGGAGGCCGCCGTCGTCGGTCCTCGCCTCGCGAATACCGACGGCACCCTGCAGCGCTCGGCGCGGTCGGAGCCGACTGCCTGGCGGCTCACCACCGAGTACGCCGGCGTGCGGAAGCTCGCGCCGGGCTCGTCGCTCCTGAACCCGCTCTACCTCGGCGGCTTCGACCACCGGTCGGTTCGCGAGGTCGACTGGCTCTCCGGCGCGGCGCTGCTCGTCCGGCGCGCGGCTGCCGACGAGGTCGGCCTGTTCGACGAGTCGTTCTTCATGTTCAGCGAGGAGGTCGACTGGCTGACCCGCTTCCGCGGGGCGGGTTGGAAGGTGCTCTTCTATCCGCAGGCCGAGGTCGTGCACGTCGGCGGTGCGACGCACGGCGGGCGCATGTACGTCGAGAACCTGCGTGGACAACTGCGCTTCCTCGACAAGCACCGGGGCCGCGGCGAGGCAGAGCGTGCGCGGCGGGTGCTGCTGTGGTCGCTGCGGGCGAGAGGCCTCGCGTTCCAGGGCGTGCGCGGCGAGACCTATCGCGACGGCGCGCGGTTCCTCGCCTCCGGCGACGTCGGCGCGCTCCTCGGAGACGCACCCGCTCGGTGATCGACTATCTGAGGCTCGCGTTCGGCACGGTGGTCGTGCTGGCGCCGGGTGCTGCCGTCGCCCGCGCGCTCGGCCGCCGGTCGGCCGCGTCGCTGCTTGCCTGGTCGGCCGCTTCCGTCTTCGTGGCCTGGGCGGTCGTCTTCACGGCGCACTCGACGATCCGGCTCGCGGCGGGCGTGCTCGCGCTGATCTTCGTCGTCGCGGTCGTCGCCGCCCTGCTCCGCCCACGGCAGCGGCCGTCCGAGCGCCAGCCGCTGCGCTCCCGCTGGCCGTGGCTCGTGGGCCTCGTCCTCGGCTGGTTCCTCTGGGGCGTGGCCGGAGCCGTGAGCGGCGACGGGCTCTTTCACGAGGCGCGCGTCCGCAAGCTGGTCGCGCTCGGCGACCTGCACCTGCGCACCGTCGACGAGTTCAGGGACGGTGGCCTGCATCCGGGATACGCCTTCCCGCTGTGGCACGGCTTTCTCGCGCTCGTCTCGTGGGTGTCCGGCGTCGACCCCGCCACGGTGATCCGGCACGAGCCCTCCTTGCTCGCCCCGCTCGCCTGTGCCCTGGCTTTCGAGGCCGGGGCGGCGGTGTTCGGCTCGCGCTGGGGCGGCGCCTCGGTGCTGCTCGCCACGCTGGCGATGTTCGCCTTCGGTCCCGGGCACGGCGGCTCCTACGCCGAGCTCGCGCAGCCGGCGACCGCCGCACGCCAGCTGTTCGTACCCGCGGTCATCGCTCTCTTCTTCGCGGCTCCGTCGTGGCGTGGCCGCGCCGAGCTTGCCGCCGTGTTCGGCGCGCTGGCGCTCGTCCACCCGACCTACGCGCTGTTCATTCTCGTCCCGTTCGTCGGCTACGCACTGCTGCAGCCGCGGGCGTGGCGTGACTGGGCGCCCACGTTCGCCGCCGCTGTCGTCCCGATCGGCCTCGCGCTGCTGTGGCTGCGCCCGATCATCGACGAGACCGTCTCGCACAATCCGAACGCCGTCGAGCGGGCGCGGGCGCTCAGGCAGTACGCCGACCAGCTCGTCGTCTCGAACGCGCATCACTACAGACTCGCGGCGGAGGTGTTCGGGCGGAGCGGCGTGGTCGCGGTTGCAGCGCTCTTCCTGTTGCCGGTGACCGCGCTCGCGTGGCCCAGACGCTGGGTTGCCTTCGTGCTCGGCGGCACGCTGCTCGTGCTCGTGCTGCTCGAGCTGCCATGGCTGTTCGTGCACTTCTCCGATGCCGTCTCGCTCTCACAGTCGCGACGGGCGGCCGGATTCGCCCCGCTTCCGTTCGCGCTCGCGGGCGCGCTCGCACTGCTCGCGCGATCGGCACTCGTCCTGCCCGCCGCGTTTGCGGGCGGGATCGTCCTGCAGCGGCTCTGGCCGGGCGACTTCGAGTACGGGCTCCGTCACGGCGGGCCGGCAATCGCCACCTGGATCGCGCTGTTCGGCGGCGGGGCAGCGCTCGTCGTCGCGATCGTGACCAGGCCGCGTCCGGCGCAGGAGCACCACCGCCTGGGCGCCGCGGCGATGCTCTGCTTCGTCGTGCCTGTCGCCGTGCACGGCGTCTGGCACTGGAGCGCCCGCATCCCGGCCGATCCCGCCGCGCTCTCGCCTGAGCTCGTCCATGCCCTCCGGACCCGCGTGCCGAAGGGCGCGATCGTGCTCGCTCCGACGCAGGTCAGCTACCGGGTCGTGGCCGACGCGCCGTTGTACGTCGTCGCGCTGCCGGTCGTCCACGTCGCAAACACCAGGGCGAACGATCCGTATGCCCGGGTGCGCGCAGTCCAGCACTGGTTGGCCACCGGCGATCCGCGTGTGGCCAGGCGGTACGGCGCCACCTGGGCGATTCGTCGCGGGCGTCTCTATCGTCTCAAGCGGTGAGGGGGCCGGCCGCCACGTCCGCTCGAAGTCGTGAGCTCGCGGTCGTCGGCGCCCTCGCGGCGTTCCAGGTCCTGCTCACGCTGCTCGTGCTCGTGCGATCGTCGCACCGGGCCCTCCCGGGTCTGCCGCTGTACCGCTTCAACCCGCTCGAGGGTGACGCCTACGGCTACTACTCGGCCGTCCGCGAGCTGCTGAACACATGGCAGCGTGAGGGACGCGTCCTCGTGCCGCTGACGGTCGTCGTGTGCGTGGCTCTGGTGGTGATCTGGCGTCGTGTCGAGAGCGGGCTCCTACGAGCGCTCGCGTCGGTCTGGGCGTGCGGGATCGTCGCCGCTGTGCTCGTCGAGCGGATCCGCTTCACCGGTGCGGCGCAGATCGGGTGGTCGCTGGTCTGGAGCGCGCTGCTCCTGCCGTATCGCGCAGTCGGGTTGCCGCTCAGCCCCAACGTCGCGTTTGCGTTCGGTCTCACGCTCTCCCTCGCCTGCAACGTCTTGACGGTGGTGATGACCTACGAGCTCGGCCGGCTTGCGACCGACAGACGATCGGTTGCGCTCATCGCGGCAGCGCTGGTCGCGGTGTGGCCCTTGCTGATACTCCTCGACCCGGATCACACGTCAGCACAGAACGGGACGTGGCAGATCCTGCTCGGGCTCTCGATGTACACCGAGCCGCTCTCGACGGCGCTCGTCCTCTCGGGGATCGTGATCCTCCTCCGTCGCACCGGTGCCGGAGCGGATGCCGTGATCGGTGGTGCCCTCCTCGGGCTCGCGTCTCTCGTGCGTGTGTCCAACGGGTTGATCGCCGCGTGCGTCATCCTCGCCTTGCTGATGCGCGGTGACAGCCGGCGTGCCGTGGCGGCCGGCGGCGGTGGTCTCGCGTTCCTGCCGGCGCTGGTGCTCTTCTGGCCGAAGGGATACCCACGTCTGCAGCCTCCGATCTACCCTGCGCATCCGTTCGAGCTCGCCTACGCACGGACCGCCTGGACGCATTCGCTGCTCTGGCGCCCGGCGGTGCTCGTCGTCATCGTTCCGTTGGCGATCCTCGGCGCGTTCTTCGTGAACCGTGCCGTCGCAGTCGTCCTGGGAAGCGTGGTCGTCGCCACGGCCCTCCTCTACAGCTTCTACCAGCTCACTCCGCTGCACCCGCGCTTCCTGTTCGTCGTCCTTCCCCCGGTCTTCGTCTTCTGGGCGGCCGGTGTGGCAGCAATCGCCTCTCTCACAGCGGCTCTCTACGATCGGGCGAGATGAAGGTGCTGCTCGTGACGATGTACTTCCCGCCGGCGGGTGGGGGCGGCGTGCAGCGTCCGCTCAAGTTCGCCACCCATCTGCCCGAGCTGGGGGTCGAGACGCATGTCCTCGCCCCCGACGACCCGAAGTGGATCCACCGGGACGAGGAGCTGCAGCCGCCCACGCTCGCCTGGGTGCACCGGGCGCGCTACTTCGGGCCGAAAGGGAGAAAGCCGGCCGAGGAGCTGCACGGCACCGGCGGCCTCGAGCGGTTCACGCGGCAGGCACAGCTCGCGGGGCGGAGGCTGCTCATGCCCGACGAGAACGTCAGCTGGAACCTCACGGCGATCCCGGCCGCGATCCGGATCGCCAGGCGCGAAGGCATCGACGTCGTGATCACGACGTCACCTCCCTCATCGGTCCACCTCGTCGGCGCGGCCGTGAAACAGGCGGTCGGCATCCTCTGGGTAGCGGATCTCCGCGATTCGATCGTCGCGCACCCGCACCGGCGCGCCGAGTCGCGGCTGGTGCGCGTCAAGGAGACAGGCGAGCATGCAATTGCGAAACTGGTTGCGCGCTCGGCGGACGCGATCGTGTGCGTCTCCGAAGCGATCGCGCAGGAGATGCAGGATCGGTCTCCGGCGGGGGAGGTCGCGATGATCGCGAACGGCTCCGACTTCGACGACTTCGCAGGCCTCGAGCACCACGCGTCGCCGCGCTTCCGCATCACGCATGCGGGGTCGTTCTTCGGCAAGCGCGATCCACGCCCGTTCCTGACCGCGCTCGCCCGCTCCGAGCTCGACGTCGTCGCCCGGTTCCTCGGCGACTTCCGCTCGGCCGATCGCGAATGGGCCGAGACGCTCGGGCTCGGTGATCGGCTGGAGCTGATCCCGTACGCGCCCCGTCGTCAGTCGCTCGAGCTGCAGCGCGACTCCGAGGCTCTTCTGCTCCTGATCCCCGATGCGGGCGGTCGTGGCAAGGGCGTCCTCAGCGGCAAGGTGTTCGAGTATCTCGCCGCTGCACGGCCGATCCTCGCCGTGGTGCCTCCGGACGGCGCCGCCGCGCAGCTGATCCGCGACGCCGCTGCGGGCGTCGTGGTCGCCCCCGACGACGTGGACGGGATCGAGTCCGCGCTTCGCGATCTGCATGCCCGCTGGCGGGCCGGCGCGCTCGAGGATGCGCCACTGTCAGCCGACTGGCAGCACCGGGTTGCGCGCCGAACGAGGGTCGAGGAGCTCTCGCACCTGCTCGACCGGGTGTCGGCATGAGGCAGATCACGAGCTTCCTCTTCCTTGCGAGCGTCTTCTGCGTGACGTTCGAGAAGATCCACTGGACGTTCGCAGGCACCGTCGGGATCGCCGACTTCTTCGCGATCGCGTTCCTCGTCTCGTTCGTGGTCGGGACGCGCCGGCTTTCGTGTGCCGCAGACGACCGCGGTGCTGCTCGGCTTCTTCGTGGTCTTCCTGATCGTCTACCTCATCGGCTACTTCGACCTGTCCGACGCGGACGCGCTGGGGCAGTGGGGGAAGGGCCTGACGAAGTGGCTGATCCACTTCCTGTTCCTTGCGTCCGCGGTCGTCTGGCTGTCGCGGCGCGGGCAGCGATACTTCTGGAAGACGCTCGGGTGGTTCACGGCGGGCTTCGTCGTCAACGCGGGCTACGGCATCCTCCAGCTGCTCGACGCGCGGCGGGGCGGGAATCTCGACGCATCGGTTCTGTCGCCGATCACCGGCGGCGCCAGCCAGATCAACATCTACGGCGCGATCAACGGGGCGAACGTGTACCGGCCGAACGCACTCACCGGGGATCCCAACCACCTCGGGATCATGCTGATCGTCCCGCTGCTCGTCCTGACGCCGTTGTACCTGCGGCTCGAGAAAGGCCATCGTGCGCGGCGCTGGCTGATGATCGTGATCGGCTTCCTGCTCGTCGTCGAGGCGACGACGCTCTCACGGAGCGGGCTGCTCGGTCTGTCCGTCGGCGCACTCGTGCTGTTGATCCCCTACCGGCACTACCTGAAGAGTGCGCGGCTGCTCGTCCCGATCGGCGCAGCGCTCGCCTTGTTGCTTGCGATCGTGCTCTCGCGCCGCAGCTTCTTCACGACCGTGCTCAAGTCGCGCGTTCAGACTGGGGGTAGTTCGGAGAGCGCACACTTCCAGGTCTACTCGTTCATCCCGCAGGTGTTGCACATCGATCCGTTGTTCGGGCTGGGCCTGAATACGTTCTCGGTCTACTACCAGTTCGTCACCGGCAAGACGAACTGGGGCCCGCACTCGTTCTACGTCGCGCTGATCGTCGAAACGGGGCTCGTCGGCACCGCGTTGTTCGCGATCTTCATTCTCTGGGTGTTCCGGCGGCTGCATGCGGCGCGTGCCCTCGGGCGGGCGCTCGCGGCGGCGCGCGATCCGCTCGCGGCCCGCGTGCGGCCGCTCGCCTGGGGCTTCACCGCCGCGCTCGCAGGGACGCTCGCGGCGAACGCGTTCTACCTGACGATGCAGTTCTATTACTTCTACGCGTTCACGGCACTCGCGCTCGCGATCCCCGTCGTCTTCGCAACGCGCGAGTGAAGGTCGTCGTCCTGACGACCTCCTACCCGCGCGACGACGAGGACGTCGCCGGGAGCTTCGTCGCTGCGTCCGTCCGCGGCGTCCGCGAACGAGGCGTCGACGTCGAGGTGGTCGCGCCCGCCTCGTTCCCGAGCTTCGGCCTGGCCTACGGCGCCGGGATCGCCCAGAATCTCCGTGCCGCACCCTGGAAGCTCGCGCTCGTGCCCCCGTTCATGGCCGCCTACGCCGGCGCGGCACGGTCGGCAGCGCGTGATGCCGACCTCGTGCACGCGCACTGGATCCCCTCGGGGCTCGCCGCGCTGGCGACCGGCAAGCCGTTCGTCCTGCAGGTGTGGGGCACCGATGTGGAGCTCGCACGTCGCGCTCCGGGGCTCGTGCGGCCGCTCGTCCGCCGCGCAGAGGCCGTGATCGCGGCGTCGACGTACCTGGCCGACCAGGCGAGCTCGCTCGGCGCACGTGCGGTGCGTGTCGTCCAGCCCGGGGTCGCGCTCCCCACGAGCCAGGCCGAGCCGGCCGCGCCGCCCCACGTGCTCTACGCCGGCCGCCTGAGCGAAGAGAAGGGCATTCTCGAGTTCGTCGAGGCGACTGCGGGATTGGCGCGGGTGATCGTCGGAGACGGCCCGCTTCGCGATCGTGTGCCGGAGGCGGTCGGCTTCGTCGCGCCGGCGGCGATCGGCGACGTACTACGAGCGTGCGTCGGTGGTCTGCGTGCCGTCGCGGCGCGAGGGGTACGGGATGACGGCGCGCGAGGCGATGGCGTACGGGCGGCCGGTCGTGGCGACCCGCGTCGGCGGGCTCGCCGATCTCGAGGGCGAGGGCGTCGTGCTCGTCGAGCCCGGCGACACGGCGGCGATCCGTGCTGCGCTGGAGCGGCTGCTCGCCGATCCCGTCGAGCGGCAGCGCCGGGGCGAGGCCGCGCGCGCGTCGGCTGCACTCCACACGCCGGCGCAGGCCGCGGCCGAGCTCCACGCCGTCTACGAATCTACACTCGCGCCGTGATCGTCGTCGTCGTCCTCTTCTGGATCTCGCTCGCGGCACTCGCGTGGACGCATGTCGTCTACCCGCTCGTCGCGATCGGTCTGGCGCGGATCGCGCCGAGACCCGTGCACGACGCGGATGTCGAGCCGACGGTTGCCGTGATCGTTGCGGCCTACAACGAGGAGTCGGTGATCGCGCGGCGCCTCGAGAACCTGTTCGAGCTCGACTATCCCGCCGACCGGCTGCAGATCGTCGTGACCTCCGACGCGTCCGACGACCGGACGGAGGCGATCGCCCTTCAGTTCCCCGGGGTCAAGGTGATCACCAATCCGCGTGGAGGCAAGGTCGCCGCCCAGGACCGGGCGGTCCGGCAGACGGACAGCGACGTGGTCGCGTTCACCGACGCGAACGCGACGTGGTCGCCCGATGCGCTGCGCAAGCTCGTCCGGCCCTTCGCCGACCCCGAGGTCGCCTACGTCTGCGGGCAGCTGCACATCGTCGGCCTGGACGGCGCGAACCAGGAGGGCGTCTACTGGCGGTACGAGCTCGGCGTTCGCGACGCCGAGTCGCGGCTCGGATCGGTGACGGGCGGCAACGGCTCGATCTACGCCGTTCGCCGTTCCGACTACGTCGAGGTCGATCCGCGTTTCGGCCACGACCTGGCGCTGCCGTACCTGATGGTGCAACACGGTCGGCGGGCGGTCTACGAGCCGGCGGCCGCGGCGCACGAGAAGGCGACGCCGACCAACGAGACCGAGTACCGGCGCAAGGTGCGGATGTTCGAGCACTGCTGGCTGATCGTCGCGCGCGGCAGGATGCTGCGCCGGCTCGGCGGACGCTACGGCGTCGCGATCATCTCGCACCGTCACCTCCGCTATGCCTCCGGGATCCTGCACGTCGTGCTGCTGGCGACGTCGCTGGCGCTGATCGCGCATGGGTTCGTCTACGACCTCGTGCTCGCCGCGCAGCTCGGCCTGCTGCTCGCTGCCGTGATCGGTGTCGGCATCGCGCGCTACTACGTGCTCGTCACCTGGGCGACGCTCGTCGCGTTGTGGAACTACGTACGCCGTGGCGTTCCGGCGACCTGGGAGACGGCAGAGGGGACGAGGTGAACCGCGCGCTCGACGTCGCGATCGCCGGCACCGGCCTCGTCGTCACTGCGCCGGCGCTCGCGGTGGCCGCGCTCGCGGTGAAGCTGGAGGACGGAGGCCCGGTGCTCTACCGCCAGACGCGCGTCGGCAAGGACGGCGCCGACTTCGAGCTCCTGAAGCTGCGCACGATGGTGGTCGGCGCCGAGAAGCTCGGCGCCGGCTACGCCGTCGACCGCGGCGACGACCGGATCACGCGAGCGGGGCGCATCCTACGCAGGCTCTCGCTCGACGAGCTGCCGCAGCTCTGGAACGTCGTCCGCGGCGAGATGTCCGTGATCGGCCCGCGACCCACGCTCCGCTACCAGGTCGAGCGCTACGACGAGCAGCAGCGGCACCGTCTCGACGTGAAGCCCGGCATCACCGGCTGGGCACAGATCCACGGCCGGGCCGCGCTGCCCTGGGCGGAGCGGATCGAGCTCGACCTCTGGTACGTCCGCCATCGCGACTGGAGGACCGACCTGCTGATCCTGCTGCGAACGCCGCTCGCACTGTTCGGCGGCACGTACAAGGGCGAGACCGGCGGCTGGCACGGCGGCTAGGCTTCGCGGCCGTGCCCGAGCCGATCCAGTTCGTCGATCTGAAGCGCCAGTACGCGTCGATCAAGGAGGAGGTCGACCGTGCGGTGATCGACGCGATCGCCTCCACCCAGTACATCCTCGGCGAGGAGGTCGGGCGCTTCGAAGACGAGTGGGCTGCCTACTGCGGCGTCGAGCACGCGGTCGGCGTCTCCTCGGGCACCGCCGCCCTGGCGCTCGCGTTCGATGCGCTCGAGATCGGGCGCGACGACGAGGTGATCGCTCCGGCGAACACGTTCATCGCCTCGATCCTCCCGATCGTCCGGCTCGGCGCGACGCCGGTGCTCGTCGATTGCGACCGCTTCGGCCAGCTGGACGTCGACCTTGCGGCGGCCGCCGTCACGCCTCGCACGAAGGCGATCGTCGGCGTCGATCTCTTCGGGCACCCCTGCGATGCGGACGCGATCCGCGCTCTCTGCGAGCGCAACGGCCTCCGGTTCGTCGAGGATGCGGCGCAGGCGCACGGAGCCGAGTACCGCGGCCGCCGCTGCGGCTCGCTCGCCGACATCGCCGCCTTCAGCTTCTATCCGGGCAAGAATCTCGGCGCGTACGGCGACGCCGGCGCTGTGGCCACCGACAGCGAGGAGCTCGACGCGGCGATCCGCGTGCTCCGCGACCTCGGGCAGAGCCGCAAGTACGAGCACGTCGTGATCGGCGGCAATGAACGGCTCGACACACTCCAGGCTGCGGTGCTGCGCGTGAAGCTCCGCCGGCTCGACGGCTGGAACGAGCTCCGGCGGCGTCACGCCGCGGCGTACACGGAGCTGCTCGACGGCGTCGTCGTCACACCGGAGGTCGCGGAGTGGGCCGCTCCCGTCTGGCATCTGTACGTGATCAGGACGGGGTCCCGCGATCGCGTGCGGGACGCGCTCGCGGCGGAAGGGATCGCGAGCGGGATGCACTACCCGGTGCCGCTGCATCTGCAGCCGGCGCTCGCGCCGCTCGGCCACGCGCCCGGAGACTTCCCCGCGGCCGAGAAGTGGGCGGAGACGGCGCTCTCGCTGCCGCTCTTCCCCGAGCTCCGGCAGGACGAGCTCGAGCGGGTGGCGGCGGTGGTCGGGGAAGCCGTCCGGTGAGCGACGCGCCGGCGAACGAGGCGCCGTACCGGTTGATCGACGACGTCGAGTTCGGCGCGGAGGTCGTCGTCCACGCGTTCACCAACCTCTACGGCTGCAGGATCGGGGACGGGACGCGCATCGGTGCGTTCGTCGAGATCCAGCGCGGCGCCGTCATCGGTGCACGCTGCAAGATCCAGAGCCACTCGTTCATCTGCGACGGCGTCGAGATCGGCGACGGCGTGTTCGTCGGGCACGGCGTGATGTTCGTGAACGACAAGACGCCGCGCGCGACGACCGCGAGCGGAGCGCTCGCCGGTGAGAGCGACTGGGTGCTCATGCCGGTGCGGGTGGGCGACGGCGCGGCGATCGGCTCGGGCGCCGTCGTCCTCGGCGGCGTCACGATCGGCGCCGACGCGCTCGTGGGCGCCGGAGCGGTGGTCACCCGCGACGTGGCCGAGGGCGAGGTGGTCGCCGGGGTGCCTGCGCGCCCCCGCTACGCTGCGCGCTCGTGACCGCGGTTCTGTTCACGTGCGCCGGGCAGCGTGTCGACATCGTCACCGCCTTTCGCGCCGCCGGCGCGACGACGATCTCCGCGGACGTCGATCCGCTTGCGCCCGCGCTCTACCACTCGGATCGTCGAGCGATCGTGCCCCGCGTCGACGACCCCGGCTACGTCGCCGCGCTCCGTGACCTGGTCGATCTCCACGAGGTGCGGCTGATCGTCCCGCTCACCGATCTCGACCACCTCGTGCTCGCCGAGAACCGTGACGCCTTCGCCGGTGCCGTCGTGCTCGTACCGGAGCCCGAGTCGATCCACCGCTGCGCGGACAAGTACCTAGCGCACCTCTTCTTCGAGAACGAGGGAATCGGGACGCCGCCGACGTGGCTCCCGGACGCGTTGCCGGGCGACCTTCGCTATCCGGTGCTGGTGAAGGCACGGCGCGGCTTCGGCTCGCGTCACATCTACCGCGCCGCCGATCGCGCGGAGCTCGACTTCTTCCTGTGCTACACGACCGCCGACTCGATGGTGCAGTCGCAGTGCCTCGGCGCGGAGTTCTCGGTCGACGTGTTCTGCGACCTCGAGGCCCGCTGTCTCGCTGCGATTCCTCGGACGATGATCGAGTCGAAGGGCGGCGAATCGATCAAAGGAATGACGATCGCGGACGCGGATCTGATCGAGCACGGACGGCGGGTGTCCGAAGCCTTGCGCATCATCGGTCCGGCGAACGTGCAGTGCTTCCGCGAACCGGACGGACACCTCGAGGTGACCGATGTGAACCCGCGCTTCGGCGGCGGGTTCCCGCTGCCGACGGCAGCAGGCTCCCGCTATCCCGAGCTGGCGCTTGCGCTGGCGAACGGCGAGCGGCCCGAGCCGCGCTTCGGCGACTTCCGCGAGGGCGTCGTGATGACGCGCTACTTCGCACAGGTGATCCTCGAGGACGCAGGCGGCACACTCGAGCCGCTGCGGGAGCAGGCGGAGGAAGCGATCACGCCGGAAGCGTGAGGCGCGTCGCCTATCTGGTGGTCGTGGCGGTCCTGGCCGCCGGGTGCGGGTCGCGCCAGGCGGCCGCGCCGACCCGGACGGGGCCAGGCCCGGGCCAGGCCGGGGTCAGACCCGTGCCAGACCCCCGGACACGTCCCGACCGGGCGGAGGCGGTGCAGGTGACCGTCGTCGACGGCGATCTCGGCACGCGGGTCGGCGGGGCGCGCGTGCAGATCGGGCGCCTGGCGTCGAGGAGCAACGCCAGCGGCGTCGCCCGCATCCCGCTCGGACGCCGCGGCGCACTCGTCACCGTCGCCTCCAAGCCCGGCTACGCGCCGCGCGCGGTCCGGCTCGCCTTCCGGACACACCCGAAGTCGACGATCCGCATCTACCGGCAGGCGTTGCAGTGGGCGATGTACGGCGCCGGGCCGGAACGGACGCAGCAGCAGCCGGCGATCCGGCTCCGGCCGCCGTTCAGGGTCGTCTGGAGCCGCGGGCTCGGCTCGCTCGTCGAATTCCCGGCGGTGGTGGCCGACGGGGTTGCGTACATCGCCAATGCGGAGGGGACCGTGCGCGCCGTCGACATGCGTGACGGCACCGTGGTCTGGCGTCACGACACGCCAAACGGGAAGATGGCGTCGTCGCCGGCAGTGGTGGGAGACGAGATCGTCGTGCACGGCATGGACGGCTACGTGCAGGTGCTGAGCCGATCCGACGGACACCTTCTGTGGCGGTTCTCGGCGGGCTCGCCGATCGAGTCGTCGCCGGTCGTGCTCCCCGGCGGCATCGACGTCTTCGGTACCTGGGACGGGTGGGTGACCGCCCTCGACCTGGGCACGCACCGCGTTCGCTGGCGCTTCCGGGACGGCTGCAAGATCACCTCGTCCGCGGCGGTGGCCGGCGGCGTCGTGTACCTCGGCGACTACTGCGGGCGGCTGATCGCACTCTCCGCTTCGTCCGGAGCCCTGCGCTGGAGCGGTTCCGTCAACGGGCGCGTCTACGGGACGCCGGCGGTCGCCGACGGGCGCGTGTTCGTCCCGAGCTCGACCGGGGGCTCGATGACCGCCTTCTCGGTCGGCGGTGCCCGACTCTGGACGCGCTCGACGGGCTCCTATGTCTACTCCTCGCCGGCGGTGGCGGACGGGCGCGTCTTCTTCGGCTCGTACAACGGCGTCTTCTACGCGCTGTCGGCCCGCAACGGGGCGACGCTCTGGGCTCGCTCGACCGGCGGCCCGATCTCGGGCGCAGCCGTCGTCGTCGACGGCGTCGCCTACGCCGGCTCGTTCGCCCACCGGATCCTCGGCGTCGACACCGTCAGCGGCCGCGTCGTGCTCGACTTCCCGCACGGCGAGTACGTGCCGGTGGCAGGCGGCGGGCGCAGGCTCCTGCTGCACGGCTACTCGCGCATCTTCGCGGTCGAGCGGCGATGAGGCGGTGGATCCTGCTCGGCGTCGCCGCGCTGCTCGTGCTCGCGGGCGCCGCCGCCGTGGCGTGGTACCTCCACATCAAGCACGAGTCCCGCGACATCAAAGGCTCCTCGACGATCGAGTTCGTCTCGACGCAGCCTCCGCCGCCGAAGCCGCAGGAGCCGGGGATCGCGTGGCCCGTCTACGGGCACGACCTGGAGGGGCAGCGGTTCGGGATCGGCATCTCGCTCGCCCCGCCGTTCCGCACGGTCTGGACCTTCCGCGCGCAGAGCCTCGTCGAGTTCCCGCCTGCGGTCGCCTACGGCAGGCTGTTCTTCGCGACCAACTCGGGCAACATGCTGGCGATCGGCGCCGGGAACGGCCGCAAGGCCTGGAACTATGCGTCTGGTCGCTGCGTCGCGGCGTCGCCGGCCGTCGACGACCACCTCGTCTTCGAGACGTTCCTGAACACGCCGCCGTGCAACCGGCCGCCGGGCCCGACGCTCACCGGCGAGCTGATCGCCTTCCACGTGGGCGGCGGCCAGATCGCGTGGCGCCGTCGCCTCGCGCCCTCCGAGTCCTCGCCGCTCGTCACGGGCGGGAAGGTGTACGTCGGCGACTGGAGCGGCAAGGTCTACGCCTTCGCGGAGCAGACCGGCAAGCCGCTCTGGACGACGCAGCTCGGCGGCCAGGTGAAGGGGGGAGTCTCGGCATCGGGGAACCGGCTGTTCGTCGGCGACTACTCGGGTCACGTCTACGCGCTCGACGCACGCAACGGGCGCGTGCTCTGGCGCGCCAGCGCGCAGCCGCGATTCGGCTCGACCGGCAGGTTCTACGCGACCCCTGCGGTCGCGTACGGGCGGGTGTACCTCGGCTCGACCGACGGCAAGGTCTACTCGTTCGGAGCCGCGACCGGCGACCTGCGTTGGTCGCAGTCGACCGGTGCCTACGTCTACTCGTCGGCCGCTGTTTGGCGCGACCGGATCTACGCCGGCTCCTACTCGCACAAGTTCACCTGCTTCGACGCCGCGACCGGCAACATCATCTGGCAGTTCACGGCCAACGGGCCGATCTCCGGCTCGGCGACGGTGATCGCCGGCCGCGTCTACTTCGCCACGCTCGCCGGGCGGACGTATGCGCTCGACGCGCGGACCGGCGCCCAGCTGTGGACGTTCCCCGACGGCAAGTACACGCCCGTCGTCGCGGACGCGACCCACCTCTACCTCACCGGCTACACGAGGATCTACGGACTCGTGCAGCGACGCGGGTAACCTGCGCCGGTGCGTTACGGGGTCACCGGAGCGGCAGGCTTCATCGGCTCCCATCTCGCCGAGGAGCTCGTTCGCGCGGGGCACGACGTCGTCGGCTTCGACTCCTTCAACGACTACTACGACCCCCGCCTCAAGGAGGAGAACGCCCGCGGCCTCGAGATCCGCCGCGTCGACCTCGCAGTCGACGAGCTGGAGCTCCGCGGGCTCGACGGTCTCTTCCACCTCGCAGGGCAGCCGGGCGTGCGCAGCTTCGGCGACGTGTTCCCGCTCTACGTGACGCGGAACATCGTCGCCTCGCAACGCGTATTCGAGGCGGCCGCGCGCGACGGCGTCAGGGTGGTCCTTGCCTCTTCGTCGTCGATCTACGGGATGCCCGGACGGTTTCCGACGCCGGAGGACGAGCCGCCGCACCCGCTCTCGCCCTACGGCGTGACGAAGCTGGCCTGCGAGCAGCTGCTCGAGTCGTACGTCCGCTCTTTCGGCCTCGATGCCGTCGTGCTTCGCTACTTCAACGCGTTCGGCCCCCGCCAGCGGCCCGACATGGCCTTCACACGGATCGCGTTCGCCCTTGCCAACGGGTCGCCCTTCGATCTGTACGGCGACGGCACCCAGTCGCGCAGCTGGACCTACGTCGGCGACGTGGTCGCGGCAACGACCCGCGCGATGGAGGCCGGCACCGGAACGTACAACGTCGGCGGCGCGCTGGAGGCCTCGATGACCGAGGCGATCGCGGAGCTCGAACGGATCGCCGGCCGTTCGCTCGACCTGCGCCGAAGCGACGCGGTCGCGGGCGACCAGCAGCGCACGGTCGCCGACACGTCGCGGATCCGCCGTGAGCTCGGCTGGGTCCCTGCCGTCAGGCTCGACGAAGGGCTCGCCAGGCAATGGGAATGGGCGTCGGCTACAGTCGCCGCGCGGTGACGACTCCTCCGGCTCCTGACCCCGACGCCGAGCGCGAAGTCGATCTCGCGCGGTGGCGCCGCGCCGTCGTCCGTCTCTGGTGGCTGCCGGTGGGCGGCCTCGTCCTCGGCGCGATCGTCGGCGGCCTCTACTCGCTGCGCGGTGGAACGGACTACAAGGCCTCGGCGCTGATCTCGCTCGGTCAGCCCGTGTCGCCCGGCGGCGCGCTCGTGAACGGGTTCTACAGCAACCCCCGAGCGATCGCGCTCATCACCAGCTCCGCCTCCGCGCAGTCCGGCGCCGAGGCGAAGGCCGGCCTCTCGAGCGGCGCGCTGCGCGGCCGCGTCTCGGTCGCTCAGGTCGGATCGACGACGGGAGCCGGTGCGACGCGAGCTGCGCCGTTGATCTCGCTGACGGTTCAGGGCGCCAATCCGGCGAAGACCGCCGCCGCTGCCAACGCGCTCGCGACGGTCGTCGTGAAACGCACGACGGCGCCGTACGTGGGCACGAAGATCGCGACCTACCACACCGTCCTGCAGACGACGAGGCAGCAGCTCGCCTCGATCAGCGACCGGATCAACGCCGCCGACGCGGCGATCAAGAAAGGCCAGCTCGACCCGATCAACAAGCTCGTGATCGTCACGCAGCTCGACACGTCGCTGCAGCGGCAGGGCAACCTGCTCAACCAGCTGTCGTCGACGGAGACGCAGCTCGCGTTCTCGCAGAACGTCGAGAGCGCCAAGGTGATCACCGATGCGCGGTCGGTCAAGTCGTCGGCCCATTCGCGGTCGAGCTCGATCCTGATCGGCGCGCTGATCGGCCTCCTGCTCGGCGGCATCGCCGCGGTGATCGGCGACAGCCGCATCGGCTGACCGCCCTCGACCGTACGATCGAGGCATGCTCGAAGGGAAGAGCGTCGCGGTCGTCGTGCCGGCGCACGACGAAGAGCAGCTGATCGCCGCCACCATCCAGGGGATTCCCGGCTTCGTCGACCGGATCTTCGTCGTCGACGACGCCTCGACCGACGCGACCGCGCAGCGTGCCGCCGCGACCGACGACCCGAGAGTCGAGGTCGTGAGCCACGAACGCAACCGTGGCGTCGGCGCCGCGATCGTCACCGGCTACAAGCTCGCGTTGACCGCGCGCGTCGACGCGGTCGCCGTGATGGCCGGCGACAACCAGATGGACCCGGACGAGCTCGAGACGCTCGCGCTTCCGGTCGTTCGCGGCGAGCTCGACTATGCGAAGGCGAATCGGTTGTTCACGGGCAGTGCGTGGAAGCTGATCCCCCGCAGTCGGTACATCGGCAACGCGGTGCTGAGTCTGTTCACCAAGATCGCGTCGGGCTACTGGCACATCGCCGACTCGCAGGCCGGGTACACCGTTGTCTCGCAACCGATGCTCGGTCTACTCGACCTCGACCGCATCTACACCTCGTACGGCTTTCCGAACGACATGCTCGTTCACCTGAACGTCTGGAACGCGCGAGTCCGTGACTTCCCGTCGCGCCCGATCTACGGCGTCGGCGAGCGCTCAGGCATCAAGATCCGACGTGTCGTGCCGCGCATCTCGTGGCTGCTCTGGAAGGGATTCTTCTGGCGCCTGCGCGAGAAGTACGTGATCAGGGACTTCCACCCGCTCGTCTTCTTCTACTTCTTCGGCTTTCTGATGACGACCGTCGGCCTCGTGCTCGGAATCGTCGAGACGGTCCTGCGGATCGCAGGGAACAGCATCACGACAGCGACGATCGTGCTCGTCGCGCTGCTGTTGATCTCGGGGAGCCAGTTCACCCTGTTCGCGATGTGGTTCGACATGGAGTCGAACAAGGACCTTCGCTAGCGCCCGAAAAAGAAGGAGACCTCGCTCATGCGGCTCGAGCGAGGCCTCCTCGGGGGGCCCGAGACGCCTCGTAGAGCGCCTCGGGTGGGACGAGGGCACGTCCGGGATCCACCGTAGCGAACCTGGTCCCGGGGCGCCGCAGTAGGCCTGGATGCAAAAGGTTCGTAAGAAGAAAGGACGCTTTCCGCTTCGGGAAGTACATTGCACCGATGCCGACCTCGGTGGTGACCGGCGGCGCCGGGTTCCTGGGCTCGCACCTCTGCGACTTCCTCGTCGCCGAGGGGCACGACGTCGTGTGCGTCGACAACCTCGACTCCGGCTCGCTCGAGAACATCGATCACCTCCGCGGCGACCACTTCACCTTCCTCTCCCACGATGTCGTCGAGCCGATCCACATCGACGGGGACGTCGATTTCGTCTTCCACCTCGCCGCCCTGGCGAGCCCGGTCGACTATCTGCGCGCGCCGCTGAAGTCGCTCAAGGTGGGCTCGTACGGCACACACAACGCCCTCGGTCTCGCGAAATGGAAGCGCGCCCGGTTCTTGATCTCCTCGACCAGCGAGGTGTACGGCGACCCGCTGGAGCATCCCCAGCCGGAGACCTACTGGGGCAATGTCAATCCGATCGGGCCACGCGGGGTGTACGACGAGGCGAAGCGATATGCCGAGGCGCTCACGATGACCTACCACACGCAGCAGGGAGTCAACACCTGCATCGCGCGGATCTTCAACACGTACGGTCCGCGCATGCGGCGCAACGACGGCCGCGCGTCGGTCAACTTCCTCAACCAGGCACTGGCGGGAAAGCCGCTGACCGTCTACGGCGACGGTTCGCAGACGCGGTCGCTCTGTTACGTCGACGATCTGATCCGCGGCCTCTACCTGCTCGCATCCAGCGGTGAGCATCTGCCGGTCAACCTTGGCAATCCCGGCTACGAGCTGACGATGCTCGAGCTCGCGCAGACGGTCATTCGCGTGACCGGATCGCCGAGCGAGATCGTCTTCGAGGCGCTGCCGATCGACGATCCCCAGGTGCGCCGGCCGGACATCACGCGTGCGAAGCAGGTTCTCGGCTGGATGCCCGAGATCGATCTCGAGGAAGGTCTCCGCCGCTGGCTCGACGCGATGGGGCGGGAACCGGTCCCAGCCTGATGCGCGTGCGCCTGGGAGTGCTCGCCGCCGTGGTGCTGGCGGTGGCGGCGGCAGCTGCGACGGCGACGCCAGCCGACGCTTCGCGATACCTCCGCGTCGGGATCTACGACGAGGCGCAGACGCTCTACGGCCCCATCCCGCAGACCTATTCGCTGCTGAAGACGCTGCACGTCCAGGAGATCCGCGAGAACCTGTACTGGGGGGGCCCGTTCGGCGTGGCGACGAAGCGCCCGGTCAACGCGAAGAACCCGAACGACCCGGCGTACGACTGGGCGCTCTACGACCGTACCGTGCAGTACGCACAGCAGTACGGAATCCACGTCCTGTTCTCGATCTACGCGACCCCGAGCTGGGAGAGCGGCAGAGTCTCGAAGAACATTGCGCCGAAGAACGCGACCGACCTGCGCAACTTCGCGTATGCGGCCGCCAAGCGCTACAGCGGCTCGTTCACCGGCCCGGACGGGCAAGTGCTGCCGGCGGTCAAGGACTGGGCCGCCTGGAACGAGCCGAACAACCCGATCTTTCTCGCGCCGCAGTACAAGAAGACGGCAGCCGGCTGGGCGATCCAGAGCGCGACGGACTACGCGCACATCTGCAACGCCGTCTACAACGGCGTGCACGGAGCATCGATCTCCGGTGAGCGGGTGGCCTGCGGCGAGACTGCGCCGCGCGGCAACAACAACCCCCGCAGCACGCGCCCGTCGGTCTCGCCGATCGCGTTTCTCCGCGCGGTCAAGAAGGCAGGGCTGAAGACGTTCGATGCCTGGTCGCACCACCCGTACCCGTCGGGGCCCTCCGACACGCCGACCTCGAAGCCTGTCGGCGCGCGCGGCGGGCCTGCAACCGCGGTCACGCTCGGCAACATCGGTGACCTGACCAAAGTGCTCACGCAGCTCTACGGCAACAAACGTCTCTGGATCACCGAGTACGGCTACCAGACGAATCCGCCGGACTCGCTCGTCGGCGTCTCCTGGGCCAAGCAGGCGGCCTACCTGAAGCAGGCGTTCGCGATCGCACGCAAGAACCCGCGGATCGACATGATGCTGTGGTTCCTGCTCAAGGACGACCCGAGCCTCGGTGGCTGGCAGTCGGGGTTGATCACGATCGGCGGCAAGAAGAAGCCGTCGTTCGCCGCCTTCGAACATCTGGCCTAGGCAGCTCACCCGCGCCTCGATATTGTGTCGGCGCGCGTGTCGGTCAACCTGGAGTCATGGCCCGGGGCAGGCCGGCGTCACCCTCGTCCCTCGTCGTCGACGTGGGTCGTGCGTTCGGCGTTGGCCCGGTGGCTGCAGGTACAGGCCGACGAGCTTCGGCAGCGTGGACCGCTGCGCGTGCTCGATGTCGGCTGCGGCGTGAAGCCGTACTACCCGCTCTTTGCCTCGATCGCGTCGACCTACGTCGGCGTCGACGTGGTCGAGAACCCGTATGCCGACCTGGTCGGCCCGGCCGAGGCGCTGCCCGCAGACGATGCGAGCTTCGACCTCGTGCTCTGCACACAGGTGCTCGAGCACACCGACGATCCCGCCCAGGCGGTGCGCGAGCTGCACCGCGTCACGGCGCCGGGCGGACGCGTCCTCGCCTCGACGCACGGCGTCCAGTGGTACCACCCGTCGCCGAACGACCACTGGCGCTGGACGCACACCGGGCTCGGGCTCCTGTTCGAGCGCAGCGGTGAGTGGTCGGCGCTTTCGATCGAGCCGGCGGCGGGCACCGGCTCGGGGCTGGCGATGCTGATCGGCAACTATGTCGACGCGGCGCTGCAGGGGACGATCGTCGGCCAGGGTGCGGTCTGGCTGCTCAATCGCGCCGGCGCGGCACTCGACCGGTATCCGCCGCTCGGCGACATGCGCCAGGGATCGCTGATCCCCAACTACCACGTCGTCGCCGAGCGCTGACCCCGGCGCTCAGCGCGACGGCAGCACGACGGCGCGGACCGCGCCGAGGTAGTCGCCTGCGCGCCGCGGCCGGCGCAGTGACTGGACGCATGCATATGGAAGCCAGACCGCGGGAAAGACGACCCACGTCACCGGATAGCGTTTGCGGAGATAGCGCGCCAGGCCGGCGTAGTACCGACGGAGCCACGGCCGTTCGTCCGTGGCGTGAGACGACGCGCCGCCGACGTGCACCGCGCCGGCGTCCCAGCAGACGGCGATCCGCCGGCCCGCACGGCCGACGCGCCAGCAGAGGTCGTAGTCCTCGAAGTAGAAGACATACCCGGTGTCGATGCCACCGACCGCGTCCCATGCCTCGCGCCGTGCGAGGACGCACGCCAGCGGGACGAACTCGCACTCCTGCAATCCCGAGTCGAGCCGCGCGACCCCGCGGCCCGACCGACCGGTCAGGAGTGCACGGACGGTGTCGCCGAGGCCGAGGAGCACGCCGTGCGACTTGGCCGGCGCCCCGTCGATCCCGCGCAGGCCGGCGCCGACGAGCGCGAGCTCGGGCCGCCCGTCGAGGGCCGCTTCGAGCTGCGTGACCGCATCTGCGTCGAGGAAGCAGTCGCTGTTCAGGACGAGGACGTAGGCGGTGTCGGTCGATGCGACGCCCGTCGCGACCGCTCCGGCGAAGCCCCGGCCAGTCGATCGGAGCACGGTCGCCCCGGCTGCGTCGGCCTCGGCCGGGCTCGCGTCGGTCGAGCCGTCGTCGACGACCACGACGGTCTCGATTCCGGCGCGGCGGGCCGCCTCGATGCAGTCGCCGATGAAGCCCGCGCCGTTGAGATTCGGGACCACCGCCGCAACGCGTTCCACGCGCTGACGGTAGCGCCTGGGCGGGTTCGAGGGCTTTCCGAGGTACGATCGCGCCGTGGCGCTACCCGAACGGAGCGACGGCATCGGGCCGGAGCCCGGTGCACCGCCGCCCGAGGACGCCCGCTCGAGCGGCGCGCATCTCTTCTCGTCGGCGTCGCTGAAGGCGGCGGCACGCCGTCTTGCGAGCGTGGTCGTGCTCGCGGCGATCGACATCATCGGGCTCGTGATCGGGCTGTATGCGGCGCTCGCGCTCCGGGCCGCGGTGGTCGACCCGAAGCCGATCCTCTGGGGGTTCCTCTGGGATCAGGCATGGAACTGGCTGCCGTTCCTGATCCTCGTGCTCCTGCTCGTCTTCTGGCGCGGCGGTCTCTATGCCCCGCGGGAGTCGCGGGAGGGCGTCGGGCGGATCGTGCCGAGCGTGTTCCTCGTCGCCGCCCTGTCGCTGGCGTTCGCGATCGGCAGCGGCCAGCACGTGACGACGTTCGGTCTCTACATCGTCGGCGCGGTCTTCGTCTCGGGATCGATCTCACTGTTCCGCGGCAGCTACGCGGCCCTGACCGGTGCGATCCTCCATGCCGCCGGTGTCCGCCGGCGCGCGATCGTGGTGGGCCGGGACCCGCTCCAACGATCACAGCTCCGCGGCAATCTCGGGGCATCGCGCGCGGGCATCGAATACGAGTTCGTCGCGGACACCGATCCCGGGCCGGCGGTCGAGCGGCTGCTTGCGGAGACGAAGCTCGACGAGGTGATCGTTGCCGACTCCGGCGTCTCGGACGAGCGGCTGCTGGAGATCCTCGATGCGGCCGAGCGGCGCGGCGTCAAGGTTCGCGTCGCCCCGCGGACGACGGAGCTGCTCGTCGAGCGGGGTGAATATGTCGCCGGGCTCGGCGCACCGCTCTTCGACCTGAAGTCGCCGATCTTCGCGGGCACCGACTGGGCGCTCAAGCGCGTCTTCGACATCGTCGTGTCGGCGCTGATCCTGATCGTCGGCCTGCCGATTTGGCTGCTCGTCGCGCTGCTCGTCAAGTGCACGTCGCGGGGGCCGGTCTTCTACGCCGATCCACGTGTGGGGCTCGGCGAGCGCGAGTTCAGGATGCTCAAGTTCCGCACGATGGTCGCGGACGCCGACCGGCAGCAGGAGCTGCTGGAGCGCGCGAACGAGGCGACCGGCGCGCTCTTCAAGATCCGCGAGGATCCACGGGTGACTCGCGTCGGAGGCGTCCTGCGCCGGCTCTCGCTCGACGAGATCCCGAACGTCGTCAACGTCCTTCGCGGGGAGATGTCGCTCGTCGGGCCGCGGCCGCTGCCGCTTCGCGACTACGAGCGGCTCGAGCCGTGGCACCGCCGGCGCTACAACGTGCTGCCGGGGATCACCGGGCTCTGGCAGGTCGCCGGTCGCTCCGATCTCACCTTCGACGACCTCGTCCGCCTCGACTTCTACTACCTCGAGAACTGGTCGATCTGGCTCGACATCTCGATCCTCTTCCGTACGCCGGCTGCGATCCTCAGCCGCCGCGGCGCCTACTAGAGCGCCTCGAGTCTCGAGCGCATGAGGTCACGGCGGTGGGCGAGCGCAGGTGAGAGCGCCGCAGCGAGCACCATCACGGTCGAGTAGATCACCAGCCAGAAGAAGATCGCCATCACGATCCCGAGCGCACCGTACGTCTTCGAGTACCAGTTCAGCCAGTTCTTGAACAGCAGCCCCGAGATGATCCGCAGGCAGACGAAGCCGAGGATCGTGAAGACCGCGCCGGGCAGGATGTCGCGCGCCGGCACCCGCCGGTGCAGGAGCAGCCAGGGCGCCCAGACGAAGAACCCGATCACGAGCGCGAGCCACCCGAGGTCGAGCACCCAGCCGATCCACGACGGCGAGTTCCGCAGCGCCCGCGTCTGCAGGACGAAGACGAACGTCATCAGGGCGAGGACGACGAGGATCCCGTAGTAGAGGCTCTGGTCGAGCAGCGCCCGCGCGCGCAGGTCGAGCCCCCAGGAGCGGGCGTGGACGAGCTGCAGCACCCGTCCGAAGCCGACGCCGAAGAAGAAGAGGTTGACGACGGCGATCAGCATCGCCGAGAGCTTGTGGCTCCCCGAACCGGCGAGCACCGTCGAGAGCAGGTGACTGGTCGTCCCGCTCAGCTTGAGGCGGTGCCCGAGCCGGGTCGCGAATGCCTCGGGGTTCTTGTAGACGTACGTCGTCTCGACGAGGATCAGCGGCACCATCGTGAGGAAGAAGTACGCGGTCAGCAGAACGGCGTACAGCTGGCCGTCGGCGGCCCGGTAGCGCTTGAACCAGCCGATCGTCGCTCCCGTCCGCGTCGCCGGATCCCGTCCCTCGACCCAGTCGCGACCCCGCGTGTACGCGTCCATCCCTCGCGTCTGGGCGGACGTGTAGACACCACGGGCACGTCCCGTACGTTGGGGGCGCTCGCCGGCACCGCCGTTGTCGGCCCCGTTGTCGGACATCTCCTGGTTCAACCTAACCGACCGCTCTCGCCCGGGTCACCGGCGCGGTCAGGTTAGGCTCGGTGCGCCGTCCGGTCCCGAGCGGAGGGCGATGACGGCGCAGGGCCATCCACAGTCGATTTTCAGGCGCGCGATCGAGCGCGGGAACCTCTACGTCGCCGAGACGACGCTGCGGACGGAAATCCCGCGGCCCTCGCTCGTCGACCTGCTCGAGCTGACCGCTCTGATCGCGCAGAAGGACCCCGCCCGCCATGCGCGCGTCGCGGCGCGCTGGCTGCAACGCTGGCTCGACGCGTTCGACGACGCGACGATCTACGACGTGTCGCTCGCCGCCTCGGCGCTGCAGGCGCTCGGCAGCCGCCATCACGTGCACGCGCTGGCGCTGCTCAGAGCGCTCGCCGAGGAGGCGTCGCCCCGGGCCCGCGGATAGCCGTCAACGACTCGACAGCAGCTCGTCGAGATCGAGCGGAGCGTCGATCGCAGGCTCGTCGTCCGAGCCGAATCGCGGCCACTCGTCGAACGGCCGGTCCCACGCGAGCTCGAGGTCGTTCCCGTCCGGGTCGCTGAGGTAGACGGCGAGATGGGTGCCGTGGTCGGTCAGCTGACGCAGCGGCACTCCGGCGTCGACGAGCCGGCCGACGGTCTCCGCGAGCTTCGCGCGCGTGGAGAAGTTCAGGGCGACATGGTGGAGCCCGGCGACGCCGTCGGGCTGCTCAGACCCTCCGGCGGACTTCCACGTGTTGAAGGCGAGGTGGTGGTGGTAGCCGCCGGCGGAGACGAAGAGCAGGTCGCCGGTCGTGCCCCAGCCGGGGACGTCGCGCGCCTCGTGGACGATGTCGAAGCCCATGATGCCGACGTAGAACTCGCGGACCCGGTCGATGTCGGCCGTCCGCAGGTGCACGTGCCCGATTCGCACGTGGGGGTCGATCGGCCGCTCGGCTGCGACCGCCGGATCGACCGGGCCCTGCGGGCCGCTCACCGGATCACCTCGAACACGAACGCAGTCTTCCACGATCTGGGACGGCTGCGCGTCGCCCCCGGGGCCCGCGCGATCAGAGCTGGAAGCTGTGCCAGGGAAGCGACGGCTGGTCTCGGTAGAGATCCCAGGCGCCTCCGTCGCGGCAGGCCGAGCGATTGATGTACTGCGGCGGGTGGTAGCCGTAGTTGGCGAGCGTGAGACGGGAGAGACTGTACGAGTACTTGGCCGGGACGCCGAGGCTCTCGGCGGTGACCCAGCTCAGCTGCATGGCGAAGCATTCCGTCTCGGCTTCGTTTCGCACGCCGAGCGCGTGGATCATCTCGTGGGTGAGCGTGTCGACGGCATTCGCCGTGTACCGGTTCGGAAACTCGGGCCGCTTGTAGAGCAGCGTTTCCATGGTGTGGCAGATTCCGGGCGAGAGCTGCAGCCAATGCGGCATCGCCGAGGCCCAGAAGCCGAGGATCGTGTAGCCGCTCTCGGGGTTGTCGCCGGAGATGTTCTCCCAGTCCGCCGTTCCCCAACAGGCCACGGCCACCGTCTTCGGGGAGCCGACGAACTTCGACAGCGCGTAGGCAGCCTTCGACAACCGGGTCTGCTTCACGCTGTGCCCGGTGAAATGAGCCGACGACGGCAGGTGCGGTCCATAGCTGAGGTCGTGGGCCGGCGGCGAAGCGTCCCCGCCCGAGCCGCCGCCGCCGCTCGAGGGCCCGGCCACCACCGTCAACGAGCGGACGTCGTAGAACCACGACGAGCCGTCGACCGTGAGGAGCACCCACCAGTGGTAGGTCGTTCCGGGCGTGAGACCCGCCGAGGCCGGCACCGCGCACGTGTACGTGATCGGCGCGGTCGTGGCGCCGTTGCAGCCGGCCAGCGTCCGGCCGGCGGGCGTGCCGTCGCCCAGTCGCCGAGAACTGTCGGAGAGGTAGACGTGAACGCCGACGCCGGCCGGGAGGTGGTACGAGAGAACGGGTGTCGTCGAGGTCGCCGCGCCGTCGGCCGGGCTCACCGCGTAGACGTCGGTCGGCGCGCTCGGCGCGACGACCGTGAACGCGAATGGTCCGGAGACGATGTACGCGCCCGACGGGTGGTCAGGATCGGTCGTCCAGTAGCTCAACCACCAGTAGTAGGTCCCAGGCGGCAGGCTCGCGGAGGAGCCGTTGTTGCTGTAGCCGGGCGGCTGGCAGGTGAACGTGCTCGCCTGGGCTGCCGGCGTCGTCGGCCGGCACGAGCCGATCCCGTCGGTCGGGGAGCCGGAGCTGCTCATCCCGGTCGAGGTCGAGACGTAGACCTCGGCCTGCGTGTCGGTCGAATCGAGGTACACGAGGAAGCTCGGCTGCGTGCCGGTCGTCGCTCCTGCGGAGGGTTGCACCCCGTAGCCCGCCCACGCCTGGGCAGGGATGGCGCACGCCGCAAGCGCGAGCGTGACCGTGCACAGAAGCCGCCGCATCGAGTCGGAGCGTAGGCAGCGGCGCGGCCCGCGCCATCACCCGAAACAAGGATCTTGGCCGTGTCCCTGGCGACGCGCACAACAGTCATCACGGATTGAGCGTAGGGTCGGCGGCCGGCTGTCAAAGGCAGGAGGAGTCTGCGGTGACATTCGCACGCATGAGCGCCTGGGACGAGAAGCTCGAGCCCGTGCTCGCGGCGCAGGGGATCACCCGGCCGGCGCCGGAGACGTGGCAGGAACTCATCGATCGGATGATCCGGGGCCGACGCGAACGGCTCCGCGCCTGCTCAGTCCGGCTCGCCCGCTTCTTCGCACTCGATGCAAACCCAGTCAGCGACGGTTACCGGTGCTGCGCTCAGCGCTCCCGGGACCATCGTCACGCCACAGGTGGGGCAGATCGGGGGCGCGTCGTCATCGGGCTTCATCGGGCGGCCAGATCCTTGACGGCGATGATCTGGTAGGCAAGAGCGGGCGCGCGTCTTGCGAACGGCTCGGTCAGGTCGGACGCGTTCGGAGTGAGGACGACGACGCGTCTGGTGGCGATCCGTTCCATCGATCGGAGCAGATCGAGTCCGTCCTGTTGCTCCAGATGCTCGAGGACGTCGAATGCGACGACGGCGTCGAACGAGCCCGGCTCGAACATCTCCTCCAGCGTGGTGACGTCGCCGAGCAGATATTCATCGTGAATCCCTGTAGCTCGACTGCGCTCGAGCGCCGGCTGATGGGCGTCGACGCCCACGCGGTAGGACCGGTGCGCGAACTGCCTCAGCGGCGAGTCGTCGCCGCAGCCGACATCGAGGATTGACATCACATCCCCCGACTGCGGCTTCCAGTCGCCGCTGGTAGGGGACGGCGACCCTGGAGCGAAGCTGCCGCCACGTGCTCCGATCAACCTTCACCTTGCGAATCGTAGGGACCGAATGTCCGCGGGAGTCGCAGGTTAGGCTCGTCGGGTGGGCCACGTCGGGTCGCCGGGGCAGATCGTGATCCTGAACGGGCCGCCTCGGTCAGGGAAATCATCGATCGCTGCCGCGATTCAGGATACGTTCGCAGGACGGTGGATCAACCTCGGAGTTGATGTTGCGCGTGCGATGACACCGCCGAACCTGCAGCCGGGAGTGGGGCTGCGACCGGGCGAACCAGATCACCCGGTCGCGGCCGAGGTCCCACTTCTCTACGCGGCGCTGTGGGAGTCCGTTGCGGCGCACGCCCGACTCGGGCTGAACGTCGTCGTCGACGTCGGCTTGTACGACACGGCGGTCGCGGCAGACGCGGCAAGGCGGCTCGACGGGATTCCCGTGCTGTTCGTCGGCGTGCACTGTGATGTTGCGACGATCATGCAGCGGCGGCGTTCGGCCGGGACAGACGAGTATGCGGTCGGTGCGACAGGCCAACCTGTGCCGGAGCCGGTCGTGCGGTGGCAACACGCGGTGCATGCGCAGTGGACGTACGACGTAGAAGTGGACAGCTCGGCGCTGACGCCGGAACAGTGCGCGGCGGCAATCCGCGTACGACTTGACGACAGGCGGCTACCACAGGCGTTTGCGCTGCTCGCGACCCGCTAGCGATCGATCCTCGGCGGCGCCGCACGATCGCGTCTATGCTGTCACCAGCGCGTTGGCTCTAGCTGTTGAAGCCGCCGAGGCTCGAGCACCTTCCTCTCCGACTGTGACCCCTGGCCTGACCGCCGCAGTGCACCCATTCGGGTGTTCTGCCCTGTAGGAGAACAGAGGAGCATCACATGCATGCCACCATTCGTC
This sequence comes from uncultured Thermoleophilia bacterium, assembly GCA_963769545.1. Taxonomy (GTDB): domain Bacteria; phylum Actinomycetota; class Thermoleophilia; order Gaiellales; family Gaiellaceae; genus PALSA-600. The sequence goes on along the minus strand of CAVYMB010000002.1, from coordinate 844,283 downwards.
GGTACGAAGGCGTCGACATGGCCCGTGCGAGCGAGGTTGCGGGGAAGGTTCAGGACACGCTCGTCCCGCAGTTGCGCGAGCTGCCCGGTTTCAACGGGTACTTCCTGATCGAGGACAAGGACAATGCCGTCATCAGCTCGTTCGGAATCTTCGAGACCTCCGAGCAGGCGCACGCCTCGACAGAGCTCGTCACGAAGTGGATCGCCGACGAGAACTTCGCCTCGGTGATTCCCAACGCTCCGAGAATCACCAGCGGCAAGGTCGTTGCGCAGAGCGACAGCATGGTCGCTGTTCACTAGCTCGATCCGAGCAGTGTCAGGGGGCCCAGTGCAGTTGGGCCCCCGCGCTTCCTCCGGAGCGGAGGCCGACCGATGCAGCGAGAGGACATAGACATGGAACGGCAACTGGACACCAGCTCACTCGACCTCTTCCTGGCAAAGGTCGGGAACGTTGCGTTGCTCACCGCGCCTCAGGAGATCAGGCTTGCGAAGCGGATCGAGCGCGGAGACGAGCGTGCGAAGGAGGAGCTGGTGGTGGCGAATCTGCGGCTCGTGGTCTCGATCGCCAAGCGTTATCGATACCAGGGCGTTCCGTTCTTCGACCTGATCCAGGAGGGGACGATCGGGCTCTCCCGGGCTGCCGAGAAGTTCGATTGGCGGAAGGGGTTCAAGTTCTCGACCTATGCGACGTGGTGGATCCGCCAGTCGGTCTCGCGTGCAATCTCAAACAGCTCACGCACGATCCGCCTTCCCGTCGACGTCGATGCAAGGCTGCGCGCCGTCCAGCGCACCGAGCGCGATCTGCGGCACCAGCGCCGGCCGACGACCAGCTCGGATATCGCCGGCGAGCTCGGTTACACGGTCGACCAGGTCGAGTTGCTTCGATCCTTGCCGCCGGAGCCGATCTCGCTTGCGACACCTGTGGGCGAGGACGGCTCGACCGAGTTCGGCGATCTGCTCACGGACCACGCCTCCGTCGCTCCCGAGGACTCTGCGCACGCCGCGGTTCAGAGCGCTGTTCTGTCGAGGTGCCTCGCGACTCTTCCGGACCGCAATCGCCTCGTGCTCGAGATGCGGTTCGGGCTGAACGGCATGCCGGCGCGGAGTCTCGAGCAGGTTGGCCGCCTCATCGGTCTGACGGCCGAGGGGACACGCCAGGTCGAATCTGCCGGGCTGCGCAGGCTTCGCGCTCTCGGCGAAAGCCGCCACCTCCGCGAAGCGGACGACGACGAGTCGCTCGAGGCCTAGGCGGCGTCGTGTCCCTTCGTGACTCTCCGATGGTGCCGGCGGAGCCCGCTTTGGTCATCCCGGACGCGCCCCAGCCCGTCGAGGTCGCAAGCCCGAGTGAGCCGCCGCTCGAGCGGCGCGGCCGCCGTCGCCGCCGCGCTCGCCTGTATGTCACATCGTTCGCGCTTGTCGCTCTGGTCGTAGTCGTGGTTGTTCTGAGCGCGGCGAACACGCGTCAGGTGAAGCTCAGCTGGGCCGCCGGATCCGCGGACGTCTCACTTGCATGGGTCATCCTGGCAGCGGGTGTGGGTGGCTGGCTCCTCGGGGTTGCAACAGTCATCGTCCTGCGCTTTCGAACACGAGCACCACGTTGACCGATAGACTGTTGGTACGGCGCTTTGCTGAGCGAATGGCGTGCTCGCAAGCGTGACCGGGGCGACCTTCGTCCCTCTCTCGTTTACGGCACGGATCCACTCGTCGGCCAGGCCCACCCAGATGGGAGGCCATGATGGCCGCACCAACTCTCTCGAGCCCTAACGGCGTCAAGCCCGTCGTCGAATCGTTGCTGTCACTCGATCAGCGCAAGCAACTCCTTTCCGAGACGCTGGACAAGAAGGTTGAGCAGGGATACCGGATCGAGTCCCAGGACGGAACCGGAGCGACGGTGGTCACCAAGGGTCGTCGAGCGCGCTGGTTCGGGATCGTGTCGCGCGGACCCGAGGTACGCCAGACGATTTCGATCGACGAGCGTGGCCGCACCACCACTCGGCCTGCCTAGCCCTGTCTTCGTCGGGCTGAACGGTTCGAAGCGAGGAGCCGGGCGGCAGACTGACGCCCCTGACGCGTCCGCCGGCCGCTCCGGCTCCTCACTTCACACCGTAGGCAGTTAGGACCTGTCTGGAATCGCTCGAACGGCGGGTTGTAAGGCCTCGACCTCGAAGATCCCGTCGTAGTCGGATCCTTCGATCTCGCCACGCGAGACGATCCTGCTGATCCGATAAGCGGGCTTCCCGCCGGCGTAGAGAACGTCGCCGGGTTTCCAGTTCGGCTCCGAGCTCGAGTAGTCGTCGAGATCCTCACCGTCGGCGAGGCACACCCTGAACCTGAATGACATCTCCGTCCTCCTCCCGTGGGGCCGGACGGCGACATGGACTCTAAACCAGCGCGGCGGTGGTCCGTAGCATGCGCACCATCCGACGCGAGGGAGGTGTGGTCGTGTCCCGGACAGTGACCGACGAAGAGCCTGCCGCACTCGTGCATCGTCATGCGGATGCGCTGGTGCATGCGAGCCCTTGGAAGTGATTCGTGTACGAGAGGAAGCGCCACCCGTTTGGGGTGTCGCGCAGGTGGTAGCTCGTCCAGGTGTCTCGCAGCACCTCGCCATTGGCTTCGACCACGTTCCAATGCACGGTCGGGAAGACGGAATACTCGCCGAGTTGGCGAGCGTCGATCACGCCCTCCACATCGCGTTCCGAGTAGCGCCGGATGTACTCGTCGACCGCGGACTGGACCGTGTCGGGCACGGCAGGACTCTGGCAGTTGTCCGATGCGCGGTCAACGCTTGAGCACGCGAGACGCGTGAGCCTCTCGTGTTGCGGGACCACGCGAAATGGTTATGACCGAGAAGTCGGCCATGTCGTCGACCGAACGAAAGGAGCAGGATGAGCCCGGCAGCGAAGAAGGCCAAACGGCAGCCCGTCAAGAGCACCACGAAGCAAGAAGGGTTCTCGGCGGAGGAAAAGGCGGCGATGCGGGCGCGCGCGAAAGAGCTGAAGGCGGCGGAGGACGGCGAAAGCGCCGTGCGCGCTGCGCTTGCCGCGATGTCGCCACCCGATCGCAAGCTCGGGAAGCGGCTCCATGCGCTCATCAAGGAGAGCGCGCCGGAGCTCTCGCCGAAGACCTGGTACGGCATGCCCGCCTATGCGAAGGACGGCAAGGTCGTCTGCTTCTTCCGGAACGCGGACAAGTTCAAGGAGAGGTACGCGATGTTCGGCTTCAACGACAGCGCCAACCTCGACCAGGGTTCCATGTGGCCGATCGCGTTTGCGCTGACGGACTTGACGGCCGCCGACGAGACAAAGCTCCGCAATCTCGTGAAGAAGGCAGTGAGGTGAGGACGCCGAGGCATGCCCTCAACGAGCGACAGGCACGCCCGCCCGCCTCGCGAGCGCGGCCGGGTCGGCGATGGTCGTCTGCCCCCGGTGCAGCTCGACGGTCCCGCGCGCAGCCTCGGCCCGCAGCACCCGGTTCACCGTCGCGCGTGACGTCGCGGCCAGGCCGGCGATCTCCTGCTGTGAGAGCGGGATGACCGTGCCCGTCGCGCCACTTCCGTACAGCACGCTGAGCTCGTGGAGGCGCCGCAACACCCGAGTCTCTGCATCGAGGAAGAGTGACTCGGCGTAGAGATCGCTGATCCGCCTCACACGGGCTGCGAGCAGCCGCGCCAGCATCTCGTGCACCGCCGGGTACTCCCGCCGCAATCGCGTGAAATCCTCCCGCTTCACCGCGTAGGTCTCGCCCTGCTCGAGTGCGGCGACGGTCGTCGACCGGTGCTGCTCGAGGTCGAGGAGCGCCAGCTCACCGAACGCGTCTCCCGCGCCGTGGATCGAGACGGTCACGCTGTCGCCGAGCTTGCTTTCCACGCGGGCGGCGAAGCGGCCCTGGACGATCAGGTGGAGGGTGTCGGCCGGGTCGCCACGGTGGAACACCACCTCGGCCCGGTCGAAGCGGCGACGCTCGGCGATCGCAACCAGCCGCCGGAGCTCCGACTCGGGCAGTTCCCGGAAGAGGTCGCCTCCGAGCATCGAGAGAGGAGTGTGACGGGCGCGACACACGCTGTGTCAAGCGCGCACAAAAGCGCAAGAGACCGTCGTCCGCCTTCGTCTTGTGGGCATGACCTGCAGAAGGGAGACGGAGAGATGAAGCGCCACCGGATCAGGATGAAGACCTGGCTGACCACCGCCGTCGCCATGGCCACGCCGCTCGCGCTCGCATCGGGCGCCTCGGCGATGAGAGCCGCCGACCCCGGGGCCGCTGTACGGGCGCGTCGGGTGCCGATCGCCGGCGATCCGAGTGGCCTCACCTGGACCCAGGCCGGCTTCGTCGTCGCTGCAGTCGTCGCCTTGACGCTCGTTGCGCTGGTGTTCGTCTACGGCACGCGCACGCGCGACCAGTTCGCAACCTCGCACTAGACCCTAGTTCGGAAGACGGCGCACGAGGAAGGCGGCGAGGGTCGCCCTCCTCGTGCGTCCGCTCGTCGATTCAACGCAGGGAGCTGAATGCGGCCCGTAGCTCGGTCGCGAAGAGTTCCGGCTCCTCCCAGGCGGCGAAGTGGCCGCCCTTGTCGACCTCGTTGAAGTAGATGACGTTCGGGTAGCTCGCCTCGACCCAGCTGCGCGGCGTCTTCCAGATCTCGCCGGGGAACGTCGTGAAGCCGAACGGGATCGCCGTCGCCGGCAGGGGCTGACGGCCCGCTGCCGGAGCGTCTGGCCCGTAGGCCTCCCAGTACGACCGTGCTGCGGAGCCGCCGGTGCCGGTCAGCCAGTAGAGCGTGATGTTGTCGAGGACGTGGTCGCGCGTGAGGTTGCCCGAGGGCTGCCCGTCGACGAAGGCGCGCGCGATCTTGTAGTAGGCATCGGTGTCGTGGTCTGCCATCCAGGCGGCCAGAGCCGCGGGGGAGTCGAGCAGGGCGTAGCCGATCGTCTGCGGGCGGGTGGCCATCTCGACGAAGTACCCGTTGCCGGATTGCTGGAAGGTGGCGATCTGTGCGGCCGCGGCGCGTTCCTCGTCGGTGTGCGTCGGCAAGGGGCCGTTCAGCGCCGGCACGAGCAGGTTGGTGTGGATCCCGGTCAGACCGTCGGGTGCCTGGCGGCTCATCGCATCGGCGACGCCTGCGCCCACGTCTCCACCCTGGGCGACGTAGTGCGTGTACCCGAGACGGTGCATGAGCTCCGCCCAGGCCCGTGCCGTCCGCGCCAGGTCCCAGCCGAGCTCGACCGGCTCGCCGGAGAAGCCATAGCCGGGCAGGGACGGCAGCACCAGGTCGAACGCGTCCTCGGCACGACCGCCGTACGCGGTCGGGTCGGTCAGCGGGCCGACCGTCTCGAGCAGCTCGATCACCGAGCCGGGCCAGCCGTGCGTCATGATCAGCGGCAACGCGTTGTCGTGTGCCGACTTGACGTGGATGAAGTGGATGTCCACACCGTCGATCTCGGTCGTGAACTGGGGAAGCGCGTTGAGCTTCGCTTCGGCTTTGCGCCAGTCGTACTCGGTCTCCCAGTAGCGCGCAAGCTCCTGGATCGTTGCCAACTGCACGCCCTGCGACCGATCGGTGACGAGCTCCCGAGACGGCCAGCGGGTCGCGGCGATCCGGCGGCGCAACTCGGCGAGCTTCTCCTCAGGAATCTCGACTTGGAAGGAACGGATGTCGGTGGCGGACTGGACGGTGGTGCTCATGACGACCTCCGTAGTTGATGGTGCGCTTCCGGTCAACTCCTCTCTCGTTCGCGGGACAGGGACCTCGACCCGAGACTACCCCTGCCGATCCGGTTTACGCGTCAACTGTCACCAGATCGCAATGATCGGCCGGACCGGATCCGGTACGTCTTGATATGACGAACGTCCGCGGCATGACGCCATGAGCCGTAACCGTGACGGGATGGCTGCGCGGCTTGTGGCCGTTGTGCTGCTCTGATCTACCGGAACTCGTCGATGCCGCGGCCGTCGTCGTGCTCCCACCCGTAGGCGGCGATGTGGCCCCAGCAGTCGGGCCTGCTCCCGTCGGTGTCGGTGAAGTCGTACGCGTCTGCGAGCTGGCGGGCACTGGCGATCGTTCCGGCCCAGCGGTCGGCGTCGTCAGCTGCAGCGAGTGCGGCTACCCCTCTGCCCACGTAGGTAGGCGACTCGGAGATCCCGAAGCCGGGGCGCTTTTGCACGGCGTCACGCCAGTTTGCTTCGGTGACACCGAAGTTGTCCAGCATCTTCTCGGAGCGCAACCAGCCAGGTGTGATGCCAACGGACGTCACGGGGAGGCCACCCAGCTCTGCGTCGAGCCCCTTCACGATCCGCTCTACATTCGCCTTGACGAGGTCGTAGTAGAAACCGACGTTGCGCCGGAACTCCGCATTCGCGTCCGACGTGCCGTCCGTCATCTCGACAACCAGACCGTGGGTCCTCTGAACGTCAGCGCTCTTCAGCATCAGCGGGATCGCCGCACGGCAGGTGATGAGATGCGTGTGCACCCCCATCTGGAGCATCCGCAAGCCGCCGGCCCAGTCGTGCTCCCAGAGCGGCTTGTCCCACTCCATGTACCTGTCGCCTCCGAAGATGTCATTGACGAGGACGTCCAGCCGGCCCCGTTCACGCTCGATGTCTGCGACCAGCTCAGCGACCGCTGCTGGATCCTCATGGTCCACCATGCGCGGAGAGCCTTGCCCTCCGGCGCCCGAGATCAGCTCGCCGGTCTCCTCAATCGTCTCGCGCCTGCCGATTTCCGAAGGCCCGGCACTCCGGCTGCTGCGGCCAGTCGCGTAGACGAAGAAGCCCGCGCGGGCGAGCTCGACCGCGATCGCCCGGCCGGCGCCGCGAGTCGCGCCCGCGACGAGCGCCACCCTCCCTGTCTCCGTCACAACATCCCCGTTCCACCCCGGAGCCAAAGTCAATCGCATGGGCCAGTGTTCAGCCGCGAAGTCGGCCGCTAGAACTTGTTGGCGTACGCGCCGAGGTTCGTCTTCGTGACGGTCAGGGGCTGGCCGAGCCGCAGCTCCTGGTGCTTGGCGTAGTCGTAGACGACACCTATCGGGCCGCCGACCTGGTAGGCGCCAGGCCTGAAGTGGTGGCCGGTAAGCAGGTAGTTGGCCGCCCAAGCTGTGAGAAAGCCGAGCTTGATCGGGTCGGCGGTGAAGACGAGCGCGGCAGCGCCGCTGTGGACGTTGCCGGCGGAGAAGACCTGGCCGATGAGGCCCGCCTGGGTGATGGCTTCTCCTGCCATGTAAGTCTCGGTCGGCGCGATGCCGATCAGGCCCTTTAGGTTCGGATGGGCCGCCATGTAGCTCTTGACGGATTCGGCCTCCCGACTGGAGCCCGGACGGCGCCAAGATCGCCTACCTCGCCGACACGCACGGCATCTCCGACGTCGTCAGCCCGAGCTGGGGCGACATCTGGGTGATGAACGCCGACGGCTCCGGCCAGCACCCGATCACCCATGGCGGCAGCTGGTACGCCACCGCCTGGTCACCCGACGGCACCCGGATCGTCACCCTCGACTTTCCCAGCCGTACCCTCTTCACGCTCAACGCAGCAGACGGCAGTGATGTCGAGGCAGTCCATCCCGGCCCCGGTGTCCAGTTCGTCCCCGGCTGGCAGCCCCGCGGCACCGGAGGCAGCCAAGTATCCGTAGCTGCGATCGCAGCTCTCGGGACTCCCGCTCTGGCCGCCCTCCGGCCAGCGTCAGCACACGCAACTCGGACAGCCGCCCTGGTGACGACGACGATCAAGGTCGCAACCTATAACTCCGGTTTCCACCTCAGCGCAAAAACCGCACCGCGAGGCGTCGTGATCTTCGAGGTCACAAACAAAGCCGTCTTCGGCCACGACTTCAGCATCAACGGCCACACGACGAAGGTGCTCAAGACGGGCCAGTCGGCGACCCTGCGGGTCACCTTCGTCAAGCCGGGCCACTATGTGTACAAAGACACTGTCGACCACCACGTCCAGTGGGGCGACGTTGGCGGCTTCACGATCACCTAGCGACACGCGTACGCGCGGTCCTCACGGGGCCGAGTAGCTGCGGGTGCACGCAGCTACTCGGCTTCGAGCATCAGCTGACGGGTTGCGTGGATGCTCGGTCTCTTCTTGTCTCGGGGGGCCTCGCGGGCGAGCAACGTGCCGAGGTTGTTCAGTGCGATCGAGTGCAGCCAGCCGTGAACGGTTTCGGCGGGCTCGATGGACGGTCCGCCGGACATGCGCGTCGCCGGCGCGAAGACCGCGCCGGCGCTGGTGCGCATATCGAGAACGGCCGCGTGCCGTCACGCCGCGGCGCCGCGCGTTACGTTACTTCGCTCCGCGCGAAGCCACGCCGCCGCGCGACCTGCAGGATCTCGCGCACCTGCTCCTCCGGCACGCCCGCCAGCAGCGCCCACTCCATCGCGCCACCCTACGCCGCCTTGCGGGGACCGGGATTGAGTCATCCAAGCCCGCGCCTTGTCGTTAACCCGTCGGGAGCTCGCCTGTACCCGAGTGACAATCGTGAACGCTGGGCGCCGTAGACCGTGACGTCTCCGCGTGCAGGCGCGATAGTTGGACGTCATGGCGGAGCAGCCGACCGGGACGGTGACGATGTTGTTCACGGACATCGAGGGGTCGACGCGGTTGTTGGAGCGGCTCGGGCCCGAGCGCTACCAGGAGGCGCTCGACCTGCACCGGCGGCTTCTGCGGCAGGTGTTCGAGCGGCATCGCGGCTACGAGGTCGATTACGAGGGCGACGCGTTCTTCGTTGCGTTTGCGAGCGTGCAGGAGGCGGTCGCGGCGGCGTCCGAGGGGCAGCAGGCGCTTGTAGGGGCTGAGTGGCCGGAGGGGGGCGAGTTACGGGTGCGGATGGGTGTGCATACGGGTGAGCCGGTGGTTGCGCCGCCGAAGTACGTCGGTCTGGATGTGCACAAGGCGGCGCGGGTGATGGCGGCTGGGCACGGCGGGCAGGTGCTGCTGTCTCAGGCAACGGTTGCCCTCGTCGGCGCCGATGTGCGCGACCTCGGCTTGCACCGGCTCAAGGACCTGAGCGCACCGGAGCGGATCTTTCAGCTCGGGACGGAGGTCTTCCCGCCGCTGAAGACGCTGCACGAGACGAACTTGCCGGTCCCGGCGACGCCGTTCCTCGGCCGTGAGCATGAGCTCGACCAGGTTGCAACGCTGCTGCGGCGGTACGAGGTCCGGTTGGTGACGCTGACCGGCCCGGGCGGGAGCGGCAAGACGAGGCTTGCGTTGCAGGCGGCCGCGGCGGCCGCGGACGACTACGACCACGGCGTCTGGTGGGTGCCGCTCTCCTCGCTCGCCGATCCTGCGCTGGTCGCGCCGGCCGCGAGTCAGGCACTCGGTTCCGAGGACGAACTGTCGACAGCCGTGGGTGACAAGCGGCTGCTGCTGGTGCTCGACAATTTCGAGCATCTGGTCGATGCGGCTGCGGACGTCGCCGAGACGATCGGCGCCTGTCCTCACCTGACGGTGCTCGTGACGAGTCGCGAGCCCCTTCACATCGACGGTGAGTGGGAGTTCGCGGTCGACCCGCTGCGGGAGCGGGAAGCGGTCGAACTCTTCGTGCAGAGGGCGGCCGCGGTGCGCTCCGACTTCGCTGCCAATGGCGAGGTGGTGGAGATCTGTCGCCGTCTCGACTGTCTGCCGCTTGCGATCGAGTTGGCGGCCGCGCGTGTGAAGGCGCTCGCGCTGCCGGCCCTGCTGGAACGGCTCGAGCAGCGACTGCCGCTGCTCGGCGGGGGATCGCGGTCGGCGCCTGAGCGCCAGCGGACGCTGCGCGCGACCATCGCCTGGAGCTACGAACTCCTGCTGCCGGCCGAGCAGGCGACGTTCGCGCAGCTCGCGGTCTTCGCCGGTGGCTTCACGCTTGAGGCGGCTGAGGAGATCTGCGGCGCCGACATCGATGCGATCGCCTCGCTGGTCGACAAGAGCCTGCTTCGCCGCACCAACGACCGCTATTGGATGCTCCAGACGATCCGCGAGTACGCGCGTGAGCTCCTCGAGGAGAGCGGGGAGGGCGACGCAGTGCGCCGCCGGCACGCCGAGCACTACCTCGCACTCGCAGAGCTCGTGTACGGCTCACGGTTCGAACGCAACCTCGCGTGGGTGCGCCGGCTCGCGCTCGAGAACGAAAACCTGCGTGCCGCGCTCGACCATCTTCGGGAGTGCGCCCCCTCGCAGTACCTTCAGCTCGCCGGAGCACTTGGTTCGTTTTGGGACGCGACATCGCAGCTTGCCGAGGGTACGAAACGGCTCGAAGACGCGCTCGCTTCGACGCGCGAGGAAGGGCCTGTTACAGCCCGAGCGTTGATGTACCTCGGTGCCCTCGACGTGGTACAGGGACAGTTCTCGGTCGGGCTGAGCCGACTGGAACAGGCGATCGATCTCTGGTCTGCTGTCGGGGACGAGCCACGATTGCTGGACGCCCGCAACGAGCTCGGTTGGGCTCTATATCAGGCAGGCGAGAGGTCGCGGCCACTCAAGCTGTTCGAACAGAATCTCGAGCTGGCGCGCAGCCTCGGTCATGACACACTCCTGATTTACTCGCTCCGGGGTGTTTGTCAGCTGCTCCTGGCAAGCGGACAGTTCGACCGTGCGGAGCCGCTAGCGCAGGAGCTCGATGACGATCACTACCTGGCCGACTGCGCCCAGCACCGCCGGGACTACGCCCTCGCTGAGCAGTACAGGCTAAGCGCTCTCAACGGAATCCTCCGGACGGGAGTCGAGACCAACCAGGTCACCGAGATCTTCGGTCTCGCTATGGTCGCGGCGGGTCTCGGCAGGGACGAAGACGCGGTTCGGCTCGAAGGCGCTGTCGAGGCGAGATGGGAGGAGCTCGGCATCGTCTCTCGGCCGCGAGTCCTCGAGGCCTGGCGTGACCGGGACCTCGGCGCGGCCCGTGCAAGGCTCGGTGAGCAGCGAGCGACCGCGGCATTCGAAAAAGGACGAGCGATGGCGTGGGAGGAGGCAATAGAGCTCGCGCTTGGCGAGAAGCCCGACTGATCGGCGCCGTCGATTGGAACCTTTCGCGGGACCGCGTTTCGCGCCCGGGGCCGGCGGCGGCATCTTCAACGGCGGCGGTCGATGACGCTGACCAACTCCAGCGTCGATCACAACAAGGCCAAGTTGGGCCCGGGCGGAGGCGTCGACAAGGACGGCGGCTCCGATCCGGCCAGCGTCTCACTCGGCAACGCACACGCGTCATTCGCAACCAAGCAACGTCGGACGGCGGCGGCATAAGCATCGGGCCCGGCGTGAAGCAACGTGCGGGTTCGAGAGCCCACAGAGGCCAATCTCGGACGTGGCCCCTCCGCCCGGCAGACCGTGTGACGGCTATGAAGGATTCCAGGCCGAGTGCCCACCAATCCCCCTGACCCGGTCACCGTGCCGTAACGGGCGTCTGCGACACTTCCGGCACGTGCGCGCGCCGAAGATCCTTGCCGTCGCCTCGGCCGTCGACCTCGATTTCCGCTACGGCTGCACGCCCGCGTGGTGGCAGCTGTGGAAGGGCCTGTACGAGGCCGGCGCCGAGCTCGTCGTGACTCCGTATCGCGGACGGCCGGTCGAGTCGCCCTGGTGGCGGACCGCTCCGAACCCGACGTACCTCGAAGGCGAGTCGTTCGCCCGAATGCGCGACGTGCTCGCGCGGATCAAGGGAGACAGTTACCTCCGCCGCGCCGAGGAGAACCCCGAGGATGGGCTCGGTGACCGCATGACGCGCGAGCTGATCTGGCGGTGGGTGACCCCACGGTGGCGCCGGCACCTCGAGCTGCTCGTCGAACGCGAGCGGCCCGACGCCGTGATCGTGTTCACCGTGCCCATGTCGCACCTGCGTGGCATCCCGACCGCGCTGCGCGAACGCTTCGACGTGCCGGTGGTCTTCTACGACGGCGACGCGCCGATGAGCCTGCCCGAATTCGGGGGCATGGACACCGGGTTCAACTGGTACCACGACGCCGACCCGGGCGAGTACGACCTCGTCATCTCGAACTCCGAGGGCGCCGGAACGCGGCTCCTTGATCTCGGCGCCCGCCGGGTAGAGACGGTCTTCTGGGGCGCCGATCCCGACTTCTTCGCACCGCAACCGGTCGACAAGGAGTACGACGTCTTCTTCTACGGCTACGGCGACAAGTTCAGGCGCGACTGGGTGCAGGCGATGGTCGGCGAGCCGTCGCGCGCGCTGCCCGACGCAGATTTCGCGCTCGGGGGCCGTGACTTCCAGGGCGATGTCGGCCGTGCACGGACGGTCGGCGACATCTCCTTCAACGCCTTCGCGCGCGCGATCTCCGCAGCGCACGTCAACCTCTGCATCACGCGGCGCTCACACGCGAGCGTCTACGCCAGCTCATCCTGTCGACCGTTCGAGCTCGCGTCGAGCGGCGCGGCGATCGTGTCGAACCCGTACGAGGGGATCGAGCGCTGGTTCGAGCCGGGGTCGGAGCTGATCGTGGTCGAGGATGCGGCCGACGCGATCGACACTTATCGCGAGCTGCTCGCCGATCCGGCGCAGGCGGAAGAGCTCGGACGCCGCGCGCGTGCGCGCGTGCTCGACGAGCACACCTACCGGCATCGCGCACGACAGGTGATCGATCTGATCGGGATCGGGGTGGCGGCGTGAAGAAGCTCGCGATCGTCCCGGCGCTCAACGAGGAAGGCGCGATCGGCAACGTGATCGACGAGATCAAGACGTTCGATCCCACCTTCGACGTGCTCGTGATCGACGACGGATCACACGATCGCACTGCAGCGACGGCGGAGGAGCACGGCGCCCGCGTGGTTCGCCTCCCGTACAACCTCGGCATCGGCGGCTCGGTGCAGACGGGCTTCCGCTACGCCTTCACCCGGGGCTACGACCTCGTCGCGCGCATCGACGGCGACGGCCAGCACGACCCGAGCCAACTGTCCATCCTGCTCCCGGTCGTGCTCGGCGACGAGGCGGACATCTGTGTCGGCTCGCGCTTCGCCGGCGCCGGCGGGTATCGCTCCTCGGGAGCACGGCGGTTCGGCATCCGCATCCTCGCGGGCACCGTCTCGCTGCTGACCGGCCAGAAGGTGACCGACACGACGAGCGGGTTCCAGGTGCTCAACCGGCGGGCAATCGCGCTGTTCGCGCAGGACTACCCGCACGACTACCCCGAGGTCGAGGCCGCTGTGATGCTGCACAAGCACCGGCTGCGGCTCGCCGAGATGCCGGTGACGATGCGCGAGCGCGCGCACGGCAACTCGTCGATCACCGCGCTCCGTTCCGTCTACTACATGGCGAAGGTGCTGCTCGCAGTCGGCGTGGCGATGTTCCGCCGCAGCGCGACCCCGGCGGAGGACGCGTGATCCTCGCCGGCCAGACACCGCTGAAGGTCTCGATCGCCGCGACGATCGCGTCGCTGCTCCTGCTCGGCGTCGTGTTCGAGCTAATCCGGTCGCGCCGACTGCGCGAGCGCTATGCGCTGCTCTGGGTGCTCACCGGCATCGTGCTCGTCGTCCTGTCCGCGTGGCGCGGCGGCCTGAACACGATCGCGGGCTGGGCCGGCGTCCAGACGTATCCACCCGCGGTGCTCTTCGCCGTCTCGGTCCTCTTCGTGCTGGCAGTGCTCCTGCACTACTCGACGGTGCTCTCACGGGTGACCGACGAGAACGTGATCCTCGCGCAGCGCGTGGCGCTGCTCGAGCTCGAGGTCAACGAGCTTCGGTCGGAGAGCCGGCCGGAGCAGCTGGAGCCTTCGCCACCCCGAGCCGCGGCACCAGCAGCGCCAACGAGGTGAGCAGCACGGCGGCGGCCGGTGTCGCCGCCCCGAGCGAGAGCCAGAACGCGCCCGTCCCGTAGGGGCGCTGCACGCCGTGCAGGATGAAGAAGCCGAGCCATCCACCGAGAGCGGCGGCGAACCAGGGCCCTCGCAGGGCGACGGCCAGCACGCACGCAAACGGCAGCAGCGAGAGCAGTGTTGGGCTCCAGGTCGACTCGTGGAAGTTGTCGTACAGCGTCGTCCAGTCGGTCCCGGCCCACTCGATCAACGCGACGAGCAAGGCGATCGCTCCGGCTGTTCCGGTGAGCAGCGGCCTGCCGATCGCCACGATGAGTGCGATCGCGACGCCGAGAGCGAACCAGGCAGGTGCGCGTAACCCCACCAACGCGGGTGCGACGACGCGGTCGTAGATCGGGACGAAGGCGCCGTAGAAGAAGTACCGGCCGACGAACGGGAGGAGCACGTACGCGATCGCCGCACCGATCGCGAACCGCGGCCCGGAGATGCGCTCCGAGATCGCGACCACGGACCAGACGGCCACCGGGGCAACGACGAGGGCGATCACCACTGCGCCGGTCCCGTCGTTCGGCCGTGCGGCCGCGAGCACCGCGACGGCGACGACGGCCGCGGCTGCAAGCGCCGAGAGGACTGCGATCGGGGTGCGGAGCTTCGGGAAAGCCATCGCTTCAGACGGTCGCGGCGGTGTTCGTCCGATACCAGGCGATCGTGCGCTCGAGCCCGTCCCGCAGCGGCGTCGTCGCCTCGAAGCCGAACTGCTCCCGTGCGCGGGAGACGTCGAGCTGCCGCCGCGGCTGGCCGTTCGGCTTCGTCGCATCCCAGTCGATCTCGCCTTCGAAGCCGGTCAGGTCCGCGATCAGCTCCGCCAGGTCACGGATCGAGATCTCCTCGCCCGAGCCGATGTTGACCGGATCGCGGCCGTCGTAGCGTTCACCGGCGTCGGCGATGCCGCGTGCCGCGTCCTCGACGTAGAGGAACTCGCGGGTCGGGGTGCCGTCGCCCCACAGCGTCACCCGCGGCTCGCCCGAGCTGAGTTTGCGAATCAGCGCCGGGATCACGTGCGACGTCTCGAGGTCGAAGTTGTCGCGCGGCCCGTACAGGTTCACGGGGAGCAGATGGATCACGTCGAGGCCGTACTGGTCGCGGTACGCCTGCCCCCCGACCAGCTGCGCCTTCTTGGCGATCCCGTACGGCGCGTTCGTCTCCTCGGGATAGCCGTTCCAGAGGTCGTCCTCGCGGAACGGCGCCGGCGTGAACTTCGGGTACTCGCAGATCGTCCCCAGCATCACGAGCTTGCTCACGTGCTGAAGGCGGCTCTGTTCGAGCACGTACGCACCCATCAGCAGGTTCGAGTACCAGAAGAGCCCGGGGGCGACGCGGTTCGCATTGATCCCGCCGGCGAGTGCGGCGAGATGGAACACCAGCTCGGGCTGCGTGTCCGCGAACAGGCGGTCCGCGTCGTCGGCACGCGTGAGGTCGTAGTCGGCGCGCCGGGCCACCGTCACGTCGTGACCGCGCGACTCGAGCAGCTCCACCAGATGCGAGCCGAGGAAGCCCGAACCGCCGGTAACGAGCGTTCTCACTCCGCGATCGCCCCGGGGCTGTAGGCGCTGAACGAGACGGCAAGCGCGTCGGCCAGTCGCGTCGGGGTGCCGATCGCCTGGTTGACGCGGCGGGCGAGCGGCACCGGCATGGGCCCGATGTTCTTCGGGAGGACGGCGTAGCCGGTCGGCTCGATGCGATAGCCGCCGGCGCGTTCCGCGAGGCCGCTCTCGGTGAGCAGGCGGGCGACCTCCTGTCGGTGCCAGTACTTGAGCGCATTGGGATTGCGCAGTCGACGAGGCTTGAGACGCGGCGGCCAGTTCGACGGATTGAGCGCGTTCGGGAAGCAGCCGTCGAACACGAATGCGCCACCCGGCCGGAGCACGCGCGCGATCTCGCGCACCGCGCGGTGGACGAACGACTTGCCCATGTGCAGGAAGACGGCGCTCGAGATTGCCAGGTCGATCGACGCGTCCTCGATCGGCAGCTCGTCGGCCGACGTGCAGATCGCGTGCAGCTCGGCGCCGGGGAAGACGTCGAACCGGTTGCGGTACTCGAGCAGCCGCGCCAGCATCGTCGCCGAGATGTCGACCGCGCACAGCGAGTCGCACGTCAGATGACGATCGCGCGCGAGATAGAGGTCGATCCGGCCATAACCGACGCCGACGTCGAGCACCGACGACGCATGCTGCCCGTCCGGGAACCGTTCCCACAGTGGTGCGATCTTCGCGGTGAGCACATCGTCGGTCGGTGTGCCGCCGGGCCCGTTCGCGATGGCCGAGCGAACATGGTTCTCGGCTGCCTCGTCCTCCCATCGAGCGCGGTAGTCCGACTGCGGGACGGAGTCCGCGAACGCGATCCCGTCCTGCCGGCGCACCCGGTCCTCGATGACCACGCTCACGGCGCCGGCACGGAGGCGTTCGCCATCCAGTCGACCCGCCCGAGCCAGCTGTCGCGATGGTCGGCGTACCAGCGAATCGTCCGCAGCACGCCCTCCTCCCACGACACCTGCGGCTCCCAGCCCGTCTCGCGGTTGAGCTTGTCGTACCCCACGCGTAGCGCCATCACGTCGGTCGCGCCCGGCCGCAGCCGGCGCTCGTCGATCACCACCTCGCGATCGTCGCCCCAGAAGCCATGCTCGCGTCCGATCCGCAGGATCAGCTCGCACCAGTCGCGCATCGAGATGTTCTCGCCCTGCCCGTATACGTACACGTCGCCGGGAACGCCACGGGCGGCCACCATCAGATGACCGCGAACGCCGTCGGTGCAGAAGCAGAAGTCGCGCAGCGGTTCGAGTGCGCCGAGCTCGACCTCGGGCCGGCTCAGCGCCTGCGTGATGATCGTGCCGGTCACGTACCGCGGATTCTGGCGCGGGCCGTAGTTGTTGAACATGCGCGTCACGACGCCGGGGATCCCGTAGGCGTCGTGGTAGTTCATCGTGAGGAAGTCGGCGGCGACCTTGGCCGTTGCATAGATCGACTTCGGGTTGATCGGCGACCGCTCGTGCAGGATCAGGCCGCCGAGCTCGTCGAAGTCGTGCTGGTGGGCGACGGACTCGCGGACGTTGCCGTACTCCTCCGACGTGCCGGCGGTGTCGAACTTCTCGAGGGTGACTCCCTGGTCGACGATCGACTGCAGGAGGTTGAGCGTTCCGACCGTGTTCGCCATCACCGTCTCGTACGGGCGGTGCCACGATTCGCCGACGTGTGCCTGTGCGCCGAGGTGGAAGACGTAGGGGCGGTCGGCCGCGGAGAGCAGGTGGTCGCGGATGCAGTAGTCGACCGACGTCTTGTCCGTGAGATCGGCGAAGACGACCGTGAGGTCGCGACGCAGGTGGCCGATGTTGTTGAGCGCGCCCGACGAGGTCGCGCGGACGAATACGATCACGTGCGCGCCGATGTGGACGAGCGCCTCGGTCAGGTGACTGCCCATGAAGCCGTCGGCGCCGGTGACGAGGCACGTGCGCCCCGCGAAGGCATCCCCGAACTCGGCGCGGACGGCCTCCAGACCGGCTTCGTTCCAGGCGTACTCGTTCGGGGGCATCGAGGCGAGTAGCGTACCGAGGCCCCATGAAGGACTTGTCAGCTCGTCGCAAGCCCGACGACTACTACGGCCAGGAGCGGCCCGAGCTCGTCGCGCTGTTGCCCGCCAAGCTCGGCGCCGTTCTCGACGTCGGCTGCGGCGCCGGAGGCGTGGGCCGGGCGATTCGCGACCGGGCGTCCCGCCTCGTCGGCATCGAGATGGACGACCAGGCGGCACAGATCGCCCGACAGGCCTATGACGAGGTGCTGGTCGGAGACGTCCAGGCGAAACTCGCCGACCTCGAGCCACCGTTCGACACGATTCTCGCCTACGACGTGCTGGAGCACCTGCCGGATCCCGAGTCGGTGCTGCGCGGGCTGCTCGCCGTCGCGGCGCCGGGCGCCCTCTTGCACGTCAGCGTGCCGAATGCGCGCCACTTCACGCTCGTGCGAGACCTCGTCGTCCGCGGCACGTTCGGCTACACGGCGTGGGGGCATCGCGACAGCACGCACGTCCACTGGCTCACGCGGCGCGACCTGGTCGCGTTGCTCGAAGCCGCCGGCTGGTCGGTCGAACGGACGGCACACGCCGAGCTGTCGCGCACCGGTCGGCTCGCCGAGCGCGCGACACGCGGGCTCAGCGCGGAGTTCACCGTCTATCAGTGGTCGGCGCTGGCGCGGGCGTCCGTCTGACGGAAATGCTCCGGCAGACGGCCGGAGAACCGAAGCGACAGCTGGTGCGCCTGGCGGCCGAGCGCGTCGGAGAACGAGACGTCGGCGAGCTCGACCGGCGGCCGCAGGGCGGGGCGAGCGAGACCGGTGCGCCGCCCGCGCCGCCGCTCGCGGATCGGGCCTGTCTCGCGTCTGACGACGAGGTGGACGGCGAGCACCGGCCAGTCGAGCGCCGCGATCTGCAGCTTGGTCAGTAGTCCGAGCCGGCCGACGCGGTAGCGGGCCAGGACGAAGCCGCGCCCGAATGCTTCGAGCCTGCGCTGCGCCGGCGAGGCTGCCCCGAGCGTCTGACCGTGCTTGTGCAGCACGCGCGCGCCGGCGGCGAAGGCGGAGCACCAGCCGGCGAGGCGCAGCCTGAGTGCGAGGTCGACATCCTCCCAGTAGGCGAAGAACGCGTCGTCGAAGCCGCCGACCTCGCGCCAGGCCGCCACCCGGTAGGCGGCTGCGCCGCCGCACGGCCCGAGCGGTGACGATCCGTTCGCCACCTCCGTGAGCGGCCGGTTCCAGAGGCGGTCCCAGGAGCGAAGGGTCGGATCGAGCTCGATCCCGGCGGAGTCGACGAGCTCCGGCGCGTCGTGTTGGACGAGTACGCCGGCGACCAGCCCGACGCGCTCGTCCGAAAACGGCTCGAGCATCCGCTCCACGAAGTCCGGTTCGCAGACGACGTCGTTGTTGACGAGGACGACCACGGCCGTTTCGACTGCCTCGACGCCGCGGTTGACGGCCCGGCCGAAACCGAGGTTCTCGTCGTTGCCGAGCACCCGGACGCGGGGAAAGCGTGCGGTGACCGCCTCTGCCGTGCCGTCGGAGGAGGCGTTGTCCACGACCAGGACGTCGTGCTCGACCGTCTGCCGTTCGAGGCTCGCAAGCGCCTCCAGGAGGAGCTCACGGGCATCCCGGGTCGGAATCACGACGGTCGCTCGCACGCCGCACGATATGCAAACCTCGGCGTCGTGACGCAAGGCGCGACGGATCTGCTGAGCTCCCCCGAGGCCGGCGGCCGGGTCGTCCGTGGTGGGCTGATCCGCGGAATCGGCTTTGGCGTCGGTGTTCTGCTCGCCGCCGGCACCTCCGCGCTGCTCCTCCGCCATCTCGGCGTCCACAACTTCGGGCGCTATGGCGCGGTCGCGGCGCTGCTCGGCATCGTCGGCGGCGTCGGCGATGCCGGACTGACCGCGATCGGCGCCCGCGAGCTCTCGCTGGTGCACGGCAGCGACCAGGCACGCCTGATGCGCAACCTGGTCACCCTGCGGCTCCTCATCACCCCGATCGGCATCCTCGGGGCCGTCGTGTTCGCGCTCGCCGTCTACCCGCACGTGATGGTCTGGGGCACCCTCCTCGGCGGTCTCGGCGTCCTGCTCGTGAATACCCAGGCGACGATGATGATGCCGTTGTCCGTCGAGCTGCGGCTCGGCACGGTCGCCGCGTTCGAGGTGGCGAAGACCGCGCTGACCTTCGTCGTCGTGCTTGCACTCGTGCTGGCCGGATCGTCGTTGCTGCCGTTCTTCGGTGCGCAGATCCCGGTCGGCGCGATTGTGCTCGTGCTGACACCGCTCGCCGTGCCGATCAGGCGCGGTCTCGTGCCCGGTTTCGATCGCAAGGTGGCGGCGTCGCTGCTGCGCGAAGCACTTCCGCTCGCCATTGCGCTGACGATGAACGTCGTCTATTTCCGCGTGCTGATGATCATGGTCTCGCTGATCGCGACGCCACGTCAAACCGGCTACTTCGCAACGTCGTTCCAGGTCTTCGCGGTCATCTTCTCGCTGCCGCTGCTCGTGCTCTCGTCGGCGCTGCCGCTGCTGTCGGTGGCGGGGCGCGACGACGGCGAGCGTCTGCGCTTCGGCCTCCAGCGAATGACCGAGGTCTCGTTGGCGGCGGCCATCGTGTTCGTGCTCGCGATCGATGCGGCCGCACCGTGGGCGATCCCGCTGCTCGGCGGGAAGTCGTATACAGGCGCCGTGCCCGTGTTGCAGATCCAGGCCTTTGCGCTGATCCCTGTGTTCGTCGGCCAGGTGTGGCAGCTCGGCCTGCTGTCACTCCGGCGCCAGTCGGCGTTGACGTACGCGAACGCAGGGGCGCTGTTGCTCGTGTTCGCGCTCGGCGCGGTGTTCATCCCGCTCTGGGCGTCGAAGGGGGCGGCGGTCGCCGCCGTGCTCGCCGAGTCCGGTCTCGCAGTGCTCGTCTACGTGTTCCTGCATCGCGCGAGCACGCTCGTCGCGCCGCGCCCGGGCCTGACGCCGCGGCTTGTCGCCGCGTCGCTGCCGGCATTCGGCGTCCTGCTGCTGCCGTGGCCGTGGGAGGTCGAGCTCGTCGCGTCGGTCGGCATCTTCCTGCTCGCTGCAGTCCTTCTGCGCGCGATCCCGCACGAGCTGATGCACGCGCTCCGGAACCGATGAGCCGTCCGCGGGTCGTTCTGCTCCGCGGCCACTCGGCGAATCCGTGGGACCTGCGCCCGTGGGAGCTTCTGACGAGTAGGTTCGACGTCAAGATCCTGGCCACCGCCTCGAACGAGTTCGACGTCCTCTCCGGCCTCGATCTTCCCGTCGAGCGGGTCGGCGCGGTGCGCGACCGGCTCCCGCGCGGTCGCGTCGGCGAGCTGTCGGTGCTCGTCTTCGGCGATCGCTACCTCGGCCTCGACGACGCGCTTGCCGGCGCCGACCTCGTGCACGCGGCCGAGATCGGTGTGCCGTACAGCCACGGGCCGGCGATGCTCAAGGAGCGCCTCGGCTTCAGGCTCGTCCTCACCGTCTGGGAGACGATCCCGTTCGGCGAGGCGTACCGGCGCTTTCGCGGCCGGCGGCAGCGCCGCGAGACGATCCCGCGCGTCGACCTCTTCCTCGCCGCGACCGAGCGCGCCCGTCACGCGCTGATGCTTGAAGGCGTACCGCCCGGCCGGATCGAGGTGGCGCCGCCCGGCGTCGACGCGCGGCGCTTCCGCAGCGGTGAGCCGCCGGCCGAGCACCTGATCCTGTCCGTCGGCCGGCTCGTCTGGGAGAAGGGCCACCAGGATCTGCTCCGCGCGCTGGCCGTGCTCCACGGTCGCGGCATCCGCGCGCGCGCGCTGATCGTGGGTACCGGCCCCGAGGAACGACGGCTGCGCGGTCACGCCCGCGATCTCGGCATTCACGAGTACGTCGAATGGCGCGGCGGGGTGTCGTACGTCGAGATGCCGGCGATCTTCGAGCTCGCGTCGTGCTTCGTGCTCGCAAGCCTGCCCACGATGTGGTGGGAGGAGCAGTTCGGCATGGTGCTCGCCGAGGCGACGGCCGCGGGGGTGCCGATCCTCGCCGCCGGCTCGGGTGCGATCCCCGAGGTCGTCGGGAGCGTGGCGCGCATCTTCCCGGCGGGCGACTGGCCGGGTCTCGCGGACGAGCTCGAAGCGATCCTCGCCCGTCCGCCCACACGGTTCAGCGCCCCCGAGCTCGTGCGGCGCTACTCGGTCGAGGAAGCCGCCGAGCGTTACGCCGCCGCCTACGAACGCGTGCTCAACGCCGCGCGATAAGCAGCGTCGTAGCCGTGTGCGGTCGTCGCCCACGAGAACGACGCGGCGCGCTCGAGGCCTAGCTGCTGCCACTCGGCGGGCGCGTCGAGGACATCTCGCACGGCCGCGGCGATCGCTGCCGGATCGTGCGGATCGAAGAGCCGGGCGGCGTCGCCGACGACCTCGGGCAGGGCACCGGCGTTCGAGCACGCGACCGGGCAGCCGCACGCCATCGCCTCGAGCGGCGGCTGGCCGAAGCCCTCGTACAGGGACGGGAAGACGAGCGCCGCGGCGCGTTGATAGAGGCCGGTGAGCTCGGCCGGCGAGACGATGCCGCGTGCCTCGACGCCGTCCGGCGACGCGCCGGCGTGCGGATCGCCGGTCAGCACGAGGCGGAGCCCGGGCCGCTCGTCGCGCAGCTGCGCGAACGCTTCGAACAGCCGATCGTGGTTCTTGTGCGGCCACCGCCGGGCGGGGTAGAGCAGGAATGCCTCGCGCTCCATGCTGCCGGGCCTGAACCGTTCATGGTCGACGCCCGAGTGGACGACGTCGACCCGGGCCGGCTCGAGACCGAGTTGCGCGATCGCACGGTCGCGCACGAATCCACTCGGCACGACGACCCGTTCGGCCGCTCTGATCGAGCGATGCCACGCGACAGCCCGGAACGCCCGCTCGCCCCGGCCGAACAGCTGCGGCAGGTCGAGGTGTTGCACGTCGTGCAGGGTGACGACGGTCGGTGCGTCGATCGGCGGCAGTCGAACCGTCAACGGGTAGTGCACGACGTCGGCTTCCCGAAGGCGCGCGCGCAGCGGGCCGGGGCGGGCGGCCGCCGCCGTCATCGCGACGAGTCGCTCGGTCGTCGTCCGCGCAGGGCGGTACTCCGTCGCGACCTCGGATTCGAGCCCCGTCTCGAGCTCCGACGCAACCGGCGGCAGGAGCACGCGGTACTCGAGCTCGCCCACGTCGGCGAGTGCGTGCAGCAGCTCACGAACGTAGGTCTCGCTGCCGCCGAGCGCTCCCGGCACGAGCGTCAGGAGCGCGATGCCGACGACCGCCACCGATCGATCGTAGTCTCCGCTCGTGGCCGAACTCGCCGCAGTCCTGCTCGCGATGGTCTCGTCGTCGCTCTACGCCGCCGCCTCCGCGTTGCAGGCGCTCGAGGCGCGCCGTGCCCCGGCCGCGCAGGCGCTCCGCGCGTCGCTGCTCGGAAGCCTCGTCCGCCGCAAGCTGTGGCTGGCCGGGACGGGCTCGAGCGTGCTCGGCTGGGTGCTCCAGGCCGTCGCGCTCTCGCTCGCGTCAGTGGCGCTCGTGCAGCCCGCGCTCGGGCTTGGTCTGATCGTCCTGCTCGTGCTCGGTTCCCGGTTGCTGCACGAGCGCGTGGGAGCCCGCGAGGTGGCCGGCGCCGTGGCGATCGCAGCGTCGGTCGGCGTGCTCGCCTGGGCCGGCCCTGCCGAGGCGACGTCGTTCACGACCGGAGGGTCCTGGGCGGTGGCGATCGCGATCGCGCTCACTGCGGTGGCGCCGTTCGCGCTGCGCCTGGCCGGCCGGGCGGGCGGGCTGCCGACGAGCATCGTGGCCGGGCTCGGCTGGGCGTGTGTCGGCCTCGCCACCGCCCTCGGCGTCTCGGCCCTCTCCGACCGCCGCTGGCTACTGATGCTCGCCTGGGGCGCCGGCGTCCTGCTGGCGAGCGGCGCGACGTTGCTCGCGGAGATGACAGCGCTCCAGACGTGGCCGGCGACCCGTTCGATCCCCGTCGTCTTCGGGCTCGAGATGGCGCTGCCCGCCGCGCTGGCCCCGGTGCTCTCGAGCGGAGCGTCGCCCCCGCATCCACTCGTGTTCGCACTCGCGCTCGCCGGAGCGTGCGCCGGGGCGGCCGTCCTCGGGAGCACGAAGACGGTCGCGAGCCAGCTCGCCCCCGAGTCCGCCGAACCGGCGCCTGGCACCACGGCGCCGGCACCGGGCTGAGCCGGCCTTTCGCCGTCGTTGGTCCCTTGCAAGCGTGCTGCAAGGGGCGGGCCGCATCGTCTCGGGCGTCTGGCAAGTCTCACGAAAGGGGCGCACGATGAACGTTCAGTCGACAATCGCAGTTCCTGCGCAGCAGCGGCACCGATCGCTCGCCGTGTGGGTGATCGCACTCGCTGGTCTGACGATCGCGACGGTGGTCGCCGTCTTCCTTGCAACAGGCGGTCGCCAGGGCGCCGGCTCGACCGCCGGCGCATCGTCGAGCTCGGCGCCGCCGGCGCGCAGCAATTCCGCCGCGATGGCGTCGATCATGGCGCTCACGCCCGCCCGGTTCGCGGCCGGAGCGCTCGGAACCGGCTATGCCCTCCCGACGAGTCAGAGCGGCCCGACGCTGGCTTCGGTTCTCGCCTCGATGAGCCCGCAGACGCGCCGTTACACCAAGGCGGTCCTGTCACTGACGTTCGCGCAGCTTGCGGCCGGAGCTGCCGGGTCGCCGTAACCGGCGGCCATGAGCGAGAGGGGGTACCTCCGAATCGTCCCCCCTCTCGCTCATGCGCGTCGGCACCAGACGGAATATCGTCGCGACGCTCGACCGAATCCCATGCAAAGACCCGATCAGCCGTGACGGCCGCACGCGAGCTTCCGCGCGGCACCCTGGTCGTCGACTATCGGATCGAAGCCGTCCTCGGGCGCGGAGGAATGAGCGTCGTCTACCTGGCCGAGGACCTGCGCCTGAAGCGCCACGTCGCCCTGAAGCTGCTTGCGTCCGCCCTGGCCGAGGACGAGCGCTTCCGCAAACGGTTCCTTTCCGAGTCCGAGCTCGCCGCCTCGCTCGATCACGCGAATGTGATTCCTGTCTACGAGGCCGGCGATGCCGACGGGAGCCTCTACATCGCGATGCGCTACGTCGAGGGCTCGGATCTGAAGGCGCGACTTGAAGACGGTCCACTGTCCGACGAGGAGACGGTTGCAGTTGCGGTGCAGGTCGGCGGCGCGCTCGATGCCGCGCACGAGCGTGGGCTGGTGCACGGGGACGTCAAGCCGTCCAACGTGTTGATCGACGGGCGCGGGCATGCCTACCTGGCTGATTTCGGGCTGACGAAGCGTCTCGGCGACGAACGTTCGCCCGCCGGCGACGCACCGCTGATGGGCACGATCGACTACGTCGCGCCCGAGCAGATCCGCGGCGACGAGGTCGACGGTCGAGCCGACGTCTACTCGCTCGGCTGCCTGCTCTACGAATGCCTCACGGGCAGGCAGCCGTTCAAGCGTGGCAACGACGCTGCCGTCCTCTACGCCCATCTCGAGGACGAGCCGCCCTCGACGGGCGGGGTCGCCGACCCGGTGATCGCAAAGGCCTTGGCGAAGACTCCGGACGACCGCTACCAGACGTGCGCAGAGCTCGTCGAGGCTGCACGCGATGCGCTCAAAGTCCCCGCACCCCGGCCCAGCCGCCGCCTGTCCGCGGTCGCCGCGGTCGCCGTCGTGGCTGCTGTCGCGTCACTCGTTGCCTTCTTCGCGCTGCGAGACGGCGGCGGAGCGGTAGGTTCGCACGGAGAGCTGTACCGCATCGACCCGACGCACAACACGGTCTCGGGGTCGGTCGCGGTCGGATCGGCGCCGTCGGCTGTCGCGAGCGATGCCGGACATGTGTGGGTCACGTCACTCGAGGACGGCACCGTGACCCTGGTCGACGAGCACGGCCTCCGCCCCGTGAGCATCCCGACCCAGGGCGCGCCGGTCGGCGTCGCGGCGCAGGACGGCACCGCCTACGTCGCCGACTCCGGCACTCCCGGGGTCGTGACGGTGGTCTCGGCGGAGGGCAGTCGCGCGACCCATACGCTCCCGGCCGATGGCATCGCCGCAATCACGACGGGGCCGGAAGGGCTCTGGATCGCGCGCGATGGCGCTGCGGATCGTGTAGAGCCTGTCAGCGCTTTCGGCGGCGAAGCCGTCAAGACGGTTCCTCTCTCTGGCTCATTCGGGTCGTACGCCGCGATCGCGGTCGGAGCGGGGAGCGTGTGGGTGCTGGACGACCCGGCAAACCGGCGGCTCTGGCGCATCGATCCGAAACGCGGCCGGCTGATTGCGAGCATCCAGCTCCCGTTCGTGCCCGCCGCCGTCGCCGTCGGAGACGGATCCGTGTGGGTAACAGGCCAGCTCGACGATCGGGTTGCGCGCATCGACCCCGCGACGAACCGGATCGTCAACAGGATCAAGGTCGGGCGGGAGCCACTCGGGGTGGCGGTGGGTGACGGCGCGGTCTGGGTCGCCGACACGCTTGACCGGACCGTCACTCGCATCGACCCGGCGACGAACCGCGTGACGAAGACGATCGACATCGGAAAGAGCCCGACAGCGATCACCGCCGGCGACGGGTCGGTCTGGGTGGCGGCCGATGACGACTGAGGGAATGCGCAGCCACCTCCTCGTCGCGTGCGCGCTCGCATTGCTGATAACGCTCGCCGCCGGCTGCGGCTCCAGCCGCCGTGACACGATCCGGATCGGGATTTACGGCGACTGCTACGGGCCGTTCGCGGGCTTGGGCATCACCGAACGGGCTGAAGCAGGGGCAGACGTGTCGTTCATCCGGCGCGGCGCGAAGGCGAACGGACCCAGGCCGTCGGACGGAGTGAGCGCGATCACGGTCGCAGGCAAGCGGGTCGAGCTGGTGCTCGGCTGTGATCTCTACCGCTCGCGCACCAGCAGTCTCGCAGTAGCTCGCCGGCTGGTCGAGCAGGAGGGCGCGGACATTCTGGTCACGCCGGACGACGTTCCCGACGACGGCGTCGCTTCGCTCTACTCCCCCCGACAGCCCGGGGTGGCGTTCATCTCCACCGCGCTCGATCCGGCGGCGCGCCTCGGCCCCAACGTCTTCCACATAGCTCCCGACAACCGGCAGGTGCAAGCGGGGCTGGGTGCCTACGCCTTCCACACGCTTGGCTGGCGAACCGCGGACATCGTCGAAGAAGAAGACCCGCAAGGATACGCCACATCGGCCGGCTTCATTGCGGAGTTCTGCTCGCTCGGCGGTACGATCGTCGGCCGCCAGCCCGGCTCGGGGACAGGCGTCGACTGGTCACGCGTCGTCCCGCAGATCCCGCGCGGCGCCGACGGCGTCGTGCTGATGACCGGCCTTGCAAACACGGACGGCTTCTTTGCCAGGTACGGGACGCTCCACTCCGACGTCCAGCGCCGGGTCGTCATGACTGGTGAGGCCGTCGCACTGGGATCCCGGCCGCCGGCCGGTGTGATGGTGACAGGCCCCCCGTTCTCGTCGACCCGCCCGGCATGGCGCGGGTACCTGGAAGCGGGCCGTGCGGCGTACCCGCGATACGGTGCTGGTTTCGGCGAGCCCATCGACCTCGGAAATTACGATGCGGTGGAGCTCGCGCTCCAGGCGCTCCAGCGCGTTCACGGGGACATGTCACACGGGGAAAAGCGCTTCATGGCGGCACTGACCTCGATTCGTTTGCACACTCCGGCCGGCATCGCCCGCGTCGACCGGCACCACCAGGCGGTCGTGCCGAACTTCCTGAGCCGGGTCGAAAGAGGCCCGAACGGTGCCGTCGTCCTGCACACGGTCCGCACCGTGCCGAATGTCGAGTCGACGTTCGGCGGCTACTTCACACCGACCTCGCCCCGAGACAGCCGCACGCAGCCCGTCTGCCGGAAGGGCCACGTCGCGCCCTGGGCCCGCTGATCAGGGCCGCATCGACCAGGTGAAGCGGGTCAGGCTCGCCCGCGGCGCGAGCCCGCCCGGACGAAGGCCGCTGCGCGCGAGCAGAACCGGTGGGCGCGCGCACTCGGCGAGCGCCGAGCGAACCGGGCCGAGCCCGTCGCGCTGCCAGCGATCGGTGAGCCCGACGACGACGAGCGCCGCGTCGGCCGCGGCGGCGACGATGCCGGCTGGGCCCGGTTCGACGAGTACCGGCTCTGCGGTGACCCCGAACGCGCGCTGCGTCGCGAGCGACGCGCTCGCGAGCAGGCGGCTCGCATCGCGACCCGTCTCTCGCGGGCCGGCGAGCCGGAGCGGGACGTCGAGCGCGCCGGCGAGCCAGGCGCCGAGCTCGATCGCGGTCCAGTCGTGCTCGCCGCCACCGAACGGAACGAGCACAGGTCCGCGGGGTTGATCGTGCTCGCGCCCGACGAGCACGCCCACGTCGCACGGGGCTGCGGCCAGCACGGCGCGCGTCACCGGATCTTCGAGTGGGGGTTGGCTTCCCGCGAGCACGAGCAGGTCGACGTCTTGCTCGGCCGCGAGCCGGACGGCGTCCTCAGCCGCGCGGCTCGTCGTGAAGCACGCGGTCCGGGCGACCACCTCCCGATCGATGAGCTCCGCCTGCCGGGTGCGAAGGTGGTCGTTCGCCGTGGAGAGCTCGGCCTCCGAGCCGACCAGGACGGCGATGATCAACTCGCGGGTCGGCTTGCGGGCGAGCGGCTCGGCGAGAGCGAGCAGCGAATCGAGCCCGCTGTCGGCGAGCGTCACGACGAGGAGCGCTCGATCGGGTGTCGTGGTTCCGGCCAGGTCGAGCGACGGGTCCTGGCGAAGGATTGCGAGCTCCAGCTGACGGAGAACGGGGCCGGGCTCAATCCCCAACTCGTCGACGAGTGTTGTTCTGGCTCGTTGGAAGGAGCCGAGCGCCTCCGCCTGCCGGCCCGACCGGTACAGGGCGAGCATGTGCTGGCTTCGCATCCGTTCGCGCAGTGGATGCTCCGCGACGAGCGCGTCGAGCTCGCCGATCACGTCTGCGTGCCGGCCGAGCTCGAGGTCGGCTTCGATCCGGCGCTCGAGCGCGGCGAGCCGCAGCTCTTCCAGGCGCGCGATTGCTGGCTGTGCGAACTCCTCGTAGGCGACATCCGCGAGCGCCTGCCCGCGCCACAGGCCGAGTGCCTCGCGGAGCAGCGCCGCGGCTTCCGCCGGCTCGGCGGCATCGGCTCTGCCGATGAGCTCCTCGAACCGATGAACGTCGAGCTCACCGCTCGCGACCTCGATCGAGTACCCCGTCGACCCGGTCACGATCCGCTGCCCCACCGGCCCCAACGCCTTGCGCAGATGCGAGACGCGCACGTGCAGCGCCGCCGCGCCGGACGCCGGCGGCGCACTCGGCCAGAGGGCATCGAGCAGGCGATCCGCCGAAACCGCCTCATTCGCGTGGAGAAGCAGAAGCGTCAGCAGTGCGCGGAGCCCGGCACCGGCTGGCGTGAGCAGCGCGTCGCCGTCCAGGGCCTCGAGCGGTCCGAGGATGCGGAACTCCACCGGCCGGATTCTGACGTGCAGCGCTTCCAGCGGGTTGGTGACGGAAGCTCGGCCTGCGTTGGTGTTGCCGAAGATCACCTGACGAGAAGCACCAGAGCTCCGTCCGAGACGGCAACCGGACGGACCGTTGCCGATCGCCGGCGTGACGGCGGTAGAAGGCGCGACCATGTAGTCGATATCAACAAGGAGGTCAGCGTGGGCACCACCGATGAAGAGATGGTCTTGGCCCACTTCATCGTTTCGGATGATGTCGAGCGTTCCCGCCGCTTCTACACGGAAGTACTCGGCGGCAAGACAGTCATCTCCGGCGAGTCGAACGACGAAGTGACGTACGTCGCGCTCGCCAACACCTGGATCATCATCAACGTCGGAGGAGGTCCAACGGACGATAAGCCGACCGTCACGCTCGAGACGCAGCCCGACCCGGATCGGGTGAGCAGCTTCCTCAACATCCGGGTTGCGGACATCGAAGCTGTGTACGCGAAGTGGAGCGCGCGGGGCGCTCAATTCCTGACGTCGCCGAAGCAGCACGAGACCGAGCTGCGCTGCTACATCCGTGATCCCGACGGCTATCTGATCGAGGTGGGTCAGACGACGCTGCCGAGAGGCTGGCGTCCACCGTCTTGACCCGTCGGTGTCAGCGCAGAACCAAGAGGTCGAGCCAGTTGCTTCTGATGTCCGGGCTCGCCGAGTCGCCGGCATCTCGTACGGCACGGCGGAGACGTTCTTTACCGCGGAGGAACTCGTCCTCGGTCAGGTGGCGCACGGTGGTGTCGGCGTCGCGGAAGGTATCCATCTGGCCGAGGAAGTCCGCGAGGCTCGTTGGGTACGTCTCACGAACCTGCTCGAGAGCGTCCTG
This sequence comes from uncultured Thermoleophilia bacterium, assembly GCA_963769545.1. Taxonomy (GTDB): domain Bacteria; phylum Actinomycetota; class Thermoleophilia; order Gaiellales; family Gaiellaceae; genus PALSA-600. Next base: position 814,694 of record CAVYMB010000002.1, on the reverse strand, counting down.
GTGGAATCCTGCGAACGCCTTGCACGTCTCCTCGACGGAAGGGAACGTGTCGATCGTCCGAGCGGTCTCAGGGAACCATCGGACGAGTTCGATCCCGTCGTAGTTTGTGCCCGAGATCCCTCCTCGGATGAGGACGGGGGCGCCGCGGCGGAGAACGCGGCGGATCTCCTGTGCGGCGACTCCCAGGTCTGGGATGTGGTGAATGACAAGGGAGAGCCAAGCGGCGTCCGCCGAGTCATCTGGCAGCGGTAGGGCGCTCGCACTTCCCTCGAGCACCTCGATGGCCGGTGTTCGCGGGATCCGAGCTCGCATCGCGGCCGACGGCTCGACTGCGAGGACGCGGAGGTCGAACCAGTCGCTGAAGGCCGCCGAGAACGCACCGGTCCCCGCGCCGATGTCCACCAGCGTCATTCCCGGCGACGGCCGCAGGTGACGTCCTACCGCCTCGCGCCACTCCGTGAGTCCGTCGCGTGGGACCTCGCGGACCGCTTTGAACGCCGCAGCGGTCTGCTCGTCATAGGTGATCCTGGCCAGGTCATGCCTCCTTGCGGTGGCTTCTTTCGTTGAGCCCCCAGCCTGCGCACCTCGCCGGGCTCGGTCAAACGGTGCTCGAGGAGCGGTGGGGAAATCTCGACGAACGGCGACACGCATGCGCCGGCGTTCGCGGATGGCGACGCTAGACGGGCCCGCTCATTGCAACGTCGTTTTCGTCAAACCCGAGCGATCGGTGGAGCCACAAGCTCTGCGTTCTCGATGGGACGCAGCTGCAGAGCCACGCTACGACCCTGACGCGGTGACCGCTGCTCTTCTCAGTGACTTCGGTGGGGAGAGACCATGTTCATGATCCGCACGCGACGGGTGCCGTCGGGCCGGTCGGCGAGGGTTCGGTTCCGGTAGGGCTCGAGGACGGCGGTGAGGGCGTCGGTCACCTTGCGGGTCTCCTCGGCGGTCAGCCAGAGGTCGGTGTTGCCCAGGAACGCCACGTGCCGCCACTCCTCGGGCTCCTCACGCTCGGTCGCCACGAACGCCTCCGCCACCGCCCGGCTGCGGTCGAGGTACGCGAGCGCCACGGCCGACGTGGCAGCCGCCCCGGCCGGGGTGGACGAGTCGAGGTCGAACAGCCTCCGGCGGCCGGGCGCCCGCCACGGCCTTTCCCGTCCGTCGTTCCGGGCGGGGGCGGGCTCGGCGAAGCCATAGCGCTCCAGCAACTTGAGGTGATAGGCCGTCGCGCTCGGGCTCAACCCGGTGACCTCGGCGCACTCGGTTGCCGTCAGCTCGTCCCCCGACGCGAGCGCGTCGATGATCGCCATCCGGGCCGGATGGGCGAGCGCCCGGATGTCCCGGGGATCCTGCACATGCACCGTTTCCTCGTCACGAGTCGGGACTGGGCGGGGCCGCGGCTGGCCTGTGCGGGACGACCGATCGGCGGGCATCGGCTCGAAGCATAGTTCTTGACAGCGAGATGTTCAGTAAATACTGTTCAACAGATGCTGAACATTCAGCAGGGACGCCGTGACCTGATCATCGCCCTCGTCGGGCGCATGGTGTCGACGTTCGGCGACGGGGTGGCGCTCGTCGCCCTGACGCTGCGCCTGCAGGCGGACGGCGCCCACCCCTCCGAGGTCGGTTTGCTACTGGCCGCCGGGGTCATTCCGCAAATTCTGCTCGCCCGCCCGGTCGGGCGCCTGGTCGACGCCTACGACTCCCGGCGCCTCCTCGTCGGGGGTGGCCTGGCCGAGGTGGCGGCCACGATCCCGCTCATCTTCCTCCACTCGGTCGCGCCGATTCTGGTCCTGGTCGCCGTGTTGGGAGCCGCCGCGTCGATGACCGGGGCCACCTGGTCCGCCCTGATCCCCCGAGTGGTCGGCGAGGACCACCTGGCCGAGGCGGTCTCGGCCCAACAGTCCCTGAACGTCCTCGTCCTCGTCGGCGCCCCAGCCGTCGGCGCATTGCTGGCCGGTGCGTTCGGATCGGGCGTGCCGATGGCGATCGACGCCGTCACGTTCATGGTTGTGACCGTCGCCGCCGCCCTCGTCCGCACCCGCCGGGTGCCGGAGCGGGCTCCGACCGTCGACGGGTCGAGCCGGATGCGAGGCGGGTTCGCCATTCTCCGGGCCGATCGGGTCCTCGCTCCTCTTCTCGCCGGCGTGGCCCTCGTCGTCCTCCTGGTCGGCATGGTCGACGTCGTGCTCGTGTTTCTCGTCCGCGACACACTCCACGCCGGAGCCGTCTGGTACGGCGTGGCCGAGGCGTCCTGGATGGCGGGCATGGTGGCCGGGTCGCTCGGGGCGGGCCGCGTCGGGACCGAACGCGGGCAGGTACGCGGCACGATCGCCGGGGCAGCCCTCGCCTGCGCCGGGGTCGCCGGTTTCTCCGTCGCGCCGGCTGTGGGGATCCTCGTTCCCCTTTCGGTGCTCGGCGGCGTCGGGAACGGCTACGCCGGAACCTGCCTGTCGACCTTGCTGATGGCGCGCACTCCCGACCGCGCACGCGGCCGGGTGTCCGCCACTGCCAATGCGATCTTCGGCGGCGCCCAGGGCACCTCGCTCTTGCTCGGCGGCGCCGTCGCGGTCGTGCTATCGCCCCGCGCGATCTACGCCGTTGCCGGCCTGCTCGGTCTGGCCGCCGCCGTGATCGTGGCCATCACAGAGGCCTCCCGGGACTCCGAGCCGGCACTCCTCCGTCTTTCGAGCCGGGGAAGTTGAAGGACCTATGCCCAGGGCAGGCGAGCCCAGTTCGACGGCCGCTCTCGCCGGAACAGCTCGACTGTCGCGTATGCCTGCCTCCAGTCGGAGGTCTCTTCCGCCACGCTCGCGCCGTAGCGCGCCGCGAGCTCCGACACGGGGTAGTGCACTCCCGGGCCGGAGCGTGAACCGAGCATGAGGATCACACACGGCTCTTCGCCGGCGCCCACGAAGGCGTGCTCGGTCCACGGAGGGGAGTGGAAGAAGTCCCAGGGCCGCAGGCGTCGCTCCTCGCCCTCGACGAGCAGCGCACACTCCCCTGAAAGGACGAGGAACCCCTCCTGGTTCTCCTCGGCGTGGTAGAGGCCGGTCTCGCCGGGCTCCAGAACGGTGACATTGATTCCGAGCTGGGCGAACTCGACCGGCGGGTTGCCGTACTCGTTGTCGAAGGCGCACCTCGCACCCCTCCTTGCCGAGTTCCACCACTCGGCGTCGCGCACGTTGACGACGAACCAGCCCTGGGTCACGGGCGTCAGCCCCGATCCGAAGTCCTCGAGCTGCGCTTCGCGCACGGGCGCGATTCTCGCAGCTCGGGACGGGTCATGACGGGCGCCATCTCAGCGTCGCGAGGAAACGAGGCGCGGGCGCGTCAGGGCGTAGCGCCCTCGAAGCGACTCGTGGCGTCACGATCGCGGTCATATCGTCTCGTGAGCGGAAACGGCGGCAACCAGGACTCGCGACGGACGATCCAGCTTTCGTAGGTCGGCATCAGTTGGTCGGTGGCATCCAGGGAGCCGAGGTTCACTTCGATTTCGTCTGCGCTGCGTGCGAAAACGGACGAGCCGCAGCGAGGACAGAAAAACCGCCCGGCGTAGTCGCGTGTCTCGCCCTCGATAGTCACCGCATCCTCAGGGAACACCGCGGAAGCGTTGAAAAGCGCTCCATGATGCTTGCGGCAGTCGAGACAGTGACAAAGGCCGACCCGGTATGGGAGCCCCGACGCCACAATTCGGACGTTGCCGCACAGGCAACCGCCGGTGAATCGTTCCATGCTTCGCCTCCTCTTCACACACGCATCCTGTCAGGCACCACCGCCTGCCCCGGCGCTCGCCAATGAGCGTGCGTCAGGGCGTGGCGTCTTTTGATCGCGTCGATGCTTGACAGGGCGGCCGTGTGCCCGTGCTTACGCCGGCCCGGTTTCCGGCTATGGTCGCCGTTGACCCCGAGAGAGAGGATCGTCTTGAGCTTGCTCATCCGCTTTGCCCCTCCGTCGCTGACGGCAGAGCAGTACGACCACGTGGTGCGTCGACTGAACGATGAGGGCATCGCCCCGGCGGATGGACTCGACTACGAACTCTGCTTCGGCTCGGGCGACGAACTCAACGTCAGCCTGGTCTGGGACTCGAGGGAGCAGTTCGATGCCTTCGGTGCCCGCCTGATGCCGATCCTCGCAGAACTTGGCATCGACCCGGGCGAGCCGGAAGTGTTCGAGGTCCACAACATCATCAAGCGTTAGCGGCCGGGGTCATCGGACATCGCGTAACCGCTACCCGTCGGACCGGTGCGCGATCGTCGTGCGCGTACACGCGCTGCTGTGAACGTTAGTACGGTGGTACTCGGTCGTGTCCGTCGCTGACGGCGGCGCGGCAGCCAGGCGTCGATGGGGAGGACAGGAGGTGGGGACGATGAGTGCGGATGGCAAAACGTCGGAGCATGAGGTAGCCGGAACGTCGGGTCATGCGGGTCGGGTCGAACATTTCTCTGTTGCTGAGCGGGTGGCGCGGGGGAAGGCGGCGCGGGCGGAGGTGCCTCGGTCGACGCATGGCCGATGGGAGCCTTCGCCGTTGCGGCGTTCTCCTGTCGAGTTGCTCGAGCTGCAGGCGGAAACGCGCGTGCCGGAGCTGGTGCCCATCCGTTATGGCCGCATGTTGGTGTCGCCGTTCACGTTCTATCGCGGCGCCGCTTATCTGATGGCCGCCGACCTGGCCGGGATGCCGCGGACGGGTTTGCAGACACAGCTTTGTGGCGACGCGCATCTCTCCAATTTCGGTGGTTTTGCGGCTCCGGATCGGCGGCTCGTGTTCAGCATCAACGATTTCGATGAGACGCTGCCGGGGCCGTTCGAATGGGACGTGAAACGCTTGGCGGCGAGCTTCGCCGTAGCCGGTCGCGATCGCGGTTTCAGCGACAAGGAGCGGCGTGGGGTCAACACGATGGTTGGCCGGGCCTATCGGGAGGCGCTGGCGGGCTACGCGGGCAAGCCCAACCTCGATCTTTGGTACACGCGCCTGGACGCCGAGGACCTGATCGCGGAGTGGAGGAAAAGGGCGTCGGCTGTGCAGTTGAAGCGGGCCGACCGCAATCTCGAGAAAACGAAGTCGAAGGACAGTCTGAAGGCGTTCGGGAAATTGACCGAGGTGGTCGACGGCGAGCGGCGTATCGTCAGCGACCCACCTGTGATCATGCCGATCGAAGAGGTGGTCGGGGCCGACCGGGTGCACGAGCTGGAGGACTTCCTCCGCAGTGTGATCCGCTCGTACCGGCGGACGCTGGCGGGGGACCGGCGCAAGCTGTTGGAGCGCTTCCACTACGTTCACGCCGCGCGCAAGGTCGTCGGCGTCGGCAGTGTCGGCACACGTGCCTACATCATGTTGCTGCTTGGTCGCGACGGCGACGATCCACTGTTCCTGCAGTTCAAGGAAGCTGAGGCCTCGGTACTGGAGCCGTTCGTGGGCAAGAGCGAGTTCGCCAACCATGGTCAACGAGTGGTAGAGGGTCAGCGGCTCACGCAGGCGGCCAGCGACATCATGCTCGGCTGGATCCGCACGGAAGGCATCGACCACGTCAAGCGTGACTTTTACGTGCGTCAGCTCTGGGATGCGAAGGGATCGGCGATCGTCGAGTTGATGGAGCCCGACCTGATGACGGTGTACGCGAGGGTGTGCGGCAGCGAGCTGGCCCGATCGCACGCGCGCTCCGGAGACGCGATCGCGATCTCCAGTTACCTCGGCGGCAGCGACAGCTTCGATCGCGCCATCGCCATCTTCGCTGAGTCGTACGCAGACCAGAACGAACGCGACTACGCGACCCTCACCGACGCTGTCAAGAAGAAAGAGATCAAAGCCGAGACCGGCGTCTAACGCGACCGCTGGGTCGTGCGCAGCGACCTGGCTAGGGAGGAGGGATCAGTCACACTTCCGTGATGGTCACCGGCCTGAAAGTCGGCGGCGACGTCGAGCAGGCTCTCGAGAGCGTCGGCGTCCCGAGCTACGTCGTCGACGCGACGGGAGTCGTGCGGTGGATCAATCCGGCAGCCGAGCGGCTTCTCGGCGACATTCGCGGTCGCCACTTCACCTCTGTCATAGCACCCGAGGACAGGCCAGCCGCCCGCGACCGATTCGCTCAGAAGATGCTCGGCACCTCCCCGGCTAGCGAGGCGACTGGCCACGTCGTCTCGACCGCCGGGACGCGGGTCTCCGTGGAGGTCAGCTCGGTGCCGCTCAAGAACGGTGAACGGGTGGTAGGCGTCTTCGGACTCATCGAGCAACGCCCCGACGATACGACCAAGGCGCCGCACCCCCATCTCACCCCCCGTCAAGTCGAGGTGCTTCGTCTTCTTGAGCAGGGCCGCTCGACGAAGCAGATCGCCGCCGAGCTACACATCAGCATCGAGATCGTGAGAAACCACACTCGTCACCTGCTTCGGGCGCTCGGCGTCCATTCACGACTCGAAGCCGTCGCCGCCGCCCGGGCCGCCCCCTAGGGTCGCTGACCTTGAGCGCGACGCCTTGCTCTCTCGTCGTCCGCTCGACCCACGCGCGGGCACGCTCCCGAAGCTCCTCCTGAGACACGACCGACCCGCTGCTCCTGATCCGCCGGCAAACCAGCCGGGCGAGCAGACGACCTCGAGCAAATGCCGAGCGAAGCGGTGCCCAGGTAGTAAACGCCGCAATGGGAGTTGTCCACGGCAAACGACATTTTCCCGCCCGCCCCTTCTTAACCCGCTTGGCTTCTAACAGCGCCGTAACGGGGGGTCTTTACACTCCCGCGCATGGCGGAACCGGACGAGACGACCGATGTCGCGCTGCTGTTCGCACGGCTGAAGGAGGAGGTTCGTGCCGCCGGGCCGCGCTCGGCGGATGTCCCACCGGCGCAGGTCCGGCTGAGCATCCGCGACCAGGCCGAACGGATGTGGCCGGTCTCGGCGGAGCGGCCCCTCGTCGGCAAGGGCGGCCCCGTCAAGGCGGTGCTGCGGCGTCTGATGCGGTGGTACGTCGAGCCCGCGTTCGCCGACCAGCGCGCGTTCAACGATGCCGTCCTCAAGTTGATCGACGACCTCGACGAGCGAATCGCCCGGCTCGAGCTCAAGCAGCAGCCGTGAGGGTCGCCGTCTGTGCGCCGCAGGTGCCGTTCGTGCGCGGCGGGGCGGAGCTGATGGCCGACGAGCTCGTCGCGGCGCTGCGGGCGCGGGACCACGAGGCCGAGCTCGTGACGATCCCGTTCAAGTGGTATCCAGGCACGCGCGTACTCGACCAGGCATTCCTCTGGAGACTCTCCGATCTGACCGAGTCAGACGGGCGCGTCATCGATCGTGTGATCGCGACGAAGTTCCCCGCGTACTGCGTGCGACATCCGAACAAGGTCGCCTGGGTGCTGCACCAGTTCCGGCAGGCGTACGACTACGACAGCACCGAGCTCGGGCAGTTCTCCGAGTCGCCCGAGGACCGCGCGACCGTACGGGCCGTCGCACGGCTCGACGCGGTCTCGCTCGGCGAGGCGCGCCGCGTCTTCGCCACGTCGCAGAATGTGGCCGACCGGCTGCGCCGGTTCAACGGCATCGAGGCAGAGGTGCTGCCGCACCCGCCGCAGTCGCTGCCCTACCGCACCGCCGAGCCCGAGGGATTCGTGCTCTCGGTCAACCGGCTCGACCGCGCGAAGCGCATCGATCTGCTGATCGAGGCCGCACGTTCCGAGCCGTCGCTGCGCGTCGTGATCGCCGGCGATGGCCCCGACCGCGAGCGGCTCGAGCAGCTTGCCGGCGGACTGAACGGACAGGTCGAGTTCACGGGGCGGGTCGACGCCGAGACGCTCGCCGACCTGTACGCCCGCTGTCTCGCCGTCTACTACGCGCCCGTCGACGAGGACTTCGGCATGGTGCCGTACGAGGCGTTCCTGTCCGCGAAACCGGTCGTGACGACGCTCGACGCCGGCGGGCCGCTCGAGGTCGTGCGCGACCGCGAGACCGGTGTCGTCGTCACGCCCGAGGCGGCGTCGCTCGCCGAGGCGTGCGTCTACCTCGGCGCTCACGTCGAGCAGGCGAAGGCGCTCGGGCGCGCCGGCCACGCCGTTGCCGAAAGGGTGACCTGGGACGCGTGTGTCGACGCGCTCCTGCGGTGAGCCGTCGTGCGCGTCGCCTACTACTCGCCGCTGCCGCCGTCCCGCTCGGGCATTGCCGACTATTCGACGCTGCTCCTGCCGGCGCTGCGCGAGCGCGTCGACGTCGTCGTCGCCGAGCCGGGAAAGCGACGACCCGACGCCGATGTCGCGCTGTACCACGTCGGCAACGACCCGGATGCGCACGGCTGGATCGTCGATGCGCTGCGTTCGAGGCCGGGAGTGGTGGTGTTGCACGAGTACGTGCTGCACCACCTCGTCGCCGGGATCACGATCGGCCGTGGCGATCCGCGCGGCTACCTCGACGCGATGGAGCGTGAGCTCGGCGTCGCCGGACGCCTGCTCGGCCTCGGCGTGCTCGACAACCTGCTGCCGCTGCTCTGGGAGACGCAACCCGAGCGCTTCCCACTCTCGGGCCAGATCCTCGACAGCGCGCGCGGGCTGATCGTCCACTCGCAGTTCGTCGCCGAGCGCGCCCGGCAGGCGGGCTACGAGGGACGACTGTGGCGGATCCCGCATCCGTCCTGGCCGGCACCCGAGGTCGCGCCGGCGGCCGATGTCTCCGGCGACCCGCTGATCGGCTGCTTCGGCTTCCTCAACATGAACAAGCGCATCCCACAGCTGCTCGAGGCCTTTGCCTCGCTCCGACGGAGCCGCCCCGGGGCCAGGCTGCTGCTCGCCGGGTCGTCGGGCGAACGCTTCGATCTCGGCAGACGCCTCGAGCGTCTGGGCCTCGCCGACGGCATCGAGCGGCTCGACTACGTGCCCGAGGAGCGCATGTGGTCGTTGATGGCGGCCTGCGACGTGCTCGTCAACCTTCGTTACCCGACCATGGGCGAGACGTCGGGATCGGTGATCCGCGCGCTGTCGCTCGGCAAAGCGCTGGTCGTCTCGGACGTCGGCTGGTTCGCGGAGCTGCCCGACGACGTCGCGCTCAAGGTGCCGGTCGACGAGTTTGAGGTACCGATGCTCGAGGCGGCGCTCGCCTTCGCGGCGGAGCACCAGGAGCAGCTCGGCGTCGCCGCACGCAACTATGTCGAGCGCGAGCACGCGTTGAGCCGCGTCGCAGACGACTATGTCGCTGCGCTCGAGGTCACCGCCGGCGGAGACGCAGTCGCCGATGCCGTCCTGATGCGCATCGCAGAAGCCGCCGCCGACGTCGGGCACTCCGACCCGCAGGCACTGGCGCGAGCCGCCGTCGACGCCGGGATCGTGGGATGACGGAAGCGGTCGCCGGGGTGCGAGCGAGAGCAGTCGCGATCCCGGTCTGGGCGTGGCTCGTCGCGATCGTCGGCTGCTCCGCAATCGCCCGAATCCTGCTCACGCGCCAGATTGCAGCGCCGTGGATCATGGTCGACGAGCTCGTCTATTCCGAGCTCGCGAAGTCGTTCGCGGCGACCGGGCATTTCGAGATCCGCGGCGTGCCGACCACGGGCTACGGCTTCGTCTATCCGATGCTGATTGCGCCGGCGTGGCGCCTGTTCGGTTCGGTGCCGCATGCGTATGCGGTCGCGAAAGGGATCAACGCCGTGGTGATCTCGCTCACTGCAATCCCCGCCTACCTGCTGGCGCGCAAGCTGGTCGGCAGCGGGCTCGCGCTCGTCGCGGCCGTCCTCGCCGTGCTCGTGCCGTCCCTGCTCTACGCCGGCACGCTGATGACCGAGAACGCGTTCTACCCGCTGTTCGTGCTCGTGTGCCTGCTGCTGGTCGGCACGCTCGAGCGCCCGACGCTGCTTCGGCAGCTCGTTGTGCTCGCGGTCATCGCGGTCGCGTACCTGACGCGGGCGCAGGCCGTCGTGCTGGTGGCGGCGGTCGCGATTGCGCCGGTCGTGCTCGGCCTGATCGAACGCAATCTCCGCAAACAGCTTCGCGCCTTCGCCGCGACCTACGCCCTGCTGGGAGGCGGCGCGCTCCTCGCGCTCCTGGCCACGGTGGCACGCGGCCGGTCGCCTTACACCCTGCTCGGCGCCTACCGCGCCGCGACCTCGAGCTCGTACTCGTTCTCCGAGGTGGCGCACTATGCGCTCTGGCACGCCGCCGAGCTCGATCTGTACCTCGGCGTGATCCCGTTCGCAGCGCTGCTCGTGCTCTGGCTGAGCCCGCGCGCACTCCCGCCGGCCGGGCGTGCGTTCGTCGCCGCGTCGCTGCCGATCGTCGTGCTCCTGGTGATCGAGGTCGCCGCGTTCGCGAGCCGCCAATCGCAGCGCATCGAGGAGCGCAACATGTTCTACGTGGCGCCGTTCGCGCTCACCGCGCTCGTCGCGGTCGGGTCGAAGGTGCCGCGTGGCCGGTGGCGCTACGCGGTTGCCGCGGTCGGCGCGGCGCTCCTGCCGGTGGTGATCCCGTTCGACCGTTTCATCACGACGAGCGCCGTGTCGGACACGTTCGCCCTGCTTCCGTGGTGGTGGGTCAACGACCACTACCTCTCGCTCGGACAGATCAAGTGGGGCGTGTTGGCCGCCGGGATCGCCGCCGGGCTGGTGTTCCTGGTGTGGCCTCGCAGGTACCTGCCCTTGCTCGCCGTCCCGGTCGCGGCGTACTTCGTGATCACGACGGCGGCGGTCCAGAACGGGCGGCACGGGATTCGCATCGCGGCCGTCGGCTCGCTGTGGGCCGGGATTCGCGTCGAGCACCGCGACTGGATCGACCGGCGGGTCGGGCGGGCCGCGGACGTCTCCTTCCTCTGGGATGGCCGGCTCGAGCCGCATGCCGTCTGGATGAACGAGTTCTTCAACCGCAGCGTCCGCACCGTCTACGACCTCGGCGGTCCCGTGCCCGGGGGACTTCCCGAGACGCATGTGCAGCCGCGCGGGGACGGCACGCTCGTCGACGACGCGGGCCATGTCGTCAGAGCGCGCTACGCATTGACCAGCGACGGCACCGACCTCGTCGGCAAGGTCGTCGGCCGAGACCCGAAGATCGGGCTCAACCTCGTCCGCGTCGACGGGCCGGTGGTCGTGATCAAGACCCAGGTGCACGGCCTCTACCAGGATCCCGGCGACACGTGGTCCGGCAAGACCGTGAGCTATGCGCGCTCGTCGTGCACGGGCGGCCGCCTGTCCGTGCTGCTCCAGAGCGACGCGAGCCTCTATCGCTCGACGCAGATCGTCACCGCGCTGGTCGGCGGCAAGGTGGTCGGCGTCGCGCACGTTCCCCCCGCTCGGCTGGCGCGGTTGAACGTCCGGCTGCGGCCCGATGCGGGCCGCGTCTGCACGGTGCGGTTCCGGGTCGCGAAGACGCTCGTTCCCGCCGACGTGATCCCGGGGAGCACCGACAAACGACCGCTCGGCGTGCACTTCCTGCGGTTCGACTTCCATCCGTGAGGATCGCCTTCGACGTCAGTCCGCTGTCGCACGAGCGGACGGGGATCGGCAACTACATCCTGGGCTCGCTCGCCGGCCTCGCAGCGGTCGCGGCCGATTCCGAGATCGTCGCGTTCGCGCCGACGAGCCCGGAGGGGCTCCGCCGCATCCCGGAGGCGGTCGACGGCATTCCGCTCGACCTGAAGTTGCGCTTCCTGCCGTTCGCGCACTTCTGGAGGCAGGCCTGGAGCCGCGCGGGGCGGCCGCCGGTCGAGCGGTTCCTCGGGACGGTCGACGTGCTCCACTACACCGACTGGATGTATCCGCCCCAGCGAAGCGGGATCCGCTCGACGATGATCCACGATCTCGTCCCGCTTCATCATCGCGAGTGGGTGACACCCAGGACCTACTCGATGCATGCTGCGAAGTACCGCGACGCGACCAGCTGTGACACGGTCTTCGTCAACTCCGAGTTCACGGCGCGCGACGTCGTTGCCACGCTCGGCGTCGACGGCGAGCGCGTCCACGTCGCGCCGCCCGGCGTCGGTTCCTCCTTCACGGCCGAAGGCGAACGAGCTGATCTCGGCGGCGATTATGTGCTCACGGTGGCGACGCTCGAGCCGCGGAAGAACCTCGACGTGCTCGTGCGGTCGCACGCGCTGCTCGACGGAGAGCTTCTGCTCGCGGTCGTCGGCGGCCGGGGTTGGGGCGAGCAACCGGCGCTGGAGGCGCCGGGGATCGTAAAGCTGGGCCGCCAGTCCGACGACGAGCTGGCGCGCCTCTACCGCGGCGCCGCGGTCGTCGCCTATCCATCACGTTTCGAGGGCTTCGGGATCCCGATCGTCGAGGCGATGGCGAGCGGCACCCCGGTCGTCGCATCCTCGCACCCGTCGTTGGACGAGGCCGCCGGTGACGTCGCGCTGCGCGCCGATCCGGACGATCCGGATGCGTGGGCGCGAGCGCTCGTCGAGGCTGCGGCAAGGCGCGACGAGCTCGGGCCGCGCGGGATCGAGCACGCGCGCAGCTTCACGTGGGCGCGGGTCGGCGAGACGATGCTACGCGCGTGGGAGGCGGCGCGATGAGAGTGGGTGTCGACGTCGCGCCGCTCGTGCTCGACAACGCGGGCACGGCCCGCTACGTCGACGGTCTGCTCGGTGGGCTCGCAGCCCGTGACGACGTTCAGGTGCGGCGGTTGTCGTGGGGAGGCGCGGGGCGCGTGACGGCGGCCGTCCGCGACGTTGCGTGGTACCCGGTCGGGCTGCCGCTGCAGGCACGCGGCCTCGACGTGCTCCACTGCACGACGTTCCGCGCGCCGCTCCGCGCCAAGGTGCCTGTTGTCGTCACCGTGCACGACCTCGCCGTCGTCCGCCACCCCGAGCTCTTCACCGCCTGGACGCGGGCCTATGCGCGGACGCTGCTGCTGCCGGTGTTGCGCGCTGCGACGTCGGTGCTGGCGGTCTCCGAGTTCACGAAGCGCGAGGTCGCGGAGCTGGCCGGCGTCGCCCCGGAGCGAATCGGCGTCGCCTACAACGCCGCCTCGGCCGACGTGTTCCGTCCCGACGGCCCGTCCGCCGCGGGCGACTACGTCCTCGCCGTCGGCACGCTCGAGCCGCGCAAAAATCTCGAACGGCTCGTTTCCGCGACCCGTGGGCTCGGGCTCGAGCTGCGCGTCGCAGGCTCGCGCGGCTGGGGCACCGTCGACGTCGATGCTCCGCACGTGCGCTGGCTCGGCCGGCCCGACGACGCCGAGCTCGCGGCGTTGCTGCGTGGGGCGCTCTGCCTTGCCTACCCCTCACTCTACGAGGGCTTCGGGATCCCCGTGCTGGAGGCGATGCTCTGCGGCGCGCCGGTCGTCACCAGCGCGGCGAGCGCGATGGAGGAGGTCGCCGCAGGCGCTGCCGAGCTCGTCGACCCGCTCGAGAGCGCGTCGATTGCCGCGGGCATCGAGCGGGCGATCGCCCGCCGTGACGAGCTTCGCGCAGCCGGTTTCGAGCGTGCCCGACGCTTCTCCTGGGAGGCGACCGCGGCGGCGGCCGCAGCCGTCTACGGAGAGGCGGCAGCCCGGTGAGCGCCGGTCGCGTCGTGGTCGTGGACGCCGACGTGCTCGGGCGTCAACGGACCGGAGACGAGACCTATGTAGCCAACCTGCTCGCCGAGTTGGGGCGCCTCGCGACCGGCCTGCGGCTCGTCGCCCTGACGCGCCGGCCAGACCTCGTCCCGGCAGGCGTCGAGGCGTACGATCTGCCCGGCCGCGTGCAGGAGCTGCGCATGGCGCTCAACGTACCGCGCGCGCTGCGCCGGCTGCGCCCGGCACTGGTGCACTTCCAGTACGCCCTGCCGCCCGGCCTTCGCGCCCCCGCCGTGGTGACCGTGCACGATCTCTCGTTCGAGCGCGACCCCGGCGTGATGAGCAGGCTCGACCGGTTGACGTTTCGCGCGATGGTGCCGAGAGCGGTGCGGCGCGCCGCGCGCATCCTGACCGTGTCGGAACGCACCAAGCGTGACCTCGTCGAGCTGTACGGCGTCGACGAGGCGAAGGTCGTCGTGACGCCGAACGGCGTCGATCCTGCGTTCTCGCCCGGCGCCGACCGCGGAGCGGGTGGGTACGCGCTCTTCGTCGGCGCGATCCAGGCGCGCAAGGACCCGCTCGCAGCGGCGGCCGCTGCGAACGCTGCAGGCATGCAGCTGGTGGTCGCAGGCCCCGAGCGCGACGCCGCGCTTGCGAACGAGCTGCGGGCCGCCGGCGCGGATCTGCGCGGCTACGTCTCGCGCGACGAGCTCGTCGCGCTCTACCGCGGCGCGGCGGCGCTCGTGCTCCCGTCCCGGTACGAGGGGTTCGGGTTGCCCGTGCTCGAGGCGATGGCGAGCGGCACGCCCGTCGTGGCAACCGCCGACGCTGCGCTGCGGGAGGTCGCCGGTGATGCCGCCATCTTCGCCGCGCCGGACGAACTTGGCGAGGCGCTCGAGCGCGCTGTCACCGATCGAGAGCGGTTGGTGGCCGCCGGCCTCGAGCGCGCGCGGCGCTTCACCTGGGCGGAGACGGCTCGGCGAACGCTCGACGTCTATCGCGAGGTGCTCGGATGAGGACGGCCGCGGTCGTCGTCTCACACGGAAACGCTCTCGAGCTCGACCGTCTGCTTCCGGTGCTCGCGGCGCAGGTCGACGAGCTGGTCGTCGTCGCGAACGCGCCGGGCAGCGTCGGCGAGCTGCCGCCGTCCGCGGTGCTCGTCGCGAATCCCCGGCCCCTCGGGTTCGGCGCCAACGTCAACAAGGGTGTCGCCCGCACGTCGGCCGAGCTCGTCTGCTCCGTCAACCCGGACGCCGTTCCGCGCGAGGGTGCCGTCTCGGCACTCGGCGCGTTCCTGTCGGCCCATCCTCGCGCCGGCGTGGCCGGGCCGCGCATGCTCTATCCCGACGGGACCGTGCAACCGTCGCGACGGCGTTTTCCCACCGTTGCGGGAACACTCGTCCGGCGCACGCCGCTTCGCCTGCTCGTCGACCCGTACAAGCTGCAGCGACGTCACTACCACCTCGGCGAGACGCCGTCCGAGCCCGTGCCGGCCGACTGGATGCTCGGCGGCTTCCTGATGCTCCGCCGCAGCATGTTCGACGAGCTGGGCGGGTTCGACGAAGGCTTCTACCTCTACGGCGAGGACATCGACCTCTGCTACCGCGCATCGCTCGCGGGGTGGGAGCGCTGGTACGTCCCGGCGGCGGTCGTCGAGCACGAGCACCAGGCGGTCACCGACCGGCGGCTGCTCACGCGCCGGACGTTCTGGCACTGGCGCGGGATCCTGCGCTTCGTGCGCAAGCATCCCGAGCGGCTGCGCGCGCTCTAGCGGCGCGCGTTCGGCTGGAAGCCGAAGCCGATCTGGACGCTCAGTTGCCGCGGGTCGTATGGCGACGGTTGGAACGTGCGATCGGCAGAGACGTCGACGCGAAACGGCGGCCGGACCGGGATGCGGACCGAGAGCGTCTGGCACGGGGTCGATCTGACCGTCGCGTGGCGCACCGCTAGCGGACGCCCGCCGATCGGCTGGCGCTGCGCGTTGATGCGCAGCCGAGAGACGCGGATTGTCACGTGTGCCGCGGGCACGTTCCCGCAGGCGGCCGCGCGGCTCAGCACGACCACGGCGACGCCCGGACGTGAGTCGGGCGGCCCGAACCGGTTGTACTGCGCGCTCGTCGACATCCACCCGTCGGGCGTGACGCCGGTCTCCGAGTCGGCGATCCGGATCGGTCGGCTGAGCCGGTAGAGGCGCAGGCCACCCGCCGTCTCGACAATCCGCCCCACCATGTCGACGCCCGGAGTCGCGACTGCATAGCGGTCCGGGACCTGCGGTGCGACCTGGCCGTCGAGGTTCGTGATGTCGGGGGTGATCCCGGGACCGGGCGCAGGGACGGTCGCGTCTACCGACCACACGTCGCCGATCGACTGGTTCCAGAACTCGATCGACCAGAAGGCGTTCGACCCCTGCAGCGACTTGCCGATGAACATCGTCCGGGCGCGGCCCGTCGCCTGGTCGATCCAATCGGGAGGCGTCGGAAGCGTCGAGCGGAAGGTCTTGGCGATCGAGTTCGAGGCGTCCGCAGCGGCGATCTCACCTGTCAGGTTCCAGGCGAAGACGAGCGCTCCGACGCCGGCGGCCAGCACGAGGCCGGCCGTACGGAGCCGTCCGGTTCCCTTTCGGTGGCGCAGGACGTGCGAGGCGATGCCTGCCGCGAGCGAGAAGACGAGGATGCCGTAGAGCAGCCGCTCGAGGTCGGTGTTCGTCATGTACCAGGTGCGGTTGAGCCACTCGAGGATCGCGAGCCCGAACGCGTCCGAGTAGAGATGCTCGTACGCGTGGTAGGGCGTCGTTGCGATCAGGTACGCGACACCGGCAACGCTCAGCGCCCAGGCGACGGGCCGGAACCGGCCTTGCACGAACCACCGCGCCGTGACCGTGAAGACGACGGGACTGAGATAGATGAGGTTTCGCTCTTCGACCCGGATCGCGAACAGGGTCGAGATGTACGAGGCCTTCACCGCTGTGTACGCGACGAAGACGGCGACGGTGGCGACGAACAGCCCCAGCAGCACGGTCTCGTCGTAGGTCCGACATCGAGCGCCGAGTGCCCACGCGAGGCTGACGACGACCGGGAGGACCCCGATGCCGATCGTGTACGCCCCGACGGCCCACAGGCCGTACGTCAGTAGGCGGTGGTGGAACGCCGTGCCGACCTCCCACGAGATCGAGTGGTGGGAGATGAACGATCCTGCCCAGACGAGACCGAGCACGATGAGGATCGCGGCACCGATCCGTTCCCTCCGCGTCCACGATCCGATCAGCTCGCGTCCCCGGCCCGAGCCGGCGAGCGCGAACGCCAGTGCGACGAGCGCCGCCGGGAGAAGAATCGTGAGCTGAGATCGCACCGCCGGAGAGATCAAGAGAGTGATCACTGCCGCCGCGGCGGTCGCATAACCCGGCCGGAGCAACGCCCGTGAGACGAGCCAGATCACGAGCGCGGACCAGAAGTACGCGAGCGGTTCCGGGATCAGCATACCGGCGTATGCGACCGCAGGGGTGGCCGCCGAGGCGAACGCAACGATCTGCGCAGCCGTCCGCCCCACGAATTGGCGCGCGAGGAGATAGGCGGGGAAGAGCGTTGCTGCGACGACGCAGACGTTCAGGTACTTCGCCGCCGCGTACGCCTTGCTGGTGGCCCCGAGCCACCAGGCCGGTGCGAGGAAGTACGTGTACAGCGAGTGGAACGCAGCCGGGTGGCTGCGCAGCTCCGGGCGACCAGTATGCGCCACCCCTCGCGAGAGCGCCGCCCATTGCAGTTCGTCGATGAAGTTCCACGGCGTCGCGTGCTTCGACACCTGCCAGCCGTAGAGCATCAGCAGCAGCACGTAGCCGACGACCAGTGGATAGACGGCGACGAGACGGTCGAACCACGTGCGCTCGTGGCTCGCGAGCACGGCTGTCTCGGCGGTCACCGAGTTGACGCGCGGAGGACGGTCATCGGGTCGAGGTCGACGTCGCGTCGGACGAAGCGGCAGGTCACATCGAGCTGAGCGCAGGTGCGGACGATCTCGTCGAGCGCGTCGCGGGAGGCATCGGGAATCGTGACCAGCACGGCGTCGGGATGCACCCGCTCGACTGCGGCATTGAGCGACCCGACAGCACCGACCACCTTCACGCCGCTGAGGCGCCGCCCGATCAGCTCGGCATCGTCGTCGACGAACGCGACGACGCGCTCGCCCGGCGTCTCCCGCAGCTCGCGAAGCAGGCTCCGTCCGGACTTGCCTGCGCCGACGATCAGCACCTTGCGCGCCTCCCGATGACGTACCACCTCGAGCAAGCGGATAATGCCGCGTTCTGCGAAGCGCGAGGCAATGATCGCGGCTGTGCAGATGAAGGCGTCGATCACGAAGACGTCGCGGGAGAAGTCGCCGGCCGGCTGCTGCGTCAATACGAGTAGACCGACGGCGAGCACCGACGAGATGCACACGGCCAGTGTGGCGCGCAAAGCATCGCGCGATCCCGCATAGCGGCCGATGCCGCCGTAGAGACCAAACAGAACGAAGAGGACGTAGCGACAGAAGAGCAGCATCGGGAGAGCGATCAGGAAGTACTGGCGCTGGTTGATCGTGCCGATACCGTCGAACCGAAGGAGGTACGCCGCGAGGAACGACGCCGCAATAAGTGCTCCGTCGACGATCACCTCGATCACGCGGCGTGTGTACACGAGTAGCGGGCGTCGTCGTCGCGCCAGGTCACCACGGTCGACGTCGGCGAGGAAGCTGCCGAATTGCACAATGAGCGCGAAGGTGATCAGGACACCGATCGCCGCGACGCGTCCGTTCCCGAACGCCTGGTAGGCGAGACTGGTCGCGCCGAGTGCGGCAGAGACCGCCGCGAGAAGAATCACGGCCGATGTCTCGGACACGCCGAGCGCGACCAGGCGATGCGAGCTGTGATCTTTGCCCCCCTGGGTGATCGGGCGCCCGTCGAGCAGGCGCACGATCGTCACCAGCGTCGTATCGAGGATCGGCACCGCGAGGATGATGACCGGCAGCAACAACGTCGCCAGCGTCGACGATGCGACGGTGTAACTCGATGCGAGGCCTAGCGACGCGAGCATGAACCCGATCAGTTGTGAGCCGCTGTCGCCCATCCATACGACCGCGCGTCGACCTGGGCGGAGGTTGAAGGGGAGGAAGGCGATGAGCGCAACGGCGAGTGCTATCGACATCACCAGCACGAGGCGCGAGGGCTGGTACCAGGTAGCCGCGGCGGCGAAGAAGATGGCGGCGATCGCGGCGAGGCTCGCGGCGAGCCCGTCCATGTTGTCGAGCAGGTTGAAGGCGTTCGTCATGCCGACGATCCACAGGAGCCCGAGTGCGACGCTGATCCATTCGCCATGGATCAGCTGGACCGTCGTGCCGGTGGAGAGGACGATCGCTGCGCCGGCGATCTGGGCCGCGAGCTTCCACTTCGCCGACAGCGACCAGAGGTCGTCGACCAGGCCTGCGACGAAGAGCAGCGTCGCGCCCGCGAAAAGCCCCATCAGCTGCTTGCTCGCGGTCAGCGGACCCACGGCCACGGCGAGCCAGATGCCTGCGGAGATGCCGGCGTAGATCGCGATCCCGCCCACGAGCGGCGTCGCGCGGGTGCGCCAGCGAGATGCCTCGGGCGTGGCCCGAAGGCGGACCGCGAGCGGGCTTCGCAGCAGCAGCGTGAGCACGCATGCGGTCACAGGGAATGCGGCAAGTGCCGCGAGGCTGCTCACGGGGCGAAAGGGTAGTCGGCCGTTGTTAGGACTGTTTGTTGACCCCCTACACTAAAGCCCGCCTCCGATGACGGTCTACGCCGATCTCTATCGCTTCCGCGAGCTGTTCGCGAACCTGTTTCGCCGGGATTTCCAGGCGAAGTACAAGGGCTCGCTGCTCGGGATCCTCTGGTCTCTCCTCAATCCGTTGCTGCTGCTGGCCGTCTACCTCGTCGTCTTCGGCGTCCTGTTCAAGAACAAGTCGACCGTCCACTATCCGATCTACCTGCTCAGCGGCCTCGCCTGCTGGCTCTTCTTCTCGGTGTCGCTCCAGTCCGCTGCGCGGTCGATGATCGACAGCGGCGAGCTGATCAAGAAGGTCCGCTTTCCGCGGCAGCTGGTCGCCCTGTCGATGGTCGCGACTCAGGCGGTCACGTTCGGGGTGATGATCGCGATCCTGATCGTCGTCTCCCTGGTGTTCGTCCCGGCTGCGCGCTCGTTCGTCTGGGCGTCGATTCCACTGGGCGTCGTCTTTCTCGGATTCGTCGCTGGGCTGGCGTTGCTCGTCGCCTGCCTGAACGTGCTGCTGCGGGACGTCGAGCACATCCTGACCGCGGCGCTTTTGCCGTGGTTCTTCCTTACACCAATCCTCTGGGGCGCGAGCAGCCTGCCGCAGCACGCGCAGAAGCATCACCTTCTGCTCGACGTCCTGCGCTGGGGGAATCCCGTCGCGCCGCCGATCTTCGCGATCCGCGACGCGATCTGGTCGGGGCACGCACCGCATCTCGCCGACGTCGTCTATCTGTGCGTCGCGACGGTACTGGCGCTGACGCTCGGAGCGCTCGTCTTCCGCCGCGTCGACGATCGCATCGCGATCGAGCTCTAGGCTCGGCAACCCTCTAGACTTGCGCGGTGCTCGGTGCGCCAGCCTCGCCGGGCGCGGTCGGTTGGGCGTTGATCGCGTTTGGGCTCGTCGCAGCCGTGGCGGTGCTCGTCCGGGCTCGCGGCGCGATCGGCCGACTGTCTCCGTCGGCCGCCGCGGCGATCGTGGCGTTGATCGTCGTCGCCGGCGCAACGCCGTACGTGGTCTGGCGCATCGTCGAAGACCTTCGGTATACGACCACGTTGCACGGGTACGACGCGGAATCGGCAGGGCCGGTGCAGGCGTTTCTTCCCGGCTACTTGCTCGACGGAGCCACGCGGCTGATTCCCCCTGCGGCGACGTACGCGACAGTGGTGTCCCCGCGTGTCCCCTGGGCGCCCGCCCGCTCCGCTTTCGGGTCGCTCACGATGGAATCGCTCTTCCCGCGCCGCTCGGTCGCCAATGCCCGCGCCGCCGACTATCTCGTCGCGTGGGGCGTGCGTCCGGGGAGCGTCGCGCCCGTGCGGAAGGTCTGGACGCTGCGGAAGGCGTTCGGGCAGAGCCCGGCGATCTACGTCGCGAGGATCGAGCACTGACCGCGAACTTGTTCGGGCTGTTGCTGCTGAATGGCTGCTTCCTCGCGGCCGGAATCGGCGTCGCGGGCGCCGCCGGCTGGTGGCGCGGCGGGCGGGCGCTCGTCGGCTCGCTTGGGCTTTCGTACCTCACTGGCGTCGCCACGTTCGGCGTGCTCGCGCAGCTCCTCTATGTCCTCGGCGCGTCGCTCGCGCGCTGGCAGGTCGTACTTCTCTGTGCCGTGCCTGCGTGCGGCGCGATCCGCGGCATCCGCGCCGGTGTGCCTGCGCCGGAGCCGCGGCGGCCACGGACGCGACTCGATTTGCTCGCAGTTCCGATCGTTCTGATCCTGGCGGTAGTCGCGGTCGACCTCTGGTACCAGCCCCTGTGGGCATACGACTCCTGGACCTTCTGGACGCCGAAGGCTCACGCCCTGTACGCGCTCAACGGACTGGATCCCGGCTGGTTCACGTCGGCCGCGCTGATCAGCAAGGACTATCCGATTCTGCTGCCTTCGGTGGAGGCGGCCGGCTTCCGCTTCACCGGCTATCAGACGGCGCTCCTCGACGTTCAGTCGTGGCTGCTGTTTGCGGCGTTCGTGCGCACGGTCTACGAGGTCGGTAGCAGACGGGCGAGCCCAGCCGTTCTCTGGGCTGTGTTGCTCATGCTGGCGCTTGCACCTTCGGCGCTCGATCAGATGGCGGCCGCCGAGGCGGACATCCCGGTCGCGGTCTTCTTTGCCGCTGCCGGCCTGTGCGCGTGGGCCTGGCTCTTCGACGGCCGGCCGGCAGGTCTCGTGCTCGCCGGGGTGCTCGCCGCAGGTGCGGCGGCCACCAAGGTGGAAGGCCTGATGTTCGTGATCGCGCTCTTTGTCGCGCTGTCCGCCGTCGCGGCGCGCTCCTCGTGGCGTCGAGCGGGCGCCGCCCTCCTCGCAGGAGGGGCGGCACTGGCGGCCGGCATTCTCCCGTGGCGGATCTGGATCGTCCATCACGACGTCGCGAACCAGGCTTCATTCGGACGCGTCACCGGCGCGTCGTTCCTCGCGCACCACGCCGCACGGGTGCCGCTCGCCGTCGGCTATCTCGGCGTGAAGCTCGTCGATCCACGGGCCTGGCTGCTCCTCCTGCCGCTTGCCGTGTTCGTCGCCGTCGATGCCCTCCGCCGCGGCAGGCGACTCGACGTGTCGTTCGTCGTCGCGGTGGTCTGCTTCGCGTTCGCCGGGCTGGTGCTTGCGTACTGGTCGACGCCGTTCCCCTTCCACGACCAGCTCGCTACTTCGGCGCGGCGGGTGATCACAGCGATCGTGCTGTTCGCAGCGGCGACGACGCCGCTGCTCTCGGCGGACGCCGACGGTGGTTCCGTCTAGCGGCGGACCTGCAGCACGATCCGGCCGTCGTACAGCCAGGGCTCGTCGCGCGGCGCTGCGAAAGCGGGAAGCCCGCCGACGTCGGCCAGTCGTTCGAGCGAGACACCGTCGAGCACCGACGGACAGAGCAGCGGCTCGGAGAACGCCGGCTGCCGGCCGGCGCCGGGCAGGTACGGCTCGAGCGCATGCGGGCGCCGTCGGCCGGCCCCGCCCGTCCAGTCGATCGCCCCCGCGACGACTGCATAGCCCTCCGCGTGCGCCATGCGGACGCGGTCGGCCCAGTCGGGCGCCGGCTCGACGCCGGGTGGCAGCTCGGCGTTCGGCTCCCCCGTGCGCGGCCGTACGTCGACGTCGATCGTCAGTTGTGCGTCCCCGAGCTCCGAGAACCATGCTCGTCCCTCCGCGACCAGATCGAACGCGAGCCGATACGGCCCGGGAGGGATCGGCGCGCGCACGCGCGCGAGCACGCTCGCCCGCTCGCCGGGCTCGAGCGGCGGCGGAGCGGTGCGGATGCCGTCCCAGACGATCGGGTTCCCCCGCAGGTCGAGCCAGTGGTAGGCGACGAAGATGCGCTCGCCCCAGCGCAGGGCGCCGGTGTTCTCGAGCTCGACCGTGGCGCCGCCGACGGCACCCGCCTGCGGCGGCTCGAGCGTGGCCGTGCCCCAGCCGACCGAGAGCGGTCCTTTCGACACGGGCGGTTAGCCTACTGGCCCGTGGCTCCGCTTCTCGCGAGGGCGGCGCGTCGCGAGCACGTCGAGCGGACGCCCGTGTGGTTCATGCGCCAGGCCGGCCGCTCGTTGCCGGAGTATCGCGCGCTGCGCGAGCGTCACACCTTCTGGGAAGTCGCGGGGACGCCGGAGCTCTGCGCCGAGGTGACGCTGCAGCCGGTGCGCCGGCACCACGTCGATGCCGCGGTGTTGTTCGCCGACATCATGACGCCGGTGCTCGGCATGGGGCTCGACGTCGAGCTGGTCGAGGGGGTCGGGCCAGTCGTGGCGACGCCGGTTCGGTCGCTCGCCGACGTCGAGCGGCTGCGCGTCCCGGAGCCGGATGAGGCGTTCGGGCCCGTGCTCGAGGCGGTGCGGATCGTCCGCGGCGAGCTGGCTGCAGAGCAGGCCCTCGTCGGTTTTTGCGGCGGCCCGTTCACGGTCGCGGGCTATCTGGTCGAGGGCCGTCCGTCTCGCGAGTTCGCAACCGTCAAGGCCCTGATGTACACGGAGCCGAACGTGTGGCGCGCGCTGCTCGACAAGCTCGCCGACTGCTTCGCCGGGTACGTCGCGGCGCAGGTACGGGCGGGCGCCGACGTCGTCCAGCTGTTCGACTCCTGGGTCGGATCGCTCTCGCCCGCCGACTACGAGGAGTTCGTCGCGCCCTGGTCGGCGCGGATCCTCGCCGCGGCGGGTGCCCCGACGATCCACTTCGGCACCGGCACGGCGACGCTGCTCGAGGCGATGGCGCGGGCCGGCGGCGACGTGATCGGGCTCGACTGGCGCGTTCCGCTCGACGCGGGTTGGGCGCGAATCGGCGAACGGGGGGTGCAGGGGAACCTCGACCCCGCCGTGTTGCTCGGTCCCTGGGAGCGCACCGAGGCGACCGCCCTTGACGTACTCCGCCGCGCCGGAGGTCGTGCCGGCCACATCTTCAACCTCGGCCACGGGGTGCTGCCCGGCACCGATCCGGACGTGCTGACGCGGCTCGCCGCCCTCGTGCGGGAGCACGTCCCCGGGCCTGCGGCGTGACTCCGGCGCTCCGACCGGCTCGGCTACCTTCCGCTGCATGAGCGACTCCGCCGTGATCCTGATGGCGTACGGGTCGCCCGAGCGGGTTTCCGACGTGCCCGCGTACTACGCGGACATCCGGGGCGGCCGGCCGATCGCGCCCGAGCAGCTCGACGATCTCGTCGCGCGCTACCGGCGTCTCGGCATCGAGGACTCGAACCCGCTGAACGCGATCACGGAACGGACGCGCGCCGCGCTCGAGCGCGAGGTCGGGATGCCCGTGTTCACGGGGATGAAGCACTGGCAGCCGCGGATCGCCGAGGCCGTGGACTCGGCCTGCGCGGGCGGCGCGCGACGGCTCGTCGGGCTCGTGCTCGCGCCGCACTACAGCCGGCTCTCGATCGGCGGCTACCAACAGCTGCTCGACGAGGCCGCCGCCGGCCGCGTCGAGGTGCTGTTCGTCCCCAGCTGGCACGACGACCCAGGCCTGCTCGCCGTCCTCGCCGATCGCATCCGCGGGACCGGTGCGCACGTCGTCTTCACAGCGCATTCGCTGCCCGCGCGGATCCTCGACGAGGGCGATCCGTACGCCGACCAGCTGCACGAGACCGCGGCGCTCGTCGCCGCGGCGGCAGGTGTCGACGACTGGTCGTTCTCGTACCAGAGCGAGTCTCCGACCGGTGAGCCGTGGCTCAAGCCCGACATCCTCGAGCACCTGGCCGCCCTCCACGGGCAGAGCATCGACGACGTCCTGATCTGCCCCGTCGGGTTCGTATCCGATCATCTGGAGATCCGGTTCGACCTCGACACCGAGGCGCAGGAGCTCGCGAGCGAGCTCGGCATGCGCGTCGCGCGGATCGAGATGCCCAACGACGATCCGCAGTTCGTGCAGGCGCTCGGCGCGATCGTTCGACGCACGCTCTCGGCGGTGACGGCATGACACCCGGTCGCATCGTCGTCGACCGCGTCTCGCGCACGTTTCGCGTCTACCCGAAGGCGCAGCGGACGCTCAAGGATCTGTTCGTCTCGCGCGGTCGGGCGGGCGGTCGCGACGTCAATGCACTCCGAGACGTCTCGCTGACGATCGAGCCCGGGGAGGCGGTCGGGCTCGTCGGACGCAACGGCTCCGGGAAGACGACGCTGCTGCGGCTGATCTCGGGGATCATCAAGCCGACGTCGGGCCACCTCGTCGCCGACGGGCGGATCGCGTCGCTGCTCGAGCTCGGGGCGGGCTTCCATCCGGACTTCACCGGCCGCGAGAACGTGTATCTCAACGGCTCGATCCACGGCCTGTCGCGGGCGCGTGTGCGCGAGGCGATGGACGAGATCGTCTCGTTCGCCGAGCTCGAGCCGTTCATCGACCTGCCCGTTCGTACGTACTCGTCCGGCATGTACATGCGACTCGGCTTCTCCGTCGCTGCGCACATCCAGGCCGACGTCCTGCTCCTCGACGAGGTGTTCGCCGTCGGCGACGAGCAGTTCCAGCGAAAGTGCTTCGGGAAGGTCGCCGAGTTCAAGAACCGCGGCGGCACGATCCTCTTCGTGTCGCACGACGCGCAGGCGGTCGAGCGTCTCTGCGATCGCGCAGTGCTGCTGCAACAGGGCGCGGTCGAGTTCGACGGCGACACGCGAGAGGCGATCGGCGCGTACCGGCGTCAGCTCGCGGCAGACACGAACCCGGAGGAGCTTCGGGCCGGGCTTCGCGAGTGGGGGAGCGGCGAAGCGCGGATCGTCTCGGCGGAGCTGCTCGACGAGGACGGAGACGCCCGGGTGCAGTTCGCCGCCGGTGAGCCGGCGGCCGTTCGGCTCGTCGTCGCGACCGACGCCGGGCTCGCTCCGCCGCGCGTCTCGCTCGAGGTCCGCGACGACGGCGGGCTGGTGCTCGGCGGCGCGGCGCAGGACACGGGCGCGCTCGGCTGGACCGGCGGCGCGGGCGTGTTCGAAGTGACGTTCCGGATGGCGGCGCTGCCGCTCGCCGACGGCCGCTTCCACCTCCGCGTCAACCTGGTCGACGCCCAGGGCGACCGGCTGCTGCACACGCTCGAGGACGCGCTTCGCTTCTTCGTGATCCCGTCGGGTGCCGAGACCGGCCTGGTGCTGCTCGACGGCGAGTGGACGTTGCAGGAGACGGCGCCACGCGCGCCAAGTGTGCCGGCGTGAGCTCGCGCGCCTGCCCCGACTGGCCCGCGCTGATGGAGATCGCCCCGGAATTGACCTTCCGCCACTACACCCTTGGCGAGGTGCACCTCCCCGCCGAGGCGTTCGTCCAGGTCGAGGGCATCCCGTTCGACGCCGTCGCCGTCTGCTGCGACCTGGACGCGCACGTGTTCAACCCGGCGCACACCGATTCCCGCATTGTCAATGCGCTGCAGGGCACG
Source organism: uncultured Thermoleophilia bacterium (assembly GCA_963769545.1). Lineage (GTDB taxonomy): Bacteria > Actinomycetota > Thermoleophilia > Gaiellales > Gaiellaceae > PALSA-600. Next base: position 788,659 of record CAVYMB010000002.1, on the reverse strand, counting down.
CACTGGATCGACGTGCGCGAGCTCGCCGGGCGCGGCAACTAGGCGCGCCCAGCGGGCGTGCGACGCCCCCTCGGTAGTGTCCGCGGCGATGACGAACATCGTCGTCCCGTACCGGGGCACCGATCCCAAGCGGCGGCTCGAGCCGCTCGACGACGCCATGCGCGCCACGCTCGCTGCCGCGATGTTGGCCGACGTGCTCGAGGCGGCGGGCGCCGTCGGCACCGTGCTCGTCGTCGCGGCGCAGGCGCCGCCGCTGCCGGCGGGAGTCGAGCTCGTCCAGGATCCGCGGCGCGGCCTGGGCGCGGCCGTCCGTGCGGCGCTGGACGAGGCGGCCGACCGATCGTCGGCGGGGCCGTTCCTGATCGTCAATGCGGACCTGCCGTGCGTCACCGCGCGCGACCTGCTCGCGCTTGCCGGCGCCGTCCCCGAGGGAGGCCTCGCCTTCGCCGCGGCAGCCGACGGCACGACCAACGCGCTCGCGCTCTCCAACGAGCGGCAGTTCGAGCCGGTCTATGGCCCGGGCAGCGCCGGCCGGTTCGCGAAGCTCGCCGAGTCGCGCGAGCTCGACGCCCCGAACCTACAGGACGACGTCGACACCCTGGCCGATCTCGCTCGCATCGTCGAGCGCGTCGGTGCGCACACCCGGCGCGTGCTGCCGGCGCTCCGGCTGGGGGCCGCCGCGTGAAGGTGACGGTCCTGTCGGGCGGTGTGGGTGGTGCGCGGTTCCTGCGCGGGTTGTTGGCTGTTGTCGATCCGGGCAACGTTTCCATCATAGGCAACGTGGCGGACGACCTCGAGATCCTCGGCCTCCATGTCTCCCCCGACCTCGACAGCATCCTCTACACGCTCGCCGGCCTCGCCGACGACGAGCGCGGGTGGGGGCGCTTCGGCGAGACCTGGAACGCGCTCGAGACGGTCGCGCAGCTCGGAGGGCCGTCCTGGTTCTCGCTCGGCGACCGCGACCTCGGTCTCCACCTCGTCCGCACGGAGCTGCTCCGCGCGGGTCGCAGCCTCTCCGAGGTCACCGAGCAGCTCGCGCACGCGGTCGGCATCGAGGCCGCACTGCTGCCGGCCACCGACGATCCAGTCCGCACGTTCGTCGAGACCCCGGCCGGGACGTTCCCGTTCCAGACCTGGTTCGTCGCCCGCGGCCACCGCGACGACGTCGACGCCGTCCACTACGCCGGCGCGCCGGAGTCCGAGCCTGCGCCGGGCGTGCTCGAGGCCCTCGGCGAAGCGGACGTGATCGTGCTCGCGCCGAGCAATCCGTACGTCTCGATCGGGCCGATTCTCGCGGTCTCCTCGATTCGCCAGGCGCTCGAGGAGCGGACCGTGCCGTGCGTTTCGATCAGCCCGCTGATCGGCGGCCGCGCGGTCAAAGGCCCGGCCGACCGGATGCTGGCGCGGCTGGCGGGCGGAACGACGCCTGCGCATGTCGCATCGTGCTACGCGGGCCTGATCGACGTGCTCGTGGTCGACGAGGTGGATGCGCCGCAGGAGCTTGCGCAGGGGCCTCGCGTCGTCGCGACGCAGACCTTGATGCGCGACCTGGAGGCCGCGCGCCGGCTCGCCTCCGCTGCGCTCGACGCAGCCGGAACACACGCATGAGAGTCGCCGTGCTCGGCGGCACGGGAAGCTTCGGTCGAGCGCTTGCGGTGCGACTCGTCGTCAACGGCGAGCACGACGTCGTGATCGGCTCGCGCGATGCAACACGTGCCGCGGCCACCGCAGCCGAGATCGGTGCAGCGGGCACAGCGAACGACGAGGCGGTTCTTGGCGCGGACCTCGTCGTGCTCGCCGTCAAGGCCGACGGTGCCCTCGAGACCGCGCGCGCGGTCGCGGGCCCACTCGGTTCGACGCCGCTGTTGTCCGTCGCGAGCGCGATCGTGGTTCGGAAGGAGATCGGCGCGTTGCCGGATCCGGATGTGCTCAGTCTCGCCGAGCGCATCCAGGACGTCGTCGACGCACCCGTCGTCGCCGGTCTCCATTCGATCGCTGCCGCGTCGCTCGGCGGTGAGCGTCCCGACGAGGACGCGCTCGTCTGCGGTGACGACCGCGGTGCGAAGGAGCTCGCGCTCGGCCTCGCTGCCGAGCTCGTCGCCGGGCGGGCGCTCGACGCAGGGCCGCTCCGGAGCGCGCGCACGCTCGAAGGTCTGACGGCCGTGATCGTCAATCTCAACCGGCGCTATCGCGCGCACGCCGGAATCCGGATCACCGGCGTCGATCTCGGGTGATCCAGCTCCTTCCCGTGATCGGCCTGCCGGAGATCCGGGAGGGAGACGATCTCGCTGCTCTCGTCGCCGACCTCATCGGGCTCGAGTCCGGCGACGTCGTCGTGGTGGCGCAGAAGGTCGTGTCGAAGGTGGAGGGCCGCGTCGTCCGCCTCGACGAGCTCGAGGCATCCGCGAAGGCGCGGGAGCTCGCCGGGGACGAGCGCGACCCGCGAGAGGTCGAGGCGGTGCTCCGTGAGGCGAAGCGAATCGTTCGCGAGCGCGGGCCGCTCGTGATTGCCGAGACGCGCCACGGTTTCATCTGCGCTTCCGCCGGCGTCGATCATTCGAATGCCCCCGAGCCGGGGATGCTCGTGCTGCTTCCCGAGGATCCGGACGCGAGCGCCCGGTTGCTTCGCGAGCGGTTGCTCGAGGTCACCGGCGTCGAGGTCGGCGTGATCGTCACCGATTCGTTCGGCCGGCCGTTTCGGCAGGGTACGACCGACGTGGCGATCGGGATCGCCGGCACGCCCGCGCTCGTCGATCTGCGTGGCACGACCGATCGGATCGGCTACGAGCTGCGCTCGAGCCGGGTCGCGATTGCCGACGAGATCGCCGGCGCCGCCGACCTTGCCCGTGGCAAGGCAGAAGGGGTGCCGGTGGTCGTCGTGCGTGGCCTTCGTCTCGAAGGTGACGGAACCGCACAGGAGATCGTGATCGAGCACGAGCTCGATCTGTTCAGTTAACAGACTCCTCACGTTTCGGCGGCGGGTCGCAGTGGCCCGCTACCCTCCCCGGTCGTTCGGCGGCTCGTTCCCTCTTGCTTCACGCTGCCGGCTTTCCCCTCTTCGACACGCACTGTCCCCGAACAAGGAGCTGTCCCACGTGCACGTACGACTACTGCTCGCGCGGAGGCAACTGACTCTCGTCCTCGTCGTCCTGGTCGCAGTGCTCGCGGTCTGCGCCGTGAGCGTTGCGCGCGCAGCACGTTCGATGCATGCCCCCGCCGATCCGTCGGTCGCCTCGCTGCGTGGCCTGGTCGCGCATTACCGCACCGTCACCTGGACGTTCGAACGCGCCGCGCACGTGCCGCGTGTACGGAGCACATACGCGGAGCGTCGCACGCGAGATCGCGAGTATCTGCGCTGGGCAATCGATCGCTGGACGCGCCGCGCCTACCTCGCCGAGCAGCAGGCGCTCGCCTCGATCCACCGTCGCTTCGCCGTCGCGCTCCCGAAGCCGCCGCGGCTCCGCGCGCCTCTTGCCGCCCGGGTCGCCTACAGCCGGCACCTCGCGATTGCGCTTCGCGGCATCTACCCGGGCCGGCCTGCCCGCGCCTTCGCCGACGTCCGCAGTCCGGCTGGGCGGCCGCTCCTGCACCTGTGGCAGCGGCGGGGCGCGCTCGCGGCGCTCGCGGTCTCGGAGCACGCCGTGCGGCGTGCCACCATCCCGGCCTGGCTCGGCCACGCGTTCGAGTGCATCCATCACTACGAGGCCGCCTGGAACGCAGACACCGGGAACGGCTACTACGGCGGCCTTCAGATGGACCTCCCGTTCCAGAGCCACTACGGCTCGGCGTATCTCGGGCGCTACGGCACGGCCGACCACTGGCCCGTCTGGGCGCAGCTCGAGGTTGCGGCCAGGGCGTACCGGTCCGGGCGGGGTTTCTGGCCCTGGCCGAACACGGCCCGCGCCTGCGGTCTCCTGTAACCCGCTAGGGGACTCAAGCGAGGTGCCCGGCGAGCCGATGTAGCGGGAGATGATCCGGCAAGCTGTGGCGGCCGGGACGCCCCTGACGCGGGCGGTGGAGTCGAACGGTGCCGGCCGCCCCGAGGCGCTCGTCGAGTCGTACCGCCGCCTGGCGGAGGTGTTCCACGAGGTGCTCTCCGAGCAGGCACTCGACGCCCTGCTCGAGCGCATCGCGGAGACGCTCGGCGATCTGATGCCGTACGAGGCGCTCCACATCTACGAGGCCGACGAGCCCGCCCGGCGTCTGGTGCCGATCCTGGCACGCTCGGCCGAGTACGAGGAGGAGATCATGCGCGACCGGCCGGCGTACGGCGTCGGCCTGACCGGCTGGGCCGCCGAGCACCGAACGCCGGTGTGGACGAACCAGGCGCATCTCGATCCGCGCACGCACGTGATCCCGGGCACGCCGAACGATCCCGAGGCGATCATCGTCGTCCCGCTGGTCGCGCGCGGGACGCTCAAGGGAGCGCTCAACATCTACCGGATCGGCGAGGACGCATCGTTCGTCGAACACGAGTTCGAGCTCGCCAAGTGGTTCGGCGACGCTGCGGCACTCGCTCTCGACAACGCGCAGACCCGTGCGCGTCTCGAGCATCTCGCGCAGACCGACTCGCTCACCGGTCTCTACAACCACCGCTACTTCCACGAACGGCTCCGCTCCGAGCTCACACGGGCGTCGCGCTCTCACGAGTCCGTGGCGGTGCTGATGTTCGACCTCGACGACTTCAAGCGGGTGAACGACGTGTACGGCCACGGAGCCGGCGACCAGCTGCTCACCCGGGTCGGGCGGATCGCGCGAGACACCGTGCGAGGCTCCGACGTCGTCTGCCGGATCGGTGGCGAGGAGTTCGGGGTGATCATGCCCTCGTGCGACGCCCGCGCGGCGCTCGCTCTCGCCGGCAGGCTCGCCAACAACTTCGCCGCGGAGAACTTCGAGCCGACCGGCTCGATGACCGTCTCGATCGGGGTTGCGCTCGGGCCTCAGCATGCGATGAATCCACGGGAGCTCGCCGCTTGTGCGGAAGCGGGGATGATGACGGCGAAGACGCGCGGCAAGAACCAGTTCGTGCTCTACGACGAGGAGACCGCCCTCGAGCGTCCGTCGTCCGACTCGACGTCGACGCGCGATCTTCGCTCGATCTCGCACTTGAAGTTGCTGCAGTCGCTCGCCGGCAAGCTGAACCGGCTGAACGACGTGCGCAAGATCGGCGAGACGATTGCCGAGGAGTTGCGGTTGTTGATCGACTACCACAACTGTCGCGTGGTCTTGCGCGAAGGAGACGAGCTCCGCCCCGTCGCGTTCATCGGCGAGCGCGGTGAGATCGCCGACACGACGACGGAGGCGTACACCGTGAAGGTCGGTGAGGGCGTCACGGGAACGGCGGTCGAGCGCGGCGAGTCGCTGCTCGTCCCGAATGCGCTCGAGTGCACGTTCGCGAAGCGGATCCCCGGCACGGAGGAGCTCGAGGAGTCGCTCGCAGTCGTGCCGCTCCGGTACGGCGGACGGGTGACCGGCGCGATCGTGATCTCGAAGCTCGGGACGAACCAGTTCGACGAGGACGACGTCAGACTGCTCGAGGTGCTCGCCGGCCAGGCGTCGGTCGCGCTCGAGAACGCATTGCTGTACGAGCGTCAGCGGCGCGAGGCCGAGAACGCGAAGGCGCTGCTGTCGTTCGCCGACGCAGTCTCCCGCGCGCAGTCGTTCGACGACATCTGCACGTTGACCGTGGCGACGGCTGCGTCGCTGTTCGCCACGCAGCGTGCTTCGCTCTGGCTCGGCGAGCGGTGCGCGGCGAGCTTCGGCGAGCCGCTCGAAGACGGGATGGAGGCGCTGCTGGTCGAGGGTGACGGTGTGCTCGGCCGACTCGTGCTCGATCTCGTCGAGGACGGCGACGAGCAGCAGCGGCTGCTGGCCGGGTTCAGCTCGCAGGCCTCGGTCGCGATTCAGAAGGCACGCCTGTACTGGCATCAGCGCGAGGCTGCGGAGATCGCCAACACGCTGCTCGAGGCGAGTAGAGAGCTCGCCAAGGCGGAGTCGGCAGACGAGACGCTCGCACGGTGCGTCGACGTGACCCGGCGTGCGCTCGGAACGCCGCGGGCGGCGCTCTGGGTACAACAGGAGCGTGCGTCCGGCGACCTCGTCTCTGTCGCCGCCTACGGCGTCGACCGGTCGACGACGACCTTCCCCGCTGCGCTTGCGCAGAAGTGGCTGTCCGGCACGGAGCCGTTCGTGCTCGAGCGCGACATGGTGGTCGAGGTGAGCGGTGTGCAACCCGACCAGGCGGATCGCTTCATCATCGCGCCGCTCCGGCTCGACGGCGGCAGAGTCGGTGCTCTCACCGCGCAGATCGGCGATCGTCGGATGGTCGAGCGGGACTTTCGACTGTTCGCCGGTCTCGCACACCAGGCGAAGCTCGCGATCGAGAGCGCCGAGCATTACGCAGAGCTCGAGCGAACCTTCGTGTCGACGATCGCGGCCCTGGCGAACGCGCTCGAGGCGAACGACGAGTACAGCTCGTCGCACGCCCGGTGGATCACCGACATGTCGCTGCTCGTCGGGCGGACGCTCGAGCTCGACGGGGAGGCGCTGAAGCGGCTCGAGCTCGGTGCGCTCTTCCACGACATCGGGAAGATCGGCGTTCCCTCGGAGATCCTCCAGAAGGCAGGACCGCTCACCGAGGAGGAGTTCGAGATCGTGAAGTCGCATCCGGAGCTCGGCGAGAAGATCCTCGCCCCGATCGAGCGCCTTGCGGACGTGCGCCCCATCGTCCGTGCCTGCCACGAGCGCTGGGACGGGCTCGGCTACCCGGACGGCCGCTCGGGCGTCGGCATCCCGCTCGAGGCTCGCATCGTCCTCGTATGCGATGCGTTCCATGCGATGGTCACCGACCGGCCGTATCGCTCTCGCCTTGCGGGTGACGAGGCCGCTTTCCGGCTCGCCGAGGCGGCCGGCTCGCAGTTCGATCCGACCGTCGTCGAGGCGTTCCTGGCGCTCTACGAGGCGGGCGACCTCCCTCCGTACTAGGGGGCTAGGGCTCCGGCCGGTCCTCGAGGCGGCTGATCTCGGAGACCTCCTCGAAGCCGATGTGCAGGAGGATCGGGTACGACGAGTCGGGCTGGGCCTGCGTCACCAGCGCCGGCGTGCCCCGGGCGACCGCGTAGTCCCAGCGCGCGCGTACGAGGGCGCGATAAACGCCCCGGCCGCGCGCCCACCGTGCGGTCGATCCGCCGACCAGGAACACACCGCGGGGTGACGGGATCGCGCCGGCCGAGCCGGCGACACGGCCCTCGAGCGTCGCGACGAACCACACGGGGATGCCGACTCGCTGCGACTCCTCGAAGTACTCGGCGAAGTGACGTCGCTCGTTCTCACGGCGCTCATCGGACACGGCGAAGACGTCGAAGCGAAGCTCGGAGGTCGCGACGAAGTCGTCGTACGAGTCGACGACACGCGCCTCGACCTCCGACCGTATGTCGGGCGGCTCGGTCGTCGCGGCGAGCGCGTGCACCGTTGGAACGCGGTCTCGCGGCTCATGGAGGCCCAGCTGCTTCAAGCGCTCGACGATGCCGACGGGGCGCGCGGACGGCCCGATCCACCACGACGGCGACTTGGCGATCGGCGCAATCGCGCGAACGTCCGCGAGCAGCTGCTCGACTTCGTCGTCGTTCACGTTCGGCGCGCAGATGGAGGCGAATGTCGGCCCCTGGACGATGCAGATCCGGCCGTCGTCGTAGCGCGTGACGAGGCCGTCCCCGGCGACGTCGACGTAGCGATCGGGGCTCTCCGCGAACTCGCGCAGCTCATCCGTGAGCGACATGGCCGGAGTGTACGGCGTGGTCTGACCGCGGTCAGACCACGAATTCGTCGGCGACCGACAGCGCGTCGTCGAGCGCGTCGAGGCCCTCGGCCAGCTCGTCGCGCGTGATCGTCAACGGCGGGCAGCACATGACGACATTCCAGTGCGTCATCAGATAGAGCCCGCGGTCGAGGGCGCGCTTCCCGACGGCTGCGATCGGCTTCGCAGAGTCGCCCGCCGCGTTGTACGGCACGAGCGGCTCACGCGTGTCTCGGTTCTTGACCAGCTCGAGGCCGAAGAAGCAGCCGAGCCCGCGCACCTCGCCGATCGACGGATGCTTCTCCGCGAGTTTCGCGAGCTCGGTGCGGAACACCTCGCCGGTCGCCGCTGCCTGCTCGACGATTCCCTCCTCCTGGAAGGCCTCGATCGATGCGACTCCCGACGCGCACGCGAGCGGGTGGCCGCTGTAGGTCAGCCCGCCGGCGAACGGCTTGTCGCGCACCCAGTCTGCGATCGGCTCGCGGACGATCATCGCGCCGAGCGGGACGTAGCCCGAGTTGATGCCCTTGGCGACGGTCATGATGTCGGGGACGACGTCCCAGTTGTCGACCGCGAACCACTTGCCGGTCCGCCCGAAGCCGGCCATCACCTCGTCGCAGATCAGCAGGATCCCGTGCCGGTCGCAGGTCTCGCGGATCGACTGCAGGTAGCCGTCGGGTGGGACGATCACGCCGTTGGTGCCGGTGACCGTCTCGAGGATCACTGCGGCGACCGTGTGCGCGCCCTCGTACTGGAGGATCTCCTCGAGATGAGGCGCACCGGTGCAGACCGGGCATGGATCCGGGTGGCCGGCCGGGCAGCGGTAGGTGTACGGATCGAACATCCGCACGACGCCGGGCAGCCCGGGCTCGGCGGGCCAGCGGCGCGGATCGCCCGTCAGCGTGATCGCGCCACCGGTCGCACCGTGGTAGCTCCGGTAGCGCGCGACGATCTTGTGGCGGCCCGTGTACCAGCGCGCCAGCTTGATCGCGTTCTCGTTCGCCTCGGCGCCGCCGTTCGTGAAGAAGCTCATCGACAGGTCGCCCGGCGTCACCTCCGCGAGCAGCCGCCCGAGGCGCGACCTGCTCTCCGTCGCCATCGGCGGCCCGATCGTGGCGAGCCGCTCGGCCTGATCCTTGATCGCCTGCACCACCTTGGGATGCGAGTGCCCGATCGAGACGTTCACGAGCTGCGAGGCGAAGTCGAGGTAGCGATTGCCGTCGTAGTCCCAGAAGTACCGACCCTCGGCCCGCTCGACGGCGATGGGGTTGATCTGGTCCTGCACGCTCCACGAGTAGAGGACGAACCGCTTCGCGTCCTCGACGATCTGGCGTCCCAGCTCCGTGTTCGTGTCGGTCGTCGCCATGGGCGTTGATCCTACTGGGCGCGATACGCTCCCGAGGACCACTCGAGGAGGACGCATGACCGAGACGATCGACGCCCCAGCAGCCGTCAAGGCGATCAACCACTGGATTGCGGGAGCCGCGAGCGCCGGCGCATCCGGTCGCAGCGGTGCGGTCTTCAACCCCGCAACCGGCCGGCAGACGGGCGCGGTCGATTTCGCGAGCGTCGAAGAGGTCGACGAGGCGGTTTACGCTGCGAAGCGCGCCGCCCCCGCCTGGCGCACGCTCTCGCTCGCCCGTCGCGCCGAGCTCTTCTTCGCGGTTCGCGAGCTCGTGCACGAACGGCGCGAGGAGATCGCCAAGATCCTCACCGCCGAGCACGGGAAGGTGTTGTCCGACGCGATGGGCGAGGTCACCCGCGGCCTCGAGGTGATCGAGTTCTGCTGCGGCATCCCGCATCTGCTGAAGGGCGGCATGTCGGAGCAGGCGTCGACCGGCCTCGACGTCTACTCGATCAGGCAGCCGCTCGGCGTCGTCGCAGGGATCACGCCGTTCAACTTCCCCGCGATGGTCCCGATGTGGATGTGGGCGCCTGCGCTGGCGTGCGGAAACACGTTCGTGCTCAAGCCGTCGGAGAAGGATCCGTCGACCTCGCTCTACGTGGCGGCACTGCTGAAGGAGGCCGGGGTCCCGGACGGCGTCTTCAACGTGGTGCACGGTGACAAGGTCGCGGTCGACGCCCTGCTCGGGCATCCCGACATCGCGGCAATCTCGTTCGTCGGCTCGACGCCGATCGCCAAGTACGTCTACGAGACCGCGACGCGGAATGGCAAGCGCTGTCAGGCGCTCGGCGGCGCGAAGAACCACATGATCGTGCTGCCGGACGCCGACATCGACATGGCAGCCGACGCCGCCGTGTCGGCCGGCTACGGGTCGGCCGGCGAGCGGTGCATGGCCGTTTCGATGGTCGTGGCGGTCGGCGACGTCGCCGATCCGCTCGTCGAGGCGATCAAGCAGCGCATCCCGGGCGTCAAGGTCGGTGACGGGATGGATTCCTCGAGCGAGATGGGACCGCTGATCACGCGCGAGCATCGCGACAAGGTCGCGTCGTACATCGAGAATGGCGGCGGCAAGGTCGTCGTCGACGGCCGCGAAGGCTGCCCGGATGACGGCTTCTTCCTCGGCGCGACGCTGCTCGACGACTTGAAGCCGGGGATGAAGGCCTACGACGACGAGATCTTCGGCCCGGTGCTCGGGATCACCCGTGTCGACAGCTACGACGAGGCGATCAAGCTGGTCAACGAGAATCCGTACGGCAACGGCACGGCGATCTTCACCCGGGACGGCGGTGTTGCGCGCCGCTTCCGCTACGAGGTGCAGGCGGGCATGGTCGGCGTGAACGTCCCGATCCCGGTGCCCGTGGCGTACTACAGCTTCGGCGGCTGGAAGGCGTCGCTCTTCGGCGACCGCCACATCTACGGGCCCGAGGGCATCGACTTCTACACGCGCAGCAAGGTCGTCACCGAGCGGTGGCCGGATCCGGCGACCTCGCGGGTCGATCTCGGCTTCCCGCAGACCCGCTGAACGTCGTTGCGAGTCCTGGTCGTCGGAGCGGGAGGTGTCGGCGCGGCCGCGGCCGCCGTCGCGGCACGCCGCGAGTTCTTCGACCGTTTCGTTCTCGCCGACATCGACGCCGGGCGCGCGGAGCGGGCGGCGGCGCCGCTCGGCGCGCGCGGGGGATTCGCGCAGCTCGACGCGTCCGACGCCGCGGCAATCGCCGAGCTGGCACGCCACGAGCGGGCGGACGCGATCCTGAACGCGTGCGACCCACGCTTCAACCCGCCGATCTTCGGGGCGGCCTTCGATGCAGGCTGCACCTACCTCGACATGGCAATGACGCTGTCGCATCCGCACCCGCAACGGCCCTATTCCGACGTTGGCGTGATGCTCGGCGATGAGCAGTTCGCCGTCGCGACGCGTTGGGAGGAGGCCGATCTGCTTGCGCTGGTCGGCATCGGTGTCGAGCCGGGGCTGTCCGACGTCTTTGCGCGCCACGCTGCGGACGAGCTCTTCGCGGAGATCGACGAGATCGGGATCCGCGACGGCGCCGACCTGGTCGTCGCCGGCTACGACTTCGCGCCGTCGTTCTCGATCTGGACGACGATCGAGGAGTGCCTCAACCCGCCCCTGATCTGGGAGCGCGCGCGCGGCTGGTTCACGACCGAGCCGTTCTCGGAGCCCGAGCTCTTCGAGTTCCCGGAGGGCATCGGCGCGGTCGAATGCGTCAACGTCGAGCACGAAGAGGTCGTCCTCGTCCCGCGCTGGGTCGACTGCCGCCGGGTGACGTTCAAGTACGGCCTCGGCGAGGAGTTCATCGGCGTGCTGAAGACCCTGCACAAGCTCGGGCTCGACTCGACCGCGCCCGTGAGGGTGCGCGGCGTCGAGGTGTCACCGCGCGACGTGGTCGCGGCGGTGCTGCCCGACCCGGCGACCCTCGGCGACCGCATGTCGGGCAAGACGTGCGCCGGTACCTACGTCACGGGGACCGGCAAGGACGGCTCGCCGCGCGCGACGTACCTCTACCACGTCGTCGACAACGAGCAGGCGATGCGCGACTACGGCCATCAGGCCGTTGTGTTGCAGACCGCGGTCAACCCGGTAGTCGCGCTCGAATTGCTCGCGTCGGGTGCCTGGCACGGGAGCGGGGTGCTCGGACCGGAGGCGTTCCCGGCGGCTCCCTTTCTCGAGCTGCTGGCCGCGTACGGCATGCCGCACGGCGTCGAGGACCGTTAGGGGTCGCGGCGCGCCGGAAGCCGGCGCGCCGCGACCTTCATTTCGCTACGGCAACGAGCCGTTGCTCGGACAGGGGTTGTTCGAGAGCGCGTTGTGGTAGTTCTCGAACGCCGTCCCGGCCGGAAGGTCCGGGAGGGACGCGAAGTACGTCGCGAGGAGCGAGCCGTACTCCGTCGTCGACGAGCCACCGAAGGCGTTCAGGGTGCGCGGCATGAACCGGCCGCCTTCGCGCCAGGCGCACGAGCCGCCGCTGGCTGTCGTCGAGTAGAGCGGGTAGAAGAGCGCACCCGCCGGCGGGTTGGTGCAGTTCGCCCCGGTGGTCGTGTCGCACCCCTGGACGAACTCGATCGCCGGGAGGTCGGTCTCGAACGCGGCACGTTGATAGTTGTTGCCCCCGGTCAGCGGGCTCGTGACCACGAACGATTGGGCGTGCAGGATGCTGTCCTGCAGGGGGCCCGGGAAGGTCCCCGGCCAGTCGAGCTGGTAGGACGTGCCGTCGAAGTCGATGTCGCTGTCGAGGCACCCCGCAACCCTGATCAGCAGCGACGCGCTCCCCGGGAAGCAGAAGTCGTCATCGGCGTCGTTGTCGGTCCTGCTGTGACAGTTGCCGGCGACGTCGATGCTGCCGTTGCAGTATTCGAAGTGGCCGATCTCGTCCGAGAATGCGACGTTGTACGTGTGCGCGGCCCACGGAACTCGTGTGGCTTCGCTCGACGTCGAGTACATCGGGTGATACGCGTACGGCTCTTCGCTGCACGACGAGGCATGCGGACGGAAGAGCGGGTGCGCGAATCCGTTCGCGACGCTCGCCGTCATCGAGCCCGTCTGTCCGGTCGTGGCGTCAGCGACGGTCGTCACGACGCCTGCGGCCGAGTCGTGGATCGAGACGGACACCTTGTCGCCCGCGTTCATGTACAGGACGTTCGGGCCCGGCTGGCCGGATCCGACGAACTGGAAGTTCAGCGGGTCCGGTGGCCCCTGCGGGACGCCGTTCAACGTGAGGTACGCGAAGTTGACGTACTCCTCGCCGGCCCGCTGCAAGCAGTCGACGTTGTTCCGCTGCGTCTGATCGTCGGACAGACCGTCGATCGTCATCGCGGCACACCACTGGCGCGCGGCGCAGCTGAAGCCGGTGAACTGCTGGACGTATCCCGGCGGGTAGAACTGCAGCTCCATGAACGCCGCGCCGGCATGATTGCCGATGTAGTCCGCCGCGCTCGGATCGGTGCCGTTTTTGATGTTCGTGTCCGAGTCGGGCGTGCACGACGTGTTCTCGTTCGGATAGCTCTGCGTGTCGCACATCGCCATTCCGAACCAGAACGTCGGATGCAGCTGGAAGTTCCAGGCCGCGTTGAGGACGCCCTGCACCGGTGCAACCGGCGGCTCGCGCGGAATCTGCAGATTCCACGAGTTCGAGTTCCCGGCACCGGCCTGGTTCGAGTAGAAGAGCAGCGAGGGCTCGTCGTGCCCGACGTATTCGCCGTCGTAGCTCTTGTGTGACCTCGTGTCGAGGCAGGTTCCCGAGTGTGCTTCGCACAGCGGCTCGGCGGATCCCTGAGCCCCGGCCGTGCCGCCTCCGATGAACGCAAACGCAGCGAGAACGCCGACAAGCGCCATCGCAGTAACGATCGATCGCATGCTCCCCTCCAGTCGTGGAGACCAGTGCGCCCGAACGCCTCCCCACCATGATTCGCCTGGGCGCGGAATGTTGGTGAGAGGGAACCTACGCCTCGTGCACCGCCGCGTCCAGCGGAGTAGGCTCGGCGCTGCCGCGGTACGAAAGATCACGCGGCAACGAGCGAGAGGAGCGGCTGCATGGAGGCGAACGAGCAGGCCTCACGCAAGATCCTCGAAGAGGTCTTCGGCGCCGGCAAGTACGACCTGGCCGACGACGTGATCCGGGCGGATGCGATCGGTCACGATCCGGCGCTGCCCGAGCCGGTCAAAGGGCCAGAGGGGCTCAAGGAGGCGGCGCGCGGTTATCGCGCGGCGTTCCCGGACCTCGAGATGACGATCAACGAGACCGTCGCCGCGGGCGACCTCGTGGCGATTCGGTGGACCGCCCAGGGCACGCACAAGGGCGATCTGTTCGGCATCGCGCCGACCGGAAAGCAGGCCACGGTGACCGGGATCACGATCGACCGGTACGCCGGCGGCAAGATCGCCGAGTCCTGGACGAACTGGGACACACTCGGGCTGCTGCAGCAACTCGGCGCCGTGCCGAGCGCCATGCAGACCGTCTGAGCTGCACGAGCGGGCGGGCCTGCCGATCGTCCAGGAGCAGGCCCGCCCTTCACCTCCGCGAACACGTTGCCGATGAAAGGCGTATCGGACCGTGCCGAACGCGCTCAGAACAACATGTCCATCGCATTCCCAAAGCCAGATCACATGCCGTGCCCGACCTGCGGCGCCTCGCTCGCCGTCGGCGACGACTCCGGCGCGCACGTCTGCGAAGACCAGCGGCGGCTCGACTACCGGATCATCGAGCTGCGTGGCGACATCGAGCGGTTCCCCGCCGATCTCGCCGAGTGGCTCGAGACGCCGTCCGGACGCTTCGCCCAGTGGCTCGCCGCGCGCGAGCGCCGGGTCGGCTAGCGGGTCCCGAGGCGCATCCCGAGCAGTCGCGGCAGCGCGGCCGCCGCGCGAACTGCGAGCGAGGCGCGCCGGCCTGCCTCGTCGGCCTCCTCGCACGCGAGGATCGCGTGCCTGATCGCTGCGCCTCCGAGATTGCGGATCGGCTCCGGCGGGACCCGGTCGCCGCGGCCGCGGACGAGCGGCAACGTGCTCCACTCGTCGTTCCGCCCCGTTGCCAGTGATGCGAGCGCCTGACCCGCGAGGTATGAAGGCCCGACGCCGTTGCCAGAGAAGCCGGCGGCGAAATGCACGCCGTCAGCGGCGGTCGAGACGAACGGGATGTGGTCTGCCGAGACGTCGATTGGGCCGCCCCAGGCGCGCTCGACCCGGGCGCGTGCGAGATCCGGCAGGAGCCGGCGCAGTCCGAGCTCTGCCCGCGCCGCGGTCGGTGCGTCGTCGGTGAAGCGCCGGTCGATCCGGTTGCCGAATCCGATCGGCCCTGATCCCGAGCCCATCAGCACGCGGCCGTCGTTGGTCGTGCGGAAGTAGTGCAGGAACATGCGGGCATCGACGACGGCCTCGCCGCCCGTCCAGCCGATCTCGGCGAGCAGCTCGGGCACCGGCTCGGTCAGCACGACGTAACTGCCGAACACGGTCAGCCGCCCTCGTGCCGGGCGCCAGTCGGTCATCGCCGCGTTGGTGGCGACCACCACCTGCTCCGCCCGAACGCGGCCGCCGGGCGTCGTCACCCGCCCCTGTGCGTACGTCTCGGCGCGCGTGTGCTCGTAGACCCGGACGCCGCGACCGAGCGCCTTCCGGCGGAGGCTGCGGACGAGCCGGGCGGGCTGCACGGTCCCCGTGTCCGGGAACAGCACGCCGCGGCGGAACCGGGGCGAGCGGAGGCGCTCCCGCAGTTCGCTTCGTGACAGCGCGACCGCCTGTTCGGGCCGGCCGGCTGCTGCGGCAGCGGCGACGGCGCGGTCGAGCACCCGCTCCTGGGCGCCGGTCGTCGCGACCATCAGCATTCCGGCTTCGCGCAGCCAGACGTCGTCGCCGAGCGCACGGACCGCCGGCCGGATCGCTTCCCCGGCGGTTGCAAGCGTGACGGCTCGCTCCACTCCGAACAGGCCTGTCAGCTCACGCAACGCCGGCCAGTAGCCCTCGACGAAGCCGCCGTTGCGTCCGCTCGGCCCGGCGCCGCAGAATTCGGCCTCGAGCACGGCGACCCGCGCGGCGGGCTCCCGGTCGAGCACGGCGAGCGCCGTCCAGAGACCGGTGTAGCCCCCGCCGACGATCGCGACGTCGACCTCGACGTCGTCCGCGAGCGGCTCGGTGTCCGCCCGGCCGCCCTCGACCGCAAACGCCTCCTCGAGCCACCACGGCGGAGCGCCGCCCGGCGCGACCGTCGGGCGCACGGGTCTACGTGCCGGCCCGCGCGAGCGCCGCCGGTTTCAACTCCTCGCCGAACGTCGCGCGCTTGACGAACTGCCCGATCCCGGGCTTGGCGACGAGCGTGCCGCCGTCGACGAGCACGTTGCCGCGAAGCAGGACGACGTCGGGCGACCCCTGCACCTCCGTGCCTTCGAAGAGGTTGTAGTCGACGTTCGAGTGATGCGTGGAGGCAGAGATGGTCACCCTCTTCTCGGGGTCGAACACGACCACGTCGGCGTCCGAGCCGACGGCAAGCGTCCCCTTGCGCGGGTACAGGCCGAAGAGCTTCGCCGGGTTCGTCGCCAGCAGTTCGACCATCCGGTTCAGTGTGATGCGCCCAGGACGCACGCCGAAGTGATGGATCATCTGCAGCCGGTTCTCGATTCCCGGCCCGCCGTTCGGGATCTTCGAGAAGTCGTCCTTGCCGAGCGTCTTCTGCCCGTTCCAGTTGAACGCACAGTGGTCGGTCGAGATGGCCGACAGCACGTCCGTGCGGACGGCGTTCCAGAGCACGTCCTGGTTCGCCTTGTCGCGCGGCGGCGGCGTGTAGACGAACTTCGCTCCTTCGAAGTCGGGCCGCTCGAGATCGGTGTAGTCGATGAAGAAGTACTGCGTGCACGTCTCCCCGTGGACGTCCCAGCCCTTCTCGCGCGCCAGAGCGATCGGCTCGACCGACTCGCGGCACGAGACGTGGACGACGTAGAGCGGCGCGCCGGCGACGCGGGCGAGCTGAATCGCACGGTTCGTCGCCTCCCCCTCGGTCTCCGGCGGTCTCGTGAGCGCGTGCCAGTGCGGCTCCGTGTGCCCTTCGGCCAGTGCGCGCTTCACGAGCACGTCGATCGCATCTCCGTTCTCGGCGTGCACCATCACGAGCGCCCCGGTCTCGGCGGCGACCTCCATCGTCTTGAAGAGCGTCTCGTCGTCGACCATCAGCGCGCCCTTGTAGGCCATGAAGAGCTTGTACGACGTGATGCCCTGGTCCGGGAGCGAAGCCAGCTCCTCGAGCGAGCCGCCGTTGCGCAGGTCGGTGACGGCGATGTGGTAGCCCATGTCGATCAACTGCTTGCCTTCGGCCTTGGACTTCCAGTCGGCGAGCGCGTCGGCGAACGTCGAGCCCTGGGGCTGGATGCAGAAGTCGACGTGACAGGTGGTGCCGCCGAAAGCTGCTGCGCGCTGGCCCGACTCGACGTCGTCGATCGTCACCGTCCCGCCGAACGGCATGTCGAGGTGGGTGTGCGGGTCGATGCAACCGGGAAGCACGTACTTCCCGGTCGCGTCGATCACCGTGTCGGCGGCGTTGTCGAGCGACTCGCCGATCAGGGAGATCCGCTCACCGTCGATGAACACGTCAGCGACATAGTCGTCCGCCGCCGTGACGATGCGGCCGTTCTTGATCAACACGGACATAGCGGATCTCCCTTCTCGGTCTGTCTCTACTTTCCGCCCAGCGTCAGTTTGACGGTCTGCGGCTTCCAGCTCGAGCCGTTGACGTCGACGCCGGCGGCCTTCAGCTGCGCCACCGCCTGCCGGGCGTACGTGTAGTTCGTCGCGCCCGACGGCATCTTCTTGATCACGCCATAGGTCTTGGCAATCGTCGCGGTCGTGTTCACCGCCGACGCCGGCACCAGTCCGATGCCAGTCGTGTTCGGCCAGATCAGCTTGTTGATCTCGTTCAGCTGCCACGTCTGGTGGCCCTTGGGGAGCAGCGAGCCGTTCTTGAGCACGATGTCGACGCAGGCTGCCTGGTGGTCGCGGCAGTAGATCCAGCCCTGGTCCGATGCCTTGAGGAACGCCGTAGCGGTCTTCTGGTTCGCGGGGTCCTTCAGCCAATCGCCCCGAACGAAGACGTTGTCCTCGAGCATGCCCGTGCCCACCTGCGCGCTGGCCATCTTGAAGACGTTGAGATCGGACGGCTGGTAGAGCTTGCCCGTCGCCGGGTTCTTCGTCTCCAGCACCTGCGCGAGCTCGTTGTACGTCATCGCCGCCGCGGCGTCGACCTGATGCTTGAGGAAGAGGCTCATGTCGAACGGCTGGTTGACGATCGTGACGTCACTCGACTTGGCCGGGTTGATCCCGTTCTTCGTCAGCGCGGCGAACAGCTCGGGCTGATTGCCACAGCACCAGACACCGACTTTCTTGCCGCGCATCTTCGCGATCGTGTTGATGCCGCTCGACTTCCACGTCAGCTCGGTCATGCCCGACCGCCCGAACATCTGCGCGATCGAGACGAGCCCACTCCCCTTCTCGCGTGTGGCGAAGAGGTTCGGCAGCCAGTCGAGGCCGAAGTCGGCCTGCTTGCCGACGACGACCGTCTCGGGCGTGATGCTCGGACCGCCGATCTTGATCTTCACGTTGAGGCCGGCGTCCTTGTAGTAGCCCTGGGCGAGCGCCGCGTAGTAGCCCGCGAACTGCGCCTGGGTGACCCACTTCAACTGCAGCGTCACGTTGGTCAACTTCTGCTGCTTCGGGGCGGCGCTCGCCGTCGCGCCCCAGATCGCGAGTCCGATACAGGCCGATGCCAGCAGCCCCAGTACCACGTGCTTGCGACTCATCGAGTTCTCCTCTCGGGTGCCTGCGACCCGTCCGGCCGCGTCGATCGCCCATTCTTGTTCTTTTGCTCACTCCGTGGAGATCGACCTCGCCGACGGATGCCAGCTGGTCGTTGCGCGCTCAACCGCCGCGACGGCCGCGTACAGGGCGATCCCGAACGCGCTCGCGAGCATGATCCCGGCCCACGCGCGTGGGAAGTTGAACAACTGAGAGTCGTTCAGGATGCTGACGCCGAGCGCGTTCGTCGGTCCGCCGAAGTATTCGCCGACGATCGCGCCGATCATCGAGAGCACGGCTGCGATCTTGAGCCCGCTGAACATGAACGGCAGCGAGCTTGGGATCCGCACCCGGCGGAATGTCGCCAACTCGCCGCCGGCATACGAGCGCATCAGCTCGATCGAGGATGGAGACACCGTGATCAAGCCGCGCAGCGTGTTGATCATCGTCGGGAAGAAACAGAGGACGGCAGCGATCGCCATCTTCGAGATCGGGTTGAGCAGGCCGAACCAGTTGTTGGTGATCGGCGCGAACGCGATGATCGGGATCGCGTTGGCGGCGATCGCGAACGGCATCAGCGCAGCGCCGACCGTGCGGAACCGCGCGAGGAAGAGCGCGGCGACGATCCCGAGGCTGCCGCCGATCGCGAAGCCGCCCAGCGCCTCCTTCAGCGTGTAGAAGCCCGCGTGCCAGAGCGCGCCCTTGTTGTCCCAGAACGACTGCGCGATGTCGCTCGGCTTGGGCAGGAGAAACGTCTGCACGTGGAAGGCGGTGGTCAGCCCCTGCCAGAGCCCGATCCCGATCGCGAACACCGCCAGCGCCGGGAGCCACTCTCGAAGTCGCCGAGTCAGAACCGCTCCTGGACGGCACCCGCGCGCGGTGCGTCGGCGCCGTGGCCGGCGGCGAGCGTCTCGCGCACCGTGGTGATCAGCTCGAAGAAGCGCGGGTCCTCGCGGGTCTCGGTCGTTCGAGGCTGCTTCAGATCGACGTCGACGATGCCGGCGATCCGGCCGGGCCGCGCCGACATCACGACGACCCGCGTGGAGAGGAAGACTGCCTCCGGGATCGAGTGCGTGACGAAGACGATCGTGCTTCCAGCCCTTTCCCAGATACGCAGCAGCTCCATGTTCAGCCGCTCCCGTGTCATCTCGTCGAGTGCGCCGAACGGCTCGTCCATCAGGAGCAGCGCGGGGTCGAAGGACAGCGCGCGAGCGATCGAGACGCGTTGCTGCATGCCGCCCGAGAGCTGCCAGGGCCGGCTCGACTCGAATCCGGTCAGCTCGACCAGCTCGAGCATCTCGGCGACGCGTGCGCGGCGGCGAGCGCGGTCCCAGCGCAGCATCTCGAGCGGCAGAGACACGTTGCGGGCGACGGTTCGCCAGTCGTAGAGCACGGCGTCCTGGAAGACGATCCCGTAGTCGTGGTCGAGCCGCGCCTGATGAGCGCTCTTGCCGTTGACGACGACGGATCCGCTCGACGGCTGGATCAGATCGCCGACGATGCGCAGGAGCGTGGACTTGCCGCAGCCGGAAGGCCCGATCAGCGAGACGAACTCTCCCGCTTTGATCGCGAGCGCGATGTCCTGCAGCGCGGTGACTCCCGTACGGAAGGCCTTCGAGACGCCGCCGATCTCGACGACGTTGGCCGGGGCGGTGCTCACGCGAAGTGCTCCGGCGCTCTGCGCAACACGAGCCGCTCCGTCCCCGCGACCGCCAGGTAGAAGACGATTCCGAGGAGCGCGCAGATGACGTTCGTCGCCCAGAGGAAGGTCGGCTCGAGCGAGTAGTACTGGTTGAAGTTCACGATCGCGCCGCCGAGGCCGTTCTGGATCGACGCCGGAGCCTCGCCGATGATCGCGCCGATCACGCTCGCCGTCGCGGAGATCTTGAGCGCGGTGAAGATGTAGGGCACGGAGGACGGGACGCGCAACCGCCAGAGCACGCGCCAGCGCGACGCTGCGTACGAGTCCATCAGCTCGACCGCACGCTGGTCGACGGAATGCAAGCCCCGCAGCGTGTTGATCGCGACGGGGAAGAACGTCAGGTAGGCGGCGAGGATCGCGACCGCCTTCCAGCCCGCGACCCCTTTCGAGCCGAGCCCGACCACGACCATCGGGGCGATCGCCAGGATCGGGACCGTCTGCGACGCAACGATGTAGGGAAGGATCCCGCGCTCGAACAGCCGCGATTGCGAGAGCAGGACCGCCAGCGCGAATCCGATTGCGCCTCCCAGCAGGAAGCCGGCAAGCGCTTCCTTGCCCGTGAACCACGCCGCGTCGAGCAACGAGTGGATCAGCGGAGGGCCGCCGGTCGTCGTGGGCTGCCAGAACGCAGCGACGATGTCGTGGAGGTGGGGCATCGTCGTGTCGTCGACGGCGAACGGCCAGGTCCAGCCCGCGCTCTGCCACAGCCACTTGTAGCCCTCCCACAGCCCCCAGAGCGCCGCGACGACCAGGATCGCAGTGGCGACGCGCCGCACGATCGGAGCGGCGCGGCGGTCGAGCGTGGCGGCGCCGGCGTCGGTCACGATGAGTGATTACCACACCCGTGGGGCGGTTGTATCCTCGCCGCGTGGCGCTCCAACCGTCCCGCACCGTCGCCGAGCTGGAAGAGCTCCGTGCGTTGACGGGCGACGACGACGGCGCCCAGCGCGTCGCGTGGACGAGCACGTGGGAAGAGGCCCGTGCCTGGTTGCGCGAGAAGGTCCAGCCGACCGGCGCCGTCGAGACGATCGACGCGGCGGGGAACCAATGGTTCACCCTGCCCGGGCGTTCAGAACGGTCGCTGCTGATCGGCGGGCACATGGACTCGGTGCCGAACGGCGGGTGGCTCGACGGCTCTCTGAACGTCGTCGCGGGCGTCGAGGTTCTGCGGCGGATCGCCGAGGATGGCAGGCCGCCCCTGACGGTGCGGCTCGTCAACTGGGCCGACGAGGAGGGGGCCCGCTTCGGCCGCTCGCTGTTCGGCTCGTCCGCGGCCGCCGGATCGATGCGCGACCAGGACGAGCTCCGAAAACTGGCCGACCGGGAAGGCATCGCGCTTCCTGATGCGCTGCGCGAGCACGGCGTCGACCTCGATCGCGCGCTCGACGCACACGCCGAGCTTGCGCACGCGGTTGCCTACCTCGAGCTGCACATCGAGCAAGGCCCGGTGCTCGAGGCGCTCGACCTCCCGCTCGGGGTCGTGCTCGGGACGTTCGGCGTCGAGCGTTCGCGCGTCACGTGGCGGGGACAGGCCGCACACGCCGGTTCGACGCCGATGGACGCGCGCCGCGACGCGCTGGCCGGCGCGGCGAAGCTCGCGCTGGCGATCCGGGACATCGCGCGCGAGGTCGGCGACGGTGCCGTCTGCACGTCGGGTGGCGTCGTCTGCCGCCCCGGCATCGTCACGTCGGTGGTCGAGACGGCGGAGCAGCTGCTCGACCAGCGTCACCTCGACGCGTCGAAGCTCGCCCGGCTGCTCGCGCTCGCCCGCGAGGCGGCCGAGCGGTTCGCCGCCGAGGAGAACATCTCGGTCGAGTGGGAGCGCATCTGGAACATCGAGCCGATCCCGTTCGACGAGCAGCTGATCGAGCTCGCCGACGAGTCGATCCGCGAGGTCGCCGGTGAGTCCCACAGGCTCCCGTCCGGGCCGTTGCACGACGCGGCCGAGGTGTCGCGCGCCGGCGTCCCGACGGTGATGGTGTTCGTTCAGAGCCTGCGCGGCCTGTCCCACACGAAGCTCGAGGACACGAAGCACGAGCATCTGGAGCTGGCCGTGCAGGCGCTCGACCGGCTCGCCTCGAAGACGCTCGCGGCACGGGCGTAGCGCCGGGGCCGTCCGACTCCCCGTTCGAGGGACGCGGACCGCTCCGGGTGCGGCCGATTTCGCAGGTGAGTTGGCTCACGCAGACCACCCGCTCGCCGACCTGTACGCCCGCCCGTTCGTCGCGCCACGGGCGACGGTCGGCTTCGGCTATCGATCGCCGGTGACGCGCGCACGCTGGACGCGGGGACTGCTCGGCCTCGCGGTGGCCGCGAACATGGCCTCGCTGCTCGCGCTCGGCGTGCAGCGGGCGATGCTCGACCGCGGCGTCGGCGGATTCACGCTGGCCGACTGGGACTCGAGCCGGTCGCGCGTGAACGCCGCGGCGTCGGTCGGGCTCCTGGTCTTGCTGGTCGCCGGCGTCTTCTTCCTCTGCTGGCTCCATCGCTCCTACCGCAACCTCGTCGAGCTCGCGGTCGAGGATCTGCGCTTCACACCGGGCTGGGCGGTCGGGTACTGGTTCGTCCCCGTGTTGAACCTCTTCCGTCCGAGGCAGATCGTCGACGATCTCTGGCGGGCGACCGCCGGCGCGGCAACCGGGGGTGAGCCCTGGCGGTCGAGATCGTCGAATGGCCTCGTGACGCTCTGGTGGCTGGCGTTCGTGTCGAGCGGGATCGTCGTGCGCCTTGCGTCTGTCGGGGGCACCTCGACGCTCGCGCACGTGAAGCGCGAGAACGCATTGCTGTTCGTGGGCCACGTGCTCTACGTCGTCGCGGGCGCGGCTGCGTTCAGGCTCGTCGGTGCCCTCACTGCGCAGCAGGAGTCTCGAGCGGCGCAGCTCAGCGTCGAGTGACGGCGCGCGTCAAGCGCGCACGACGGGGTTCGACAGCACGCCGATCCCCTCGACTTCCACCTCGACGACGTCGCCGTCGACGAGCGACACCTTCGGCTCGCGCGCCCAGCCCACACCAGGCGGCGTCCCGGTCAGGATCAGATCCCCGGGATCGAGCGTGAACACCGCAGAGATGTAGCTCACGAGGAACGGCACGGCGAAGATCAGGTCGCTGGTCGATCCGTCCTGCAGGACCTCGCCGTTCAGTCGCTGGACGACGCGCAGCCCCGCTCCGTCCCCGAGCGCCGAGACGGGGACCAGCCGGTCGCCGAGCGGGCAGAACGTGTCGAATCCTTTTGCACGCGCCCACTGGCTCTCGCTGTACTGGATGTTGCGGGCCGACACGTCGTTCGCGCAGCGGTAGCCGCGGACGTGCGAGAGGGCGTCCGCCTCCGCGATGCGATGGCCGGCGACGCCGATCTCGACGGCCAGCTCGGCCTCGGCGTCGACGTGGGTGGCCTCGGGCGGGAGCACGATCGGCGCACCGGGGCCGATCAGCGTGTTGTCGAACTTGCCGAAGAGCAGCGGCTCGGTGGGCGGGTCGTCGCCCAGTTCCGCGGCGTGCTCCGCATAGTTCCGGCCGACGCAGATGATCTTCACGAGATCATCTTGACGCAGTAGGCTCCGGGGCGCGCGAGCTCTCGAGATCAGGAGGTCAGCGAATGGCTTTGAGCTTCGGCGTCACCGTCCTGCCAGACCCGCCGTATGCACGCTGGCTCGAGCTGATCCAGCTCGCCGAGAAGCACGGGTTCGAGTACGCGTGGACGTACGACTCCCATGTGCTCTGGCAGGAGTCGATCCCGCTGTTCGGCTACGCGGCGCATCAGACGTCGAAGATCAAGCTGGGCCACTTCGTCACCAATCCCGGCACACGCGACCCGACCGTGCTCGCGAGCGCGTACGCGACGCTGCACGATCTGACCGACGGCCGGATGGTGATGGGCATCGGCCGGGGCGACTCGGCACGGCGCTACATCGGGCAGCAGCCGGTCAAGGTGGCCGAGTTCGAACGCGCCTGCGCGATGATCCGCGACTTCATGAACGGGCGCGAGGTGACGTGGAACGACAAGGAGCTGCAGCTCAAGTGGGTGCGGCCCGAGCTGCCGCAGATCCCCATGTGGGTTGCCGGCTACGGGCCGAAGGCGCTCGCGGTCGCCGGCCACGTCGGCGACGGCGTGATCATCCAGCTCGCCGACCCCGAGATCATCCAGTGGATCATGTCGACCGCCCGCCGCGCGGCGGAGGAGGCCGGCCGCGATCCAGCGGAGCTCAAGTGCATCGTCGGCGCGCCGAGTCACGTCAGCGACGATCTCGCGGATGCCCGGGAGCAGGTGCGCTGGTTCCCGGCGATGGTCTCGAATCACGTCCAGGACCTGATCGAGCGCTACGGGTCGGACGGGAGCAAGGTGCCGAAGGCGCTCACCGACTACGTCCTCGCCCGCAAGTTCTACGACTACAACGAGCATTCGCGCGTCGGCGCCAAGCACGGTGAGTTCGTGACGGACGAGATTTGCGACCGCTTCTGCGTGATCGGCAACGTCGAGCAGAGCGTCGCAAAGCTGCGCGAGCTCGAGGCCGTCGGCGTCGACCAGTTCAACATGTATCTGATGACGCACGGCCAGGAAGAGACGCTCCAGGCCTACGGCGACGAAATCATCCCGCAGATCGACGCCGTCCCGGCGTCGAGTAGCTAGGCTCGCGGGCGAAATGAGCGCGAACGGAGCGGTTGTCGAAGCCACGGACCTGACCCGCCGCTACGGCGAGGGGGAGGCCGCGGTCGACGCCCTGCAGGGCGTTTCTCTGTCGGTTCAGCCCGGTGAGCTGGTCGCCGTGATGGGGCCTTCGGGCTCGGGGAAATCGACCCTGATGCACCTGCTCGCGGCGCTCGACAAGCCGACGGGCGGGTCAGTCTCCATCGCCGGCGAGGACGTCGGCTCGCTGAACGACGGCGAGGTGACACTGCTCCGGCGAAACCACATCGGCTTCGTGTTTCAGTTCTTCAACCTGCTGCCGATGCTCGACGCGGAGGACAACATCAAGCTGCCGTTGTCGATCGCCGGCGAGAAGCCCGATCCCGAGTTCTTCGAAAACCTGCTGAAGCGCGTCGGTCTGGCCGATCGCCGCTCCCACCGGCCGTCGGAGCTCTCCGGCGGCCAGCAGCAGCGCGTCGCGATCGCGCGGGCGCTCGTCAGCAAGCCGACCGTCATCTTCGCCGACGAGCCCACGGGCAACCTCGACTCGCAGACGGGGGCGGACATCCTCGAGCTGCTTCGATCCTCGGCGAAGGAACTCGATCAGACGATGGTGATGGTGACGCACGACCCCAACGCTGCCACGATCGCCGACCGCATCTTGTTCCTCGCCGATGGCCGCATCGTCGAGGAGCTGCCGCGCAGCGGTGCGAACGAGATCCTCGCGGCGATGGCGCGCGCGGGCTCGTGACTCGCGTCGCGCTGGCCGGGCTGCTAGGGCGCAAGCTCCGTACGGCCCTCACCGCGGTTGCGATCGTCCTCGGCGTCGCGATGGTGAGCGGCACGTTCGTCCTCACCGACTCGATCAACCAGGCGTTCAACACGATCTTCACCGAGGTCCGGCAGGGATCGGACATCGTGATCACGGGCAAGGCGGCGACCAGCACGAACAACGGCTCGACGGCGCCGACCGTCCCGGCGTCGCTCCTGACCCAGGTGCGCGGGCTCTCCGACGTCGAACTCGCCGAGGGCGGTGTCAACGGCGAGGCGCATCTGATCGGCGCGGACGGCAAGGCAATCGTCTTCGGCGGTTCACCGAACCTTGGCTTCTCGATTGCCGACGGGGCGTCGCGCTTCAACCCGCTCACGCTCGTCGACGGCACGTGGCCGCACGGCGACCAGGTCGTGATCGACCGTTCAACGGCGGACAAGAAGCACTTCAAGGTCGGTGACGAGATCGGCGTCCAGGCGGAGGGGCCGGTCGTGAAGCTCCGCATCTCCGGCCTCGTGAAGTTCGGCACCGTCTCCACCATCGGCGGTGCGACCCTGGCGGGCTTCGACGTGCCCACGGCGCAGAAGCTCTTCGACAAGCCGCATCAGTTCGACGAGATCGCGATCGCGACGAAGTCCGGTGTGTCGTCGAAGGATGCTCTGGCCCAGGTGCAGGCGATCCTGCCCCCGGACGCTCAGGCGCTGACGGGGCAGCAGCAGGCGGAGAAGGACGCCAAGGACACGAACTCGTTCATCTCGTTCCTGCGCTCGTTCCTGCTGGCGTTCGGCGGCGTCGCACTGTTCGTCGGCAGCTTCGTGATCGCGAACTCGCTCTCGATCACGATTGCGCAGCGGACCCGTGAGCTGGCGACGCTGCGCACGCTGGGCGCGAGCAGGCGGCAGGTGTTGCGCTCGATCCTGATCGAATCGCTGATCATCGGCACGCTCGCGTCGATCGTCGGGCTGTTCCTCGGGCTACTGCTCGCCAAGGGTCTGTTCAAGCTCTTCGATGCGGTCGGCTTCACGCTGCCCAACTCCGGGCTCGTGTTCGCAACGAGGACTGTGATCGTCGCCCTCCTGGTCGGCATCCTCGTCACCGTCATCGCGAGCCTGCGCCCCGCCTTCCGCGCGACGCGCGTCGAGCCGATCGCGGCCGTCCGGGAAGGAGCGACCCTGCCCGAAAGCCGGTTCGCCCGCTTCCGTACCCTGGGGTCGCTGATCCTGACCGCGCTGGGCTTCGCTGCGCTGATCTACGGCCTGTTCGGCACGGGCCTCGGAACGGCGGGGGTGCTGATCTGGATGGGCCTAGGTGCGCTGATGATCTTCATCGGGATCTCGATGCTCTCGATGCGGGTCGTCGGTGTCGCTGCGTCGACGCTCGGGCCGCCGATTCGCTGGCTTCTCACCGGGGTGTGGATCCTGTTTCTCATCACACCGTTCGGCTGGATCTACCTCGGGTACTACCGTCTGAGGTACCACGCCTGGCCGACGTTCATCGATCGCTCGTCCGCCTCGGCGCTCGCCCGCGACAACGCGCGCCGAAACCCGCAGCGGACCGCGTCGACGGCTGCCGCGCTGATGATCGGCCTCGCTCTCGTCACCTTCGTCGCCGTGCTCGCGTCGGGCATCACGTCGTCGTTCAGCGATGCCGTGCACAAGATCTGGCACAACGCCGACTACGCGGTCACCGCACAGAACAACTTCGAACCGATCCCGATCGCGGCGGCGAACGCGGCCGGCAATGTCCCCGGGGTGGAAGCGGTCGGCAACGTGCGCACCGGCGACGCGAAGGCGTTCGGCCACAGCTTCTTCGCCACGGCGGTCAACCCGGCCGGCGCGACGATGTTCAGGCTTGACTGGAAGGTGGGATCGAACGCCACGATGGCGACGCTCGGCGCCAACGGTGCGTTCACCGACACGGGCTACGCGAAGAAGCACCATCTCGTCGCCGGATCACCGGTACCGATGATCTTCTCGAACGGCGCGACGAAGACGTTCCGCATCCGCGGCATCTTCAAGCCGCCGCCCGGCGGGTCGCCGTTCGGCAGCGTGACCATCTCGCAGGCGACCTGGGACAAGTTCAACGAGAACCCGCTGAACCTCTATTCGTTCATACGTATGAGCGGCGGGCAGACCGACGCGAACAACGCGAAGCTCGAGGCGGCGCTGAAGCCCTACCCGAACGCGAAGGTGGCGACGCGACAGCAGTTCATCGACAACCAGATCAGCGGCCTCAGCTCCGTGCTCAACATCCTGTACGTGCTGCTCGCGCTGTCCGTCATCGTGAGCCTGTTCGGTATCGTCAACACCCTCGTGCTGACCGTTTTCGAGCGAACTCGTGAGATCGGGATGTTGCGCGCGATCGGCATGACGCGAGTGCAGGTACGGAAGATGATCCGGCACGAGAGCGTGATCACCGCTCTGATGGGCGGGGTGATCGGGATCGTGCTCGGGATCGTCCTGGGCGGCCTGCTCGTCTACCGCGTCGACTTCATCCAGTTCTCGTTGCCGGTCGTTTCCCTGGTCGTGTTCGCGATTGCCGCGATCGTGGTCGGCGTCCTCGCGGCGATCTTCCCCGCCCGCCGCGCCGCACGTCTCAACGTCCTCCAGGCGCTGCAGTACGAATGACCGCATGAGCGAGCTCGCCGTCCTGTTGCGTACGTACGTCGCGAGCGACGAGCGCGAAGAGGCCGACCGCTGCGCGATGCTGCGGCTCGCGGACGAGCTCGAACAGCCGCTCTCGCGCCGCCAGGTACGCGCGCACTTCACCGCCTCGGCATTCGTGGTCGACGGGGACGGCGAGCAAGCCTGCCTCGTATCGCACGCGAAGCTCGGGCGGCTGCTCCAGCCCGGCGGCCATGTCGAATCGGTGGACAGCTGTCTCGAGGACGCCGCACTCCGTGAAGCGATCGAGGAGACGGGGCTCGAGCTCGAGCTCCATCCGTCGGCGCCGCGCCCGTTCGACCTCGACATCCACGCGATTCCCGCGACGGCGGACGAGGCCGCGCACTTCCACCTCGACGTCCGCTACCTCCTGGTCGGCCGGGGCGAGCCGGCCGCGGGCGCGGCCTGGTATCCGGTGGGGCAGGCCGCCGACGAGTCGGTCGCGCGCCTCGCGGTCAAGGCCGCCGCCTACCGCGTCTAGAAGCCCGCGCGGGCCGCGTCGAGTGCCAGTGGGGTCGGAGGCAGGCCGGCGACCGGCGTCGCCGCGTT
Organism: uncultured Thermoleophilia bacterium; assembly: GCA_963769545.1. Classification (GTDB taxonomy): domain Bacteria; phylum Actinomycetota; class Thermoleophilia; order Gaiellales; family Gaiellaceae; genus PALSA-600. Next base: position 759,866 of record CAVYMB010000002.1, on the reverse strand, counting down.
GAACCCGGCCGGCGCGACGTCGTTCGGCGCGTCCGCATGGAACAGCGAGGCGAGCAGCTGGATCTGGTCACGCCCGTGCCCGAGCTCGTACTGCCCGCCGCCGTAGAGCCCGATGCCGGCGCCCTCGCACCGGTCGTAGAAGTCGAAGAGCCGCTTCACCGAGCCGAACCGGGACGGCTTGCTGTTGAGGCAGCGCGGCCGGAAGGGCAGCGCCTCGACGTCGCTCCACTCGTGGATCGCGGCATCCCAGGTGACCCGCTCCCGGTCGCCCGCGAGTGCTGCTGTCGTCTCGGGCGTCAGCGCCGGATCCTCGAGCCAGGCCTGCGGGAACGCCCTCGCCAGCCGTGCGTACAGGGCCCCGTCCGGTGGTGAGCCGAACTCGGCCCGGTAGATGCCCTTGAAGTCAAGCGTCTCGACGCGCCCGGTCGCGGCGAGCCCTTCCACCAGGTCATCCGTCCACTTCTGGTCGGGATCGAGCTTGAAGCGCAGCTCCGGGTAGAGCGCGAGCCACGGCTCGACGTTCGCCACCCGCGTCGAGACGACGAATCGCAGCGGCCTCGACTCGCGGCCGAGCGCCGAGGCGAGCGAGAGCCCGGCCTGCTTGAGCGCCAGGTCGAGCGCCGCCGACTCGAGCGCCCAGCGGCGGTACTCGGCCTGGCCCGCCTGGAGCAGCGAGTAGGAGTCGAGCGTGTGCTCGCCGACCAGGGGCAGCTCCGCCGTTCGCTCCTGGAAACGGCGCTGGGCGGCCGGGTCGTAGTCGACCTCTTCGCCCCGCCCCTCGAGACCACCGCCGCGGAGCACGACCTCGGTGCGCCGTAGCGTGAAATCGCGGGCGACCTCCCGCTCGAGCGGCTCGAGCTCGTACGCGTCGACGACCAGCGGGAGCTCGCGGACCCGTGCATACGTGTCGCTCACGGCTGCCGCCGCGCCAGGTGGCTCTGCAGTGCGCCCAGCCGCTCGTCCCACTCGTGACCGACGAGCGTCAGGCGGTAGCGCGTCTCCCGGCCCTGCCGCTCCGAGGCGACGAGCCCGGCGCCCGCAAGCGTCGCCAGGTGCTTCGCGACCGCCTGCCGCGTGATCGGCAGCTCGCCGGTCAGCTCGGTGGCCGTCGCGGTCCCGCGCGCGGCGAGGTAGTCCATCACATGCCGGCGGCTCGGGTCGGCGAGCGCGCTGAACACCTGCCCCAGCTGATCAGCCACCGACAAGCGCCAGCGCCGACGCCTGCAGGTCGAGTGCCGTCGACCAGGCGGGCGCCGTCTCGACGACGGTCAGGCGTGTTCCGTCGACGTCGTCGGCCAGCGTGAACTCGACCACGCCCTCGTCCTCCCAGGCGAACGCGAGCCGCTCCTCGGGCGCCACCGTCGTCACCGTTGCGTGCCGCTCCTCGCCGTTCGACCAGCGGAAGCTTGCGGCGCCACCGGGCCGCAGGTCGACCTCGACCTCGTTCGCGAACCAGTCCTGGAGCCGCTCGGGCTCGGTCAGGGCCTCCCACAGCTCCTCGCGCGAGACAGGGAACACGATCTCCCGGCGAATCATCTGCAACCTCCAGGTTGCGTTAAAGTGGCAACTTCTCGGTTGCACATTAACAGGAGGTGGAAGCGATGAACGTCGGCTCCGTGATCCCGATGGTGGTCGACCAGACCGGCAGCTTCGAGCGGTCGGCGGACATCTACTCGCGGCTGCTGCGCGAGCGGATCGTGTTCCTCGGCCGCGAGGTCGACGATCAGCTGGCGAATCTGGTCGCCGCCCAATTGCTGTTCCTCGACGCGGACGACCCCGGCAAGGACATCTTCCTGTACGTGAACTCCCCGGGCGGCTCGGCCTATGCGGGGATGGCGATCTACGACGCGATGCAGTACGTGCGCTCGGACGTCTCGACCGTCTGCCTGGGCATGGGAATGAGCGCGGCGGCGATGATCCTCTGCGGCGGCGCGGCCGGCAAGCGGTTCGCTCTGCCGAACGCCAAGATCATGATCCACCAGGGCTCGGCGGGCTTCCGCGGCACGCCGGCGGACATCCAGATCGCCGCGCGCGAGGTGTTGTCGATGACCCGGCGGATGGCCGAGCTGATCGCCCTGCACGCCGGGCGCGAGGTGGAGCAGGTGCTGCAGGACATCGACCGAGATCGGTTCATGACGCCCGAGGAGGCCGTCTCCTACGGCCTCGTCGACGGAATCATCGGCGCACGTGCTACTGAAGAGGCGTAACGGAGGGGTCTCGAGGGTAGGTAAAGGCCCTCTCCGTGCCGAATGAGGGCAGGCGCAGCACGAGTTGGAACCGAGCAAACCCAGAAAGGGGAACAGATTTGCAGTCCCGGACGCTTCTCGCGGCCACGGCGGTCGCGGCTGCGACAGCCTCCCTCGTTGCGGCAAGTGGCGGCGCGTCCACCGGCCCGGCCGTGGTCCGCATCACCGATCTCCAGGTCGGCCGGCGGATCGTCAAGCCCGCGGGGGGCGGCATTGTCGGTTCCGTCGAGATCGTACGGCAGCGCCTCTACAAGCCCGGGATCACCGAGCGGCCGATCGGGCGCTCCGACCTCGTCTGCACGTACCTCGACCACCGCGAGCGCTCGTGCACCGGCACGTACTTCCTTCCCAAGGGCTCGCTCGTCGTGTCGGGGGCGCTCGAGACGCGCCTCCTGTACGAGATTGCGATCGTCGGCGGTACCGGCCTCTTCGACAACGCACGGGGAACGTTGACGGTGACGTCGACCCGTCTGAGCCCGCGCCGGGAGGTCCTGCTATTTCGGCTGACGGGATGAACGGCTCCGGCGCCGACGACCGCCCGCGGGCGCTGATCGTCGAGGACGAGGAGACACTCCGAGAGCTGATCGTGGTCACGCTCGGCGAGGCGTTCTCGTGCATCGAGGCGACCGACGGTGACACGGCGCTCGAGCTGCTCCGCGAGTCGCCACCCGATCTGATGTTGCTCGACGTCGCGATGCCCGGCCTGAGCGGCATCGAGGTGTTGCGCGAGATGCGCGCCGACCCCGTGCTCCAGAAGGTTCCGGTCTGCGTGGTCTCGGCCTGGCAGTCGCCGGGAGACGTGGCCAAGGCGCTCGAGGCCGGTGCCGATCGCTTCCTCGCCAAGCCGTTCCGCGTGGACGAGCTGGCTTCGATCGCGCGATCGTTGGTGGAGCGCCGGCGGTGAGACGGCTGTCGCTGGTCGGGCGCGTTGCCCTGCTGGCCTCGGTCGTCGCGGCTGTCGTCGGCGTGATCGTCGCGTCCGCGCTGGTCGCAATCCTCTCGCTCCGCAGCGCGGAGGCCCGCGAGTCGAGTGCGAAGGACGTCACCGTCGCGACGCTTCGCGTCCAGACGCTCGCCGTCGAGATCCAGTCGTCGCTGCGCGGCTACATCCTGTCGGAGAACCCGCGCCGCAACCCGCGCTTCCTCACGCTTCTGCGCGGGCAGCGCGCCCAGCTTCCGTCGGCGCTGTCGCAGCTCTACAAGCTCGTCGCCGACGATCCCGTCCAGCTGCGACGGGCTCACGGCGCCGGCGAGGAGCTGCGTAGCTACCTGCAGGACTACGTCGGGCCGGTGATCACGATCGCCAAGATCTCGCCGGAGGACGCGCGCGGGCCTGCATCCGGCGACGAGGACCGGCGGCGGACGCAGCAGATCCATCAAACGCTGGGCCAGATCCTCGCGACCGAGGACGCACGCTCGATCCATCGTGCGATCCACACGAAGGCCGTGGCCAGGACGGCGGTGATCATCGGGGTCGTCGGGCTCGCCGGCTCCGCCGTGCTCGTCCTGCTCTTCGGCGCGTGGGTGGCGAGCGGCGTCGCCGCGCCGCTCCGGCGGACGGCGGAGGCGGCAACCGACGTCGCGCGCGGCGATCTCTCGGTCCGGCTCGACGAGGGCGGCGTCGGGGAGGTTGCCGCGCTGATGAGTGCGTTCAACTCGATGGCGCGGTCGCTCGAGATCGGCAGGCGGGAGCTGCTCCTGCAGAACGAGCGCCTGCGCGAGAGCGAGCAGCACAAGCGCGATCTGATCAGCATGGTCTCGCACGAGCTCAGGACCCCGCTGTCGGCCGTGCTCGGGTTCACGTCGCTGCTCCTCGAGCGCGACTTCCCGCCCGACGAACAGCAGCGCTATCTCGAGATCGTCGACACGCAGGCGCGGCGGCTGGCCACGCTCGCGGGCGACTTCCTCGACGTGCAGCTGCTCGAAGGCGGCGGCTTCGAGCTCGAGCTCGCACCGTTCGACCTGGTCGAGCTCGCCCGTGAGCAGACGCGGCTCTTCTTCTCGCACTCCGAGCCGCATGCGCTGAGCCTGGATGCGCCCGACGAGCCGGTGATCGTGAACGGCGATCGCGACCGGCTCGCGCAGGTTGTCGGGAATCTGCTGTCGAATGCGATCAAGTACTCACCAGAGGGCGGGGAGGTGCGCGTCCACGTCGGCGAGCGCGCCGGCCGGGCCGTCTTCTCGGTCACCGATTCGGGTCTTGGCATCCCGGCCGAGGACCGCGAGCGCGTGTTCGACAAGTTCTTCCGCGGCGCGGCGAAGACGACGACCGTCGGAGGGACCGGGCTGGGGCTGGCGGTGGCGCGCGAGATCGTGACGACGCACGGCGGCACGATCGAGGTGGAGTCGACGCTCGGCGCCGGCTCGACGTTCACGTTCGAGCTTCCCTTGAGCCCGAGCCCCGTCGTCAGCGTTTGACCGCGGCGCGCGCGAAGAAGAGCAGGTTCGCGGGGCGCTCGCCAAGCCGGCGCATCAAGTACGGGTACCAGTCCGGCCCGAACGGTGTCGCCACCAGCACCTTGTAGCCGCGCCGCACGAGCTCGAGCTGCAGCTGCGGTCTCACGCCGTACAGCATCTGGAACTCGAACCGATCCCGTGCGATTCCGTGCTCCGTCGCGAACCGGATCGCGCGCTCGATCAACCGCTCGTCGTGCGTCGCGATCGCGGTGTGCTCGCCGTCGGTCAGCATTCGCTCCATCAGGCGGGCGTAGGCGTCGTCGACATCGGCTTTGTGCGCGTAGGCGATGTCATGCGGCTCGAGGTACGCGCCCTTGACCAGCCGGAGGTTGGGCCCGAGCGGAAGGAGCGCCGCGAGGTCGTCGGGAGTGCGGTAGAGGTACGCCTGCAGGACCGTTCCGACCCGCGTCAGCCCGGCCTCGCACAGCCGGCGGAAGATCCTGAGCGTCGCATCGACGTAGTTCGACTGCTCCATGTCGATCCGGATGAACCCGTCACGCTCGGTTGCATGCTCGACGAGCTCGCGTAGGTTTCGCAGCGCGAGCTGCTCGTCGACATCCAGGCCGAGATGCGTGAGCTTGAGCGCGACGTTCGCGCGGAGGCGCTCGTCGGCGATGCGGTCGATGATCTCGCGGTAGGCGCGAACGACGCCCGCTGTCTCGCCGGGCTCCAGCACGCCCTCGCCGAGCAGGGTCGTGTTCGCGTACAGGCCCTGGTCGTTGAGACGCCGCAGCACCGCGACACACTCGTCGAGCGTCTCGCCGGCCACGAAGCGGGAGGCGCCGAATCGCATGCCGTGACTGCGAACCACCTTGCGCATCGACGGGTTGTCGGCCGCGACGAGAATGCCCTTGCGGAGAGCCGCGTCGACCGCGCCGGTCAGCTGTGCGCGCGGAGCCATTCGTGAACGGCGGGGACGCGGTATTGCATCAGCGTGAGGTGTCCGTCGGCGTCGTCGATCCACGCCTCGGCATCACGAACGTTTGCGGCGAGCCACTCGCCGTGTGAGCGCGGCACGAACCGATCGTCGCCGCCCTGGACGATCAACACCGGCCGCGTGATCTCGCTCAACTCGAATCCCCACGGGGCAACGAAGGCGAGGTCGTCGTCGATCCAGCCGTCGGCAGAGTCGCGCAGGCCGTGTGTATGTACGGCGACCATCCAGTCGGCGATCCCGGTCGAGAGCACGGCGCGGTCGGCGTCGCCGAGCAGCGAGTCGAACAAGCTCTTCAGCTCTTCGACGCCGGCCCCCAGCGTATCGGCTCGATCGCGTTCGACGGAGGGGCGGAGCGCGGTCTCGCCGGCGAGCACCTGATCGAACTCCTCGACGTTTGCCTCGCCCATCCCGGCGAGCCAGTCGAGGCCTTCCGCGCCCCACGGCGCGACTCCGGCCAGGCTGGCCGTGGCGGTCAACCGGTCGCCGCAGAGCGCCGCGCAGGCGAGCGCGTGCGGCCCGCCGCCGGAGATGCCCCACGTCGCGAAGCGCTCGAGCTCGAGCGCATCGGCGATCGCCTCGACGTCTCGAGCGGCTGCAGCGATGTTTCGGCCCTGCAGTCGCGATGAGTCGCCGTAGCCGGCTCGGTCGAAGCCGATCAGCCGGATCCCGGTCGCCGCCGCATCCTCGATCCAGGGCCCGTAGAGGAGGCCGGACGAGGGCGTCCCGTGGTGAACGATCACCGGCAGCCCCGCCGCGTCCCCCGCCTCGTGCACGGCGAGCTCGCGGCCGTCGGCGGCCGAAACGATCCGAGTCGTCACGGCGCCGAGCTTACGCTGCGGCGGGCCGGCGACGCTGCGACGGGTCGTCGAGGGCGGGCGGCCGCCACCCCGCGTCGACCGGGTTGAGATTCGTCCCGGGCGGCACGATCGCATCGATCGCGTCGAGCACGTCGTCGTCCAGCACGACGTCCTGTGCGCCGAGCTGGCTCTCGAGCTGCTCCATCGTCCGCGGGCCGATGATCGGTGCCGTGACGGCCGGGTGCCGGAGCACGAATGCCAGGGCGAGTTGGATCAGTGAGAGCCCGGCGCCCTCGGCCAGTGGCGTCAGCCGCTCCACCGCGTCGAGCTTGGCCTGGTTGCCGGGCAGCGAGAGGTCGTAGCGCGCCGGGATGCGCGACGCCCGGCGGCTCGTCGTCTCGCTGCCGCGCCGGTACGTGCCGCTCAGCCAGCCCCCTGCGAGCGGGCTCCAGGGGATCACGGCCAGGCCGTGTCGGGCACAGATCGGGAGCACCTCGGCTTCGACGCCGCGCACGAGGATCGAGTACGGCGGCTGCTCGCTCACGAAGCGCCCGAAGCTGCGGCGGTCGGCGATCCACTGCGCTTCGACGATTTCGGACGGCGGATAGGTGGAGGACCCGAAGTAGCGGATCTTCCCGGCGCGCTGGAGGTCGGTGAGCGCCCCGAGGGTCTCTTCGTGATCGGTCCAGGGATCCCAGCGATGAATCTGGTAGAGGTCGATCCAGTCGGTCTGCAGCCGCCGGAGGCTGTTCTCGACCTCGTCGACGATCCAGCGCCGGGAGTTTCCGCTGCGGTTCGGATCGTGGTCGTCCATGGTCCCGTGCACCTTGGTCGCCAGGACGACCGAGTCGCGGCGACCCTGAAGCGCCTTGCCGAGGATCTCCTCGGACTCGCCGCGGGCGTACACGTCAGCCGTGTCGACGAAGTTGATTCCGGCATCGAGTGCGCGGTGGATGATCCTGATCGACTCGTCGTGGTCGGTGTTGCCCCACGCGCCGAACATCATCGTGCCCAGGCAGAGTGGACTGACCTGGACGCCGGTGCGACCGAGGGGGCGCAGCTCCATGCCCTGACGTTAACAACGGCGTCTCGGTCGGCAGGCCGCGAACCGTCCCGCAGCTATTCTCGGCTGCGTGACTCCCCGGACGATCGGCAACGAGGCGGAGCTGCGGGCGATCGTCGGCGTGCCGGCCGAGCTCGTCGCAGGCAAGGTCGCCGACCGCCTCAACGGCCTCACGCGCCAGTTCATCGTGCGATCGCCCTTCGTGTGTGTGGCAACGGCGTCGCCGCAAGGCGGTCTCGACGTTTCGCCGCGCGGCGATCCCGCCGGGTTCGTGCGCATCCTCGACGAGCAGACGCTCCTTCTTCCCGACCGCCCCGGAAACAGGATCGCCGACACGCTGACCAACCTGCTCGAGGATCCGCGCGTCGCGCTCCTGTTCCTGATCCCCGGCGTCGGTGACTCGTTTCGCGTGAACGGCCGCGGCGTCGTCGTCGACGATCCCGACCTGCTCGCGGAGAGCGCGGTCGACGGGAAAGCGCCGCGGCTCGGGATCCTGATCACGATCGAGCAGGCGTACACCCAGTGCTCGAAGGCGTTGATCCGCTCGGATCTGTGGAATCCGGAGCGCCACATCGATCGGAGCGAGCTCCCGTCCGGGGGTGAGATCCTGCGCGCGACGAGCGATCCGGCCCTCGACCCGGACGAGTACGACGTCGAGCGGGCCGCCCGCTACGCACGTCGCGAGGGTCTCTACTAGCGGCCGTACGCGGACGGCCGCCGATCGCCCCGGGGCGATCGGCTTAGCCGCTCCGCTGACCGCTTTACGACATCGGGCCGTCGAGCCAGGGATCGCGGCCCGGGTCGGAGCCCGCGCTCGCGACGACGAGCCGCGCGAGGTAGTGGTCCCAACCGTGGGCGTGCGACTGCGTGCTCTCGGTCGAGGGCAGGCCCGAGTGGGTGAAGTGCAGGATCGTGCCGTCGCCCTCCGGGACGAGCTCGATCTCGATCGTGGTCGAACCGGCGTCCACGACGCTGGCGCCGTCCTCCCAGCCCCAGGTGAAGACGAGCCGGTGCGGCGGGTCGATCTCGACGAACTCGCCCCGCGCGGTGTTGCCGGGAATCACGCCGACGCGATAGATGCCGCCCGGCCGCACATCGAACGTCGCCTGCTCGCCCATCCAGCGGGTCGCCTTCGCCGGGTCGACGAGGAACTCCCAAACGGTCTCCGGGCTGGCGGCGATCGCCAGCTCGCGGACGACCGACGTGCTCTCAGTGGTTGCGTCCATGCTTCGCTCTCTCCTCTCGTTCTGCCTCGCGTTTCAATGTGTCGAGCCGCGCATCCCAGAACCCCTCGAGGAAGGCCCTGATCTCGGCAAGTCCCTCGGGCCGCGCGCGGTAGAGCCGCTTCGTCCCGTTCCGTCGCTCGCTCACCAGTCCGACCTCCTTGAGGACGTTCAGATGCTGGGAGATCGCCGGGCGCGTGACGTCGAAATGGGCGGCGATCTCACCGGCGGAGAGCTCGCTGTCGCGAACGAGCGTCAGGATCTGCCGCCGGTGCGGCGCCGCGATCGCTCTCAGCGTTGCCTCCATGCACTAAGTGTAAGCAGAGACTAACGTAAGCGCAAGCTTAAATTACATCACGGACGCTCCGCGGCCGAGAATGTGCCGTGCGCGCGATCGACGGAGCAGGCACGTGAGTACGCCGTCCGACACTCCGCTCGTCCGGGGCTGGCGCAAGGATCGCCGGCCCGAACGGCCGCCGTGGGTGCGACGGCTCGTGATCGCCGCCGCGGTGGCCGCCGTGGCCGTCGGCGTGGCGGTCTGGGCCGTACGTCCCGGCGGGTCGCACGAGGCGAGGATCGACGCGTCGTTCGCCACGTGCACCTACGGCGGCTACGTCGCGGGTCGCTGCGGGAGCATCGCCGTCCCCGCGGATCCGCTCCGGCCCGACGCGGGAACGATCGACCTTCGGGTGGCGATCCTGCCCGCGACGGCGCGGCCTGCGGCGGGTGCGCTCTTCTACCTCGAGGGCGGCCCGGGCGGCGCGGCCACCCGCGCGGCGGTCGAGGTGAATGCGCTGTTCGCGGTCGTCGGACGCCACCGCGACATCGTGATGATCGACCAGCGCGGCACGGGCGGCTCGTCGCCTCTCGTCTGCCCCGACGAGCGGGTCCGCGCCCGCGACGCCACGGCGGTGACCGCGTATGTCCGGCGTTGCTTCTCGCAACTCCACGGCGATCCGCGGCTCGACACGACGAGCGTCGCCGCGGACGACGTCGAGGCCGTCCGGCGCGAGCTCGGCTACGGCAAGATCGATCTCTACGGCGGCTCGTACGGTGCAACGCTCGCGCAGGTCTATCTCCAGCGCCATCCCGGCTCGGTGCGCAGCGTCGTTCTCGACGGCGGCTCGCTTCCCGGCGTGCGGATCTACGACGTGTCCGCCCGCAACGCCGAGCGCGCGCTCGACACGCAACTCGCGCGCTGCGCGCGGGCACGTGTCTGCCACCACGACTATCCGCACTCGAGGAAGCAACTTGCAGAGCTGCTGCAGCGGGCACCGCGCCGGGTCGATCTCCCGTCCGGGCGGGTCGTTCTCCGGCGCGATGACGTCGCCTGGACCGTGGCTGCACTCTCGGAGACGGCGGACGGCGCCGCCACGATCCCGTACGCGGTCGATGCCGCCGCGCGCGGCGACTACACGCCGCTGGCCCGAGCCTACTCCGACGCGCTCGGGCCGGACCTCGACCGCCGCGCACGACTTGCGATGTTCTGGGTGACCCTCTGCTCGGAGCCCTGGGCCGGATTCGACCCGGCCGCGACTGCGCGCGCCGGGGCCGGCAGCTACCTCGCTGCTGCAGCGGTTGCGCGCGCACGGCTGTTCCGACGGGCGTGCCGCGTCGTCCCGAGAGGGCGCGTTCCGAGTGCAGAAAGCGCCGTCGGGAGCGCCAGCGCGCCCGTGCTCCTGCTCGCCGGGAGCGCCGACCCGCTCGATCCCGTTGCGAATCTGCGCGGCTGGCGCCGCGCCTTCCCGAACGGCCGGCTGGTGGTCGTCGCCGGCGCCGGTCACGGCACGATCGAGTACCCGTGCGTCCAGGCCCTCGTTGCCCGGTTCATCGCCGACGCGAGCGCCGACGGGCTCGGCACCGCGTGTGTCCACGTGTCGCTGCCGCCGTTCGAGACCGGCTAGTGGGTCGACGCAGAGCGGCGAAGCCCGATCGGCTCCGCCGCTCTGCGCGATCCGTGGACGCTAGCCGCAGCCGGTCGACGTGCCGCAGTCGCGGCAGGTGTAGCACGTGCCTGCGCGCACCATGCGGCCGCCGCAGCGGTTGCACTCGATCGCGTCTTCGAACGAGTTGAAGAGCGCCGTCTGCCCGGGCGCGGGCGCCTCGGCCGGCGGCGCCTGACCGCCGTTCGCATAGCGCGCGGCCATGTTCGCCCGGACCTCGGGCGACAGGATCCCCGCCTCCTCCTGCTGGTCGACGTTGAGGAACTTCTTGCCGAACCAGCGGAAGATGTAGTCGACGATCGACTTCGCGTTGCGGATGTCGGCGTCATTGGTCGGGCCTGACGGCTCGAAGCGCAGATGCGAGAGCTTCGAGACGTAGACCTCGGGTGGGACGCCGTACTGCAGCCCCATCGAGACGGCGATCATCAGCGAGTTCATCAGCCCGGCCATGGTCGTGCCGTCCTTCGCGATGTCGACGAAGATGTCGCCCGGGGTCCCGTCGTCGAACACGCCGACGTGGATGTAGCCCTCGTGCTCGCCGACCCGGAACTTGCGGCCGATCTCCGTGCGGTCCTCGGGCAGTCGCCGGCGCTTCGGCGCCGAGACGAGCCCCGCAGGCGACAACGTCTGCTGCGCTCCGGCGTCGGTCTTGCCGGAGAGCGGCTGCGCGACCTTGCAGTTGTCGCGGTAGATCGCGACCGCCTTGACGCCGAGCCTCCACGACTCGACGTAGAGCTGGGCCACCTCGTCGATCGTCGCCGACTCCGGCAGGTTCACGGTCTTCGAGATCGCGCCGGAGATGAACGGCTGCACGGCGCCCATCATCTTCACGTGGCCGCGGTAGTGGATCGCGCGGTCGCCGACGGCGCAGTCGAACACGGGGTAGTGCTCGCTCTTCACGTAGGGCGCGCCGACGACGGTGTTGCGCTCGTCGACGAACGCGACCACCTCGTCGACCTCGTTCGGTGCGTAGCCCAGCTTGTCGAGCCCGGCCGAGACCGTCTTGTTGACGATCGTGATCTCGCCGCCGCCGACGAGCTTCTTCGACTTGACGAGCGAGAAGTCGGGCTCGACGCCGGTTGTGTCGCAATCCATCATGAAGCTGATCGTCCCGGTCGGCGCGAGCACGGTGGCCTGTGCGTTCCGGTAGCCGTGGACCTCGCCGAGGTCGAGCGCCTCGTCCCACGCCTTCCGGGCGGCGCTCAGGAGATCCGACGGCACCGTTTCCGACGCCGCGATGTTGCCGACGGCAGCGCGGTGCTTCGCGATCACGCCGATCATCGCGCCGGCGTTCGGCCGGTACCCGGCGAAGGAGCCCATCCGCGCTGCGATCTCGGCCGACTTGCGGTAGGCACGGCCTGTCATCAACGCCGTGATCGCCGCCGCGTACGCACGGCCTTCCTCGGAGTCGTAGGGCAGCCCGCGCGCCATCAGCAGCGCGCCGAGGTTCGCGTAGCCGAGGCCGAGCTGCCGGAAGGCCTTGGCATTCCGCTCGATCTGAGCCGTCGGGTACGACGAGTTGCCGACGAGGATCTCCTGCGCGAGAAAGACCACGTCGACCGCCCGCTCGAACGCCTCGACGTCGAGCTCGCCGTCGTCGCGGCGGAACTTCATCAGGTTGAGCGACGCAAGGTTGCACGCCGAGTCGTCGATCGACATGTACTCGGAGCAGGGGTTCGACGCGTTGATGCGGGCCGTGTTCGGGAGCGTGTGCCACGCGTTGATCGTGGTGTCGTACTGCAGGCCCGGATCGGCGCAGCGCCACGCGGCCTCGGAGATGTCGCGCAGCAGCTTCCGCGCTTTGATCGTCTCGACGACCGAGCCGTCGGTGCGCGCCGTGAGATTCCACTCGGCGTCGTCGTCGACCGCCTTCATGAACGCGTCGGAGACACGAACCGAGTTGTTCGCGTTCTGGTACTGGATCGACGCCCAGTCCGGACTGTCGAGCGACATGTCGTAGCCGGCGGCCTCGAGGACGCGCGCCTTCTCCTCCTCGTGGGCCTTGCACCAGATGAACTCGACGATGTCGGGATGGTCGACGTCGAGCACGACCATCTTCGCCGCCCGACGTGTCTTGCCGCCCGACTTGATCGTCCCTGCAGACGCGTCGGCGCCGCGCATGAACGACACCGGCCCGGAGGCGTATCCGCCCTTCGACAGTTGCTCCTTCGACGAGCGCAGCTTGGAGAGGTTGACGCCGGAGCCCGAGCCGCCGCGGAAGATGATCCCCTCGCGCCTGATCCAGTCCAGGATCGAGTTCATCGAGTCGTCGATCGAGAGGATGAAGCACGCCGAGCACTGCGGCTTCTCCTCGAAGCCGACGTTGAACCACACGGGAGAGTTGAACGCGGCGAGCTGGTTGACGAGGATCGCCTTCAGCTCGTCTTCGAACGTCTGCGCCTCGTCCTCGGTCGCGAAGTAGCCGCCTTCGCGACCCCACGCGCCGACGGTGCCGACGATGCGGCCGATCATCTGCTTCACCGAGCGCTCGCGCTCCGGGCTCGCCATGCGGCCGCGGAAGTACTTCTGCGCGACGATGTTGGTCGCGGTCTGCGACCAGAACTTGGGGAACTCGACGTCCTTCTGCTCGAACGCCGGGCCGTTCTTGCCCGGGATGAACGCGTCGCGGATCTCCCACTCGATCTCGTCGAAGGGGTCGCGGCCCGCGATCGTGAAGTGGCGGCGTACGGCGAGGTTGGCGTCCTCGTCGGCGACGGTGTTCGCCAGCTCGTCGGGGTCGATCTCAACGGTGTTTGCCTGCTCTAAAGACGCCATCTGCGGTTCCTTTCCGACCTTGAATTCTAGGCTCCGGAGCTGTCCAGCCGACGGGCGGCAAGGCGGCCGCGGGAAGGGCTTGCGAACCTTAGGGAAGGGACCTGTCGGACAGCCCGAGCGAGGCTCAGGTGCCGGGTCGCCGACCCTGGGAGCGCTTCACGACGAGCCCGATCGCGCCGGCCGCGACCAGCGCGAGCGCCACCCCGCCGAGCACGAGCAGCGGGACCGGGATCGAGGACGGGCTCGACGAGTTCAGCTGCTGCGCGACGCCCGGAAGCCCCGGCGGGGGCTTGCGCCCGGGCAGGGTCGTCCCCCCGCCGCCCGCGTCGGTCCCGCCGGGGCCGGTGCCACCGGCGGTCGTCGAGGTCGTCGTCTGGCCGGTGGTCGTGGTCTGCGTGGTCGCCGTCGGCGTCGTCTCGGCCGGGACGAGTGCGTTCGGGCCGGCCGGCTGCTGGCCCTTCAGGAGCTTCGCCCGGGCGCTCTGCAAGGCCCGCTGGATGTCCTCGCGTGCGCTCGAGTAGACCGAGATGTCCGCCGGCAGATGCTTCAGCGTGTCCTGGTAGCAATGGATCGGATAGACGTTGTCGATCCGGCCGTCGTACCAGTCGTTCAGCAGCTTCTTCCAGCACGGTGTCGCCGCTGCGGCCGGACTTGCATGCGTCACGAGGACGGCGGCGGCGACGGCGGCGGCGGTGAGCGCCTTGTAGATGAAGGTCACGGGCGATTCGGGGCCGGACTGGGAGAGGCGAGCGTATGCCTGCGCTGTAAGGCTTTCGTAAGTGGAACGGGCTGATGGTAGCTTCGCACGCGATGCGGGCGATCAGGGATCTGCCCCTCGTCGCATCGCTCGCGCTGGCCGGCGCCGCGCTCTTCTTCGGCGGCGGTGCTGGGGACGGTTCGCTGCCGTGGCTGGGGGGTGGGGCGCTGCTGGCGGTGCTCGCGTCGCTGCTGGTCGCGGGAGTGCCGGGCGGCTTGCGCACGCTGCTCCCGCTGGCCGCCTTGACCGTGTGGCTTGCGGTCTCGGTCGCCTGGTCGACCCTGCCTGACCGCTCGTGGGTCTACGCGAACCGGTCGTTCGTCTATCTCCTGTTCGCGCTGCTCGGTCTGTGGCTCGCGCCGAGGACGCGCGAGCTCGCGCTCGGCCTCGCTGCGCTGCTCGGTCTGGTTGCGCTCTGGGCGCTCGCGGGCAAGGTGGTGCCGACGCTCTACGACTACGGCGGCCCGGGGCCGGCGCGGCTGCGGGCACCGATCGGGCTCTGGAACCAGCTCGCACTGCTCGCGGCGTTTGCGCTGCCGCTCGCGCTCTGGCGTCGCCGGCTCGGAGGGACGCTGCTCGCGTACGTCTGGATCGTCGCGCTCGCGCTGACGGGGTCGCGCGGCGGCGTCGCGGTCGCGGCGGCGATCGTCGCGCTCTGGTTCGTGTTCGGCGAGGAGCGGATCGCGGCCGCCACGACGCTCGTCGCGGCTGCTCTGCCCGCGGCGATCGTCGCCGGCGCCGGGTTCCTGCTGCCGGGGGTGACCAGCGACGACCAGAGCATGCACGTACGCTGGCACGACGGTCTGGTCTTCGGCGCCCTCGTGCTCGCGGGCGCCGGTGCCGCGGCACTGCTCGCGCGGATGCAGCCGCCCCGCGACAGCCGGTCCCTGCGCCGCGCGGCGCTGGCGATCGGCGCGGTCGCGGTCGCCGCGCTTCTGGTGGCGGGTGCGCTGAAGGCAGGGTCGGCGTGGCAGTCGTTCACGAGCTCGGCGCAGGTGACGAACGGGGGCGGCCGGTTCGGCTCGGCGGCATCGAACTACCGCTGGGTCTGGTGGCGGCAGGCCTGGCGCGGGTTCGAGCACCACCCGACCGGCGGCACCGGCGCCGGCTCCTTCAGCCTCACCAACCTGCGCTACCGGACGAGCTACCTCGACACGACGATCGAGCCTCACAGCCTGCCCCTGCAGCTCCTGACCGAGACCGGCCTCGTCGGTCTCGTGCTGTTCGTGGCCGCCGCGCTCGCGCTGCTTCGGCGCGGTCACGCCCGCCACGGGCCGGAGCTGGCGCTCGCACTGCTGCTACCCGCCTACCTGCTTCACTCGGTCGTCGACATCGACTGGGACTTCGCCGCCGTCTCCGTGCCGGCGTTCCTGGCGGCCGGCTCGCTCGCGGGCCGTCCGGTGCCGGCCCGGCGCCCATCGGGCTTCGCCGTCGTCGCGCTCGCAGGCGCCGCCCTGCTCGCCTTCGGGGCCCTCCTGTTGCCGTGGCTGGGGGCGCGCTGGACGGCCGACTCGGAGGCGAACGCAAGCCCGACGCGTGCCGTCGCGCTCGCGCTGCGTGCGCGGTCGGTCGACCCGCTCAACGCCGAGGCGGTCTGGGCCCAGGCGCTCGCGAGCACCGGATACCTTCGCCAGCAGGCGCTCTACGCGCTCGCGACGCGCAAAGAGCCTGCCAACCCCCAATGGTGGGTGCTGAAGGCGCAGTTCGAGCTTCAGAGCGGCTGCGCCCGGGCGGCCCTCGTCGACTTCTACCGCTTCAACGCCCTCGACCCCTACGCGAACCCGGACGCCGGGCCGAACGACTACCGCAGGGCGCTTCGGCTGGTCAACTCGGGCAAGCCGCGCTGCTAGCGCGCGCCGAGGATGACGACGAGCTGGCCGCCGTCGAGTGCCGCAGGCTTGAGGCCGTCGAGCGGCCCGACAACCTTGACGTGCAGGTCGCGGGCGAGGCGAGTGCCTTCGGGCGCGTACCCGCGCTTGTACATGACGACCGACGTCGCGTAGTTCTGACGCTTCGCATTCGCCGTTCCGCGGATGTGGTAGCCGAGCGAGTCGAGGGTCGATGCTGTGCCCGCCGCGGCGCCGGACCGGCCGTTGCCGTTCAGGACGACGACGCCGAGCTGCGATCGGGCGTGCTGCGGGATCGAGAGCACGGGCGTGCGATGCGGGACGATCGCCGTCTTCTTCGCCGGCGGTGCGAGCGCGGCGGCCTCGGCATGGTGCTGGACACTGCGGGCGATCGGCTTCGCGAGCAGGGCGAAGGCGAGCACGATCAGCACGATCAGCTCGACCGCGGCGACCAAGCTCGCGACGACGGTCGCAGTGCGCCAGGGGCGGATGAGCGCGTCGGGTGAGAGCGGAGCGTCCAGGGCGCCTGTTTTCGGCGCGGCTAGGGCGCTTCCTCCCGCATCCACGTCCAGCTCCGGGCCAGGCCGTCGGCGAGCTCGACCTGTGCGTGCCAGCCGAGCTCCCGTGCTGCGAGCGAGGAGTCGAGCACCGAGCGCTGGACGTCGCCGAGCCGCGCGTCGGCGAGCACCGGCTGGGGATCGATGCCGGCGACCTTCGCGCAGGCTGCATGCAGTTCTGCGATCGACGTCTCGACGCCCGTGCCGACGTTGTACGGGCCGCCCCGGCGTCCGACCGCGGCGAGCAGCGCATCGACGACGTCGGCGACGAAGACGAAGTCCCGCCCCTGCGAGCCGTCGCCGAAGATCACGGTCGGGTCGCCGGATGCCATCCGCTCGAGGAAGATCGCGACGACGCCGCCTTCGAGCCCCGAATCCTGTCGCGGCCCGTAGACATTTGCGAGCCGGAGCGAAACGTGGGACGTGCCGTGGATGCGATTCCAACCGGCGAGGTACTCCTCGCCGCACTTCTTGGCGATGCCGTACGGCGAGAGCGGGAGGAACGGAAAGCCCTCGTCGACAGGGCCGGGGCACTCTCCGTACCCCGCCCCCCCGGACGACGCGAACACCACCTGTGCCTCCGCGCGCTGTGCCGCCACGAGGACGTTCACGGTGCCGACGACGTTCACCATCGCGTCGTACTCGGGCCTCCGCATCGACGTCTGCACGTCCGCTTGCGCGGCGAGGTGGAAGACGACGTCGGCGGCGATCTCGAACGGAGCGGCGATGTCGTGCTCGAGCACGGCGGCCCCGGGGTTCAGGTTCGCCCGTCCGCTGCTCGTGAAGTCGTCGACGACGGTGACCTCGTCGCCGCGGGCAACGAGCGCGTCGACGAGGTTCGAGCCGATGAAACCGGCGCCGCCGGTCACTGCCGCCTGCATCAGCCGCATAGATTAGGCAGCCGCGATGTTCGTCACCTTCGAAGGGATCGACTGGTCGGGCAAGAGCACCCAGGCCAAGCTGCTCGCTGCGTGGCTCGAGCAGCAGGGACGCGTCGTGCTGCGGACGCGAGAACCGGGCGGGTCACCGGTCGCCGAAGCCGTCCGGGAGCTCGTGCTGCACGGCGACGAGATGTCGCCGTGGGCCGAGGCGGCCCTGTACGCGGCAGCGCGGGCGGAGAACGTCTCATCCGTGATCCGGCCGGCGCTCGCGCGCGGCGAGGACGTGGTGTGCGACCGCTACCTGGATTCGTCGGTCGCCTACCAGGGTGCCGGTCGCGGTCTCGGCGAGTCGCGCGTCCGCGATCTCAGTCTCCTCGTCACCGGCGGCCTGTTGCCCGACCGCACGATCCTGGTCGCGCTCGACGCCGAGCGCGCGCGGAGCCGCGCCGGCCGGCATCACGACCGCATCGAGCGGGCCGGCAGCGACTTCATGCGCGTCGTCGAGGAGGCCTACCGCGCCCTCGCCGCCGACGAGCCGGGCAGAATCGTCGTCGTCGACGGCGAGCGGCCGCCGTCCGAGATCGCCGAGGAGGTCCGTGAGCACATTCGTCCGCTTCTCTGAGCACGCCGACGCGTCTCGGCTGCTCGATGCAGCGCTCCGCGAAGGGCCGGTGCACGGTTACCTCTTCCACGGGCCGCCCGGGGTGGGCAAACGCGAAGTCGCCCGTGCGTTCGCACGCGCGCTGCTCGGTACCGAGCGCGAGTTCCACTCCGATCTGTACGAGCTCGACGCGCTCGGCGAGATGATCCGAATCGACGCGATCCGCGAGCTGCGCCGCGATCTCCACATGCGGCCGTTCGAGGCCGACCGGCGCGTGTACCTGATCCATCGGGCGCATCTTCTGAACGCCGACGCCGCCGACGCACTGCTCAAGGATCTCGAGGAGCCGCCGTCCTACGCTGTGCTCGTCCTGATCGCGGACGACCTCGGCTCGATCTCGGAGACGATCCGCTCGCGCTGCCAGCTCGTGCCCTTCCGTCGACTGTCGGAGCGCACGATTCGCGAGATCGTCGAGGCCCGGGCGCCGCAGCTCGCCGAGAACGAGCAGGCGGCGATCGCCCGGACGGCGGGTGGCCGCATCGACCGCGCCGACCGGCTGCTCGACGCCGCCTCGCGCGGGCGCCGCGAGTCGCTGATCGAGCAGGCGCGACGCGTCTACCGCGACGCTGCGTTCGAGCCGGCCGAGGCTGCGTCAGCGCTGCTCGCGAACGCGCAGTCGCGCGGAGACGAAGCTCGGGCCATCGAGGAGGCGCGGATCGCGGAGCTCGACCTGCCGTCGCGCGAGGCCGAGCAGCGCGTGAAGCGCGCGGCCCGTGGCGCCGAGCGGGAGGAGCTGCTCGCCCAGCTCGAGGAGCTCGCCGCCTGGTATCGCGATCTGGTCGCCGTCGCCGTCGGCGCGGAAGCCGCGGCGATCCACCTCGACAAGCTCGCCGAGTTGCGCGACGACGCAACGCGCGAGCGGCTGCTCGGCGCGGAGCGGGCAGTCGAGGAGGTGCGCGAGACCTGGCGCCAGCTGGAGGAGTTCCAGTTGCAGCCGCAGCTCGCGCTCGAGAGCCTCTTCGTCCGCGTCGCCCACGAGCTCGCCGCCTAGAAAAGCAGCCGGCCGCGGCTACACTGAGCGCGCCTCGCCGACGTAGCTCAGCTGGTAGAGCACTTCACTCGTAATGAAGGGGTCCTCGGTTCGAGTCCGAGCGTCGGCTCTCCCTGGTGGCGCGTCGTTTCAGCCGCCGAGGCTACGCAGCCGGGCGACTCCTGCGACGAAGAGCCGACGCAGGTCGCGCGCGGCGAGCGCGCTCCCTGCGCGGGCCGAGCCGACGGAGGCGACCACGATCACGTTCCGCACCTGCATCGCGAGATTCGTCTGGTGGCAGACGATCTGCGGCGAGTCGCACTGGGACGTCGCGCCTTTGTCGAGCGCCGTCCACCAGAAGGAGCCGGGGGGCTCGTTGCCCCGCCGCTTGGCCTGCCGGTCGCGGACGATGCCGAGGAAGTCCGCTTCGGCCGTCGACGCGGACGTCGTGACGATGAAGCCGAGCCCCTGCCCGGCCAGCGGGCCCTTCAGGTAGAGGAACACCTGGCCGACGAAGCCCGGATCGCCGGACGGGTACTTGACCGCGCTCGCGACCGTGAACCGCGGCGGCAGGCCGGTCGTCCAGGTCGCGCGCGCGCCGAGTGCCCGGTAGAGGGCGGCCGGGCTCGGGCGCGCGTCTGCCGGCTGCGCCAGCGCCGAGGCGACGGCGAGGACTGCAAGCACCGTCTGTGCGGCGTCACGTGCCTTGATCGCCTTTCCCGGGCTCCCTTGCGACACTGCTCCTCCTGATTCGCTTCCCACCCATGTTGCCGACAAGCAGGGCGACCACGGTGACCAGGTAGACCTGGCCGAGCAACGCCTCGGAGATCGCGAGCGTGTGCCCGAGATTCCCGGCCGGGGTGTAGTCGCCGTAGCCGAGGGTGGCCAGCGTGACGTAGCTGAAATACAGCCGCAGCGAGGTCGTCCCGTCCGTTCCCTGCGCGAAGAACGGGCCGGAGCCGAGTGCGGCTACTGCGCCGTACGCGAACGTGAAGAGAATCCCGATCAACAGGTAAACCGAGATGGCGCCCGTGATCGACTGCTGGTTGATCTCGCGCTGGTCGATGATGCCGACGCCGATCGCGAGCACGGTCGCGGCCACGAGCAGGACGTTGACGATCCAGACGGCGCCGGCGAACCCGCTCCCCCCGGTGACCAGCGTGAGCACCGCGGCGCCGACCCCGACCACCGCGAGCGCGGTCGTGATCCGAAAATCGCGTGAGACGCCCGACGTCCAGATCGCGAGCGCGAGGGTCGCAGACTCGAGCAGCACGAACACGGCGCGCGCCCAGTCGCTGTCGGGCGCCGACGCGGCGAAAATGAAGGCGAGGATCACCAGCACGAGCACCCACCCGTAGCCGTGGCTCGATCTGAGGCGGGCGACGCGCGAGCCTGGCCGCCAGTGTGTTGCGCCTTCGCTCACCGATCGATGCGCACCGCGGTGCCGGCGAGGAAGTCGGCGAGCCCACGCCGCTTCGAATCGAAGAGCACCGGGAGGAAGCCGGTGAAGAGGAGAAAGATCGAAAGGATCAGGCCGACGAGCCGCACGGCCGATCGGAGGAAGGACGGTCGGTCGCCGCGCGCATTCGCCACGCGGACCCCCATCAGATACATCCCCGGTGTCTGGCCGACGACCGTCCAGAAGAAGATGAAGTAGCCCGCGACGACCACGAACCAGCCGGCACCGAGGAGCGAGTCGACGAGCCAACTCGAATGGAGACCGCCGGCGAGCGAGGCGAGGAGCGCGATCAGGGCGGCGGGGACGAGCACGGCGAGATGCGCCAGGAGCGCGTCGACCGTCAGCGCGATCGCGCGTGTGACGACCCCGCCGTACCGCACCTCGCCGGCGGGGGGTGTGCCGAGGGAGATGCGGTCGTCGACCTGTGACGTTCGGTCACGGATCTCCCCGACGAGCTGTTCCGCCATCGAGCTCGTCTGCCGTGCAAGTGCGGCTCGCACCTGCGGGCTGCCGAGCAGCCGGTCGGCGGCTTCGCCGACGAGCTTGCTCTCCACCGCCGACACGATCAGGCGCTCGAGGGCCGGGCTGGCGAGCACCCGCTGGAGCTGTTCCTGCGTCCGCTCGTCGTCGAGTACCTCGGTCAACGTCGCCTCGAGGTCGATCTGCGTCATCACGTCCGCGACGATGCGCTCGACCAGCCGGTGATCGACGATCAGCTGCGCGACCGTGTCCGGCAACGGCCCGTCGAGCGTCCGGTCGACGGTGGTCTCGACGATCGTCCGGCCGCGCGCCGCGACGGCTCTGCCGTCGGCGCCGAGCCCGCCGGTCACGCGGTCCACCCTGGTGGGGCCGGCGATCCTCCCGGCGACGCGAAACGGCAGGATCGCCACCCGGCCCGCGCGCACCCCGAGGCGTGCCCCGAAGACGGCGAGCCCCGCCGCGACCTCCTCCGGGCGGCGGCCGGCGCGAGGGTCACGGCGCGTCGGCAGCGACGACGACGGGCTTCTCGTCTCCTCCTCGTTGCTGGACATTGGCGCATCCTGGCAGACTCGAGACCGTGCCTGAGCTCGCGGCGATCAGCGCCGACCTCGAGACTGCGCTCGAACACGTGAGCATCCCTGCGTACGTCCTCGATCCGGCCGGGGTCATCCGCTGGATCAACAAGGCCGGGCGCGACATCGTGGGCGACGTCCGTGGACGGCAGTTCACGTCGCTCGTCACGAGCGAGGAGAACCGCCACGTCCGCGAGATGTTCGCGCGGAAGATCGCGGGCCGGACGCTGGTCACCGACTTCGACTCGGCCGTGACGCCCGCGGACGGCGTGCGGCTGGGCGTCCAGATCAGCTCCGTGCCCCTGATGAGCGGCGATCGGGTGGTCGGCGTCTTCGGCCAGGTCGCGCACATCGACTGGGAGCCGCCTCCGCTGCCCCCGCTCGAGCTGACGCCGCGGCAGGCGGAGGTCCTTCGCCTGCTCGAGCACGGACGCTCGACGGACGAGATCGCATCCGAGCTGCACCTGAGTCGCGACACCGTTCGCAACCACGTGCGCGGTTTGCTCCGGTCGCTCGGCGTCAAGTCGCGGCTCGAGGCGGTCGCGCTTGCGCACGGCGACCTGGTGCACTGAACCGGTGCCTCGGCGGATCGTCCTCGCCTTCGCGCTCGGTGTGCTCGCCTGCCTCGCCGGTGCCGCCGGCGCACGTGCCGATGCGTTCGGTGCACAGCATGCGCTGGCGCTGCGGTTCGCACCGGCGCTCGCGCTCGTCGCGCAGCAGGAGCCGTGCGGCCCGGGGGAGCCGTACCGCCCGATCAACATCGACGCGATCCTCGGCAACGACACCGTCGCGTTGCGAGGCCCGTGGAGCGGCGCCAACCTCGTCGCGATCGGCCCGACGGCGGCCCGGCTCGGTCGCGGGCTCTTCGACTACCACCTCGACTTCCCGGGGAATCCCCTTCGGCCGGGTTGCGGCTACGAGGAGTGGGAGCGCCAGATCACGGCCGGCAGGGAGCCGACGGTGTACGCGCATGTCGCGACCGAGCGCGGCTACCCCGACCGCCTCGCATTGCAGTACTGGTTCTTCTACGTCTTCAACGACTTCGGCAATCCGCACGAAGGCGACTGGGAGATGATCCAGCTCAACTTCCAGGCCGCCAACCCCGAGCAGGCGCTTTCGCGGAAACCGACGGAGGTCGGCTATTCGCAGCACGAAGGTGCTGAAGGGGCCGCCTGGGGCGACGAGAAGCTCGACATCGTCGGCGGCACGCACCCCGTCGTCTTCGTTGCCGACGGGTCGCACGCCAACTTCTTCGACTCGGCGCTGTTCGTCGGACGGTCGGCGGAAGAAGGCGTCGGCTGCGACGACACTCGCGGTCCTCACGTCACGGTGCTCCCCGTCGTCGACACGATCCCGACCGCGCCGGCAGCCGCCCGCGCAGCGGATCCGTGGATCGCGTTCCAGGGTCGCTGGGGCGAGCTGCAGCCCGCCTTCTTCAACGGCCCCACCGGACCGAATCTGAAGACGCAATGGACCGAGCCGATCACGTGGTCGCTCGGCTGGCGTGACCGCAGCTACGCGATACCGGCGGGCGGGGTACTCGGCACGAACGCGACGGACTTCTTCTGCCGCGCCGTCACGCGCGGATCGAACGTGGTGCGCCGGTTCGTGAACAGCCCGTGGGCCGTGATGGGCACGCTCGTCGCGCTCGTCGTGCTCGCCGGCTGGCTCGCCTCGAAGACGCGCTGGCGTCCGAGCGCTCCGCTCCGACTCGCGCGACGACGTTCGTGGGGTCAGATGGTCACCTCGTCGTGGCGGATGTACGTCAAGCACCCGCTGCTCTTCAGCGGCATCGGCCTGCTCACGATCCCGATCTCGATCCTGCTCACGTTCGTGCAGTCGCTGATCGTCAACGCAACAAACTTCATCGGGCTCGCGAGGAGCGGTGAGGGAGGTGGCGACCGCGCGTGGGTGATCCTCGCGATCGGTGTCTTCTTCAGCCTGTTCGGGCTCTGTCTGGTCCAGGCGGCGTGCGCACGGGCGATGGCCGAGGTCGACGCCGGCCGGCGCGTCGGCGTGATCGGGGCCTATCGGCTCGCGCTCGGCAAGCTCGGCCCGTTCATCCGGGCGCTGCTGATCGCGGTCCCGGTCGTGACCCTGCTCACCCTGGTCGTCTACCTGATTCCGATCGCGATCGTGCTCGCTGTGCGCTGGGCGCTGTTCGTCCCCTGCGCCGAGCTCGAGGAGGTGAGCGGCTTCGGAGCGCTACGGCGCAGCGCGGCCCTGGTGCGACGGCGCTGGCCGACCGTGCTGTCGCTGGTCGTCGTCACCGCGTTCCTCGTCCTGCTCTCTGGACCCGTGCTCGGGGGGTTGCTCCTGCTCGGCACCGGAGCGTCGTTCGGCGTGATCAACGCGGTCTCGGGGCTCGTCTACGCCCTCGCGATGCCGTTCGTCGGCATCACGACCGCGTACGTCTACTACGACGTATTGACGCGCGAGCACCTCGCGCCGGCGTCGCAGGCGTCCGACGAGCTCCCGGCCGAGCTCGGTCTCACGACCGGCTGAGGGCGAGAAATTGCCCGCAAAGCGGCACTTCCTGTAGGTTCTCCGCGCCGCGGCGGTTTGATGCCGGGCTGCCCCCCACTGCATCTCGAGAAAGGACCAACGTGATCGCCGCCACGAGTTTTCTGACGTTCCTCTGGAGCCTGATCGTGATCTTCTTCATGGTCATCTACTTCATCATGCTCTTCTACGTGATCGTCGATGTTTTCCGGCGTCACGACGCTTCGGGGGGCAAGAAGGCGCTGTGGCTGATCTTCCTCTTGTTCTTCCCACTGCTCGGCCTGATCAGCTACCTGCTCGTCAACGGCGACGGGATCGCACAGCGGCAGGCGGCGTCGCATCAGCAGGCGCAGCAGGAGTTCGACTCGTACGTGCGCGACGTGTCCGCTGGCTCGGCCGACCAGATCGAAAAGGGGAAGAAGCTGCTCGACAGCGGCGCAATCACGCAGGAGGAGTTCGACCAGCTCAAGGCGAAGGCGCTGGCGTAGCCCGAATACACGGATTTACGAGAACGGGCAAGCAACCGGCAGGAGGCAGATCGAATGGCACGGAGCAACGCGTGGAGCGGGTGGATCGGGTTCGCCGGCATCCTGATGGTCGTGATCGGCGGCCTCGACTTCTTCGAGGGCCTGATCGCAGTGATCAGGGGCCAGTACTTCGTCCTCACCGCGAACCAGATCGTCGTCTTCGACATGACGACGTGGGGCTGGATCATGATGATCTGGGGCGTCGTCGTGGTTCTGGCCGGATTGGGGCTCCTTGCGGGGTCCGGCTGGTCGCGCTGGTTCACGATCATCGTGGCCGCGCTGAACATCTTCATCCAGCTCGGGTTCGTCGGCAGCTCGCAGTACCCGCTGTGGGCGTTGACGGTGCTCGCGCTGAACGTGGTCGTCTTCTTCGCTCTCACCGCTCGTTGGGACGAGGCGAAGCAGGGCCTCGGCAGCGCCTGACCGGCGCCGTCTCCGAACTGAGCGATCCAGCCCGGCGCAGGCGACCGGGCTGGATCGGCTCGTCTCGCGCCGGAGTGCGCGTTAACCTCTGCAACCGGGCCGGCTCACCGGCGCCGCCAGTGCCCCTCGGAGGAGAAAGGCAGGTTCAGCGATGACCGCGATCGGCATCGACGACGACAGGCAGATCGTCGAGGCGTTCCAGGCGGCCACACGCCTGTGGTGGATCTTCCTCGTGATCGGCACGCTGTGGCTCCTGTTCGCGATCATGGTCTTCCGCTTCGACTGGCGGAGCGTGTCGGCGATCTCGATCGTCTTCGGCGTGATCATGCTCGCGGCCGCGCTGGACGAGGTGCTCGCGGCGTTCGCGGGCGGGCAGAGCGGCTGGATGGTCGCGTTGCGCCTGGTCGTGGCGGCAGCCCTTGTCGTGATCGGCGTGATCGCGTTCATCCATCCCGGCAACACGTTCGCGGCGCTCGCGGCCGTGATGAGCTTCTACTTCATCATCAAGGGCGCGTTCACGATCGTCGTCGCGATCGCGACGAGAAAGGACGCTGACCTGTGGTGGCTGCTGCTCGTGGTCGGATTCGCGGAGCTGCTGCTCGGCTTCTGGGCCGCCGGCGACTTCGGCCACCGGCAGATCCTGCTGATCGTCTGGGTCGGTGCGGTCGCCTTCGCGCGGGGGATCAGCGCAATCGTCTTCGGCTTCCGGGTGCGCGACCTGCGCGAAGCCGCCGCTTAGGCGGCTTCGGCAGGGGACGCGCCGTCGGGGAGGGAAGCAGCGGTTTCGGCCTGGGGGAGCGCCGCCGACCAGGCGATCTCGCCGGCGCGGAGGATGTAGGCCTTCGCGTCGAGCGAGAAGCGGATCGCGACGAGGTGGCGTTCTGCCACCCAGCGCTCCGCGGCGCGGAGCAAGGGGGCAAGATCGTCGTCGTCACGAAGCTCGGCGCCCACGATCCACACGTCGTCCCAGCGCTCCGTCCACGCGATGCAGCTTTCGTGGAGGGTGCGGGCGAGATCGTCGGCATCGTCGGGTGAGGGAAGCTCGAAGAGCACTGCGTCGGTTGCGAGAAGCGAGAGGTCGTTCATGTGGGACAGCGTCGCCGACCTGCGATCGACGCGGTATGAGCCGTTTGCGTCAACTTGCCGTCGGCTCGCGGCTCGCTCGACGTACCGGCGACGTCGGCATCCGGCGAGAATCACGGGATGAACGGGGACGACCACACGAGCTCGAACGGCGCCCCGCGGCCGCCGTCGCTCCTCGATCCGGACGATCTCGTCGCCGAAGTGGAGGCCGAGACACAGACGACCGTCGATGCGAGGTCCTTCGAGCGCAAGATCCTGATGCGAGTCGTCCTGCTCTGCATCACCGCGGTCTCGCTCTATCTGCTCGCACCGAGCCTGCTGCAGGTGTTCTCGTCCTGGACGCAGCTCAAGAGCCTCAACCCGTTCTGGATCGTGCCGGCGGTGCTCTTCGAAGCGGCCAGCTTTGCCTCGCTGTGGGCGCTGCAACGGGTCGCCCTGCGGACGCGCAGCTGGTTCGCCGTCGGCACCTCGCAGCTGTCGGCGAACGCTGCCGGCAGCGTGATCCCGGGCGGCGGCGCCGCTGCCGCGGCCGTGCAGTTCGGGATCCTCGTCCAGTCTGGCGTGCCGGGCGCCAACGTCGCCTCCGGCCTGGCCGCGACCTGGGCTGCCACGACCGCTGCTCTCTTCGCGATCCCGGTGGTCGGTGCGGTCGCCGCGATCTTCGGCACGGCGGCGCCCAGGGGACTGCGTGACGTCGCGTACCTCGGCGGCGGTGCATTCGTCCTGCTGGCGATCGCCGCTGCGGTGGCGTTTGCGTGGAACGAGCCGCTGCGTCTGGTCGGGCGCAGCGTTCGCACCGCGGCAGGATGGGTGAAGCGGGGCGACCGGTTCACCGACCTTCCCGACCGGCTGATCCGCCAGCGCGATCAGATCCGGGCGGCGTTCACCGAGCAGCCGCTCGTCGCCTTCTTCGCCACGATCGGCAAGTGGGCGTTCGACTACTTCGCGCTGATCTGCGTGCTTGCCGCGCTCGGCGTGCGCCCCGAGCCCGCGCTCGTGCTCCTCGCCTACGGGGCGGCCCAGCTGCTCAGCATGATCCCGGCGACGCCGGGCGGGCTCGGGTTCGTCGAGGCCGGGCTGGTCGGCCTGCTCGCGCTTGCGGGCGTCAACGCCGGCGATGCCGCGGTCGCCACGCTCGGCTATCGGCTGATCAGCTACTGGCTGCCGCTCCCGATCGGCCTCGTCGCCTACCTCGTGGCGCGGCGGCACCGGTGGACGGTGGCGCCGGTGGCCGAGTCGAGCGCGGGGTGAGCCCGGTGCGTGGCGGACACCGGCGCGTTCGGCATTCCGCGCAGGCGGCGCTATCTTGGCGCGGTGCTCGGTGCGAAGGCGAGATCGCGGATTCCGGCGCCGTGGCGGAGGGTGCTCGACTGGGTGGTGACGATCGGGATCGCGATCGCGATCGTGCTCGTCTTCGAGGCCGAGGTCGCGAAGCCGTACCGGATCCCGTCCGAGTCGATGGAGCCGACCCTCCACTGCGCCCGCCCGGCGGTCGGTTGCGAGGCCCGGTTCTCCGACCGGGTGATCGCCTGCGAGCTCTGCTACCGCTTCTCCGACCCGCAGCGCGGGCAGATCGTCGTCTTCGACGCGCCGCCGGCTGCGGCCGCACGCTGCGGCGCCGCCGGCACGTACGTCAAGCGGCTGATCGGACTGCCCGGCGACACGATCCACGAGGACGACGCGAGTCACCTCTGGATCGACGGCAAGCAGCTCCACGAGCCCTACGTGACCGCCGCGGCGCGGGCGCAGGACACCTCGTTCCACGACCGCACGTGGCACGTGCCCCCGGGCTCCTACTTCATGATGGGCGACAATCGGGGGAGCTCCTGCGACTCCCGTACCTGGGGCGCGGTGCCGCGGGCGAGCCTGATCGGCCCGGTCGTGATGGCGTACTGGCCGCCGACCCGGGTCAATTTCTGGACCCCGTGAGGCACAGGAGGGCTTGCCGGGCGTAGAATCTCGGCCATGCTCCGCCGGCGCGGCACTGCGACGTTTGTCCTGCTCGTGCTGGTCGCCGAGGTCGTCGGCCGCAGCCTGACGGGCCGCGTCGACCGCGCCCTCCACGTCGCCCCGCTCGCACCCACCGGTGCCGACTACTACCCGTTCCTGCTCGTCGGCCTGAAGACCGTCGTCGCGGTCGCGCTGGCCGGGCTGCTCGCGCGTGTCGTCCGCGCCCGCGCGGCCGCCGACGCGGGTGAGCGGCTGCTCGACGCGATCGGGCACAGGCACGAGACCCGCTCGCCGCGGCTCCGCCCCGGCCTGTCGCCGCGGATCTGGCTCGCCTCCTTCGTTGCGACATCGGTGCTCTACCTCGTCCATTCGGACGCCGACAGCGCCGCTGCCGGGCGCTGGGCCGTCTTCGGCCCGTGGCTGCACACCTACGCGCTGCCGGTCTTCGCCGCGGTCTCGGTGCTGTTCGCGGTCGCGTGGCGGTTCGCGCGCTGGCTGCACGAGGTGGAGGACTACGCGTGCCGCACGCTGGCCCGCGCCCGCCGTCTTCTGACCGCTCCGCTCGCTCTGCCCGTTCGCCGGGCACGCCCGGCGGCCGACGCAGCGCCGCGTCGCCGGTTCGGCCTCGCTTTCGAGTGCCGTCCTCCTCCGCTGCCCGCCTGACCCGCGGGCACGTCCCACCGTCCGCGGGCGACCGTTGTCGTTCACGACCTTTCGCGGAGGAGAAATGCAAGGTTCATACGCTCACGAACTTTCGACCTCGGATACGCGGCGGCGGACCCGTCGCGCCCAGGTGGTCGCGTCCATCGGCCCGGTCACCGCCGCCGCCGGTGTGATCTGGGCGGTCATCCAGCCACATCGGCTGACGCTCCTGCACCCGCACGGTCAGGGGTTCTGGTGGCTCGTCGCCGAGCCGCCGCTGCTCGTCGTGCTCGCGGGGATCGTCTTCACCGTGATCGTCGCGAGGCCGTTGCTCGCCGACATGGAGGCTCACGATGCTTCCTCGGGCTGAGATGGTGCACTGGCTGTTCGCGACGGGGATCCTGCTCGTCGGGCTCTGCCTGCTCTGCGAGGCGATCGTCGGCACCGAGGTCTGGCGCATGCGGCCCTGGCGCAAGTACCTGTGGCCCGGGCTCGCGTTCACGCTCGGCCTGCTGCTGTGGCCCGTGATGGCGTTCTTCACCAACTCGGCGATCCACATGTACGCCCACGGTTCGTGGGCGGAGGTGCTGATGCTGGCGGGCGGCGCCGAGCTCGGGCTCGTGCACGGACGCCTGAAGTCGCCGCTCTGGCGGCTCACCTGGCCGCTCGCGTTCGCGGTCACCGGGATCGCGTTCATCGTCCACGAGCAGAACCCGTGGTTCTTCGCACGCTCGGCCTTCCTGCACCACCTGCTCGGGTGGACGTTCCTGATCGCGGCGATCGTCCCGCTGCTCCTCGCGTGGCGTCCGCGCTCGACGACGCTGCAGTCCTGCTTCGCGCTGTCGATCGTCGTTGTCGCCGTGATGCTCTACTGCGACCGCGACGTCGCGCCCGTGTTCGGGCATCTGTCGCCGCTCGCCGGGGTCGAGCACCGATGAGACGGTTCGCTGTCGTCGTCGTGCTCGTCGCCCTGGCCGTCCCGGCCGCCGCCTCGGCGCACGCAACGCTCCGCTCGACGCAGCCGCACTTCGGCAAGGAGCTGCAGCGAGGCCCGACGGTGATCCGGCTGACGTTCGACCAGACGGTGCGGATCCTGCCGGGCGCGGTCAAGGTGCTCAACACCAGGGGGCGCAACTTCGCGGGCGCCTCCAGCGTCCAGGGCACCCAGCTGGTCGCACGGGTCAAGGCGCTGCCCGCCGGCGCCTACACGGTTCGCTGGCAGGCGATCTCGGCCGACTCGCACGTCGTCTCGGGCGTCTGGACGTTCGGCGTACGCGTGAAGGCGCTGCCCATCTCGGAGGCGTACGGCGCGGGCGGCCCGACGACGACCGAGGCGATCGTCCGTTGGATCTGGTTCCTCGGGCTGGCGCTGACGATCGGTGCGCTCGGCTTCCGCCTGATCTGCCTGCGCCGGCTGCCGGTGCCGCGGGCGCTCGACCGGAAGATCGCGGTTGCCGCGGGCCTGGGCTGCGTGGTCAGCCTCCAGGCGGGGATCGCCGCCTTCTCGCTCCGCGCCGAGGACGCGTTGCAGCTGCCGTTCGGGCGGTTCCTCTACGGCGACCTGTCGCCGATGGCTCAGACGCGGTTCGGCGAGGCGTTCGTGACGATGACGCTCGGCTTCGCGCTCGTGCTTGGGCTCGTCTATCTCGCCTGGCTGCTCGACCGGGTCGTCTTCCTCGTTCCCGCCTTCGTCTTGTCGCTCGCGTTCGTCGCCGGGCTCTCGGTGTCGGGCCACGACGCCGTCGATCCGGGCTCGTCGTGGAAGACCGAGATCGCCGACTGGGTGCATCTCTCCGGCGCCTCGCTCTGGATCGGCGGCCTGGCGACGATGGGGGCCCTCGTGTGGTTCGGGGCGCCCGAGTTGCGCCGCCCCGCGTTCGCCAACTTCTCGCAGCTGGCGACGGTGGTGATCGCACTGGTGCTCGCGGCGGGGACGTACCTCGGGATTGTCCGGCTCCCTCATCTCAGCGACCTGTGGACGACCGGCTACGGGCGCGTGCTGATCGTCAAGCTCGCGTTCGTCTCGCTGGCGCTGCTCTGGGGGGCGTTCCACAAGTTCGTGATCGGCCCGGCGCTCGAACGCGCCGACGGCGGTTTCCTCTCTCGCATCGGGCGCAGCCTGATCGGCGAGAGCATCGTCGGGATGGCCGTGCTGCTCGTCGCAGCGGTGCTCGTCGACTCGAAGCCGCCGCCGCGGCCGGTGCCGGCTCCGGCGGCTCAGGCGGCACTGCACCCGTGATCTGAATTGCCGATCGAGTGTGGCCGCGCCGCGCCGGCGCGGTCACACTCGGTGGGATGCGCGTTCTGCTCGCTGCGCTGGCCACGCTGTTCATCGCGGCGCCGTCGACGTTGAAGGTCGATGTCGGCGAGGCGACCTACGGCCTCGCAGCCGGCGGCGGCAGCCTCTGGGTCGGTGGGCTCGACGGCGGCGATGTCCTCCGTCTCGATCCCACCTCCGGCCGGGTGCTCCGACGGATTGGCGTAGGCGTGCGGGTGTTCAATCTCGCCTCGGCCCCCGGCGCGGTGTGGGCGGTGTCGAACGTGACCTCCACGGTCACGCGGATCGACACCCGGAGCGGCATGGTGACCGGCACGGTTCGCGTCGGCGCCGCGCCGTACGACGTTGCATGGGGCTTCGGCTCGATCTGGGTCTCGAACTCCGGCGACGGGACGGTCTCGCGGGTCACGGGCACGCGCGTGGTGAAGACGATCAGGGTCGGGATCGAGCCGAACGGGCTAGCCGCGATCGGCGGTGCGCTCTGGGTGACCGACCACACCGCGGGCAAGCTCGTGCGCATCGACCCGAAGACCAATCGCGTGACCGGGAGCGTGAAGCTCCCGGGAGCCGACTGGGTGACCGAATCCGCGGGCTCGCTGTGGGTCTCCGAGGAGTCCGACGTCGTCGCCCGCGTCGATCCGGCCACCCTGAAGGTGCTCGCACGCGTCCCTGTGCAGCGAAACCCGCTCGGCTCGGCCGTCGTACGCGGACAGCTCTGGGTGCCGTGCATCGACGCGGGCGTGGTCGTGGTGATCGATCCGCGCTCCGGAAAGGTCGTTCGCACGTTCGCCGCAGGGCCGGGGCCGATCGTGGCGTTCCCCGTCGGCGGGCACGTCTGGGTGTCGCACTCCACGGGCAACGCTGTGTGGAGGTTCTAAGCTCTCGACGTGGAGCTGCTCGACTATCGCGACCGCTTTCCGATTCTCGAGTCGACGACGTACCTGATCAACCACTCGCTCGGAGCAATGCCGGCCGAGGTGTCGCGACGCCTCCAGCGCTTTGCGGACGAATGGGCGACGCGCGGCGCGCGCGCGTGGGGTGAGGGGTGGTGGGCGACCCCGCTGACGGTCGGCGATCTGCTCGGTCGCGTGATCGGGGCACCGCCTGGAACGGTCGTGATGCACCAGAACGTCACCGTCGCCGAGGCGGTCGTCCTCTCCTGCTTCGACCTCGCGCCACCCCGGAACCGGGTCGTCTTCGAGGAGGGACTGTTCCCGTCGGTGCGGTACGTGCAGCAGGCCTGGGCGCGATTCGGTGCCGAGGTCGTCGTCTGCGAGGACGCGGAAGCCGTGATCGACGCGATCGACGAGCGCACGCTCCTCGTCCCCGTCTCGCACGTGCTCTACAAATCGGGCGAGATCCAGCCGGTCGAGCGGATCGTCGAGCGGGCACGTGCCGCCGGCGCCTACGTCTGCCTGGACGCATACCAGTCCGCCGGCACCGTGCCGCTCGATGTGACGGCGCTCGGCGTCGAGTTCTGCGTCGGCGGCTCGGTGAAGTGGCTCTGCGGCGGCCCCGGCGCGGGCTGGCTCTACGTGCGTCCCGATCTCGCCGATCGGCTCGAGCCGGCGTTCGCCGGCTGGCAGGCGCACGCGGAGCCGTTCGCGTTCGAGCCGGAGATGCGATACGCCGACGGCGTCGCGCGGTTCCTGACGGGGACACCCAACGTTCCCGCGCTCTATGCCGCGAGCGCCGGTTACGAGATCCTCGCCGAGATCGGCGTCGACCGGATCCGCGCCAACTCGATGCGCCAGACCGCACTGCTCGTCGACCTCGTCGATGCAGCCGGCTTCGAGCTGACATCACCGCGGGATCCGGAGATCCGCGGCGGGTCGGTCGTCTTCTCCGTGCCGGACTTCCGGGCGGTGCACGCCGAGCTCGCGGCACGCGAGATCATCTGCGACTACCGGCCGGAAGCCGGCATTCGCTTCGGCCCGCACTTCTTCACGACGGACGACGAGCTTCGCTTCGCCGTCTCCCAGGTGACGGAGATCCTCGAGTCCGGAGCACACCTCGCTCGTTCCGGGGTCGCCGCGGGCTACTGACGAAGAAACGCTCGCAGCTTCTCGGCGTAGACGGGCGCCGTCGGTTCGTCCTCGTGCCGTAGGTAGACATACGCCGGATCACGGACGCCGGCGGCTGCGGCCTCGAGCTCCGCGTCGGAGTACGGCGGCTCCCGCAACCTCAGGTAGCGGTACGGCTCGGCACCACGGTCGTCGACCCGGACGGTCCCGCCGCCGGCGTCATCCCACGACTCGTGCCGGAAGTCCCATGCGAGCTCGACCCCGCCGGGAACCGAGCCTTCGACGAAGGAGACGAGCC
The DNA here is from genome assembly GCA_963769545.1 of uncultured Thermoleophilia bacterium. Taxonomy (GTDB): domain Bacteria; phylum Actinomycetota; class Thermoleophilia; order Gaiellales; family Gaiellaceae; genus PALSA-600. The sequence goes on along the minus strand of CAVYMB010000002.1, from coordinate 726,514 downwards.
CGTCGTCGCGGGCCGCCTCGACGACCACCCGGACAGGACCGAGCCGGTCGCCGAGCGCGAGCACGCGCTCGAGGAACGGCGTCACGCGGTCGAGCCGGGCCAGCGGCAGCTTGACCGCGAACCGGAACCCGTCGGGCACGGCGTCGGCCCAGCGGCGGAACTGATCCTCGCTCGGCAGGCGGTATCCCGTCGAGTTCAGCTCGACCGTGTCGAAGCGCTCGGCGTAGAAGCGGAGGAAGTCGGCCGGCTGCATCCCGTCCGGGTAGAACCCTCCCCGCCAGGACGGGTACGACCACCCCGAGGTGCCGACCCTGATCACGTTGCAGGCATACCAGGGATGATGTCCGGGGCGCGGACTAGGGTCCGCCAGCTTTGACGGTGACCGAGACGACCGACGACCGAACGACACGTCTGCTCGACCACGGGTTCGTGCGCCTGGACGGCGCGCTGGCGGACGACCTGTCCGTCGTGAACGGCGCCCGTGTCTCGTTCGCGCGCCGCAAGGAGGAGATGGACGCCTCCGACGAAGGGCTGATCCGCTTCCTGATGCGCGACCGCCACGGCTCGCCGTTCGAGCACAACGCGTTCCGCTTCCACGTTCGCTGCCCCATCTTCGTCGCGCGCGAGTGGTTCCGGCACCGGATCGGGTCGTTCAACGAGTTCAGCCTCCGGTACGCGAAGGCGACCGACGACTTCTACGTGCCCGAGGCCGCCGACGTGCGGACGCAGGTCGGCAAGCCCGGGGCCTACCGCTTCGAGCCGGTCGACGACGAGCTCGCCGAGACGACGCGTGAGGAGCTCCGCGCGGTCTACCAGCAGGCCTACGAGACGTACGCGCGCCTGGTCGAGCAGGGGGTGGCGCGGGAGCTCGCCCGGTCGGTGCTCCCGGTCGGCGCCTATACCCAGTTCTACTGGACGGTCAACGCCCGTGCCCTGATGAACTTCGTCTCGCTGCGAAACTCGGAGTTCGCCCAGCTCGAGATCCGCCGTTACGCTGAGGCAGTCGAGGCGTTCTTCGCCCAGCTGATGCCCGTCACGCACGAGGCTTTCCTCGAGAACGGTCGAATGGCTCCTTAGGCAACTCTTCGCCGGCTTAACCGCCGCCGGGGTCGAAGCCTTACAGACTTGTAACAAAGTGTCACTAAGTTCTGGCGGCCAGGGGGAATATCTCCTGGAACCACGCCGTTTTCATCTTCGACAGAGGCGCAGGAAGCAAACCGCGCGCCCGTCTTCCTCGAAGACAAGAAGGAGCACGTTGACCGAACTCAGCATGACCACGGCTGTCGCCGAAGCCCTTGAGCAGCTTCTGAACCTCCGCGCCGAGCACGGATCGATCACCCCTGCCGAGGTGGCAGATGCGGTGCTCGCGGGCGATCTCGACGAGCAGGAGGCCGAGCTGCTCGAGCATGAGCTCGAGGCACACGGCGCCGCGCCCGAGACCGACGAGGAGGAGGAGCTGACGCTCGACCTCTCGATCGGCGAGGCCCACTACACCACCGACTCGTTCCAGATGTTCCTCAACGAGGCCGGCCGCTACCCGCTGCTCACCGCGGCGGAAGAGGTCGAGCTGGCCAAGCGCATCGAGCGCGGCGACATGGCGGCGAAGGAGCGCATGATCAACTGCAACCTCCGCCTGGTCGTCTCGATCGCCAAGCGCTACCAGACGCAGGGCATCACGCTCGGCGACCTCGTCCAGGAGGGCGTCCTCGGCCTGATTCGCGCGACCGAGAAGTTCGACTGGCGCAAGGGGTTCAAGTTCTCCACCTACGCGACCTGGTGGATTCGCCAGGCCGTGCAGCGCGGTGTCGCGAACAAGTCGCGCACCATCCGCATCCCGGTGCACGTCGTCGAGCGTGAGCAGAAGGTTGCCCGCGCCCGCCGCGAGCTGATTGCGACCCTGGAGCGCGACCCGACGCCGGAGGAGATCTCCAAGCACTCGAAGCTGCCGATCACGCACGTCTACGAAGTGATGGCCGCCGCACGCGCGGTCGCATCGACCGACATGCCCGTCGGTGACGACGGCGACGCGTCGTTCGGCGACCTGATCGCCGGCACCGGCCCGTCGACCGAGGAGGAGGCGTCCGCCTCGCTCCGCGACCTGGCCGTCCGCCAGGCGGTTGCGAACCTGCCGGACCGCGAGCGTGCCGTCGTCGAGCTCCGCTTCGGGCTCGTCGGTGACGGCCCCGCCTCGCTCGAGGCGATCGGAAAGCAGCTCGGGCTGACGCGCGAGCGCGTCCGCCAGATCGAGACCGACGCCCTGCGCCGGCTCGCACAGAACGAAGACCTCGCCGACGCGGCCTAGCCGCGCCGGCGAGGCGCGTCGCCTCCTCTAGAACTCCCGCCTGGTCGGGATGCGCAGGATCTGGCCCGCACCTGGGCCGGCGAAGCCGAGGTTCGAGACGTACAGAGCCCCGTCGGGGCCGATCGTCATCCCGGTCGGGAACGACAGCCCGGTCGCGATCGTCGAGGTGCCGCCGAAGAAGTTGATCCGGACGACCTTCCCGGTGCCGAGCTGTGCAGGCCCCGGGAAGCCGGGCGCCGTCATCGACTCGAGCACGTAGAGATTCCCGAACAGGTCGAAGTCGAGGCCGAGGATCGTGGTGAAGCCCGTCCTGACCACCGACAGATCGCCGTTCGTGGTCACCCGCATCAGCTGCTCGCTCCCCGGCACGATCGGGAAGGTGCCGAGATTGCCGAGCGCGAACCCGCCGAACAGCCCACCGAAGGCGATCGCGGTCGGGACGATGTGCCCCTGGGTCGCCGAGACGTCGACGACGCGGTTGATCGCGCCGGTGCCGGGATCGATCCGGTCGACCTCACCGTGGTTCGGCTCGACGGCGTAGAGGTCGCCGTGGAACGCAACCATGCTGTACCACGTCCCGTCGGGCTCGAAGTCGTCCTCGTCCGGGTTTGCGACGGGATGCGCCTTGATGAAGTCGCTCAGGTCCGCGACTTGCGTCGTCGTCCCGTTGGGGTTCACGCGGAGGACTGCGTTGTCGACCGTCGCGTTCCCGTGCGAGCAACCGGCTCCCGTCTCGAGTGCGTACATCGTGTTGCCGATGAACGCCACATCGGCCACTCCGCTCTGGAAGTTCCGCGGCGGTGCGGATTGGTCAGACGGCAGGCCGCCGACGACCGTCGACCGCACCCCGCCGGGTGAGTAGCGAAGGATGTCTGCGCTCGAGCCGCCTTTGTACGGTCCGATCGGCGGCTTGACCTGCGTGCACTGGTCGGCCGTCGTCGAGGTGGTGCCGCCGGCTCCGCCTTCGGCGACGTAGAGGTTGCCGTCGGGGCCCCACTCGAGCCCGCGCGGGTTGTTGAGCCCGCCGGCGAAAACGGTGACGTTGCCGGTGCCGCCTGCCGACGCCGGTGCGGCCAGAATCACCGCCGACACTGCGGCTGCAAGCGCAAGGACGATGGTCGAGCGTGCTGTGAACAGCATCTCTCCCCCTTTGGTTTCGTCGTGCGAACCTTCCAACCTACGCCCGATCCGGGGCCAGTTCAAGCCAGGCCCGGGTCCCGGCGCACCGGGATCGAGGGTTATCCGATTTGTAGGCTCGCCGGATGCACCTGAGCCTGAGCACGCATCTCGAGCTGCAGCTCCTCGCGCTCCTGGTCGCGCTCGCGGCGATGCTCGTGGTCTCGACCGCGGTCCGGCTGCCGCTGCCGATCCTCCTCGTCGGCGGCGGGCTCCTGCTCAGTTTCGCGCCGGGCTTCCCGCAGGTGACGCTGCCCCCGCAGCTGGTGCTCGTCGCGATCCTGCCGCCGCTGCTCTACTCGTCGGCCTTCTTCACGGGGCTCCGCGACCTCCGCGCGAACCTCCGCCCGATCGGTTTCCTCGCGATCGGGCTCGTGCTGGCGACGATGTTCACGGTCGCGGTCGTCGCCCATCGCGAGATCTCGGGCCTCAGCTGGGGCGCGGCGTTCACGCTGGGTGCGGTCGTCTCACCGACCGACACGCTCGCTGCGACCGAGATCGCACGGAACCTGGGCGTGCCGCGGCGGATCGTCGCGATCATCGAGGGCGAGAGCCTCGTGAACGACGGCACCGCGCTCGTCCTCTACAGGACGGCGGTCGTCGCGGCCGTGACCGGGACGTTCTCGTTGCTCGACGCCAGCTGGCATCTCGTGGTCAACGTGATCGGCGGCATCGCCGTCGGCCTCGCCGTCGGGTGGGTCGTCCGGCAGGTCCGGCTCCGCGTCAACGACACGCCGACCGAGGTGGCGCTCGCGCTCCTCTCGGGATACCTGGCGTTCCTGCCGGCGACCGCGATCGGCGTCTCGGGTGTCCTTGCCGCCGTGACGATCGGCGTCTACATGGGCTGGTACACGCCGCAGCTGACCACCGTCGAGACGCGACTCTCCGGGAACGCCTTCTGGGAGATCCTGGTCTTCCTCGTCAACGCGTTGCTCTTCGCGCTGATCGGGATTCAGCTGCACGGGATCCTCAACCGGCTCTCCGGCCGGTCGACCCTGTCGCTGATCGCCGACGCAGCCCTCGTCGCGGCCGTCGTGATGCTGACACGCGTCGTGTGGGTGCCGATCATGACCTACGTCCCGCGCCTGCTCTTCCGGCGGATTCGTGAGCGCGATCCGTATCCGCCGTGGCAGTACCCGGTGGTGATCTCGTGGACCGGGATCCGCGGCGCCGTCTCGCTGGCCGCCGCGCTCGCGCTCCCGAACAACGTCCCGGGGCGCGACATGATCATCTTCTTGACCTTCGCGGTCATCCTGGCCACGCTGCTCGGGCAGGGGCTGACGCTGCCTTGGTTGATCCGCGCGCTCCGGATCGAGGCGGACGACGGCGCCGAGCGCGAGGATGCGAAGGCGCGGATCAAGGCGGCGGAGGCGGCGATCGCTCGGCTCGAGGAGCTCGCCGGCGAGGACTGGGTGCGCGACGACACGGCCGACCGGCTGCGTCGCTCGTACAGATTTCGGCAGTCGCGCTTTCGGGCACGGCTCGACGGCCAGGACGACGACGGTGTCGAGGATCGGTCGCAGGCGTTTCAGCGGCTGCGGCGCGAACTGCTCGGCGCCGAGCGCGAGGCGATCCTCGCGCTACGCAACCAGGGTGTGATCACCGAAGAGGTGATGCAGCGCGTGCAGCGCGACCTCGACCTCGAGGACTCGCGCCTCGACGTGTGAGCGGTCGCGTCAGGTGCGGAGCACGATCGGGCCTGGGCGCCGCTGCCCCGGCAGCTGCGAGGTGACCACCCAGCCGTCGACGCCCTTCGAAGACCACGGGACGCTGAACGTGACGCGCGTCGTCTTGCCGTGGACGCGGAACTGGCCGCAGGCCTGGGTCAGCCGTCCGTTCTGTGTCAGCCAGAGCTCGTAGTAGGCGTCCCGGTTCCCCTGGCGCGGCAGTCCGTGCACCTGCATCTGCATTGGCCAGTTTCCAGCCGCATCTCTGTGCGAGATGGTGAGGACTGCGGCCGCGGCGTTCCCGTGCATCGGCACGACGTGCGCCACGGCGAAGGTCGCGGGCTTGGCCTTCGCGTGCCCGAAGAGGTAGCCGCCGCCGAAGACCGCGAGTGCGAGCGCCGCGGCGATCAGGATCAGAGCGCCGCGGCGCTTGCTCGGAGGAAGCGGGAACTCGGCGACGTCGGCGACGGCCGGTCTGGTCGGTGGCTCGAGCAGTGCCGGCGGCAGATCCGGAGGCGGGCCGGCCTGCACGAGCAGCTCGTGCACCCGGCGCAGGCGGAGCTCTTCCTGCGTCGACAGGTCGTCGGGTTCGACCAGATCGCGGAAGTCGGTCACATTCCCTCCAGGTCGTCGCCGAGGACGTCGGCGAGGCGTGCGAGCGCGGAACGCGTGCGTGTCTTGACGGTGCCGATGGGGATGCCAAGGTACTCCGCCACCTCGCTCTGCGAGAGCCCGCTCCAGTACGCGAGCGCAATCACCTCTTGCTCGCGCTCGGGCAGCTCCTCCATCGCCCGGTGCACCCGCCAGGCGACCCAGCTCTGTTCGGCGTGCTCGGGCGGCCCCGGCCCGTCGGCCGCGGTGTCGGGGATCTCCGCGGGCGTCTCCGTCCGCGCCCGGGCTCGGTCGACGATCGCGTTGCGGGCGACCGCGTACAGCCAGGGCGCCCCCGGGCCGCGCTCGGGCTTGTACGAACCGGCCGAGCGCCAGACCGACGCGAAGGTCTCCTGGACCGCATCCTCGGCGCGACCACGGTCGCCGAGCCGCCGCAGGGCGAAGCCGAAGACCGGGCGGGCGTAGCGACGGTACAGATCCTCGAAGGCCGAGCGGTCTCCGCGAGCGGCACGCTGGATCAGCTCACCGTCGCTGGTCACGAGGGGAATCGTACGGAGTGTGACCGCAAGCACCATCATTGATCGTTACGGGGCTGGGCCGCCGCCGGTTTGAGGAGGGTGCCGCCGTCGACGACGAGGGTGCTGCCCGTGACGAACGTGGCGGTCGCGAGGTAGGCGACGGCCTCCGCGACGTCCTCGGGCCGGCCGACCCGGCGGAGCAGCGTCTCGCCGGCGCGGCGCTCCTCCTGGCCCGGCTCGACGGCGACGGCGCCCGGCGCAACGCCGCAGACGCGGACGTCGGGGGCGAGCGCGAGGGCGAGGACCCGTCGGAGCATCGCCTGCGCCGCCTTGGCCGCACAGTGCGGGGCGAAGGCGGGCCACGCCTGGTAGGCAGCGACGTCCTCGACGATCACGAGCGCGCCGCGCGCGTCGCGCAACGCGGGTGCCGCTGCCTGGGCGAGGAAGAACGTTCCCTTGGCGGTCACGTCGAAGGCGGCGTCCCAGTCGGTCTCGGTCACGTCCTCGATCCGGCGGGGGACGAACTCGTCTGCGGCGGCGTGCACGACGAGGTCGAGACCGCCGAGCCGGCCGAGCGCCGCGTCGACGACCAGGTGGGCACCGGCCGCCGTCCGCAGGTCGCCGTCGGCGCTTCCGGCCGCCAGCACCGACCAGCCGTCCGCCTCGAGCCGCGCCGCGATCGCGGCGCCGACTCGCCCGGTTCCGCCTGCGACGAGCGCGCGGCTGTTTTGCGTCTGTAAGGACATGCCAACCCTGAGTAAAACACGCGCCCTGGCGGGTGCTTCCGGCCTCCGCCGGGGCAAGAATCAGCTGGAGAGACGTGAGCAACCAACCCCGAAAGGCAGGACACACTCGATGCGCAAGCTGATTCTCGCGTTCGCCGCCGCGTCGGCCCTGGCGGTCGCAGGCCCGGCGGGCGCCGCAACCACGACGATCTCGATCTCCGGCTCGGGCTTCAGCCCGAAGAGCGCGACCGTGACCCAGGGCGACACGGTGGTCTGGGTCAACCGCGACAGCGTGAACCACCAGGTGCTGGCCACTGGCGGACAGTTCGTGTCGGCGATCCTCAAGCCGGGGCAGAAGTACTCGTTCACGTTCAACGCCGCCGGCACCTACGACTACAAGGACGAGCTGCACACGAAGCTGACCGGGAGGATCACCGTCAAGGGGGCGCCGCCGACGCTCACCCTCGCGGCCTCGCAGCCCGCGGTCGTCTACGGCTCCAAGGTGACGCTGTCCGGCATCGTCTCGAATCACGCCACGGGCGAGCAGGTGACGATCTACTACCAGCCGTACCCGCAGCCGAACCTGATCCAGCGTACGACGGTGCTGACGGGCGCGGGTGGGGCGTACAGCTTCATCGTCGAGCCGCAGGTCCTGACGACGTACCAGGCCCAGTGGAAGGGCGCCTTCGCGACGCCGACGACGGTGCAGGTGCAGCCGCATCTGTCGCTCGGGCATTCAGGCGCCTGGCTGATCCACGTCTCGGGCGGCCGCTCGTTCGCCGGGCGGAGCGTGCAGCTGCAGCGCCTGAACGGGCTCACCGGCCAGTGGGTGACGTTGCGCAAGGTGCAGTTGAACGCGCGTTCGTCCGCGCGCGTCACGCTCACGCTGCCGAAGGGCGTCAGCAAGCTGCGCCTGACGATGTCGGTCAACCAGGCCGGGGCTGGCTACCTCGGCGTGATCGGCCCGACGATCACGTGGCGCCGCCTCGCCTGAATCTCCCCCGCGGTGCCGGGCAGGCGGCCTGCCCGGCACCGCACCGCGCTGCCGTCGCGGGGTGGCAGCCACCGTTGTGAAACCGCAACGTTTCGCCCACAGGCGATGGCGCCCCGTGGGGAGCTCTCCGGAATCCTGGTGGCAGCCACCGTCGTGAAACCGCAACGTTTCGCCCACAGGCGATGGCGCACCGTGGAGAGCTCTCGACCCGGTGCCAGGCACGGAGGTGCCTGGCACCGCACCTCACCTCACGTCGCGGCGTCGAACCGCCGGCCGACCTCGTCCCAGTTGACGACGTTCCACCAGGCCGCCAGGTAGTCGGGGCGCCGGTTCTGGTAGTTCAGGTAGTAGGCGTGCTCCCAGACGTCGATGCCGAGGATCGGCGTCGCGCCGTCCATCAGCGGGCTGTCCTGATTCGGTGTCGAGATCACCTCGAGTGAGCCGCCCTTCACGACGAGCCACGTCCAGCCGGAGCCGAAGCGCTTCACGCCGGCGTCGTTCAGCTTCGCCTTGACGTCGTCGGCGCCGTCGAAGGCCGCCTCGATCGCGCCCGCAAGCGCGCCGGACGGCTCGCCGCCGCCACCGGGCTTCATGACCTGCCAGAAGAGCGAATGGTTGGCATGCCCCCCGCCGTTGTTCCGTGCCGCGGTGCGCCGGTCCTCGGGCAGCCGGTCGAGCTGCTGGACGAGCTCCTCGATCGGTGTCCCGTCCAGCTCGGTGCCCTCGACGGCTTTGTTCAGGTTGTCCACGTACGCCTGATGGTGCTTCCCGTGGTGGATCCGCATGGTCTGCTCGTCGATCGTCGGCGCGAGCGCGTCGTAGTCGTAGGGCAGTGGCGGCAGCTCGTAGGGCATCTGCTCTCCTTCGATTCGGGTCGTCGGACAAAGATATGCTCCGCGCCGCACCCCGCGAGCCAGTGAGGAGAGAGATGGCGCTTGCCTACAACCACGACGAGATCACGCCGCGCGAGCTGAAGCCTGCACTGCTCGAGCTGGAGGGCATCTCGCGCGAGACCGTCGAGGCCCACTACAAGCTCTACCAGGGCTACGTCAACAAGCGAAACGAGATCCTCGGAGCGCTCGGTGGCGTCGACCTGACCAGCGCCAACCAGGTCTACTCCGAGCTGCGCGCGCTGAAGGTCGACCTCACGTTCGCCCTGGGCGGGATCAAGAATCACGAGCTCTACTTCGAGCACCTCGGCGGCCGCGGAGGCGACCCGGCCGGCGTCTTCGCCACGCTGGTCAAGCGCGACTTCGGATCGGTCGACGCCTGGCGCGCCGATCTGAAGGCGACGGGCCTTGCCGCTCGCGGCTGGGCGTGGACGGCCTACGACTGGGACGAGGGACGCCTCTTCAACTACATCGGCGACGCCCAGAACACGTTCCCGGTCTGGAACGCGACGCCGCTCGTCGCGCTCGACGTCTACGAGCACGCGTACTTCATCGATTTCAGCACCGACCGCGGCGCGTACATCGACGCGTTCTTCAACAATCTCGACTTCGACGTCGTCAACGACTGGGTGCAGCGCTACGGCATCAAGCCGTGACCGTCAGGCGCGCTAGCGTGAGGCCGTGAGCTTCGCCGCGGTCGTCATCTTCGGGTATCTGCTCGGTTCGTGCCCCTGGGGGTACTGGCTCGTTCGCATCCTCAAGCACGAGGACATTCGCAAGGTCGGATCGGGGAACATCGGCGCGACCAACGTGTGGCGCACCTACGGCCGCGGCCTCGGGATCCCGGTCGTCTTCCTCGACGTGCTCAAGGGCTTCATTCCGGCCTTCATCGCGATGCAGTACGTCTCGCCTCCGCATCTCAGCGGGATCGCCGCCGGAGGCGCGGCGATGCTCGGCCATTGGCGGCCGCTCTACCTCGGCTTCGCGAAGGGTGGGAAGATGGTCGCGACCTGCGGCGGCGTCTTCTTCGGCGTCGCCCCGTGGGTCGCGCTGATCGCCGGCATCGTCTGGCTGGTCGCCTTCTTCGCGTTTCGGTACGCATCGCTCGCCTCGATCCTCGCCGGAGTCGCGCTGCCCGTCGCAGCCGTCGTCTTCGGCTATCCCCTCTCCGTCGTGCTGTTCGGAGTCGCGGCGTTCGCGGCGATTCTGTTCCTGCACCGTGGAAACCTGCGCCGCCTGCGCGCCGGCACCGAGCGTCGCTTCAGCTTCGGCCGGCCGCGCCATGCGTAGGCTGGCGCTCGGCGTCGGGCTGCTCGCCGGCCTGTGGTTGGCGCCCGGTGCGCTCGCTTCGGGCTGGTGCGGCTCGGGGGAGACCGCCGCCGACCGGCAGGGCGTACTCACGGGCCGGCAGGTCCACGCGATCGTCGCCCTGCCCGCCGACGCTCCCGACACGTTCGCCGACGACGCGAACATCGTGGCAGACGACGTTGCCTCGATCTCGTCGTGGTGGGTCGGCCAGGACTGGACGCGCGTGCCGAACTTCGACCAGGCGGACTTCAACGGCGCGCGCTGTCTCGACATCTCGCTCGCGCGGCTACCCGATCCGACTTCGCGCTACGCCGGCACGGGCGCGAGTGTCGACTGGTCGACGATCTCGGCTCAGCTGGTCGACGCGGGCTTCTCGAATCCGTACGTCAAGTACCTCGTCTACTACGAGGGCGCGACCGCGGACGCGAACATCTGTGGGACCGGGGGCGGCCAGCTCGACGTCGGCCCGTCCTTCGCGGTCGTCTACACGGCCGGCTGTTCGGGCGTGCCGACCGACACCATCGCGGCCCACGAGCTGCTCCACGCGCTCGGCGCCGTCCCACCCGGCGATCCGCATTGCCCGAGCGACCCGGGTCATCCCTGCGACTCGCCGACGGACATCCTCTACCCCTATACGAGCGGTGAGCCGATCTCGCAGAAGGTTCTCGACTACAACCACGACGACTACTACGGGCACTCGCAGAGCTGGCCGGACGTGCAGGACTCGCTCTGGCTGCATCGGCTCGACGTGCCGCAGGTCGGGTTGACCGTGTCGTTGTCGGGCCTCGGAACCGTGACGAGCGACGTCCCCGGCGTCGACTGCTCGGCGACCTGCAGCACGCAATGGGATCCGGGAACGGTTGTGTCGCTCGACGCGGAGCCTGCCGCGACCGATCGCTTCGTCCGTTGGACGGGAGCGTGCACCGGCGCCGGGACCTGTCAGCTGACGCTCGCCCAGGCCACGTCGGTGACCGCCGTCTACGGCCCGCTGCGGATCCCCGTCCGCGTCTCGATCGCCGGCAAGGGGAAGGTGAGCTGCTCACCCACCTGCACGAAGACGTTCGACGCCGGTGGCTTCCTTTCCCTGAAGGCGGCCCCTGCGAAAGGCTGGAAGTTCGCCGGCTGGAGCGGCGGCTGCAAGGGCGTGCGCCCGACCTGTACGCCGGCGACCGACTACGCGTTGACGGTCACCGCGCGCTTCAAGAAGCGCTGAGCCAGTCGCGCAGCTCGGTGTGCCGGGCGGCGACTGCGCCCTGCAGCTCGCGGCGCAGCTCCCCGACCGTCCCCGAGCGCTCCGCGACCACGTCGTGCCGGTGGATCGTCTCGAGGTTGAGCTGGCGGGCCGAGACGAAGTCGTCGTCGCGAAGGGCGGGATGCTGCTCGAGCGTCGCGGCGAGTGCGTGTCGCACAGCGTCCTCGACGAAGCGTGGCTGCAGATGTGCGTGCTCGACGACGAACAGCTCGTCCGGCCGCTTGAGGAGCTCGTAGACCGGCGAGCTCATCGAGCGCTCCACGATGTCGACCAGGTGCTCGGCGTTGATCCGTGCCTCCGTGCCGACGAGCAGCGTCCCCTGCCCGCGCTGGTTGTGCGTGGCGAGCGGGACCAGCTCGAGGATCCGCTCGACGTCACCGTCGGCGAAGCCCGCTTCGAGCAACCGGTCGGCGGCCGCCCCCCGCACCAGGCCTTGCGCGCACGGACAGGCGTTGATCCCCCAGGCCTCGACGCCGACGACGCGGCGGACCCGCTGGGGCGACGCGCTCGCGATGCCGATCAGCGTGGCGATCTCCTGCGTCTCGAGCCCGGTGACCGGCGTGCGCCTGGCAAGCGGATACTGCGCCTCGATTCGCACCTCGGCCCGGAGAGCGTCCTGCCGGGAGACGACGTGTCGCGCGATGTGCTCGGCGAGCGTCTCGACGAGGAACGCCTCGCCGATCACGACCTCGTCGATCGCCTCGCCGAACAGCTCGGGGAAGCGCGACATGTGCACGCCCTTCTGGGCCGGATCGAGGTCGACCGTGCAGGAGATCTCGGCGGCAAAGGTCTTCTCATGCCCTTCGTGGCGAATCCGGATCGCCTTCTGCACGCCGGTCACGCCGGCCCGGGTCAAGCCGAGCTGGATCTCCGGCGCTGAGGCCTGGAGGTCGACCGTCAGTTCGTCGCGAAGGTTCCCCATCGGGTAGAACCGTAGCGCGATGGACGACGTCGAACGCTTTCCCCGTCTCGTATCGCTCGCCTGCCACGACCTGCGAACCCCGCTCGCCACCGTCTACGGCTTCGCGCGGACGCTGACCCGCGACGAAGGCCACGACGAGCGCACGGCGCGATTCCTCGGCATGATCGAGACCGCGTCGGAGCAGATGACCGTCCTGCTCGACGAGCTCGGGCTCGCGGCGCGCATCATGGGCGGGCGGTTCGAGCCGGTCCTCCAGGAAGCCGACACCCTGGAGCTGGCGCGAACCGACGACGAACGGGTCGGGGCGAGCGGCTCCGGCGCGACCGTCGAGACCGAGCCCGAGACTGCGCAGTCGGCGCTGCAGGCATTGGCAGTCGCGGCGCTGCGCCACGGCCCGGTCGAGCACGCATCCTGGTTGGTCGACGGTCGTGTGCTGGCGCTGTCGCCGGTCACGGCGGCCGCAACGCCGATCCTCACCGGCGACGAGCAACGCGACCTCGGCGCGCTGGTCGGACGGATGACGCTCGAAGCCCTCGGCGCGAAGGTGGCGGTCGAGGGCGAGACGCTTCGCGTCAGCTTCTAGAGGCCTGTCGCCGTCGGTGCTCCACCGGTCTGCTGGAGCTCGCTCGTGCCCGTGATCGGCGCGGGCCTGTTCTGCCGGCGGCGGTACGCGAGGAAGAGGCCGATCACGGCCGCGGCGATCGCGAGGCCGATCGTGTAGTGGACCAGGCTGCGCACGGTGTCGGCCGCGTCCTTCTCCCACTCGCCGCGCGCGAGCGAGCTCGACGTCGTCTGGTCGGCCAGCAGATCCTCGCCGTACGGGAACCGCAGCGTGTGGTGAAGCTCCCACCGGTGCAGCCGTGGCAGCAACGCGAGCGCGACCACGATCGCGGATGCGCACGTGACGAAGAAGCCCTGCGGGATGAACGAGGCCGCGAAGCCGGCGAGAACGAGCACGAGCGGCGGCACGAGCGCCGCTAGCCAGATGCGCGCCTCGTTCGACCCGCTCGGCTCGTGGAAGATGCGCGCGATGTGACCGCCGGGCCGCGACCACTCGACGACGCGCGGCTTCTCGAGCGCGAGCGACGCGGCCATCAGCGAGGCGAAGAAGAGCGGCAGCGCGAGGAAGCCCGCCAGGGCGAGCGGCGCCTTCGTGGGAGGGGTGAGCCGCTTCACAGCCGCCCAGCCTCGATCACCCGTGCCAGGAACTCGCGCGTTCGCGGTTCTGTCGGCCCCGAGAAGATCTCCGCGGGCGCGCCTTCCTCGAGGATCACGCCGGCGTCGAGGAAGCACACCTTGTCGGCGACCTCGCGCGCGAACGACATCTCGTGGGTGGCGATGATCATCGTCATCCCGACCTCCGCGAGTTCGCGGACGAGGTTCAAGACCTCGGAGACGAGCTGCGGGTCGAGCGCGCTCGTGATCTCGTCCAGCAGCATCAGCTTCGGGCCCATGGCGAGGGCACGCACGATCGCGACCCGCTGCTGCTGCCCGCCGGAGAGCCGGTCGGGAAACTCGTCGGCCTTCTCGGCGAGGCCGATCCGCTTGAGCAGCTCGAGCGCCTCGCCGCGCGCCTGGCGGCTGCCGAGCCGACCCGTCTTGACCGGTGCGAGCATCACGTTCTCGAGCACGGTCATGTGCGGGAACAGGTTGTACGCCTGGAAGACGATGCCGATCTTGCGTCGGAGCGCGTTCACGTCGATGCGCCCGTTCGTGATCAGCTGCCCGTCGACCTCGATCGACCCCTCGTCGACCTGCTCGAGCAGATTGAGGCAGCGAAGGAGCGTCGACTTGCCGGAGCCGGACGCACCGATCAGGCAGACGACCTCGTGCTCTCCGACGTCGAGATCGACACCCGACAGCACGGTGTTGTCGCCGAACCGCTTCGTGATGTTGCGTGCCTCGACGAAGCTCACGTCGCCGCTGCACGCTCGCGGCGTTCGCGCACCGCGATCAGATGGTCGGTGAAGCGCGCGAGCGGGATCGTGAGCAGCACGAAGAGCACCGCGGCGACCGTGTACGAGGTGAAGTTGGCGTAGGTCTGGGAGTAGCCCTGGGCTTGCAACGCCGCCTCGGCGACACCGATCACCGACACGAGCGCGGTGTCCTTCTGGAGGCCGATGAAGTCGTTCAGCAGCGGCGGAATCACACGCCGCACCGCCTGGGGGACGACGACGTAGCGCATCGCTTGTGCGTACGAGAGGCCGAGCGAACGAGCAGCCATGCGTTGCGACGGATGCACCGACTCGATTCCCGCCCGGTACACCTCCGTCACGTATGCGGTGTAGACGAGCGTGAGCGCGATCACGCCGTACGTGAAGTTCGACAGGTTGCTGAGCACGTGCAGGTTGAGCGCCGGCAATCCGAAGCCGACGATGAACGCGACGAGGATCAGCGGCGTGCCGCGAAAGAAGTCCGTGTACACGATCATCAGGGCGCGGAGTGGCTTCGCTCCGCGCCCCGGCAATCCACGAACGATGGCGACCGCGAGCGCGAGCACGAGCACGAGCGACTCGGCAACCACCATCAGCTTCAGGTTCACCTTGAACCCCGCCCACACGTCCGGCAGCGACACACGAAAGTCGTGCGGCGAGAAGAACGTGTGGACGACCTGGTTCAAGGTCTATGTGACTACTTCAGGACCGGGATCTTCGAGAAGTCGACGTTGAACCACTTCTTCTGCAGCTTGGCAATCGTGCCGTTCGCCCACAGCTTCTTGATCTGACTGTCGACGAGCGGCGTGAGCGCCGATCCCTTGGCCAGTACGCCGCCGTACTGCTCGTGCGTGATGATCTGGCCACCGACGGTGCCGTAGCGGCTCGGTCGGGCCTTCTTCTCCGACGCCACGATCGGCGTGTCGAGCACGAGCGCATCGCAGCGTCCGATCTGCACCGCGACGAACGCTGCGGCCGTCGACTGGTAGATCAGCGGTGCCTTGTCCGGGTGGAGCTTCTGCTGGATGTAGTCCAGACCGGTGGTGTCGGTCTGCGCGCACGTCTGCAGCTTCTTCAGGTCGACAAGCGAATGCGGCACCGCAGCCTTCTTCGACAACAACACGCCCTGGTTCGCGTCGAAGTACGACGACGTGAAGTCGACCGTCTTCTTCCGCTGGGCCGTGATCGTCGCCTCCTGGAAGGAGATGTCGAACGTCTTGTGTCCGGGGGCGAACAGCTTCGCCCACGGCGTGTACACGTACTGGGGAGTCAGGCCGAGACCCTTGGCGATCGCAGCGGACAGGTCGACCTCATAGCCCTTCGGGCTCAGGTAGTTCGAGCCCCGGATCTTGCCGTTGGCGAAGTTGACCGCCGGGTCGCCGAACCCGATGACCAGCTTGCCCGGCGTCATCACCGGCGGGGACGCCGCCGTCTTGGCGCCCGCGACCGCGGCGAGCACGACTGCCAGCCCCGCCACGACGGCGAGAGCAACGAGACGCTTCACAGATTTCCTCCTATGCGATTGTGAAAGCAGGGGGGCCCGGCGATTTTAGCCAGCGAGCCGATTCGCCACCCAACTTTGAAAGGCGGCGATCAGCGGCTCGGCATTCAGCAACAGCCGCCCTTGCCCGAGCATGCCCGCCGCCATGCCGCGTTGGACGGACTCGACGAGCGCCGTGTCCTCCCGGCCGACCTGGTCGTCGAACGCGAAGAAGTCGGCGAGCCAGTCGGCGTCGGCGTCGGCGGCGAAGAAGTAGTCGAGGTAGCGGTCGGTGCGTCCCGGAGCGATTGGCACGATCGGCCCGATCGAGAGGTTGGGCGCTCCCGGAAAGACGTTGATCCCGGTGTTCGGGTAGAGCAGGTGGAATTGGCCGCGCTCGCCGCCGCTGCGGGCCTCGCAGTGCTGGGAAGAGAAGGTCGGGTGCGGCTCGAGGACGTAGCGATCCGGATGCACGTCGACGACTGCGCTGAAGCCGGGGTGCGCGGTCGGGCAGTGGTAGCACTCGAGGAAGTTCTCGGTGACCACCTTCCAGTTGGCGTTCGAGCCGAACTCGATGCGCGAATGGAACGAGACGGCGTCGAGGTCGAGGTCGCGGGCGAGGATCTCCGGCAGCTCGCCGAGCCAGTCGGCCAGCGGCTCGGCCTCCGGGTCCGGGTTGACGAACAGGAACGGCCCCCAGACGCCGACGCTCGCAGGAACGAGCGCGAGCTCCTCCTGCTCGAAGCCCGCCTCGCGGTCCGAGCGCGGCGCCGCGCGGAGCGCGCCGTCGAGCCCATACGTCCACGCGTGGTAGTGGCACTGGATCGTCTCGCGGCGGCCGCAGCCCTCGGTCAGGATCGCCCCCCGGTGGCGGCAGACATTCAGGAAGGCGCGGAGCTCGCCTTCGGCGGAGCGGGTGACGAGCAGCGGGACGCCGCCGGCGTCGGTCGTCAGGTACGAGCCGGGCTCGGCGACCTGATCCGCGCGTCCGCCGTACTGCCAGGAGCGCGCGAAGATGCTCGCCCGTTCCCGGCGGAGCGTCGCCTCGTCGCTGTACCAGGCGAACGGGAGCGTGTGCGCGTCTGACGCCGTCGACACGCCGCCGATGCTAGCGCCGCTTGCCGCAGGCGCCCGATCCTAAAGTCGGGACGGCAAGCAGCCGATGAGAGACGTCATGCCCAAGACGACCACCCCGACGCGCGAATTCGCGGTGGCTCGGGACGATCTCGGCACCGTACGGATCGTCAACGACGCCACCCAGCGCACGATCGCCGCGCTGAGCCGCCGCGAGGCGAAGCAGCTCTCCAAGGAGCTGCGGCGCGTTCTCAAGAGCGCGTAGCTAGCCGACGAGCTGCTCGACCGCGGGCACTTGCAGGCCGCTGTCGGCCGCACCCGCGGCATGGCAGTGCCTGCAGCGGGCCTCGTAGGAGTCGAGCGCTCCGACCTGGATCGTCTCCCCGCCGAACGGCGCAGGCTCGCCGTCGACCAGCCGTTGGGTCATCGTCGCCGGGCCGCCGCACCGGTGACAAACCGCCTCCAGCTTGTCGACGAACTCGGCGACGCAGAGCAGCGTCGGCATCGAGCCGAACGGCAGTCCGCGGAAGTCCTGTGCGAGTCCGGCGGCGACCACCCGTGTTCCGCCGGAGACGAGCGACTCGATCGCCTCGACGATCGCGGCATCGAAGAACTGCACCTCGTCGATCCCGACCGCGTCGTAGCCGCCCGCCAGGCGCTCGACCTCGCCGCCGTTCCGCGCCGTGACCGCCCGCATCTTCGCCCCTGCATGCGAGACGACATGACCGACGTCGTAGCGCGTGTCGATCAGGGGCTTCACGATCAGCGCGCGCTGTCCGGCAATCTCGGCGCGGCGGAGTCGCCGGATCAGCTCCTCGCTCTTCCCGCTGAACATCGGCCCGCACACGACCTCGAGCCAGCCGCCCCGCTGTGGCTGTGTCCTGATCACGGCGCGGGACCTTATCGAGGGCACAGGACGGCTCACCTCAGCGCAGCAGGCGCGACAGTCGTCGATCCTTGAGCACCCGGCCGCCGGTCTGGCAGGTCGGGCAGTAGTAGATGGTGTGCTCTTCGAAGTCGACGCGCGCGATCGGTGTCCCGCAACGTGGGCACGGCCGGCCGAGCGCGTTGTGGACGCGGTAGGTCTTCGCGTCGTTCGCTCCCTGGAGGCGAAGCTCGAGGCCCCGGGCGAGCTCGTCTCGGATCGCGGTCGCCAGCCCGGCGGTCTCGTCGTCGGAGACCTGGGTCGAGAGCTGGTACGGCGACAGCTGCGCGGCCCACAGGATCTCGTTCGCCCAGGCGCGACCGATTCCCGCGATCAGCCGCTGATCGCGCAGCAGCGAATGCAGCCGCCGTGAGTCCGAGCTGAGGATCGCCGCAAGCGACTCGGCGTCGAGCCCGTCGGCCTCCGGCCCGAGATGCGCCAGCTCGGCCGCGGCGTTCTCCGGCGTGAGCAGCCAGACGCCGGCGCGCTTCTTCGAGCCTGCCTCGGTCAGTTGGAGCTCGCCGCCGTCCTCGAAGCGGAGCCGGAACATGGGCGCCTTCGCGCCCTTCGCCCCGGGCGCCACATGCTTCAGCCGACCGGCGCTCATCAGGTGCACCATCAGCACGAGCTCCCCGGCTGCCGTCGGCAGCAGGAAGCGCTTCGCCCGCCGCTCGACGCGGAGCGAGCTGCCGTCGAGCGCCGAGAGCGGCGGATCGATTGTCTTCAGCGTCGCGACGTGGGCCGGGCCGGCATGTTCGACCGGCGACGCAGAGACGAGCGGGTCGAGCTGACGGCGCCACGCCTCGACTTCGGGTAGCTCGGGCAGCGTAGGCTCCTCGCGGCGAGTGACGGTGGACGCGATCAGGGTAGTCGTCAGGCGTGGAGCCGTCGTCGAGGCGGTGCACCGTGTGCATGCCGCTACCACCTGGGGCGACGGCTTCGGCGACCCCCGGCTGAGCTTCCTCCTCCGCTCCTCGGTCAAGCCGATCCAGGCGATTCCGTTCGTCGAGGGCTACGAGGCGCTCGACGACGACGAGGTCGCGATCGCCTGCGCCTCGCACCACGCCGAGCCGGCACAGCTCGCGGCCGTACGCAAGGTGCTCGCACGCGCCGGTGCGAGCGTCGACGATCTCGAGAACGGTACGCAGGAGGGACGGCCGGAGGGCCGACTCGGGCACAACTGCTCGGGCAAGCACGCTGGAATGCTGGCCGCGTGTCGCGCGCACGGATGGCCGCTTCACCCCTATCGCGATCTCTCGCATCCGCTGCAGCGGCGAATCGCGGCGGAGGTCGGCGGCGAGGTCGCAATCGACGGCTGCGGGCTGCCGACCTTCGGCTCGACCCTCACCGGCGCTGCCTCGCTCCTCACCCGGACGCCGGCCCGCATTCGCGCGGCGATGCGCGCGCGACCCGAGCTCGTCGGCGCGACCCACGGCGCGCCGGACACGGACCTGATGCGCAGTGCTGACGGCTGGATCGCGAAGGGCGGCGCGGAAGGGCTCTTCTGCGCGGCGCACGAGGACGGCCGCGGGTTCGTGCTGAAGACCGAGGACGGGTCGTATCGCGCGATCCGCTCCGCGGTGGGAGTCCTGCTCGGGCTCGCCGACTTTCGCGAGGTACCCGTGACGAACAGCCTCGGCGAGATCGTAGGCTCCATCTCCGCATGAAGGTCTTCGTGATCAGCGACATGGAGGGCGTCGCCGGAATCGTCAAGTGGCAGCAGGTGACCGGCGGCCACGACATGTACGAGGAAGGACGGCGGCTCTACACCGGCGAGATCAACGCCGCGGTGCGGGGCGCGAAGGCGGGCGGCGCGACCGAGATCGTCGTCATGGACTGCCACGGCGCCGGTGAAGGATGGACGTTCAACTCGCTGATCCCCGAGGAGCTCGACTCCGACTGCGAGTACGTCGTCCAGAACGAGTGGACTGAGTACGTCGAGTACCTCGAGCAGGGTGTCGACGCCGCGCTCCTCGTCGGGATGCACGCAATGGCAGGGACGCGCGACGGTGTCCTCGCGCACACGGTGAGCGGCTCGTCGTGGTGGCGTCTCCGCTTCAACGGCGTCGAGGTCGGCGAGACGGGGATCAACGCAGCGCTCTGCGGGACGTGGGGCTGCCCGGTGCTGCTCGTCACGGGCGACGAGGCGTCCTGTCGCGAAGGCGGTGCGTTGCTCGGGGGCGGGCTGACGACCGTCGGCGTGAAGAAGGGCCTCGGCAGGTTCAGCGCGCGTCAGCTTCCTGCCGCCCGCGCCCGTGAGCGGATCGAGGCCGGAGCGAAGCAGGCGCTCGCCGATCTCGCTGCGGTGCGGCCGTACGACCCCGGCCGGCCGTGCGAGATCGTCGTCGACTTCAACACCTCGGATCACGTCGAGCAGTACCGCTACCGCGCGGGCGTCGAGATCACGGACGCGCGCCAGATCAGCTCGCGTGCCGATGACTGGTGGACTGCGTGGCGGCAGTTCTTCTTCTAGCCGCCGTGTAGAGCGCACCCTCGAAGCGGCCGCGCACGATCGGCTGCGCGCCGTCGGTCGTTGCCAGGTGGTAGAGGTGACTCGTCCCGCCGAGCACACCGGCGCCGATGTAGTCGTTGAAGTCGCGCGTGAGCGCGCGGATCTCGAGCCCCATCCGCGCAATCGTTCGCTGGAGGTCGAACTGGGCGCCGGGCCGCCGCGAGCCGAAGGAGAGGAACACGTCTGAGCCAGGGCCGGCCGTCGCCTCGATCGCCCGTGAGAGGAACAGCGCAGCGCCGTCTGCCGTGTACGGCGGGTCGGTCACGACCGTGTCGAAGGTGCCCACGAGCGAAGCCGGCAGCGGATCGCGGAGGTCGCATCGAATCAGACGCACCGGGTAGTCCGTGGCGGCGAGCTCGTCGCCGATGAAGGCGAGTAGCCGTTCGTCGACGTCCACGATTGCGAGCTCGCGGATCGTGTCGCGCGATCCGAGCTGGCGGACGAACCGTGCGAGTGTGAGCGAGATCAGATCGTCGTCGCCCAGGAGCAGGATGCGACGCCCGGCGAGCGCGCCGGCTCCGTGCAACGCGAGCGCGCGTCGGAGCTTCGTCCGGGCCGTGCAATGGCACTGGTCGAGCTCGACGCGCGGCGCCGGTGCGGCTTCGCCGAGCCGGGCGAGCCCGCGCCGGAGCCGCGCCACTTCGTCGGGCAGGCCGATGCCCCTCCCGCCACACGCGGGACATGCCGCCTCGACGTTGACCGCCGCAGCCGCGTACCGCTTCCGGCCCGCGATGGTCAGCTGGGCGGGCCGGCTCTCGGAGACGATGCCGTCCTGTCGAAGCTCGCCGCAGATCGCCGCGACGATCGGCACCGGGAGGTCGACGGCCCGCGCGAGCACGCGAATCGAGACGGGCTCGAGCCGGGCAAGGGCGTCGAGCACCCGCTGCACTCCGCGCGTGCCCTCGGCGAGCCCCACTCCGGCCGCGACGCGGGCGACGAGTGGGTCGACGTCAGCCGACGGCACGGGGAAGGCAGTTGACGGATGCCCTGGTCACGCCGAGGCGCTCGCGGATCACGGAGAGGACGACGGTCCCGCTGACGTCGCCGTACGAGAGCAGGTCGATATTTGCGAGGGCGAGCTCGGGCCACGTGTGCAAGCTCAGATGTGACTGCGCCAGGACGAGCACACCCGTCACGGCGCCGTTCGGAAAGACGCAGAACTCCTCGCCGAGGACCACCGCGCCGCCGGCGCGCGCCCCGGTGTAGAGCGCCGCTTTCAGCGACGCTTCGTCGGTCAGGATCTCCGGGTCGGAGACCCAGGCGTCCATCGTGTACAGGCGCATCGTGCGCGCCCGCCCCTGCAGGTCGAGCATCCGTTCTCCTTCTCTCGGGTGGGCGTACGGAGGACGCCGCCGTGAGGTGAGCGGTCAGACGCGGGTGCTCGTCAGGAACGCGGTCAGGCGACGTCGAGGGAAATGGCGAAGTGCGCAGTCATCGAAAATCTCCCTCCTCGCGGTCGTCGCTTGACGGAGTGACGGTAGCCGCGCCGCCCGCCGTCGTCAAACGCGAGTACGGTGAGAGGGCCGCTCGTGCTCCGTCTTTCGACAGTCGCCGCGATCTTCGCCCTCGTCTGCGTGGGCGCCGCGGGCGCGGGCGCCGGTCCCGCTGCGCTCCCACCTCTGCCCGCCGGCTGGCCTCAGACGCTGCAGCTCGGGCTCAGTGACTCGCCCGGCGACGCCGCCGCGCTGCGCAAGGCAGCCGCGTTCGGCTTTCGCTACCAGTATCTCGCCGGCGGCGTGAACACGGGGCAGGGCTGGTCGACGTGGAACCCGAACGGGACGTTCGCGTCGATGTACGTCGCCGACTCGTGGCGGCACGGAGAGATCCCCGTCCTGACGTACTACATGCTGCTGCAGTCGAAGCCGGGCGGGGGAGACGAGTCCCACGCCGATCTCACCAACCTGGGCAACGCAGCGACGATGACTGCGTACTGGAACGACGTGCGGTTGCTGTTCGCGCGGGTGAAGGGCGCGAAGCCCGTGGTCGTCCACGTCGAGCCCGATCTGTGGGGATATCTCGAGCAGGCGAACGACGTCACGCTCGCGTCTTCCTTCGCGAAGGAGTGGGTCTCGCTCCGCGACCAGCTCGCGCCGAACGTCATTCTCGCTTACCACATGAGCGGTTGGGGAACCGAGCACGACATCGTCTACGAGAAGCCTCCCGATGCGACCGTCCGCGCCTACGCCGCGCAGTCCGCGGCGTTCTACCGTTCCCTGCACGCGCCCTTCGACATCGCGTTCGAGGACTTCTCCGATCGCGACGCCGGCTTCTACGCCAAGGTGGAGAGCAATCCGAAGACCTGGTTCACGCCGGGCGACTTCCGTCGGCACCTGCTGTACGCCCAGACGTTCGTGCGGCTCGCGGGCGTACGCATGGTTGCGTGGCAGATCCCGCTCGGGAACACGCTGATGCGGGCCGAGAACAACACATGGGGTCACTTCCAGGACAACCGCGTGCAGTGGCTGATCGGCGACGGCTCGCGCTCCCATCTTCGGCAATACGTAGCCGCCGGGTTCGCGGGCTTCCTGTTCGGAGGCGGGGCGAGCGGCACGACCTGTGCCTGCGACGCGGCGAAGGACGGGACCACGAATCCGCCGTCGATCAACGGCAACACGCGGCCTTCGCTGTCGGCCGACGACGACGGCGGCTACTTCAAGGCGCAGGCGCGCAGCTACTACCGCGCGGGCGCGCTCGCGCTGCCGCGATGAGCGGTGTCGTGGTGGCGTGCCTCGGCGACTCGATCACCGAGGGCTCTCCTTACTGGGACGCGCGCCGCCGCATCGGCAACCCGATGGGTCAGTGGGAGCACTGGGCGGCGCTGCGTCGTCCCGATCTCGATTTTCGCAACCACGGCATCTGGGGCCAACGCACCGACGAGATCGCGTCGCGGTTGGACGAAGCCGTGCTTCGAGCCGACGTTCTGGTCGTGCAGGGAGGGATCAACGACATCGCGCAGGGCCGGACGGTCGAGGCGGCTGCAGTCGTGCTCGAGGCGATGGTCGAGCGCGGCGTCGAGCTCGGCATGCCGGTCGCGGTGTGCGACGTGCTGCCGTGGAACAACGGGTGGCCGCAGGCGGAGGCGCCGATCCACGAGCTGAACGCGCGCATCCACGCGCTCGACGTTCCGCTGCTGCCCTTCTACGCGACGCTCGAGGACCCCGACAATCCCGGTCGCATGAAACCGGAGTGGACGCATCCGGACGGCGATCACCCGTCGATCGCCGGCTACCGTCGACTCGGCGAGCTCGCGTTCCGCTTCCCGTTCGCAGTCTGACCGCGGTCAGACTGCACGGTTCGTTCTCGAGGACGACGACGATGCGCCCGTCCGCGGCTACGGTGCGCTCGCCATGGCTCTGCTTTCGCTTCGCGGCGCCGCGAAGAGCTTCGGCTCGCGGCTGATCCTCGACGGCCTCGACTTCGACGTCGAGCAGGACGCCCGCGTGGGTGTGATCGGGCCGAACGGCGGCGGAAAGTCGACGATGCTCCGCATCCTGGCCGGGCTCGAGACGGCCGACGCGGGCGAGCTGACGCAGCGGCGCGGCCTGGTCGTCGCGTTTCTGGCGCAACAGCCCGAGGGGGACGATCGCGAAGCGCTCGAGACAGCGCGCGCCGCACGCTCGGACCTGCAGGAGCTCGAGCGTGAGCTCGCGGGCGTCGAGACGCAGCTCGGCGACGTCGGGAGCGACCTCCCTCGGATGACGCGACTCCTGCGGCGACAGGAGGAGCTCGTGGAGCGCTGGACGGCCGCCGGCGGCCCCGGCTTCGAGGGGCGTGCACGTGCGCTGCTCCGCGACGTCGGCCTCGACGACGACGACCTGGCGAAGCCGACGCGGCTGCTCTCGGGCGGGCAGCGCAAGCTCGTCGCGCTCGCGGTCGCGCTCCTCCACGAGCCCGATGTGCTGCTGCTCGACGAGCCCGAGGCGCATCTCGACGTCGAGGCGCGCGAGCGCCTCGAGGCGCTGATCGGCGGCTTCGACGGCGCCGTCGTCGCCGTCTCGCACGACCGCTACCTGCTCGACGAGACGGTCTCGCAGATCGCCGAGCTGACGGGTGGCCGCATTCGGATGTGGCCGGGGAACTACTCCGCCTACACGGTCGCGCGCGAGCTCGAGCTGCAGCGCCAGCAGCAGCTCTACGTCACCCAGCAGAAGGAGATCGCTCGGCTCGAGGAGGCAATCCGGCGGTTCGAGGACTGGGCCCGGCGCGTCGTCAACGAGCGCCACATCAAGCAGGCGCGCAACATGCAGCGGCGGATCGACCGCATGGACAAGGTCGACCGGCCCGTGCTCGAGCGGCGCAGGATCGCGCTCGAGCTGCGCCCGCACGCACGCGGTGGCGAGCGGGTAGTCGAGCTCGTCGAGGTGGGTGTGGAGCTCGGCGGGAGAGCGATCCTCGCCGGCGTCGACCTCACGGTTCTGCGCGGCGAGCGGGTCGGGGTCGTCGGTGACAACGGCGCCGGCAAGTCGGTGCTGCTGCGAGTGCTCGCGGACGAGCTGGCCCCGACCAGAGGCGAGCGCAAAGCAGGTCCGTCGATCCGGTTCGGACGGCTCGCACAGGATCGCCGCCCCGACGACCCGAACGCGACTCCGCTCGAGCTGGTCCGCTTGACCGCTCCGATCTCGGAGGGTGAGGCCGTTTCGCGCCTGATGAAGTTCCTCTTCTCCTACGAGCAGGTGCGGCGACCGTTGCGCACGCTCTCGGGCGGGGAGTGGACGCGGCTGCAGCTGCTGCTGCTGATGCTCGAGGGTGCGAACTGCCTCCTGCTCGACGAGCCGACCAATCACCTCGACATCGAGTCCGTGGAGATGCTCGAGGCAGCGCTCGAGTCGTTCGACGGCACCGCCGTCTTCGTCTCGCACGACCGGTACTTCCTCGACCGGATCGCGGATCGCATCCTCGAGGTGTCCGACGGGGGCGTCCGTTCGTTCGAAGGCGGTTGGTCGAACTGGCGGCGGCGCGCGGCGTCGGTCTATGGGGAAGAGGTCAGCGCGACTCTCTGATCTGCCTGCTCGATCACGAGCGGGTCGTGCGTCGCGCAGACGACCGCCGCTCCGGTCGTGCGGGCGAGCTGTCCGAGCAGCACGGCCACCGCGACGGCGTTCGCGCCGTCGAGCCGCGACGTCGGCTCGTCGGCCAGCAACAGCGCGGGACGAGCGGCAAGCGCTCGCGCGATCGCGGTGCGCGCACGCTCACCCTGCGACAGTCGCGCGACGCGCTGGGTCGCCCGCTCGGCCAGGCCGACGGAGCCCAGCGCGGCGAGGGCGGCTCGTCGATCGTCGATCCCGCGCACGGCGAGCGACAGCTCGACGTTCTCGAGTGCCGACAGGTGGGGGATCAAGCCGACCTGCTGGCCGACGTAGGCGATCTTGTCCCGGCGCACCCCGGCGCGGGCGGCGCGGTCGAGCGACGTGAGCTCGGTGCCGTCGACCTCGATCGCTCCGTCGTCGGGCAGCTCCAGGCCGGCGAGCAGATGCAGGAGCGTCGTCTTGCCCGATCCCGATGGCCCGGTGACAGCGTGCAGCAGCCCGCCCTGGAACGTGGCGTCGAGCCCATCGAGCACGACGGTGCTGCCGAAGCGCTTGCGCAGCCCGCGCGCCGTCGCGACGACTCGTCCGCCCCCTGACGGTTGAGCAGCGGTGCCGGGCACCTCGGGCACCGGGGCCGCGTGCTCGACCCCGCCGCTCGACGCCGCCTCGACCACGACCGATCCCGTCGCGAGTCGTGCGGTCGCGTGGGTGCCGATGCCGGCCCGGAGCAGCAGCTCCTCCGGGAGACGAAGCCAGCCGCCTCGACCGACGACGATCGTGTCGCTCTCCACGCCGTCCCGCGCCCACTCCTCCGACACGCGCCCGTCGCGAATCCGGATGATGCGGTCGGCGATGCGGGTCGACTCCGGGTCGTGACTGACGATCACCGTGGTGCAGCCGTGCTCGCGCACCAGCTCGGCGAGCGTCGCATACACCTGGTCGGCCGTCGCCGCGTCGAGCTCGCCGGTCGGCTCGTCCGCGAGGAACACGCGCGGCCGGTGTGCAAGCGCCGCACAGAGCGCGACGCGCTGCTGCTCCCCTCCGGAGAGCTGCGCGGGGAACCGGTCCCGCTTCGCTGCGAGCCCGACACGCTCGAGCAGCTCGTCTGCCCGCTGCACGCGCTCGGAGGCGTTCGCGCCACGAAGCCCGAGCTGCAGTGACACGAGCTCCCGCGCCGTCAGCTCGGGTGAGAGCGCACGCGCGTAGTGCTGATCCGCGTAGCCGAGCAGCGACGAGCGGTAGCGCGCGAGCTGGCGAGCCGGCAGCTTTCCGACCTCCTCGCCATAGACGCGGACGACACCCGCCGAGGGTCGGTCGAGCCCGGCGAGAATCCGCAGCAGCGTCGACTTGCCCGAGCCGCTCGGCCCGAGCACGGTCAACACCTCGCCATCGGCCACGCGGAGCGACAGCCCCTGGAGCGCCGCCGCGTCGCCCTCGGGCGTCGAGTGGATCCGGAACACGTCGCGCAGCTCGATCGCCGCGTCAGTCATGTCGCCGCCTCCGCAGCACGCGAGGGTGCGCGGCCGCGCAGGCTCGTCGCCGCGGCAACGAGGAGTGCAGCCAGCAGCACGTACGCGACCGCGGCGAGCGCGAGCACTCCCCAGTCGACCGCGAGTTGCAGCGGCGGCTCCGGCTCGGCGGCGGCGGCCGTCACCGAGACCAGCGAGATGACGAGCGCGGAGAGGATTGCGCCCAGCACGATCCCGCCGCCGATTCCGAAGACGGCGATCAGCAGTGCGCGCAAGCGGAGGTGGGCGCGGATCGTCGACGGTGCGGCCCCCTGCGCCTCGAGGTCGAAGAGCTCGCCCCGGTCGTCACGAACGTCGGAGACGATCGCGAGCACGAGCCCGACGAGCGCGAGCAGCAGCGCTACCGCTGCGGTGCCTGCGAGCGTGAGCAATGCACCGCGGGCGAGCGGGTCGCCCTGCAGCGTCCGCAGCGTCTCGGACCGCGACGTGACGGTGAGCGCAGTGAACGGCGCGCGCCCGAGCCGCGCCGCCGTCGTGGCGTCCCGGCCCGGCTGCACGTCGAGCCAGAGCTCGTCGGTCGTGCCGAGCCCGGGCGACCGTGTGTCGAAGAGCGTGGACATCGTCTGCCGGTCGGCGATCACGGCGTCGCCCACGATCGAGGGGAAGCGCCGGATCACGCCGACGATGCGCGCCGCCACCTGCTCGCCCTCGACCTGCAGCGGGATGATCCCGTTCGGGCCGGCCTCGGCGGCGACCGCCTGCGTCGCGAGCACGGGGATCGCGCGGCCGTCGGTCGGCTGCGCGGGGCGGAGGATCGCGGCCCGGTCAGGCGTGATCAGATAGCCGACCCGCGGCGGCGTGCCGCTCAAGGCGCCCGTCCCCGCGAACCGGTGCAGCCCTCCCGGCACCGGCTTCCCGTCGACCCGCGGCGCGCCGAAGGTCGCGACGCCCTTGGCGCTCGGCTGGATGCCGATGCCGCCGTTCGCGGAACCATGGAGGTTGTTGGCGGTGAGCGTGAACTGCAGCTGGGCAAGCGCCGCGTGCCGGAATGGGATCCGCCCGTGCAGGAGGACGAGGTTGCCGCCGTTCGAATGACCGAGCGATACGGGCTCGTAGTCGTCGAGCGCCGAGCGGAAGATCGCGATCACTCCGATGTCGTCGCCGTGCACGGAGACCGGGAGCGTGAAGCGGCGTCCGGCAGGCAAGGCCTGCGTCCGCAGCGCCATGCTCGACGTCGGCGTCAGTCGCCGGGCGAGCTGCGAGAGCGGCTGTGCGGCGAAGTCGGTCCGCCAGCCGCCGACGTCCGCGAGGTGAGGTGTCGGCAGCCCGAGCATCGTGAACGTCGCTCCACTCGGGACGTTGCCGGTGAGCCGCAGCACGCGCTTCGGTGTCGCCGAGTACGCTGCGGCCGGTGCACCATGGAGCACGGGGATCAACTGCGTGAGGTCCTCCGTGAGCACGAACGACGCGGGCACGGTGAACGCCGCTTCGTCGCGCTGGCCCTGCACGAGCGTCGACCGGTAGACGAGCGCGAACAGGGCCAGACCGACGCTGGCGACGAGGAAGGTCGCGGCAATCGCGGCATGTCCCGGGTTGCGGGCGAGCGAGGCGGCCGCGAGCCGCACCGAGATCGGGCCTCGCCTGCCCAGTCGTCCGAACGCGCGCAGCGCCGGCGCGAGCAGGCGCGCCGCGATCACCGCCGTCGCGAACACGATCAGCCCCGGCACGAGCAGGAGGTAAGCGCTCGTCCCGGTGCTCGACTGGAGCGCCGGTGCGTCGATCGAACCGCGCGCCCACCCGATCAGCACGATCGCGAGCGCAGCGATCGCGGCGGCGTCGAGCGGCGTGAACGCGAGCCGGCCCAGCTGGACCCCCGGCGCGCGAACGGTCGCGTAGAGGAGCAGGCCCGCGATCCCGGCGACCGCGGCTCCGGCGAGGAGCCCGTTCCACGAGACCAGTGCGTGCTGCACCACCTGACCCGCGGGCGAGCCGGCGCGCTCCGCCACGAGTGCCGCCACGGCACCCCCGAGCGCCCAGCCGACGATCGTGCCGGTGACCGCGAGTGCTGCCGCCTCGGCGAGCGTGAACAGCTCGACCTGCCAGCGCGTGGCGCCGAACCAGACGAGGCGCCGCCTCGCGTCTCCGACGTCGCGGCGAAGAGCGCCCGCCGCCAGCACGGTGAAGGCGAGCAGCAGGGCCGCGCCCTCGCCGCCGAGGAGGAGCAGCCGCCGCGAGGCAGCTGTCGAGGACGCCGTGGCCGCCGTCAAGGTGTCGGTCGGGGCGGTCACGTCGAACTCGTCCGGGCTCGCTTCGAGCTGCGCCGCGATTCGCTGAACGCGCTCGGAGAACGCGCCGACCGACCACGGGTGGATGTCGCCGCTCCGGATCGGCACGAACCAGCCGTACGAGCGATAGAAGGTCTCGAGCTCGGTCGTCCGCGAGAGGCCGGCGATGCCGTTCGCGATCACGATCGGCGAGGGCTGCGGTGTGTGGTAGCGGACGGCCTGGGCGATCATCACCGTCGGCGGCGCCGGCAGGACGAACGGGGCGATCGGGGCATCGGGCGTCAGCACTGCGCGGCCGACGACGACCAGGTGGAGCGCCGGCGTCGACGGGATCGGGCCCGCCCCTTTCAGCCGTAGCACCTCGCAGTGCGCCGGCACGCAGGTCGCCGGCAGGCGTCCGGAGACAAGGCGCACGTACCGGCCGAGGTGATCGGCTGCGCGGAGGTTGACGAGCCTGCCCTGAATCGACGACTCGCGGAAGAGCATCGCGGCGGCAGGCGCCGTGCCCGTCACCTTGCTGAGCTCCGGCACCACCTCGCGGTTCAGCCGAGGGAAGCTGTCGACGGCGCCGCTCCACGTGACCTGCACCTCGCGGTCGCCGGGCTGGAGCTGCGCGGTTGCGAGCGCGAGCGAGCGGTCCTGCATCACCAGTCGGCCGCCGAGCACCGCGGCGAGCACCGCGGCCCCGGCCGCGACGCCGAGTGAGATCAGGAGCGCGCGCTCTCCGCCCGACGCGAGGCGCGCCCCGACGAGGCGAAGCGGAAAGGCGATGCGTCGCAGCGACACCGGTACACGCATCGTACCGGTGTCTAGAATCGGGGGCAACCGTGAGCCCGCGCTACGACGTCCCCAAGGCTGCGCCCGAACCGCTCCGGGTCGTGCAGGAGTTCATCAACAGCGTCGACCTGGAGAATGCCATCGACTGGCTGCCGGGCTGGCTCGAGGAGCGCTCGCTCGGCGCCGAGCTCGTCCGGGCGAGGGAGCTGCGCGAGGCCTTGCGGGCGCTCGCCCTCGCCAACAACGCACTGCCGCTCGACCCGGCCGCCCTGGAGGTGGTGAACGATGCGGCCGCGCGGCTGTCGCTCGAGCTGTCCGCCGACCGAGACCTGGCCGTCCGCGCCGAGGGCAACGAGCTCGACGGGATCGTCGCGGTCGCCTTCGGTGCGATGCTGGACGGGAACTGGCAGCGGCTCAAGGCGTGTCGCAACTGCCACTGGTCGTTCTACGACTACTCGCCGAACCGTTCGGCAACCTGGTGCTCGATGCAACTCTGCGGCAACCGGAAGAAAACGCGCGCCTACCGGCGCCGCAAGGCCGAGGGTTGAACGTCAGAGCCGCGCTCGGCGGCCTCGCGCTTGCGTTCACACCAGGTTTCAACGTTGCGAACGTCGGCGCCGTGGCCGACCGCACCGCACACGCCTACGGGATCGGTCTGGCCGCCGTCGGCCTCTTCACGACGGCGCTGTTCGTCACGCACGCCGCCTTCCAGGTGCCGGCCGGCCGGCTCTGCGACCGCTTCGGCCCGCGGATCGTCGGCGGGGCCGGGCTCGCGATCGTCGCGCTGGCCTCGGCCTCGGCGCTCCTCTGGCGCGAGGCGGCCTTCGCGATCGGGATGCGCCTCGTCGCCGGGATCGGCACTGCCGGGTCGTTCGTCTCCGGCAGCGATTACGTGCGCTCGACGATCGGCACACCGGTCGCGCAGGGTGCCTACGGTGCCGTCAGCGTCGCCGGCGGCGGGCTGGCGCTCGCGCTCGTGCCGCTCTGGGGGACGTGGCGCGCGCCGTTCGCGGCCGCGGCGCTCGTCGCCGCCGTGGGCGTCGCGCTCGTCGCGCTGGCCCCGAAAGGGCCGCGCACGCCCCGCCGTGATGTCGTCGCCCGGGTCTTCGACCGGCGGTTGCGTCCCTTCGCCATCTGGCACTCCGCCTCGTTCGGCCTGTCCGTGATCGTCGGCAACTGGATCGTCACGCTGCTCGAGCGTGCGGGCAGCTTGTCCGAGCACGTCGCCGGTCTCGCAGGCGCGCTCGTGCTGGCGGTCGGCCTCGTGTCGCGCCCGCTCGGCGGCCGGTTCATCGACCGGCCGGCGGTCGTCCAGTGGAGCTTCGTCGCCGGCGGCGTGGGCGTGGCGCTGCTCGCCGGCGTCTCCGGGCTGCCGCTCGCAATCGTCGCCTGCGCGGTGGTCGGCTTCGCCGCCGGGATCCCGTTCGCGCCGTCCTTCGCCGGCGCGCAACGAATGCGCCCCGACGCTCCCGCAGCCGCGATCGGTGCCGTCAACATGGCTGCGGCCGCGACGATCCTGTTCGGGACGCCGTTGCTCGGGCTCGCCTTCTCGCTTCCCGGCGACGGGCGTATCGGCTTCGCGGTCGTCGCGGTGCTCTGGGCGGCAGCGGCGCTTACGCGGCCACGCTGATCGAGATCGTCGTTCCCGGTCGCAGCTCCCGCAGCAGCGGCACCAGCTCGGAGCGCGGCAGCGAGATGCACCCGTTCGTCGGATGGCCGCGGTCGTCGTGCAGGAAGATCGCCGAGCCGCGGCCGGGCACTGCAGGGTGTGCGTTGTACTCCACGAACGCGAGCTCGCGGTAGGCGACGGTCGACCGCCAGAGCGCCTCGCTGCTGCCGCGGAACGGCGGGGATGCGCCGCAGGGGAGCTCCCGAAAGCTGTTGTAGGCCGGCGACGCCGGATCCTCGTCCCACCAGTCGCCGCAGCGCAGCCGGTGGTAGCGCAGGTGCAGGCCCGGGTCGGGATCGAGGCCGTAGACGACCGGGCCGATCGCGAATGTGCCGATCGGGGTCGTCCCGTCGCCTTCGACGTGGTGCGCGGACAGTCCGGCGTAGCCGACCCAGGCGCGCCAGGGGCCGAGCACGCGGCGGCCGCATTCCGTCAGCGTCACCTGGGCCGACGTCGATTTCGCCGCCGGCGCGACCACCCGGATCCGTTGGGGGCACGCGTGAAAGGCCAGCACGAGTGCGAGCGTGAGCATCCACCGAGGGTACGTTTCCTCGTGTGGCCGCGCTGCCGCCGTTCAGCGCCACGATCGCCCCGGTCACCGCCGGGCAACTCGGCCGCTCGTGGCATCCCGGCTGCCCCGTCGGCCCGGCGGCGCTGCGGCGCGTGTACGTGTCGTACGTCGGGTTCGACGGCCGGCGCCACCGCGGCGCGCTCGTCGTCAACAGCGCCGTCACCAGCGACGTCGTTGTCGTGTTCAGGCGGCTCTACGACACGCGCTTCCCGATTCGCCGCATCCAGCCCGTCTCGGTGTACGGCGGCAGCGACGACCGTTCGATGGCGGCCGACAACACGTCGGCGTTCAACTGCCGCTACGCCGTTGCGGCCGGCCCGAAACGGTGGTCGGTGCACGCCTACGGCGAGGCCGTCGACGTGAACACGGTCGAGAATCCGTACGTCGAGGGCGGGCACGTGTTGCCGCCGGCGGGCAGCGCGTACACCGACCGTGCCGACGTCCGCCGCGGCATGGCCGTTCCGGGCGGGGTGCTCGTGCGCGCGTTCTCGTCGGTCGGCTGGCTGTGGGGCGGGCGCTGGAGCACGACGCCCGACTGGCAGCACTTCTCGAAGACGGGTGGCTAGACAGCGGCCTCGGCAGGCTCGATCTCCTCGAGCCGGTCGACGCGGGCGAGCGCGGGAAAGGCCCGGTGCCAGACGAGTGCGAGCACGACCGTGACGCCCCCGCCGATCATCACTGCCGGCACCGCGCCGAGCAGCGCCGCGGCGGCGCCCGACTCGAAGGCGCCGAGCTCGTTCGACGCGCTGATGAACACGTTCTCGACAGCGTTGACCCGGCCGCGCAGCTCGTTCGGCGTCGCGAGGGCGGCGATCGTCGAGCGGATGTTCATCGAGATCATGTCCACGAAGCCGCTCACCACCAGCGCGACGAGCGACAGCCAGAGCCAGCGCGAGAGCCCGAACACGATCATGCTCACGCCGAACGCGCCGACGACGAGCAGCAGCGTCCGTCCCGCGTGGCGGCCGAGTGGCCGTCGCGCCAGGCGGACGCCGGCGACAAGTGCGCCGACCGCAGGCGCACTGCGCAGCACGCCGAGCCCGAACGGTCCCGTGTGCAGGATCGAGCGTGCGAACAGCGGCAACAGCGCGACCGCGCCGCCGAACAGGACAGCGAACAGGTCGAGCGTGATCGCTCCCAGCAGGATCGGCGTGGCGCGAATCAGTCGAATCCCGCCGAGCAGGCTCTCGCGCCGCGGCACTTGTCCCCCGGCGTCGGCGGAGCCCGGGTCCGGAACCATCACCACCCATGCTGCAGAGGCGGCGAGCATGACGACCGCGATCACGTAGACCGCCTCGGGCTGGATCGCGAACAGCAGCCCGCCGACGGCCGGGCCGGCGACGGTTGCGAGCTGGCCGGCGACCGAGCGTAGAGCCAGGGCGCCGGCGAGCAGCTCGGTGGGGACGATCTCCGGCGTCAGCGACCGTCCAGCCGGAGCGCCGAAGGCCTGGGTCACGCCGGTGAGCGCCGCGAGCGCGACGAAGGGCCAGAGCTCGGTCGCGCCCTCGATCGTGACGAGGAGCAGGAGCCCGGCGACGATCGCCTCGGCGACGATCGAGCCGGCGAACAGCCGCATCCGCGGCAGCCGGTCGGCGATCTGGCCCGCGGGCAGCGCCAGCAGCGGCAGTGGCAAGAACTCGGCCAGCCCGATCAGCCCGAGGTCGAATGCACTCTGATGAATGGCGTAGACCTGCCAGCCGACCGCCACCGCCACCATCTGGGTCGCGAACCCCGAGGCGAGGAAGCCGCTGAACAGCCGCCGGAAGTCCCGGTGTCTGAGGGCAGGCGGCAGCTGCCGGCGGGCGGAGCCGAGGAACGGCACGAAGGCCAACTCTGCCCGCGGGCCGGAGACGGCGCCGTTTCTTAGGCTTTCCACAGGTGACTCGAAGCCGTCTCCGAGTCACCGTGGCTTCGCTGAAGGTCTCATCACGAACTCGAAGAAGGGAAACGACATGTTCAGTTCCTCCAAGCGGCGCGCCGCGGCCGTCATCGCGGTGGTCGTGCTCGTGGGCGCCGGGGCCGCCGCCGTTGCGTACGGCCTGGGCGCGCACCGCGCGTCCACGACGACCAGTGCCGCTTCCACGCAAACGGCGCCTACTCAGACTCCGACGACCACCAACACCGCGAACACGAGCGGTTCTCTCTCGGTCGGCGAGGTCGCGAAGGCCGTCTCGCCGGGCGTGGTCGAGGTCGACGCGACCGAATCCAGCTCGAGCGGTGGCTCGCAGACGGTTCCGTTCGGTGGCGGCGGCAGCGGCGGCACCGCCGAGGCGGAGGGCACGGGCTTCGTGATCGACACGGCCGGCCACATCGTCACGAACGAGCACGTGATCCAGGGCGCGAGCTCGGTCACCGTGACGTTCGACGACCAGTCGACCTACAAGGCGACGATCGTCGGCAGCGACGAGTCGACCGATCTCGCCGTCCTGAAGGTCAACGCGCCGGCGAGCGTCCTCCATCCTCTGTCGTTCGGCGACTCGAGCACCGTTGCGGTCGGTGACGGCGTCGTTGCCGTCGGCGATCCCTACCAGCTCGACGACACGGTCACGAGCGGCATCGTCAGCGCCGTCGGTCGTGAGATCACGTCGCCCAACAACATGCCGATCGAGAACGCGATCCAGACCGATGCTGCGATCAACCACGGCAACTCGGGCGGTCCGCTGCTCAACCTCGACGCCAAGGTGATCGGGATCACCGCGCAGATCCAGAGCCAGGGCGGCGGCAACGAGGGAATCGGCTTCGCGATCCCGTCGAGCACCGTCCAGAGCGTGACCTCGCAGCTGATCCAGACCGGCAAGGTCGAGCACGCGCTGCTCGGGATCAACGTCGACACGATCCCGGCGAGCCTCGCCGGCACGATCGGCGACGCCTCGGGTGTGGCCGTGACGCGGGTCGAGTCCGGCTCCGGCGCCGCCAAGGCGAGCCTCAAGGCTTCGACCGGGACGGTCACGATCGCGGGCGTCCACTATCCGACCGGCGGTGACGTGATCACGAGCGTCGACGGCACGACGGTCACGACCGCACAGCAGCTTCGCGGGATCATCGACACGCATCAGCCCGGTGACGTGGTGAAGCTCGTCGTCGTACGGGGTGGCCAATCGCGTACCGTGTCTGCGACCTTGGGAACCCGGCCCGCAACTTCGTGACTCGGGGCAGGATCCTCCTGCTGGCGACCGTGGCGTTGGCCGCGGTCGCCGCACTGCCCCAGGTTGCCGCGGCAGCCTCGGGCGACGAGCAGAGCTCGAACTGGGCCGGCTGGGCGATCGCCGATCCGGCCACGATCGCCGGCGCGCCGGTGACCGACTCGACGACCACCCTTTCCTTCTCGAGCACGACCGCGACGTGGGTCCAGCCCCGCGTGACCTGCTCCGAAGGGCAGGCCACGTACTCCGCGTTCTGGGTCGGCCTGGGCGGTCTCGCCAGCGACGCGAACGCCCTCGAGCAGGTCGGCACCCAGTCCAACTGCAATGCGGCGGGCAAGCCGTCTTACAGCGCCTGGTACGAGCTCGTGCCGGCGCCCTCGGTGACGGTGAACCTCAAGGTGCGGCCCGGCGACCTGATCTCGGCGTCCGTGAACGTCGAACCGACCGGGATCCTGGTGCAGGTCAAGGACCGCACGCGGAAGACGAGCTTCACGAAGCTCCTGCCGACGCCGGGGACCACCGACTTCACGTCCGCCGAGTGGATCGCCGAGGCGCCGTCGACCTGCGACGCCCAGCTGATCCGCTGCCGCGCGCTCCCACTCGCCAACTTCGGCACGATCCCGTTCACCCGGATCGCCGCGATCGCCAACAGCCACGCGGGCACCGTCACGGACACGACCTGGGGATCGACCGCGATCGACCTCGTCCCCGACGGCAGCAGCCGGTTCGGCGGGTTCGGCACGTCGGGGACGGCGACGCCGACGGCGGTCGACGCGACCGGCCGCTCCTTCTCGGTCGCCTTCGGCACGTCCTAGCTCTCTCCCCCGCGCGGGGGACAGGAGGCGGGCTGCGGCTGCCGATGCCGTCTTGGTGCAGCCCGCCTGGGAGGAGAACGGCCGTGCGCCGGAGTCGGCGGTGTACGACGACGTCGAGCGGCGTTACCGCACGCTGGTCGAGCAGCTCCCGCTCGTCGTCTACATCGACGCGCTCGACGCCGCCAGCTCGAATCTCTTCACGAGCCCGCAGATCGAGCCGCTGCTCGGCTACACGGTCGAGGAATGGGCAGCGGATGCAACCCTCTTCATCAGGACGCTGTATCCGGAGGATCGCGACCGTGTGTTGACTGCGCACGCGCGGACGCATGCCACCCACGAGCCGCTGTCGGTCGAGTATCGGCTGCTCGCCCGGGACGGCAGTGTCGTCTGGGTGCGCGACGAGGGAGTGGTCGTTCTCGACGACGACGGGCGCCCGCTGTATCTGCAGGGCTATCTGCTCGACGTCACCGCCGAGCGGGAGGCGCAGGCTCAGCTCCGGCAGATGGCCCTCTACGACCCGCTGACCGGGCTCGCCAACCGCGCGTTCTTCCACGAGCAGCTGCAGCACGCTGCGGCGTTTCGCAAGGACGGCGGCGAGCAGACCGCTCTTCTCTTCATCGATCTGAATCACTTCAAGGAGGTCAACGACCGGTTCGGGCACGACGTCGGCGACGCCGTGCTCGCGCGGCTCGGACAGCGCATCCAGCAGACGGTTCGCGCCGGCGACGGTGCCGCAAGGCTCGGCGGCGACGAGTTCGCGATCGTGCTCGCTGCCGTCGCCGAGCCGGCCGAGGCCGCGCGCGCCGCGGAGCGGCTGCTGCAGCGAATCGTCGAGCCGATCGGCCTCGGGCCGACGTTCGTCACGGTGTCGGCGAGCATCGGCATCGCGCTCGGCGGCGAGCCGGAGCTCCTGCTCAAGGAGGCGGACGCAGCGATGTACCGCGCCAAGGCCCAGCGCGACGCCGGCTTCGCCTTCTTCGACCCGGTGCTCGACAGCTCTGCGGTCGAGCGTTCGCGGCGGGCCGCCGAGTTGCGGCGGGCGGTCGACAGCGGCGAGTTCACGCTCGATTTTCAGCCGGTGGTCGACCTCGGCGCAAGGACGATCTCCGGCTACGAGGCACTGCTCCGCTGGCAGCACCCTGAGCTCGGCCAGGTGGGGCCGCTCGACTTCATTCCGCTGGCCGAGGAGACGGGGCTGATCGTCCCGCTCGGCAAGTGGGTGCTCGCCGAGGCCTGCCGGCGCGGCGCGGATCTCCAGGCTGCGCTCGAACGGCAGGTGCGCATGTCCGTCAACGTCTCGGCGCGGCAGCTGCAGCACCCCGACTTCGTCGATCACGTCGAGCAGGCGCTGCAGTCGTCCGGCTTCCCCGCCGCCTGTCTCACGCTCGAGCTCACCGAGAGCGTGCTCCTCTCGTCCGGTGATCGCGTCGAGCAGCAACTGCGATCGCTCAAGGAGATGGGGATCATGCTCGCGCTCGACGACTTCGGGACCGGGTATGCATCGCTCGCGTATCTGCGGCAACTGCCGGTCGACATCGTCAAGATCGATCGCAGCTTCACCGCCGCGATCGACGGGATCGACGACGATCTCGTCCTCCTCAAGGGCATCGTCGACCTGGGCAACGCGCTCGGGCTCACGCTCGTCGCCGAGGGGATCGAGACCGAGCACCAGCGGCGCATCGTCGGCGAGCTCGGCTGTCACGGCGCGCAGGGGTTCTACTTCGGCCGCCCGACGCCGGTGCCCGCGCTCTCGACGCTGATGTCGATCTAGCGGTCTAGGGCTGCTCGCCGGCGAGGATGCGGCCGAGCACGGCGGCATCGATGTTCCCGCCGGAGACGATGCAGACGATCCTGCGCGCACCCTCGATGCGGCCGCCGGTCGCGGCGGCGACGGCCAGGGCGCCTGCCCCCTCGGCGATCACCCGGATCCGCTCGGCGAGCAGCCGCACGGCGGCCGCGGTCTCCGCAGTCGGCAGCGCGAAGGCGCCGTCGAGCAACTGCGAGGCGTGCGCCCACACGTTCGGAATCAGCGCGCGACTGCCCGAACCGTCGACGAAGGAGGGCGTGTACTCGACCGAGGTCGGCGTGCCGGCCGCCAGCGTCGCCGTCACGGGCGCACCCGTCTCCGGCTCGACCGCGTAGATCCTCACGTCGGGCCGCGCCGCCTTCACGGCACTCGCGATCCCGGTGACCAGACCGCCGCCGCCGTAGGGAACCACGACCGCGTCGAAGTCCTGTGACTGCTCGAGCAGCTCGAGCCCGATCGTCCCGTTCCCGGCCATCACGAACGGGTTGTCGACCGGGTGGACGAACAGGCCGCCTGCCCCCTCGTACCGGCCGTCGACCAGCACCTGCCACCACTCGTCGTAGGGCACGCGGATGACCGTCCCGCCGAGCCGTTCGATCGCAGCGACCTTCGTCTGCGGCGCGTGCTCCGGCACCACGATCGTGGCCGGCACGCCGCGCAGCCGCGCGGCGAACGCGACGCCCTGCGCCATGTTCCCCGCGCTCGCAGTGAGCACGCCGTCGCGCAGGTCGGCGTCCGACGCCTGCAGGATCGCATTGCCCGCGCCGCGGATCTTGAACGAGTTGACGGGCTGCAGCAGCTCGAGCTTGAGCAGGATCTCGACGTCGCCGTCCAGCGGCAGCGGCACGAGCGGCGTTCGAAGAGCGACGCCGCGCAGCACCTCGCGGGCGCGGAGGATGTCGCCGGCGGGAATCAGAGCGAGACCACCGTGCCGGCGTTCTCGGCTTCGGCGCGGGCGAGGATGTGCTCGGCGGCGGCGAGGTCCTCGACCGCGAGCCCGAGCGACTTGAAGATGGTCAGCTCGTCCGCACTCCGGCGGCCGTCGGCGGTGCCGATCAGCACGTCGCCGAGCTCACCGCGGATGTGCGCCTCGCCGAGTGCACCTTCGCGCAATGGGAACAGATAGTCGCCGGCCTCGTTGATCGTCGACTCACGCCGGTCGACGAACAGCGCCGCGGCCGCCACCGTCGCGGTGTCGAGCTCCCGGGTCGACGGGATGCTCGAGCCGACCGCATTGATGTGGACGCCGGGCTTCAGCCAGCCGTGCTCGAGCACCGGCTCCCGCGCGGAGGTCGCCGTGACGATCACGTCGGCGTCCCGCACCGCCTCCTCTGCGCTCGCGGCCTCCTCGACGCCGTCGAGCTCGGCGGCCCGTCCCGGCGTTCGGCTCCAGACCGCCACCTGCTCGAACTCGCGGACCGCCCGCATCGCTTCGAGGTGCGAGCGCGCCTGGACGCCGGCGCCGAGAATCGCCAGCTTGCGTGTGTCCTCGCGCGCCAGCGCGCGTGTCGCGACGCCCGAGACCGCCGCCGTGCGCACCGCGGTGATCGCCCCGGCGTTCATCAGCGTCCGCGTCTCGCCGGTGACGCCGTCGAACAGGGCGACGAACCCCTGATGCGAGTCGAGGCCGCGCGCCGAGTTCCCCGGGAAGATCGCGACGGTCTTCAGTGCGTAGACCGCGTTCGGGCCCGAGCGATGCGCCGGCATCAGACCGAGCAGGCTCGGCTCGTCGGGAGGGCGCACGACGAAGCGGAGCGGGTTGTAGAGCTCGCCGCGCGCGAGTGCCGCGAGGGCGTCCGTCATCAGCTCGATGCACTCGTGCATCGGCAGCAGGCGGCGGACCTCCGCCTCGTCGAGAACGCGTACCGTCATCCGAAGAACCTCCCGATCCGGTCGTGGTCGTCGGCAGTGATGGCCAGCCCGGCCGCGGTCAACACGGGACGCAGGTGCTCGGGCCGCATCGGGCCACACACGGCGCCCGTGACCCCCGGGGACGTGAGCACCCACGCGAACGCGAGCGACGACATCTCGACTCCGCGTGCGCGCGCCTCGGCGTCGAGCTGCTCGAGCCCGTCGAACACCGCGTCGGCGACGTACTCCTCGTACGGCCCGGGGCGCTGCGTCATGCGCGAGCCGGCCGGGAACTGCGCGCCGCGGCGATACTTGCCGGTCAGCCAGCCGCCCGCCAGCGGCCCGAATGGCACGTAGGCGATCCCGCGCTCGGCGCACAGCGGGATCAGGGTCTCCTCGTCGCCGCGGTCGAGCAGGGAGTACGAGTTCTGGATCAACGCGGGCGTCGCGAGCGCGAGCGCCTCGAGCACGCCGTCGGCGTCGTAGTTCGAGAGCCCCCAGGCGCCGATCAATCCCTCGGTGAAAAGTGCCTCGAATGTCTCGATCGTCTGCTCGATCGGCACCGAGTCGTCCGGCTCGTGCGCGAGGTAGAGGTCGACCCGATCGACTCCGAGGCGCCCGAGGCTGCTCTCGAGCTGGCGTCTGATCCGATCGGGCGCGAGGCCTTCGTCACCGGGCGTGCCGGTGGTCGAATGGAAGACCTTGGTCGTCAGCTGCAGTCCTTCGGGACGTCGCTCGCGCACCCAGCGCCCGATGAACGACTCGCTGCGGCCGCCGCCGTAGGCGTCGCCGGTGTCGAACCAGTGGATGCCGCCGGCCCAGGCCTCGTCCATGATCCGCGTCGCCGTCTCCTCGTCGATTCCCTGCCCGAAGAACTCCGGCGCCGATCCGACACCGCCGAAGTTTCCGCAGCCCAGCGCGATGCCGCTGAGGGTCATTCGGGCGGGTTCAATCGCGTCAGCTCGTTGCGGACGTCCCAGAGCTCGGGGAAGAACGACTTGTGGATCAGCCGGCCCATCACCTCGACCGGCGTTCCCTGCGTACCGATCACGTCGGCGCCGATCACGCGCTGGACGACCTTGAAGTGACGAACGCGCCAGACGATCACGCGCTCGTCCCACTCGATCAGCTGCTCGGCGAGGTTGTACAGCGAATCAAACTCGCGCCCGCGCGTGTAGACGTCGACGAGCGAAAGACCGGTACGCTCGCGCGCTGCGTCGAACGCCTCGCCGAGTGGGGGGGTGACGCGACGGATCTCGCGGAAGCCCGGAGAATCGAAGCCGCTCCCGTGGCCGAGCACCTTGCGCACCGTCGTGTACTCCCACGGCGACATGTGCTCGAGCATGTCGAGCGCCGCGGTCACCAGCTTGAGGCAGTCGTTCGCGCGGCGGAGCAGGCGCAACGATGCCGGGATGTCGTCCGCGTCGACGAGACGCGTCGCCTCTTCGACCTCGTTCCAGGAGAGCTTGAGCCACAGCTCCGACGACTGGTGGACGGTCTGGAAGAGGAGCTCGTCGCGGTGGATCCACTCCTCCTCCGTCTTCTGCAGCGCGAGCAGGTCATCGGTTCGGAGATACCGCTCGTAGTCGGATCCGCCGTCGCCCGGCAGAATCGGCTTCGAGAGCCCCGGTGCCTCGGTCACGGCCGGCGCTCCGAGCCGTCGTAGATCTTCATCTCGAGACCGGCGAGCGGCACGCCGCCCGCGTTGGTGACGAGCCACGTGTCCTGCATGTAGAGGCATGCCAGCCCATCGACGGAGATCGCGTGCGGATGCATCGAGAGCACCATCCCGCTCTCGAGCACGGTCTCGTCGGCTTCGCCGATCTTCGGAAACTCGATCATCGTCATCCCGATCGAGTGGCCGGTCACGTGCCCGAGATGGAAGCCGCGGTCGAGGAAGCCTTTCGCGACCGCGCGATGCGCGTCGCGCGCGGTCGCTCCGGCCCGCAGCGCGTCGGGCGCGAGCGCGTAGTACTCCTCGTACGCCTCGAGCATGCGCTTCGTGTCGTCGCTCGGCTCGCCCGCGCAGATCGCGCGCGAGACCTCGACCCAGTGGCCGCCTGGGCCTGCGATCTCGAGCGACGGCAGCAACATGTCGCTCGCCTCCACGGGACGAGTGCCGGCGATCTTGAACTCCGGCAGCGCTGCACCTCTCGGCCCGTCGAGCACCATGTCCATCGTCCAGCGGCCACAGCCCTCCGCGACGAAGTACTCCTCGCAGGGCGCCAACAGCTCGCGTTCGGTCTTTCCGGGCTCGAACGCCGCCAGGAAGACCCAGAACCCCTCCGTGTTGATCCGGACGCTCTCGCGCACGGATTCGAGCTCGAGCTCCGACTTGACCGCGCGCGCAGTGTCGAACGGAACGTCCCAGCCGACGAGCTCGCAGGCGCCCGCGAGCGCGGTGTGGTCGCGCACGGTCATCACGTAGTCGAGGCCGTAGACGCCGATGCGCTGCCCGCGCACGCGCTCGGCGATCCAGTCGCCGGGCCGGTCGACGAACACCTGCTCGGCGATCCAGGTCGTCCCGTGCTCGCCGACGTAGCGTGCCTCGCTCGGGAACACGATCGCCGGCTCTCCCTCGACCGGTAGCAGGACGTACGCGTATCGGTGCACGATCACGAACCCGCTCAGGTAGGTGACAGCACCTTCGAACCCGGTGTATTCGTTCCCGCAGACGACGACCGCATCGAGCCCGTCGCGCACGGCGGCCTCGCGGATTCGCGCGTAGCGGCGGTCGATCTCCGCCTGCGGAAGCCCCGTGTAGGTCGTGCCTGTTACTGCTGCCACGACTGCTCCACTCCTTTCACGAGCGCCCAGATCGCCTCGTTCAGCGGGGTCGCCACTCCGTATTCGCGCCCGAAGCGGACGATACCGCCGTTCAGATAGTCGATCTCGGTCGTCCGCCGCGTCTCGACGTCCTGCAGCATCGACGCCTTGTGGTTGTAGCCGACCTCGGGCCGTGCGGCGTGGTCGACGAGCGCCTCCGGATCGGAGTCGAGTTCGATCGCCTGTGCGGCTGCGACGGCTTTCCCCTCGGAGACGAGGCCCGAGACGAGCGCACGCAGATCGGGCCGTTCGCACACGCGGCCGTGGGTCAGTCCGGTGAGGGCGCCGATGGGGTTGGTGGCGGCGTTGAAGATCACCTTGCGCCATTGCGGGCCGCGCGCGTCCCGCACGGCGTGCGTCGGCATGCCCGCTCGCGTACAGGCCTCGGCGAGCCTCTTGACCTCGACGTACGACGCCGGCGACGGCTCGAACGGGCCGAGCGTGGTGTCGCCCTTCACGTCCCACTGCACGTGACCGGGAGCGACGATCTTGCCGGCGGGAAACGTCGTCCCGCGGATCACCCGCTCGACGTGTCGCGCGAGCACCTCCTCATTGCCGATCCCGTTCTGCACCGTCGCGACGGATCCGTCGGCGAACGAGGCGGCCGTCGCGGCAATCGCGCCCTCCGTGTGCATCGCCTTGGTGGCGACGATGCCGAAGTCGCACGGGCCGATCTCTGCGGGATCGGTCGTCGCACGCGGCCTGCCGAGCACGTCGCCGGCGCCGGAGAGGCGCAGGCCGTTCGCGTTGATCGCCTCGACGTGCGCCTCGGACAGGTCGTACGCGACGACGTCGACGTCCTCGAGCAGCGACAGGTTCGCCGCGAACAGCGAGCCCACCGCGCCACAGCCGACCACACAGATCCTCATGACGTGTACGAAGCCTCCTTTGCCTTGACCAGCCTGTAGACCGCGGTATGCAGCGGGACCGCGACGCCGTGCTGCTGCGCCGCGCGGATCAGCGAGCCGTTGATCGACTCGACCTCGGTCGGTCGACGCGCCTCGACATCCTCCAGCATCGACGGGTAGTGCCGGTGGCCCCGCTGCGTCGCGAGGACGTTCATCTCCCACGGATCCTCGTCCAGCTCGATGCCCACGGCGGCAGCCGTCGCCTTGCCCTCCTCGACGAGATCGCGCACGAGCAGTCCGAGGTCGCCGTCGTGCTCGACCTCTGCGAAGTGGGAGTCGTGTGGCAGCTCGGTCAGCGCGGCAACGCCGTTGACGGTGGCGTTGAAGATCAGCTTCGACCACTGCGCCGGGCGCAGGTCGTCGAACGCGACGGCCTTCAGGCCGGAGGACTCGATCAGTGCGGCAACGGCCCGTGCGTCGTCGCCGGTGGTGTCGCGGTAGGGGCCGATCCAGGTCGCCGTGTCGAGGACGTACTCGACGTGGGTGTCGTCGTGGCGCGTGCCGCTCATGAACGTGACCGCGGAGAGCAGCGGCCACGGACCGTACGCGCCGGCGATCTCCTCGGCGCCGAGCCCGTTCTGCACGGTCATCACCGTTGCGCCTTCGAACTGCCCCTCGAGGCGGCGGGCCAGGGCGTCGAGGTCGGTGCCCTTGGACGCGAGGATCACCAGATCGGCCGGAGGCAGGGCGGCGGGGTCGTCGGCCGCCGTGACCCGCGCGACGAAGTCGCTGCGCCCCGAGACCCGGAGGCCGTTCCGTTCCAGCGCCTGCGCGTGGTCGGCCCGGCGGGTGAGCACCGACACCTCGGTGACCCGCGCGAGGTGGGCGGCGAGCAGCCCCCCGATCGAGCCGGCGCCGGCGACGCAGACACGGGTCACCGGCGCCACCTGAAGGTGAACTCTCGTCCGTTCGTGAGCCCGCCGGGTCGCAGGATCAGGACGAGTGCCATCAGC
Source organism: uncultured Thermoleophilia bacterium (assembly GCA_963769545.1). Taxonomy (GTDB): domain Bacteria; phylum Actinomycetota; class Thermoleophilia; order Gaiellales; family Gaiellaceae; genus PALSA-600. Next base: position 682,122 of record CAVYMB010000002.1, on the reverse strand, counting down.
GCCCCCTCGGCGATCACGCGCGTCCCACTCGGCAGGTCGAGCGTCCCACCGAAGATCTTCAGGCCGTTCTCGGCTTCGGCCAGGAACGAGTCGAGGGCGCTGACGGCGAGCGCACCGACGACGGCGCCCCAGAGGCTCGTCGCGCCCCCGATCACGAGCATCGCGAGCGTGATGAACGTGAGGTCGAGGTAGACCGCCTCGGTGTTCAGCGGGAGCAAGTGGACGTAGAGGCCGCCGGCGAAGCCGGCGATCGCGCCGGAGAGGGCAAAGGCGACCAGGCGCTGGCGGTAGATCGACACGCCGGCGGCCGCGGCCGACGCTGCATCTTCGCGCGTGGCGCGCAGCATCCGGCCGAAGCGGCTGCGCGCGTAGAGGAAGGCGGCGACGATCACGATCAGCGCGCCGATCGCCGACTGCCAGACGCCGGTCGTCTCCGGCACCGAGGAAAACGTGTTCAGTCCGGGTCCGATCTTCTCGTAGTAGCGCAGGAGGTTGTGTGTGATCTCGAGCACGGCGAACGTGGCGATGCCGGCGGCGAGCCCCGACAGTCGCATCAGCGGCAAGCCGACGACGACCGCGGCGACACCGCCGACGACGGCGGCGAGGATCAGTGAGGGGATGTTGCCGACCGTCCGGTGGAGCAGGAAGCCTGCGAGCCCCGGCATGATCGCCGGTTTCTCGGCGCGTGGCACGGAGAGCACACCCGCCGTCCACACGCCGAGCGCGACGAAGCTGATGTGGCCGAACGACACGACGCCGGAGTTGCCGACGAACACGTAGAGCGCGACGACGATCGAGACGCTGACGAGCGCGGTGATGAAGTACACGCCGGTGGCGCTCGAGACGACGCTGCCGAGCACCGCCGTCGCGGCGACCAGGACGCAGGGCCCGGCGAGTACGGAGAGCCTCACAGGCGCCCCGTCGCCGCGCGTCGCACGAAGAGGCCGTCCGGCCGGACGAGCAGGACGAGGATCACGGCCGCGAAGATGATCGAGGGGAGGTACTGGCTCTGGGCCGTCGGCAGGGCGCCGCCGAGCAGCCCGGTGGCGAAGCCGATCGAGAAGCCGCCCAGCGTCGCCGGGATCGGACGGTTGAGGCCGCCCAGCACGACACCCGCGAGGACGACGATCGTGTCCTGCAGCGCGAAGTCCGGTGTGACGACCGGGTTCTGCACGGTCAGCATCACGGCAACCACGGCAGCGAGCGCGCCCGAGATCAGCACGGCGCCTCCGATCACGCGGTTCGCGCGCACGCCCAGCAGCCTCGCGGTCTCGAAATCCTGCGACGCCGCGCGCATGTGCAGGCCGACCGGCGTGCGCGTGAGCAGCAGTTGCAGCAGGACGAGGCAGACGACGGTGACGACGATCGCGACGATCGAGATCTTGCGGATGTCGACACCGGCGATCGTCCACGGCTCGTTCAGCGGGCCGAGCGAGGTGGCGACCTTGCCGAGGGAGCCGAACCAGATGAGCGCGATGCTCTGCAGGAGGAACGCGACCGCGAACGTCGCGACCAACATGACGGCCGGAGACTGCGTCCGCAAGGGCCGGAAGACCAGGCGGTCCATCAGCATCGACAGCACCAGCACGACGGCGAAGCAGAGCACGATCGAGAGCCAGGTCGGCAGGTTCCACTGCGACCCGAGCGCCAGCGCGAAGGCGCCGGCCATCACGAGCTGGCCGTACGCGAAGTTGACGAGCCGCAGCACGCCGAACACGAGCCCGATCCCGATCGCCATCAGCGCGTAGATCCCGCCGAGCGCCAGCGCGTCCGCAAGCGTCTGCCAGTCGACGGTGAGAAAGAACCCCAGGCTCATGAGAGGTACGCCTGCACGATCCGGTCGGTGTCGTCGGCGTCCTGCGGCCCGAGCGTGAGGCGGTGCTCCCCGTTCGCGACGACGTAGGAGCGATCGGCGAGCGCGATCGTGCGCTGGGCCCGCTGCTCGACCAGCAGGACGGCGACGCCGCCGCCGGCCCGAATCGCATCGAGCGTCTCGAAGACGCTGTCGACGATGCGCGGGGCGAGGCCGAGCGACGGCTCGTCGAGCAGCAGTACGTCGGGCTCGGCGACGAGCGCACGGGCGATCGCGAGCTGCTGCTGCTGCCCGCCGGAGAGCGTCCCTGCCTGGCGGGCGCGGAACTCGTAGACGACCGGGAAGAGCTCGTGCACCCGCTCGACGGCGGCCGGCGCGCCGGCGCGGCTTCGTCTGCCGGCGAGGCCGAGCGTGAGGTTCTCGGCGACGGTGAGCTCCCCGAAGATTCGCCGGCCCTCCGGCACGAGCGCAACGCCGCTGCGGGCGACCTCCTCCGGCCGCAGCCCGAGGAGCGAGCGGTCGCCCAGCCTGATGTCGCCGGCGGCGACCGGTGCCGCGCACATGATCGCGTGCAGCGTCGAGGACTTGCCCGCACCGTTCGGGCCGATCAGCCCGACGATCTCGCCGGGGTGCACCTCGAGCGACAGGTTGCGCACCGCCGTCACGGCGCCGTAGCGCACGCCGAGCGATTCGACCACGAGCGAGCTCATTCGTCTCCCACCTCGCGCGCCGCGCTCTCGCCGAGGTACGCGGCGGCGACGTCGAGGTTGGCCCGGATCTCGGCGGGCGCCCCCTCGGCCAGCGTTCGGCCCTGGTCGAGGACGTGCACGCGGTCGCACACCTCCATGATCAGCGCCATGTTGTGATCGATCAGCAGGACGCCTGCGCCGTGGTCGTCGCGGATGGAGCGGACGACCGATGCGAAGGCCGGCACTTCCGCCTCCGGAAGCCCGGCCGCGGGCTCGTCCATGAGCACGAACTGTGGCGCCGTGGCGAGTGCACGCGCCACGCTGAGCCGTCGCTCGTCACCGTGGGCGAGCGCGGCGGCCGGCATCTCCGCGTCGTCGGCCAGGTCGAGCAGCTCGAGCAGCTCGTTCGCCCGCGCGCTCGCGGCTCGGGGCGATGCACCGACGCCGAGCGCGGACACCTCGACGTTTTCGCGCACGGTCAGCGAGCCGAACGAGTGGGTGTGCTGAAACGTGCGGGCGAGACCGCGCCGCCCGCGACGATGCGCGGTCCAACGCGTCACGTCGCGCCCGTCCAGCAACACGGTGCCGGCCGTCGGCCGGTCGAAGCCGGAGAGCACGTTCACGAGTGTCGATTTGCCCGCGCCGTTCGGGCCGATCAGGCCGAGCACCTCGCCGCGGCCGAGCGACAGGGTCACGTCTGTCAGTGCCTCGACCCCCACGAAGGTTCGCGAGACGGAGGAGGCCCGGAGTGTTCCTCCGGGCCTCCCGTTCGCTGGTTCTGCCGTAACCGTCAAGTCGCCTAGATCTTGGGCACGACCTTGGCGACGACGAGGCCGACGAGCCGCGGGACGTTGTTCTGGATCTTGATCACGCGGTACTGCCGGCCGAACACCGTGTGCAGTTGCGGTGAGAAGCTCACCAGGCCCGACAGCGTCGGCACCTTCTTGAACTTCACCATCTGCGCCGCGAGCGCTGCGCCCTTGGTCGATCCGCCGGCCCGCCTGATCGCGGTGACCACGCCGTCGATTGCGGCCGGCCCGGTAACGAAGCCGCCGGTCGCCGCGTGCACCTGCTTGGCGAGCTTGTTGATCGCGGCGTTCGGATCGTTGCCGAAGCTCGACGCGAACGTGACGAAGTAGTAGTTCGTCACCTTGGGGCTCTTCGGCAGCCAGTAGGTACCGTCGCCCGCCCACGAGTTGAGGATCGGCGTGTTGTTCCCGAGCGTACGCAGCCCGGTCACCATCGGCGCGAGCGCGCCGTAGGCGCCGGCGGTCGACGTGACGATCACGTCGGCCTTCGCGTTGTTCAGGCGGCTGACCGCGTTCTGCACGTTGTTTCCGCCGAACGTCGGATCCTGGTAGGTCTCCTCGTCGGCGATCTTGCCGCCGAGCTGGAGCCAGCGCGCCTTGAACGCCTGCACGACGTTCTTGAAGTAGACGATCACGCTGTCGGTTGCGAGCGACGCCGTTCGCCATCCGCGGCCCCACGCGTACTGCGCCATCGCCGATCCCTCGTCCTGTGCGACGTTGCCGAAGCTGAAGGCCAGTGCACCCTTCGGGCCGAAACGCTTCGGGCCCATCTGGTCGGTGCCGATGCACGGTGCCACGGCCAGGATGCCGCGGTTGATCGCCTCCTGCACCACCGGAGCCGCGAGATCGACGTCGCACGTCGTGAAGATGATGTTCGAGCCCTGTCCGATCAGCTTCAGCGCGCACGCCTTGGCGATCGCCGGCTTGTTGCCCTGCGTGTCACACGTGATGATCTCCAGCTTGCGGCCGTTGACGCCGCCCTTGGCGTTGACCTGGTTGACGCGCAGCTTCGCGGCGGCGAGCGCCGGTCCATCGAACGGCGCCATCGCGCCGTTGCCGTCGAACGCCCAGCCGATCACGATCGGCGAGGCGGCCGTGGTGCGTGCCGCGGCCGTCGCGGCCACGGCGACAACAGCCGCCACGACCACGAGCAGCACGAGCCCCAGGCGGGAACTCGGTCCTCTCATCCTCTACTCCTTCACTGTCAGCCGCCGCGCTTCGCGGTCGGACGGGGGACTGGGGGGACTGGGAGGCAAGGAGATGGTGCCAGCAGCTTCACGGGCCTGCCAGCTCGCCTCGAAGGCGTCGCGCAGCAGCGCAGCCGCGTCGGCCGGGGCGAGGCGCCAGAGCGAGTCCTCGTAGGGCGCCCCGAACGTGCCGTCGTCCGAGAAGATCTCGATGTCGTAGAGGCCGTCGTAGCCGGCGGCGTCGAGCGCGCGGAGGATGCGCGGGACGCCTGCGATCCCGGCGCCGGGCGCGGCTCGGTCAGCCCAGCCGCGGGTTGCGGAGCGGACGTCGCAGACGTGCACCCCGGCGAAGCGGTCGACGTGCTCGGTGATGTCGTCAAGCACCGTCTCGGTGTTCCAGACGTGCCAGAGGTCGAACTGCAGCTGGAGCGCCTGTGAGTCACCCGCATCGCGGATCAGCTCGAGCGCCTCGGGAATCGTCGAGACGATCGTCCACTGCGCGCCGCCGTCGCGCTGGTAGGGCTCGAGCGCGATCCGGAGCCCGAGCGACTCGGCTTCGGCTCCGAGGGCGCGCAGGCCCTCGACGACGATCCCGCGCGCCTCGTCCGGGTCGCGTCCGGCGCCCGTCCCGGTGAGGCAGACGACGGCTCCCGGCGCGAACGGCACGAGCCGGTGCAGGGAGGCGAGCAGCGCGTCGAGCCGCTCTCGTGGATCGTCGGGCCCCCCGAGCAGCGGCAGCGGCAGGAACGAGGGGACGGCCGGCACCGCGGAGGCCCGGTCGAGGCCAGAGGCGTCGAGCAGCTCGAGCGCGTCGTCGTCCGGACCGTCGCCGAGCTTCAGTTCCCAGATCCCGATTCCGTCGAGGCCGGCGGCCCGGTACGCGGCGAGATCGTCCGCGAAGCTCGCGGCGAAGGTGGAGATCTGGGAAATCGAGACCCGCGGACGGCCTGAGGCCATTGCTGGATCCTCGCACAGGGTTTGACATCTGATCAAGCGCGTGTGAGCCTCCGCCCACAGGTGCCCTCGACGCGGGAAACGGACGGCCGCCGGCTCCGCCACCGGACGATGGCTGAGTACGCGCTCGAGCAGCTGCGCGAGGCGATCATCATGGGCGAGCTGCAGGCGGGGACGCCACTGCGGCTCGACGAGCTCGCCCGCTCGCTCGGTATGAGCATCTCGCCGATCAGGGAGGCGGTGCGGCAGCTCGAGGCGCTCGGGCTGGCGAAGCACGTGCCGCATCAGGGCGCCCGGGTCGTGGCGTTCGACGTCGACGACCTGCGCGACCTGTTCGAGGTGCGCCTGGCGCTCGAGTCGCTCGCCGTGCGCCGCGCGGCTGCGCGCGTGACCCCGGACGAGGTCGATGCCGCGCGCGGCTCCCTCGACGAGCTCGACGAGGCGCGCCGCGTCGGCGACGTCCTGGCGGCGATGCGCGCGCACACCGACTTCCACTTCACCCTCTACGACGCCTGCGGCGCGCCTTGGCTGCTGCAGATGATCCGCCCCGCTTGGGATCGCACGGAGCGGTTCCGGCCCGCGCTCTTCTCGGCCGCGGGCGAGCTCCAGGATCGCCACCGCGAGATCGACGGGCGGCTGCTCGACGCCGTCTCGGCCGGCGACGCCGATCGCGCGGCGGCGACGTTGTTCGAGCATCTCGACCTCGCCGGGCGCTTCTACGGCCCCGAGCTCGGCGATCGCGGCATCTTCGAGCGTTAGCGGGCTTCCGTCCTCCCCCTCCTGGGGGATGAGCGCGTGCGCCGGTCACGCCGACCCTTCGTCTGAAGGGTTGGATCCTCGAGGCCTAGGGGTGCCTGGATGGCTGGAGCTGTGGCGAACGCGAGCGCTGAGATTCGCAAGTCGATTCTCGTCACCGGCGGAGCCGGTTTCATCGGCGCGAACCTGTGCACGATGCTCGCGGAGCGCCACCCGGGCTGGGAGGTGATCGCGCTCGACAATCTCAAGCGGCGCGGCTCCGAGCTCAACCTGAGCCGGCTGCGCGAGGCGAACGTCGCCTTCGTCCACGGTGACGTGCGCCGGCCGGAGGATCTGGCCGAGCTGAGCGGCCTGGACGCGATCGTCGAATGCTCGGCCGAGCCGTCGGTGCTCGCCGGCGTCGGCTCGTCGCCGGACTACGCGGTGCATACGAACCTGTCCGGTGCCTATCACTGTCTCGAGCTGGCGCGCCGCGAAGACGCGCAGTTCGTGTTCCTGTCGACGAGCCGCGTCTACCCGGTGGCTGCGCTCGCCTCGGTGCGGTACGCGGAGGAGCCGACACGCTTCGTGCTCGCCGACGATCAGGAGCTCCCCGGAGTCGGCACCTCGGGTATCTCGGAGAGCTTTCCGCTGACCGGAGCGCGGACGCTCTACGGAGCGACCAAGCTCGCAGGCGAGCTGCTGGTCGAGGAGTACGCCGCGTCGTACGGCCTGCGCTGCGTCGTCGACCGTTGCGGGGTCGTTGCCGGGCCCTGGCAGATGGGGAAGGTCGACCAGGGCGTGTTCGCATACTGGATGGCCGCCCATACCCTCGGCGGCAACCTGCGCTACCTGGGCTTCAACGGCTCGGGCAAGCAGGTTCGCGACGTGCTCCACGTCGCCGACCTGGCCGAGCTCGTCGACGATCAGCTCTGCCGGCCTGCCGAGTGGGCCGGCGCCACGGTCAATGTGGGCGGCGGCATCGACCGTGCGCTCTCCCTGCGTGAGACGACCGAGCTGTGTCGCGAGATCGCCGGCCGTTCGGTCCCGGTCGAGCCGTCCGGCGAGAGCCGCCCCGGTGACCTCCCGATCTACGTGAGCGACTGCTCGCGCCTCGCCGCGCGCACAGCATGGCGGCCACGCCGCAGCTGCGTCGAGGTGCTTTCGGATCTGCACGTGTGGCTCAGCGACCATCGCAAGGACCTACGGACGGTGTTCGCGTGAAGCTCTCCGTGGTCGTCCCCGCGCACGACGAGGAGGGCTCGGTCGCCGCGACGGTGACGGGCATCGTCGCCGCCCTCTCGAATGCGGGCATCGAGCACGAGGTGATCGTCGTCGACGACGGGTCGAGCGACGGGACCGCCGCCGCGGTCGACGCGATCGCGCGCGCCGACGCGCGCGTCCGCTGCGTGCCGTCGCACTATCCGCGCGGCTTCGGGTACGCCGTGCGCTCCGGTCTCGATCTCTTCTCCGGCGATGCGGTCGCAATCATGATGGCGGACGGCTCCGACGATCCTAGCGACCTCGTTCGCTACCACGCACTGCTCGAGGAGGGTTACGACTGTGCGTTCGGGTCACGCTTCATGCGCGGCTCGACGGTCGTCGGCTATCCGTGGCTCAAGCTCGCGATCAACCGCGTCGTCAACGCCGGCATCCGCATTCTCTTCCGCACTGGGTACAACGACACCACGAACGCCTTCAAGGCCTACCGCCGCGAGGTGATCGAGACGGTCGCCCCGCTCGTCTCGAACCACTTCAACCTCACGGTCGAGATCCCACTGAAGGCGTCGGTGCGCGGTCACAGCTTCGGCGTCATCCCGATCGACTGGCGGAATCGCTCGAGCGGGCGGTCGAAGCTCTCGCTGCGGGAGATGGGGAGCCGCTACCTCTTCATCGTCCTCTACGTCTTTCTCGAGGCGCACCTGAGCTGCGGCGACTATCGCCGGAGCGGCGCCGGCGCGTCCCGGCGGCGGAGGCAGGCCTTCCGGCTGTCGAAGCGGAGCGTCCCGGTCGACGCGCCGCCCGACCGGATCGCAGTTCGGTGACGGGCGCGGGCCTCGTTGTCGCTCCGGCTCGGCCGGGTTGGCTGCCGCGCGCGTGGGCGAGAGCGGAACTCGCACTCGGTGTGGTCGGCGTCGCCTGTGTCGCTGCGCTCCTCGGCCGTCAGTTCCGGGCACCCGGCGCCACGATGGACGAGGGCGCCGTGCTCGCCTACAGCGGTCGCGTGCTGCACGGTGCGGTTCCCTGGCGCGACTTCCAGACGTTCTACGGGCCCGGCAACCTCTGGCTGGTCGGGGCGGTCTCGAAGGTCTTCGGCCTCAGCGTGGCGGCCGAGCGGGCAGTGGGCTTCGGCTACCGGCTTGCGATCGTGGTCGGGCTGTTCCTGCTCGCTCGTCGCTTCGGCCGGCTCGCCGGGATGCTGTCGATCGCCGTCTGCGCGTTCCTGCTCCCCGGGCAAGGGATCGCGGCGCTGGCGCTCTACGGCTCGCTCGCATTCACCCTTGCCGGCATCGTTGCTCTCACATTCGCCGTCGCGCACCCGCCGGGGCGCGCGCGCGACCTGCTTTCGGTTGCCGCCGGCGCGCTGCTCGCGTGCGGGCTGCTCGTGCGCTTCGATCTCGTGCTCGCCGTGGCGCTGCCGGCGGCGGTGCTCCTGCCGCTGCTCTCGTCACGCGAGCGCCGGCGCGTCGTCGTGGGCTTCGGCGTCGTCACGGTCGCCTACGTCCCTCAACTGGTGCTGGTCGGCACTGCCGGGCTCGTGCGGCTCGTTCGTCAACTGCAGGCCACCGAGCCGGGTCGACGGCTGCCGTACCCCTCGCCGCGTGGGTACCCCGGGCTGATCCTGACGCCGTCGATCATGGCGACGCTCCTCCTCGTCGGCGTCGGCGCAGTGCTCGTGTGGCGGCGGCGCTCGGATTTGCAGGCGCGGATCCTTCTGGCCACCGGCCTGCTCTCGGCCGCCCTGCTGCCGACGACGCTGTCCCGCGCCGACGACGTCCACGTCATACCCGGCAGCGTCGTGTCCCTCGCACTCCTGCCGGCAGTCGTGGCTGTGCTCGTGCAGCGGATGAAGGCGCACCCGCCCGAACGGCTCCTCGAGCTCATCGGGTACGTCACAGCGCTCGCCCTTGCGGTTGGCGCGGTGGTCATCGTCGCCGGCGCCGGCTACGGCGCACTCAGGATGGTCGTCAAGCCCCAACCGCTCGACGCGTTCAGCGTCACCGTCGGCGGCCGGTCCTTTCCGGTCCGGTATGCAGCCGAGGCTCGCGACGCGCAGGCAGTCGCCCGCGCGCTCGATCGGCTCTCGAGGCGGGGCCAGTCGCTCTTCGTCGGGCCTGCCGACCTCCGACGCTCCAACTACAACGACACGTATCTGTACTACTTGCTACCCCAGCTCAGGCCTGCCTCCTTCTACATGGAGATGAACCCGCGGACGGCAAACCGTGCGGGGTCGGGTCTCGCCCGTGAACTGCGCACCGCGGACTGGCTGATGCTCACCAACAGCTACGACAACTGGTCTGAGCGGAACAGCTCCTCACGATTGGGGTCGACGCTGCCGAACCGCGTCGTCTCGCAGCACTTCTGCCCTGCGGCCGTGCACGGCTCCTACATCCTGCTCAGGCGATGCAGGTAGCGCCGCTCGACGCCATCTACGGGCGCCGCTTCGACGACACCGCCGAGGTTGCGAAGCGCGCGCTCTGGGAGGAGGTCGTCCGGTACCTGCAGCGATACATCGATCCCGATTCGGTCGTGCTCGATCTCGCCTGCGACCGCGGGCATTTCATCCGCGCGGTCCGTGCACGCGAGAAATGGGCCACCGACGCGCGCGATGTCTCCGCGCACCTCGGCAGCGACGTCAACTTCGTCGAGGGAGACGGGCTCGCGCTCGGCACGTTGCTGCCGAACGAGCATTTCGACGCGGTCTTCATGAGCAACTACCTCGAGCACCTGCCGTCCGGCGAGGCGGTGATCGAGCAATTCCGCGTTGTCCGCCGGCTGCTCCGGCCCGGTGGGCGCGCAATCATCCTGCAGCCGAACATCCGGCTTGTCGGCGGGCGTTACTGGGACTTCATCGACCACACGGTTGCGCTCACCGAGCGCAGCCTCGCCGAGGCGGCGGAGCTCGCAGGGCTGCGCGTCGACCGGACGATCACGCGCTTCCTGCCCTACACGACCAAGAGCCGGCTGCCACAGAGCCGGCTCCTCGTTCGTGCGTATCTGGCCTTTCCACCCGCCTGGGCGCTGCTGGGCAAGCAGACGCTGTTCATCGTTCGCCGCTGAGGCGGGTCAGGCCGCTTCGGCCCGCGCGCCCGCGAACTGGGCGAACAGCTGGTCGAGCCCCACCTGCCGCTCCCATTCCGGATAGTCGGCGCGGAAGCGGCGAAGGTTCGTGATGTAGCAGACGTGATCGCCGCGGCGCGGCTCGTCGACGTAGGTCCAGCTCAGCCGGCGGCCGTACAGCTCCTCGAAGCGTGCGATCGCCTCGAGCATGGACACGCTGTTCTCGCGACCGCCGCCGAGGTTGTAGACCGCGCCGGCGCTGGGACGTTCGGCGAACGCGATGATCGCGGCGCAGACGTCGTGCGCATGGATGTTGTCGCGGACCTGCTTTCCCTTGTACCCGTAGACGCGATAGGGAAGCTGCTCGCGAACGGCCCGGCCGAGGTAGGCGAGGAAGCCGTGCAGTTCCGCGGCCGAATGGTTCGGACCGGTCAGGCATCCACCGCGAAGGCAGACGGTCGGCAGCCCGAAGTAGCGCCCATACTCCTGCACCAGCAGGTCGGCCGAGGCCTTCGACGCGCCGAAGAGCGAATGTGTCGTCGCGTCGATGCGCATGCCCTCGTCGATTCCGTCGTGCAGCGCGGGGTCGGCGTAGTCGAAGCGTGTCTCGAGCTCGATCAGCTCGAGCTCGTTCGGGGCGTCGCCGTAGACCTTGTTGGTCGACATGAAGGCGAACGGTGCTTCTGGAGCGTGCTCGCGCGCCGCCTCGAGGAGATTCAGCGTTCCCACCGCGTTGATCTCGAAGTCGTCGAACGGACGGCGGGCGGCGAGGTCGTGCGACGGCTGTGCCGCGCAGTGGACGATCAGCTCGGGTCGCGCCCGCGCGACCAGCCTTCGGACGCGCTCGCGATCGCGGATGTCGACGCCGTGATGGCTGAAATGACGTGTGGTGGCACGGAGACGCTCCAGGTTCCACGACGTGTCGCCGTCCGGGCCGAAGAAGCTGCGCCGCATGTTGTTGTCGACGCCGTCGACCCGCCAGCCGCGCGAATCGAGGAAGGCGACCATCTCCGAGCCGATCAGGCCGCTCGAACCGGTGACGAGAGCGCGCTTCGTGTGCCCCACAGCCGAGTCATCGGGAGGAGCGTGAACGGTGCTCTACCCCGATCGGGGGATTCGGGACGTTTGACCCGTTGGCGATCGGGAGCGCACCCGGCTTCGAGCCGAGCGGAAGCTGCAGGACGGCGTGCGGCTCGGGGCCGGCGCCGGTGAGCTCGAGTTGCCCGATCGGCTCATCAGCGCGGCCGACCGGGCAGTCGAGCTCGAGCAGACCGCCTAGACCGCCGGCGGAACGTCGTCGACGGTGGTCGTCGTTCGCCGCCGGGCGCCCGGACCGCCCGCGCCCCAGCTCGACCAGAAGACGAGCGAGATCACGAGACCGACCAGCCCGATGACCATGAGGATGACGCCGACCGTGTGGATGTTCACGCCGGAGACGGTCGCGCTGACCGCCCACGTGAGGATCGCTCCGGCTGCGATCAGGATCAGGCTTACTCCAATGCCCATCGTCAACTCCTTCGTTGGGTGCGCTCGGTGGCAGGACGTTTCCGCACCGTTCGCGGATAAACATCGGCTGCAGCGGGCACCGTGTTTGAGCGTTTGCCCGTCGGTAATACCCGGGTGCAAGCCGAGTGACGGAGGTCGATGCAGATGCCACCCAGAGGTGTGAAGAAGGGAACGAAGCGCGCTCGCCAGTTCGAGCACATCAAGCAGAGCGAGCGTAAGAGCGGCGCCTCGGAGCAGCGCGCGGAAGAGATCGCAGCAAGGACCGTCAACAAGGAGCGCGCCCGGTCGGGGGAGGCCCGAACGAGTTCACCGACGTCGACCAGGGACATTTCGTCCGGCCGTCGCGGCGGGCTCCGGTCGGGCACCGGCCGCGCGAAAGGCCGGACGTACAAGCAGCTCTACGGCGAGGCGAAGAGGCTCGGCGTGCCCGGACGCTCGACGATGAACAAGGCGCAGCTCCAGCACGCCGTCGACGGGCGGAAGCGATCGCGCTGAGCGAGCGCCGCCGCGGCTACCGGTCGTGCTGGTTGCCGCTGTGCCCGCCGCCCTTCTCGTGGCAATCTGGCGCTTATGATCCACACGCCCCGGAGGTGACCAGGTGACGGAAGCGCCGCTGTACGAGTCGATCGTCGTCGGATACGACGGTTCGCAGCCCGCCGAGCACGCGCTCGGGCGCGCTGCAACGCTGGCCAAGCTGTCGGGAGCGAAGCTCGTGGTCGTGGATGTCACCGGGCCGATGCCGGTCGAAGGCACCGACGGCGCATTTGGGCTGACGCCGTACGCGTATCCGTATTCGACCGCCGAGGCGACGCAGCTCGCCGACAATGCGATCTGGCACGCGCACCGGAGCAAGGTCGAGGCGTTCCTCGGCGAGCGCGGCGTCGAGGCCGAGTTCGCGGGCGTGGTCGGTCAGCCGGCCGGCGAACTGGTCGACGTCGCGGAACAGCGCAACGCAGGCCTGATCGTGGTCGGGACGCGGGACCCCGGCATGGTCGAGCGGTTGTTCGGCGGTAGCGTCAGCGCCGGCGTCGCCAAGCATGCGCACTGCGACGTTCTGATCGTCCGCGCGCCCGAGGCCGACGCCTAGCCGCGGCGGGTCAGTCCGGCGAGCTTCGTCGCGAGACGCCGGGAGGCGGTGGGCTCGAGGATCCCGTCGGCGGCAATCGTGCCGGAGCCGGCGCCGAGCCCGGGGCCTGGGTGGGTGCTCGCGCCGACGTGCCAGACGCCTTCGACGAACGTGCGGTGGCCGGGTGCCGCGCCGAGCGGACGCCAGACGAAGTTCTGGTCGAGCGCCAGCGAGCCCCCGTAGGGATCGCCGTGCACGAGGTTGACGTTGGCCGCCTGCAGGTCGGCGGGCGAGAGGACCATGCGGCCGAGCAGCGACGATTCGAGGTTCGGAACGTGCCGGGCGATCCGGGCCTGGATCCGGTCGGCATAGCGCTCGCGCAGGGTCTGCGTCCACGTCCCGTCGCCCACCGCGAGCTCGCCTGCGGCGTCGCCCTTCACGTGCCATGGCAGCTCCTGCAACTGGACCCAGAGCAGCCCGCGGCCCGCCGGCGCACGGGACGGGTCGATCGTCAGCGGCTGGCCGACCACGACGGTCGCCTCGGCCGGGAGCAGTCCGCGCTCGGCCTCGTTGACCGCGCGCGAAACGCCGTCGAGGCCTGGGGTCAGGTGCAGGACGGCGGTCTCGCGCAGCCGCGCATCGCCGTCCCACGCGGGCGGTTCCGAGAGCGCGAAGTGGATCTGCATCTCCGACCGCCCGTAGCGAAAGCGCCGAGCCTGCAGGGCGACGTCGTGCGGCACGTTGGCGAGCAGCCGCCCGTAGAGCTGCGTCGGCGTGACGTTGCAGACGACGACCGGCGAGCGCAGCACGTCGCCGTTCTCGAGCTCGACGCCGGCGGCCCGTCCGTCGCGCGTGATCACGTGTGTCACCTCGCTGCCGGTCTCGCAGGCGCCGCCGCGCTCACGGATCAGTGCGACCAGCGCGTCCGGGAGCCGCGCGCCGCCGCCCTGCGGAATCGGCATCCCGCCCTGCTGCACGGCGACAGCGATCACCGCGGCCATGTAGCCGGACGCGGCGGCGTCGGGGCCGAGGCCGGTGTGCAGGACCCACGGGGCAAGCAGCCCGTGCACCCGTTCCGACGTGAACGTCTGCGTCAACCAGTCGCGCGCGGAGACCAGCAACGTGGCCGTGAACTCGGCGGTTCCGCGACGGCCGAGACGCCTGTAGGCGCGTAGTGCCAGCGCGACGCCGTGGCGTGACCAGAGCTCCGTGCCGAGCACGCCGAACGCGAGGTCGGCGTTGGGAAGGAACGCGTCGAGCATCGCGCGCCAGGCGTCGCCGTCGCCGGGCGAGATCCGGTCGAGCTCGGCGGCATTCGCGTCGGCGCTGCGCAGCAGGAAGGCCGCCTCGCCGTCGGGGAAGAGCGTGGCTGTCGGATGCTCGGTGTTCAGGTACTCGAGGCCGTGCCGGCCGAGGTCGCCGCCCAGCCTTCCGTGCGCCGCGCCGCCCACCCATAGCGGGTGCCAGGCACTGAAGACGTCGTGCAGGAACCCCGGCTGGGTGACCTCGGCAGTCTTGATCGCGCCGCCGAACCAGTCGTTGCGCTCGAGCACGCAGACGCGTCGTCCCTCCTGCGCGAGCAGTGCCGCGCACGCGAGCCCGTTGACGCCGCTGCCGACGACGATCGCATCGTAGACGCCGAGCTCAGTGTTCATCCGCGAGCGCCCGGAACTCGTCGTCCGTGACGAGCCCGCGCTTCTGCATGCCCAGCTGCTTGACGGCGGCGAGCACGTCTGCGCGCCGTTCCTCCGGAATGTCGAGGCCGAGCTCGTCGGCCTTGATGCTGATCGAGTCGAGCCCGCTCTTCTTCCCGAGCACGATCGACCGTTCAGTGGCGACGAGCTCCGACGAGTACGGCTCGATCGACGGCGGATCGTGGAACTGGCTGGCGACGGCGCCGCTCTCGCGGCGGTACAGCGTCTCGCCGGTGACCGGTTTCCACGGCTCGAGTGCGTAGCCCGACAGCTCGCGGACCCGCGCGGAGACCGCGCGGATCCGATCCAGGCGCAGGTTCGTCTCGACCCCGTAGAGCGCCCGCAACGTGAGCGCGACCTCGCCGAGATTGGCGTTCCCGGCGCGTTCGCCCATGCCGTTGACCGTGCCGTGGATCCAGGTCGCGCCGGCGCGGACCGCCGCGACCGCGCTCGCGGTGGCGACGCCGAAGTCGTTGTGGCCGTGGAAGTGCACGGGCGTTCCGGGCAGCCATTCGATCGTTCGCGCGACCAGGTCGCCGACCGCCTCCGGCGAGGCGATCCCCAGCGTGTCGACGACCGCCACCTCGCGCGCGCCGGCCTCGACGGCGGTCTCGTAGACACGGCGGAAGAACTCGAGGTCGGCGCGCGTCGAGTCGACGCCGAAGAAGGCGGCGTGGATGTCGTGCTCCACGGCGAAGCGCATCGCCGCCGCGATTCGCTCCAGCATCTTCTCCCGCGTGACGCCGATCGCATCGAGCTTGAGGTCGGAGATCGGCGACTCGATCACCGAGTGGGAGACGCCCAGCGAGACCAGTGCCTCCAGATCGGCCGGCACGGCGCGGGAGAACCCCCAGACCTCTGCGTGCAGCCCTGCCTCGGAGATCAGCTTCACCGCCTGCCAGTCGTCGTCCGAGACGCGCGGGAACCCCGCCTCGATGCGGTCGATCCCGAGCTCGTCGAGCAGGCGGGCGATCTCCAGCTTTTGACGCGGGTCGAGGACGACCCCGACGGTCTGCTCGCCGTCGCGCAGCGTCGTGTCGTAGAGCCCGACGTGGCCGCCGATCGCGTGGGGGTCGTTCAGCGAGCCGGTCCAGATCAGCTCGTGCATGCGACGACCCCGTCCGGGAAGTCGGAGAGCTTTTCCGCACCGCCGGCGGTGATCAGAAAGTTGTCCTCGAGCCGCAAACCGCCGCCGCCTTCCCAGTAACACCCTGGCTCGATCGCCAGCACCATGCCCTCGGAGACCGTACCGCCCCCGGCCTGGTGCGCATAGGGCGGCTCGTGGGCGCGCGCACCGATGCCGTGACAGATCGGGTGGGTCGGCTGGCCGGGATAGCCGAGCGCCGCGATCCCCTCGCGGATCTGCACGTCGAGCTCGGCCAGGCTCGCGCCGGGCGTGCAATGGGCGACGGCCCGGTCGTAGACGGCGTGTAAGCCGTGTTCGAGCTCGCGATAGTCGTCGCGCAGCTCGTCGACGACGAGGTTCTTCGTGTGATCGGCCCAGTATCCGTCGGCGCAGACCCAGATCTCGAAGAGCACCGGCTCGTCGGCGGTCACCTGGACGTCTCCGGTTGCCGTGAACGTCTTGATCCCGCGTCCCGCCCAGACGAGCGAGAACGGCAGGGCCAGCTCGACGTCGTGCCGCGCGGTGCCTTGTCCGTGGACGAACCCTTGCCAGATCGCGGCCGCCTCCGACTCCTTCATGCCGACCTCGAGCCGGCCGCGAACGTGCTCCATGGCGTCTGCGGCGATCGCGTTTGCGATCCGCATGCGATCGACTTCCTGATCCGTCTTGACGGACCGCGCCTGGGCCAGCAGCGGGGTCGCGTCGGCTGCTGCCGGAAAGGCGTCGAACCACGCTCTGGTGAAGGTCGTCGGCTCACCGACCATCCGGTCGGTGGCCTGGGTGCCGAGCGAGAGCTCGAGACCGACCCGGCGGTGCCCGCGTGTGGCCTCGAGGGCCGCCTCGAGCGTGCGCGCGCTCGGCGGCCGCGGATCGCGCTCGTCATATCCGCGCACATAGCGGACGTCGTCCGTCCACGCCGTGCGCGCCGCGTCTTCCGCGGAGGCCTCGAGGCAGATCAAGATCGGGTCGCCCTCGCGCGGGAACACGCAGGCGTCATAGCCCTTCATCCCCCAGAAGTTCGTCAGGTAGAGGACGTTGTCGGGCGCACGTACGACCAGCGCATCGAGTGCCTGCTCGTCGAGGAGCGCGCGGACGCGGTCGAGCTTGACCTGATCGCGCGGCCAGCTCACCAGCGGACGCGGGGAGGCGCGGGCGTGCCGTGCGCCTCCTGCCACGAGACGACCGGGTTGCGCAGCACGCCGATGCGCTCGATCTCGGCCTCGATCACGTCGCCGGGACGCAGGTAGAGCGACGCCGCGTCCTCGCTGAAGCCGGCGACGCCCGAGACGGTCCCCGTCGAGAGCACGTCACCCGCGCTGAAGCCGAGCGGTGAGTAGTGGCTGACGATCTCGGCGATCGTCGTCGACATGTTCCCCGAGTGCGACTTCTGCCGCGTCTCGCCGTTGACGCGCAGCTGCATGGTCAGGTCGGCGGGGTCCGGGATCTCGTCCGCGGTGACGATCCACGGCCCGAGCGGGCAGAACGTGTCGATCGCCTTGCAGAAGCTGAAGACGCCCGACCGCATCTCGCGGCGCTGGATGTCTCGGGCCGTGATGTCGTCGAAGATCACGTAGCCGGCGACGTAGTCCATCGCCTCCTCCGGCCCGAACCACTTGCCGGTCTTGCCGATCACGACCGCCAGCTCGAGCTCGTAGTCGAGCTCCTCGGTCAGGTGCTCGGGATAGACGATCGGCTCGTCGGGCCCGATGATTGCGTCGACGTTCTGGAAGAACACGATCCAGGGCGCGATCTCGTGCGACCAGTTCACGTTCTTCGACTCGTCCTCGTGCTCGCGGAAGTTGCCGGCGGTGTGGAAGAACTTCTTCGGCAGGATCGGCGCGCGGAGCCGGACCTCGGCGAGCGCCGAGCGCTCGGCGGTCTCGTCGGCGCCGCCGTGCTCGAAGTACTCGCGCATCGTGGCGACGTCGAGCCGCACGACCTCGTCACCGTCGAGCCGACCCACCTTGCCATCGTCATACGTGACGAGCTTCATCTGCACACCTGCTGGGCGACGAGCGCGTAGGTGTGCGCCGTCTTGACGAGGCCTTCGACCTCGAGGTTCTCTCCCAGCTCGACGTCCATCAGGCCGGTGGAAGTGCCGTAGTTGACCGTCGGCACGCCGTAACGCGTCAGCACCGAGGCGTCGCTGAACCAGCGCGTCACGTCGCGGCCCGGCGTTTCACCGTGCACCTCTTGGTGAGCAGCGTCGATCGCCTGCACCAGCTCGTGATCCTCCTCGATCTCGGCGCCCGGTGCGGTGACGTACACCTCTCCCTCGACGCCGTAGTCGGGGAACCGACGGCCCAGTGAGCGCACGAACTCGAGAACCTCGCTCCGCGCGACACTCATCGGCTTGGTCGGCGGCACGCGCACGTCGAGGAAGAGGTCCGTGTGGTGGGGCGTTCGCGACACGCGCCAGCCGAACCCGCCTTCGATCGCGCCGACGTTGACGATCGCCCGCGCTCCGCGGTAGGAGTTCGCCGGGTCCTGCTCCCAGGTCGGGATCCACTCCAGCACGGCCGAGGTCAGCTCGTGCATGCGCAGGATCGAGTTCCGTTCCCGGCGGCCCTCGCTGAACGCCGTGTGGATGAAGTCGCCGTGCGACCTGATCCGCAACCAGAGCGCGCCGAAGTGCCCCAGGACGACTTTGCCCTCGGTCGGCTCGCCGAGCAGGCACATGTCGGCGACGCCGCCGTGCGAGACCAGATACCGCGTGCCTGCCGCATAGCCTCGGTACTGGGCGCCCGTCGCGTTGCCGTACTGCGTCTTCTCGATCTCGCCGCAGACGGCCGCGATCAGCACGTCGCCGCGCAGGCGCGCACCGGCATCCTGCAGTGCGCGAACGGCTTCCAGGTAACAGGCGAGCGCACCCTTCATGTTCGAGATGCCGAGGCCGTAGAGGCGCCCGTCGCTGACGAACGCCTTCGGCTGGAACCCGGGCACGCCGCGGAGCCACGGCTCGTTCCCCGAGTACGACGTGTCCATGTGGCCGTTGAACATCAGGCTCTTGCCGCCGCCGGTTCCCGCCCACGTGCCGAGGGTGTTGGCGCGGCCGTCCTCGACCTGCTGCCACTGCACCTGCAGGCCCAGTTCGTCGTAAAGCGTCGAGATCAGCTCGGCGAGCGGCTGCTCGTTTCCGGTGAAGCTGTGTATGTCAACGAGGGCGCTCGCGGTGGCGACCAGGCGGTCTCGGTCGATCGGGATCTGGCTCATCACCGCACGTGCGGCAGCACCTGGTCGCCGAACAGGCGGATCTGCTCGTGACGGTTCTCGCCCCAGAGCTCGAGCATCACGTGCGTACAGCCGGCATCCTTGTACTCCTCGATCGCCGCGATGCAGTCGGCGGGCGTTCCGGCGATCGGCTTGCACTTGTCGAGCAGCGCGTCGGACACCTGCGCTTTCGCAGCCAGCCGGCCGCCCTGCTCCATCGCCTCGGCGACCGGACGGATCTCGTCCTGGTCGATTCCGGCGAGGTCGAGCAGCGTGTCGGCGGAGCCCTGGATGTTCTGCACCTTGTTGGCGAGATACATGCCGGCGATCTCGCGCGCGCCGTCCCTGCCGGCCGCGCGATCGGTCGCGTGGATCGACGCGACGATCGTGCACCCGATGTCGATGTCGCTCTTGACGTTGTCTCGCGTGTAGCGGACAAATGCAGGCGTGGTGATCGAGGGCGTCAGGCAGCCGTCCCCGATCTCTCCCGCGAGCGCCTGCATCTTGGGCGCTGTCGCCGCGACGTAGACCGGCGGCACGCCGCGCGGCGTGTGAGCTTCCGGCTGGAGCGGCGGAACGTCGGCACTCCACGTCGATCCCTCGTAGGTGAACGCCTCGCCGCCGAGCACTCCGCGCACGATCGCCACCGCGTCGCGCATCGGCCCGAGCGTCTTCGAGGTCTGCATCTTCGCGTTGTTGAGAAAGATCTTCGAGGTGCCGTAGCCGAGGATGAAGCGATCGGGGCCTGCCGCCTCCTGCACGACGCGTGCGTCCATCGCGACCTGGACTGGATGCCGCGTGAACGGCGAGATGATCCCCCATCCGATCGTGAGCCTCGTCGTCTCGCGCGCCATCAGGGCCGAGACGACGGTCGACGAGCGTGCCTCCATGCCGTGCTTCCGCCACCATGGGTACGCCTCGGCGAGCCAGATCGTGTCCATCCCCGCGTCGTCCATCGCCCGCGCCGACGCCAGCATCTCCTCCAGCGGCTCCATGGTCAGCTGCATCACACCGACCTTGAGTGAGGCGCTCACGGTGCCTCGGAGACCGCGGCCTGCACCTCGCGGTCGAGCGCGGTCAACACGTGCTGCACCTGCTGGTTGACGATCGGCTGCAGGACGCGCTGCCCCATCGAGCCGACCGGCCCGGCGATCCGGACGTCGGCGGTCCAGTGCATGGCGGTGCCGCCGTCCGGCGCGTCGGAGAGCTCGAACTGCGTCTCCATCCGGAGCATCGCCCCGACGCCCTGGCCCTTGATCGCGAGCTTCGCGAACTCCGGTGGGCGCTCCTCGATCTTGTCCATGTCGATCTTCATGCGCAGGCCGCCGAGCCCCAGCGGGATCTTGACGTTCGCGGTCCAGTGATCCGCGTCGTGGACGTCGAAGTTCTCGACGCCGGGCATCGTCTTCGCCATCGACTCCGGGTCGTTCAGCACCTTCCAGACGTCGTTCCGCGACGCGGCAAACGTGCGATCGCCGGAGACGATCACGCTGGGCTCACCGTCACCGTCGCCCCGGCCTCCTGCGGCTGGTTGAGCATCTCCCAGACGCGGTGGTACGGATTGCAGCTGTCCCAGACGATCGCGTCCCCGTGGCCCCGGAGCGCGTCCTGCACGGCGGCGCAGACGGCATGGATCCCCGCTCCGCCGCCTTCTCCCATGCCCTTCGTGCCGAGCGGCGTGAACGGCGAGGGGCTCTCGATGTTGCCGGTCTTGAGCGGCGGCATGTCGAGGGCATGTGGCACGTGGTAGTCGTAGAAATTCGGCGTCAGCAGGTTGCCGTCCTCGTCGTACGCGAAGTGCTCGTGCACCGCGGCGCCGAGCGCCTGTGCGGTCGCGCCCATCACCTGACCCTCGACGATCTGCGGATTGATGCGCTTGCCGCAGTCGTCGACCGCAGCGTAGTCGACCAGTTCGTAGTAGCCGGTCTCGGGATCGATCTCGATCACGGCAACGTGGATCTGCGCGGCGTACGTGAGCGTGAGGTTGCCGAACTTCCGCTCGATGTCGGGCACCTGGAAGGGCGGGCGGTAAACGTACCGGCAGTTCAGCGTCACGCCGAGGTCCTCCGGGAGCCCCGCGTTGTTCGCATTGATGATCGCGCCGCAGGCCATGAACGGCAGCGCGGCATCGGGGTTGTCCTTGATCCGGACCGTTCCCTCGGCGAGCTCCAGCGCCTCCTCGGGCACGCCGCCGAAGATCACCGAGGCGAGCTTCTTGATCTCGGCGGCAAGCATGTCGGTCGCGCCCTTCACCGCCGAGAGGCCGGTCACTGCGAACTGGGAGGCGTACGTTCCCGAGAAGCCGGCGTGCGAGTTCCAGTACGAGTCGTGACCGGCCCGAACATGGACGTCGTCGACCGAGCACTTGAGGATGTCCGCCACCACCTGTGCCGCCGTCGTCTCGTGACCCTGCCCCTGAGGCGTCGTCCCCAGCGTGACCACGATCTCGCCGAAGATGTCGAGCTTGACCGTCGCGACCTCGTTGTTGCCCGAGAACTGCAGCTCCGGGTTGATCATCCGCGACTGACCGAAGTTGTTCGTGCCCGAGTCGAGTGTCGAGCCGATCCCGAACCCGAGCAGCTTGCCGCGCGCCTCGGCGTCTTGGCGGCGAGCGTCGAGGCCGTCGTAATCGATCAGCTCGAGGGCGACGTCGAGCATGCGCGCGTAGTCGCCGGAGTCGTAGACGCAGCCGTTCGGTGTCTCGTATGGCATCTCGTCTGCGCGGATGTAGTTGCGCTTGCGCACGTCGACCGGATCGAGCCCGAGCTCATGCGCGACGATGTCGATCACGCGCTCGGTGAACCAGAGGTGCTGCATCCGCGAATAGCCGCGATTTGGCGAGACCGGCGCTTTGTTCGTCGCAACCTGTGTGAACTCGAGTCGGATGTGGCGCCAGCGATACATCCCGGGTGTGACCTGTGCCCAGATCACGCCGCCGAGCGGTTCGTACCGAAGCCACGCGCCCGCGTCGTCGAGCGCCTTCGTCCGGAAGCCGAGCAGCGTCCCGTCCTCCTTGACGGCTACCTCGGTGTCGTGGAACCACCGTTCGTTGCCGTGCGACATCGAGAGATGGAAGTCGGTGCGCCACTCGGTCCACTGGATCGCGCGGTTGAGCTTGCGCGCAAGCAGGCAGCAGACGACGAGCTGCGGGTGCGACGTGATCTTGTTGCCGAAGCCGCCGCCGATGTCCTGCGTGACGAAGCGGAGCTTGTCGAGCCCGCAGCGCATCGCCGGGCCCATCATGATCGCGGCGAAACCGGGGAACTGGTTGTTCGTGATGATCGACCACTGACCGACGCCGCGGTTGTACTCGACCAGTGCTCCGTCGCACTCGAGCGGTGTCGAGTTGAAGCGGTGGAAGTGCAGCTCGGAGATCTTCACGACACGGTCGGCCTCGGCGAAGGCGGTATCGAGGTCGCCCCACTCGTACACCCCTTCCCACATCACGTTCGAGCCTGCGTCCTCGTGGAGGACCGGCGTCGTGTCGTCCTGGGCGTAGCGCGCGTCCGTGACCGCGTCGAGCGGCTCGTACTCGACCTCGACCAGCTCGGAGGCGTCGCGGGCACGCTCGCGCGTGTCGGCGACCACCGCGACGATCGGCTCCCCGACGAACCGCACCTTGCCTACGGCGAGCGCATAGTCCTTCAGGTGCGCGCCTGGGGGTGTGGAGAGCTGGAAGAACGGATCGGTCAGCGCCGCGACCTCCTCGCCGGTCAGCGTCCCGTAGACGCCCGGTGCCTGCTCGGCCTGTGAGACGTCGATCGACGTGATGTGAGCGTGGGCATACGGCGAGCGGACGAAGTGGACGTAGCCCATGCCGTGCCGCTTGACGTCGTCGACGAACACGCCCTGCCCCTGGACGAGGCGGCGATCCTCCTTGCGCGGGACGCTCTGGCCGGACCAGGTCTGCTCGGGCGCTTCGGTCTCGACGCGCTCGGGTGCGGTGGTGGTCGAGCTCACGAGGCTGCTGCCTTGACCGCCTCGAAGATGTTCCAGTAGCCCGTGCAGCGGCAGATGTTCCCTTGCAGGGCCTTCTTGATCTCGTCGTCGCTCGGGCTCGAGTTCGTCCGCAGCAACGCGGTGGCGCTCATAAGCATCCCGGGTGTGCAGTAACCGCACTGCAGCGCGTGATGGTCGGAGAACGCCTGCTGCAGCTTGGTGAGCTCGTCGCCGTCGGCGAGCGACTCCACCGTCTCGATCGTTGCCCCGTCGGCCTGCACCGCGAGCAGCATGCAGCTCTTGACCAGCGTTCCATCGACGATCATCGAGCACGCGCCGCAGTTCCCGGTGTCGCAGCCGATGTGGCTCCCGGTCAGGTCGAGGTCGTCGCGGACGAAATGGATCAGGAGCTTGCGCGCCTCGACCTCGCGCTCGTAGGTCGTGCCGTTGATCGTGACCGCGATCGACTTGCTGGACGCGATCGCCACTAGCTGCCCGCCTTGACGGCCTGCTCGACGGCGCGGACGGCGAGCACCTCTGCGAGATGTGCGCGGTACGCGCTGGACGCGTGGACGTCCGACGGCGCGTCCAGGTTCGCGGCGCGCACGGCATCCTGAACTGCCTGTGGCTCGGCCGAAGCCGGCTCGAGGCGGACGGGGACGGCATCGACGCAGCCGAGCGCGACGCGAACGCTTCCGTTGACGCTGGCCGCCGCCGAGCAGATGCACGTGCCTTCGACACCGAGCGTCACCGACGCGAAGCCGTCGGCCTTGCCCGCCGGCAGCGTGATCTTCGTCAAGAGCTCACCGGTCGAGACCGCGGTGAGATACACGCCGAGGAAGAAGTCGTCCGCGGTCACCTCACGCTCTCCGTCCCTGGCGGCGATCGTCATCCGGGCGCCGAGTGCGACCATCAGCGGCGGCAGATGGTTGGTCGGGTCGTTCGAGCAGAGGTTGCCTCCGATCGTTCCCCGGTTTCGGACCTGCACGTCCGCGATCTGCCCGCTGACCTCGCCGAGGATCGGCCGTGCCCGGGCCTCGGCGCTCTCGACCAGCTCGGTGTACGTCGTCATCGCGCCGATCGTGAGCGTGCCGTCGGCGTCGAGCTCGATGCCCTTGAGCGCGTCGAGCCCGTTGAGGTCGATCAGCGCGTCCGGCGAGGCGGCGCGCGCCTTCATCACGTTGATCATCGTCTGGCCGCCCGCCAGCGCCCGCGCGCCGTCGTTCTCGGCCAGCAGTTCGAGGGCCTCCTCGACGGTGGCGGGCCGCGCATATCCGACCTCACGGAGGAGCATGTAGCGGGTTTTATAAGATCTGGCTCAGGCCGCGCGCAACTACCGACCCCTCGTCACCCGTTCGTGCGCAGCAGGTGCCGGTGCCGCTCGAGCGCGGCGAGCACCGCATCGATGTCCTCTTCGGTGTTGTAGGCATGGGGCGAGACGCGAAGGTTGCCGTCCCGCTCGGAGGTGACGATCCCGTCCTCCCCGAGCGTGTCGACGAGGCCCGGCGCGTCGGTCGAGGCGACGCAGACGAGCGCGCCGCGGTGCTCGTGCACGCGCGGCGTGGGGACGATGCCGCCCAGTGCGTCGACGCCCTCGATCAGCCGGTCGGTCAGCCCGAGCACGTGCCGGCGGGTCTCGGCGATGCCGATCTCCTGCATCAGCTCCATGCCCGCAATCCCGCCGTAGATCGCAGGAATCGGCGGCGTTCCGGACTGGAACCGACGGGCGTCGGGCGCCGGTGAGTAGTCCGTGTGATCCATCTCGAAGATGTTCTGGTCGGCGAACCAGCCGGTCTGCGTCGGTGAGAGTTGCTCTGCGAGGCCGGGCCGGACCCACATGAACGCCAGTCCGGCGGAGGCGAGCAGGTACTTGAGCACGCCGGCCGCGAGCACGTCGACGCCGAGCGCCTCGACGTCGAGGGGATAGGTTCCGGCCGCCTGGTAGGCGTCGAGCACCACCAGTGCACCGCGCTCGTGCGCGATTCGGGCGATCTCCTCGACCGGCAGCCGCGTGCCGTTCCGGTAACAAACAGCCGCGATCGAGACGATTGAGGTCCGCTCGTCGATCGCCTGTTCGAAGCGCTCGAGCGGGATCTCGGGACCGTCCGCCTTCACGATCGTCACTTCGGCGCCGCGCGCCTGCTGCGCGTGCCAGATCTGCCCGATCGTCGGAAACTCGAAGTCCGAGATCACCACCCGCGGCCGTGCCGAGAAGTCGACCGCGCTCGCGAGAGCGCTCACCCCGGCGGACACCGACGTCGTGACGGCCACGTCGTCGGGCCGCGCGTTGACGAGCCGCGCGAACGAGCTGCGCGCTGCCTCCGAACGCTCGACCCAGTAGTCCCACGGTGCGCCGCGGTCGTCCCAGCCGTCGAGGTAGTCGAGGTAGGCCGCACGCACCGCGTCGGAGAGCGCACCCTGGGAGCAGGAGTTGACGTAGACCAGCCGCTCGAAGATCGGGAAGCGTTGTCGGCAGCGGGCAGCCACGGAGATGGGAGCGGTATCGGTCATTGCCTGTGTTCTACTGCACCCACCGTCATCGCCCGAGGTAGGCCTTGCGGAGGTCCTCGTTCTCGCGGAGCTCCTCGGCGCGGCCCTCGAGCACGAGGCGTCCGGTCGAGAGGACATAGCCGCGGTCGGCGATCGAGAGCGACACGTTCGCATTCTGCTCGACCACGAGGATCGCAACGCCGGACTCGTGCACCTGCTTGATGATCTCGAAGTTGCGTTCGACCAGGATCGGCGCGAGCCCCATCGAGGGTTCGTCCATCAGCAGCAGCTTCGGGCGAGACATGAGCGCCCGGCCCATCGCGACCATCTGTTGCTCACCGCCCGAGAGCGTGCCTGCCAGCTGTGAGCGCCGCTCGCGCAGCAGCGGGAACAGCTCGTACACGCGCTCGTAATCCTCCTTGTCGCCGCCGCCTCTCAGGTAGGCGCCGAGCTCGAGATTCTCCAGCACCGTCATCGGCGCGAACAATCGGCGGTTCTCAGGCACGATCGCGAGCCCGCGGGCGATCCGGTAGCTCGTCGGCCGTCGGGTCACATCCTCGCCGGCAACTCGAACCGTCCCATTCCGCGGTCGCACGATGCCGAGGATCGTCTTCAGCGTCGTCGACTTCCCCGATGCGTTGCCGCCGAGCAGGCAGACGAGCTCGCCGGGCTCGATGTACAGCGTCAGTCCCTGAAGGATGTGGATCTGACCGTAGTAGGTGTCGACATTGTCGAGCTCGAGCAGCGGAGCGGCGGCTGTCTCCGTCATTTCGAGTCCATCGTCCCGAGACCGAGATACGCTTCGACGACCTTCGGATCGGTTGCGACCTCCGTGAAGGACCCTTCCGCGATCTTGATGCCGTGGTCGAGCGCGACGACGCGGTCCGAGATGCCCTCCACCACGTGCATGTCGTGCTCGATCACGAGGATCGTGTAGCCGCCCTCCGTGCGGAGCTGCGCGATCAGCTCGGTGATCTCATGCGTCTCGACCGGGTTCATCCCCGCGGCCGGCTCGTCGAGCAGCAGCAGCCTCGGATTCGTCGCGGTGGCCCGCGCGATCTCGAGCCGTCTCCGGTTCGCATACGAGAGCGAGTACGCGGGCTGGTTCCAGCGGTACCCCATCAGCCGTTGTCCGAAGAAGGCGAGCTTCTGCTCCGCGAGCTCACCGATCTCACGCTCCTCGCGACGCATTCCGGGCGTTCTGATCATCGACCGGAAGATCCCTGCATGCGTATGGCCGTACGCGGCCGCCATCACGTTTTCCTTGACGGTCATGTTCAGGAACAGGCGCAGGGTCTGGAAGGTGCGAGCGATCCCGAGCCGCGTGATCTGGTGAGGCTGCATGCCGGCGATGCTCCGTCCTGCGAGGCGGATATCGCCTTCATCCGGGTCGTAGATGCCGGTGATCAGGTTGAAGAGCGTTGTCTTCCCGGCCCCATTGGGCCCGATCACGCTGACGATCTCGCCCTCGTCGACGTGAAGATCGAGGCCGGAGACGGAGGTGAGACCCCCGAACGCGAGCGAGACGTTGTCGATTTCGAGCAGCCGCTGGCTCATCACGTGATCTCGACCCGCCTTTCTCCCAGCAAACCGTTCGGGCGCACGATCATCAAGACGATCAGCAGGAGGCCGAGGATGATGTATCGGGCCGGGCCGGGGTTCGGAATCATGAGGTTCTCCCAGACGAACCCGGCGAGGTAGAGCGTGGGTGGCACCGCGACGATGCGCAGCCAGCCACGCAGCTGCGTGACGCACAGCATCCCGATCAGCAGCAGTAAGTACGCCACCTGGCCGACCCAGGGAGCGAGCTGTACCGGGACGACGACCCAGTCCCCGAGCACGCCGGCGATGCCGCCGTGCGCGCCGTCCACCCATGAGTGATGGAACGACGCAGCAACGGCGTGAACCACCGTTCCGAAGACGGCCGTCGCGGCGACGACGACCGCGAGCCGGAGCGAGAAGCGGAAGATCGCGATCACGCCCACGATCACGCCGAGGTAGAAGAGCGCGCGGGCCTGTCCCGGGTTCTGCAGGACTTGCAGCAGGACGCTGATGAGAATCGCACCGAGCACGGCACCCCACTGGCTGCCGAGCCCGCCGAGAATCACCATCGCGTAGATGGTGATCATCACGACCGGCGAGAAGTTGAGCGGATAGACGCTGGCATTGAGCGCGGTCGTCACCGTTCCGGCGAACGCAGCCACCCCGGCGCCCGTGGCGAAGCTCAGAAGCTTCAGCCAGTTCACCGGCATCCCCATCACCTCTGCTGCCAGTGCGTCCTCGCGGTGTGAGCGCCAGGCGCGCCCCGTGCGGGACAGGTTCACGAAGCGCAGCGCGACGAAGATGATCACGAACATCACGATCGCGATGTAGTAGTAGGAGACCGCGAAGATGCCCTGGTGCTGCACCGCGAGCTGGTGCCCGAACAAGCTCAGCGGGTTGACACCCGAGATCCCGAACGACCCACCGGTGATGTCGTGACCGAAGATCTGGTTGCCGTTGGTCGCGACCGTCTCGAACAGTTCGAGGAAGAACAGCGTCATGATCGCCAGGTAGTCGCCTGACAGGCGCCGCGACGGGAGGCCAACGCAGAGCCCGACGAGCGCACCGATGACAGTGGCCGCCGGAATGAGCACGATCGGCGGCACGTGGTAGCCGAACTTCGGCGAATCGAAGATCGCGTACACGTACGAGCCGACTCCGAAGTACGCGATGTAGCCGAGATCGAGCAGGCCGGCCCAGCCGACGATCAGGTTCAACCCGAGGGCGAGCACCATGTAGATGACGGTCTCGAAGGCGACGAGGCGCACGTATCCGCTCGACTCGAACGCCGGCATCAGCGCTCCGGCGGCGACGAACAACGTCAACCAGGCCCACCACGGAACCCGGCGCAGCCGTTCTTCGGCTGCGCCGATCCACGGATGACGAGCGGCGCGGCGCTCGTCCGCGCGTGCGACCCATTCGTCCCGCCCGACTGCGGGACCCGCAGCCGATTCCGCTCCCGGGTCGACAGGCGGCGGCGTTGGAGGCTGGAGCTCGCTCAACTCAGACCTTCCGGATGTCCACTCGGCCGAACAGTCCGCGCGGCCGGAAGATCATGAAGATGATCAGGATCGAGAACACGACCAGGTCGGACCACGCCGTCGTCCAGTAGCCGGCGGTGTACGACTCGGCGCAACCGAGGAGGATCCCGCCGACCATCGCGCCCGGGATCGAGCCGATGCCGCCGATCACGGCGGCGGTGAAGCCCTTCAGTCCCGTGGTGAAGCCGACTGCGGCGAACGTCGGTACGCGGAGCGCGAACATCACACCCGCCGCACCCGCGAGGGCAGAGCCGAGAATGAACGTGAACACGATCACGTGGTCGATGTCGATCCCCAGCATCGAAGCTGCCTCGCGGTCGAACGACGTCGCGCGCATCGCTCTACCGGTGCGAGTGCGGTTGACGAGGATCCAGAGAACGATCATCAACACGAACGCCGAGCCGATGGTGATGATCCGGAGCAGCGGGACGTGCACGCCGTCGAGGTCGAAACCGCGGAAGTAGAGCGCCCCGCCGCTCAGGTTGTACGAGGCGTAGTTGAATTGCTGGGCTCCGAACAGCAGCTGCATCGAGTTTGCGAGGAAGAACGAGACTCCGAGCGCGCTGATCAGCGGCGCGATGCGGGGAGCCTCACGCAGTGGACGGTAGGCGAAGCGTTCGATGACGACGCCCAGGACCGAACATCCGACCATCGCCGCGCCCGTGACCAGCAGGAGCAGCAGCCACACCGGCACCACCGGGTCGGATGCTCCGCCGAGCGCCTGGAGCACCCCGTACCCGATGAACGAGCCGACCATGAAGACGTCGCCATGAGCGAAGTTCAGCAGCTTCAGGACGCCGTAGATGAGCGTGTAGCCGAGAGCGACCAGCGCATAGACACTCCCGATCGTCAGGCCGTCGAGAGTGAGTTGGATGAAAAATTGCATGGCGCGCCAGACTAACTCCGAGGGAAAGGGGGCGGCCCGGTGATAGACCGAGCCGCCCCCGCGATGTTCTACGAGCTAGTTGTTGACGAGCTTGTACTTCCCGTTGGGCTGAATCTGGAAGATGAAGAAGTGGGCATTCAGCGGGTCGTTGGTCTTCGTCGACCACTTGAAGGTCCCGCCGAGGATCCAGTTCTTGATCGTCACCTTCTTCATGTTGTGGATGACATCGGCGCGCTTGAGCACACCGTGGTCCTTGGCACACGCGATCTTGATCGCGTTCAACATGATTTGCACCGCACCGTAGGTCGGCGGGCCGAAGGAGCCCAGCGTCGCCTTGGGGTTGGCCTTCTGCCAGCCGGCGACGATCCCGGCGTCGGACGGAATGCCGCTGATGTCCGGAGCGAAGTTCGCCACGTAGTCGCCCGCATGGTTGAACTGCGCGGGTGCGTCGGCACCGTCACCGCCGAACACGACGGCCTTCTTGCCCTGCTCCACCATCTGCTCGGCGAACGTCTGCGCCGCCGGCGGCTGCTGCGTGGGGAACACGACGACATCGGTGTTGTTCGGCACCTTCGTCACGTACGCCGAGTAGTCCGTCGTGGTGTTCGGCGCCGACAGCCTGGTCACGTTGACGCTGTGCTTCGTCAGGTAGCCGCTGATCGACGACGCCAGGCCCTGCGAGTAGGGCTCCTGGAAGTCGAAGACGACGACGTTCTTGGCCTTGAGGTTGTTCGTGATGTAGGCGGCGATCGTCGGGCCCTCGATGTTGTTCGCCGGAACATCCCGGAAGAACGCGGGCGTGCCGAGCTTCTTGCCGTTGACCGTGTAGGTCAGCGGGATGTCGGTCGCCGAGGGTGAGATCTGTGCGATGCCGGCGTGGTAGTAGGTCTGCGCCGACGCCTCGGCGTCACCCGATGTGGACGGGCCGATGATGCCGACGACGCTCGGGTCGGCGGCATACTTCTGCGCGAGCGTCAGGGCCGGTGCTGCGCCCTGCTCGACCGGCGTATCGCCCTGGAGCAGCTGGACCTTCAGCCCCATCGTCTTCGGGAGCGTTGCAACGGCATACTTCGCCCAGCTCAGCTGCTCGGTGCCGAGGAATCCGGCTCCGCCTGTCAGCGGGGTGACCATCGCGAGCTTCAGCGTGCTCTTGCAGCTGACGCCGGCGGAGGCCGCCTGTACCTGCCGCTGACCGCCCTGCGCACTGGCCGCCGCAACCGCAGTAACGAGCACCGCGAGGGCGATGCCCATGCCCTTCTTCATCAAATTCCTCCTTGCGTGGGGACGTCGGGGGGTCGACCTGTCGATTCATAAGACGCGCGCCACGGTTGGTTGTTCGCCGCGGGGCCGCCGCGCCCTGACGATCCTCCACACCCTGGAGGCGGGTGTCAATGATCAAATGTCGAGGGCAGCGACCCAGCCGGCGGTATCCAGGAACTGCCGAAAACGCACCGCCTTGCCCGCTTCGACGCTCCAGACATGCACGAACGGGACGTCGAGCTCCTTGCCGGTCTGCTTGGCGACCCCGCGGTAACGGCCGAGCACCACGATCTCGGAGCCTGCGTCGAGGAACTCGTCGGGCTCCGCCGTGAACTCGTCCCACCACTCCTCGTCGAGCGGGTCGAAGATGTTCCGCCGCACCTCGTCGACGCCGCGATAGAAGCCGCCGTGGGGCAGCCCCTGCGCCTGGTGCCATTCGATCTCGGGGTGCATGTCGGCGAGCACCGCGTCCAGATCGTCGCGCGCGAACGCCTCGTAGGAGCGTTGGACGAGCTCGAGATTCCCCATGTGCGTAGGTTACGGACGATGGAGTACGCCATCCACGTCGACGAGCGTCCCGACGGTTCCCTGCACGAGAACGAGCTGCTCACGCAGCGTGTCGTCGACCTCGACGGGGTCGAGCGTGTCGATGCGGCGGACGAAGTGCTGTACGTGCTCGACGGCGAGGGCGAGCTCGCAGTTGCAGGCGAGCGACATGCCCTGCGCCCCGGAACCGCGGCGTTCCTCGCCGGTGGCACCGTGTGGCGCGGGGGCGGCGTGCGGGCGCTCTCGGTGCTCGTGCACGACCCGCCCCCGGCGTCGGCGGCGTTCGCGGTCTCCGACCTGACGGCGGAGGAGAAAGGGTCGGCGACGGGCGGCAGGCAGTTCGTGCTCGGCGCGCGACCCGAGCTCGGCTGCGCGTCGGCGACACAGTTCATCGGCCTCGTCCCGCCGGGGCGCGCGCCCGACCATTTCCACCTCTACGACGAGGTGATCTACATCCTCGACGGCGAGGGTGAGCTGATGATCGGCGGCCGGCGCGCGCCGCTCTCTCCCGGAAGCTGCGTCCATCTGCCGGCGCGGCTCGTCCACTGCCTCGCGAACACCGGCGCGTCGGAGCTGCGCCTGCTCGGCGTGTTCCGGCCGGCCGGCTCGCCGGCCGAGGCCTACTACCCCGACGGGACGCCTGCGGTCGTCCCGGATCCAGACTAGGAGGACGACAGGTGCCGAGGATCGTGCGCAATGCGGAAATCGTCTGGGAGGGCAACGTCGCCCGCGGCGCGGGCAGGATCTCGGCCGCGACCGGCGCGTTCGCCGAGCTGCCGTTCACGCTGGCGACGCGCATCGGCAACCCCGACGGCAAGACGAGCCCCGAGGAGCTGCTGGCCGCCGCCCACGGCGCGTGCTTCACGATGTCGCTCGCGAGCGAGCTCGTGCAGGCCGGCACGCCGCCGGGTCGCCTCGACGTCCACTGCCGGATCGTGATGGACGAGGTGGAGGGGCAGGGCCATCAGATCGTCGGATCGATCGTGACGGTGTCGGCAGCGGTCGAGGGCGCCGACGAGTCGGCGCTGAACGCGGCGATCGCCAAGGCCGACGAAGGCTGTCCGTTCTCGGCGCTGCTCAAGCGGGCGGGCGCAGACGTGCAGATCTCGCTCTGATCTCCGGGCCGTGCTCGTCGAGCCTGGGCGGCCGAAGCCGTGTCGTCGTCGGCGTGCGCGAGAGGTCGACGGGGAACGCAACGGTCCGCACGCCGTCCGTCTCGTCGACGACCTCCAGGCCCAGCGCGGCCGCGAGCGAGAACGCCTCGTCGAGCCCCTGCACGGGGCCGGCCGGCACGCCGGCCGCGCTCAGCTCGTCGCGCCACGCCGCGCGCGTTCGTTCGCCGAGGCGCGCCTCGAGCAGCCCGCGCAGCTCGTCCCGGTGTGCGACACGCGCCTCGTTGGTCACGAAGCGGCTGTCCGCGGCCAGCTCGGGTACGCCGAGCACGCGGGCAAGCCGTTCGAACTGCGCGTCGTTGCCGGCGCAGATCATCAGCTCGCCGTCTGCGGCACGGTAGGTCGCAAAGGGCTCGATGCTCGGATGGACGTTCCCGAGCCGCCGCGGAACGACGCCGCCTCCGAGCCAGCCGGTCGCCTGGTTCGCCAGCATCGCCAGGTTTGCGTGCAGCAGGTTGACGGTCAGGCGCTGGCCGCGACCACTCCGCGTGCGCGCCTGCAGCGCGGCCAGCGTTGCGACCGTCGCGTAGAGGGCCGTGACGACGTCGACGATCGCGACACCCGCCTTCGACGGCGTCTCCGGTGGCCCGGTGACGCTCATCAGGCCGCCGACGGCCTGCACCAGCGGGTCGTAGCCGGCCAGCCCGCCGCCGGCCGCCTCGCCGAAACCGGTGATCTCGCAGTAGACGACGCGCGGGTTGACCTCGGCCACGGCGTCGTAGCCGATCCCGAAGCGCTCGAGCGTTCCAGGCCTGAAGTTGGCGACGACGACGTCGGCGCGTTCGCACAGCCTCCGTGCCAGCTCGGCGTCGGCCGGGCCGGCGAGGTCGAGGACGATCGAGCGCTTGTTGCGATTCGCCGCGTGGTGGTAGGTGGCCCGTCCCTCCGCATCCGCAGGCGGGGCCCAGCGTCGCGTGTCGTCGCCCTCGGGCGACTCGACCTTGACGACGTCGGCGCCGAGGTCTCCGAGCGTCTGGGCGACGAGCGGTCCCGCGAGCACGCGCGACAGGTCGACGATGCTCAGCCCATGCAGTGCGGACGTCGTCACGGAGGGTGATTATCAAAGCCCGGGCTACGCTTGAGCGCCGTGGGCATCTTCGTTCTCGTGGTCGACGACGACGGGCCGATCCGGCGGATGCTCGAGCGGACGCTGGCGGCCGAGGGATACCGCGTTGCCGGCGTCGGGGACGGGGGCGCGGCACTGGCCGAGGTCGAGCGCTCGGCGCCCGATCTGCTCGTGCTCGACATCGGCCTGCCCGGCCTCGACGGCCTGGCGGTCTGCCGGCGGCTGCGCGACAAGGGGCTCGCGCTGCCGATTCTGCTGCTCACCGCACGCGACGCCGTCGCCGACCGCGTCGCGGGCCTCGATGCCGGAGCCGACGACTACCTCGTCAAACCGTTCGCGGCCGAGGAGCTGCTCGCCCGGGTGCGGGCGCTGCTGCGCCGGGGTGCTGCGCGCCGGCGAGCTGCTCGCCTACGGCGACCTCGTCTTCGACGTCGAGGCGCGGTCGGCGCGCCGCGCCGGCGTCGAGATCCCGCTTCGGGCACGCGAGGCCGACCTGCTCGAGCTCCTGCTGCGCAATCCGCGCCGCGTGATCAGCCGCGCGCAGGCGCTCGAGCGCGTCTGGGGCGACGTGGCCGCGGCGAGCCCGAACGTCGTCGACCGCTACGTCTCGTATCTCCGCCGGTCGCTCGGGGCGCCGCCGTTGATCGCGACCGTCCGCGGCGTCGGCTTCATGCTCGAGCGATGATTCCGCGCTCGCTCAGAGGCCGGTCGATTCTCGCCGCCTTCCTCGCCGTCCTGCTCGCGCTCGTGATCGTCGGCGCCGGCATCGACCTGTTGGTCGCACGGCACCTCCACGGCTCGCTCGACCGGTCGTTGCGCCAGCGGGCGGTCGACGTCGCGCAACTGAGCGCGTCCGCTCCCGCCCTTCTGACGACGCCCGGGGCCCTCGACACGTCGATCGGCGCGCAGCAGATCAACGTCGAGGTGGTCGACCACCGCGGCCGCATCGTCGCGCGATCGCTGGCGCTCGGCGGGCGTGTGCTCCCCGTGCAGCCGCTCTGGCGCAGCGTGATCGCGAGCGGCGCCGGCAGGTACGCCGGCGCCGAGCTCGGCGGCGACGACCTTCGCGTCTACGTCGCCCCGCTCGCGGATGCGGGCGGCCCGGCGGCCGGCGGCGCCGTTGCGGTCGCGGCGTCGACCCGCGACCTCAACGCGACGCTCCACGACGTCCATCTCGTCGTGCTGCTGGCGGCGCTCGTCGCAGCCGCTGCAGGCGCCGCCGCGCTGGCGCTGTTGATGCGTCCGGCGCTGAGGCCGCTCGGCCGCCTCGCGGGCGCGGCGGCCGAGATCGAGCGCACGGGCGATCCACGCAGGCGGCTGCCACAACCCGATGCCGACGACGAGGTCGGGCGACTCGCGCGCACGCTCAACGAGATGCTGGCGGCGCTCGAACGGGCCCGCGACGCGGAGCGCCGATTCCTCGCCGACGCGTCGCACGAGCTGCGAACGCCGCTCACGGCACTCGTCGGCAACATCTCCTTCCTCGCGCGGCACGGTGCGAACGACGAGCTCGTCCGGGAGCTCGAGCACGACAGCCGCCGGCTCGCACGGCTCGCCGACGATCTGCTCGCGCTCACGCGCGAGGAAGCGGCTGCGCCGCCCGACGAGACGGTCCGGCTGGACGAGATCGCTCGCGAGCCGGAGGGGGTGGACGTCGTGGCGCCGGAACCGGTGACGGTGCGCGGCGACCGGGCGGCCCTGGAGCGGGCACTCGCGAACCTCGTCGAGAACGCCCACCGCCACGGTTCGGGCCGGGTCGTGGTCGAGGCCAGCCGGGCCGGTGCGGTCGCACGGCTCACCGTCGCCGACGAAGGACCGGGGGTGACCGGCGAGGAGGCCGAACGGGTCTTCGAGCGCTTCCGGCGCGGCCGTGACCACGGCCCCGGCTCGGGCCTCGGCCTCGCGCTCGTGCGGGCGACCGCCGAGCGCCACGGTGGCCGCGCCTTTGCCGAGGGGGCCCGTTTCACGATCGAGCTGCCTGCTCTCAGAGATGTCTCAGAGTCGCGGGCTACAACGTCATCCGATCGAGAGAAAGGATCGCCGTGAGCTTCTTGCGCAGACTCTCCACCCGCAGCCTGATCGCCCTGCTCGCCGCCGTGTGCGCCGTCGCGATCGGCGGTGCCGCGATCGCCGTCGCCGCCGGCGGCAGCGGTCCAGCTCCCGCACCGCAGGCGCTCGACCAGGCGATCGAGGGCGCGCTTTCGGCGAAGCCCCCCGCAGGGGTCACGGCGCGTGTCACCTTCACGAACAAGCTCTTCCCCTCCGGCGCACTG
Organism: uncultured Thermoleophilia bacterium; assembly: GCA_963769545.1. Lineage (GTDB taxonomy): Bacteria > Actinomycetota > Thermoleophilia > Gaiellales > Gaiellaceae > PALSA-600. Next base: position 646,337 of record CAVYMB010000002.1, on the reverse strand, counting down.
CTCGGGCAGACCGGGTCCGCGCTGATGTCGGGTGCATCGGGACGCCTCTGGATCACCGGCGACGGCCACGGCCGCATCGAGCTCCAGTCGGATGCCGGTGACGTCCAGATCGTCTGGAACGACCAGACGATCTCGGTCTACGACGCGTCCTCGAATACCGTCTACCGCGCCGACCTTCCGTCGGGCGGCACGAGCGCCGCGTCCGGCGCGGGCAGCCCGCCGGCACTCGCGGACATCGATACGTTTCTGACCGAGCTCGGCGCGCACTGGGCGGTCTCGGCCGCGCAGCCGACCAACGTCGGCGGCCAGCCCGCCTACAGCGTCTCGCTCTCGCCCAAGCACGACGGCGGGCTGCTCGGCTCCGTCGAGCTCGCCTGGGACGCGGTCGCGGGCGTCCCGCTGCGCATCGGGGTCGACGCGCAGGGCTCGAGCTCACCGGTGCTCGAGCTCGCTGTGACCCAGATCTCGTACGGCGCCGTCGCGGCCTCGGACGTCGACATCTCGCCGCCTGCGGGCGCGAAGGTCGTCGACCTCGGCACCGGCCCGCAGTCGGGTGGCGGTGGCAGCACACCGGCGGTCACCGGGCTGGCCGCGGTGCAGGCGGCCGCGCCCTTCCCGGTCGCCGCCCCGGACTCGCTGGTCGGGCTGCCGCGGAAGGACGTCCGCCTCGTCGGCGGCAAGACCGCGATCGTCCTCTACGGCCAGGGGCTCGGCGGGATCGTGCTGATCCAGCGTCAGGCCGACGGGTCGAGCACCCCGACCGGGGCGATGTCGGGGCTCCCGACGGTCTCGCTCGACGGGCTGACCGCACACGAGCTCGCGACGCAGCTCGGCACGGTGCTCCAGTGGCAGTCGGGCGGCACGAGCTTCGTGTTGGCCGGGTCGCTGCCGGCCGCCGCGGCCGAGGCCGCGGCCCGGGCGGTGAAGTGAGCGCGGCCGCGCCGGTCGAAGCGCGCGGTCTCGTCAAACGCTACGGAGACATCGTCGCGGTCGACCACGTCGACCTCGACGTCGAGCCGGCCGACGTCTTCGGCTACCTCGGCCCGAACGGCGCGGGGAAGACGACGTCGCTGAGGATGCTGCTCGGCCTGATCCGCCCGACGTCGGGATCGGCACGCCTGTTCGGGCACGATCCGCTCGTCGAGGGCGCGAAAGCGCTCGCCGGCGTGGCGGGCTTCGTCGAAGGCCCACGCTTCTACCCGTACCTGTCGGGGCGCCGCAACCTCCAGCTCCTCGCCGACTACGACGACCCGGTGTCGCGGTCGCGGATCGACGAGGTGCTCGGCCTCGTCGAGCTTCGTGACCGCGCCAAGGATCGCGTGGGCGGCTATTCCCACGGCATGCGCCAGCGGCTCGGCATCGCAGCCGCGCTGCTCCGGCAGCCGCGGCTGCTCCTGCTCGACGAGCCCACGACCGGGCTCGACCCCGCCGGAATGCGCGACATGCGCGACCTCGTCCGCCGGCTCGCCGGAGAGGGGATCACGATCCTGCTCTCGAGCCACCTGCTCTACGAGGTCGAGGAGCTGTGCAACCGCGTGGCGATCATCCGCAAGGGCCGAATCGTCTATCAGGGTGCCCTGCGCGACCTGCTCGCGACCGCTTCGAGCAGCTACCGGCTTCGGCCGGTCGAGCCCGAGCGAGCGGCTGCCGCCCTGCGCGCGCAGCCGGGGGTCGGCTCCGTCGAGCTGCGGAACGGCGACGTTCGCTTCACCGCCGACGACGAGGACGCGGTCGCCGCGCTCACCGTTGCGCTCGGCCGCGCGCGCATCGCGTTCACCGCGCTCGTGCCGGAGACGGCGAGTCTCGAAGAGCTGTTCCTCGGCATGACCGACGGGGAGTCGTCGGACCACGACCGCGTCACGGAGATCGCCGTATGACCGCGGTCGCCCGGGTCTATCGCTGGGAGGTGGCGAAGCTGCTGGCGCAGAAGCGCACCTATCTCGGGCTCGGCGCCGCGGTCGCCGTCCCGATCATCTTCGTCGTCGTGCTCCTGCTGCAGCGCGGCGGCCCAACCGACGTCCCGCTCGGCCGATCGATCCGCGACACCGGCCTGGCCGTGCCGTTCGTCGTCCTCTTCTTCATGTCGATCTGGGGGCTGCCGCTGATCACGGCGCTCGTGGCCGGCGACATCGTCGCGTCGGAGAGCCAGAACGGCACCCTGAAGACGATCCTCACCCGTTCCCGCGAACGCGGCGAGGTGTTCGCCGGGAAGCTGCTCGCCACGGCGACCTACACGGTCGTGCTCGTCTTTTCGATGGGGCTCGTCGGCCTCGTCGCCGGCAGCATCGCCTGGGGGCTCCACCCGCTCACCTCGCTCTCGGGGACGACGGTGTCCCCAGGGCACGGGTTCGCCCTGTTGATCGCGAGCCTCGGGATCTACGTGCTGCCGCTCGCCGGCGTTGCAGCGTTCGGGGTGATGCTCTCGACGGTGACCCGCAACAGCGCCGCCTCGGTGGTCGGCGCATTGATGTGGGCGCTCCTGATGCAGCTGCTCGGCGTGCTTCCGGGCACCGAGAGCATCCGCCCGTATCTACTCGGGACGCAGTTCGACGCCTGGCACGGCTTCCTGCGCGTGCCGGCCGACTGGGTGCCTGTGACGCGGGCGCTCTGGGTGTGCGCGCTCTACATCGCGATCCCGCTCGTCGCGGCGTACCTCGTCTTCCTGCGGCGCGACGTCGCAGGCGAGTGACGTTCAGTCGAGGTCGACGCGTACGTCGACGCCGGCGGCCCGCTTCGCCGCTTCCCAGGCCCGAACGCGCAGGTAGATCGCCACGCGCATGCCCTCGGCGGAGTACGAGCCGAGCACGCTGACGCGGATCGCGCCGGGGCCGATCTCCTCGGCGAGGATGTCGCCGCGGCTGCGCAGGTCGACGAGGAGATCGTCGGCGAGCGCCGGGTTGTTGAGACGGATCGTTGGCATCGCTGACCTGCGCGCCCGTTCGGCCGCGCACAACGTGGTCTAAACCGCGGACGGTCGCCGCACACCGGTCGTACGGCTGGACCGGACTGGACCCGCTCAGCGGTCGGCGAGCGCTTCGCGGACCGCGGCGGAGAGATCGAGGCTGCGCCCGTCGGTGAGGAGCGCATCCACCTGCCCGGTACCCAGCGACTCGGCGACGGCCGCGAGCGTTCGCTCGTAGCCTTCACGCTCGGTGCCGCGCAGCTCGACGCCGATTGCCTCGAACAGCTCGTCGGCGGCGCCGAGCAGACGAGCGGCCTGCTCGTGGCCGCCCGCGGCGAACGCCAGCTCGGCAGACGTTTCGAGCGAGTAGGCAATCACCTCGCGGTAGCCGAGCTGTTCGGCGAGCTCGAACGACTCCGCGAGTAGCGCTCGCGCACGAGCGAGCTCGCCGAGGGCGAGCCGTGAGCGCGCGAGATTGTGCAGCGAGACCGCCAACCCGTCGAGGTCGCCGAGCTCGCGCTGCTCGGCGACGCCGAGCTCGCCGAGTGATGCCGCCGTCTCGTGGTCGCCCTGCAGCTCGGCGATTGCTGCGAGATTCGAGAGCGCGACTGCGGCACGCTGAGGGCGGCCCAGCTCGAGGAACAGTTCACGGCTCTCGCGGTAGGCCTCGACGGCGGCGTCGAAGTTTCCCTCCATGGTTGCGACGCTTCCGAGCTCGGCGATGCAGCGGGCGATGCCGTCGGGGTCGTCGAGCTCGCGGTAGAGGGCCAACGCCTCGGTCCAGAGCAACCTCGCATCGGCGAGATCGCCCTGGCGGTACGGAAACGTGCCGCCGTCGGCCAGCACCGAGGCCAGCAGCGCCGGATCGCCGCCGCGGATGTCGGCGATCGCCCTCTCGAAGGCGCTGCGGCCCTCGCGGCTGTGGCCGCGAACCATCCAGAACCAGCGGAGGGCGATCACCAGCCGTCCTTCGATCGCGACCTCCCCGGCGTTCGACGCCCAGGTCAATGCGGCCCGCAGGTTGTCGTGGTCGGCCTCGAGCGTGTCGAAGCCGCGTTCGTAGCCGGCGCCGCCGGCACCGATGATCTTGTTTGCCGCCTCGCCGAGGGCGAGGAAGTGCTCCGCGTGCCTGCGTGCGTACTCGTCGGCCTCCCCGTTCGCCTCGAGCTGCTCGAGTGCGTACTCGCGGATCGTCTCCAGCATTGCGAAGCGCGGCGGGTCGGCTGCGGTCCGTCGCAGCAGGTTGTTGTCGACGAGCGCCGCCAGTTGGCGAAGGAGCGTGCTGCCGCCGACCGCCTCGCCGGACTCGAGCGTCACGCCGCCCGCGAAGACCGAGAGCCGTGCGAGCAACGCCCGCTCGGGTTCCTCCAGCAGCCGGTAGCTCCAGTCGATCGTGGCACGGAGCGTTCGCTGGCGCTCGGGGAGATCGCGAGCACCTTCCGTCAGCAGCTCGAGCGCCTGTGCGAGTCGCTCGGCGAGCGCCGCGGGCGACAGCACCCGCGTGCGGGCTGCCGCCAGCTCGATCGCGAGCGGCAACCCGTCGAGCCGCCGGCACACCTCGCCGACGGACGTCGCGTTTGCTCCGCTCACCGCGAAACCGGGGTCGAGTGCGGCCGCGCGCTGGGTGAACAACTCGACCGCGTCGCCCGGCGCAAGCGTAGGCACCGGATACTCGTGCTCGGCCGAGAGTCGCAGGGGCACGCGGCTCGTGACGAGGATCCTGAGCCCGGTCGTCGCCGCCAGCAGCGCACTCACGTTCGGACCGGCCGTGAGCACGTGCTCGAAGTTGTCGATCACGACCAGCGGCGACCGCCCGCGCAGGTGCTGGGCGGCTGCAGCCACCGCGTCGTCGGCACCTTCTGCGACGTCGAGCGACTCGGCGATCACATCTGCGACGAGCCCGGCGTCGGAGACGGGGGCGAGGTCGACGAAGACGACGCCGTCGGGAAGCTCGGGTGTGAGCTCCTCGGCGACCGCCAGGGCGAGCCGCGTCTTGCCGACGCCCCCCGGGCCGGTGAGCGTGACCAGCCGGACGTCGTCGCGGCGGAGCGAGGCGGCGACCGCGGCGACCTCGAGCCGGCGGCCGACGAGCGGCGTCGGTGCCGAGGGCAGGCGGCTCGCCCGCGACGGCCGCGCCGGCCCGGCGAGCGACGGGTCCTGGCGGAGGACCGCGCGCTCGAGCTTCTGCAGCGCACTGCCGGGCTCGACGCCGAGCTCCTCGATCAGCAGCGAGCGGGTGGATCGGTACGCGTCGAGCGCATCCTTCTGCCGGCCCGCCCTGTACAGCGCGAGGATCCACTGCTCGCGCAGCCGTTCGCGGTACGGCTGCTCGGCGATCAGCTGTTCGATCCGTGCGAGCACGGCATCGTGGTTGCCGAGCTCCAGCTCCGCATCGCCCAGGAGCTCGAGCGCGACCAGCCGCCGCTCGGCGAGCACGGCTGCGCTCCGTGCGACGGGCTGGTCGCCGAGGTCGGCGAGCGGCGAGCCTCGCCACAGCGCGAGCGCGCCGTACAGATCGTCACCCGCCGCCCCGGCGGCGCCCCGTTCGAGCGCGGCGGCGCCGCCGGCGACGAGCGCCTCGAAGCGGTCGACGTCCAGCTCGTCCTCGCCCGCGACGACGCGGTAGCCGTTGCCACGTGTCTCGATCCGGTCGGCGCCGAGGGCGCGCCGCAGCCCGTGGACGTAGACCTGCAGCGACGCCGTTGCTGACTCCGGCGCCTGCTCGCCCCACAGGGCGTCGATCAGCTCCGCACGCCCGAGCACCTGGCCGCGGTGGAGCAGCAGCTCGGCGAGCAGCGCTCGCTGCTTGGGCGCGCCGAGCGAGACGGGCTCGCCGTCGCGGAGCACCTCGACCGGCCCGAGCAGCCGGAACTCGACCTTGCTCGACAACTCTCCCTCGAACCCCTCTTAAGTCGACCCCAACGCGATCTTAAGTGCCGGGACGGATCGTCTTCGCACCGGCCGCGGGTGGCGGCCAGAGCAGAAGGAGATCTCATGATTCGTGCAGGTGAGAGCATCGAGAACCCGGTCACAGGCGAGCGGATCGTCTTTCGCAAGACGTCGCTGGAGACGGGCGGCGAGGCGGTCGTGATCGAGACCTACGTGCAGCCGGACGGCTTCGTCGCCGCGGCACACGTGCACCCGAGCCAGGAGGAGCGCTTCGAGGTGCTCTCCGGCACGGTCGGCTTCAAGATCGGCCGCGAGCAGCGCGAGGCGGGCCCGGGCGAGCGCATCACCGTTCCGGCCGGGACGCCCCACCGATTCTGGAACGCCGGTGACGACGTCGCCCATTTCGTCTGCGAGGTGCGGCCGGCGCTGCAGTTCGAGTCGCTGCTCGAGACGATGTTCGCGCTCGCCGCCGACGGGAAGACGAACAAGAAGGGCATGCCGAACCCTCTGCGCCTGGCAGTGATCGCGCGCACGCACTTCGACACCGTGCGGCTCCCGTTCCCCCCGACGGTGATCCAGCGCGCTGGGCTCGCGCTGGGCTCTCCCCTCGGCAGGCTGTTCGGCTACACGGCCGTCTACGGCTCGGAGCCGGACGCCCCCGCGGCGCTCGGCATCTGAGCTGCGGTCACTCGCCGAGCTCGAGGAAGCCGAGCTCGAGCAGGTCGCGAAGGGCATCGAGCGCCTCGGCGCGCACGGCATTCTCCGCCTTGCGCGGCAGGCCGAGGCGGTCGATGCCCTCCCGCAGGGTCGAGTCGCCGTCCAGGGCGGCGAGCGCGTCGGCGACCGCAGGCGCGAGCTCGACGTCGGGGTACGTCCCCTCGTCGAGGAGCAGGCGCGCGTCGCGCTCGCGCGTGTGCGGATCGAATCGCGTCTCGAGCGACACGTTGTCCGCCAGCGCCAGCGGTGCGTCGAGCAGCTCGTCCTCGTCCTCGAGCTCGGCCAGAAGCGCGTGCGCGGCGAAGGCGCGTTCGATCTGCGCGCCGGCGTGCTCGAGCTCGTCGGCCGCGACGGGGTCGATGCGCGGCCCGTGGGGCCGTCCCGACCGCCGATGGAGCAGCACGGCTCCCTCCGTGATCCAGCCGACGTCGAGGCCCCTGAAATAGTCCGTCCACAGGTCGAGCGCCTCTCCGAGCGCCGCGTCGTCGTCGACCAGGTGGTCGTTCCACGTCGACGCGTGCTCGAGCGGGTCGGCGCCGGCCAGGCCGAGCACCCAGGCGTCGCAGCCGTTGCCGTCCAGCCATTCGTAGACCCGCCCGTCCGGCTCGTCCTCGGATTCGGACAGCCAGCTGACGAGCAGCGTCGCGTAGCCGTCATCCGCGAGCGCTGCCGCGGCACCCTCGACGACGCGGGCCGAGAACTCGTCGGCCGGAAGGCCGCCGTCCCGGTATTGCCATTTCGTCTCCGGGGAGATCACGTACGGCGCGTTGCACGTGATCAGGTCGAACGACTCGCCGGCCACGGGCGCGAACAGGTTGCCGAGCCTCGTCTCGACGTTGGCGAAGCCGTTGAGCGCCGCGTTCAGCGCGGTGAACGCGAGCGCCCGTGGATTCACGTCGGTGGCGACCACGTGGCCGCTGTGCCGTGCGGCCAGCAGTGCCTGGGCGCCGTTGCCGGTGCCGACGTCGAGAGCGCGCTCCACCCGCCGCCGCGGTGTGAGCGCCGCGCACCATGACGCCGTCGGGGTGAAGGCGGCCACGTAGCCCGGTGGGTCGGCGGAGCCGCTCGGGAAGGTGTCGCACGCGAGCAGCAGCCCTTCCACCGGCATGATCCGCCCCCGCGGCTCGAGCGCGTCGCCGCGACGCTCGGCGAGCCCGACGCCGACGAGCGCGTCGGCTCCCTTGGCGCCGAGCGCCCGCTCCGCATCGGCCGCCGGCACCGGCAGCTGGAGGAGCAGGAGCCGCACCGCCGTGGCGAGCGGCGAGTTCGGCAGCCGGCGTTCGAACACCGGGACGTCCGCTGCGTCCGCGCCGGGGCCGTCCTCGCCGAGCAGGTCGACGATCCGTTGCTCCCGGTAGCCGACCGCATCGAGTGCCTCGCGGGCCGCCGCGGCGGCGGCGCGGTCTGCGACAGGCTCCACGCGCCGACTCTAACGACGCACGTCGGACCGCCAGTCGTCGAACAGCCGCTCGACGGTGCGGCGGCTCTCGCGCCGCGAGAGCACGTAGAGCCGGTCGCCTCGCTCGATTTGCGTCGATCCGCGTGGCGGCAGCGCCTCGCCGTCGCGCACGATCACCGCCACGAGCGCGTCGCGCGGCAACTCGAGTTCGCGGACGTGGCGCCCCGCGACGGCCGAGTCCGCGTCGACGCCGAACTCGAGCAGGCCGCTGCCGAGGCTGTCGACGGCCGCAACCTCGAGCGGCGGCTCGGCCGAGCCGTGTGCGCGTCCCGCCAGCCCGAGTCGCCGCGCGAGCGGCTCGAGCGTCGGGCCCTGGATCAGCGCCGAGGCGACCACGACGAAGAACACGGCGTTGAAGATCGTGCGGCTCTCGGGCAGTCCGGCCGCCTGCGGGTAGGTGGCCAGCACGATCGGTACCGCTCCGCGCAGTCCCGCCCAGCCGAGCAGCACGCGCTCGCGAAGCTCGAACCCCTGGAAGAGCGTCGACAGCCACACGGCGACCGGACGTGCGACGAACAGCAGCACGACGACGACCGCGAGCCCGGGCAGGATCACCGCGCCGAGCTCGTGCGGGAACGAGAACAGCCCCAGCACGATGAACAGCCCGACCTGGGCGAGGAACGCGAGGCCGCTGTGGAAGTTGACCAGCGTTCGGCGTAGCCCCGTGGTCGTGTTGCCGATGAACAGGCCGACGAGGTAGACGGCCAGGAAGCCGCTCCCGCCTGCGACATCGGCCAGGCCGAAGCCGATCGCCCCGGCGGCGAGGCTCGCCACGGGTGCGAAGGGCACGGCGAGCGTCGGCAGGCGTGTGAGCAGCCACGCCGACGCCGCTCCGACCGCCAGCCCGACGACGAGACCGAGAGTGAGCTGCCGCACGACGAGGAGCGCGAGGTCGGCGACGCCGGTCGAGCTCCCGTCGACCCACTGGATCAGGCCGATCGTGAGCGCGACGCCCATCGGATCGTTCGCTCCCGATTCGCCCTCGAGCACGCGCGCGAGCCGCCGGCGCAGGCTCGTGACGCGCAGCGTCGAGAAGACGGCCGCCGCGTCGGTCGAGGCGATCACGGCGCCGAGCAGGAACGAAGCCGGCCACGAGAGCGGGAACACTGCCTTGGCGACCAGCGCGGCGATCGAGGCCGTGACGAGCACGCCGACGGTGCTCAGAGCGGCCGCCGGGACGACGACGCGCCGGAGCGCGCGCCACGGCGTCGAGATGCCGCCGTCGAACAGGATCACCGCGAGCCCGGCGATCCCGACCGTCCGCGCCAGGTGGACGTCCGAGAAGTCGATCCCGCCGATGCCGTCCGAGCCGAGCAGCATGCCGAGGCCGAGGAAGACGACCAGAACCGGCACCCCTGCACGGCCGGCCAGCGTCGCCGCGGCCACCGCGGCGAGCAGGACCGCGCCAACGATCAGGATCAACGTCCCCGGCTCCATCGGCCTCCCGGTCGAGAATGGGTTTGTCGGTCTTGTCTAGCCGAGCAGCAGCGCGAGCAGCGCCTTCTGCACGTGCAGGCGGTTCTCCGCCTCGTCCCACACCGCGGACTGGGGACCGTAGAGCACCTCGGCCGTGATCTCCTCGCCCGGGTGCGCCGGCAGGCAATGGAGCACGACCGCACCCGGTGCCGCCTCTGCGAGCAGCGCCTCGTCGAGCCGGTAGGGCTCGAGGTCACGCAGCCGCCGGGCGGCCTCGTCGTCGGTGCCGAGGCTCGTCCAGATGTCGGTGACGAGCACGTCGGCGCCGGCGGCGGCTTCGCGGGGGTCTCGGATGAGCTGGAGCGGCGTTCCGGCCGGCGGCTCGTAGCCGGCGGGGCACGCGGCGACGACGCTCATGCCGGTGAGCCCGGCGAGGCCGGCCAGCGAGACGAGCACGTTCGTGCCGTCGCCGACCCAGCCGATCCGGACGCCCTCGAGACCGCCCAGGCGATCGCGGATCGTCAAGACGTCGGCCAGTGCCTGGCACGGATGCTCGGTCTGCGTCAACGCGTTGACCACCGGGATCGAGGCGGCCTCGGCCCACACCTCGAGATCGTCCTGCGACAGCGTGCGAATGGCGACCACGTCGACATAGCGCGAGAGCACGCGCGCGGTGTCGCCGAGCGACTCCCCCCGTGAGAGCTGGAGCTCGTCGCTTCGCAAGGAGATCGGGGTGCCGCCGAGCTGCGCCATCGCCGCCGAGAAGGAGAGGCGCGTGCGCGTCGACGGCTGCATGAAGACGAGCCCGAGCGTACGGCCGACCAGCCGCGGTGTGAGGTCGCCTTTCAGCTCGCCCGCGAGATCGAGGATCGCTTCCACCTCCGCAGGGACGAGGTCGGTGATCCGCAGGAGATCGCGGCCGGAGAGATCGACGGGCAGCGCGAGCGTCATGACCAGCGCTCCTGCGCGGCGCGAACGGCGGCGCCCACGTCCCCGAGCCGGTCGGCGGCCGGCGGCGGCTCGAACGTGCCCGCGCGAACTGCAGCGGCGACCTGTTCGTGCGCATCGCGAAACGGGACGCCCTCGGCGACGAGCGCCTCGGCGGCGTCGGTGGCGCGAAGCAGTGGATCGGCGCACGCGGCTGCCATGCGCTCGCGGTCGAGCTCGAGCCCGCCGACGAGCACCGTGAGCGCCGCGAGCGCGGCGGTGACGTCGTCGCGCGCCGCGAAGACCGGTGCCTTGTCCTCCTGGAGATCGCGGTTGTAGGCGAGCGGCAGCGACTTCACGGTTGCGAGCAGGCCTGTCAGCCTGCCGATCGCGGTGCCGGCCTTGCCGCGTGCGAGCTCGGCGACGTCGGGGTTCAGCTTCTGCGGCATCATCGACGAGCCGGTTGCCGCGGCCTCGGGCAGTTGAGCGAACCCGAACTCGCTGCTCGTCCAGAGCACGAGCTCCTCGCCGATCCGCGACAGGTGCACGAACAGGACGGCGGTCGCATAGAGGTAGTCGAGCGCGAAGTCGCGATCGGCGACTGCATCGAGCGAGTTGCGAAGCGGGTTCGGCGGCGGCGGCAGCGGCAGCGTCGAGCCGGCGAGTGCGCCCGCGCCGAGCGGGGAGGGGGCAGCCTGGGCGGCGGCTGACGCGAAGCGCCCTCGATCGCGCTCCAGCATCTCGCACCAGGCGAGCAGGTGGTGGCCGACCGTGACGGGAATCGCCCGTTGGAGGTGCGTATAGCCGGGGAGCGGGGTCGTTGCCTCGTCGCCGGCGCGGGCCAGGATTGCGCGCGCGAATGCGGCGAGCGCAGCGTCGGCCTCGGCGCACGCATCGAGGACGTACAGGCGGAGCGCGGCCGCGACCTGGTCGTTTCGCGACCGGCCGGCATGGATCTTGCGCCCCGTGTCGCCGAGGCGCCGTTCGATGAACGAGTGCACGTCCTCGTCGCCGCCCTCGACCTCGCGGAGGGCGGCGAGCGTCTCGCGCACTTCCGCGAGCTCGGTGTCGTCGAGGAGCCCCGCCGCGTGTAGCCGCTCGGCGTGCAAGAGGGTTCCCTGCACGTCGTAGCGCAGGAGCGGATCGTCGTCGGCCTTGAGGAACTCCCACACCTCGGGCGCGAGCTCGGTTCCGACCCGTGCTGCCCAGAGCGTCAGAGTGACCACCCGAGCCGTTCGAGCAGCCGCCGCGAGTCGGCGATGTCGTTGACCCTGAGCGCGAGCTGGCCGATGCGGTCGGCAGCCGTGAAGGCGGTCGCGCTGCGCTCCATGCTCAGCCGCTCCGGCCCGTAGGAGAGCTGCTCGCCGCGCGTGTCGAGGATCGTGTAGTCGTCGCCGCGGCGCAGCTCGACGGTGACGCTCCCGGAGACGGGTGCCGCGACCCAGCGCTGCAGCGACTCGCGCAGCATCAGCGCCTGTACCTCGAACCAGCGGCCTTCGTAGAGCAGCCGCCCGAGCCGGCGCCCGTCGACGGCGTAGCGCTCCAGGGTCGCCTCGTTGTGGATCGCCGTGAGCAGGCGCTCGTAGCCGATGTGCAGCAGCGCCATGCCCGGCGCCTCGTAGATGCCCCGGCTCTTCGCCTCGATCACGCGGTTCTCGATCTGGTCCGACGCGCCGAGCCCATGGCGGCCGCCGATCGTGTTGGCGGCGCGGACGAGCTCGACAGGGCCGAGCTCGTCGCCGTCGATCGAGACGGGCAGCCCGTCGGCGAACTCGACCGTGACCTCCTCGGCCTCGATCGCCACATCGGGGTCCCAGTGCGCGACGCCCATGATCGGCTGGACGATGCGCATCGACGTGTCGAGGTACTCGAGGTTCTTCGCCTCGTGAGTTGCGCCCAGCAGGTTCGCGTCGGTCGAGTACGCGAGCTCGGTCGACGTCCCGTGATCGAGGCCGCGAGCGGCGAGCCATTCGCTCATCTCGCGGCGACCGCCGAGCTGGTCGACGAAGGCGGTGTCGAGCCACGGCTTGTAGATCCGCAGGTGCTCGTTCGCGAGCAGGCCGTAGCGATAGAAGCGCTCGATGTCGTTGCCCTTGTACGTCGAGCCGTCGCCCCAGATGTCGACGCCGTGCGCCGCCATCTCCTTGACCAGCAGGGTGCCCGTCACGGCGCGCCCGAGCGGGGTCGTGTTGAAGTAACGGCGACCGGCCGTCTGGATGTGGAAGGCGCCGCACTGCAGCGCGGCAAACGCTTCGCGCACGAGTGCGTCCTTGCAGTCGACGAGCACAGCATCCTCGGCGCCGTAGCGGAGGGCGCGCGCCGGCACGGCGCCGATGTCGGGCTCGTCGTACTGCCCGAGGTCGGCCGTGAATGCGTACGGCACCGCGCCGCGGTCGCGCATCCACGCGATGGCGCAGCAGGTGTCGAGCCCGCCCGAGAACGCGATCCCGACGCGCTCGCCGACGGGCAGCGACCCCAGAATCGCGCCGCCCGCGCCGGCGGCCGGCGTCGTGGTCACGCCCGCTCCGGCGCGGATCACGCCGTCCCGTTCCCGTCGATCAGCGCGTGCAGCTCCTCGGCGAGCTCGCGGCCGGTGTGGGGCTCGCGTGCAGCGACGAACACGGTGTTGTCGCCGGCGATCGTGCCTGCGACGTGCGGGAGCCCGGCGCTGTCGATCGCGTCGGCGAGCGGGACCGCGACGCCGCGCGGCGTCTCGACCACGACGAGCGGCCCGGTCGGTGTGAGCGTGCCGGCCCAGCGGCGAAGCGCCGAGGTCAGCTCGTCGCGCCGGCGCAGGTCGGCGGCGCCCGGCAGCGCGTAGACGAGGCGACCGTCGGCAGCCCGGACCTTCACGAGGCCGAGCTGGGAGATGTCGCGCGAGACGGTCGCCTGCACGGCGTCGATGCCCTCGGTGTGCAGAGCGGCGGCCAGCTCACTCTGCGTCGAGAGCTGTTGCTGCTGGACGAGGCGCAGGATCGTTCCCTGACGCTCGTACTTGGTCGTCACGCGATCGCCTCGGTGAGCAGCTCGACCGCCAACGCCGCGTCGTCGGTCGAGATCGTGAGCGGCGGCGCGAGTCGAAGAGTTCGCTCTCCGGCGGTGCCGACGACTAGGCCGTTCGCGAGCGCAGCCTCGACGACCGGGCCGGCGGGGCGATCGAGCTCGATGCCGATCAGCAGGCCGAGGCCGCGCACCGATCCGAGCGGGTCGAGGCCGGTGAAGAGCTGCGACGAGACGGTGCGCACGTGTGCGAGCAGCGCGTCGTCGATCGCATCGACCACCGCGCACGCGGCGGCCGAGGAGACGAGGTTGCCGCCGAAGGTCGACCCGTGCTCGCCTGGCACGAAGCCGGTCGGCGCGTCGTCGGAGACGAGCAGCGCGCCGATGGGGAGCCCGTTCGCGAGCCCCTTGGCGAGCGTGAGCGCGTCCGGCTTCACACCCGACCGTTCCCAGGCGAAGAAGGTTCCGCAGCGACCGACGCCCGTCTGCACCTCGTCGAAGACGAGCAGTGCGCCGTGCTCGTCCGCCAGCGCGCGCGCCTGGGCGAGTGTCTCCGCAGGCAGCGGATGGATGCCGCCTTCGCCCTGGACCGGTTCGAGGACGATCGCCGCGGTCTCGTCCGAGACGGCCTCGGCGAGGGTCGACGGCGTCGCGAAGCACACGCCCGGGAGCAGCGGCTCGAAAGGTTCGCGCTTGGCAGGCTGGCCCGTGATCGACAGCGCGCCCGCCGTGCGTCCGTGAAAAGAGCCCTCGAGTGCGACGAAGCCGGTGCGGCCGGTCGACTTGCGCGCCCACTTGAGGGCTGCCTCGACTGCCTCGCCACCGGAGTTGCAGAAGAACGCGCTCGCGCCGCCGAAGCGATCCGACAGCTTGCCGGCGAGCTCCAGCATCGGCTCGGTCCAGTACAGGTTCGACACGTGCCAGAGCCGGTCGAGCTGGGCGTGGGCCGCGGCGAGGGGCGCGGGATGACGGTGGCCGAGCGAGACGACGGCGATGCCGCCGAGACAGTCGAGGTAGCGCTTGCCTTCGCTGTCGACGAGCCACGAGCCGTCGCCTTCGACGAACGTGATCCCGAGCCGTGCGTACGTGGGAAGCAGATGCTGCGCCGTCACGGTGCCGGTCATGCTGTCACCGCCGTCCGTCCGATCGCTGCCGGGACGCCGGCCTGCGCCGCCGCAACGGCGGCGCGCAGCTTGGGCACGATCCCGCCCTCGAGCACGGCCCGGTCGAGGAGATCCGACGCGGCGCCGGCGCCGATCTGATCGACGACCTCGCCGTTCAGGATCAGCCCGTCGACGTCGGTGAGGAAGAGCAGCCGGTTGGCGCCGAGGCCCTGAGCCAGGGCGGCGGCCGCTTCGTCCGCATTCACGTTCAGCGGCCCTGCAGCGAGCGGCGCGACCACCGGGATGCGACCGGCGGCGAGCGAGCGCACGATCGCCTCCGGGGCGGACGGCAGCGGCTCGCCGACGAGCCCGAGCTCGGGAACGGGTGTCGCTCGTAGACCGATCTCGTCGCCGAACAGCTGCTCGGCGCGGGCCCCGAGCGCGGCGCAGAGCGCCGCGCCGACTTCCGCGAACGAGCGGCGGACGACCTCGAGCGCCTCGGTGCTCGTCACGCGCCGGCCGTTGACGAACTGCACGGGAATCCCGGCGCGCTCCATCTCGATCGTGATCTGCTCGCCTGCGCCGTGCACGACGCACACGTCGTGGTCGCCGGCGAGCGCGAGCACGGTTCCGGCGGACTGTGCGGCGACGGCGCCCCCGAGCTTCACAACGACCGTCCTCATGAGCGGTAGTCCGCGTTGATGCGGACGTAGTCGTAGGAGAGGTCGCTGGTGAGGTAGCTCGCGCTCGCCGCGCCGAGCCCGAGATCGAGCTCGATCGTGCACGTGGCGCCGTCGACCGGGGGCTCGACGTCGAGCGGCGCGCCGTCGCGAAGCACCGGCGTGCCGTTGTAGACCAGCGACACGCGGGCCGGGTCGAGCTCAGCGTAGCCGCCGTTGAACGGCGCGCTGCCCGCGGCCATCAGGACGCGGCCCCAGTTCGCGTCCCGCCCGAACAGTGCGGTCTTGACCAGCGGCGAGGTGGCGATGCGCTGAGCGATCGCACGCGCCTCCGCGTCGGATGCGGCACCCGTGACGGAGATCTCGGCGACCAACGTCGCGCCTTCGCCGTCGGCGACCACCTGGGCCGCCAGATCGGCGCAGACTGCGTGCAGGGCATGGACGAACGCTGCGTCCGAACCAGCCGTGCGATCGATCGCCGCTGCCCCCGACGACAGCAGAACGACCGCGTCGTTGGTCGAGCACTCTCCGTCGACGGAGATCGAGTTGAAGCTGACGTCGACTGCCGGACGCAGCAGGTCCCGCGCCTCGCCGGGCTCGAGCGGGTAGTCGGTCGTGACCAGCGCGAGCATCGTTGCGAGGTTGGGATGGATCATCCCCGAGCCCTTTGCCATCCCGCCGACCGAGAAGCCGTCGCCGCCGCTGACGGCGAGCTTGCTGCGCGTATCGGTGGTGAGAATCGCCTCGGCCGCGTCGTCACCGCCGTCGGGCGAGAGCGCCGCCGCAGCCAGCGGCAGCGCAGCGCGGATCCGTTCGAGCGGCAGGGGCGCGCCGATCACGCCGGTGGAGAGGACGAGCACCTCCTCGACGTCGAGCGAGAGCAGGCGCGCCGCTTCGGCGGCGGTCGCAACCGCGTCGAGCTGACCGCGCTCACCCGTCGCGGCGTTGGCGACGCCGCTGTTCACGACCACCGCCTGCGGTTCTGCCAGCTCCAGATGCGCCTTCGAGACGAGGACCGGGGCCGCCTGCACGCGGTTCTGGGTCCACAGTGCCGCGCCGGTGGCGCGCGTCGTCGCGCGCACCAACGCGAGATCCTTCCCCTCACGGCGGATGCCCGCAGCGACCCCCGATGCGACGAAGCCGCGTGCTGACGTGACGCTCATACCAAGACTCCGTTCAGGCGCAGCCCGGCCGTCTCGTCGAGGCCGAGCACGACGTTGGCGTTCTGCACCGCCTGGCCGGCGGCGCCCTTGCCGAGGTTGTCGATCGCGCAGACGACGATCGTCGTCGACGTCGTCCTGTCGGTGAAGACGGCGACCTCCGCGGTGTCGGTCCCCTGCACGCGCGCGAGCGACGGTGCGACGCCCTCGTCGAGCACGCGCACGACCGGGCTCGACGCGTACGCCGCCTCGAGCGTCTCGCGCGCGTCGCCCGGGTAGCTCACGTAGCAGGTCGCGAGCAGGCCGCGCCGCACGGGGAGGAGATGCGGCACGAAGCAGACGTCGAAGCCGAGTTGCTGGGCGATCTCGGGCGCATGGCGATGCTCGCCGACTGCATAGGGTGCGAGGTTCTCGAGCACCGCGCCCGCATGCGACGACTCCTTGAGGGCGCGGCCCGCGCCGGAGACGCCGGACTTCGCGTCGACGATCGCGCTTTCGAGCTCTTCGGCCAGCGGGCCGAGGGCGAGCAGCGCTGCGGTTGCGTAGCAGCCGGGATTCGCGATCAGCGGCCCGTTCGGGGGCCAAAGCTCCGGCAGCCCGTAGCTCCAGGCGCCCGGCGCGTCGCCGTACCAGGCGCGGGCGGTGTCCGCGTCCCGCAGGCGGTGGGCCGCCGAGAGGTCGACGACGGTCGCGCCGGGAGGCGGATCGAACCCGGCGGCGGCCGCATGACCGGTGCAGAGGAAGAGCACGTCGGCGCCCGACGCGGCGGCCTCGGCGTTCGAGACGAAGTCGGGAAGGTCGCCGTCGAGGCGCGGGTCGAGGGCCGATGCAGGCCGGCCGGCGAGCGAGTCGGAGCCGAGCGCCACCGGCTCGAGCGCCGGATGGGCGAGCAGCCGGTCGAGCGTCTCCTGGCCGGTGTAACCGGCACAGCCGAGGATGGCGGCGCTGAACATGATGAGTAGTATGCACTATAGTGGAAAACATGCCACACGGTCGCAGCGCCCATCTCGTCCTCGAGGACGGCACGACCCTCCCCGGGATCAGCGTCGGCGCGCCGGGCGTGGCAGCCGGCGAAGCGTGCTTCACCACCGCAATGGCCGGCTACGAGGAAGCGGTCACCGACCCCAGCTACGTCGCCCAGGTGCTCTGTTTTGCCTACCCGCTCGTGGGCACCTACGGCGTCGACGAGCAGCGACTCGAATCGGAGCGCGTGCAGTGCGAGGGTGTGGTGATGCGCGACGCTCGACCGGCGTTCGCCGGCTGGCTGCGCGACCGCGGAGTCGTCGCGCTCAGCCGGGTCGACACGCGGACGCTCGTCCGCCGCATCCGCTCCAACGGCGTCGTCCGCTGTGCGCTTGGCGAGGCGCCCGTCGACGAGCTGCACGCGCGCGCCCTCGCCGAGCCGCCGATCGACGGCAGGAAGCTCGACCGGCAGGTTGGGACGTCGGTTCCGTACTCGGTCGGTGAAGGACCGCGCGTGGTCGTGCTCGACCTCGGCACGAAGTACTCGATCCCGCGTCGTCTCGCCGCCGCCGGCCTCGAGGCATATGTCGTCCCCGGCGACTGGGACGAGGAGGCACTGCTGGAGGCGCGCCCGCGCGCCGTGCTCATCTCGAACGGCCCGGGCGACCCGTCGGTGCTGGTGGAGCAGATCGACACGATCCGCGCGCTGCTCGGACGCGTGCCGGTCTTCGGCATCTGCCTCGGCCACCAGCTGCTCGGGCTGGCGCTGGGGCACGACACGTTCAAGCTGCCGTTCGGGCACCGCGGCGCGAACCATCCTGTTCGCGACACCGCCT
Organism: uncultured Thermoleophilia bacterium; assembly: GCA_963769545.1. Lineage (GTDB taxonomy): Bacteria > Actinomycetota > Thermoleophilia > Gaiellales > Gaiellaceae > PALSA-600. Next base: position 628,285 of record CAVYMB010000002.1, on the reverse strand, counting down.
CCGGACGCGTGCTCGTCACCGTGCAGAACCACGGTTATGCGGTCGCCGCCGAGGACGACGCCGCGTTCGTTTCGCTGAACGACGGCACGTGCGAGGGCCTGGTCGGCGACGGCTTCGCCAGCGTGCAGTTCCATCCCGAGGCGTCGCCGGGCCCGCTCGACGCCCTGCCCTTCTTCGACCGACTCGCCACCGCGTGCCGAAGCGCACCGACCTTCGCACGCTCCTGATCCTCGGTTCCGGGCCGATCCGGATCGGGCAGGCGTGCGAGTTCGACTATGCCGGTGCGCAAGCCTGCCGGGTGCTGCGGCGCGAGGGCTACCGCATCGTGCTCGTCAACTCCAACCCGGCGACGATCATGACCGACCCGGAGTGGGCCGACGCGACCTACCTGGAGCCGCTCGATCCCGACACCGTGCGCGAGGTGATTGCCAGAGAGCGCCCCGACGCGATCCTGCCCACGCTCGGAGGACAGACGGCGCTCAACCTCGCGGTCGCCCTCGCCGACTGCGGCGTCGAGCTGATCGGCGCCGACGTCGACGCGATCCGCCGCGCCGAGGACCGCGAGCTGTTTCGCGAGACCGTCCAGGCAGCGGGCCTGGCCGTGCCCCGCTCGATCGTCGCCTCTTCACCCGAGGTCGACTTCGAGGTGCCGGCGATCGTGCGGCCCGCGTTCACACTCGGCGGCACCGGCGGCGGGATCGCGCTGACGCAGGCCGAGCTCGCCGACACGATCGCCCGCGGGCTCGCCGCGAGCCCGGTCGGGCAGGTGCTCGTCGAGGAGTACCTCGCCGGCTGGCAGGAGCACGAGCTCGAGGTGATGATCGACGGTGCGGGCAACGCCGTCGTCGTCTGCTCGATCGAGAACCTCGACCCGATGGGCGTGCACACCGGCGACTCGTGGACGGTCGCGCCGCAGCAGACGCTGCCCGACGCCGCGTACCAGCAGCTGCGCGAGGCGGCGTTCACGACCGCGCGCGCAGTCGGTGTCGCCACGGGTGGCGCGAACGTGCAGTTCGCGGTGCATCCGGAGACGCACGAGCTGCGCGTGATCGAGATGAACCCGCGCGTCTCGCGCTCGTCTGCACTCGCCAGCAAGGCGACCGGCTTTCCGATTGCGAAGCTCGCGGCGCTGCTCGCAGTCGGCTACACGCTCGACGAGCTTCCCAACGACATCACGCAGCAGACGACGGCGGCGTTCGAGCCCGCGCTCGACTACGTCGCGGTGAAGGCGCCCCGGTTCGAGTTCGAGAAATTCCCCTGGGCCGAGCGCAGGCTCGGCACGGAAATGCGCGCGATCGGCGAGGCCCTCGGCCTCGGCCGCACCTTCGCAGAGGCCTTCATCAAGGCGAGCGAGGGGCGCGAGGCTGTTCCCGTCGCGTTCGACGAGTCGCTGCTCGGCGAGCCACTTCCCGAGCGGTGGGATCTCTACGTCGAGGCGGCGCGGCGCGGTCTCGAGCTGCCGGGCATCCATCCCTACTTCGCCGAACAGCTACGCGAGGTGGCGGCGTCTCCCGCGCCGACGGGGCGGCCGGTTCGGCTCGCCGTCGATTCCTGCGCGGGCGAATTCGAGGCGCAGACGCCCTACTACTACATCACGCGGGAGGGCATCGACGAAGGCCCGCCGCCGTCGGGCCGCGCCGTCGTCGTGCTCGGTTCGGGACCGAACCGCATCGGGCAGGCGATCGAGTTCGACTACTGCTGCGTCCACGCGGCGCGCACGCTGAAGGAGCTCGGCTACGAGGCCGTGTTGATGAACTCGAACCCCGAGACGGTCTCGACGGACTACGACACGTCCGACCGTCTCTACCTCGAGCCGCTGACGCTGCCGCGCGTGCTCGACGTCTGCGAGCTGGAGCGCCCGTTCGCCGTCGCCGTCTCGTTCGGCGGCCAGACGCCGCTCGGCCTGGCTCCGGGCCTCGCCGCCGCCGGGGTTCCGCTGCTCGGCGACCCGCTCGCCGCGATCGACGCCGCCGAGGACCGCGGGCGCTTCGCCGAGCTCGTCGGCGACCTCGCGCCCGAATGGGGCGCGGCGAGCGACGCGGAAGAGGCGCGCGCGATCGCCGAACGACTCGGCTACCCCGTGCTGGTGCGGCCGCACCACGTGCTCGGCGGGCGGGGCATGCACGTCGCACGGCACGCCGGCGAGCTCGACGTCGACGGGCCGTGTCTCGTCGACCGCTATCTCAGCGGGGCCTTGGAGCTCGACGTCGAGGTGTTGTGCGACGGGCAGGAGGCCTGGACGGCAGCGATCCTCGAGCACGTCGAGCCGGCGGGCGTCCATTCAGGTGACAGTGCGTGCGTCTTCCCAGGCCCATCGGTGACGGCGACGCTCGAGCGCAGCATCAGGGACGCCGCGACGACCGTCGCACGCGCCGTCGGGGTTCGCGGTCTGCTCAATCTCCAGCTCGCGATCGCGGGCGGCCGGTTGTACGTGCTCGAGGCCAACCCACGTGCGTCGCGCACGGTGGCGTTCGTCGCCAAGGCGACGGGCGTGCCGCTCGTCGAGCACGCGGTGCGGCTGCTGCTCGGCGAGCGGATTGCCGACCTCGACCTGCCGGAGCGTGCCGTTCCCTCTCGCGCCTGGGCGAAGGAGGCCGTCTTCCCGTCGGAGCGGTTCGCCGGTGCAGATGCGCGTGGTCCGGAGATGCGCTCGACCGGCGAGGTGATGGCGTCGGCCGCGACCTCCGTCGAGGCCTATCGCCGCGTGCTGCGCGCTGCCGGCAAGAGCACGCGCGGCGGCCACGTGATGCCGCCGCTGCAGGCCGCATAATCTTGCGAACGTGGTCGCGCTCGTCGCTGCTCTCGCGCTGGCCACCGGCTGGACGCCGGCGATGCAGACCGCCCAGCGCGGCTCGATCCGCGTCGAGCTGTCCTACGAGCAGCAGGCCGTCGATCCGGCCGGAGACGTGAAGATCTATCGCGATCTTCGCGTGCGAGTCGTGACCGGTCGGGCCGTTGTCTTCGATCGTGTCGTCTGTGCTGCTGTCTGCGGGCCGGCATCGAAGGGTGCGATTGCGTTTCGCAATGTCTGGGCGAGCCGCAAGCCGGAGATCGTCGTGTCGCTGTACACCGGGGGCGCCCACTGTTGTTTCGAGAACGAGGTCGTGCTGCTTCGGTCGGCGACGACGGCAACCGGGATCTTCCACAGCTGGGGCGATCTCGGATACCGGGGTCAGTGGCTTCGCGGGCGGTTCTGGTTCGTCACCGGCGACGACCGGTTTGCGTACGCCTTCACGTCGTTTGCCGCGTCGGCATTCCCGATGCAGGTCTGGACGATCGACCGGCCCGGCCGGCTCGTCGACGTGACGCGGCAGCGGCTCGACCTGGTCGCGGCGAACGCGCAGCGTCTCTGGAAGGGCTACCGGGCAGACCGCGGACACGTCGACATTCGCGGCGTGCTCGGTCCGTGGTGCGCCGACGAGTACCTGCTCGGCGACCGTCCGGCGTGTGAGGCCGCGCTCACAGAGGCTTTGCGGCGCGGCTACCTGAAGTCCGATCTGGTCGGCGCCGGCGGCCGTGCCTACATCGCTCAGCTCCACCGCGACCTCGCGGCGTGGGGCTATACGCGCGCCTGACGGTTTCTTCACACATCGCGGTAACCCTGTTCGCGTGAGGCGCCTCGCTGCCGCCGGAGCCGCACTCGTTGCGCTGTTCGTGCTCGCGTTGCCGGGACCATCCGGCGCGACCTCGAACGAGGGTGCCGACGTCTTCACCGGATACGGGTTCGAGACGTGTACCGCGCCGTCGATCGCAGCGCTCGACGCGTGGGCTGCATCGCCGTACCGCGCCGTCGGCATCTACCTCGGCGGCGCGAATCGCGCCTGCAAGGACGGGAATCTCTCCCCGACGTGGGTGACGACCACGTTGTCGCTCGGCTGGAGCCTGCTGCCGCTCTACGTCGGGTTGCAAGCGCCGTGCGTCAGCCAGTCGGGGCTCGCGAAGATTTCGACGACGCTCGGCACGGCGGCGAGCCAGGGGAAGGCCGCAGCCGATGACGGCGTTGCGAAGGCCGGTGCGTTCGGCCTCCCGGCGGGCAGCCCGCTGTATCTCGACGTGGAGGGCTACGCGACGAACAACGCGTCGTGCACGAAGTCGGTGCAGTCATTCGTCGGCGGCTGGGTGAACGAGCTGCGCACGCTCGGGTACATCGCGGGCGTCTACGGGAGCGCCGCTTCCACGATCCGCGATGTCGCTGCACTCGGCCCGTCGATCCCCGACGCCGTCTGGATCGCCGACTGGAACGGCGTGCAGGGCGTGTTCGGCGATCCGCACATCTCGGACACGTTGTGGGCGGCGCACCAGCGCGTCCATCAGTACAAGGGCGGCCACGCGGAGACATGGGGCGGCGTGAAGCTGAACGTCGACGACGACTACGTCGACGGGCCGGTGGTCGGACCGACCGGAGCGCCACCCGCGCCGCCGACGACGACGGCCCCGACGGCGCCTGCGCCGCCGGGCGGCGCGGTCGGCTCAGGTGACGGAAAGGCCGCTGCCTCCTGGCCGGCCCAGGCGTTCACGGTCCCCGTCGCGGTGACGCTCACGCCGACCTCGCAGGCGAGCGCGACCGTCGGCTACTCGGTCCAGCTGAGCGTCACGGCGACAGACACCCAGACGCCCGTCGCTCGGTTCGGTGCGCCTGTCAACGTGCACCTGCTCGTCCCCGCCGCCGGGCTCGTGCCCTCGTACTCCGCGGACGGGACGACCTGGAAGGCGATCCCGAAGCTCGTGACCGGCGCCGTGCCCGTCGACGCCGGTTACACGATCGACCCTGACGGGACGGTCGAGATCCAGACGTTCGTGCCGGGGTACTTCGGGCTGCGCTCCGACACGTCGCCGCCCACGCAGCCGCCCGGCTTCGCCGGCCACTTCGCCGGGTCGTCGCTCGTGCTGCAGTGGCAGGGCGCAACCGACGACAGCGGCACGGTCGCGTCCTACCAGGTGCTCCTCGACGGCACGCCCGTCCAGAAGCTCAAGGGCAGCTCGCGACGGACCGTGGTCCGGGCCTTCCACCCCACGGGATTGACCGTCTATCGCGTGCGCGCGATCGATCCGGCCGGCAACCTGGGGAAGGCTTCGCCGCCGGTCGCGATCCGCCCCAAGGGCCGGCCGGCCGGCGTGCCGAAGGCGCTTCCGCGTTGGGCCTGGACGCTGTTCGCATCTCAGCACGGCCAGGGGCCGAGGCCCGCCGCCGCCCCGAAGAAGCCTCCCGCGTGGTACTGGGCCTGGGCGGCGTGGCGCCTGACGCCCTATCGTCTCGCCCGTTTCTAAACACTGATAGAGTGGCGATAGAGATGGACGAGCTGAACGCGGTCGGCGACCCTGGATTGCGCAGCGCGCTGCTCTACGCGCGCTCGCGTCCGCTGGCGGTCACCGCCGACGAGCTGGCGGCGAACCAGCGCGTCCATCGCAACGTCGCGCGTTCGCGTCTCGACCGCCTGACCGAAGCAGGGCTGCTGACGGTCGGGTACGAGCGCCGCACCGGGCGCACGGGCCCGGGTGCCGGGCGTCCGGCCAGGGTCTACGCGGTTGCGCCCGAGCTCTCGGCGATCGAGTTTCCGGAGCGCCGGTACGAGGTACTCGTCGGGCATTTGCTCGATGCCCTGCCTGCGCGTGGAAGACCCGAACGTCTTCGCGAAGCCGGCGTTGCCTTCGGCGTCGACCTCGCGCGGTCGTCCGGCGTTCGCCCTGCGAAGACGCTGCGCGGTGGCGTCGAGCGGATGTGCGCAGCGGTCGGACGGCTCGGTTACCAGGCCGCCGTCGAGGAGCTCGGATCGGACGCTGCGGTGATCATCACTCCCACCTGTCCGGTACGCCCCCTCGTCCTCGCGCATCCGGATGCGGCTGAGTTGGACCGCGGCATGTGGGCGGGACTTGCCGCCGAGGCGCTCGCGGGGATCGACGTCGACGCGATCGTCTGCGACACCTGCGACTGCCACACCTCGGGCGCAGCTTGTCGCGTCGAGCTGAGGGTCGGCCGGTGATCGAGCCGGCTCACGAGGGGGCGGTCGAGTTCGCAGGGCTCGACCTTCTGACCGCCCCGGGCATCGTCATGACTCCGCGGCCGGCGAGCGTCGCGCTCGTCGAGCAAACGCTCGAGCACATCGGCGATCGACCGGCCGTGGTCGTCGACGTCGGAACCGGCTCCGGCGCAATCGCGATCTCGATCGCACGCTCGGCCCCGAACGCGACGGTCTGGGCGATCGATGTCAACGCCGACGCAGTCGCGTTGGCGCGGCTGAACGCAGCGCGATCCGGCGTTGCGGTGCACCTTCGTCGCGGGTACCTGCTCGAGCCCGTTTCGGGGCCGATCGACGTCGTCGTCGCGAACCTGCCGTACCTCCCCGTCTCGGAGCGCGCGCTCCATCCCGATCTCGGCGCGGAGCCCGACGACGCCGTGTTCGCCGCCGGTGACGGGCTCGGCCCGTACCGCCGGCTGCTGGCCGCCTCCGCGGAGCGGCTCTCGGCGAGCGGTCTGTTGGTCGTGCAGCTGCGAGGTGAGCTGCTCGCTGCCGGGGCGGACGAGCTCCAGCTCCTCGATCCCGTCTTCGGGGAGCGGGCGGCGTGATCGCCGACCAGCGGCCGCTCGACTATCGCCCGAAGCCGCATGCCCCGGAGCGGCTCACCTTCGACGTCGCGCTCGCCCGCTCGTCTGCGTTCTTGGAGGCGATGCAGACGCGACGCTCGGTTCGCCACTTCTCGGACGAACCCGTGCCGGCCGAGCTCGTCGAGAACGCGCTACGCGTCGCGGGCAGCGCACCGTCGGGCGCGAACCAGCAACCGTGGTCGTTCGTCGTCGTGTCGGACGACGCGACGAAGGCGCGGATCCGCGCCGCGGCCGAGCGCGAGGAGGAGCTGCTCTATCGCGAGCGTGCGGGTGCCGAGTACCTCGAGGCGATTCGGCCGATCGGCACGAACTGGAACAAGCCGCACCTGACCGAGGCGCCGATCCTGATCGCCGTGTTCGAGCAGGCCTGGCGACCGGATGAGCGCGAGGGCAAGCGCAAGCACTACTACGTCCGCGAGTCGGTAGGGATCTCGGTCGGGTTCCTGCTCGTGGCGCTGCATCTCGCCGGGCTCGCCACGCTCACGCACGCGCCGTCACCGATGCGGTTCCTGTCGGAGATCCTCGACCGCCCCGAGCACGAGCGGCCGTTCCTGCTCATCCCCGTGGGCTATCCGTCGTCGGCAGCCGAGGTTCCGCGGCTCGACAAGAAGACGCTCGACCAGATCGCGTCGTTCGTCTAGCTGCCCGTTATGGTTGCGTGATGGCCGCCGGGCGCGTGCCGCAGGTCTTCGGGATCGTGCTCGCCGGCGGCGAGGGGAAGCGGCTCGCACCGTTGACCGACGATCGGGCGAAGCCCGCAGTCCCGTTTGGCGGGAACTACCGGCTGATCGACTTCGCCCTTTCGAATCTCGTCAACGGTGGACTGCTGCGGATCGTCGTCCTGACGCAGTACAAGAGCCACTCGCTCGACCGTCACGTCGCGGCTACCTGGCGGCTGTCGCCGCTACTCGGCAACTACGTCGCGCCGGTGCCCGCTCAGATGCGGCGTGGGCCGTACTGGTTCCAGGGATCGGCGGACGCGATCTACCAGAACTTGAACCTCCTGTACGACGAGCGCCCCGAGTATGTCGCGGTGTTCGGCGCCGACCACATCTACCGAATGGATCCGCGCCAGATGATCGAGCAGCACGTGGCGTTCGGCGCCGACGTCACCGTCGCAGCGATTCGCGTGCCGATCGAGCAGGCGTGCGAGTTCGGCGTGATCGAAACGGGGCCTGACGGACAGGCGATCAGCGCGTTTCGCGAGAAGCCGAAGGATCCAGTCGGGCTGCCCGACTCGCCCGGGGAGGTTTTCGCGTCGATGGGCAACTACGTCTTCACGACGAAGGCGCTGATCGATGCAGTCACCGCAGATGCGGCAGAGGACGACTCGAAGCACGACATCGGGGGCGACCTGATCCCGAGGTTCGTTGACGGCGGCGGCGCTCAGGTCTACGACTTCGCGCGCAACGACGTCCCCGGGACGAACGAGCGTGAGCGCGGCTACTGGCGTGATGTCGGGACGCTCGACGCGTTCTACGACGCCCACATGGATCTGATCTCGGTCGACCCGATCTTCAACCTCTACAACCGGCAGTGGCCGATTCTCACCTGGCCGGATCCCCTGCCGCCGGCGAAGTTCGTGTTCGAGGCCGCCGGTCGCGTCGGGCACGCGCTGGACTCCATGGTCTGCGCGGGTGTCGTCGTCTCGGGCGCAACCATCCGACGGTCGGTGCTGTCGCCCGAGGTGCGCGTCCACTCGCACAGCGAAGTCGAGGGATCGATCCTGATGCACGGGGTCGATGTCGGTCGTCACGCGATCGTGCGGAACGCGATCGTCGACAAAAACGTGCGCATCGCCGAGCACGCGAGTGTCGGTGTCGACGCGACTCGAGACCGCGAGCGCTTCACGATCTCGGACGGCGGCGTCGTGGTGATCGGCAAAGGCGCGGTCGTCGAGGCAGATTGACGTGCCGACCACGGTGGCGTTGCTTCGCGCTGTCAACGTCGGCGGGCGCAAGCTCCCGATGGCTGACCTGCGCGAGCTCGTCGAGTCACTCGGGTTCTCGGACGTCCGCACGTATATCCAGAGCGGGAACGTCGTCTTCACCTCTCCTCGTGCGCCCAAGGCCGAGCTGCTCGAGGCGGCGATCGAGGAACGCTTCGGGCTCGCGGTCGACGTCATCCTGCGCTCGTCTGCCCAGCTCGAACGCGCGCTCGCCCAAGACCCGTTCCCCGATGCAGATCGCGCGCGCGTGCACGTCGGGTTCATGGCGAGCAAGCCTGGTGCGGCAGTCGTCGCCGGGATCGACACGGATTCGTTCGCACCCGAAGCGTTTGCGGTCGTCGGGACCGAGCTCTACCTCCACCTACCGAACGGCATGGGGCGCACGAAGCTGCCGGACTACGTGTTGCGACGCCTGAAGGTGCCGACGACGCTCCGCAACTGGAGGACGGTTACGCAGCTCGCCGAGCTGGCAAAGAATCCGGCATGAAGATCGGCGTGGCCCTATTGGCGCTGACGGCAACGGTCTGCGGTGCGGCGGCGGTAGCGGGCGCAGGTCCGCCGGCCCCGCGTACGCTCGCCGAGAAGTGCGGGAACACCTCGGGCATCGCCGCGAACCCGTTCTGGCTCGAGACTGCCGACGCTGTCCGGCTGTACGGGATCGAGGTCGGCAATGGATCGGTTGGTGTCGTCCTCGCGCACGAATCGCCGGCTGACCTCTGCGGGTGGCTGCCGTACGTCGCAACACTCACGCACGCCGGCGTTCGTGTGCTCGCCTTCGACTTCCGTGGGTTCGGCGACTCGCAGAGGCCGGCGTCGACGCGCAAGTACCTCGCGTATGGCCGCGACCTCCGTGCCGCCGTTGCCCACTTGCGCGCCGAAGGCGCGCGAGCGGTCTTCCTGATCGGTGCGTCGTTCGGCGGCGCAGCCGCTCTCACCTACGCACCGGAGCTCCCGCTCGCAGGCGTGATCAGCCTGTCGGGTGAGGAGCAGATTCCGGGCGCGAGGCTGGACGCGCTCGCCGCGGTGCCGCGACTGCGGGCGCCGTTGCTGATCGTCGGCTCACGCGACGACCGTTATCTCCCGGTTCCGGATGCGCTCCGTCTGCTCCGGCGCGCCGGCTCTCGCGACAAGCGGACGGCGTTCTACCCCGGCGCGTTCCACGGCTGGCAGCTCGTCGAGGACGCACCGTACGCCGGCCGCGTGCGAGCACTCGTGCTCGGCTGGATTCGCGCGCACTAGCGCCGCGATGACGGATGATGGGCCTGCATGTTCCTGCTCCTCGCCTTCGTCCTCCTCCTCGTCCTCAACTCGCCGTGGAACATCGTCGGCTTCGGGACGTGCTTCGTGCTCTTCATCGGCGAGCTGCTGTTCTGGAACCGAACCGTCCGGCGCAAGCCTGCAGCCGTCGGCGCGCACACGATGGTCGGCCGGGAAGCCACGGTGATCTCGCCGTGCCGGCCCGAGGGTCAGGTTCAGATCGACGGCGAGATCTGGCAGGCCCGGTGCGCTGCGGGTGCAGCTCCGGGCGATCGCGTCCGCGTGACCGGGCGCGAGCAGCTCGTCCTGATCGTCGAGCCCGCCTAGTCACCCGCGTCTGCGGGAGGTGGGACGTAACGCGTGGAGGTGACCGACCGGCCCTGCAGCTCGATGATCCACGTCGAGCCCTTCTCCAGCAGAACTGGACCGGCCAGCGGGACGCTGCGCTCGGCGAGCTCGTCGAGAACGTTCATGATCACGTCGCCGTGCGTGCTCAGCGCGACGGGTCCGGCGGCGGCGGCCCCGAGCATCAGCTCCACCGTCGATGCCGTCGAAGCCCCTTCGGCAAGCCCGTCGACCGGCTCGACCTCGAGCCTCCGCGCTGCCGCAAGCGGCTCGAACGTTTGCATGCATCTCAGGTAACGGCTCGAAAGCAGTCGTGCGAAGTGCTGTGTCGCGAAGAGCTCGACCAGCGCCTCGGCCTGTCGCCGACCGCGTTTCGTGAGCGGACGCAGCTCGTCATCGTCGGTCCAACGCTCCCGGTGGCCGGCCTTCGCGTGCCGGACGAGGTAGATCGGGCCGCTCACGTCGCCGTCAGTCAATGCGAGACGGCGGCCTTCAGCGCAACGAGAGCGAGGCCGAGCGACAGGTTGATCGCGACCGAGACGATCGTGCCGGTGCGGCTCAGCCGCTCGAGTCGCGCATACCTGATGCCCTGAACGGTGAGCGTCGCGACGCTGATCCCGGCAGCCAGCCAGAGCGCCGTGCTCGCCTCGATGGCGCCCAGCACGCCGAGCGTGATCATCGCCATCGGCAGTACGGCAGCCAGTGGAATCGCCAGCTCGCGCCGGGCGATCACCCAGAGCTGGCGCCGGTCGAGCCGGTGACCTTCCTGCAGGCTCTCGCCGATCACGTCCGTGTAGACGTGCGCGGTCCAGAAGACCAGCACGGTCACCCCGAGGACGGCGAGCAGATGCCAGCTGCCGTGTTCGAACGCAGGCGCTCCGGCAGTCAGCACCGAGAGGACGACGATCGCGCCGTAGACGGTCCCCGCGATCGTGTCGCGTGTTCCGGCGATCAGCGCTCCCAGCTTCACGTCCCTATCATCGGAGACGCGGCGGCTGGCGCGACCCGGGCTGCCGACCCACGAGACGAGGGAGATGAGATGTGCCGTTGGCTCGCGTACTCGGGCTCACCCGTGCGCATCGAGGACCTGCTCTACAAGCCGAAGCACTCGCTGATCGACCAGAGCCTGCACTCGCAGCTCGGCGCCGAGACGACCAACGGTGGCGGGTTCGGGGTCGGGTGGTACGCGAGTTCCACGACGTCAAACGCGATCTGATGCTCGCGATCGACCCTCGCTCTACCCGTCGATCGAAGGCTCGACCGATTCGGAGACGTCTTCTTCCTGGCGTTGACGTTCGGGCTGGAGGACGATCCGCCGCGCGCCGTCGAGGCGGCCGTCGGACTGATCGAGGAGATCGGACGGCGGCACGGCGTCGAGCATCCGATCCAGATGACGGTTGCGACCACCGATGGCACGAACGTCTGGGCGTTTCGCTACTCGAGCGAGGGGCAGTCGCGTTCGCTCTTCTACTCGACCGACGTCGTCACGTTGCGTCAGTTGCATCCGGAGCTCGAGGTGCTCGAAGGCCTGTCCGACGAATCGCGCCTGATCGTCTCGGAGCCGCTGCGAGATCTCCCCGGTGCCTGGAACGAGGTGCCCGAGTCGAGCTACGGCGTCGTTCGCGCAGGGCAGGACGAGCTACGCGCGTCCACACCGCGTCTCCCGGCGGCGGTCGCCTGATCCGCGCTAGGGGCCTGGCGATGGGGGCGGGGCGGCGCGACGACCGCCGTCTGCACGGTCGTCGCGGATTGCGCGCGTGCGACCATGTGCGCGTGATCGTCAGACCACAGGAGCCGCGCGACTACGAAGCAGCGAAGGTTGTCTACGCAGAAGCCTTCAGGCGACAAGATCACGGCGATCGTGTGCCACTCGAGGTGGGAATCTTCGCCGCACTTTGGGCGGCGAAGGACGTGATCGATGAGCTGTCGTTCACCGCACTGGCTCAGAACGCGGTTGTCGGTCATGTGACCGCAAGTCGCGCGAAGGTCGGTTTCGACTCCGTGGTCGCAGTGGGTCCGATCGGCGTCCTTCCCGACCACCAAGCGAAAGGGATCGGAAGCGCCCTGATGAACGCGCTTCTCAGCGCCGCGGACGCGCAGGATGTCCCCTTGGTCGTCCTGCTCGGGTCTCCCCAGTACTACAGTCGCTTCGGGTTCCGTCCAGCCGTGGAACTCGGTGTGATGCCGCCGGAGCCAAGCTGGAGCAGCGCCTTCCAAGCTCGACCTCTACGCGCGTACACGCCGGCGGTCGCCGGGCCATTCGAGTACGCACCCGCGTTCTCCTCGTAGGTCAGTCAGGCGGCATTCCGAACGCCGGCCGGCCCACGTTCACAGAGTGCGGCTGCCGCTGTCAGGGCTGCCGGAGTTCTAGGACAGCACCCGTCACGAACGCAGTTGGTCGGAAGCCGATCGACTCGTTGAGGTGCCGCATGACGGTGTTTTCTTCTGCGTTTGAAGTTGAGACGATCTCGACCTCGGGATGATCGGCTCGGAGGTGCCAGAGCGACTCAAGCTTCACGGCCCGGGCGAGGCCCAGTCCGCGCAGAGCCGCGACCGTCCCGGTGTCGTCGGTCAAGCCCAGTTTCGAGCCTCGCGACACGCGGAGCTCGGTGAACGCACCGACGCGGCCGTGGTCGTCCATGGCGACGGTCAGCCTCATCTCACGATCGCGGCGCAAGAGCGACTCCTCGGATGCCCGTACGCTCTCGCCTGACCCGCTCGGTATCTCCATTCCCTCCGGGCCAGGAGCGTCGTCCATCGCCGCTCGCGCCTCCACGTAGGCGGAAAGGTGCTCGTCAGGGACGCGCTCGAGCCAGGTGATGAGCTGGAAGCCCTCGGGAACGCGCGGCTTCGGTAGGTCGGCGGCACGCAGATCGAGCGCGGACCGTACGACCCGGTCCTCGGCCTCGGCTCCGACGTGTGCGGCGAAGCCGGCGCCGCCAGCCGTCGCGTAGCGGCCTCGCAACGCTCTGACGTCGAGCTGGCGCGCACGCTGGAGCACCCGTGCGAGCAGAGCGCTCGCCAGGCCGCGCCGCCGCTTTGCAGGCGCGACGAGAAGGTGGAGAAACGCCGCCGTCGGCCCGTGCACGTAGAGAGACGCTGATCCGCGGTCGGCGAGCCAGTGGCAGCTCGTGTGCGTCGTCGGCTGATAGCGGTAGAAGGCGACGACCTCCTCCACCCCTCGCACGGGTTCTCCAGGTTGAAGCTCTTCGTGGCAGGCGACCTCGATCGCGTGAAAGCGTGCCAGGACGTCGTCTGGCGCCGCGCGCGCGTCGACCTCGGCGATCTCGATCGGCTCGCTCAAAGGCTTTCGTCTCGCCGCATCTACGGCAGTTGCTGGACTTCGACTTGGAGAGGCATTGCTATGCCCGGGCGTATCTGATGTGAGTCACCCCGGGTGCCGCGACCGACTCGACCTGCTCGAGCTTCACATCTCCCAGTTCTTGGAACAGCCGAGCGCCGCCTCCGAGCAGGACCGGCACGACCGAGACGACGATCTCGTCGAGCAGACCCGCTGCGAGGTATTGCTGCGCGACGGACGCCCCGCCCCCGAGAGACACCTCCTTCTCTCCGGCTGCTGCCCGCGCCTGCTCGAGCGCCGACTCGATCCCGTCGGTGACGAAGTGGAAGGTCGTTCCGCCCTGCATCTCCAGCGGCTCGCGCGGATGCCTAGTGAGGACGAAGACGGGATGGTGGTAAGGCGGATTGTCTCCCCACCAGCCCTTCCACGACTCGTCCCACGGTCCCGGGCCGCCGCCGAACATGTTTCGGCCCATGATGGTCGCGCCGGCGCCGCCGAGGATGTCCTCGGCGAACGGCGTGCTCGCGTTGACCTCGCCGCCTTCCTTGCCGTGGCTCTGGCGGAACGCCTCGAGCGGGACCAGCCACTCGTGGAGCTCCTCACCGCCGACTCCGAGCGGATGCTCCAGCGACTGGTCCGGGCCCGCGACGAAGCCGTCGATCGACATCGTGATGTTCAGCTTCAGCTTGTTCATCGATCCTCCCCTCTTTTCACATGCTCGTCGGACCGCCCAGCGCGTCAGAAGTCATCGGTCAAGCCAGACTTGACGAAGCAGGCGACAAACCCTCGCCTTCCCACGGTACGCGGACGGTGCCAAGATCGAAGCGTGGACTCTAAGGAGGAGCTTGAGAAGATCGACCAGCTCGTGGAGCGGTGCCAGGACGTCATCCGTTACAGCGAGAAGGTGCTGGACGACCCGTCTGGGCACGGTGACTTTGCGGACTATTGGGCCGAGGTCGAAGCCGACCGGCGCCGTGCAACGTTCGTGCTCGTCGACGGCTGCGTCGACGGCTGCGTCAAGGAGCCAGACATTCGGTCGACTTGACCGGCCTGGCACTCGATCGTCAGCGCGAGAGCGTTGAGATCCACTTTCCGACCATCGATCGCGGTTCGGAGCTCCTCGCCTGGTGGAGTATGAGTCGCGATGAGAGCGGTCGAGCTTGTCTTCGCCGTCGGATGGGCAGCGTTCGGTCTGTACTGGCTCGTGGCAGCCTTCTCCATGAAAAGGGGCCGCGTTCCCTGGTCGCGCGAGCTGCGGATCAGGGCGGTCATCGCTGTCGTCGTGATTCTGTTGATTCGTCTGGGAACATTTCGGGGTCACGGCCTCAACGCCGATCCCTGGCGCGCTGGCATCGGGCTCGTCCTCTTCGCTCTGGGATTGGCGTTCGCGATCTGGGCGCGCATTCACATCGGGCGCAACTGGGGCATGCCGATGACGCAGAAGGCCGAGCCGGAGCTGGTGACCAGCGGTCCCTACCGTCTCGTTCGCCACCCGATCTACTCGGGCATCCTCGCCGCGGGCGTCGGCACCGCGGTGGCGCTGGACTGGTTGTGGCTGACTGCCGTGGCCCTGGCCGGGGTCTACTTCCTCTACAGCGCGACGGTCGAGGAGCGCTACATGGCCGACCAGTTCCCAGACGAGTACCCGGTCTACAAGCGTTCGACGAAGCTGCTCGTGCCGTTCATCCTCTGATCGAAGCCTCGCCACCAATTCGCTCGCTTCTCGCAGCATGTCCGGCCGCCTCTTCCCGGCTGCCCGCTTCCTACTCGATAAGGTCGCTTTCAACCCGACCAGAACGGAGTTGCACATGGCGATCGCATACGTTCAGGAGTTCGAGATCAAGGATGGCGACACCAGCACGACCAACTACGACGCGGTCACCGCCGCGCTCAACCTTCAAGGGGCGCCCGAAGGGCTTCTGATTCACACGGCCGGCTTCGACCTCGACGCCGGTCTCTTCCGAATCTTCGATGTCTGGGAGACGCGTGAGCACGGCGAGAAGTTCATCAGTGAACGACTCAACCCGATCATCGAGCCCATGGTTGCCGCGGCGGCCGAGAACCCCGATGCAAACTTCGACCCGCCGAGCCGTGAAGCCTGGTACGAACTGCACGACTCGATCAGCGGCTAGCAGCGTCAGTCGGCCTCTCGTCGATTACGTGAGCTCGCCATCGAGCAGTGGGACGACCCGCTCGCGAAATACCTCCAACTGGGTGCGCTCGTCGGCGAGCGGCCAGAGAAAGACGCGTTGCGCGCCCGCGCGAGCGTACGCGAGCAGCTTCTCCGCACACTCATCTGGTGAGCCGACCGGAAGGATCGCGCGCAGTTGTTCTGCCGGCCGATTCAGCATCGGCGCCAGCAAGTCCGCGAGCACGGCATCGGCGCGTGCCGACTCCTCGGTCACATAGCACCACATCGTTGCGATGCCGTTCTGAAATCGCGCAACATCGCGCCCGCGTGCTGCCACCTCTGTCTGGACGTCCAGCCAGGCCTGCGCGAACAGCTCGGGAGTCGTGTTGTAGCCAGAGGCGAGCCAACCATCGGCAAGACGCGCGACGCGTCTCAGCCCCGCCGCTGACCCCCAACTACCGATCCAGATCGGTGGGCCGGGGCGCTGCGCCGGCGTCGGAGACAGCGCGAAACCGGCAGTGGAATAGAACGCACCCTCGAACGCGATGTCGTCGGCTCGCCAATACGCGCGCAGCGCCGGGACAGCCTCTTCGAGCCGCTTCCAGCGCTCCTCGAATCGCACGCCGACCAGCTCGTAGTCGCGAGCAGATGAACCGGGACCGAGCCCGACGATCAGACGGCCGCCGGACAACAGGTCGATCGCCGCGAGGATCTTCGCGGTCGCTGCCACTCCACGAAGCACCGGCACGGCGACGGTCGTCGCAAGCGTCATCTCGCCGCTTCGCGCGAGCACGGCAGCCAGTGCCGTCGGCCCATCGAGCCACGGACGCGAGAACACAAGATGGTCGTTCGCGCAGAGGTGCGAGTACCCGAGGTCACGCGCGGTGTCCGTGAACGCGAGCAGCTCGTCGAGCGAGCGCCGCTCGCCTGCGAACGAGATCAGCGGAAGGTGAACGCCGAGCTGCACATCAGCACCTCGTCGAGGAGTCTACGAGGCCCGGATGGTCGTATACTCGCCTCATCGCAAGCATCCTTGGAAGGCTGAAGGAGTGGTTCGGCGGTGCCGCGCGCGACGCCGAAGATGCGGCCGAGGGCGGCGAGCCGGTCGCGACGGGCACGGGCGCGAGCCTCGGCGAACAGCCGGAGCGCGAGGAATCGACAAACGCCCAGGTGGCGGGCGCGAGCGACGAGCCCTGGCCGGGCAACGAGTGATGGCCCGCTAGCTGCTCCCGCTGCCAGACGCGTGCGCGCGCGGATGGCATCGTTCGCACGTCAGCGGATGTAGCGGTGTTCCGCCTGCTCGACCTGGGGTCGCCTGTCACGAGACCGTCGACGCCGTGACGAGCACGACGAGTTGAGTCGAGCGCAAGGTGCCTCCGGCGCGCTCGATGATGCGCGCGTCTTCGGCTTGCAGCGCCACTCGGGCCTGCGAGTCGAGACGGTGGTAGAGCGCGGTGGTCTCGAACAGCGCCCAGAGCTCCTCGGCTGAATGTCGTTTGATCCGGCGGACGGCCGTGAATGTCGCCGGTCCGTACAGCTTCGCTGCTTCAGATACGGCGAGGCCGGGGTGGGCGAGCCAGGACCAGACCTCCGACATGTTCTCGCGGCGCGCCTCCACCCCCGCACGGATCGTCGCCAGGTCGCGCAGCGCGGGACGCTCGGCGGCGATCTCGGGTGCCAGTCGCGCGAACGCCTCGTGGAGCTCCTCCACGGCAGTTCCGTCTGCCTCGTCGCGCACGCCGATCGGTTGCAGCAACGCCAGGGTTCCACCGGGCCGGAGCAGCGTGGCAGCCTTCGCCCACCCGACGCTCGGATCGACCCAGTGGAACGCCGATCCCGAAAAGACCGCATCGAAGAGCTCCACCGGGAGCGACACGTCCTCGAACCGACCAAGGTGGAAGCGCACGAGCTCCGAGTCGTTCACGCGCCGCCGCGCGACTTCGATCATGTTCGATCCCGGCTCGACCGCATCGACACGCAATCCGCAGGCAACCAACTCCTCGGTCAGTTTCCCGGTGCCCGATCCCACCTCGACGACTCGAGCACCCGGGCTGAGACGCGCCAGCTCGACCGCGGCACTGACGATCTCGTGCGGGTAGCCAGATCGACGCGCGTCGTATGCCTCGGCCGCCGTGTCGAACACGCCGCCATGCCGCCATGTTTCGGTCATCACGGGTCGACCGCCCACTGGTAGGGCGTCGTCGTCGAGACCTTGACGAGCCCTGCGCGTTCGAGGATCGGACGCGAGTCTTCGGTCGAGTCACTGTGGATCAGCCTCTTGCCGAGCGCGAGGGCTGAGCGCGCACGGGCCGCCGTAATTGCCCGGTAGATCCCGCGCCCGCGCCATTCCGGTCGTGTGGCGCCGCCCCAGATCCCGGCGAACTCCGTGGCGGGCACCGGCTCGAGGCGGCCGGCACTGACGATCTCTCCGTCGGCCTCCGCCACCCAGAGCTCCATCCCGTCCCCGAAGGCCAATCGTCGGAGCAGCGCATCTGCCATCTCCTCGGCGAACTCGCCCCCGAAGACCTCTTCCTGCATCACGCTGAGTGCGCGGACGTCCGACTCACTCGTCACCCGGCGGAGCTGGATCCCGTTCGGCAGCGGCGCGTCGACCGCGAGGAGGGCGGCTTCGCCGATCATGATCGACTCCGGCTCCCCCGGCACGAACCCATTCCGCACGAGCGCGTCATGCAGCCCCGGCGCATGATCGTGTTCGCGCGTCTTCCATTCGATGCGCGTGATCCCAGAATCCTCCCGGTAGTGCGTCAGGGCGCCCTCCACGCATCGGGCGATCGCGTCGCTATCGGCACCTCCGAGATCCCGGTAGGTGACGAAACCACGACCGCCCGCAAACGTCACGAGCCTTAGCGGGCCGAGCCGCGTCACGGCGATCGCGCTCGGCGTTTCGGCGTCTGTACGGAGCTGCCGGTCATACGCGTCGAGGTACTCGCGCACGATCATGTCGTCGATTGTCGCAGTTACTCATCTCCGGGATTTGGTCGTGACGAAGGTCGTCGAGCCGGCGAGGCCGACGCCTACTTAGGGTCGGGGACGAGACGCGACTCGTGCGCGGCGAACACGGCGCCAATGTCGGCACCCGGCCGATGGATTTCCTCGATCAGGTGCGCGATCCGCGGAGTCATCACCAACAGGTACCGCGCTTCGCTTGTACCCGCATTCCAGTACGTGTGAGGCGTTCCTCGTCGAGCAAGC
Source organism: uncultured Thermoleophilia bacterium (assembly GCA_963769545.1). GTDB lineage: Bacteria > Actinomycetota > Thermoleophilia > Gaiellales > Gaiellaceae > PALSA-600. Next base: position 609,486 of record CAVYMB010000002.1, on the reverse strand, counting down.
ACCGCGGACCCGGGGCGGGCTTCGAGTTTGTCGCCGCCGAGTCGGAAGCCAAGTGCTCCTTCGAGCACATACCACGCCTCGTCGTCCTGGTCATGGACGTGAAGGGGCGCGATCCAATGGTCGCCGACCTCGGCCGTCCACTCGACGATGACGAAGCTGTCGTCGACGGACCCGATCGCATTGCCGAGGAGAGGCTCGACCTCCAAGGCAGCGATTATCGTGACTTCGCGACCTGCTCAGGAGTCAGAGTCGAGGGCTGCGGAGAGGAGTACGCTCCTGCCACATGGGCCGCCTGATCGAGCGCTTCAAAGCCTGGCGGGCTGCCAGGAAGGAAGATCGAGCGGCGACTGCTCGTGCACTGCAACAAGGGCAGCGAGCCGGCGACCAGCCGGCGCGGTCGCTGAGTGAGACGGTCGAGGACGTCGCAGGCGAATACCCGCCGCTCGGGTGACGATTCCCCACCACCGTCAGCCGGCGTCGACGAGCACATTCGGCCCGTGCTTGTCTTCGAACCGTTCCAGCACGCCCGAAGACACAAGTCGCGCCCGACCTTCAGTTGCGTCCTCGAGGCTGGCGAATTCCAGGTAGATGAAGACCTCGTTCGGATCGTCGACGCTTCGCAGGACGCGCTGAACCTGCGCCTTCTCTCGCGCACGCGGCTTGTCCTGGTCGAACGTCGGGCGCCAGCGGTCGTAGTCGCCGGTCTGGATACGAGTGATGATGAACGCAGGCATCTGTTCTCCTCTCGTTACGGTAGGTCGAGAAGCCTAGGCTCTGGAACCCTCGACAGCCGAGCCGAGATCACTCGCTACTTGTGGAAGAACTGGGCCAAGTGCCCCGTCTCGAATGGGTTCGAACTGACCACGAGGCTGCCCGAGAACGGATAACTGAGATCGACGAGCACAACGAGCGAGAGAGCCACCACGAGCGCAATCGAACATGCGCCGATCGTGTGGAACCAGAAGCTTCGTGATCCGACCAGCATGGCGTAGAAGAGAATTACCAGTGCTCCCACCAGCATGAGCGTGAGGACGAGCGACGGAACTCCTCCCGCGGCCGCATCGAGCCGATCACGGCGTGCGATCAACGCTGCGTTGAGCTGGCGCACCGAGTCGTCGTAGAACGCGGTTGCCGCCGGCGAGGTGGGTTTGGCCGTCTGCAGGGCGGTATAGATGCCGTTCACGTCACGCGAGGCGAGGCCGCTGTCGTGGCCCTCGCGAAGATCGGGCCACTCGTCGCCGACGACGGCGCGCACGTAGTTGCCGATTGCGTGGCGCACGAGAGCGCCCTGCGCCGGAGTCAGCGCACCGGTGTCCCGTGTGATCGCTGCAAGCGAGTCGGCCTCCTGACCGACGTTCGCCTGCGCGCTGCCGAAGTTCTGATACTCGATGACGATCACGAACGCCAGCAGCAGGCCGAAGAGCGATGCGACAACGCCGAGCATCTGTGATGAGACCTCTGCGTCGAACCCCTCCCGCGTTTTCGGTACGAGACGCCGAATCAGCGAGATGCCAAGCAACACGACACCGATTGTCACGACGATCGTGACCACGACGAGCAGACCGACCGACGAGTGGTTGATGATCGTCCGAAACACGATCGAACCCTTCGCCGTCAGGCTCGCCGTGCCTGCTCCGGTGCTTCCGGAGCGCCGCCTACCTGAGAAGACGTTCGTGCGCGATCAAGCCGTCCTGGATCCTGTAGACGGCGATGTGTCGCTCGGGGTCGGGCTCGCGCCCGAGCACCTCTTCCTCCTGAACCACGTATGAGCCTGTCGCGAATCGCCCGCTCCTCCGGACGGTGATGTTCGGAAAGCGCGCGAACAATGTCTCGTAGCGCTGCCGTATCGCGGCGTGACCGGTGACAAGAGTCGCCCCATCGTCGATCTCGATCCGTGCGTCAACCGCATAGCAGTTCATGAATGCGTCGATGTCGCGTGCGCTGATTGCCGCAAGCACCGCCTCCGCTACGTCAGCCACTACGGGATCGTCGGACCGATGGCTCAGGCCGCGAGCACCTGGCGCGCGTAGGACTCATCGATGCAGTCGTTCATGCGTACGACGATGCTCTCGCCGGGTCGGAAGGCGAACACCTTGAAGCTGGGCACCGGGCTGGACCAGTTCGGGTCGACGATCGTGATCGCAACCGCAACTCTGTCCTCCTGCTCGATCATGTCGCCGAGCTCGAAGCTGCGGCCACTCTCGTGATGACGACGAAACCGCGCGACGATCGTCGACCGGTCCGAGCAGACGTGCGGCTCGCCGTTCTCACCGCCGCCGGGCACTCCGACCCACTTCGCCTCCGAATCGAACAGCGCCCCGAACGACTCCAGATCGCCGGCCGAAAACGCGGCGAAGGCGTCTCGGATCACCTGCTTCCGGTCGACCATCGACACCTTGATTCTCGTTGGGCACCGCACGCGGCGCAAGCCGACAAGGCCAGAACTAGCCGGTGCCCTGGTGGATCGGTCCGATGTAGGTGCCCGGGTACGTCGCTCGATCCTGCCGCAGGACTGGGCCGCGACGCCAGGCGACCGCCATTGGAACGCTCGGACCGTTCGCGGTTGGGACGACAACCCGCACGTAGCCCGGCACCCAGCGGGGGAGGTGGTCGGATGGCGGCAGCCACGTGAGGGTGGCATGCGCGCTCCCACCAGCAGGCAGGGTCACCGTTTCGCGATGCCCCGGCTGCCGAGGAAGGACGTAAATCGACCCGTAGGTCGGGTCGGCGGGGCCGATCAGCTCGACGTCTGGCCAGCCGGCCAACCGACATCGGGCATCGCCCCGATTGACGAAGACCAGATCGAGATGGAACTGTCCGGGCGAAGTCCCGGATCGGCGGCCCAACTCGAGGGACAGGGCACAGCGGCCCGCCTGGCCCGCATTCGCGGCGTGCGGCTCTCCCGAGACGCCGAGGATGCCGGCGAAGCTCAGCAGAAGGACGCAGCCGAAAATCCGTCCGCGCATCGGGTTCCATTGTGGCTCAACTCGGGCTTCGTTCTTCTCGTCTGATTCCCAGAGTCGGTCGCGTGCACGACCAGGGCCCGGCAGGTCGCCAGGCCCTGGTCACCGCGACCGATCAGGCGGCGGGCGCCTTGTCGAGAAAGCCGAGTACGCGGGTGATGCGTCCGTCGTGCTCGGTGACCGCGACGTCGAAGCCCTCCGCGAGCGACTCGCCGCCCTCGACCGGGACGAGCTCCCACGAGAAGCGCGCGAGGTTGTGATGGGCGTCGATTCCGTCCAGCAGGCGGAACACATGGCCGGGCAGCTGGCGCCGCACCGCGCCGATCAGCTCGGAGATCTCCGCGTGTCCGCTCACGGTCGCGATCGGGTCGACGTAACGAGCGTCGTCGGTCCAGAGGCGCTCGACTGCGGCCCGGCGGATGTCCGGGTCCGGCTCGTTCCAGGTCTCGAAGTAGCGCTGGACAAGGTTGGTGACATCGTTCATCTGAAGCTCCTTTCGACGTGGCAGTTCGCGGAGGATCGCCGCGGCTGCGCTCCATGTCGATGACCTCCGAGGTAATGCTCCAGCCGCACGACGCGGTCTACGATCGGGGCGTGGCGATTGCTGTGACGCGGCCTCCGGTGGGCGCGCTGCTGCGGGAGTGGCGGCAGCGCCGTCGGCTCAGCCAGTTCGAGCTCGCGCTCGATTCCGGTGTGTCCAGCCGACACCTGAGCTTCGTCGAGAACGGTCGCTCGCGGCCGAGCGCGCAGCTGGTGCTTCACCTCGCCGAACAACTCGACGTTCCCCTTCGCGATCGCAACCATCTTTTGCTCGCGGCCGGTTACGCGCCCGTGTACGGCCAGCGTGAGCTCGACGCGCCCGAGCTCGGCCCGGTGCGCGACGCCATCGAGCAGGTGCTGCGCGGCCATGAGCCCTATCCGGCGCTCGTGATCGACCGTCACTGGGGCCTCGTCTCCGCCAACCGCGCAGTCGAGCCGCTCATCGCCGGTGTCGCCGAGCATCTGCTCGAGCCGCCCGTCAACGTGCTCAGGCTGAGCCTCCATCCTGACGGGCTGGCGCCGCGGATCTCGAACCTCCACGAGTGGCGCTCTCACCTTCTCGAGCGCCTCGGCCACGAGGCGATCGCGAGCGGTGATCCGGCGCTGGCCGTCCTGCGCGACGAGCTCGCGTCCTACCCCGGCGGTGAGCCCGGCCCCAGCGTCGATCCCGGCTTCGGTGAGATCGCCGTCCCTCTTCGGATCGTGCACTGCGGCCGGGAGCTCGCCTTCATCAGCACCAAGACCACCTTCGGCACCGCTGTCGACGTCACCGTTGCCGAGCTGTCGATCGAGTCGTTCTTCCCGACCGACCAGCCGACCGCCGACGCGATGCGCGAGCTGCTCGGCTGATTTCCTTGTCGACGCTCGGCTACCGGGAGGGCTCGACGATGATCAGCGCGTTTCCGTCCGGGTCGCGCAGCCAGAACATCGGCGGCACGGGACCGCCCCAGCGAGTGACCTCCTCGTCGACGTCGACGCCGCCGGCCTTGAGTGCGGCGTGATCCGCATCGACGTTCGAGGTGTCGAGGCAGATCCCGGTCTGGCTGCCGCCCGCCTCCTGGCCCTGCGGCGGCGGAGCGAGGGCGATCGTCGTCGCCGTTCCGGGCAATGCGACCTCGACCCAGCGCATCGCCTCGCCCATCGGGAGGTCGACCACTTTCTCGAAGCCGAGCGTGTCGACGTAGAACTCGATCGCGCGGTCGGTGTCGGCGACGGTCACACAGACGCGACCGACCTGCGTGAGATTCAGCTTGGATGCGACCTTGGACATGATGTGCCTCCTCTTCGTGCGGATTTGTCTTTCAGACCGGAGGAGCGACCGAAACTCATCGGTCGGTCAGACACCACTCGTGCGATGAGTTTCCGTTGCCGGCCTGGTCGACGGCCTCTGGTCACAGCCGCCGACATTTCCCTCGGGCGCCGGCGGGCTCGTCTCGACCCTTGCCGACTGGCACCGCTTCGGGCGCATGCTGCTTGCGGACGGCGGCGGGCTCCTGTCACGGCAATCGGTGCGGTCGATGACCACCGATCATCTGACGCAGGCGCAGCGGGACTCGTCGACGTTGTTCCTCGAGGGAGCCGGCTGGGGCTTCGGCGGTTCCGTCTCGAGTGACGGGCGCTACGGCTGGGTCGGCGGCACCGGCACGACGGCGCACGTCGCACCTGCGACCGGCACCGTCGGCGTCCTGCTCACACAGGTCCAGATGACCGGCCCGACGTCGACGGGGCTCATGCGCGCGTTCTGGCAGTGCGCGTTCGGCGCCTGACCCACCCGGAGCGACCGCTCTCGAAGCTTCAGCCGGCGTCGCGTGCAGCCGCAATCCGTTCCGGAGCCCACTTGCTCCAGCCGTGGAAGTGCGAATGATCGCCCGCATCCCAGGCCTCGCGCAGTCCAGGCGTGCTCAGATCCCAATCCGGGCGGATCTCCTTGGTCGCGGCGCGGAGATCGCGCCGGAGATCCTCGACCGACGGCCGTCCCCAGAACCAGTAGCCGTTGTAGATGCTGTGGATGACAAGGCCCGGCTTGAGCACGAGCGTGTAGGGGATCATCGGATCGTGCTCGGGATCGGTGTACTCCTTGATCTCGAGATCCTGTTGGACCGTCCGCCCAGGGTCTGAGAAGAACGGCCACTGGGCGCCGACCGACGCGCGGAACTCCTGGCTCGCGTGGTGCTCGTCCGTCGAGATCGTGGCGATCTGCGTGTAGGACACGGCGATCTGCGGGTAGAACGCGGCGAGTTGCAGATGTTGCTGGTGCTCCTTCGGGCAGAAGTGGCCGCGCGCGAGTGTGAGGATCAGCGGATCGTCGCCCTGCAACTCGCTGAGTCTGCGTGGGGTGCGCGTGTGATCGGGTAGCTCGTAGTCGGGGAACGCCCCCCCGGGCACGATGTCTGAACGCATGGCTGGCCTCCGTGGTTGGTGTGGCTATCCGAAGGTGAACACGTAGGCCTCGGCGCCGGGCGCGAGGAACGTGATTTCCAGCGTGCGCTCGCGCACCGCATCGTGCACGCGCACGAGCTGGTAGAGGCGGCCCTCCCGGAGCCGGCCCTTTCCGTCCTCGTCGACGTCCAGGCCGTGTGAGAGGCCTGGTGCCTCGCCGTCGACGAGCACGCGGAAGGGAATCGGCTCGCGCGCTTCCGACGACAGCACGAGATGCGCGTCGCGCGCATGAAAACGGAAGGCGATGCTCCCGCCGGCCTGGTCGAGCGCGACGTGCTCACGCCGCACCGTCCACTGGCCGGCGAGCGCCCAGTGGTTGACGCGGAGGTGCTCGGGAAGCTCGCCCGCCGACGCGAAGCGCTCGCTGCGCGCGGAGCCGAGATACGTCTCGGGCGAGCGTAGGTGATCCCAGTCGGCCTCCGCCTCCACGCCGACCCCTTCGACCGAGGCGAGCTCGCGCTCGACGCCGAGCAGCCGCTGGATGACGCGCTCCGATTCCTCGTAGCGTCCTTCGCCGAAGTGGTGGTCGCGGATGATGCCGCTCGTATCGACGAAGTAGAGCGCCGGCCAGTAGTGATTGTCGAAGGCGCTCCAGATGGCGTAGTCGTTGTCGACGGCGACCGGGTAGTCGATGCTCCGCGCCTCGATCGCCTTCCGCACGCGGTCGACGTCGTGCTCGAACGAGAACTCCGGCGTGTGGACGCCGATCACGATCAACCCGTCGTCCCGGTAGGCGTGAGACCACGCGCGAACGTACGGCTCGGTGCGCAGCCAGTTGATGCACGTCAGTGTCCAGAAGTCGAAGAGGACAACGTGGCCGTGCAGGCCCGCAGGGTCGAGTGGCTCGGTGTTGAGCCACTCGGTCGCCCCGTCGAGGACGGGCATGTGCGGCCGTTGGAGCAGGGTCATCGAGCGAAGCGACGAGCGCGCGGCGGCTCGCGAACTCCAGGATGTGTCGAAGTTGAAAGACGAGCCCGCCTCATCGATCGCCTTCCGTCGAAGCAAATGGCCAAATCCGATGCTACGTGAAATCCTGCAGCAGCCGACAGCGACACAACCAGGGAGGAAGCGATGAGCTCCGCCGAAGTCCGTAGCAACCAGGCGACCGCCGACGCGAGTGTCGGGCAGATCGACATGAAGCTCGAGGTCGTCGTCATCCCCGTCTCGGATGTCAACCGAGCCGCGGAGTTCTACGAGCGGCTCGGGTGGAGGAAGGATGCGGACATCGTGAACGGAGACAGCCGGTTGCTCCAGTTCACACCGCCCGGCTCGCCCTGCTCGATCATCTTCGGCACGCGCATCACGCCCTCTGCGCCCGGCTCGACCCAGTTCCTCCATCTCGTCGTCTCCGACATCGAGGCGGCGCGTGACGAGCTCGTCGCCAATGGCGCCGAACCGAGCGAGGTGTACCACGACGCCGGCGGCGGTTACAACCGCTTCGACCCCGACGCGCGGGCTAGCGGTCCCGATCCGGAACGGCGCAGCTACGCGTCGTTCATGACGTTCAACGACCCGGACGGCAACGGTTGGTTGTTGCAGGAGATCACGACACGGTTGGCGGGCCGGATCGATTCGGACGAGACGGCGTTCGCGTCCACTTCGGATCTCGCGAGCGCGATGCGGCGTGCGTCGATCGCGCACGGTGAGCACGAGAAGCGCATCGGCGAGGCAGACGCGAACTGGCCAGAGTGGTACGCCGCGTACATGGTGGCCGAGCAGGCCGGCGGGGAATTGCCCACATGAGCGACTACGACGTGATCGTGATCGGCGCCGGCTCGCCGGGCGAGCACTGCGCCGGTGCGCTGGCCGAAGGCGGCCTGCGCGTCGCGCTCGTCGAGCGCGAGCTCGTAGGTGGCGAGTGCTCGTACTGGGCGTGCATTCCTTCCAAGACCTTGCTGCGCCCTGGCGAGGCGGCACACGCTGCCAACGAGGCCGCCGCGCCCGCGACGGTCGACGTCGAAGCAGCTCTCGCCTGGCGCGACTTCCAGGTCTCCAACTACTCCGACGCCGGCCAGGAGCGCTGGCTCGCCGAGCACGGGATCGACTTGATCCGAGGAGCCGGCCGGCTGGCCGGCACGGGCGTCGTCGAGGTGGACGGCGCCCGATACACCGCGAAGCACGTCGTTCTCGCGGCCGGCGCCGACCCGATCATCCCTCCCGTCGACGGGCTCCGCGAGCTCGATGGCATCTGGACGAACCGCGAGGTGACCGGGATGAAGGCGGTGCCGCGGCGGTTGTTGATTCTCGGAGGCGGGCCGGTGGGGGTCGAGATGGCGCAGGCCGTTCGCCGGTTCGGGGGAGAGGTCGCGCTCGTCGAGGGGGCGGGACACGTGCTGCCGCACGAGGCCGCGCCGCTCGGCGATGCGCTCGGCGAGGTGTTGCACCGCGACGGGATCGAGCTCGTGATGAACGCCCGCGCGACGGCGGCCCGCCGGGACGACACCGAGTTCGTCCTCGGGCTCGACGACGGCAGCGAGCTGCGCGGCGATCGCCTGCTCGTCGCGACGGGGCGTCGTCCCCGCGTCTCGGAGCTCGGCCTCGAGACGGTCGGCGTGACCGCCGACGGCCACGGCGTCCCGGTCGACGCGCGGCTACAGGTCGGAGATCGCCTGTGGGCGATCGGTGATGTCACCGGTATCTGGCAGCTGACCCACGTCGGGAAGTACCAGGGCGAAGTCGTCGCATCGAACATCCTCGGCGAGCCGAGGGAGGCGAACTACGACGCCGTGCCGCGTGTCGTCTTCACCGATCCGCAGGCCGCGTCGGTCGGCGCCACGGACGCGCGCTTCAACGGGACCGTCCCGCTCAGGGACATCGCGAAGACGGAGACGTACACGCGTGCGTACGCAGACAGCATCGGCTTCCTGACGCTCCTCAGCGACGGCAAACACCTCACCGGTGCCTACGCGCTCGGTCCCGAGGCCGGCGAGTGGCTGCAACAGGCGACGCTTGCGATTCGCGGTCGCGTGCCGCTCGCCATCTTGCGCGACACGATCCAGCCGTTTCCGACCTTCTCCGAGATCTACGTCGAGGCGCTCCACGTCCTGCGTGCCGCGATCGCGAAGGAGCCGGTGACGAAGGCGGCGTCGTGAGCAGCGAAGGACAGCTCGCCGGGCAGACGGTCGTGGTGGTCGGCCGCAGCGGCGGAATTGGGCTCGAGACGGCTCGGCCGGCGCGTACCGAGGGCGCGGAGCTGATCGTCACGGCGCGCAACGCTGATCGTCTGCGGCGCATGAGCGAGCCCTGACGAAGAACCTCGCGCTGGAGCTCGCGCCGATCCGCGTGAACCTGATCGCTGCCGGATTCGTCGACCAGCAGCTCGTCGAGGGTTGAGTCAGGCCTCGCGCGCCGATTCGACGTTCACCGTCCCAGAGCCTCCAGCAGCGCATCGGTGTCGTGCGCGCCTCGGTGGACGAGGCCGTCGATGAACAACGTCGGCGTTCCCGCGACCTCGCCCGATGCCTCGCCGCTTGCGACGTCGCGGCGGACTCGCGCAAGCGCCTCGCTCCCGAGTCGGTCGCGCTCGAATCTCGTCGCGTCGAGGCCGAGCTCGACGGCGTATGCGCGCAGGTTGTCGTCTTCGAGTGCGTGCTGACGGTGGAAGAGCAGGCCGTGCATCTCCCAGAAGCGACCCTGGAGCGCCGCCGCCTCGGACGCTGCGGCTGCCGCGAGCGCGTGAGGGTGGATCTCCGTAAGCGGGAAATGGCGGAACGCGAACCGGATGCCGCCGGTTTGCATCCGCTCGACCCGCTCGATCGAGCGAAATGCCTGCCGCGAATACGGGCATTCGTAGTCGCCGTACTCGAGGATGACGGGAGCGGCAGCGGAACCGCGGACGTGATCAATCCCGTCTTCGAGAGGCGCGACTGGCGATAGATGATTCATCGGCAAGGACATATTGTCGCTGGCCGGAGCCTCGTGCGGGGACGGTGAACATTGCTCCCGACCGGGTCGGCAACCACTTGACACGGGAACGCCGTTTGTAAGGATTCCCGCCGCGCAGGCATCGACCCAGTGGACGAAAGGGGTAGAGACTATGCGTTGGATCCCAGTCCCACGCCGTCTTGGGCTTGCCGGGGCGATCGTTCTGGTGGTCGCCGCGGCCATCACCTTGCTGGCGGGTGGCGCCGTGACACACGCCGCGTCGAATCTTCCGCTGTGCGTGCAGCGCCCGGCGCTGTGCGTGGAGCAGAACAACCCGTGGACATGGCACGGCTACAGCTACAAGTCAGGTCACGACGAGCCGTCGCTCTTGTACTACTCGACGGTTCCCGGCTCTGGCAATTCCGATCTGTACAAGCTGACACTCCCGACCGATCCGACCGCCCCGCCGGCGCAGGACGGATCGGGCAGCACATGGAACTTCCAGCTTCGGCCAGCCTTCTGGCTCGGAATGATCATGTGCGACGACCAGGACGCGCCGAACCCGGGTGTTGCTTGTCCGGCGGACAGCGACAAGAACATCCTCACGAGCACCAACCCGAAGTCGGCCAACTACCTGGGGCTGACACCGGGCCAGGCGTACATGGAGATGCAGTTCTATCCACCTGGTTGGGGGCCGATCAGCTGCACCGACGCCAGCGGAAGCACGGACGGCAAGTGGTGCGCGGCGCTGACGATCGACAGCGACCAGGTCAACTCGAACACCGGCGTCCCGAACAACACTGCATGCAGCAACATCGTGGGGCCGGAGCCGGTCAACTACGCGGTCATCACCAAGAACGGCATTCCGGTGGCGCCTGCTCGACCGGACACCGGGTTCGGAAATCAGGCCGTGGTGACGTCGAACACGCTCGAGTTCTCGAACGGCGACAACCTGGTGGTCGACATGCACGACACGCCCGCGGGGTTCCAGGTGGTGATCCGCGACCTGACGACCGGCGAGAGCGGCTCGATGACAGCGAGCGTGGCCAACGGCTTCGGGCACGCGCTCTACCAGCCCAGCGCCTCGAGCTGCACGTTCGTCGACTACGCCTACCATCCGATGTTCAGCACGTCGAGCCCGAGCACGCGCAACCTATGGGCGGCACACTCGTACAACGTGGCTTACTCGGACGAGCTGGGCCACTTCGAGTACTTCCCGGAGCCGGGCGGCAATGACAGCGACAATCCGCCTTGCTTCGCTGCTCCGCTGGTCGACCCGACGGGCGCAACGCTCAATCCGAGCTTCAAGGGGTGCGTCGGGGCAGATGCCGACTTCGATGGGCCCGGATACCAGGCCGGCAACTGGCCGGGGAGCCCGGGCGCGGTGGTGGGCAACGTGTCGACACCGGTTCAGTTCAGCAGTCCGCTCTTTACCGGACCGGGGAACAGCGGCCTCCGCAACTACAAGCAGGCGGCATTCGAGACCGACCTGCCGCGTATCGAGGGAACGGACTTCTCGCCCAACAACGACTGCCAGCGTCACGTGAGCAATCCGGCTGACCCGAGCCCCGGATCGGGGTGCGTGAATCCGCCGATGGGTGCGACGTTCTATCCAATCTTCAGCACGAATACCGTCGCGGATGGATCGTGCATCTGGCAAGAGGGCGGCGGCAGCATTCCAGGCACCACGAACAACTTCGGAGGAACCTCCACCGCCGAGTACGGTGGTCTCCTGTTGTCGAACTACCCGGCGGCTGGGTTCACGATCACCCAGCGGTACAACAACTTCCACAACACCCTGGGCGACAATCCCTGCCCGGCCCCGGGCGGCAAGGGCGGCTGATCGTCGTTCAATGTTCGAACGCAGCGGGGCCGCCGACTCGGCGGCCCCGCTGCTATGTGTGATCCGGGATGTGGCTGCCGGCCGTCAGCCCGACGGAACCACGACTCGTCGCACGTTCGACCAGTGCTCGAGGCAACTGCGCATCAGCTTGGGAGGACAGTCGGTTATGCCTCCTTCGCCGGTGTCGAAGGCGACCACCTGCACGAAGTAGGTCCCTGGCGCAAGCGACCCGTGGCTCTGCCAGCGGACGACGTCCGTAGCGGTTGGAGCAAGCTGAATCGTCTCCCGCATGCGCACGTATCTCGATACCAGGGCGCCGTACCCGTCGACCGCACGGCGTGTCGCCACCGTCAACTGCGCCATCCGCATGTCGCCCACCGCAACCTGCACCACGACGTGACGGTCGACAATCGTTGCAGAGCGCAGGATCGGCAGTTGGTCGGCTGTCGCCGTCGCGACGCTTCCAACGGCAACCGCAACCACTAACCCGGCGAAGATCCTTCTCGCCATGTCGAAAATGCTAGCGCGATCAGGCCCCCGGGTGGTCACTTCGCGGACTGGAGCTCCCAGGCGGCGAGCACGGCGTCTTCGATCGCGTCGGCGTTGCCGTTCTCGAGGTCGGCGACGACCATCATGTGCTTGGCGAAGCGGCCCGGAACGGAGAAGGTCTCCGGGAAGGACTGGAGCAGCACGTCTCTGAAGCCGAACGACACGCGGATGACGACGTGGCTGTCGTCGAGCTGCCGAGCGACAAGCCGGCCGTGGTAGCGCCAGTCGAGCAAGCCTTCACGCGTACGCTCGGACAGGCCGTCGAGCTGTACGGCCAGGCGGCTGACGTCGGCGAGCTTCATCGCCTCGTCTCCGCGGTCAGATCGAGGCGGACGAGGCCGATCTGCGCGAGACCACGCGCTTGAGTGCGCCGGCGACGCCGGCGACCGCGGTGAGTGCGACGCCGACGATGTTCGTGGTCGCGCAGGTTCGACAAACACCGCAGCACGCCTGGGCGGTCGGACTGAGATCGGCCGCCCGGTTGAGCAACGGCAGGGCACGGGTCGTCGTCCGCTCGAGCACGAAACGGAGTCTAAGGCGCTCTGACGGAATCGACCAGTCACGGCGTGTCGTCGCCGGCTTGAATTGGTGCGTGCGGCACCGTTCGTCGTGAATGGGCCGGGCAGGGATCGAACCTGCGACCTTGGGATTAAAAGTCCCCTGCTCTACCAACTGAGCTACCGGCCCGAGCGGAGTAGCCTCCACTTATGGGGAAAGGGTACGCAGAAGGTTCGGCGGTCGAGGAACGCATGGCTGCGCTCGAGCGGGGCGACGATCTCGACCGGCAGCTCGACGCCGGACGCGCCGCCCTCTACGGCTCGACGGAGGGGGAGCCGGAGCGGCACTTCCTCGGCTGGGCCGACGAGCTCGACGCAGACCGCCTGTTCGCGTCGGGTGAGGCGTGGGGGCTGCAGGTGGTCAGGCGCTCGGCGTCTCGCGCCGGTCGAGACTGAGCGATTCGCGTTTGGCCATCGGTCGGCGGTGGCAGAACCACCCCGACGATCGGAATGAGCCAGGCAACCGGGAGGGGGGGTCGTCATGACACGGTTCCACGCGAAAGCAGCCTCTGGGAGACATGTTCCAAGGAGGTCGGTTCGCTGGGCTGGATCCGTTGTCGGGACCGTTGCGTTCCTGGCGATCCTGGGCTCTTCCACAGCCGGCGCTCGCACCGCTGTGCTCGCGCCGGGTGGCCCGGGCGCGCTCTCGCACTTCGACCTCGCCCGTAAGGACTGCCTGGGCACTGCACGCAACACGGGCTCGAAGGTCTGGTACACGGTCGCGGGCGGTGTGCTCAGCGACGTCTACTACCCGACCGTCGACAACACCAACGTCGAGTCGCTGCAGTACGTCGTCACCGACGGTGCGACCTTCACCGACCTGCAGTCGCGCGACATGACGTACACCGTGCGATCGCTCGACCGCAGTGGGATGGAATGCAGGGTCACGGCCATAGCGAACAGCGGCAAGTATCGGATCCAGACCGACTACCTCACGGATCCGCTTCGCAACACCGTCCTGATGCGCGTGACGTTCCAGGCGCTGTCGGGGACGCTGGCCGGGTACCGGCTTTATCTCCGTTTCGATCCGACAATCAACGGCAACGGTGGCGGTGGCGCAGGCAACGGCGGTGCCGACTCGGGCACGGTCGACTTGTCGACCGGGCACTCGATTCTCGTCGCGTCCGATCCCGTCACTGCGACGAACGCGGCGAACCGCGACTACGCGCAGCCGGTGTACGCCGCACTCGACGCGTCGACGCCGTTCACCCAGGTCAGCAACGGCTTCGCGGGGACGGCGAGTGACGGCCTGACCCAGCTCGACACGTCGCATGCGCTGACCGATCTGTATTCGGACGCGAGCATCGGCAACATCGTCCAGACGGCACGCGAGCCACTTGGCGCCGGAAAGAGCGCGTCGTTCACCGTCGCCCTCGGCTTCGGCTCGAGCCAGGGCTCGGCGGTGCAGGCCGCAGAGGGCTCGCTGGCAGCGCCGTTGGCGCTCACGCGCATCCGCTACGAGCTCGGCTGGCGTGCGTACGACGCGCTCCTCCGTTCGCCTCCCGCGAGGTTCCCGGGCATCTCTGCGACGCGATTGGCGACGCTGGTCGGCGAGTACTACACGAGCGCGAACGCGGTCAAGGCGTCCGAGGACAAGACCTTCCCGGGCGCAATCGTCGCGAGCCTCGCGTCGCCGTGGGGCCAGGCGGTTTCCGCCGGCGATCCCGCGAACACGTACTTCGGTTCCTATCGCGAGGTGTTCGCACGCGACCTCTACGAAGCATGGACAGGACTGCTCGTCGACGGCGATCTGCAGACCGCGCGAGACGCGGTCAACTTCCTCTTCGAGCGTCAGCAGCAGCCGGACGGCTCGATGCCGCGGAACAGCCTCGTCAACGGCAAGCCGGCGCCGGACTCGTTCGGCACCCAGCTCGACGAAACCGCGTATCCGATCGTGATGGCCGACCAGCTCGGCATGAACGATGCGAGCCTGTACGTGAACCACGTCAAGCCCGCGGCCGACTTTCTGATCGCGCACGGGCCGGCGTTCGGGGTCGAGCGCTGGGAGGAACAGAGCGGGTACTCGCCGTCGACGATCGCCGCTGAGATCGCTGGGCTCGTCGCCGCGGCCGACCTGGCTCAGGCAAACGGCGATGCGGCGTCGGCTGCGATCTTCCGCGGAGTCGCCGACGACTATCAACGCTCGGTGAAGAGCTGGACGGTCACGACGAACGGCCCGCTCGCCAACCATCCGTACTTCATCCGGCTCTCGAAGACGGGTGACCCGGATGCAGCCATCACCTACAACGTCGGCAACGGCGGTCCGACGCTCGACCAGCGCTCGGTGATCGATGCCGGCTTCCTCGAGCTGTCACGGCTCGGCGAGCTCCCGGCGAACGACCCGACGATCGCGGAGTCTCTGCCCGTCGTCGACGCGACGATCAAGAGCACCACCTCGAGCGGTCCCGGCTGGCATCGGTACAACGGGGACGGCTACGGAGACGGCGCTGCGGACGGCCACCCGTGGGCGCCGAGCGGGCAGGGGACCGGCCACCTCTGGCCGGTGCTGTCGGGGGAGCGCGCCGAGTACGACCTCGCGAACGGCGATCTCGGCACCGCCCGGGGCCTCCTCGACGGGATGGCGAGCTTTGCGGGCGGGGTCGGGCTGATCCCGGAACAGGACTGGGAGCTGCCGAATCTCGCGGCGTCGCCCTTCGGCACAGACCCGACGACGGCCTCGATCGGCTTCACGAACGGGCAGCCGGCCGGCTCGGCGAGCCCGCTGACCTGGTCGGCCGCTGCGTACGTGCGGCTGCTGGGCGACCTGGCCGCCGGGCGCGTGGTCGAGCAGCCCGGCGCGACGTTCGCACGCTACGTCGCGCACACCCAGGGGCAGACGACGCTCACGCTCACGGCGCCCGCCGACGAATCGCCGGTTACCTCGCCGGTGACCGTCAGTGGCTCGACCGCTCCGGGGAACTCGGTCTACATCGCCGCGACCAACACCGATGCGAACTCCGCGACGACGACGACGCAGGTGTCCGTCACTCTCGACGGGTCGTTCAGCGTCTCGGTGCCGGTGACGGGTGGCACGACCGTGCTCAACGTCGTCGCGGTGAGCCCGTCCGGTGCGACCGCGCATGCAGAGAGGACCGTCGTCTTCGACTTCGTGCCCGGCACGGTCGTGCTCGACGTCGCGGATCCCACGGGTGACGACAACGGGCCGGGCAACTACGCCTATCCGACCGCCGCGGACTTCCATCCGGGCGCATTCGACATCCAGGAGTTCCAGGTGATAGATGACGGCACGAACGTCACGTTCCGCGTCAAGGTTCGTGATCTGACGCCCACGTTCGGCAACTCGCTCGGTGCACAACTGATCGACGTCTATGTGCGAGACCCGTCGGCATCGACGTTCTCGACGGTGCCGTCGTTCCCGCAGCGCAATTACCAGATCGCTGCGGGATCCGCATGGAACCAGCTGCTCGAGGTCCAGGGCTTCGGCCAGCGCTACGTCGACGCCGGCGGGACCACGCTCGGCACGATCGCGATCTCCGCCAACCAGATCTCTCGCTTCATCACGTTCAAGGTGCCCGCGTCGATACTCGGCCATCCCGCCTCCGGCTGGACCTTCACGGTCGCGCTGACAGGCCAGGACGGGTTCTCGCCGGACCAGGCGCGCAGCTTCGCCGCAACGCCGCAGCCGTTCAACTTCGGCGTCTGCGCGACGGCGAGCAGCGATCCTCACTGCACCGTCGACCCGAGCACCGTTCCGAAGGCGATGGATGTGCTCACGCCGACCGGCGTCCTGCAGTCGACCGAGCTCGACTACACGCTCTCGAGCCCCGTCGTGCTGCAGGGGGTGACGATTCCTTAGCTAGCCCGTGGGGATCGGTCCGCTTGTCTGCTGCGTCACGGTCCCGGGATTGACCTGTGAGGCGAGCCGGACGTCGATCGTGTACGGCCCGGCTCTGAGCTTCACCTTCGGTAGCGTGACGTTGGCGGGCGCCACCCCACCGGCGAGCGCGCCGCGCACCGCGGCGACCGGCTTGCCGTCGGCTCCGTCGAGCGTCGCCAGGTAGAGGCAGTCACGCGTACAGGCGAGCTGGAAGGTCGTCGCGGTCGCGCTGGAGACGGTCGGCGGGTAGGTGGCTGTGCTCGCCGCCACGGCCGTCGCGAGTCCCGGGCAGACGACGGTGCCACGCTGCGCCGGCAGCGCGGCTGCCGTGATCACAGCGGCCGAAGGCTTCGCGTCCCCGCTCGCGTAGACGATCCCAGTCGGTGCCGCCGGCGTCGACGCGCTGTCCTGCAACCGGTCGAGGATCACGCCCGCGACGTTCGGCGCGCAGGCCGCGGCGGTGATCGTCGCCGCGTACGCGGCTCCCTGAGCGGCGGGCGAGACAACGCCGGCAGCCGCCGGCAAGCCGCCGGCATACCCGCCCAGCTCGCTCGCCGGCACGGTCGTCGGGGTCGCGAGCCCGTCGAGCAGTACCGGCGGTGCGGTGCCGCCGAAGGCCGTCGTTGTTGCCGTGGTGAGCTGCGCGACGTTCGCTTCCGTCCACTGCGCCGTCGTTGCCGGCGCAGGGGCGGGATGCAGCGCGACGACGTCGACGAAGGGTGCCGCCTGGCCCGACGCCACGAACGCACGGCCGAGTGCCGTCACCGTCGCCCTCGGGGCGACTGCCCCATCGACGAGCGGGCCGACTGCAACGCCCGGCGATACGACGTGAACCGCGCCGCGAACGGACTGCAGCGCGGCGGCGTATGCTGGAGCGAGCTGGGGGGTGGGCGCCGGCGTGAGCAGGAGGTCGCGCAGTTGCGGCTCCTGCTGTGCAAGCGATGCCGCGTACTGGGCAAGTGCCGTCCGGCCGGCGTCGTCGGCCGGCAAGGGTGTCGCAGCGAGCTCGACGACCACGCCCATCGTGGCCGGCAGGCGCTGCAGCGCGGCGATCAGGCTCGGATCGGGAACGCTCGCCGCGGCCGGCCACGCCACGCCCAGGCGGACGACACGCAGTCCGAACCTCTGCGCGAGCGCCCCTTGTGACGGGTCGTCGAGCGCAGCACCCACGAGCGGCGGCGGGGTCGCCACGGGCTTGGCGCCGTCCGCGCTCTTCCGCACGACGCTCTTCTGGGTTGTCGTCGCGACGCGCACGACCGGGAGCGCGTCGAAGCTCGCATGGTTTCCCGCCCAGTCGGTCGCCGTGACCCGGACGGGATAGATGCCGGCCCTGGTCGGTTCCTTGCCGGCGATCGTCGTCCAGCCGCCGACGAGCGAGAGGCGGCGGGTCGGCCCTGCGGGCGAGTCGATCTGGACGGTCGACGGCTTCGAGACCCAGAGGCGCATCGTCCCCAGTCCGGCGTTGGCCAGCATGAAGGCCGGGGGTTGCTTCGAGTAGCCGGCGATACGCGTCCGCGCGGCCGCGAAACGCGGATCGACCGGCGACAGCTTCGCGAGCAGCTGGACGACGTACTGCTGATAGTCGAGGGGCGACGGTTCGTGCGGCAGCGAGTAGTAGGTCCAGTATCCCGTGTCGAACCGCGGCAGCGTTGCGGCTGCGGCGTTCTGCATGCGGGTCGCGAGCGTCGTCGCGGCAGGATCGTGCGTCGCGGACGCGTAGTCGCGGAGCGACACCACCGTCTGCAGCTGCGCGTTCAGTACCGGCAGCGGTTGGAAGCTGTAGAGCCGGATCCATGGACCTGCAGCGACGCTCGTCAGCAGCCTGCGCGGAATCACGGTGTACGCGCCACGTGCCGCGCGGAGGTACGCGGTACTTCGATCGGGCACCAGCGTCGCGGCGCGCGTGAACGCCTGCGCGGCAACGGCCTGCGCCATCCCGGACAGCCAAGGCGCTCGGCCGCCGGAGAAGTCGAAGTAGTACTCCCAGGCGACGCCGCCCCCGGGTTGATACACGCCGCGCTCGACGAGCGCGTCGGCCAGCGTTTGCGTGGCCGGCGCATCGCCGGCGGCGATGTGTGCGTTGAGCGCTCCGAAGTTGGCGAGCGGATGGAACTCGAAGCAGCGGCCCGAGAAGTAGCGATACACGAGCCCGTTGCGATCGGTGATGTCGGTCTTGTCCGCCGGCGCCCAGTGCAGGGCGAAGTAATCGTCGTTCGCCTTCAGCTGCCCGACGAGCACGAGCGTTCGCGGCTCGGTCAGCCGGCCGCTGAAGGCCGCAAGCTCCGACAGCGCCACGGCGACATGTGATCCACGGCCTGCGGGCAGTCCGCGGATCAGCCTGGCGGCGCGCGCGATCTCGGCGCGTGCGCTCGCGGCGGTCGCGGTATCGATGTGGTTTCCCTTCAGCGCCCTGCTCACCGCCGTCAGCGCCTGCTTCTGGGCAGGCAGCAAGGAAGACCCTGCCGATGCACGCGTGCCGATGAGCGCCGCGGAGACCGCGACGAGAACTGCGAGACCCCTCACCATGAGTCCCTGACGACGAGACGGCGTCGTGGTTAGTTCGATTCTCCCTGCTCCCACTCGGCAAGCAGCCGCTCGACGTGTCGCTGCTGTGCCTCGTTGAAGGGCATCAGGCGGACGATTCGGCGTGCTTCGCCTGGGTCGTCATTGGCGAGCGCGGCTTCGAGCCGTTCTCGTTCCGGCGTGGGCTCACGTAGTTGCTGTCGCAGCCAGCGGAGCAGCGAGACGGCCGTCGGCGTTGCCGTCACAGCTGCTTCGCCCAGACGCGGTAGGTGCGGTCGACGGAGAAGCCGACGCTCTCGTAGAGCCTGAGCGCTCCTGTTGGATTGTTCGCGTCGACCTTCAACCCGACCCGGTTCGCACCGCGGGCGCTGTACTCGCGAAAGGCGTGTCGCAGGAGTGCCGTGCCGAGACCGCGTCCGCGCTCGTTCTCGCGCACGGCGATGTCCTTGACCCATCCGTCACCGTTGTTCGGCCGCCAGTGCAGTGCGCACGCGACGAGCGCGTCATCTCGCTCGCAGAGGAACCACAGCGCCGGGTCGAAGTCGTCGAGCGCCGTCATGAAGGCGAGCCAGTCGTCGTGGTTTCGCACGACGTAGTCGGGATCCCAGCCGGCGTAGATCGCATCGAGCAGCTCGTGCACTCGCTCACCATCAGCGGACGTGAACGCGCGGACCTTGATGCCGTCGGGCCACGACGGAGCGGTGAGATCGGTGTCGAGGCGACGCCACATGCGCAGCACGTCGCGCTCGCGCGCGAACTCGCATCGCTCGAGCAGCTGCCAGAGAATGGTGTCCTCGGGAACGGCCGTGCAGGTCACATGGTCGAACCCGCGCTCGCGCGCACGCTCCTCGACGGCAGCGAGGAGCTCGTCGGCGGTCGGGTCATCGGTAGCGGCGACCGACGCGTCCCTGGCGTCGTCCAGCGTCGCGTATCCGGTGACGTGCCGCGTGCCGGTGCTCACCAGGCAGTCGGTCGCGGTCTGTGCGAGATCGTGCTCGAGGTACCGCCGTTGGATCTCAATCTCCCCGAATGCGGTCTGATCGCGCGCACTGAGCAGCGCGAGCACGTCGTCGAGATCAGCCGCGGTGGCGGTCCGGACCGGCACGGGGCCACGGTACCGGAGGGCTTTCGAGGTCAGCCGTTGGCGGCGTGCGCAGGGGTTCCTGCAGCGGCTGCGATGAGGGCGGCGATCTCGGCGGCCGGGACTGGCTTGCTGAGGTAGTAGCCCTGCGCGAAGTCGCATCCGAGTGCTTTGAGATGCGCCCAGGCGGCGGCCGTCTCGACGCCTTCTGCGACGACCCGAAGGCCGAGGTTGCGGCCGAGCTCGACCGTCGAGCGCACGATGGCGGCGTCGTTGCGGTCGTCGGCCATCTGCATCACGAACGAACGGTCGATCTTCATCTCGTCGATCGGCAGGCGCTTGAGATAGCCGAGGGACGAGTAGCCGGTGCCGTAGTCGTCGATCGCCAGGACGATGCCCATCTCACTCAGGCGGTTCAGGATCGCGCGTGCGCGCATCGGGTCGGCGACGATCACGCTCTCGGTGATCTCGAGCTCGAGCGCAGTCGGCGGAACGTTGTGCGTCGCAAGCAGCCGGGCGGTCGTCGCCGGGAGCGTCAGGTCGTATAGATCGCGTGCGGAGAGGTTGACGGCGACCCGGACGTCGATTCCGTCGTCTCGCCATGCGCGCTGTTGGCGCAACGCCTCGTCGAGCACACGCAGCGTGAGCTCCCGAATCAACCCCGTCGCTTCGGCCAGCGGCACGAACTGGTCGGGTGAGAGCAGCCCGTGCTCTGGATGCTGCCAGCGGACGAGCGCCTCGACGGCCACGATGCGGCCGTCGCTGAGATTTGCTTTCGGCTGGTAGTGCAGGATGAGCTCGCGCTCGTCGAGCGCGCGCCGGAGCTCAGCGGCGAGCGCCAGGCGGTGCGGGCTGTACTCGTCGCGATCGGCCGCATACAGCTCGCAGCCGCTGCGGTCCTCCTTCGCGAGGTACATCGCGACGTCGGCGCGCTGGAGCAGCGTGTCGACGTCGTCTCCGTGCTCGGGGTAGAGGGCGATCCCCACGCAGGCTTCGAGGTCCAGCGTCACGCCTTCGAGCGTGAACGGCCGGCGCAGGATGGTGCGAACGCGCTCGCCGAGCAGCAATGCCTCGCTGCCGTCGGCGACGTGCGGTAGCAGCAGGCCGAACTCGTCGCCGCCGAGGCGCGCGACGCTGTCCGACGCACGCAGACCCGTGCGCAGTCGCGCCCCGATCTCCTGCAGCAGCAGGTCGCCGTTGTGGTGGCCGAGCGTGTCGTTCACTTCTTTGAAGCGGTCGAGGTCGAGGATCATCAACGCCACGCCGCTCTCGTCGCGGCGCGCGGCGAGGATCGCCTGCTGAGCACGGTCGTGGAAGAGAGTGCGGTTCGGAAGATCGGTGAGCGGGTCGTGCAGCGCGAGGTGCTCGTTCTCGGCCGCCTGCCGCCGGAGCCGCGTCGACGCGCCGGCGACGATTCGAAACAGCGAGAGGTAGAGCAGCGTCAGTCCGAGGGCGAGGAAGAGATAGAGCCGCCTCGTGTCGTGCGCGATGCCTGCGGAGATCGGCTTGTACGGGAGGTAGAGCTCGAACGCGCCCACCGGGTGTCGGCTCGTCCCGATCCGGAGCGGGGTGTAGACCTCGAGCAGGCTGCCGAAGCGACGGTCACCCGCGTTCTCGGCCTTCCTGAGGTTGTCGACGTCGGACGCGGTCGCGCCGTCGAGCGCTTCCTCGAGCTCGTCGTCGACGGTGTTGAAGCGCTTGCCGACGATCGAGTGGTCGGTCGCGTAGACGACGCGGCTCTTGCTGTTCCAGATCTTGATCCGCGCGATCTGTCCGCTCGCGACGCCGGCGGCGAGGCTGCGGTCGAGTGCGCGCACGCGCGCCGGAGAGACGCCGGACTCGAGATCGTTCAGGTTCAGGTGCGGCCGCACCAGCGATCCGTCGATCAATGCCGCGGAGTTGCGCGCGTCGGCGAGCGCGCGACTCCGCACACCCTGTGCAAGAATGTGCGCAAGCGCCACGCCGAGCAGTGCGACGGCGACGAGGCTCGCGAGCGCGAAGCGGGTGAGCAGCCCGAAACGCAGCCGCGGGATAGCCGGGAGCCTTTTCATCGACCGCAGTCCTCTGGTCTCGATATCGGCCGGGAGCAGCGGCTGCTTGAGCATCTCGCCTGCAGCCGGACGGCGAATTCGCCGATGAACGAGCATGTCCGGCGGCGAGATCGCGTCCCTGGCGCAAACGTCAGCGCGTCGTATCGGGCTCGGTGCCTTCGTGCCGGGCCTGACGACGTTCGCCGCGGTCGCCTGGATCGGGCTCGCAGATGGCGGCTACTTCGCCTCGAGCTGGGGCTGGGCTGCACTCGCGTTCGCCCTTCTCTCGTTGCTCGCGGTTCTGGCGCGCGAGCGGCTCTTCCTCGCGCGACGTGAGTGGCTCGCGGTTCTCGCACTCGCGGCGTTCGCAGCCTGGACGCTCGTCTCGATCGTCTGGTCGACGAGCTCGGCGCAGCCTGTGCTCGCGTTCGAGCGGACCTCTGTCTACGTGCTCGCGCTGCTCGCCGTCCTGCTGGTGTCGACGACGCGCGGCAGTGCGGTCGGCCTGATCGGAGGCGTCCTTGCCGGTGCGGTCGCCGTCTGCGGCGACGGGCTGCTTTCGTATCGGGGCGGCGTCCAGCTCGCGGCGCCGATCGGCTACGCCAACGGCGTCGGGATGCTCGCGGTGATCGGCCTGCTCGTCGCGCTCGGTCTGGCCGCGAACGGCGGCGATCCCCGGGCCCGTGCGGCCGCGTTCGCATCGATGCCCGTTCTCGCCGCCACCCTCGACCTCACGTTCAGCCGTGGCGCGTGGCTTGCGCTCGGTGCCGGAGTCGTTGTCGCGCTCGTCATCGATGCGCGGCGTCTGCACCTGGTCGCAGTGCTCGTCGCGGCCCTGCCCGCACCCGTTCTGCTGGTCTGGGCCGTCGGCGCCAATTCGACCGAGCCCCGACGCATCCTCGCGGTCGCCGTGGGCTCGACCCTCGCGCTGGCGATCGGCTGGGCGCTGACGTCGCTCGAGCAACGCCTTCGCGTCGGACGGCGGGGCAGGCGGGCCGCAGCGATCGCAGTCCTGATGGGAGCCTCCCTCGCGCTGGTCGCGGCGCTCGTCGGGTCGGGCGGGACAGCCGAGCTCGCGGCACGAGCCCACCGTTCGTTCACACGGCCGTTGCCGGCGAGCGGCGGCGATCTCGACCGGCGCCTCCTGAGTGCGTCGAGCGACGGGCGCGTGACGTACTGGCGTGTCGCCTGGCAGGAGGTCGAGCGCCGCCCGCTGCTCGGTGGCGGGGCGGGGAGCTTCGCGCGCTACTGGGAGCTCTTGCGGCCGACGCGCTTCGCAACCCAGAACGCGCACAACCTGTACCTCGAGACGCTGGCCGAGCTCGGGCCGATCGGGCTGGCGCTGCTCCTGGCGGCACTGGCGTTTCCGCTGCTGGCGTTTCGACGGGCACGCGGGCGACCCGCGACGACCGCGGGCGCGGCTGCATTCGCGGCCTTTCTCGCCCACGCTGCGATCGACTGGGACTTCCAGCTCGTCGCCGTGTCGCTCGCTGCGCTCTTCTGCGGCGCTGGCATCCTCGTGTCCGCCCGTCCGGATCTGCAGGGACCATTGCTGCGGCCGGCGCGGCGGTGGTCGGCCGCCGCGGTCCTGGCAGCGGCCGGCTTGTTCGCCGTCTTCGTGCAGGTCGGTAACAGCGCGCTCGCGCAGAGTCGGGCTGCACTCGAAAGGGACGACCCAACCTCGGCCGTTCGGGCTGCGCTGCGTGCCCGGGACTGGCAGCCCTGGTCGTTCGAGCCGTGGCAGGCGCTCGGCGATGCACAGCTCGCCGAGGGGCGCGTCGACGCGGCGAAAGCGAGCCTGCGCAGGGCGCTCGCCCTGGACCCGACGAACGCCTCGCTCTGGCTCGACCTGGCTGCCGCATCGTCCGGCGGCGAGCGCTCGCGCGCTCTCCAACGGGCGAGGCGGCTCGATCCGCGGGCCGGGGCCCTCGGATGAGGGAGCGGCATCCCGGACGGATCGGCCGATACCCATCGTGGCGGCCGGTCCCTGGACCGGCTCCTGGAGAGATCGAACCGACCTCGTGACCGACAACGCACACGCCATCAGCCGTCGAGCCCGCACCGGGATCGGCCTGGCGTTCGTCGCGCTGACGATGGTCGCAGCCTCCGTGCTTGCGGGGTTCGGGTTCGCGAGCAACTCGCCGAGCGCCACGCAGTACCAGTACGGGAAGAAGATCGCGATCTGCCACTACACGGGTTCGAAGAGGCATCCCTGGGTCACGCTACGGATCGACATTCACGCGTGGCCCGCTCACCTGCAGCACGGCGACAAGCTCGGCGCGTGCCCGAGCGTGCTGCCCCCGCCGCCGAAGCACCACGGGAAGCCCAAGGTTCACCACCACGTCGTGCCGCCGCCGAAGCGCGGGCACGGCCACGGCCACGGGTCGAAGGGCGGCCACGGCTCGAAGGGCGGTCACGGCTCGGCGGGCAACGGCGGCCACGGCCGCGGCCACGACAAGTAGTCGCGCGCTCAGGTCGTCGAGAACGCCGCGGCGTCGAGCCGTGAGAAGCGGCGGCGGGCGTGCCATAGCCCCCACGCGACGAGCAGCGCGAGTAGCGGCGGCCCCGTCGCGAACGAGACCACGACGAAGCCTGCGACGCCGGAGCCGAGCAGCGCCCAGAGGCGCAGTCCGGCGCGCATGAGGCAGTAGACGCCCCAGACGATCGACTGCATCGCGAATTCCCGCCGGTAGGGCGTGCTCGCGCGAAACCAGTCCGGGAACGGATACCAGGCGCTCGCGAAGACGCCGATCAGTGGGCGCCCGATCACGACCGAGCCGAGGTACGCGAGCCCCCATAGCCCGCTCAGCAGCACCGGCTGGGCGAGATAGACCGTGGCGCTGTGCGAGGCGAGCCCGACGAGTGCCTGGATGACGACGACGAGCGCACCGATCGCGACCAACGTCGCGTCCTTGCGCCGCCGGATCAGCCAGCCGGCGAGCGCGAGACAGAAGATCGTGGATGCGACGATCGCCGCATCGAGACCTGCGAGTCTCCAGGCCGCGTAGAACACGAGCACCGGTGCCACCGCCTCGCCGGTGAACTGCGGCAGCCCGCGCTCGAGCAGCATGCGCCAGGTCGGGTCCGGGAGATCCTCTAGGCGGCCCGGCGCAGGCGCTTCTGCTGTCGCTCGCACCATTCGATGCTCCATTCGCAGTAGTCGAGCCCCCACCGGTAGACAAGGTCGATGTAGGGCGGATCGGGCCCGGTGCCGTCGTCGAGCGACACGAGGTAGTCCCGCATCTGGCGGAAGCCCTCGCGCCGCGCGGCGAGCAGCCCGAGTGCGTGCTCGGCCGGCAGGCCGTCCGCGAAGAAGAGGCGAAGCAGCGATTCGTCGCGCAGCTCGACGCGCGTCTCGTCGTCGCCCAGCCACCTGCGCAGCTCGGCGCGACCCTTGGGCGTGATTGCATAGACGCGCCGCGACCGGGCTCCACGCGAGCGATCGCTCCCCTCGATCCATCCCGCCGCCTCGAGGCGTCGCAGCTCCGGATAGATCTGGCCGTAGCTCGCCGCCCAGAAATGCCGAATCGTCCGGTCGACCGCCCGCTTGATGTCGTAGCCGCTTCGTGGACGCGACTCGAGCAGGCCAAGCACCGCCCAGGTGACCGCTGTCGGCTCCATCTAGCTGGAAGATACATCGCGCAGATAGATCGGTCAAGCCTGCCGCGATCAATCGGAGGCGCGCACTGTTACCGTCGCACCCGTGATGGAGTACTTGCGAAAGGTCGACATCGAGGCTCTGCCCCACGATCGGCGTCTCAACGAGACGCTGGTCGGCCGGGAGTCGGGTGTCGAGGGCGCGAGCGTCGCGCTGGTCGTGACTCCTCCCGGTGAGGGGTCGCCGGCCGGGCTCCACACGCACGCGTTCGATCAGATCTTCTTCATCCTGAGCGGAACGATGACCGTGATCATCGACGGCTCACAGCACGAGCCTGATGCGGGGACGCTCGTGACATTCCCCGCCGGAGTGCCGCACCGGAACTGGAACGCCGGCGCGGAACCGACGGTGCATCTTGCGATCAACGCACCGTTCCCGGATCCCGACGTGCCGTTCGCAAACCCGGTATCGGGCTGAGCGCGCTATCGGCCGGGTGGTCGCATGCCAGGCAGCTCGCCTGGATCGAGAGGAGGGGTGCTTGGTTGCACCGTCGGGAGCCCCGCTTCGCGCCACGCCGCGAAGCCACCGACGATGTCGCCGACGCGCGTGAAGCCGAGGTCGACCAAGGTCGCGGCCGCGAGCAACGAGGAGCAGCCGTGGTCGCAGACGAGCACGATCTCCTGATCGAGGTCGCCGAGGTGCGGGTTGCGCCATGCGCTGTCGGGGTCGAGTCGCCACTCCAGCACGGTCCGTGGGATGTGGAGGGAGCCCGGCACGATGCCGTCGCGTTCGCGATCGACAACCGAGCGGATGTCGATGATCAGCGCTCCTCGTTCAACGGCGCTGAACGCCGCCCGCGGTTCGTAGCGGTCGACCCGAGCGCGGGCCTCGTCGAGCAGTTGGTCGAGAGTCTGCCGCGTGGTGTTGACGACCATTGGCGTTCCTAGCGGCGACGGCCCCCGAGGGCTCGAATGACAAACCACCCTCCGAGCCCCAACAGCCCGAGCAAGATAAGCACCAAGATGATATTGCCGAGCACGCGCATCCTCCTCTGATCGAGTTTGGTGGCGAACAGATCCAGCCTAAACCCGAGCGTTCGCGTTGGAGGCGTTCGGTTTCCAGGTCGTCAGAGAGGGAACGTCTCAGGGTGAGTTCAGATCTCAATCTGCGGTCGGAAAGGAGTTGGTGCTGCTGTGAGCTATCGGGTCGCGACCATCGACGAACTGCAGGACATCGCCTACCGCGAGGACACACATATGCGACCCGTGCGGCACCACCTCGGGATCACCGCGTTCGGAACGAACGCGTGGACGGCGGCCAGCGAGGGCGACCGGCTCATCCCGGAGCACCAAGAAGACGAGGGCACCGAGGAGCTCTACGTCGTCCTCCGGGGCCGCGCGCGGTTCGAGATCGACGGCGACACTGTGGACGCCCCCGAAGGGACACTCGTGTTCGTTCGGCCGGAGGGGAACCGGACCGCCTTTGCGGAGGAGGCGGAGACGACGGTGATCGCGATCGGGAGCAAGGTCGGTCAGCCGTACGAGGCAGGCGGCTGGGAGGTCTGGGCGGAGTTCCATCCCGCCTACGAGGCCGGCGATTACGACGCCGTGATCGACGGTGCACGCAAGACGCTGGAGGCGAGCGGGTACGCGACACCGCTCTACAACCTTGCCTGCTGCGAGGCGCTCGCCGGCCGTAAGCAGGACGCGATCGATCACCTTCGCGTCGCCGTCGAGCGACGGCCAAGTCTGCGTGATCTCGTGAACGAGGACACCGATTTCGACTCGCTCCGTGACGAGCCGGCCTTTCGCGAGCTCGTCGGCTTGCCGGCGCGTGGATAAGCCCGCCTGCGCCAGGGTTCGGTGAGCGTCGACGCGCTTCGCCGTTAGCCTCGTCGCGATGCGAAGGATCCTCCTGACCGGGATGTCGGGAACGGGCAAGTCGACCGCCCTCGCGGACCTCGCGAAGCGGGGCTTCGATGTCGTCGATACGGACCGGGGCGGCTGGAGTGTCTGGTCCGACGCCGAAGACGGCTATGTCTGGCGCGAGGATCGCATCGCAGAGCTTCTGGAACGTGAGTTGGAGCGGACGCTCTACGTCTCCGGCACCGTGTCGAATCAGGGGCGGTTCTACCCGCGCTTTGACGCCGTCGTGTTGCTCCATGCTCCTGCCGAGGTGCTGCTTCGCCGGATCGCGACGAGAGCGACGAACGACTACGGCAAGAGCAGCGAAGAGCGCGACCTCATCCTGCGCCACCTGGCCGAGGTTGAGCCGCTGCTTCGCGCAAGCTGCACGCACGAGCTCGACGCGACGCAGCCGCTCGATGTCGTTGTAGGACGGCTGGTTGCAATTGGAGAGTCCGACGAGGAGTGGGGGCGGTAAAGCGCGATGCAACCTCGCATCCATCTGCTCACACTTGCCGTCGGCGACCTCGAACGCGCGCTCGCGTTCTACCGCGACGGACTCGGCCTCAGCTCACCCGGTGTGGTCGGCACTGAGTTTGAGGGCAGCGACGACGCCCCGGCCGGCGCGGTCGCAATGTTCCAGCTCGAGAGCAGTCTGATCCTCGCTCTCTACCCGCGCACCGAACTGGCGAAGGACGCCAACGTCCCAGTTGGCGCACCCAGGACAGGGGAGTTCAGCATCGGACAGATCGTCGAGAACAAGAAAGATGTTGACCGCGTGCTTGACGAAGCCGAGGCGGCAGGCGCAACCATCACAGACCAACCCCACGACCGAGCGTGGGGGATCTACTCCGGCTACTTTCGCGACCCGGACGGGCACCTCTGGGAGATCATCTGGAACCCACGCGCCGCTGACTGACGCGAGATCAATCCCCGGGGATGGGGGCGCTGAATCCCCAGATGTGGCCGTCTGGGTCGCGAAACGCCGCGTTCCGCACTCCCCAGGGGCGGTTGACCGGACCGTAGACGGTCGAGACTCCGAGCTCGGCGAGCTCTGCGCAGAACGCGTCCGCGTCGTCGACAAAGGCCGCCAGCTGAAAGCTCGCGCCCGAATCGGGAACGGCCAGAGGCACTTGCCCGAGCGTTTCCTTCTCTGCCTCGCCGCGCGCGAGAAGGCGCAAGAAGAGGTTGTCCAATTCGAAGATGACCGTGCCGTGTCCCTCATCGGCCGCCGTGACCTTGAACACGCGCTCGTAGAACTCCTTCGAACGCTGCGGGTCCTCGACGAACAGCGTGATCACGTTGACGGTCTTGAGCGATTGAGCCATGCTCGAACCTCCGGGTTGGTGGGGCGGGGCCTTGTGGGATTAGACGGTGGATCACACTCGGATTCATCGCTGCCTGACATCCTTAGATGCGCGTCAAGACGCGGTCGAGCGGCCGTGGGACGCGCTCGAGGTCGAGTGCCTCCACCAGGAGCACGGCGTACTTTTGTTTGCGGTTCCACATGAAGCCGTGCAATTGCTCCTCGAGCGGCCGTGTGCGGTGCGCGGGCTGCTTCTGGTAGGTCCGAAACGCGCGCAGCTCGCCTTGCTCCGCAAGCACCCGCTCCATTCCATCCGGTCCCACCGCCCTCGTCAGCTCGTCCTCGAGGTCGCGCGTGCAGGCGTAGAATCCGACGCGCTCGAGCTCGCCACGGTCAGCACACCCCAACGCGCGCAAGAAATGGCGCTCCTCGCCGACGTCGTAGAGCCCCGCGAGTCGGACGTCGCGGTACTGCTCGAGGAGGCCCGGGAGGTTCCCGTAGCCGCCCATCGACACGACGGCGACGCCCTCGGCCAGGAGGTCGCGGCGACGGCGCCGCGCGAGCGTCTCAACGGCCAAGCGGTCGCTCTGGCCCTCGACGAGCACTACTCCGCCCAGTTGCATGCGTGCATCAGATCAGGGCGACGGACGAGCGTTTGCCGAGCGGCTATTCGATCGGAATCTCGAAGCGAGCGATAATGCCGGGGTCGCCGCCTTTCGCGAGTAGCTCGGGATCGGGATCGCGAGTCGCCACCCAGGCATATCCGTCTTCGGGATAGGCGACGACGTCCGGGAAGCTGCCGGCACTGATCGCGAGGAGCCGAGCGGGCTCGTCGGTGGGATTGCTGAACGTATGGAGCCCGGCACGCCCCTCGGGGCAGAAGACGAAGTCGCCCGGAGCTAACTCCTCTTGGGCGTGTTGATTCCGGAAGAGGGGATGGCCGCTCAGGACGAAGAACATCTCTTCGGCCCCGAAGTGCATATGCATCCGCGTCTCAGGCGTATCGGGGGCGAGCTCGTACAGCGTTGCTCCCATCCTTGCGTTGTCCGGCCGCCAGAAGATTCGATGCCGAGTCGCGGCTTCTTGGCTTTCTCCATCCCACGCGCCGGAGAAGAGGTTCTGACGATTCATTCGTGGTACCTCCGAGTGGTAGCGGTGTCACGCAGCGCCAAGCCCGCGACGGGACGTCGGCAACACTGCGCCAAACCTGCGGCTGCTCGCCGCGCCAAACCGCTACCTCGCCGGATCCACGCCGGAATAATGCCTGCTCGAGAATCGCCGGACAGCTGCCAGCCGAAGGAGCCTCGACTACCCGGAGACACTTGCCTTCTGGTCGAGCAGTGATCTCAGGTAATCCTCCATCTTGTTGTAACTGTCTTCCTGGCCGTCGAACTTGGTCATGTGGTCACGGCCGGCCTTGTCGCGGAAGGCGAGCTTCGTCGTTAGCTTCGTCACTCCGTCCGTCTCGTGCAGGTCGACGGACTCGACGGTGTCCGCATCGGGCCACCCTTCGAACAGCCACGTCTGGACGGTGCGAGTGGGCCGCTCGACCTCCAGGTAGGTTCCACGAAACGAGCATTCGGTGCCGTCTTCGGTCACGAAGGCCATGTGGTATTCCCCCCGACGCGCAGGTCGATCGAGCACACCGTCATCTCACATGCAAACGGCGCGAACCATTTGCTCACATGCTCTGGCTTCGTCAGGACGTCGAAGACGAGCTCGATCGGAGCGTCGAACTCTCGAGTGGTGAGAATCTCGAGCTCACTCGGGAACTCGATGACCGCCGACCCGTGCCGATTAGGGGTCATTGCCCTCTCCTTGTAGTTGTAGTTCCTTGAGGTAGTCGTCCATCCGATCGAATCGCTCGTTCCACGCCTGCTCGTACTTGGCCAACCAGTCGTGCATCGGCCGAAGGTGGGCGGGTTCCAGGCGGTACAGCCGGCGACGTCCCTCCGCCCGGCAGCTGACGAGTCCGACCTCGCTGAGCACACGTAGGTGTTTCGAGACCTGGGGCTGGGTCATCGAGAGGTCGGTCACGATCGCCCCGACCGCCTGCTCGCCTGCGATCAACGTGTCGAGGATGTCGCGGCGGTTCGCTTCGGCGATTGCGTTGAAGACGTCCGACGTCGTGGAGGAACGGGCCACGGCCGCATCATATTCCTGTATCGGCATGTGTCAAGATCGGGGGTCTGCCCGCATGTCCGGTTTGGGAGGCGCGATCTCCGCTGCCCGTGGCGGCGCTAACCTCCGGCTGGGCAGGCCCCCATCGTCTAGTGGCCTAGGACGCCGGCCTTTCACGCCGGTAGCGCGGGTTCGAATCCCGCTGGGGGTACTCCAGTCTCACGCGCAACCGCTCGGTTGAGCGAAATCCGCCTGGTTGAGCGTGCTCGGGCGACTTGCTAGCGGCCGGCGGCGTAGCCCTGTGCGCCGCGCGGGTTCGCCGCTGCCTTCAGTACGCCGTCGCGCTCACGTCCCACCGCGCTGACGCGGCCGAGCGACCACGGCCCCGACACCTCAACCTCGTGGCCGCGGTGCCGTAAGCCGGTCACCGTCTCTTCGCCGGCGCGCTCCTCGACGGCCACGTGGCGCGGCAACGACGCGCGCGGGTAGAACGAGCTCGGGAACGCCTCCGTGTGGTGGTTCGGCGCGTCGATCGCGGCCTGCAGATCGAGACCGGAGTGCAGGTGGCCGAGCAGCGTGTGGAGGGTCCACTGATCCTGCTGGTCGCCGCCCGGCGTCCCGAGCGCCAGATAGGGCTCGCCGTCTCGCGCGACGAGCGTCGGCGACAGCGTTGTCCGCGGCCGCTTGCCCGGCTCGAGCGAGTTCGGAAGCCCCTCCTCGAGCCAGAACATCTGCGCGCGCGTCCCGAGGCAGAAGCCGAGCTCCGGGACGACCGGTGCGCCCCACAACCAGCCGCCGCTCGGCGTCGCCGCGACCATGTTCCCGAACCGGTCGACGACGTCGAGGTGGACAGTGTCG
This sequence comes from uncultured Thermoleophilia bacterium, assembly GCA_963769545.1. Classification (GTDB taxonomy): domain Bacteria; phylum Actinomycetota; class Thermoleophilia; order Gaiellales; family Gaiellaceae; genus PALSA-600. The sequence continues at coordinate 577,472 of CAVYMB010000002.1, read as the reverse complement.
CCTTTCGCGCCCGTGCGTGTCGGCTCGCCGATTCCGGCCGCCTCCGCCGTCTCGGAGTCGACGTCGAGGCTCGGCAGACGCGGCGCACGACCGTCGGGTGCGCCGGGCCGAAGCACGGGCGAGCACGCGTCCGCCACGAGCACCCGCCGTTCGTCCGCATACGCGCGTGAGAGCAGCGTATCGAGCGGGACGTCGAAGAAGTCGGGATCGCCGTACCAGGCTTCCCGGTCCGCGAACGCCAGCTTCGCGCACTCGGTCACCGTGTGCACGTACTCGGCCGAGCCCTGGCGGAGCGACGGCAGGTCGAATCCCTCGAGCAGGCGCAGTTGCTGCAGGAAGACCGGCGCCTGGCTCCACGGGCCTGCCTTCAGCACCGTGACGCCGTGGTAGTCGACGGCGAGCGGCGCCTCGTAGCGGGGGCGCCAGTCGCGAAGGTCGTCCTCGGCGAGGACGCCCCGGTGCCGTTCGCCCGAGCTGTCCATCCACGAGTGCTCGGAGAACGCGACGAACGCCTCCGCGACGAAGCCGCGGTACCAGGCGTCGTGCGCGGCGTCGATCTGCCCGTCGCGATCGCTCGAGACCGACTCGGCCTCCTCGAGCACGCGCCGATAGGTCGCGGCGAGCGTCGCGTTTCGGGCGAGCGAGCCCGGGCTCACGGTCGGCAGATACACCTCGGCCGAGGTCGTCCACTCGTCGCGGAACAGCACCTCGACATTGCGGATCGCGCCGGCGATCTGCGGCAGCATCGGATAGCCGTCTTCCGCATAGCCGATTGCAAAGCGAACGACGTCGCGCAGTCGCAGCGTGCCGAAGTCCCGCAGGATCGCCATCCACCCGCCGAAGGCCCCTGGAACGACAGCCGCGAGCGGTCCGGTGCCGGGAACGAGACGGAGCCCGAGCTCGTCGCGGTAGAACGCGATCGTCGCGCGCTGCGGCGCCGGGCCCTGCGCGCAGAGCACGACGGGTTCCTCGCGGCCCGCCGGCCACAGAAGGGCGGGCAGGTCGCCGCCCGGGCCGTTCAGGTGCGGCTCGACCACCTGCAGCGTCAGGCCCGTCGCGACCGCAGCATCGAAGGCGTTCCCGCCCTGCTCGAGCACGGCCATGCCGGCTGCCGACGCGAGCCAGTGCGTCGAGGCGACCATGCCGAACGTTCCGCGGAGCTCGGGGCGGGTGGTGAAGCTCATTTCGCGATCTCGACGTCCGCGGAGACGAGCCGCGGAGCCGGGCGGTTCGGCGCGACGAGATGACAGGCGACGAGGTGGTCACGTGCGAACTCGATGAGCTGCGGCTCCTCGTCGGTCGACTGCGGCGCCGATCGCGGCTCGAGCGGACACCGCGTGCGGAAACGGCAGCCGGAAGGCGGATCGAGCGGGCTCGGGATGTCGCCCTCGAGCACCGTGCGCTGCCGCCGGCGCTGCGCGTCCGGGTCGGGGATGACGGCGGCCGAGAGCAGCGCCTGGGTGTAGGGGTGCTGCGGACTGCGGAAGAGCTCCGCGCGCGGTGCGAGCTCGACGAGCTTGCCGAGGTACATCACCGCGACGCGGTCGCAGAGGAACTCGACCGTTCCGAGGTCGTGCGTGATGAACAGACAGCTGAAGCCCATGTCGCGCTGGAGGTCACGCAGGAGGTTGAGGATCGATGCCTGCACCGACACGTCGAGCGCCGACACGGGCTCGTCCGCGATCAGCACGCTGGGCTCGAGGATCAGCGCGCGTGCGAGGCCGACACGCTGGCGCTGCCCACCAGAGAGCTCGTGCGGGTAGCGGTAGCGCAGTTCGGTGCGCAGCCCGACCGTTTCGAAGATCCGGTCGACGCGCATGCGCAGCTCGCGTCCCTTCGCGATGTGGTGCAGCCGTAGCGGCTCGCCGACGATATCGCCGCAGCTCATATGCGGGTTGAGCGACGAATACGGATCCTGGAACACCATGTGCAACTCGCGGCGCAGCGGCCTCATCTTCCGCCGCGAGAGGTGCGTGATGTCGACGCCGCGGAGGCGGATCTCGCCGGCGGTCGGCTCCGTCAGTCGCATCACGCAGTTTGCGACCGTCGACTTGCCGCTGCCCGACTCGCCGACGAGTCCGAGCAGCTCGCCGTGCTGCAGCACGAACGAGACGTCGTCGACCGCGTGCACGATCGATCCGCCGCCTGCGATCCCGCCACCGACGCGATACTCCTTGACGAGGTTGCGAACCTCGAGGGCGTACGGGCTCAGGGCGGCGTTCATTCGGGTCCGGGGTGGAAGCAGGCGACGAGATGGTCCGGGCGCACGTAGCGAAGCTCGGGCACGCTCGTGCGCGAGAGCTCGTCTGCCCGCGGACAGCGGTCGGCGAAGGCGCACATCGTCGGCAACTCGCGCAGCGACGGCACCCGACCGGGGATCTCGCGCAGCCGCGGGCGCTCGTCGTCCTCCCCGTCCCCCGCGAACGGCAGCGGGATCGCGCCGAGCAGGCCGATCGTGTACGGGTGCTGCGGCTCCGCGTAGAGGTCGCGGACCGGCGCCTCCTCCGCCTTGCGCCCGGCGTACATCACGAGCACGCGGTCTGCGATGTCGGCGACCACCCCGAGATTGTGGGTGATCAGAAGGATCGAAGTCCCGAGCCGCTCGCGCACGTCGCGCATCAGGTCGAGCACGCCGGCCTGGATCGTCACGTCGAGCGCCGTCGTCGGCTCGTCGGCGATCAGCACCTTCGGATCGCACGCGAGCGCCATCGCGATCATCACGCGCTGACGCATGCCGCCGGACAGCTGGTGCGGGTACTCGTCGAGGCGGCGCTCCGGCGCCGGAATGCGCACGAGCTGCAGCAGGTCGATCGTCCGCACGCGCGCCTCGCGCCGCGACACGCCGAGATGCTTGGTCAGGACCTCACCGATCTGTCGCCCGATCTTCAGCACCGGGTTCAGCGACGTCATCGGCTCCTGAAAGACGAAGGAGATGTCGCGGCCGCGGATCGCGCGCAGCCCGCGCGGCGACAGCGAAAGCAGGTCGGTTCCGTCGAACATCACGCGGCCGCTGATCACCGCCGTCTCGGGCAGCAGCCGCACCAGCGACATGCAGGTCACGCTCTTGCCGCAGCCCGACTCGCCGACGATCCCGAGCACCTCGCCCCGGTCGAGCGTGAACGAGAGCTTGTCGACGGCGTGCACCGGCCCGTCGTCGGTGTCGAACCGGACCGAGAGATCGGTCACCTCCAGCAGCGGCTCGGTCATCAGCGCGTCGTCCGCGGGTCGAAGATGTCGCGGAGGCCGTCGCCGAGGACGTTGAACGCCAGCGACGCCAGCACGATCGCGAGGCCCGGGTAGACGGCCAGCCGCGGCGCCTGGCTGAGGTACGACTGGGCGTCCTGCAGCATCACGCCCCACGACGGCGTCGGCGGCTGGACGCCGAGCCCGAGGAACGACAGCACCGCCTCGCCGATGATCGCGCCCGGAATGATCAAGGTCGCCTGCACGAGAAGCGTGCTCGTCATGTTCGGAAGGATGTGACGGAAGATGATTGTGAAGTCGTTGGCGCCGTTCGCGACGGCTGCAGGGACGTAGTCCTCCTCGCGCAGCGCGAACGTCTCGCCACGGGCGATGCGGATCACCCCGGGCATCGCCGCCACTCCCAGTGCGATCGTTGCGTTCTTGAGCGACGGTCCGAGGATGGCCGCGAGCCCGACGGCGAGGATGATGAAGGGGAACGCGAGCAGCACGTCGGTGATGCGCGCGATCACCGTGTCGACCCAGCCGCGGTAGTAGCCCGCGACCATGCCGATCGGAACGGCGACCACCATCGCGAGCACCGTGGCGAAGAAACCGGCCTGGATCGACGCGCGTGCTCCCCAGATCAGCCGCGAGAGCTCGTCGCGGCCGAGCTCGTCGGTCCCGAGCAGATGCTTCGACGACGGGTGCGCGAGCAACGCGTTGAAGTCGGTTGCGCCGGCTCCATAGGGTGCGAGCAGCGGCGCGAAGATCGCTGTGATCACGAAGACCAGAACCACGACGAGACCGGCCACCGCCATCGGCCGTCGCATGAACCGTTTGCGCAGGAGCATCCGTCGCCGCGCACGCGGGTTCGTGATTGGAGTGGCCTCGACGACGCTCATGCCCCGGTTCCGGACGCGCGGATGCGCGGATTGAGAAGTGCGTAGACGACGTCGACCGCAAGGTTGACGATCACGTAGCCGGCAGCGGCGACCAGCACGACTCCCTGGATCAACGTGTAGTCGCGCTGGTTGACGGCTTCGACGGTCAGCGCGCCGAAGCCGGCGATCCCGAAGATCGTCTCCGTGATGACGACGCCGGAGATCAAGGCACCGAGTTGCAGACCGATCACGGTCGTGACGGTGATGAGGCTGTTGCGCAGCGCGTGCCGGACGATCACCGTCTGCTCGCTGAGTCCCTTCGCGCGCGCGGTGCGGATGTAGTCGGCGCTGAGGGAGATCAACATCGACGAGCGCATCTGGCGCATCAGTACCGCAGCGACCCCGAGGGCGAGCACGATGCACGGCATCACCAGGTGCTCGATGTTGGCGACGGGGTGGGAGACGCTCACGTAGCCGCTCGCCGGTAGCCAGTGCAGGTCGACGGCGAACCAGACGATGAAGAGCAGGCCGAGCCAGAAATGCGGCACCGAGAGGCCGACGAGCGCGCTCGTCGTCACGGTGTAGTCGCTCACCTTGCCGCGCCGGACCGCGGCGATCACCCCCGCCGGGATGCCGACAGCGATCGCCAGGAACATGCTGAGGAAGGCGAGCTCGAGCGAGATCGGAATGCGCGAGACGATCGTGTGCGAGACGGACAGGTCGCGCTGGTCGACGCCGAGGTCTCCATGGACGGCAAGCCAGATCCAATGCGCGTACTGCACCGGCAGCGGCCGGTCGAGCATGTACTTGTGGCGGACGGCGGCGAGCACCGCCGGGTCGCGGTTCTCGGCACCGAGCGCGATTGCCGGGTCGCCCGGGATCGCCCGGACGCCGAGGAACACCAGCAGGCTCGCCAACAGGAGGACGATGAGGGCGGCTCCCACCTTGCGAAGGAGAAAGCCGCCCATCGTCAGTCGGTCAGCAAGGCGGTCGTCTTACTTGAATGCTGCGTTCGCGACGCGCAGCAGCGTGTCCGGGTACATCGTCGCGCCCGTCAGTTGCGTCTCGACGCCGGCGCGTGTCACCGGGTAGTAGAGGTAGATCAGCGGGCGGTCGTTGAGGATGATCTGCTCGGCGACGTGGTACAGCGTCGATCGCGACTTGGTCGTGGCCGACTTCCGCGCGCCGTTCAGCACGTAGTCGAGTCTCGGGTTCGAGTAGCCGCTGTCGTTCTGCGAGCCGGTCGTGGCGACGAAGGAGTAGATGTTGCCATCGGGATCGACGCGACCCGACCAGCCGATCAGGAACGCATCGTAGTTGCCCGCGTCGGCATCGGCCAGCGAGGTCACGAAGTCGGTCGACTGGATGACGACGTTGATGCCGACTGCCTTCTCTTCGGCCTGCAGGAACTGCGCAAGGCGAAGCCCCGCGGTTGCGGTCGGCACCATCAGGTGCACGGTGGGGTCGGAGACCTTCGACGCCGCGACCAGCTTCTTGGCGTCGGTCGGGTTGTACGCGGTGCACTTGATCGTCTTGTCGAACCATGCGCTCGACGGCGAGATCGGCGTACAGCCGGGCAGGACGGTTCCACCGAAGACGACCTTGTTCATCGTCGTGCGGTCGATCGCCTCCTCGAACGCCTTCCGCAGGTCGGAGTTCGACGCCAGCGGCGTGCCGACGTTCGAGTACGGCAGCTTCCCAAGCCCCTTCTTGTTGCCGATGTTCAGGGTGAGCCCCTGGTACCCGAGCGACGTCTGCTTGATGATCCCGAGGCTCTTGTCGCTCTCGACGCCCTGGAGCTGCGTCGAATCGATGCCGTCGAGAGCCTGCAGGTCGCCGGCCTTCAATGCGGCAGCGGCTGCTGCGGTGTCGTTCTCGACCTTGAAGATGATCTTGTCGAGATGGACGTCCTTCTTGTCGTAGTAGTACGGCGACTTGACGACCGTGATGCTGTCGCCTGCGACGCGGTTCTGGTACATGAACGGGCCGACGCAGATCGGGTTGCTGGCGAAGTTCGCGCCGAGCTTGGTCAGCTGCGCCGGTGACATCACCATGCCCGCGCGGTCGGCGAGCTGCGCCGTCAGCGGGGAGTAGGGCGTCTTCAGGTGGATGACGACGGTGGACTGGCCGGATGCGTTGACGCTCGAGACCGGAGAGATCTCGCTCGCCCGTGCCGACCCCTTCACGGTGAGGTCGCGGTTGAGCGACGTCACGACCGCCGCCGCGTTGAACGGCGTACCGTCGTTGAACTTGATCCCCGTGCGGACGTGGATCGTGACCGTCAGCTTGTCCTTCGAGATCGTGGGCAGCGCGGTTGCGAGCTGCGGGACGATCTGCGCCTTGGCGTTCAGGTCGTAGAGCTTCTGGCAGAAGGTCAGGAAGACTTCGCGTCCCGAGAACGTGCGCGCGAGGGTCGGATCGAGCGCGTCGGGCTCGCCGGCCGACAAGCCGACGACGAGCGTCCCACCGTTCTTGAGCGCGGATCGATGGATGCCGACGGCGGCCGTAGCCGCGGCGACGACGAGGAGGGCGGCTGCCGCGCCAACGAGCACGGCGGTCCGAAAGCGAATGCGGCTCATCGCATTGCGTCCTTTCGACGATTCGGCTTGGCCACTGGGGCGAGCCGGAACCATATGTTGGATCCACTTTCTGGTCAAGTGGATACAGATCGGCTAAGGTCGGTCCGGCTATGCGCGTGCTCGCCAGCTCTTCCACGGCCGAGCGGTCGCGTTTCGGGCTCCTGCGGATCGACCGCGTGCTCGTCGCGATCGGCCTGCTCGGCGGCCTCCTCTCGGGGCTGCTCGGGGTCGGGGGCGGCATCGTGATGGTGCCGCTCCTCGTGCTCTGGGCCCACTACGGCCAGCGAGACGCGCATGCCGCGTCGCTCGCCGCGATCATCCCGATCAGCATCGCCGGAATCGTCACCTACGGCATTGCCGGCGAGGTGAAGGTCGGGCCGGCGATTGCGCTGACAATCGGCTCGGTCTGCGGCGCGCGGGTCGGCGCCGGAATGCTCGCGCGGCTCGACGAGCGGGTCCTGAAGTCCTTCTTCGGCCTCTTCCTCGTCGGTGTTTCCGTGCTGATGGCCGTTCGCGGATGAGCGGGACGACCCTGTACGCCGCGCTGGTCGCGTTCGGCGTGCTCGCCGGCGTGCTCTCCGGCCTGCTCGGGGTCGGCGGCGGGACGCTGATGGTGCCGTTCTTGACCCTGGCCGCGGGCCTGTCGCAGCATGCCGCCGAGGCGACGTCGCTCCTCGTGATCCTGCCGACCGCGGTCGCCGGCACATTGACGCTCCGCCGTCACGGTGTCGGGAACACGGGCGTCGCCCTCCGCTTCGGCGCGGTCGGGGCGGTCGGCGCGGTCGGCGGAGCGCTGCTCGCGCTCGCCCTGCCGGCCGCGACCCTCCGTATCGTCTTCGCCGTGTTCGTCGGCATCGTCGGCCTGAAGCTGATCCGCGACGCCGCGCTCTCGTGGCGACCGCCGGCATGACGCAGGTGCTCGAAGATCGGCGGGCGCTCGTCGACAAGCTCGCCGCGACGCTGCAGGCGCGCGTGCTGAGCGGTGAGCTCGTGTCGGGGACGCGGCTTCGGCAGTCGGCGCTGGCGGATGAGTTCGGCGTCAGCCGGACACCGATCCGCGAGGCGCTGCGGAAGCTGCAGGCGAGTGGCCTCGTCGAGGTCCGTCCGCATCGAGGAGCGTTGGTCCGCGCCCCTTCCGCCCGTGAGATTCGCGACGCGTACGAGGTCCGGGCCGAGCTGGAGGGCCTGGCTGCTGAGCTCGCCGCTGCACGGATCCACCAGGAGCAGCTCGAATTCCTGCACGAGATCCAGTCGGAGTTCTGCGAGGCGCTGCGGCGCACGCTCGAGCAGCGCGCGGGCGACGCCGACTTCGATCCCGCCGAGGAGACGGAGCGTTGGGGCCGTGCCAACGATAAGTTCCATCAGGGCGTGCAGGCAGCCGCCGCGAACGACGTCCTCGTGTCGATGCTGCTGCACCTGCACCGCAGCTATCCGCGCGATCTCTCGCGCACCGTTCTCGGCGAGAGCTCAACGTTGCTCGAGCACAACGTGCGCGAGCACGGGGAGATCCTTGCCGCGATCGAGCGCCGGGACGCCGCCGCGGCTCGCGTGCTGATGGTCGAGCACGTTCGGCATGCCGGCGCCCTCGTGACCCTCCGGCTCGAGCAGCGCGGATGAGGACGAGTACGCGCTGACGATGTGCTGCCGTGCGTCTCGCTGGGGGTAAGTAGCACGTCGATCGCAGGGTGTGCCCGCCGTGCGGCGGGCACACCCCCGATCTGTTTCCGCTCGTGCTAGCGGGACATTGCCGCGATGTAGCGCGGCGTCACGCTGCCGAGGCCGGTCACATCGTCCCAACCAGGCGCCGTGAAGAGCGACGAATCCTGGTCGAACGTGCGCACCGAGTAGACGTACCCGTTGCCGGCGTTGATGCCGTTGACGAAGTCGGAGCGAACGTTGCCCGCATCGCCCTGCGGCGTGACGTCATAGAAGACGCCGGCCCGAGCCACCCCGTAGATCTTCGGGTTGGCGAAGCCGATACGGGGATGCGCTCCCTGTGCGACTGCCTCGACGCCCGCGAAGAGCGGCGTCGCGAGGCTTGTTCCACCGATCCGGTACTCGCCGTAGTGCACGCCGGCCGGGCCGAAGACGCTGGCATCGGGGAAGTCCTGCGTCTCGCCGATCAGCATGCCCGTCGTCGGATCTGCATCCATGCCGACGTCCGGAACAGCGCGACCACCCGTGGGTGAGCTGACTGCACCGAGCTGGTACCAGGGCTCCGGGAACACCGGCTCACCGAAGATCTCGTTGAAGAGCTCGATGTTGGCGTAGCCACCACCGGCGCCGTACTGGAACTCGATCGAGTTCGTCCAGCCGGTGCCGCTGCTGTTCAGCGACCACTTGGAGGTTCCCCAGCCCGTCTCGAACGAGCGGGCGCCCTGGTTGTTGATCGCGAGGGCGGTTCCGCCCACCGACGTGACCCACGGATCCTCCGTCGGCCAGTCCGGATGGATGAAGCCCCAGCTGGCCAGCTCGTCTCCGTCGTCACCGGAGGAGAAGTTGAACCCGATCCCCTCGAGCGCGCCCTGCTTGAAGACGGACTCGTACGCTCCGACGAGGCCTGGATCGATCACGTAGAAGAGCTGCCCGTCGATCACGACGAAGCTCGGCTCGCCCCACGAGTCGGAGACGATCGATGCGGAGTCGTCGTTGACGATCCGGGCCAGCGATGCGAGCAGGTCGGCGTCCTCGCAGCTCGCAGCACCGTAGTAGTAGACGTTCGCGTTCGACGCCATGCCGTGGACGGCCTCGATGTCGAGCGTCTGCTCGCCGTACCAGCCGTTGCCACCGCACTCGTCAGCCTTCGACGCGTCCTCGGCAACGCTGCGGTCCTGGAACTGGAACCGCCCGAAGATCAGGTCGCCGTGGCGCTGTGAATAGGTGTTGGCGTCCTTGAGGAGCGTCGACGAGTCGAATGCATCGACGATCGCGACGGTCGTGCCCATTCCGAGGCCGGCACCGCCGAACGGGCCGAGCGTGAATCCGCCACCGACGCCGTACGCGGACCGGAACTGCTTCGGCGTGTAACCGCACACGGCGTAGGGCAGCGTGTTCCCGCCGAATGCGGGCAGCGTCGACGCGTTCTGCTGACCGTAGTAGCTCGAGCACGGCGTTGCGTTCACGAATGCGGCCGGCGCTCCGAGGTCGGCGGGCTTCGCGAAATGCCCGAACGGTGAGAGGCCGGTGACTGCGAGCACCGTTCCGGCGACCGAGCTCGGGACCGACAGATCCGTCGACGGCGCCTGCTGCTGCTGGCCGTTGACCTGATACATCGCGAGCTGCGTGCCGAATGCGGCATTGATCGCCGATGCGGAGCCTGAGACCGCGACGTAGTGGTTGTCGGGGCCGACCGTGACGACGTTCAGGCCGGCGCTCGTCAGCCACTGGGAGACGGCCGCCACCTGCCCGGCGGTCGGCGCGAACTGTGCGTCGTACTGGGCCGGCGTGAGGAACTGGCCGTACTGCGAGCTCGACGGATCACTGACGGCCCGTGCGAGGCTGTCGAGTGTCGCCGAGTTGTTGGGCGCGAGCCAGACGCGCGCGTCGATGTGCTGTCCGCTCGGGACGTTCGACGTGCGGGTGACGGCGGGAACCCAGCTCGGCCGACTGCCGCTCAGGGTCTGCCTCGGCGCCGCGCTACTCGCGCCGGCGGCCCCCACGACGATCACTGCGACGAGCAACGTGCCAAAGATCGCGGCTGCGATTCGCAGGCGCAGAACGCTCATAGAGACTCCTCTCCCCTCGATGGACACCGCAAAGTGCAGGCGGGATCCTGAACTATCTGGACCGATATTGCAAAGACGATCGGCACGGTTTACAAGTCGGGGCAGGGAGGCGCGGCTACGGTGTCGCCCGGGGCGGTTAGCTCAGCTGGGAGAGCACCTGCTTTACACGCAGGGGGTCGGGGGTTCGAACCCCTCACCGCCCATTCAGCAACCATGCGGCATAGAACGAACTGGGCCCCGGGAGACCGGGCCTCGTTCCTCGCTCGTGTCATGGATCTGTCATGGATGGGCCTCGGAGAAGCCGTCGTCCGTCCTTCGCGGGCGGGACTCCACAACTTCGTGCTGGCTCGGTTGGCGGAAGCCCTGGACGACTGCGCAGCTCTGCCGTGCACCTCTCTGACGCCGAAGGAGGCCACCTACGTTGAACAAGCCCCCCCGCGAGAAGGGAAACGGCTACCTGCTACCTGCGCACGTACTCGCCCGAGCATCCGCTCGCGAGGTCGGGATGGCTCTCTACTCGCTGAGCAACTTGCGGATCGCCGCCATACCCCCGGAGGGCTTCGGCCTACGGGGTTCGCGAACCCCGGCCGGGGGACTGTCGGAAGGCGGCCCGCCCTTGGACTCATAGAGTGCTCGTTCGGCTCGCCCCAGCAACGCATCCGCATTTTCCCCGGCGTTCAACTCGGCGATACCGGCTGACGCTGTGACCTTCCGCATCGGGAGGATCGGCTGAACTTCAAGCCGACTGGTGAGACGCTTCACGAGATCGGCCGCATCCTCAAGCGACGACTCGGGACAGACAAGGGCAAACTCTTCGCCTCCGATCCGGCAGGCCAAGGCTCTACCGCCTGCTGTCTCTGCAAGGCGCTGTCCGAAGTTCCGCAGAACGTCGTCACCTTTCGGGTGACCCAACTCATCGTTCACGCGCTTGAACTTGTCGAGATCGAAGAGGACTAGCGAGAGGGGGCGAGCGTCGCGGTGCGCTCTTTCGACCTCGCCATACAAGGCACTCTCAAAGAGGCGGCGATTGCTCAGCCCGGTCAGACCGTCGAAGACCGACACGTCATCGGCAGACACGCGCCCAGTTTAGGCTCAAGGTGCGTCATGCTGTGTCATGGATCGGGCCTGATTTCTCATGCCTGACCGCTCCTGGTAGCCCGACAGCCCGAGCTTCTTCGGGGATCCGAGGATTCAAGCCCTTTCGGCCGGCACACGCCGCTCCAGACCGGGCTTCGGCTTCCTTTACACGCAGAGGGTTGGGGGTTCGAACCCCTCACCGCCCATCGGACTGCCCGGCGCCTTCCGGGGCTGTGATCATGCGGGGCACCGGCGTTGGACTTCCAGTCGATCATCCAGGCCACCCTCGACGGGCTTCCTGCAGACCTGCGCACTCGGATCTCGAACGTCGAGATCCTGGTCGAGGACGAGCCGCCCCCGGGCCAGCCGCTGCTCGGTCTCTACGAGGGAGTGCCCCTGACCCGCCGGAGCAGCAGCTACAGCGGTGTGTTGCCGGACAAGATCACGATCTACCGCAGGCCGCTCGAGCGTCGGTACGGACGCGACCCCGACCTGCTCGCGGCTCAGATCAAGCGTGTCGTCCTGCATGAGCTGGCGCACCACTTCGGGATCAGCGACCGGCGGCTGATCGAGCTCGACCGCTATTGACGCAAACTGCCGCACGCTCGTCGCTGGGGGTGCACATCCCGTATAACCGAACGATCTGCCGTCAGGTTCGGATGAGGAACGGCCGCGATAAGAGGAGACGAACATGAGCAAGCCGTTCAAGGGCACGGTCAACGTCGACATCCGGGACTCCGTCCCCGACTGGGAGCCGTTCGAACCGCCGAAGGCCCGCGACGGCGCTCCGAGTGTCGTCTACATCGTGCTCGACGATGTCGGCTTCTCGGCGATGAGCTGTTACGGGGGGCCGATCGAGACACCGAACATCGACAAGCTCGCCGCCGACGGGGTCCGCTACAGCCAGTGGCACACGACCGCGCTCTGTTCTCCGACGCGCTCCTGCCTGCTGACGGGGCGTAATCACACGCGCAACAGCATGGCGTGCATCACCGAGGCGGCGATCGGCTTCCCGAACGCGAGCGGGACGATCCCGCCGGAGAACGGAATGATCAGCGAGATTCTCGGCGAGCTCGGCTGGAACACGTACATGGTCGGCAAGTGGCATCTGTGCCCGGACGACGAGATGAATCTCGCCGCGACCCGGCGGAACTGGCCGACCGGTCGCGGCTTCGAGCGCTGGTACGGCTTCCTCGGTGCCGAGACGAACCAGTGGTATCCCGACCTCGTCTACGACAACCATCTCGTCGACCAGCCGAAGTCGCCGGACGAGGGCTATCACCTGACGGTCGACATCACGGACAAGGCGATCGAGTTCATCATGGACGCGAAGGCGATCGCGCCGGAGAAGCCGTTCTTCCTCTACTACGCGCCCGGCGCGTGCCATGCCCCGCACCATGCGCCGAAGGAGTGGATCGACAAGTTCAAGGGACGCTTCGACATGGGCTACGAGGCGATGCGCGAGCAGACGCTCGCCCGGCAGAAGAAGCTCGGCCTCGTCCCGGCAAACACGGAGCTGCCGCCGATCAACCCGATCGGGACGACGAGACCCGCACCGGGCCCGACGGCAAGCCGTTCCCGCCGCTCGACGTGACGCGGCCCTGGGACTCACTGTCGGACGACGAGAAGAAGCTGTTCTCGCGGATGGCCGAGGTCTACGCCGGGTTCCTCGCGCACGCCGACGACCAGATCGGGCGCCTGCTCGACTTCCTCGAGCAGTTCGGCTGGCGCGAGAACACGCTCGTGGTCCTCGTCTCCGACAACGGCGCGTCCGGCGAAGGCGGGCCGAACGGCTCGGTGAACGAGATGAAGTTCGCCAACGGCATCCCCGACGACATCGCCGCGAACCTCGCGATGCTCGACGAGCTCGGCGGGCCGAAGACGTACAACCACTATCCGAACGGCTGGGCGATGGCGTTCAACACCCCGTTCAAGATGTGGAAGCGTTACGAGTTCAACGGCGGCACCAGCGACCCGTGCATCGTGTCGTGGCCGGCGGGTCTGAAGGCGAAGGGCGAGATCCGCGAGCAGTACCACCACGCGATCGACCTCGTGCCGACGATCCTCGACGTCCTCGGTGTCGAGTCGCCGACGACGATCAAGGGCCACGTTCAGAGCTCGTTCGACGGCGTCAGCATGCGCTCCAGCTTCGAGGACGCGAAGTCGCCGACGACACGGCCGACGCAGTTCTATTCGATGCTCGGCTCGCGAGCGATCTGGCACGACGGCTGGAAGGCCGTCACCAACCATCCGACGATCGCCGGTTGGAGCCACTTCAACGACGACGAATGGGAGCTGTACCACACCGATGTCGACCGTTCCGAGTTGCACAACCTCGCGGCAGAGCAGCCGGAGAAGGTGCGCGAGCTCGTCAACCTGTGGTACGCGGAGGCCGGCGCCAACCAGGCGTTCCCGCTCGACGACCGCTCGGCGCTAGAGATCATGCTCACGCCGCGACCGGTGCTTTCACCCCCGCGCGACCGCTACATGTACTTCCCCGGAGCCGCCGAGGTACCGGAGTCACAGGCAGTGAACGTCCGCAACCGGTCGTTCACGATCGGCGCGCTCGTCGACCTGCCCGGCCCGCGCGCCGAGGGCGTTCTCTTCGCGCACGGCTCACCGTTCGGCGGCCACGCCCTCTATGTGAAGGACAACCGACTTCACTACGTCTACAGCTTCGTCGGCATCACCGAGACGAGGATCGTGGCGACCGAGGATCTTCCGACCGGCGACGGTCTGATCCTGTCGGCGTCGTTCGACAAGGCGGGGGAGGATCCACCCGGCGTCGCAACCGGCACGCTCTCGCTCTGGCACGGCGACAAGAACGTCGGCGAGGGGCCGCTGAAGACGCAGCCCGGCAAGTTCATGATCGCGGGTGAAGGTCTTTGCGTCGGCCGTGACGGCGGCGCCGGCGTCACCGACGACTATCCCGGGACCGAGCCCTACCGCTTCACGGGCGGGACGATTCAGCGAGTGGCCGTCGACGTCAGCGGCGAGCCGTACATCGACCTCGAGCGCGAGGCGCAGGCGATGCTGATGCGGGAGTAACAGCCGAGCGGGTGGTGGAGAGCGTCATCCGTCGACGAGCAAGCCGCTGATCGGGCCCCAGGCTCGCCCGGACCGTCGCGAGACGTTCGGCAGCCGCACGAGCCGGTTCGTCAGCGCGCGGCCGGCGTTCCTGCGGTCGAGCTGCTCCTGGCTGATCGGCTTCCAGAGCTCGTCGATCGCGGCCGTCGGGTCGCTGGGGATCTGGTCGGGCTCGAGCTCGAGGTGCTCCGCCCATAGTCGGATGCGTGTCCGAGTCGCAAGCTCGGGGTCATGGCTGACGACGTTCATCTCGGTGTCGTTGAACAACGAGTGTTCGTTCAGGTTCGCCGATCCGACGGTGAGCCACTCGTCGTCGACGACTGCGACTTTCGCGTGGACGTACACCTGGTCGACGAGTTCGCCGGAATGGGCGTACAGCGTGCACGCGAGGAGCCGACCAGCATCCGCGTCCGCCTCGATCAACTCACCGAGCACTCCGCGGGTGTCGTCCGCGCCGCTGTTCGGGCGTGCGGGCAGTACGAGCAGCAGGCGGAAGTCGGGGTTCGGGTGGGTCCGCAGCTTGTCGACGAGCAGCGCCGCGATCTCCGGCGACCAGAGGAACTGATTCTCGACGTAGACCAGCCGCTCGGCCGCACGCAGGGCGCGGACATATGAGTCGAGGATCGTGAAGACGCCTCGCGGCGTGGCGCTGTAGACGTTCTCCGGAATGGTGCGCACGATCTGCAGATCGAGGTCCCCCGCGCTCTTCTGCGTGGCGACCGGCGGCAGTGTCTCGCCCTTCACTTCGTTCCACCGCATCCGAAAATGCTCGGCGACGTCCTGTACGACGGGTCCCTCGAGAAGTGTGCACGCGTCGTGCCAGCCGAAGCTCGCGCGCGCAGGGTGCTCGTTGCTGTCGTAGCGGTCGCCGGACTCCATCGTCAGGTCGATTCCGCCCACGAACGCAAGTCGATCGTCGATCACGATCGTCTTCTCGTGGTGACAGTGCAGCGGCCGTTCCTTCGCGTCCAGCTCACACGCGATCTTCGTGTGGGCGATCAGCCGGTTGCGCGTGGCGCGTGCATCGTTACGGGACGGACGAAACAGCGGAAGTGGTGCGCCTGCCCACATGAGCACGCGCACCGGGAGCCGTTCTGCAAGCTCCGCGAGCAGGTTGCGCAGCACCACGGGGTCAGGCCCGCGCACGAGCTGGAAGTCGGGGGAGAAGTACCAACCGGTCAGGTGCACGTGCGAACGCGCTTCCCGGAGCGCAGAGGCGATCAGCGGCAGCGCCTCCGCCCCGTCGATCAGGACCTCGACACGGTTGCCCGTGCGTACGGGCAGGTCGCCCTCGGCCCAGCCTCCGGCCGGCGCGTCGAGGGCGTGCTCCCAGCCGATTCGGCGCAGCCGCCGCGTGTGATGGGCGCAGATTTGCTTCGAGATGCGGTCGCCCAACCAGCGTTCGGCCGGCGACGACAGCTTTCTCGCGGTCAGGAGATTCAAATCCTGCGGTACCGGGCGTCGCTCAGCGAGTACAGCGCGAATGCCATCAGGCCCGCCGAAACGACCCCGAGTGCGAGCGAGCCGTACGAGGCGTGCACGATCTTCGCGAGCGCGCCGTCGACGCCGACCGCCGCACGCGGCTTGTACTCCGCGGCCGCCTTGATCAGGAAGATCCCGATCAACCCGAAGACGATCATGCGCGCGAAGTAGCCGATCGTGCCGAGCCAGGTGATGCCCGTCTTGAGCCGCGGGCCCATCTGCTCGGTCTTCGAGTCCTCGAGAAAGCTCCTCGTGACCGCGCGATACCCCTGGTAGCAGGCGATCCCGATCGTGACGACGCCTGCCGCGCCGACGAGCCACGTTCCCGCCGGCCACCCGAGCACGCCTGCCGTCGCCTTCTTCGGACTGCCGGCGCTGCTCGACGCCGAACCGGCGAGGATCTCGATCGCAAGCACGCACAGCAGGCCGTAGGCGATGCCGCTGCCGAGAGCCGCGACTCGGTCGAACCCCGAGTCCGAGCCCTCGGGGCCGCGTCCGAGGGCCGCGCGGATGAGTCGCCAGATGCAGTAGCCGCCGAGCCCGATCGCCACGAGCGTGAGCAGGAGCCCCCCGAACGGCTCGTGGGCGACCGTGCTCAGTGCGCCGTGCTGGTTCGTCAGCCTGCCTCCGTCCCCGAGCGCCAGCTTGAACGCGAGAACGCCGATGATCGCGTAGATCAGCCCGCGCGCGACGAATCCCGCTCGCGAAAGCCAGGCAAAGGCACGCGATTGCACGAACATTTCACCGGCGCTTCCGCCGATCGCCGCCACCTCGGCTGGACGTGGGCTCTGCATCGTCGGTTCCTCTCTCCGGCGGGCACCGCGAAGAAACGTCCGCGGGCGGAAAATCAGGCGTCGTGCGCCGGGACGCAGACGCTCAGGGCGCCTGCCTCGACCCTGGCCTTGAACGATTTGAGCCTGCTCCGGGCGCCGCCGTCGAGCTCGTAGCGCACTTTCCGGTCGAGCGAGACCTTCACCGAGCGGGCACTGGTGGTCTGAACGAACGGCGAGTCGCCGGCCGACCCGAACGCCGATCGCGCCAGCACGCGGCCCCATTCGAGCAGGCCGTCGGCCGTCGCCACACCCACCTCGAGCCGCCCGTCGTCGGGTCGCGCGTCCTCGAACACCTCGACGCCGCCGAACAGCTTGCCGACGTTCCCGAGGAGGATGCAGCTCGCCTTGCCCTCGTACCAGACGGCCCCGTCCACCCTCACCTTGGCCCGGAACGGCTTCGAACGCAGATTCGCAGCGCCGCTCCAGATGTACGCCAGGCGTCCGAAGCGATCCTTGAGGTTGCCGTCCCCGGCACCTCGGATCATCGCTGCATCGAACCCCATTCCGGCCATCACGACGAATCGCTCGCCGTTCAGGCGACCGACGTCGAGCAACCGGCGCGCTCCGTTCAGACCGACCTCGACGGCGCCCGCGATGTCGCTCGGGATCGCGAGGTTGGCGGCAAAGAGGTTCGCCGTCCCTGCCGGGACGATGGCGAGACTCGCGCGCGATCCGGCAAGCACACCGGCGCATCGCTGGACCATCCCGTCTCCGCCCCAGACAAAGACCACGTCCGCGCCCGCTGCGAGGGCCCTCGCGGCCTCGGCGGGCGCCTTGCGGCTCTTCGGCACCTCGCGCCAGAACGGATCCGCGACGTTGCGTGCGTCGAGCTCGTGCCGCAGCTCGGCAAGACCTCCACCGATCGACTTGCCGGAGTGCGCTACGACCGCGACCTTCACGAGGCAGCTCCGGCAGAGCGGCAGGCGAACACGACGACGATGAGCGCCATCACGCCGACGATCAGCCCCCCGGCCACGTCAAACGGATGGTGCATCCCCCGGTACATGCGCGACGTCGCGACGAAGGCGACCAGCAGCGCCGCCGTCGTCCAAACCAGGGTCTTGGCGGCAACATTCGTGAAGCGAGCGGTCAGCAGGACAGCGAGGCCGCCGTAGGTTGCGAGCGCAGCCGCCGTGTGGCCGGATGGGTAGCTGGCATTGACCGGCAGGTTCTCGAGGCGAGCGACGGTCGGCCGGTGCGAAGGAACGAACAGGGTCGTGAGCCGATACGTCGCAGACTCCACCGCGAGCGCGAACACGACGAACGCAGCGATGCGCCACTTGCGTAGAAAAACGCAGACCAACGCAATCGAACCGACCATGATCGGGAGCACGACGCCGCCGGCGATGATCGAGCCGATCAGCGAAGCGTGCGTGCGAGTGGCGGTGCGATGGCCGGCGAGCCAGACGTCCACGCGTTCGTCGGCAGCGCCGATCTTCGAAACGTGCTCGAGCTCCCGGACGAGGAGGCCGCAGGCAATCGAACAGGCGGCGATCACCGCGAGCCCGGTGAGGAGGGCCCCGAAGAAGACGACGACCGGATGAAGGCCGATCTCGCGCGCCCTGCGGCCGAGCCTGTCTGCACGACCTCCCGGACGCGCACTGAGCAGGGGCAGACCCGACTGTTCGCCGGCTCGTGCCGCCGAATCGCCCGAAGGTCGACGCGGGCGCCGATGCGTTTCCGCCGTCGCGATGGGGGCATATGCCCTTTCCCTCGGTCGTGAATCCCCGCGAGGCCATGTGCACATGCCGGTAGTCCTTCTCATCGTCGTTGCGGTCGCGGCGGGCGTCATCGTCGGCGTAGGCGTCTGGCGCTATCCACGACGGCGCCGCGTCGGGCCGACATCGGTCGCCGGCGCTGCCGCGGAGGTCGGCGCAGCCGCGCGGAAGAGCCCGCGGCTTCGGCTGCTCGTCGACGCGCGGCTCGATCCGTCCGTCGGGACGGGCCTGGCCCTGACGGGCGCGCTCATCCTCGCGATCGGCGGAGGCGTCGTCCTGGGAGTGTTTGCGATTCTCATCCGCACGACCTCGGCACTCTCCGGTCTCGACAAGGCCGCGGCGGAGTGGGGCCACCGACACGCGACAGCGATGTCGACACATGTTCTCGATGCGATCACCCAGCTCGGCAACATCCGCGTCGTCCTCGTCCTCTGCGTCGTGCTCGTGATCGCCGAGTCGATCAGAGAACGGACGATCTGGGTGGCGGCGTTCGTCGTCGCCGTCATCGGCGGCGAGGAGTTGATCACCAACGTCGTCAAGTCGATCGTCGACCGGGCTCGGCCGACCTTGGTTCCTGCGGCCGCCACACTCGGGCCGGCCTTCCCGAGCGGTCATTCGGCGACGTCGGCGGCGTTCTACGCGGCGGCCGCGCTGCTCCTCGGGCGGTGGCGCCCGAGGCCTGCTCGGGCGCTGCTCGCCGGCGCGGCCGTGGGGATCGCCGTTGCGGTTGCGGCAAGTCGAGTCCTGCTCGACTTCCACTGGCTGAGCGACGTGATCGCCGGTCTCGCCCTCGGCTGGGCGTGGTTCGCAGTGTGCGGGATCGCCTTCGGCGGGCGGATCCTCCGGTTCGGCTCGGCCCTCGAGGTCGCCGAGCGAGCGGCCTCGGACACGGGCTCATCCGGTGGCGTGGTCGACGATGAACGCAGTGAACGGCTGTCCGTTCTTCGGGGTCACGTTGAAGCCCAGCCCCCAGTGGCCGACCATCACGAGCGCCGGCGCCGGATGTGAGTAGACACCCGGCGATGTCTCCTTGAGCTGGTACTCCTGGTTCGCCATCTGCATGTCGAGCATCGAGAACTCCAGCGTCACGTCCGCGCCCTCCACGGGAACGCCGTTCTTCGTCAGCTTCAGCGCGAACGAGTTCGTCGTCACGGCCTTGTTGGGCGAGACGAGCACCTGCAGCGTGTAGCCGTTCTTGTGCACGGTCGACGCGACGCGACCCGGGCCGACGTGCGCGAGCGCCGAGCCTTCCTTGGCCAGGGCCGCCGCCGGCGGAGCGAGGCTCGAGAGGACGGCGGCGGCGAGCAGTGCGGAGACGACCAGCAGGGTCTCGGCCCGGACGGTGCGACGCAACAGGCGCGCCGCCGAGTTGCCGCGCTCCGGGTCGCGCCGCGCCGCCTTGAGACGCGGCGTCGTGATCAAGAGGTTGACGGCGCCGCCGAGCATCGCAACTGAGAGCAGTCCCACCTTGACGAGAATCGCCTGCCCGTAGGACGTTTGCCAGAGCGACGCGATCGTCGGCATGTGGATGATCGTCGCCCCGATCCCGCTGCCGAGCAGGACCATCACCGAGACGAACGCAACGTTGGAGAAGCGCGGAACGGCAACGCTGAGACCGGCCGCTCGCGTCGACGGCTCGAGGCTTCGCCACAGGACCAGCAATCCGATCAGGCCACCCATCCAGACCGATGCAGATGCGACGTGGAGCCAGTCGAGGAGCAGCGACAACGCGCGCGGCGCTGTCTGCGCCGCATGGCCGGCCACCCCGGGAATCAGCACGACGGCGCCTGCGGCCAGGAACGCCCCGATCATCGCGCCGAGCGCGGCGATCGAGCGCTGCGTGTCTCGCGGCCGGTCGACCCAGATCGCGATCCAAGCGGCGGCAGCGAACAGCGCGAAACAGAGCTCGAGGTCGACGTAGCTGCGACCGAACGCGGTCACCCGGAACAACGGCACCAGTGCGCCGACGGCGAACATCGAGCGGAGCGAGTCGACCGACGTCGCGACGTCGAGATACACGGGGATCGCGATCAGGCCGAGGATGGACGCGACCGCGAACGCGATCGAGACCGCGCGCAGGCTCGATCCCTCGACCCGGCGCGCGACCGGTCGCACGATGGCGATGCGCAACGTGAACAGCCCGATCGCCGTCATCACGGTCAGGAACATCGCCCAGCGCGCGATCAGCAGCCGGGGCGTCGTCGCCGTCGCCGAGAGCTTCGGGACGACGAACTGTGGCGCCGGGCCCTGGTTCGGCCCGACCGCGAACGTGAACGCACCCTGGACGGGGTGACCGTCGATCGAGATCGCCCTCCAGTAGACGAGGTACCAGCCCTCCGGCAGGTGCGGCTTGAGCGGCACGACGAGTGTGTCCGGGTTGGTCGGCGAGCGGGTCGGCGGTCCGGTCGTCTGCTGGTGCGCCTCGGCGTCGGTCACCGAGATGGTTGCGAAGCGCGGCTCGACTGCCTCGTCGAAGGTGAGTGAGACGTTCGAGGGCGGGGCGGTCAGGACGACGCTCGCCGACGGGACGGTCTTGACGAGGTACGCGTGCGCGGAGGCGGTCGCCACGACCGTCAACGCCACCGCGGCCGTTGCCAGAACCGCCGCGATCCGCCCCCGGCGGCTCATGCCAGCGGCCTGTTGCCGGCGCGCATGAGCAGTGATCCGAGCGCGACGAGCAGGGCGACGGCGGCCAGCCCGAGCGCGACGATCGTCAGCGTGCTCGTCCCGCCGCCGCCGAGCGAGCTCTTCGCGTCGATCGTCGGTGCGGGAGCCTCTGACGACTCCGGGCCGGACCAGTCGACGATCGAGCCGTCGGAGTAGGTCTGCAGGACCTGGAAGGTGTACGAGCCGGCAGACGCCGGCTGCGCGAGGAACTGGAACAGAGAGTCCTCACCGGTCGGCGTGTGGCCGCCCGTCCACGTCACTCGCTGGATCACCGCGCTGTCTCCAGAGCCGGTCTGTTGCAGCTGGCGGGTCCAGCCCGGTGCGGGGACGAACGAATCGATGCCGAACCCCTTGGGGACGGTCAGCACGATCTTCGTCGTCGTCAGGTTCGCCTTCTCCGTGGGCACGGCGAGGCTGAACAGCTGCAGCTGCTTGGCCAACGAGACCGGCGGGCTGACGCGCGCGTGCGCGAAGGCCGAGGAGGCCAGCACCAGCGCCGCCACCGCGACCACACCCAGGCAGCCCGCCCAGGTCTTCAGTTTTCTCATCTCGATGTTCTCCTCTTCGCGTACAGGACGCGGCGCCGAAAACCGGAGGCGCCGCTCGGTCGGCTCAGCGGAGGGAGAAGGGAGGTGCGCGGCCGGCCGCGCCGAGCGCGAGTGGGGCGGCCCGGGGCAGCAGCACGGCTGCCGGCCGGCGCCAGATGAGCGACGGCCTGCGTACGACCGTGCCGCCGGACCGGCGGCCGATCACTGCGGCGACCGCTCCGGCCGCGCGGCACAGGACGCGCGCGACGCCGTAGGCGAGCAGGCCGAGTGGGAGCTGGAGGACGAGGCCGCGCCAGAAGGTGGGCGCCTCGACGGCCCACCACGGAAACGCGCCGGTGGCGATGAAGCGCTCGAGGTGCTCCTGCAGCGCGAACCCGACCAGCGGCAGCCAGAGGAAGACCCACGGCGGGAGCCTGCGATCGACGTTTCCGCGCAGCCCGTCCCAGACGAGCACGAGCAGCACCAGCAACTCGAGCCCGGCGAGGAAGCTGAGCAGCATCGGGGCGTAGCTCAGGTAGCCATGACCCGAGTGCGCGAGGATCGCGTCGCGCACGCTGGCGATCGGGTATGCCCACCAGTAGGCGAGCCCGTGCGCCACCTGCGAGCCGACCACGATCAGCGGCAACGCAAGCACCCAGGTCAGCGCGCGACGCACCTGGCCATTGTGCCCGTGCCGGGAAGGGCGGGCAACGCCAGCTTCGGACGGCAGCGGCAGGACCGTTGTGGGAGAGTCGCCCGCGTGACGTCCTTGACCAGCCGCTCGTCAGGCCCGGCCGGTGCCGCGACACTCGTCCTGCTGACGCTCGCGACCGGTCAGTTCCTGATGACGCTCGACAGCTCGGTGATGAACGTCTCGATCGCGACCGTCGCGAAGGACGTCGGCACGACCGTGACCGGGCATCCAGGGCGCGATCACCGCCTACACGCTGGTGATGGCGGCGCTGATGATCACCGGCGCCAAGATCGGCGCGCTGATCGGGCGCAAGCGCGCGTTCGCGATCGGCTGCGTGATCTACGGCTGCGGCTCGTTCACGACGTCGCTGGCGCACGAGCCTGCCCGTGCTCCTGTTCGGCTGGTCGTTCCTCGAGGGAGTCGGCGCCGCGCTGATCCTGCCCGCGATCGTCGCGCTCGTCGCCGGCAACTTCCCGGCCGAGCGCCGGCCCGCGGCGTACGGCCTGGTCGCGGCGGCCGGGGCGATCGCCGTCGCGGTCGGCCCGCTGATCGGCGGCTTCTGCACGACCTACTTCTCGTGGCGCTGGGTCTTCGCCGGCGAGGTGCGTGATCGTGCTCGCCATCCTCGCTGCTCGCGCGGCGCATCGCCGACGCGCCGCCCGAGACGCGGCCGCAGCCTCGACGTCGTCGGGGCCGTGCTCTCGGCGCTCGGCCTCGGCGCTGCTCGTCTTCGGCGTGCTCCGCGTCGGGCGAGTGGGGCTGGATCCAGCCGAAGCCGGACGGACCGTCGTGGGCCGGCCTCTCGCCGACGGTCTGGCTGATCCTCGGCGGCCTGTTCGTGATCTGGCTCTTCTTCCGCTGGGAGGATCGCGCGTCGAGGCGCGCGGCGAGGAGCCGCTCGTCCGCCCGGCGATGCTGCGGAACCGGCAGCTCGGCGGCGGCCTGATCATGTTCTTCTTCCAGTACCTCGTGCAGGCCGGCCTGTTCTTCGTCGTCCCGCTGTACCTGTCGGTCTGCCTCGGGCCTGTCGGCGATCGCGACCGGCGTGCGGCTGCTTCCCGCTGTCGATCACGCTGCTCGCCGCCGCGATCGGCGTCCCGCGGCTGCTTCCCGACGTCTCGCCGCGGCTCGTCGTCCGCTGCGGCCTGCTGTCGCTGCTCGCCGGCACCGTCGTCCTGCTCGGCACGCTCGACGCGGACGCCGGCGCCGAGATCGTGTTCGTGCCGATGCTGCTGATCGGCCTCGGGATCGGCGCCCTCGCCTCGCAGCTCGGCGCCGTCACGGTCTCGGCCGTGCCCGACGACGAGAGCCCCGAGGTCGGCGGCGTCCAGAACACGGTGACCAACCTCGGCGCCTCGCTCGGGACGGCGCTCGCCGGCTCGATCATGATCGCGGCGCTCACGACAGCGTTCATCGCCAACATCCAGCGCGAGCCCGGATATCCACTCGCGGGTCAAGTCGAAGGCGCAGGTGGAGCTCGCCGGCGGCGTGCCGTTCATCTCCGACGCCGACCTCGAGACGGCCCTCGACGGACGCGCACGTCAGCAAGCGGACGACCGACGCTGCGCTCGACGCGTACCGTGGAGCACGCGTCAAGGGGCTCCGCTCCGCACTCGGGTTGCTGGCCGTCCTCGACCTGGCTGCGCTGTTCTACGCCCAGCGCATTCCCACGACCCGGCCCGGTGCTGCGAACCCCGAATCCGCCTAGACGGGGCGCTAAGCTCGCCGCATGAGCTTCTCGGGTTCCACCCTCGAACGGAGCGCGACACGCGACGATGCCCGCGTCCTGTTCGGTCAGACGATGGGCCTCGTGGCGGTCACGGCGGCGCTCTTCGCCGTCGGCGCCTACCTCGGCCGCAATATGTCCTCCGGGGCGGGGATCCTCTGGTTCATCGGCGCCTTCGTCTGCCTGCTCGGCCTGAACGTCGCGATCCGCCGGTCGGAGCAGCTCGCGATCGGGCTGCTGTTCGCGTTCGGCGTGCTGATCGGGCTCGGCACCGCACCCACCATCGCCTACTACGCGTCGACGAACCCGCAGGCGGTGTGGCAGGCCGGTGGGGCGACGGCGCTCTTCATCGCGGGTTTTGGCGCGGCGGGGTATGCGACGCGTCGAGACCTGCAACCGCTCGCACGCTTCTTCTTCTGGGCGCTGCTCGCGCTGATCGTGTTCGGGATCGTGACCATCTTCGTGCGGATCCCCAACGGCTCGCTGATCTACGCCGTGCTCGGCCTCGTCATCTTCGCCGGGTTCACGATGATCGACTTCCAGCGCCTGCGGAAGGCGAAGGACATCAGGGTCGCACCGCTGCTCGCCGCGTCGATCTTCCTCGACATCCTCAACGTCTTCCTCTTCTTCCTCTCGATCTTCGGCAGACGCAGTTAGCCGCCGCTGATCGCGGCGACGACGTCGACGCGCGAGCCCGCGTGCACCGGCGTGTCGAGGGACGCGCGGGTGCGGTCGACGTAGACGTGGATGTGCATGCGTAACGCGGGTCCGGGCTCGCAGAGCCGGTCCCGGACGCCCGGCCAGCGTTCCTCCAACTCGTCGATCGCGTCGTCGACGGATGCCGCGTCGATCTCGACACGCCGCGGCAGGCCCGGGAACAGCGGCATCAGGGTCGTCGGGAGGTGAAGCTCGGCCATCAGTCGAGAACGGCCACCTCGACGGACGAGATCCCCGGCAGGTAGCCCGCGATCACCGACCAGCTCTCGCCTTCGTCCGCGCTCGCGAACAGCTGGCCGGTGCTGGTGCCGAAGTAGAGCCCCGGGACGTCGTACGCGTCGATCGCCATCCCCTCGCGCAGCACGCCGACGTACGCACCGTGCTGCGGCAGTCCACGGTCGAGCTGTTGCCAGCTCGAGCCGGCATCGTTCGTGCGCCACACCGCCGCGTGTCCGTCGGGCATGCAACGGCCGTGGCCCGGATCGAGCGGCACGACGTAGAACGTGTCGCGATCGTGCGGATGTGCGGCCGCCGCGAAGCCGAAGTCGGTCGGCAGCCCTTCGGTGATCTCCGTCCAGGTCGCCCCGCCGTCGTCGCTTCGGTGCATGCCGCAGTGGTTCTGCTGGTACATGCGATCGGGGTCGGCGGCAGAACGCACGAGCTTGTGGACGCAGAAGCCGACGTCCTCGTGCTCGCGGGGCCAATCGGCGCGAAGCCCCTTGTTGCGCGGCGCCCACGAGTTGCCGCTGTCGCTCGTCTCGAACAGGCCGATGCCCTGGACGATCGCCCAGAAGCGCGAGTCGTCGTCACCGTCGAACATGAGCGCCGACAGGCCGAGGTGCCCGGGCGGCTGGTTGGCCGGATCGTCCCAGCCTTCGCTGCCGGGCTCGCCGGCCAGGGTGGAGAGCAGCCCCCACGTCGAGCCGCCGTCGCGGCTCTCGAAGATCCCCGGCGCCTCGACGCCGGCGAGGATGCGTCCCGGCGTCGCGGCGAGCGACGAGATCTTCGACAGCTTTCGGCCACCGTCCTCGTACGAGATCCCTTCGCTCGAGAGCGACCACGACTCGCCGAGGTCGGGGCTGCGCCAGACCGCGGAGCCGTGCCATTCGCTCGCGCCGGCGGCGTAGATCGCTCCCTCGGCCGGATCGAAGATCGCGTGGTAGATCGGCCAGCCCTCGCAGTACGGCCCGCGCAGTTGCCAGTCGCGGCGGTCGCCGTCGCTCTCCAGGATGAAGCAGCCCTTGCGGGTTCCGACCAGCAGCAGTGTCTTCGGCACTTCGCCTGTACCTCCTGATCGCGGTGCGGGCATTCTTCCGCCTCGACTGGACGAGAGGCGTCGATCATCTAGACCTGGCATCGCCCGGAAACTCATCGGCCGGCGGAAATCCTGGCCGTGGCTTCGCCGGGTGGCGGCGCATACTGAAGACGATGGCCGAGACGCCCCGCTCGATCCGGTCGACGGCGAAGCGTGCGCTGGGACGGGCATCGGCCGTGGGTGCGGGAGCCGTGCTGCTCTGGCTCGGGTTCAGTGCCGCTGCGAGCACGGCGACCGTTCACGGCACGGCCGGCCCGAACGTCCTGCGCGGCACGAAGGGGCCGGACACGATCCACGGCGGCGCCGGGAAGGACATCCTGTACGGGCTGGAGGGCAACGACGCGCTGTACGGCGGCCGCGGCAACGACCGGCTGTTCGGCGGCCCGGGAAACGATCATCTCTACGGCGGCCCCGGCAACGACACGATCGACGGTGGCGCCGGCCGCGACACGATCTCCTGCGGCTCCGGCCGTGACGTCGTCCACGCGGACCGGCTCGATCGCGTCGCCTCCGACTGCGAGATCGTGATCCGACCGAAGGCGACGGCGCCGTTGCCGCCCGTGAGCGTCACGCCGCCCCCACCGCCTCAACCACCCTCGAGCACGGCGCCGTCGCCGCCGGCCACCACCACGACGAGCACGACCCCGCCGCCCACGACGACGACGCCGCCTACGACCACCACACCTGCGTCGACCTGCGGCCAAGGCCCGCAGAGCTATCGCTACAGCGTGATCAACCAGCCGCTCACGACCACCTCGTTCAGCGTGACCGTGACCGTCAACAAGCTGCCGACGTACCCGGCTGTCGGCGACCACGCCATCGCGTATGTCGCGGTGGCCTACGGCAAGAGCGCGAACGGCTGCGCTGCACTCGGTTGGCTGCAGGGCGGGATCTGGCGGGGCGCCACGCCCTATGGCGTCGACACCGGAACGGCGTTCCTCTATGCGGAATGGCAAACGGTGGCCGGCGGCTATCGCCTGATTCGCCTCGCCGACGTGGCCGTGCCCTCGACGCACACGTTCACACTCACGAGCTCCGGCGTCGCGAATACCTGGGGGATCTGGGTGGACGGGAGCTTCGTCGCCTCGGTCGCGCTCGACCAGGCCCCCACTGCATCCTCGACCGCTGCCGAAGACTTCAGCTTCGACGGCGCGACGTGGCCCTCGTACGACTGGACGTTCTCGGCCGCGACGCCGGCGTTCACGCACGCGCCGACGGGGCTGCTGCCGTACGACAACTTCACGCCGGACGGCTGGCACTCGAGCCTCTGAGCCCATGGCGCGCCGAGAGGCCCGGACGGGCCTCTCGCGCCTGCACCGCTCGGCGATCAGCTCTGCTGCTCCGCCCGCTCGTAGAGGGTGGTGGCGGCGGTGACCAGCCGCGCGCGCAGCAGCGTGGCGTCGGACCGGTCGACACCGGTGATCGTGATCAGGTACTGGAAGCGTCCTTCGGTGAAGCCGACGCTCATGCGTGAGCTGCGGCCGTCGGTGATGGAGTAGCCGTGGCTGCCCGGGATCGCGGCGATCTCGAACCCGGCGAAGGCGCTTTCGAGCGCCGTTGCCCGGGCGAGCTCACCGAGCGCCTCGTGCCTGGCACCGGCGGCCGAGCGGAACTGGGCGACGATGCTCCAGCCGTTCGAAGCGGGGCGGGCAGTGCGCAGGGGCTCGCGCAGGCCGTTGACGAAGCCGTTGCTCGAGAGCGTTGCTGCCGAGCTCGAATGCATCGACCACTGCGCTGTAGATGTGACCGCCACAGGGCAGGTCACCGACCAGAAGCCCTGCAGGTCGCCGAACTGGAGGACGCGGTTGTACAGCGGTGCGGTCGCCGCCGACGTCGTCGGCTGCGCAGGCGTCCGGGCGACAGCCGATCCACCGGTGGCCAGCACCACCAGGCAGGCGACGACGACGCCGAGCTTTGCTGAGTGCCGTGCAGACATGACCTTCCTCCTCGTCTCGTGAGCCCCTGATTGGCGCTTCGTGGTCATGTCAGTGACGGTAAGAGAGCCCGAATCGCGCGTCGCTCGCCCGCCCGACAGTAGAAGTGTCAAATGCGCGACACTCGTCGTAGACTCGGGCGGTGGAATGGGAGCTGCTCGCCGGCGTTCCGGCGGAGGACGCTCGCCGGGTGCTCGCGATCGGCCGGCGCCGCACCTTCGCCCGCGGCGAGGTCGTCTTCCACGAGCTCGACCCCGCCGACTCGCTCCACCTCGTCGCGGCGGGACGCTTCGCGGTGCGCCGGACGACGCCGCTCGGCGAGGACTCGCTGCTGGCGATCCGCGGCCCCGGCGGCTTCTTCGGCGAGCTCGCCCTCGTCGCCGGGGGCAGGCGGTCGGCAACCGTGCAGGCGCTCGAGGCCGCGGAGACGCTCGCCGTCTACGGCGCCGATTTCGACCAGCTGCGCGCCGGGCATCCCCGCGTCGACCAGGTGCTCGTGCAGATGCTCGCGCAGGAGTTGCGCCGGATGGACGAGCTGCTCGTCGAGGCGTACTACGTCAGCGCCGAGCGACGCGTGCTGCGGCGGCTGCTCGACGTCGCTGCCGCGTACGGCGCTGTCGAGGCCGGCGTCGCGGTGCCGCTGACGCAGGAACAGCTCGCCGCGCTTGCCGGTACCTCACGCGCGACCGTCAACGCGGTCCTCTCCGCCGAGCGGCAGCGAGGGACGGTGAGCCTGGGCCGGGGGAAGACGACGATCAACGACCCCGGCGCCCTCGCGCGTCGCGCCGGTGCTGCGACGCCCCGCGCCTGAGACCACAGGACGTGAGGGTCGCGGAGCGGCGGGGTGGAGTGCGCCCCCCTCGGCGCGCCCCACCCCGCCCTCCGAGCTAGTGGTGGTGACCGCTGATGCGGTCGAGCGTGTTGACGCCGTTTTGCAGCGTGCAGTGGATCTGCGCGCGGTCGCCGACCTTGTACTTCGCGATCACCGCTGCCGAGTCGTTCGGAGCGATCGCGCACTGCAGCCCTGCCACGGTGATCGAGGAGGTCGAGAGCGCGGAGATCGTGCCGCGAGCATCACTTCGCTCGGGCTTCGGCTTCGGCGTCGGCGCGCACTTCGCCGGGCCGACCTCGACGGCGCTTCCGCCGCTCGTGCCGCCGCCGAGCTTGCCGCTCGTGAAGCCGGAGCTCGCGCTGAAGCCGGCCGAGAGGTTGGCAAGCAGGCGGGCTCCCGGATTGCGGGCGACGCCCGCTGCGAGCCCGGCGATGTTGCCGTGGTCGTACACCGCCGAGTAGCCGGCGAACGTATTGCGACCGCCCGAGACGTCGATGCGGAGCTGTCCGTCGACGACACCGACGTTGTCGGTCGTGTTGATCACGCTGCGTGCGCTCAACGTGATCGCGCCCGTCAGGTCGGGATCGCCGGATGCGGTGCCCGTGTACCTGCCGTTGGTGATCGTGATCGTCTTGCCGTCGGTGGTCGTGCACGTCCGCGTCGACGTGCTCGCTCCGGTGGCCGTGAACGTCGCGGCGACCGCCCTTGCGGTCTTGCCGTCGATGCCGTGGGCGACGGCGATGCTCGTTCCGAGCAGAGCTGCGAGTCCCGCAGCGATGAACGTCAACCTGCGCATGAATCCTCCTGGTTGGGATGACCCTGGAGCGAAGGATCCGGGCCGTGCGTACGCGCTGTGCTACGTCCGCGTAAAAGGCGCGTAAATCACCGGCGCTGAGGTTCCGCGGCGGAAATCCGCAGCAAATCTCCTGAAATCGACCGATCTTTTCTGTCGAAAACGGTTGTCGGTCCAGCCTGTCCGTGTCCCTGCCGATAATCCCGACCGTGAGGCGGACATCGCAACGCCTGATCGCTCTCGCACTGGTGTTCGCCGCGGGCCTCCTGCTCACCGTGTTGCCGGGGCACCCCTCGGGCGCGCGCGCAGACAACGTGTGCACGCCGGATTCGTCGTGGGGCACGAACAACTCGAGCTTCGCCTCCCAGGTCGTGACGCTGGTCAACCAGCACCGCGCCTCGATCGGCGAGGGCTCACTCGGCGTTGACGGCGCACTGACGCGGTCGGCCGTCTGGAAGTCGATGAACATGGCAGGCCTCAACTACTTCGACCACAACGACGACCCGATCGGGCGCACCGTCGGTCAACGGCTCGTGGCCTGCGGCTGGCCGGCGAACCAGGGGTGGGGCGAGAACATCGCCGAGGGCTTCTTCACACCCGCCGACGTCATGAATGCCTGGCTCAACTCACCGGGGCACAAGGCGAACATCGAGAACGCCGCCTTCACGTCGATCGGCGTCGGCGCGGCCGAGAGCCCCGGCGGCGTCTACTACTGGACGCAGGACTTCGGCCAGGGGTCCGGCGGCTCGCCGCCGCCGCCGACCACGACCGCACCGCCGCCGCCCGCGACCACGGCGCCGCCCCCGGCGACCACCGCGCCGACGACGACCACGCGCCCGACCACGACCGCGCCGACCACGACCCATCCGACGACGACTGCGCCGACGACGACCGCCCCGGCCACGCCGCCGGCGTCGACGACGGTCGATGTCCCGCCGACGCAGGTGCGTGCCAACTCAGCCGTGCCGAAGGTACATAAGGCCAAGAAGGCCAAGCGCGTGCATCAGTCGCTGAAGACGAGCCGCTACGTGCTGAACGTGCCGCGCGGCTACCTGAACCTGCACCAGCTCAGGCACCTGTAAGCCTCACCGCTCGTGGCTGCGAGCGCCGGCGACCATCCGCTCCGGGTCCGGGGGACCCGGTAGTCGACGCCGTCCTCGAGCCCACTCGAGGCGCCGCACCCCTCGCGGCCCTGTGGTCGACGTCGACCTGTTGGTGGCCCCGGCTGCTCGCATCCTCGAGTTCCGGTGTGCCCTCTGTGCCCTCCCAAGTGTTCGCACGATGGCACGGCAACGGCACCGCCGCGCCCGCTGAACAGGCGGGTTCGAGCGGGACCTGCGGCTTGCCTCGTTCGGGGGATCCCCGGACCTCCCATTCGGTACGGTCGCGGAGATGGACGCTGAGGACGGCCAGCTCGTTGCCGCGCTGCGGGCCGGCGACGAGGACGCGTATCGGCGCGTCGTCACCGAGTGGCATCCGATGTTGCTCCGCGTCGCTCAGATCTTCGTGCCCTCGCGGGCGGTCGCCGAAGAGGTGGTGCAGGAGACGTGGCTCCGCGTGCTCGGCGCACTCGACCGGTTCGAGGGCCGCTCTTCCCTGCGCACGTGGGTGTTCCGCATCCTCGTCAACACCGCCAAGACGCGGGCCCAGCGGGAGGGGAGGGTGGTTCCGTTCTCGGCGCTCGACGACCCCGGCCGCGTCCCCGAGGCGGCGGTCGACGCCGACCGGTTCCTCGGCCCCGACCACGAGCGGTTTCCCGGGCACTGGGCCTCGCCGCCGCGTGCGCTTCCGGAGGAGCGCCTGCTCGCCGCCGAGACCCGTGCCGTGATCGCGGCGGCGATCGACGAGCTGCCCGCGGCGCAGCGAGCGGTGATCACGCTGCGCGACGTCGCCGGTTGGGACGCGGACGACGTCTGTAACGCGCTCGACGTGACCGAAGTCAATCAACGTGTGCTCCTTCACCGGGCGCGGGCAAAGGTGCGGCGCGCGCTCGAGGACTACCTCGTACCGGAGAACGCATGACCATTGCAGAAGCGATCAACTGCCAGGAGCTGGTCGAGCTCGTCACCGACTACCTCGAGGGTGCCCTCGATCCCGGCGACCTGCGGCGGTTCGAGGAGCACCTGGCCGCCTGCGGCAAGTGCACCGAGTACATGGCGCAGCTGCGCGCGACGATCAGGGCCGTCGGCCAGATCACGCCCGACGATCTCTCGCCGGAGGCGGAATCCGAGCTGCTCGAGGTATTTCGCGGCTGGACGCGGAAGCAGGTCTCTTAACACCCGCCTCAAAGTGGGTGGCTACGGTGGCCGCGGGTCGCCCAGGGACGGACAGAGGAGGTTTTCCATCGTGCAGAGGGCTTTGCTTCGCTTCGCCGTGTTTGCGATCGTGTCGCTTGCAGCGATCCCCGCCGCTACCGCGCGGGCCGCGCAGCAGATGCCGGTCGGGTTCTTCGACGACGTCAGCTTCCGCTTCGCACCGGATCACCAGGCGAACCTCGCGGCAGCCGCTGCGACGGGCGCTTCCGTGATCCACACCACCGCGAACTGGGCGGCGATCGCCCCGACGAAGCCGGCAGATCCGTCGAATCCGAACGATCCGGCGTACCACCTGAGCGATCTGAATGAGCTCGTCGCAAGCGCGAGCCGCTACGGCTTGCGCGTGATGATCGACGTCACCGGCAGCCCCAAGTGGGCGAACGGCGGCCACACGCCGAACTACATGCCGAAGAACGTCGCCAGCTTCGGGACGTTCGTGAACATGCTTGCGACGCTCTACGACGGCAGCAATGCCGGCAAGGGCTCGGTCGCGCTCTGGTCGATCTGGAACGAGCCGAATCTCCAGCAGTTCCTCTACCCGCAGTTCAGCGGGAAGACGATCGTGAGCGTCCGGAACTACGCGAAGCTGCTCAAGGCCGGCTACGCGGCGATCAAGTCGGCGAACCCGAAAGCGCTCGTCGCCGCCGGGGAGACCTCGGCCCAGGGGCGCGACAAGCCGCTCAAAGGCGCGAGTGAGACCGTTGCTCCGGGCACCTTCGCGAAGCTGCTCGCCAAGCAGGGCGTCAAGTTCGATGCGTGGGCGCACCATCCCTATCCGACCGCGCCGAACGCGAAGCCGCTGGAGCAGGTGCGCTACCCGAACGTCACGCTGTCACAGCTTCCGCGCTTCGAGAAGGACCTCAAATCATGGTTCCACCACACCGTTCCGGTCTGGGTCACGGAGTACGGCCACGAGACGAAGCCGGGCGAGCCGAAGGGCGTCACGCCCGCGACGCAGGCCGCCTACGCGAAGCAGGCGCTCACGGTGGCCCGGCGCGATCCGAACGTCCAGATGTTCATCTGGTTCACGTTCCGGGACAGCTCCGGCAACCCCTGGCAGAGCGGTCTCGAGAATCCGTCTGGAGCGCACAAGCCGTCGTACGCCGCGTTCTCGTCGCTCGCCAGGCTGATCGATGGGACGACTCAGACCGTCAAGGCCGGCAAGCCACCGACGGTGAAGCTCTTCGTTCCGCTCCTGTCGTACTTCGACGCGCCCGGAACGACCGTCGGCATCTCGTACCACGTCTTCGACGGAGCGAAGGCGGTCGGTGTCGGTCTGCCGACCTCTCCGCTCGGTGTTGATCAATCGATCAGCTTCATCGCGCAGTTCGCGCCGGTGAAGGGACACACCTACAGGGTGACGGCGACCGTCAACGACGCGAACGGGCAGACGCAGACGCGAACGGCGACGCTCGTCGCCTCGTAGACCGTTAGCTCTTCCGGATCGCGTAGATCACGCCTCGGCCCCAGTCGGCGACCAGCAGGTCGCCGGCCGGGTCGACGGCGAGCGCGAGCGGGTGGTCGAACCCCGACGCGAACGTCGACACCCGGCTGCCGCGAAGCTCGACGACCCGCCTTCCGTGCTTGGTCGACAGGTATTCGCCCCACTCGGCGACGAAGAGCCCGCCGCGCCATGAGGCGATGCCGTCGGCCGAGGAGTGAGGCTCGAGGTAGGCGATCGGCTTGGTGACGCCGGTGCACGCGCCGGTCAGCCGTTTCAGCACGAAGTTCGGCCAGCAGTTCGGCCAGCCGAAGTTCGCGCCCTGCTGCACCCGGACCACGCTCTCGGCAGGCTCGCCGTCGCCGAGCGTGTCGCGCCCGTTGACCGTCGCGTAGAGCGTGCGGCCGACGAACAGCAGGCCGTAGGGATTCCGCAGCCCGCGTGCGACGATGTGCAGGCCAGTGCCGTCGGGGCGGAAGGAGAGGATGGCCGCGCTCCGTGGATCGCGCTCGACGCAGGCGTCGCAGGTCGATCCGGAGCCGAGATACAGCCGGCCGTCGGGCCCGGCGACGATCGCGTCCTGCTGGTGCAACTTGTACGGGAGCCCGGAGAGCACCGTGCGAAGCCGCCGCCCCGAGGTGCCGAATGCCTCGACGCGGCCGCTCTCCGAGACGTAGAGCGTGCGCCCGCGCCAGAGCAGGCCGAGCGGGACGAGGAGATTGCGGATGAACGGCCGCGGCGTCGTCGTGCCGGGGGCGACCGAAACGACCGCGCCGACGTCCTCGGAGACATACAGCCTGCCGTTCGGGCCGAACGAGAGCGCGGTCGGGTGGTCGAGGCCGCCGGCATAGACGGACGCCGTGTAGCCATGGGGCAGATGGAGAGCGGCGACCAGCGCGGCCGCGAGCACCAATCTCACGCACGCACCAGGCGGAGCACGATCGCGACGGCGCCGACGGCCGCGATGACACCGGCGGCCGCCAGCAGGACCCCGGTCGAGGCCGACACGGTCGCCGTGCCGAGCAGCACGAAGTCGATCAGCAGCGCGCTCGCGACGAGCACGCCGACCACGACTGCGCGATGGGTGACGAGCGCCGGCTCGGTCTCGATGCGCGCGTCGTCCTCGATCGACCATGCTGCAAGCTCGGCCGCCAGCAGCAGCAGGGCGCCGACGACCGCGGCGCCGCCGTCGACCACGGGGTTCCCCCGACGCCCGATCGCGTACGCGGCACCGGTCGAAACGAGCGACCAGGGGATCGCGGCCGGTCGCCGGAAAACGACGCCGAGCAGCAGCAGCACGGTGCCGGCCGCTGCGAGCACCATCACGAACGCGACCAGGTCGCCGCCGTGGATGATCGCGTCGCCGCCTGCCAACGCGAGTGCGGCGATCGCACCCGCGCCGGTCGTCAGACGCGTGCGTGTCGGGCGCTGCGCCTGAATGCCCTCACCTCCTCGAGTATCGACTGCAGTCGGACACCTGCGTGCCACTCGGCGACGGCGACGCCGGAGCGCTGCAAGGCGTGGCGAAGCGCACCGCGACGGAGCTCCCACACGTCGTACGCGATCGCGTCGAACCCGGTTGCCGGGCGCGTCGTGAACGGGAGTGGCGAGATCTCGATGACGGCGAGGTCGTGCCCGCGTGCACGCAGATCGAGCAGTGCGCCGATCGACCGCGGATCGAGGAGCGGCGACAGTGCGATCACGAGTGCATTCGGCGGCAGGGTGCGCCGCGGGATCACGTCGATCTCCTTCCAGTAGTACGACAGCACGATCTGCGTGTCCAGGAGCGCCTCGACGACCCGGTAGAGCTGCGTCGACCCGAGGTCGGGGGCGAGCCAGCGGAGGATGCCGCCGAAGCTGATCAGGCCGACGCGGTCGCGGCGTCCGACATACGCGTCGGCGAGCGCGACGGTCGCTCGTGCCGCGAGGTCGAGGGTGCCCTCGCCGCCCCGCCTCGCCTCTGCGAAAGCGTCGACGAACAG
This sequence comes from uncultured Thermoleophilia bacterium, assembly GCA_963769545.1. Classification (GTDB taxonomy): domain Bacteria; phylum Actinomycetota; class Thermoleophilia; order Gaiellales; family Gaiellaceae; genus PALSA-600. The sequence continues at coordinate 541,964 of CAVYMB010000002.1, read as the reverse complement.
GATCACGTCGGTGTTGCGCTCCGGGTGGCGTTCGTTGACCCAGAGCTCGCCCCGCCGCGCGCTTGCGCGCCAGTTGACGCGCCTGACCGGGTCGCCCGGGCTCCAGCGCCGCAGGTCGGCGAACTCGATCCCCTCGCCGACCGTCCGCGACACCTCGTCGCCTGTCGAGAGCTGCGTGGCGCGGGGCGAGATGATGCGACGCAGCGCCTCTTCGCGCGGGAAGACCCGCAACTCGGGGCGGACGTCGGCGATGGTCTCCCACGCGAGGAAGCCGAGCGGATCGAACGCGCGGACGTACACCGGCCCGAGCACATGTCCGCCCCAGTGGGCTGCACGCAGGGTCAGGTCGAGCTCGCGACGCTCGCCCGCCACGAGGCGCAGCGCGACCGGGTTGCGGCCCTCGGCAACCTCGATCGCGCGAGGGAGCCGGAAGTTGACGTCGAGGCGGTCGACCGGAGTCTTGGCCCGAAGGACCAGTCGCGCAGCGACCTCTTCACCCTCGAGTGTGCGCGATTCGTCGAGCGCGACCTCGACGGTGAACCGCGGCGGTGTGGCGAGCGCGAGCCCGGCGGCGAGCGCGACGAGAAAGGGCGCCGTGAGCGCAACGAGCTCGGGACGTCCGAAGGCGAGCGCGGTCAGCAGGCCGATCGCCGACAGGCTCGCGTAGGACGCGAGCTTGGGGGTCGCCCATCTCGTCACGCGGGTGCGAGGTCTTCGGCGGCCGGCGTCGGCACCGTTTCGAGCCGCTCGCTGACGACGTCCTCGGCGGAGATCCGCTGAACCCACAGCTCGGGTCGCAACGTCAGCCGATGCGCGAGCGCCGGGACGGCCACCGACTTGACGTCGTCGGGCGTCACGAAGTCGCGTCCGGCGAGCGCGGCGCGGCAGCGCGAGAGCTTGAGCAGTGCGAGCGAACCGCGAGGCGAGGCGCCGACCTGCACGGACGGCGCATCGCGGGTCGCCTTCACCACGTCGACCATGTAGAGGCCGACGGCTTCGGAAACATGGACCTCCTCACACGCTGCCTGCAGGTCGAGGAGCGTTTCGGTGTCGACGATCGACTTCAACTCGACGTCGTCGTGCCGCCGCTCCGCCCGCTCGGACAGCACCTGCCACTCGTCCTCACGTGAGGGATAGCCGACCGACATTCGGAGCAGGAAGCGGTCGAGCTGCGCCTCGGGCAGCGGATACGTGCCTTCGTACTCGATCGGGTTCTGCGTTGCGAGCACGAGGAACGGGGGGCCGAGCCGGCGGGTCGCTCCTTCGCTGGTCACCTGTCGCTCCTGCATTGCCTCGAGGAGCGCCGCCTGGGTCTTCGGCGGGGCACGGTTGATCTCGTCGGCAAGCAGCAGATTCGTGAAGATCGGTCCCGGCCGAAACTCGAAATCGGCCTCGCGCTGGTTGTACACCGACGAGCCGGTCACGTCGGACGGCATCAGGTCGGGGGTGAACTGGATGCGCGAGAACCCCATCGATGTGACGCTCGCGAACGACCGCGCCATCAGCGTCTTCGCCAGTCCTGGATAGTCTTCGATCAGGACGTGGCCGTCGGCGAGCACGCCGAGCATCAACAGCTCGAGCGCGTCGCGCTTGCCGATCACTGCCCGCTCGATCTCGTCGAGGATGCTGCCGGCGACCCGGTTGACGTCCGCGAGCTGAAGTGGCATTCCTAGTGCAACTCTTCCAGGTCGGCGACCAGGGCGCGCAAGTCCGACTCGGCGATGCCAGGGGCGAAACGGTCGTCCGGCGCGGGGCGGTTGGGATCGAGCAGCTCCCACCAGCGTCCGAGCGTCTCGGGCGAGGCTCGCTTGCCGGCACGTTCCAGGCGAGCCTCCGCGATCTCGCGCAGGTGGGGGATCAGTCGAAAATGCAGGTCGAAGCTGGAGGCCGACGCCAGCGCCACCTCCCGCTCCATCCGTTCGAGGCCGGCCGGTGTCACGTCTCGCTCGTGCGCAGCTTCCGCGAGCGCGGCATCGAACGACGACCGGTGGCGGCGGGTGACGGCGTCGTCTGCGCCTGCGACGAGCGCGAGCATCACCAGGCCGCCGATGACGAGCACGTAGACGTGCACGGCGACCGTCCGCTCGCCGGGCTTTGCGAGCGCCAGAAGGCCGAGCACGATCGTCGCCAGCACGCCGAGCAGCACGAGGTCGAGGAGGTGCTTCCTCATGCCACCGCCGTCCGGAGATCGTCCCGGATCTCGCGCAGCGCGCCGATCGCCTCGAGTTTCATCGAGGTGTCGATGTCGTGACGGCTGAACTTGGCGAGCTCGAACAGGTCGGTCAGCCTCACGACCGCGTCCGCACGAGCGGTCAGGCCGAGCAGGATCCTCCGCAGGTACTCGACGGGCGTCTCACTCGGGCGGCGGCGCAGCCCATTGCGCGCCAGGGTCGACTCCATCCGGGCGTAGGCAGCGATCACGGCCCGGCGCGCGTCCGGTTCGGCCTCGAGGTCGTCGATCGCGTCGCTGATCGAGGTTGCCAACTGCTCGGACATCTCCGCTTCGGCCGGGAGCGCCTCGAGGCCCTTCGGCCGTCGGCGGCGCCGCACGAACAGCGCGACGGCAACGGCCATCAGAATCGCCGCGGCTGCCCAGACCACGGGCCATTCGAAGGTCGGTTCGAACGACTTCTTGCCGCTCCCCGCGCCCGACGTGCCTGCCTGCCCGGCCCGCTGGAACGGTGTGATGTGGATGCCGAAGAGGTGCCCGTGGTGCGTCCGGACGTAGACGATCACGGCGGCGAGACCCCCGAACAGCAGCACCATCGCGATGTTGTGCACGACCCGCCTCGAGAAGCTCCGGCGCTTCGAGATGTCCGCTTCGCGCATCTGGAGCAGGAAGGCGTAGACCGCCACCGGGATCATCAGCGCGAACAGGATCAGGAACGCGGTGAACGCGTAGCTCGCGTAGCTCGAGGTCGGCGCGGCGTTCGAGTGCCCGAAGCCGCTCCTGCTCGCGAGCGCGACGATCGCCAGGAGGGCGACGAGCGCCGCCGCGACGAGCGCCAGCCGCGCACGGCGGCCTTGCGGCTCCCGGACCGGCTCCATCTGACGAGTTTTAGACGTAAACCAGCGTCGCTGGTTCGGCGGACGGCCGGGTAGGGTTGCAGAGCATGGGAGCGCTCGACGGCAAACGCGCGATCGTCACCGGTGCGTCGAGCGGGATCGGCGCTGCGACCGCGAGCGCCCTCGCGGCCGAGGGGGCGCGGGTGGCGGGAGGCGCGCGGCGCACCGAGCGGCTGGAGACGGAGCTGGCGCTGCCGCTCGACGTCGGCGATCCGGAGTCCTGCGCCCGCTTCGTGGCTGCGGTGGTCGCGGAGTTCGGCGGGATCGACATCCTGATCAACAACGCCGGGCTCTCGCGTGGACGTGATCCGGTGTGGGAGTCGGACGAACAGGACGAGCGCGAGGTGATCGAGACGAACGTGCTCGGACTGATGCGCATCACGCGGCTCTGCGTCCAACACCTCGTCGCCGACGGAGGCGGGCACATCGTGAACATGGGCTCGATCGCGGGGATCTGGTCATATCCGAGCGGATCGTCGTACGTGGCGTCCAAGTTCGCCGTCCACGGCTACACACGCGCGCTGCGCGACGATCTGCAGGGCAAGCCGGTGCGCGTCACGAACATCGCGCCCGGGCTCGTCGAGACGGAGTTCTCCGAGGTGCGCTTTCACGGAGACAAGGAGCGGGCGGCAACGGTCTACGCGGACGTCGCGCTCGGCGGCCCGCTGCACGCGGAGGACGTCTGCGACTGCATCATGTTCGCGCTCACACGGCCACCGCATGTGAACGTCGACGAGATCGTGCTGATGGCGCTCGCGCAGGTCTCGGGCGGCAACATCCTGCGCGACGGCTAGCGGTTCGTCCTCCAGTAGCGCTCGAGCCCCTGCCACGACTGCCAGAGGGGCGCGACCTGATCGTAGTCGTCGGCGTCGTCGCCGAGATCGCCGCGGGCGGCGGCCACGAACTCGTCCTGGCCCATGCCGTCCGCGACTCGGGCCGCCCAGACGTCGAGCTCGGTCTCGAGCCGGTCGAGGTGCGCGACGACATCCTCGTGGACGCCGAAATGGATGAGGGCGAGCCGGTCGGGCGTGCGCCGGCGAATCGCCGCGACCGTCGCATGCCACGCCTCGACGTCGATGTCCGGCGGGGGCGAGACGGGAAGGACGTAAGACGCACCGGGCATCCGAACGCCGCACGCGTCGCCGGCGAGCAGCGTGCCGTCGCGGAGATAGCTGACGTGGTGCGAGGCGTGCCCGACGGTGGGGAAGGCCTCCCAACCGAGGACGTCTCCCGTCGCGGTGCGCACGTTCGCCGCAGGTACGGGAGCGAGCTCGCCCCAGAGCGGATCGAAGAGATCGCCGTACAGGCGCCTCGCGGAGCGCTCGAGACGCGACGGGTCGATGAGGTGCGGAGCACCGACGTCCGAGACCCACACCGTGAGGTTCGGGTTCCGGCGCACGAGCGGGCCTGACGCTCCGGCGTGATCGAGGTGGATGTGCGAGAGCAAGAGATGCCTCACGTCGGTCAGTTCGAGGCCTTCGCCGGCAAGTCCCGACTCGAGCGCCGGCAGGGTCGACGACGGTCCGCAGTCGAAGAGCCCGAGCCCGTCGTCCGTCTCGACCAGATAGACGCCGATCGCGTGCTCGCGGCCGCCGAAATGCAGGTCGAGGAGACGCAACGCGCTCATAACCTAGCCGCCTCGCTCGGGGACCGGTCAGCCGCATCAGCCGGTGGGGACAAGTCTCGTCCCCGTCGCCTTGAACGACGCAACGACGCTGCGGCCCGGGCTGAGGCCCAGCCTCTGTACCGAAGCCTCCGTCACCTCGGCGGTGACCGGGCCGATTCGCACGCGCGCGCGATTGCCGATGTGGACGACCGACCTGATCTCGCCTTCGATCGCGTTCATCGCGGAATCGAACTGGTGCCGCGGCCCGACCGTCACGTCCCACGGATAGACGACGACGCTGACGCTGCCCTCGGCGCGGTCGGTCGAGTAGACGATCTCACCGCCCTCGAGCTCGACCAGCGTCAACTCGTCTTCGCGCCTGCGCGCGGTCCCGCGCAGGAGGTTCGCGCCCGTGAAGGAGGCGACGAACCCGTCCGCCGGGCGGGCGACCAGCTGCTGCGGTGATGCGAGCTGCCGCAGCTTTCCGTCGACGAGGACGCCGATGCTGTCGGCCAGCGACGCCGCGTCCTCGAAGTCGTGCGTCACGAGCAGCGTTGGCAGACCGAACTCTCGCAGCAGTTCCTGCAGCTCGCCGCGCACGCTGACCCTCGTGTTCGCATCGAGAGCCGAGAGCGGCTCGTCGAGCAGGAGGACGCCCGGATCGCGCGCGAGCGCGCGTGCGAGCGCGACCCGCTGGCGTTCACCGCCCGAGAGCTCGGTTGTCCGTGCCTCGGCGAGGTGGGAGATCCTGAATCGCTCGAGGTATTCGTCTACCCGCCCCTTGCCTGCGTAGGTGATGTTCTCGCGCACGTTCATATGCGGGAACAGGGCGTACTCCTGGAAGACGAGGCCGACGCGGCGCTCTTCCGGCTTGCGAAAGAGTCTCGTCGACGAGTCGAACCAGACGTCGTCGCCGAGGGCGATCCGGCCGCCGGACGGCTTGACCAGCCCTGCGATCGCGTTGAGCACCGACGTCTTTCCAGCGCCCGAAGGCCCGATCAGCGCGACCGTTCCATCGACCTGGAGCGAGAGCTTCAGCACGAACGACCGCAGGGGCAATTCGAAATCCGACGAGAGCGCTGCCACGAGCGTCAGTTCGTCTCGGGCTGTGCGATCGCGGTCACGGCGGGCCGGGATCGCTCCCACAGTCCGCTCCCTTTGAGGGCGAGCAAGATCGCGAGGCTGATGATCACGAGCAGGGCGCTGATCGCGAGCGCGACGTCGAGACCATTCTGCGCTTCGAACGAGGTGTAGACGGCGAGCGGCAGCGTCTGCGTCACTCCCTGCAGGCTGCCGGCGAACATGATCGTCGCGCCGAACTCGCCAAGCCCGCGGGCCAGGCAGATCGCCTCGCCGGCGGTCAATCCGCCGCGTGCCAGTGGCAGCGTCACCTTGAAGAACGTCCGCGGCGATCCGGCGCCCAGCGTGCGCGAGGCGGCGATCAAGTTTCGGTCGACGGCCTCGAACGATGCGATCGCCTGCCGAACATAGAAAGGACCGGCGACGAACGAGATGGCGAGGACGACCGCAACCTGATTGAACGAGACGTTGATCCCGAGCGCGTCGAAGGTCGAGCCGAGCAGACCGAAGCGTCCGAACGCGACGATCAGCCCGATCCCGGAAACGGCCGGTGGCAAGACGATCGGCAGCTCGACGAGCGTGACCAGCAGCGGCCGTCCGCGGAATCTCCGTGACGCGAGAAAATAGGCGGTCGGCGTCCCGAGCAGCAGAATCGCGATCTGCGAGATCGCGACTGTCTTGAGGCTGACGATCAGCGCATCGGTGACGACCGGGTTGGTCAGCTCGTGCAACAACCGGCCAAGGGGCACGTGGAAGAAGATCGCCACGATCGGTAGGACGAGGAACGCCATCGTCAGGGCAATCGCGAGGAAGAACAGCACGGCCAGCACGCCGCGCAAGAGCGTTTGCCTCGCGCGCATGTGATTAGTGCTGAACCATCACCGACGTCGACTTCACGATCGCCGTGGCCGACATGCCGGGTCGGAGCTGAAGCTCCTCGATCGCGTCGCGCGTCACCAGCGCGACGAGCCGAACCGGATCGCTGACGACCATCTCGACCTGTGCGATCAGCCCGTCGACCTTGACGTCCGTGATCACGCCGTTGAAGCGGTTGCGGGCGCTCAGGCGGGTCGAGCCCGGTTCGCCGCGCAGGCGGTCGATCTCGCTTGCGGGGACGATCCGGCGGTTGCTCTCGTCGCGCTCGACCTTGATCCGGCCCTGGCGACCCCACCGACGAAGGGTGTCGATGCTGACTCCGAGCATCTTCGCTGCCTCGCCGACGGCGTAGTACTCGCGCGGCATTCGCCTCCACTTCCTTTCGCGTGCGTCGGGGACGAAAGCAAGACGTGCCTAGGCATTTTACCTATGCAAGTCCTAACGCGGGCCGGCCGTCGAGCCGGCCGGCCCGCGCGCACGCCTATCCGATCGTCAAGCGCTTGGAGGTGGCCGTTCCGGACGGGTTGGTGACCGTGATCGGCCCCGACTTCGCCTTGGCCGGTACGACGAGTGTCAGCCTGGTCGCGGACACGACCTTGAACTTCGCCGGGACGCCCTTGAGCGTGACGGAGGTCGTTCCGGTGAGGTTCGTTCCGGTGACCGTCACGGTCGCGCCAACCCTGGCCCGGACCGGCGACACCTTGGCGATCGTCGGTACGGGTGCCGTGAGCGGCAGGAATCCGTTCTTGACGAAGATCGCCTGGCCCGCCGGGCTCAGCACCTTGTTCATCCAGGCCTGTGCGGCTGCCTGATTCGGGCTCTTCGTCACGATGGCCATCGCGTAGGTGATCTTCGGTTGCGCCCACGCAGGAACCTTGATCAGCGTCAGGTGCGTCGGGTCGATCACGTAGTCGGAGAGGTAGACGAACCCGGCGTCGACCTGGCCGAGTGCGACCTTGGCGACGACGTTTGCGTCGGAAGTCTCCTTGCTGACGACGTTCGCCTGCACGGCGTTGTTGATCCCCATCTGGTTCAGCACCTGAAGGGTGTAGCTCCCGACCGGCACCGACGAGGCGGCCTCGTCGATCTTGATCCCGGGCTTGGTCAGGTCGTAGATCGACTTGATCCCGGCCGGGTTCGATTTCGGCACGACCACTGCAAGTGTGTTGCGCGTGAAGTTGACCGGCTTCTCGACCACGCCGGCGGCGTAGAGCGCATCGGGGACGGTCGTGTTCGCCGACATCAGGACGTCGGCGGGCGCGCCGTTCTTGATCTGGGTGGCCAACGCCGTCGAGCTGCCGAACGAGTACGAGTTGCTCGAGTCGATCAGCGGCAGGACGGTCGTCATGGACGAGCCCGCGAAGACCGTGATTCCTGCCGTCGCGCGGCTCGGCCCGGCCGAGGCTCCGCCGGCGACGAGAGACGCGCAAGCGACGACGATCGCGAGCAACGAGATGATGCGAGAGAACCGCAACGTGGCCCCTTTCCGAGTGCTGTGGAAGTCGTGAACCATCGCTGCCCCTATGCCGTGAACGCGTCGAGGGCGTTCGAGGCCTGGTCGATTGTCAGTGCAGTCGGGTACGAGCCGCTGAACGCCTTGCCGCCGCTCGCGATGGCGAAGTAGCTCGAATGTTGAGCCTCGCACGCCGCAATCTGGGCGAGACCCGCCTTGAAGCTGTCGGTCTGGACGCCGGCGATCGCCCCGAGGTACGCGCCGAGGATCGTGTCTTCGAGCTGCCGGGCGAACTTGACGATCGATCCCTGGCTCGCGAACGTCCCTGACGGATAGCTGAAGTCGATGTCCGCGGCCACCGCCGGGGTCTGGCCGGCACCGGTGACGATCCCGGCGACCGACTGATAGTGCTCCTGCTCGTTGGCGTACGCGCGCTTCAGGTAACCGGTGATGCTCGGCCCCGTGTTCGCAGCCGCGATCGCCACCGAATAGAAATCCGACGCGAGTAGCTCCGCGCCGACCAGCAGGCGCGCATAGGCGAGGTCGGTCAGCGGCGCATCCGCCGCCGCTCGGTCGACGAACAGCCCCAGCGCCGAACCTGCCACCAGGAGCGCGGCGCCGCTCTTCGCGCTCCGGGAGAGGAGTTGTCCTCGAGTAACGGGGTCAGACACGTGGTTGAGCTCCTGTTTCGATAGAGGGTCACTCCGACACCTTGCTGGGGTAACGCCTATGCGTCAGCGTGCAGAGCCGTGCCACGATAGCAGCGCCCGATCCGCCCTTACTTGCCGAGCATCACCTCGGTTGCCTTGATCAGCACGGTCACCTCGTCGCCCGGCGCCAGCTCGAGCTGCTCCGCGCTGCCGCGGGTGATCGCCGCGACGATCGGCTGTCCGCCGACGTCGACGGTGATCTCGGACATGATCGTGCCGAGCTTGACGTCGGTCACCTTGCCGGCGAGCTGATTGCGGGTACTGAGCTTCATCGCGGCTCCCTTCGAGAGATGTCTGCAGAGGCTATGCAACGCCTGGGCCGCGCAGCGGCCTCGCGCGTATGATTTCGCAGGTGAGCCAGTCGTCCTTGCCGGCGTTCGACGGGCAGTTCGTGAGCGATGTGATGCTGCGGAGCCCGAAGACGCTGCCGTTGGACGCGACGGTCGAGCAGGTACGGGAGCTCCTCCGTAAGGCCAGCGTCCAGATGGTGCTCCTCGCCGACGGCGACAGCTTCGGCGGGGCGATCACCGAGATTCCCGACGACGCAGCCGCCGATGCGGCCGCGATCGCGTTTGCCGACCGCGACCCCGAGTCGATCGCGCCGTCGGCGAGCGCCGAGACGGCCTTCGAGCTGACCGCCCGCAACCCGCATCGGCGCGTGGTCGTGCTCGACGAGCGTGGCACCCTGATCGGCTTGGTCTGCCTGAACGAGGCGCGGACGCGCTTCTGCGGAGTACCCTCGCGGTCGCAATCACCGCCCGGTCGCTGACTCGACCGCCGGCGAGAACGCGTCGGGCAACGCGAAGAGCTGTGTGTCGAGGGAGAGTGCTCGGGCCGGCCGCCAGAGCATGATCAGTGAGGGCAGGCCGAGCGCGAGGTCGCGCAGGATGCTCATCGCACCGACGCGTTCGTGCGCGAGAGCTCCGAAGCAGCCGCAGTCGAGTGAGAGCCCGCGTGCCCAGGCTTGCGTCTGGGCGATCAGGAACAACACCATCAGCACGCAGCCGACGGCTGCTGCTGCTCGGGTGAACAGGCCGACGGCGAGATAGAGGCCGACGAGCAGCTCGATGAAGGGGAGCGCGTAGGCGAACGGTGCCTCGAGGACGTGCGGGAGGAGCTGGTACTGGTCGACCTGGGCGTGGAAGTGCTCCAGGCCGACCAGTTTGGCTGCTCCTGCGACCAGCCAGATTGCGGCTGCCGCGAGTCGGATTGCGACGCCGGTGGCGGCGACGATCGGGCGGCTACGCATACCTGGCCTCGAGCAGCCAGGCGCGGAGCAAGGCGTCGGGCTGTTCGCCGTCGCCGCGCCAGATGATTCGACCGCTCGGGTTGATCGCGTAGAAGGTCGGGAACGACTGCACCCGGTAGGCGTTCGAGACCTTCCCCGCTGCGCCGGGGCTGTTGAAGCTGCCGGCCTGCTCGCTCGGGTCGACGAGGGCCGGGTACGGCAAGCCGTAGTAGCGGTGGAACGCGAACACGCTCGGCGCGGTCTCGCCGTCCGCGTTCACGGAGAGGACACGGATGCCGCGGCTCTGCAGCGAGCGGGAGAGCTTCGCCAGGTGCGGTGCTTCCGCGTTGCAGTGCGGACACCAGGAGGCGAAGAACTCGAGCAGCACTGCCTTGCCGCGGTACGAGGCGAGGCTCACCCGTTGGCCTTGCGGGGTGCGCAACGTGAAGCCCGGCGCGACACTGCGCACCGGGAGCAGGTCCGGGTTGGTCGGCGCGCCGGCGGCGCTCGCCGGTTCCCCCTCGATCAGACCGACGCCAGGCTCGGTCGTCGGGTGGAAGCCGACAGTGTTTGCCGCCTCGACCAGCGAGGCCGGCGCATTCCGGTCGGCGGCGGTCACCGCCGCGGCGGCGGACGCCGACGGCTGGGTCCGCGTCACGACGAGGACGACCACCACCACCGCGATCACCGTCGCAAGCCCAGCCGTCGCCAGCCAAACGATCTTCGGGCGAACACGAGGTTGCTGCTTTCCGACCGGTGCGACCTCGCGCCGGTCCAGTTTGAGACGTGCTGCCTTGCCCATCTGACGTCCTCCTGACAGGTCAGCGCCGCAGCGCGGCGCCCCGTTGTGCTGTTGGCGAATGCGCTGCGTGACGGGTCGCTATCGCGACGCGGCGCAGCTCAACGGATCAGACAGAGGGAAGCGGTGGGCCACGGACGCTCCAGCCACGCTGGAGCATCGACGGCCGCCGAACTGCATTTTTGGCAGGCCGAAACGCGGGCAGGGTGCCGACCAGCGCGGGCAGCGAGCGGCCGGCGAGCGTCTGCCCGACCGTTCGACCAACGCGAAGCAGCACTCGTGCAGCGACGTACGCGAGCAGTGCGAACGGCAGTTGCAGCGCAACTCCGACGCGGAAGGTCGGCTGCTCGAACATCCACAGCGGCAGGCCGCCGCCCATCAACCATCGCTCGAGAAACTCCTGGCACACGAAGCCGGCGACCGGCAGCAACGCAAACGCCCACGCGGGCAGCGGCCTCGAGTCCCGGCGCCGGGCGACATCGACCACGGTGCTCGCGAGACCGGCGACGACCAGACCGGCGCCCAGGCCGAGCGCAACCGGCGCCCAGCCGAGATACGAGTGGCCGGTCTGGACGAGCACGCGCCAGCGGACCGAGGCCTGCGGATACACGATCCGATAGGCGAGTGCATGCGCGACCTCGGTGCCCGCGAACATCAGTGGGAACGAGATCAGCCAGAGCGCGAGACGGCGCACGCCCGAAGTGTGACAGCTGTACACAGCCACGGAGCGCCGAGCGGCTGCCTCGTTAGCACGGCCTCCACAAAACATGCGCCGCCGCTCAAGAAACGCCTAACCGGATCTTCTCAGGGCGTCCGTAGCGTCCGGCGGGATGCGATTTGCGGCCTGCTGCCTGCTCGCGCTGCTCTTTGCATCCGCCGCAGGCGCTCGGTCGGTCCCGCAGCAGCCGAGTGGAACACGGGCGGTGCTGATCCACTATCGGGCTCACGACGGCGCGCTTCGACCTGCGCTGCTCCTGTTGCCGGCGGGCTACGACGGCCAGCCGATCCCGCTCGTCATCTCCCCGCACGGACGCGGGTGCGACGAGTTCGAGAATGCGCACTTCTGGGGTGAGTTGCCCGGCCTTGGTGACTTCGCGGTGATCAATCCGGGCGGCGAGGGCCGCAGGCTCCACTGGTACTCCTGGGGCGCACCCGGCCAGATCGCCGATCTCGCACGGATGCCAGCGATCGCGGAAGCTCACGGCGTCGACGTGGAACCGGGTCGCGTCTACGCGATCGGGGGCTCGATGGGCGGGCAGGAGACGCTGCTCCTGGTCGCACGCGACCCGCGGCTGCTCGCCGGCGCTGCCGCGTTCGACCCTGGGACCGACATGGTCCGCCGCTATCGCGATTTCGCCGCATTGAAGGACGGCGCCCAGCTCCAGGCGCTGGCGCGCGAGGAGATCGGTGGCACGCCCAGCGAGGTTCCGGGGGCCTACGCGCGCCGGAGCCCCGACCACTACGCGCGGGCGATCGCCGATTCGGGCGTCCCGCTGCAGCTCTACTGGAGCAGCCGCGACCGGGTGATCCGCGACCAGCGGCTCGAGACCGGCGAGCTCGCGCTCGAGCTGCTCCACGACCATCCCGAGGAGAAGGTCTGGGACTTCAGCGGCGAGTGGTCGCACACCGCCGAGATGCGGGCGACCGCGCGCCTGCCGCGGGCGCTCGCGCGCTTCGGCCTGCTGCCGTGGAGCGACGTCCCGGCGCTGGCGCTCAGGCCCGCGCCGGCGCTGAACGCCTGACGAGCGCGCTTTCGAGATCGGCGATCAGGTCGTCGGGTGACTCGATCCCGACCGACAGCCGCACCAGGTTGGCGGGCGCTGCGAACGGCGACGAGGCGGTGGAGGCGTGGGTCATCCGTGCCGGATGCTCGATCAGGCTCTCGACGCCGCCGAGCGACTCGGCGAGCTGGAACAGCTCCGTGCGCGCGACGAGCTCGACGGCCTCGGCCTCCGACGCGACGAGGAAGGACACCATCCCGCCGAAGTCGCGCATCTGACGGCGTGCAGTCTCGTGGCCGGGATGCGCCGGCAGGCCTGGATAGAGCACCCGTTCGACCGCCTCGTGCTCGTCGAGGAATGCGGCCACCAGGCGTGCGTTCTCGCTGTGCTGGCGCATCCGCAGTGCCAGCGTCTTGATCCCGCGGAGCACGAGCCAGCTGTCGAACGGCCCCGGCACAGCGCCCAACGACTTCTGCAGGAAGAACAACCGTTCACCGAGTGCGTCGTCGTTCGTGGCGACGAATCCGCCGACGGTGTCGCTGTGACCGCCCAGGTATTTCGTCGTCGAGTGCACGACGAGGTCTGCGCCGAGCGAGAGCGGCTGCTGGAGGTACGGCGTCGCGAACGTGTTGTCGACCACGAGCAGTGCACCCACCGCATGCGCGGCATCGGCTGCGCGCCGGATGTCGACGACGTTGAGCAACGGATTCGACGGTGTTTCGAGCCACACGAGGCGAACGTCCTCGCCGAGATGGCCGCCGAGATCGACGTCGAACTCCGCCGCCGGCACGTAGGTGAAGCGGTAACCCTTGGGCTCGTAGACCTGCGATGTCATGCGGTAGACGCCGCCGTAGACGTCGGCGATCAGCACCACGCGCTGCCCCGGGTCGACGAGGTGCATCAGCGTCGTCGTCGCTCCCAGTCCGGAGCTGAAGGCGACGCCGTGCTTCGCGTTCTCGAGGCTCGCCAGCGCGGTCTGCAGCGCCGTTCGCGTGGGATTCGCGACCCGCGCGTAGTCGTACCCCTTGTGCACGCCCACCGCCTCCTGCACGAATGTCGACGTCTGGTAGATCGGCGTGATGATCGCCCCGGTCGCCGGATCCGGCTCCTGCCCGACATGGATGGCGCGCGTCTCGAATTCCATCTCACCCAGACTCTAGTTCGGCGCCGAGGAAGGCCGCGAGGCTCTGGAGCGGCTTCCGCAACGACACCGGCCGAATGCCCTCCTGCCACCAGACGGCCTGCACCCGCAGCACGCCTGCCTTCCTGTCGTGCACCGGCTCGATCCGTCCGATCAGCGTGTCGCCTCTGAGCACCGGGAGGACGTAGTAGCCGTACTCCCGCTTCGCCCTCGGCACGTACATCTCGAGTCGGTAGAAGAAGTCCCAGACTGCCTCCGTGCGTGCGCGATCGTGCACGAGGCGATCGAACGGCGAGAGGAAGGTGATGCGATCGCCGACCGGGCCGTCGGTCGCGTCCGGATGGGCGACGAGGCGGCCGCGTACGAGCTTGACGCCAAGCGAGCGGAACCGACGCTCCTCGATGATCCGCTCTGCCTGCGTCCAGGTGAGTCGCTCGGACTCGGGGTACCAGCGCTCCGCGAGGTCCCACACGCGCTGGCCGCCGCGGCGACCGACGACCGCGACGTCTCCGCGGGCATTCAGCACCTGCAGCATCAAGCTCATCTTGCGACTGCCCCACCAGCGGTGGTCGTCGCGATTCATGCTGGCGTGATCCGCGATCTCGCGCGACAGGAGCGGACCACGGGCGTCGAGCTCACGTAGGACGTACCGGCGAAAGGCCGCGTTCTCCTTCAGATAGGCGGTCAACCGGCGCTCCCAGGCGCCGTTCCGTCGCCGCATGCGCGCCTGGAGGAGCGGCAGGTCTTCGCTCGGGTAGAGAAACGCGTCCCACTCGACGAGCGAGCGCTCCTCCCAGAGCAGACGGTCGAGCTCGGTGCGATCGAACGGGCCGAGGCGGCTCCACAGCACGAGATGCTGCGGGGGCGCAACCGTCGAGATCGGGTCGAGCTGCAGGAAGCCGAGCCGTCTGACCGTGTCGAGGACGCCGCTCGCCGATCCGTCGAGCAACTGCGCGCGCACGGCGATCCGTCGCGCTTGCTCGATCGTCACCTGCCTCACGCATGGCGTTCTACCCGCTCGAGCCCGATCGCGCGGGCGAGCCGGAGCGCTGCGCGTTCCAGCTTCACATCGCTGTTCCCACGAACCTTCGGCTCCGGCGTGAACCGGCGGATGCGCAGGACGCCTTCGGCCCGGTCCGCCTTCAGGTCGGCGCGGCCGAGGAAACGGTCGCCCGCGAGCAGGGGCAGCACGTAGTACCCGAAGACGCGCTCGTGCTCCCGTTTGTACACCTCGATCACGTGCTTGAAGCCGAAGGCGCGTTCGAGGAGCGGCCGATCCCAGACGAGGTTGTCGAACGGGCAGACGAGGACGGGCGGGGCCGGGTCTCCGCCGAGCTCCGCGTCCGCAGCGACGAAGAAGGGGGCGCCGCCATCGTCGGCGTGCACCTCGCGCAGCGCGCCGTCCTGCACGAGCGCGATCAGATGGTGATGCAGGCGTGCCTTGCCGCCCTTGAGCCGCCAGTGCTCGCGAATCGCCGGCTCGGTCAGCGCGCCTCGAGAGCGAACAGCAAGCACGGCGAGCGTACGCAGCGTCTCGTCCTCGCTGGGCGTCGGGGCGTCCAGGACGTCCTGTGGGATCACGCGCTCCGGCAGGTCGTAGAGCCGCTGGAAGCTGCGGCGGCCGGCGATCACGAGCCGGCCTCGATCCCACAGGGCGTCGAGCACCATCTTCGCGGGCTTCCAGTTCCACATCCCGCCGCTGCCGTTCCCCTCGAACTCCCGTGAGCCGAGCGGTCCCTCGTCGCGGATGCGGGCGAGGATCGGCCCGACGAGGTCGGCGTGCTCGCGCAGGGCGCGGTCGTGGGCGCCCCAGTGACCCGCTCCGTCCATCACCCGTCGGAGGTGCGGCCACAGCTCGACCGGGAGCAGCGATGCCTCGTGCGCCCAGTACTCGACGATCCGGCCGCTGCGGAGCAGCTGGGCGACGATCTCCGGGTCGAAGGCGCCGATGCGGGCCGACAGGGTCAACCGGTGCGCGCGATCGACGGTCGAGATCGAGTCGAGCTGCACCGCCGTCAGGCGGCGGATCGCCCCTTCGACGTCGTCCTCGCCGGCGCGCCTGAAGCGGCCCGTGTACCCCTGCGCCGCCACGAGCGTCCGGCGGATCTCGGCGAGGGGAACCGTCGTCGTCGCGGCCGGCACGTACCTCTCAACGTATCGCTGCTCGCGCCTCGTCCCGCGCGTCACCGTTCAGCGATGCGCCAGATACTCGAGCAGATCGGAGCGCGTGACCACTCCCACCGGCCGTCCGCCCTCCGCGACGACCACCGCGTTCGACCCGCCGGTCAGCGCCGTCACGATCTCGTCCACCGAGGCCTCCGCCTCGACCGCCGCGAGTGGGCCTTGCATCACCGCGGCCACGTCCTCGTGCAGCGCGTCCGCGTTCTTGAAGACGCGATCGAGCAGGTCGCGATCCTGCAGCGAGCCGATCACATCTGCCAGCGACGCGCCTGCCCCGTCGCGCACGACCGGCAGCTGCGAGATCGAGTACCGCTCCATCACCGCGATCGCCTCCGCGACCTTCTGGTGCGCGGAGATCGTGACCAGCTGCGGCGTCTCTCCGGCCTTCGAGCGAAGCAGCTCGCGGACGGTGGGGGCGGGAGCGGTGCGCTCGAGGAAGCCGTGCTCGAGCATCCAGTTGTCGTCGAGGAACTTCGACAGGTACGAACGGCCCGAGTCGGGGAGAACCGTCAGCACCTGGGAGCTCGGGCCGAGAGTCGCGGCGTACTCGAGCGCCCCCGCGATCGTCGATCCCGAGGAGCCGCCGACCAGCAGGCCCTCGTCGCGGGCGAGTCGACGGGCCGCCAGGAACGACTCGCGGTCCGAGACGCGGATCCATGTGTCGACGATGTCCGGGTCCATCGTCTCCGGCCACGTGTCCTTGCCGATCCCCTCGACGAAGTAGGGATGCAGGTCGCGTTCGTCCTTCGCCGTGTACACCGAACCCTCGGGATCGACACCGACGATCTGCACCTCGGGCTTGCGCTCCTTGAAGTAGCGCCCGACGCCGCTGATCGTCCCGCCCGTGCCGACGGAGATGACGATCGCGTCGAGCTCGCCGCCGGTCTGCTCCCAGATCTCGGGCCCGGTGGTGACGTAGTGCGCCTCCGGGTTCGCCATGTTCGAGTACTGGTCCGGCTTGAAGCCGCCGGGGATCTCCTCTGCAAGTCGCGACGACACCGAGTAGTAGGACTCGGGCGAGTCGTGCTCGACGGCCGTCGGCGTGATCACCACCTCTGCGCCGTACGCGCGCAGCGTGGCGATCTTCTCCTGGCTCATCTTGTCGGGCATCACGAAGATGCACCGGTATCCCTTCTGTGCCGCGGCGATCGCGAGGCCGACACCGGTGTTGCCCGAGGTCGGCTCGACGATCGTCCCGCCGGGCCGCAGCTTCCCGTCACGTTCGGCAGCCTCGATCATCGCCAGCCCGATCCGGTCCTTGTTCGAGCCGCCCGGATTGAGGAACTCGAGCTTGCCCAGGATCGTGCCCGGAACATCCTCGGAGACCCGATCGAGCCGGACGATCGGCGTCGATCCGACCAGATCGATCACGGCTGGATAGTCGCGGGCCACGGCGACTGGGAACCTACACCGAGCGGAAGCCTGTGACGATCGCATTCGTTCCATGCTGGAACGACGAACGGAGGCTCTCGTGAAGATCACGACCATCGGCCGCGGCAATATCGGCGGCGGTCTTGCAGCGTTTTGGCGCACCGCCGGGCACGACGTCACCGAGCTCGGCAAGGGCGGGGGAGATGCCGCCGACGCCGACGTGGTCCTGGTGGCCGTTCCGTCCGGCGCGATCGCGGAGGCCCTCGACAACGTGACGGGCATCCACGGCAAGACCACCATCGATGCGACGAACGCGTTCGGTGGGCGGGACGCGTCGTTCGAATCGCTTGCGCTGCAGGTCAAGTCGATCGTCGGCGGCCCGACCGCCAAATCGTTCAACCTCAACTTCGCGGCGGTCTTCGATCAGATCGCCGCCCAGCGCGTTCGACCGAGCAATCTCTTCGCCGCCGACGAGGAGGCGCGTGCCGTCACCGAGCAGCTGATCCGCGATGCCGGCTACGAGCCTGCGTTCGTCGGCGGTCTCGAACAGGCACGGATGCTCGAGGACCAGATCGGGCTGATGATGGCGCTGTCGAGCGCCGGGCTTGGTCAGCACTTCTACCGCTACGCGCCTCCCGGCGAGCTGTGACGGTCAGGCGGTCGCGGCGACCGGCTCGGCCGTCGGGCCAAGCTGGTCGTCGCGGATCAGGACAAGCGAGGCAATCAACCCCACGACACCGACCCCGACCATCACCCAGAAGGCCCACTGGTAGCCGGCCGTCAGCGACGCCGGCGCCGAGTGCCCGGTCGAGACGAGGTGGTCGAAGTGGCTGATCGCCACCGAGGACGCGACCGCGACACCGATCGCGCCTCCGACCTGCTGGGCCGTGTTGATCAGGCCGGAAGCGAGCCCGGCCTCGTCCGACTTGACGCCGGCAAGCGCCGCGATCGAGACCGGGACGAACGCGAACGGCAGCCCGAAGCCCATCAACAGGTAGCCGGGCAGGAGGTCGCTCCAGTACGACGCGTCGACCGGGATCTGGGTATAGAGGATGAGGCTGGCGATCATCGCGGCGAATCCGATCGCCGTCACGATCCGCACGCCGATGCGCGTGACGAGCGCCTGGGCGACGCCGGCCCAGAGGATCGCCGATCCCGCAGTTGCGATGAAGGTGACGCCTGTGCGCAGCGGCGTCCAGCCGAGCACCCCCTGCACGTAGAGCGTGAGGATGAAGAAGTTCGCGAAGATCATCGCCCCGAGCAGCAGGCCGGCGACGTTCGCACCCGCCACGGTTCGCACCCGGAAGATGTGGAACGGCATCAGCGGATCCTTGACGCGTGACTCGATCACCAGGAAGGCGATGAGCAGGGCGGTTGCGATGGCGAGTCGTGAGATCGTCCAGCCCGAGCCCCAGCCGTGGGCGGGCGCATTCGAGACGGCGTAGACGAGCAGCGCGAGGCCGGCGGTGACGGTGACGGCGCCGCCCCAGTCCGGGGTCGTCTTCCGGTCCACCTTGCTCTCGTGCACGTAGCGGGTCGCGAGCACGAACGAGAGGATCCCGACCGGGACGTTGACGAAGAAGATCCACTCCCAGCCCGCGTACTTGGTGAGCACGCCGCCAGCGAGCACGCCGACCGCGGCGCCGGAGCCACCGATCGCTCCCCAGATGCCGAGCGCCTTGTTGCGTTCGGCGCCTTCCGCGAACGCGGTCATGATGATCGACAGCGCCGCCGGCGTGATCAGCGCGGCGCCGAACCCCTGCACGGCACGCGAGGCGATCAGGACGCCCTCCGACCAGGCCAGGCCGCAGAGGAACGAGGCGATGGTGAAGATGACGACACCGATCAGGAAGATGCGGAGGCGGCCGAGGTAGTCGGCGGCGCGACCGCCGAGCAGCAGGAACCCGCCGAAGGTGATGGCGTAGGCGGTGATCACCCACTGCAGGTTCGCCTCGCTGAAGTGGAGCGAACGGCCGATCGACGGCAGCGCGACGTTGACGATCGACACGTCGAGCACGGTCATGAAGAACGCCGCGCAGACGATCGCGAGCACCTTCCAGCGGTTCGGATCCGGGACGTGCTCCAGCACGCGCCCGATGCTAACTACGCGAACGGTCTCGGCGTCGCCGAGACCTTCGGGATCGAGACGCGGGCGATCGTCGAGAACTCCTGCGGCCTGCAGGCCTGGCAGATCCCGGCGTCACATGCCACGGAGAGGAAGACGAATGCCTCCTCGATCGTGAAGCTCCATTGATCGACGAGGAAGCGTGCGCCTTCCTCGACGGCGTTGTCGAGTGCCTCCATGAAGTCCTGGCCTGCGGTTCCGTGCACCACCCAGCGATCTGCGAGCTCTGTCACCGGCCAGTTCCCCTGCTTCCCTTTCAGCAGATCGACGCGGATCGTCACCTCGCCCGCGATCTCGACACCGGTGAAGCACACCTCGCCGTCGCCCATCGAGGCGTGCATGTCGCCGATCGCGAGCATGCCGCCGGGTTGCCGCACGGGCAGGTAGACGATCGCGCCGGGGCCGTTCAGATGGTTGTCGAGATTGCCGCCGTGCCGGCCGGCGAAGCCGTTCGTGATCGTCTCTCCGTCGGTGGCGACGCCGATCACGCCCACCATCGGGCGTAGCGGGAAGGAGATGCGGTCGGTCATGTGGATCGTGTCGCCTTCGATGCGGAAGACCTGCGTCAGCGGCGAGCGCACCTCCTCGATCAGCTGCCCGATGCCGGGGATCAGCGTTGCGAAGCCACGTTCGACCGGCCGGACGGCGAGCAGCTCGACCACCAGCGAGTCTCCGGGCTCCGCGCCGCGGACGGCGATCGGCCCGGTCGCGCTGTTCAGGCGCGAGAAGTCGATCTCCGTGACGAGGTCGAGCTCGGACTGGATCTGGCCGGTGAAGCAGTCGTTCGTCTCGAGCGTGATGACGGCGCCCGGATCCACCTCCAGTACGGGCTCCAGATCGGGGCCGAATGCCCAGACGACGTCGTCCCGGCCGATCCGGTGCGCAGCAGCGGTCGCCATCGCCCCAGTCTGACGGTTGTCGGCCCCGCGCCGCGCAGTCGTCAGTGCCGGAAGTGCCTGCGGCCGGTGAGCACCATCGCGGCGCCCGCCGCGCGAACGGCGTCGACGACCTCCGCGTCACGCCGCGAACCGCCTGGCTGCACGATTGCCGCGATCCCTGCGCCGAGTGCCAGCTCCGGTCCGTCGGCGAACGGGAAGAACGCGTCGCTCGCGAGCACCGATCCCGCGAGCTCGTGCCCGAGCTCGCCTGCCTTGTCGATCGCGATCCGGACGGCGTCGACGCGGCTCGTCTGCCCGCCGCCGATGCCGACCGTCTGAAGTCGGCGTGCGATCACGATCGCGTTCGACCGAACGTGACGACAGACGCGCCAGGCGAACAGGGCGTCCGCCCACTGCTCGTCCGTCAAGGTCCCGCACACGACCTCCAGCGACGAGCGATCCTGGACGTCGCCGTCGCGGTCCTGGACAAGCAGGCCGCCGAGCACGCGCGTGTAGTCGCGTTCGCCCGGCGTGTCGGCCCGGCGCTCGGCGTCGGCAAGGATGCGCAGCTGCTTCTTCCCGCGCAGTGCCGTCAGCGCACCGTCGTCGAACGCCGGTGCGCTCAACACCTCGACGAAGTGCTCGGCGATCCGCGCTCCGAGCACTGCGCCGACCGGCCGGTTGAGCACCGCGACGCAGCCGAACGCTGAGATTGGGTCGGCGGCGAGCGCTCGCTCCCACGCTTCGTCCACGGTCGCGCCGATCGCCACCCCGCACGGCCCACCGTGCTTGACGATCACCGCCGCCGGCTCGGCGAAGTCGTCGCTCACGCGCCGTGCGCCCTCGAGGTCGGCCAGGTTGTTGTACGAGAGCTCGCGGCCGCCCAGCTGGTCGACGCGGGAGAGCAGGTGGCTGCGCGCGCCACGCTCCCGGTAGTACGCGGCCGTCTGATGTGGGTTCTCGCCGTAGGCGAGGTCGGTGACCTTCTCGAAGCTGATCGTCAGGCTGTTCGGCAGCGCTGCGCGGCCCGTGAACCACGCGGCGATCTCGGCGTCATACGCGGCCGTCGCGGCGAACGCGTCGGCGGCGAGTCGCCTCCTCGTCTCGAGCGTCGTCTCCCCGCGGTCGCGCAGCTCGTCGAGCACGAGCGCGAATTGTCCGGGGCTCGACACCGCCGCCACGTGCGCGTGGTTCTTCGCGGCCGCGCGAAGCAGCGACGGCCCGCCGACGTCGATCAGCTCGATCACGTCGTCCTCGGCGGCGTCGCGGCGGTAGGCAGCCGACGAGAACGGGTACAGGTTCACGCACACGACCTCGAACGGCTCGATCTCGTGCTCGTCGAGCGTGCTGCGGTCGTCCTCGCGGTCGAGGCGCGCGAGGATGCCGGCGTGAATGCGCGGGTGAAGCGTCTTCACGCGTCCGCCGAGCAGCTCCGGCGCCTGGGTGACCGACTCGACCGTCGTCACGTCGATGCCCTGCTCGACGAGGAAGGCGGCGGTCCCGCCGGACGAGACGATCTCGAAGCCGAGACCCGCGAGCTCGCGGGCGAACTCGGCGATCCCCGTCTTGTCGTAGACGCTCAGGAGCGCGCGGCGCAGAGCCTCGTCACCACCTCGGGGAGCAGTCGGTGCTCGGTCGCGTGGATCCGCTCGACCAGTGTTGCGCGCGGTTCGACCGGTACCTCTTCCTGCGTGATCACCGGTCCCGTGTCGACGCCGTCGTCGACGTAGTGCACGGTCACGCCTGTGACGTCGACCCCGGCCGCAAGCGCGTCCTCGATCGGGTGGGCACCCGGAAAGCGCGGGAGCAGCGACGGGTGGACGTTGACGATCCGACCCGGGAACCGCTGCAGGAACGGTGGCGTGAGCAGGTGCATGTAGCCGGCGAGCACGACGAGCTCGACACCGTGCTCCTCGAGCCAGCCGGCGAGGACCAGGTCCCGCTCGGCCCGGTCGGCGTGACAGTCGAGGCTGAACGTCGCGGTCGGAATCCCGGCATCGCGTGCCCGCAGCAGCGCCGGCGCGTCACGCCGGTTCGAGGCGACGGCCGCGATCGGCAGGCCGCCGTCGATCAGGGCCTGGAGGTTCGTCCCGGCACCGGACACGAGCACGCCGATCACACGATCCGTCCGATCACGAGCTCGTCCGGCTGGGGGGCCGAGACGACCGCGCACCAGCCGATGCCGAGGTTGAAGACCCGGCGCAACTCGTCCTCGTCGACGTGGCGCGCGAGCCAGGCGAACACGGGCGGGCGCGGCCAGGCGCTCCAGTCGAGCTCGGCACGGAGACCGACGGGCAGCACGCGTGCCAGATTCCCGGCAATGCCGCCCCCTGTCACGTGGACGAGCCCGTGCGCGCGCCCGCGCAGCAACCGGGCCACGTCGAGGTAGAGGCGCGTCGGCGCGAGCAGGTCGGCCCCGTCGTACTCCTCCGCGTCGAGCACCCGGCGGATCAGGGTGAAGCCGTTGGCGTGCACACCGGCCGAGGCAAAGCCGATCACGCTGTCACCCGCCGTGATGCGCGCGCCGTCGATCACGTCCTGCCGGTCGACGACGCCGACGCAGGTGCCGGCGAAGTCGAGCTCGCCGTCGCGATAGATCCCCGGGAGCTCCGCCGTCTCGCCGCCCACGAGGGCAACCCCCGCGATGCGGCACACGTCGGCGGCCCCTTCGACCAGCTCGGCGACCTCCTCGAGCACGACGGCACCGGCCGCGACGTAGTCGAGCAGCATCAGCGGCTCCGCGCCGCACGTCACGACGTCGTTGATGCAGTGCGCGGCGAGGTCGGCACCGCAGTCACGCAGCCGGCCGCGTGCGCGGGCGACGATCAGCTTGGTGCCGACGCCGTCGGTCGATGCTGCCAGCAGGCGCCGGTCGTCCAGCGCGTGGAGGCCGGCGAACGCACCGAAGTTCCGCGCGCCGGTCGACTCGACGGCAGCGCGCAGGCGGCCGACCACATCGTCGGCCGTCTGCAGCGAGACGCCTGCCGCTGCGTACCCGCGGCTCAAAGGAAACGCTCCGCGTGGAGCTCCGGCCGCCCCTCCGGGCCGCCGTCGACGAAGCGGATGAGCGTGCCGCCGACGTCGACCTCGGCGCCCGAGCGGTCGAGGCCGAGCAACGACGCGAGCGCGGTCGCCTTCGCGGTCACGTCGTCCGTCCGGAGGTGCAGCTCGGTCAGCCGCCAGTCGGTGCCGGCGGCCAGTAGCTCCTCGATCCATTCCCGGGGCGGGTGGATCTCGAGCCGGTACCCGGCGTTCGTGGCGACGAACGTGCGGCGGCCGCCGTGCTCGGTCACCCGAAGGTGGTCGTGCATCGCGCGGCCGAGCACCGATTCGTACTCGTCCTCGTCGAGCGCCACGCCCAGATGGTCGATCCGCGGCAGCCGCCAGTGCCCCGGCTGGACGACGATGTTGACCGCGCCGCGCTCGAGCTCGGTCAGCCTGAGCTTGAACCCGCGACGGTCGAGCTGTTCCCACGAAACGCCGGCCTCGACCGACACGTGCTCGTCGTCGACCCGCCCGTACCGCGCCACCAGGTGGAAGCCGAGCTTCCCGACGTAGCGCGCCTCCACGTTGATGATCTCCGAGGTGACGAGGTGGTAGTGGAAGAGGCGCACGGAAGGAGTTCTAGTCTTCCAGGCGGTGCAGTCGCCGTCGCTTCTCGGTCCGTGGAGCCTCGAGCCGCTGCAGGTGCTGCCGACGGCGCTCGCCGCGCTGCTGTACCTGCGGCGGGCCCGGACGCTCGCCCGCAGCGGCCGGCCGGTCGCCACCTGGCGGCAGGTGAGCTTCTGGTCCGGCATCGCCGCCGTCGTGATCGCCCTGAACTCACCGATCGACGCGCTCGGAGAGCAGCACTTCTTCTTCCTGCACATGACGCAGCACGTCCTGATCGGCGACCTCGCGCCCTTGCTGTTCATGCTCGGGCTGACGGGCCAGGTACTGCGGCCGGTGCTCGCTCTGCGTCCCGTGGAGCGGCTGCGTTTTCTGGCGCACCCGCTCGTCGCCCTGCCTGTCTGGGCGCTCAACCTCTACGTCTGGCACATCCCCTACCTCTACGACGCCGCGCTCCATCACGACTCGATCCACGCGCTGGAGCACTTCATGTTCTTCACCTGCGGCTGCCTGATGTGGGAACCGGTGGTCGAGACGCTGCCGGCGCCGGAGTGGTTCGGGACCGGGATGAAGCTCGGCTACATCGCCGTCGTCCGGCTGATCGAGACCGTTCTCGGCAACATCTTCATCTGGTCGAACACGGCTTTCTACTCGGTCTATCGCCATCCGCCCGAGTGGGGGTTGACCCCGGTCCACGACCAGAATCTGGGTGGGATCGTGATGATGGCCGAGGGGTCGCTGGTGACGCTGATCGCGCTGTCGTGGCTCTTCCTGCGCATGGCGGCCGAGGGCGAGACCCGTCAGCGGCTGCTCGAGCAGGGCTACGACCCGCGGCAGGTGCGACGCGCGGTGCGCTACGGCCGCGCCGGCGACATGCTCAGGTAGGCGTCGCCTCGAAGCGCAGCTTGCGCGTGTCGGTGGGGAGGCGCGTCGGGTAGTCCCGCGTCAGGCAGGCGCGGCAGAGCGCGTTCTCGGGCCTGCGAGTGGCCGCCTGGAGGCCGTCGAGCGAGAGGTAGGCGAGGCTCGTCGCCCCGATCGCGCTGCGTACCTCCTCGACGGTCGAATGAGCCGCGATCAGGTCGTCCACCGAGGCGAAGTCGATCCCGTAGAAGCACGGCGAGACGATCGGGGGCGAGGAGATCCGGATGTGCACCTCCGCGGCGCCCGCGTCGAACAGCATCGCCACGATCTGCCGGGTCGTCGAGCCGCGCACGATCGAGTCGTCGACGACGACCAGGCGCTTGCCCTCGACCTCGGCGAGTGGGTTGAACTTCATGCGGATCCCCTGCTCGCGCATGCCCTGCTCCGGCTGGATGAACGTCCTCCCGACGTAGCGGTTCTTGATCAGGCCCTCGCTGAACGGGATCCCCGTCGCGCGCGCGAAGCCGATAGCGGCCGGAGTGCCCGAGTCGGGGATCGGCAGCACGAGGTCGGCCTCGACGGGCGACTCGGCCGCGAGCCGTTCGCCCATGCGCACGCGCGCCCCGTGGATCTCGACGCCGGCGAGGCGCGTGTCGGGCCGCGCGAGGTAGAAGAACTCGAAGATGCACAGGCTGCCCCGTGCGGGCGGCTCGACCGCCTGGATCGCCTCGACACCCTCGTCCGAGATCAGCACCAGCTCGCCCGGCCGGATCTCGCGATCCGCCTTCGCCCCGACGAGGTCGAGCGCGCACGACTCCGAGGCGACCACCGTGTCGGTGCCGAGCCGCCCGAGCACGAGCGGCCGAAAGCCGTGCCGGTCGCGGAACGCGAACAGCTTTCCGTCGGCCAGGCCGACGACCGTGGCCGCGCCCTCGATCTGCGCCATCGCGCCCGCGACGGCCTCGGCGAGCGGCCGCGGATCGTCGGCGATCAACGCCGCGATCATCTCGGAGTCCGTCGTCGACGCGAGCCGCTTGCCGGCCGCCGCGCGCAGCTCGGCCGCGTTGACGAGGTTGCCGTTGTGGCCGAGCGCGACGGTCCGCGCGCTGCCGTGGTAGAGCAGCGGCTGCGCGTTCGCCCAGGCGTTCGCGCCGGTGGTCGAGTAGCGGGTATGGCCGATCGCGAGCTCGCCCTGCAGCCCGGAGAGGTTCTGTTCGTTGAACACCTGCGGAACGAGGCCGAGGTCGCGAAGCGCCGTCAGACGGCCACCCTCGCTGACGGCGATCCCGGCTGACTCCTGACCGCGGTGCTGGAGCGCATACAGCCCGAAGTACGTCAAACGTGCGACGTCGCGGCCGGGGGCGCGAACGCCGAAGACGCCGCACATCTCAGACCGCTCCCAGTTCGACCAGATCGTCCCAGGCGGGTGGGCCGTCCGCCGCACGCATCGCGACGACGACTGCGAGGGCGGGCACGTAGGCGTCCGCCGGCGCCGGTGGGTCGAGTTGCGACCACGCGCCGGCTTCGCTGAGCGCCAGGGCGAGCCCTCCGTCCGACACGTCGTGGGCGAGCGTGAACGCGGGCGCGTTCTGCCACACGAAGCGCACCAGCTCCGCGCCGCTGCCGCGCAGCAGGTACACGCGATCGCCGGGCTGCCACCGGTCCGGGATGCGCGTGATGTCGTGAACGAGCCCGACACAGCCGACGACCGGCGTCGGGGGGATCGGGACGCCGCCCGTCTCGTTGTACAGGGATACGTTCCCGGAGACGACCGGGATGCCGAGCTCGCGCGCAGCCGTCGCGATTCCCTCGATTGCCTGCTCGAGCTCCCAGCCGATCTCGGGCTTGCCGGGATCGCCGAAGTTCAGGCAGTCGGTCAGCGCGAGCGGCTCGCCGCCGGCGCACGCGACGTTGAGCGCAGCGTCGTAGACGGCGCCGTGGCCCGCTGCGAAGGGATCGCGTTCGCCCAGCCTCGGCCCGTCGAGCGTAAGCGCGAGACCGCGCTCCCCGTCGATCCGGACGACCGCCGCGTCCAGTCCGGGTCGACGCACGGTGCTCGAGCCGACGAGCTGGTCGTACTGCTCGAACACCCATGTCTTCGACTGGTCGTTGACCTCGTCGACCGCCGCTCTCGGGGTCGCACGAGGACGCGTTTCAAGCTCATAGTGCGGGCAGAGATCGGTGAGGTAGGCGGCCGGGATCGAGCCGACGGTTTCGCCGTCGAAGAACGCGCGCAGCTCGCCGTGGTCGGTGACCTGGCCGATCACGGTGCAGGGGAGCTCCCAGCGCTCGCAGACCGCCCGCACCTCGTCGACGAGGGCAGGGTCGACCACCGCCACCATCCGCTCCTGCGACTCGGAGATCATGACCTCCCACGGTTCGAGCCCGGCTTCACGCTGCGGCACGCGATCGAGGTGCACGTCGACGCCGAAGCCGTCCGCCGCCATCTCGGAGAGCGACGAGGCAAGCCCGGCGGCACCGCAGTCCTGGAGCGCGACGACGAGATTCCGCTCGACGAGCTCGACCGACACTTCGATCAATGCCTTCCCGCGGAACGGATCGCCGATCTGGACCGACGGCCGCTTCTCGTCGGAGCCCTCGAGGTCCTGGGACGCGAGCACGGATGCGCCCCCGATCCCGTCGCGTCCGGTGAGCGCGCCGTAGAGCACGAGCGCGTTTCCCACGCCCTGCGCCTGCGCACCGAGCACGCGCTCGGCCGGCAACAGACCCACGCACATCGCGTTGACGAGCGGATTGGCGGCATAGCCGGCGTCGAACACGCACTCGCCCCCGACCGTCGGTACCCCGACGCAGTTCCCGTAATGGGCGATCCCCGCGACTGCCTGCCGGAACTGCCAGCCGGGGCTGCCGAACCGCAGGCCGTCGAGCAGGGCCACCGGCCGTGCGCCCATCGCCACGATGTCACGGAGGATGCCGCCGACGCCCGTCGCGGCACCCTGAAACGGCTCGACTGCGGACGGATGGTTGTGCGACTCGGCTTTGAAGGCGACCGCGAGACCGCCGCCGAGATCGATCACGCCGGCGTTGCCACCCGGCCCTTGGAGGACGCGCTCGCCCGACGACGGGAGCCGCCCGAGGAGTGGGGCGGAGTGCTTGTAGCCGCAGTGCTCCGACCAGAGCAGCGAGAAAATGGCGAGCTCGAAGTCGTTCGGCACCCGTCCGAGCAGCTCCTCGATACGCTCGTTCTCGCCGTCGGTCAGCCCGAGGCTACGGTGCAGCGGTACGGCGACGGAGCTCAGGAAGCCAGTGTATCCGGGGCCTCCGACGCCCTCGTTCGATCTCACAGTTCACGCCCGACGACCGTTGAAGGAGAGAGTGGTTCGCACCGAGAGCGTCAACCGGCGGTACCTCCCGATGCTTCTCCTGCTCTCGCTGATCTGGGGGAGCTCCTTCATGTTCATCAAGGTCGCCGACCGGCAGCTCGACCCCTCCACCCTGATTCTCGGACGGATCGCGCTCGCCGCCGTGACGCTCGCGGTGGTCGTCGCCGCGACGATCGGCCTGCAGGAGGCTGTCGTCGAGCTGCGTCGGCACTGGCGCGCGCTCGTCGTGGTCGGGCTGCTGAACACCGCCGTCCCGTTCTGGCTCCTGTCGTGGGGTGAGACGAGAATCGACTCCGGCACCGCGTCCATCATCCAGGCGTCGGTCCCGATCTTCACGGTGCTGCTCGCATTCGGCTTCTTCCACGACCAGCGCGTGACCGGGAGCCGGCTCGTCGGGGTCGGCGTCGGCTTCGTCGGCGTCGCGCTGCTCGTCGGCGCGCAGCCGCAAGGGAAGATCCTCGGCGCGCTGGCCGTCGTCGGCATGGCGGTCTGTTACGCGGCAGGCGGCTTGCTGATCCGCCGGTACCTCTCGACGACGCGGCCGCCGCTGGTCGCGTTCGGCACCTCGGCAGTGGCGGCGATCGCGGTACTGCCGGCCGGCGTCGCGCAGGCGCCGAGCGCTCTCCCCGACTGGAAGACGATCGGGTCGGTCGTCTTCCTCGGCATCGTCGGCACTGCCTTCGCCTACCTGCTGTTCTTCACGATCATCGCCGGCGCTGGTGCGTCGTACGCGTCGTTCGTCACGTACCTCGTCCCCCCGGTCGCGCTCGCCTACGGCGCGTTGTTCCTCGGCGAGGGTGTCGGGTCGGTCGCGATCGTGGGGCTCCTGCTGATCCTCGGCGGGGTCGCGCTCGGGACGGCCGTCTCGCGACGCAGGCCGAGCGCGGGACCGGCCGTGGCCGAGCCGTCATTCGTCAGCGCGCCGTCCGAGCCGACGTGATCGAGCTTCGCCGGGCCACGCTCGACGACGTGGAGTGGCTGCTCGAGCTGTACACGTCCGACGATGTCGAGCCGTTCCTGAGCGGGCGGCGAGCGCGCGATCGCGACGCGATCGTCGCCGAGATCGAGCGGTCCGACCGCGAGCCGGAGACGTTCGGCCGGCTGGTGATCGAGCTCGACGGCAACCGGGCGGGAGCGCTCGGGTTCGGCGAGGTCAGCGGGCCTCATCGAATCGTCCAGGTCGAGGGCCTCGCAGTGCATCCCGAGTTTCGCGGCCGTCGGCTCGCCGACGACTCGGCGCGGCTCCTCCAGCGCTATCTCCTGCTCGAGCTCGGCTTTCACCGTCTCGAGCTCGCGGTCTACGGCTTCAACGAGCGGGCGATCGCGCACGCAGAGCGCTCAGGGTTCGTGCGCGAGGGGGTCAAGCGAAAGGCGTACCTCCGGCACGGCGAGTGGCAGGACGCCGTGCTCTTCTCGCTCCTGGCCGAGGAGCTCGAGCCGGTGGGCGGCTAGCGTCCGATCTTGAACGCGGCGCTCGTGACCCGGATGAACAGCCGACCAGGGATCAACGCGACGTCGAAGACCTGATTGGCGATCCGGCCGCCGGGGACGCCCGAGTCCTCGATCCGGTCGGTGATCTCGTCCGCCGAGTCGAGCAGCTTCTCGCCGGCGTCCATCGCACCGCCTGCGATCGGCACGATTGCAGCCGCGATGATCACGCCGGTCTCGCTCGCAACTGCACCCGAGAGGGCGCCGATCGAGGCGCGCATCTGCTGCTCGGCGCGGTCACGCGCGTCCTCCAGGCTCGCGTCGTCGCCGCCGGTGGCGGCGAGCGCTGCGCGGATCCCGGCGACGCCCTCGGGGCGGGTGGCGAGAAAGGCTGCGCCGGAGATGCCGAGGAGGAGCCACGCCGCCCCGACGACGAGTGGAGCGCGCCAGCCCGGAAGCGGCCCCTGGATCGCGAGCACGATCCCCCAGTTGAGCAGCGCGAAGAACGTGATCAACGCGACCGTGCTGACGGCCGCGACGGTCAGGTTGCGGATCGCCCTGCGGATCTGCTCGTCGTGCCGCGCGGCGGTGAGCTGTAGCTCGCGGAGCACCAGCGTGCCCGCGTCACGGCCGACCTGTTCGAGCAGGTCGGACGGCGTCGGTTCGGGCTCGGTTCCTGCTTCGCCGATCGTCTCGGCCACGCAAGCGAGTGTAATAACCGGCGGCGCTAGCCGCCTTCGACGACCTCTTTCAGCCCGGTCAGCATCTTCTCCCAGTTGCCCTTCGAGTGTTCGGCCTCCTCCTCGCTGCCGTTGTTGTCCTGGCTCAACGACACGCGCGTCTTGTCCCCGCGCTGTTCGAGCTCGTAGGTCAGCGTGTGGTAGTTCGC
The DNA here is from genome assembly GCA_963769545.1 of uncultured Thermoleophilia bacterium. Taxonomy (GTDB): domain Bacteria; phylum Actinomycetota; class Thermoleophilia; order Gaiellales; family Gaiellaceae; genus PALSA-600. The sequence goes on along the minus strand of CAVYMB010000002.1, from coordinate 511,598 downwards.
AGGCACGTCCTCCTTGCCGCTCAACGGGCTGAAGTGCGTGACTTTCAGCCGCCGCTCCGGTTCGATCTCGATGATCTTGCCCTTGTCTTCGTACGCCTTCCCCTGGTACTCGCCCGTCCATGCGATCGGGCTCCCTCGTTCCCAGTCGGTCACGACTCGAGAGCCGAACATGTACTTCTCGATCTGCTCAGGATCGGTCAGCGCGGTCCAAACCCGGCCGCGTGAAGCGCTGATCTCTACCGCTGCTTTGGCCACATGGTCAGCCATGGTGTCCTCCTTCGTCGTCGCCCGCGGGCGTACCCGTCTCGAGGGTCCGTTACACGCGACGCTTCGAGACGACGGTCAGGCAGTCGACCGCGTAGCATCACCGCCGTGACGCGTTATCTGCACACGATGTACCGGATCACCGATCCGACGAGGAGCCGTGCGTTCTACGAGGCGCTCGGGCTCGAGTTTCGGCGCGAGATGGACATCGTTCGCGGCGGCGAGACCGAGGCGACGAACTACTTCTTCGGCGTCCCGGGACAGGACGAGGAGCTCGAGCTGACGTTCAACCACGACGGCCGCAGCTACGAGCTGGGCACCGGCTACGGCCACATCGCGGTCGGGGTCGACGACCTCGCAGCGACGCTGACGCAGTTGCACGGACAGGGGATCGAGCCGGAACGCGAGCCGTACCGTGTGCGCGAGGGCGGGTCGCTGCTCTGCTTCGTTCAGGACCCGGACGGGTATCGGATCGAGCTGATCGACCAGTCCGGCGCGTAGCTGCCTGTCGGCGTGGCGACGATCGACCAGGACGGCAACCACCGGCCGCGAGTCAACGTCACGGGTGCGATTCCCGAGCGCGTGCTCGCTGCCCTGACGGCGGATTTCGACGTCGTCGACACACCGGTCGGAGTGGACGGGATCCTCTCGCTGCTGCCGACGAAGGTCGACGACGAATTCCTTGCGCGCGCGGGGTCCCGCCTTCGGATCGTCGCGAACTACGGAGTCGGCGTCGACAACATCGACCTCGATGCGGCTCGCGCGCGCGGGATCGTGGTCGCGAACACGCCCGACGTTCTGACGAGGACGACCTCCGAGCAGGCAATTGCGCTGACGCTCGCGTTGCTGCGCCGCGTGGTCGAGGGAGACCGCTTGCTCCGGCGCGGCGGCGAGTGGCGGTTCTCGGTCGAGTTCATGCTCGGCGAGAGCCTCGACGGGAAGGTCGTGGCGATCGTCGGCCCAGGGCGGATCGGGCGGGAGACCGCTCGGCTCGCGGAGGCGTTCGGTGCGACGACGTTGTTCGTCGGTCGCGGAGATTCGCTACAGAACGCGCTGAGTCAGGCCGACGTCGTCAGTCTCCACGTTCCGGCGACGCCCGCGACCCGCCACCTGATCGACGCGGCGGCGCTCGACGTGATGAAACCGAGCGCGGTGCTCGTGAACACGGCACGCGGGCCGGTCGTCGACGAGGAGGCGCTGGTCCGTGCGCTCCGGTCGGGGAAGATCGCCGGCGCGGCGCTCGACGTCTTCGAGTTCGAGCCCGCCGTCAGCCCGGAACTGCTCGAGCTCGAGAACGTCGTCCTCACGCCTCACCTCGGAAGCGCCACGCGTGAGACACGCGAGGCGATGGGGTTGCTCGCCGCGTCGGCTCTGCGATCGCTGCTGATCGACGGTGTCACGCCGCGGAACGTCGTTCCGTGACCTAGTGCGGCAGGATTCCCGCGAGGCTCCACGTGCGGGGAGCGTCGGGGACGAGCCGGAGCAGCACGCCGGGCTTCGACTGCCGCTCGGCGGCGAAGCGTGCGCCTGCCTCGGCTCCGAGATAGCGTCCCGCGATCTCGGCGCGGGCCGCGGTGACGTCGCCTGTGACGAGCGTGGGAGCCGCGCGAATCTCGATGCCGCGGAAAGGCGGCACCGCCTCGAAGACGAGCAGGGTGCAGCGTGGGTCGCGCGCCAGGTGCGCGAGCTTCACGTCGCCCTCGGCAATCACGACCTCGAATGCCTCGCCGGTCCAGCGGAACCACACGGGCGTCACAAGCGCGCTTCCGTCCTTGCGGTACGTCGCGAGCACCGCCGGCGACGGCGCTTCGAGCAGCGACCGCACCTCGGCCAGCTCGTCGTCGATCGTCATGATTGTCGAGGGTAGATCGTGCTCGTCCTCTACGACAGCCCGGTCTCGGGCAACTGTTACAAGGTTCGCCTGTTGCTGGCGCACCTCGGCCTGGCCTACGAGCGGCGGGAGGTTGATGTCATCGACCGCTCGACCCGTCCCGAGCTCCTCGGCGGATTGAACCCGGCACTCCGGGTGCCGACGCTCGTGCTCGACGACGGGCGGCCGCTCGGCGAGTCGAATGCGATTCTCTGGTACTTCGGGGACGGGACCCGCTTCGTCCCGGCGGAGCGGTACGAGCGGGCGCAGGTGCTCCAGTGGCAGTTCTTCGAGCAGTACGAGCACGAGCCCTCGCTCGCGGTCGTCCGCTTCTGGCTCGCCTACTCCGGGCAGCCGGAGGCGTACGCGGACCGCGTCGAGAGCAGGCGCGCCGCGAGCTACCGGGCGCTCGACGCGATGGAGGGGCACCTCGCCGGTCGGAGCTGGCTCGTCGGGGACGGGATGACGATCGCCGACATCTCTCTGTACGCGTACACCCACGTGGCGCACGAGGGCGGCTTCGACCTCGAAGGCTATCCGGCGATCCTGAGCTGGCTCGCGCGGGTCGCAGGCCAGCCGGGACACGTCCCGATCGACGCCTGAAGGGCGCCGCTCGGGGCGTCGGCGCGCCGGTCGAAGTCGGCGCGCATTCGTTGCGGACCCGTTGCACACGCGTGACGGTTGCGCGGCTACGGTCGTCGACATGGCAGCGAACGCGAACACAACCCCTCGGCCGGCCCGGCCGGCTTCGACGCCGTGGGGTCCGGCGACGGTGGTCGAACGGCTCGCACTGCCGCAGCGTGCGGGTGCGAAGCGGTTCTCGTCGGTGCTCGAGCTGCTCGAAACGGAACGCGGCGAGCGGCTCGTCCGTTTCGCGTACACGACCGGCGGCGTCGCTCGGCGCGGTCCCGTCACGTTGCGTGAGCGCGACCTCGAGCGCCTCCGGGCCGAGCTGGCGCGGCATCCCGCGCTCGGGGAGCTCCTCCGAGTCGTCACAGGGGGTGGTGCCTAGGCGAACGCCGAGACCGACATCCGCGCGGCATCGATCAGCGAGCCCATGATCAGGGCGCCGTCGGCGGAGCCGAGCAGCGGATCGACGGCATGCTCGGGGTGGGGCATCAACCCGAGGACGTTGCCCTCCGCGTTGATCACGCCGGCGACGTCCGCGATCGAGCCGTTGGGGTTCGAGTTGCTGCCGTAGCGCAGAGCGATCTGCCCTGTCGACTCCAGCTGCTCCAGCAGCTCGTCGTCCGCGAACCAGCAACCCTCGCCGTGCTTGACCGGGATCGTGAGCTCCTGGCCGATCTCGCACCGCGACAGCAGCGGCGTGGAGACAGGCTCGACGCGAACGGCCACGTCGCGGCAGACGAACGCGAGTGACGCGTTGGGGCGGAGAACGCCGGGGAGCAGCCCGGCCTCGGTCAGGATCTGAAAGCCGTTGCAGATCCCCAGCACGGGGCCGCCCTCGCGGGCGAACGCACCGACCGCTTCGAGGACGGGAGAGAAGCGCGCGATCGCCCCGCAGCGAAGGTAGTCGCCGTAGGAGAACCCGCCGGGCAGGACGACTGCGGCCGTCCCTGCGGGCAGGTGGCGCTCGGTGTGCCAGACGCGGTGTGCGTCCGCGCCGAGGCGGACGAGCGCACGCTGTGCGTCCCGATCGTCGTTCGAGCCCGGGAAGACGAGCACCGCGACCAGCGGGCGGGGCGGTGCGTCGCTCATTCGCTCTCGAGCTCGATTGCGTAGCTCTCGATCAGCGGATTGGCGAGCAGGCGGGCGCACATCGCCTCCAGCTGCGTCCGCGCTTCGACCGGGTCCTCGGTGGCCAGCTCGACGTCGACGACCTTTCCGATGCGCGTCTCGCCGACCTCGAAGCCGAGGTGCCGCAGCGAGCTCGAGACGGCCTGGCCTTGCGGGTCGAGGATCCCCGGCTTCGGCCGGACGAGCACCGTTGCCTTCACTCGAGCACCACGCCGGGTCGTGCGACGTAGGCCGCGAACGTGACGCCGGTGAGCCGTTCGAACGCCTCGAGGTAGCGAAGGCGCGTGCCCGCGACGACATCGTCGGGCAGCTCGGGGCCGGGCTCGGTCTTGTCCCAGCCGAACGACTCGCAGTAGTCGCGGACGAATTGCTTGTCGAACGAGGGTTGAGCGCCGCCCGGCCGGTACTCGTCTGCCGGCCAGAATCGCGAGGAGTCGGGGGTGAACGCCTCGTCGGCGAGCACGAGCGTCCCGTCGCCGTCGAGCCCGAACTCGAGCTTCGTATCGGCGAGAATGATCCCGCGCGCGAGCGCGTGTGCGGAGGCGAATCCGTAGAGCGCGAGCGCCGCGGCCTCGACCTCGTCGAATCGCTCGACACCGACGAGCTCCGCTGCCGTCTCCCGGTCGATGTTCTCGTCGTGGCCGGTCGTCGCCTTCGTCGCCGGCGTCACGATCGGCTCCGGCAGCTGCTCGCTCTCCGCCAGCCCGTCCGGCAGCCGGTGGCCACAGACGGTGCCGGTCGCCCGGTAGTCGTTCCAGCCCGAGCCCGCCAGGTAGCCGCGGACGACGCACTCGATCGGCAGCATCTCGAGGCGCCGGCACTCGGTCGTGCGGCCGTCGTCGCCCAGCGAGAGCAGGTGGTTCGCGACGATCCCGCGCGTCCGCGTGAACCAGAAACCGGACAGACCGGTGAGCACGCAACCCTTGTCGGGAATCGCCGTCGGCAGCACGACGTCGAAGGTCGAGATTCGATCGCTGGCAACCAGCCGTAGATGTTGGTCGTCGACGGCATAGAGCTCACGCACCTTGCCGCTGCCGACATGTAGTGCCTCAGGCATGAACGGGAACCTCCTTGGGGTCGAGACGATGAAGTCGGTCGAACGCTCCGTCGAGGTGCGCGATCGTCGCGTCGAGGTCGAACACCTCGGCGAGGTTCGCCTCCGACAGGTGCTCGGTGATCTGTGCGTCGGTGCGCACGAGCTCCTCGAAGTCGAGCTCTTCGTCCCACGACCGCATCGCATTGCGTTGCACTACGCGGTAGGCGTCGTTGCGATCGACACCGTGCTCGACGAGCGCGAGCAGCAGCCGGTGCGAGAAGAAGAGCCCGTGTGAGGCCCACAGATTGCGCTCCATTCGATCGGTGTGGACGACGAGCCCGTCGGCGAGCCAGCTGAACCGATCGAGCATGTAGTCGAGTGCGAGGAACGCGTCGGGCACGACGACGCGCTCGGCGGAGGAGTGCGAGATGTCGCGTTCGTGCCAGAGGACGACGTTCTCGAGGCCGACCGGCGCGGCTGCCCGGACGACGCGCGACAGTCCTGAGATGCGCTCGGCGACCTTCGGGTTGCGCTTGTGCGGCATCGCGGACGACCCCTTCATCCCGGCGCCGAACGGCTCCTCCGCTTCGCCGACCTCCGTTCGCGCCAGATGCCGGACCTCCGTCGCGAAGCGATCGAGCGAGGCCGCGCACAGCGCCAGCGCGCACAGGAGCTCCGCGTGGCGGTCGCGGGAGATCACCTGCGTCGACACGGGATCCGGCTCCAGCCCCAGTCGGGCGCACGCGATCAGCTCGACCCGCGGGTCGAGCGCGCCATACGCTCCGACCGTTCCCGACAGCTGGCCCACCCGGCACGTCTCGAGCGCCTGCTCGAGCCGGCGGCGCGCGCGATCGAGCTCGAACGCCCAGCCGGCGAGCTTCCAGCCGAACGTCGTCGGCTCGGCGTGGATCCCGTGCGAGCGCCCGATGCAGATCGTCCTCCGGTGCTCGACAGCGCGGCGGATCACCGCCGCGATTGCCCGCTCGACTCCGGCGACCAGGAGTGCTCCCCCGTCCCGGATCTGGAGGGCCAGCGCCGTGTCGAGCACGTCCGAGGAGGTCAGGCCGTAGTGCACCCAGCGGGCCTCGGCGCCGAGCTGCTCGCCGACCGCGTCGACGAACGCCGCGAGATCGTGGTCGGTCGTCCGCTCGAGCTCCGCGACCCGTTCGGCAGTCGGTGCCGTCGCGCGATCGCGGATCGCCGCGACGTCGGCGGCCGGCACCACGCCGAGCTCGGCCCAGCCGTCGAGTGCAGCGAGCTCGACGTCCAGCCAGCGCTCGAGCTTGCCCTCCTCCGACCAGATGCGAGACATCTCCGGACGCGAGTAGCGGGCGATCACTCCGGCCAGTCTAGAGCGCGCCGTGGCCGGCGCCGCCCGGTCAGGTGAGAGCCAGGATGCGCGCCGCGAGCGCGGCGGCGTTCTTCGCGTTGTCGACGCCGACCGTCGCCACAGGCACCCCCGGGGGCATCTGCACGATCGAGAGCAGTGCGTCGAGCCCGTCGAGCACGGACAGTGACGAGCGGAGCGGGACGCCGATCACGGGAAGCTCGGTGTGCGCGGCGACGACGCCGGGCAGCGCGGCGGCGAGGCCCGCGCCACAGATCAGCACCTTGAGCCCGCGGCCGGCCGCCGACCGCGCGTAGTCGGCGACGGCGTCGGGCGTCCGATGGGCGGAGCGCACCTCCAGCTCCCACCCGATCCCGCGCGCGTCGAGCTCGTCCATGGCCGCCTGCATACGCGCGCGGTCCGACTCCGAGCCGACGAGGATGCCGACCGACGGCTCAGCCATCGACCGCCGCCGCGATGTCGTGCCGGAAGCGGACGCCCTCGAACGAAACGAGGTCGACAGCCCGGTACGCGTTCGCGCGTGCCTCGGGGAGAGTGGCTCCGGTTCCCGTCACCGAGAGGATTCTGCCGCCAACCGTGACCACGCGGCCGTCGCGAACCGCGGTGCCGCCGTGGAACACGAGCGCGCCGTCCGCCTGGGCATCGGCCAGGCCGTCGACGACGACGCCGGCGTAGTCGCTCGAATCCGGGTAGCCGGGCGAGGCGAGCACGACCGTCACCGCCGACGAGTCGTCCGCCGTCACCGCCGTGCCCGAGAGGTCACCGGTGGCGGTCTGGGCAAGCGTCTCGAGTAGGTCCCCCTGGAGCCTCGGCATCAGTACCTGCGTCTCGGGGTCGCCGAAGCGGGCGTTGAACTCGAGCACCTTCGGCCCGTCGTCGGTGACCATCAACCCCGCGAACAGACAGCCGACAAAGGGCGTGCCTCGTCGCGCGAGCTCGGCGATCACCGGCCGGTGCACCGCATCCGTGACGGCGTCGATGTCGTCGAGCCAAGGCACGGGCGAGTAGGCGCCCATCCCTCCGGTGTTCGGCCCGGTGTCGCCGTCGCCGATGCGCTTGAAGTCTTGCGCCGAGCCGATCGGGACGACATGGCGGCCGTCTGAGAGCGCGAAGACCGAGACCTCGCGTCCCTCGAGCAGCTCCTCGATCACCATGCCGCCTCCGAGACCCTGGACCGTCCGCAGCGCCGTCTCGAGCTCGTCGGTGGTGCGGCAGACGAACACGCCCTTCCCGGCGGCGAGCCCGTCTGCCTTGACGACGCAGGGAGGTCGGGCGACCGAGAGGGATTCGGCGGCGGGAACGCCGGCCGCGCGCAGCACCTCCTTCGCGAACGACTTCGAGCCTTCGATGCGGGCTGCGGCGGCGCTCGGGCCGAACACGGCGATCCCGTTGCGCCGCAACTCGTCGGCGACACCGGTGACCAGAGGCCCTTCCGGGCCGATGATCGCGAGCTCGGTGCCGAGCGTCACCGCCAGTCCCAGCAGGCCGTCCCCGTCGTCGGCGCGGACCGGATGGCAGACCCCGAGCTCGGCTATCCCAGGGTTGCCGGGCGCCGCGTGCAGCTCGGTCAGGCTCGGGCTCTGCGCGAGTCGCCACGCGAGCGCATGCTCGCGCGCACCCGCTCCGACGATCAGCACGTTCACGCGCCGATCCTACTCGGGTGGGTTCTGGTGTTCTCTAGCCCGACGACGCTCGGCGTCCTGGAGCCGCCAGAGCTTCTCGTCCGGGTCGTCTCGCTTGCCTCGTAGCACCCACCAGGCGAGCACCGCCGTCAGGGCGACCGGGATCACCGCTGAGAGGGTGATCACGATCTCGACGTCGGTCGTGCCGTTCGCGAGGGTCATCCGCGCTCAGGCGAGCACGCGCTCGCGCGCCGCGCCCACGCCGACCAGCTCGACCGGGATACCGAGGTCGTCGGCGACGAACTCGACGTATCCGGACGCGGCCGCCGGCAGCTCGCGCACGGTGGTCGCGTCGTCGAGCGGCTGCCGCCAGCCCGGCAGCACTTGCCAGACGGGGTTCGCGTGATGGAAGTCGGACTGGTGTGCCGGGAAGTCACGCGTCTCACGGCCGTCCGGCAGCCGGTAGGCGACGCACACGGGGAGCTCGTCGAACGCCGACAGAACGTCCAGCTTCGTCAGGGCGAGCGAGGTCATCCCGTTCAACCGCACCGCGTAGCGCAACGCGACGAGATCGAGCCAGCCACAGCGGCGCTCGCGCCCCGTGACCGTCCCGTATTCGCCGCCGAGCTCGCGCAGGCGCTCCTGATCCGGGCCGGCGATCTCGGACGGGAACGGGCCGGCGCCGACCCGGGTCACGTAGGCCTTCGACACGCCGAGCACGCGGTCGATCCGCGTCGGGCCGATGCCGATGCCGGTCGGCGCGCCCGAAGCGATCGGGTTCGACGAGGTGACGAACGGATACGACCCGTGGTCGAGGTCGAGCAGCGTCGCCTGCGCGCCTTCGAAGAGCACCCGCTTGCCGTCGCGAAGTGCCTGATCGACGAGCAGCGACACGTCGCCGACATACGGCGCGAGGCGCTCCGCCAGGGCTGCCGTCTGCTCCCAGATCTCCTCGAGATCGAAGGGCGGCACGTCGTAGACCTTCGTCAGCCAGACGTTCTTCTCGGCGAGCGCGACGTCGAGCTTCTGCCGGAGGATCTTCGCATCGAGCACGTCCTGGACGCGGATCCCGATGCGCGACGCCTTGTCGGCGTAGGCCGGGCCGATGCCGCGTCTCGTCGTTCCGATCTGCAGCGACCCGAGCCGTCGCTCGGACGCCTGGTCGATGGCGACGTGCCACGGCATGATCAGGTGCGCGTTGCCCGAGACGACGAGCACCGACGTGTCGATGCCGCGCGCGGCCAACTCGTCCAGCTCGTCGAGCAGCACCTGCGGGTCGACCACGCAGCCCGCGCCGATCACCGACGTCTTGCCGGAGATCACGCCGCTCGGGGTCTGGCGGATCTTGAACGTCTCGCCGTCGACGACGATCGTGTGCCCGGCGTTCGGCCCGCCCTGGTAACGGCAGACGATGTCCGAGTCCTGCGCGAGCAGGTCGACGATCTTCCCCTTGCCCTCGTCGCCCCACTGCGCGCCTACGACGACGGTCGACGGCACGTCCGTCAGTCTAGGTCAGCTGCAGCTGGCGCTCGTCGCGGCCGAGCAGCGCGGCCGGCTGCTCGCCGCGCCGCAGGACGATCTCGTGCCCTGCGGCGCAGCGAACGACGCCGAGCGCGGTGTCCCTGCCGACGCTGCTGCGAACGCTCGCGGCCTGGAGGGCATCGGAGAACAGCGCGCCACTACGCCGCGCCGCCTCGAGGCACGGTTCGCAGAGACATGAGAACGCGGTCGCCGAGGGGGAGAGCCAGACCGTCGTCGTCATGCTGCAGCTGCCAGGTCGGCGAACTTGGCGTAGCGTTTCTGGAAGGCCAGCTTCTCGATGCCGGTGGCGCCGTTTCGGTGCTTCGCGAGGATCAGCTCGGCGACGCCGGCGGAGTCGGTCTCTTCGGGGTTGTAGTACTCGTCGCGGTACACGAACATCACGAGGTCGGCGTCCTGCTCGATCGAGCCGGACTCGCGCAGGTCGGAGAGGATCGGGCGCTTGTCGTGCCGCTGCTCGACGGCACGGGAGAGCTGTGAGAGCGCGACGATCGGCACCTCGAGGTCGCGCGCGAGCACCTTCAGCGAACGCGAGATCTGCGAGACCTCCTGGACGCGGTTCTCGACCGAGGTACCGCTCGTCATCAGCTGTAGGTAGTCGACGATCACGAGCGCCAGCTCGGGCTCGCGCATCTTCAGGCGGCGCAGCTTGGAGCGGATCTCCATCATCGTGATCGAGCCGGTGTCGTCGACGTAGATCGGTGCCTTCGCGAGCTTGTCGCATGCAGTCGTCAGCCGCGGCCAGTCGTCGACGGCGAGCTTGCCGGTCCGGAGGCGCTGCGATTCGACCTTGCCTTCCGAGCACATCAGCCGCTGCGTCACCTCCGCCTTCGACATCTCGAGCGTGAACAGCGCGACGGGTGTGTCGTGCCGGACCGCGACGTTGGCGGCCATGCACAACGCAAGCGCCGACTTGCCCATCGACGGCCGCGCCGCGACGATCACGAGGTTGCCGGGCTGGAAGCCCGACGTCAGCCGGTCGAGATCGCGGAAGCCCGACGGCGTGCCGGTGATGTCGGTGCCCGCCTCGTAGAGCTTCGTGATCGTCTCGAACGACTCCTTGAGTAGATCGTCGATGTGCGCGAACTCGCTCGAGACGCGCTGCTGCGACAGATCGAAGACGATCTGCTCGGCCCGGTCGACCAGCTCGATCGTCTCGCCGGGACGGTCGAAGCCGAGCCGGGCGATGTCGTTGCCTGCCCGGATCAGCCCACGCAACGTCGCCATCTCGCTGACGATCCGGGCGTAGTGCGCCGCATTGGACGCCGCCGGCACGAGCGTGGCCAGTTCGTGCACGCGCTCGGGCCCACCGATCTCGGACAGCCCGCCGGTGCGGTCGAGCTCGTCCACGACGGTGATCGCGTCGACCGGCTCTCCCTTGGCGTAGAGCGCGATGATCGCCTTGTAGATGCGTCCGTGGCTCTCGCGGTAGAAGTCCGCCGCCGACAGGTTGGTCGACTCCGTGACTGCCCCGATCGCCAGCGGCGACAGCATCATCGCGCCGAGCACGGATTCCTCCGCGTCGAGGTTCTGCGGTGGGATCGGGGCGGTCGGGAGCGCCTGGGCAGGCATCGCCATGTGGCGCCTAGTCAAGCCGTCCCCGGCCGCGTTCTCAACGCTGTGCAAAACGCCCTTCACACTCCTCTAACAACATCACGTGCAGGGATATCAGAACAGGTGTTCGCAATGCAAGGTGGAGGAAAAGGTCGCTCCGAGCGCGGACTTTCGCGCTCGTTCCACAGCCCGTGGACGGTGCTGTGGAACGAAGCGGTCGTGCCGATGCAGTGACGATCTGTCCACAGGCGCGAGCGGAGCCTGTGGAAAACCGCTACTCGGCGGGCTCCGGCTCCTGCTCCGACTCGGGCTCGGCCGGCGGCGCCGGCTCGTCCACCTCGGACGGCTCGTCGACGTCTGCCTCGACGATCTCAGCGGCCGCCTCGGGCACGGCGGGCGCGGCGACTTCCTCGGCGCTCGCCTCCTCGGCCGCACGCGCGGCCTCGGCCTCGGCCGCCTCGAGCGCTGCCAGCTCGGCCTCGCTCGGGAGCTCCTGGCCTTCCGGCGCGACGGCAAGATGCAGCTCCGCGGTGACGTCCGCGAACAGCTCGATCGGCACCGTGTACCGGCCGATCCGCTTGATCGTGTCCATCTGGAGCTTGCGACGGTCGACGCGGATCTTCTCCTGCTCCCAGAGCCGGTCGGCGACGTTCGTCGCCGTCACCGAGCCGAACAACGAGCCGGTCGGACCTGCGTTGACGTCGAATCTGAACTCGAGCGCACAGATCCGATCGGCGATCGCCATCGCCTCGTCGGTGGTCTTCGCCTCGTGGCGGGCCCGCCGCGCATCGCGCTTCTCCAGCTCGCGGACGAGGGCCGGGGTCGCGGTCTCTGCGAGCCCCCGCGGGAGCAGGAAGTTTCGCGCGTAGCCGCGGGCGACGTTCACCACCTCGCCGCGCAGGCCGAGCGAGTCGACGTCCTGTCTGAGGATCACCTCCACGACGGTGCTCCTACCGGTCGCCGACGTACGGCAGAAGGGCGATCTCGCGTGCGCGCTTCACGGCGACCGCGACCTGGCGCTGGTGCCGGCGGCACGCACCGCTGATGCGGCGCGACCGGATCTTGCCCCGCTCCGAGACGTAGCGGCGCAGCTCGTTCACGTTCTTGTAGTCGATCTCGTCGACCTTCGACTTGCAGAAGAAGCAGGACTTGCGGCGGCCGCCCCCGGTCGGGGCTCCGCGCTTCGGCCTGTTGGTGCGCTCGGACTTGGGTGCAGCCACGCTTCGTCTCCTTAGAACGGAATGTCGTCGTCGGCGGACTGGAAATCGGCGTCGGTGCTGCTCTGCGCACCTGCGGGCACGAACTGGTTGCCGCCCTCGGCCGCTCCGTCGCCGCGACCGCCCAGGAACTGCACGCTGTCGGCGATCACCTCGACCGCCTGACGCTTGGTGCCGTCCTGCGCGTCCCACTCGCGCCACTCCAGGCGGCCGTCGATCGCGACCGGGCGACCCTTCGATAGGTACTGCGCGCAGTTCTCGCCCTGCTGGCCCCAGACGGTGATGTCGAAGTAGTTCGGCTTCTCGGTCCACTGGCCGGAGCTGTCCTTGCGCCGCGTGTTGACCGCGATCCGCAGTCCACAGACAGGGGTTCCCGACGGCGTCTGCCGGAGCTCCGGGTCGCGAGTCAGGTTGCCGACCAGGACGACGCGGTTGATGTTGGCCATGGTTCCTTCGCTCCTCTCCCTAGACGGGGTCCAGGCTACTCGGACGCCTCGTCGCTGTCACCGGCAGGCACGGACGCGGCCCGCGGGGCGGAGGCCGGTGCGGGCGGCGCCGACGGCGGCTTGGTGTGGCCACCCTTGACCCGGCGGACGGCCAGGTGCCGTACGACCCCGTCGGTGATCTTGAGCACGCGCGTGATCTCGGCGAGCGCCGCGGGCGTGGTCGTGAAGAGCAGCAGGTGATAGACCGCCTCGTTCTTGTGGTCGATCTCGTAGGCGAGCTGCCGGCGGCCCCAGGGCTCGTGTCCGTCCCAGGTGCCTTCCGCGCCTTCGACGGCGTCGCGGATTCGCTGGATGATCTCGTTGCCGCGCTCCTCCGGGAGCTCCGGGTCCAGCAGCAGCATGATTTCGTACTCGTTCAAGCCGAATTCCTCCTTCTCATGGACTGAGTCGGCCCCGCCTCCTGGACGCCGCTTCGGCAAACGGCGTGACGGGCGTGGCGAGAAGCGGCGGCAGTGTAGCATCGGCGCCGTGAAGCGCCTGCTCGCGCTGGTGGTCGGCGCGCTCGGTCTGCGAGCGCTGCTCCGGCGCAGGCGCGAGCGCACGTTGTCGCCGTCGCCGGCGGCAGACCTGAAGGCGACGCTCGCCGAATCGCGGAGCGTGGAGACGCCGTCCGCGCCGCCCGCCGTCGACGATCCGGACGTCGATGCGCGCCGGGCCGACGTGCACGCGCGTGCGCGTCAGGCGATGGACGAGCTCGGCTAGAGCGGAACCGACGCGAGCAGCTCGTCCCGCTCGGCGTCGGTGAGCGTGCGCAGCGGCGGCCGCATGTCCTCGCGCATCGGCACGCCGCGCGCGACGGCGACGGCCTTCAGCGCGGCGAGGCGTGGAAACCGCTCCACCGAGGCGCGCAGGGCCCCGGCGGCAGCGGAGTCGCCGCTCCGCACCGCTTCGACGACGATCTCCGGGAATGCCGATGCAAGCCCGGAGACCGCACCGCCCGCACCGGCAGCGAGACCTTCGCCGATCAGCGACTCCGCCCCGATCAGCACCTCGAGGCCGTCGAGCATGTAGGGCCGCACCTTCGTGAACGGCGCGTCGCTCACCTTCATCCCGACGAGGTTGTCGGCGACCTCTCGCAACCGCTCGACCACCGGCACCGGGATGGCGTATCCCGAGGCGCGCTCGAGTTCGTAGACGTAGAACGGCGTCGGCGCGCATGCCTGCGCGGCGGCGACGAAGTGCGCGAGCAACTCGTGCTCGTCCAGCGGAAAGTACGGCGGTGCGATCACCGCGACCCCCGAGGCGCCCGTCGCGTTCGCGTGGGCGGCGAGCTCGACGGTCGCCGCCGTCGACTGCGCGCCGCAGTGGGCGATCACCTCGAGTGGCCCTGTCGCAGCCAGCTCGAGCAGGCGCATTCGCTCGATGGGGGCGAGCAGCATTCCCTCGCCCGTCGTCCCCGTGAGCAGGACACCGTCCACGCCGCCCTCCGCGAGGAACGCGAGGTACGGCGCGACGGCCGGTTCGTCGAGCGTCGAGCCGTCGTCGGCGAGCGGCGTCAGCGCCGCTGCGATCGTGCGTGGCACCGGAGAGATTTAAGCGACGTCGAAGCAGCGGCGACGGGCCAACCCCTTGGACCCGTCGCCACCGCATGCGTCCTCAGGCGTTGCAGCCGGCCGGCTCGGTCGCCGGGACGTTCGCGCCTGCGGCCTTCGGTAGACCGAGGTAGAGCGCGTACACGGTCACCGGAGTCTTCGTGTCGTTGCGGGCGAGGTGGACGTGGCCCGCCGGCTCGACGAATGCCATCCCTTTCGAGACCTTGAACGGGGCACAGTGTCCGACCGACGGGTCGAAGACCGTCAGCGTCCCACTCTTCACGACGACCGCGACCGGCGAGCCGTGCGTGTGCCAGCCGAAGCTTCCACCGGGCTCGATCGTGATCGAGTCGAGGATCATCGCGCCCGCCTTCGCATGGATCGTCGTCGCCTGCATCGCTCCGAAGCCGAGAACCTTGGCCGTGATCGGCGCGCCGCCACCGAGCGACGGTGCGGCAGTGACGAGCGTCGCGATCAGTGCCAGCCCGAGCAGCTTGAACTTCATGGTTGCCTCCCTCTGCGAGTGGTGTCGTCGAGGGGACGGTAGGAGGCGAGCCTTTGCGGGCTCTTTGCGGCGCCTTAGCGGGAGTGGGTTCAGGGACCGCTGGCGGCGGGCGGCAGCACCATCGACGCGCGGACCGCCTGGAGCGGTGTCGGCGGCACCTTGATCAGGCCGCGCGTCGGCCGGTCGAGATCGAAGGTGACGAGCAGGAGCAAGGTGATGAGCCCTGCTGCCGCGAGCATCGGCACGAGCCCGCGGCCGAGGATCGAGATGTGCAGGGCGAGCAGCCCGAGCGCGACCGCGGCGCCGATCAGCTCGAGCCCGAGGACGGCTCCCGGTACGCGATTGTTCAACGAGGACAGCCGCACCGACTGCTGGTCGATCGTGTTGTTGAGGCTGTCGACGTAGAGCCGCGTGCCGCTCGCGACCGGCTGTGCGGCGAGCGCCTGTCCGGCGAGCCGCCAGAGCCGCCGTTGCAGGACCCCCTCGGCTGCCGTCGCCCGCTTCATGCCGGCGCTGTCCGGCACCTCCTTCGACACGAGCAGCGCAAGGTCGGTGTAGCGCCGGAGCAGATCGAGCGAGCGGGTCCGCGCCGGCTCGGCGATCAGCTGCGCGCGCAGGTACGTCGTTCCGATCGCGTTCGCCTCGGCGACGACCGCGGCGCGGCGATCCTGGTATCGCCCGACGGCGAGCGTGAGCCCGAACGCGAGGATCAGCCCGACGACGCCGAGCAGCGCCGCCTGGAGCACGCCGAACGGCTCGCGCAACGTGCTCGAGTGCTCGCGCAGGTATCTGCCGCCCACGTGCCCGGCCAGGACTGCCGCGCCGATCACTGCGAGGATGATCAACGAGAGCTCCCAGCTGCTCAGCCGGTAGAACATGCGGCCATCGTGACTTTCAAGGCGGATGGTCCGGCATGGATCGGGGCGGCATGGTTGCGCCGCCCCGATCCGGTCAGAGTCACGCCGCGACGCTACGGCGTCGCACCGTGAGGAGCGTTCCGCCGAGCAGCAGAAGGATCATCGCCCCCGCAGCGGCGGCGCCGAGGCTCGCGTTGGTCCAGTCGAGGCCGCTCTGCCCGAGCAGCCCGGTGGACGAATGTTCCTCTCGATAGTCGACGCGTGCGAAAAAGGGTCATATCGGGTGACCGCGGGGCACGCCACCGCGCGGCCACCCTCGACGCCCAAACCTGCTCGAAGAGGTTCGGGATCGTGCATCCAAAGTAGGAGCGGTCCCCATATCGCGGTATGACCGAGCTGGGTCAAGCCCTTCACCGGGCGTCGAGCTGCTCGAGCCGCGTGCGCTGAAGCTCCGGCGCTAATCCTTGGTGACGTGCCGCACGTCTCGCGCTACCACGTAGTCGTCCTGCTCGAGCAGCGACTTCTGTGCGGGGAGACTCCTAACCGTCCCGACGACGAACGCGAGAAGGAAGAGGACGGCGAGCACGATTTCGACGGAGCTGGTCACCGCTCCAATGTAAGAGCCGTCTCGGTGCCGCGCTATGACCTCGCTGGGTCAGCCTTCACGACGAGGGACGACATCGCAATAAGACCGGCACAAGGGCAAGCCGCCGCATCCGCAGGCACTACTCCGATTTCGGGGACGTTTCTAGAGCGCGTCGACGTCGCCGAGGTCGCGCCTGAGCTGCTGCTCAATCCAGCGGAGCCGGTCGGTCGTCTTGTTCCCCGGCGACGAAGCTTCTCCGAGCGTGGCGACGATGGCCCCCTTCTCGCTCTCCGAGAGGCCCGACACGATGCCGCTGTTGCCGCCGTCGACCGCCTTCTGAATCTTCAACGCCGTCTGTTGCGCGTCTTCCGATGAATGCGCGTGTCGTAGCCCATCGCAGAGGAACCGAGCCTCATCCTTGTCGATGCTGTTCGGGGGGTCGATGTCGACGAAGGTGATGAACGGCAAGGTCCGACAAGCCTACGCCCTTCGGCGGCGGCGCTGTCGGTGAATGCGCGAGGGTCGCGAGTGTTCCCCCCAAACGAAAACGCCCCGCGTCTTTGCAGGGTTTCGGCGCAACGGAGCGACCTGGGAGTCGAACCCAGCCAGCGCCGGGTTACGACGCCTTACCGGTTTTGAAGACCGGCTGGGGCACCGGCCCCGTGCCGCTCCACGCCGGGCAATCCTAGGCGCGGGCCGCGGTTCGCGATCGCCTAGTGCGGCCTAGGCGGTGGTTCGATGCAAACCGCGGAGCCGCGCCAGGACGTTGCGTCGTTCCGGCAACGCGTGCAGCTCGCGCGAGGCGACGTGCAGCTGCCGGATCGGCGTCGGGGACGCCGTCGACTGATTCGTCTCCCGGTCGAGCGCTGCCGTGAGCCGGCGTGCGTCCTCCTCGGGCGTCTTCTCCCAGTCCAGCAGCGACTCCAGCTGCTGAACCGTCAACTTCGCATCACGCCGTCGCGACACCTCCAGCAGTTCCTGAAGTTGCTGCGCGCGGTAGTCGTTCATCCTTGCCCCCTTGTCCTGTCCGATTCGCCAATGCGCGATGTCCCACGTCTCCACGTTAGGTCGGCGCCTGGAACGCTGCTACCCCAAGCACAGGTGACTCGCAATCACCCAAACCGGGTGACCTCGCCGTCAGTCGGCCGGGAGCGTGAGGCTGTCGAGATCTCGCGGGTAGTTCGTGAGGATCTCGATGCCGTCGGGAGTGACGGCCACCGTGTCCGAATGCCGGAAGCCGCCGATCTCCTCGTCGTAGAGGCCGGGCTCGATCGTGAACACCATGCCGGGCTCCACGACCGTCGCGTCGCCGACGTCGAGGAAGGGTGCCTCGTGGTCGCGGAGGCCGATCGCATGGCCGACGTGCTGCCGCCAGTAGGGCATCAGATCGTTCGCCTCGAAGTACGCGAGCACGGCACGATCGACGTCTGCGCAGGTGACACCGGGCCGGAGCGCGTCGAATGCGACCTGCTGCGCAGCGACGGTGTGGTCGAAGAGCCGCCGCATCTCGCTCGTCGGCGCGCCGATCACCATCGCGCGCTCGAGCTCCGCGTTGTAGCCCCAGACAGGTGCGCTCGTCTCGCTGACGAGGACGTCGCCCTCGGCGAACTCGATGTTGTGCGCGATCGCATGCGCCCAGGCGCTGCGCTTGCCGATCTGGCCGCGGTATCCCGCCGACACGCCGTCCGACGATGCGAGCTGGCCGCCGAACGAGGAGCCTTGCGCGACGATCATCGCGAGTGTCGCCTCGTGGGCGATGCGAAGGCTCACATCTCCCTCCGTCGTGCCCGGACGCGTGTACTCCTGCAAGAGCCGATGGGCGTGCTCGCACCAGCGCGCGCTCTCGCGGATCAGGGCGATCTCCCCGTCGCTCTTGCGTGCGAGCATGTGCTCGATCTCCTTCGCGAGCGAGCGGACGGGTCGTCCCGTGGCCTCGCTCAGCGGCGGCCCCTCGTACCCGAGGATGCCGGGGTAGCCGTCGATGTCTGCGCCCGCGGGACCGCGGATCCCCATGTCCTCGAGCACGCGGGCGAGGATCAGCATCGGGTGCTCGACGCCGGGGTACTCGGGGTAGGACTCGACGCGCTCGTAGTCGGTCTCGGCGCGGATGCGCTCGACCTCGAACCGGGGCACGAAGACCGCGAGGTCGCCGCTCGTGCTCGCGATGAAAGCGACCGGGCGCTCGGTTGCGAGGAAGCCGAGATTCGCGAAGTAGCGGATGTGTTGCTGGTCGAAGAGGACGACGCCCGCCAGGCCGTGCTCTGCCGCACGCCGGAGCAGGCGCTCGCGGCGCCCCTGGAATTCGTCGGCCGAGAGCGTCAGATCCGGTCGTGGTCGAACTCGCCACCGGTGGAGCGCAGTGCCTCCGAGCCGGCGTACGTGTTCGAGATGAATGAATCGGTCTTCTGGCCGGCGTAGCCTTCGGACTGGTCGAGGTCGCGTTCGTAGGGCGTCATGCGCGTCTCGAGCTCGGCGCGCTCCACGGCCTCGTGATCGCTCTCCTTCGACCACCTGCTGAAGAAGCTTTTGAGTCCCATGCCGGAAGTATCACGTATTCCGGGTGCGCCGGAGCACGCGCACGTCGCCGCGTCGCCGGGTGAGGCCGTCCGCGTCGTAGCGCTCGAGCAGGAGCTGCGCCGTCCGCCGTCCCACGCCGAGTGCGTCCCGGAAGCGCGGCAGCGTGATCTCGTCGAGCGTCGCCAGGAGGCCGCGGCCACGGTCGTAGAGGTCGACCGAGACGGCGAGCCCGTCGCCGACGCGGCGCAACCGCCCCTGCTGCTCGAGGTAGGCGGCGAGCTCGCCGTCCTCGACCCGCACCACCTCGCCGCCTGCGAGCTCGGCCTCGAGCTGCGCCGCGGCGTCGGCGCGGGCGCCGAGCCCGGCGGCGGCACCCGGGAGGTACGCCTTGGTGCCGCGACGCTCCACCTCGAGCAGGTTGAGCACGAAGGGGGCCCACGGCTCGGCCGGCAGGAGCTCGGCCAGCGGGACGCCCGGGTCGAGCGGATTGGTCTGCGCACGCTCGACGAGTCGAGAGCGAACACCGGCTCGCAGCTCGGTCAGCCAGGCGTCGGAGAACGAGAACTCGCCCGCCGAGGGGACCGAGGCAAGCCCGCGTGCGAGCTCGGCCGGCGTCAGGAGGCCGCGTGCCTGCAGCTCCCGGCCGGTCACCGGCGCGTACACGAGGGCGCGCACGATCTCGGCCGGATCGCCGCCCTCGAACAGCTCGAGCCGAGCGGCGTCGAGTCGTCGCGGCGGCGCGGGGTCGATGACGATGCCGCCCGCGACCGTCGTCTCGGTACGCAGGATCACGCGGTCGCCACGTGAGCCGGCAACCGGCGAGGACAACCGCAACTGTGCGTACGGCCCGGCACGCGCCACCCGCGCAGGCGTTGCCTTCGTCCCGACGTGAACCGTCACCGCCGCCGGCACGCGTTCGAGCTCCTCCAGGCGAACGTCGAGCCGGTAGGAGACAGGAAACGCGTTCGCGTCGACGAGCTCGTCACCGCGCGCAAGATCTCCGCGGCGCAGCGACGGCAGGTTCACGGCGACGCGCTGCCCTGCCTCCGCCTCTTCGACCTGCGCGTCGTGCACATGCACGGTCCGCACACGCGCGATGCGGCCGCGCGGCTCGACGCGGAGCAGGTCGCCCGGGGCGATCGTCCCCGACCACAGCGTGCCCGTCGCGATCGTCCCCGCACCGGGAAGGGAGAACACACGGTCGACCCAGAGCCGCGTCGACGACGAGGCGTCACGCTCCTCGACGGGCACTCGCGCGAGTGCCGACAGCAGCTCGTCGAGCCCCTCGCCCGTCTTGGCGGACACCGGCACCACCTCGGCCTCGGGCACGAGCTCCCGCGCCTCGAGCACCGCCAGTTCAAGTGTCTCTGCATCGACGGTGTCGGTCTTCGTGATCGCGACCACACCGCGCTCGACGCCGAGCAGGCGGAGCACCGCAAGATGCTCGTGGGTCTGCGGTCGGGCACCTTCGCGTGCGTCGATCACGAGCAGGAACAGATCGATCCCCGACGCACCGGCGACCATTGCGCGAACGAAGCGCTCGTGCCCGGGAACGTCGACCAGCGAGAGGCGGCGGCCGTCGGGCAGCTCGAGCGGCGCGTAGCCGAGGTCGATCGAGATCCCGCGCGCCCGCTCCTCCGGGAGACGGTCGGTGTCCTTACCGGTGAGCGCGCGGACGAGCCACGTCTTGCCGTGGTCGATGTGCCCGGCGGTGCCGACGGTCAGCGGCATCGCGCTTCGATCACGCCGCGACCGCGGAGCGCGTCCCAGATCACGGATTCGGCCGTCGCGGGGCTCACGCGCGATGTGCGCGCACCGCGCCTGCGATCTCGTCGAGCTCGTCCTCGCGGATCGTTCGGCAGTCGAGGAGGAGCCGTCCGTCGCGCACGATCCCGACGATCGGCGGGTCGCCGAGGCGCAGCGGCTGCGCGAGCGCCTCATCGACCGCGCACGCGAACGACGGCAGCTCGGCGAGCGGCAGCGCTCCGCCGCCGACGCGAGCGACCGTCTCCTCCACCTCGCCTCCGACGGCCGCCGCGAGGCGCTCTGCGCGCGCGCGAACCGATGCCTGGTCCTCGTGCAGCATCCGTAGCACCGGCACGTCGCTCAACGCCCGAGCGGGCTCCAGGTACACGAGCAGGGTGCCTTCGAGCGCCGCGAGGCTGAGCTTGTCGATCCGCAGGGCGCGGTGCAGCGGATGGCGCCGCAGCCGTTCCACGAGCTCTGCGCGGCCGAGCACGATTCCGGCCTGTGGCCCGCCGAGCAACTTGTCACCGCTGAAGCACACGAGGTCTGCGCCCTGCGCGAGCGCGGCCCGCGCCGTCGGCTCGTCACCGAGCTCCAGCAGTGCGCCCGAGCCGAGGTCGTCGAGCAGCGGCAAGTCGTGCCGCCGGGCCACGTCGGCCAGCTCGGAAAGCGTCGGACGCTCCGTGAAGCCGACCACCCTGAAGTTCGACTGGTGGACGCGCAGGAGAAGAGCGGTCTCGGGACGGAGCGCACGCTCGTAGTCGCGCGCGCGCGTCCTGTTGGTGGTCCCCACCTCGACGAGGCGGGCGCCGGAACGCTCGAGCACCTCGGGAATGCGAAAGCCGTCGCCGATCTCGATCAGCTCGCCGCGTGAGGCGAGCACCTCGCGACCATCGGCGAGCGCGGCGACGGCGAGCAGGAGCGCGCCCGCGTTGTTGTTGACAACCAGACAGGCCTCAGCGCCGGTCAGCCGCCGGAACAGTGCTGCAACGTGGTCCTGGCGCGAGCCGCGTGCGCCGCTCGCGAGATCGAGCTCGAGATTCGAGTAGCCGGAGGCCTCGGCGACCCGCGCGAGTGCCGTGTCGGGGAGGGGCGCACGGCCGAGGTTGGTGTGCACCACCACGCCGGTCGCGTTGACGACCCGCCGCAGTGACGGGCGCCGCGCGCCGTCGAGCTCGGTACGAAGGCGGGCCGGCAGATCGCCCGGCTCCTGCCCGGCGCGGATCTCGCCGCGGGCGCGCTCGAGCACGGCGCGGGCCGCCTCGACCGCCAGCGGGTCGTCGATCCCTCGCGCCAGCTCGTCGACCGACGGCAGGTTTCGGAGCTCCACCTGCACTCAAGGGTAGACGACACCGCCGCCGCCCTTGCTTCACTGTCGGGGTGCGAGGGGTCGTATGGGTCGGAGCGCTGGTCGCGGTTCTGGTCGCCGCCGGGGCAGTGCTCGTCGGGCGTGTCGTCGAGTTCCGCGGTGAGGCGCGGCCCGGCGTTCGCGTGCTCGGCGTCGACGTCGGCGGCCGCGATCGGGCTCGAATCGAGCAGGTCGTGCGGCAGTGGGGTGCGGCGGAGGTGACGATCCGCGCCGCCGGCCACGCCTACCACGTTCCGCGCAGCTGGCTCGTCGCACTCGACCCGAGCCGGACGGCGACGCGCGCACTCGCAGCAGGCTCGTTCGCGGCCCTCGCGCTCCCCAGCCGCGTCGATGTCGCTCCGGTCGTCGCGCGCGCAGGCGGCGCGACGAACGTGCTCGACCAGATCGCCCGCGCCGGCCGGACGCCGGTGTCGGCGACGGTCGTGCTGCACGGGACCTCCGCCACGGCGACGCCGGCCCGCGATGGACTGGAGCTCGACCGCACTGCACTCCTGCGGCGGCTCGCCGCGGGCGCGACCGTGCTCGACGCGCCGTTCGCGACCGTGCATCCCGCCCGGCGCGATCCGGCCGCGCGGAGCGCCGCGTCGACGGCCGCGACGGTCCTCGCGCATCCGATCCTCGTCGACTATCACGGCGCACGACTGGGGGCTCTGACCACCGTGCAGCTCACACGTGCGCTGCGCATCGTTCCACGCGATCACCGGTTCGTCGTCAAGTTCGACGGTGACGCGCTCGCCCGGGCGATCCGTCCACGTCTTGGTCGCTGGTTCGTGCACGCGCGCAACGCGCAGTTCGCCGTCGACGGCGACGCAGTGCACGTCGTTTCGTCGAAACCGGGCCGGGACGTCGACCCAACTCAGGTCGCAGTCGCCGTCACGTCGGCTGCGCACGCCGACCACGTGGCGCGGGTCGAGCTCGGCAGCAGAGCGCCCGAGCTGACGACCGCGCGCGCAGATGAGTTCGGGATCGCGACGAAGCTCGTCTCGTTCACGACGCAGATGGGCGCTTCGTCGTCGAACCGGATCCACAACGTCCATCTGATGGCGGACTTCATCGACGGGACGGTGATCCGGCCGGGGGAGACGTTCTCGTACAACAAGGTCGTCGGGCCCCGGACCGCAGACCGCGGCTTCCTCGAAGGCCAGGAGATCATCGGCTCGCTCGTGCTGCCGTCGATCGGCGGCGGCGTCTGCCAGACGGCGACGACCCTGTTCAACGACGCCTTCGAGCTCGGCCTCCCGATCCTCGAACGCACGAACCACAACCTGTACCTCTCTCACTATCCGCTCGGGCGCGACGCGACCGTCTCCTGGGGCGGCCCGGACCTCGTGTTCCGCAACGACCTGAAGCACGGCTTGCTGATCAAGGCGTCGTACACCGACCAGACCCTGACCTTCACCTTCTACGGCACGCCGTCCGGCCGGCGCGTCGTCTCGCACACCGGGCCGCAGACGAACTGGACGCAGCCCAAGCTCTCGTACGCCGTCGATCCGACCGCTCCGCGCGGCTCGATGCGAGTTGTGCCCGGCACCGGCGAGCTCGGGTTCGACGTCGTCGTGACGCGCGACGTGTACACGAGCACCGACAAGCTGCTCCGCCACAACGTCTTCAGGTCGCACTACATCCCCGACAGCCCGACGGCCGTCTACGGCCCGGGACGGACGCCGCCCGGCCCCTACTTCGTGATCCCGTCCTCCGTCTGAGCGTCTACTCGGCGGCGCGACGCCGCTCGTGGCACTCGAGCACGTGCCGGACCACGTCGGCCGGATCGTCGGTCAGGTGCAGCAGCTCGATGTCCGACGCCGAGACCATCCCGTCGGCCAACAGCTCGCCACGGATCCAGTCGACCATCTCGCTCCAGTAGTCGGAGTCGAACAGGACAACGGGGAAGTAGCGGATCGTTCCGGTCTGGATCAACGTCAGCGACTCGTACAGCTCGTCGAGCGTGCCGAAGCCACCGGGGAAGATGACGAACCCCTGCGCGGGCCGCACGAAGCACACCTTGCGTACATAGAAGTGGTCGAACGTGTACGAGACGTCGCAGTAGGGGTTGCCCTGCTGCTCGTGCGGCAGCTTGATGTTGAAACCGACCGAGAGGCCGCCGCCCTCCTGTGCGCCGCGGTTGCCGCCCTCCATCACCCCAGGGCCGCCGCCCGTGACGACGGCCCAACCGGCTTCGCCGAAGCGGCGGCCGACGGCCCGCGCCGCCTCGTACGGCGCGCTTCCCTCTGTCACCCGTGCGGAGCCGAAGAGTGCGACGGCCGGCCGGTCGATCCGGGCGACCTGCACGAACCCGGCGCGGAACTCGGCCGCGATCTTGTCGACCGAGGCGTCGATCTCCGCGTCGTCGGGGCGATCGAGGATCTGACGGTCGTCCAACCGACGCCTACAGGCGGTGCTGCGGAACGTGCGAGACGACCATGCCGATCACGAGCGCGGCCGCCGTCACGCCGTACAGCGCGTAAATGAATATCGCCTTGTTGCGGCCGCCCCCGACTCGCAGCAGACGCGCCGACCGCCACACCGCGCCGCCGTCGAGGAACCCGATCGGCGCGAGGTTGATCAGGTTGAGGAAGAAGCCGAAGTAGGCAAGCGCCTTCAGCAGGTCGGAGCCCTGCGCGATCCCCACCAGCAGGAAGGCGAGGCTCGCGACGCCGCCGAGGATCGGCCCGGCCATCGCGACCCGCGCCGTCTGCCACGGATTGCCGCGCGTGTACTTCACATAGGCACCGAAGAACGGGATGAACACCGGCAGCTTCGGGCTGAGCCCCTCGCGCTTCGCCTCGATGAAGTGGCCCAGCTCGTGCAGCAGGATCAGGAAGACGAAGCCGGCCGCGAACGTCCAGCCCCAGATGAGCGCGTAGCCGCCGACGGCGATGAAGATGCTGGCGAACTTGAGCAGCACGAACGAGAACTTCGCCAGCGCGACGATCCCGGCCAGCAGCGGCCCGAAGATCCTGCGCGCGAGCCCGCGCCAGTCGGTTCCGCGCGGCTGGATCGGCTCGTAGTCGCGGAATCCGTCCGGGTAGCTCATGAACCTCGCCCGATCCATTCCTCGCCGCCGACGTAGATCTCCTTCTTCCACAGCGGCACGCGCTCCTTCAATGCGTCGATCGCGTCGCGACAGGCGGCGAGCGCCTCGGCGCGATGCGGCGCCGAGACGGCGATCACGACAGACGTCTCGCCGACGCCGACCGTCCCGATGCGGTGGTGGATGGCCACGCTCGTCACGTTGTAGCGCGTGAGCAGGTCCTCGGCGATCCCCCGCATGGTCTGCTCCGCCATTCCTTCGTACGCCTCGTACTCGAGCCGGGTGACCGCCCGCCCGCGAGAGGTCTTGCGGGTCGTCCCGAGGAATGTCGCAATCGCGCCGGCGCCGTCGTCCCGCACCTCGTCGACCGCCCGCTCGAGCGAGAGCGGCGCCTCCGAGAGCAGGAAGGCGCCGCCCGAGACCGGCGGGATCAGCGCCACCTCGTCGCCGTCCTGGAGCGCGCGGTCACGCTCCGCGTATTCCTTGTTGACCGCATACAGCAGGCCGGACGGCTCGTCGCCGAGCCCGAGCAGCGGCCACACGTCGGCGACCGTGCTGGCGTCGAGCTCCCGTTGCGACCAACCGGCGCGCTCGCGCAGTCCTGCGAACAGGCGAACGCGGACCGTCATGCCGACAGGCTACGTCGTCCAGCCGACCAGACCGGTGACTCGTCCGCAGCTCCTGGCGGGAGCGCGTCGAGCAGCCGGTGCGCGCCGTCGAGTGAGACGAGACACAGCTGCCGGCGCGTGTCGGCGAGCATACTGCGAGCGTGGCGGCGACCGATCACCGCGAGACCGAGTCGGGCATCGAGGTGAAGCCCGTGTACTCGAGCGACGACGCGCCGACGCGGCTCGAGGCCCCCGGTGAGTTTCCGTTCACGCGCGGCCCGTACCGGGACATGTACCGGGGCCGGCCCTGGACGATCCGCCAGTACGCCGGGTTCGCCTCCGCCGAGGAGTCGAACGAGCGCTATCGCTACCTGCTCGCCGGAGGCCAGACCGGCCTGTCGGTCGCTTTCGACCTGCCGACCCAGCTCGGATACGACTCCGACGATCCTCACGCCGCAGGCGAGGTCGGCCGCACCGGCGTCGCGATCGACTCGCTCGCGGACATGGAGATCCTGCTCGAGGGCATTCCGCTCGACGAGGTCTCGACCTCGATGACGATCAACGCGCCCGCGTCGCTGCTGCTCCTCCTCTACGAGCTCGTGGCGGAACGGCGGGGAATCGGCGGTGAAGCGCTGCGCGGCACGGTGCAGAACGACATCCTCAAGGAGTACATCGCGCGCGGGAACTACATCTTTCCGCCGCGACCGTCGATGCGACTCACGACCGATCTGTTCGCGTACTGCGCCGAACGGATCCCGTCCTGGAACACGATCTCGATCTCCGGCTACCACATCCGCGAAGCCGGCTCGACGGCGGTGCAGGAGCTCGGTTTCACGCTTGCGAACGGCATCGCCTACTGCGACGCCGCGGTGGCGGCAGGCCTGTCGCCGGACGCGTTCGGCGAGCGGTTGTCGTTCTTCTTCAATGCGCACAACGACTTCTTCCAGGAGGTCGCCAAGTTCCGTGCCGCGCGGCGGCTGTGGGCGCGGATCATGCGGGAGCGCTTTCATGCGACCAACCCGAAGGCGCTTGCGCTTCGTTTTCATGCGCAGACCGGCGGCTCGACGCTGACTGCCCAGCAGCCCGAGAACAACATCGTCCGCGTCGCCGTGCAGGCCTTGTCGGCGATCTGCGGGGGCGCCCAGTCGCTGCACACGAACTCGTTCGACGAGGCGCTTGCGCTGCCGACGGAGCGGGCCGCGACGATCGCGCTGCGCACGCAGCAGATCCTGCAGGCGGAAGGCGGCACGACCGCGACCGTCGATCCGCTCGGCGGCTCGTACTACATCGAGGCTCTGACCGACGAGCTCGAGGCTCGAGCATGGGAGCTGATCGAGCGGGTCGACGAGATCGGAGGCGCTGTCGCGGCCGTCGAGCAGGGCTTCGTCCAGGGCGAGATCGAGACGGCGGCGTTCCGCTGGCAGCAGCAGGTCGAGTCGGGCGAACGCCCGATCGTCGGCGTGAACGTGTTCGGCGGCGAGGCGGGGGAGCCGATCGAGCTCCACCGGCTCGATCCGGCCGCCGAGCGACGCCAGGTGGAGCGAACCGCGCGCGTGCGCGCGGAGCGGAGCGCGGCGGCGGCGGCAGACGCGCTCGACGCCGTCCGCAGCACCGCCCGGGGCGATGCCAACCTGCTCCCGTCGATGCGCCTGGCGCTTGGCGCGCGCTGCACGATCGGCGAGATCTGTGGAGTCCTCCGCGACGAGTGGGGCGAGTACGACCGCACGCGCTCCTCGCGCTGACGCGACGATCCGATGCGCATCCTCGTCGTGTCGCAGATGTATCCCGGGCCGGACGATCCCGATCTCGGGACGTTCGTCGCGCAAGGGGTCAGGGAGCTGCAGGCGCTCGGACACGAGATCGAGCTCGCCGTGCTCGACCGGCGGGCCGGCGGCAAGCTGCGGTTCCTCGAGTTGCGACGCAGTGTGCGCCGGGCGGCCTCGCCGAGACCGGACGTGGTCTGGGCGCATTTCCTCGTTCCCGCCGGTCTGATCGCCTCCGAGGTGCGGGCGCCGCTCGTCGTCACCGCGCACGGACGAGACGTGCGCAACATCGGCACGGTGCCGGCGGTCGCCACGCTGACCCGGCGTGTCGTCCGCCGTGCCGCCTCGGTGGTGTGCGTCTCCCGTTACCTCGAGCGGGAGCTCTGCGAGCGGCTCCCCGAGGCACGCGGGAAGACCGAGGTCGTCGACTCCGGCGTCGACCTCGAGCGCTTCGACGATCCACCCGCCGCAGAAGAGCTCGCCTCACCGGCCTTCCTGCACGTCGGCTCGCTGACCGAGCGCAAGAACGTCGTCAGGCTCGCCGACGCGTTCGCCAGGGTCGGAACCGGCTCGCTGACGTTCGTCGGCGACGGGCCTTGGCGCAGCAGGCTCGAGGGGCGCGCGGGGGTTCGCGTGGTCGGCCGAGTGCCGCATGACGCGGTTCCGGGATGGCTGACCGCCGCCGATGTCGTCTGCGGGCCTGCCCTGCTCGAGCCGTTCGGTCAGTCATTGCTCGAGGCGATGGCCTGTCGGCGCTCGGTGGTCGCGACGCGCTTCGGCGGCCCGCCCGAGTTCGTCGGTGCCGACGCCGGGGTGCTCGTCGATCCGCTCGACGTGCCGG
Organism: uncultured Thermoleophilia bacterium; assembly: GCA_963769545.1. Taxonomy (GTDB): domain Bacteria; phylum Actinomycetota; class Thermoleophilia; order Gaiellales; family Gaiellaceae; genus PALSA-600. The sequence continues at coordinate 483,529 of CAVYMB010000002.1, read as the reverse complement.
CGCTGGCGCGTGCGCTCGAGACCGCAACCTCGTTGCCGCGCCCGAACGAGGCAGCGCGCGACGCCGCGTCGGCGCACGACGTCAGGCGCCAGGCTCGGCGGATCGAGGCGATTCTCGAGCGAGCCGTTCGAGGTCGGCCAGCCTGACCTCGACCAGCGGTCGAACGCCGGCCTCGAGGCCGTGCTCGGTGGCAACCGCAAGTGCCTGCTCGTAGCTCTGCCGGACCTTCTCGACCGAAACGCCCTGCTTGAGCCGGTTGTCGCCCGTCACGAGGAGGTCGTGAATCTTCTGCCGTGCCTCGGCCTCGTCCACGGCGACAACGGTACTCGGGCGCTACAGTTCCGTCGAGATGCTCGCGGTCTTCTCCGTCATCCACGTGTTCCTCTCGGCGGGGCTCGTGATCCTCGTTCTCATGCACTCGGGCCGGGATGCGGGGATGGGCGGGATGGGCTTCACACCCGCCTCGCAGGGCGGGACGCACATCGTCGAGCGCAACTTGACGCGCCTGACTGTCGTGGTCGCAGTGCTGTTCTTCACGAACACGATCGTGCTGTTCCGCCTGCTCCAGTAACGCCGCCGTACACTGACCGCGATGCAGCTGACGGGTCTGCACCACGTCACGTGCGTCTGCTCGGACGCACAGCAGACGCTCGACTTCTACCGTGACCGGCTCGGGTTCGCGCTCGTGAAGAAGACGGTCAACTTCGACGACCCGCACAGTTACCACCTCTATTTCGGTGACGAGGTCGGCGCGCCCGGGACGTTGATCACCTTCTTCGAATGGCCGCGCGCGGAGCGCGGGCGGCTCGGTCGCGGCACGCTCGAGTCGATCGGTCTCGAGACTCCGGTTGCAGACGAGGAGCTCGAGCTCGAGGACCCCGACGGATTGCGGCTCCGGCTCTACCCGGGCGCGGCGCCACGGCTGCGTGACGTCGTCGCGATCGGCAACCCGGACCTCTACGTCGGCCTGTTCGACGAGGAGGCGCCGCTGCTGTTCGCCGAACCGGTGGAGGACGCGGCGCTGATCGGTCCAGGTACGACCCACCATGTCGCGTGGCGGGCGGCCGACCCCACGGTCGAACGCGCGTGGCAGGAGCGGCTCGACGAGCTCGGGTTGCGCCCGACGCCGATCCAGGACCGCAAGTACTTCGATTCGGTCTACTTCCGGATGCCGGACGGCATCCTCGTCGAGATCGCGACCGACGGACCCGGGTTCCTGGTCGACGAGCCGCGCGAGTCGATTGGACAGGCGCTGGCCCTGCCGCCGTGGCTCGAGGCCGAGCGGGCCACCCTCGAACGCGAGCTCGAGCCGATCTCGTAGGCTCACGTGACAGGCGCGCGGCTACACTAGGCGCGCCTTCAGGCGCTGGTGGCGGAATTGGTAGACGCGCTAGGTTGAGGGCCTAGTGGCCGCTTAGGCCGTGGAGGTTCAAGTCCTCTCCAGCGCATCGGAGCCGTCCCCTGTGGGCGGCTCTTTTGTTGTGCGCTACCAGGCGCGCCAGGACGCGCGAGAGATGAAAAGCCCGTGCCCGGTGCGATTCCGGCACGTGACGCCGCTTCGCTCCGAGTCGCAGGAATAGGCGCCGTGCCGCCAGGTCGTGCCGTACGGCTGGTCGACGAGCACCGGCACCTGCCGATCCGGGGAGTAGAGGACGCCGCCCGAACAGGTGACGGCCCCCTGGCGCCCCGGCGTCAGCTCGAACCCGGCCCAGTCGACGCCGATCGGCGGCGACGCACAGTGCGTGGTCAGGCGCTTCACGTACTCGGCACGGCCGATCTGGCAGCGAAGCACGCTCGTCGGCCTGGGCACGTAGAAGCAGCTGATGTTCCCGGACGGCGAGTGAAAGCCGGGGAGCCTAGTCTTCGCGCTCGCCCCGCCGGCGACCACGAGGCCGGCGACGAGGATGACGAGAGCCGACCGCAGTGAGCGCGTGATCACGCGGCGAGGGTACTCCGGCGGGTCGCACGAAGGGGCCGTCCTTACAGAAGATTGACGACATCCGCAGGAAGCTCTACCCTTCCTGTCGAACACACGTTCGGTAAGCGACCCCGGAGGCGAATGCACCCGTGCTCACGGCCCGTCAACAGGAGATCTGGAACTTTCTCGTCGAGTACGTCGACGGACACGGCTACCCGCCGACGGTGCGCGAGATCGGCGACCAGGTGGGGCTCGCCTCCCCCTCGACGGTGCATGCGCACCTCGCCAATCTGGAGCGCGCAGGGCTGCTCCGTCGCGATCCGACGAAGCCGCGGGCGCTCGAGCTGATCGGGCGGGAGCGGCGCGCGAGCGAGCCGATGGCCGGCGCCGACGGCCGCGACGTGGCGCGCCTGCCGCTCATCGGCGAGATCGCGGCCGGCGGCCCGCTGCTCGCCGAACAGTCGATCGAGGAGTACGTGCCGATGCCCGCGTCGACGAAGGGCGACTTCCTGCTGCGGGTCAAGGGCGAGTCGATGCTCGATGCCGGCATTCTCGACGGCGATCTCGTGATCGTCCAGCGCGCGGAGGATGCGCGGAACGGTGAGATCGTCGTCGCGCTCGCCGGCGACGACGAGAGCGCCGAGGAGGCGACGGTGAAGACGTTCTACCGGGAGAGCGGGCGCGTGCGTCTTCAGCCCGAGAACGCGTCGATGGAGCCGATCTACGCCGAGCACGTGCAGATCCTTGGCCGCGTCGTCGGAGTCTTCCGGGAGCTGTAGATCCGTGACGTCGGAGGTCTCGTCGTTTGCGCGCACGCTCGACCAGGAGCTCGTCGCGCTGCTGCGCGGGGCCTCGCTCGAGTGCCTGACGTGCGGTGAGTTCGTGATGCATGCCCGCGCCGGCGTCGTCTTCTGCCCCGAGTGCGGCAGCCAGGCCGGCGACGAAGAATCGTTCGCAGCGGAGCTAGACTTGGTCGTGCAGGCCGGGTGACCGCGGCGCGCCGCTTCGGCGACGCATCGAGGAAAGTCCGGACACCGTAGGGCAGGACGCTGGCGCAAGGCCAGGCGGCGAAAGCCGACGGAAAGTGGAACAGAGAGGAGACCGCCACCGGCGACAGATCTCTCCGGAGACGCCGGTGGTAAGGGTGAAACGGTGGGGTAAGAGCCCACCAGCGTCGCGGTGACGCGGCGGCTTGCCAAACCCCGTCCGGTGCAAGGCGAACAGGGCCCGCGATGAGGCTGCCCGCCCAGGGCCCGGGTAGCTGCCGAGAGGGATGGTCACCCTCGACAGAATCCGGCTTACAGGCCTGCTACGGAAAAGCCCCGCACTGCGGGGCTTTTCTATGTCGCTCCATTCGTGGCTCTACATCGAGGCCGACGCATCGGTCTGCCAGAGGCCGAACTCGTTGCCGTGCGGGTCGCGGCAGGTCACGAACCACCCCATGTTGGGCACCGGCATCGGCTCGTCGGCCTCGCCGCCGAGCTCCTTCACGCGTGCGGCGCCGGCGTTGACGTCCGCGACGTCGAAGTAGGGGCGCGTGCCGCGCTTGCCCGGTTCCATGCTCGTGATCGCGCCGCCCGTCTGCTCGCTGATCTGTGTCATGTAGTACTCGCCGGGCCCGCCGGGATAGGCCTGGAACTGCCAGCCGAAGAGCGAGCCCCAGAACGCGCGGCTCTGCTCGGTGTCGTCTGCCGGGATCTCGAGGTGCACGATCTGACCGGGCATCTACTCCTCCTCGTGGGACGTCGTTCGGCGATGGCGTACCCGCCGGGGTCCTCCTCTAGACCTCGGGGCTCGTGCGAACTCATCGGTGCCTGGCACCCGCGTGCCAGGCACCGATCACCCCCTCGAGCTAGGCCGGCTCGATGTTCTGGTTGAGCCGGAAGACGTTCGTCGGGTCGAACTCGGCCTTCAGCTCCGCGAGCCGGGCGTACGTCTCGTCGCCGTAGGACGAGCGCGCGGCGTTCCGGTCGCCGAGGAAGTTGGTGTACGCGCGCCCGGTCGAAGCGTCCGAAGCGGATGCGATCACCTTGCGAGCCCATTCGACGTGCGCGTCGTCGCCGCCGCGGTCGTGCCAGCCGGTGACGGCGTTGAGCACGAAAGGCATCGAGCGCTCACCGAAGGACGAGGCGCTTTCGGCCACGCGGCCCATCGCGCCGCCCATCTGGTGCACGTGGATCTCGCACTGCGGTCCCGGCGCGCCGAGGTGCAGCTCGCAGAGAGCGCCGATCAGAGCGTCGTCGAGCCGGGCGAGGTTCGTCGCCTTGAAATAGGAGCGGATCCCCTTCCCCCAGAGCGGATCGATCAGCGACTGCATCATCGTGTACGGCATCGGGCCGAAGAGATCGGCGATCGGCTCGGCCACGTCGCGGAACGGCGCGATCAGGTCCGCGCCGGCCTCGACTGCGCCCGCCGACATCCCGATCAGCGCGGCCACCTTCTTGCCGTGCCACGCCTCGGGGATCACCGGCAGCGGCGGCGCGGTGGTCAGGTCGATCACCGTCGTCACGTCGTCGCTCGCCGTCGGCGCCCACTCGCGGAAGAGCTCGAGCAGCGGCTTCGCGGCCTCGGCCGGATAGAAGATCGGGCCGGCGTAGACGATCGGCCCGACCGGGTGCAGCTGGAGCTCGAGCTGCGTGACGATCCCGAAGTTGCCGCCGCCGCCGCGCAGGCCGCGGAGCAGCTCCGGGTTTTCGCTCTCGCTCGCGCGCACGAGCTGGCCGTCGGCGGTGATCACGTCGGCCGCGACGAGGTTGTCGCAGGCGAGCCCGTAGCGCCGCATCAGCCAGCCGATGCCGCCGCCGAGCGTCAGGCCTCCGACGCCGGTGGTCGAGACCAGACCGCCGGTCGTCGCGAGCCCGTGGACGGTCGTCTCGTGGTCGACGTCACCCCACGTTGCCCCGCCGCCCACCTGCACGCGACGTGCCTCGGGTTCGACGCGCACGCTGCGCATCGAGCCGAGGTCGATGACGATGCCGCCGTCGCACGTCGAGAAGCCGGCGATGCTGTGCCCGCCGCCGCGAACGGCGATCGCCAGGTCGTTGCTGCGCGCGAAGCCGACCGCGGCGATCACGTCCGCAGGGCCGGAGCAGCGAACGATCAGGGCCGGCCGGCGGCCGTCGTGTGCCCCGTTCCAGATCTGGCACGCCTCGGCGTACCCCTCGTCCGCCGAGGTGAGGATCTCGCCCCTGGTGGCATCGCGCAGTTCCTGCACGGTTGCCTCGCCGAGGACGGGAGCGAGCGTTTCAGTCATGTCGTCCTTCCTTTCTTCGAGCGTGTGGCCGAAGTCCTAACGGCGGCGCCTTTGCGCGAGCTTTGCGGCGCCTTGGCAAGGACGAGCAGCTGCCGTTCGACCGCTGCTGTCCCCTGCACGTCGTGCGAGGACTCGTAGTGCCGGGCCGCCTCTTCGAACAGCGAGAGCGCCTGCCCGCCTTCGCCCCGGAGCGAGGCGACTTCGGCGAGCGCGGCATCGGCATGCCCGAGCCAGCGCTCGCGGTTCGTCTCGACCAGCACCTGCCGCGCCTCCTGGAGCGCCGTCCACGCCTCGTCCAGTCGATTCTGGGCGCGCCAGAGCTCGCCGGTGCGCCAGAGCGTGCTCGCGAGCCCCCATCGGTCACCGGCGCGACGAAAGAGCGCCCGGGCGTCTGCGAGCAGGCGCTCCGCCTCGTCGTCATTGCCCGCGATCGTCTCGACGAGCCCGAGGCCTGACAGCACGAGCCCGACGCCGCGCCGATCGCTCAGCGACGTGCGAATCTCGAGCGCGCGTTCGAGCAACGCCCGTGCAGCATCGGTCGAGCCCTTGCCGAGCTCGAGGTAGGCGCGGCGAACGGCCACGCTCGCCGCGCCGCGCTCGTCCTCGAGCTCGGCGAACTGCGCCGCGCTTTCGTCGAGGAGCGCCTCGGCGCGGGACGGGTCGTCGCGGAGCCGCGCGATGCTCGCCCGGTTCGCGAGCACGTAGCCGGCCGCGGCCGGCGCGGAGACGTCGACGAACGGCTGCAGCGTCTCCTCGAACACGACGCGCAGGTTCGCCGGATCCTTGGGCCCACCGCGGATGTCGCCGATGTTGAGCGGAGAGGAGATCAGCTCGTCGGGGTCGGCGACCGCGCGAAACCGCTCGAGGCTCTCCGCCAGCTGCGCGTCGGCGCCCTCGAGGTCGCCGAGAATCCAGCGCGCCACACCCAGGGTGTAGATGCACAACGCTTCGGCTCCGGCCAGCTTCTCGTCGCGCGCGAGCGCGAGGCCGCGCTCGAGCCAGTCCTCGGCCTCCGAGCCCAGGTCGGAGGCGATCGCAAACTCGCCGAGGAACTGAAACGCGCGCCATTCCGATCGTCGGTCACCGAGCTCCGACGCGATCGTGAGCGCCTCTTCCGCGCGTGCGATGCCGCTTGTCAGGGTGCCCCCGCGCATGTCGAACGCCGCTGCGGCGAACAGCGCCTGGACGCGGAGCGGCGATCGCTCCGGCGACGCCGCCAGAGCGGCGCCGAATCGCCGCTGTGCCTCGGCGAGGTCGATCCTGCGGAGCCAGAAGGGCCAGATCGCCACGCACAGCCTGAGCGCCTGCTGTGGATCCTCGGCGAGGAGCGTCGACAGCGCCGAGCGCAGGTTGGCCGCCTCGCGGTCGAGGCGGGCCGATCGCCCCTCACGCTCTGCCAGCTCGGTCGCCCAGGCCGCATGCCGTCTCATCAGCGCTGGGGCCTCGTCGGTCTCCTCGAGTCGCTCCTGCGCGTACGCCCGGACGGTCTCGAGCAGCCCGTATCGCCACTCCCCGTCGGCGTCGCCGACCGAGACGAGCGACTTCTCGACGAGACGTGCGAGCAGGTTCGCGACGTCGGCGACCTCGAGCTGCCCGTCGCTGCACACGACCTCCGCCGCATCGAGGTCGAACCCGCCCGAGAAGACCGCGAGGCGCCGGAAGAGCAGGCGCTCGTCGTCGTCGAGGAGGTCGTGGCTCCAGCGGAGCGTGGCCAGCAGCGTCTGCTGGCGGGTGGGGGCCGTCCTGCTGCCGGCCTGGAGGAGGCGGAAGCGGTCGTCGAGGCGTTCCGCGACCGACGCTGCGCTCAATGCGCCGAGACGTCCGGCTGCGAGCTCGAGCGCCAGCGGCAGCCCGTCGAGCCTGAAGCAGATGCGCGCGACGTCCGAGGCGTTTCGCGCGTCGAACGCGAACCCGGGCGCCGCTGATGTGGCGCGGTCGACGAAGAGGCGCACCGCCTCGTAGCGCAGCGCGTCGTCGGGAGCGAGCGTGCGCTCGGGGTCCGGGATCGCAAGCGAGGGAACGCGGAACACGACTTCGCCCGGCACGCGGAGCGGCTCGCGGCTGGTGGTCAGGATGGTTGCCCTGGTGGCAACGCGCAGGATCGTGTCGACGATCTCGGCGCTCGCACCGATCAGATGCTCGCAGTTGTCCAGCAGGAGTAGAAGCTCGCGGCCCGCCAGGAACTCGCCGACGGCGTCGAGGAGCGCCTGTCCGGGCAGTGCACGGACGTCGAGACCCGCGGCGATCGCGACCGGGACGGTCGCCGGGTCGGTCAGTGTCGCCAGCTCGACGAGAACGACCCCGTCGGAGAACCGCGCCTGCTCTCCCCGCGCCAGCTCGAGCGCGAGCCTCGTCTTGCCCGCACCACCCGTCCCGGTCAACGTCAGCAACCGCGTGCGACCGAGCACGGTCCGGAGCTCGGCGAGCTCGTGCCCGCGTCCGACGAACGAGCTCGCCTCGGTGCGCAGGCCGCCCGACGCGGGCGCGGGCGGCAAGGCGGCGAGCTCGCGGGTCAGCGCCGCCTGCGTCTCCTCGAGCCGGTTGCGTCGATCCTCCGCCCAGTCGTCGTAGCGGTTCTCGGGCAGCAGGTCGCCGGTGTAGAGGGCGAGCGCCGCTCGATAGGCGGTCGCGGTGCGTTCCCGCGCCGCGCGTACCGCGGCGTCTTCGAACCGGTCGACGTCGATCGACACGTCGTCCGAGAGCGAGACGATCTCGTCGCTGACCTCGATCGCGTCCGGTCCCAGCGTCCGGCGGGCGGCATGGACGGCCTGGTAGAGGTTGTTCGCCGCGGCGTCCGGTGGGTGCTCCCGCCAGAGGGCGTCCATCGCCTGCTCCCGGTGCAGCCGGCGGCCGTGGGCGAGCGCCAGCAGCTTGACGAGCTCACGTGCCTTCTTCAGGCGCCAGGCACGGGGCCCGACCGGCTCACCGTCGACGGTTGCCTCGAAGCCGCCGAGCAGACGTATCGCGACGTTCGGCACATGCAGAGAATGTCGCAACCACGGGCACTCAGGCGCGCAAAACGATCTCGACCGACGTTCCGCCCCGCGGCACCGACTTCAGCGACAGCTTGCCGCCGATCGCGGCGGCCCGCACGCGCATGTTCGCGAGCCCCTGGCCGGCCCCGCCTTCGGTCGGTTCGAAGCCGTCGCCGTTGTCGCGCACGGCAACGAAGCGTGAGCCTGCCCGCGCGCCGATCTCGACCAGAGCCGTGCTGGCGCCGGCGTGCTTCCGGGCGTTGGCGAGCCCTTCCTGGACGATGCGGAAGACCTCGATCTGCTCGTCGGGCCGCAGCACGATCTTCGGATCGATGTGCAGCTCGACGGTGAGCGTGCCGTCGCTCGTGAGGAACTCGACGTAGCGGCGGAGTGCCGCGTCGAACGGTGAGCGGCCCGCCGCGGATGACAGCGCGAGGAAGGCGTAGCGCGCTTCCTGCTGCGCCGCCTCCGTTGCCGCCTTCAGTCGAGGCAGCGTCGTTCGGGGGTCGGCGCCCGACTCGAGCATCGTCGCGTGCGTCGCGACGGCGAACAGGTACTGGGCGAGCCCGTCGTGGATCTCCCGCGCCAGGCGTCCGCGCTCTTCGGCGACGGCGCGACCGAACTCCGCCGCGCGGATCGCGCGCCAGGCACCGACGAGAAAGATGCCGTACGCGAACAGTTGGATGTAGTCGCCGAGGGTGACCGAGCCCGACCGCGAGGCCGGCACGAGCACGAAGTCGAGCGTCGCGTAGAGCGTCAGCGTTCCACCGAGCGCGAGCCAGCGTTCGAGGTCGTCGCCGCTCCGGTGGAACCGGACGGTGCACCCGGCGACTGCGATCAACAGCACGAACGAGAGCGCTGCGAGCGCCGAGGTCAGCGGGGTGATCCGCGACGGATTCGCGCTGACGTCGAGCGCCGGCACGGACTCGACGAGGAAGTGAAACGTCACCCAGACGATGGCGAGCAGCGCTGCCCCGCCGGCCATCGTGTTGGCGATCAGATCGCCGCGGCGGGTGATGTGACCGCGCGCGAGCGTCGCCACGGCGACGAGCGACCAGCCGATCGTGCTGCCGACGACGCTCGACCAGCGCTCGGTCGCGCCGCCCGCCAAGCCGCCGATCGAGGGCGCGATCGTGAACGCGAGCAGTGAGAGCGACGTGACGAAGAATCCCGCGAAGATCAGGAAGTCGAAACGGCGGCCTTCGACCGAGAAACGGGTCGCGCTCAGCACGGCGACCAGTGCGGCCGTGAGGGCGAAGACCGTCTCCAGCGTCAGCTTGAGCTTCGGCAGGTAGAGCGGCACGCGAAGCTCGGGGTAGGCGAGGAACAGCGCCAGCGAGGCGCCGAAGAGCCCGAACAGGACCACCTGCCCCCAGAGCAGGCTGTTGAAGCGGTCGTGGTGCACCGGGGGACGTATCGGCAGAATCGCCGTCAGCGATGACCACCACACGCATCCTCGTCGTCGACGACCATCCGCTCACGCGGGATGCGCTCGCCGAGCTGCTCGCCCACAACGGCTTCGAGGTCTGCGGTCGCGCCGCGGGCGGCGAGGAGGCGATCCGCCTGGCGGCCGAGCTCCAACCGGACGTCGTGCTCCTCGACCTGACGATGCCGGGGATGGACGGGCTCGAGGCGCTCCCGCACCTGCGCGACGCCGCGCCCGCCTCCGCCGTGGTCGTGCTCACGGCAGCCGAGGACGAGGACAATCTGATCGGCGCGATCCGCGCTGGAGCGGCGGGTTACCTGCTGAAGAGCGAGCCGCCGGAGCGGATCGTCTCCTTCCTGCGCGGGCTCGGCGAAGGCGAAGCGCCGCTCTCCGGCACGGTCGCCCGGCGACTGCTCGAACAGGTGCGCGAGGGTGACGGTCACACCACGGCGCCCGACTCGATCACCTCCATTCTCTCGGCGCGCGAGACGGAGGTCCTGCTGCTGCTCGAACGGCACCTCGCGACCGACGAGATCGCACGCGAGCTCGAGATCTCCGAGCACACGGTGCGGTCGCATGTGAAGAGCCTGCTCGGCAAGCTCGGGGTGTCGTCGCGTCGGGAGGCGCTCGACGTGCTCGCCGCCGCACGGCGGGCGTAGAGCAGCTCAGCCCGAGAATCCCTCGAGCGCTGCCTCGACCAGCTCCGCGAGGGTGCGCAGGTTGTAGCCGCCCTCGAGCACGGCGGCCACACGTGGAGCAAGCTGCGTGGTGCGCTTCGCGAGCTCGCGAAAGCACTCGGCGCTGAGCTCGAGGTCGGCCAGTGGGTCGGCCACGTGCGCGTCGAAGCCGCAGGAGACGAGCAGCAGCTCGGGCTCGAAGCGCTCGACTGCCCGCTCGGCGATCCGCCACGACTCGAGGTACGAGGCGTCACCGGTGCCTGCCGGCAGCGGCAGGTTGACCACCGTCTCGCTCTGGTCGTCGGGGCCGCCGGTGCCGGGGTAGAGCGGCCACTGGTGCAGCGAGACGAACAGGATCGAGGGATCGTCTGCGACGAGATCCTGCGTCCCGTTGCCGTGGTGGACGTCCCAGTCGACGATCGCGACCCGCTCGACGTCGAGGTTCTGCTGCGCCCACCGCGCGGCGATCGCCACCGAGCCGAACAGGCAGAAGCCCATCGCGTGGTCGTGTTCCGCGTGGTGGCCGGGGGGACGCGCCAGCGCGAAGCCGCTCTCGCGGGTCGCGTCGATCGCGGCACCGGCGGCGAGCAGGGCGGCCTCGAACGACGTGCGTGTGCAGATCGTGTCGGCATCGATCATTCCCTCAGTCGTCCGCACCTGCTCGACGAGCGCGGGCGTGTGGCAGCGGAGCACGTCCTCGACCGAGGCGGACGAGCACTCGACGAACCCGAACCGCTCCTGCAGCACCGCGAGCCGCTGCTGCGACTCCGGGTGCGGGCCGGTCGGATGGAGGTGCGAGAAGGCGGTATTGCTGAAGAGCTCCAGGACGCCACCTTCGCAAAGTGGAAGTGCCGGACGTCTGCGGTTCGGTTCATCCCGGGCGTAGTGTCCGAGGCCTACCGACCTGAAGGGGGTCTTCGGATGAAGCGCAACCTTGGTGGCCCGGCGCTGGTGGTCGCGGCGATCGCACTGTTCGTCGCGCTCGGAGAGGGCGCGGTCGCGGCCGGGATCGTGCCGCTCGCGCGGCATGCGATCACCGCGGGCACGGCGACGAACGCACTGAAGCTCGGCGGCAAGACGCCGGCGCAGGTCAAGACGACTCTGCGCGGGGCCCCAGGCCCGGCCGGGCCGACCGGGCCGACCGGTGCCGCCGGGAGTGCGCAGGTCTCGCTTCAGACCAAGTCGTTCAGCCTGAACATGGCCGGCACGGACGGTGACACGCTGACGGTGACCGCGAGCTGCGGGACGGGCCAGAAGGCCGTCGGCGGCGGTTACCTGACCGACGGAGGCGTTGGGCTGGAGGGGGGCGTGCTCGGCCTCGACAGCGCGCCGACGTCGGCGGACGACGGCTGGTCGATCTCGCTCGACAACCTCGACGGGGGCGCGTCGCACACGGGCAAGGTCTACGCGGTCTGCTTCGGCTGAGCAGCGCGGGGCCGTCAGGGCGAGGCCGAGCGCTCCTCGAGCCTGCCGGCGAGCGCGCCGAGCCCGAGCGCAGCTGCGTACCGCGCGGCCTGCTCCCAGTCGGGTGGGGTCGCCTCGAGCGTCGGCAGCGGCGCCGACGCGTCCATCTCGGCGATCTTGCGGTACAGGCGCAGGTCGTCCGCGATCGTCGCGAAGCGGCCGTCGGTGAGCGCACCTTCGAGCGTCCCGTGCTGGCGGAGGATGTCTGCGGCCTTCTTGGGGCCGACGCCGGGTGCGCCGGGAATCCGGTCTGAGGCATCGCCGCGAAGCGCGATGAAATCGGGGACCTGCGCCGGCTCGACGCCGTAGCGCTCGCGCACCTCTGCCGGCCCGATCCGGGCCAGCTCGCTGACGCCCTTCACCGGCTGGAGGATCTGCACGCGGTCCGAGACGAGCTGGAAGGCGTCGCGGTCCGACGTCGCGACCACGACCGGGCCCGGCCACTGCGCAGCCGCAGCCGCGAGGAAGTCGTCCGCCTCATAGCCCTCGGCCTTCCCCACGAGGAAGCCGAACGCGGCGACGAGCGTCGGCAGGCGGCCGAGCTGTTCGAGAATCGAGTCCTCGAACTCGCGGCCCGACTGGTACGCAGGCAACGCGACGTGGCGGTAGGTCGGCGTCTCGAGCGTGTCCCAGCCGACGACGACGGCGTCCGGCTGCTCGACGTCCCACAGGCGCTGCAGGAAGTTCGCGAACCCGATCAGCGCGTTCGCCGGCCGTCCGGCGCCGTCCTTCAGGTGCTTGGGCAGGCCGTGGTAGGCCCGATGTGCCAGCGAGTCGCCGTCGACCGCGAGCAGCTTTTGCGCCGCCGGGGTCACAGGCTCGCCTCGAGCTCGCCGATCGCCGCCATCAGCCGCTCCGTCGCAAGGCGAGACGCTTCGCGAACGTCGTCGGATTCCAGGTCGTCGAGCTTGATCGGCGCTCCGTAACGAACACGCAGCGCGTGGAGCCGCGCCAGGCCGTCCGTGCCGCGGATGCCCGCCGGGATCAGGGGCACGCCGGCCTCGATCGCGATGCGGGCGGCCCCCGTGTGCGCCTGCGCCTCGTATCGCTTGCGGAGCCCTTTCCGTCTCCGCGTGCCCTCCGGGAACATGGCGATCACGTGCCCTGAGCGAGCGAGCTCGACCGCTCGGGCGATCGCCTCTGTATCCGAGGTGCCGCGGTTGACCCGGAAGGCCCCGCCCGAGGTGAGGAGCGCCGACAACGGGAACCAGAACAACTCCGACTTCGCCATGAACCGCAGGAACCGCTTCGGCCAGATCGCGAGCCCGAGTGCCCAGGGATCGAAATTCGAGACGTGGCCCGCCGCGAGCACGTACCCGCCTTCGGCGGGTAACTGGTCGGTTCCATAGGCCCGATAGCGGTACAGGAGGTGCACGACCGGCCAGGAGGCGGCCGCCACGAGAGAGTAGAACGCGCTCGGGCGCGGAGGACGTGTCACCGGCGGCGAGTATCGCGGATCCTGGCTCGGCGCTATGGTGGCCGCGCGAAATGCCTGCGGCGAACGGCAAGAAGCTCGTGATCGTCGAGTCGCCCGCGAAGGCGAAGACGATTGCCGGGTACCTCGGAGGCGACTATGTCGTCGAGTCGTCGATCGGCCACATCCGGGATCTGCCGAACAGCGCCTCGGAGATCCCGGCCAAGGTGAAGGACGAGCCCTGGGCGCGCCTCGGGGTCAACGTCGACGACGACTTTGCGCCCGTCTACGTGGTCGACGCGCGCAAGAAGAAGGTCGTCGCCGACCTGAAGGCAAAGCTGAAGACGGCCGACGAGCTGCTGCTCGCGACGGACGAGGATCGCGAGGGCGAGGCGATCGCCTGGCACCTCGTGCAGGAGCTGAAGCCGAAGGTGCCCGTCCGCCGCATGGTCTTTCACGAGATCACGAAGCAGGCCATCGAACGCGCGCTGCACGAGACGCGCGAGATCGACGAGTCACTGGTCGACGCTCAGGAAGCGCGGCGCATTCTCGATCGCCTGTACGGCTACGAGGTCTCGCCGGTGCTCTGGCGGAAGGTGATGCAGGGCCTGTCGGCCGGACGCGTTCAGTCGGTCGCCACGCGGCTCGTCGTCGAACGCGAACGCGAACGCATCGCGTTCGTCCCGGCCGGCTACTGGGATGTGGTCGCGACCTTCGATCCGGGCGCGTTCACCGCCCGGTTGGCATCGGTCGACGATCGCCGCGTCGCGCAGGGACGCGATTTCGGCTCCGACGGCGCGCTGCGTGCCAACGACGCTGTGCAGCTCGGCGAGGACGACGTACGCGGCCTGGTCGCCGCACTCGACGACGCGGCGTACGCCGTCACCTCGGTCGAGGAGAAGCCCTACCGGCGCCGCCCGGCCGCGCCGTTCATGACCTCGACGCTGCAGCAGGAGGCCAGCCGCAAGCTGCGGCTGTCCTCGCAGCAGACGATGCGCGTGGCACAGCGCCTCTACGAGAACGGGTTCATCACGTACATGCGCACCGACTCGACCACGCTCTCGGAGGCTGCGCTCACGGCCGCCCGCGACCAGGCGCGCCGCCTCTACGGAGCCGAGGCCGTCCCGGATGAGCCCCGCCGGTACGAGCGCCGCGTCAAGAACGCGCAGGAGGCGCATGAGGCGATCCGGCCGGCAGGCGACAGTTTCCGGGCGTCCGACGAGGTTCGCCGACAGCTCTCCGGCGACGAGTTCCAGCTGTACGACCTGATCTGGAAGCGGACGGTCGCCTCCCAGATGGCCGACGCCCGCGGCCAGACCGTGTCGGTGCGGATCGGCGCGACCGCCTCCGACGGCCGGAAGGTCGAGTTCGCCACCGCCGGCACGACCATCACCTTCCGCGGCTTCCTCCTCGCCTACGAGGAGGGCCGCGATGAGCCGGCCGCCGACGACTCGGAGGACAAGCGCCTGCCGGCCCTCGCCGAGGGCGACGGGCTGAACGCGACCGCCCTCGAGCCTGAGGGCCACTCGACGTCGCCGCCGGCGCGGTACACCGAGGCGACGCTGGTCAAGGCGCTCGAGGACCGAGGCATCGGCCGGCCGTCGACCTACGCGGCGATCATGGGCACGATCCTCGATCGAGGCTACGTGCGCCGGCAAGGGCAGGCGCTCGTGCCGGAGTTCCTCGCGTTTGCGGTCGTCAATCTGCTCGAGCGGCATTTCGCCCGGCTTGTCGACTACGAGTTCACGGCCCGGATGGAGGACGACCTCGACGAGATCGCCTCCGGCGACGCGGCGCGGACCGAGTGGCTGCGGCGCTTCTACTTCGGAGCAGACGGCGATGCAGGGCTCAAGGAGCTGGTCGAGCAGCACCTAGGCGACATCGACGCACGCGAGATCAACACCCTCCCGATCCTGGGCAGCGACATCGTCGTTCGCGTCGGCCGCTACGGCCCGTACCTCGAGCGCGACGGCCAGCGGCAGACGCTTCCGCCCGACCTCGCGCCCGACGAGTTGACCGCTGCGCGCGCCGAGGAACTGCTCGCACAGGGCCGTCAGGAGCGCGAGCTCGGTGTCGATCCCGAGTCCGGGCATGCCGTGGTGCTGCGTTCGGGGCGGTACGGCCCGTACGTCACCGAGGTGATCGACGGCGATGCCAAGCCCCGAACGGCCTCGCTCTTCGGGTCGATGACCCCTGAGGACCTGACGCTGGACGAGGCCCTCCGGCTCCTGACGCTGCCGCGAACGCTGGGCGAGGTGGACGGCGAGCCGGTGGTCGCGGCGAACGGCCGCTACGGCCCATACGTCAAGAAAGGGGCGGAGACCCGCTCGCTCGACTCCGAGGAGCAGCTGTTCACCGCCACCCTCGAGGACGCCGTCGCCCTGCTGGCGGCGCCGAAGCCGCGCGGCCGCCGCGCCGCCGCCCCGCCGCTCAAGGAGCTCGGCGACGACCCGGCCAGCGGCAAGCCGATCGTGCTCAAGGAAGGCCGGTTCGGGCCATACGTCACCGACGGCGAGACGAATGCCAGCCTGCGGGCGGGCGACTCGGTCGAGGAGATCACCCCCGAGCGGGCTCGCGAGCTCCTCCAGGAGCGCCGTGAGCGGGGCCCGGCCAAGGCCAAGAAGACCCGTCGCAAGCGCAGTTGAAAGCTCGTTGCGGGATTCACAGTTTCGATACGCCTCCGACCAACATCCTTGACGCGCTACCGTCCATACTCAGGAGGACGGGAGTGGAATGCCTGGGCGGCCGCACGCGTTTCAAGCCCTAGGTCGACTCTTGTTTGAAGTGCCGCTAGAAACGGGTGCCGTCTGCCCGTATGGTGGGAAGGT
Organism: uncultured Thermoleophilia bacterium; assembly: GCA_963769545.1. Lineage (GTDB taxonomy): Bacteria > Actinomycetota > Thermoleophilia > Gaiellales > Gaiellaceae > PALSA-600. The sequence continues at coordinate 467,574 of CAVYMB010000002.1, read as the reverse complement.
TTGGGGAGCCGGGAGCAGAAACGAAAGGACATCGAGTACTTGACTCAGAACCAGCTGACGGAACTGCTTGAGACGGAGAGCGCGCGGACGCTGATCGAGGCGGGGGAGGAGCGGGGTTGGATCGAGCCTGCCGAGCTCGAGGCGTTTGCGGTCGAGAACGACCTGGGCGAGCCGGAGCTCGAGGAAGTGATGCGCGAGCTTGAGCGCACCGGCCTCGAGGTGCGCGAACCGGTGGTCGAGGAGAAGAACACGAAGGCCCAGCCTGAGCCGGTTGTCTACGAGGCCGACTCGCCGTCTGGCGCCGGAGACAGCCTGCAGCTCTTCCTGGCCGATGTCGGCAAGCACAAGCTGTTGACCGCCCACGAGGAGGTCGTGCTCGCCAAGGCGATCGAGCGCGGCGACGGCCGCGCCAAGCGCCGGATGATCGAATCGAACCTTCGCCTGGTCGTGTCGATCGCCAAGGGCTACCGCGGGCTCGGTGTCCCGTTCCTGGATCTGATCCAGGAAGGCACGCTCGGTTTGAACCGCGCGGTCGAGAAGTTCGACTGGCGGCGTGGCTACAAGTTCTCCACCTACGCGACGTGGTGGATCCGCCAGAGCGTGCAGCGTGCCGTTGCGAACCATGCACGCACGATTCGCGTCCCCGTGCATGTCGTCGAGCGCCAGCAGAAGCTGTCGCGCGCGGCGCGCCGGCTCGAGGTCGAGCTGGGCCGCGAGGCGACGAAGGAGGAGCTCGCCGAGGCAACCGGTCTACCGCTCCAGCACGTCGAGGAGGCGCTGTCGGCCGCATCGGCGTCCGTCTCGCTGAACCAGACGGTCGGCGCGGACGACGAAGGCGAGCTCGGCGACCTCTTCGCCGACCGCGAGGCGGCCGATCCGTTCGACGAGGCGGAGGAGTCACTCCGCCGCCAGAACATCCGCAAGGCGCTCGATGCGCTGCCCGAACGCGAGCGGCGCATCCTCGAGCTCCGGTTCGGCTTCGAGGGCGAGCCGTGGACGCTCGAGGCGATCGGTCACGAGCTCGATCTCACGCGCGAGCGCGTTCGCCAGCTCGAGGGCCAGGCCCTCTCCCGGCTGGCTGCGCTGCGCGAGCTCGCCGGCCTCGCGGCGTAAGCAGCAGATCACGAGCGGTGCCCGGCACGTGGGTGCCGGGCACCGGCTCGGTTAGCCTCAACGGCAGGGCGAGGACTGCGAGCTGCGGCGTCCGAGCGCGGTCGGAGCCTTCCCGGGGAAGCGCCAGGCGATCCAGGTGTAGACGAGGGCGCCGTCGCTGCACGACCTCGGCCGCGTGAGCGTGACGGTGGCGGCGTACGTGTGGAAGTGACCGGCGGCGCAGTACGGCTTGCAGTCGTTCACGGTCGCGATCCCACTCGCCACCGCTTGCTTCGGGCCCCACGACGACCACCTGAGGTTCGTGAAATAGAAGTTCGCGTCACCGCAGGCGACGATGATCTTCTTCGGGCGGACGGTAGCCGCCGATCCGGGCACGCAACCGGCCAGCTTCGGCGGAGCCGCAGTCGCTGCAGCACCTGCGGCCGTTGCGGCTGTCCCGATCACAACTGCGAGCAGGCAAATTCGTCTCACTGTGTGCGCAAGATAACGAGAAGTCTGAGCGCGTATGATCGTCGCGCGGGCGGTGCACCCCCGAGTAGGTGGTGACCCCCAGCGACCTGCATGAGACTCGTTACTGCCATCGACCCTGAGAGGGCAGAGATGAATCGGGTCGCACGTCACCTCGACGACCCGGATGCGGTTGCGGCCGCCGACGGGTACCGCAAACCGAAGTGACAGCGCCGGCGACGTACGAACTGCGACCGGAGGGGCCGTTCGTGGGACGCATCGTCCGCGTCGAGCCGATCGCCGAAGGCCATCGCGAAGGTCTGCGCGAGGCTGCAGAGCACGACCCGCAGATTCACCGCTACACGAACATGTATTCACTGGGGTTCGACCAGTGGTTCGACCTGGCGCTCGGGTCGACCGCGGAGATTCCGTTCGTGGTCGTCGTCGGCGGCCGTCCGGTGGGCTCGACCCGCTATCTGAACGTCGAGCCGTTCCACCGGCGCACGGAGATCGGGTGGACGTGGCTCGAGCGCGCCCAGTGGGGCACGGGCGCCAATCTCGAGACCAAGTACCTCCTGCTGCGGAATGCCTTCGATCGCTGCGGGCTCCAGCGCGTCGAGTTCAAGACCGACGCTCGCAACCTCCGCGTGCGCGGCGCCCTGCTCGGCGTCGGGTGCTCGTTCGAGGGGATCTTCCGCAAGCACATGGTGCTGCCGGACTCGATTCGCGACTCGGCCTGGTACTCGATCGTCGACGACGACTGGCCGCGGGTGCGGCCGATGCTCGAAGCGAAGATCGCGAGGCACGCTGGTTGAGGTGCGCGGACGGGGTCGCGGCGGTGCGGGCCGAGCCGCGGGACGACGCCGAGCAGGTGACGCAGGTACTGCCGGGGGAGCCCCTCGAGCTCGAGCGGGTCGAGGGCGGGTGGGCCCGGATCACGACCGCGTACGATTACCCGGGCTGGGTCCGCTCCGACTCGATCGAGGAAGGCGAGGGGGCGCTGGTCGTCGACGGGGAAGGGACGCCGGTCGACGTGGCCCGGAGCTACCTCGGGGCGCCCTACCTGTGGGGTGGCATGACCGAGGCGGGCATCGACTGCTCAGGACTCGTCCACATGGCGTTTCGGCGGCTCGGCCGGCTGATCCCCCGCGACGCGGCCGAGCAGGAGCAGGCGGGCGAGCCCGTCGAGGTCCTCGGCGCAGGGGATCTCGTGACGTACGGCGACGAGACGGCCGACCACATCGCCTTCTGGATCGGCGACGGCTGGATTCTCCACTCGACGGGTCGCGACGGCGGGATCGGCGTTGTCGAGGAGCCAGAGCCTGCGCTGCTGCGCGCGCGACGCCGCCGCTGTGTGCGATTTGCAACAAACGCACCGATCGGGTGAGGCCGGCTCCCTCGTTCGGGGAGATTCGTCCTAAAGAAGCCGTTTGCCGAGGCCGATACGCCTGCTGTGGACGCTGCCCAGCGTAACGAGATCCTGACGCGCTACGAGGAGCACCGCGCGCGGTTCGAATCTGTGGCAGCGCGGCGCGACGCGAACGTCGCCGAGGTCATCCCGTTCCAGGCTCCCCTTCCGGAGCTGGAGCAGGAGCCGACGGCCCGCGAGATCGAGGTGCTGCAACTGATCTCGGACGGGCTCGTCAACCGTGAGATTGGCGTCCGCCTATTCCTCTCGGAGGAGACGGTAAAGAGCCATGTCAGGCATCTGCTCGCGAAGCTTCAAGCGCGCAGCAGAGCCCACGCCGTAGCTGTTGGCTTCCGGCGTGGGCTCATAAACTGACCAGCCCGGGCAGGTTTTCCACCGCCTGTGGACAATCCCCTAAACGGGTGACGCCCAGGGATGGAAGACCCAGTTAACTACGCGAGTCTTACCAGGAAGCCGCGCCACCAGCAATGGTGCCGCGGCGGACAAACGCAACCAACTTGCGCATTTCTTCCCCCGTAGGTTGGGAACTGACGGCAGACGGAACCATATAACCCAAATGGGGGACATGCAAGCAATCCCGGGTCTGAGGCGTCTGACCGACGGTTTGACGCCCGCCTCCGCAGCCTACGTGGTGATCGTCCTGCTCACGGCGTCGGGTGTATTCGCGGCACTGATCCTAGCCGGATACAACCTCGGTAATCCTGCCGCGGTCATCGGTTTGGCGGCTGTCGCCGCGTACGGCGAAAGGGGTCATATCAATCTGCGAGGCGGCAGCCTCACGGTGTCGATCTCACTGCTGCCTGCGGTGTTCGCGGCAGTCCTGTTCGGGCCACTCGCAGCGATGGTCGTTTTCGGAGCTTCTGCGGCCGGTCTTGCGTTCCCTTGGCAGGGACGGCTTGCGTACGTTGGGAGCCGCGCGCTAACCGGGGCGATGGCCGCTGGCGCCAGCGCGATTGTTGCTGGGTTGATGGACGGTGGGACTGGCGAACTCGTCGTCGCATCAGCTGCTGCAGCGCTGACAGCGCAAGTGGCCGACGTAGGAGTGGCTTCTCTGACATTCCGGTTGCGCGGTCACGGGCGTTGGATCGACGCGGCTCGCGATCTACTGCCGGTGATTGTTGCGTCAGTTCCTCTTTACGCGCCGGCTGTTGCCGTCCTGGCGCTCGCATACCGCGACATCTCTCCCTGGACGCTGCCGCTCTTCTTTGCTCCCGCCCTAGCCGCGCAAAGATGGTTCTTGCTCTATCAGGGAGAGCGGAGCCTTGCTGGAGACCTCCAATCGCTGAACGCGCAGCTCACAGCGGCGAACCTCTCTTTCGCAAAAGGGCTCATCGCCACGCTCGATGCACGAGACCGCTACACAGCAGGTCACTCTGCTGCCGTTGCGACGTACGCGCGCGACATCGCTAAGCGTATGGCTCTCGACGTCGACCAGCAGGAACTCGCGCACCTCTGCGGACTCGTCCACGACATCGGAAAGATTGGTCTGTCGGCGGGCCTCCTTGAGAAGCCTGGAGCGCTTACCCTTGAGGAGCGGCGCGAGATGCAACGTCACTCCGAGATCGGAGAACGCATTCTCGCGAATGTCGCCACGTACGAGGAAATTGCGGCGATCGTCCGGCACCATCACGAGCGAGTCGATGGGCAGGGCTATCCAGACGGCCTCGCGGGCGACACCATTCCTCTCCTGTCCCGGATCATCGCCGTTGCAGACGCGTACAACGCCATGACGTCGGACCGACCATACCGCGACGCCATGCCTAGCCGGGTAGCTCGGCTTCGCTTGGCGCAGGCGGTAGAAACCCAATTCGACACCACGGCGGTCGCTGCTTTCGAGGCAATCCTCGCCGGAGCGACTGAGGACTACCGGCTGGCGAAAGGCTCTGAGTTTGAGCTCTCAGCTGTGTCCACTGAACCGGTGGCAGTGGATCAGAAGATCGCCGCGATCGCTTAGGCGTTGCTCGGCTAGCGCAGTTCCTTGTAAAGGGCGACTGCTTGCGTTCGAGATTTTGCTCCTAGCTTCTCGAGGATGTGCCGAACATGGACCTTTACGGTCGCTTCCGAGATCACGAATGCTTCAGCGATCTCGCGGTTGCGAAGTCCTTGAGCCATCAGCTCGATCACCTCAGCTTCGCGATCGGTGAAAAGCTCGGCCGGGTCGCCAATCGAAGCACTTCTGAAGCCGGCCCTCCGCGCGAGTGCGCGGTCCCCCGATAGCCGATAGAGGCGCTCCAAGGACGGTCTCAGATGATCTTGTGCTGCGAGGCAAGTGGCGAGGCTCTGAGAGGCGCGCAGGCAACACGTCACCGGATCCCATGTATTGCGACGTCGGGCCTCGGCGATGACTTGCGCCGCACCCTCGGCGTCGCCGTGGGCGGCGGCTACGACAGCCTGAGCCCCTTCAGCGAGCACTCTTGCTTCACTGGCGACTGAGGTGGCCTTCGCGCGAGCTGCTGTCTCAACAGCCGAGTCGCTGTGCCCGAGCAATGCCTGACCAAGAGCTCGTGTTGCGAGGTATTCCGCGTGCATCGCAGGCGCCGCCTCGTAATCGGTGTCGTACCTGACTTGATCTAGCCCTTCGTCGTTTCTGGCGAGCTGCATCAATAATCGAGCTCGGAGGGCAGCAACGTTCATTGCGTGGTGACCCAAAGGGCGCTGTTCAAGTGTTGATTCGATCGATGTTAGAAGCGCATCGGCTTGATGGAACCTCCGCATGCCCAGCTTTACGAACGCGAGGTTCCAGCGGCCGTGGGGCTGGGCGAACTCAAAGCCAAAAGACTCGATTTCGAGGATCATCCGCTTCACGAGGGCGAGAGCGCGGGGATACTCGCATTGGAGACCGAGCGCGTAAGAAAGCGTCAGCAGGACACTCGTTCGCGCTCTTGGATCGGCTACCTGGTCGAGTACCCGCAACGCGTCGTCGAAGTACGGCCCGTCTGTGAAGCCGTCGCCGATTCTCATTCGAGCAATCACTGAGCTCGCGTATCGAGCGACATCCAGCGGAGATCGACTGCGACTCGCCAGGTCGCCGAGCTCCGCTATGCGAGCGTCGACGGTGGGGCGTTCTCCATACGTCGCGGCTATTGCGAGGCCGTGAAGCGCCTCGTTGAGATCCACATCGTCTTCGGCATCCACGAGAGCTCTCTCGAAAGCCTTCTCAGACTTGTCGTAATCGGCGAGTTGGAATGCCGCGCCTCCGGCGATTGCACCCGCTCGCGATCTAAGCGGACTGCCTGGAACGAGTTGGTCCTGGAGACGGCTAGATAGCTGAAGCGCAAGAGGATATGCGGCGTCTCTCAGGGCAAGCTCCGCGTCGATCAAATCGACCTCATCAGGAGGAAGAGTTGGTTCAGCGCGAAGTTCAGCTGCGAACTGGGCCAGTGAACCAAGGCGACCGCTGCGAACGAGTGGCTTATAGGAAGCAGCGAGTACTGGTTGGACGACATCAGAGATTCCGAACCGCTTTGAGATGTGCAGCGCTTCGTCCCAACACTCTTTCGCGACGAGGGTCTCAATCGCCCGGCGAACCTTTCTCTCCGCCGACGGATCTTCTCGGAGCTTCTCGAGCAAGAACTCGCGGAGAAGAGGGTGTAGCCCAGTTGATTGATCCGGAATAAATCCGAGTTCGCGCGCACGCCTCGCGACGTCGTGTGCTTCCTTGCCGAACACCTCGGTGAGCGAGCCGCTCGCTAGATCTGGCAGAAGGGCCAACTCGACGAGCTGGGTCCGTTCGCGTTCTGTCGCCGACTGGAACAGCTCATCAGCTACGTATTGGTGCAATGCCTGTGGCATCGCGTTCGTTGGAGGAGTTGCTGACTCCAACCTTGATGCGAGTGCAAGTACCGCCGGCCATCCGCGAGCCTGTTCGAGCAAATCGGCGAGGTCCGGTCTCTTGCCAAGAACTTCCATCGATTCCTCGGCGTCCATCGCCAAGGCATCACGCCCGATCTCAGCGACCTCCGCGTACACGACGCGTCTCGCTGTCGCCCAAGTCGGTCGCACCCGCGAAGCGATCAAGAACCTCGCGGAGGTTTTCTCGCGGAGTACACCAATCATTGAGTCTGTCGCGTCGGACCCACCGAGTTCGTGGTAGTCGTCGATGACGATCCACTGGACGCGCTGTTTCTTGATCTGGTCGGCAAGAGCGGCTGCGACTCCTCGAGCCGACCGCTGCGGATTGCTTTGCGCGCTCAGGTACTCGCGAATGAACTTGCTTGCGTTGCCGCCGAGCGCATCGATCCCGGCGGCGAGGTCCTCGGAGAGGGTGACGACATCGCGATGGGCCGGAGTCGCCGAGACCCAGATCGCGCCCGAGAGGCTCTTCCCCCACTGGCGCGCCAGCGTGGTCTTTCCATAGCCTGCCGGTGCGAGCAGCAGGATGACCCTGGACTCGCACTCGTCGAGCATCCTGGTGAGTCGCGGACGCTCGATGATTCCGCGTTCTCGACGCGGTCCGCCCGTCTGGACAGTCGTCGCGGCCATGCCTGCCTGCTCCTGCCTGGTCGTTCCCTCTGCTCGCGGAGAACCTACAACGTCTTCGGCCCGGGGTAAGGGGCCGACGCCCGCGGCGGAGGGTTACGCCGCGGGCGCGTAGTTCGCCGTCAGCCCCCGTTGTCGGCTCTAGCCGACGCCAAGCGGGTCGCCAGCGGGTCTTCACCCGTCAGCAAGCGGAACGCCACCGGAATCTGGCGACGGCGAGGCACGCCGAGTTTCTGCCGCAGCGCGTCGCTGTGTGCCTTCGCGGTCCTCGGCGAGATACCGAGGACGACCCCGATCTCTTCATTGGAAAGCCCTTGCGCGATCAGCTCGACAACCTGTCGTTGCCGAGCCGTGATCACGAACGGGTCATGGAGTGCCTGCATGCGGGGAGGCTACGGCCGGGCCGGCTTGGCCCCCATAGGCCAAAGGGTGTAAATCGCGGAATCAGCCGCGTCTGGCGCGATCTCGCTGGGGCGAGGCGACGAACGCCGCCGCATGGCCCCGCTCGTTCGCGTCGCGCAACTCGTCCTCGTCGAGCGCTCCGATCCGCAGCAGCAGCTCGAATTCGTCGCGGAGATGCGTCCTCATCATCTCCGGCCCGTCGGTTGCGATCGTGAACCTGACACCGTGCTCGACGAACGTCCTGAGCGTGCTCCGGACGGCCTCCTGATCGGCCAGCGCACCCGTGAGCAGGTTCGACGTCGGACAGATTTCCAGTGTCACGTCCGCCTCGCGCAGCGCCGCCATCAGGTCGGGGTCGCCCGCGGCGAGCACCCCGTGCCCGATCCGGTCGGGCTGAAGCGCGTCGAGCACCTCGGCCGTCTCGGCGAGACCCAGCTCGCCACCCTCCTCCCCGACGTGGATCGTCACCCCGAGGCCGCCGTCCCGTGCCAACTCGACGTGCTCGCGGAGCTGCGTGTAGTCGTACCGTCCCCCGCCGGGACGCGGGCCGGCGATATCGACGCCGACGATGCCACGCGAGGCGTACTTCAGCGCCTTCTCGACGATGATCAGGTTCTGCTGCAGCGTGAACGTCCGGTCCATCATCAGGATCAGCCCTGCCCGCACCTGCGGATACTCGAGCGAGGCGAGGTCGAGGCCGCGAACGGCGGCGAGGATGATGTGATCGAGGTCCCGTTCACCGCCCCGGTTGCGCTTCATCGGGTTGAAGCGCAGCTCGAGTGTCGTGATCCGCTGCGACCGGTACGCGCCACCGATCGCCGCGTGGACGCTGCGCTCGACGGCCAGCGGCGAGCTCTGGATCAGCTCGGTGAGGTGGTAGATGCGGTCGAGCGCATCGAGATCGGCGACGCCGCGAGGGTCGGACACTGTGACCATCCGGTCGAACTCCCAGAAGTCGCGCGTCGGCAGCGCGATCCCCTGCTCGTGCGCGAGGCTCCACATGATGTCGGAGGCAACCGAGCCGCCCAGGTGGGTGTGGAGCTCCGCGAGGCCCTCGTCGAACATCCTCCGACTCTAACGGGGGCCGGAGGCCGACCCTGGAGCGGCAAGTAAAGTCAGCGAGGGTGGGCGCCCGTCCCCAACGCCTGGACCGACTGCCGCAGCAGTACTTCGTCCAGCTACTCGGTCGCGTCGCCGAAGCGGCGGCCGCGGACGGGCCGCCGCTCGTCGACCTCGGCCGCGGCAACCCCGACATCGGGCCGCCGGCGCACGTCGTCGAGGCACTCGTCGCCGCTGCGCGGCGCAGCGACGTCCACGGGTACTCGTCGATCCGCGGTCTGCGGCGCTGCCGGCAGGCGATCGCCGATCGGTACGCGCGCGCGTACGGCGTCGAGCTCGACGCGGAATCGGAGGTCGCGATCGTGCCCGGGACCAAGACCGCGCTTGCGGAGTTGCCGCTCGCCTTGGCCGAGGAAGGCGACACGATCCTGCTGCCGGACCCGTACTACCCCGACTACCCATCGGGCCTGGCGCTCGCGGGGGCGAGGCTCGCCACGGTTGCGCTCGATCCCGCCCGGGCCTGGGCGCCGGCGCTCGACGAGGCGCCCGCTGCCGCCGCGCTGTACCTGAACTTCCCCTCCAACCCGTGCGCCGTGTGCGTGCCCGACGGGACATTCGACGATGCGGTCGCGTGGGCTCGGCGGACCGGCGGTGCGGTCGTGCACGACGCCGCGTACATCGACCTCGTCTTCGACGGGCGCCGCCCGCAGAGCTTCCTCGCGACTGCCGGTGCAAAGGACGTCGGGGTCGAGCTCTGGTCGATGTCCAAGACCTACGGGATGGCGGGATGGCGGATCGGCTTCGTGGTCGGCAACGCCGAGCTGGTCGAGCGCATCAACCTGTTCAACGACCACACGCGCGTCGGCATCTTCTCGCCGCTGCAGTCGGCAACGATTGCCGCGCTCGAAGGCCCGCAGGATTCGGTCGCCCACCGTGTCGCGGACTACCAGCGCAGACGGGAGGTGCTCGCAGCCGCGCTGCCCGAGCCGCCGGTGTCCGAGGGGACGTTCTTCGTCTGGCTCCGCCTCCCGGAGGGCCTTTCCGCCGATCGTCTGCTCGTCGAGGAGCGCGTCGCGGTCGCACCGGGCGAGGGCTTCGGCCCGAGCGGCGCCGGCTGGGCGCGGCTCTCGCTCGCCGTCGACGACCATACGATCCAGCTCGGCGCGGAACGCCTCGGTCGCGCGTTCGCCGCCGCCTACGCGTGAAGATCGGAATCATCGTTCCGTTCTCGTGGTCCTACTGGGGCGGCGTCGTCGAACATGCGGAGCACCAGGCCGACGCGCTGCGCCGGCGCGGGCACGACGTCAGGATCGTGATGGGCCACGACCCGCCCGGGAAGTTCACTCGGTTCCTGCACCCCCGGAGCGGTCGTCACGGCAACCTCCCGCCGGAGGTGATCCCGATCGGGCGATCGGTCGTGGTGCCGGCCAACGGATCGCTTCCCAACATCGTGCTCTCGCCACGGTCGATCGACCGCATCCGCCAGACGCTCACCGACGAGCGCTTCGACCTCGTCCACCTGCACGAGCCGATGACGCCGACCGTCTGCGTGGCGACGCTTGCGCTCGCCCGCTGTCCGATCGTCGCGACGTGGCACGCACACGGCGATCTCGGCTGGCTGCGTGCCGGCGTCCACTTCTGGGGGTTCCTGATAGACCGGATCGACGCGCGGATCGCGGTCTCGCCGATGGCGGCCGAGTCCGCGGCCCGGTGGCTCCCGGGCGACTATCGCGTCATTCCGAACGGCGTCCTGATCCCGCGCGAGGCAGATCCACGGGACCGGGACCATCACGTTGTCTTCATCGGCCGTCACGATCCTCGGAAAGGCCTTGCGACCCTGCTCAAGGCCTGGCCCGAGGTCCACCGCGCAACGGGTGCTCGCCTGCGGCTGATCGGCACCGACCCGCTGCAGTACCGTCTGCTCCACACGCGGCTTCGTGTCGACGACGCAGGCATCGACGTATTGGGAATCGTGACGAACGACGTGCGAACCGAGGAGCTCAAGCGCGCAAAGCTGTCGGTGACGCCTGCGCTCGGCGGCGAGAGCTTCGGCCTCGTCCTCGCCGAGGCGTTCGCCTGCGCAACACCGGCCGTGGCTTCGGACATCCCCGGCTATGCGGCCGTCGCCACGTCCGAGACGGCGATGCTGGTGCCCCCGAGCGATCCGGACGCGCTCGGGGCTGCGATCGTCGACATGCTCTCGGACGAGGAACGCCGGGTCGCGATGGGCCGCGCAGCCCGCGCGCACGCGCTCGCGAACTACGCGTGGGACGACATCGCGCGCCGGCTCGAAGAGACCTACGACGAGGTGGCGGCATGAGGCTGCGCGGCGGCTGGTGGCGCGTCCTGCTCGTGATCCCGGTGCTCGGGATCGCGTTCGGGCTGATCATCTGGCGCGGCCCCGACTGGCGCCCGGTCCACGACGCGTTCACGGTCGTCAGCTGGCGCTGGGTGCTGGTCGCGTTCCTCTTCAACCTGCTCTCGGTCGTCGCGCGCTCGCTGGCCTGGGACACGGCGATCAAGGAGTCGATGCCGCCGCCGCATCCCCGCTATTCGCTCGTCTTCTCCGCATTCTGTGTCGGCCTGTTCGGCAATGCCGTCCTGCCGGGCCGCGTCGGCGAGCTCGCGCGCGTGGCCGTGCTGCGGCGTCACATGCCCGGCCGCAACGGCACGACGCCGCGCCTTGTCGGCTCGGTGTTCGCGCACCGGATGTTCGACCTCTTCCCGACGATCGCGCTGGTCGTCTGGGTGCTCCTGTTCGCGCGCATCCCGAGGTGGGCCTATCTGTCGATCCAGGTCGCCCTCGGCATCGGCATTCTGCTCTTCCTCCTTGCGCTCGTGCTCGCGCGCATGCACCAGACCGGCGCGGTCGAGGGTGTCGGACGGCTCCGGCTGCTCTGGGCCCGCGCCCGGCAGGGGCTCGGCGTGATGCGCCGGCCGATCGCCGCTGCGATCGCGGGTGCTTTCCAGTTCGCCGGCTGGACGTGTCAGCTCCTCGCCGTCTGGGCGGCGATGTACGCGTTCCACCTGCACCTGCCGATCGTCGCCGCCGGGCTCGTGCTGGTGCTGATGAACGTGGCGACCATCTTCCCGCTGTGGCCGGGGAACGTCGGGCTGACCCAGGCCGCGATCGCCCTTCCGCTCGTCCGCTACGGCGTCGACTACGCGAAGGGATTCGCGTTCGGCATCGGGCTGCAGTTGATCGAGGCTTCGGTCGGGATCGGCGTCGGCTTGATCTTCCTCGCGCGCGAAGGGTTGTCGTACGCGATGCTCAAGCAGTTCGAGGAGGCGAGGACGGGGCCGGCGCCCGAAGGCCCCGCCGAGGAGACAGAACAGCCCGAGCGGGCTCGCGCGGGCGTCTCCAGCTAACCGTCGGTCGCGCGCGAGAGCTCTTCGATCCTCCCGCGCACGCTGTCGAGCTTGGTCACGCACAGGCGATAGAGCTCCTCGCCGCGCTCCCAGAGCTTCGTCAGCTCGTCGACATCGGCATCGCCGCGCTCGAGGCGCTCGACGATCGCGTCGAGCTCCCGCTGGGCCTCTTCGAAGGTCGGCTCGCTCACCGAACCGTCGCTCCGAACGTGCCTTCCGCGACGAGCACGTCGAGCTCTTCGCCGCTCGTCACCTCGTCGGCCGAGCGCACGACGTGATCGCCACGCCGCACGATCGCGTACCCGCGCTCGAGCGTCGCCTGCGGGCCGAGCGCACGAAGGCGTGCGCGCGTGGTCTCGAGCAGACTGCGCCGGCGCTCGAGCGTGAGCAGCGGGGCGCGTCCGAGCCGTTCGCGCGACGACACCAGGCGCTGAGCGTGCCGTTCGGCCGCGACCGCCGCACCACGGTGAAGTGCAGCGCGCGAGCGGCCGAGCGCGGCGCGCAGCTCGGCCGCGTCCGGCACGACCAGCCTCGCAGCCGCGGTCGGCGTCGACGCGCGCACGTCGGCCGCGAGGTCGCACAGCGGATTGTCCTGCTCGTGGCCGACCGCCGACACCACCGGCACGGTGCACGCCGCGACTGCTCGCACGACGCGTTCGTCCGAGAACGGCAGCAGGTCTTCGAAGCTGCCGCCGCCGCGCGCAAGCACGAGCACGTCGACGCCTCGCTTGCACAGCTCACCGATCGCCTCGACGATCGCAGCCGGCGCCCGCGGCCCCTGGACGTAGGTCTCGGCGACGACGATGTTCGCAGGGGGGAAGCGCTGCACGACATGAGTGAGCACGTCACGCTTCGCCGCAGCATCGTTCCCGGTGACGAGGCCGATCAACCGCGGAAAGCGCGGTGGCGGCCGCTTCCGCGCCGGGTCGAACAGCCCCTCGGCGGCGAGTGTGCGCTTCAGCCGCTCGAGCGCCACGAGGTGTGCGCCGAGCCCGAAGCGCTCGACCGTCAACGCTCGCAATCGCAGCTCGCCGCGCTGCTCGTACAGCTCAGGGCGGCCGAAGACGTGCACGCGCTCGCCGTCGGCTAGCTCGAGGTCGAGTGCGTCGAAGCGGGTCCGCTGCATCTGTACCGCGAGACACGCACCGTCTTCGGGGTCTTTGAGGGTGAAGAACACCGAGGCCCAGCGCTCCTGCCGGCGCAGCTCCGTCACCTCGCCCTCGACCCAGACGGTCGGCAAGCGGCTCAGCCACGACGCGACGCCTTTCGAGAACGCACGGACGGCGTAGACCTTGCGCCCGTCGACCTCGGTCGCCTCGACCTTCACGGAGGCGATCGTAGCGTTCGGTGTGAGCGCGCTAGAGGAGGATCTCGGCCGCGGTCGTGAACGTGCAGCCGGCACGCACGAGCTCGACGGCCTGGTGCAGATCGGCGTCGGAGTGGGCGACCTTCTCGGCCAGCGAAAGCGGGTAGCCGGCCTCGATCAGCACGTGCAACCGCCACGATTCGACCTTCTCGCGCTCCGTCTGTACGTGTTCGATCGTCTGGGCCATGATGTGAGCGGGTTTTCGCCTTCCTCTAGACGAACCCTGCCCATGAAAGTTGGTCCGGACGGGCAATCTGCGCCCTCCCGGTTGGTCTAGATCCGCGCAGTCAATTCGTCGAGTCGCCGCTGCAGCTCATGCAACCGCGACTCGAGAACGATGCGTTCTGACTCGGCCTGGCGGGCGATTTCCTGCAGACGTTCGCGCAGTCCTGCCTCCACCGAGTGTGCTCGCGCCTCGAGCTCCTGGACCGCCTCGTCGCGGTGCCGCTCGAGCGTTCCGCGCGAGCGGCCGATCCGCTCCTCGATCCGCTTGCCGGCGGCGTCGGTGACGACATTGAGCCGCTCGGTGAGCACACCCTCGGCCTGGCGGGCGAATCGTTCGACGGCGAGATCGAGCTCACGACTGAGTCGCCGCGCGGCATCCTCACGCGCCGACCTGATCGTCGCGTCGAAGCTCTGCGATGCCGCCTCGGTGTAGCGCTGTGTCTCCCGCGCAACCACACGTTGCAGTTGTTCGATGTGCCGGCGCTCGACGTCTGCCAGAGCGGACTGCACGCGGTCCGACGCATCGCTGCTCTCGCGATCGATCACCGCCTTCAATTCGGTCTCGCGTCGCCGGAGACGGTCGGCGATCTCTTGCAGCGCGCGTCGGCGTTCCGCTGCGTGTTGCTCGAGGTCGGCGTTCGCCTGTTCGACCACCGACTGGGCGGCGCGCACGAGCTCCTCCCGCTGTCGCGCGATCAACTGGCGCTGCTCTTCGAACTGCCCCTGGAGGCCCTCCGCGTCCTTCCCAATGCGCGACTCGATCTCGGTCATCAACTGGCGTTGTCGAGTTTCGAGCCGGCGAAGCTCCTCGGTGAGGCCCTCTTGCAACTTCTCGATGTCGGTCGTCCAGCTCGCGAGGCGCTGCTCGACCGCTTTCTGTGCGGACAGGAGCTGTGACGACAGCTGCTCGCTGCCTGTGCGTTCACGCTCGGCCACGTCCAGCCGACGCTCCGAGGCAATCCGTCGCTCCTCCTCGGCGAGCTGCGACAACGACTCGGCCCGTTCGCGCACAAGCACCAGCTCGAGCTCGCGGCTGCGCTCCTCGATCTCCTTCGCCACGATCGCGTCGAACTGTGCGCGTCCCTGCTCGAGCTCGCGTTCGAGCAGCCTCTCCTGGTTGCGAACGCGTCCGAAAATCCGGTAGCACGCGGCGACGGCCCCGATCGCGACCAGCGCGGCGACAATGGCGACGATCGTTGCGGCGGTCACGGCCTCATCGTAGGCGGGCGGCCACCGCGGCGGCCGCCACGAACACGACGGCGACCGTGCCCAGGCGGAGCGCGCGTTCGACCGAAGCGGCCTCCTCCGGCGCACCGCGGCTGCGGCGGGCGTGCCGCGCAGTCGTCGAGAGATTGCGTTGCATGAGGCTCGCCGCGGTCGCATACACCGCAGCGAGGATCGCCTCGATGCGGAGTGTCTGCGCCTCGACGAAGTACGCGGTCAGCACCGGAAACGCGCCCCAGGCGAGGGCGAAGCCCCAGTCAGTGTGCACGCGGCCGCCGAACCACTCCAGGTTGTAGGCAGGCACGAGCACCGCTCCCAGCGCGACGAACGCCAGCAACCCCGCACCCCAGGCGACGGCAGCAGCGATCCCGACGGCGACGGCGCCTGCGAGCGAGAGGCAGGCGGCGACGACGAGCGCCGCGCGTGATATGCCGGTGCCGAGCGGTCGCCCGCGCAGCTCGTCGAGGGCGTGTGCCGCGATGCCGAGCGCCAGGAAGAACGCGACCAGCGCAGCGACGAGCCGGTCGGTGTGGAAGTGAGGGGCGAGCGCAGCGCCGAGCGCGACGTATGAGAGGTGCCAGAGCGTGTAGGGCGGATGGAGGATCGTCACCCAGTCGCGCACGCGGCCGGGGCGCAGGGCGTACCAGGCCGGCCTCAGCCCCGGTGTCCCCACGTCACGATCCCGCCGCCGAGGCTGAGGCTGCGGTACGAGGCGTCGGGGACCCCGGCGTCGCGCCAGAGCCCGAGCAGCGCCGGCAGCGGCCAACGGTCGTAGTGCCCGCGGATCGACGGCCCGAGGAAGGTGCCGACCTCGTCCCAGCCTCCGCCGATCACCCGTCCCGCCGCGGGCAGCCCCGCGCGCACCCACGCCTCCCAGGCCGGCCGCCAGACCCCATGCGGGACGCCGAACTCGAGCCCCGCGACGACCCCGCCCGGTTTGACGACACGCACGAGCTCGCGGAGCGTGGCCAGCGGGTCGTCGACGTATCGCAGCAGGTAGGTGAAGGTGCCGGCGTCGAAGCAGCCGTCGTCGAACGGCAGCGACCGCGCATCGCCCTCGACGAGCCGGATCTTGGCTGTTGCCGCCGCGAGGGCCACACGGCGGCGCCCTTCCTCGAGCATCTGCGGCGTCCGGTCGACCCCGACGACGTAGCAGTCCTTCTGGCGCGTGAGCTCGAGGGCGACCGCCGCCGTGCCGGTGGCGACGTCCAGGACGGTGTCCGTGGGGCCGGCGTCGACGCGCGAGACGAGGAACCGGCGCCAGCGCGGGTCTTGCCCGAAGGACAGGATCGACGCCCAGCGGTCGTAGGTCGGTCCGATCGGCGCGAACAGGGCGGGCGCATCCACGAGCCCGACTCTATGTCGGGGACGCGCCGTGCTGCCGGGATGTATCTGGAGGCCCGCTTCCGCCTCTGCACAGGTAGGGGGAACGGCGTGGGTGCAGGGAGGGCCGCCCGCTGGCGGCCCTCCCGCTCGTTTGGCGACAATCCCGCTCGATGGCGCTGGCAGAGGAGCTCGACCGGGCCGCGGCGGCGGCGGCTCCCCAGGGGGCGGTCACCGGCGTGCTCGCAGCCGAGCCCGGCGGCGGCCGGCGGCTCTATCTGGTGGCTCTGGCCGAGGGCGCGGGCACCCGTTGGCTCGTGCTCGACGCCGAGGGCCATCCGCTCGACCGGCGGGAGGAAGTTCGCAGTGCGGCCTCGATCATCGCCCTCTGCGAGCTCGCCGCCGACGTCGCCGGCGGCGGCGATCTTGCGGCTCTGCGACAGGAGCTGGCCCGGCTTCGGATCGTCGAGCGCCCCGAGGGGATCGAGCAGGCGGAGCAGGCTGCGACGGAGCTCGAACGCGCGATCGGCGAGCCGCCGCGCGTCGCGTCGCCGGACTACCTCGACGCGGTCGGCGCCGCCACCGCCACGCTCGAGGCCGCGCTCGGCGACCTCGGCTCGCCCTTCGCGGCGGCGCTCCGTGCCGGCTCCGGGGCGGTCGACGCGTTCGTGCGCGACGTCGAGCGCGGCTATGCCCTTCCGCTGCGCTAACGTGGTCGGCATGGAAGGAAGCGGATTCGGGCTCCCGTTCGGGGGCGACCCGGAAGACCTTCTTCGCGGGCTGCGCGAGTTCGCCGAGCAGCAGGCCGAATCGGTGCAGGAGGCCCAGCGCGAGCAGTTCGCGACGCTGACCCTGAACACCGCGGTCGAGCTGACCTCGGCGGCCCTGTCGCAGATCGCCGTCGAGGGGCCGGCCGACCAGCAGGCAATCGCCCTGCGTGACGCCATGCGCGTGCTGTTCCCCGAGGCGGTGGCGCTGGTCAGCGCTGCTCGCCAGGGTTTTATGCGCGAGAACTAGGATTCCGGACGGCCGGCGACGGCCTACCCGAATGGGAGAGCGCGGCCTAGCCGATCGCCCCTCCCGACCGCGCTTCGAGCAGGCGAAGATGGACGCATGGGGGGCCATGCCGGCACGTCTGCACGCGTCCACACCACCGACCGCCCGAGCGGGGAGCTCACGGTCGTGATCGCCTCCGGACATCCGCTGCTGACACTCGGGGTGCGCGGGCGCCTCGAAGGGCACGGGTTCCGGGTCGTCGGCGAAGCGGCCTCGGCCGACGAGCTCGTCGCGAAGGTTCGGCGGCATTCTCCCGACATCTGCCTCGTCGATGCAGCGCTCCCCGGCGGCGGGCTGATCGCGGCGACCAAGGCGCGCGCACGCCTTTCACGGCTCGCGGTCGTCTTCCTGATGTCGACCGACGACTCGAACGACGGCGAGCTTGCGATCGAGGCCGTGCGATCCGGCGCGTCGGGTGTGCTCTTCGAGGACATGGACCCGAGCCGGCTGACGCACGCGCTGCGCGACGTCGCGGCCGGCGGCTCCGCGGTCCCGCGCATGCTCGTCGCGCGGCTGATCGACGAGCTGCGGCTGCCGCCCGCGGCCGCCTGACGTTCCGGCTACTGGCCTTCGTAGAGCGGGTTCTCGATCAGCCCGTGCTGGTAGGCGAGCCGTACGGCCTCGGTGCGATTGCCGACGCCGAGCTTGCGATAGATGTTGGTCAGGTGGAACTTCACCGTCTGCTCGGCCAGCCACAGCTCCTTGGCGATCGCCTGGTTCGCGAGGCCGCGTGAGAGCGCGCGCAGGATCGTCAGCTCCCGCTCTGTGAGCCCGAACTCCCGGATCGCCTCCGCCTCGGCGGCGGCGTCCTGGCCGATCGCCGAGAAGACCGTCCCCTCGATCGCCTGGCGCAGCGCCGACGGCAGGTCGACCGGGTTCACGCTCTTGATCACGAACGCCGACGCGCCGCGCTTGAGCGCGGTCTGGATCAGGTTCGGGTCGGTGGACGCCGACAGGATCACGACCTTGATCTCCGGATGCTGCTCGCGAATCTGCTCCAGGCACGCGAGCCCGTCCATGCCGGGCATGCGCAGGTCGAGCAGGACGAGGTCGGGCGTCGTGCGGCGAACGAGCGGCATCACCTGGCTGCCGGTGTTCGCTTCGCCGACGACCTCGAAGTCGTCGGTCTCGTCGAGTGCTCGCCGGATTCCTTCGGCGATCAACCGGTGGTCGTCGGCGATCAGGACCCTCATCGCGCAATCAATAGCAACATCGTGTGGCATCCCGTTCGATGCGCCTGCTCGTCGAGGCGCCGGCGACCGCCGCTTCGAGCCGTCGAAGTCAAGGACAGCCGCCGGTGCCACGATCGCTTCGCTTCACCGAGTGCCAGTCCTCCGGGGTCATGCAGATGCCTGATCGACCGGCGGTCGCCAGCGCGGAAGCGTGGCTCGGACGGTCGTCGGGCCGCCGGGTCGCGAGTCGATCGAGAAGATGCCGCCGAGCATGCGGATGCGCTCGCCGATCCCGGCGACGCCCATCCGCCCGCGCAGGCGCGCCGATTCGAGCGACGACGCGACATCGAAGCCGACGCCGTCATCCGACACGCGCACGGCGATCGAGCGCTCGTCGACGGCGACGGTGACAGTCGCGGAGGTGGCAGAGCTGTGCTCGCGAACATTGGTCAGTGCTTCCTGCACCGTGCGGAAGATGGTGATGCGCTGCGTGGCCGTCAGATCGTCGAGGTCGCCGTCGATGCGCAGCGTCCCTTCGATCGAGTAGCGCTCCCGGAGACGCTCGAGCTCGCGCCCGAGCAGCGTGCCGAGCGGACGCTCGACGATCGTCTGCGGCTGCAGGGAGTGTGCGAGCTCGCGGAGCGACTCGTCGGTCGCCTCGATGCGGCGATGGAGCTCGGCGAAGGCGGCGTCGATGCGCGAGTCGACCAGGCCGTGCTCGGAGACCTGTCGCCGCAGCCGCTCCAGGTCGCCGGCGAGGACGATCAGGTCCTGCGTCGGACCGTCGTGCAGGTCGTAGCCGAGGCGTGCGAGGCGGCGGTCAGCCGTCGCGGTCAGGATCTCGTCGTGCGCCGCGTTGCGCTCGAGCAGCATCTCGCGCTCGAGCACCTGCGCGAGTCGCGTTGCCGTTGCCCGCAGGATCGAGGCGCTGGTGCGGACGTTCCCGAGCCGGGGAGCGCGGATCAGGCCAGCCACGAGCGCAGCAACCGGCTGCTGGGAGCGCGAGATCGGGATCGCGGCGACCAGCTCGTCCGCGTCCAGCCACTGCTCCTCCGCACGGGCGAGGGCGGCCGTGGCCACCGTGCCGGCGGTCCGATTCGGCGTCGCGAGCTGCGCCGCGCATTCGACGGCGCCGGTCGGCCCGAGCTGCCAGATCGAGATGTCGCCCGAACCGACGAACGCGCCGGCGAGCTCGAGCTGGCGTGAAATCGATGCTCCGGGCGGCAGCTCGGTGAACCGAGGATCGGCGGCCGCATAGGCGTGAATCTCGACGAGCAGCGTGTCGGCGCCGAGCGCCAGATGGGCCGCCGCCGCCTCTGCCAGGGCGTCGAGCAGGCGCTCCGTCGGCAATGCCTGAACCGCCGAGGTCGCGATGAGCCAGGCCGTGAACGCGATCGACCGGAGCCGCGTGTCCGGCGGCAGCTGCGCGGCCGCATGCGCCGCGTCCTGGAGCGCGCTCGGCGGGAGGCCGGACCCGGCTTCGGCGGCTACGCGCGCGAGCAGCTCGAGCCCTTCGTCTGCAACGGGGCGCGTCCCGTGCGTTTGATTTGCCGCTCCGTCCGGCAGTTCGCTCACTGCTCCGTTCGCCTGCGTCCGCGGGAAGACGTCCTCGGCGACGGGCCCGCCCCGGTACGCGACGGAGTCTCCGTCAACCACCGTTGCCCCGCAAGCCTCGACGCCAACTGTCGGTGCCCGATTCGCCGGACTTTGCAACGTGGAGCATCAAGGCGATCAACTACGCCTGCAGTCGCCGAGCCCGCGGAGCCGCGTCGGACCTCGCGCGCTTGGCGCGGTACATCTGGGCGTCGGCCTCGACGAGCAGGGCGTCCAGCTTCGTGCCCTCGCTGACCGTTGCCGCCGCGAAGCCCACACTCGCCGGAATCAACAGCCGGCCGTGCGGTCCGATGTAGGGCGCCTGGTCGAGTGCGTGGTAGATGCGAGCGGCGACCGTCCGCGCGTCCTCGGGCGGGGTGCGCGGCAGCAGGACGGCGAACTCGTCGCCGCCGAGGCGCGCGACCACATCTTCGCCGCGGACGACCGAGCAGAGCTGCCGTGCGACGTGCTTCAACACGTCGTCGCCGACGTCATGGCCGCAGCCGTCGTTCACGGACTTGAACTCGTCGAGGTCGACCAGCAGGAGCGCCGACGGAGCCGTTCCCGCCTGCGCGAGGGCACGCCGCGCCGTCGAGAAGAAGCCGCGGCGATTCAGCACCTGTGTCAGCTCGTCCGTGCAGGCCTGCTGCTCGAGGTGGCTGCGCGTCCTGAAGTTGACGAGCGCCAGCGTTGCGGCGTCACCGAACCGCTGCGCGAGCTCGAACTCGTCCTCGGAGAAGACGTTGCCCTCGGCTTCGCGATACATGCTGATCGCGCCGAGAACGGCCCCGCGCGCGACCAGCGGCACCGAGATGATCGCCTCCGGCTCCGAGGCCGGTGTTCCTTCGACATGTCCCGCCCGCGGATCGACGTTCGCGTCGTTCGCGAGGACGGGCCGGGCGTTGGCCGCCGCCCAGCCGATCAGCCCTTCGCCGAGCCGTGGCCGGAGCTCCAACACCGAGTCCGACCAGCGCCCGCGGGCGAGGATCGGGACGAGCACGCCGGCCGCCGGGTCGAGCTGTGCGACGAGGAGCGAGTCGCACGGGACCAGCTGCACGATGCTGTCCGCGATTCGCTCGAGCAGCTGCTCGATGTCCTCGTGGGACAGCAAGTCGTGATAGATCGCCGTCAGACGGCGATATGAGTCGACCAGGTCGATCCGGTCGAGTGTTTCTGGCCGCATTTTGGCTCCCGTGCTGTCGGAGGCCTTCCACGTCCAGTGTTCCTGCGGCGTCGGGTCGCTGCCTCCCCCGGACGGGGTACGGGCCGCGGGCTTCGGAAGTGCGGTGTCCATACGACACCGGTGAATCGGCGGACGGGGAGGGCGGCTTGACCCTCCGCCGAGGGCTCAAGCCAGGAGCGAGAAGCCGCCGTCGACGATCACGGTCTGGCCGCGGATCATCTCGGCGTCCGGCGAGCAGAGGAATGCCACGACTCCGGCGACGTCGTCGGGCTCGACGAGCCTCCCGACAGGATTCGCAGCACCCGCTGCGAGCATCCGCTCGCGGTTCGGGAAGTGCTCGAGTGCGCCCGTGTCGACGACGCCGCCGGAGACCGCGTTCACCCGCACGCCGCGGGGCGCAAGCTCGACGGCCAGATAGCGGACGAGCGCCTCGAGGGCCGCTTTCGACGTGCCCACGAGCACATAGTTCTCGAGCACGCGCTGTGCGCCGAGCGACGAGATCGCCACGATCGAAGAGCCGGCGGCCAGGTTCGGCGCCGCGGCGCGCGTGAGCTCGAGGAGCGCCCGAGCGTTCGCGTTCACCGTCCAGTCCCAGTGCTTCGGCTCGACCTCCAGCGCCGGCCGGATCACGCCCGTGGCGGCGTTGTGCACCAGGGCTTCGAGCGGTCCGAGGGCGGCCACCTCGTCGAGCACGCGCTGCGACGTCACGTTCCCGCGCACCAGTACCGGCTCGGCACCGGCCGCCTCGATCTCCGCCGCAGCCTCCTCGGCCGCGCGGTCGTTGCGGAGGTAGCCGATCGCGACCCGGCGCGCCCCGTCGCGGGCAAAGCGCAGTGCGATCGCGCGCCCGATGCCGCGGGAGCCGCCGGTGACGAGGACGGTCAACTGCGGTGCAGCAGACGCTCGTCGGCCGGCGCCGAGGAGGGGATCTCCGCCCAGCCCGGGCCGCCGCGGGCCACGCGCGGCCCTTCGTCGGCCTTCGACGAGGCGTGGCCGAGCCGATCGAGTCGATCCATCTGCTCGGCGGCATAGCGTCGGACCGCATTCGTCTCCGGCAGGTCCGCAACCAGCTCCTGAATCCGCGCCCGGAGCTGATAGGCGAACTGCGGTGTCGCCGGCCCGACGAGGGCGTCGATGTCGTCACGGATCGGGTCACGGTCCATGGCGGCGAAGCCTATCGCGGCCGCTAGTGTCGAGCCGAGATGCGCCGTACCCCGAGTGCAGTCGATGCGATGCTGCTCGGGACCGTCCTTCTGTGGGCGCTCAACATCACGGTCACGAAGTACGTGCTCGAGCACGGTTTCAAGCCGCTCGCGTACGCGACGATCCGCTACTTCGCGGCCACGACGCTCTTCTGGATCTTCACCTACGTGCGCGAGCGGTCGTTCCGGATCGAACGCCGCGACATCGGTCTGGTGCTCCTTGCGTCGTTGCTGATCTTCGTCAACCAGGTCGGCTTCGTCTACGGCGTCGACGACGCGAATGCGTCGACGGTCGCCCTGATCCTCGGCACGATCCCGATCTTCATCGGGATCATCGCGACGCTTGCGAAGGTCGAGCGGCTCCAACGCTCGTTCTGGGCCGCTGCGGCGCTGTCGTTCGTCGGAGTCGGCTTCGTCGCGTGGGGCACCGGCGGCTTCTCGGGGCATGTGCGTGGCGACCTGCTCGCCCTGTTCACGGCCGCCTCGTGGGCGGCGTACTCGGTGACGATCGCCCCGCTGATGCGGCGTTACTCGCCGTTCCGGATCAGCGCGCTCGTGCTGGCGATCGGGTGGATCCCGCTGGCCGTCGCAGGCGCGAGCCAGACCACGAGCCAGTCCTTCCAGTTCGGCTGGGGCACGTGGCTCGGCTTCGCCTACGCCGTCGTCGGTCCGCTGTTCCTGACGAACATCCTCTGGTTCACGGCGATCAGCCGGGTCGGGCCGGCGCGCTCTTCGTTGTTCGCCAACCTTCAGCCGTTCTTCGCCGTCCTCTTCGCGCTGCTGATCCTCGGCGATCGCCTCGATCGCTGGGAGCTCGTCGGCGCGGCGGCGATCTTCTCCGGGATAGCGCTCGAGCGCGCGCG
This sequence comes from uncultured Thermoleophilia bacterium, assembly GCA_963769545.1. GTDB lineage: Bacteria > Actinomycetota > Thermoleophilia > Gaiellales > Gaiellaceae > PALSA-600. Next base: position 444,069 of record CAVYMB010000002.1, on the reverse strand, counting down.
GCGGCGGCAGCCGGCCCTGACAACCGCCGACTGATCGCCGGCTCGGGGCCTCTAGACTCAGGGTCATGGGCCAGGACTTCATGCCGCTCGACGGTTGGGACCACGTCGAGCTGTGGGTCGGGAACGCGAAGCAGGCGGCCTACTTCTACGAGTACGCGTTCGGATTCCATCGGACGGCCTATTCAGGCCCGGAGACCGGTGTGCGCGATCGCGCGAGCTACGTCCTCGAGCAGGGTGAGATCCGGCTCGTGCTCACGAGTGCGCTTCGCCGCGATCACGAGATCGGCGAGTTCGCGCTGGTCCACGGCGACGGCGTCAAGGACATCTCGCTGCGTGTGCCCGACGCGAACGAGGCCTATCGGCAGGCGGTGCAGCGCGGCGCACGCGGCATCCGGGAGCCCGAATGGCTGGAGGACGACTTCGGCAAGGTGCAGCTCGCATCGATCGGGACGTACGGCGACGTGGTGCACACCTTCGTGAATCGATCCGGCTACGAGGGCACGTACCTCCCGGGCTACGTCGCGCAAGACGCGCCGGTGCCCGTCTCCGACGTCGGCCTCCTCGCGATCGACCACATCGTCGGCAACGTCGAGCTCGGGCGCATGGAGCACTGGGTCGGCTTCTACGAGCGCGTGTTCGGGATGACCGAGATGATCCACTTCTCCGACGAGGACATCTCGACCGAGTACTCGGCGCTGATGAGCAAGGTGATGACCGACGGCCAGGGGAAGATCAAGTTTCCGATCAATGAGCCCGCCGAGGGGAAGCGCAAGAGCCAGATCGAGGAGTACCTCGACTTCAACCACGGGCCCGGTTCACAGCACATCGCGCTCCAGTCGGCGAACATCGTGGAGACCGTCGAGGCGCTCGGGCGCCGCGGTGTGTTGTTCCTATCGACTCCGGACGCGTACTACGACGAGACACCCGGGCGCGTCGGCGCGATCGACGAGAGCTGGGACGACCTTCGCCGGCTGCGGATCCTGGCCGATCGCGACGACGACGGCTACCTGCTGCAGATCTTCACGAAGACGGCCCAGGACCGGCCGACGCTCTTCTTCGAGATCATCGAGCGCCACGGTGCGCGGGGATTCGGCGACGGAAACTTCAAGGCCCTCTTCGAGGCCATCGAGCGCGAGCAGGCGCTCCGCGGCAACCTCTAGAGCTCCGACACGATGAGCCCGCAGCGGCGCACGGCGCTGGTCTCCGTCGCAGCGGCCGGAGTCCTGCTCGTCCTGAAGCTGACGGTCGGCCTCGCGACGCACAGCCTCGGGCTCATCTCCGAGGCGATCCACTCCGGCACCGACCTGGTCGCGGCGGTGTTGACGTTCCTCGCGATCGGCGTCGCGGGCAAACCTGCCGATCGCACGCACCAGTACGGGCACGGCAAGGCCGAGCACCTGGCCGCGCTCGCCGAAGCCACGATTCTCGCGGTCGTGGCCGTCTTCATCGCCGGTCGCGCGATCGAACGGCTGCTCGGGCGCGGCGGCGGCGAGGTGAACGCGACGTGGTACGCGATCGTCGTGATCCTGATCGTGATCGGGATCGACATCGGACGCACGGTCGTCTCATTTCGTGCGTCGCGCCGCTACCGGAGCGCGGCGCTCGCCTCGAACGCGCTGCACTTCGGAAGTGACCTCGCCGGCTCGTTCGCCGTGCTGATCGGCCTGCTTGTCGCACGTGCCGGGTATGCCGACGGCGACTCGATCGCAGCCCTCTTCGTGGCGGTGCTCGTGATCACCGCGGCGATCCGCCTGATGCGCCGCAACATCGACGTGCTCATGGACCGAGTCCCGACCGACGCCGAGTCGGCCGCGCGGCGGGCGATCCGAGAGATGGAGCCGACGGTCGAGCTTCGACGCCTACGCATGCGCCAGGCCGCCGGGCGCCAGTTCGCGGACGTCGTGATCGGCGTGTCGCCGACCGCAGCAGTAGGACAGGGCCACGCGGCCGCCGATGCCGTCGAGGCCGCGGTCGGTAGCGCACTTCCGAATGCCGATGTGGTCGTGCACGTCGAGCCGATCGAAGATGCAGACGTGCGCGAACGTGCGCACGCAGCGGCAATCGCGGTGCCGAATGTCCGCGAGGTGCACAACATCGCGCTCGTCGACGTCGACGGCCACACCGAGCTCTCGCTGCACGTGAAGCTGCCCGGCGAGCTGACGCTCGACGAGGCACATTCGATCGCGGAGCAGCTGGAGACCTCGATTCGTGCCGCCGTGCCCGAGATCGAGGGCGTCCAGACGCATCTCGAGCCGTTGACCGAGAGCAGCGAGGCGCTCGAGGTGCACGTCGTGGAGGAGACCGACGTCCGGCGCATCGTGGTCGAGGCGACGGGCGCCGAGCCCCGTCAGCTCCGGTTCCTCCGGACCCCGTTCGGTCTCGTTGCCTTCCTGACGCTCGGCCTGGAGGGGACGAGCCGTCTCGACGAGGCACACGCGCGGGCGAGCGCGATCGAGGAGCAGATTCGGCGGGCGCGGCCGGACATCGCCGACGTGATAGTTCATACCGAGCCGTGAAGCTCTGCATGTTCACGCCCAAGGAGCTCGCGCTCGAGCGCGGCTGGCCCGGACGGATCGACGGGGACCGCGTCATCCAGCTCGCGTCGCAGACGCTGCAGTCGTTCTTCACCGGCGGCGGAACGGCGCGCGAGCACGCCGAGTACCAGCTTGCCGAGGTCGACCTGAGGCCGCCCGTGCTGCACCCACCGAGCGTGCGCGACTTCATGGCCTTCAAGGAGCACGTGGCGAATGCGCGTCGCCTGCACGGGCGGGAGGTTCCACCGGAGTGGTACGAAGTGCCGGTCTTCTACTTCTCCAACCCGTCTGCGATCTTCGGCCCGGGCGAAGATGTGCCTTACCCGGATGGGACGGCGGAGCTCGACTACGAGCTCGAATGCGCAGCGATCATCGGGCTGGACGGCACGATCGGCGGGTTCACGATCATGAACGACTGGTCGGCGCGCGACCTGCAGCGGATCGAGATGCGCGTCGGGCTCGGCCCGGCGAAAGGGAAGGACTTCGCGACGTCGCTCGGACCGATCGTGGTCACGCCGGACGAGTTCGACGGCGCGGCCGGGGTGATGGTGGCGCGCGTGAACGGCGAGGAGCGCTCGCGGGGCAATCTGCGCGACCTGTACCACCCGTGGGCTTCGCTGCTCGAGCGGGCAGCGCGCAACACCGCGCTGTTGCCGGGCGACGTGATCGGGTCGGGGACGGTCGGCACCGGGTGCATCCTCGAGCACGGCGATGGGCGCTGGCTCCAGCGGGGCGACATCGTCGAGCTCGAGATCGAAGGCATCGGCGTCCTCTCGAACCGGGTCGCATGATCGGCCCCGACGACGTTCGGGCGGCGGCCCGCGTGCTCGCCGGCGTCGCGCATCGGACGCCGCCGATCACGTCGCGCACGCTCGGCGACGACGTCGTTCTCAAACCGGAGTGCCTGCAGCGTGCGGGCGCGTTCAAGTTCCGCGGCGCGTACACGAAAATCGCATCGCTGCCCTCCGGGACACCCGTCGTCGCGTACTCGTCGGGCAACCACGCACAGGCGGTCGCGCTCGCCGCGCGGCTGCTGGGCACGCACGCGACGATCCTCATGCCCGCCGACGCGCCGATCGCGAAGGTCGAAGCGACGCGCGGCTACGGGGCCGAGATCATCACCTACGACCGCTACACCGACGATCGCGAGGCCCTCGGCAGCGCACTCGCTGCCGAGCGAGGGCTCGAGCTCGTCCGCCCGTACGACGATCCGCTCGTGATGGCCGGGCAGGGCACGGCGGCGCTCGAGCTGATCGAGGACGCCGGCGCGCTCGACACGCTCGTCGTTCCGCTCGGCGGCGGCGGCCTCATCTCGGGTTGCGCGACGATCGCGCGAGCGCTCGGGGTCGGGCGCATCGTCGGCGTCGAGCCCGAGGCGGGCGACGACTGGCGCCGGTCGCTCGCTGCCGGGGAGCCGGTGCGGATCGACGTCCCGCACACGATCGCCGATGGGTTGCAGACGAATGCGCCGGGAGCGCTCACATGGGAGGTCGCCTCGCGGCTCGTCGACGAGGTGGTCACGGTCACCGACGCGGAGATCGTCGAGGCGATGCGGTTCGCGTTCGAGCGACTCAAGCTCGTCGTCGAGCCGAGCGGCGCGGTCGGGATCGCGGCGTTGCTCGAGCGGAAGGTCGGCTCAGCGGGGCGAGTCGGAGTGATCGTCTCCGGCGGGAACGTCGGCGCCGACCGCTTCGCGGCCCTGCTCGCGTGACTCCTTCACGTTCTTGGCAACCCGCGCGCGCTCGTAGGAGAGCCGGAAGAGCTCGATCACGTCGTCCACGTCCGCCCCGTCGCTGATCTGACGCGAGACCCAGCCCGTATGCGGAAGGACGTGGTGAGGGCTCGCGCGGCCCGTCTCGACGAGCATGTCGCGAATGCGCCGCGGGAACGGCAGATCCACCCACCGCTCGCCGTGGAGATGGCCGAGCTCGCGTCCTCCGAGCCTGAACTCGGTGCCGCCGTAGCGGTGTGGGTGCACGGAGACGCCGTCCCACGAGCCCACCTCCGAGCGAATCCGGGCGACGTTATTCTCCATCCATGCCGTTCTACCAGCGACTCGGCGAGGTGCCCAGCAAGCGGCACGTCGTCTTTCGCGAGAACGGGACGCTCCTCACCGAGGAGGTGATGGGCTTCGAGGGGTTCTCGGGCCTCGAGTCGATCCTCTACCACCTGCATTCGCCGTGTCGCGTCGTCGGCCTCGGCGGGTTCGAGCCGATCGTGCGCGAGGAGTGGGTCCCCGCCGCGCATGCGCACCGGCACTTCACGACGTGGGACGTTCCCGCGGGCGGGGATGCCGTCGGCGGCCGGCGCCTGCTGATGTGGAACGGCGACGTCGAGATCTCGCTCTGCCGTCCGACCGAGCCGATGAGCTACTTCTTCCGCAACGGCGAGGGCGACGAGGTGATCTTCGTCCATCGCGGCACGGGAACGCTCGAGACGATCTTCGGCGACCTCCCGTATGCGCCCGGCGACTACGTCGTCGTGCCACGTGGGACGACGTACCGCTTCGCCCCCACCCCCGAGGGTGAAGGGGCCGAGCAGCGCTACCTCGTGTTCGAGACACCGGGACTGATCACGATCCCGAAGCGTTACCGGAACGAGCACGGACAGCTGATGGAGCACGCGCCGTTCTACCACCGCGACCTCCACGCGCCGACGGAGCTGCGAACGCACCGCGACCGCGGCGAGCATGTCGTCAAGGTGCGCGTCCGCGACGGGTATCAGACCTACGTGCTCGACTATCACCCGTTCGACGTCGTCGGCTGGGACGGCTACGTCTATCCGTGGACGTTCTCGATCCACGACTTCGAGCCGATCACGGGCCGCATCCACATGCCGCCGCCGTCGCACCAGACGTTTGCCGGCCCGAACTTCGTGATCTGCTCGTTCTGCCCGCGCAAGCTGGACTTCGATCCGAACGCGGTGCCGATCCCGTATCACCACTCGAATCTCCAGAGCGAGGAGATGATCTATTACGTCGACGGCAGCTTCTCCTCGCGCAAGGGCATCGAGGTCGGCTCGATCACGCTCCATCCGTCCGGCCTGCCGCACGGGCCGCAGCCCGGGCTGGCCGAGAAGTCACTCGGGATGACGGAGACGCACGAGCTGGCGGTGATGTGCGACACCTTTCACCCGCTTCGCCTGACCGCCCTCGCGGGCGGCCTCGACGACGGGCGCTACGCCTACACGTGGGCGGAGGACGCGGCCACGAACGACCGCACGCCGGACGAGGATCCCGCCGGCGTCACCTCGCACTTCTGATTTGGCGCTCGTTCTCGACTGGGACGGGACGTGCACCGTCGATGACTCGCTCGTCGCGGCCGTGCACGCACTCGGCGATCCGCGCGTCTACGAGCGCGAGTTCACGTCGTACGGTGAGGCGCTGGCCGCTGAGATCGCCACGATCCGCGCCACTGCCGAAGAGGCTGCCGCCTGGGCGGTCGAGCACGTCCGACTCCGCGCCGGCTTTCACGAGCTCGTCGCGGCCCATGCGCCGCTCATCGTCTCGAGCGGGTTGCCGCAGCTGATCGGACCCGTGCTCGGGCGTGAAGGTGTCGCGCTCGAGGTTCGGTCGAACGACGCGGTCGTGACGGCGACCGGTTGGCGCGTCGTCTTCCGCGACGAGGGGCTCTGTCCCGTCTGCGGCGACCGCTGCAAGCGGCGCTCGCTGCCCGCGGAGCGGCCGCTCGTCTTCGTCGGCGACGGTTGGTCCGACCGTTGCGCGTCACTGGCGTGCGATCGTGTTTTTGCGCGGACCGGCCTGGCCGGCTACCTGTCCGAGCAGGGCGTGCCGTACGAGCCCTACGAGACGCTGCACGATGTCGCGGCTGCGCTTTCCTGAGCCGTACGACTTCGAGCTGTCGACCGAGCGCTTCCGTCGCTTCGGTCCCGATCTCGCGAACCTCTGGCACGTCGACACGCTGCTGCGGGCCGTCGACGGCCGGGAGGTCTCGATCCGCGCCGCGCCCGGCGGCGTCGACGTCGAGCCGCTCGACGACCGCACTCGACCGGACGTGCTCACGTTGCTCGGGGCGCCGTTCGAGCTCGACCCGTTCTACGAATGGGCGGCGGCCGACGCCGTGCTCGGGCCGATCACCGTCAGGCTGGCCGGACTGCGTCCGCCGCTCGCGCCCGACCCTTTCGAGGCGCTCGTCACCTCGATCACCGCCCAGCAGGTCTCGCTGTTCGCCGCGTTCGCGATCCGGACGCGGCTGATCGAGCGCTTCGGCGTTCCCCTCGGCCGTGTCTACGCGTTCCCGACGCGCGAACGGCTCGCCGGTGCCGCGGAGGAGGAGCTGGTCGCAGTCGGCTTCTCCCGGCGCAAGGCCGAGTATGTGGTCGGCCTGGCGCGGAGCGGCATCGACCTCGCCGCTCTGGCCACGGTGGACGACGACGAGGTACGCGCGCGGATCGTGGCCGTGCGTGGGCTCGGCCCCTGGACCGCCGAATGGTTTCTCGCCCGCCACCTCGGGCGGCCTCGGGCCTGGCCCGCCGGCGACCTCGCCCTGCGCAAGGCGGTGGCGGTTCTCTACGGTGTGGGCGTGGAGGAGATGGGGCCGCGGCTCGAGCCGTTCCAGAACCTGTCGGCGCACTACCTGCTCACCGGGGCGCGTACGCCGTGAACGTCCGTCCCGCGACGACCGCCGACGAGACGATGCTTCGCGAGCTCTGGGAGGAGTTCGAGCGCGAGGTGCCGGCGCCCGCCGGGTTCACCCCGGAGAGCTGGGAGGAGGAGTGGCGCGACACGAGCCGCCAGATCGACGCCGGCGGTGTCTTCCTGGCCGAGAGCGAGGACGGCGCCGCGCTCGGCGTCGCGAAGGTCGACGGGCCCGACCACGGCGCGATGCACGTCCACCTCGTGCACGTCCGACCCGCGGCGCGCCGGGACGGTGTCGCGAAGGCGCTGCTGCGCGCGTGCGTCGCGTACGCTCGAGCGGCCGATGCGCCCACGATCTCGCTGCACGTCGTGATCGGCAACGAGCCTGCACGGACCATCTGGGGCCGACTCGGCTTCACCGACGTGTCGATGCTGATGGCGGCCCCGGTCGCCGACCTCGAGGAGCGGCTCGCCGAGCGGGCGCCGGGCGAGCGGCGAGCGACGACGCACGTGCAGACCGACGACGAGATCTCGGTGCACCGCGCGATCGCGCACTTCCTGCCGCGACTCGTCGACCCGGATGTACGCAACTCGGACAGCTGGATCCGGGTCGCCGACTCCGCGCTCGACGGCGACCGCGACGCGCACGGCCGCTTCGCGCACGAGCTCTCGGAGCGACTCGGCGCGGTCACCGTCGCCCTGGCGCAGGAGGGCGAGGTGGTTCGTCTCCGGCTGTACGAGCGGGGAAGGATGGTCGACGAGTACCTGTCGGTGCCGACCTACTACGGGCCCCTGTCGACGGGCGACGCGCTTGCACTGGCCGCCAACCCGACGCTGATCTCGCGGCTCACCGGCGCGGACCGCGACGCCGTGCATCGCGTCGCAATCACCGGCGGGTCGCCGGCCGAGCTCCCGCCCGCGGCACAGCTCTACGACGACCTTGCGCAACTGATGGGGCTCGAGCCGTGAAGGTCTACGACGCAGCGCGCTGTCCGTACTGCGCTCGCGTGCGCATCGTGGTCGCAGAGAAGGGGCTCGAACCGGACTGCATGGAGATCGACCTGAACGACCGGCCCGACTGGCTGCGCGAGCTGAACCCGCCCGCCGGCCGGGTGCCGGTGCTCGACGACGGTTTCATCCTGCCCGAGTCCGAGGTGATCATGGCCTATCTCGAGGAGCTGCATCCGACACCCGCGCTGCTGCCGCCGGGGCCGGCGGAGCGTGCGGGCGCGCGGCTGCTCGTCCATCGTTTCGGCAACCTGCTCGGCGACGACTACTACGCGTTCAGGCGGGGCGACGACAATCGGCTCGCGGCGCGCCTCGAGGAGCTGCCGGTCGGGCGCAGCCTGTTCAGCGACATCGCCTACGTGCCGTGGGTGCTCCGCGCGAGGGACATGCTCGGGGTGAACCTGCCCGAGCGGCTCGAGGCCTGGGTCGAAGAGCTCTCGCGCAGGCCTTCGGTCGCCGCCGAGGCCGAGATCGTGCGGTCGCTGTGACCGAGGACATCCTCGTCGACGAGCTCGTGCGGCGCCTCGGTGAGGTCGCGCTCGTCGACGTGCGCACGAAGCACGAGTACGAGGGCTCGCTCGGCAACGCGTGCGACCCGCGGCAAGGCCACATCCCAGGCGCGCGCAACCTCGACGTCCACCGGCTGCAGAACCTGCGCCCGGAGGAGGTGGCCGGCGAGCTCGGTCTCACACCGGGCGCCGAGGTCGTCGTGTACTGCCACTCGGGGTCGCGCTCCTTGTTCGCCGCCCAGATCCTCCGCACCCACGGCTACGACGCTCGCAACTACGTCGGCTCATGGCACGAGTGGGCGCGGCGCGACGACCTGCCGATCGAGACGGCCGGCGTCTAGCTCCCGAGCGAGGCGGAGGTTCGCAGGAACGCGCGCGCGAGCCGGCGGCCGAGCTCCTGCCATGCGGGCAGCTTCTCGTCGAGCTCGCGCTCGAGCTCGGCGATCGTCCGCGGCAGCGTGGGCTCGTCGCGAAACCAGGCGAGCACCTGGTCCCGGCGGACCTCGGGATGGAACTGCACGCCCCAGGCGCGTTGGCCGATCCGGAACGCCTGCGGGACCGGGCCCTCTGCGAGCACGACGGCTCCGGGCGGCCACGCAAACGAGTAACCGTTCGCGTTGAACGCCTCGAAGCTGCGCGGCAGCGCGCCGAGCACCGGATCCGCGATCCCCTCGTCGGTGAGCGTCGTCTCGTAGAAGCCGGCCAGCGGCGCTGCTCCGATTCGGGTGACCTCGGCACCGAATGCGCGCGCCAGCGTCTGCCCGCCGAGGCACACCGCGAAGACAGGGGTCTCGTCGGCGACGAGGCGCCGCAGTGCCTCGTACTCGTCGTGGAGCCACGGATGCTCGAGCTCCTCGCCGACGTTCTGATCGCCGCCGAACACGAGGACGGCGTCGAAGCCGGCCGGCGGCAGGCCCTGCGTGCGAATGTCCCAGACGGTGAGCTCGTGCCCCTCGTCGGCGACGACGTCGCCGAACAGCTCGGGTTGCACGGCCGGCCCGTGCGTGACGGCGAGCACGCGCATCACGCCGTCGGGACGCCCTCGTCGTCGAGCAGCCTGCGCAGCAGGCTCGCTCCTGCCGGTGCCTGGGCGACGCCGTCGGTCTGGTTGTTGTTGTTGAAGAACGCGTAGACCTCGTCGGCCTCGCCCGCGAGCTCACGCAGCGGCTGAACCCATTCGCGAAGCTCGTCTTCGCCGTAGAGATAGTCGAAGCGCTGAGCGGCCGAGCCGCCGCGCACGTTCCACGTCGCGGCGTTCCGGCCGTGGAAGCGGACGTAGGCGAGCTCCGACGTCGCGGCGACGAGCGTTGCGGGCACGTTGGCTGCATCGACCTTCGGCGCATCGACGGTCACCCAGCTCATCCGCTGCTGCTCGAGCCAGCGCAGCAGCTCGACGCGCGCGTCGTCGGCGAACCACGACCGGTGCCGCGGCTCGACGAGCATCGCGTCGAGGCCGAGCTGGTCGCGCGCCCACTCGAGATACTCGAGTGCCGACGGCTTCCAGACGATGTACGGGGGCAGCTGGAAGAGGATGCCGCCGAGCTTTCCCGCGTCGCGCAGCGGCTGCAGGGCCTCGAGGAAGGCGCGAAACACGGCACCGCGCGCCTCGCGTGACGGGCGGTCGACGCGTCCGCGCTCGTCGACCGGCAGCCCGTCGCGGAGCTCCGGCGGTACCTGCTCCAGCTTCACCGGATGGCGGGTCATCAGGCCGAATGCCTTGACGTGCATCACGAACCCGTCGGGGGAGCGCTCGGCCCAGCCACGGACCATCTGCTCCGTCGGGACGCGGTAGTACGTCGAATCGACCTCGACCGTCGAGAACCGCTCCGCGTAGTAGGAGAGTCGCGCGAGTGGGGGCGTGCCGGGCGGATACCAGTGATTCGAGAGCGCGTCGTCGGCCCATGAGCACGTGCCGATGCGGATCGCGGTGGCCATGCAGCGGAACCTACCGGCGGCCCTTCTAGAATCGCTCCCGATGGATGCGCGCCCGATCGGCGTCTTCGACTCGGGAGTCGGGGGCCTCACCGTTCTGCACGAGTGCCTCGTGACGATGCCGAACGAGGATTTCGTCTATCTCGGCGACCATGCGCGCCTCCCGTACGGCCCGCGGCCGCGCCACGAGGTGCAGCGCTTCGCGCACGAGATCGGCCTCTACCTCGAAGGCCTGGGGGTGAAGATGGTCGTCGTCGCGTGCAACACGGCGACCTCGGTCGCGCTCCCGGATCTCCAGGAGGAGCTGCAGGTGCCCGTCGTGTCGGTGATCGTCCCCGAGGCGCACGCGGCCGTGCAGGCGACACGCAACCGCCGCATCGGCCTGCTCGCGACCGAGCTGACCGTGGCCAGCCGGCGCTACGAGCTCCTTGCGCAGGCGCTGGATGCGGGTGTGCACCTGACGGCGGTCGCCTGCCCCAAACTGGTGCCCCTGATCGAGTCGGGCGACACGTTCAGCGAGGACGTCGTCGCCGCGGTGCGCGAGTACGCCGCGCCGCTCAAGGAGGCCGGCTGCGACACGGTGATCCTCGGCTGCACCCACTATCCGCTGCTGCGTCCGGTGTTTCAGCGGACATTCGGTCGCGACGTCACGCTGATCTTCTCGGCCGACGAGACTGCGCGGGAGGTTGCCGAGACGCTGCAGCGCAAGGGCTTCGAGAACGAGATCGCGCGCGAAGGGGAGTACCGGTTCCTGACCACCGGCGATCCCGACCTCTTCCGTACGCTGGGCGAGCGGTTCCTGCAGCTGCCTCTCCGGGTCGTCGATCGGGTGGCCGTGTCCGAGCTCGAGGCGGCTGCGTGAGCCGCCGTAGGCAGGAGCGGGCATGAGGTCTGACGGACGCAGGGCCGACGAGCTGCGGCCGGTGGTGGCGGATCCGGCATTCCTCGAGCAGCCGCACGGGGTCGTGCTCTGGTCGCAGGGGAAGACCCGCGTGCTCTGCACTGCGTCGATCTCCGACGGCGTGCCCCGCTGGCTCGCCCGGTCGGGGCGCGGCTGGATGACCGCCGAGTACTCGCTGCTTCCCGCGTCGACCGGCGAGCGCTCGGAGCGGGAGGCGGCGCGCGGCAAGCAGGGCGGCCGCACCGTCGAGATCCAGCGGTTGATCGGGCGGGCGCTTCGCGGCGTCGTCGATTTCGAGGCGCTCGGCGAGCGGACGGTCTGGCTCGACTGCGACGTGCTGCAGGCCGACGGCGGCACGCGCTGCGCTGCGATCTGCGGCGCGTACGTCGCCGCCCGGCGGGCGCTCGACCGGTTCGGGCTCTCGAAGGCGCTGACGGGCGGGATCGCGGCGGTCTCGGTGGGGATCGTCGGGGGTGAGCCGCTGCTCGACCTCGACTACTCCGAGGATTCGACTGCCGATGCGGACGTCAACGTGGTGATGACGAGCGACGGCCGTCTCGTCGAGGTGCAGGCGACTGCCGAGCGCACCCCGTTCGACCGCGGGCTGCTCGACGAGCTGCTCGACCTCGCCGCCATCGGCATCGAGCAGCTGCAGCAGTTCCAGGAGGACGCAGTTGCAGCTCCTCCTGGCTAGCTTCCCGACACTCCATGGGGTGTCCGGGGACTCATGGGCCGGGTGACCGTGCGTGCGCTCCTCTGCTCCGGGAACCTGCACAAGCTCGCCGAGATGCGCGAGCTGCTGCCCTCACTCGGGCTGGAGCTGCTCGACGTCGACTATCCACCCGAGGACGGCGCGACCTACCTCGACAACGCGCGCATCAAGGCCCGGCACGGCCGCAGCGTCGGCCCCGCCGACCGGTGGATGCTCGCCGACGATTCGGGGATCGAGGTGACGGCGCTCGGTGGTGCGCCCGGCGTGGAGACCGCCCGCTGGGCCGAAGACCGGCACGTCGAGCGGCTGCTCGCCGCACTCGCCGGCGTGACCGAGCGACGCGCCCGCTACGTCTGCGAGCTCGTCTGCCTTTCGCCGGGCGGAGAGGAGATCCGCGGCACCGGTGTGCTCACAGGCACGATCGCCGGCGCGCCGGCGGGGAGCGAGGGCTTCGGCTTCGACCCGCTCTTTGTGCCCGACCACGAGACGCGCACGGTTGCCGAGCTCGGCGACGTCTGGAAGTCGAGGCACTCCCATCGCGCGCTCGCCGCGTGCGCACTCAGTTCGGGTCTCGCCCGTTCGCCCGGCTTCGCCACCAGTTGACCTCGGCGCCGAGCACGATCACGTTCGCCATCACGTACAGCCAGACCAGGAGCACTGCGGGGCCTGAGAGCGCCTGCAGCACGGGATTGTGCTTCGAGACCTGCACGTACTGCGGCAGCACCTGGAACGTCGCCTCCAGGATCACCGCTGCGGTGATCGCGCCGGGCAGCACCTCCCGCCACGTCAGGTCGACGTTCGTCAGGACGTAGTAGGCGGATGCGAGGAAGACGAAGACACCGACTCCGGAGATCGCGATTGCGGTCACTCGCGCGAACACGTCGTTGCCGGAGAATCCCGCGTACCGCTTCAGCACTTCCTGGCCGACCGATCCGATCACGAGCGAGGCGAAGAGCGCGACCAGCGAGCCGACCATCATCAGCGTCGCCAGCGCCTTGCCGTGCAGCCAGCCGCGGTTCGGCCTGCCGTAGACGATGTTGAACGCGCTCTCGAGCACGCTGAACAGCGAGAGGGACGACCAGGCGAGGAACAGGCCGCCGACGAGGCCGAGTGCGGCGGAGTTCTCCTGGATCGCACGCACGGCGGTCAGGATCGACTGGACCGACGTGCTCGGGAAGACCTTCGAGAGCTCACGGACGAAGAACGAGCCCTGATCGGCCTGGTGAACGAGCCCCAGCAGCGCGAGCGCAAGAAAGAGCAGCGGCACGAACGAGAGGAGCGCGAAGTAGGCGATCATCGCGGCGAGGTGCGTTCCGCGATCCGAGAAGAACTTGGTGACCACCACCCTCACCTTCGCGGCAGTATGCTCGGGACGATGGACGCGGCACGGGCGATCGCAGACCTGACGGAGATCTCGCCGCAGGTCAAGGACGTCGTGATCGCAGACAAGGCCGACGAGATTCTCGGGACGAATGCTCTGCCCGTGCGGGCGTCGCAGCTGCTCGTCGGGGCGCGGAGCATGCTCAGGCATGCCGACCAGCTGCGTCCGCAGCCGATCGCGCAGCTCGAGGCGGCGACGACGGCCGGCAGCGTGTTCGTCGTTCGCGACGGCGAGCAGGTGATCGCTGCGACGACCTCCGCGGAGCCGACCGTCGGGCTCGTGTTCTACGACTTGAAGAGCTGCCTGCGCTCCCTCGCCGAGCCGTCCTCACGCGATGCCGCCGCGTAAGGTCGTCACCGGACTGCTGCTCGCGGCGGGGTCCGTCGCGGGCTCGGTCCTCGTCCGCCGGCGTGCGGCGCGCCGCGTCGACCACGTCGACCTGTACGCCGACGACGGTTCGATGGCCTCGCACGCGGACGGGACGCCGGAGGCCAACCTCTTGCTGCCGATCGCGCGCGGCCTGCTCACGGCGTCTTGAACCACAGGGAGCTCGGCCGGGCGTTGCGCGAGGCGGCATACCTCGAAGGCGACTTCGTGCTCCGCTCGGGGCGCCGGTCGAAGTACTACCTCGACAAGTACCGGTTCGAAACGCGGCCCGACCTCCTGCGGGCGCTCGGGGACGCGATCGCCGCCGCCGTGCGTGAGCACGAGCCGGAGACGGTCCGGCTGGCCGGCCCGGAGCTCGGAGCGGTGGCGCTCGCCGCCGCCGGGTCGCTCGCGTCGGGCCTGCCCTTCCTGATCGTCCGCTCGAAGGCGAAGGAGTACGGCACCGCGAACCGGATCGAGGGCGTGTACGGGGAAGGAGAGCTCGTCTGCCTCGTCGAGGACGTGGTCACGGCCGGCGGAGCGGCGCTCGAGGCGGTCGAGGCGGTGCGCCAGGCGGGGCTTCGCGTCCGGACGGCGGTCTGCGTCGTCGACCGCGAGGAGGGCGGCCACGACGCTCTCGCGCGCCAGGCTGTGCGCCTGCGTCCGCTCTTCAGGGCTTCCGAGCTCCTCGAAAGCGCCGCAAATCCGCATGGTTGAGCGGTATCCGACGTCCTTGTTACCGTTTTGCCCCGAGGTCTCCATCTCAGAGTCCCCGAGTAGTAGGAGGAGTTCTTGACCAAGCAGGAGTTCATCCAGAAGGTCGCCAACAAGAGTGGGCTGTCGGCTCGGGATGCCGGGAAGGCTGTCGAGGCCTTCATGGATTCCGTCACCGAGACCCTGAAGGCCGGCGACTCGGTCAACTTCACCGGGTTCGGCAAGTTCTCGCCGTCGGCTCGCGCCGCTCGCCAGGGCGTCAACCCGCGCACCGGCGAGCGCGTTCAGATCGCGGCGACCACCGTGCCGAAGTTCTCGGCCGGGAGCCAGCTGAAGGCTGCGCTCAAGAGCTAGAGGTTTCAGCTGCGCGCCCAGCGGCGCGAAGCCTCGCGAAACGCGGAAGCGGAGGGCGGCCCCGGCCGCCTTCCGCTTTCGAAGCTACCGTGTCACGCGGGATGGCCGTCGCCACGCTGACTTTCGCCGACCGGCTGGCCGCGGAGGTCGAGCGGAAGCGCTCGCAGCTCGTCGTCGGGCTCGACCCGATCCCGGACCTGATGCCGGTCGAGCTGCGCGGCGACATTGCGCGCTTCAGCTGCGCGATCGTGGACGCCGTCGCGCCGTACGCCGTCGCGGTCAAGCCGCAGCTCGCCTTCTTCGAGGCGCAGGGATCCGCGGGAATCGCAGCGTTCGAGGAGGTCTGCGTGTACGCCCGGCGTGCCGGGCTGCTCGTGATCGCAGACGGAAAGCGCGGCGACATCGGCTCGACCGCGCGTGCGTACGCCGATGCGTACCTCGAAGGCAGCCCGCCGCGTGCCGATGCGCTCACGGTCAACCCGTGGCTCGGACGCGAATCGGTCGAGCCCTACCTCGCTGCGGCAAGGCGGAATGCGGCCGGCGTCTTCGTGATCGTCAAGACCTCGAACGCCGGCGGCGACATCCAGGACGTCGAGCTGTCGAACGGGCTGCCCGTCTGGCAGCACGTCGCCCTGCAGGTCGCCGAGTGGGGGTCCGATCTGATCGGCGAGGTCGGGCTGTCGCAGGTCGGCGCCGTCGTCGGTGCAACCCACCCGCGGGCGATCGCCGACGCGCGGCGGTTGATGCCGCAGAGCGTGTTGCTGCTTCCCGGGCTCGGCGCCCAGGGCGCGGTCCCGGGCGATCTGACGCGCGCCTTCCAGAGCGGTCCGTCGAGCGCGCTTGCGAATGCGTCGCGCTCGGTGATCTATGCGTTCCGGAGCTCGGGCGACGACTTCCGCAAAGCCGCGGGGGCCGAGGCAGCGCGCCTCCAGCGCGAAGTCTGGGCCGCCTCCGGCTGGTAGTGCGGCGAGGCTGGCAGCACTACGCGGCACCGGCGGCGTTCCTGCTCGCCGCGACGGTCGCGGTCGTCCTGATCCGCGCCGGCTTCGAGTCCGGCAACGGGACGCCGACTCCCTCGGGAGTCGCCGCCACGACGGGCACCTCGACGCCCCGGTTCTGGGTCGTCCGGGCGGGTGACACGTACGCGGTGATCGCGAAGACGACAGGGGTCTCGGTCGTGCGCATCGAGCGGCTGAACCCGGGCGTGAGCTCGACCTCGCTCTTCATCGGCCAGCGGGTCCGAATCCGATGAGAATCCTGGCGGTCGCAGCCGTCGTGCTCGGCCTGGCAGTAGTGCCGGCGCGCGCAGCGGTGCCGCCGGTCCACGCGGCCGCGTACCTGGTCGAAAACGCGACCACCGGCGAAGTGCTGGCATCGTCCAACGCGCAAGCGCAGGTCCCGATCGCGTCGATCACCAAGCTGATGACGGTCCTGCTTGCGCTCCAGCACCACCGGCTCACCGACGTCGTGACCGTCGATCCGCGCGCGGCGGCGGTGGGCGAGTCGAGCGCCGAGCTCGAGCCCGGCGAGCGACTCACCATCTCGGATCTCGTGAAGGCCGCGCTGATCCAGTCCGCCAATGACGCCGCCGACGCGCTGGCCCTGTCGATCTCCCCGAGCTTTCCCGCCTTCGCCGTGTTGATGAACGACGAGGCTGCAAAGCTGGGGCTGCGCGACACCCACTACGTGCGCCCGGACGGGCTCGACGCGCCGGGCGAGCGCTCGAGCGCCGCCGACGTGACCCGGCTGGCGCAGCTGCTGATGCGGAACCCGTTCGTTCGTCGAACCGTCGCCGAAGAGACGGCGACGATCTCCGGCGGCCGGGTGCTGCACACCTGGGACGACCTCCTCTCGCAGCTGCCCGGCGTGATCGGCGTGAAGACGGGCCACACAGACGCGGCGGGCTGGTGCCAGGTCGCCGCTCTCCGCGGCCCCGGTGGCGTCATCATCTACGCCACGATCCTGGGTGAGCCGTCGCGGTCGGTCCGCAACGCCGATCTGACGTCGCTGCTGGTCTGGGCGGAGTCGCAGTACCGGGTCGTCACGATGGTGCACGCAGGCCACGCCTATGCACACGCGACCCTTCCGTTCGGAGAACAGCCGCTTGCCCTCGTCGCGGCGAGGCCGCTGCAGGCAGCCGCGCGGATCGGCCGGCCGCTCACCGAGCGCGTCACGGCGAGCCGGAACGTCGCGCTGCCCGTCCACAAGGGCGCCGTCCTCGGCCGGGTCGAGATCTGGTCGGGCACGCACCTCGTCGGTCGCCGCGACCTGGTCGCTGCACGTACGGTTCCGAAGCCGAGTGCCATGCGCAGGCTCGGGTGGTACGCAGGCCGCTCCGTCCACCACCTCGTCCAGTTCCTCACGCCGTGATCGTCACCGTCACCCTCAACGCAGCCGTCGACCGCACGCTGACCGTGCCGAACTTTCAACGCGGACAGCGCCACCGCGCGAGCGCGGGGCTGACCCTTGCCGGCGGAAAGGGCATCAACATCGCGCGCGCGTTGAAGCAGCTGGGCGTCCCGGTCGTCGCGACCGGGTTCGTCGGTGGTGCCACGGGGACGCGCATCGTCGAGGAGCTGACGCGCGAGGCCGTGCTCAACGACTTCGTGCGCATCGACGACGAGTCGCGCACCTCGACTGCCGTCGTCGACCCGGCGGGCGGCACGTACACCGAGATCAACGAGTGGGGCCCGGCCGTCTCGTCCGAGGAGCTGGAGACCCTGCACGAGAAGCTCCGCTACCTCACGCAGGGCGCGGAGATCGTGGTCTTCGCCGGCTCGCTCCCGAGACACGTCGGCGATGACTTCTATGCCGAGGCGACCCGCGAGCTCGCGCGCCGCCAGGTGCCCGCGGTGCTCGACACGGAGGGCGAAGCGCTGCGGCTCGGTGTCGAGGCGGAGCCGTTCCTCGTCTCGCCGAACCAGAGCGAGGCCGAGTCGCTCGTGGGCCAGGAGTTCCACGACGAGGAGGACTTCCTGCTGGCACTCGAGCGGATCGCCGAGCTGGGCGCCCGCAACGTGCTGATCACGTCGGAGACGGGTTGCGTCGCGCGCCTCCGCGAGGAGCGCGAGCCCCACCTCTATCGCGCCGTCGCACCGCGCGTCGAGGCCGTCTCGACGGTCGGCGCCGGCGACGCGCTGCTCGCCGGCTTCCTCGCGGCACGGCACGCCGGCCGCTCGTCCGAGGAAGCACTCCGCTCTGCCGTTGCGGCCGGCGCCGCGTCGACGCTCGAGGTCGGTGCCGGACGGTTCGACCCGCGGCAAGCCGGACGTTTGCAGGCGGGCGTCGACGTGTCGGCGCTCGCGCCCGCTGAGGCGTGAGCGTCGTCGGCCCGACCCGGTAACCTTTCGCAATGGACGCCCCGAAGCTCGAGCTCGACGGCACGCACAGCGGGCTGCCGGAGAAGTTCGCTCGGGAAGGCCTGACGTTCGACGACGTTCTGCTCGTGCCGGCAGCGTCGTCCGTGCTGCCGAACGACGTGTCGACGGCGGCCCGTCTGACCCGGACGATCGTGCTCGAGATCCCGATCGTCTCCGCGGCGATGGACACCGTCACGGAGGCACGGCTGGCGATCGCGCTCGCCCGCGAGGGCGGCCTCGGGATCGTCCACCGCAACCTCTCGATCGACGCGCAGACGGCCGAGATCGACCGGGTCAAGCGCTCCGAGGCCGGGATGATCGGCGAGCCCGTGACCCTGCCCCCCGACGCGTTCGTCTCGGACGCGCTCGCGCTGATGGAGCGGTACCACATCTCGGGCGTTCCGATCACCGCAGCGGACGGGCGCCTGGTCGGGATCCTCACCAACCGCGACCTGCGCTTCGAGCGCGACCACGGGCAGCCGGTGTCGGCGCTGATGACTTCCCGGGATCTCGTCACCGCGCCCGTCGGGACAACGCTCGGCGAGGCCGAGTCGCTCCTGCACCGCCATCGCATCGAGAAGTTGCCGATCGTCGACGACGACGGCCGGCTGCAAGGGCTGATCACCGTCAAGGACATCGCGAAGCGCGTCGAGTTCCCCCGCGCGACCAAGGATCCCGAGGGCCGCCTGCGTGTCGGCGCTGCCGTCGGCGTCGGCCCGGACGCGCTCGAGCGCGCCCAGGCACTGGTCGCCGCCGGGGCCGATGTGCTCGTCGTCGACACCGCCCACGGCCATTCGAGCGGGGTGATCGCAATGGTGGGCCGCATCCGTGACGTCCCCGGCG
The DNA here is from genome assembly GCA_963769545.1 of uncultured Thermoleophilia bacterium. Classification (GTDB taxonomy): domain Bacteria; phylum Actinomycetota; class Thermoleophilia; order Gaiellales; family Gaiellaceae; genus PALSA-600. Next base: position 424,859 of record CAVYMB010000002.1, on the reverse strand, counting down.
AGTTCGAGCTCGTCGCCGGCAACATCGCGACCGGCGACGCGGCCGAGGCGTTGATCGATGCCGGCGCCGACGCGGTCAAGGTGGGAATCGGCCCCTCCGGCATCTGCACCACCCGCGTGGTCGCGGGAGTCGGCGTGCCGCAGGTGTCGGCGATCTACGACGTCGCGGAGACCGCGTCGCGCCACGGCGTGCCCGTGATCGGCGACGGCGGCATCACCTCCTCGGGCGACGTGGCGAAGGCGATCGCCGCAGGCGCCGACACGGTGATGCTCGGGGGCCTGCTTGCGGGCACCGAAGAGACGCCGGGCGACGTCGTCTTCCAGCAGGGCGAGCGCTTCAAGGAGTACCGCGGGATGGGATCGCTGGGTGCGATGAAGGCGCGCGGCTTCTCCAAGGACCGCTACTTCCAGGGTGACGTCGAGGACGTCGACAAGCTCGTGCCCGAGGGCATCGAAGGGCGGGTGCCGTTCAAGGGCCCGCTGGCCGGGGTGCTTCACCAGGTCGTCGGCGGTCTCCGGCAGGCGATGGGGTATTGCGGCGCCCCGACGATCGAGGCGATGCAGGGCGCGAGCTTCGTGCGGATCACCGGCGCCGGGCTCCGCGAGTCGCATCCCCACGACGTGACGATCACCAAGGACGCGCCCAATTACCGGCGCGGTTGAAGCACGCCGCGGCTCGGCCGCCGCAACGGCGGAAGGCCGGCCCGTGCTCGTCGTCGACCTCGGGGGTCAGTACTCGCAGCTGATCGCGCGCCGCGTCCGCGAAGCGCGGGTCTATTCCGAGCTCGTGTCGCACCGCGTCACCGCCGATGAGCTGCGGCGGCGGAACCCGGCGGCGCTGATCCTCTCCGGTGGACCTGCCTCGGTCTACGCCGACGACGCTCCCCGCGTCGACCCCGCGCTCTTCGACCTGGGTGTGCCGACCCTCGGCATCTGTTACGGCGCGCAGCTGCTCGCGCTCGAGCTCGGCGGCAGGGTCGACCGCACCGGCGCGTCCGAGTACGGCCGCACTCAGCTGACCGCATCCGGCGGCGAGCTGTTCACAGGGCTCGATGCCGATCAGACGGTCTGGATGTCGCACCGCGACACCGTGGTCGAGCCGCCGACCGGCGCTCGTGTCGTCGCTGCGTCGCCCGCGACGCCCGTGGCCGCGTTCGAAGATGCGCGGCGTGGGCTGTACGGCGTGCAGTTCCATCCGGAGGTGGTGCACACCCCGCACGGCCAGGACGTGCTCGAGAACTTCCTCTACGAGGTCGCCGGCGTGCCGGCCGTCTGGACGCCGGCGGCGGTGATCGAGGAACAGATCGAGCGGATCCGCGCGCAGGTCGGCTCGGAGCGCGTGCTCTGTGCGCTCTCCGGCGGCGTCGACTCGGCCGTCGCGGCGCTGCTCGTGCACCGGGCGATCGGCGATCGGCTCACCTGCGTCTTCGTCGACCACGGCCTGCTGCGGAGAGGCGAGGCGGAACAGGTGGTCGAGACGTTCGGTGGTCATTTCCACGTGCCGCTCGTCCACGTCCAGGCGCAGGAACGGTTCCTCGCGCGGCTCGAGGGCGTGATCGATCCGGAGGAGAAGCGCAAGCGGATCGGTGAGGAGTTCATCCGCGTCTTCGAGCAGGAGGCCCGTGCCCTCGGCGATGTGCGCTGGCTCGTCCAGGGGACGCTCTACTCCGACGTGATCGAGTCGGGCGGAACCGACGGCGTGGCGGAGACGATCAAGTCGCATCACAACGTGGGCGGGCTTCCCGACGACATGGAGATGGAGCTCGTCGAGCCGCTGCGGCTCCTGTTCAAGGACGAGGTGCGGCGCGTCGGCGAGGAGCTCGGGCTGCCCGAGCGGATGGTTTGGCGACAGCCGTTCCCCGGCCCGGGTCTCGCGATCCGGATCATCGGCGAGGTCACGGAGGAGCGCCTCGACGCACTCCGCGAGGCCGACGCGATCCTCCAGGAGGAGGTGCGCCGGGCCGGCCTCTACCGCGAGCTCTGGCAGTCCTTCTGCGTGCTCCCGGCGATCCGCTCGGTCGGCGTTCAGGGGGACTCGCGCACGTACGGCTACCCGATCGCGATCCGCGCGGTGACCTCCGAGGATGCGATGACGGCCGACTGGGCTCGGCTGCCGTACGACCTTGTCGAGCTGGTCGCCTCACGGCTCGTGAACGAGATTCCGGCGGTGAACCGCGTGGTGCTCGACGTGACGTCGAAGCCGCCGGCCACCATCGAGTGGGAGTGACGCCGTACCGGATCGAGACGGAGCGCCTCGTGCTTCGCTGCCTGGAGCCGGAGGATGCACCGCTCCTGAAGGAAGCGGTCGACGCAAGCATCGAGCACCTGCTGCCCTGGATGCCGTGGGCGCGCTTCGAGCCGCAGTCGATCGACCAGAAGATCGAGCTGCTGCGACTCTTTCGCGGTCAGTTCGACCAGGACGAGAACTACGTCTACGGCGTGTTCGACCCCGACGAGTCGAGACTGCTCGGTGGTAGCGGCTTGCATCCTCGCGGCGGCGCCGGATCGCTCGAGATCGGCTACTGGGTGCGCGCGGACGCAATCGGACGGGGGATCGCGACCGAGGTGGCCGCCGTGCTGACACGCGTCGGCTTCGAGGAGTGCGGGCTCCGGCGCGTCGACGTCCAGGTCGATCCGGCGAACGAGCGCAGCCTGCGCATTCCCCGCCGGCTCGGCTTCACCGAGGATGGAACGCTGCGCGGGAGGCTCGAGCCGAAGGAGGACGGCGGAGCATGGCGCGACTCGGTGCTGTTCACGATGCTCCGGCCCGAGCTTGCAGGCTCGCCGTGCATGTCGTTCGGCTACGCCGCCTACGACGCGATCGGACGCGAGCTCCGGCGCTGAGCTCGCCGGAGCGGCCCGGCGCTAGCGGCCGCTCTCTCCGCCGAAGTCGACGGCCTTGGTCTCGACCGTCCCGGCCGTCCGCCCCGGCGCGGTCTGGGAGGTCCAGTACAGGTTCGTGTGTGCGATCACCTGGTCGGGCGGCGGCGCTCCCCAGGTTGTCTGGTCCTCTGTCGTGTGGGCGTCGCTCACGAGCGTTGCGTCGTACCCCCGCGCGAACGCGCCGTGGAGCGTCGAGCGGATGCACGCGTCGGTCTGTGCGCCGACGACGACGAGCCGACCGACTCCGAGGTCGGACAGCACCGTCTCGAGTGTCGTGCCCTCGAAGGAGTCGCCGTAGCTCTTCTCGATGAGCGGCTCGGCATCGTCTGGAGTCAGCTCGGGGACGATCCGCCAGTCGTCGCTGCCCCGCTCGAGGCCCTCGTCCGAGTGCTGGACCCAGACGACGGGGACGTGCTCCGTTCGTGCCTTCTCGACGAGGCTGGCGACGTTCGCGACGACGGCGTCGCGCTCGGGAGCACCCTCGACGACACCGTTCTGCACATCGACGACGAGGAGCGCGGTATTCGGACGATTCTCGAGCGTGGTCATGATCTTTCCCCCTTTAGTTCCTCGGGCCACCGGCGACGTAGATCACCTGGCCGGAGACGTACGACGCGTCCTCCGAGCAGAGGAACGCGATCGTCCCCGCGACGTCCTCCGGGGTGCCGACGCGCCGCAGCGGCGTCTGCGCGGCGACCGCCTCCTTGAACTGGTCGAACGGAACGCCCATGCGCTCGGCCGTCTGCTCCGTCATCGCGGTCTCGATGAAGCCGGGCGCGACGCAGTTGACGTTCACGTTGAACGGGCCGAGCTCGATCGCGAGCGTCTTCGTCATTCCCTGTAGCCCCGCCTTCGCCGTCGAGTAGTTCGTCTGCCCGCGATTCCCGAGCGCCGAGGTCGACGAGATGAAGACGATCTTGCCGTTCTTCTGCTCGACCATGTGCCGCTGTGCCGCCTGGGCGGCGAGGAACGAGCCTTTCAGATGGGTGTCGATCACGGCGGCGAAGTCGTCGTCGCTCATCTTGAAGAGCATGTTGTCGCGGATGATCCCCGCGCACGTGACCAACATGTCGACCGAGCCGCCGAGCTCGATTGCCGCCGCGACGGCGTCGTCGACGTCGGCGCGCGAGGTGACGTCGCAGCGCACGGCACGGGCTCCGATCGCGGCTGCCGTCTGGGCGGCCGCAGCCTCGTCGAAGTCGGCGATCACGACGCTCGCGCCCTCGGCCGCGAAGCGCGACGCGGTCGCCGCGCCGATACCCCGGCCGCCGCCTGTGATGAGCGCCGTCTTGCCGTCGAATCTCACGGGGCGTCCGCCGGTCGGGGCTGGACGACTGCGTCGGCCGGGAGCGGAGGAAGCTCGACCGGCCCGTAGAGGTCGCGAATCCCGTCGACGTAGGTGGCAAGCTGGTCGGCGATCGCCGGGTCCGCGATCTCGAGAACGTTTTCGGCGTTCTTCTCTCCGCTCCGGGAGAGGTTGAACGAGCCGACGAACGTCGTGTCGTCGCAGACACAGATCTTCGCGTGCATGAAGTCGTGCACAGTACCGTCGCCGTAGGGCGTCGAGTTCTTACCGGTGAACGGGCCGGCCATGACGTGCTCGAGGAGGGGGAGCTTCCAGGAGATGTTCTGGTTCACGCTCCACTGGTGGACGACCTCTCGAATCTGGGTCGCGTCGACGCACCCGGCCACGTCGACGCTCCGGTCGGCGATCACCTGGGCGAGCGTGCCCAGCACCGGTCCGGTCGTGATCACGGGCGAGCAGATGCGAACGCGCTGCCGGGCGCGCCGAATCAGCTTCGAGATTCGCGCGGACAGATCCTCACCGTGCCCGGGGGTGAACCACGCGCGCAGGTGGTCCTCGTTGCGAGGGTCGACGAATCCGCTGCGCATCACGTCTCCGGTCGACCAGAGCTGTTGGAAGTCGAGCTCGTATGCCTTCGCGATCGCGGCGTCGTCGTTGACGACCACCACGACATTCTCCTGTCGCGACCATGAGTCGTCGGTCCAGTTCAGCGAGCCCGTCCAGACGTCGGCGCCGTCGCGCACCACGTATTTGTGGTGCATCAGATCGGGGATGCCGGCAATCGCCTTCCCGTCGACCGGCAGGCTCGCGATCAACTCGACGTCGGGCTCCGACGGCGGCGGCACCGGCATCGGCGCCGGATGGTCGACGTTGTACGCGATGCGCATGCGCACGCTGCGCTGCTTCGCCCTCACGATTGCCGCCGCGACGATCGCCTTCGTCTCGTCGCCGAGGTGGAAGTCGTACTGGGCCAGGTCGAGAGACCTGTTCGCGCCGTCGATGAACGCTGCGACCTGCCGGGCGACAGCCACCGGCTGCTGCCCGCCGTCCGTCAGAGTCGTGATCTGAATGTGCTCGTTCATCGATCGGCTGGTCGCGGCCCGAATCGGGCAGACCTGGAACTTCTATCGCGACGGCGACGGCGCGGAGTCCCGAACCAGGCGGCTCGAGGAGTATCTGGCCGCGCGGGCGGCCGCGCCGATCCTGCTCGTCGGCGAGGCGCCGGGCTATCGCGGGGCCCGGATCTCGGGCATCCCGTTCACCTCCGAGCGGCAGCTGACCGGGCGCGGCCCGGCAGAGGCGACCGCGACGATCGTGCACGCCGCGCTCGCCGACTTCGGCCTGGCCGACGAGGTGCTTCTCTGGAACGTCGTACCGACGCATCCCGGCACCGCATCGACCAACCGCCGGCCGACCGCCGCCGAGGTACGGGCGGGGCTGACGTTCGCCTTCGAGCTGGCCGAAGGCCGGCGGGTGGTCGCAGTCGGCCGGTTGGCGGAAGCGGCGCTCGGAGCCCCCTACGTCCGGCATCCGAGCCGGGGCGGGGTGGCGGGATTCCGGGAGGGGCTGCTACAGTTCGCGCCCGGCGGACGCCTGGTCCACCACTTCTCCGAATGAAGACGTACAACGCCAAACCGGGCGAGATTCAGCGTGACTGGTATCTCGTGGACGCCGACGGGCAGACGCTCGGTCGGCTCGCGACGCAGATCGCCGAACGCCTGCGTGGCAAGGGGAAGCCGCAGTACACGCCGCACGTCGACACCGGAGATTTCGTGGTGGTGGTGAACGCGGAGAAGATCGCGGTCACCGGCAACAAGCTCGATCAGAAGATGTACTACAGCCACTCCGGCTACCCCGGCGGTCTGCGCGAGCGCACGCTGCGCGAGCAGCTCGACCGGCGCCCGACCGAGGTGCTGCGCAAGGCCGTCAAGGGGATGCTTCCCCGAAACCGTCTCGGCCGTGCCCAGCTGACCAAGCTCAAGATCTATGCCGGCGCCCAGCATCCGCACGAGGCGCAGGCCCCGACCAAGATCGAGGTGTAGATGTCGACTCCGGCTCAATACCGCGGCACCGGCAAGCGTAAGACGTCGGTCGCGCGCGTGATCCTTCGGCCCGGCGATGGCGCCACCTGGGTGAACGGCAAGTCGCTCGAGCAATATTTCCCGCGGCTCTGGCATCGTTTCCTCGCCACCGCCCCGCTCAAGACGGCGGACGTCGAGGGCCAGTACGACCTGCGTGTGCGGGTCCACGGCGGAGGCCCGTCCGGCCAGGCCGGTGCGATCCGCCACGGCGTCGCCCGGGCGCTCGTCGAGATCAACCCGGAGCTGCGCATCCCGCTCAAGCGCGCCGGCTTCCTGACGCGCGACGCACGGATCGTCGAGCGGAAGAAGGCCGGGCTCCACAAGGCACGCAAGGCGCCGCAGTTCAGCAAGCGGTAGCAGCGCCGACAGTGGCGCGCAGGTACTTCGGTACCGACGGTGTTCGCGGCGTCGTCGGTGAATTCATCACGCCCGAGCTCGTCGAGCGCCTCGGCCGCGCCGCCGCACTCTGGACGGGGGCCGCGAAGGTCTTCGTCGGGCGAGACACGCGTGCGTCCGGACTCGACCTGGAGGAGGCGTTTGCGCGGGGCGTCGTCTCAGCGGGTGGCGACTGCATCCTCGGGGGTGTCCTGCCGACCCCGGCGGTCGCACTGCTCGCGCTCGATCTCGGCGTCGTGATCTCCGCCTCGCACAACCCACCCGAGTACAACGGCGTCAAGTTCTTCGATCGTCGCGGCCGTAAGCTGACCGATCGCTCGGAGGAGCAGATCGAAGCGCTCCTGGCGGCGGCTCCTGCGGTCGATCAGGGGACGGTCGAGCGGGTGGAGATCGCAACCGACTCGTACCGTGCGCACATCCTCGAGCGATTCGGGAGCGACCTGTCGGGCCTGCGCATCGTCGTCGACTGCGCCAACGGGGCGTACGCCGGGCTCGCGCCCGAGGCGTTCGAGGAGTGCGGCGCCGAAGTGTTCGCGATCGGGGTGGAGCCCGACGGCTCGAACATCAACGTCGGTTGCGGCGCCACCGACACCGCGCTGCTCCAGCGCGCGGTCGTCGAGCGAGGATTCGATCTGGGGATCGCCTTCGACGGCGACGGCGACCGGATGCTCGCCGTCGACGAGCGCGGCGCTCTCGTCGACGGAGACCAGATCGTGGCTGTGCTTGCACTCGAGCTCGGCGTCGAGCTGGTCGCGGTGACGGTGATGGCGAATCTGGGCCTGCACGATTTGATGCGCGAGCACGGGATCCGCGTCGTCACGACCGACGTGGGTGACCGCTACGTGCTCGAGGCGCTCGAACGCGAAGGGGGGATCCTCGGCGGTGAGCAGTCGGGCCACATCATCTGCCTGCGCGACCACGTGACGGGCGACGGGCTTGCGGCCGGGATGCTCCTGTGCGGCGCGCTGCACGGTCGCACGCTCAGCGAGACGGCAGCGGTGATGAAGGTCTTCCCGCAGGCAAAGGAGAACGTGCGCGTCGACTCGCGTGAGCTGACGGCCGAAGTGATCGCCGAGGTCGAGCGGGTCAACGACGAGTGGGACGGCGCGGGGCGCGTGCTCGTCCGGCCGTCGGGAACGGAGCCCGTGATCCGCGTCCTCGCCGAGGCCCGCGACGCCCGGGCGGCCGCGAAGGCCTGTGCTAGGATCGCGACTCTCGTCCGTCGAGAGCTCGGCTGACCGTTCCGATGTGGGAACGGGCCCGCGGCCGGGCTTTTCCGTTTCCAGATCCTTGTTTCCGGGGAATCCGGGTGTCCGTCCGGTCAGAGGAGGCGACGAAATGTGCGGGATCATCGGATACATCGGCCCTCGGCCCGCGCAGCCGCTGCTCCTGCAGGGGCTCGAGCGCCTCGAGTACCGCGGCTACGACTCGGCGGGGTTGGCCCTGCTCGAGCCGGGCGGCCTCGAGTACCTGCGCGCCGTCGGCAACCTCCAGAACCTGAAGCAGGCGGCCGAAGGGCACGGATCGTTGTCGACCACCGGGCTCGGCCACACTCGCTGGGCGACGCACGGCGGCGTCACCGAGCAGAACGCCCATCCGCTCACGGCCTGCGACGACGACCGGCTCGCGATCGTGCTGAACGGGATCATCGAGAACTACCGGGAGCGCCGTGAGGAACTGCTTGCCGCCGGGCACACCTTCACCTCCGAGACGGATGCCGAGGTCGTCGCGCATCTGATCGAGGACGCCTACACGGGAGATCTTGTCGAGGCGGTCCGGGCCGCGTATCTGCGTCTCGAAGGCCACTTCACTTTCGTCCTCATCCACCGCGACCATCCCGGCGAGCTCGTCGGCGTCCGCAACCAGACGCCGCTCGTCGTCGGCCTCGGTGACGGCGAGAACTTCCTCGCCTCCAATCTGGCGGCGTTCCTGGCCGAGACGCGTCGCGTCGAGTTTCCCGACGACGGGCACATCGCGCGGATCACGGCGGACGGCGTCAGCTACGTCGACGCCGTCACCGGCGAGCGCGTCGAGCACGACACGGTCGAGGTCGACTGGGACGACGCTGCGGCGGAGCGCTCGGGATACGAGACGTTCATGCTCAAGGAGATCTACGAGCAGCCGGAGGGCGTCGCCGAGACGATCGGCGACCGGGTTCGCCACGGTCACCTCGTGCTCGAAGGGCTCGGGATGAGCGAGGACGAGCTGCGCAACCTGCAGCGGATCGTGATCGTCGCCTGCGGCACCGCGTATCACGCCGGCGTCGTCGGTCGATACGCGATCGAGGAGTGGGCGCGCGTTCCGGTCGAGCCCGACGTCGCGAGCGAGTGGATCTATCGCAACCCGGTGTTGAACCCAGGCACGCTCGTGATCGGCATCTCTCAGTCCGGCGAGACGAGAGACACGATCCAGGCGATGAAGCTCGCGCGCGAGAAAGGCGCGCGGACGGTCGCGATCACGAACATGATGGGCTCGCAGATCACGCGCGAGGTCGACTCGGTCCTGTTCACGCGCACCGGGCTCGAGGTCGGCGTCGCCGCGTCGAAGACGTTCACCGCCCAGATGGCGCTGCTCTTCCTGATCGGGCTCAAGCTGGCCGAGATTCGCGACACGCTGCCCCGGAACGAGATCGAGTTCATCCTCGACGAGCTCTACGACCTGCCGCAGAAGATGCAGCGGTTCCTCGACGGCGACCATCCGATCGAGGAGATCGCGCAGCGGCTGCACGATCGTCCGTTCTTCCTCTACCTCGGGCGTCACGTCGGGCTGCCGGTCGCGCTCGAGGGGGCGTTGAAGCTGAAGGAGATCTCGTACATCCCGACCGAGGCGTACTCCGCCGGCGAGATGAAGCACGGCCCGATCGCCCTGCTCGAGGAGGGCACCCCGGTCGTCGTCGTGGCGACGAGGATCCACGTATACGACAAGATCGTGTCCAACATCCAGGAGACGCGCGCGCGCGGTGCGCACGTGATCGCGATCGCGACCGACGGCAACGAGGACATCCAGCATCACGCCGACGACGTGATCTACGTGCCGCAGTCACCTGCGTTCCTCCAGGCTGCTCTCGCGATCCTGCCGCTGCAACTGCTCGCGTACCGCATCGCGCGGCTCCGCGGGCTGAACGTCGACCAGCCGCGCAACCTCGCGAAGACGGTCACGGTCGAGTAGCGACCGTCTCGCGCGCGGTCTGGACGAACGCCCGCGCCGCAGGTGAGCTGTAACGGTCGCGGTGCTGGGCCACTGCCAGGATGCGTGGTGGCAGCGGCGGCTCGAGCTCGACCACCGCGACTCGCGGATCGGTCGCATCGACGGTGAGTCGAGGCATGACGGCGACGCCCAGCCCCGCGGCGACGAGACCCTGGATCGTCGGGTTGTCGTTCGAGCGGAACGCCCAGTGCGGCTCGATGCCGGCGGCGCGAAAGGCGGCGACGATCGGCGCCGCGCCGTGGTCGTCGCGAAAGCCGATCAGCGGTCGCTCGGCGACCTCGCGCAAGGTCGAGCGGCCGGCGGCCGGCGGCGGGGCTGCCGCGACGATCACGACGTAGGGGTCGCGAAGCAGCTCGACCGTCTCGAGCGGCGCATCGGCCACCGGCAGCTGGACGAAGCCGACGTCGATCTCGCCGGTCTCGATCGCGCGGACGATGCCGTCGTCCTCGAGCTCGTCGAGCATCACGTCGACCTTGGGCCACTGCTCGGCGAACCTCCGCATGATCTCGGGGAGCAACCGGGCGCCGACCGATTGGAACGTGCCGACGCGCAGGGTGCCGGCCTCGCCGGCGCGGAGGGCGTGGAGGTCGGCCTCGGCCGCCCGCAGCCGCCCGATGATCGAGTCGGCATGGCGCAGCAGGAGCACCCCGGCTTCGGTCAGCGAGACGGGGCGGGGCCCGCCGGGCCGTTCGACGAGCCGCTCGCCGACGATCCGCTCGAGCGTCGCCACCTGCTGGCTGACCGCCGACTGCGTGTAGCCGAGCCGTTCGGCGGCGCGACCGAACGACCCCTCGTCGGCGATCGCGCGCAGCGCCGCGAGGTGGCGGAGCTCGACGCCGAGCCAACTATCAGCTTTCATAATGAACAACAGTACTGGATCAACTTGTGCTGATAGTTGCTGCTCAGGCACGATCAGGCCATGGCAGCAATCGGCTTCCTCGTCGCCGTGATCGCCGTCTGCGTGCTCGCCGCCCGCTACGGCGTCGACTCGCGCCCGGTCGAGCGCGGCCGGCACCGCCCGAACCTGTAGCGCGCTCCCGTATACCCTAAGGGGGTATGTGGGTCGTCGACGGGCTCGCTCGTGCGTTCCAGATGTTCTGGGAGGTGTGGTGGGCGCTCGTGCTCGGCTTCGCGCTGTCGGGAATCGTGCAGGCCTGGGTGCCCCGGGCCAGGCTCGAGCAATCGCTCGGCGGGCGCGGCCTGCGTCAGGTCTCGCTGGCCACGGGGCTCGGTGCGGTGTCGTCGTCGTGCTCCTACGCGGCGATCGCGATCGCCAAGTCGATGTTCGCGAAGGGGGCGAGCCTCGTCTCCGCGATCACCTTCCAGTTCGCCTCGACCAACCTGGTCTTCGAGCTCGGTCTCGTGATCTGGCTGTTCCTCGGCTGGCAGTTCACGCTCGCCGAGTTCGTGGGCGGAATCGTCCTGATCCTGCTCACGTGGGCGGCACTGGCACGCTTCGTCTCGTCCCGGCAGGAGGAGGCGGCGCGCCTCCACGCCGAGGCCGTCGAGTCCGGCCACGTCCACCACACGGCCGCCAGCGCTGCGCCGACGCTCGTCAGCAAGCTGAGGTCGATCCAGGCCTGGTCCGACGTCGCCCACAACTTCCGGGCGGACTGGACGATGCTCTGGAAGGAGATTCTCGCGGGGTTCGTGATCGCGGGCTACGTCTCGACGCTGCCGGCGACCTTCTTCAACAAGCTCTTCCTCACCGACGCCTGGCCGCCTCTCCGGATCGTCGAGAACGCGCTGATCGGCCCGATCGTCGCGGCGCTGGCGTTCGTCTGCTCGATCGGGAACATCCCGCTCGCCGCCGTGCTCTGGGGCGGCGGTATCTCGTTCTCCGGCGTGCTCGCGTTCATCTACGCCGACCTGATCATCATCCCGATCGTCCTCGCGTACCGGAAGTACTACGGCGGTCGGTTCGCCGTTCGCCTCGTCGCGATCATGTTCGGTGCGATGGTCGTCGCGGCCCTCGCCGTCGACGGGCTCTTCTCGCTGCTCGGGCTGGTGCCGGCGCACCGGCCGTCGATCGCCTCGATCTCGGCGCGGCCGATCACCTGGAACTACACGGCGGCGCTGAACGTGATCTTCTCCGGCGTCTTCGTCGCACTGATCGCGCTGACGATGCGGCGCGGGGAGCGCGATCCGGTGTGCGGCATGACCGTCGATCGTCACGCCGGCCCGCCGACCTCGATTCATGACAGGCGCACGCTCTACTTCTGCAGTTCCCGGTGCCAGTCCACGTTCGAAGAGAACCCGGAGGCCTACACGTGACACACGGCTACGTTCGCGAGGATCACAAGCAGGCGCTGCTCGGCAGGCTGAGGCGCGCCGAGGGGCAGGTCCGCGGCCTGCAGAAGATGATCGAGGACGAGCGGTACTGCATCGACATCCTGACGCAGATCTCGGCGACGCGCGCGGCGCTGGACGGGGTCGCGCTCGAGGTGTTGAAGGACCACGTCCTCCACTGCGTCCGCGAGGGCGGTGAGGAGCGGGTGACCGAGGTGACCGACGCGATCGAGCGGCTGATCCGCTCGCGTTAAGGATCGAGCTCGCGCCGCAGGCGCTTCGTCTCGCCCCGGCGTTTCTTCTCGTCGAGGCGTCGCTCGCGCGAGGCGTGAGTCGGCGCGGTCGGTCTCCGGCGGCGCCGGACGCGTACCGCCTCGCGCAGCTGGTCGAGGATCCGGTCGGTCGCGAGCTCGCGGTTGCGCAGTTGCGAGCGCTCGTCCTGCGCGATCGCACGGACGACCGGTCCCAGCCGCTCGAGCACGAGCCGGCGCTCGCGGGTGGTCAGGCCGCCCGACTCCTCGACGTCGAAGAGCGCCTCGACTCTGGTCGAGCTCTTCTGTGCGTGCTGGCCGCCCGGCCCGCTCGAGCGCGAGAAGCGGAAGGCGATCTCCGACCGAATAGACTCGGCGTCCATGGCGGCGATTCTGCTTGACGTCGATGGGGTGCTGCACGTCTCGGGTGAGCCGATCGCCGGCGGGGCCGCGGCCGTCAGGCGGCTCCGGAACGACGGCCACCGCATCCGGTTCGTGACCAACTCGACGACCAAGTCGCGCGTCCACCTCGTCGAACAGCTGCGCTCGATCGGGATCGAGCTGGACGACGACGAGCTGCAGACGACCGGGGGCGTCGCTGCGCGCGCGCTTGCCGGCAAGCGCGTGCTCGCCCTGACGATGCCGGGCCTGCTCGACGATCTCGACGGGCTGCAGCTCGTCGGGATGAACGTGGACGCGGTCCTGCTCGGCGGCGCGGACGAGGGAGAGGAGACGGGGCGGGTCTTCTCGTACCTCAACCTGAACCGCGCCTTCCACGAGCTCGAGGCCGGGGCGGATCTCTACTGCCTGCACAAGAACAGGTGGTGGCAGACCTCGGACGGCGCCCGGCTCGACGCCGGAGCGTTCGTCGCAGGGCTCGAGTACGCCGCCGACATCGAGGCGACCGTGCTCGGCAAGCCGAGCACGGCGTACTTCGCCGCCGCGCTCGAGGCGCTCGACGCCGAGCCGCCACTGACCTGGATGGTCGGGGACGACATCGAGGGCGACATTCTCGGCGCCCACAATCACGGCCTGCGGACCGTGCTCGTGCGCACGGGCAAGTTCCGGCCCGACGATGTCGAACGCGCCCGGGTCCAGCCGGACGGCATCGTCTCGTCGATCGCGCAGCTGCCCGACTGGCTCGAGCGGAATCCCTGAGCTCGTGCGTGTCGGCGTCGACCTGATCGAGATCGAGCGGATCCGGCGCGCGCTCACGCGGTACGGAGACGAGTTCAAGGAACGCTGCTTCACGCGTGCCGAACGCGAGTACTGCGACTCCAAGCCGAACCCGCCACAGCACTACGCCGGGCGTTTCGCCGCCAAGGAGGCGGTCGGCAAGGCGCTCGGCTCGGGCGTGTACTTCACCTGGAAGGAGATCGAGATCCGCGGCCGGCCGAAGCCGGGCGTGCACCTCGCAGGCCGCACCGCCGCCTGGGCCGGCCGCATGGGCGCCGGCCGCATCGAGCTCTCGATGACCCACTCGCGGGAACTGGCGGCGGCGGTCGCGGTCGTGGTCGACGAGGCGAGTGCGACGTGAGGCTGCTGCCGCTGCTCACCGCGGAGGAGACGCGTCGCGCCGAAGCGGCGTACACCGGCTCGCTCGACGAGCTGATGGAGCGCGCCGGCGCGGCCGTCGCCGAGGTCGTGCTGCGCTCCTTCCCGGGGCGAATCACCGTCGTCTGCGGCAAAGGGAAGAACGGCGGAGACGGCAAGATCTGCGCGCGCGTGCTCGGCGAGGCCGGGCGTGAGGTCACGGTCGTCGAGGGGACGGGCGACCTGGGAGCGCCGGACGTGATCGTCGACGGGCTGCTCGGGATCGGCCTCGAGGGAGCTCCCCGGGAGGACGCCGCCCGGATGATCGAGCTGATCAACGCAGCGGCGCGCCCGGTGATCGCGATCGACGTCCCCTCGGGCGTCAACGCCTCGACCGGCGAGATCTCCGGCGCGGCCGTCCGGGCGACCGTCACGGTGACCTTCGGCGCCGCGAAGGTCGGACTCGCCGTCGCACCGGGTCGTCTCCATGCCGGCGCCGTCACCGTCGCGCCGCTCGGCCTTCGTCCGCGCGAGCACGAGCACGCGCTGGTTCCTGCGTCGGCCCTGCTCGAGGTGCCGGCCAAGCAGGAGGACTCGACCAAGTACACCGCCGGCTCGGTGCTGGTCGTCGGCGGTTCGCGCGGCCTGACCGGCGCAGCGATGCTGACGTGCCTCGCCGCCTACCGCGCCGACGCGGGTTACGTCGCGATCGCGGCGCCCGAGTCGACGCTGCCGGTGCTCGAGTCGTCGCTGCTCGAGGTCGTCAAGCACCCGTTGCCGGAGGACTCGGCGGGGCGACTGCTTCCGCGCGCGGCGGACGGCGTGCTCGCTGCGGCCGAGAAGGCCGACGTGGTGGCGATCGGCCCCGGCCTCGGCCGCACCGACGGGACCGTCGAGCTGGTGCGCGTTCTGCTCGAACGCCTCGAGCTGCCGGTCGTCCTCGACGCAGACGCGCTCTGGGAGCTCGAGCCCTTCGCACGCACCGCTCCGACGGTGATCACGCCGCATACCGGAGAGCTGGCGCGCCTGCTCGGCACGACGAGTGCAGGGATCGATGCGCACCGGCTCGACGCGGTGCGCCGGGCCACCTCTCGCTTCGGCTCCGTGGTCCTGCTGAAGGGAGCCGACACGCTCGTCGCGGCGCCGCGGAACGGCGTCCTCGTGGCGAGCTACGGGTCCCCGGCGCTCGCCACGGCCGGGTCGGGCGACGTCCTGACGGGAATCGTCGCCGCGTTCCTTGCCAAGGGCCTCGCGCCGCAGGTCGCGGCGGCGGCCGCGGCCGTGGCGCACGGCGTCGCCTCGGAGCTGATCGAGCCTCCCCGGGGCGCGGTCGCGTCCGACCTGTTGCCGGGGCTGCGGCTCGCGCTCGCCGGCCACGGCCTGCAGCGCGCGCCGCTCGCCGCGCGGTGATGCGCAGCGCGTTGACCATCGACCTGAAGGCGCTGCAGCAAAACGTGCGAACGCTCCTGCGCGTGCTCGAGGGCGCCGAGCTCTGGGTCGTCGTCAAGACGGACGGATACGGTCACGGCGCCCTCGACTGCGGTCGAGCCGCTCTCGGCGGCGGCGCGACCGCGTTGTGCGTGGCGACGGTCACCGAAGGGCTCGAGCTGCGCGCCGAGCTTCCCGGCGCCCGCATTCTCGTGCTCGGCCCGACCGCGCCCGACGATCTCCCACGCGCACGCGACGCGCGGCTTGTGCTGACCGTCGCCGGCGGCCCGGTTCCGGAGGACGTCGACGTGCACCTCAAGCTCGACACCGGCATGGGCCGCTGGGGCTTCTCCGAGCTGCCCGCGCCGACCCGCCGCGTGACCGGGGTGATGACCCATCTCGCCACCGCCGACTCGGACCCCGCCTTCGCGCGTCTCCAGGTCGAGCGGTTCCGCGCCGCCGTCGAGGGCCTTCCCTCCGGGCTGACGCGGCATGTGGCGAACAGCGCCGCCGCGCTGCGGCTGCCCGAGTCGCGCTTCGACGCGGCTCGGTGCGGGATCGCGGTCTACGGGCTGTCGCCGTTCGGCACCGAAGCCACCGACGACGGGCTGGTGCCCGTGCTCTCGTGGCGGAGCGAGATCGCGCAGGCGAAGCTGCTGCGCACCGGCGAGTCGACCGGGTACGGCCGACGATTCATCGCCGGGCGCGACACCTGGATCGGCATCGTCCCGGTCGGCTACGGCGACGGCTTTCGTCGCGACCTGACCGGCGCGGAGGTGCTCGTCGACGGCGCCCCGGCGCGCGTCGTCGGGGTGGTCTCGATGAATGCCCTCGCGGTCGAGCTTCCGGGCGAGCTCGGGGCGGGAACGCCGGTGACGCTCGTCGGGCCGGGCGCGTCGCTCGACGCGCACGCTCGTGTCGCGGACACGATCTCCTACGAGCTCGCGTGCAGCATCGGCTCTGCGCCCGCGCGCACTCCGCGTACCGTGGTGGGCCCGTGAGCAGCATCGAACGTCGTGCAGCCCTCCAGGCCGAGCGGGCGGCTGCTCTCGAGGCACGGCTCCAGGAGCTCCTCCCGTCGCTGACGGGAGACGAGCGCGTCCTCGACGTCGGCGCCGGGCTCGGTGCACTCGCCTTCGCGCTGGCACCGCGCGTTCGTGAGGTCGTGGCCGTCGAGCGCGACGAAGCCCATGCCGAGCGCCTTCGCGCGACGGCACCGGCCAATGTCCAGGCGCTGGTCGGGGACGGCGAGCACCTCGACCTCCCGTCCTACAGCTTCGACGTTGCCGGAACGATGCGCACCCTCCATCACACGCCGCGCCCCGAACAGCTGGTCTCGGAGCTCGTCCGCGTCACGCGACTCGGCGGGACGCTGCTTGTCGTCGACCAGCTTGCGCCGGCCGATCCGCTGGCCGCGGGCGAGTTGAACGCGTTCGAACAGGCGCGCGACCCGTCGACCAGCCGGCTGCTCTCCGATCAGGACCTCCGGGGGCTGTTCGACTCGAACGGGCTCGTACTGCGCCGGGCCGAGGTGGTGACCGAGACGCGTGACCTCGAGGCGTATCTCGACCTCGCCGACTGCGCGGGGCCGGCGCGCGAGACGGCGCGGGCGATCGCCCCAAGCGGCTACCAGGCGGTCGTCGGCTGGTACGTCCTCACCAAGTGACCGCTCGTCAGCCGCTGCTGCGCCGGCGATACGCGCGCTGAGCGCGGGCCACCGTGCCGGGCGCGAGCGCTTGCAGCCAGGCCGCCGGCCGGTACCAGCGCGGCACCACGATCTCGGTGCGTCCGCGGTCGACGGCAGCGAGCAGGCGCTCGGCGACGAGCGGCGGCTCGACGACGAAGGCGCGGCCCGCGCGACCGAACCGTGTCCGCTGCGGAAAGCCGGGCGTCTCGACGAAGCCGGGGTTGACGGTGTGCACCGACACGCCTCGTGGCGCGAGCTCCACCGCGATCGAGCGGGAGAACGCGAGCTGTGCATGCTTCGACGCCGAGTAGGGCCCGGCCGCGAACGTGCCGGCGACCGAGACGACGTTGACGACGTGTGAGCCCGGCCCGAGCCCCGGGAGGAAGGCCAGCACCGTCCAGACCGAGCCGAGGTAGTTCGTCCGGATCGTTCCCTCGATCCGCTCGGGCGTCGCGTTCAGGAACGTCCCGCGTGCGCTCACGCCCGCGTTGCAGACGAGCAGGTCGATCGCCGGATGCCGCTCGAGCACGCGGGCGGCAACAGCCTCCAGTGCAGCTCGGTCCGCGACGTCGCAGGTCTCGTGCTCGTCTGCCTCGGACTCCCGGCGCGAGAGCCCGACCGTGCGCACGCCGCGCGCGCGTAATTGGCGGACGAGCTCAGCGCCGATCCCGGACGAGGCGCCCGAGACGACGGCTACTTGCAAACTCTGAGCTGGCGCCTGGCGACGGCCTTGCGGCCGGAGCGATCGACGGCCACGGCCGTCATCGAGTGCTTGCCCTTCGCCAGCCCGCCGGTCGACCAGGGGACGGAGAAGATGCCGCCCGGCCCACTCTTCGTCGTGCCGACCAGGTGCCTGCCGTCGAAGAACTGGACCTTCGTGATCTTCGTCGTCGAGCCGGCAACCGCGACCAGCCGGTCCTTCGTGATCGCGCATGCGTTCGCCGGCGGCTCGATCCACGTCACCGCGGGACCGTTGACGACTTTCAGCTTGTCGAGCTTGAACGACGTGTTCGGAAGCAGGTCGGTACCGACCGTGTCGATGTTCTTCGCCTCCTGGTAGTCGGAGGCGGCGATGATCGTCCGTGTGGTGCCCGCCCGCAGCTTGGGCGCCTGGCTCGGCAGCCCGAAGAGGGCAAGGCCGCTGAACGGGTCGTAGGCGGACGCGCCGATCAGCACCCCTTGGTAGCTGAGGACGAGCGAGAGCGGGTCGACGCCCGCACCGCCGTCGAGTGCCTGCGCGACGATCAGCGGCCGACCGGCGCTGACGCGCGTCGTCAGCAGGCGCAAGGATGGCGGCGTCACGTCGTTGATCCACGCGTTCAGGAGGTACGACCCCTTGAGGGGCTGGTTCGTGAACGGGTCGGCGCGCGAGTCGACAGCGACGTAGAAGCGCTGGAGCCGCGGGAACTGCGCCCCGGCGGCACCGATGTCGAGCTGCGAGTCGTAGGTCAGAGAGTTGACGTCGGTCGGGACACCGGCGTAGCCCTGGACGTCGTTCTCGTCCTTCGAGCCGAGCACGAAGGGGTCGATCAGCGCGCCGGGCGACTCCGCGAGCACCGACACGCCGAAGTTGACGGCGGGCTCGTCGATCGACGTCCAGTACAGGTGCTCGGAGCCGTCCTCGTTCATCGCCGGGCCGATGTAGTTCGGAGGCTGGCCGAAGGGAGCCGACGGGCAGCAGTAGGCGGAGACGTGACTCGTGCCGGTGGCGGTGCTCCCGGTCTGCAGCTTCTGCAGCGGCACGGCGGTCATGTTCTCGAGCGCGGGCCGCTCGACGAGGAACGAGTACGGGATGCGGCGCGTCACGCCCGCGCCGCTCAGTTCGACGAAGCCCGTGTTCTCGCCGGTGCCTGCGTTCGCGGCGACGCGGACGATCACCGGAACAGCGGCGTCGCCGCCCGGGTTGATGGTGATCTGCTGCGGCACGTCGATCTCGACGCCGTTGGTCTGGGCCTGCGGCGCGACCGTCACCGACCAGGTCCCCGCACCGTCGCCCGCGTCGCTCGCCAGGACCAGCATCGACTTGACCTGTGCGCCGTGGGTGACATCGATTCGCGCGAACGAGAGGGACTGGGGCGCAGTGAAGATCTTCGGATCGTCGGCGGCGGAGACGTCGGCAAGGCCGGCGCCTTCGAGCAGGACCGACGCTTCCTGCGTTCGGGCGGTATCCCCCCAGGCGGCCGACGCCGTCGACATCAGGGCCGACTTGATCTGCCACGGCGACCAGTCGGGATGGCGCTCGACCAGCACGGCGGCGGCTCCTGCGACATGCGGCGTCGCCATCGAGGTGCCTGCGAAGACCGCAAAGTTGGAGCCGGTCGTGCGCGGCGGCGTCGACGACAGGACGTCGAGACCCGGCGCCGCGATGTCGGGCTTGAGCAGGTACCCGAAGTCGGTCGGTCCGGCCGAGGAGAAGCTGGTGATGATCCCGGAGCGGCCGGTCTGGATCTCCTCGATCGAGCTCGAGACCCGGATCTGCGCCTGTCCGCCGTTCTGCGCCATGAATGCGCGGAGCGTCTTGCCGTCCAGGTCCGAGATCATGCCGGCGGGAAGCGGGAGCACGATCGGAATCGGGTTCGCCTCACCGGGCCTGTTGTCGATGAAGATCATCCCGGTCGCACCGGCCCGAGCCGCCCGCAGCGCCTTCGAGTCGAAGGTGCAGTTGCCGCGGAGCAGCAGGACGATCTTCCCCTTCAACGAGCCGGCGGGCAGCGTCCCCGCGCTCGTGTTCGGCTCGGTCGTGGATCCGCACAGGTACGGGTCGACGGGCTTCCCGTCGGTGCCGACGATCGAGCTCGGATCGATGACCGTCTGGTTGAGCGTCGACCAGCCGGGGGGGAAGCGCAGCCCCGAGCCCTGGATCGGGACGGCGCCGAGGCCCGGCGGCGCGCCGATCACGCTGAGGGCCGGCGCGAAGACGTGGGAGTTCGAGACCGCGGCGACGGTGATCGCGTCGGGAGCGCTTCCGGGCGAGCCCGCCGTCCCGTAGCCGAAGTCCTCGCGATCGTTGCCGGCCGCGATCACGGGGACGACGCCGGCGAGCACGGTGTTGTGGACTGCCTCGTACATCGCGTCGTTCGCCGGGTCGGTCTGCGGGCCGCCGCCGGAGAAGTTGATCACGTTCATCCCGTCCTCGACCGCCGACTCGAACGCCGCGACGATCTCCGGCGTGTCGGCCTCGTCCCCGAGGGGCGTCGGGATCGTGAAGACCCTGTAGTTGCCGATCCAGGCCTTCGGCGCGACGCCCGAGAGGCTCGCGGTTGCCGGGTGATCGGGGCCGGCCGGTGCAGCGGTGCCTGCGTCACCGGCGGCGATGCCCGACACGTGGGTGCCGTGCGGCTCCGTGTTGTCGAACGGGTTGGCGCTGGTCGAGTTGCGGATGGGGCCCGGGAAGACCCGCGCCACGATCACCTTCGGTGTCGTGAGCTTGGTGTCGCCTTTCGGGAACCCGGAGGGATACGAGAAGCCGGCCGGCGAGAGGAAGGGGTTGGTCGGGTCTACGCCGGTGTCGACGACGCCGATCTTGATCCCCTGGCCGGCGTCGCCGCTTGCCGCTTCGAGCCCCGTGGCGTTGATCACGGTCGGTCCGCTGTCGTCGGTCGCGAAGTAGCCGAGGCTCGGGTAGACCTTGTTGACGGCCTTGAGCTTGAGCAGCGTCGGGAGCTTGCGCTCGGGCAGTGATACCGCGAAACCGTCGAGGATCACGCTGTAATGCTCCTGCACCGTGGCGCTCGGGATCGCTGCCTTGACTTGCGCGACCGCGGCCGTCTGCAGGCTCGCCAGCTTGGCGAGATAGGCGCGCGAGCTCGCGCTCGCGACGTTGAGATGGTGCGCGGCGGTCGCCGAGGCCAGCGAGCGCTCCGAGCTCCAGACCGCGAGCGGCGGTGCCTGCAGGCGCACGATCACGCGTGTGATGTCTCGCACTTGCGCCGACGGAATGTGGAGCACGCCGGCACGAATGCGGGGCTGCGCAGCCTCACGCAGATCGGGCCGCAGCGGTTCGAAGGCAGCTGAAGCAGACGTCGCCGCCGCGAGGGCGATGACCGCCATGACGAGAAGGAGGCGGCGCAAGAGGCCGCCACAGTACCCGAAGCGCGGTTCGTTTAGAGTCGCGCCGTGTTCGAGGGCAAGCGCGCGCTCATTCTCGGTGTCGCCAACAAGCGGTCGATTGCCTGGGCGATCGCCCGGCGGCTCGCCGAGGGCGGTGCGAGCTGTGCGTTCACCTATCAGGGCGAGCGGATCGAGAAAGGTGTGCGCGAGCTTGCGGCCTCCGTCGACAGCCCGCTCGTGACGGAGCTCGACGTTCGCGACGATGCAGCGGTCGCGCGCGTGTTCGACGAGGTCGGCGCCGCGTTCGGCGGACAACTCGACATCCTCGTGCACTCGGTGGCGTTCGCCGCGGCGGAAGATCTGGAGGGTCGTTTCACCGATACGCCGCGCGACCGGTTTTGGATGGCAGTCGATGTCAGCGCGTACTCGCTCGTCGCGACGGCCCGGGCGGCCGAACCGTTGATGGAGGCGGCGGGCGGCGGCTCGATCGTCACCATGACCTACCTGGGCGGCGAGCGCGCAGTGCCCCACTACAACGTGATGGGCGTCGCCAAGGCGACGCTCGATGCGTCGGTGCGCTATCTCGCCTGGGATCTCGGGCAGAAGAACATCCGGGTCAACGCGGTGTCCGCAGGGCCGGTGCGGACGCTCGCCGCGAGGTCGATCGCGGGGTTTCCGACGATGGAGTCGATCGTCGAGGAGCGCGCCCCCCTGCACCGTCACATCGACGCCGACGACGTCGGCGGAGCAGCGGCCTATCTCCTCTCGGCCGAAGCTCGCAACGTGACCGGAACGACGCTGTACGTCGACTCCGGCTTCCACGCGATGGGCATGTAGAGGAGAGCCTCTTGCTCACAGATGGTGTTGTCCCGGCGATGTCACGGCAGCGGGATGCGGTGCGTCCGGCGACTCGGGCGTCTGCAGTCGCTCGAACGTGACGTCGCATCCCTAGGAGCGGAAGCGCCGAAGAACTGCAGCTGGCGCTCGAGGGCTGGCGCGGCGTCCGGACGGCGAGCGAGCGCAGCCATGAACGATGCGGTCACCCAAGAGGCGTAAACGGGAAGCGCCTCCTCGAGCATGCTCTCGTCGTAAGGGCCATAGGCGGCGAGGGCTTCCCGAGCTTCCGGCTGTGGCTCGCCTGATCGGTCGCGGAGCATGAGCGCGGCGAGGTCGTACTCGCGCGGGCCCCGGCACGCGGTTTCCAGGTCGTGCCAGATGGGTCCCACCGCGGTCGGGATGCAGTTGAAGAGATGGGCGTCTCCGTGTAGAGGCTGCCCGTCGGGAAGCTCGCGCGCGGCGAGTTCGCAGAGAAGACCGACGTCATCGGACGACGCGAAGGACGCGAGCATCTGTCGTACCTCCTCTGCCCGGCCCGCACGAGGAAGGTCGCCGTCGTAGTCTGCAAGCACGTCATGGATGGTGCGAAGCGCACGACCGGCGGCGGCCGGGTTGAGCTCGCCGTTCCGCACGATGTAGCGCCAGAAGACGAGCGTGTGTCCGTCGTGCTGGTGTGGTCCGGGCGGAAGCAGGTCGCTTGGGCGGACAACGGGCGCCCCGGCGCGGGCCGCGTGCTTGGCAACGCTGAGCTCCCGTTCGACGTCGTCCGGATCGACGCCGGCAGCCCCGCTGGTGACGCGGGCGACGACCGGGGACGGCCACAGGTGAACGAGCACGTGCCACGCCTCGCGCAACACGATGGGTTCGTCGCAACGAACGCCGTAGGCACCCGAGACTGCGACAGCGGCGTCGACTGCGCTTATGTCACGATCGCTCATGTCGCCTTCGCCGCGGAGAGCGACCCCATCAGGAGGGTCCCGGCGAACGAGTCGCGGGGAGACTCGGCGCAACCGACCCACGGGCGAGCTCCGGCCACGCTCGCAGCTTTTGACGTTGGTCACGACCTCGCCGATCACGCATGCAGTCCATGCTGCCAGAGGCTCATCCGAGAACCGTGACTGCCAGGAGATGGCGGCGGCGGGCATACCGAGCAGGTCACGATTGACCTCGCCGCGGCTTGAGGCGACACGACCTCGAGCGCCATCTGACTGATCAGGGCTGCCGCAAACTGCGGGAGGGTGCGAACCACGCGATCTGGTTGAACCCGGGGGCGGGATCTCCGCGCGCCGCTACCCCGGCACCGCGAGATCCCGATCGGCACGGCCCGCGCAATCTGCCGGCAGCTCGGCGTCGCGCTCCCGACGGGTCCTCGCTGAGTTGAGGCGATGGCGAAGCAGAGCGACCCGTCGGCTCGGTCGTAGAGTCCCGTCGAGGTTGCCGGGCGGGCGATGTCCCGCGATGACAAGGCAGGCGGGCCGGGCAACGGCGTGAGGGTCGAGCGCAAGGACGGCGCGCGAGGTTGCGCTGGTGGGCGTCTCCGGTCACGATCTCACGAGGAACATGGCATTCGAGATCGTTGGGAGGGACGAAGCCCTCGCCACGGTCGAGGCGTTCGTCGGCCGGGCCGAGGGTGGGGCTTCCGCGCTCGTGCTGGAGGGTGAGGCTGGGATCGGCAAGTCGACCCTCTGGCTCGCGGGCGTCGAGGTCGCGCGCTCGCGTGGGCTCCGCGTCCTTCTGTCGCGACCCGTGGAGGCCGAGCGCGGCCTCGCTCACGCAGGGCTGGGCGATCTGTTCGAGGATGCCCTCGCGGAAGTCGCCCCTGTGATCTCGACGCCGAGGCGACGTGCACTCGAGATCGCGCTCTTACGCGAGGAAGCCGCAGACGATCCTGTTGATCACCGCGCGCTCGGCGTGGCGGTACGCGACGTGCTGCACTTGCTCAGCGAGCGCAAGCCGATTCTCCTTGCGGTCGACGACGTTCAGTGGCTCGATCCGTCCTCGTCGAGCGCCCTCGTGTTTGCGCTGCGAAGACTCGCTGCGAGCCCGGTTCTCGTGCTGCTCGCCCGGCGGCTTTTCCCCGGCGCCGAGCCGGCCGGGCTGGAGCAAGCGCTGGAGGCGGGGCGCGTCGAGCGGCTGCCGGTTGGACCGCTCAGCGTCGGCGCGCTCCATCGGCTGCTGCGCGACCGTTTCGGGAGGTCGTTCGGCCGCCAGACGCTGCTGCGCATCCACGAGCGGTCCGGCGGTAACCCGTTCTTCGCGTTGGAGCTGGCACGCGTTCTCGACGTGGACGTCGACCCGCTCGAGCCGCTGCCGGTTCCGGAGAAGCTGGACGAGCTCGTCCGCGCAAGGCTCGCCGCACTTCCCTCGGTGACGCGTGACGCGCTCGCGCTCGCCTCGGCACTGGGGACGCCGTCGGAGTCGCTCCTGGAGCGCGCAGGTGTTGCGGCCGACGCGCTCGCGCCGGCAGTCGCCGCGCACGTGATCGAGCGCGAGAACGGCACGATTCGGTTCACGCACCCGCTGCTTTCGTCTGTTCTCTACCTCGACCTGGGCGACGAGCGACGAAGCGTTCACGGACGAATTGCGCGGATCGTCGAGGACCCGCTCCTCCGCGCGCGTCACCTCGCGCTCTCGAGGGATGCTCCTGACGCCCCCGCGGCCGCCGTCCTCGAGGATGCCGCCACGCTCGCGGCCGAGCGCTTCGCAGCGGCCGCTGCCGCCGACCTCGCCGAGCAGGCGCTTCGGCTGACGCCGCCGGACGAGCGCGACGATCGCCGTCGCCGCTCGATGACCGCAGCTCGTGCGCAGCGCGCGGCTGGAGAATGGACGCGCGCCCGGACGATCGCGACCGACCTATTGGCGGAAAGCGACATCGGCCCGCTGCGCGCCGAGGCTCTCCTGCTCCTCGCGGAGCTCGAGGGCCTCGACCAGGCCGTCGTGCTGCTCGAGGAGGCCTTGAGCGAGGCTACCGATCGGCTGGCTGTGCAGGCGGTCATCCTCTGCCGGCTCGCGTGGGCGGCCCGCTTCAAGGAAGGGTTCGTCGCAGCGCTCGCGCACGCTCGCGCAGCGCTCGAGATCGCCGACGACCTCGCCGACGACGCGCTGCGTATTGACGCGCTGGCCGTCCTCACCTTTCTCGGGGTCGCCGTCGGCGACCCCGAGGTACCGGCGTATGTCGCGCGCGCACACGACCTCGCGTCTGCAAACGGCGACGCGAGGCTGCTGAACACGGCCCGCGCCACAATCGCCGACGCGCTGGATATGCGTGGGAGCCTCGACGAGGCGCGCGCGATCAGGGAGCGAGAGTACGACGAATGGCAACACCGCGACGAGCTGTTGGCTGCGGAGGCGCTGTTCGGCCTTGCCTACAGTGAGCTCGCGGGGGGCCGTTGGCAGCTCGCCGCCAAGTACGCCGATCGGGCCTACGAGCTCGCCGTCCAGTACGGGCTAGAGGTGCCGTGGATCCACGTCCCGATCGCGGTGATCGCCGCCCACCGTGGCCAGCTCGAGATCGCCCGCGCACACTCGGAGCGAGCCCTGCGGCTCGGGGAGGAACAGATCGGGCTCCACACGCCCGTGCATTTAGCAACGCTCGGGTTCGTCGCGCTTCAGGGTGGCGACCTGTACGAGGCGCTCGACTGGTTCGGCGAGTCGGAGGCGACGACCACAAGGCTCGGCTGGGGCGAGGCAGGCCACCGCTGGTGGGTGCCCGACCACGTCGAGGCGCTCCTCGCGGTCGATCGGCCGGACGACGCCGAGCTGATCATCGACGCGTGGGAGGCGGATGCACGGCGACTCGAACGCGCCTGGGTGCTCGCACACGTCACGCGGTGCCGGGGGCTCGTGGCGGCCGCCCGCGGAGATGTGTCCGAGGCCGCGTCGATCCTCGAGAACGCAGTCACGGAGCACGAGACGGTTCGCGATGCTTTCGGGCAGGCCCGTGCGCTGCTCGCGCTCGGCGTGGTCCGCAGGCGCGAGCGGCAGAAGCGCGCCGCCCACGACGCGATCGCCGAGGCGCTCGGCGCCTTCGAGCGGCTCGGCGCGGCGACCTGGATCGAGAAGGCACGGGCCGAGCTCGGCCGGATCGGCGGCCGGACACGCAGCGAGGGGCTGACGCCCGCGGAGCGCCGTGTCGCCGCGCTCGTCGCCGAGGGCCGGACGAACCGCGAGGTCGCCGCCGCCCTCTTCCTCGGCGAGCGCACGATCGAGACGCACCTGACCCACGTCTACGCCAAGCTCGGTGTGCGCTCGCGCGCCGAGCTCGCACGGATGTTCCGGCCCGACGAGCAAAGTTCAGGGGGACTCGCGATTTCAAGCTGAGCGCGCTCGCGTAGCGTCGAGCGCGTGCCGAGCTACCTCGTCGAGACGTTCCTCGCACGCGGCGCCGCAGGTGAGCGTGCGGCGCGTGAGCGTCGGGCACGCGCGGCCGCCGAGGCGATGACGCGAGAGGGAACGCGCGTCGGCTTCGACGGATCCATCCACGTTCCCGAGGACGAGCTTTGCTTCTTCACGTTCGCGGCTCCGTCGGGCCGGGAGGCCGCTCTGGTCGCTCAGCGGGCCGGGCTCGAGCCGCTCCGTGTCGTCGAAGCGATCCCCTCACGGAAGGAGTAGCGATGAAATCGCGCAAGACAACCCTCACAACGGTTGCGCTCGCGATCGCAGCAGCGATCCTCGCCAATCTCGCGAGCGCCCGGTCGGTCCTCACGTTCAACTCGCACCCGGGAGCGGTCGTCGCCACGTCGGCTGTGGCGGGCGCGGACGTCGTCACCGACTGGAACCGCACGATGATCGCCGGGCTCGAAGCCGCGAACCCGCCGCCGCCGATGGCCAGTCGGATCGGCGCAATCGTCCAGACCTCTGTGTTCGACGCCGTCAACGGGATCGAGCGGCGTTACACGCCCGTACACGTCGACCCGGCAGCACCGCGCGGTGCGTCGCGCGCCGCTGCGGCCGCAAGCGCGGCCTATACGGCGCTGGTTGCGCTGATGCCGGCACAGAAGCCCATCTTCGACCAGCAGCTCCAGGCGACGCTGGCGCAGTTCACACACGATCCCTTCGAACCGCGCCAATCGGTCGCGCGAGGTCTCGACTGGGGCAGGACGGTCGCGACGGACATCCTCGCCTGGCGGGCGAACGACGGCATCAACGCCGTGCTGCCGACGTACGTCGCAGGGACAGCCCCCGGCGACTACCAGCCGACGCCGCCGCTCTTCGGGCCGCCGCTGTTCCGGCAGTTCGCGAACATGACTCCCTTCGCGCTCACGTCCCCGTCGCAGTTTCTGCCTACGGGGCCGCCGCCGCTCTCGAGCCCACGCTATGCGCAAGACCTGAGTGAGGTGAGGGCGCTCGGCAGTGCGACGAGCACCGTCCGCACGGCCGAGCAGACGCAAACTGCGGTCTTCTGGCAGGTAGATACACCCTCTGCAATGTGGAACCGCGTCGCGGACGATCTCGCCGACGCGAACGGGACGACGCTGACGCAGAATGCGCGACTGCTTGCGTTGATGAACATCGCGCTGGCCGACGCGACGATCGGCATCTGGAACGCGAAGAACCACTTCGACGCATGGCGGCCGGTAACGGCGATCCGTGCACTCCTCGACCCGACGTGGACACCGTTGCTGACGACTCCGGCATTCCAGGAGTACCCGTCCGCACACTCGGGCGTCAGTGCTGCTGCTGCTGCGGTGCTCGCCTCCTCCTACGGAAACGACACCTCGTTCACAGTTACGTCAAACGGGCTGCCCGGCGTCGAGCGCGACTTCACTTCGTTTTCGTCGTCTGTCCTCCAGATCGAGGACGCGCGGATCTACGCCGGCTTCCACTTCCGCTTCTCATGCGTGGACGGCGCCACGCTCGGTGCGTCCGTCGGTGCCTACGTCCTCGGTCACGTCGCGCTTCCCGTACACGAACGGGACGTCGGCCACCTCAGCGGCTAAAGAGCGTGCAAGGCAACGAGTTACGCGGGAGGCCCGGCAACCGGGCCTCCCGCCTATCAGTGACGTCGCGCCCGGGACGCCGCGCGCCTCCTCGACACGAGGACCATCGGTGACCGTCTCGCCCACCTCACCTACGAGGTCGTCGCGAGCCGCTAGGCGAAGGGCTTCGTGACCATGTCCAGCACGACGATCAGCAGCACCGCGACGTCGATCCGCGCTATCAGCAGAATCTTGTTGATCAGCGCGATCGACTCGGGGTGCGTGGGGCCGTGCTCGGTGATCGACGCGTTGATCTGCCTCGCGAGGGGCGCGAGCACCGCGATCCCCGTGATGAACGTCACCGCATAGCCGATCAGGCCGACCACCACCCAGAACCTGCCCCAGCCGAGATCGGTGTTGATCAGCATCGCCACGCCCATCACGAACACGATCATCCCCGCCGGTGCGAAGACACGCTCGCCGACGAACGCCGCCTGACGCGCGATCGTCACCATGTCGACCGGATCGCCGCTCCGCTCGGCGACGAGAGCGAGGATCGTCAGCAAGACGCCTCCGCCGACCCAGACCAGCGCGAACACGACATGCACCGCCTTGAACAGCGCGAACCAGTTGTTCGGCAGGAAGACGGAGGAGGAGAACGCAAAGATGAGCCCGACGGCCACGACCGCGACGAGGAGCGCAAGCGTGACTGCGCGGGACCTCGACGCCGCTGCGCCGGTGGCGATCGGTGCTTCCACGGGCCGCTTATCTATTCAGATCGCTCGGCGGCGCGCAAGTTGCGGCAGGCCTCGAGCAGCGCGTCGACGTCGGGCAGTTCGTCGGCCTCGTACCGCCAGACGGCACGAACGATTCCCTGTTCGTCGACGAGGAACGCAGACCTCATCGCCACCTCCCGGAACTCGCGGAAGTCGTGTGCGATGCCGAAGCCGCGGACGGCCTCGCCGTTGAAGTCGGAGAGCAAACCGAAGTTCAGATCGAGCGCCTGGGTCCACGCAATGTGCGTCCACGGTGAGTCCCGCGAGACGCCGATCGGTTCCACGCCCGCCTCGTCGAAGTCTTCCCGGCGCTCACCCAGGAGCACGAGCTCGTTCGTGCAGGTGGACGACCAGTCGAACAGATAGAAGAAGAAGAGCTTCGGCCCGTCCTCGACCAACTCGCGGAGCGTCACCGGCTCCCTGGGGCCGAGGTGAACGGTTGCTTCCGGGATCTGGTCGCCGACGCCGAGCACGCCGCGACACTAGCGGCTGCAGCACCACCGGTCGTCGAGCTGCAGCGTTCCGCCCGGACGGTCGACCCGCGGGAACTGCTCTTCGATGTTCGAGACGGCCCGGACGCGCGCTCCGCGCAGGAACAGCCACTGGTTCGCACTCGGCCAGTCGACCAGCAGCCAGCTGCCGTCCGGCGCCCAGACGATGTCGCCGAACGCGCCGGGCCCCGCGAACAGTACGCGCGCGGTGCCGGGGCGGTCGACGTGGACGAGTGAGATCTCGCCGGCGCCCTGCTGGCGAACGGAGAGCGCGAGGTCGTGCGTGTGGGGACGGAACGACGCGTCGCGGAAGCGGTCGGTGAGCGTCGTGATCGTGCGCCGGATCGTCCCGTCGCTTCGGAGCACGACCACGCGGCGCGGCGACGTCGCAGCGAGCAGGCTCCCGTCCGACGACCACGTCAGCGCCGACGGCCCGACCGGCAGCGGCCGGCGCCACAGCACCTTCCCCGTGTCGGCCTCCCGCAGCACGACGGCGCCGCCGGAGACCTCGGCGAGCACGTGCAGGCGGGCCGGATCCCAGGCGGGCGGGGCGTCGTGTGCAGACCGGTCGAGCAGATGGTCGCCGGTCCCGTCGCCGGCGACCACCCTCAGCCCGAGAGGTGTCATGTAGGCAATCCGGGTGTCGGTGAGCGTTCCCTCCCAACGTGGCCAGTACGCGCCCGGTCGTGGCAGCGACCAGCGCACTCCCTTCCCGATCTCCAGCGCGACCAGGTCCGTGCGCGTCGTCGCGGCGACGTAGAGGCCGTGCGGCGACCACGTCGCGTCGGTGTAGTCGCCGAGTCGCCGTCGTAGGCCGTCGGCGTCGACGACCCAGACTCCGCCGCGACCGGACGTGACCACCAGCAGCCGGCCCTTGCCTGGCAGCGAGACGAGTACGGGTGCCGCATGCTCGATGCCGACGGCGCGGCGGACTCGCTCGAGCACCGCGTGGCCGGGCGGCGTGATCACCGCGACCGCGAGCACCGTCGCGGCCGTTGCCGCAACCGCCGCGAAGAGCAGCCTGGTGCGCGCGGCCGGGCGTTGCGCTCGACCGGGCGTGCGTTCCTCGAAGGCCCGCCGCACAATCTCCCAGGCCCGGTCCTCCGGCGTCACTCCGGCTCCGTCATCCGATCGAGGCCACGGCGCAGGCGCGAGTTGACCGTGCCTCGCGGCAGGTCGAGGAGCTCGGCGATCTCGCCGGGCGTGTACTCGAGCACGTAGCGGAGCACGACGACCGCGCGGTGCTCGGGCGAGAGCGCGGCCAGCCGGTCGAAGGTGCCGTCGTCCGGATCGGGCGCCGCGGGCGCCGCGTGCAGGTCGCCGAGCTCGACCTCGGCGCGCAGGCGGCGAGCGCGCGTGAAGTCGATCGCGCGGTTGACGACGATGCGATGCAGCCACGGCCCGAAGGGGCGGCGCCGGTCGAAACGGTCGAGGCTGCGCACGGCGGCGAGGAACGCCTCCTGGGCGATGTCCTCGGCGGCGGCGGCATCTCCGGTGACGAGGTATGCGGCGCGACGGGCGCGGGGCCAGTACTCGCGAAACAGTCGCTCGAGGTCCTCGACCGACCCGCGTCTGGCACCCCGGATCCAGGCGCGCTCGCCCACCCGTCGACTCTACGACGGCAGTCGTCCACGAGGTCCATACGGGCCGGGGACCTCGGCGGGTCCCTCCGACGTATTCGACTGCATGAAGCGTCTCGTCCTGCTGCTCGGGCTCGTCGCCGTCGTCGCGCCGGGCGCTGCGCGCCCGGCGGCTTGCTCGCCGCTCAACTGCGCGCCCAGCCAGTTCACGGTCGGAGGCGGCGGCTTGCTCGCGGTTCGCGGCTCGGTCAACTCCCCGGTGCGCGTGCTCGACCTGCGAACGGGAGCGACGCGCTGGCGGCTCCCGGCGGGAATCGTCTCGGGCGACACCCTCGTCCACCGGGACGGGCGCCTCGTCACCTGGTACGACGTCGCCCACGGAACGCGCTTGCGCGACGCGATCCTCGCGGCCCACGGCGCCTTCGGCCTGGTCGGCGTCTCGCAGGGAGGCGAGTGGGCCGTGCTGCAGCGCACGCAGAGGCGCTCGAGCACGTTCGTGCTGCTTTCGCCCGACGCGTCGCGCACGGTCGTCCTCGACGGGAACACATGGTCGTTCGACGCCCTCCGCGGCGACAAGCTCTACCTGATCAAGCAGCTCAAGAACGGCTACCAGGTGCGGCTCTACGATCTCGCGGCGCACCGATTGGCGTCGAGACCGCTCAAGGACCCGGATGGCTCGTCGACGATCTGGGGCTTTCCGTTTGCGCGGACCGCGTCGGCGAACGGCCGGCTGCTGTTCACGCTCTACATCGGCAGTGACGGCGGCTCGATGGTGCACATCCTCGACCTCGCTCACGCGACTGCGCGCTGCGTCGATCTGCCCGGCGACGGGGACTTCAGCGCTGCGACGACGTATGCGTTGTCCGTGTCGAAGGACGGCCGGACGCTCTGGGCGGTCAGCCCCGGCTATGGCCGGGTCGTGACGATCGACGTGCCCACGCACCGGGTGGTCGACGCATTCCGGTTCGCAGCCGGCAACTGGACGGGCTACGCGGCCGGGATGGCGGCGCTCTCACCCGACGGGGCGCGTATCGCCGTCACCGACGCGGAGCACATCTGGCTGGTCGACCCCAAGAGGCACACCGTCGCGGCCCCGGTCGCGCACGTCGCGATCGCTCTCGGGTTCTCACCCGACGGCAAGACGCTGTGGGCCGTCGGCGAGCGCAGCCGCGTCGCCCCGGTGAAGATCGATCTCTAGGCAGCGGCCGTGGTCGCCGCCGCCTCGGTCGCGGCCGAGATCTCGCGAACGACCTCGATGATGTCGCGGTTCGCGTTCCAGACGCGGAGCTGGCGATCCGATCCGTTGCCGCGGGCGAGGATCTCGCGGACGCCCTCGAGCTCGCGCTCCGAGCCCAGTTCACGGGCATGCGGCTCGACGTCGCGCAGCGTGCGCCGGATCAGCTGCGCGACGGGGACGCGGTTCCGGCGGCCGGTCGCGAGATCCATCACGGGTGCCTCGAGGCCGTACCGCGCGGCGAGCCACTTGTTCTCGGTGGTCAGCATCCGGTGCCAGCTCGGGATCTCCTTGCCCGCGTCGTACTGCTCGCAGTACATCTTCACGATCGCCTGGTAGAAGGCGGTGATCGCAATCACGTCCTCGAGGCGCGTGACCGCATCGCACACGCGCATCTCGATCGTGCCGAGCCGCGGATGCGGCCTGATGTCCCACCAGATGTGGGTGTAGTCGGCGATGCAGCCGGTCCGCTCGAGCTGACCGACGAGCGCGGCGTAGTCCTCGTAGTCGCGGAAGCGAGGCGGCGGCCCGGAGCGCGGGAACGCGGCGAACACCATCTGCCGGCTCGACGAGAGCCCCGTCGGCTCGCCACGCCAGAACGGCGACGAGGAGGACAGCGCCAGCATCTGCGGCAGATGCACGAGCAGTCCGTTCATCACCTGGATCGCCTTCTCGGGGTCGTCGACGGCGACGTGCATGTGCATCCCGAAGATGAGCTCGCGGCGCGCGACGTACTGGAGCTGGTCGACGAGCTGCCGGTAGCGGTCGCGTGCAGTGATCCGCTGGCGCTCGAAGAGGCTGAAGGGGTGAGTGCCCGCCGACCCGAGGCGGCAGCCCTCGGCGCGTGCGATCTCCGCGACATAGCCGCGGAGCTGCGCCAGCGCGACGTGGACGTCCGCCGCGGTCCGGCACACCGGCGTCGTGACCTCGAGCACCGACTGCATCAGCTCGGCATTGATCCTGGCTTCGTGCTCCGAGTCCGCGACTGCGGACAGCACCGAGTCGATGTGCTGGACGAGGTCCCAGGTTTCGGGGTCGAGCAGCATGTACTCCTCCTCGACGCCGAGCGTGTACGGGTCGCCCTTGCCGAACGTGTGGTCGAGCACACTGGCGGCGGTCGACCCCGGGGCGACCGCGCCCTTGCCGGTGATCGACGAAGGAAAGATCTGCTTCACGGTGGGAGTATCACCGCTTCGACCTCGATCTCGACCAGCCAGCGCGGGTCGAGGAGGCCTGCGACGATTCCCGTGGTCGCCGGCCGAGCCTCCGAGAACGCCTCGGCGTGCGCGCGTCCGACCTCGCCGATATGCGCCGGGTCGGTCACGTAGATGCGCGTTCGGACCACGTGGTCGAAGGTGGCGCCCGCTTCGGCGAGCGCACGCTCGACGATCGCGAGGCAGACCCGTGCCTGGTCGTAGGCGCCGGCCGGCGGATCCGCGTCGCCCGGCATGATCGGCGCCGTGCCTGCGACGAGCACGCGGTCGCCGACCCGCACCGCCCGCGAGTAGCCGACCCGCTCTTCGAAGGCCGACCCGGACGAGATGCGCTGGCGCTCCACACCGATAGCCTGCCGCCGATGCAGGCCCTGAGGCAAGTCGACGACTGGCCCTGCGAGCAGGTTGCCGTCGCGGTCGCCGGTCGCGCCGACGCGGTCCATGGCGCAGCCGACCGCGTCTTCCACTGGGCATCGGTCACCAAGCTGGCGACTGCGGTGGCCGTCCTGGTCGCCGCGGAGGAAGGGCTCGTCGACCTCGACGAGCCGGCGGGGCCTCCGGGCTCGACCCTTCGCCACCTGCTCGCGCACGCGTCGGGGCTGCCGTTCGCTGCCGGTCCGCCCGTCTCGCCGCCGGGACGGCGCCGCGTGTATTCGAACTACGGCTTCGAGGTGGCCGCCGAGCTCGTGGCCGAGCGTGCCGAGATGCCCTTCGGCGAGTACTTCGCGGCCGTCTGGGCCGGCGCCGGCATCGAGCTCACCGGCTCTCCGGGCTCGGCTGCCGCCGGCACGATCGAGGCACTCCTCGCCGTCGGGCGAGAGCTGCTCGCACCGGGCCGGCTGGCCCGTGAGACCCTCGACGAGGCGACCGCCGTGCAGTTCCCGGGCCTCGCCGGTGTCCTGCCGGGGTTCGGTCGCCAGGATCCGAACGACTGGGGCCTCGGCTTCGAGCTCCGCGACGCGAAGGCGCCGCACTGGACCGGCTCGCGCAACTCGCCGCGCACCTTCGGGCATTTCGGGCGTAGCGGCACCTTCCTCTGGGTCGATCCGGTCGCTGGGCTCGCGCTGGCCTGCCTCACCGACCGCCCGTTCGGTCCCTGGGCCGCAGAGGCCTGGCCGCGGCTCGCGGACGGCGTGCTCGGCGACGCTTCCTGAGCGACCGTCCGCGCACTCAGGAACCGTTCATGAGCGCGCTTCTAGCCTGCGGCGGTGAACTCGCTGCTCGCTCCGGGGCGTCGCTGCGGCGTGCTTGCCGCCGGCGTCCTGCTCGCAGCGCTGGCGGGCTGCGGCGGCAGCCGGACCGACCCGGGGACGACCGTTGCGGGCGGCGCCGCCCACCCGATAGCAGCCCGGCGGAAGCCGGTGACTGTGCCCGTGACGCTCGCCGCCCGCCCGGCCGCCGGCCTGCCCGCCGGGATCCAGGACGCCGCCGCGTCTCCCTGGCGCGGCGGCGTGCTCCTCGTCGGCGGTCTCACGCCCGCCGACGTGTCGAGCCCGGCGATCGTGCTCGTCCGAAGCGCACGGGCGGTCGCGTCCGGACAACTGCCTCAGGCGGTCCACGACGCTGCCGCCGTGCCGCTGCGCGGCGCCGTCTACTTCTTCGGCGGAGGCGACGGCGTCGCACAGCACGACGAGATCCAACGGGTCGCCCCGGGCCGGGCGATCACGGTGGCGCACCTGCCCGCACCGAGCTCGGACCAGGCTGCCGCGGCGCTCGGCGGGACGGCCTACGTGGTCGGAGGGTTCACCGGCACCCGCTGGCTGGACACGATCGTCGCCTGGAGGCCCGGCTCCACCGCCCGTGTCGTCGGCCGCCTGCCGACGCCGCTTCGCTATGCGGCGGTCGCGGCCGTCGACGGCGTCGTCGTGGTCGCCGGCGGCTCGACGCCTGCCGGAACGGCATCGGCGGCGGTGCTCGCGTTCGATCCAGCGACCGGGCGGGTCAGGCGGATCGGCACGCTGCCCGCGCCGACGACGCATGCGGCCGCCGCAGCGCTCGACGGCCGCATCTATGTGATCGGCGGCCGTGGCACGACGGTCGGCACGCCGTCCGACCGGATCGTCGCCGTCGACCCGAGATCACGACGCATCTCGTCGGCCGGGCGACTGCCCGTGGCGCTCTCCGATCTGGCGGCGGCGCGTGTCGGTCGCGGGATCCTCGTCGCCGGCGGCCGTGGCGCGCAGACAGTCACCACCGTCACGATGCTCACACCGGGGCATCCACGCGCGGTTCAAGCAGCAGCGATCCCCAAGCTCGTCGATGCGCACAACGTCTACGCCGCCGACGCGCCGGGCGACCTGACCGGCCCGGCGCGCTACGCGCTGCCGCGCATCTACGTCCCGAACTCGCTCTCGAACACCGTCGACGTGATCGACCCCGCCACGTTCAAGGTCGTCGGCCGGTTCACGGTCGGCGCGCTCCCGCAGCACGTTGTGCCGGCCTATGACCTCGCGCTGCTCTACGTCACCAACGACGCTGCCAACTCGCTGACCGTGATCAACCCGCGCACGGCGCGTCCGGTGCGCACGATCCCCGTCGACGATCCCTACAACATGTACTTCACGCCCGACGGCCGCTACGCGATGGTCGTTGCCGAGCGTCTGCAGCGGCTCGACTTCCGCGACGCCCACTCCTTTGCGCTCGTGAAATCGGTGACGACTCCGTGCCTCGGCGTCGACCACATGGACTTCACCGCCGACGGGACGAAGGCGCTCGTCAGCTGCGAGTTCTCGAGCCAGCTGCTCGAGCTCGACGTCAGCCAGATGCGCGTGCTCCGTGTCTTCTCGGCGCCCGGGCTCCGCATGCCGCAGGACGTGAAGCTCTCGCCCGACGGCCGGGTCTTCTACGTCGCCGACATGCTGGCGAACGGCGTCTGGATCGTCGATGCGCGGACGTTTCGCGTGATCGGCTTCGTGCACACCGGCGCCGGCGCGCACGGGCTCTACCCGAGCCGCGACGCGCGCGACCTCTACGTCTCCAATCGCGGTGCGGGAACGATCTCGGTGCTGAGCTTCGCGACGCGCAAGGTCGTCCGGACCTGGACGATCCCCGGTGGCGGCAGCCCGGACATGGGCGGTGTCTCCGCGAACGGCAAGGTGCTCTGGCTGTCCGGTCGCTACAGCGGTTCCGTCTACGCGATCTCGACCGTCACGGGGAAGCTGCTCGCCCGCATCCCGGTCGGCGCCGGTCCCCACGGCCTCTGCGTCTGGCCGCAGCCAGGCCGGTACTCGCTGGGTCATACCGGGATCCTGCGTTAGGACCACCGCCGTAGCATGCACGGCTGTGGGAGCGCTCGACGGTTGGCGGTTCTGTCCACGCTGCGGGGGCGCGCTCGAGCCCGAGGAGGATCACCTCCGCTGCACGTCGTGCGGCGAGCGCTACTGGGCCAACGCGCTTCCCGCGGTGCAGGCCGTGCTGGTGCGCGACGGTCGCGTGCTGCTCGCGCGCCGGGGCATCGAGCCTCGCCTCGGGTACTGGGACCTGCCGGGCGGGTTCGTGGAGGAGACGGAGTCGGCCAGCGAGGCCGTGCGACGCGAGCTGCGTGAGGAGACGGGGCTCGAGCTCGAGTCGGCCGAGCTCATGCGCATCGACATCGAGCCGTACGGTGACCGCTTCGTGTTCTCCGTCTCGTTCCGTGTGAACGCGGTGGGTGAGCCCGTCGCCGCCGACGACGTGGCGGAACTGCGCTGGTTCGATCCGTCGGAGCTGCCCGCCGAGATGGCGTTCCCGGGTCAGGAGCGCGTGCTGCGCGAGTGGCTGCAGGGCTGACTCACTCGAACGAGGGACGCCACCTGGGCGTCAGGTCTGGCAAAGATGGGCCGAACGGCTCATGCGGTCGTCCGGCGTTGCGCCGATGATCGGCACATGGACGATTGCGGCACGTTCCACCGGATCGAGGACGACCTCTCCGAAGACTGGGTGGGCGACTGGGCACAGCTCGGGGTACAGGAGATCGAGCAGTACCTCGTCAAGCACCTCGCGTTCCAGACGTTCCTCGAGGACTAGAGAGCAAATGGGTGGGCGGAGGCTCGAGCCTCCGCCCATCTACGCTGCTTCGAGGCCGAGCGCCTTCTCGAGCGAGCCCTTCGGCATCGCTCCGATTGCCGACGCCTGCGGCTCGCCGCCTTCGAACAGCACCATGAACGGGATCGAGGCGACGCCGTAACGCTGCGCCAGATCCTGGTGCTCGTCGATGTTGACCTTGACGATCTTCACCTGATGCTCGTCGCCGATCCGGTCGAGCACAGGCGCGACCGCGTGGCACGGCCCGCACCATTCGGCCCAGAAGTCAACGATCACCTTTCCGTCTGACTGCAGGACCTCGGCGTCGAACGTGGCGCTGGTTGCTTCGGTTGACATGAGGTTGGTTTCCGTTCCTTTCATGGGGCTTTTCATCTGTTTGAACGCAAGTCCGGGGCCGTTTCTTCCCCTCGGTACGATCGGCACATGTTCGCGCCTCTCCCGGACAAACCCGACCATCCTTCCCTCGAGCTCGAGCTGCTCGAGATCTGGGAGCGGGAGGGTACCTTCGCGGCCTTGCGGGCCGAGAACGAAGGCGGCCCGATCTGGTCCTTCGTCGACGGCCCGGTCACGGCCAACAAGTCGCTCGCGGTGCACACCGCGTGGGGCAGGACGCTGAAGGACGTCTTCCAGCGCTACAAGGCGCTGCGCGGCTACCACCAGCGCTACCAGAACGGCTTCGACTGTCAGGGGCTCTGGATCGAAGTGGGCGTCGAGCGCGAGCTCGGGCTGAACTCCAAGCGGGAGATCGAGGAGTACGGGCTCGAGGAGTTCGCGCACCGCTGCCGCGAGGTGGTCGTGCGGTCGTCGGGGGAGCTCACGCGGGGCTGCATCCGACTCGGCCAGTGGATGGACTGGGGCAACGACTACTTCACGTTCAGCGACACGAACATCGAGTACATCTGGAAGTTTCTCCGGCGCATCCACGCGAACGGCTGGCTCTACCTCGGCCATCGCTCGACCGAGTGGTGCCCGAGATGCGGCACGTCGCTTTCACAGCACGAGCTGACGCAGGCGGGCGTCTACCAGGAGCGGACCGACCCCTCGCTCTTCGTCCGGTTCCCGTTGCTCGATCGCGACCGCGAGTCGCTCGTGGTCTGGACGACGACGCCGTGGACGCTCCCCGCGAACGTCGCCGCTGCCGTTCGTCCGGACGCGGAGTACGGCCGCCGCGAGAACGGCGAATGGGTGCTCGTGTCCCGCTACCCCGATGACACGTTCGTCGAGCGGAAGCCGGGTGCCGAGCTCGTGGGGTGGAGCTACCGAGGCCCGTTCGACGACCTCGGTCCCGGCGGTACCGTCGCGCACCGCGTGATCCCCTGGGACGAGGTCTCGCTCGACGAGGGCACCGGCATCGTCCACATCGCAACGGGCTGCGGCCCCGAGGACTTCGAGCTGTCGCGCGTGCACGACCTGCCGGTGCTCACGCCTGTCGACGAGGCCGGGCGCTTCTACGACGATTACGGGTGGCTGCACGGCCTGACGACGACCGAGGCCGCCGACCAGATCGTCGGCCGGCTCGGCGAGACCGGGTTCCTGGTCGAGGCCGGTCAGTACGAGCACCGCTACCCGCATTGCTGGCGCTGCGACACGCCGCTGATCTGGCGCATCTCCGACGACTGGTTCATCGCGGTCGACGAGCTGCGTCCGAAGCTGCTCGCCGCGAACGGGACCGTCGAATGGGTACCCGCCTACATGGGCAAGCGCATGGACGACTGGCTGCGAAACATGGGCGACTGGAACATCTCGCGGCGCCGCTACTACGGCCTGCCGCTGCCGTTCTACCCCTGCGCCTGCGGGCACCTGAACGTGATCGGCTCGAAGGCCGAGCTCGAGCAGCGGGCACTCGAGGGGTTCGACCAGCTGGAGGAGTTGCGGCGCCCGTGGATCGACCGGGTGCCGATCGGCTGCGAGCAGTGCGGCGAGCCGGTGACGCGCATCCCGGAGGTCGGCGACGTCTGGCTCGACGCCGGCATCGTCCCGTTCTCGACGCTCGGCTGGGAGAACCCGACCGCCGTTCCGGAGGGGTACGCGACCGGCGCGTCGCGCGGTCTCTCGAAGGCGCCGCTTCCCGACCACGCCTACTGGGAGGAGTGGTTCCCGGCGGACTGGGTGACGGAGATGCGCGAACAGATCCGGTTGTGGTTCTACTCGCAGCTGTTCATGTCCGTCGCGCTGGTCGGCACGTCGCCCTTCAAGCGGGTGCTGGGCTACGAGAAGATGCTCGACGAGCACGGGCGCGAGATGCACGGCTCGTGGGGGAACATGATCGACGCCGAGGACGCGTTCGCGCGGATGGGCGCCGACGTGATGCGCTGGCAGTACTGCGCGCAGCCGCCCGACCGCGACCTCTGGTTCGGGTTCGGGCCGGCCCACGAGATCCGCCGCAAGCTGCTCACGTACTGGCACTCGGTGAAGTTCCTCGCCGACTACGCGAACATCGAGGGCTACCGGCCCTCGTGGAGCGCGTTCGGCCGAGTCGACCAGCCGAAGCCGCTCGACCGGTGGCTGATCGAGCGAACGCACCAGCTCGTCGCGGAGGCGACTGCTGCCTACGAGGCGACGCTGACCGTCGACGCGATCCGCTCCTTCGAGTCGTTCGTCGACGATCTCTCGAACTGGTACATCCGCCGTTCACGCCGGCGGTTCTATTCACTCGACGAGGCTGCCTTCGGCACCCTCTGGTACGCGGTCGTCCAGTCGCTGCGCGTGATCGCACCGATGCTTCCGTTCCTTGCCGACCATCTCTGGCGCAACCTCGTCCAGGACGGGCCTGCATCGGTGCATCTCGCCGGCTGGCCGGAGCCGGGCGCACCGGACGAGGCGCTGCTCGCCGAGATGGCGCTCGTGCGCCGAGTCGTGGAGCTCGGCCGTCAGGCGCGCTCGACCAGCGACCTGAAGCTCCGTCAGCCGCTGCGACGGCTCGTCGTCGCCGGCGCGGCCGACGGAGCTGCGCGGCACACCGACGAGATCGCGGACGAGCTCCGGGTGAAAGAGGTCACGTTCGGCGAGGTCGAGTCGTCGGAGCTGCGCGTCAAGCCGAACCTGCCGGTGCTCGGGCCGAAGCTCGGCGCGGCGCTGCGCGGCGTGCGGGAACGCTTCGCCCGCGGCGAGTTCGAGGAGCTCGACGGCGGCCGGTTCCGGGTCGACGGCCACGTGCTCGAGCCGCACGAGGTGCTCGTCGAGCGGGTCGGCCGTGAGGGTTGGGCTGTTGCCAGCGACTTCGGCGTGACGGTGGCGCTCGACACGGCGCTCGACGACGAGCTGCGCCGCGAAGGGAGGCTGCTCGACTGGATCCACGAGGTGAACGGACTGCGCAAGTCGACGGGCCTCGCCGTCACCGACCGCATCCACCTCTCGCTCCCGGACGCCGAGATCGTCGACGCGTACCGCGACCGGCTCGCGGCCGAGACGCTCGCCGTCTCGGTCGAGGTCGGCCCGCTGGGCATCGAGCGGGCGTAGAGAGCTGTCTAGTCCTGATCGGCTGCGAGCGCGAGCTCGCGGCGAAGCTCGATCGGCAGCCGGAACTCGACGTCTTCGTCGACGAGCCGGTACGGGACGATCTCCTCGACACCGCGTGCGCGGAACCAGTCGCACACCTGCGTGACCAGCTTCTCCGGCGCGGAGGCGCCCGAGGTGAGCCCGACGACCCCGACGCCCTCGAGCCAGCTCTCGTCGATCTCGCTCGCGTCGTCGATCAGGTACGCCTCGACGCCGCCCGACCGCGCGGTCTCGACGAGCCGGTTCGAGTTCGACGAGTTGCGCGAGCCGATCACGAGCAGCAGATCGATCTCCGACAGCATCTCCTTGACCGCCCACTGCCGGTTGGAGGTCGCGTAACAGATGTCCTCCTTCTTCGGCGCGTAGATCGCCGGGAAACGGCGGCGCAGGGCGGCGATGATCTCGCCCGTCTCGTCGACCGACAGGGTGGTCTGCGTCACGTAGGCGAGCCTTGCGTCCTCGTCGAATCCGAGTGACTCGACGTCGTCGACCGACTCGACCAGCACGATCGAGCCCGGCGCCTCGCCCATCGTCCCGACAACCTCCTCGTGCCCGGCGTGCCCGATCAGCACGATCGTGTAGCCGGCGGCCGCGTACCGCCGCGCCTGGACGTGCACCTTGGTGACCAGCGGGCACGTCGCGTCGAGCGTGTTCAGGCCGCGCGTGAGCGCGTTCGCCTGGACGGACGGCGCGACGCCGTGCGCCGAGAAGACGATCGTCTCGCCTTCGGGCACGTCGCGCTCGTCGTCGACGAACACTGCCCCCCGGGCCTCGAGCTCCCGCACGACATGGAGGTTGTGGACGATCTGCTTGCGGACGTAGACGGGCGGCCCGTAGAGGTCGAGCGCCCGCTCGACCGTCTCGACGGCCCGTTCCACGCCGGCGCAATAGCCACGCGGCGACGCCAGGAGCACCTTGGAGACCACGTCCGGATCGTAGCCTTGCCCCGGGACTCGTAGCCTTGCTTACAAAGATGGGCCGCCCGGCCTATTCCGCTCGACGGGTGGCCTGGGTTAGCGTCTGGCCACTGGGCGATGCGAACCGCGGCGCGGCCACGGCCACGCCCTGCGGTGAGCGATCACGAGGAGCCCGCTGTATCGTCCCCCCGAGCAGCGGGCTCCGTCGTTTTCGGGGACGTACGATCCACCGGAGAAGCCGGTGACCGACGCCACCAAAGCGGTTCTCTTCAACGCCGTCCCGCTCTTCCTGCTGGCAGCCGCCTACGCGGCCGTGGCGGGCGCGATCCTGCCCTCGTTCTGGCGCCTCCGGGCCAGGGCGCACCTCGTCGACTGGGGGATCATGCTGGTCTTCCCGGGCGTCGCGGCCGCGGCGGCGATCTTCGGCGTGCTCGTGCTCCGCGAGCGGCGGGCCGTCGTCGGCCACGTCTGGCTCTCGCTGCTCGCGATCGTCCTGGCGATCGTGCCGGCGGTGCTCCTGCTCCTGCGCTGGCGCGAGCGCTCGCTGATGGCCGGGGGCGTCGGCCGGACGCTCGCGGCCGAGGAGCGCGTCTCGGTCCGCGATCGCGAGCTGGAGGCGGTCGCGGCGATCTCCGACGAGCTTGTCCGGGCCCGTGACGAGGTCGACGTGGCGCGGCCGCTCGTTCGTCATGTGGCGCGACTGCTGGACGTCGGCTTCGCCGCCGTCACGCTCGTCGACGAGGCGGCGACCACCGCGACCGGCCTCTACGCGGAGAGCGAGGAGCGTTCTGCGGACTGGTGGCGGGAGATCAGCGTCGACCTCGAAAGCGAGCCGTCCGGGATCGCGAACGCCGTCTCCGACGGCGCACCGGTGGCGGTGTACGACGTCGTCGGCTCGCCGCTCGTGAGCAAGCGTCTCGCCTCGCGGGTCGGTGCGAAGAGCGCCATCTTCGTGCCGATGATCGCCGAGTCGCGCGTCCTCGGCGTGCTGACCGTGGCGTCGGTCGCGGAGCGTCGTGCGATCTCGCAGGACGAGCTCGTCCTGCTCCAGGCGGTGGCGGCCGAGGCGGCGCTCGCGCTGGAGCGCCTGCGCTCATCGGCGGCGCTCGCCGACGCGCTCGGCCGCGAACGCATCGCCGCCGAGATCGCGAGGCTGCTGCGCGCCGAGCTCGATCCTGAACGGGTGGCCGGCGTGGCCGCCGACGAGCTCCGGCGCGTGCTCGACCTCGACCGTGCCGACGTCGTGCTGGGCGCCGGGCCGCGCGCCGGCGTGGCCGTCGAGGCGCGCGGGGACCGCGTCGCGACCCTCCTCGTCGAGCGGACGCCGGAACTGGGCGCCGCCGAGTTGCTGCTCGTCGAGGCGGTGGCGCGCGAGCTCGGCTCGGCGCTGCAGACGACGCGGCTGCTCGACGAGAACGCCAGGCGCCTCGAGCAGCAGCAGGCACTGCTGCACGCTGCGCAGGTCGTCACCGGCGAGCTGTCGCTCGAGGCCGTCCTGCTGCGCCTGGTCGAGGAGGTGACGGCGCTGCTCCGCGTCGATGCAGCCCAGTGTTATCTGGTCGATCGCGAGCGGGGTGTACTGCGCTGCGCTGCCGTGCACGGGTTCGACGCCGCGCTGGTCGGCTTCGAGTTCGCCCCGGACGGCGACGGGCCCGAGATCGTCGGACGTACACGTCACCCCGCCTACGCGGCGTTCTCGCACGGCCTCGAGGCGCCGATGGTGTGGGCCGGCGAGCCGCTGGGGATTCTCGGCGTCGGCCTCCGTGACGGCGATCGCCGGTTCGACGACGACGACGTCGAGCTGCTGCGTGCGTTCGCATCGCTCGCGGCACTCGCGCTCCGAAACGCCGAGAGCTTCGAGGCGAGCTTGCGGCGCGCTCAGCTCGAGCGCGGGTTCTCCCGCGTCGCATCGTTGCTCGCCGAGTCCCTCTCGCTCGCCGAGAGCTACGACGCGGCGGCCCAGGCGGCCGCCGACGCGCTCGGCGCCGATTTCGCGGCAGTGCTTGGACCGACCTCCGGCGGGCTCGCGGTCGCGGGCGCGTACCGGCTGCCGGACGAGGTACGGGCGCTCGACGTCCCGCCCGCGCTCGAGGTTGCGCGCGCCACCCGCCAGGTGCTCGCCGCGGCGTCGGTCGTCGGAGACGAGCGCTTCGGTCCCGAGTGGCAGCGCTCGCCGATCGCATCGCTGCTCGCGGTCCCGGTGTCCGAGGGTGCCGGCGGACTGCTCCTCATCTGCTTCCGAGCGCCGCGCGCGTTCACCGGGCACGACCTCGAGCTCGCGCAGCAGGTCGCGGCGGCGGCGCACGGTGCGCTCGAGCGGAGCCGGCTGTTCGAGTCGGAGCGTGCCGCACGCGCACTGGCGCAGCAGCTTGCGCGTGCGGCGGCCGCTCTCGCCTCCGAGCTCGATCCCGACGCGGTGCTCGAGGCAACCGCCCGCGAGGCGGTTGCCCTGGTCGGCGCGGACGCGGCGCTCGTCTCGATGCTCGAGGGCGACGAGCTCGCAGTCGTCGCCGGCGCGGGCGGCTCGACAGAGGCGACGCGCGGTGCACGTTCGCCGTCGACGGACGGCGCCGCGGGGGATGTGCTCGCGTCCCGCTCGCCGGTCGCACTCGCAGCCGGGTCGTCAGATGCCGGCCACGGGCTCGCCGACCCGTTGCTGGCCCGCGGGCTCGCCGGCTATCTCGGCGTCCCGCTGGCGGGAAGCGGCGACGAGCCGCGTGGCGTCCTCTCCGTCTACTCGCACGAGCCGCGAACCTGGCGCGAGGAGGAGATCGAGGCGCTGACGACCCTCGCGGCCAACGCCGCCGTCGCGCTCGTCAACGCGGAGCTGTACCGGCACGTCGCCGTGGAGCGTGAGCAGAACGCGGCGATCCTCGCCAACATCGCCGACGGGATCGTGGCCGTCGATCATGAAGGCCGGGTCGTCCTCTGGAACGACGCGGCAGTCGAGATCACCGGTGTCCCGGCCGCCGAGGCGCTCGGGCGGACGCCGGTCGAGGTGCTGCGGCGGGAGTTGCAGTCCGAGCGCGGAACGACTGCCACGC
The DNA here is from genome assembly GCA_963769545.1 of uncultured Thermoleophilia bacterium. Classification (GTDB taxonomy): domain Bacteria; phylum Actinomycetota; class Thermoleophilia; order Gaiellales; family Gaiellaceae; genus PALSA-600. Next base: position 380,217 of record CAVYMB010000002.1, on the reverse strand, counting down.
GGCTGGTCTCGATCCCGCGTGGTAGCGACGAGGTCTGGCTCGCCCTTTCCGAGGCCGTGATGAGCGATCCGGCCGGGCTCGTCGCCGGGCGCATCTTCGCGTTCCGCGACATCTCGGCGGAGTACGCGGTCGAGCAGATGAAGACGGATTTCGTCTCGAGCGTGTCGCTGGAGCTGCGCGCACCGCTGACGACGATCTACGGGTTCGCGCAGACGCTGTTGCGCGAAGACGTCGCGTTCACCGAGGACGACCGCCGCACCTTCCTCGACTTCATCGCGCGCGAGGCCGAACGGCTGACCGTCACCGTTGACGCGCTGCTCCAGGTCGCACGGCTCGAAACGGGCGATCTCGCGGTGGCACTCGAGCCGACGGACGTCGCCGCGGTCGTCTCGGAGCTCGTCTCGAGCACGGGCAGCTCTGGCCGAAACGGCCATCGCCTGATCGCCGACATCGCGGCGGAGATGCCCCCGGCACGCGCCGATCCCGTGAAGCTGCGCGATGTCCTCGACCAGCTCGTCTCGAACGCCGTCAAGTTCTCGCCCGACGGCGGGACGGTGACCGTCTCGGCGCGTCGCGCGGGCGACGCCGTCGAGGTCGCCGTCGTCGACGAAGGGACGGGCATCCCCGTCTCCGAGCACGAGCGCATCTTCGGCAAGTTCGTGAAGGCGGGCTCGGGGGGCGGTCGCGGTACGGGTGTCGGGCTCTTCATCGCGCAGGGCCTGGTCCGGGAGATGGGCGGGCGGATCCATGTCGACTCCCGGGAGGGACAGGGTTCGCGATTCGCGTTCCGGCTGCCCCTGATGCGGGAATAGGCCGGAGGATGGCGACGACGCGCGTACTGGTGATCGACGACGAGGCCCCGATCCGCCTCCTCTGCCGGGTCAACCTCGAGGCGGCCGGCATGCGCGTGCTCGAGGCGGGGGACGGCGAGTCCGGAATCGACGTTGCGCGCACCGGCGAGCCCGACGTGATCCTGCTCGACGTGATGATGCCGGGGATCGACGGCTGGCACGTCGCCGAGGCCCTGCTCGAGGATCCGAGCACCGACGAGATCCCGATCGTGTTCCTGACGGCGCGCGCAGAGCTGCGCGACCGCGCCCGCGGCATCGATCTCGGTGGTGTCGACTACGTGACGAAGCCGTTCAACCCGGTCGAATTGGCGCCGCTCGTGCGCGACCTCCTCGACCGGGTGCGCCGCGGCCAGCGCGATGATCTACGGCGCGAGAAGCTGAGCGAGCTGCGCGCGCAGCTCGCGCGCCTCTAACCGGCGTTTCGAAGCGGGTGGCGGGAATCGAACCCGCATGACCAGCTTGGAAGGCTGGGGCTCTACCATTGAGCTACACCCGCGACCGGGCCACGTTAGCGGCTTTGCACCGCCGGATCGGACCGCCGTGAGAGCGCTCTAGTGTGCGCTCCGTGCTGCTCGCGCACACGCATTCGCCGTATGCCTGGCAGGCGGACGTCGACACGACGGTCGTCATCCCCGTCCTGGCCCTGCTCTACCTGTTCGCGGTCGGCCGGGTCGGTGCTCCGCGGTGGCGAATCGCGTGTTTCGCCGGCTCGATGACGCTGCTCGCCGTCGCGTTCTGGACGCCGCTGCACCACCTCGGCCTCCACTACCTCCTGACCGCGCACCTGCTGCAGAACGTGATCCTCGCCGAGTGGGCGCCGCTGCTCGCGGTGCTCGGCAGCTCGCGACCGATGGCCGAGGCGCTGGCCCGGTTTCGCGTCTGGCGCTTCGTCACGCACCCGGCGGTCGCGTTGCCGCTCTGGCTCAGCAGCTATTTCGTCTGGCACGTCCCCGTCGTCTACCAGGCGGCGCTCCATCACCAGTCGTGGCTGATCCACGTGGAGCACGCGTGCTACTTCGCCACCGGCGTCGTCTTCTGGTGGCCGCTCTTCCAGGACGTTCCGCGCTGGTACCCGTCCGGGGCTCGTGCCGGATACGCATTCGCCGCCTTCGTGCTGGCATCACCGCTCGGCCTGTTGCTCGCGCTGCTTCCGAAGCCCGTCTACTCGTTCTACGTTGCCGCGCGGCCGCGGGTGTTCGGGCTCAGCCCGCTCGCCGACCAGGAGCTCGCCGGGATGACGATGGCGGCGGAGCAGGCGCTCGTCCTGTTTGCGGTGTTCGCGTACTGGTTGCAGCGGTTCTTCTACGAGGAAGGGTTGTAGCGCCACGACCGCCGTTTGACGGTTCCACCCTTGCTTGTAAGAGTGATCGTGCGGCTCGCTCGGGGGAAGGAGTGTTGTGAGCTCGCAGGACGTGCGCAGGGCAGTTCGGCAGGGCTCGAGCGATCGGCGCTCGCCCCGTCCCGAACTGTCGCTGGTCGGTGCGCGCGCACCCCCGGGTCGCGGGCTGAGTTCCGCCGTCGGACACATGGGGCCGTCACACATGCCCCGGCACTCAGCGAAAGGGGAGTCAAGCGATGCATCGCATTCGCAGACACTGGAAGGCATTCGCTCTGCTGCTGCTCGGCAGCATCCTGCTCGGCGGGCTGGTCGGATCGGCAGCCCGCGGAGCGTCCAAGAACGACACGATCACCTTCAGCATGGTCCGATCTGCCGCGGCCGAAAAGGCGGGCTGCCTGGCCAATGCCTCGGCGCGCGTGATCGTCCACTCGACCGGTCCGGTCGAGATCATGACCGTGTTCGCAAGCGGATTGCCTGCGGACACCGATTTCGATTTCTTCGTGATCCAGGTGCCGAACGCACCGTTCGGCCTCTCCTGGTATCAGGGCGACCTGAACACCGGGCGTTTCGGGAGCGGGACGGGCATTTTCGTCGGTCGCTTCAGCGTGGAGACGTTCATCGTCGCTCCCGGTGTTGCGCCTGCTCCCGTCGTGCACGACGGCCCGTTCCCCGACGCGTTCGAGAATCCGGCCACCGCACCGGTGCACACGTTCCACCTCGGGCTGTGGTTCAACTCGCCCGACGACGCTGTCAAGGCAGGTTGTCCAGGCACCGTGACGCCGTTCAACGGCGATCACAACGCCGGCATCCAGGTGCTGAGCACCCGCAACGCGCCGGACGACCAGGGCCCGTTGCGCAATCTGGGTTCGTAGCGAGTGGAGGGCGCGATCGGTCGCCGGCGTCCGATCGCGGCCCTCCGCTGCAACGGCCGACCGGCGGCTACTTGAGGCAGCCCGTGACGGTTGCGAGATCGGGGTCGCTCGGGTGCTGCTTCCAGAGCATGATCGCGTTCCCCTGGCGGCGCAGGACGTCGTCGATGCCGACGTTGCTCGCGTGGAAGCGGCGGTACGCGGCGTCGATGTTGTCCGCGTCGCCCTGTGTCTCGCCGAAGACGATCGTCACCCCGTTGTCGTGGAGGCGTACGCGGACGGCGCCGCCGGTGGCGGTGGTCGCGACGAAGTCGAGCTGACCGCCGAGCTTCGCGCCCGTTCCGTGGAGACAGGTCGAGGTCTTCGAGAGCGAATATGTCGGGGTGTCCTTGCCGCAACCGGCCAGCGCGGCGGCCAGGAGCAGCGAGGCGAGAGCGAACCGTCTCACGGCGCGTCAGTCTAGGGGGACGGGCGACGGAGAGTCTGAGGATAGGCTGTCCGGCCGTGCCGGACGGGAGAGACAGGATCGAGGCGCTTGCGCGGCTGGCCGTGCAGGTCGGCGTCAACCTCCAGCGAGGTCAGGGGCTCGCCGTGAACGCGCTCGTCGAGCACGCTCCGCTGGCGCGTGCGATCGCCGCTCAGGGGTACGCGTCCGGCGCGCGCTACGTGGACGTCTACTACTCCGATCAGCATGTCCGGCGGGCGCACATCGAGCACGCAACCGATGCGCTGCTCGGGTTCTCCCCACCGTGGCTCGTCGAGCGCACGCGCCGGATCGGCGAGACCGGCGGCGCGCTGATTGCGATCTCGGGCAACCCGGACCCGGAGCTGTTCGCCGATCTCGACGGGGACAGGGTCGGCCGGGCGCGCATGCGCGAGCTCGCCGAGGAGTCGCTGAAGCTGAGCGACGGGCTCGCGAACTGGACGATCGTCCCCTTCCCCAACGAGGGGTGGGCCCAGACCGTCTTCGGCGAGCCCGACGTCGAGCGGCTGTGGGCCGCAGTCGAGACAGCGGTTCGGCTGGACGAGCCCGACCCGGTGGCCGCGTGGCGCGAGCACATCGCGAAGCTGCAGCGGCGCGCAGCAGCACTCAATGAACGGCGCTTCGACCACCTGCGCTACCGCGGCCCGGGCACCGAGCTGACGATCGGTCTGCATCCCGAGTCCGACTGGCAGGCGGCGCTCGACGTCTCGCGCGGCATCGAGCACGTTGCGAACATGCCGACCGAAGAGGTGTTCACGTCGCCCGACGCCCGCCGCGTCGAGGGCGTGGTGCGCTCGACGCTGCCGTTGCAGATCCAGGGGACGATCGTGCGCGATCTCACCGTTCGCTTCGCCGGAGGACGCGCCGTCGAGCTGCATGCCTCGTCGGGTGAGGAGGTGATGCGCGCGCACGTCGCCACCGACGAAGGGTCGGCGAGGCTCGGCGAGGTCGCGCTCGTCGACGCCGATTCGCGGGTGGGCCGGACCGGGCTCGTGTTCTACGACACCCTGTTCGACGAGAACGCCTCGTCGCACATCGCGCTCGGCGCGGCGATCGTCAACGCCGTCGCCTGGGCGCCGGGCCTCTCGCCGGAGGAGCGCACTGCGCGCGGCGTCAACCACTCGTCGGTCCACACCGACTTCATGATCGGCTCGCCCGAGCTCGAGGTCGACGGTGTGCCGAGCGGCGGCCCGGCCGTCCCGATCCTGCGGAACGGCGACTGGCAGCTGGGAGCTTGAACGGTCGTCCGGGCTCAGCCCGGGCGAGTCGAATCGGGACGGTCGGATTCGAACCGACGGCTTCCGCCTCCCAAAGGCGGCGCTCTACCAGGCTGAGCTACGTCCCGTCAGCCGCTGAGTGTAGGCGTGCCGGCCGCCGGCGGCGACCGCACGTCGCGACGTGACCGAGGCGCCCTTCCCGGTTCCGAGCGCGAGGCGACGGCGTCCCGGCCTCGCCTACGCGATGGCCGCGTCGGCCGCCGTGCTCTGGGGGATCAACGGTGCCGTCTCGAAGACGATCCTCAGCACCGGCCTGTCGTCGGAGCGCCTCGCGCAGGTTCGCTCGCTCGGTGCAGCGGTCGGCCTGGGGGCGGTGGTCGCACTCACCGTGCCCGGCCGGCTCCGCCTGACGCGCCGCGAACTGCCCTATCTCGTCGTATTCGGGGTCGCCGGTCTTGCCTTCGTGCAGTGGTTCTACTTCCTCGCCATTCACCGCCTGGCGATCGGGATCGCACTCCTGATCGAGTACCTGGCGCCGCTGCTCGTCGCCCTGTGGGCGCGCTTCGTCTACCACGACGCCGTGCGCCGGCGGATCTGGGTCGCCCTCGCGCTGGCCCTGGCCGGGCTCGCGCTGATCGTCGACGTATTCGGCGGCGGGGAGAGCCTGTCGACGGCCGGGATCGCGTTCGCGCTCGCCGGCTCCGTCGCGTATGCCCTCTACGTCCTGCTCGCGGAGCACGTCGTGGGCGGTCGCGACCCCGTCTCGCTCCTCGCCTACGGTTTCGCCTTCGCTTCCGTGTTCTGGGCAGTGCTTGCGCCATGGTGGTCGTTTCCCGCGCACGCGCTGACAGCGACCACGTCGCTCGGCGGCAACCTCGAGTCGGTGCACCTTCCGGTCTGGGTGCTCGCCGCCTGGATGATCGTGCTCGGGACGATGATCCCGTTCTTCTTGCTGGTGAGCGCGCTGCGTCACATCTCGGCCACGCGAACCGGCATCGTCGCAATGCTCGAGCCCGTCGTCGGCGCGCTCGTCGGCTGGGCGTGGCTGTCAGAGTCACTGGGCGGCGTCCAGTTGCTCGGCGCGGCGGTCGTCCTGGTCGCCATCGGCCTGGCGCAGACCGCGCGCTGAGGGGGCGGTCGGCGAGCGAAGCTGCCGTCGCAGCAGCAACGACGCCACGGCTGCGACGATCGGAACGATCAGGAACCACGCGGAGAAGACTGCGAGAACGCAGGACCCGGCGAGCGAGACGACGGCCGCCGCTCGGACGCGCCCCTCGAGGATGCGCGTCGCCGAGGTGAGGGCGAGGACGTACACGGCGATGAACAGCGCCGACGTCGCGCGCACCAGGTCGTCGGTGCTGCCGATACCCGCGGCCAGACCGGTGAGGATGAGGATCACGACGGGCGAGATCACGGCGAGCGGACGGCGGGGGACGCTGCGGTCCGCATCGCCGGCCAGCCAGCGCGGCAGCGCGCCGTCACCCGCGAGCGACGCGGCCAGCTTGGCGGCGGCGCCGAGGTAGACGTTCATCGTCCCCATCGTCAACGCAACCGCCAGCACGGCTGTCGCGTCACGTCCTGCGCGCCCGAACCCGACCGAGATCAGGTCGGCCAGCGGCACGCGCGACCCCGAGCCGGACGTGACCCCGACCGTCGCGACCGCGAGGCCGAGATAGAGCACGCTGACGGTGACGAATGCGATCGCCATGGCACGGGGCAGCTCGACCTCCGGCCGGCGGAACTCGCCGGCGAGTTGCGCGACCGCCTCCCAGCCGACGAACAGCCAGACGAGGATGTTGGCGGCAGTGCCAATCGCCCACCAGCCGTGCGAGGCGAACGGTGACCAGTGCTCGCCGGCCCGCGACGGCAGTGCGACGGCGACCGCGAGCGCGACGACGACGATCAGCACCGACGAGAGCGCCAGCTGGAAGCCGGCCGACACGTGCAGCCCGAGAACGTTGGCGGCGAGCACCGCGAGGAACATCGCGAACCCGACGCACGTTGCGACGATCGTGCCGGAGCCTGTCAGCGCGGCGACGTAATAGCCGCCGATCAACGACACGGCCGGTGCGCCGATCAGCACCGCAACGAGGAACCAGCCGCCGGTGACGGCGGCGGCGTCGTCACCGAGCCCTTCGCGGACGTAGGTCGAGACCCCGCCTGCCACGGGATGCCGAACGCCGAGCGCGGCGAACGTGATCGCAAGCGGTGCGGAGAGCACGAGCAACGCGACCCAGGCGACGATCGAGGCTGCACCCGCCCGTTCGACCGCGAGCGCCGGGATCAGCAGCAGCCCCGGGCCGATCAGCGCCCCGAGGTACAGCGCGCTGCCACGCAGAACGCCGAGGTTGCGCCGGCCGTCCACGGTTCTGTCAACGAGCCGCCGGGCGGAGAACGTCCCGGCGAGGCGGCCGCTCAGCGCAGGCGGTCGGCGAACGGCTCGAGCTCGTGCGCGTGCAGGCCGATCTCGCCCGCCTCGAGCGCGGCCCGGACCTCGCGTGCCAGGGAAACACCCTGGGAGACGTCGTCGGGCTCCAGCACGGTCGACACGCTTGCGAGCACGGAGCGGCCCTCGCGCAACTGCACGTCGACGGTCGTCAGCTGCGACTTGTCGTCGATGTAGGGGTCGTCCGGAACGCCGACCCAGACCGTGACCGTGCCGCCGCCCGGGAGCGCCACGTGCTCGATCGCGGGAGAGGCACGAAGGCTCATGGCGAGACCGTAACAACGTCCGGCGGTCGCGTGATGCTCGAGCTGTGACGCCCGAGCGTGTCATCGAGCTGCGCCCGCGCACGATTCTCCGCGTGATCCTGATCGTGCTGGGCGCGCTCGTGGTGCTCGCCGTGGTCTGGACGGCGCGGCACATCCTGGCCTGGGTGTTGATCGCGCTGTTCCTGGCGCTCGCTCTCGACCCACTCGTCTCCGCGATCCAGCGCCGCCTTCGTCTGCGGCGATCGCTGTCGATCACCGTCGCCTACCTGCTCGTGCTGGTCGTCGCGGTGGCCGTCGGCGCGACCTTCGTGCCGAAGCTGATCGACGAGATGAACGGGCTCGTCCAGGCGCTTCCGGGCTATGCGCACGACCTGACGCACGGGCGCGGACGGCTCGGCTTCCTCGAGACGAAGTACCACGTCGTCGAGAGGATTCGCGCCGAGATTCGCAAGGGCGGAACAGCCCGCGTGCTCGGATTGTCGGGCGAGGCGCTCTCGATCACCAAGAGTGTGATCACGATCGTCGTCGCGACGATCACGATCGTGTTCCTCACCTTCTTCATGCTGCTCGAGGGCCGTGACTGGGCCGACCGGTTCTACTCGATCCTCCCCGAGCAGTCGCAGCCGCGCTGGCGGAAGGTCGGCGACGACATCTACAGCACCGTCGGCGGCTACGTCACGGGCAACATCCTGATCAGCGTGATCGCAGGCGCATCGATCACGATCGTGCTGCTGATCATGGGCGTGCCTTACGCGGTCGCACTCGGGCTTCTCGTTGCGCTGCTCGATCTCGTTCCGCTTGCCGGGGCGACGATCGCCGGCGTCATCGTCGCGATCGTGTCGTTCTTGCACTCCGTGCCGGCGGGGATCGTGGCGGTGACGTTCTTCATCGTCTACCAGCAGCTCGAGAATCACTTCCTACAGCCGGTCATCTACGGGCGAACGGTCAAGCTCTCGCCGCTCGTCGTCCTCGTCTCCGTGCTCATCGGCGCGGAGCTCGCCGGCATCCTCGGCGCACTGGTGGCGATTCCCGTCGCGGGCGCGCTCCAGGTGATCGTCCGGGACCAGCTCGCCCACCGGCGCGGCGCCGTCGCGGTGGCTGCGCCGCAGGAGCACTGAGCCCAGGTTCCCCCGAACGGGCGATGCCGGATGGCCGGCTTCGCCGATCGTGAGAGAGGTGATTGCGCGGGTGCTCCGGCTTGCCCTGGTCGTCTCGCTGCTTGGCGGGGTGGTTGCACCTGTCGCATTGCCGGCGCGGGCGCAGCGCGAGCAGGCAGTCGCTGCGCTCGATGCCGGCGTCCTCGGCCGGTTGAACGCGATCAGGGTCGCGCATGGGCTCCGGCCGCTGCGGCTCAACCCGCGTCTCTCCGCGGCCGCAGCGTTCCACTCGCACGAGCTCGCGGCCGACGGTTACTTCTCCCACGACTCGCCCGACGGCGCGGCGTTCTGGAAGCGGATCGAGCGTTGGTACGCACCGGCGCAGAGCGGCACGTGGTCGGTCGGAGAGAACCTGCTCTGGTGCTCGCCCGACCTCGACGCCGAGCAGGCCCTCGACGCCTGGATGCGCTCGCCCGAGCATCGCGCGAACATCCTCGATCCGTCCTGGCGTGAGATCGGGGTCGCGGCCGTCCACAGCGTCCGTGCGGGCGGCGTCTACCACGATCGCCCGGTCACGATCATCACCACCGACTTCGGCGCGAGAACCTAGGGCCGGCCCCTCAGGGGGCTACGCTTGCGAAGCGACGCGCCCGTAGCTCAGTGGAAGAGCGGCGGCCTTCTAAGCCGTTGGTCGGGGGTTCGAATCCTCCCGGGCGCACTTCTGAGCCAAAAGAGATGATCCTGTTCGATCACCTGTACGCATCGGGCCCCGAAGCTTGCCCATCGGCGGCAGGCTGGAGCGCGGCCCGGCGGGATGGGACGCTGTCCCGGGCGCATCCTGGTCAGAAACACGAACGAGGCGGGCCTGACACCCGCCTCGTTCGTTTGCGGTGGTCCCGGCGGCGGCAGCCCTGCTCAGTAGCCGCCGCCGCCCTTGCCGCATGCGGTCAGGAGGAGTGCGACCGCCAGCAAGACGAGGAGAAGCGGGACGAAGCGCGCGGCGTACATATCTCTCATACGCCGATCGGTGCCGGCCGGATTCGTGCACCGGCGTTTCGAGCCGGCTAGCAACAGCCGCAGTCGCAGCCGGAACCGCAGTCGCAGTCGGCGCCGCAGTCACAGTCGCAACTCGTCGCAGGGTGCATCGCTCACCTCCTTTATCGATGAACGTCGATGAACGTGACCCTAGCCGCTATATTGACGATCGTCAATGAAGGCGCTCCCCGTACTCCAGCCGCTCTGCTGCGGCCCGGACACGCCGGTCATGTCGGCCGGCGCGGCGGCCGATCTGGCCGCGACGTTCAAGGCGCTCTCCGACCCCACGCGGGTCGCCATCGTCAACCGCCTCGCGGCGACCGAGTGCTGCGTCTGCGACCTGACCGCGGCCTTCGCACTCTCGCAGCCGACCGTCTCGCACCACCTCCGGATCCTCCGCGACGCCGGCCTCGTCGAGGCCGAACGGCGAGGCACATGGGCGTACTACCGGCTCGCGCCGGATGCGGTCGACCGGCTACAGGGCATCTTCACGCCCGCGTGACCCGAGCGCTCCCCGCTCAGTGCACGAGCGCGTAGGCCCTGAATTGCAGCTGGCCGTGCTCGCAGACCGACGTGGGCGGCATGACGGCGACCACCGTCGTCCCCCCGCCGGGGGCGTGGACGGCCATCGTGTAGGCCTTCGCCTCGCACGCTCCGAGCGTCTGCTCTCCCGGGCCTGGAATGTCCGGCGAGAAACGCGCGGTCGCGCTCGCAGCTGCGCCGTGCGCGAGCCGCACGAGCACGGCTGTCAACAGGTTCGGCATCGCTGCGCGCACGTGCGTCGGCAGCGTCTTCCCGTGGCGGCCGAGGAGGGTCACCTCCGGGAGCCCGCTGACGGCGCAGGTCGTCGCCGACCGGTTGCGCAGGACGAGCTTGTAGACGATGTTCCCGGCGCCGGCGCTCCCCGGGACGGCCGCGAACCCGCCGGTGAGCTGCGAGCCGGTGCAGAACGACGTCGCACGATCGGCCTCGGCGCGCCCTCCGAGCAGCGCGGCTGTCAGGAGCAGAAACGCCACGATCGTCAACCGCCGCACGTGGCCGTCATGGTAGTCGCTCGCGGCGCGGATACGATGACGCGCGCACGGTGGCAGTAGCTCAGTTGGTAGAGCCCCGGGTTGTGGTCCCGGTGGTCGGGGGTTCGAGTCCCCTCTGCCACCCTGACGATCGAGTCGCCCCGCGTCCGCTCCGGCGACTCGATCCGGGGCAGGACGCGGCCGGCGCCTCGACGGACTCGGCCCGAACGCGTCGCTACGCTGACGACGGCCCGGCCCCGTAGCTCAGAGGACAGAGCGGGAGCCTTCGAAGCTCCGTGCGCAGGTTCGATTCCTGCCGGGGCCACTGAGACCGATTGATCCGTGTGCGTCAGGCCGGTAGCCGGGCGTTCGGTCAGACTGGGAGACAGGCGTTCTGGGGGTCAGGAGGACATCCGCGCTTTCAACGCAGCGCCCTCCTCTTGATCCCTGGCTCGTCGACTCGCGCCCGTGCGGCCGCCGCGAGGATCGTCGAGAATCCGACTCGGTCAGCGACTTGCGAACCGAAAGAGGAGCCAGAGCACGACGATGAAGACGCCGACCATCACTGCGATGTCCCGGATCAGATGGGCGTGCGAGTTCAGGTCCAGGGGGAGATCCACACCCGGTGTATCGGCATCGCCGCACGGCTGCTTGAGGCGGCCCCGGCCCGGATGAGCACCCATGCCTCGTTTTCGGGGTCGGTGCCGGCGAACTACGACCGGTATCTCGGTCCCGTGCTCTTCGAGCCCTACGCGGGCGACCTCGCCGGCCGGCTGCCGGCCACGGCCGGCCTGCGCGTGCTCGAGCTCGCCTGTGGCACCGGCCGGGTGACAAGGCGTCTGCGGGCGGCGTTGCCCGCGACCGCCACGCTCGTCGCGACCGACCTGAACGAGGCGATGATCGAGCTCGCGCGCTCGGCCGTCCCCGATCCGGGGATCAGCTGGCTGCAGGCCGACGCCCAGGAGCTGCCGTTCGCGGATGCGACGTTCGACGCGGTCGTCTGCCAGTTCGGGTTGATGTTCCTTCCCGACAAGGTGCAGGGCCTACGAGAGGCTCGGCGGGTGCTCGCGCCGGGCGGCCTGTTCATTGCGAGCGTCTGGGAGTCGGTTGCCGCACATCCACATGCGCTCGCGATCCAGTCGACCCTCGACGAGCTGTACCCGGCCTCGCCGCCCCGCTTTCTCGACGTGCCGCACGGGTACCACGACGAGCGGCGGATCCGGGCCGACTACGCGGCTGCGGGTTGGGAGAGCCCGGTGATCGAGCACGTGCACCTGCGCAGCCGGGCCGAGTCGGCGCGGGTCGTCGCCTTGGGCTTCGCGTCGGGGTCGCCGCTCTCACACGAGCTTGCCGAACGCGGCGCCGATCCGGAGCAGGTGGCCGACCGGATCACGGCCGCGCTCGGCGACGACTCGCCGCACACGGTCGAGCTCGCGGCACTCGTGATCACCGCGACGACGTAGCCCGCGACTTCTGAGTCAGAGCGACCGCTGCTCGCGTGCCACCCACGCGGCGAGGAACGGCTCGACGATCGCCAGCGTCCCGTCCTCGAGCCGCCCCACGAGCTCCTTGCGCACGAGCGCGGTCAGCGCCGACTGCAGCGTCGGCGCGGCCGGCAGGTCGTACGCCGTGCGGTAGTCCTCCGCGTACGGAGACGCCGTCGGCTCGGCGGCCAGCGCGATCAGCAGCCGCCGCTGCGTGCGCGGCGCATCCGCCCACAGCTGCTCGAGATGGTTGTGCTCGCCGAGCAGCACGCGTTCCAGCCCGGCATCGACATCCGACTCGTACGCGAACGCGCCGGTCGGCGTCCGTTCCCACACCTCGTGGGCGAGCTCTTGCGTCGCGTACGGGTGACCGGCCGTCAGATCGAGGAGACGCGCGGCGGCGGGCTCGGTGATCCCCTTGTCCGTGTGCTCGAACCGCGAGCGCACGAAGCGCGCGAACACCTCCTTGCCGATCAGCCCGATCTCGATCTTCTTCGCGCTTCGCCAGAACGGCTCGTTGCGGTCGCCGAAGATGCGGTCGAGAACGTGCCGCTTGCTCCCGAGATACACGTGTGCAACTTCCGGCTGTGTCTGGAAGACCGAACGCAGTAGGTTGGGATAGCGGCGGTCGAGCTCGACGATTTCCTGGAACTCGTCGAAGATCATCACGACGCGGCGCTGCCGCTCTTCGGCGATCCGGCCGAGCAGCTCGAGCAGCGACTCGATCGTGTCGTCGATGTCGGTTCGCCGGCGCGTCGCCCGGAAGCTGAAGCCGAGCGAGCCATCCTGCGGGTCGACCTCCATCGACGGCACGATGCGCAGCCCGCGAAAGAGCTCCGCTGCGCGTTCGTAGGTGCGACCCGACGCGGTGTCGAGGTCACGGTGGATCGTGCGCGCAAGCGCCGCCGCGAATCGCTCCTTGCTCGTGACCTTGAGCAGGTCGACATACCCCACCAGGGCGCCTTCGCGTGCGGCGCGGCCCGCCGCGCGCAGTACCAGCGACGACTTGCCGTAGCGCCGGGGCGCGTAGACGAGCACGTCCTGGCCGTTTTGCAGCTCGGCGGCAAGCTCGCGCAGCTCGGCCTGGCGGTCGGTGAAGGCCGTGCCGAGTGCGAGTGCGCCGAAGCGGAACGGGTTGGTCTCGCGCTTAGCCAAGCATCCATTATCCTAGCGACCATAAGGATGGGTGGTTACCCTTCGCCCTGACCGCGCGGGCGTGGCGGAATTGGCAGACGCGCCGGGTTTAGGTCCCGGTGGGCCGAAGGCCCTTGGAGGTTCGACTCCTCTCGCCCGCATCGGCGGCGGCATGCTTTGTCCGGTGGCCGACGAACCGGCTGAACTGATGGTCGCGGACGCCGCCGGCTGGCGAGGCTGGCTGGCGGTGAACGTCGGCCAGGAGGCCGGCGTGTGGCTCGTCCTCGCCAAGAAGGGCACGACGACGCCGACGAGCCTGAGCTATGACGAGGCGCTGGACGAAGCACTCGCGCACGGATGGATCGACGGTCTGGTCGGCCGGCGTGACAGCGGCACCTACCGTCAGCGGTTCACCCCGCGCAGGCGACGCAGCAACTGGTCGGCGCGGAACGCCGCGCGCGTCGAACGGCTGAGCCTGGCTGGACGCATGCATCCGGCCGGGCTCGCCGAGGTGGAGCGGGCGCAGGCCGACGGCCGCTGGCCGGTCGCCTAGGGCATCGTCTCGACGAGCGCCTCGAGCGGCGGGCGCTCCTTCACCGGCGGGTCGCTGACCGGCGGCCCGAGATGGACGAGCCCGACGACCCGCTCGTTCGCGGCAAGCCGGAGGACGCCGCGCGCCGCCGGTTCCTCGAGCGCCGCGGGTGTGCGCCAGTACGAGGCGAGCCCGCGTGCGGTGGCGCCGAGCAGGACTGCGTAGACGGCGCACGCCGTGGAGAGGAGATCCTCCTCGTCCGTCTTCGCGTCGCCGCTGAGGAGGGCCGTCGCGAGCACCAGGGTCGGCGCGCGGCGCAGCTTGGCGGCCTCCTTGTCACCGCAGGCCCGTTCGAGCTGCGCCCGCGTCTGCGGGCCGAGCACGCGAAAGCGCGTCGGTTGCGTCAGATGGTGGTTCGGTGCCCAGCGGGCAAGCTCGAGAATCGGCGCGAGCGTCTCGGGTTCGAGCGGTGCGTCGCCGTATTGCTTGTGCGTCCTGCGCCTGCGAATCGCGTCGTCGACGTCCATCGGCCAGACGCTACCCGCATGATTCAATGGCCGGACCCGATGGCTACCCAGATCGAGCAGCTCGCGGACGACAAGGTGAAGTTGACCGTCGACGTCCCGGCCGGTGAAGTCCATCACGCCGTCGAACACGCCGCCGCAGATCTCGCCGCGAGCGTTCGCGTGCCGGGATTCCGGCGGGGGAAGGTGCCGATGCCGATCCTCGTTCAGCGCATCGGCCGCGACCGCATCTACTCGGAGGCGGTCGAGAGCCACATCAGCGGCTGGTTCTGGAACGCTGCGACGCGGGCACGTCTGAACCCGGTGGCGCAACCCGAGTACGAGTACAACCTGCCGACGTCCGACGCTGAGGCCTGGCGGTTCTCGGCGACGGTCGCCGTGCACCCCAAGCCCGAGCCTGCGGACTGGACACAGCTCGAGGTGCCGAAGCAGGAGGCGACCGTCCCCGAGGAAGCCGTCCAGGCCGAGCTCGAGGCGCTGCAGCGTACGGTCGCAGAGTTCGTGCCCGTCGAGGGCCGGGCGGCCCAGCACGGAGACACGGTCGTCGTCGACCTCGGCGCGGAGGACGGTTCCGCGCAGCGCGATTACATCGTCGAGCTCGGCTCCGATCGCCTGGTCGAGGAGATCGACAACGGCATCCGCGGCCTGCAGGCCGGTGAGAGCCGCGACATCGCGTACGAGCTTGCCGACGGCGGGCGCCGCACCGCGACGGTGTCGGTGAAGTCGATTCTCGAGCGCGTCTTGCCGCCGCTCGACGACGAGCTCGCGCAGTCCGCATCGGAGTTCGACACCTATGCGGAGTTGCGCTCGGAGATCGAAGACCGTCTGCGCGGCCAGATCGCCGACGAGCTCGAGGGCGTCTTTCGCGCTGCGGCCGTCGACGAACTGGTCCGGGCGTCGAACGTGGACGCCTCCGGCCCGCTCGTCGAGCTGCGAACGCGGGAGCTGCTCAGCGGCCTCGCCCGCAGCCTGCAGTCGCGCGGCATCGACGCCGACATGTACCTCCAGCTCACCGGCCAGTCGCCCGAGGAGCTCGAGCAACGGCTGCGCGCCGAGGCGAAGACGTCGGTCGCGCGCGAGCTCGTGCTCGAGGCGGTGGCCGATTCGCTCGGCCTCGAGGTGACCGACGAGGAAATCCGCGCCGAGCTGCTCGAGGCCGGCGAGGAGGAGGCGGACATCGACGCGTTCGTCGCCGAGGGCGGCGCCGACCGCGTTCGCGGAGACCTTCGCCTGAAGAAGGCGCTCGACCGTATCGCCGCCGAGGTGAAGCCGATCGAGCCGGATCTCCATGCCGCGCGCGAGAGCATCTGGACGCCTGGGCAGGAGCAGCAGGCGGACGCCCCGAAGCTATGGACCCCAGGCACCAAGGAGTGACTGACACATGCCACTGATCCCGATGGTCGTAGAACAGACGTCGCGCGGCGAGCGCGCCTTCGACATCTACTCACGCCTCCTCGCCGAGCGCATCGTCTTCCTCGGCACGCCGGTCGACGATCAGATCGCCAACCTGATCATCGCCCAGCTTCTCCACCTCGAGTCCGAGGATCCCGAGAAGGACATCAACCTGTACATCAACTCGCCGGGCGGTTCCGTCTACGCCGGGCTCGCGATCTACGACACGATGCAGTTCGTCAAGCCGGACATTCAAACGATCTGCGTCGGCATCGCGATGAGCATGGGCTCGCTGCTGCTCGCGGGTGGCGCGAAAGGGAAGCGGATGTCGCTGCCGAACTCACGGATCCTGATCCACCAGGTCTCCGGCGGGTTCCAGGGCCAGGGCACCGACATCGAGATCCAGGCGCGTGAGGTGATCGGCCTCAAGCGGCGCCTGGAGGAGATCTACGCTCATCACACCGGGAAGTCACAGGAGGTGATCTCGCACGATATGGAAAGGGATTTCTTCTTGAGCCCCGGTGACGCCAAGGACTACGGGATCATCGACTCGGTCATCACCCACCGCGAAACCGGGCCTGCTGCGGCGGCTGCCTAGCCGTCGGGGCGAAACTGGGGTAAAAGGAGACAGGGATGGCGCGGGCCAGTGAAGGAAACGAGCAGCTTCTCTGCAGCTTCTGCGGCAAATCGCAGCGCCAGGTCAAGAAGCTGATTGCAGGCCCGGGCGTCTACATCTGCGACGAGTGCATCGATCTCTGCAACGAGATCATCGACGAGGAGCTGACGACACCGAGCTCGCTCGACCTCGACAACCTGCCTCGCCCCAAGGAGATCTACGCCTCGCTAAACGACTACGTCGTCTCGCAGGAGGAGGCGAAGCGGACGCTCTCCGTCGCGGTCTACAACCACTACAAGCGCGTGCAGATGGGCGCCGAGGACGGCGACGTCGAGCTGCAGAAGTCGAACATCTTGCTGCTCGGCCCGACCGGCTGCGGCAAGACGCATCTCGCGCAGACGCTCGCCCGGATCCTCAACGTGCCGTTCGCGATTGCCGACGCCACGGCGTTGACCGAGGCCGGCTACGTCGGCGAGGACGTCGAGAACATCCTCCTCAAGCTGATCCAGGCCGCCGACTTCGACATCAAGAAGGCGGAGACCGGGATCATCTACATCGACGAGGTCGACAAGATCGCCCGCAAGGCGGACAACCCGTCGATCACCCGCGACGTGTCGGGCGAAGGCGTCCAGCAGGCACTGCTGAAGATCCTCGAGGGCACGGTCGCGTCGGTGCCGCCGCAGGGCGGGCGCAAGCACCCGCACCAGGAGTTCCTCTCGATCGACACCACGAACATCCTTTTCATCTGCGGTGGCGCGTTCGCAGGGCTCGACAAGATCATCGCCAAGCGGATCGGCAAGAACGCGGTCGGCTTCGGCCGTCAGATCTCGTCGAAGCGCGACAGCGAGAGCGCAGAGCTGCTCGGCGGCGTGATGCCCGAGGACCTCCTCAACTTCGGCCTGATCCCCGAGTTCATCGGGCGGCTGCCGGTGGTCTCGGCGGTGCACCAATTGAAGCGCGAGGACCTCGTCCAGATCCTGACCGAGCCGAAGAACGCGCTCGTCAAGCAGTATCAGCGCTTCTTCAACTACGACACGATCGACCTCGTGTTCACCGACGACGCGCTCTGGTCGATCGCCGACAAGGCGCTCCACCGCGAGACCGGTGCGCGTGGCCTCCGCTCGATCATCGAGAACGCCTTGCTCGACGTCATGTTCGAGCTGCCGTCGCGCAAGGACGTCTCCAAGTGCGTGATCACGAAGGAGACGATCGAGAAGGGCCTCAAGCCGACGCTCGTGACGAGCGCTGGCGGCGGTCTCGACGAGCCCGAGCTCGCCGAAGAGTCGGCGTAAGCGTCCGTGCAGGTCGGCGACGTCTTCGGGCCGTCGAGCTGGATCGAGGTCACCCAGGAGAAGATCGACCGGTTCGCCGAGGCGACCGGCGACCATCAGTGGATCCACGTCGATCCGAACCGGGCGAAAGACGGCCCGTTCGGCACGACGATCGCCCACGGATACCTGACCCTCTCGCTGTTGCCAGTCGCCTCGTACGAGGTGATCCCGCGCGAGGGCACGATGGGCATCAACTACGGCGTCAACCGCGTGCGCTTCCCGGCGCCCGTCCCCGTGGGGTCGAGGCTCCGCACGACCTTCGAGGCGAAGGCGGTCGACGACTTCCCGGGCGGACGGCAGTCGACCTACGTCGCGACCATCGAGCGTGAAGGGGGGGACAAGCCGGTCTGCGTCGCCGAGGTCGTGTTCCGCAGCTACGACTGAGGTGACGGTGCCGGAAGTCCTCTCGCCCGAGGCGCTCGCGTTCGTCGATCGGCTGCATCGCGAGCTCGACCCGGAGCGGCGGCGGCTGCTCGCAGCACGTTCCGAGCGTCGCGGTGGCGACCGGCGCTTCGTCGCGGCGCCGGCTGAGTTCACGGTGGCGCCGGCGCCTGCCGATCTGCGCGACCGCCGCGTGGAGATCACGGGGCCGGTCGACCGGAAGATGATGATCAACGCGCTCAATTCGGGGGCGCGCGTGTTCATGGCGGACTTCGAGGATGCGAACTCGCCGACCTGGGAGAACGTCCGGGCGGGCCAGCGGAACGTGTTCGACGCGGTGCGGCGCACGATCGAGCTGGAGACAGCGGACAGGCGCTACCGGCTGAACGACGAGACGGCGACGCTCGTCGTGCGGAACCGGGGCTGGCACCTGGTGGAGCGCCACCATCTCGTGGATGGCGCGCCGGTGAGCGCGTCGCTGTTCGATTTCGGGCTGACGGTCTTCAACAACGCACGCGAGCAGCTCGAGCGCGGCACAGGGCCGTACTTCTATCTGGCGAAGCTGGAGTCGCACGAGGAGGCGCGACTGTGGGCGCGTGCGTTCGCGATCGCGGAGGACGGCCTCGGGTTGCCGCGAGGCTCGATCAAGTGCACGGTGTTGATCGAGACGATTCCGGCGGCGTTCGAGATGGACGCGATCCTCTACGAGCTGCGGGAGCATTCGTGCGCGCTCAACGCGGGGCGCTGGGATTACATCTTCAGCTGCATCAAGCGAGCGGGTGCGCTGCTTCCCGACCGTGCGCAGGTGACGATGACGGTGCCGTTCATGCGGGCGTACACGGAGCTGCTCGTTCGCACGTGTCACGCGCGTGGCGCGCACGCAATCGGGGGCATGGCCGCGTTCATCCCGTCGCGCCGCGACCCGGAAGTGAACCGGGTGGCGCTGACGCGCGTGGCCGAGGACAAGCGACGCGAGGCTGCCGACGGCTTCGACGGGACCTGGGTCGCGCATCCCGATCTGGTTCCCACCGCGCGCGCCGAGTTCGACGCCATCCTCGATGGGCGCCCGAACCAGTTGGAGCGCCTGCGCGATGACGTGCAGGTGAGTGAGGGCCAGCTCGTCGACTTCGACGTTCCTGGCGGCGAGATCACCGAAGAAGGCCTGCTGGTGAACGTCAGCGTCGGCGTCCGCTACGTCGACGCCTGGCTGCAGGGCGTCGGCGCTGCTGCGATCGACAACCTGATGGAGGACGCGGCGACCGCCGAGATCTCGCGTGCCCAGGTCTGGTCGTGGGTGCAGGCAGGTCGGTTCGACGAAGCGCGCGTCCGCAAGGAGATCGCCAGGGTCGAGGCCTCGGCCGCGGCCAAGGCGGTGTTCGCCGACGTCGCGCTGACCGTTCCGCTCGAAGAGTTCCTCACGACCACCGCCTACGACCGGCTGGCGTGAGCCTCGATCGCTTCACGACTCGCCCGGAGCTCCGCGGGATCTTCGGCGCGGTCGCCTCGACCCACTGGCTCGCGTCGTCGGCCGGCATGGCGGTGCTCGAGCGCGGCGGCAACGCGTTCGACGCCGCGTGCGCCGCCGGGTTCGTGCTTCAGGTCGTCGAGCCGCACCTGAACGGCCCCGGCGGTGATCTCCCGGCCGTGTTCTGGTCGGCTGACGAGCGCGCGCCGCTCGTGCTCTGCGGGCAGGGAACGGCGCCCGCCGCGGCGACGATCGAGGTGTTTCGCGCGCGTGGCCACGACCTCGTGCCCGGCACCGGCCTGCTCGCCGCGTGTGTGCCGGGTGCATTCGGAGGGTGGTTGCTCCTGCTCGAGCGGTTCGGCACCTGGCGCCTCGAGGACGTGCTCGCGTTCGCGATCGGATACGCCGAGGACGGCTTTCCGGTCGTCCCCGGCTTCACGGCGACCGTCGAGCGCGCGGAGCCGTTGCTGCGCGACTGGCCGGGCTCGGCGATGCTCTACCTGCCGGCGCCGCGTCCGGACTCGCGCTTCCGCAATCCGTCTCTCGCCGCAACCTGGCGCCGGCTGCTCGACGAGGCACGCGGAGGGTCGCGCGAGCAGGAGCTCGAGCGTGCGCGATGCGTCTTCTACGAAGGCTTCGTTGCCGACGAGATCGACCGCAGCTCCAGTGACGGTCAGGGTCTGCTGACGCGTGACGATCTGGCGGGGTGGCGCGCGACGATCGAGCCGCCGGTGTCCGTCGACTATCGGGGCATCACCGTCTGCAAGACAGGCCCGTGGGGGCAAGGACCGGTCGCGTTGCAGCAGCTGCGCCTGCTCGAGGGCTTCGACGTCGCGAAGCTCGACGAGACCGACCTCGTGCACGTCGTCATGGAGGCGGCGAAGCTCGCGTTCGCCGATCGTGACGCGTGCTACGGCGACGCCGAGGTGCCGCTCGAGACGCTGTTGTCGTCCGGCTATGCGGAGGAGCGGCGTCTCCTGATCCGCGAGGACGCGAGCGGCGAGCTCAACCCCGGTCTCGGACGGCTGCCCGTGCGCCTCGGCGCTGCCGGCCTGCTCGCGCTCGGCGTGGGTGAGCCGACGCGCGGAGACACGGTGCATCTCGACGTGGCGGATCGCTTCGGCAATCTGATCTCGGCGACGCCGAGCGGCGGCTGGTTGCAGAGCTCGCCGACGATCGCCGCCCTTGGCTGGCCGCTCGGAACACGGCTGCAGATGACGTGGCTGGAGGACGGCCTGCCGTCGTCGTTGCGTCCGGGCCTGCGCCCGCGGACGACCCTCTCACCCGGGCTGGCGTTACGCGGCGGCGAGCCGTGGCTGGCCTGGGGCACGCCGGGCGGCGATCAGCAGGAGCAGTGGGCATTGCACGTGTTCCTGCGCCACGTCGACCGCGGGCGGAACCTGCAGGAGGCGATCGACGAACCGGAGTGGCATACCGATCACCTGATCAGCTCGTTCTATCCACGGACCGTCGCGCCACGCTCGCTCGCAATCGAGGCACGCGCGGGTGAGCCGCTGATCGGCGAGCTTCGCCGTCGCGGGCATGACGTCACCGTCGAGCCGCCGTGGTCGCTCGGACGTGTCAGCGCCGTCGCGCTCGACGGCGGGCAGATCGTCGCCGCCGCGAATGCGCGCGGCATGCAGGGCTACGCAGTCTGCCGCTAAGTTGCGGCTCCGATGAGCACGGGATCGAAATGAGCACATCGATGGAGACGCGCTACGACCCGCACGGCGTCGAGGAGCGCTGGCAGGCGACGTGGGAGAAGGAAGGCCTCTATGCGGCCGACCCCGATCCGTCGCGCGCGCCGTACGTCGACGCCCATCCGCCGCCCAATGTCACGGGCGAGCTGCACATGGGACACGCCCTTCAGCTGGCGATCGGCGACACCGTCGTCCGCTTCAAGCGGATGCAGGGATACAACGTGCTGTTCCAGCCCGGATACGACCATGCCGGCATCTCGACCCAGAATGTCGTCGAGAAGACGTTGATCGCCGAAGGGACGTCCCGTCAGGAGCTCGGGCGCGAGCGCTTCGAGCAACGGGTCTGGGAGTGGCTGCACGAGTATGGCGGCCGGATCCTCGTGCAGTTCCGGCGCATGGGCGCATCGCTCGACTACCGGCGAACCCGCTTCACGATGGACGACGACTACGTCCGTGCGGTGATGCGGTTCTTCGTCCACCTCTACCGGCGCGGCTGGATCTACCGGGCGAATCGCATCATCAACTGGTGCCCGTATCACCTGACGTCCCTGTCGGACCTCGAGCTGATCCACGTCGACGTCGACGACACCCTGACGACGATCCGCTACCCGCTGGCCGACGGCGACGGGTACATCCCGATCGCAACCGTGCGCCCGGCGACGATTCCAGCCGACGTCGCCGTCGCGGTGCACCCGGACGACGACCGCTATCGCCATCTCGTCGGCCGCGACGTGATCGTGCCGTGGGTCGAGCGGCGGGTTCCGGTGATCGCGGACGAGCGCGTCGAGCGCGATTTCGGCACGGGCGCGCTGAAGATCACGCCCGGTCACGATCCGACCGACTTCGAGATCGGACGCGATCACGGCCTCCCGGAGCCGATGTGCATCGGGCCCGACGGCCGTGTCACCGGCGTCGAGGGCCTCGACGGGCTGACCCAGGCGCAGGCAGAGGCGAAGATCGTCGACTGGCTGAAGGAACGCGGACAGCTCGAGCGGCGCGAGCACTACCGGCACACGGTCGCCCTGTGCGAGCGGTGCGAGAACCGGATCGAGCCGCTGATCTCGCTGCAGTGGTGGTGCTCGATGGAGGAGCTGAAGAGACCGGCGCTGGACGCGCTGCAGAGTCACGCAGTGCGCTTCCACCCCGAGAGCCAGCATCGATTCGCGATCGACTCGGTCGAGACGGCACCGGACTGGTGCGTCTCGCGGCAGCTCTGGTGGGGTCACCAGATCCCGGTCTGGTACTGCCCCGACGGGCACGTGACGGTCGAGGAGACGGAGCCTTCAGCGTGCGCCGAGTGCGGGTCGACCTCGCTGCGCCGTGAGACCGACGTGCTCGACACGTGGTTCTCGTCCGCGCTCTGGCCGTTCGCGACGCTGGGCTGGCCCGACGAGACGGAGGACCTCCGCTACTTCTATCCGGGCGACCTGCAGACGACGGCACGGGAGATCATTCGCCTCTGGGAGAACCGGATGATCTTCTCGGGACTCGAACTGCTCCACGAGGTGCCGTTCACCGACGTCGTCATCCACTCGACCGTGCTCGCGCCCGACGGCCGTCGCATGTCGAAGTCGCTCGGCACCGGGATCGATCCGCTTGAGCTGATCGAGAAGCACGGAACGGATGCGACCCGCTACGGCCTGCTCAAGAACTCACTCACGCAGGACGTGCGCTTCTCCTACGCCGCGATCGAGGAGGGGGCGAAGCTCGCGAACAAGCTCTGGAATGCCGCGCGCCTCATCGTCACCGCGTGCGAGGGCGCCCTGCCGGACGAACGCCCGGCGTCGCTCGAGGAGCGATGGATCCTCGCGAGGCTCTCGCAGTCGCAACGTGCGGTCGAGGCGCTGCTCGCGCAGTTCGACTTCGCCCATGTGACGGACGAGCTGTACCACCTCACGTTCGACGACTTCTGCGACTGGTACCTCGAGGCGGTCAAGGCGCGGCTGTACGACGGCGACGCCGATGCCCGGGCGACGGCGACGGCGGCGCTCGAGCGGCTGCTCGAGCTGCTGCACCCGCTGATGCCGCACGTGACCGAGGAGATCTGGACGAATCTGCCGGCACGTTCCTCGCGGCTGATCGTCGCGGCGTGGCCCGAGGCGGGCGACGAGGCGGGGGCCGCCGCGCTGGCGCGCGTCCAAGAGGCGGCGCAGGTGTTCCGCCGCTCGGGGGTCGTGCCGCAGCTCGACGTCGACGAGCGGCGGATCTTCGAGGCCGTCGTCAAGCCGGACCGCGCACGCCCAGCCGCGGACGGGCAGGTCGAGGCCGAGCGGACCAGGCTGCAGGCGGAGATCGCGCGCTCGGCGGCGATGCTGGCGAACGAGCGCTTCGTCCAGCATGCGCCGGCGCACGTGGTCGACGGCGAGCGCGAGAAGCTCGCGCGCTACCGCCGCGAGCTCGATGCGATCGACGGACCGTAAGCGCTCCGGTAACGGTGCCTGTCACCGGCCGGGCTCACGGGCCGCCGTAGCTTCTCCCTGCTCCGAACGGGGTTTCGCGGGCTGCTGTGGATCCTTGGCGACACTCTCATGACGATGGCTGCCACCACGACCCTGGAGTGGCTCGAGGCGCTGTCGCCCTGGCCGAGGGACGGCTTCGGCCTCGAGCGCATCCGCGCGCTGCTCGCCTTGCTCGGCAACCCGCAGCGCTCGTACCCGGCGGTCCACGTCGTCGGCACGAAAGGCAAGTCGACAGCGGCGAGGTCGATTGCCGCCACGCTTCGCACGGACGCCGGTCTCACCTCCGCCGCCTACACCTCGCCGCACGTCTCGGGCTGGCACGAACGACTCGAGACCGACGAGGCCGGCTTCGAGGCGGCGGTCGAGCGCGTCCGTCGCGAGTCCGAAGCCGTCGGCGCAACCCAGTTCGAGGTGCTGACAGCCGCCGCGCTGACCGACTTCGCCGCGCGTGGTGTCGAGGCGGCCGTCGTCGAGGCCGGCCTGGGCGGGCGCCACGATGCCACCAACGTCGTCGACGCACGCGTCGTCCTGCTCACGAACATCGGGCTCGAGCACACGGAGGTGCTCGGCTCCACGCGAACCGCGATCGCGGCCGAGAAGCTCGCCGTGGCGCACGCGGCCGAGACGGTGATCCTGCCCGACACGGAGTTCGCCCGGCTCGTTCCTGCCGGCGAGGTGAGGCTCGGTGGCGCTCGCGAGGCGGTCGAGGCGTTCCTCGAACGGCCGGTGGAACAGCTTTTCGAAGCGGCGCTCCCAGGACGCTTGGAGTTTCGGGCGAATGGAGAGGTGCGTGACGGTGCCCACACCCCCGATGCGGTCGACTGGCTCCTCGCGCGGCTCCCAGCGCCGGGCCGCTACGTCGTCGTGGCGTCGATCCTCGTCGACAAGGATGTCGACGGGATCCTCGAGCGGCTTGCCCGTGCCGGGAGCATGCTGGTCGCCACCCGGTCGTCGAACGAACGCTCCTTGCCGCCCGCCGAGATCGCCGAACGGGCCGGCCGCTGGTTCGCGGCGGTCGAGGCGGTGGACGATCCGCGCGCTGCGCTCGGCCGGGCGCGCGAGCTCGGTGGGCCCGTGCTCGTCACCGGCTCCCTCTATCTTCTTGCCGATCTCTCGCGAGAACGGTGAAATGCATACGATGACGCGGCGCGGTGAGCGGATCAGTGTCTTTCTCTTCGCACTCGCGATGCTCGCGATCTTCGTCGGCGCAGCGTTTGCGGCCGGGTACGCGCTAGGGAGGATGTTGTTGTGACCGCCTCAGCTTTCAGCAGCGTCCACGGCTTCTTCCATTCGTCGACGTGGTACGTGATCAGGAATCTCCTGATCTTCTTCGTGATCGTGTTCTGGGTCGCGACGATCTACTGGACGTTCAAGGACGCCCGCCGGCGGATCGACGACAAGTTGCTGGTCGGCGTCGCCACCTTGCTCGGCGTGGTTCCGTTCATCGGGCCGCTCATTTACATGCTCTTTCGCCCGCCCGAGTACCTCGAGGACGTCCGCGAGCGCGAGCTCGAGATCAAGGCGATGGAGAAGCGGCTCGGCGGCCGCGACCTTCGCTGCCCGGTCTGTCGCGCCGAGGTGGAGGAGGACTTCCTCGTCTGCCCGATCTGCACGACGAAGCTACGGCAGGCCTGCGCCAGCTGCAACCGTCCCCTCGAGCCGCTCTGGCAGGTGTGCCCGTACTGCCAGACGCAGATCGAGCAGGACGAGGCTGGGACGAAGGTCGTCGAGGCAAAGCGCCCCGCGCGCCAGCCGCGTCAGCCGCGCCAGGCGCGCGGCTCCCGCTAGAGGCTTGCGCTAGCATCCTCCGCCCCATGGCGGTCGAGCGCACTCTCATCCTCGCGAAGCCGGACGCCGTCGGGCGGAGCCTCGCCGGGGAGATCATGGCCCGCTTCGAACGGCGCGGTCTGGCGCTGCGGGCGGCCCGACTGCTGACTGTCTCGCGCGAGCTCGGCGAGGAGCACTACGCCGAGCACCGCGAGAAGCCCTTCTTCGGCGAGCTCGTCGACTTCATCACCTCTGCGCCGACGCTGGCGATGGTGTTCGAGGGCGAGGGGGCGATCGCCACCTGCCGGGTGACGATCGGTGCGACGAACCCGGCAGAGGCGAAGCCGGGGTCGCTCCGTGGCACCTACGCGCTCGCGATGCCGAACAACCTCGTGCACGGCTCCGATGCTCCCGAGTCGGCCGCTCGCGAGATCGCGCTCTGGTTCCCCGATGGACTGGCGTAGCGACGCGGAGAAGAACCGCGCGCTCTGGACCGAGACCAATCGCGAGCACACGAACGACAGCGCCTCGACGAACTGGGCGCTCGACGAGATCAGCTGGGGTATCTGGGGGGTCGACGAGTCCGACCTGAACGTGCTCGGCGCGGTCGACGGTCTCGACGTCTGCGAGCTCGGTTGCGGCACCGCGTACTTCTCGGCGTGGCTCGCGAAGCTCGGCGCGCACCCGGTCGGCGTCGACGTGACGCCCGCGCAGCTCGACACCGCGCGCCGGATGATGTCCGAGACCGGCATCGAGTTCCCGCTGGTCGAGGCGGACGCCGCCGAGACGGGGCTGCCGGATGCGAGCTTCGACGTGGTGCTCTCCGAGTACGGCGCCTCGATCTGGGTCGACCCGTACCGCTGGATCCCCGAGGCGGCGCGGCTGCTCCGCGCGGGCGGACGGCTCGTCTTCCTGCGCAACTCGACGCTGGTGATCCTCTGCTCGGACGACGACGAGCCGGCGAAGGAGTCGCTGCAGCGGCCGCAGTTCGGTCTGCGTCGCATCGAGTGGCCGGAGGGAGGCGTCGAGTTCCACCTCGGGCATGGCGAGTGGATCGATGTGTTGCGCGAGAACGCGCTCGAGGTCGAGCGGCTGGTCGAGATCCAGGCGCCGGCGGACGCCGAGACCCATCCGTACTACTCGTACGTCACCGCGGAGTGGGCGAAGCAATGGCCATGCGAGGAGATCTGGGTCACCCGGAAGCGGGCATGAGCGAGGGCGCCCCGCCGCTCGTCCTGGCGTCGACCTCGCCGCAGCGTCGCGCGATCCTCGAGCAGCTCCGCATCCCGTTCGAGCTCGTTGCACCGGTCTACGAGGAGGAGCCCGGCGGGGACCCGGTCGGACACGCGGCCGGCAAGGCACGTTCGGTCGACGGCGGTGGTCGTCCGGTGCTCGGGGTCGACACCGTGGTCGTCTGTGACGGCGCGGTGATCGGCAAGCCGGCCGACGCGGCCGACGCCGAGCGGATGCTCGCGAGGTTGTCGGGGCGGGCGCACGACGTGGTCTCGGGGCTCTGCCTGCGCGGAGTCGGCTGGGAGGAGCTGCATTCGGAGACGACGCGCGTCGTTTTCCGCCCCTTGTCGCCGGCAGCGCGGGGGCGGTACGTCGCGGCCGGCGAGTGGGAGGGACGAGCCGGCGCATACGCAATCCAGGGGCTCGGCGCATCGCTCGTCGAGCGAATCGAAGGTGACTACTTAAATGTCGTCGGTCTGCCGGCAGCGTTGCTCGTCCGGCTACTGGTTGCGCGGTTTCCCGACGTCTTTCTCTAGCTCGCGAGCAGGACGATCCCGGCGAACACGAGCAACGACCCGGCCAGGCGCAGCCGCGACACACGCTCCGACAGCACGCGACCGGCAAGCACGGTCGCGATCACGACGGAGGTCGACCGGACCGCGAGCACCGACGCCGCGCTTGCGTGCCGCAGCGCGAGCAGGCCGAGCGAGAACGAGCCCAGGTTGGCGAGCCCCGCGAGCACGACGCCGACTCCCAGCTCGCGCCGCATCGCCCGCGTGCCGACGAGCGGCGGATAGACGAGGCACGGCAACGCGAGTGTCAACACGAAGTAGGTGAGCGCGCCGGCGCGCTGGATGCCGACCCGGTCGACGAGCGTGTAGCCGGCGATCGTCGTGGCGATCGTGACCGTCAGCAGGATCGCCGCCGCGTCGCCGTGCCCGGGGCGCCCGCGCACGCCGACCACGCCGACGGCGATGCAGACGATGCCGGCGAGCTCGACCGCCGACACACCGTGGCCCAGCACGACGACGGCGAAGCCGAGTGCCAGCAGCGGCGCGAGACCGCGCGTCACCGGGTAGACGAACGACACCTCGGAGATGCGGTACGCGAGCGCCAGCCCGACGACGTAGACGACCTCGAGCAGGCTCGACGCGAGCGCCCAGGGCCAGACGGACGGCTCGGCGTGCCACCAGACGATCGCGAACGGCAGTGCCACGGCGACCGAGATGACGAATGTGGTCGCCGCGGCCGCCTGCACGTCACGCGCGCGGCCGAGAAGGAGGTTCCACGCGGCGTGCAGCACCGCGCTCCCCAGCGCCAGGGTCAGTGCTGAGAGCGGCAAGCTAGAGTTCCGCGGGCCTCACGATGAGCATCTTCAACTACCTCACCGGCTTCGGCGGGCGCGACATGGCCGTCGACCTCGGCACAGCGAACACCCTCGTATACGTCCGCGGGCGCGGCATCGTGCTCTCGGAGCCGTCCGTGGTGGCGATCGACCAGCGCTCGGGTGAGGTGCACGCAGTCGGTCTCGAGGCCAAGCGGATGCTGGGGCGCACGCCCGGGACGATCAGCGCGATCCGGCCGTTGAAGGACGGCGTGATCGCCGACTTCGACGTGACCGAGCAGATGCTTCGCCATTTCATCCAGAAGGTGCATCAGCATCGGTTTGCGCATCCACGTGTGGTCGTCTGCGTTCCGTCGGGCGTCACCGGCGTCGAGAAGCGCGCCGTCGAGGAGGCAACGCTCTCGGCCGGTGCGCGCAAGGCGTACCTGATCGAGGAACCGATGGCCGCTGCGATCGGCGCGGGCTTGCCGGTCGCCGAGCCGACCGGAAACATGATCGTCGACATCGGCGGCGGCACGACCGAAGTCGCAGTCATCTCGCTCGGCGGGATCGTCGTCTCACAGTCGCTGCGCGTCGGCGGCGACGAGATGGACGAGGCGATCATCAATCACATCAAGCGTGAGTACAAGTTGCTGATCGGCCAGCAGACCGCCGAGGAGATCAAGCTCGAGGTCGGCTCGGCGTACACGCTCAAGGAGGAGGTCCAGGCCGAGGTCCGTGGCCGCGACATGCTCACCGGCCTGCCGAAGACCGTGATCCTCTCCAGCGAGGAAGTACGGCACGCGCTCGAAGAGCCGGTCACACAGATCGTCGACGCGATCAAGTCGACGCTCGACAAGACGCCGCCCGAGCTCGCGGCCGACATCATGGATCGCGGCATCGTGCTGGCGGGCGGCGGGGCGTTGCTCCAGGCGCTCGACGAGCGGCTCCGCCACGAGACGCACATGCCGGTTCACCTCGCGGAGTCGCCGCTGACGTGCGTCGCCGTCGGCTCCGGGCGCAGCCTCGAGGAGTTCGACGCGATCCACCGCAGCTCTCGCGCTCGCTCGCGCAACGGCCGCGGCCGGTGACGCTTGCGACGGAGCGGCTCTTGCTCCGTCGCTTCTGCGAAGACGACCGCGAGACGGTCGCGCGCTGGGACGCCGACCCGGTCATCACCCGACATCTCTCCGGTGTGCTCACGCGTGAACAGAGCAGCGAGAACTTCGACAACTGGCAGCGGCACTGGGACGAGCACGGGTTCGGGCGGCTCGCCGTCGTCTGGACGAAGACCGGCGAGCTGATCGGGCGGAGCGGCCCTGCCTACCACCGCATGTGGCCCCCCGATCCGGAGGTGGGCTGGGCGCTCGATCCGGCCTGGTGGGGGCGAGGCATCGCGACCGAAGCCGGCGCGGCCTCGATCGCATGGGCCTTCGGGGAGCTCGGCTTCGCACGTGTCGTCTCGATCACGACCGAGGTGAACAGTGCGTCCCGCCGCGTGATGGCGAAGCTGGATCTCCGTCTGCTCGAACGGATCCCGAGCGAATGGGGCGAGCTCTGGGTGCACGCGCGCGACCGTGTTGGCGCCGGGAGCGACGGAAACGAGAGGCCCGCAACGACTTAGGGACAGCGATGCTCGCAATCGTCGCCACGGAGCCGACCGGTCTGTCGCCGCTCGGTACCGACCCGGGCTCGTTTCGCGCCTTCTACGAGGAGGCGTTGCCGCGCGTCTACGGCTACCTGTTCCAGCGCGTCGGCGGGTCTGCGGCGACCGCCGAGGACCTGACGCAGGAGACGTTCCTGGCCGTCGTCGCCGAGGTGCGGAAGGGCGGCGAGATCGACCTGCCGGTGGCCTGGGCGATCGGCATCGCGCGCCACAAGCTGTTAGATCACTACCGCCGCCAGGCGCGGCGGGAACGGACTGTGACGCTTGACGGAGACGAAGGTGCCGAGCTGCCGGCAGACAGCGGCGATGAGGCCCGCGAGTGGACCGTTGCCGCGCTCGCGCTCGTGCCGGCTGCCCAGCGCGCCGCGCTCGTGCTCCGCCATCTGGACGGCTACTCCGTGCCCGAAGTGGCGGGCATGCTCGGACGCAGCGTCGAGGCCGTCGAGTCCTTGCTCGCGCGCGGTCGCGTGAGCCTCCGGCGCGCATACCTGGAGGTGGGCGCATGACGGCACCCGATCCCGCCGCGGGACTGCTCGCCGGCGTCGAGCGGCCGGTCGACCCTCGTCCGGAGTTCGCCGAAGCGCTGCTCGGCCGTCTCCTCGTGGAGCTCGAGGAGCCGCGGCGACGGATCCTTCGCGCGCGCGCGCTGCTCCTCGCGGCGGCGCTGCTCCTGTTGCTCGCCGGTGTTGCGACGGCGACGTACCTGTTCGAGCGTGCCGACGCGGTCGTCGCTCCACTCGACACACCACCTGGAACGCTCACGCTGATGGATCAAGCGGCGAACGGCGTCGCGAGAATCGTCGCTGTGTTGCCGGGCGGCCGTCTCCGTGTCGTCTGGAAGTGCCCCGGCCACGTCAAGTTCTGCGGCGACCTGACGAGCGTCGACTGGTCGCCGGACGGACGGCACGTCGCGTTCACGATGGACGAGATCGGCGGACGCAGTGCGTACATCGGTCTCCACATCGTCGATCTCCGCACCGGTCACGACCTGCACATCCCGAGCGTTCAGCTCGCGCATCCGCTTTCGCCGTTCCAACCCGGGGCGGTTCTCGAGCGCCTGGTGAAACAGACCTATGCACGGCTCGGTTGCATTCCCGCCGACGTCGCGTGGTCGCCGGACGGTCGCCGGCTCGCCTACGGCTGCCGCAACGACTTCACGCTCTGGCGGCGGGCGCGGATCTTCACGATCGGGAGTGACGGCAGCGACCGCAGGCCGCTCCGAACGGCCACGACGAACGCCTTCAACCCGTCGTGGTCGCCGGACGGCAAGCAGATCGTGTTCGCCACCTGGCGCCGACCGTTCGAGCGCGTGCAATGGGACACGACGATTCCAGCCAAGCGCGTCCGCTCCTCGATCTACGCGATCCGGCTCGACGGATCCGGCCGAAGGCTGCTCGCCCGCGACGCTGCAGTCCCCGACTGGTCGCCCGACGGCACTGCGATCGCGTACGACTCTCCCGACGGCGTCAAGCTCATCGGCCCGCTCGGGGTCGACTTGACGCCGCCGGCCGGCAGCATCGCGCCACCCGGGACGCCGTCGTGGTCGCCGAACGGCGCGCAGATCGCCGTCGGGACCACCGGCGGCACCGTTCTCGTCGACACGGGCACGTGGAGCCGGTCGATGGCGACCGCACTGACGACCGACACGTTCCTTGGCCTCGGCCGCCCCGCGTGGTACCCAGGGACCGGGCTGCCGGGCGGCGGCGGGACGAAACGACTCGACCCG
This sequence comes from uncultured Thermoleophilia bacterium, assembly GCA_963769545.1. Lineage (GTDB taxonomy): Bacteria > Actinomycetota > Thermoleophilia > Gaiellales > Gaiellaceae > PALSA-600. The sequence continues at coordinate 348,866 of CAVYMB010000002.1, read as the reverse complement.
AGGTGTCGTTCCTGCCAGTGACCCGGTCGGACTTCGGGGGGTGACCGGCTACACTCACGGGCCTGGTGCCACGCAACCGGACCGTCCGTCTCGCGGTCCTGGGCTCCTCCGTCCAGCGCGCCGCGACTTCCGGTTACCCATCCAATCGCTCCGGCGCAGTCAAGCGTCGGATCGTCGTGGGCGGCCTCGTGCTGCTCTCGTTCGTGCTGATCACGCTCTCGTTCCGCTCGTCCGCACTCGACGGCGTCCAGGGCACGGCGGCCGGCATCCTCCGCCCCTTCGAGGTCGGCGCCGACCGGGTCGCGCGTCCGTTCCGCGACGCCGCCGGCTGGGTCCACGGCCTCGCCGATGCCAAATCGCAGAACGCGGCGCTGCGCAAGCAGAACCAGCACCTGCTGCAGCAGTTGATCCGCAGCGAGTCGGCGCTCAAGGAGAACGCCTACCTGAAGCGCGCGCTCGACTATCACGGCGCGCCGACCGAGGCGAACTTCACGCCGGTGAACGCCGAGGTGCTGACGAATCCGCAGAACCCGCTCGACCAGACGCTGACGATCGCAGCCGGTTCGACGAGCGGCGTCGCCGCCGGCGACGTCGTGCGCACACCCGACGGGCTCGTCGGCGTCGTCGACCGTGTCTTCCCGAGCATCGCGCGCGTCCGGCTGCTCACCGACGGTGACAGCAACGTGAACGCGACCGACGCCGGGCATCCCACGTCGGTGGGGATCGTCTCGAGCGGCAGCGGCAGCAGCACGCTCGTGATGGACAACGTGCAGAAGTCGAGCTACGTCGGCGTCAACGACGTGATCATGACCGCCGGGACGCTCGGCACGGATGCGCTCCCGTCGATGTTCCCGCGCGGGATCCCGATCGGCGTCGTCACGAGCGAGAGCGACAACGACATCGATCCGTACCACAGCATCCAACTCCGTCCGTTCGTCGACTTCTCCTCGGTGCAGTCGGTGATCGTGCTCGTGTCGAAGCACTGATGGACGGCATCAAGGCCGCCGTCGTGCTGTTCGTGTGCGCGATGCTCCAGGTCGCGGTGCTCACCGAGTACGCCGCGTTCCGCAGCGCGAGCATCGTGCTGGTGGCGCTGCTCTCGATCGCGTTGCTGCGCGGATCGGTGTTCGGCGCGGTCGCGGGCTTCGGCACCGGGCTGCTGCTCGACACCGCGACGCTCGGGACGCTCGGCGTGACGTCGCTCCTGCTGACGGTGGCCGGGTTCTGGATCGGCCGCTACGGCGAGACGACGGCCCGCGACCGCTTCCATGCGCCGTTCCTCTCCGTCGCGATCGTGACGGTCCTGTTCGCCTTCGGGCAGGTCCTGCTGCAGTTCATGCTGGGCGAGCCGGCGCCGGCGGGGCTCGTCGCCGACGGCCTGCCGGTCGCGCTGCTCCTCAATCTGGCGCTGACGCTTCCCGTCTACGCACTCGTCCGCCGGCTGTTCCCGCCGCGCCAGCTCGGCGACCGGATCGGCGAGGTACGACTGCTTGGCTAGTACGAACGCCCCCGGCGGGCGCTTCCTCCCCGGCGACCCGCGCGTCGAGGAGCCCTACCGGCTCACGCCGCAGCTCGCCTTCCGCATCGCGATCCTCGGATTTCTCGCGCTGGCCGTCTTCGCGGCGCTGTTCCTGCGCCTCTGGGCGCTGCAGGTGCTCTCGGGCGCCCGCTACCTCGCGCAGGCCAACGACAACCGCGTGCGGACGCTCGCCATCCAGGCGCCGCGCGGCCCGATCCTCGACCGCTCCGGGCACGTCCTCGTGCGCAACGTGCCTGGCACCCGCGTCGAGCTCTGGCCGGCCGACCTGCCGAAGAGCTGGCCCGCCGAGCGCCGCGAGCTGCGCGGCCTGTCGCTCGTCACGGGCGTCTCCGTTCGCGACATGCTCACGCAGCTGCGCCAGCACGGCCTGGATCCGCTGACCCCGATCGTCGTCCAGTCCGGCCTGCACTACGACCAGATCTACTACCTGCGCGAGCACGCCGAGGCGTTCCCGGGCGTGCGGCTCGCGCAGAGCTGGCTGCGCAAATATCCCTACCAGTCGCTGGCCGCGCAGGTGCTCGGCTACGTCGGGCAGATCTCGCCCGCCGAGTACAAGCAGTTCCGCCGGGACGGCTACCAGCCGACCGACGCGATCGGACAGGCGGGCGTCGAATCGAGCTACGACACCTACCTGCGTGGGCGCGACGGCAAGGCGCAGTGGACGGTCGACTCCCGTGGGCGCCCGAAGTCCGCGCCCACGTTCCAGGTGCTTCCGCAGTCCGGCGAGACGCTGCGGCTGACGCTCGACATCGGCCTGCAGCGCGCCGCCGAGCGAGCGCTCACCTACGGGATCCACCTGGCGCACTCGAACCTCGACGGCGAGCACGCCGACGGCGGCGCGATCGTCGCGATGGATCCGCGCGACGGCTCGATCCTGGCGATGGCGTCGAACCCCACGTACGAGCCGTCCGTGTTCTCGGGGCGCCCGGATCCCTCGAAGCTCGCCCAGGTGCTCGGCAAGCAGGCCGAGACCGACAACTTCCCCGCGCTGAATCGCGCGATCGACGTCGGCTATCCGCCGGGCTCGACGTTCAAGCCCGTGACCGCGCTCGCCGCGATGCAGGAGCGGTTGATGCAGCCGAACGACCAGATCCCGTGCACGCCGACCTACACCAAATACCAGCAGACGTTCAACAACTGGACACCGCTGATCGACCAGCCGATGGACCTGATCACCGCGCTCGCCGAGTCGTGCGACACGTACTTCTACGAGCTCGGCCGCCGCTTCTACGTGCTGCCGCCGAACAGCGGGCACCCGTTGCAGGAGTGGGCGAACCGGTTCGGCCTCGGCCAGCCCACCGGAGTGGACATCGGCCCCGAGACGGCCGGATTGATGCCGACCCCGGAGTGGCGCCGCGCCGCGTATCCCGCGAGCAAGGGCTACACCGAGATCGACAGGACGTGGAAGCCGGGCTACTCGATCCAGCTGGCGATCGGCCAAGGGCAGCTGCTCGTGACGCCGCTGCAGATGGCGCGCGTCTACGCGATGATCGCCAACGGCGGCAAGCTCGTCACCCCGCACCTCGCCGAGGACGTCGAGGTGAGCGCCGTCAACGGGCCGCGTCGCGTCCTGCGGACGTTCGGCGCCCAGCCCCCGGAGGCGACCGGCGTCGACTCGACGGCGCTCACTTATGTGCAGCGCGGCCTGGAGGAGGCGACGCACTCGCCGCTCGGCACCTCGTACGGCGTCTTCGGCAACTTCAGCGTCGACATCGCCGGCAAGACCGGGTCGGCCGAGAAGGAAGTGAGCCTCCCCGGCTATCCGATGCCGCAGAACCTGACCCAGTCGTGGTGGTGCGGCTACGGGCCGTACGGAGACCCGAAGATCGTGGTCTGTGCGGTGATCGAGAACGGCGGCCACGGCGGCGAGGCGGCCGCGCCGGCTGCGCTCCGGGTCTTCGAGCAGTACTTCCACACCACGGCCACGCCGACCTCGCATCCGTCCGACTGATGGCGATCGAAGCAGTCGACTCGGCAGCGCGCGGGCTTCGGCCCCGCCGCCACGCGCCCGCGATCAGCGCAGGCGGTCTCGTCCGTCGTCTGGACTGGCCGCTGCTCGGCGCGCTCGCCGCACTCGCGGCGTATGGGCTGTGGGCGATCGACGGGATCACCAAGCACGATCCCGGTGGCTCGGTCGTGCAGCGGCAGGGGCTCTACGTGTTTGCCGGCTCGCTCCTGTTCATCGGCGCGCTGTTCGTCGATCCCTCGTTCTATCGACGCTTCTACCGCCCGATCTACTTCGGCACGCTCGGGATGATGCTGCTCGTCCTCGTCGCGGGCGCGGCGACCCGGGGGTCGAAGCGGTGGCTCGACGTCGGCTTCTTCCGCTTCCAGCCGTCGGAGTTCGGCAAGGTCCTGTTCGTGCTCGCGATCGCCGCGTTCCTGGCCGATCGCGCGAAGGCGATCTCGCATCTGGGCGTGGTGCTCGCCGCGATCGGCTACGGCCTCCTGCCGATCCTGCTGGTCTTCGTCCAGCCGGACATCGGCACCGCGCTGGTCTACACCGCTGCGCTGGCGGCGGTGCTGTTCGTGGCCGGCGTTCGCTGGATCCATCTCGGAGTGCTCGCCGCGATCACGATGATCGGCGTGCTCGCCGTGCTCTGGCTGCTGCCGGCCGCGGGCGTGAACGTGCTCAAGCCGTATCAGTCGGCGCGCCTGACGGGCTTCACGCATCCCGACAACGACCCGCGCGGCGCCACGTACAACCTGCGGCAGTCGATCACCGCCGTCGGCGCGGGGGGGCTGCGAGGCCGGGGTGTGCTCGGAGCGACGCAGACGAGGCTCAATTACCTGCCGGAGCACTCGACCGACTTCGCCTTCGCATCGCTCGCCGAGGAGCGGGGGTTCTTCGGCGCGTCGATCCTGCTGCTGCTCTATCTGCTCGTCGTCTGGCGTGCGCTCAAGGTGGTCGCAGGCGCGCGAGATCTCTATTGCGCGATCGTCGCAGGTGGCCTGGCGGCGATGTTCCTGTTCCAGATGTTCGTGAACAGCGCGATGGCGATGGGAATCGCGCCGATCACCGGCATCCCGCTGCCGTTCGTGTCGGTCGGGGGATCGTCGATGCTGACCAACTTCCTCGCGATCGGGATCCTGCAGGCGATCCATACGCGCCGCAACGTCCGGCGGCGCTGATGGCCGGCAAGCCGAAGCTGAAGCGGAAGGTCGGTCCGCTGAGTCTCGTCGCGCTCGTCGGCGAGGCACGGCGCAGCGCGAACGACGGCAGACCGCTCGCGGTCGCAGGCGCGCGCGAGCTGGTGCCGTTGCTCGCGCGTGAGCTGCGCGCGGGCGGCGATACGACCGCCGTGGTCGAACAGGACGCGACCGGCGCAGCGGCTCTGATCTGGATCGGTGCCGCCGACGAGGACGTGCTCCGCGATGCAAACCGCGCGCAGGTGCCGATCGTCGCTGTGACCGACGCCGTGACGGTGCCGTACGTCCTCCCGGACGACATCGTTCGCATTCCGCCGGGACAGGGCTTTCCCGTCGAGCGGATCGCCGCGGCTGTCGCCCGCAAGCTCGACGAGGGCGGCACCGCGCTCGCGGCCCGGCTTCCCGTGCTCCGGCCGGCAGTGACCGGCCGCCTGATCAGCGCGGCCAGCAGACGGAACGCCTTGATCGGCGCTGCGGTCTTCATTCCGGGCGTCGACATGCCCATCCTCACGTTCAACCAGCTGCGCCTCGTGCTCAAGATCGCACTCGCGCACGGGGAGGACGTCGATCGCTCGCGCGCGATCGAGCTGCTCGGCGTGGTGGGCGCAGGCTTCACGTTCCGCGCACTGGCCCGCAGCCTGATCGACTTCGTCCCGGTCGCCGGGTGGGCGGTCAAAGGGGCGATCGCCTACTCGGGCACGCGCGTCGTCGGCGAGGCCGCCGAGCGCTATTTCAGCGCCTTGACGTCCCACCGAGAGCCCTGACGTCCGGTCCCGGTCCTACCCTCTTTGCAAACGACCGGGAGGTGACGCTCGATGGGTCTGACCGGCAGCCAGGAGGCGCACGAGCTGCTCTTGATCGAGGAGGCGGACGCGTGGTTCGAGTACCTGGAGTCGACCCGCGGCCAGACCGAGACGCGGTACGCCGAGGTCGAACCGTGGGCCTGGGCACGCCTCGCGCAGCGGCTGCGTGCGATCCGCGCACGCCGGGCGCGACTGGCGCCCGCCTACGGAGTCGCATAGGGCTCCGCACGACCTGCTGGTACTCTGGTGGCAGGCCATGCCACGGCTTTTCCAACACACCAGCGTGACGCTCGCCGATTCAGGCTCGAGCGCGCGCACGATTCGGGAGACACTCTTTGCCACTACCCTGGTTCCGGCGCAGGAAGCCGGAAGGACCGGCGCCGGCGGCGGCTGCCGCAGCACCAGCACCAACCCCTGAGCTGACCACCACGGAGCGCGCCCCGGCCCAGCCGGCCGCCGACTCCGACAACACGAGCGCAGCGAGCAAGCGCCGCCGCGGCACGCGCGGCGGGCGGAACCGCAAGCGGAAGACCGTCGGGGCGGAAACGACCGCCCAGGCCCCGGCTGCGAAGACGCAAGGCGCGAAGACGCAAGGTGCCGAGAAGAAGAAGAGCGCCGAGCGCAAGCCGCGGACGCAGCAGACACGCCGCCGTCAGGCGCCGAAGCGCGCGCCGCTGCCGAAGGCCAAGCGCGAGCTGCTGATCTCGGTCGACGCGGGCGAGAAGCGCGTCGCCGTGCTCGAGGACGACAAGGTTGCCGAGGTCTACCTCGAGCGGCCGGAGCGCCGGTCGATCGCAGGCGCCGTCTATCTCGGCGTCGTCGACAACGTCCTGCCGGGCATGGAGGCGGCGTTCATCGAGATCGGCCTCGAGAAGAACGGCTTCCTCTACGTCGACGAGATCATCTCACCCGAGCTCGAAGGACGACGGGGTGCGCGGAAGATCCAGGACCTGATCCAACGTGGACAGACCGTGCTCGTGCAGGCGGTCAAGGATCCGATGAAGACGAAGGGCGCGAGGCTCACGACCGAGATCTCGCTGCCAGGCCGATTCGTCGTCTACGTCCCACACGGTGAAGGACTGGGCGTCTCGCGGCGGCTCGAGGACGACGAGCGGACACGCCTCAAGGCGATCCTGAAGGAGTGCGCCCCCAAGAAGGGTGGTGTGATCGTGCGCACCGCCGCCGAGGGTGCATCGGCCGAGGACATCGAGCGCGACCTCGACTTCCTGCAGCGACTGTGGAAGTCGATCGAGGTCCGCGCCAAGGAGTCGACGGCGCCGGCGCTCCTCTATCAGGAGGCAGAGCTGCCGCTGCGCGTCGTGCGCGACCTGTTCACCGGCGACTTCGAGAAGCTCTACGTCGACCACGACCGCACCCACAAGCGGATCGTCGGCTACCTGAAGAAGACCTCGCCGCACATGGCCGAGCGCGTTGTCCGGTACAAGGAGCGCGAGCCACTGATGGAGGCGTTCGGCGTCGAGCAGGAGATCAAGTCGACACTCAGCAGGCGCGTCGACCTCCCGTCGGGGGGCTATCTCGTGTTCGACTATGCCGAGGCGTTCACCGTGATCGACGTGAACACCGGCCGGTTCGTCGGTTCACGGTCGAAGTCGTCGAGCGCGCGCCTCGAGGACACGATCACCAAGAACAACCTCGAAGCCGTGAAGGAAGTCGTTCGCCAGCTCCGCCTTCGCGACATCGGCGGGATCATCGTCATCGACTTCATCGACATGGCGAACCCGAAGAACCGGGCCGCCGTCGAGGAGGCGCTGCGCACCGAGCTCGAACGCGATCGGACGAAGACGTACGTGGTCGAGATCTCGCCGCTCGGGCTCGTCGAGATGACGCGGCAGAACGTCACCGACGGTCCACGCGAGGTGATGACGAGGAAGTGCCCGACCTGCGGCGGTGACGGCATCGTCGTCTCCGAGCACACCGCGGCAGTCGACGTCGAGCGCAGGCTGCGAGCCCTCGTCACGCCGGGATCGCGCTCGAAGGCGTTCAAGGTCGAGGTCAGCGCTCGAATCGCCGGAATCGTCGCCGGGCCGGCGGGCTCGCGCCTCCGTGAGATCGAGGAGACGACCAAGCGTCGCTTCTTCCTCGTCGGCAAGGAGGATGAGCACGCCGACCACTTCCGCGTGCTCGAGCAGGGCACGCTCGAGAAGGTCGCGCCCGCGTCGCCGGTGCAGGTCGGCCAGGAGCTCGAGCTGAGCCTCGGAGAGGTCGGTCTACACGACGCCCACGCCGGTGTGGCGAAGCTGGAGGGGATCGAGATCTATGTCGCCGAGGCGGCGAAGCTGGTCGGGAAGAAGGTCAAGGCGCGGATCACGCTGGTGACGGAGGGCATGGCCTGGGCCGAGCTTCTGTCGCCCGTCGAGGCATCGCGCGAGCCGCTCACGGCCGAGGCCGAGGCCGAGAAGCCGACCCGCGCGCGCCGGGCGACGAAGGCGAAGCCGGCCGCCGAGGCGGAGGAGGCTGCGGACGGAGCGCTTGCCGAGGCCGAGGACGAGGAGGACGAGGACGAGGCGGAGCCGGCTGCGGCGGACGACGGCTCGCCGGCTGCCGACGGGGTCGCACCGGCCAAGAAGCGCACCCGCCGTGGAACGCGCGGCGGCCGCAACCGCAAGAAGAAGTCGGCGGCGACCACGACCGCGCCGGACGGCGCGAACGGGGCCGAGCCGGCGGAGCTCGAAGCTGCCGCCGAGCGCGAGCCCAAGCCCGAGCCAGAGCAGGAGCGCGAGCCCGAGCCGTCCGCGAACGGCGACGGCGGCGCGCCGGTGATCCACGTGCCCGACCGGATGCTCGGCGACGACGAGGGCGAAGGGCCTGCGACGCCGCGCAAGCGCACCCGGCGTGGGACGCGCGGCGGTCGCAACCGCAAGAAGAAGACGGCGGCGACCGGGGCCGCCGTGGCAACCGCGGTCGAGGCGGACGACGGGGCCGAGATCGACGCCGAGGTCGAGGCCGAGGCACCCGAGACCGAGGCTCCAGTCGAGGCCGAGGCTGCCGCCGGCGAGCGCGCCGCCACGAACGCCGAGCCCACCGAGGCCGACGACGAGCGCGACTGGGGCTACACGCCGATGTCGGAGTGGGGCATCGACGGGGAGTAGCGGCTCCGGCTACACTGCACCTGTTCGCGGGCGCGTGCCCGCGTTTCGCGCGCTATGGACTACGCAATCATTCGTGTCGGCGGTAAGCAGTATCGCGTCCGCGAGGGCGAGACGCTGCTTGTCGACCGCGTTCGCACCGACGAGGGGAAGACGTTTTCGCCCGACGTCCTGCTCGGCGACGGCGGCAATGTCACCGCCACGGTCGTCGCGCACGAGCGCGGGCCGAAGATCCGGATCGGGAAGTACCGCCGCCGCACCGGCTACAAGCGCCACACGGGTTTCCGTTCCGCGCTGACGCGGATCGAGATCTCCCTCGACGGCACCGGCCGCGCGCCCGCGACGAAGGCGAAGCCGAAGGCCGCGGAGCCGAAGCAGGCTGCGCCGACGACCGTCGAGCCGACGCCGGCCGTCGCAACCGCAGCGGAGCCCGAGCACGAGCACGAGCACGTGAAGGGCATGCCGAAGGGCTACGAGGAGATGACCGTCGCCCAGATAACGGAGGGCGTCAAAGGTTGGAATCGCCCGATGCTCGAGGCCGCGCTCGCCTACGAAGAGGCGAACGCCGCGCGCAAGGGCGCGATCGCCGCGCTGAACTCCGCGCTGAAGGCGAAGGAGGAGTAGATGGCACACAAGAAGGGCCTCGGCTCGTCGAAGAACGGCCGCGACTCGAATCCGAAGTATCTCGGGGTGAAGATGTTCGACGGCCAGGCGGTCGTCCCCGGCAACATCATCGTGCGCCAGCGCGGGACGAGGTTCCGCCCCGGCCCCGGGACCGAGCTCGGCCGCGACGACACGATCTTCGCCGTGCGCGCCGGGACGGTCTCCTTCCACACGAGCGGCGAGCGCCGCAGCGTGTCGGTGCTCGACTCCGAGTCGTAGTCACTCCGTCGCGGCTCCCGGCCGCGCGTTGCAGTTCCGTCGCGCTTGCCTGGCGACGAGACCTGTCCAAACAGGCGTCCGCACGCGGCTCCACCGCAGGGAATCGTCCCCTGTGGATCGTTTGTCACGGTTCTGTGACGCTGGTCGGGCGACGGGACATGTCTCCGCCGGGCATGCTCTGAACGAGCGGGTCGCTACCGTTGGCCCGATGTTCAACGATCGGGCTGAGCTTCGCGTCCAGGCCGGGCGCGGGGGGGACGGCGGGCTCAGCTTCCGCCGCGAGAAGTACGTCCCGAAGGGCGGCCCCGACGGCGGCGACGGCGGCGACGGCGGCGACATCGTGCTGCGCGCGGACCCGTCGCTCCGCGACCTGTCCGCACTGCGACGGCGGCGACTGCTGCGTGCAGTCCGCGGCGGCAACGGGCGCGGCGCCCGGAAGCACGGCGCCCGCGGTGCCGACGCGGAGCTGCGCGTGCCGGTCGGGACGCAGGTGCTGACCGACGACGGCGCGTTGATCGCCGATCTGGCGCACGCGTCCGCGCGCCTCGTGCTCGCCCGCGGCGGTCGGGGCGGACGAGGAAACGCGCGCTTCGTCTCGTCCACGCGGCAGGTGCCGCGGTTCGCCGAGGTCGGCCGCGCGGGCGAGGAGTTCGACATCGCGCTCCACCTGAAGCTGCTCGCCGACGCGGCTCTGGTCGGCCTGCCGAACGCAGGCAAGTCGTCGCTCCTGACGCGCATCTCCAATGCGCAGCCGAAGGTCGCCGACTATCCGTTCACGACGCTGCAGCCGGTACTCGGCACGGTCGAGTCACCGGACGGCCGCCAGCTCGTCGTCGCGGACGTGCCAGGGCTGATCGAGGGGGCGAGCGAAGGTGTCGGGCTCGGACACGAGTTCCTCGCGCACCTCGAGCGCGCGCGGATGCTCGTGCACGTCATCGACGCATCCCGCGATGCCGACGAGCAATGGCTGACGATCGACGCCGAGCTCGGCGCGTACGGAGCCGGTCTCGACGAACGCCCGCAGATCGTCGTGCTGAACAAGATCGACCTCGCTCCCGATCCCCCCTTCGGGATCGAGGATCCGCGCATCGTCGCGGTCTTTCCAATCTCGTGCGCGACCGGGGCGGGCCTGCCCGACTTTCGCCGCGGCCTGTTCACGCTCGTTCCCGCCCCGGAGCCGATCGAAGCGGACGAGACCGAGCTCGTCGACTTCCTCGTCTACCGCCCCCAGCCGGAGGGCCGCTCCTGGCGCCTGTTGCGCACCGACCGCGGATTCCGGGTGCTCGGCACGCCCCCGCCGGAAGAGGAGCTCGAACGCGCGCTCCGGGCCGCCGGCGCGAAACCCGGTGCGACCGTCGAGATCGGCGACGAGGAGCTCGAGCTTGCCTGACGGCGACCCGGAGGGCCCGCTCGGTCTCTTCGGCGGTGCGTTCGATCCACCTCACCGCGGCCACGTCGAGCTGCTGCGGCAGGCCAGCAGGCAGCTTCGGCTCGAACGCGTGATCGTCCTCGTCGTCGCCGATCCCGGCCACAAACACGTCGACACGCCCGCCGAGATGCGCCTGCGACTCGCCCGCGCTGCCTTCCCGGGCGACGAGGTCGTGCTCGACCCGCACCGGCGCACGGTGGACACGCTTCGCGCCAATCCCGAGTGGCGCGACCCCGTGTTCCTGATCGGGGCGGACGAGTTCTGCGCGCTGCCGACGTGGAAGGAGCCCAGGGCTGTCCTTGCGCTTGCGCGACTCGGCGTCGCGACCCGCCCGGGCTTTCCACCGGATCGCCTGGCCGCCGTGCTCCGAGACCTCGACGCATCGGAGCGAGTCTCCTTCTTCGACCTCGAGCCGACGACCGTCGCCTCCAGCGAGCTTCGCGCGCGCCTCCACAGGGGCGAGGACGTGGACGGTGACGTTCCCGCGGGCGCGCTCCGGATCATCCTCGACGAGCACCTCTACACGCGGTAACCGCCGGTACACTGGGAGGCGCTTGAATCCACTCGAACAGGCACGCCGGATCGCGGCGCTCGTCCATGACAAGCTCGCACGCGACGTCGTCATCCTCGATATGCGGCCCGTGTGCGCGTACACCGACTACTTCGTCGTCTGCACCGGTGGGAACGCGCGCCAGACCAAGGCGATCTGGGACGAGGTGCACGGCCGACTGAAGCAGGAGAACGGCGTGCTGCCGAAGTCGATCGAAGGCGGCACCGAAGCGACGTGGATCATCGCCGACTACGTCGATGTGGTCCTGCACGTCTTCACGCCGGACGCACGCGCGTTCTATCGGCTCGAAGAGCTCTGGGACGACGTGCCGCACGAAGCGCTCGAAGCCGCCAGCGCGTAGGGCTACACTTCCGACCTCCGGGCCCATAGCTCAGCTGGGAGAGCGTCTGGCTGGCAGCCAGAAGGTCGGCGGTTCGAGCCCGCCTGGGTCCATTCCGCTCCTGCACGTGCCCGCGTCGCGCGGACGCGGGAGCTCGAGCGGGACGCGCCGAATCAGCGTTGGGTGATCGTGGCGCCTGCGGCCGACGCGGCCGACTTCAGATGCTCGAACGCCGTCCCGGCGGCACCGATCGAGCCGACGCCGCCGCTCGAGAGAGCGCTCAGGGCCGTCGCCGCGGCGACGGCCGCTGTCATCGGCCGGGCAAGCGTCTTGAGGGCCGGGCCGTCGCACTGTGCGTCGCGCGCTGCCGTCCGCAGCTCGCGCGCGACGACGAGCCCCGAGGCCGCCGCCTTGGCGAGTGCTTTCTTCCGGCCGGCAGCGCCCTGCTTGAACGCCCCGGCGCGCCACGGGTTGTAGATGTACCGGTAGAACGCACCCGCGGCGATCCCCGTGTGCAGCAGGAACTTCGTCTTCGCGAAGCTGATCTGGCAGCTGACCACGGTCTGCCCCTCGGCGTTCGTCGACGTCGTGGTCTTGGCCCCGCCGCAGCCGCCGGCCACCAGTCCGAGCGCCGCGAGCAGGACGGCGAGCGACAGGGCCAGCGCGGGGCGGCCGATCGGCGTCGCCGGCATCGGGGGAGCGTACCGCCGGCAATTGTTAAGAACGCGTCAGGGACCCAACGAACTCGAGCCCGCGGCGTCACAGCGTGCATGGCGGGCGAGTGGTGGTCGGGCGTCGAGCTTCGCCATCTCATCGCGCTCGAGGCTGTCGCGCGCGAGGGATCGTTTCGGCGCGCCGCCGCACGGCTCGGCTACGTCCAGTCCGCGATCAGCCACCAGATCGCGGCACTCGAGGGCCTGACCGGCCGGCGGTTGATCGAGCGCTCCCGCGGCACGAGCCCGCTCGCGCTGACGCCGGCGGGCGAGATCATGCTTGCGCACGCCGAGGCCGTGATCGCGCGCGTTCGAGCGGCGCAGGCCGATCTCGCAGAGCTCGCAGGCACGGGGCCGGGCGCTCTTCGCGTCGGTGCGGCTCCGGATCTGCAGGCACGATTCGTCCCGGCGGTGCTGCGGCTGTTCGCCGCTCCCGTCGTGCTGAACGAGAACGCCGACTCGCGGGAGCTGCTCGCTGCGCTCTCGCGGGGCGACCTCGATCTCGCGTTCGTCGATGCACCCCTTCCTGCCGGGCCGTTCGACGGGTTGCCGCTCTGCATCGATCCGTACGTCGTGCTCCTGCAGGAGGGTGCGCCGCTGACGCGTCGCAGACGAACGATCTCGTGCGCGCAGCTCGGCCGACTCCCGCTGATCGCGCACGGCCCGACGCGCGTGCACGTGGAGTCCGAGCTGATCGCGAGCGGCGTGTCGCCGCGTTTCGTCCTGCAGGCTGAGACGGGTGCGGCCGTGCACGGGCTCGTGGCCGCCGGGCTCGGCGCCGCCGTGCTGCCGGCGCTCGCCACGGACGAGCGCCGGGCCGGAACGATCGCGCTCGATCTCGCCGAAGGCGTGATCGAGCCGAGGACGATTGCGATCGTCTGGAGCCGCGCCCAGCCGTCCCGCGTCGACGCGGCGGCGTTCATCGAGGCGGCGCGGTCGGTCTGCGCGGCCGAACGCCTGCGCGAGCCCGCACTCGCCGGCTGACGATCTTCGATCGGCACGTTCTGAGCTGTCGATCAACGAACGCGGGTCGCGATCGTCGTAGTCGTCGGAGAGACCCTCCAGTGGGCGCCGGAGTCGCGACTGCCGCACGCGGCTCCGGCGCGCGAGCCCGCTAGAGAACGAGCTCGAGAAAGCGCGTGCCGGCGATCGGATTGTCTGTGTATGGCGCGATGTCCCGGAAGCCGAGCCGTTCGTACAGCGCCTGCGCCTGCTCCATGCCGGGAACCGTGTCCAGCCGCACGCGCCGATAGCCCAGGCGCCGGGCCTCGTCGAGCGCCGAGGCGACGAGCCGGCGTCCGGCCCCGCCGCCCCGGTGATCCGGCCGGACGTAGAGCCGCTTAAGCTCACAGATCGCGCCGTCCAGCGGCCGGAGGGCGACACACCCGACGGCCTCGTCGTCGATGCGGGCGACGAGCAACGCCCCGGCGGGCGGCGCGTAGCGGCCCGGGAGCCCGGCGAGCTCACGGTCGAACGCCTGGAACGAGAGATCGAACGCCAGCGACGCCGCGTACTCGCCGAACAGGCGGCGCACGTCGTCGAGGTCACGGGCGGCGAAGTGGGCTATGTCTGCTTTGGACACTGGTGGGCCTCGGGGCAGCTGTCACGCTCTTGGCACGAATTCTGCACAGACACGTGTGCCCGGCCTTCCTATTGTTGTCAACGTAGACAACGAAGGAGGCACACGTGCGAAGAAGCTTCTGCTCGATCTCCGCGTTCGCGGCGTTCGCGCTCGTCCTGCTCGCTCCGACTGCATCCGCGCTGCCGCAACCGGACTGCATCACGGGTGCGATCACCCCGCAGCTCCCGCCCGTGATCTCCGGCGACACGGCGGTCGGCGGGACGCTCGGCGTCTCCACCGGCACCTGGAACTCGTGCGGCGAGCGGCTGACCGGCTACACCTATGCCTGGTCAGGCGCCGGCGCGAGCAGCACCAACAGCTACGTCGTCCAGCCGGGGGACGCCGGCGGCACCGTGTCGGCTCAGGTCTCGGCCTGCAACGACGACGGGTGCTCGGCGCCCGCGGTCGCGTCGATCGCGATCCCGTCGACGACTCCACCGGGCGGCGGCGGTGGTGGCTGCACCCCGTCGACCTGTCCGCCCCCTCCGCCGCCGAAGCCTTCCGATCGTGACGGGGACGGCGTCGCGGACGCATCCGACAATTGCCCTGACGTATGGAACACCGCCCAGACCGACGCCGACGGCGACCACGTAGGCGATGCCTGCGACGCGTCGGTCCCCTCCGATTTCGTCAACGGCACGCTCAGCAGCGACACCGGCTCCGACCGCTCCTACTGGCAGGTCGACCCGGGCACACTGGCCGTCCTTCCGTGCAAGAACGCGTGGGCGCGGTACACGTACACCAATCTCGTGCGCCTCTACGTGCTCTGGCGCTACCAGCTCTCGTTCGACTTCTGTTACATCCCCGGCTCGAAGGTCGTGCGTGCGACCGGTCTCAACGCGCACGGCATCTACGCCTCCTGGCCGTGGTCGTTCCAGGGGAACGCCGTCGGGCCGCGCTGGATCACGCCGGCGCCCGGTCCCGCCGTTCACGCGTTCGCGCAGGGGAAGTTCTCGGCCTGCGTCGGCATCTCCTCGATCGGCGTCTGCGGCTCCTCGCGCTCCCCCTATCTCGACCTGTATGCCAATGCCGCTCCCACGGCGTGGTTCTCCGGCGGGCTGTCGTGAGGCGGTTTCACGCACGCCACCGCGTCGCGTTCTGGCTGATCGTGGTCGCACTGGTCGTCGCGGTCTGGATCGTGGTCTTCTTCGCCGGCCACGGCGCCGTCTCGGGCGGCTCCAGCTGACAGGAACGTCGTTCACGGCGATCTATGCTCGGCGGTCGTGGAACTGAGCCCCACGACCGCCGACGATCTGCCGGCGATGCTCGACGTGTTCACGACGGCGATCGGCAGCGTCTACGAGCCTCATCGGTTCGCGCCGCCGATGCCGCCGCCCGACATGTTCTACGCGCAGCATCGCCACCTGCTGCGCACCGATCCGGAACGATGCTTCGTCGGCGTTCGAGCGGGAAGCGTGCTCGGGTACGTCGCGGCCTTCCAGCGCGGCAGTGACTGGTTCCTCGCCTCGTTGTTCATCAGTCCCGATGCTCAGGCGAGCGGCGTAGGCGGTCGTCTGCTCGCGGCCGCATGGGGTGACGACGCCGTCCGGCGGCGGACGCTCACCGACGCGATCCAGCCGATCTCGAACGCCCTCTACGGGCGGCGCGGCCTCGTCCCGACGACGCCGCTCCTCTCCTTCTCGGGCACGCCGGCGGGCGCCGAGCCGTCGCTGCCGGTCGGTGAGCCGTCGGCTGATCTGGCCGCCATCGACGAGCGTGCGTACGGCTTCGACCGGGCGGTCGACCACGGCTTCTGGGGTGGAATCGCCGAGCGCACCGTCTGGCTGCGCGACGGCGGGCCCGCCGCCTACTCGTACCGTTTCCCGGAGGGGGCGGTCGGGCCGGTGGGCGGCGTCGATCCGGCGGCCGCGGCTGCGGCGCTCCGCGGCGAGCTCGCGCGGGGCGGAACCGTGACCGTGCGCATTCCCGGCTCGTCACGCGCCCTGGTCGAGTGTGCGCTCGCCGCCCGTCTCCAGCTCGCGCCGACGCCGGGACTGCTGCTGCTGTCGGAGGGCGTACCGCCTCCGGACGCGCTCGCGATCGCCAGCTACACGCTGTTCTAGTCGCCGGGCTCGCCGCCGGTAGCCGCAGCGTTCCGCCGCACCGCCTCGAACGTTCGCTCGAGCTCTTCCGTCGGCGTGAACTCCAGTGCGTCGCTGTCCTCCGGAAACGTGATCCGGTGGCCCGGTTCGATGTAGTAGGCGCTACCCGCCTCGATCGTCTCGGTGCGGTCGCCGTAGTCCACGATCACGCGGCCCGAGAAGAGGTAGCCCCAGTGCGGTGCCTGGCACCGGTCGTCCGGCAGCCCCTTGACCATCGAGGACGCGTCCTGGCCCGCCGTCGCGTGCTCGAAGGCGACGGTGACACCGCCCCAGTCGGCGAATCGGCTCGCATAGCCCGGTGCGATCTCCTGTTCCGGCAACTCACCACGTCCCGCGCTCGGCACCTCGTACGCTCCTCTCGTCAGATCACCTGAGTATCGCGTTTCGTCCCGCCGAACCGGTCGAGGCGGACCGACTCGGCCCACTCCGGCAGGCGCGCGCCGCCGAGCCCGGCAGAAACGAGCATGCCCGTGCTCGGCGCGACCATGAAGCCGTGGCCGCTGAAGCCGGCGGCGACCCACAGCCCCTCTGCGACCTCGTCGATCACCGGCTGCGCATCCGGCGTCATGTCGTAGGCGCCCTCGACGAGCGTCGGCAGCGGCAGCTCCGCGAGCCGGGGCAGCAACCGGTCGAGCTCGCGGCGGATGTTTGCGCGCCACCCGTCCGCCTCCGTCGTCGGGTCGCCGGCTGCGCGGAGATGGCTGGCCAGCAGGCGGCCGTCGGCGAGTTGCTTCGCGGCGAGGCCGCGATCGACCGCGATCACGAGCGGATCGAGCAGGCGCGCCCGGAGCGGCGCGCCGAGGAACAGGAAACGTGGCTCGCTCGCGAGTGGCAGGACGATCCCGAGTTGGCCGACCAGCCGGGCCGACTCCGCTGCAGCGGCGATCACGAGCCGATCGGCTGTGACGTGCGTGGCCGCGGCGGTCTCGATCCGCCAGCCCTCACCGTCGCGCGCGACTGCGACGACGTTCGACGATTCGAACCGTGCGCCGCGTGCGCGCGCCGCGTCCGCGAACGCGGCGACGACCGCCTGCGGGCGGTCGAAGTAGCCGTCCTCGGCGCAGTACGACGCACCTGCGACGTCCCGGACGTTCAGGCCGGGAACGAGCCGTGCAGCTTCCTGCGCGGTGAGGAGCGTCGACGGTACCCCGGCCTGCCGCTGGATGCCCACGTTCGCTTCGAGCTGCGCGAGCGTGTCGTCACGGTCGGCGACGAACAGGTACCCACACGCGTCGAAGGACACATCGACCGGGACGCCGAGCCGGTCGACCAGCTCGGAATAGAACCGATGCGACTCGCGCGCCATCGTGCAGTTGGCAACAGATCCCCACTGCTGTCGCACTCCGCCCGGCTGCACCGCGGAGGCGCCGGCGCCGACGCCCTTCCCGTCGTACAGGGTGACCGAGCCGAGCCCGCGCTCGAGCACCTGGCAGGCGATCGAGAGACCGCTCACGCCCGCGCCGATCACGCAGATGTTCACGGCGGCCGACGATACGCGACGCGCCTCGTGGCCCGGAATCGGCCCCAGGTACGATCGCAGTCAATTGGCTGCCGGACCGACCGAGACCGCCGATCGCGCCCAGCCGCGTCGCGTTCGCTCGTCGCCCGGCCTGCTCCGCTTCGTGCTGCGGCGCCTCGCCGCCTTCGTGTTGCTGGGGCTCGGCATCACCGTCGTCGTCTTCGCGCTCACCGAGATCGTTCCGAGCAACGCAGCCGCGACGGCGCTCGGGGAGCAGGCCGCCGGGGATCCCGCCGCGGTGGCGGCCTTCAACCAGCACTACGGCCTCGACAAGCCGCTGCCGCTCAGGTACCTGATCTACCTCAACCACCTTCTGCACGGCGATCTCGGCCAATCGTCGGTGACGCACAACGCGGTCAGCCACGACCTCGGCCAGTTCATTCCCGCAACGGCAGAGCTCGCGATCTTCTCGATCCTGATCGCCTCGGTCGTCGGAGTCGCGTTCGGGGTGTTCTCCGCCCTGCGCCGAAACCGGCCGACCGACCACGCGCTGCGCCTGACATCGCTCGCCGGCATCTCGATGCCGACCTTCTGGATTGCGCTGATCGCGCTGTACGTCGGCTTCTACCGCCTCGGCTGGTTCCCCGGGGCCGAACGCCTTGACCCCGGAACGATGCCGCCGCCGACGGTGACCGGCTTCTACACGATCGACGCGCTGCTCGAGGGCAACTGGGGCCTGTTCGGGCAGGCGTTTCACCATCTCCTCCTGCCGGCGCTCGTGCTGGCGGCGTTCAACGTGAGCCTGCTCACGCGCTTCACGCGCTCGGCCGTGCTCGAGGTGATCGGCAACGATTACGTTCGCGCAGCCCGGGCCAAGGGGCTGCCCGAGCGGATCGTGGTCGTGCGGTACATCCTGCGCGCAGCGTTGCCGTCGGTCGTCACCGTGCTCGGCCTTGTCTTCGCGAACGTGCTCACCGGCGCGGTGCTGATCGAGAAGATCTTCTCCTGGCCCGGCATCGGGCAGTACGCGTACGAGGCGGCGGTCAACCTGGACGTGCCGGCGATCGCGGGCGTCAGCCTGTTCGTCGCCGCTGTCTACATCACGATCAACCTGATCGTCGACGTTCTCTACGGCGTCATCGACCCTCGGATCCGCATCACATGAGCGCGGCGGTGGTCAGGCTGCGCGGCGTCAGCGGCCGGAAGATCCTCGTGTCCGCCCGCCGGCAGCCGCTTGCGGCGATCGGCGTCGTGATCGCGGTGACGTGGCTCATCGTGGCGATCTTCGCGCCGCTGATCGCCCCCTACGGGCCGCTGGCGCAGACCTTCACCGCGTCGCAGTCGCCCACGCTCCACCATCCGTTCGGAACCGACGAGCTCGGTCGAGACGTCTTCAGTCGCGTGATCTACGGCGCGCGCGTCTCGATTCCGATCGCCCTCGTGCTCGTGACGCTCGCGGCGACGATCGGGGGCGCGATCGGTGCCGTGTCGGGCTACTTTCGCGGTCTCACCGACGGCGCGATGATGCGTTCGGCGGATCTCGTGTTCGCCTTTCCGCCGATCATCCTCGCGATGGTCGTCGCCGCGGTGCTCGGCCGTGGTCTGGAGAACGCAGCGCTGGCGATCGTCATCGTCTCGTGGCCCTCCTACGCACGGGTCGTGCGTGGGCTCGTCCTCTCGGTGGGCGACTCCGAGTACGTGCAGTCGGCCCGCCTGCTGGGCGCGCCCGCCCGTGTGGCGTTGTTCCGCGACGTGCTGCCGAACGTCGCCGGGCCGGTACTCGTGCTCGCCACGCTCGATCTGGCGACGGCGATCCTCCTGCTCTCCGGCCTGTCCTTCCTCGGGCTCGGCGCCCAGCCGCCGCAGGCGGAATGGGGCTCGATGGTCGCCGACGGCACGCAGTACTTCCAGTGGTGGTGGATGGGCACGTTCCCGGGGCTGGCGATCTTCACGGTCGTCCTGGCGTTCAACTTCATCGGCGACAGCCTCCGCGACATCTTCGACCCGCGCACCGCCTGGCGTTCGCAGGACGAGCAATGAGCCGTAGGCTCGACGGAGGCTCGCAAGGAGCGGAGGTGCCGGCTTTGTCGGTGCCGGAGCGGGAATGAGCTTGCTCGAAGTGGAGGGGCTGCGCGTTCGGCTGGCGACCGCGGGCGGAGCGGTGACTGTGGTCGACGGGGTCGACTATGCCGTCGAGCCCGGAGAGGTGTTCGGCATCGCGGGCGAGAGTGGCAGCGGCAAGACGCTGTCGATGCTCGCCCTGCTCGGCCTGCTGCCCGAAGGCGCCGTGGTCGACGGCGTCGCGCGGTTCGCCGGCACCGACCTGTTGCACATCTCGCGCCGCCGGTTGCGGGAGCTGTCCGGGCGAGAGCTCGCCATGGTCTTCCAGGATCCGATGACGTCGCTGCACCCGATGCTGACGGTCGGGCGGCAGTTGACGGAACACGTCCGTCTGCATCTCGGCCTGTCGCAGAAGGGCGCGGAGCAACGGGCAACCGAGATTCTTGGCGACGTGCGGATCCCGGATCCGCATGCGGCGCTGCGCGCATACCCGCACCAGTTCTCGGGCGGGATGCGTCAGCGCATCGCGATCGCGATCGCGCTCGCCTGTCGTCCACGACTGCTGATCGCTGACGAGCCGACGACCGCGCTCGACGTCACGGTGCAGGCGGGGATCCTGCAGTTGCTCGACCGGCTACGTCGCGAGAACGATCTCGCGGTGATCCTGATCACGCACGACCTGGGCGTGATGTCGGCGATCGCGGATCGCGTCTCGATCTTCTATGCCGGGAAGGTCGTCGAATCGGGAATCAGGCAGGACGTGCTCCAGCAGCCCCGTCATCCGTACACGCAGGCGCTGCTCGACGCGCTGCCGCATCCCGAGGCAGCAGACGAGCGGGTGCTGGTGGCGATCGGAGGCGCGCCGCCGACGCCGGGCGCGATCCCCGCGGGCTGTGCCTTCCACCCGCGCTGCGCGTACCTGCGTGAGTCGTGCCGGATCGACATTCCCGCCCTGGCCGACGTCGGCAACCGGTTGCTCGCCTGTCCGGTCGATCCCTTCTCGGAGCGGTGTTGAGCACGCTCGAGCTGAGCGACGTCGTGGTCGACTACGAGCGGCGAGGCGGCATTCGTGTCCGCGCGGTCGCAGGTGCCAGCGTCTCGGTCGACGCGGGACAGATCGTCGGGCTCGTCGGCGAGTCCGGCTGTGGGAAGTCGACGCTCGCCCGTGCGGCGGTTGGTCTCGTGCCGGTGACCTCCGGTTCGGTCCGGTTCGAGGGGCGCAACGTCACACCGCTGACGCGGCGCGCACGCCCCGACGACCTCGTTCGCCTCCAGCTCGTCTTCCAGAATCCCTACTCCTCGCTCAATCCGCGCCGCAAGGTGGGCGCGCAGATCTCGGACGGCCTGACATCGGCGTCGACCGCGAGCGTCGGTGAGCTGTGCGAGCTCGTCGGGCTCCCGGCGAACGCCGAGCGGCGGTATCCGCATGAGTTCTCCGGCGGCCAGCGTCAGCGAATCGCGATCGCGCGTGCGCTTGCCGCGAACCCGTCCGTGATCGTGCTCGACGAGCCGCTCGCATCGCTGGACGCCTCGGCGCAGGCCCAGCTCGCGAACCTGCTGGTGAGCCTGTCTCGCGACCTCGGGCTCGGCCTGCTCCTGATCTCGCACGATCTGGCGATCGTTCGGCACGTCGCCGACGCCGTCTCGGTGATGTACCTCGGCGTGATGGTCGAGACGGGGCCGACCGAACCGTTGTGGACGATGCCGCTCCACCCGTACAGCGAGGCGTTGATCGCGGCGGTCCCGCATCCCGACGGGACGGGCTTCCTGCCCGAGTCGCTCCCCGGCGAGGTGCCCGACCCGGCGCGGCCTCCGTCCGGATGCCGCTTCCACCCCCGCTGCCCGTATGCATTCGACCGGTGCGGCTCGGAGGAGCCGGGGCTGGTGGTGTTGGCTGCTGGCCGGGCAGCTGCCTGCTGGCTGCAGCCCGCCGGCTCGGCGCCGGCGTCGCTCGAGGAGCGCGCGGCAAACTTCTCCGGGGCAACTTCCGTCGAATAGGGTCAAGAGCCCCCCAAACCACCCGCAAACCATTTGGAGGCGACTGTGAGGAAGATTCCCGCCGGGCGCGTCGCCTGGCTCGTACCTCTGGCCGTGATCGTCGCGCTGGCCAGCGCTGTCGCGGCTTACGGCGTCAACCGACATCAGTCGGCCGCGCCGCCGCTCGTCATCGACAACTCGTTCACGGTCAAGACATCCGACCCGCAACGTGCGTTCGATCCCACCGCGTCGATCGTCGACCGTGCGCTCTACGACACCCTCTTCACCTACAAGGGGAGCGATCTCGCGCATCCGGTCCCGCTGCTCGTGCAGTCGTGGAAGGCGTCATCCGACGCGAGGACGTTCACGCTCCAGCTGAAGCACAACGTGCACTTCGCCGACGGCACGCCGCTGACGTCGGCCGACGTCGTGTTCTCGTTCCGCCGGCTGGTCAACCTGAAGGGCAACCCGTCGTTCCTGCTCGCGGGCGTGACGACGAAGGCGGCCGGACGGTACGCGGTCGTCATGCACTCCGCGACCCCGAACACCGCGTTGCCGGCGATCCTCGCGAATCCGTCCGCCGGCATCGTCAACTCGAAGCTCGTCAAGGCGCACGGTGGCACCGATGCTGCGAACGCCGCCAAGGCGGACAAGGCCGAGTCGTGGTTGAACTCGTCGTCGTCGACGGGGGCCGGCAGTGGGCCGTACGTCCTCAGCTCGTTCTCGACGACGTCGCAGATCACGTTGACGCCGAACACGAACTACTGGGGTACCGCCAAGCCGAAGTTCTCGAGTGTCGTCGTGCGGAACATGATCGCCCCGACGCAGCTGATCAACGTCCAGCGCGGCTCGCACGAGATCGCGATCGACCTGTCCGCCGATCAGGCCAAGACGTTGCAGGGCAAGTCGAACCTCAAGGTGTCGCTGCAGCCGTCGACGTGGGTCTTCTGGCTGTTCGCGAATGACAACCCGAGCATCTCGTCGGTCACCTCGAACAAGCAGTTCCAGCAGGCGGTTCGTTACGCCCTGGACTACAAGTCGATCCTCGGCATCGCCGGGCCCGGGGCGATCCAGGCGCCGGGAATCATCCCGTCGATGTTCCTCGGGTCGCTGCCCCAGAGTGCGAAGGTCAACCAGGATCTGGCCAAGGCCAAGGCTGCGCTGGCGGCCTCCGGGCAGGCCGGGCAGTCGGTCGCGCTCGAATATCCGAGCGACCTGACGATCAACGGCGTCCCCTTCACGACGCTCGCCCAGAAGGTCCAGGCGAACCTGAACGCGGCCGGCTTCAACATCACGCTGTCCGGCGCTCCGACCTCGACCTGGCTCACCAAGTACCGCGACGGGAAGATGGCGTTCGGCTTGTCGTTGTGGGGCCCGGACTATCCGGATCCCGCCGACTACCTGACGTTCGCTCCCGGTCAGCTCGTCGGCCTGCGGGCCGGCTGGCCGAAGGGCTCGGACCCGGCGATCGAGAAGCTGGCGGCGAAGCTGCTCGTCACCACCTCGCCGACCGTCCGCAAGAGCCTCTACCAGCAGTACCAGCGTGAGCTCAACCAGCGGGGCCCGTACTTCCCGCTGATCCAGCCGACCCAGGTGTTCGTCACGTCGAGCGACCTGGCGAACGCGGTTTACAACGCCGAGTACGGCGTCGACGTCACACACGTCTCGCCGAAGTAACGCCTACGACGTCGCGACGAGGGCGGACGGGTAGCTGCCGAGCAGCCGCCCGCCGCCCTCTTCGCACACCACGATGTCCTCGATCCTGACGCTGAACCGGCCGGGGATGATGATCGACGGTTCGTCGGTGAACGTCATTCCCACCTGCAGCGCCGTCGCGTCCTCGTCCGAGATGAATGGCCGCTCGTGCACGTCGAGCCCGATTCCGTGGCCCATGCGGTGCCGGAAGTGCTCGCCGAGGCCGGCCTCCTCGATCGGCCGCCGGCAGGCGGCATTGACGTCGCGCGCCGGCGTGCCGGCAGCGGCTGCGGCGCGTCCTGCCTCCTGCGCCGCGAGCATCACGTCGTACGCCTCGCGGTACTCGTCAGGCGGATCGCCGCAGAAGATCGTGCGCCCGAAGTCGGAGCAGTAGCCGTCGACGACGCCTCCGAAGTCGAACATCACGGACGTCCCGGCGGGGATGCCGGTCCTGGCCGACTGCGTTCCGGAGTCGAAGTCGTCGTCGTCGAGGCCGGTGAACATGTGCGTCGTGAACGAGGGACAGCGCGATCCGGCGCTGCGCAGCGAGTGCTCGACCGCCTCGACGAGGTCGAGCATCGAGACCCCGGGAACGACCAGCGGGGTGACCTCGCTCATCGTCCGCTCGACGGTCGCGATTGCGCGGCCCAGCGCAGCCAGCTCCTCGTCGGACTTGACGCGTCGGAGCTCGTTGACGATGCGAGAACCGGTCGACAGGCCGTCGAAGCCGACGATCCGGCCGAGGTTCAACGCCGTCTCGGTCCACACCCGGTCGCCGATCGCCACCTTCGGGCCGAGACCGCGCGCGACGCGCTCGAACGCAGCGAAGCCGTCGTCCGTCTCGGCCACGACGTCGACCTCTCCCGCCGGTTGCTCGCGGAGGTGGAAGAGCGCGAACATCCGCGGCAGCACGAAGACCGGATCGGCCCAGGGCCGGAAGAACGCCCCGGTCACCCAGCCGTGGGCGTACGCCGCCTCGCCGAAGTTGGGGATGTCACGTTCGACTCCCGTCAGGTACTCGAGATCGGCGGACGGGGCGAGGAACAGCGCGTCGACGCCCTCGGCTTCCAGGCGCTCGGAAAGCCGGCGGCGCCGTTCGGCGTAATCGAAGGTCACGCCGAAACCCTAAGCAGCGGCAGTACCGCGCGGCAGAGCAACTCGACGCCGCGGCGCTCGTCGATCCCGTGCGGGGTGCCGAAGTCGACCCGCCGGGCTCCGGCCTCGAAGAGCAGCTCGGCCTGCGCCGCAACCTCGGCCGGGGTGCCGGCGAAGGCGAATCGCCGCAGGAGCTCGTCCGGAAGGAGCGACCCGGCCGCATCGTGCTCGCCGGCGGCGACGAGCTGCGCCAGACGGACGAGCAGCTCCGGGTCGAGCTCGGTCGTGGGGTCGAGCGCGCCGACGACGTCGACGTACATCGCGACCTCTCGCCGAGCGAGCGCCCGCGCACGGTCGCCGTCCTCGTCGACCACCGTCACCGCTCCGAACACGATGCCGACGTCGTCGTTGCCGATGCGCTGCCGCAGGAGCTCGGCGACCAGCGGGTTGGCGCTGCCGCCGACCTTGACCTCGGCGGCGGCGCCGCCGGCGAACGCGGCGAGCCGGGGTGACCACGTGCCGACGAGCAGCGGCACCGCGCTGCGGCGGAGCTCGTAGCGCAGGGCGTCACCCGGCCGGAGCGAGAATCGCTCGCCCGCGAAGCCGGTCCGGTCGCCCGCGAGCAGGCGTCGGACGATCTCCCAGCCCTCCCGCACTGCCGTTGCGGGCCGGCCGCCGTCGATCCCGAGCGACTCGAGCCACGCGCCGGCGGCGAGCCCAAGGAACGCTCGTCCGTCCGACACGCGGTCGAGCGCCGCGATCTGACCGGCGATCTCGACCGGATGGAGGGTCAGCGGATTGAGGCAGGACGGCCCAACCCGCGCCCTTGTCGTGGCGGCTGCGATCTCGAGGAGCGCCGGGAGCGCCGGCTGGAACCAGAGGTCGTTGAACACCGTGACGACCTCGAAGCCTGCTTCGTCGGCAGCCAGCCCCAGCGCGGCGTACGCGCCGGTCGGCTTGTCGGTCTGCAGTGCGAGCCCGAGCTCGCGGGCGTGCCTCACGTGAGGTCGCCGGTGGCCATCGTCCGACGCGCGGTGCGCTCGATCCGCATGATCACCCGCTCGTCCGGGTCGGGGCACGCGACCAGGGAGTCCTGCTCGAGCCAGTCCGAGGCCGGCAGGCTCCGCTGCTTCGCGGGCAGCAGCGGCAGCACGCTCTGCAGGGCGTAGAGGCAGAAATGGCGGCCGGCCGGGATGCGGACGCGGCTCGACTCCGTCAGCTCGAAGTAGTCGCCGACCTCGAGGCCGCAGACCGAACGCCCCTCGATCCGCTCGACGGTCACGCGGAGGTCGTAGAGCGTCATCTCCTCGGCCGGCTCCACGCGGCCGACTCTACTGGCCGGATTCGGAGCCGAGGAACCGCCGGCGCCCGGTTGGCGTAGACTTCTCGCATGTCGGGCCAGGCCTGGGGACTGGTCTTCTTGATGGTGATCCTGAAGATCCCGATCGTCTATCTCGGGATCGTGGTCTGGTACGCCTGCAAAGAGCCCGAGCCCGGTGCCGGTCCGAAGGACTACTCGGTGTGGCGGCCGTGGCGCAGCCCGGAGGGACCGCGTCCTCGCCGCGGCGGCCCGCACGGCCATCGTGACGGGCGAGCGCGGGGCGCACGTCGGGATAGAGTCCCGCTGTGAGCTCGGACGACGAGGGCGAGCGGAGCCGCTCGGTCGAGACGGTGGCCGGCCTGCTGGCTGCCGCCGCCCTCTTCCTCGGCGCGCTCGAGCTCGTCTACCGGCCGTTCCGGCTCGCGCCGGTGGCGCTCCTGCTCGCATTGATCGCGACCGTGATGACGCGGAAGCAGCAACGCCTGACCGGGCTTGCGATCGCCGTAATCGGCGTCTGCTTCGTCGTGGGCGCATCGGTGCAGGTGATCACGCACCACCCGCTCTACTGACCGTCCCCCGATCCGTCGCGGGAGGGAGGACAAGCAGGTCTCCCTTGGTACAACACCAGGGTGAGCGTGCGTGACGTCGACGGTCTGAACACCGGCTACGCGCACGCCCTGCTCGACGAGTACCTCGAGAACCCGGACGGCGTCCCGCCCGCCTGGCGGGCGCTCTTCGAGAGCGGCGACACGCAGCTGCTCGCTACGCACCCCGGGCTCGCCCGTCTGCTCGAGCGGCTGCCGAGGGAGCAGCCGGACAACGGTCGCGCAGCCGAGCCCGTCGCCGAGATCGACCCGGAGACCAACGGCGACGCCGTTGCGGTACCGGAGGCACCGCCGCGCGCAGCTGCCGACGTCGAGCTGCTCGGCGGGATCGCCGCAGCGATGGCTCTCGTCAAGGCGCACCGCACACACGGTCATCTCGGCGCGCGGCTCGACCCGCTCGGCTCCGAGCCGGTCGGTGACCCGTCGCTCGAGCCGCTCCGGCTCGAGCCGCGCCTGACCCCCGAGCTGCAGGCACGCATCCCCGCCTCGATGCTGCGCGTGCACGTGCCCGGCGAGACGCTCGCCGATGTCCTGCCCAGGCTCGTCGAGACCTACTGCGGCACGATCGCCTACGAGCTCGAGCACCTCTCCGATCACGAGCAGCGCGTCTGGCTTCGCCGCGCGATCGAGTCGGGCGCCTACCGCGCGCCGCTCCCGCCGGACGAGCAGCGCGCGCTGTTCCGGCGCCTTTGTCAGGTCGAGGGGATGGAGCGCTTCCTCCGCAGGCGGTTCCTCGGGCAGAAGCAGTTCTCGCTCGAGGGGCTCGACGTGATGATCCCGATGATCGACGAGACGATTGAGCTCGCCGCCCAGGATGGAGCGCACGAGATCGTGATGGGGATGGCACACCGCGGCCGGCTGAACGTGCTCGCCCACACGATCGGCATGCCGTACGAGCAGATCCTGCGCGAGTTCGAAGGGGAGCGGACGCTCGACGCGGTGGCCGCCGATCCGGAGGGCGGCACCGGCGACGTCAAGTACCACCTCGGTGCGCACGGCACACGCGCGACGTCGAACGGCAGTGTCGGCGTGCGGATCGTCTCCAACCCGAGCCACCTCGAGGCGGTCGACCCCGTGGTCGAGGGCCGCACGCGCGCCGAGCAGACGGACCGCTCGACGCCGTACGGCGCTCACGACCCGTCAGTCGCAGTCGCGTTGCTGCTCCACGGCGACGCGGCGTTCGCGGGCCAGGGCGTCGTCGCCGAGACGCTGAACCTGCAGAGCCTCGCCGGCTACTCGACCGGCGGCACCCTCCACCTGATCACGAACAACCAGATCGGATTCACCACCGACACGAGCGAGGGCCGCTCGACGCGGTACTCGTCGGACCTGGCGAAAGGCTTCGACGTTCCGATCATCCACGTCAACGCCGACGACGCAGAGGCGGCGCTGTCCGCCGTCGGGCTGGCAATGGCCTACCGCCGCCGCTTCGGCGACGACGTCGTGATCGACCTCGTCGGCTACCGCCGCTTCGGCCACAACGAGCAGGACGAGGCCGCATACACACAGCCGTTGATGGTCGAGCAGATCGCGGCACATCCGAGCGTGCGCGAGCTGTACCAGGAGCAGCTGATCGCGGCCGGTGTGCTGACCGAGGCCGAGGCCGGGCAGTTCGTCGACGAGGTCGAGGCCGAGTTGCGCGACGCCCATGAGCGCCTGAAAGCCTCCTTCGGGCAGAGCCCGAAGTCCGAGCACGACGGGGCGATCCCGTTCTCCTCGGGCATCGACGTCGTCACCGCCGTTCCTGCGGAACGGCTGCGCGAGCTCACCGCCGAGCTCCTTCGTACCCCCGACAGCTTCACCGTCCATCCGAAGCTCGAGCGGCAGCTCGAGCGCAGGCGAACCGCGCTCGACGAGGGCGGGATCGACTGGGGCCAGGCCGAGTCGCTCGCGTTCGGCTCGCTGCTGGTCGACGGCATCCCCGTCCGGCTCACCGGGCAGGACACGCAACGCGGGACGTTCGCCCAGCGCCACCTCGTCCTCCACGACGTCCACACCGGCGAGGCCTACACGCCGATGCAGAACCTCGAGCATGCCGCCGCGTCGTTCGAGGTGTTCAACTCGCCGCTGTCGGAATACGCGTGCATGGGATTCGAGTACGGGTACTCGGCGGCTGCGCCCGAGGCTCTCGTGGTCTGGGAGGCGCAGTACGGCGACTTCTCCAACGGCGCGCAGATCGTGATCGACCAGTTCGTGTCGTCCGGCCTGTCGAAATGGCGCGAGACGTCGCGACTGACGTTGCTGCTCCCGCACGGGTACGAAGGCAACGGGCCCGAGCACTCGAGCGCCCGGCTCGAGCGGTTCCTCCAGATGGGTGCGCAGGAGAACCTGCGCATCGTCAACTGCACAACGTCGGCCCAGTACTTCCACCTCCTCCGCCGGCAGGCGCTCGATGCGACGGCGCGGCCGCTCGTCGTCGCCACGCCGAAGGGCCTGCTCCGGCTCAAGGACGCCGCGAGCACGCTCGACGAGCTCGCCACGGGCAGCTTCCGGCCGGTGATCGACGACGTCACCGTCGACAAGGAAGCAGTTCGCCGACTCGTGCTCTGCGCCGGCAAGGTGTACTACGACATCGTCGGGCACGACGCGCGCGCGCACGCGACCGGGGTCGCGGTCGCGCGACTCGAGCTCCTGTATCCGTTTCCGTCCGACAGCGTCCGCCAGCTGATCGGGTCGTACCCCTACCTCCGCGAGGTCGTCTGGGCACAGGAGGAGCCGCAGAACATGGGGCCGTGGCGGTCGATCCGCCATCGCCTCGAGGAGGCGGCGGCGGGCGTGCCGCTGCGCTATGTCGGACGGCCCTGGCGGGCCAGCCCGTCCGAGGGGTACCCGACGGCACACCTGATCGAGCAGGACCGGATCGCCCGCGCGGCGCTGACCTAGCCGCTCAGCGCTGGCGACGGGACTGCTGAGCGTCCCACGCCTGCTTCGCGAGCCGCGGCCCGTGGGTGCGCGCCTGGGCCGTGAGCCAGCGGCGTTGGCCTGGCGGCAGCCTCCGCCAGACGTCCCAGGCGGTCAGCGCCAGTCCGATCGGCCCGACGGCCTTGGGGAGAGGGAGCCGCGGCATCCGCGGCATTGTGCCGCGTCAGGGACGCGTGCCGCGCTGCGACCCGTCGGTTCCGGGCGGCGTGCTGCAGCCGGCGCCCGGCGGCGGCGGCTGAGGCGGCGGAGGCGTGTCCCCGCCGATCTCGCGCGGTTGGACGTACGGGGCGATCATCTGCAGGGTCAGCGGCTGCGGGGTGCTGGTCACGTCGCTGCGGCCCGGATTGACCGAGGCCGCCTCGGCCGTCGGCGGCGGGGGCGGCTGCTCGGGCGGCGGTGGCGGCGTCGCCGCCGGGGGTGGTGTGGGGGCCGGCGCCGGGGTAGGTGAAGGTGCCGGCGCTGGAGCAGGCGCAGGCGCGGGGGCAGGTGCAGGAGCCGGAGCCGGAGCGGGTGTGGGTGTGGGCGCGGGCGCCGGTGCGGGCGCAGGGGGAGCGGGCACGGCGGGCGCTGGTGCCGGCGCGGGCGGGGGCGAAGTCGGGTGCACGACCGGGACGGGAGCCGTGGGGGCGGACGGCGGGGCGACGGCAGGCGATGCCGGCACGACGTAGGAGGCGAGCGACTGCGTGGACTGAGTCGGCGCCGGATGGACGACGGGTGGCCGCCGGCGTTGCAGCGGCACCGGCAGCGGCACCGGCACGATCTCGACCGCCACCGGCCCGTGGGCGGCGATCTGCGGCGGCGCCGAGACGATGCCGCTCCCGGGCGCCTCGTCGGGGGCGAGGACGTGTTTCGGGAGCACCCAGAGGCCGCCCGCGACGGAGACCGTCAGGCCGATGGCGGCGACGTGCAACCAAACACCTCTCATGCTTCCCCCTGGATCTGCCGAAACTGTCCAGGAGAGGTATCGGCAACGGGACACGACAGCTTGAGGGGGAGGATCCGCCTGCAGGGCGGCCGTGGCCTGGGCAGCTTCAGGTTCAAGCTCGTGGCGTGGTTCGCGCTCCTGGCGCTGCTGCCCCTGGCGGTCGCGTTCTACGGCTACGACAGCCTTGCCCGCCGGAGCGAGAATCGCCGTGCCGACGCCTCGCTAGAGGCGGCGCTCCGCGTCGCCGTCGCCGGATACACCCAGCGCGTCGACGCGACCGCCGCGACCGCTCGGAGGCTGGCCGCCGAACCGCGCGTCCAACGTGCGCTGCGCGACCGCGACCGGAGCGCGCTGGCGTCGATCGCCGCGGCTTCGCCGTCGACGAGGCTCGTCGGCCGCGGTGTGACCGCAGGTGCGCTGCCGCGGCTCGCCACGGCGAGCACCGTGTCGATCCTCGACCGCGGTCGATCGATCGGGACCGTCACGGTCGCCGTGCCGATCGACGATCGCCTGCTCGCGCGACTCGGGGTCGGCCTCGGCGCGGGCGGTCGCCTGGTGATCGTGCGCGACGGGCAGGTCGTGGCAGGCGGGCCGC
Source organism: uncultured Thermoleophilia bacterium (assembly GCA_963769545.1). Lineage (GTDB taxonomy): Bacteria > Actinomycetota > Thermoleophilia > Gaiellales > Gaiellaceae > PALSA-600. The sequence goes on along the minus strand of CAVYMB010000002.1, from coordinate 317,974 downwards.
GTGGAGCGCCGCTCGGCCTCACCCCGGGGCACTCGCAACGCGTCGTGCTCGCCGGTGCGGCGAGTCGCGCGCTCGCGACCACGTCGCTCGTCGGCCTGCCCGGGCTCCAGCTGGTTGCACTCACGCCGCAGGCGGCGATCGACACCGCGGCGCGCATGGCCGAGATGCGATTGACCGCGGTGCTGGTCGCGGCGTTGCTCGTCTTCGCGCTGGTCGTCTTCCTGCTCGGCCGGTCGGTGGTGACGACGCTGCGCCGGCTGGCCGATGCCGCGGACGCGATCGCCGACGGGCGACTCGACGAGCGGGTCGACGTCCGCGGCCACGACGAGTTCGCGCAGCTCGGCGGCGCGTTCAACCGCATGGCCGGGCAGCTGCAGGAGCAGATGGCCGAACTGCGAACCGAACGTCGCCGGGCGCATGAGGCAACCACGCGCTTCGGGCAGGCGCTCGGTGCGACCCTCGATCCCCAGCAGCTGCTGCGCATCGTCGCCGAGACCGTCGTCGAGGCGACCGGCGCCTCCGGAGCTGTGGTGCGCACGAGGTCGGGCGAGGTGCTCGAGGCGGGACGGCCGGCCGGGCCCGAGGAGGTGGCGTTTCCGCTGCGGGTCGGCGCCTCGGACTTCGGCTCGCTCGTGATCCGCGGCACGGCGCTCGATGGAGATCAGGTCGAGACCGCCCGCGCGCTGGTCGCCCACGCGGCGGTCGCACTGGAGAACGCGCGGCTGCATCGCCTCGTCGAGCAGCAGGCGCTGGTCGACGTGCTGACCGGGCTCGCGAATCGTCGCTCGCTCGAGGAGACGCTGGCGTCGGAGCTCGCCCGCGCGGGGCGGCTCGACCGCGAGCTCTGCCTCGTGGTCGCGGATCTCGACCGTTTCAAGCAGGTCAACGACCGGTTCGGGCATCCGGCCGGCGACGAGGTGCTCCGGTCGTTCGCGCACACGCTTGCGGGCGCCGTTCGCGAAGGAGATGTTGCGGGTCGCTGGGGCGGTGAGGAGTTCGCCTTGATCCTGCTCGGCGTGGGTGTTCCCGGCGGGATCGAGCTCGCTGAGCGCGCCCGCCGGCTCATTTCTGCGCGACCTGTGATGACGATCCGCGGCGGACCGATCCGGATCACAGCGAGCTTCGGTGTCGCCGCCTGCTCCGGCGGGGCGAGTGTCGACGACCTGATTGCGGCCGCCGATTCGGCCCTCTACGCCGCGAAACGAGAGGGCCGCGACCGGGTCGTCGGGGGCGCGACGATCGAGCCGGTGGTCTAGACTCCCGCGCCGGGAAGAGAAAAGACGTACCAGCAGGAGGAATCAATGACCGTCGAGACTCCGTCTGTGTTCACCCAGGTGATCCAGGAGCACCTCGAGTTGAAGCGTCGGAACGCGGCACTCGAGCACGAGATGCCGCTCCAGAAGTACATGTCGGACGATCCGTTCGAGAATCATCCGCTCTTCAAGACCGAGGAGCAGGCGCGGATCGAGGACACGATGGACGGCGTCGTCCAGATCGACGAGCACGAGACGACGCTCGACTGGCCGTCGGTGGAGGACACCTTCACCGGCGAGCCGGCAGAGCCGTCCGAGGTGACCGTCGAGAAGAGCGAGCCCGTCGAGCAGACGGACGAGACACTCTGGTCGCGCTCACGCGACTTCGACTGGGGCGACTGAGCATTCGCGTGGTGCCTGGCACTTCGTGCCAGGCACCGGGTGCAAGTACGATCGGCCGCATGCCCGGGACGATTGTCGTTGGCTACGACGGCGCGGAGATCGCTCAGCGCGCGCTCGCGCGCGCGATCGACGAGGCACGGAAGTCGGCGGCGAGCCTGGTCGTCGTCGCCGTGGCGGAGATGCCGCTCAACGTGGAAGGCCTCCAGAATTTCGGCACGCTGGACGACAGCCCGCTGCAGATGATGCCGGTCACCGCGCCTCCGGAGCTCGACGCGATCTTCGCCGAGGCACGCAAGCAGGTGGACGCAGCGGGATTGACGGCCGACTATGTCTGGGCTGCCGGTGAGCCGGCGGGCGAGATCCTCGGGATCGCGAAGGAGCGGCACGCGACACTGATCGTGGTCGGGTCGCATCACCACGGCTTCTTCGGTCGGTTGCTCGGCGCGGACGTCACCGGCGAGGTGCAGCGCGATGCGGGCTGCGACGTGATCGCCGTTCCCTGACACCCGCGTTCGCGTCAGTACCCTTGAACGTATGCCGCCGCTGCAAACCGCCGCGTCGTACTCGCCCACCGGCGACCAGCCGGACGCGATCGAGAAGATCGCGGCCGGGCTTCGGGCGGGCGAGCGCTACCAGACACTGCTCGGGGCGACCGGCACCGGCAAGACCGCGACGATGGCGTGGATCATCGAGCAGGTACAGAAGCCGGCGCTCGTGATCGCTCACAACAAGACGCTGGCGGCGCAGCTCTGCAACGAGTTCCGCGAGTTCTTCCCGGCCAACGCGGTCGAGTACTTCGTCTCCTACTACGACTACTACCAACCCGAGGCGTACGTCCCGCAGGCCGACCTGTACATCGAGAAGGACTCGTCACAGAACGACGACATCGCCCGGCTCCGTCTGGCCGCGACGTCCGCGCTATTCACGCGCCGCGACGTCGTCGTGGTCGCCTCGGTCTCCTGCATCTACGGCCTCGGCTCCCCGGAGGAGTGGCGCGAGCGGCTCCTCTACCTGGAGGTCGGCACCGAGCACGACCGCGACGCAGTGCTGCGCAAGCTGATCGACTCGCAGTACGTCCGCAACGACGCGATCCTCGGCCGTGGCCGCTTCCGGGTGAAGGGCGACATCCTCGAGGTCCAGCCGGCGAACGTCGAGACCGCGTACCGCATCTCGTTCTTCGGCGACGAGGTGGAGCAGATCACGCACTTCGACCCGCTCACCGGCGAGGTCTACTCGAAGCTCGACAACCTCGCGATCTGGCCCGCCACCGAATACGTGACCTCGAAGCCGACGGTCGAGCGCGCCGTTTCGGAGATTCGCCGGGAGCTCGAGCAACAGGTGGCGACGTTCGAGCAGAGCGGCCGCCTGCTCGAGGCGCATCGCATCCGCCAGCGCACCGAGTACGACCTGGAGCTGCTGCAGGAGCTCGGCTTCTGCTCCGGGATCGAGAACTACTCACGGATCCTCGAGGGGCGGCCTGCGGGCTCGCATCCGTTCACTCTGCTCGACTACTTCCCGGACGACTTCGTGATCTTCGTCGACGAGTCGCACCAGACCGTTCCGCAGATCGGCGGCATGTACGAGGGTGACCGCTCGCGCAAGCAGACGCTCGTCGACTACGGCTTCCGGCTTCCCTCGGCGCTCGACAACCGGCCGCTCCGCTTCGACGAGTTCCTGCAGAAGGTGCCGCAGCTGGTGTTCGTCTCGGCGACGCCGGGCGCCTGGGAGCTCCGGCAGAGCTCGCGGGTCGCGGAGCAGCTGATCCGCCCGACGTATCTCGTCGATCCCGAGGTCGAGCTGCGGCCGACGCGGAACCAGATCGACGACCTGCTCAACGAGATCCGCAGGCGCGAGGAGGTCGGCGAGCGGGTGCTCGTGACCACGCTGACCAAGAAGATGTCCGAGGACCTCACCGACTACCTGCTCGAGGCGGGGGTCAAGGCGCGCTACCTGCATTCCGAGATCGACACGCTCGAGCGGATCCAGATCATCCGTGAGCTGCGGCTCGGCGAGTACGACGTGCTCGTCGGCGTCAACCTGCTTCGCGAGGGGCTCGATCTGCCGGAGGTGTCGCTGGTCGCGATCCTCGACGCCGACAAGGAGGGCTTCCTGCGCGGTCGCACCGCGCTCGTCCAGACGATCGGGCGCGCGGCGCGCCACGTCAACGGACGCGTGCTGATGTACGCGGACAAGATGACCGAGGCGATCAAGGGAGCGTTGGAGGAGACGAACCGCCGGCGGACGACCCAGCTCGCGTACAACGAGGAGCACGGCACGAAGCCGATCTCGGTCGTCAAGGGCGTGTCGGACATCGCGGAGTTCCTGGCGCTCGAGCAGCCGCACGTCCCCTCGTCGCGCCGGCGCCGCGGCGGCGACAAGGTCGAAGGGCTCTCGCGCGAAGAGCTCGACCGGCTCGTGATCACGCTCGAGGAGGAGATGTTCCAGGCGGCCGAGGAGCTGCGCTTCGAGTACGCGGCGAAGCTGCGCGACGAGATCAAGGAGCTGCGCCGCGATCTGAACGCGCTCGCCGAGGTCGCATCGTGAACCTGAGCATCGTCCTTGCGATCCTTGTCTCGGGGTTCCTCACGGGCGCGCTCGCACGGCTCGCGATCCCCGGGCCCGACCCGATGCCGATCTGGCTGACGATCGCGATCGGGTTGACGGGCTCGATCGCCGGCGCCGTCGTGGGCGAGGCGATCTCGAACAGCAACGCGTACGTGATCTCGTTCCTCTCCTTCGGCGTCGCGCTCGCACTCGTCGCCTCGTACCGTCGCTTCGTGCAGCGGCGTCCCGTCTTCGGGCCCGGCGCCCACACGTTTCCGACGACGGGGATCGGCGTCGACCAGCAGCGTGCCCGTCTGCGCCGCCTCGGGGTCGACCCCGACCGCCTCGCCCCGGACCCGGCACAGCTGGAGCACGCGCGCGCGTCTGCCGCCCTGGACGAGCTCCACCGAGCCGGGTTGCTCGACGACGACGAGCTGGCTGCGAAGCGGGCGGAGCTCGAGCGGGAGTCGACCCGGTCGTGACGCACCGTTCGGGCCCGGTCAGCGTGTGGCGCTGAGGTGGCCGCGGCCGCGCGGGAACGTCCGTACGGCTGCGAGCTCGAAGCTTCCGCCGATCCACAGATAGGTGTCGACCGAGATCGTCGATGCGTCGACGCGATAGGCGAGGGCGCCGCGCGCCTCGCCGAGGCGGTGAGGGCGCGGCTGGCCGAGACCGGGTGCGGTGGTCAGCACGACGGCCGCGGCCGCGTCGTCGAGCACCGCGAACTCGTGCCGCTCGGCGACGGAGACCTGATGGACGTGGCCGCCGACGATCAACTCGGCGCCGGCTGCGGACAGGCTCTCGAGGACGAGATCGCGGCGCGCCAGCGGGCGCTTCCGGCTTCGCCACGGCGGACCCACGAGTTGGTGGTGCAGGACGGCGATCCGTACGGCTCCGGGTGCGGCGGCGCCGAGCCGGTCCCGCGCCCGGGCGAGCTGCGCAGCGCTCACGCCGCCGGACTGGTGGCGGCGGGGGCGAACCGAGTTCAGGCCCACGACCAGCGCGCCGTCGCCGTCGTGCACCGGCTCGGTCGTCCCCCACTGCCGCTCGAACTCCTGCCAGGGGCTCCTCAGGCGGGACGATGACGCCAGGGGGATGTCGTGGTTCCCGGGCACTGCGAGCACCGGCGTTCCGAGTGCCCGCAGCAGCCGGCCCGCCTGCTCGTGCTCGGCTCGCCGCCCGCGATGGGTGAGGTCGCCGCTCGCGACGATCAGCCCGGGCTCCACCGACGCCACGAGCGCGGCGAGGCCCGCCTCCACCACCGGATCGTCACGCGCCCCGACGTGGAGGTCGGAAACGTGCAGGATGCGCGTAACCACCGGCGAAGCAGGCTATACAGTGAGTGCGATGGCCGACGACCAGTCGGAGATCTTCGACGACCTGTACCTCGGGCTCCGGGCGGGCGGCGCCATGCGCAAGCAGCGCCGGGGCGAGCCGCTGACCGACGAGGAGCGCGAGGCGCTCGGGCGCTGGCAGCGACTGTCCGCCTGGCGCAAGGCGATTGCGATCGGTGGCTTCTCGGTCGGCACCTTCGGGCTCGGCTTCACCCTCGGCGGCCTCGTCTTCGGCCGCTGGCGCAAAGCTTGATCGAAGTCGTCCGCGGCGACATCACGACGCAGGCCGTCGACGCGATCGTCAACGCCGCGAACAGCTCGCTGCTCGGCGGAGGTGGGGTCGATGGCGCGATCCACCGGGCGGGCGGGCCGGCGATCCTGGCCGAGTGCCGGCTGCTCGGCGGGTGCGCGACCGGTGACGCCAAGGCGACCACGGCCGGCGAGCTGCCGGCGGGGTGGGTGATCCACACGGTCGGGCCGGTGTGGCACGGCGGCGGGAACGGCGAGCCGGAGCTGCTCGCCGCGTGCCACCGGCGCTCGCTCGAGGTGGCGGCCGAGGTCGGTGCCCGCTCTCTGGCGCTCCCCGCGATCTCGTGCGGGATCTACGGCTACCCGTCCGAGCTGGCTGCGCCGGTCGCGCTCGAGGCCGTGCGCGGGCACCCGCTCGAGCTCGTGCGCTTCGTCCTCTTCGGCGACGAGACGTACGAGTCGTTCCGCGCCGCCGCAGCGGCCTAGACGAACATACGTTCGGGAGATACAATGACCGTCCCATGGCAGCCGACGAACTCGTCGTCCACGGCGCCCGGGAGCACAACCTCAAGGACATCACGGTCCGGCTCCCGCGGAACGCCCTCATCTGCATCACCGGACTTTCCGGGTCCGGAAAGTCGAGCCTTGCCTTCGACACGATCTATGCCGAGGGGCAGCGCCGCTATGTCGAGAGCCTGAGCGCCTACGCGCGGCAGTTCCTGCAGATGATGGAGAAGCCGGACGTCGATTCGATCGACGGTCTCAGCCCGGCGATCTCGATCGACCAGAAGACGACGTCGCGGAACCCGCGCTCGACCGTGGGCACCGTCACCGAGATCTACGACTACCTGCGGCTGTTGTATGCGAGGGTCGGCCGCCCGCACTGCCCGATCTGCGGCCGGCCGATCGCGGGCCAGTCGATCGACTCGATCGTCGAGCAGATCCTCACGCTGCCGGCGACGACCAGGTTCACGGTCAACGCGCCTGTCGTCCGCGACCGGAAGGGCGAGTTCCGCGATCTGTTCGAGGAGCTGCGCAACGAGGGCTTCTCGCGGGTCAAGGTCGACGGCGAGCAGCACATCCTGGAAGAGCCGCCGACGCTCGACAAGAAGTTCAAGCACACGATCGAGGTCGTCGTCGACCGGCTCGTGATGAAGGACGACCTGCGCACGCGTCTCGCGCAGTCGGTCGAGACGGCCGTCGCGCTCGCCGAAGGGCTCGTCGCGATCGACCTCGTCGACACGGAGGAGACGCGTACCTACAGCGAGAAGTTCGCTTGCCCCGAGCACGGCGTCTCGCTGCCGGAGTTGCAGCCGCGTGTGTTCTCGTTCAACTCACCGCACGGAGCGTGTCCGCGCTGCACCGGCCTCGGGGCGCAGCAGGAGATCGATCCGGACCTGCTCGTCCCCGACCCGACGCTGTCGATCGACGACGGCGCACTCGTGCCGTGGGCAGTCGGCGGCTCCGGTTTCTACGAGGCTGTGATCCAGGCGATCGCCGATCGCTACGAGATCCCGACCGACGTCCCGTGGCAGGAGCTGACGAACGAGCAGCAGGACTACTTTCTCTCGGGCACGGACGGCGACAAGGTGTACGTCCAGTACCGGAACCGGATGGGGCGGCGCCGCTCCTACATGATCGCGTTCGAGGGCATCGTCAGCTCGCTCGAGCGGCGATATCGCGAGACCGACTCGAGCTCGCAGCGCGAGCGGATCGAGGAGTACATGTCTTTCCGCCCGTGCCCCGTGTGCAAGGGCGCACGGCTCAAGCCGGAGGTGCTCGCGGTGACGGTGGGCGAGAAGAACATCCACGAGTTCACGCGTCAGTCGGTCTCGCGCGCGCTCGAGTTCCTCTCGAAGCTCGGCCTCAGCAGCACCGAGGAGCTGATCGGCCACCGGATCGTCAAGGAGATCCGGGAGCGCCTTACCTTTCTCGACGACGTCGGCGTCGGCTATCTCCAGCTCGACCGTGCGTCCGCGACCCTGTCGGGCGGCGAGGCGCAGCGTCTGCGCCTGGCGACGCAGATCGGCAGCCAGCTCGTCGGCGTGCTCTACATCCTCGACGAGCCGTCGATCGGCCTGCATCAACGCGACAACGACAAGCTGATCGGGACGCTCCACCGATTGCGCGATCTCGGCAACACCGTGATCGTGGTCGAGCACGACGAGCAGATGATGCGCACCGCCGACTGGCTCGTCGACATGGGGCCGGGCGCGGGGGAGCACGGCGGCCACGTCGTGGCCGAGGGAACGGCTGCGAAGGTGCAGCGCAACAAGAAGTCTGTGACCGGGCAGTTCCTCGCCGGCACGCGCGCGATCGAGGTGCCGGAACGACGCGATGCCGACAACGGGTCGTTCGTCGTTCGCGGCGCCGCGGAGCACAACCTCAAGTCGATCGACGTCGAGTTCCCGGTCGGCAAGTTCATCGCCGTCACCGGCGTCTCCGGCTCCGGCAAGTCGACGCTCGTCAACGAGATCGTCTACAAGGCGCTCGCCAACCGTCTCAACCGGTTCCGCGTCAAGCCCGGCAAGCACGACGACGTCGAGGGCATCGAGGCGTTCGACAAGGTGATCGAGATCGACCAGCGGCCGATCGGCCGGACGCCACGGTCGAACCCGGCCACGTACACCGACCTGTTCACGCACATCCGCGAGCTCTACTCGCTGACCCCCGACGCAAAGGTGCGCGGGTACAAGCCTGGGCGCTTCTCCTTCAACGTCAAGGGTGGACGCTGTGAGACGTGCAAGGGCGACGGCCAGATCAAGATCGAGATGCACTTCCTGCCGGACGTCTACGTCCCCTGCGAGACCTGCAAGGGCAAGCGCTACAACCGCGAGACGCTCGAGGTGCGGTTCAAGGGCAAGACGATCTCCGACGTGCTCGAGATGTCGGTCGAGGACGCGCTCCGCTTCTTCGCCAAGATCCCGAAGATCCGCCGGCGCCTGCAGACGCTGCACGACGTCGGGCTCGACTACATGACGCTCGGCCAGCCGGCGACGACGTTGTCGGGCGGAGAGGCGCAGCGGGTCAAGCTGGCTGCGGAGCTCTCGAAGGTGGCCACCGGGAAGACGCTCTACATCCTGGACGAGCCGACGACCGGCCTCCACTTCGCCGACATCGAGAAGCTGCTCGTGGTGCTGCAGCGACTCGCCGACAGCGGCAACACGGTGCTCGTGATCGAGCACAATCTCGACGTGATCAAGCAGGCGGACTGGATCGTCGACCTCGGGCCGCACGGCGGCGAGGCAGGCGGCGAGGTGATCGCCGTCGGTACGCCGGAAGAGGTCGCCCAGGTGCCCGAGTCGTACACCGGACAGTTCCTGCGGGCGCTGCTCGAGCGCAACGCCGTGGCAGCTTGAGCGGCAGCGCCGAGCAGCCGGCCGTCCCGGCGCGGGAGCGGCGAGGGCTTCGCAGCCGCCGCACGGTCCTGATCCTGCTGGGCGCCGCGTGCGCGATCGTCTTCGCCGCCGGCGTGCTCGCCGGCTGGGTCAACCGCCATCACACGATCTGCACCGACGGGAAGGCACCGGTTGCGCAGCGGGCCGGCATTCTCGGCGACACCGAGTTCCGCTGCCACAACGGCGAGACCGTCACGCTGAGCTCGTAGAGGTCGCTAGGCTCACGCCGTGGCGGTGACGAGCCCGGTCGACGCGGCGCACGCGCACGGCATGCGCGACTGGTGGCTGCGCACGCTGCTCGTGTTGCAGAACCCGCGCCCGGTCTTCATCGCGCTCCGCGACGAGGACAGCGGGTCCCGCGCGGACCGGTCCGAGCCGGTGCTCGCGATCATCCTGCTCGCCGGGATCGCACTCGTCCTCTCGACCGGAACCGCAGGCCACCTGATGGACGACTCCCAGTACGACGGCCTGCTGGTCGCCGTCTGGGCGTTCATCGCGGGCAGCCTGTCCGGGATCCTCGCCTACTTCGTGCTCGGCGCCCTGCTCTACGGCGCCGTGAAGCTACTCGGCTCGCAGGGCACGTACCGGCGTGCACGGCACGTGGTCGCGTTCGCGGCCGTGCCGATCGTGCTCTCACTCGTGCTCTGGCCGATTCGTCTCGCGCTGTACGGCGAGGACGTCTTCCGGACGGGCGGAAGCGACGCAGGCACCGGCGCGCGTCTGTTCGAGCTGCTCGGCGCTGCGTTCCTCGCCTGGTCGCTCGTGCTGCTCGTGATCGGGGTGCGGGCCGTCCATGGCTGGACGTGGGCGCGCGCCTGTGCCGCGACCGCGCTCGCCGTGGGCGTCCCGGCCGTGGTCGCGATCGTCCTGCACGTGCACTGACAGCCGGCGCGGGAGCCCTAGCGCCGCGGCGGGAGCGCCGACTCGAAGGCCGACAGCTCCTCCGGGGTGATCCGGTACGTGTGCTCGCCTCCCGGGAACGCGCCGGAACGGACGTCGGCCGCATAGCGCGCGACCGCGTCGCCGATCGTCCCCGCGAGGTCCGCGTACTGCTTGACGAAGCGGGGCGTCGGGCCGTCGTACATCCCGAGCATGTCGTGCCAGACCAGTACCTGGCCGTCCGTCGCGCCGCCTGCGCCGATGCCGATCGTCGGCACGTCCAGCGCTTCGGTCACGCGGGCTGCGACCGGCGCCGGCACCGCTTCGAGCACGATCGCGAATGCCCCTGCCTCCTGCAGCGCACACGCGTCGTCGAGCAGCCGCTTCGCCGCTTCGGCAGTCCGGCCCTGTGCCTTGAAGCCGCCGAGCTTCGTCGCCGATTGCGGGGTCAGCCCCACGTGCCCCATCACGCCGATGTTCGAGTCCGCGATCGCCTTGACGCGGCCGACCATTCGCCCGGCGCCCTCGAGCTTGACGACGTCGGCGCCTCCCTCCTTGACCATCCTGATCGCGCTCGCGACGGCCTGCTCGTCCGACACCTCGTACGTGCCGAACGGGAGGTCGCCGACGACGAGCGGGCGCCGCGCGGCACGCGTGACTGCGCGCGTCAGGAAGATCATCTCGTCGAGCGTCACCGGAAGCGTCGAGGAATGCCCGAGCATCACCATCGCCGCCGTGTCGCCGACCAGGATCAACTCGACGCCGGCATCGTCGGCGATCCGCGCGGCGGGAGCGTCGTAGGCGGTGATCATCACGATCCGGTCGCCGCGCCGTTTCATCTCCGCGAGCTCGGGGAGCGGTAGCTTCCCCGGGGCAGGCGTCGCGGCGGCTGGGGTCCGCGGACGTGTGCTCATTGCGGGTCTCCTTCCAGGAGGACGTTGTCGATGAGTCGCGTGCTGCCGACGCGGGCTGCGACCGCGAGTGTCGGGCCATCGAGGTCGGCAACCGTGAGGTACTCGGGCTCGATTCCGGCGCCTGTCAGCACCCTGCGTGCTGCGGCCTCGTCGCGCGTCGCGAGCGCACGGGGAATCGCGGCTGCGATCGTCCGCTCGGCCGGCGACAACCGCGCGTTGCGTGAGGAGAGCGCGAGGCCGTCGTCGTCTCGCACGGTCTCGACAACGCGGATCTCGAGCTCGAGGTCGAGATCGCGAACCAGCTGCTTCAGCACGGCGACCTGTTGGGCGTCCTTGCGGCCGAACCACGCAAGCTCGGGCCGCAGGATGTTGAACAGCTTGAGACACACGGTCGCAACGCCGCGAAAATGGCCCGGGCGGTGTGCCGACTCGAGCCCGCCTGCCACGCCGCCCGGCTCGACCCACGTGGCGAATCCCGGCGGGTAGAGCTCGTCGAGGGCCGGTGCGAAGAGCAGGTCGACGCGTGCAGACTCGGCGGCCGCCGCGTCGGCGGCGAGGTCGCGCGGATACGCCTCGAGATCGCTGCGCTCCGAGAACTGTGCCGGGTTGACGAACAGGCTCGCGACGAGCACGTCGCAGTCCGGCCGGGCGGCGCGAAACAGCGCTTCGTGCCCGGCGTGCAGGCCGCCCATCGTCGGCACCAGGCCGACGATGCCGGGCTCCGCACGCAACGCGGCACGCGCCTCGGCGATCCTCTCCACGACCTTCACTGCCCGGTCGCCTCCGCGAGCGCCGTGTAGAGCGGCTCCAGCCCGGGCTCGTCGACGCGGATCGCCGCCAGGTGCCGTTCGACGGTCGTCGCGTCGCCGCGGGCGAGTGGCCCCGTCAGCTCGAAATCGTTCGCAATCGTCCGCTCCATCAGGGGAACGAGCGCCTCGGGCGGAGCGCCGGCGTCGACCAGGAGCCGCGCCGCAGCGCGATGGAGGGTGACGAGGTAGTTCGACGCGATCGCCGCGCCGGCGTGGTACAGCGCGCGCCGGTCGTCTGCGAGGACGAAGGGTCGCAGTCCGAGCGTCTCGGCCAGGGTCCGTGCGTGTGCGAGCGCCTCCGGCGTCTCGCCGGTGATCGCCGCCCACGCCCCGTCGAGTTGCTCCGGGCCACGCCGTGCGATCAGCGTCTGCAGCGGGTGCACCGAGAACCGGCGCACGTGCGGTGCGAGCTCACCGAGCGGCGTCGCCCCCGAGACATGCGCGACCCAGGGCCCGGCGGGAATCGCGCGGGACGCATCGGCGATCGCGCGGTCCGGGACACACAGCAGGCGGAGCTCGCCGTCGTCGGTCAGGCGGACGCCTCGCTCGCGCAGTCGCGCGGCGATCGCCGAGCCGGCGCGGCCGGCACCGATGACGGTGACGCTCTCGAACATGATCTGGCTCCAGCTCCTGTCGGGATGCCGGGCACCGGAAGCGTACCCCGAGCCGTCCGACCGGCGCGCCAAGATGCCGCTGCTAGGGTTGCTCCGCGATGCCGATCTACGAGTACGTCTGCATGAGCTGCGAATCACACTTCGAAGAGCTCGTCGGGATGGCCGACCCGGATCCGACGTGCCCCGACTGCGGCAACGAGAAGGTCGCCAAGCAGTTCTCGCGGTCGTTCGCAGCACACGGCACCGCCGGCCAGCCCAGCTTCGGCGGGGGCTGTTGCGGCGGTAGTTGTGGGTGCTGCTGACCTCTCGCTGATCGCCTACGGCGACGTCGTTGCCGGGTGCGAGCGCTGCGCGCTCGCGGCGGGAAGGACACAGGTCGTGTTCGGCTCGGGCTCACCCGACGCCGATCTGATGTTCGTCGGCGAGGCGCCGGGGTTCCACGAGGACAAGCAGGGGGTGCCCTTCGTCGGCGCCGCCGGCCAGCTCCTCTCGAAGCTGCTCGGCGGCATCGGGATGGCGCGGGAAGACGTCTACATCGCAAACGTCCTGAAGTGCAGGCCTCCCGGCAACCGCGATCCGCTGCCCGAGGAGATCCAGTCGTGCGAAGGGCACCTGTTCAAGCAGGTCGAGCTGATCGAGCCGAAGGTGGTCGCCACGCTCGGCAACTTCGCGACGAAGCTCCTCTCGGGGAAGCCGACCGGGATCACCCGCGTCCACGGGCAGGAGCAAGAGGTCTCGCTCGGCGGTCGCACGGTGCTGCTCTATCCGCTCTTCCATCCCGCCGCCGCGCTCTACACGCCGCGGACGCTCGACGTCCTCGAGGCCGACTTCCTGCGTCTTCCCGACCTGCTCGGTCGCCGGCCCGACCCTGTGCCACCGCCGGAGCCGGTCGCAGCCGCGCAGCCGGTTCAGCTCGGTCTGTTCTAGGCAACATTCAGGTGTGGACACCGTGACGAGCTCCCCCGAGGAGACGGCTGCGCTTGCCGCGGGGCTCGCTGCCCGGCTCGAGGCGGGCGACGTCGTCGCCGTGTCGGGCGAGCTCGGCGCCGGCAAGACGACCTTCGTTCGCGGCGCCGCCCGCGCGCTCGGCGTGACCGAAGCGGTCGCGAGCCCGACCTTCACGATCGGTCACCGGTACGACGCGGTCACCCCGGTCGCCCACCTCGACCTGTACCGGCTGGCGCGGCTCTCGCCCGAGGAGTGGGGCGACCTCGAACCGTACTTCGACGGCACCGTCGTCTTCGTCGAGTGGCCGGAGCATGCCGGCGACTGGCTCCCGACCCCGCGCGCGGTCGTTACGCTCGGTCACGTCGACCGGTCACATCGGAGCGTCAGCATCGTGGAGCGATGACGATCCTCGCATTCGACACCGCAACCTCGTTCGGGGCCGTGTGCGCCCTCACGCCGGGCGAGGCACGCCGATCGACTGCACGCGCGGGCGACGTGCTCGAGCTCGTCGACGAGCTCGTCGACGAACCGGCCGAGCTCGAGGGAATCGTCGTCGGACGTGGGCCGGGGAGCTTCACGAGCATTCGCATCGGGCTGGCCGTCGCGCGGGCGCTGTCGCTCGCACTCGAGATCCCGGTCGCCGGGGTGTCGACGCTCGACGCGTTCGCCACCGGGGTGGTCGTGCTCGACGCGCGCCGCGGTGAGGTCTTCGTCGCAGGTCCGCGCGTCTGCGACCCGCACGACCTCGCCGTGGACGGGCTGACGCTCGTCGGCGACGGTGCGATTCGCTACCGCACGGTCTTCGAAGCGCGTGGCGGGAGTGTCCCGCCGGACGCGGACCCGGTGCATCGTCCCGATCCGGTGCTGCTTGCCGCCCGCGCCGGTGCCTTCGGCAACGCCGCCCTGGTCGAGCCACTCTACGTGCGCGAGCCGGATGCGAAGGCAATCGCATGACGGCGGTGATGATCGACATCCGGCGGCTCGATCTGACCGACCTGGACGCAATCGACGTGATCGAGCAGCGGGCATACCCGACGCCCTGGTCGCGGGCGATGTTCGCGTCGGAGCTAGCGAAACCGACGTCGATCAGCCTGGGCGCGTTCGAGGGTGACGAGCTGGTGGGATACATCGTCAACTCGCGGTACGTCGACGCGTGGCACGTCATGAACGTTGCCGTCGATCCGGACCGCCGCCGGCGCGGGATCGCCTCGCACCTGCTCGAGCGTCTCTTCGAGCTCACGCTCGGCGACGAGCGTCGCGGCTACACCCTCGAGGTTCGTATCTCCAACGACGCTGCGATCCGACTGTACGAGGGGCTCGGGTTCGAGGCGCGCGGCCTTCGGCGTGGGTACTACACCGACAACCGCGAGGATGCGTTGATCATGTGGCGGGACGCCGGAACGACAGGCAGCGCCACCTGAGCGTGCGGTGATCCTCGGAATCGAGACGTCCTGCGACGAGACGGCCGCGGCACTCGTGACGGTGGACGGTGAGATCGTCGCGAACGTCGTCGCATCGCAGGCAGCTCTGCATACGCGCTACGGAGGCGTGGTGCCCGAGATCGCGAGCCGGAGGCACCTCGAGCTGATCGCGCCCGTCGTCTCGGAGGCACTCGACGGCGCAGGCGCTTCGCTGGCCGACGTCGAAAGCATCGCGGTGACCTCGCATCCGGGCTTGATCGGCGCATTGCTCGTCGGTGTGGCGGCTGCCAAGTCGCTCGCCTGGGCGAGGCGGTTGCCGCTGGCGCCGGTGAATCACCTTCACGGGCACGTCGCCTCCCTCTACCTGAAGCCGCTCGACCTCGAGCCGCCGTTCGTCTGCCTGCTGGCGAGCGGCGGCCACACGATGTTGCTGGAGGTGACCGACCGCGCCGGCTATCGGGTGCTCGGCACGACGCTGGACGATGCCGCCGGCGAGGCCTTCGACAAGGGCGCGCGGCTGCTCGGCCTCGGCTACCCGGGAGGAGCCGCCCTCGACGCGCTCGCCCGGCAGGGCGACCCCGGCGCCTACGACTTCCCGGTGGCGCGCGTGGCCGGCCTCGACTTCTCCTTCTCCGGCGTGAAGACGGCGTTGCTCTATGCGGTGCGCGAGCTCGATCCGCGGGAGCTCGAGGCGCGCCGGGCCGACCTCGCAGCTTCGTACCAGCGGGCGATCGTCGCCGCGCTGGTGGAGCGCGTACGCGCGACGGGAGCGGAGCGCGTCGCAGTCGTCGGTGGGGTGGCGGCGAACAGCGAGCTGCGAGCTGCGCTCGGCGACGCTGCCCTTGCCCCGCTCGCGCTGTGCACCGACAACGCCGCGATGATCGCGTCGGCCGCACGCTACGTCCGGGCCGTCCCGTACCCCGACTACCTTTCTCTCGATGCACAGGCTTCCGCGTAATCTCGCGTTTGTCCTCGTGCTCGCCGCGGCCGCCGCCGGGCTCGTGCTCGCAGTCTCGGCCCGCGGCCGCACGACCTCGCTGCCGGCCACGCCCCCGAGCTGGCTCGGCCTCGTCGGCGGCCCGCGGGCCGCCACCCCCTCGGGCCAGCGGATGATCGTGATCCTGAAGACGCCCTCCGTGGCGCAGCGCCTGGGCAAGGCGCGGTTCGCCACGGAGAGCCAGGAGCGCTCGTGGAGCACGCAGGCGATCGCGGCGCAGAAAGAGGTTCTGCTCTCCCTCGCTGCCCACGGTCTGCAGGTGCACCCGGACTTCAGCTACTCGCGCGTGCTCGACGGGTTCTCGGCGTCGCTCGATCCACGCGCGGTACCGCTGCTCGAGAACGATCAGGAGGTGAGCGGGGTCTACCCGGTCCGTGCGGCGTTCCCCGCCTCGACGTCGTCCTCGGTGCTCTCGTCGAAGGAGTTCTCGGAGCTCTCGGGCCAGCCGACCGCAGAGCTGCCGGGCTTCGACGGCACCGGCGTCACCGTGGCGCTGCTCGACACCGGCGTCGACCTGAACCAGCCGTACCTGCGCGGCCGGCTGCTGCCGGGGTACGACATCGTCGGCGGCGGCACGGACGCCGCGGCGCGGGTCAATCCCCAGCACCGGACCGAAATCGAGCGCCACGGCACCGAGCTGGCAGGAATCCTCGCCGGTGCGGGCGGGCCGGGGGGCGTGCACGGGGTGGCGCCGGGCGTGACGATCCTCCCGATCCGGGTGGCGGGCTGGCAGCCTGCGAGCGACGGCCGCGACCTCGTGTTCAGCCGCACCGACCAGCTGATCGCCGGTCTCGAGCGCGCGGTCGACCCGAACGGTGATGGTGACTGCCACGACGCCGTCCGCGTCGCGCTGCTCGGTGTGGCCGAGCCGTACGCGGCCTTCACGGACGGCCCCGAGGCGACGGCGGTCGCGGGCGCGCTGGCGCTGAACACGATGGTCGTCGCTCCGGCCGGCAACGACGGCAAGGCTGGGCCGAGCTTCGGCTCCGTCGCCGGGCCGGCCGGCGCGCCCGGAGCGCTGGCGGTGGCCGCATCCGACACGCGCGCGCAGCTCCCCGAGGCGCGCGTGGTGCTCCGGCGCGGCCTCGACGTGATCTTCGACCAGAACGTGCCGCTGCTCGGGATCACCGGGCCTGCGCATTCGCTCACGCTGACCCCGGTCCCGCCGGTGACCGGCACCGCGGCGGCGGCCTTCGACAAGCAGGGCTACAGCCGCCTCGCCGGACGCGCAGTCGTCGCACCGGCGACCAGCAGCCCGGAGCTGCAGGCGACGGCCGCCTCCGCCGCCGGCGCCGGGGCGCTCGTCCTGTACGGCGATTCGCTGCCCGCCGGCTCGCTCCGGCTCTCGGCCCAGGAGTCCGCTCCGGTCGTGGTCGTCCCGACGGCGCCGGCGCTCGAGCTGCTGGCCGCGCAGCACGCCGGGCTCGACGTCGGCGTCGCGATCGGTCCCGCACGACGCGCACCGAACTCGACCCGCGGCGACGTCGCCGACTTCTCCTCGCGCGGGCTCGCGTTCGACGGCAGCGTCAAGCCGAACGTCGCCGCCCCGGGCGTCTCGGTCGCCACCTCCGAGCCCGGAGTGAGCACCGACGGCTCACCCAACTTCGGCACCGTCAACGGCACGAGCGCGGCAGCCGCCACGGTCGCCGGCGGCGCGGCGCTGCTCGCCCAGATGCGCCCCGCACTCGACGGAGCGTCGCTCCAGAGCCTGCTCGTCGGCTACGCGGAGCCCGGCGGCGCGTCCGCGACCGAGGCGGGAGCCGGCACGTTCCGGCTCGGCGCCTCTGCGGTGGGGGAGGTTGCCGCCCAGCCCACGACGCTCGGGTTCGGGATCTGGGGCGGACCGAGGTGGCACGGGACGCGCATCCTGGTCGTCCGCAACGTCTCGTCGCGGCGTCTGCAGCTCTCGGTCAGCGTCGTCAGCAACGTCGATCCCGAGGCGCTCGGCTTCAAGGTCACACCCGACCGGCTCGTCCTCGGCATCGGTGCCGCCGCCCGCGTCAAGGTGCGGATCGTCGCGCCCTCGCCGCCCGGGGCGACCACGGTGACCGGGGTGATCCGGATCGCCGCGGCGGGAAGCGAGACCCTTCGCGTGCCGTGGGCGCTCGGCTTCCAGAAGCCCCCGACGAACCTGATCGCCCACGTGTCGCTCAACTCCCGGTCGTTCAAGCATTCCGACACCAGGCCGGCGGTGCTGACGGTGCAGGCCGGCAACGTCGTCCGGCAGGGCGATGCGCTCGAGGTGCAGCCGGTGTCGCGCCTGGACGTCCTCCTCTACACGGCGGGTGGCCGGTTCATCGGCCTTCTGACGCGCCTGCGGGACGTGCTGCCGGGCTCGTACAGCTTCGGGATCACCGGGCGCGGCCCGACGAGCGCGCCGCTTCAACCCGGCGCCTACGAGCTTCGACTCGCCGCCTGGCCGACGCTGCCGCAGGATGCGGCGCCGAGTCGAGCGATCGTACGGTTCCGGGTCACTCCTTGACCCGCGTCACCCTGTACCACGCAGAGGGCTGCGGCCTGTGCGAGCGCGCCCGTGAGGTGCTCGTGCGCGTGCAGGCCGACACCTCGTTCGAGCTCGAAGAGGTCGATATCGGCGGCGATGCAGCACTCGAGGGGACGTATCGCGAATGGCTCCCGGTCGTCGAGATCGAAGGAGCGCGCGCGTTCGTGTACTACGTCGACGAGAGCGCGTTCAGGCGGAAGCTGCTGCGCTAGCCGCGTCGCCGCGCAGGAAGTCGTATTGCGCGGCGCGCGATCGGCGCGCCGCCTCGATGTCGAACGCGAGGAAGCCGTGCACGGCCTCTGGCCACAGCATGAGCGTGGTGTCGTTGCCGGCCGTCCGCCAGCGCGACTCCATGAAGAGCGTGTCGTCGACGAGCGGGTCGAGGGTGCCGCACGTGAACAACGCCCGCGGTAGGTCGCGCAGGTCGGCGTACAAGGGCGAGACATCGGGCCGCCGCCGCTCCTCATCCGTCAGGCCGGGCACGTAGTTCGCCACGAACCACTCCATCATCGGGTCCGACAGCACGAGCTCGCGATCGCCCCACAGGAACCTGCTCGGCGTCCCGGTCAGGTCGAACGGCCCGAAGGCGAGATTCGCGACGTCGAACGCCTCGCGCGGCGCGATTCCGAATCGGTCGCGTAGACGCAACAGCGTCACGACGGACAGCTGGGCGCCGGCCGACTCGCCGCCGATCCCCCGACGGCCGTCGTAGGTCTCGAGAAACCACCGTGCCGCGTCCTCGCAGTCGTCGGGCGCCGCCGGGTACGGATGCTCCGGCGCGAGCCGGTAGTCCACGCTCACCATCACGAGCCCGGTTGCATCCGCGGCTGCCTTGAGCGCGGGGTCCTGCAGGTCGGCCGCCCCGAGCGTCCACCCGCCGCCGTGAAGGTGGAGGTACGCGCCCTGCGGCTCACCCGCAGGCTCGACGATGCGCAGTTGGATCTCGCCCCCGCGGCCGGGAATGCGCTCCCACCGCGCCTCCGGCAGGTAGACGGGCGCCGGAAAGATGCCGCCGTCCGCACGGCGCGCTTTTCGCGTCACCTCGGCGTCGAGGGTGTGCACGGGCGGAAGGGCCAGCAGGATGCGCTCGAGCCCCTCGTTGAACGCTCGCGTCTCCGCGAGCATCTGCTCGTCCGTCACGCGACGTGCTGGAAGCGCTCGGCCGCGCGGGCGCGGCGCCGTTCCGCTTCGACCTCGCGGTCTCTCGCCGGTGCGGTCGTCACGAGGTCGGCCAGCAGCTGCTCGGTCGTGGCCGCAACCGCGTCGATCGCACGGGCGAACGCTTCCTCGTTCGCCCGCGAGGGCTTCTGCATCCCGCTGACCTTCCGGACGTACTGCTCGGCCGCTGCCCGCATCTCGTCGCGGGTGGTCGGCGGCTCGAAGTTGTAGAGCGTTCTGATGTTCCGGCACATGGCCCCAGTTTATGCAGGGCCTACCGGCCTCGGGGCCGATGTTGCGACAACCCGTCGGCCCGGCAAAGGGCTTTGGGCACAATGCCCGCGATGCTGCAAGTGGCTCCCAACGGTGGCGGCGCGCCTGACCGGCTCACGGTCGGCGTGGCGGCACGGCTTTCCCGCTACCTACAGGTGCTCACCCAGGCGAAGAAGATGGGCAAGGACCGCATCTCCTCGCAGGAGATCGCCGACTACACGAACATCAACGCAACGCAGATCAGGCGCGACCTGTCGAACTTCGGGAAGTTCGGGAAACGCGGCGTCGGCTACTCGATCGAGTCGCTGCTCTCCGAGATTCGGAAGATCCTGCGCACGCAGGGACAGCACAACATTGCGTTGGTCGGAGCCGGGCGGCTCGGGCAGGCGATCGCCAGCTCGCCGATCTTCGCCGAGCACGGCATCAACATCGCCGCCGTGTTCGACACCGATCCGGCGAAGCTGGGCCATGACCTCGGCGCCTCTCCGGTCGAGGACGAGCGTCGTCTCAAGGACGTCGTCCGCGAGAAGAACATCGTCGTCGGCGTGCTCGCCGTGCCGGCACTCGCCGCGCAGAAGGTCGCGGACGACCTCGTCGATGCGGGCGTCCGGATCATCTTCAACTACTCGGAGGCCCTGCTCGACGTTCCCGGCGACGTGACCGTGCACACGTCGAACCCGGCAGTCGACCTCCTCCACGCTCTCTACTTCCACCTCACGTAACCGGCCGGCGTGCGCGTCTCGCTCTGGCACGGCTACCTGCTCGGCGGGACGGGCTCGAATGTCTATACCCGCGCGCTCGCCCGCGAATGGAGCAGAGCGGGCCACGAGGTGACTGTCTTCTGCCAGGAGCGCGCTGCGGGTCAGTACGACCTCGGCGGTGCGGAGGTCATCGTTCCGGACCTGCCGCAGCGGCTGCTTCCGACGTTCGTGCTCGACCGCTACCCAGGGCTCGAGCCTCGCCTCCTGCAGGACCTGACGGTGGCGGAGCGATCGGCGTACGTCGCCGCCAACGCCGAGGCCGTGCGCGGCCGGCCAGCCGATCTCGTCTTCGTGAACCACGTGCTGCTCGGCGCCCCGGTCGGCGTCTCGGCCGGCTCGCCGTTCCGCGTGAAGGCGCACGGCTCGGAGCTCGAGTACTCGATGCGTGGCCGGCCCGAGCTGGAGAACTGGGGGAGAGAGTCGCTGGCCTTCGCCGACGCGACGTTCGTCGGCTCCGAGCACATTCGAGGCGTGCTCGAAGACGTGGTCGGGCACGTCGACCGCGTGTACACGGTGCCGCCGGGCGTCGACGTCGACGCGTTCACCTTGCAGGATCGCCGTGCCGCGCTCGCTGACCTGCTCGCCGAGTCGGCTGCGGATCCCGCGAACCCGGGCAACCGCAACGAACGGCTGCCGGATGACAACAACGCCGCGCGGCTCGAGTCCTTCCTCGCCGGCGACGAGCCGACCGTCTTGTACTTCGGGAAGTTGATCGAGCAGAAAGGCGTACAGGTGCTGCTCGAGGCGATGCGCGAGATCGAGGCCCGTCTGGTCGTCGTCGGCTTCGGCCCGTACCGTCCCGTGCTCGAGGCCGCCGCGGCCGGGCGGACGCTCTTCACCGGCCCGCTCGAGCACCGGCATCTCGTCCACCTGCTGCCGCTCGCCGACGTCACCGTCGTGCCGTCCGTGTTCCCGGAGGCCTTCGGCATGGTGGCGGCGGAGGCCGCCGCCTCCGGCTCGCCGCCGCTCGTCGCCCGCCATTCGGGGCTCGCGGAGGTCGCGGCGGGCCTCGAGCAGGGCTACCCGGAGCGGTTTCGACACCTCGCCTCGTTCGCGCCCGGTGACGCAGCCGACCTCGCGCGGAAGCTGTCCGAGCTCGTCGGCCTGCCGGCCGCCGAGCGGGAGACGCTCGCGGCCGCCGCGCGACGGGTCGTCGTCGAGCGCTGGTCGTGGGGCAGTGTCGCCGCGCGGTTGCTCGAACCGCTGCCCTCCTTTATCTAGGCTTCGCGCGCGATGGGCGAGGAACAACGCGTCTCCTGGCAGGAGCTCCTCCGCACGGCGCACGAGTCTTTCGAGAACGGCACCGATCTGACGGTCGCTGTCGAGGAGGAGTTCGCGCTGCTCGATCCGGAGACGCTCGAGCTGACAAACCGGTTCGAGGAGCTGTACGCAGCGGCGATCGACGTCCCGGAGCTTGCGCCGCACGTGGTGGGCGAACTGATCGCCTCGGAGATCGAGGTGCGCACCGGCCGCTGTGAGACGTTCGCGCAGGCTGCCGTCGCCATGGAGGAGCGGCGCTCGCAGCTCCATGCCGTCGCACGCGAGCGCGGAGTCGCACTGGGCAGCACCGGAACGCATCCGTGGAGCCGGTGGCAGGACCAGCGCATTATCGACACCCCGCACTACCGGCGCAACGACAAGCTGCTGCGCTACGTCGTCTGGCGAAACAACAGCTTCGGCCTCCACGTCCACGTCGGCATCCGGGGCGCGGACCGGGCCGTTGCGGTGCACGACGGGCTCCGCAACTTCCTGCCTGAGCTCCTTGCGCTCTCCGTGAGCTCACCGTTCGTGGAGGGCGTCAACTCCGGCCTCCACTCGGCCAGGACCGAGATCTTCACGCGCATGTTCCCGCGCTGCGGCATTCCCGACGCCTACGGCAGCTGGCGCGGCTTCTGCGACTACGTCGCCTTTCTCTATCGCACCAACTCGATCACCGAGCACACGCAGATCTGGTGGAGCGTGCGGCCTCATCTCGCCTATCCGACGATCGAGCTGCGCATCTGCGACGCGCAGCCCGACCTCGCCGAGGCCCAGGCGGTCGCGGCACTCTGCCACGCGCTCGCCGCAAGGTGCGCACGGGCGTTCGACGACGGCGAGCCGCTCCCGAGCCACCCGAACCGCCTGCTCGAGGAGAACCTCTGGCGTGCGATCCGCTACGGCCTGTCGGGCGAACTGCTCGACTTCGAGCGGGGCGAGCCGATTCCGGCGCGCGCCCGGCTCGAGGCGCTCGTCGAATGGGTGCAGCCGGTCGCCGACGAGATCGGCGTGGCGCCGTACCTGGCCGTACCGGCTCAGACTGCGACCGACCGCCAGCTCGTGCGATTCGAGGAGGGCCTGTCGCTCGAGGAGATCTTCGCCGAGCAGGTCCGGGTGGGTGAGCCGGTTGAAGGCTGACGGCCCGCAGGAGGACTTCGCCGAGCAGCTCGCCGCCCTCGACCTCGGGCTGCTGCTCTCCTCGACGGCCTCGACGATCGCCAGCCTTGCCTACACGAAGCTCGAGCGGGGCGACCTCCCGCAGGCCAAGCTCGGGATCGACGCCCTGGTGGCGCTGCTGCCGCTGCTCGAGGGCGATGCCAGACGCGACCTCGGCGCCGCCCTGGCTAACCTGCAAGTTGCGTATTCAGCGCGGATCTCGACGGGCTCAGGCGAGCCGCCGGAAGCGAAAGCCTGAGTGCGGATCACAGGTTCGACGGGGGAGAACCGAAGGTGCTCCACCCGGTCCTGTGATACATAACGGGCCGCGCCGAAGCCCTTCGGCGCTTGACTTTGTGAGGGAGCTCTAGATCGATGGATTGGATCATGCAGCACGCGGTGCTGATCGGCTTCATTGGCGCTGCGATCGCGGTGGCGTACGGCATCTACCTGACGGTGTGGCTCCTTCGGCAGCCGGCCGGCAACGAGCGGATGCGCGAGATCTCGGCGGCCGTCCAGGAGGGCGCAGCCGCGTACCTGAAGAAGCAGTACACGACGATCGCCGTCGTCGCGATCGTGCCGTTCATTCTCCTCGGCGTCTACGACAAGCTCGGCTGGGGCACCGCATTCGGGTTCCTGATCGGGGCGACGCTCTCGGCGGCGGCGGGCTTCATCGGGATGAATGTCGCCGTCCGCTCGAACGTGCGCACCGCCGAGGCGGCGCGCCACGGCCTCAAGCCCGCGCTCAACGTGGCGTTCCGCGCGGGCTCGGTCACCGGCCTGCTCGTCGTCGGGCTCGGGTTGTTCGGCGTCACCGGCTACTACTGGTTCCTGACCGACGTCCTGAACCACACGCCGACGTCGGCGATCGACGATCTGATCGGGCTCGCCTTCGGCGGCTCGCTGATCTCGGTGTTCGCCCGGCTCGGCGGCGGCATCTTCACGAAGGCGGCCGACGTCGGCGCCGACCTCGTCGGCAAGATCGAGGCCGGCATCCCGGAGGACGATCCGCGCAACGCCGCGGTGATTGCCGACAACGTCGGCGACAACGTCGGCGACTGTGCAGGCATGGCAGCCGACCTGTTCGAGACCTATGCGGTCACCGCGGTCGCCGTGATGCTGCTCGGCACGTCCTTCCCTGACGCGAAGCTCTACCTCCTTCCGCTCGCGATCGGCGGCGTCTCCGCCGTGTCGTCCGTGATCGGCACGTTCTTCGCGCGGGTCGGCCGTGGCGACAACGCGGTGATCAACGCGCTGTACAAGGCGGTGCTCGTCGCGACCTTCCTCTCGGCCCTCGGGTTCATCCCCGTCGCGATGGCGTTCGACACCGGGAAGTACGACTTCACCGATCTCTACGTCTCGGCGATCGTGGGACTGATCGTGACGTTCTTGCTCGTGGCGATCACCGAGTACTACACCGGTACGCGCTGGAACCCCGTGAAGATGATCGCGCGCGCATCGCAGACCGGACACGCGACGAACATCATCGAAGGCCTCGCCGTCGGCATGCAGGCGACCGCCGCTCCCGTGATCGTGATCGTCGCAGGCATCCTCGTCGCGCACCACTTCGCCGGCCTGTTCGGGATCGGCGTCGCGGTCATGGCACAGCTGTCGATGACCGGGCTGATCGTCGCGCTCGACGCATACGGTCCTGTTACCGACAACGCCGGCGGGATCGCCGAGATGGCCGATCTCCCGGAGGGCGTTCGTGCGATCACCGATCCGCTCGACGCGGTCGGCAACACCACGAAGGCGGTCACGAAGGGCTACGCGATCGGCTCGGCCGCGCTCGCCGCCCTCGTCCTCTTCGACTCCTACACGACCGGTCTCGCGAACCAGGGGCTGCCCACCGCATTCTCGCTCTCGGACGCGTGGGTGATCGCCGGGCTGTTCATCGGCGGCGCCATGCCGTTCCTCTTCGCCTCGCTCGCGATGCAAGCGGTCGGACGGGTCGGCGGCGAGGTCGTGCAGGAGGTACGCCGTCAGTTCCGCGAGCACCCCGGGATCATGGAAGGCACGGAGCGCCCCGACTACAGCCGCGCGGTCAGCATCGTCACCGGCTCGGCGATCAGGTCGATGCTCGCGCCGGCGTTGATCCCGATCGCCATCCCGATCATCGTCGGCATCATCAGCGTCCGCATGCTCGGCGGGCTGCTGATCGGCACGATCGTCACCGGCCTGTTCCTGGCGATCTCGATGACGTCCGGCGGCGGGGCCTGGGACAACGCAAAGAAGTCGATCGAGGACGGCGCCTACGGCGGCAAGGGATCCGAAGCCCACGCTGCAGCCGTCACCGGCGATACGGTCGGCGATCCGTACAAGGACACGGCCGGGCCCGCGATCAACCCGATGATCAAGATCGCCAACATCGTCGCGATCCTGATCATCCCGTTGCTCGTCTCGATTCACAGTTAACAGAGGCAAAACGCCGCGCGGCAGGACCACTCCCGCCGCGCGGCGTAGCCTTGTCAGGTGCCAGCGACCGATCAGCGGCTGCTTCACCTCTCGCTCGTTCTCGGCAGCGACCTGGTCGGCCGTGCCGGTGCGAAGCTCGGGCGCGTCGACGATCTGCTCGTCCGGCTCGGCGGGGACGACTATCCGCCGGTCACCGCGGTGCTTGCGCGGGTGGCCGGGCACGCTGTCGTCGTACCGGGCGACGCCGTCGCCGAGCTCGACCACGGACGCGTCACGCTCTCGACCGATCGGCTCGACCTGCGTCCGTTCGAACGCCGCCCGGATGAGGTGCTGCTCCGCGAGGACGTTCTCGACCGTCAGCTGATCGACGTCGACGGTGCGCGCCTGCGGCGTGCGAACGACATCGAGCTTGCGCGCAGCGACGGCTGGTGGCGCGTGGTCGGCGTCGATGTCGGGCCGCGCGGGATCGTCCGCCGCGTCTTCCCGAGGCGGTTCGCCATGCGTGCCGGCCAGAGCGTCGTGCTCGACTGGAGCCAGCTCGAGCCGTTCACCGGTCATGTCCCGACCGTCCGGCTCCGCGCGCCGCATCCGAAGCTGGCGCGCCTCCACCCGGCGCAACTCGCCGATCTCGTCGAGGCGGCCGGCCACCGCGAAGGCGAGGAGATCATCGCCGCCGTGCACGACGACCCCGAGCTCGAGGCCGACGTGTTCGAGGAGCTCGAGGCGGCCCATCAGCGCGAGTTCCTCGAGGAACGTGACGACGCGGAGATCGCCGCCGTGCTCGCGCGCATGGAGACGGACGACGCCGTCGACCTCCTGCTACAGCTCGACGAGCCTCGGCGTGATCCGATCATCGAGCTGCTTCCGTCCGTGCAGCAGCGGCGGGTGCACGCGCTGCTCGGCCACGATCCCGCGACCGCCGGTGGCCTGATGAGCCCCGACTTCGTTTGTGTCTACGCCCAGGCGACCGTCGGCGAGGCGCTCGACCGCGTGCGGCAGTCGACGGCTGCGGCCGAGACGCTCGAGCTCGTGTTCGTGATGAACACCGCACGCCGCGTGCACGGCGGCATGCCACTCGCCGACCTGCTCCGCGCCGACCCCGCGGCACCGATCGGCGAGATCGCGCCCATCCCCCGGGTGGTGCGGCTTGATGCAGAGCTCGAAGAGGTCGCGCGGATGATGACGGACTTCGATCTGACGGTGGTCGGCGTCGTCGACCAGGAGCAGCGGCTCCAAGGCGTCGTGACCGTCGATGACGTGCTCGAGCTGGTGCTGCCGCGTGGCTGGCGCCGCAGCTTCAACCTGGGTGACGGATGACGTGCGGCGCATCTCGACCCCGTTTCGGGTGCTGCGGCGCCCGCGCGGCCGGCTGCTCGCCGTTCTCGCCGTCCTCGGCCCGGGCCTGATCGCCGCAAACGCCGGCAACGACGCCGGGGGGATCGCGACGTACTCGTCCGTCGGCGCCCGCTACGGCTTCGCACTGCTCTGGATGATGGTCGTGATCACGCTCTCCCTCGTCGTCGTGCAGGAGATGGCCGCGCGGATGGGAGTGATCACCGGCAAGGGCCTCGCAGATCTGATTCGCGAGGAGTACGGCATCCGCTGGGCGCTGTTCGCGACGGCCTGCGTGCTCGTCGCGAACCTCGGTATCTGCATCTCGGAGTTCGTGGGCATCGGCGCTGCGCTCGGGCTAGCGGGCGTCCCGACGTACGTGTCCGTGCCGATCGGCGCCGTCGCGGTCTGGCTGCTGCTCGTCCGCGGCACCTACAAGTTGGCGGAGCGGATCTTCGTGCTCATGACGATCCCGTTCTTCGCCTATCCGATCGCCGCGATCCTCGCGCGTCCGGACTGGGGCCAGGTCGGGCACGCCATCGTCGTGCCGCAGGTGCAGACCTCCGCGCCCTTCCTCATCCTGCTCGTCGCGACCGCCGGGACGACGATCACGCCGTTCATGCAGCTCTACCTCCAGTCGGCGGTCGTCGAACGCGGCCTCGGTCCGGACGACTTGAACAGCGAGCGCGCCGAAGTCGTCTCCGGCTCGATCTTCGCGAACGTGATCGCGAGCTTCATCATCATCGCCACCGCCGCGACCCTGTACCTGCACGGCCACCACCAGGTGAATTCGGCTTCCGAAGCGGCGAAGGCGCTGGAGCCCTTCGCCGGCCGCTTCGCCGAGGTCCTGTTTGCGGTCGGGCTGCTCGGCGCGAGCCTGCTCGCCGCCGCGATCCTCCCGGTCACCGCGGCCTACGTGATCTCCGAGACGTTCGGCTTCGAGAAGGGCATCTCCCGTTCGCCGCGCGAGGCGCCGGTATTCGTCGGGGTCGTCACCGTCCTGGTCGCGATCGGCGCGATCGTGGCGATGATCCCCGGCATCCCGGTGTTCAGCCTGCTGGTCGGCGTGCAGGCGGTGAACGGGCTGCTGCTCCCGATCACGCTCTTCTTCGTCTGGCGCCTGTCCGCGAGCCCGGACGTGATGGGCACGTATGGAAACGGGCGGGTCTTCAACGTGGTCGCCGGGCTGACCGTGCTGGCGACGTCCGGCCTCTCGTTGCTCCTGCTCGCGGTCATCGTCACGGGGATCTGACGGCGCTACGGTTGCGCCATGCGGCTTCGCTCTTACCTCGGCTCGGCAACCCCGCTCGTCGGGACGATCGTCCTGCTCGCAGCCGCGACCGGCATCGTCTACGCGCTGCGTCCGGTCGCGCCGACGCTGAGCCTCGGCGTCGTCTACACGCCTGCGGTGATCGTCGTGGCCGTCCTCTACGGCATGGGTTACGGCATCGGAGCTGCGATCGCTGCAATGATCGCCTTCAACTTCTTCTTCCTCGCGCCGGTGCATACGCTCACGCTCGCGGACGGGCGAAACTGGGCGGCGTTGGGGGTGTATGTCGTGAGCGCAGTGATCGCGAGCGAGCTGGCCGCGCGTGCTCGCCGTCGCGCCGCCGAGGCCGAGCAGCGCGAGCGCGAGGCGGCGCTCCTGGCGGACACCGCTGCCGAGCTCCTCCACCGCGATGCCGCCGTCGACGAGATTCGAGCTCGCGCCGAAAGCGTCCTCGCCGGTGCCGACGAGCGTGCACGAACCCGATTCGAAGCCGCGTTCAATGCGTTGCTCGAGGTCGCCGAGGAGCGGGACCGCCTCGAACAGAACGCGCGCGAGGCAGAGGCGCTGCGACAGTCGGACGCGTTCAAGACGACGATCATCCATACGGTCTCGCACGACTTCCGCACGCCGCTGGCGACGATGACCGCTGCGCTCGGTGGCCTGTCGAGCGCCGAAGTCGAGCTGTCGGGCGAGGACCGTGCCGAGCTTCTCGAGGCGTTGAGCAGCGAGCTCGCCAGGCTCACGCGCCTCGTCGAGAACCTGCTCGACCTGTCGCGGCTGCATGCCGACGCCGCCGTTCCGCATCCGGAGCTCTGGGAGATCGACGAGCTCGTCGCGCTGGCCGTCGACGAGGTGGGGCAGCGCGCCGTCAGCGTCCGGCTCGACGACGATCTGCCGGCGGCGCGGGTCGACGCGATCCAGGTGCAGCGGATCCTGGTCAACCTGATCGAGAACGCGGTCAAGTTCTCGCTGCCGGACGCGTCGGTTGAGATCTCGGCCCACGACGGCGGCGACGGCACGGTGACGATCCAGATCGACGATCGCGGCAGCGGCATTCCCGCCGATCAGGCGGAGTCGCTCCTCGAGCCGTTCGCCAGGGGTCAGGCGGTCGTACGCGGCGCAGGCCTGGGGCTCGCGATCGCGCGCGGTTTTGCAGTCGCCAACGGCGGCGCAATCTCATTGACGGCCCGCGACGGCGGTGGAACGCGCGCGAGCCTGACCCTGCCCGCCGAACGCGTCGTGACCGGAGCCCTCGGATGAGTGGTGGTGCGCGGGTCCTCGTCGTCGACGACGAGCCACAGTTCCTCCGTGCGCTCGCGACGAACCTTCGCGGCGCGGGCTACGACGTGGAGACCGTCACGAGCGCCGGCGAGGCGATCACCGCGGCCGGCCTCAACTCGCCCGATGCGGTCATCCTCGACCTCATCCTCCCGGACGGCAGGGGCACCGACGTGTGCCGCGAGCTCCGTCAGTGGAGCGAGGCGCCGATCATCGTCATCTCGGCGGTCGGCGACGAGGACGAGAAGATCGCCGCGCTCGATGCCGGTGCGGACGACTACGTCACCAAGCCGTTCGCGATCGGCGAGCTGCTTGCGCGGCTGCGTGCCGCTCTTCGGCGGTCGTCGACGGGCGGCGAGCCTGTGATCGTGTTCGGTGACATTCGCATCGACCTCGAGAAGCAGTCGGTCGAGGTGTCGGGCCGGCACGTCCACCTGACGCCGCACGAGTTCGCGATCCTGCGGCTGCTGGCGAACAACCCGGGCAAGCTGCTCACGCATCGAACGATTCTCCGGGAGGTGTGGGGCCCGGCCTACGGTGACGAGTCGAACTACCTGCACGTCTACGTCTCACAGCTTCGGCGGAAGATCGAGCCCGATCCCTCCTCGCCGCGCCATCTCCTCACGGAGCCGGGCGCCGGCTACCGCCTCGTCACGGCCGCCTGACGTCGGTCGTTGCGGCTTGAGAAAACCTTGAGGTGGAGCACCGCGATCCTCAGGCGCACTTGAGAAAGCCCGTCCTACGGTGGACGCGGTGGTTTCGGTGCGCCTGTTGCAACCCATTCATGAGCTCCAGAAGCGCCGAGCTCTGCAGGCTGAGCGCCGCGCTGCCGACGAGGAGCTGATCGCGTCCGTGCTTCCGTCGCCGCGCCTCGCGTGGCGCGTCCAGGAGCTCGTCGCGGCGGAGTACCGGCTCGGGATCTCACGAGGCATCACGGATGTCGTGCACGACGCGGACAGTGGTCGCCTTCCGGGCGCCTCGCCCCTCAATCGGGTCGCAGTTCGGTCGGCGCGCCCGCAGCTGCTCGCGCTCGCCAGCCGGCTCGCCGACCTCGACGTGCACGTCCTCCCGCGCGGCGTTCTGCTTGCAGATCGGCTCGTCACGGATTCCCGCAGCCCGCTCTACGACCGGGCACGGGCCGACGCCACCGGCCGCGAAGTCGAGCGCGCGCTGACGGCGCTCGAGCGCCGGTCGACGGCATGAGCGCAGAGGCAGGCCGGCCGCGCCTGCGGCGCTTCGTCGTCGGCCGCGCGATGGCGTCCGACCAGATGGACGAGACGCTGCTGCCCAAGTGGCTGGCGCTCCCGATCTTCGCCTCCGACCCGCTCTCGTCGGTCGCGTACGCAACGGAGGCAGCGCTCGTCGTGCTCGTCGGCGCCTCCGCCGGCGCCGCGCACCTCGCGTTTCCGATCTCCATCGGCATCGCCGGCCTGCTGGCGATCGTCGTCGCTTCATACCGCCAGACGGTGCTCGCCTACGAGACCTCTGGCGGCGCCTACATCGTCGCGAAGGACAACCTGGGCAAGGTGCCGAGCCTCGTCGCCGCGGCGGCCCTCCTCACCGACTACATCCTCACGGTTGCCGTGTCCGTGGCCGCAGGCGTGCTCGCGCTCACCTCCGCCGCGACCGGACTGCAAGGACACGAGCTGGCACTCTCGCTCGGCTTCGTCGTCCTGATCACACTGGCGAACCTCAGGGGTGTGAAGGAGGCAGGCGTGCTCTTCGCACTCCCCACGTACGCCTTCGTGACCTCGATCTTCGTCCTCGTCGGGACGGGGATCACCCGCTGCGCGACGTCGGGCTGCCCGCAGGCGGTGGTGCCGCACCCGATCGCCTCGGGAACGGGGGTGGTCACCCTGTTCGTCGTCCTGCGTGCGTTCGCCTCCGGCTCGACAGCGTTGACGGGGGTCGAGGCGATCGCCAACGGCGTGAACGCCTTCCGCCGCCCGCATGGGCGAAACGCGGCGAGGACGCTCGGGACCCTCGGTGCGATCGCGATCGTGATGTTCGTCGGTGTCTCGTGGCTCGCCGTGCACATGCACGCGCTGCCGAGCACCTCCGGGACGCCGTCGGTGCTCTCGCAACTCGCCCGCGGCGTCTTTCCCGCGGGCTCCTGGAGCGGATTCATGTACTGGGCGGTTCAGATCCTCACGCTCGCCGTGCTCGTGCTCGCTGCAAACACGTCGTTCCAGGGCTTCCCGCGTCTGGCTGCGCTGCTCGCGCGTGACCGCTTCTTCGCGCGGCAGTTCACGAACCTCGGCGATCGACTCGTCTTCTCGAACGGGATCATCGTGCTCGCCACCGCGGCGTCCGCGTTGCTCGTCGTCTACAACGCGAGCGTCGATTCGCTGATTCACCTCTACGTGATCGGCGTCTTCACCGCGTTCACGCTGTCGCAGGCGGGCATGGTTCGTTACTGGTTGCGAACACACGACGCGGGCTGGCGTTACCGCGCCCTGCTGAACGGCGTCGGCGCATCCGCGACCGGGCTCGTCACGTTGATCGTGATCTGGACGAAGTTCACCGAGGGAGCGTGGCTGGTGATGGTCGCGATCCCGCTGTTCGTGCTCTCGTTCGTCGGCATCAACCGCCACTACCGGCGCTTCGCGCGGCGCCTGGCGGCCGGAGTCGGCGCGGTTCGTGCGGCCGGCATTCCGACGAACCACGTCCTGCTGTGGGTGCAGTCGCTCGACGTCGCCACCGAGGGCGGGCTGTGGTACGCGCGCCAGATCGCCGGCGACGGCTCGATCCGCGCACTGCTCACCCCGGGACGGCGCACCGACCCGGCGATCCGGCCGCGCTGGTTCGACTACGCGCCTTCCGGGCCGAAGCTCGAGCGCCTCGCGACCGACGAAGGGCGCGCCCACGCAGTGCTCGAGGAGGTGTGGCGGCTGCCGCGCGGCGAGTCCGACTTCGTCACGGTCGTCGTCCCCGAGCAGTTCCGTGCGCGGTCGCTCTTCGCCGCCGCGACGCGCACCTCGTTCCGCCTCAAGCTGCGGCTGCTCTCGGAGCCCGGGACCGTGGTCGCCGACGTCCCGGTCGTGTCGAGGCGGACCGGCCCGGAGGGAGTCACGCCGAGCCGGCTCGCCGTCCGTGTCCTGCTCGCCGACGTCCACGCCGGATCGATGCGCGCGCTGACCTACGCCGAGTCGCTCGGGATCGAAGACACCCGGGCGGTCTCATTCGCCTTCGACAGCGAGGAGGCGAACAAGCTCGCCGCCCGCTGGGGGGAGGCGGGAATGGCGATGCCGCTCGACCTGAGCGACGCTCCGTATCGTGATGTCGGCACGCCGCTCCTCGCCTACATCAGAGAGCTGACCGCCGATCCCGAGACCGTGGTCAACGTGGTGATGCCGGAGATCGTCGTCCGCGGCTGGTCGCGACTGCTGCACAATCAGCGGGCGCTGTACGTGAAGCGGCTGCTCCTCTTCGAGCCGCACGTGATCCTCTCCAGCGTTCCCTACCAGCTCTTTTCGTAGGCCCGGGCCGACCGCCGGGTGCCGGGCACCGAGGTGCCCGGCACCGCTCGAGGACGCGCGCCGTCCGTGCGCGTAGCATCGCCTCGTGCCCCGGCGGCGCCGACAGACTCACGGCCTCGAGCGCGTGCTGGGCGCACCGGCGCTCTTCGCGACCGCATACGGCAACGTCGGTTCGTCGATCTATTACGCGCTCGGGCTGACCGCAGGCATCGCCCTCGGGCTGACGCCGATCGTCTTCATCGTCAGCGGCGTGATCTTCGCAGCCACGGCCGCGACATACGCCGAGGGGACGGTCCACTACCCGGAGGCAGGCGGATCGTCGAGCTTCGCCCGCCACGCGTTCAACGAGCTCGTCTCGTTCGTGGCGGCGTGGGCGCAGATGCTGAACTACGTGATCACCGTCGCGATCTCGGTGATCTTCGTCCCGCACTACCTGTCGATCTTCTGGGAGCCGCTGCGCACGAACCCGTGGGACATCGTCGTCGGGATCGTGCTCACCTGGCTGCTCGTCGGCATCAACATCGTCGGGATCAAGGAGGCGGCCGGGCTCAACATCTTCCTCGCCGTCATCGACTTCGCGACGCAGCTGCTCCTCGTCGCGCTCGGCTTCTTCCTCATCTTCAGCCCGCACGTGCTCGTCCACAACGTGCACCTCGGCGTCGCGCCGACGTGGAGCCAGTTCCTGCTCGCGATCCCGGTCGCGATGATCGCGTACACGGGGATCGAGACCGTCTCGAACCTCGCCGAAGAGGCACGCGACCCGGTTCGCTCGATCCCGCGTGCGATCTCGTGGGTGGCGATCGCCGTCTTCGCGATCTACTTCACGTTGCCGTTCATCGCGCTGTCGGCGATGCCGGTCGTCCACGTCGGCGACCAGTACGTGACCAAGCTCGGCCTGCCGCCGCCGCTCGGATTCAAGAACGATCCCGTGCTCGGTCTCGTCGAGAATCTCGGCCTGCACGGCTTCCTTCTGGCCACGGCGAAGGTCTACGTCGGCATCCTCGCGGCGACGATCCTCTTCATCGCCACGAACGCCGGTGTGATCGGCGCGTCGCGCATCACCTATGCGATGTCCAGTCATCGGCAGCTGCCGGAGGTGTTCCGGCGCCTGCACCCGCGCCTGAAGACACCGTGGCTCGCGCTGCTCGTCTTCGGCGCGATCGGTCCGACGATCTTCCTGCTGTCCGGCAAGGTCGACTTTCTCGGGCGGATGTACGCGTTCGGCGCGATGCTCTCCTTCACGATCGCGCACGCCTCGGTGATCGCGCTGCGGGTCCGCGCGGGCAAGACCGAGGGCGAGAGCACGTGGCGCTCGTGGCCGAACATGACGATCGGCGGCGTCTCGTGGCCGCTGTTCGCGATCCTCGGCGGCCTCGGGACCGGGATCGCCTGGCTCGTCGTCGTCATCCAGGATCCGGCGACGCGCGATGCGGGCTTCGCCTGGCTGGCCGTCGGCTTCGTCTTCTACGTGCTCTATCGCCGGCACGCGCACCTGTCGCTGACCGTGACGGCACGGGCCCCGCTCCCGGTCGGGCCGGCGATTGCACTCGAGTACCGCTCGATCCTCGTCCCGGTCGTCACCGGCCCCGAGTCGCGCGAGGCAGTCGAGGTCGCCGCACGGCTTGCGACGGAGCGTGCCGGGCGAATCGTCCTCCTCCGCGTGATCGTCGTGCCGCTCGAGCTGCCGCTCGACGCCGACCTCGCTCCCGAGCTCGCCGAGGCCGACCGTCTGCTCGACGAGGCTCGTGCGATCGCGGCGCCGTACGGGGTACGCGTCGTCGAGCGGGTGGTACGCGCGCGCCATGCCGGCCGGGCGATCGTCGACGAGGCGGAGCGCCGCGTCTCCGAGATCATCGTGCTCGGCGCTCCGCGCGGGCGGCACCGGGCGATCTTCGGGCACACCGTCGACTACGCGCTGAAGCACGCGCCGTGCCGCGTGATGGTCGCGGTCGGGCGGAAGGCAGCGTAGTAGTGCACCGGAGCGCGATCCAGCTGCTGGCGATCGTGATGGTCGGGCTCGGCGTCGCGATGCTCGCGTACACACTCGCTCGCGGCGGCGGTGTCGGAGTGCTGCTCGGTGTGCTCTTCATCGCCGCCGGCGCGGGCCGGCTCTATCTCCTGCGCCGGAGGACCTGAGCAGCGTGGCCCGCAAGCTCCCCGGATTCACGCGCGAGCTCGACGCGCGGGCGCTCTTCTCGGTCGCCTACGGCGAGGTCGCATCGTCGATCTACTTCGCGCTCGGTGTCATCGCCGCGAACGCGCTCGGCTTCACACCGGTCGTCCTGCTGGGGGTCGGCGTGCTCTTCCTGGTCGTCTCGCTGTCGTACGCCGAGGGAACCGCCGCACTGCCGGAGACCGGCGGGGCGGCGACCTTCGTGCGGCGCGCCTCGAACGATCTCGCAGGGTTCATCACCGGCTGGGCGCTCTTCCTCGACTACGTGATCGTGATCGCCCTTTCGGCGCTCTTCCTGCCGCACTACCTGGCCGGTGCGCTGCGCGTCGGCGCGCTCGATCGCAAGCCGTGGGACGTCATCGTCGCCGTCCTCGTGATCGTCGCCGTCGCGATCGTGCGGCTCGTGCGGCGTCCCTCGCTGTACGGCGTGGGCATCGTGATCCCGGCGCTCGACCTCCTGACACAGCTCCTGCTCGTCGTGCTCGGGTTCGTGCTCGTCTGGTCGCCGCACGCCCTCACGCAGGGCATGTCGCTCGGGACCGAGCCTTCGTGGCATGCGATCGCCTTCTCGATCCCGCTGGCGATGCTCGCCTTCACCGGCCTGGAGACGGTGGCGAATCTGGCGGAGGAGGCTCGCAGCCCGGGCGTCGATCTGCCGCGGTCGGTGTTCGGCGGCCTGGCGACCGTGATCACGCTCTACGTCGCGATCGCCGTCGTCGCACTGTCCGCGTTCCCCGGCCCGCACACGGCGCTCGGTACGAGGTGGGTGCACGCGCCGCTCCTTGGCGTCGCCGACCGGATCGGAGCGGAACTGCCCTCCGGGCTCGCCGATGCACTGCGGTTCTATGTCGGGGTCACGGGCGCGCTGATCCTGCTGGCCGCCGTCGTGACCTCGATCTCAGGCTTCTCGCGCCTGGCCTACTCGCTGGGCGAGCACGGTCAGCTGCCGAGCGCCTTCGGGCGCCTGAGCCGGCGCGCGCACGTCTCGCCGCCGGCGATCGTCTCGGTTGCCGTGGTCGCCTCCGCGTTCGTCATCGGGACCTCGTTCGTCAAGAACGACGTGGCGGGGCTGGCGAGCCTCTTCTCGTTCGGTGTGCTCCTTGCTTTCACCGCCGCGCAGCTCGCGGTGATCAAGCTCCGGATCGACGAGCCGGACCTGCCGCGACCGTTCCGCGCGCCGTTCAACGTGCGGGTCCGCGGCGTCGAGCTGCCACTGCCGGCGCTCGTCGGCGCGGTGGCGACGTTCACGGTGTGGATCGTTGCGCTCGCGACACATCCAGCTGCGCGCTACGGCGGTCCGATCTGGCTTGCCGTCGGGCTCGTCGTCTTCGTGGCCGTCAGGCTGTCGCACGGAGAAGGTGTCCTCGAGCGTGTCCGCTCGGCGGACGAGCTCGAGGTCAGCTCGGCGCTCGACGTGCACCGGATCCTCGTCCCGATGAAGCTCGGCATCATCGGCGAGGAGATGGTCGCCACCGCGGTCAAGCTCGCCGCCGATCACGGCGCGACGGTCGAGGCACTGCACGTGATCCGCGTCGACCTGTCCGAGGCGCTCGATGCGCCGCTCGCGGACTTCGAGGTGCGGGCCGCCGAGTCGCTGGTCGAGGCAAAGCAACTGGGTGCGGACTACGGCGTCACGGTGGAGGGCGCGACGGTGCGGGCCAGGGCGATCGGCTCTGCGATCGTCGAGCGGGCGCGCGAGGTCGACGCCGACCTGATCGTCCTCGGCTCGTCCCCGCGGTGGCGGCGCCAGTCGCGATTCTTCTCCCCGACCGTCGACTACGTCCTCCGCAACGCTCCGTGCGAGGTCCTGATCGTCGCGTTCCCGCAATCCGTGATGGATGAGGAGCTCGCGGCGACCTGAGCCACCGCTGTACCCTGCCCGATCGTGAAGGCACTTGTGATCGGCTGCGGCCGGGTCGGTTCGGCGGTCGCGCTCCAGCTCGCCGGGTCGGGCTGGGACGTCACGGTCCTCGACGAGAACGAGGACTCGCTCGCCCGACTCGGCGAGCACTGGACCGGCGGGTTCGTCGTCGGTCACGGCATGGACCTCAAGCTGCTGCGCGAAGGTGGGATCGAGGACGCCGACGCGGTGGTCGTCACCACCGACGGCGACAACACGAACATCGTGATCGCGCAGGTGGCACAGAAGCAGTTCCAGGTTCCCACGGTGGTCGTGCGCATCCTCGACCCGGCGCGCGCGCAGTTCTACGCCGAGAAGGG
The DNA here is from genome assembly GCA_963769545.1 of uncultured Thermoleophilia bacterium. GTDB lineage: Bacteria > Actinomycetota > Thermoleophilia > Gaiellales > Gaiellaceae > PALSA-600. Next base: position 280,938 of record CAVYMB010000002.1, on the reverse strand, counting down.
GCTGCGGATCGTGTGCCCGACCTCGGCGGCGATCGAGACGCTCGTCGAGACGGTCCGGGCGACCGAGGTCGTCACGTGAGGGGTCGTCCGTGTACGTCCTGATCGCCGGCGGCGGCAAGGTCGGCTCGAACGTCACGCGCACGCTGCTGCGTGCCGGACACGAGGTGACGCTGATCGAGCAGCGGCCGTCCCGCTTCGACCGGCTCGAGGTTGAGTTCGAGCATCAGGTCGTGCGCGGCGACGCGACCGAGTTGCACACGCTCGAGCGCGCGGGCATCAAGCGGCCCCCGGATCTGCTCGTCGCTGCGACCGGGGACGACGAGGACAACATCGTGATCTGCCAGCTTGCACGCGAGCGCTACGGCGTCGCCAAGGTGATCGCGCGCATCAACGATCCGCGCAATCAGCCGTACTTCGACTTGCTCGGCATCTCGCCGACCGTCTCCGCAACGGGAGCGATCATGGCGCTCGTCGAGCACGAGGTCCCGGAGCACGGGCTGATCCAGCTGATCGAGCTGCGCCAGGAGAATCTCGAGATCGTCGAGGTGACGATCAATCGCGGCGCCGCGTGCGAGGGCAAGCGCATCCGAGCGGTCAAGCTGCCGGAGGGTGCACGGCTGATCTCCGTCGTTCGCGACGGAAAGGCCGAGGTCCCCGATTCCGAGACCCAGCTCGAGGCGGGCGACCAGGTGCTGGCGATCCTCGAACCGGGCAAGGAAGACGAGCTTCGCCGCGTGCTCCTGCGCGATTCGGCTCGCTCTTAACGCATTCGTCCGGGATCGAGGCTAACGTGAGAGACGTGCGCCGCCCGGCGACTCCGACTCTGCTCGCGTGGCTGGCAGCCGGTGCGGGCCTCCTGTCGATCGTCTCGGCTCTGACCCCGGAGATGGCCGATCGGGTCGAGCTCGTGCAGGGCGTGCTGCCGCCCGGCGTTCACGCGGCGGCGCGGACGCTCGTGCTGGCGCTCGGGGTGGGGACGATCTGGCTCGCGCGCGGTCTTGCGCGGCGCAAGCGTCGCGCCTGGGTGCTCGCGGTCGTCGTGGTCTCGGCGTCGGCCGCCGCCCATCTCGTGCAGGGTCTCGACTTCGAAGAGGCGGCGGTGCATCTGGGACTGCTCATCGCGTTGTTCCGTGCTCGCCGGCAGTTCGTCGCGCCGGGCGACCCGGCGACGATCCGTCCACTCGTGCAAGTGGTGCTCGCGCTCGTCGTCGGCGTGAGCCTCCTGCTCACCGACGTGTACCTCACCGACAACACGTCGGTCCGCATCGAGCGGGCGCTCGTGCTCGTCGTCGGCGCGCTTGCGTTCCGCGCCTTGTGGCTGTGGCTTCGCCCGCCCGGTGCGCCGCCGTGCACGCCGGACGCGCACGAACGCGCGACCGCGCTGGTGCACGAGCACGGAGAGGACAGCCTCTCGTATTTCGCGCTGCGACGCGACAAGACGTACGTGTTCTCGCCGAGCGGTCGCTCGTTCCTCGCGTATCGCGTCGTGGGCGGCACGGCGCTCGTGGCGGGCGATCCGATCGGGGATCCGTCCGAGCGGCGCGAGCTCGTCGCCGAGTTCGTCCGTGTCGCCCGCGCCAAGGGCTGGCGCGTCGCGATCGCAGGGGCTTCGAGCGAGGCGCTCGAGGACTACGCGGCACTCGGCTTCAAGTCGTTCTACCTCGGCGACGAAGCCGTGATCAGGCCGTCCGAGTTCACGCTCGACGGTCGGGCGATCCGGAAGGTCCGGCAGTCGGTCTCGCGGCTCGAGAAGAGCGGGTACGAGGTTCGCGTGCTGTCGGTCGTCGACGCGGACCCGGCGCTGCGCCGCGAGCTCGAGGCCGTCTCGCGCGAGTGGCGCGGCAACTGGCCGGAGCGGGGCTTCACGATGGCGATGGACGCATTGTTTGCCTATCCCGACAGCGTGCTCGCGGTCGCGCTCGGGCCGACCGGCGCCGTCGGGGGCTTCCTGCAGCTCGTTCCGTCGCCCGCAAGCGACGGCTACTCGCTCGCCTCGATGCGCCGTCGCCGCGACACGCCGAACGGCCTGATGGAGTACCTGATCACCGAGACGATCGTCTGGGCGCGCGGCCACGCGGTCGCGGAGCTGTCGCTGAACTTCGCAGTCTTCGCCGACTTCCTGCGCGCAGACGAGGAAGCCTCGCGGTTCGTGCGTGCGACGCGCTTCGTGCTGCTGAAAGGCGATCGGCTCTTCCAGCTCGAGCGGCTCCACAGCTTCAGCCGCAAGTTCTTCCCGCAGTGGCGCCGGCGTTACTTCTGCTTCGAGCGCTGGGCCGATCTGCCGCTTGCCGGCCTCGCCTATCTCCACGCCGAGTCGCTGCTCACGCCGCCCGGCCCGTGGGTCTCCTCGTCCGATCTCGCCGCCCGGTGAAGGCGACACTCGTCGCCGTCGTCGCCGCCCTCGTCGCGGCCGTACCGGCCGCTGCGTTGTCCGGAGCCGGCGGGACCGACTGGGGCCGCTTCGGCTTCGACACGGCGCGGCATGACGCCGCGCCGGCGGGCACGCTCACCGCGGCGAACGCGTCCCGGCTCGTCCGGCGGCAGGTTCGGCTGGACGGCACCGTCGACTCGTCGCCGATCTACCTGCACGGCGTGAAGGTCGACGGGTCCGTTCACGACGTCTTCTTCGTCACCACGACGTACGGGAAGACCGAGGCGATCGACGCTGCGAGCGGCAAGGTGCTCTGGCGCTTCACACCGCCGAGCTACGGATCGCTCGCCGGGACGGCGCAGATCACGAACGCAACCCCGGTCGCCTCGACCGACCGGAGCGCGATCTATGCGGCGGCGCCGGACGGCGACATCCGCAAGCTGCGGGTCGCGGACGGCAAGGTGCTCTGGGCGACGCCGGTGACGCGCGATCCGACCCACGAGAAGCTCACCTCGTCGCTCAACGTGTCGCGTGGGCTGGTGCTCGTCACGACAGGCGGCTACATCGGCGACGCTCCGCCCTACCAGGGGCACGTGGTGACGCTGTCGGAGAAGACGGGGGCGATCGGTAACGTCTGGAACTCGCTCTGCTCAGACCGGCACACGCTGATCACACCCAGCACTTGCTCGGCCAGCGACTCGGCGATCTGGTCGCGAAACGGCGCCGCCGTCGATCCCTCCACCGGCGATCTCGTTGTCGCCACCGGGAACGCGCCCTGGAACGGAAGCACCGACTGGGGCGACAGCGTGATCGTGCTCTCGCCCGACGCGTCGAAGCTCCTCCGGCACTGGACGCCCGCCGACCAGCAGCACCTCAACGACTCCGACCTCGATCTCGGGTCGACGAGCCCTGCCCTCCTCTCCGGCGGTTATGCGGTCCAGGGTGGGAAGGACGGCCAGCTGCGGCTGCTCCGGCTCGACCGGCTGCCGGGAGTGAATGCGACGCTCGGCGGCGAGCTGCAGACCGTTGCGACCCCCGGAGGCTCTGCCCTGTTCAGCGAGCCGGCGGTGTGGCAGGGAACGTGGGTCTTCGTCGCGGACGACGGCGGCACGCAGGCGTGGCGGCTCGTCGGCGGCCGTCTGCGGTCGGTCTGGTCGCGGAGCTCGGGCGGCACCTCGCCGGTCGTCGCGGGCGGCCTCGTCTTCGTCGCTTCGTCGGGATCGCTCCGCGTGTATCGCGCCGCCAACGGCCGCCAGGTTGCCTCACTGCCGTTCGGTGACGTGCACTGGCAGAGCCCGATCGTCGCCGACGGTCGCGTGGCGATCGCCGAGGGCAACGCGAACGCGCACACGACGAGCGGCGTCCTCGACATCTACCACCCATGAGAGGCGTTCTCACACTTCTCGTGCTCGCCGCGGCGGCTCTCCCCGGCGCGGCTTGTGCGCGGGTCGCAGGGCTGCACCTCGTGCGCGTTGTGCAGGCCGATGCGCCGGTGTACGCGACGGCCGTGCCCGGCGAGCCGGGCCGCCTCTACATCGTCGAGCAGGCCGGACGGATCGTCGTGCTCGAGCGCGGCCGTATCCGGGCGACGCCGTTCCTCGACATCCGCTCGCTGGTCGCGAGCGGAGGCGAGCGCGGTCTGCTCTCGGTGGCCTTCGATCCGCACTACGCCGTGAATCACCGCTTCTACGTCGACTACACGGATGTGAACGGCGACACCCGTGTCGCTCGCTATCGCTCGGACGGGACCCGAGCCCTTCCGTCCTCGGCGGCGCAGCTCCTCTTCGTCAAGGACTTCGCATCGAATCACAACGGCGGCCAGCTGCAATTCGGCCCGGACGGCCGCCTCTACTGGGGGAACGGCGACGGCGGCGGCGGGGGCGATCCGGAGCACAACGGGCAGAGCCTCGCGCGGCCGTTCGCCAAGATCATGCGCCTCGACGTCGACCACCCGGGGGCGCGGTGGCAGCTCGTGGCGTACGGGCTCCGCAACCCGTGGCGCTTCTCGTTCGACCGGGCGAACGGCGATCTCTACATCGGCGACGTCGGTCAGGACAGCTGGGAGGAGATCGACTACCTTCGTCACGGCACGCCGGCGGTCGCCAGCTTCGGCTGGAACCACTTCGAGGCGAATCACGTCTACGACGCCTCGACTGCGCTGCTTGCGCGTGGTCGCTACGTCCCGCCGGTCGTCGAGTATCCGCACTCGGCCGGGTGCTCGGTGTCGGGCGGCTACGTCTACCGCGGCGCGCGCGTTCCGTCCGCTGCCGGCCGGTACTTCTACGGCGACTACTGCTCGGGAACGGTCTGGAGCCTGCGCATCGTCGGCGGCAAGGCGACCGGCGTCAGGCGCGAGCCGTTCACGGTGAAAGGCCTGTCGTCGTTCGGCGAGGATGCGGCGGGGGAGCTGTATCTGATGTCGGTGGACTCGGGCGCGGTCTACCGGCTCGCCGGTTAATACCTACCCCGTGCGGCGCCGGCGAACCTGCGGGCCTTGCTGGCCGAGCGCCGCGTAGGCGAGCGCCTGCAGCGACTCGTTGAGGTTTCGCAGCTCGTGCGCGATCATCGTCAGCTCCTCGCGCCGTTCGTCCCGCGCGTTCAGCCGCACCAGCTCCCCGGCGATCTTGTCGAGGCGCTCGAGCAAGGCCTCGAGCTGCCGGTCGGTCACCTCGCTGCGTTCCATCGCCGTCAAGTCTACGGGCCGCTCACGCGTGCTAGATTCGCGGCCACAAAACGGGCGAGCGGTGAGGGAACCCGGTGCGAATCCGGGACGGTCCCGCCGCTGTGAGGGGAGATGCCCTCCACCATGACGCCACTGGGCCTCCAGGCCCGGGAAGGCGGTGGAGGGGGAGCCCCGAGTCAGAAGACCTGCCGGTCGCCCTCCATACCCGAGCCCCTCGTGGAAGGAGGATTCGTGGCCAAGCGTTTCACTCTGCTCGTCGTCCTCGCGCTCGTCTTGCCCGCGACTGCACTGTCGGCAACCGTCAAGGTGCGGGTCGAAGGCAAGACCAGGACGCTGTTCGCCCCGACCGAGGTCACCGTCACGGCGACGAATGCCCTCGACGCACTCGAGCAGGCGTCGATCATCGGCGAGTTCTATTACCACGTCACCGTCACCGGCTTCGGCCCCTACGTCGACCAGATCGGCCGCTACCCGGGCTCCGGCTCGAGCGGCTGGGTGTTCAAGGTCGACGACGTGTCGCCGCCGGTCGGTGCCGATCAGGTCCTGCTGAAGGACGGCGATCGCGTTCTCTGGTACTACGCCACCTTCGGGCCGAACGGCGGTCCGCCGACGCTGCGGCTGAATCCTGCGACCGGCGGCTGCTACGTCGCACAGGCGCTCGACGACAACGGCAAGGCAGCCACGGTCTCGAATCTCGTCCTGCACGTCGGCTCGAGCCGGACGATGCCGGCGCAACTGAACCAGAAGGTCTGCCCGGGCGCGCACAAGGGCCTGCTCGTCCGCGTCACGGCCGACGACGCGGTCAGGTCGAACGCGCTCAAGTGAGATGGCTCGCCGTCTCGTTGCTCGCGCTCGCCCTCGTCGGCTGCGGCGGCGAGCGCGAGCACGGGACGGCCACGCTCTGGGTGACGCGCGATCGCGGTGCCCAGGTGCTCTACTCCGGCAGCGTCCCCGCCGGGCTGACGGCGATCCAGACGCTCGAGCGGAAGGTGACGGTGACGACGCGCTACGGCGGCCGCTTCGTCCAGTCGATCGACGGCGTCAGCGGCTCCGCGGGGGCCCAGAAGGATTGGCTCTACTTCGTCAACGGCATCGAGGCCGACCAGGGAGCGGCGGAGGTCCGGGTGCGCCCCGGCGACGTCGAGTGGTGGGACTACCGCTCGTGGAGCGGCGCCGGCCTGAGCGTCCCCGTGGTCGTGGGCGCATTCCCGGAGCCGTTTCGGCACGGGTTCGAGTGGGCCAAGCGTGGCGCCCACGTCGCCGGCACGGGGCCGTCGGTACAGAGGTTGCAGCTGCTCGTCGGCCGCGGCCCGAACTCGATCGTTGTCGATCCGGGCGCTCCGGCGGACAGCGCGCGCGCGACTCGGGACGGCAGTCTCGTCAAGCTGGTCCTCGGCACGCGCGCCGCCGCCCGGCTCGCAGCCGACCCTGCCGCCTTCCGCTACCGCTACCAGGTCGGGTCGTGAACGCGGTCCCGGCGTCGGCGCTGCTCGCTGCGACCGTGGTGGCGGCGCTGCTGGCGACACACACGGTGTCGGTCGCGCTGATCTGCGCAGCCCTCCTCGTCGCCGCCTGGCGGGCGCCCGCACAGCGGCGGTGGCCCTATCTCGTCGGCACGCTGGTCAGTGCGCTGTTCGTGGTGATCCTCACCCCGTTCGTCGAATCGATCGGCACGCACGAGCTCTGGGTCGGCCCGACAGTGCCGGTGCTCGGGCAGCTCGACGTGACCAGCGAAGAGCTCCGAGCCGGACTGTTCCAGGGCCTGCGGCTCGCGGCAGTCGGGCTGGCCTTTGCCGTCTACGCACTGCGGGTCGACCACGACCGCCTGCTCGCCGCGTCCGGCTGGGCCCGGCGTTCGACTCTGGCGGCCGCGCTGGCGACGAGGCTCGTGCCGCTGCTCGAACGCGACGTGCGCGACCTACGGGTCGCGCTGCGTGGCCGGAACGTCGAGCTCGGGCCGGTGCGGCTGCTCTCGCCGTTGCTGGCGGGCTCGCTCGAACGTGGGCTCGATCTGGCCGAGGCGATGGAGGCGCGAGGCTACGGCCGGGCCGGGCGGACGCGGGCGCCGCGTCCCAGCTGGCGCATGCTGGACTACCTCGCCGTCGCGTGCTCGCTGCTGCTCGTCGTCGCGGGGGCGCTGTGGCTGTAGCAACCGTCGAGGATCTGCGCTACGCGTACGCGCCCGGCGCGATGCCCGCGCTCGACGGCGTCTCGCTCGAGCTCCATGAAGGAGAGCACGTGGTGCTGCTCGGACCGTCGGGCTCCGGCAAGTCGACCCTGCTGCGCGCGCTCGCCGGCCTCGTCCCGCACTTCCACGGCGGGGTGTTCGCGGGTCGCGTGGTCGTGGGCGGCCGCGACACGCGTGACGTGCGGCCCGCCGAGCTCGCGGGAACGGTTGCGTCCGTCTTCCAGGATCCGGAGGACCAGGTGGTGATGTCGAAGGTGCTGAACGAGGTCGCTTTCGGGCTCGAGAACATCGGCACCGATCCGGGCGCGATCTGGTCGCGCGTCGAGGAGGCGCTCGAGCTCGTCGGTGCAGCAGCGCTGGCCGACCGGTCGGTGCACGAGCTGTCGGGCGGCGAGCTGCAGCGGGTCGCGCTCGCTTCCGCCCTGGCGCTTCGACCGCGCCTGCTCCTGCTCGACGAGCCGACGTCGCAGCTCGACCCCGACGGCGCGGAGCGGTTCCTCGACGCGGTTCGGGCACTCGACTGTGCGGTGCTGTTGTCGGAGCAACGGCCCGCCCGGCCGCTCGAGCGCGCCGATCGCATCCTGTTCATGGACGCGGGCCGCGTCGTGCTCGATGCGCCGCAGGCGGAGGCGATCGTGTGGCTGCACGCGCACCGGCCGCTCTACGTCGAGCACGAGCCGGACTTCGCCTGCCGGCTCAAGGGAATCCGCTTCGCCTACGGCGACCGGCCCGTCCTCACCGGCCCGTCGCTCGACGTCCGGCGCGGCGAGGTGGTGGCGCTCACGGGGCCGAACGGTGTGGGGAAGACGACGCTGGCGAAGATCGCGGCGGGGCTGCTCGTCCCGGACGAAGGCGACGTCGACCACGCACCAGCCGCCTACCTCGCACAAGACCCGGGGCGCCACCTCGTCACCGAGCGCGTGCTCGACGAGGTCGCCCTCGGTGCAGACGTCGCGCGTGCGCGGCGCGCACTCGAGCACGTCGGTCTCGCCGCCGCGGCCGACCGCCACCCGCGCGACCTCTCCTCCGGCGAACGAGAGCGTCTGGCGCTCGCTGCCGTGCTCGCCACCGAGCCGGGGCTACTCGTGCTCGACGAGCCCACCCGTGGCGTCGATCCCGAGCGCAAGGAGGAGCTGTGCCGGCTGTTGCGCGCGGAGGCGCCGCAGCGCGGCACGCTCGTCGTCACGCACGATCTGTTGTGGGCCGCCGAGGTCGCCGATCGGATCGTCTCGCTGGGCGTACGGGAGGCAGTTCGTGCGTAGGCTGCTCGTCGTCGGGTGCGCGCTCATGGTGACGGCGCTCGTCGTGCACGACGGCGCGCTCGCGACGCTGCTCGGCTCGGGTGCGCTGCTCGCCGGCGGCGTCGCCTGGTTCGAATCGAGTCGCGGCTCGACGCGCGAGCTGGCGGTCGTCGCGACACTCGCCGCTGCGGCCGCCGCCGGCCGGGTCGTGTTCGCCGCGATCCCCGGCGTGCAGCCGGTGACCGTGATCGCCGTCGTCGCGGGCGCTGCGCTCGGCGCGCGGGCCGGCGCCGCGACCGGTGCCCTTGCCGCCTTCGCGTCGAACTTCTTCCTCGGGCAGGGGATCTGGACGCCGCAGCAGATGCTCGGCTGGGGCGCCTGCGGCGCGATCGGCGCTCTGGTCGCGCCGTTCATCCGCAGTCGCTGGGCGCTCGCCGCGGTCACGGGTGTGCTCGGCCTCGCGTTCAGCGCGATGATGGATGTCTGGCTGTGGTGGGGCTTCTTCCCGCACACGCTGCCCTCGCTCGTCGCGGTGGTCGGACGGGGGCTCTGGTTCGACGTCGCGCATGCAGCCGGGAACGTCGTGATCGCGCTCGCGGCGGGACCGGAGCTGCGCCGGCTGCTCGACCGCTACCGGCTCCGCCTGCGGACGGAGGTCGTATGGGCGGGGTAGCGGCCCTCGCAGTCGCCGCCTCGCTCGCCGCCTCACCGGCGCAGTTCCTGCAGGCCCATGCGGCGAACGGCGCGTTCGCGGAGCCCGGCGGGGTGGCCGATCCGTCGCTGACCGCCTGGGCGGTGCTCGGACTGCGCGCCGACGGCGTCCCGGCGCCAGGCTCGCTCGCCTACCTACAGTCCCAGGAGTCCACGCTCGCCTCGACGACCGACGTGGCGCTGGTCGCCCTAGCCGAACGGTCGCTCGGAGCGGCCTCGCCGGGGCTGGTCGCCCGGCTGGCCGCGGCCGAGCATCCGAGCGGGCGGATCGGCGAGACCGTCAACTCGACGATCTGGGCCGTGCTCGCTCTCGGCCGCTCGCCCGCCGCGACGACGCGGTTCGTGCTCGCCCGGCAGTCCCGAAACGGCGGCTTCGCGTGGAATGCAGGCGGCCAGCCGGACTCGAACGACACGGCGGCGGCGCTCGAGCTGTTCCGCGTCGCCCACGTCACGGGGGCACCGGTGGCTCGGGCGGTCGCGTTCCTGTCCGGGTTCCAGCGCCCGGACGGCGGGTTCGAGCTGGCGAAAGGGCGTGGCTCCGACGCGCAGTCGACCGCGTGGGCGATCCAGGGTCTCGTCGCCGCCGGGCGCCCGCCGCCGCGATCCGCGTTCGCGTACCTCGCCCGCCTCAAGCGCGCCGACGGCAGCTACCGCTACTCGACGCAGTACGTCACGACGCCGGTCTGGGTGACTGCGCAGGTGCTCGCCGCGCTCGCCAAGCGCCCGTTTCCGTTCTGACGTCGAGCTTCAGCCGGCGTGGTCGTGGTAGACAAGCTCGCCGCGCTGGTTGCTCTCGTCGTCGTACCGCTTCACGATCGTCTCCGGCAGCGGTTGGAAATCGCTAGCACGCAGGAAGTCGCGCAACGACGTGCCGGTGCACGCGGAGTCGATGTTCGGCGCCGAGCGCCCCGCCTCCAGGTCGGCCAGATTGACGGTGCGGAAGTCGATGCTGAACCGCGTCTTGTCGGTTGTGTTCGGTACCGACGAATGAAGTTGCGCGCCGGAGAAGATCGTCACGCCTCCCGGAGGCGTGACGATACGTACCTGCGGGTCGAGGTCGATCTCCTCGAGTGGCTTGGGTTGCTTCCTGGTGTCGCTCTTCACGTGCTTGGACGCGTCCTTGCGGCTGGTCGCGTTCCATTCGTAGTAGTTGTATTCGTTGGAGCTGTTGCTGACGGGCTGCGTCCAGTATCTCGGGTGGAACGCCATGATGTTGTCGGGCTCGACCGCGTAGATCGGTAGCCACCAATTGACCTGCGCCATCGGCGCCGAATACCACGTGTCGCGATGTGGATGGAAGGCGTATGCGATCCCCGATGTCAGGTAGTCGTGCGCGGTCGACGTGCGCATACGAGGGACGTCGAAGTATGTCTGCTCGAGGTCGCAACCCAGGTCGCCCAGCATCTGCTGAATGGTTTCCTTTGAACGCGGGTGGTGAATGAACCGCGGCTTCAGGTCGGACAGGAGCGCTGCGTAAGCCTCGACCTCCATGTGATCCTGGGCGGTGGTTGGATCCAGGTCGCCGAAAGCCTCCTCGCTCAGCGCGCGTGCGTGCGCGATCAACGCGGTCGCTCCGGGCGTCGCGGTGTAAGCGAACAGTTGCCCCGTATAGAGCGCCTCGCGGCGCTCCTCATCCGTTACGTCTGCTTCGAAAAAGACCGAGTTCATCTTTCGCCGCTCCCCAGGATCGCTAGACAGCTCACCTTACTCAGATTTTCCGCCCGCGCCAGGTCAGAATTCAGCGTCGCGGCGATACTGCGTCCGTGACCGCGGCCATTCTCACGATCGGGAACGAGCTCGTCTCGGGGGACGTGCCCAACACGAATGCCTCCTGGCTCGCGCAGCGCCTCGAGCGACTCGGCGTGAAGGTCGTGCTGAGCGCCTCGGTCCGCGACGAGCTCGAGGCGATCGTCGACTTCGTCCGACGCGAGCGGTCGCTGGTCGAGCACCTGCTCGTGACGGGCGGGCTCGGCGGTACCCCCGACGACATCACGCGTGAGTCGCTCGCGGCGGCGTTCGACGTCCCGCAGCGCCTGCAACCGGAGCTCGCCGCCGAGCTGAGGGCGCGGTTCCGCGGCGCGCCCGGGTATGCGGCCCGCTGGGCGGAGCTGCCCGAGACCGCGCAGGCGCTGGAGAATCCGCTCGGCGGCGCGCCGGGCTTTCGCATCGCGAACGTGTGGGTGCTTCCGGGCCTGCCGCGCGAGATGGAAGCGATGTTCGAGCGGTATGCCGACGGTTTTCGGGGCGGCGACCCGATCGGCGTCTGGCGGCGCTCGTACCCGACCGGCGAGGCGTCGATCGTCTCCGCGCTCGTCACGGCCACGGAGCGCTGGCCCGGCGTCGAGGTCGGTTCCTACCCCAGCTTCGACCCGGACGGGCGCCGGGTCGAGGTGGTGCTCAAGTCCGCCGACGCGGACGCGCTACGAGCGGCCGGCGGTTGGCTCGAGGAGGAGGTCGAGCGCCTGATCTGATCGCTAACGTGGCCGGACGATGCCGGTCACCCAGCCCGAGACGTACCTCGCCGACCTGAACCCCGCCCAGCGGCAGGCCGTTCTGACGACGGAAGGTCCGCTGCTCGTGATCGCGGGCGCAGGATCGGGGAAGACGCGCGTGCTCACGCACCGCGTCGCGCACCTCCTGGCGGCAGTCGGCGCGCGGCCGAACGAGATTCTCGCGATCACCTTCACGAACAAGGCCGCGCAGGAGATGAAGGACCGCGTCGCTCGCGCACTCGGCCCGGTCTCGCGCGCGATCTGGATCATGACCTTCCACTCGGCATGCGGCCGGATCCTGCGCCGCGAGGCGGAGCGGCTGGGGTATCGCTCGAACTTCACGATCTACGACCAGGCCGATCAGGTGCGCCTCGTGAAGGCCTGCCTCGAAGAGCTCGACCGGGATCCGAAGCGCTTCGTCCCGCGCGGCATCCACGCGCAGATCTCGAGGGCGAAGAACCAGCTGATCTCGGCGGACGAGTACTCCTCGCGCGTCGCGAGCTTCTACGACCAGACCGTCGCCGACGTGTACCAGCTCTACCAGCGCCGGCTCTTCGCTTCGAACGCGGTCGATTTCGACGACCTCCTGATGCTGACGGTCGACGTGCTACAGCGGTTCCCCGAGGCACGTGAGCGGTGGGCCAAGGCGTTCCGCTACATCCTCGTCGACGAGTACCAGGACACGAACCACGCGCAGTACGTGCTGCTGAAGATGCTCGCGTCGGAGCATCAGAACCTGATGGCAGTGGGTGACCCGGACCAGGCGATCTACGCGTTTCGCGGAGCCGACATCCGCAACATCCTCGAGTTCGAACACGACTTTCCCGCCACACGCGTGATCCCGCTCGAGCAGAACTATCGCTCCACGAACACGATCCTGTCCGCTGCGAACGCGGTGATCTCCAACAACCGGGAGCGCAAGGAGAAGAACCTGTGGTCGGAGCTCGGCGAGGGCGAGCTCGTGCATGTGGTGGAGACCGAGGACGAGCACGCGGAGGCGCGCTTCGTCGCCGCCGAGATCGCCGCGCTGATCGGCGGCGGGTACAGCGCCGCCGAGATCGCGGTCGTCTACCGGACGAATGCGCAGAGCCGCGTGCTCGAGGACGTCCTCGTCCGGCAGGGAATCGACTACCAGGTGATCGGCGGGCCGCGCTTCTACGAGCGCGCCGAGATCAAGGACGCGATCGCGTACCTGCAGGTGCTCGACAACCCGGTCGACGCCGTCAGCCTGCTGCGGATCGCGAACCGGCCCCGCCGCGGGATCGGAGACACGTCGCTGGCACGCCTCGTCACGTACGCGGACGGTCTCGGCACCTCGCTCTGGGAAGCGACCGCGCACCCCGAGGAGGCCGGCGTCGCCGCAGCGTCGGCCCGCGCGGTCAAGGGCTTCCGCAGTGCGATGGAGTCGCTGCTCGCGACCGCGAGCGACTCCAGCGTCGCAGGCCTGGTCGAGGCCGTCCTCGAGCGGACCGGCTACCTGGAGGCGCTCGAGGCCGAGCGGACGATCGAGGCGCGGGGCCGGATCGAGAATCTCGAAGAGCTCGTCGGGGTCGCGCGTGAGTACGACGCGTCCGCCGAGGAGCCGTCGCTGTCCGGCTTCCTGCAGGAGATCTCGCTCTACTCCGACCAGGACGCGCTGCGCAGCGACGACGAGGACCCGGCAGGACAGGTGACGCTGCTGACGCTGCACAACGCGAAGGGTCTCGAGTTCCGCGCAGTGTTCATGCTCGGCCTCGAGGAGGGGATCTTCCCGCACGCGCGCTCGCTCGAGGAGAACTCGCTCGAGGAGGAGCGCCGCCTCTGCTACGTCGGGATGACCCGTGCGAAGGAACGGCTGACGCTGACGCACACGATGCGCCGCAATCTGTTCGGGCGCAGCGAGGCGAACCTGCCGTCGCGGTTCCTGGACGAGCTGCCGACGCTCGGAGTCGAGCGCGAGCGGTTGCGTCCCGCGTCCTGGTCTGAATACGGCAACGCCGTGCAGCGTGAGTTCGCGCCGCGCGAGGTGCTGCCGGACATCTCGACCGGCGATGCGGTGCGGCATTCCTCGCTCGGCAGCGGCATCGTGCTCGCGATCGAAGCGGGCGGCGTCGTGACCGTGCGCTTCGAGGACGGCAGCGAGCGACGTCTGATGCTCGACTATGCCCCGTTGGAGAAGATCGGTTGACGGTCGAGGTTCGCGCGTGCACCTCGATCGACGAGCTGGTCGAGGCGCTCGAGCCGATCAGCCACTACTTCGGGAGCGCCAGCTCGCCCGAAGGCGCAGAACGGTTCGCGCAGTGGGTCGACCTCGACCGGGTGCTGGTCGGGACCGTCGACGGACGTATCGTCGGCGGCGCGGCGACCGTGACGTTCGACGTCTCGGTGCCCGGTGGCGCGACGATCCCGACCGGGGGGGTGACGGTTGTCGGCGTGCTGCCGACGCACCGCCGCCGGGGCGTGCTCAACGCGATGATGCAGGCGCAGCTCGACGATGCGCGGGCGCGGAGCGACGTACTCGCCTGCCTGTGGGCGTCGGAGGCGACGATCTACGGCCGCTACGGCTACGGCCTCTCGTCGCGCATGGGCGAGATGACGCTCGCCCGCGAGCGCACGGCCTTCGCCGAGCCGTTCACCCCCCGCGGCGAGGTGTGCCTGGTCGATGCGGAAGAGGCGGCACGCGTCTTCCCCGCTCTCTACGCGCAGATGCGCGCGGTCCGGCCCGGGCTGATGTCCCGGAGCGAGGTGTGGTGGCGCACCCGGCGCCTGGACGACGATCCGGCCCGCCGGCAGGGCGGCCCTTTGACCTACGCGCTGCTCTTCCTGGACGGCGAGCCGGCGGGTTACGCCCTCTACCGCGTGACACAGGACTGGCACAGGGGTGCGAGCAAGGGCTCGGTGCGCGTCCTCGAAGCCGTGACACCGACCGCCGAGTCCGCACGCGAGCTGTGGCGGTGGTTGCTCGACTTCGACTGGACGTCGGAGTTCGTCGCAGGGCTGCTCCCCCTCGACCATCCGCTGTTCCTGCTGCTCGCCGAGCCGCGCCGGATGGGCTTCACGCTCAACGACGGGCTGTGGACCCGTCTCGTCGACGTTGGCGCGGCGCTCGCCGCGCGCCGGTATGCAGGTGACGGCGAGCTCGTCGTCGAGGTCGCGGACGGGACCGCTCCGTGGAACGCCGGCCGCTGGCACGTCGGCGCGGACGGCGTCGAGCGCACCGAGCAGGGCGCCGACCTGCGACTCGGTGCCGGCGCGCTCGGGTCGGTGTACTTCGGCGGCTTTCGTTTCGCCGATCTCGCGCGCGCGCTGCGCATCGAGGAGCTGCGGCCCGGTGCGGTCGAGCGCGCGGACGCGCTGTTTCGCACCGACGTCGAGCCGTGGTGCGCTGAGATTTTTTAGACCGGCTTCGTCCGGAACGGTGCCGTTGCCGCGTGGCCGCCGCTCTCCACGACGATTGTCGCGGTCACGAGCGCAGGCCCCGGGACCTGCCAGGTACAGGTTGCGACGCCGTCGTGGAAGCGGTGGGCGACGACGGGAAGGGCTCGGCCTCCGGCCGAGCCGCGGCACGCGACGGTCGCGTGCGCGAGCGGCTTCATCGACGGCGCGCCGAGTGCTCCGACCCGAGCGCTCAGCCGGCCGCCCGGGTGCGGGCGATGCGGCGCGAGTTGCAGATTGCGGAGCACGATCGCGCGGGCTTCCGTGCCGGTGCCGGCCGGGAGCGTGGAGCCTCGAACGAGAGTCGTGCCGAAGTCCTGTGCCCAGAGCGTGATGCCTCCGGCGGCCACGGCGGCGCCGGACCCGGTGACCACGTACGACGGGTTCTCGATGTTCGCCTTGTGGCCCGGCGAGGCGAGCCAGCCCGCGACGACGCTCGCGGCGGTCGGGTAGCCCTCCGCGATGTTCTCGCCCCAGCCGCCGGAGTAGCCGCAGGCCGCGAGGCGCTCGCCGACCGTCCGCGCCACGGGTGGGGCAGGGTCGTCGTGGCCCATGTACCGGTACGTCGCCATGTGCCGCGCCTTCCAGACGGCGGAGCGCGTGAGCGCCGGCGAGACGGAGAGCGTGCGCAGGCCGAGCGCGGCGCGATGGGCGTTCACGAGTGTGATCACGGCGGACGCGAGGTTCGTGCGCGCGGCCGCCCAGGTGGCGCCCGGCGTGCAGTCGCCGACCAGGGCGGTTGCGGGGGCCGGCGCGGGCGCCGCCGCCAACGCGACCGCCGAAACGGCGACGAGCGCGGCGGCGAGCGTGATCGGGCGAAGCAGTGGGCGAGGCACGAGCGAAGCGGGCACCGTAATCGATCGGTCGGCGGCGGCGCACCGGTTCTTGCGCGTTTCGTCACATGCGCCCGAACCCCTCCTGGCAGCGCCGCCGACGGTTGTCCGCCGCGCGGGCGCCCCACCGGCCTGCACCATGCCGGAGATGTCGATCGCGCCGCCCGCCGTCTCCCTGCAGGGGATCGAGAAGTCGTTTCGCTCGCCGACGGGGCCGGTCCACGCTGTCCGCGGCGTCGACGTCGCGATCGCTCCGGGCGAGGTCGTCGCGCTCCTCGGCCCGAACGGCGCCGGCAAATCGACCACGATCGACGTGCTGCTCGGCCTGACCAGGGCGGACTCGGGCTCTGTCGCCCTCTTCGGGCGACCCCCGGCAACGGCGATCGAGGAGGGGCAGATCGGAGCGATGCTCCAGACGGGCTCGTTGCTCCGCGACCTGACGGTTCGCGAGATCGTCACGGTGATCGCATCGCTCTATCGCGACCCCGTCGACGTCGACGAGGTGCTTGCGCAGGTCGGGATCGGCGCGCTCGCCGAGCGCCGGACGCAGAAGCTGTCGGGCGGCGAGACGCAACGGGTGCGGTTCGCGATCGCGCTCGTCACCAACCCGAACCTGCTCGTGCTCGACGAGCCGACTGCGGCAATGGACGTCGAGGGACGTCACGCGTTCTGGACGACGATGCGCGAGTTCGCCGCGCGCGGCAAGACGGTGCTGTTCGCAACGCACTACCTCGAAGAAGCCGACGCGTACGCCGACCGCGCCGTGCTGATGGCGCGCGGCCGCGTCGTGATCGACGGGCCGACGACGGAGATCAAGGCGATGGTCGGCGTGCGCACGATCCGGGCCACGCTCCCGGGAGCGGACCTCGCGGCGCTCGCACGCCTGCCCGGGGTCACGAGCGCCGACGGTCGCGGCGAGGCGGTCGTCCTGCGCTGCGCCGACTCCGACGCGGCCGTCCGTGCGCTCCTGCAGGCCTACCCGGAGGCCCGCGATCTCGAGATCACCGGCGCCGGCTTCGAGGAGGCCTTCATCGAGCTGACGCGCGACGAGGAGGCGGAGGCTGCGTGACGGCTTCGACGACCTACATCCGCTACGAGCTGGTGCGGATGCTGCGGAACCGCCGGTTCTTCGTGCTCTCGCTCGGCTTCCCGCTCGTCCTCTACTACGTGATCGCGGCGCCGAACCGCGACGTCACCGACCTCGGCGGCAGCGGCGTCTCCGCGCCGCTCTACCTGATGGTCGGCCTCGCGGCGTTCGGGACGATGAACGCGGTCATCTCGGGCGGTGCACGCATCGCTCTCGATCGCAGCGTCGGCTGGACGCGGCAGCTGAGGCTGACCCCACTCTCACCGCGCAGCTATCTCGTGACGAAGATCCTCGTCGCGTACATGACGGCGCTGATCACGATCGTCGTGCTCGCGATTGCGGGAACGACTCTCGGGGTGCGCCTGTCGGCGCAGGACTGGTTCGAGACGATCGCGCTGCTGCTCGTCGGACTGTTGCCGTTCGCGGCGCTCGGGATCCTGCTCGGTCATCTGCTCACCGTCGACTCGCTCGGGCCGGCAGTCGGCGGCCTGACGGCGCTGCTGAGCGTGCTCGGCGGCGTGTGGTTCCCGATCAACAGTGGGTTCCTGCACGGCCTGGCGCAGGCGCTGCCGTCCTACTGGCTCGTGCAGGCGAGCCACGTGGCGAGCGGCGGGCGCCCATGGGGTGCGCTCGGCTGGGCGGTCACCGCGGCGTGGACGATCGTGCTGACGCTGCTCGCCGCCTGGGCGTACCGCCGCGACACGCAACGCGTCTGAGAGGCCTTTTCGCCCCGGCGGTGAACATGCCCGCGGAAGACAGCGAAAGGAGTGAACGTGGCTAGCACGCAGAGCGTTGGCCGGGCGATGGGCAGACCGGGACACGGATGGCTCACCTTCGCGGCCGTGATCCTCATCCTGGTGGGGACGCTCAACATCATCGAGGGGATCTCGGCCATCTCCGGCGCGAACTACCTCGTCAATCAGCTGTTGTTCGCGAACCTGAGCGCCTGGGGATGGTTCTTCCTGATCTGGGGGATCATCCAGGTGTTCGCCGGCTTCGGGATTCTCGGTGGAGCGACGTGGGCGGTGTTGATCGGGATCGCGACGGCGTTCTTCAATCTGATCGCGCAGTTCTCGTGGTCACGCGTCTACCCCGTGTGGGCGCTCACCGCGATGGTCGCGGACGTGCTCGTGATCTACGGACTGCTCGTGCACGGCTTCGGGCAAGACGCCGACCGCTGAGCGCACGTCCGCCCGGCGCCGCTCACGAAGCTGGAGCCTGGTGCTGCGGGAGCTCGGCAGCGATCTCCCGCAGCGCCGTCTCGCTCTCGGGGTCGAGCGTGAAGGTGAGCATGTCCCCGCCCGTCAACTCCTTGATCCGGTCGTCGATCGCCTGGATCGCCGCGTCGTCGCCGAGTGCGAACACGATCGCCTGACCCCGTTCGAGTCTCTCCGCGACCTCCTTCATCAGCTTGTCGTTGACGCCCCGGTCGCGAAACTTCCCCCAGATCGCACCGGCGCCGGCGCCCACGACCGCCGCCGCGAGCAGCGGCGGCGCCGCCAGCCCGATCACCGCTCCGACGAGCCCGCCCTTGAACGCACCCGTCCCCGCTGTCTCGTCCTTCGACTGGTGGATCTTGACCTTCCCGTCCGCCTCTTTCGTGACCAGCGCGATGTCCTCGAGCTGGACGCGCTCCGCCTCGATCGCCCGATGCAACGACTCGACGATGAACTCGCCTTCCGCTTGATCCTTCGCCTCGATTCCGATCACACGCATCTCCGGTCCTCCTTCGCGTTCGGGATCTCGTCCACCACGCGCAAGTCTCGCGCCTTGCGCGCGTCCGTGCGGGATGATCGAATCGTGGTCGGGACGATGAGGTCACGTTCTCGCGCCGGCGACACGCGCTTGCACTCGAGCGGCGAATCGCTCCAGTGCCTCGACAAGCTCGCGCGGCCGCGTCACGGTGAGGTCGCAGTCGAGCCCGGCGAGGACGGACGCCGCCCAGTCGAGCGAGTCGACGCGCATCCGCAGCCGCGTCCCGCGGGTGGTCGGCGCAAGCTCCGCGAGCGAGCGCGGGAGCCGCGCCGCGGCGATCTCCAGCGGCAGGCGAAGCTCGACCTCGAGGTCGAAGCGGCGCGGCACGCGGGCGAACGAGCGGCCGACCACGGCAGCCGCGTCGAAGTCGGCGGGCGGCGCTCGCAACGCTCCGTCGGTGACCGTGATCGCGTCGCAGCGATCGGCGCGGAACGATCGCAGATCGTCTCGGGCGTGGTCGTAGGCGACGAGATACCAGCGCCCGGCATGGACGACGAGCCCGTACGGGCTGAGCAACCGATCCGAATGCTCGCCCCCGTGCGAGACGTAGCGAAGCCGGATCCTCTTTCGCCGGTGGATCGTCTCGGCGAGCAGCAGGGCCTTGTCGCCGCCGATCGGTGCGCCCTCCGACGACGGGGCCGTGAACGCGAGAGCGCGCTCGAGTGCCTCGAGCCGCCGCCGCAGCGCATCGGGCAGCACGCGATGCACCTTGTGCAGCGCTCGCTCGGTCGCCTCCTCGCTCCCGGCAAGGCGTAACCGGCGCGACGCCAGGAGGCCGAGCGACACGGCCACCGCCTCGTCGTCGTCGAGCATCAGGGGCGGCAGCCGGTATCCGGGTCGGATGCGATAGCCGCCGCCGACGCCGCGCTGTCCCTCGATCGGGACGCCGAGCTCCTCGAGCGCGGCGACGTAGCGCCGCACCGTGCGCGCATCGACGCCGAGGCGGTCGCAGAGCTCGCGGCCGGTCGTCAGGGGACGACTCTGGAGCAGCTCCAACAGCTCGAGCAGGCGTGCGGTCGGTGAGGCCATGGTCCCAGTCTCGCGACAATAGCGGACGGAAATCGCCCTGATTGACCGATAGCGTCGCGCCGCACCCGAGCGAAGGAGGCAGTGATGAGCGTGCAGGTTCCCGAGACGTCGAGCGCACGGGACTTCGACTTCTGGATGGGCAGTTGGAACGTCCGCGGCCGCCGGCTGCGCGAGCGGCTCGCCGGCTGCGAGGACTGGGAGCCGCTCGAGGCGACCAGCGTGGCCTGGCCCCTGCTGGACGGGCTCGGCAACGTCGACGAGTTCCGCACCGACCAGGGCGGCGGCTACTCCGGCATGTCACTCCGCCTGTTCGACCCGGCGACCCGCGCCTGGTCGATCTACTGGGCCGACAGCCGCTTCCCCGGGCCGCTCGAGCCGCCGGTCGTCGGCGCGTTCTCGGGCGACGTAGGCGTCTTCGAGTGCGACGACACCTTCGAGGGCAGGCCGATCCGCGTCCGCTACACGTGGTCGCGCGTCTCCAGCGGCTCACCACGGTGGGAGCAGGCCTTCTCGCCCGACGGCGGCCTGACCTGGGAGACGAACTGGGTGAACGACTTCACGCGCGCGACGACGCCACCCTGATCGCCCGACCGCTCGGCCGATTAGGTTTGCGTAATCCCCCGGCCGAGAGGAGAGTTCGATGGCTGTAGCTACACCGCACGCCGAGCCGTCCGCTGCACTGGTTGGCGACAAGGGCCTGAAGCGCGACGCGATCGGTTACCTCTCGAACCTGGTGATCGGGGTCGCGTCGACCGCGCCCGCGTACTCGCTCGCGGCGACGCTCGGCTTCATCGTCGCGGTGCCCGGCATGGGCCTGCACGCGCCGGCGGTGCTGCTCGTCTCGTTCATTCCGATCCTGCTGATCGCGTTCGGCTACAAGTTCCTGAACCGCGCCGATCCCGACTGCGGCACGACGTTTGCGTGGGGAACCCGCGCGATGGGCCCGTACATCGGCTGGATCAACGGCTGGGCGATCTTCGTCGCCGACGTGATCGTGATGGCGTCGCTCTCGGTGATCGCCTCGACCTACACCTATCTGCTCTTCGGCTGGAGTGGAGGGGCGAACTCGACATTCTGGATCCTCATCGGCTCCACGGTCTGGATCGCGCTGATGACCTGGATCTGCTGGCGCGGCATCGAGCTCTCGGCGCGCGTCCAGCAGTTCCTGCTCGCCGCGGAGATCGCCGTGCTCGCGGCGTTCGCGATCGTCGCGATCGTCAAGGTGTACGCGAACGCTCCGGCGAACTCGGTGCGGATCAGCGCGGATTGGTTCAACCCGTTCGCGCTGGGATTCAAGCCGCTGGTCGACGGGATCCTGCTCGGCATCTTCATCTACTGGGGCTGGGACTCGGGCGTGGCGGTCAACGAGGAGACCGAAAGCTCGGCCGAGGCGCCCGGGCGGGCGGCTGTGCTGTCGACGCTGATCCTGCTCGGGATCTACCTCGTCGTCTCGGCGGCAGCGCAGTCGTACGGCGGCACGGCCCTGCTGGTCAACAACTCGGACGACGTCCTGCGCGTGCTCGGGACAAACGTGTTCGGCTCCCCGTGGGACAAGCTGCTGATCATCGCCGTCCTCACGTCGGCGTCCGCGTCGACGCAGACCACCATTCTCCCGACGGCGCGCACGACGCTGTCGATGGCGCGATGGAAGTCGATCCCGGGGATCTTCGGCCACATCCACCCGAAGTACCTCACTCCCGACGTCTCGACGCTCGGTATGGGTGCGCTTTCGATCGTCTTCACCGTGCTGCTCGTCGGCTTCAACTCGTCGCAGGACGTGCTCGGCGACTCGATCACCGCGCTCGGCTTCGCGATCCTCTTCTACTACGGATTCACCGGGCTCGCATGCGCGGTCTACTTCCGCAAGGAGCTGGTCAAGAGCTGGAAGCACTTCCTCGCTGCAGGCGTGGTGCCGCTCGCGGGCTTCGGCCTGATGGCCGCGATCTTCGTCAAGGCGTTCCACGACTACAGCCAGACCGGCGCCGGCTATGCGAAGCCGCTGTTCGGGATCCAGATCCCGATCGTGATCGGGATCGGCTCGCTCCTGCTCGGGATTCCGCTGATGCTGCTCTGCGCGCTGAAGTTCCGCGAGTTCTTCTCGCGCAAGCCCGAGCTCGCGCCCGAGGGCTCGCTCGACTACGTGCCGGAGGAGGTCTCGCTTCATTTCTAGTCGAAGCGCCTGCGCCGGCTGAAGCCGGGGTCATGGCAGAGCAGGCGGCGCGGGGAGCACGATCACCGGCGAGCCGGCGCTGCCGATCCATGACTCGACCTCGAACTCGCTCGAGTCCAGGTGCTCGACCGTTCCGTCGACCGCAGCGAGGAACGCGTCCGGTGGGTCGAGGAAGTTGACCGCCGGGGTCCGGTAGTGCATCGGCACGACCAGCCCTGGCCGCAGCTCGTGCACGACTGCCGCAGCGACGTCGCCCCCGATCGTCGCGCTGCCGCCGACGGGCAGGAAGAGCACGTCGACCTCGCCGATCGCCGCGCGCTGCTCGGGCCGGAGCGCCGCCTGGCCGAAGTCGCCGACGTGACAGAAGCGAACGTCGTCGAGCTCGAAGCGGAAGATCGTGTTCGGCCCGCGGCGGGTCCCAGCTGCATCGTCGTGCTCCGACGCGATCGCGAGCACATCGCCGAGCGGTGACTCCATCGTCCCCGCGGTCGATCGGATCACGGCCGGATCCCCGCCGACCACCCCGGCGGCGTTGTGATCGGCATGCTCGTGCGTGATCAGCAGCACGTCGGCTTCGAGCCCCTCTATCGCGGGGTACTCGAAGACGAGCCCGCGCGAGGCGGCGAGCTCGCCCATCGGGC
The DNA here is from genome assembly GCA_963769545.1 of uncultured Thermoleophilia bacterium. Classification (GTDB taxonomy): domain Bacteria; phylum Actinomycetota; class Thermoleophilia; order Gaiellales; family Gaiellaceae; genus PALSA-600. Next base: position 258,323 of record CAVYMB010000002.1, on the reverse strand, counting down.
CGAACGGGTCGATCGCAACGCGGTGCGAGCCGCTGATCAAGAACGCCGACTGGCCGTACCAGCGAATCTGCATGACTCCTCCTCTCTACAACTGCGTGAGCCGTCGCAGCAGGGGGACCGCCCGGATCAGCGTCTCCTGCTCGTCGGGTGTGAGCTCTTCGGCCATCGCATGGGCGAGCCAGCCCTCGCGGCGGCGGCGGTCGTCGGCGAGCGTCCGGCGTCCCTCGTCCGTCAGCTCGATCAGGACCTGGCGGCGATCGATCGGGTCCGGTCGCCGGCTGACGAGGCCCGCGACCTGCAGCTCGGCCACCGTCTGCGCCATCGACTGCGGCCGCAGCCGTTCGGCGGCGGCGAGCGTGCTCGCCGTCTGCGGCCCTTCGCGGTCGAGTCGCGCCAGCACCACGCCCTGGGAGAGCGAGAAGCTGTGCTCGGCGCGCAGCCGTCGAATCAGCTGCCCGAGCACGATCCGCAACTCGCTCGCCGAACGTGTGAGGTCGACGGTGCGGCTCACGCCCCGCAACTATACAGGTAAGCTGAACAGGCAGACTGTGCAGTTGTCGACCGTTCACCGTTCCTCGCCGCCCGGCGATCGTTACAAGTGGGTCGCGCTCTCGAACACCACGCTCGGGGTGCTGCTCGCCACGATCGACGCGTCGATCATGCTGATCGCGATGCCCGCGATCTTCCGCGGGATCGGGCTCGATCCGCTGCGGCCGGGAAACAGCTTCTACCTGCTCTGGATGATCCTCGGCTTCCTCGTCGTCTCGAGCGTGCTCGTGGTCGGTGTGGGCAGACTGGGCGATATCTACGGCCGGGTGCGGATGTACAACCTCGGCTTCGTCATCTACACCGTTGCCTCGCTCTTGCTTGCGATCGACTGGATGCATGGGCGTGCCGGAGCCGACTGGCTGATCGCATTCCGGATCGTCCAGGGTGTGGGGGCGGCCTTCCTGATCGGGCAGTCGGCGGCGATCCTCACCGACGCCTTCCCCCGCAACCAGCGCGGGCTCGCGCTCGGGATCACCAACGTCGTCGGGATCAGCGGTCAGTTCATCGGGCTCGTGCTCGGCGGGGTGCTCGCACCGATCGACTGGCGGCTGATCTTCCTCGTCTCGGTGCCGTTCGGCGCCTTCGGGACGGTCTGGTCGTATCTGAAGCTCCGTGAGACGAGCCTGCCGGAGCGGGCTCCGATCGACTGGCTCGGGAACCTCACGTTCGCGCTCGGGCTCGTGCTGGTGATGGTCGGGATCACCTACGGGATCCGGCCGTACGGATCGAGCCCGATGGGCTGGGCGAATCCGTTCGTCGACGCCTGCCTGGGGCTCGGAGTACTGCTGCTCGTCGCGTTCGTGGTCGTCGAGCAGCGCGTCCCGTACCCGATGTTCAGGCTGCAGCTGTTCAAGATCCGCGCCTACTCGTTCGGCGTGTTCTCGAGCTTCCTCTCGGCGATCGCGCGCGGCGGCCTGATGTTCATGCTGATCATCTGGCTGCAGGGGATCTGGCTGCCCGAGCACGGCTACAGCTTCAGCCGGACACCGTTCTGGGCCGGCATCTACATCCTGCCGCTGACCGTCGGCTTCCTCGTCGCCGGCCCGGTTTCCGGCTATCTCTCCGACCGGCACGGCTCACGGCTGCTCGCCACCGGCGGGATGCTCGCCTCGTCGCTCGCCTTCCTGCTGCTCGCGATGCTCCCGATCGACTTCAGCTACGCGTCGTTCGCCGCGATCCTGCTGCTGATGGGGTTGTCGATGGGCGCGTTCGCGTCGCCGAACCGGGCTGCCGTCATGAACAGCCTCCCGGCACGTGACCGCGGCGCCGGAGGCGGCATGAACCAGACGTTCCAGAACTCGGCGCAGGTGCTGTCGATCGGCATCTTCTTCACGTTGATGATCATCGGGCTCTCGGGCACGCTCCCGCACACGCTGTCCGCCGGGCTCGCCGCGCACGGCGTGCCCCCCCAGACCGCACACCGGGTCGCCGACCTTCCGCCGGTGTCGGTGCTCTTCGCGACGTTCCTGGGCTACAGCCCGGTGCAGCGCCTCGTTCCGCCGGAAGTCATCCACCACCTGTCGCACGCGAACGCAGCGACGCTGACGAGCCGTGGCTTCTTTCCGCAGCTGATCACGGACCCGTTTCGAAGCGGGCTTCACGAGGCGTTCATCTTTGCGGCCGCCGCGTGTCTCGTCGCTGCGCTCGCCTCCTGGTCGCGTGGTGGCCGGCCCCTGCCCGAGCCCGTGAACGAGGGCGCGGCGATCACGCTCGCCGACTAGCGAGGTCTCTAGGCCGGCGGGTAGACCGCGTCAGGCTCTTGCGTCAGGCCTTCGGGCCAGTCGAAGATCTCGGTGATCACGCCGAGGTCGTCGCCGGTCGACATGTACGCGAAGGTAACGCCGTTGTAGTGGCCACCCTGCAACATCCTGCGGCCGTTCGCGCGCATCGCCTCGTGGGTCTCCGGATAGCCGCGGCCGGCGACGGCGACGTGATGCACGCCCTCGCCCTTCTCCGCGAGGAACTCCGCGAACACGCCCGTGTCCTCGAGAGGCTGCACGAGCTCCCACTGCACGCTGCCGACCATCGTCACGGCGATACGGAACCGGAACGCGCTCGGCGCATCGTCCCGGCTCATCTGCGACACCGTCTCCGGATTGAACTCGTAGATCTCCCACGGGCCGATCCCGTACTCCTCGACGTACGTCGCGAGTGTCGCCTCGAGATCCCGGACGACGATCGAGATCTGCATCGTCTCGGTGAACACCGGATCGCGCATCCGCCGCATCGTACGATCTTGCGCGCCGTGCGGTGAGCTGCTTCGATCCTCGCGTGCCGTCGATGCGCGCAGCGGTGACTCGGGCGAAGGCGGCGATGGAGGTGATCGCTGTCGACGAGCCCGGCGCGCCGGGGCCGGGGCAGGTGCTCGTGCGGCCGGAAGCGGTGGGGCTCTGCGGGTCGGACTTCCACTACTTCCTCGGCGACATCGGCACGATCGACGACCCGGCGTTGCTCTACCCACGCATTCAGGGGCACGAGGCGGCCGGGACGATCCTTGACGTCGGTGCCGACTGCCCGAGCGCGCTCGCCGCGGGACAACGGGTCGCGTTGTGGCCGGTCTCCGCCTGCGGGCACTGCTACGCCTGTCGGATCGGGCGCCCGAATGCGTGCGTCGCGATCTCGCTGATCGGCGTTCACACGGACGGTGCGCTGCAGGAGCAGCTGCTCGTGCCGGCGGCGCAGGTGTTCCCGGTCGGCGACCAGGACCCGGCGCTGGCCGCGCTGATCGAGCCCGTCTCGATTGCGATGCGCTCGGTCGACCGCGGGAACGTCGCTCGAGGCGAGCATGTCGTCGTGCTGGGCGCCGGGCCGATCGGCCAGGCGCTCGCGCTGGCTGCCGCCGATCGCGGCGCCGACGTCCTGGTCCTCGACACTGTGCAGAGCCGCCTCGAGCGAGCGGCGGCGACCGGCGCCGACGTCCACCGGATGCTCGAGACCGAGTCGATTCGCGACGTCGCGCGCGAGTGGGCGGGCGGCGACGGGCCCGAGGTCGTGTTCGAGGCCACCGGCGTCGCCGGGGTGGTGCAGGCCGGCGTCGACACGGTCGCGCAAGCCGGGCGGGTCGTGGTCGTCAGCCTGTCGAGCGAGCATGCGCCGATTCGCGTCGGCGACCTGCCGCTGAAGGAGATCGACGTGCTCGGCGTCAGCTGCTGCCGGTCGGACGATTTCGCCGCCGCGGTCGAGCTGGTCTCACGACGGCGAGCCGTTGCCGCCGGCCTCGTCACGCATCAGTTCACGCTCGCCGAGGCGCCGCACGCGATCGAGTACGCGATGAGCCACCCCGGCGAGGTGATGAAGGCGGTCGTGCGCGTCGCCGACTAGAACGGGAAGGGGTGGCCGCTGCCTCCCTGCACCGTGATCCAGCGCAGCTCCGTGAACTCGTCGATCACCGCCTGCCCGCCGAAGCGGCCCCAGCCGGAGTCCTTGACGCCGCCGAACGGCATCTGCGGCTCGTCGCCGACCGGCTGGTCGTTGACGTGGACGATCCCCGACTCGAGCAGCTGCGCGAGGGCGAAGCCGCGGTCGGTGTCCGACGTGAGGATCCCGGCGCTCAGTCCGTACTCCGTCGCATTCGCGTGGGCGATCGCCTCCTCGGCCGAGTCGACCACGTCGATCGCCACGACAGGCCCGAACGTCTCGAACTTGGCGAAGTCCGAGTCCTCCGGGACGTCGGTGATCACGGTCGCCCGGTAGCACGGGCCGGCCGCGTCGCCGCCTGCGAGCACCTTTGCTCCCTTCGCGACGGCATCGGCGACGCGCTCGCTGACGAGGCTGAGCGCCGCCTCGTTGATCAGCGGGCCGATGATCGTGTCGTGCTCCTTGGGGTCGCCGGCCTTGAGCGTCTTCGCCTTCTCCGCGAGCCGCGTCGTGAACGCGTCCGCGATCGGCCGCTCGACGATGATCCGCCGCGCCGACATGCAGATCTGTCCCTGGTGGAGGAACGCGCCGAACGCCGCGGCGTTCACCGCATAGTCGAGATCGGCATCCGCGAGGACGAGCAGCGGGTTGTAGCCGCCGAGCTCGAGCACGACGCGCTTCAGATGACGTCCGGCGGCCTCGGCGAGCCGTCGCCCGGTGGCCGTCGAGCCGGTGAAGTTGATCCGGCGCACGGCGGGGTTCTCGACCAGCTCGTCGCCGATCGGTGCCGCGTCGCCCGGGGCGTGCGTGACGATGTTCAGGACGCCGGCAGGCAGGCCTGCCTCGGCGAAGATCTCGCCCCAGATCAGTCCACCGACGACGGGGGAGAGCTCCGAGGGCTTCAACACGACGGTGTTGCCGAGCGCGAGCGGAGCGGCGATCGACCGCGCCGAGAGGATCAGGGCCGCGTTCCAGGGTGCGATCGCACCGACGACGCCGACCGGCTTGCGAATGCCCATCGCGAGCGTGCCGGGATGATCCGAGGCGAGGATCTGCCCGAGCGGGGCGTAGGGTGCCGCCGCCGTCTGGCGGAACAGGCCTGGCACGAAGCTCATCTGGAACATGCCGAAGCCGAAGCTCGCGCCCGTCTCGCGGGCCAGCAGCCCGACAATCTCGTCGAGGCGCGACTCGAGGACGTCGGCGGCCTTCAGGAAGATCCGCTGGCGCTCGGCGGGGGCGCTCTGCGACCAGGCCGGAAACGCGGCCGCCGCGCTCGCCACGGCGCGCTCCGCGTCGGCGCGGGTGCCGGCGGCGACCTTGGCGACGACGTCGCCCGTGAACGGGTCGCGATCGTCGAAGGTGCTCCCTCCGTCGGTCCCTGTCCACTCGCCGCCGATGAAATGCTGGTATTCGCGAACCTCGGACTGGACGCTCGTCAACTCAGTCTCCTTTTTCTCTGGTCTCGGTTGATCGTACGGTTTCGCGGCGGTACGCCTCGAGCCCGGGGCGGATCGACTTGTCGTCGAGGAACTGTGCGAGGCCCGACTCACGGCCCTGCTCGCCGTCGAGGAACTGCGACTGCTCGAGCTTGGCGTAGAGGTAGTCCTCCGCGGTGTCCCAGCTCATCGACTGCGCGTGCTTGAACCCCGTCTTCGCGGCGCGGAGGACGACCGGGTTCTTGTCGAGCAGCTCCCGGGCGAGCGACTCGACATCGGCACGCAGACGCTCGCGCGGCACGCTCCAGTTGACGAGACCGAGCCTGGCCGCCTCGCGACCGTCGAAGGTGCGGCCGGTCATGATGTAGAGCAGTGCCTGACGCGGCCCGACGGTCTCCGCCAGCCCGCGGCTGACCAGGCTGCCGGGCGGAATGCCCCAGTTGATCTCGGACAGCCCGAAGGTCGCCTCGTCGGCGGCGACCGCGAGGTCGCAGGCGCACAGTGGGGTGAAAGCGCCGCCGAAGCACCAGCCGTTGACCATTGCGATCGTCGGCTTCGAGTAGGTGCGCAGGATCCGCCACTGCCAGCTGTTCGCGTCGCGCCGCACGCGCCGCTGCACGTGCTCGGGCTGCCCGTCGACGTCGCGGAAGTACTCCCTGAGGTCCATGCCGGCGGAGAAGGAGTCCCCGGCGCCGGTCAGGACGAGCACGCCGCACGAGTCATCGGCGTCGAGCTCGAGCAGCAGCTCGACCATCTCGGCGTTCAGCGCAGGGCTCATCGCATTCCGCTTCTCGGGGCGGTCCAACGTCACCCACGCGATGCCGTCGTCCAGCTCGACCTTGACCGTGTCTCTGCTCATCGCCGATGGTGGAGCCCCGCGTATATAACCCACGGGCGCCTCACGTGTCGAATCACCGGTCAGCCGTCCCACATAGTCGAACAGTTTCGTCGTGATCGACCTCAACCGCATCAGTGCGATCGACGTGCACGTGCACACCGAGCGGTCGCGGGCCGGGCACGACCCGATGCCCGCCGAGCTGCGCGAGGCCGCCGCCCGGTACTTCGGCAACGCCTTCACCGGAGACGCGCTGCCGACGGTCGACGATGTCGCTGCCTACTACCGGGAGCGTGGGCTCGCGGCCGTCGTCTTCACGGTCGACTGGGAGCTCGAGAGCGGCCGGGCGCCGATCCCGAACGAGGAGATCGCCGCCGCTGCGCGCGACAACGCCGACGTGTTGCTCGCATTCGCGAGCGTCGACCCGGCACGGCACGACGCGGCGGAGCGGGCGCGCCGGCTGATCGAGGAGCACGGCGTTCGCGGGTTCAAGTTCCACCCGAACCTGCAGCAGTTCTTCCCGAACGACCGCGTCGCCTATCCGCTCTACGAGGTGATCGCGGCGGCGGGCCTGCCGGCGCTCTTCCACACCGGCCACAGCGGCATCGGTACCGGCCTGCCCGGCGGCGGCGGCCTGCGCTTGAAGTACTCGAACCCGCTGTGCCTCGACGACGTCGCGGCCGACCTGCCGGAGCTGAAGATCGTCCTCGCCCATCCGTCGTTCCCGTGGCAGGACGAGGCGATCTCGGTATGCCTGCACAAGGCGAACGTGTGGATCGACCTCTCCGGCTGGTCGCCGAAGTACTTCCCGCCGCAGCTCGTCCAGTACGCGAACACCCAGCTGCGGCACAAGGTGCTGTTCGGCTCCGACTTCCCGTTGATCACGCCCGATCGCTGGCTCGCCGATTTCGCCGCGGCGCCGTTCAAGGACGAGGTACGGCCGCTGATCCTGAAGGAGAACGCGGCGGCACTGCTCGGCCTCTGATGTTCCACTATTCGGAACGCCATTCTTGACAGCAGAACCGCGAATCACCTAGCGTCGCAGCAATCAGGCTGCCGAGCGGTTCCGATCCGGCGAGGAGGGTGTCCGAAAACTGGCGATCGTCGCGCTGAGTGAAGCCGTCTCCGAGTTCGTGCGCGACGGCGACGTGGTGGCGCTCGAGGGCTTCACGCACCTCATCCCGAATGCGGCAGGCCAGGAGCTGATCCGGCAGGGGCGCCGTGAGCTGACGCTCGTGCGGATGACGCCCGACGTCATCTACGACCAGCTGATCGGCATGGGCTGTGCGCGCAAGCTCGTCTTCTCCTGGGGCGGCAATCCGGGCGTCGGCTCGCTGCATCGCCTGCGCGATGCGGTCGAGCACGACTGGCCTTGCCCCCTCGAGCTCGAGGAGCACTCGCATGCGGGCATGGCCGCGGCCTATGCGGCCGGGGCCGCAAACCTGCCGTTCGGCGTTCTGCGCGGCTACGCGGGCACCGACCTGGCGGCGCACACCCGCGTGCTGCCGATCATCTGCCCCTTCACGGGCGAGGAGCTCGCGGCGGTGCCTGCCCACCGGCCGGACGTCGGCATCGTCCACGCGCAGCAGGCCGACCGGCACGGCAACGTGCAGCTCTGGGGGATCACGGGGATCCAGAAGGAGGTCGTGCTCGCCTCGGCGCGCTCGATCGTGACCGTGGAGGAGATCGTCGACTCACTCGAGCTGCAACCCGGCGGGATCGTCCTGCCGGCGTGGGTGATCGACGCGGTCGCCTGCGTGCCCGGCGGTGCACGGCCGTCCTACGCCCACGGCTACTACGAGCGTGACAACGACTTCTACGTCGCCTGGGACGAGATCAGCCGCGACCGCGACGTGTTCCTGACCTGGATGAGCGAGCACGTGCTCGAGGGGGTGTCGGCGTGACGGTGGTCGACCCGAGCGAGATCGTCCTGCCGGACGATCCGAGCTTCGGCCCCGAGGTGCAGGTCGATTATCCGGGCTACCGCTCGACGCGCTGGCGCGCGCCGTCGCGACCCCTGGTCACGCTGCCCGAGGAGCTGCACGCGCTCGCGGGACCGGTGTTCGGTGAGGACGACGTGCACGCCTCGGATGCCGACCTCACCCTGCAGCACGAGGGCGAGCCCCTCGGGGAGCGGATCATCGTGCACGGCCGCGTGCTCGACGGCGACGGCCGTCCGCTTCGCGGCGCACTCGTCGAGGTCTGGCAGGCGAACGCCTGTGGCCGCTATCGCCACGAGGTCGACCAGCACCCGGCGCCGCTCGACCCGAACTTCTCCGGCGCCGGCCGCTGCCTGACCGACGACGACGGCCGTTATCGGTTCGTCACGATCAAGCCCGGCGCCTACCCGTGGGGCAATCACGAGAACGCCTGGCGGCCGGCGCACATCCACTTCTCCCTCTTCGGGCGCATGTTCACCCAACGGCTCGTCACGCAGATGTACTTCCCGGGCGACCCGCTGTTCCCATACGACCCGATCTTCAACTCGGTCCGCGATCCACGGTCGCGTCAGCTGCTCGTCTCCCGGTTCGACCTCTCGGAGACCGTGCCGGACTGGGCGCTCGCGTTCGAGTGGGACGTCGTGCTCGGGCGGGCCGGTCGCGACACGACGCCGCTCGAGGAGGACGCGTGAGCACGCCGTCGCAGACGGTCGGGCCCTTCTACTCGATCGGCCTCGTCGAGGACGGCCAGAACGAGCTCGACGCCGGCGGTGTCCTCCTCGAGGGCAAGCTGTTCGACGGTCAGGGCGAGCCGGTTCCGGACGGCCTGATCGAGGCGTGGGACGTCGCCGGCCGTCGCTGGGGCCGGAGCGGCACCGCCCCGGAGGGCGACTTCTCGTTCCGCGTCCCGGCGGATGTCGCCCACCTCGAGCTCTACGTCTTCGCCCGCGGCCTGCTCCGCCACCAGTGGACGCGCGTCTATCTGGACGGCAGCGGCGACGAGGTGCTCGCAGGCCTCGAGCCGTCCGAGCGCGAGACCCTCGTGGCGCGCCGTCAAGGCGACAGGCTGCGCTTCGACATCCGTCTGCAGGGCGACAACGCGACCGTCTTCTTCGCCCATTGAGCAGCCGGACGACATCCGTGCAGGCCGATCCCGTACAGCAGCCCGTGCCGACGGCGGGCCAGACGGTGCGCGACGCGACGTTCGACGTCTTCCGTCGTCGCGGCCTGACGACCCTCTTCGCGAACCCGGGCTCGACCGAGGTGCCGTTCCTCACCGACCTGCCGGGCGATCTCACGTTCGTCCTGGCCCTCCACGAGAGCTCCGTCGTCGGCCTCGCCACCGGCTATGCGCTCGGACGCGGCGCACCCTCGCTCGCGCTGTTGCACACGACCGCGGGTCTCGGCAACGGCGTCTCCGCGATCGCCACGGCGCGAGTGAACCGCGCGCCCGTCGTCGTCCTCGTCGGCCAGCAGGATCGCCGGCACCTTGCATACGAGCCGTTCCTCGCCGGGCGGCTCGCCGGCCTTGCCGGCGACTATCCGGTGCGCGTCGAGCAGCCGGTGCGTGCGCAGGACGTCCCGGCGGCGGTCGAGCGCGCGTTCCACGCCGCGGCCGTCGCGCGCGGCCCGGCGCTCGTGATCGTGCCGATGAACGACTGGGAAGCGCCCGCGGGCGACGAGCGCGAGCCGGCGGCGGCGATCGGCGAGATCGCGCGCGCCGTCGCGGTCGCTCCGGAGGTCGCCGACGCCCTGGCTGCGTTCCTCGACAGCGCGACCTCCCCGGCGCTCGTGGTCGGAGCGGGGGCCGACGACGCCCCGTCGCGTGCCGCCGTCGTCGCGCTCGCCGAGCGGCTCGGCGCGCCCGTCTACCAGGAGGCGTTCGGGGCGCGCGCAGGCTTTCCACACGACCATCCCCTGTTCGCCGGCCTGCTCCCCGCCGGTCGCCCCGGTCTCCGCGAGCGGCTCGCCCCGTACGACACGCTGCTCGTGATCGGAGGCCCGGCGTTCCGTCAGTCCTTCTATGCGCCCGGCCGGCTGACGATGCCCGGGACGCGCATCGCGATCGTCACCGAAGATCCCGAGGAGGCGTACCGCAGTCCGGCCGAGCTCGCCGTGCTGGCATCGCCTGCCGCCGTCTGTGCCGCCCTCGTCTCCCGGGTCGCGAGGCGGGAGTCGCCGAGGCCCGAGCCGTTCCGGCCCCCGGCCGTCCCGGCACCGCCCGCGACGGGCGAGCCGCTGCGCGCGAGCCACGTGCTCGCCGCGCTCGCCGAGCGCCTGCCCGCAGATGCGATCGTGCTCGAGGAGGCGCCGGTCGACCGGCCCGAGCTGCAAGAGCGGCTGACGGCCGCTCAGCCGTTCGGCTACCTGAGCGCGGCGATGGGCGGCCTCGGATTTGCCGTCCCCGGAGCCACGGGATTGCGCATGGCGCTGCCGAACCGGCCGGTCGTCGCGGTGGTCGGCGACGGCTCGACGATCTACGGCATCCAGGGCCTGTGGTCGGCGGCCCACTATCGGGTCGGCGTTCTGTTCGTCGTATTGTCCAATGGCGGCTACGCGATCATGGACCGACTCGCAGAGAACCACGGCGGTGCGCCGCCGTGGCCGTCCTTCGGCGAGGTCGAGCTAGCGACGGTCGCACGCGGGTTCGGGTGCCCTGCACGCCGGATCACGACCTACGACGAGTTGACCGCGTCACTCGACGAGCTCGTTCCCACCCTGGCGACGCGCGGGGAGCCGATGCTCCTCGACGTGGCGATCGCCCCGACGGAGGCGTTCGGACCGTGATCAGCCATGCGTAGCCGCCCTCCACCACCTGCTGTCCCGTGTGTGGATCAACCCCCCTTCGGAGTCCCCCACCAGCACCAGAAAGGACGGATCGGATGACGATTCGGAAAGCAGTGGTTGTGGTTGCCTTTCCCGTCGCCCTCCTCGCGGCGGCAGTGCTCGCCGCGGGCGCGGCCAGCTCGGCCGCCAAGGTCGGCACGGGATCGGCGACGGCGGCGAAATGCGGTCTCGGCAACGGGAAGAAGGCAAAGGGCACGCCGATCAAGATCGACGGCCTCGACATGCTGATCCCCGGCGTCGACTTCACGACTGTCGGCAAGGTTGCGGCGGCGTACTTCGCCTGCGTCAACGACAACGGCGGCATCAACGGCCGGCCGATCAAGTACACGCTCTACAACGAGCAGCTCAACCCGGCGCAGGAGGCCGCGCTCGCGCGGAAGATGATCCAGAGCGACAAGGCCGTCGGCATCGTGGGCAACACCAGCTTCGCCGAGTGCGGGACGAACTGGAAGTACTACAAGAGCAAGGGCTACGTCGTGATCGGTGCCGGAGTCCAGGCGGAGTGCTATTCGACGCCGTCGTTCGTCGAGACGAACATGGGCCCCCGCTACAGCAACGTCGGGGCCGCTCAGGCCCTGATCGCGGCCGGCGTCAAGAAGATCGCGATCGCGTCGCCTGACACGATCTCGGCGTATGCAGACAGCGGTGTCGCAGCCCTCGGGAAGCAGAAGGGTGTTGCGGTCAAGATCTACCCGACGCACCTGCCGGTGACCGACGCGACCTCGCAGCTCCTGTCGATGTACCAGTTCGCCGGTGACGGCGGCGGGATCCTGCTCGACTTCACCCCCGACACGGCGCCAGCCTTCATGAAGGCAGCGATCAGCCTGGGCATCGAGCCCAAGGTGAAGTGGGGCTCGTCGACGCCGATCGCCAACACGCTGATGGCGTCGCAGTTCCCGCAGTTCGACGGGAACCTGTGGATCAACCAGGAGTTCAGCAACGTCGACCCGTCCGTCGGGCCCGACTCGGCGCTGATGTTCCAGATCCTGAAGAAGTACGCCCCGAGCGTCGCCCCGCAGGCGTTCGCGCAGATGGGCTACATGGATGCGAAGTTCTCCACGATCGCACTGCTCCGCATCAAGGGCGCCGTGACGGCGAAGTCCTACAACGCGTCCGTCCGCGGTCTGAAGGACATCAAGACGGACATGCTGTGCAAGCCGTGGTACGTCGGGAACGCACTGCCCTACCACATCCCGAACAACACCGACATCACGGTCGACTACAAGGCCGGCCAGGTCGTCGTGCGCAGCGGTTGCACGGAGATCGCCCCGGTCGACCAGCAGCTCACGCAGACCCGCAAGTGGGAGAAGCAGTTCAAGCTCAACTAGCAGAGGCAAACGACATGGCGATCAGCAACCCACCAGGAAGTCGTTGACCAACGTCCTCGCCTTCAGCATCTTCGGCGTCGAATGGCAGTTCTTGAAGCCGTTCATCGTCGTCGGTCTCGCCTTCGGCGGCGTGTACGCGCTGTCGGGGGTGGGCCTGGTGGTGCTGTACCGCGCGACCGGCGTGCTGAACCTCGCGTTCGGCGCGATCGGTGCGGCAGGAGCCCTGATCGCCTACTGGGTCGTCACGCACACCGGCTGGCCGCACTGGCTGGCCTACACGATCTGCGTCGCGTTCGGCGGGGTCGTCAACCTTGCCTACGGCATGGTTTTCGGCCCCGCCTTCGCGCGGCGCGATCCGCTCGTCAAGATGATGGGCACGCTCGGGCTCGCGCTGATCCTGCTCGGCCTGATGGCCTGGCGGGCGCCGATCGGCGGCGCGTTTGCACGCTTCCTGCCGCTCCCGTCGTCGACTCACCTCTACCAGATCTGGGGGACCTCGGTGAACCTGACGCAGATCATCGCGATCGTCCTCGCGTTCGTCCTGACGGCGGTGATCACGATCTTTCTGCGCGTCACGAAGCTCGGCACGGCGATGCGTGCACTTGCGAACGACCGCGAGATCACGGCGACGCTCGGCGTCCCCGCACGGAGGGTCGAGGCGGCCGCGTGGTTCGGCTCGGGTCTCGTTTGCGGCGCCGCGGGACTGCTGCTGCCCGATCTGCTCACCTCGCTCGACTACTCGGCGCTCACGTTCCTCGTCATCTCTTCGCTCGCCGCCGCGCTGATCGGCCGCCTGCGCTCGCTCTGGGTGACGCTCTTCGGCGGGCTGGCCGTCGGTCTCGCGCAGGCGGTGCTCGCGCCGTACTCGTCAGTGACGCAGTACCGGTCGGCCGCCCCGTTCGTGCTGGCGATCGTGGCGCTGCTCGTCCTCTCGCGCCGGCGCGTCGTCACGATCTCGCGGGCCGGGCACTAGACCGTGAGCTGGCGCCTTCAGCTCGACCGCTCGCTGGCGGTCCGCGGCCTCGTCATCGCGGTCTTGCTCGTGTTCGTGGTTGCCGCCGTCCCGAAGCTCGTCGGTGCCGACTGGATCACCACGTTCACGAGCGTCGCCATCTACTCGGTCGTCGCGCTCGGCTTCGGTATGCTCTACGGGCGCGTCGGGCTGATCTCGCTGGGCCAGGTGGCCCTGCTCTCGATCGGCTGCTGGATCGGCACGCGGCTCGCCTACGCGACGGCGCTCCCGTTCCCGTTGCTGCTGCTCGTCGTCGGCGGGATCACCTGTGTGATCGGCGTGATCGTCGGCCTGCCGGCGCTGCGGCTCTCGGGCCTCTATCTCGCGCTGATCACGCTCATGTTCGCCGGCGCGACGACCATCGTGCTCGGTGCCACCGACTTCCCGAACGGCGGCCACGGCTTTCTCGGCCACACCTCCAGCTCGAGCCTGATCGGTCTTGCGCCGGTCCGCAGGCCGTCGGTCGCCAACTCCGACGTCGCCTACTACCGCTACGTCGTGATCGTCGGAGCGATCATGTTCCTGCTCGCACTCGTGCACGTCGCAGGCAAGCCCGGTCGCGCCTGGGCCTCGATTCGCGAGAGCGAGCCGGCGGCGCTCGCGGCCGGCGTGAACACGGTCCTCTACAAGCTGTGGGCCTTCGCCCTCTCGTCGTTCATGACCGGCGTCGCCGGCTGCCTGCTCGCGGCGCAGATCGGCGTGCCCCGCGCGATCACCTTCCAGACCCAGGACTCGCTGACCCTGGCCGCGACGGCGCTGATCGGCGGCATCTTCAGCCTCTGGGGCGCCGTGGTCGCCGGGCTCTTCAACCAGGCGCTGCCATTCGTCTTCCAGGCGCAGTGGGGGATCAACCCGAACTTCCTGCTCATCCTGTTCGGCGCCGGCCTGCTGCAGGTGCTCCTGACCGCGCCCGGCGGCCTCGTCGACCAGCTCCCGAAGGACATGGCGAACCTCGGGAGGTTCGCCTGGCGCAGCATGCGCAAGCTGACCGCGCCGAAGGAGGAGCCGACGTGATCGAGGTCGAGGGGCTGACGGTGCGCTTCGCGGGGATCACGCCGATCGACGACATGAGCGTCGTCTTCCCCGAAGGCACCTGCGGGCTGATCGGCCCGAACGGCGCCGGCAAGACGACCTTCTTCAACGTGCTGAGCGGCTTCGTCAAGCCGGCCGCAGGCTCGATCACGGCCTTCGGCCAGAACCTCCTCAAGCTGTCCGACTACAAGCGCGCCCGCTGGGGGCTGCGCCGCACCTTCCAGACCGAGATGGCGATCGAGCAGCTCTCCGTCTTCGACAACGTGGCGCTGATCCACGAGCACTCCGGTGCGAAGCGGTCGAGCAAGCGGACCGACGTGCTCGCCGCGATCGAGTTCGTCGGTCTCGGCGCGCCGCCGAACGCGAAGGTCGGCGGGCTCGGCGCCCGCGAGCGGCGACTCGTCGAGGTGGCGCGGGCGGTCGTCGGCCGGCCCCGCGTCGTGCTCCTGGACGAGCCGGCCGCCGGACTGCCGGACGAGGAGACCGGGCACCTGGCCGAGGTGATCCAGCGGATTCCGGCCGAGGTCGGTGCGCTCGTGATCCTCGTCGACCACGACATGAGCCTCGTCTCGGCCTGCTGCGCGACGACGGCGGTCGTCGACTTCGGCAAGCTCATCGCCTCGGGGCCGACGGCGGAGGTGCTCCGAAACGACGAGGTGATGAGGGCGTACCTCGGTACGGACACATCCGTGGCCGAGGCCGCGGACGACGTGGACGTGGAGCCGGCTTCGTGAGTGCCGGCGGGACCAGCCTCCTCATCGAGGGGCTCTCGATCTCGCGGGGCGGCAAACCGGTGCTGCACGAGATCTCGCTCGAGATCGCACCCGGCGCGGTGACGACCCTGCTCGGCCCGAACGGCGCGGGCAAGTCGACGATGGTGCTGACCGTCGGCGGCGTGCTCCGTCCGACTGCGGGCACCGTCAGCATCGGCGGCCGGAACCTGACGCGCCTGCGGCCGGAGCGGATCCGCAAGGCCGGCGTCGCGATCGTCCCGGAGGGACGGCGGCTCCTCCCCGACCTGACCGTCGACGACAACCTGCGCGTCGCCACCTACGCACTCGGCCGTGAGGATGCGAAACGAGGCATCGCGTACGCGCTCGAGCTCTTTCCGCAGCTCGAGGCGCGATGGGGCTCGGTCGCGCGCACGTTGTCGGGCGGCGAGCAGCAGATGGTCGTGCTCGCGCAGGCGCTCGTCTCGAAGCCGAGCTTCATTCTCGTCGACGAGCTCTCGCTCGGACTGGCGCCGGTCGTCGTCAAGCGGCTGATCCCGGCGCTCGAGCGCGCGGCAGCGGAGGGCATCGGCGTGCTGCTGATCGAGCAGTTCGTCCATGTCGCCCTCGCCGTGGCGGAGAGCGCCTACGTGATCGAGGGCGGCCGGATCGTCTACCACGGAACCGCCACCGAGCTGAAGGAGCATCCCGAGCGCCTGCACTCCGCGTACCTCTTGCGCGAGCGCGCCGGGGCCGTCCCCGCTCCGGGCGAGGCCGCCCTGTGAGCGAGCTGAAGGTGCTCGACTCCGAGCACGCGGCGATCCTCGCGCGGTTGTGCGAGCTGATCGTGCCCGGCTCGAGCCGCGTCGGGCCTGTGACCTACATCGACGCGCAGCTCGCCGCGCTGCCGCCGGAGGTGCAGGGTGCGGCGATCGCCTCGATCGAGGCGCTGGCGGACGCCTCGGACAACGAGGCGCTGGCCGAGCATGCTGCGACCCCGGCCTTCGGGTTCCTGCGAGCGCTCGCCGTCGAGGCGTTCTACAGCGACTTCGTCGCGCCGGACGCCGAGGGCCCCGGCGCCTGGGCGGAGATCGACTTCAACTCGCCGCTCGCGACCCGCCTCGCCAAGGACTGGTCGTACATGGGGATCGCATGAGCGACGTCAGCGTGGACGTCGTCGTCGTCGGCTCGGGCGCGGGCGGTGGGGTGGTGGCGGGCGAGCTGGCCCAGCGCGGCCGCGAGGTCGTGCTGCTCGAAGCGGGCCCGCATCTGACCGCAGCGGACTTCACGCGCTGGGAGGCCAAGGCGACGCACGACCTCTTCTGGCCGCTCCGGCTGGCGCCCCTTGCAAACGGGGAGCTGTTCGCGTTCCTCGCCGGCCGCTGCGTCGGCGGCACGACCACGATCAACACGAAGGTCGCGCTGCGCGCGCACGAGCGCGACGTGGCGAAATGGCACGGGCTGACCGGGTTGACCAACGACCGCGGCGAGCCGTTCGCGCGGTCCGATCTCGATCCGTACTTCGAGCGCGTCGAGCACGTGCTCGGCGTGCGCGAGCGCCGCGACTGGTCGAAGAGCCTGCGCACCGTCGCACCGGGCTTCAGCGCAATGGGGGTCGAGCTCGAGCCGGTCCACTCGTACACGGACGTGAACTGCATGCGCTGCGGCTCATGCCTGCAGGGCTGCCCGACGAACGCAGGCAAATCGACCCAGAACACGTACATCCACGAAGCCTGGGCACGAGGCCTGCTCGACCTGCGCGCGAACGCCGCGGTCGACCGCATCGTCGTCGAGGGCTCGGCCGGCGGGCCGCAGGCGACAGGCGTCGAGTACGTCGACGAGGCAGGCGAGCGGCGCACGGTTCGCGCGAAGGCCGTCGTCGTCGCCGCGGGGACCCTGAACACGCCGCAGTTGCTCCTCCGCTCGGGGCTGCAGGGGCATTGGATCGGCAAGAACCTCGGGCTGCACCCCGTGCGGCTCGTCTACGGCCTCTTCGACGAGCCGCAGGACACGCACATGGTCTATCCGATCAGTGCGCACTGCATGGACTTCCAGCACGACGAGGACGGCGGCTTCGTGATCGAGGCGACGACGATTCAGGACCCGATCGCGTTCGCGACGACACTCATGGACGAGCACGGCCCGTTCTGGGGCCCGCGCCTGGTCGACGCGCTCCGCGGGTTCCGGCACTGGATCGGAGTCCTGGCGATGGTGAACGACGAGAACAACGCGACCGTGGTCGTCGAGGAGAACGGCGCCGAACGGTTCGACATCGACTTCAAGCCGGTCGAGCTCGGGCGGATCGAGCGCGCGTTCGAGTTCAGCCGCCAGGTGCTGCTCGCCGCCGGAGCGCGGCAGGTTGCCTGGAGCGGTCTCGCCTCGACGCACGTGCAGGGCACGTGCCGCATGGGTGACGACCCCGACCGCTCCGTCGTCGACCGGCACGGCCAGTCGCACGAGGTGAAGCGGCTCTACGTCGGCGACGGCTCCGTCGTTCCGCGCACGCTCTCGGTCAACCCGTCGCTGACGATCATGGCGCTGGCGACGCGGCTGGCCGAGCACCTCGACGCAGACGCCGACGGCTACCTCGACGCATGAGGGCCGCGCTCCTCTCCGATTACCACGCTCGGCTCGAGCTCGTCGAGCGCCCGGACCCCGAGCCGCGCGGTTCGCGCGACGTCGTCGTGCGCGTCGGCGGCGCCGGCGTCTGCGCCACCGATCTGCATGCGATCGAGGGACTGATGGACGCGGTCGGCGTCAGGCTGCCGCTGGTGCTCGGCCACGAGAACGCCGGCTGGGTGCACGACGTGGGCGATGGCGTCACCGCGGCGCAGGTCGGCGATGCCGTGCTCGTCTACCCGCCCTACAGCTGCGGCCTCTGCGTGCCTTGCCGTCGCGGCCTCGACATGCACTGCGAACGGCACCAGTTCACAGGCCTGACGCGGGACGGTGGCTTTGCCGACTACGTGCTCGTCGACGAGCGATCGTTGCTGCCCCTGCCGGCCGGAACCGACCCGGCGGAGGTGGCGCCGCACGCCGACGCCGGCATCACCGCCTACCACGCGGTCAAGAAGCTCGTGCCGCGGCTCACTCCCGGCGCCACCGTCGCGGTGATCGGCGTCGGCGGAGTCGGCCACATCGCGCTCCAGTTGCTGCGCGTGCTGGGCGCCGCTTCCGTGATCGCGGTCGACACCGACGAGCGGCGGCGCCGGCTTGCGCGGGAGCTTGACGCACACGAGGTGCTGGGCGACCAACCGGACGTCGCCGGTGCCGTGCGCGAGGCGACGAACGGAGCGGGGGCAGACGTCGTCGTCGACTTCGTCGGCACCGACGAGACACACGCAGCGGCGCTGAAGATGCTGGCGCGGCGCGGCCTGTACTCGGTCGTCGGCTACGGCGGCACCGTCTCGATCCCCTCGGTCGCGCTGATCGCTGACGAGCAGTCGATCGCCGGGAGTCTCGTCGGCAGCTGGATCGATCTGTGGGAGCTCCTGCAGCTGCACGCAAGCGGTGACGTCCGGCTGCGTTCCGAGACGTATCCGCTCACGGCGGTGAACGACGTCCTCGATGCGCTGCGCGCCGGCGACGTGACCGGGCGCGCGGTGCTCGTTCCCGACGAGTAGACCTGTGTCGGGAGCACCACCGTTGACCCGGGGTGACGTTCTCTGGACGCCGACCGCCGACGTGCTCGAGCACTCGGAGCCGTCGCGCTACCTGCGCTGGCTGCAGCGCGAGCGGGCGCTCGACCTGGCGGGGTACGACGAGCTGTGGCGCTGGTCGGTCGACGACCTCGAGGGTTTCTGGGCCTCCATCTGGGACTTCTTCCAGATCCGGGCGCAAGCGCCGTACGAGCGCGTGCTCGGCTCGCGCACGCTGCCCGGCGCCGAGTGGTTCCCCGGAGCGCGGCTGAACTACGCCGAGCACATGCTCGGCCGGGACGCCGACGTCGACAGCGTCGCGATCGTCGCCGTGTCGCAGACGCGCGAGACGATCGAGCTCACGTTCGGCGAGCTGCGCGACCAGGTCGCACGCGCCCGCGCCGGGCTCCAGCGGCTCGGCGTCGGGCCGGGCGACCGCGTCGTCGCCTACGTCCCGAACATCCCCGAGGCGCTCGTCGGGCTCCTCGCGGCGGCGAGCCTCGGCGCCGTCTGGGCGACCTGCCCGTCCGAGTTCGGCGTGCGCAGCGTCGTCCACCGTCTGGGCCAGCTCGAGCCGACGGTGCTCCTCGCGGTCGCCGGCTACCGCTTCGGCGAGCGGCTCGTCGACCGGCGGTCGGAGGTCGCGGCGGTTCGCGAGCAGCTGCCTTCCCTGCGTGCGGTCGTCCACGTCCCCTATGCCGGTGGGAGCGAGGACGCGCTGGCCGGAGCCGTGTCGTGGGACGCGCTGCTCGCGGACAGCGCGCCGCTCGAGTTCGAGCCGTTGCCGTTCGCTCATCCGCTCTACGTCCTCTTCTCGTCGGGTACGACGGCCCTGCCGAAGGCGGTCGTGCACGCGCACGGCGGCATCCTGCTCGAGCATCTGAAGAACCACGCACTCTCGTGGGATCTCCGGCCCGGCGACCGGCTGCAGTGGTTCACGACGACCGCGTGGATGATGTGGAACGCGCTCGTCTCGACGCTGCTCGTGCGCGCGTCGATCGTGATGATCGACGGCAACCCCGCATACCCCGACATCTGGGCGCAGTGGCGGCTCGCCGAGCAGGTGCGGCCGACGATGCTCGGCCTCAGTCCGAGCTTCGTGCTCGCCTCGCGCAAGGAGGGCGTCGAGCCCCGGCGGCTCGACCTCTCGTCGATTCGCACGCTCGGGGCGGCCGGCTCGCCGCTGCCGCTCGAAGGGTTCGCGTGGCTCCACGAGCAGTTCGATTCGGACGTGTTGCTCAACGTCGGCAGCGGCGGCACCGACATCTGCACCGGGATCGTCCAGGGCAACCCCCTGCTTCCGGTCTACGCGGGAGAGATGTCGGGACGCTGCCTGGCAGTCGATGCGCAGGCGTACGGACCGGCGGGCGACCCGGTCGTGGGCGAGCTCGGCGAGCTCGTGATCTGCAAACCGATGCCCTCGATGCCTGTCGGGTTCTGGAACGATCCGGACGGCTCTCGGTACCGCGCGGCGTACTTCGAGGACTTTCCCGGGGTGTGGCGGCACGGCGACTGGATCGCCTTCACGGAGCGCGGGAGCTCCGTGATCACCGGCCGTTCCGATGCCACGCTGAATCGCGGCGGCGTGCGTCTCGGGACGGCGGAGTTCTACACGGTCGTCGAGGAGCTCGAGGAGGTGCTCGACAGCCTCGTCGTCCACCTGGAGGCGACCGACGAGCTGCTCCTGTTCGTCGTTCTCACGCCCGGAACGAGCCTCGATGCCGCGCTGCGCGCCCGCATCGTCGGCGCCCTGCGCGACGGCCTGTCGCCCCGCCACACACCCGACGACCTCGTCATGGTGCCGTCGATCCCGCGGACGCTCACCGGCAAGAAGCTCGAGCTGCCGGTCAAGCGGATCCTCACCGGGACGCCGCCCGCGGAGGTTGCGAGCGCCGACGCGCTCCTTGACGCCGGCGCGATCGACGCGTTTGTGGCCTACGCTCGCGCTCATCCGACAGGGAAAGGCTCCGGCTGATGCCGCTCGACCGCCTCGACCACGTGCTCGTGCTCACGGACGACATCGAGGCGACGAAGACGTTCTACCGCGACGCGCTCGGCCTCGTGGTGGGCGAGCGGCCCCCGTTCGCGTTCTCCGGCTACTGGCTCTACGTCGACGGCACGCCGTGCGTGCACGTCGCCGATCGAAGCGAGTACGACGCGCACACCGCGCGCCTCGGTCTACAGGTGGGGCCGGCCGTCGATCACGTCGCGTTTCGTGGCTTCGACTACGACGAGCTCGCCGCGCGCCTCGAGGCTGCGGGGATCGAAGCGGTCGCCAACGAGGTCCCGGGCGCCGCGTTACGCCAGCTGTACGTGACCGATCCCAACGGCGTGCGCGTCGAGCTCAACGTCCCGGCGACCTGAACTGAAGGTGCCTGGCAGGGTTGTGCCAGGCACCTTCTCTGGCGTCCTCTCCCCGTTAGAAAGGAAACGGCGCCGCCTTGTCGCGGGCCGTCACCCACTGCCACTCGGTCCAGAGCTCGAGGTTCGCGACACCGCCGAAGTGGCCGCCGTTCGACGAGACGCCGAAGCCGCCGAACGGGGCGGGCGGCTCTTCGTTCACTGTCTGGTCGTTGACGTGCACCATGCCCGCGCGCAGGCGGTCCGCGACAGCCTGTGCACGCTGCGGTGACGCCGAATGGACGGCCGCCGCCAGACCGTACTCGGTGCCGTTCGCCAGCTCGATCGCGTGCTCGTCGTCCCGGAACGAGATCACCGGTGCCACCGGGCCGAAGATCTCCTCGGCGTAGGCGGGCATGTCGGTCGTGACGCGGCCCAGCACGGTGGGCGAGAAGAACGGGCCGTCGTGGCCGCCGCCTGCTCGAAGATCTGCACCCTGGGCGACCGTCTCGTCGACGATCCGCTGCACCCGCGCGACCTGCTTCTCGTTGATGATCGGCCCCAGCGCGACATCGTCGGTCGCCGGGTTGCCGACGGGCAGTCGCTGTGCCCGTTCGACCAGTGCCGCCGTGTACTCCTCGACGATGCTCTCGTGCACCAGGTGACGGCTGACGGCGATACAGATCTGCCCCTGGTGCAGGAACGATCCCCACGCACCGGCGGACGATGCGGCCTCGATGTCGGCGTCGTCGAGCACGACGAGCGGGCTGTTGCCGCCGAGCTCGAGGACGACGCGCTTCAGCATCCGGCCGGCCGTCTCGCCCACGAGTCGCCCGGCCGCGGTCGACCCGGTGAAGGAGATCATCCGGACGTTCGGGTCGGCGGCGAGCGCCTGACCCACGTCGGCGCCGCCCGGGAGGACGTGCAGGACGCCGTCGGGCAGGCCCGCCTCCTCGAACAGGCGTGCGATCACGACGCCCCCGGTGACGGGCGTGTTGACGTCCGGCTTCAGGACGACGGCATTGCCGAGGGCGAGAGCCGGCCCGATCGAGCGCATCGCGAGGACGTAGGGGAAGTTCCACGGCGTGATCACGCCGACCACGCCGATCGGCGTGCGGCGGGCCATGCTCGTCCGTCCGGGAGTCAGCGACGGAAGCGTGATCCCGAGTGGGTGCGAGATGAGGGCGGCCGCCATCTCGAGCTGGCCGATCGAGGCGCCGATCTCGACTGCTGCCTTGCCGCCGATCGAGCCCGACTCGCGGATCATCCAGCCGGTCAGCTCGTCGCGGTGGCGCTCCATCAATTCGGCCGCCCGCTTGATCACCGCGACGCGGTCGACGAACGGCGTGTCCGCCCAGTCGCGTTGTGCCGCCGCCGCGGCCTTGGCCGCGCGGGCGATCGTCTCCGCGTCACCCCCGCCGGCGGTGCCGAGCACGTCGCCGGTCGCAGGTTCGACGGTCTCGATCTGCGTGGGAGCGTCGACCCAGCCGTTGCTGAAGATCTTCCCCGTCCATGCGCCCTCGTCGAGCAGGTTCTCGACCTGGGCCCCGACAACCGCTTCGGTCGTCGCGCTCATGTTGCTCCTTTCACGGTCGCAGCCTGGTCGGGCGTGCGAGATCGGATGAGGTCCGCGGCTTTCTCGGCGATCATGATCGTCGCCGCGTTCGTGTTCGCCCGCGTGATCGTCGGCATCACCGAGGCGTCGACGACGCGGAGCCCGTCGATGCCGTATACGCGCAGCTCCGAGTCGACGACCGCGCCCATCGCGCACGTCGAGGTCGGGTGGTAGACGGACTGGCCGGCCACGCGCGCCCAGGCGAGGATGTCCTCGTCCGAGCTCGAGGCCGGCACGCTGAACGCCGATCGTTCGACCGCCTGCAGCGCAGGTTGTGTCGCGATCTCGAGCGCGATCCGCGTGCCCTCGATCAGGGTGCGCCGGTCGTCCTCCGTCGTCAAGAAGTTGCAGAGCACGCGCGGCTTCGAGTCGGGCAGCGGTGCGCGCAGCATCACGCGTCCACGGCTGCTCGGCTTGACCACGACGGGACCGAAGCAGTAGCCGCTCTCGCTCGGTGCGGTGAGCCCCTCGTCGAAGAACATCGACGGTGCGAAATGGAACTCCACGTCCGGCGCCTCGAGCTCGGGCCGCGTCCGGAAGAACCCGCCTGCCTCCGGGATGTTCGAGGTGAGCGGACCGCGACCCTGCTCCTGCAGCAGTGCGAAGTTCTCGGGCGTGAACGTGCCGAAGAGCGTCGGCTCGTCCGTCGTGTAGTTGAGCTGCGCCATGCAGTGGTCCTGCAGGTTGCGACCGACCGGCAGCTCCTCGCGGATGGCGATGCCGAGCGGCACGAGCTCCTCGGCCGGACCGATCCCCGAGAGCATCAGCAGCACCGGCGACTGGTATGAGCCGGCGGAGAGGATGACCTCGCGCTCGGCGCGCACCGTCTCCACGACTCCGTCGCGGACGAGCTCGACCCCGACCGCACGATCTCCTTCGAAGGCGATGCGCTGCACGAACGCACCCGAGATGACCTCGAGGTTGTCGCGTTCGAGCGCCGGATTGAGGTAGGCGTCGGCGGTGCTGCAGCGGAAGCCGCCGCGTTGGGTGAGCTGGAAGCGGCCGACGCCCTCTGGGCGGTCGATGTTCAGGTCGGGGATGCGCTTGTACCCGGCCTGGACGGACGCCTCCAGCATCACCTCGATCAGCGGGTGCATCGAGCGGCTGTCCGAGATGCTCAGCGGCCCGCCGACGCCGTGGAACGCATCGGCGCCGCGCTCGTTGTCCTCGGCGCGCTTGAAGTAGGGGAGGACGTCGTCGTAGGCCCATCCGTCGCATCCCGTGGCGGCCCAATCGTCGAAGTCGGCGCGGTGGCCGCGCAGGTAGATCATCGCGTTGACCGAGCCGGAGCCGCCGATGACGCGTCCACGTGGGAGGTACAGCCGGCGCCCGCCGAGGCCTGGCTCCTGCTCTCCGAGCAGGTCCCAGTCGAGGCTCGACTTGAAGACCGCTGGGAATGCCGCGGGAATGTGCAGCTCCGGGATCGAGTCCGGGCCGCCTGCCTCGACGAGGAGCACGTTGACGTCCGGATCCTCGCTCAGCCGGGCCGCGAGCACGCAGCCGGCCGACCCCGCACCGACGATCAGATAGTCGGCCACCATCGAGCACCGCCTCGTTTGAAGTGACACGGCCAGCTTAGTCAGCGCGAGCGCACGCAGCACGTCTTGCCCGGGTCGTCGCGCGCACGTTAGGTTGCCGGAAGCGGATGGCTGGCGGCGACGAACTGCTCGGTCTCTACTGGACGGTCTCCGGTCCCGTCGAGGTGCACGTGGGGCGGGAGTGGAGCCTGTTCGACCTGCGGGACCGCTGCGCTCAGGCGGCGCGCGTCGGCATGAGCGGGATCGGGCTCTGGCACGCCGACCTCGAGCACGTGCTCGAGACGCGGACGCTGCGCGAGGTGAGGCAGCTCTTCGACGACCACGGCCTCGGCTACGTCGAGCTCGAGTTCCTGTGGGAGTGGTTCCTCGACCCGAGCGACGAGCGGCGGCAGGCATCCGACCAGCTGCGCCGCCGGCTCTTCGAGGCCGCGCTCGAGCTGCCGGTGCACCACATCAAGATCGGGAACATCCCCGGCACGCCGTGCGAGCTCCCCCGGCTGATCGATGCGTACGCGGAGGTCTGCGCCGATGCTGCGGAGCAGGGCGTCGAGGCGCGGATCGCGTACGAGTTCATGCCCTTCGACGTCAACGTCCACGACCTCGACACCGCTCTGGCGGTGGTGAACGGAGCCGACGCAGCGAACGGCGGGCTCGTGATCGACACGTGGCACATGTCGAAGCTGGGCATCACGCCGGACGACCTCCGCCGCATCCCGTTGCCCCGCCTCGCCTGGGTCGAGCTGTCGGACGGCTTCTACGAGAACATGGACGATCCGGTCGACGAGACCGTCAACCACCGGCAACTGCCGGGCGAGGGGGAGTTCCCGCTGCCCGCGTACGCCGCCGTCTGCCGCGAGCTCGGCTACGAGGGCCCCTGGGGCGTCGAGGTCCTGTCGGAGGATCTGCGCGCGCTGCCGATCGAGCAAATCTTCGAACGCGCCTACGAGACGAGCATGTCGCAACTGAACGCCGAAAGGAGCGCCGGTGTCTGAGCAGGGCCTGGACCGGGACCGTCTGATCTGGATGTTCACGCAGATGCTCCGCATCCGCGAGTTCGAGGAGCGGGTCAAGCACACGTTCGAGGAGCACCCGGGCGTGATTCGTGGTCACACCCATCTCGCCGACGGGGCCGAGGCCTCGATCGTCGGGTCGCTCGCGGCGATCGGCCCCGACGACTACGTGCTCGCCACCTATCGCTGCCACGGCTATCCGATCGTGCTCGGCACCGACCCGAAGGCGATGATGGCCGAGATCTACGGTCGCAGCGACGGGCTCTGCAAGGGGTACGGCGGCTCGATGCACCTGACCGACGTCGCGCGTGGCTTTCTCGGCACGTCCGGCATCGTCGGCCAGGGGATCCCGCACGCGACCGGTGCCGCCTACGCGGCGCAGATCGAGGGCAAGGGTCGCGTCGTGCTCTCCTTCTTCGGCGACGGCGCCTCCAAGCAGGGCGCCTTCCACGAGTCGCTGAACGTCGCGTCGCTCTGGAAGCTCCCGATCGTCTACGTGATGGAGAACAACAGCTACAACGTCGTCACCCGCGTGGAGCAGGAGGACGCGAACGCTGCAGCGGGCGAGCCGCTCGCCGTCAAGGCGAAGGCATTCAGCATGCCCGGCGTGACCGTCGACGGCGCCGATCCGGTCGCGGTGCACGAACAGGTGGCCGCGGCGGTCGAGCGCGCGCGTTCGGGCGGCGGGCCGACGCTGGTCGAGTCGCTCGTCTACCGGCTGAGCGCCCACGGCAACATCATCGCGCCGCCCGGCGTCCCGCTCCACTTCCCCGAGCACGAAGCGATCGAGGTCTTCGGCGCCACCGAGGAGTACGAGGCCGCGAAGCGCGGCGACCCCGTTCCGCGCTTCCGTGCGAGGCTCGTCACCGACGGGACGCTGACCGCGACGGACGCCGACGAGCTGGCGGCCGCAGCGCGTGACGAGATGGCGGCGGCCGTCACGTTCGGCGTCGAGAGCCCGTTCCCCGCCGCCGAAGACGCAACCCGCTACGTCTACGCATGAATCTAGGAGCTGAAAAACGACATGGCACGTGAGCTTCCGTACATCGCCGCGATCGGAGAGGCGATCAGTGAGGAGATGGCGCGCGACGACAAGGTCCTCTACTTCGGCCAGAACATCGCTACCACCGAGAACGATCCGTTCCTGCAGGCGTTCGGAGCCGACCGCGTTCGCGTGACGCCGATCTCGGAGACGGCCGAGATCGGGATGGCCGTCGGGACGGCGTTCGCCGGCTACCGGCCCGTGGTCGAGCTGTACATGGCGGAGTTCATGCTCGTCGCGATGGACCAGGTGGTCAACGAGGCGCCCCGCTTCCACTACATGACCGGCGGCCAGGTGAAGGTGCCGATCGTGCTCAAGGCGGGCTACGGGTTCACCGCCGGCTGGTCGGGCCAGCACACCGGCTCGATCTACGGGATGTTCATGGGCGTGCCGGGGCTCAAGGTCGTCGTTCCGGCGACCGCCGCCGACGCGAAGGGCCTGATGACGGCGGCGATCCGCGACGACAACCCGGTCGTCTACTTCCATCACTACCTGCTCACGCTCGAGCACGGCGAGGTGCCGGAGGGCGAGCACTTCGTGCCGCTCGGCGAGGCGGCGGTGCGGCGGGAGGGGAGCGACGTCACGATCGTCGCGATCGGCTGGCTCGTCGGCAAGGCGCTCGCGGCCGCCGAGCAGCTCGCGGCCGAAGGTGTCAGCGCCGAGGTGATCGATCCGCGGACGCTCGCACCGCTCGACACCGCCACGATCCTCGCCTCCGTCGAGAAGACGGGGCGGCTCGTCGTCGTCGACCAGTCGACCCGTCACGGCTCCGCCGCCGCCGTGATCGCCGCCGAGGTCGCCTCGGAGGGCTTCGGCTCGCTGAAGGCGCCGATTGCGCTCGTGACGGCGCTCGACGCGACGATCCCCTACAGCCAGCCGATGGAGGAGTACCTCCTGCCCGACGAGGAGAAGATCGTGACCGCCGTCCAGCAGGTGCTGGGCTTCTCGCCCGTCGCCGCCTAGGGCATGGGGGAGCTCGAGGCGGCCGAAGGGCTCGAGCTCCTGCGCACGATGTGGCGGATCCGGCTCTTCGAGGAGCGTGTCGGCGAGCTGACGCGCGCGAACGAGGTGCACGGCCTTGTGCACCTCAGCATCGGGCAGGAGGCGGTGGCGGCCGGTGTGTGCAGCTCGCTCGCCGCCGGCGACGTCGCCTACAGCGGCCATCGCGCGCACGGGCATGCGATCGCGAAGGGCGCGCCGCTTCGCCGGGTGCTGGCCGAGCTGCAGGGGCGGGACGGCGGGCTCTGCCGCGGGCTCGGCGGCTCGATGCATCTCGTCGACGCCGAGCACGGCTTCTTCGGTGCGACCGGCGTCGTCGGCGGCAACGTGCCGTTGGCGCTGGGCAGCGCCCTCGCGGCGCGCCTCCAGGGAGGCGATCAGGTCGCCGTCGCCTTCTTCGGCGACGGCGCCGTGCAGGGAGGCATCTTCGTCGAGTCCGTGAATCTCGCCACGCTGTGGAGCCTGCCGGTGGTGCTCGTCTGCGAGAACAACGGCTTCGCCGAGTTCACGCCGCGCTCGGCGCACACGAACGTCGAGCGGGTGACCGACGTGGTGGCGCCGTACCGCGTCGCCTCCGAGACGGTGGACGGGAACGACGTCGTGGCCGTGCGCGACGCCTTCGCCGGGTTCGTCGCGGCGGCGCGTGCCGGCGGCGGCCCGATGCTGCTCGAGTGCCTGACCCAGCGGCTGCGCGGCCACTACGAGGGCGATCCCGAGCGCTACCGGACGGCGGTCGCGGCCGAGGAGTGGCAGGAGCTCGACCCGATCCGCCGCCTCGAGCGTCGTGGCACGGCCGAGCGGTGGCTGGACGAGGAGTTGCGCACGCGCCTCGAGTCGGAGGCGCGCACAGAGGTCGACGACGCGGTGCTGTTCGCGCGGGACAGCCCGTACCCGGCGCGCGAGCTCCTGGGGGAGCTCGTCTACGCGTCGTGACGCAGACGACCTATCTCGGCGCGATCACGGCGACGCTCGCGGAGGCGATGCGCGCCGACCCGCGGGTGTTCGTCCTTGGCGAGGACGTGGCGGAGGGCGGTCCGTGGGGCGCGACCGCCGGCCTCGTCGAGGAGTTCGGCGCCGAGCGTGTTCGCAACACGCCGATCAGCGAAGCAGCGATCTGTGGTGTCGCGATCGGAGCCGCCCAGTCGGGCCTGCGTCCGGTCGTCGAGATCATGTTCGTCGACTTCCTCACGCTCGCGCTCGACCAGCTCGTCAACCAGGCGGCCAAGGCGCACTTCATGTCGGGAGGGCAGCTGCGGGTGCCGCTGGTCGTGCGCACGCAGGGTGGGGCCGGCCAGCGTGGCGCGGCCCAGCATTCGCAGAGCCTCGAGGCCTGGCTCACGCACGTGCCCGGCCTCAAGGTCGCGATGCCGAGCACCGCGGCCGATGCCGCCGGCCTGCTCGCCGCCGCGATCGCCGACCCCGGGCCGGTGGTGTTCGTCGAGAACAAGTCCCTGTACTTCCGCCGCGAGCAGCTCGACGGGTCGGGAACCGCCGTCCCGCTCGGCAGCGCGCGCGTCGTTCGGCCTGGGCGCGACGTGACCGTCGTCGCGCTGTCGCGCCTCGTCGCGGAGGCGATCGCGGCCGCCGAGGAGCTGTCCGCCGACGGGATCGAGGTCGAGGTGATCGACCCGCGGACCCTCGTTCCGCTCGACGTCGACACGATCCTCGAGTCGGTTGGGAGAACACACCGGCTCGTCGTCGCGCACGAGGCGGTCGTGCACGGCGGCTTCGGCGCAGAGATCGCAGCGGTCGTGCAGGCAGCCGCCTTCGACGAGCTCGACGCGCCGATCGCCCGCGTCGGCGCGCCGTTCACCCCGGTCCCGTTCAGCCCGCCGCTCGAGGACGACTACGTTCCGGGTCGTGCAGGAGTCGCCGCCGCTGTTCGTGCGACGCTCGGTAGGCGTTCGTGAGCGCTCGTGAGGACGTCGCGCGGCTGATCGTGGCTTGCCCGGACCGGCCCGGGATCATCGCCACACTCTCGAAGCTGCTCGCCGAGAACGGCGCGAACATCATCTCTTCCGATCAGTACTCGACCGATCCCGAAGGGGGCCGGTTCTTCCTGCGCATGGAGTTCCACCTCGCCGAGCTCGCAGGGCGGAGAGCGGCGGTCGAAGAGCAGCTCGCCACCGTCGCGGCCGGCTTCGCGATGAAGTGGCACCTGACCCCCGCCGCGGTGCGGCAACGCGTCGCGCTGTTCGCTTCACGGCACGACCACTGCGTGCTCGACCTGCTCTGGCGCTGGCAGCGCGGCGAGCTCGACGCGGAGATCGTCGCCGTCGTCTCGAATCATCCGGATCTCGAGAAGCACGTCCTCCCGTTCGGCGTGCCGTATCACCACGTCCCGGTCGTTCCCGGGCGCAAGGAGGAGGCGGAGGAGCGGTCGCTCGACCTGCTCGCGGGGGCGGTCGACCTCGTCGTGCTCGCGCGGTACATGCAGGTCCTGAGCGGCGACTTCCTGCGCCGGATCGGCACCTCGGTGATCAACATCCACCATTCCTTCCTGCCGGCGTTCGCAGGCTCCGCTCCCTACACCCAGGCCCACGAACGCGGCGTCAAGCTGATCGGCGCGACCGCGCACTACGC
The DNA here is from genome assembly GCA_963769545.1 of uncultured Thermoleophilia bacterium. Taxonomy (GTDB): domain Bacteria; phylum Actinomycetota; class Thermoleophilia; order Gaiellales; family Gaiellaceae; genus PALSA-600. Next base: position 228,512 of record CAVYMB010000002.1, on the reverse strand, counting down.
CACCGAGGATCTCGACGAAGGGCCGATCATCGAACAGGGCGTGGCGCGAGTCTCTCATCGCGACACGCCCGCGGAGCTCGCGCGGATCGGTCGCGATCTCGAGCGGGTCGTGCTCTCGCACGCCGTGCAGTGGCACCTCGAGGACCGCGTGATCGTCGACGGCAACCGGACGGTCGTCTTCTAGCGCAGCGCCTCGCGGTCGATCGCACGCTTGAGGATCTTGCCGCTCGGCCCGCGCGGCAGGTCGTCGACGACGGCGACGATCCGCGGGTACTTGTAGGCGGCGAGGCGCTCCTTCGCCCACGCCCGGAGGGCGTCAGGATCGGGCGTCGAGCCCGGCCGCGGCACGATCAGGGCGGCGACCTCCTCGCCCAGCGTCTCGTGGGGGACGCCGACGACCGCCGCCTCGAGCACACCGGGGTGGGCGTAGAGCACCTCCTCGACCTCGCGCGGATAGACGTTGTAGCCGCCCCGGATGATCAGCTCTTTCTTGCGGTCGACGAGGAAGAGATAGCCCTCGTCGTCGACATAGCCGACGTCGCCCGTCGACAGCCAGCCGTCGGCGTCGAGGGCTTCCGCCGTCGCCTCCGCGTCTTCCCAGTAGCCCGGGATCACCGATGGCCCGCGCAGCTGCACCTCGCCGATCTCGCCCGCGCTCAACGCGTGGCCGTCGAGCGAGATGATCCTGAGCTCGGTACCACCGAGCGGGAGCCCGACCGAGCCCGGCTTGCGCTGTTGGCCGGCGATGTACGTGGTCGCGATCCCCGAGAGCTCGGTCAGCCCATAGCCCTCGTAGACCTCGCCGCCGAAGGTCCGCTCGAAGTCGCGCGCCACCTCGACCGGGACCGACGCCCCGCCGACGTGCGCGATCCGGACCGGCGGGAGCTCCGCCGCCGAGCGTGCGGCGTCGCACAGCGCGATCAGCATCGTCGGCACGCCGAGCAGGATCGTCGTCTCCGTCTCGACCATCAGCGCGAGCGTCGTCTCCGCCTGAAATCGCCGGACGATCGCGATCGCGCTGCCCGAGAGCAGCGTTGCGACGACGCCCGTCGCCAGGCCGAGCACGTGGGAGAACGGCGCCGCTCCGAGCACCACGTCTCCGGTGTCGAGGCGCAGCGCGTCCGCGGCGTTGCGCGCAGCCGCTTCCAGGCCGCCGTGAGTGAGGATCGCGCCCTTCGGCTTGCCCGACGTGCCGGACGTGAACAGCAAGACGGCCGTGTTGCCTCCGGCGACGTCGGCGCAGGTGTCGAGCGGCGCGAGGTCGTCGCCCAGCGACTCCTCATCGTCCACCAGCAGGCTCGCGCCCGAGATCGCGAGCCGCGCTTCGATCTCGGGTTTCGCGAGCAATACGTTGAGCGGAACGGCGACCGCCCCGAGTCTGAGCGTGGCGAGGAACGCAGCCGCGAACGCCGGCCCGTTCGGAAGCAGCAGCGCGACCCGGTCGCCCGGTGCAACACCTCGTGCGCGCAGGTTCGCGGCGGCGATCGCGGTGCGCTGCTCGAGCTCGCCGTAGCTCAGGCTTCCCGTCTCGCCGAGGAGGGCCGGCCGCGTCGTGTCGCGTACCGCGACCTCGCGGAGCCGGCGTCCCAGGTTCACGGCCGTTTACGATAACGTCGCCGATGGAGCCGATCATTGCGGTGCTCGGGCTGGGGGAGGCGGGCGCTCGGCTTGCGCTCGATCTCGCCGCGGCCGGCGTCGAGGTGCGTGGGTACGACCCGCGTCGCGGCGTGGAGCTCCCGGGCGTCGCCCGCGCCCCGGATCCGGCGTCCGCGGTCGCGGGCGCCCAGGTCGTGCTGAGCGTGAACAGCGCCGCGGCCGCCCGCGCAGCGGCGGAGGGTGCGCGACCTGCGCTCGGCTCTGGATCCGTCTTTGCGGATCTGAACACTGCATCCCCGTCGCTGAAGCGCGAGCTCGCGGCGCTCGTCGGCGGCGACGCGTTCGCCGATGTCGCGCTGCTCGGAGCGGTGCCCGCGCGTGGCCTGCACACGCCCGCCCTCGCCTCCGGGTCCGGGGCCCGTGCGTTCGCGGACGCGCTCCGGCCCTTCGGCATGCCGGTCGAGGTCGTCTCGGCGCAGGCCGGCGATGCAGCCGCCCGCAAGCTGCTTCGCTCCGTGTTCATGAAAGGGCTGGCCGCTTCGGCGATCGAGAGCCTCGACGCAGCCGGCGCCGCCGGCCAGGCGGCGTGGCTCGAATCCGAGATCGCCGGCGTGATCGGGATCGAGCTGCTGCAGCGGCTACTCGACGGGAGCCACGCGCACGCCGCGCGCCGTGTCGACGAGATGGAGGCCGCCTCCGAGCTGCTGGCCGAGCTCGGCGTCGAGCCGCGCATCGCCACGGCGAGCGGCGCAGTGCTCGCCGCGCTCGCGTCCCGGCCGGACGAAGCCGCGGCGTTAGAGTAGGCGCGTGGCGGACCCCGCGGAGGCTTCCCGGCCGAGTGAGCGGGCGCGCGCCATCGTCGAGGGTGCGTACGACCTGCACGTCCACGTCGCACCGGACGTCCCGCGGCGGCGGATCGACGACATTACGCTCGCGCACCGCTTCGCGGAGCTCCGGCTCGCGGGCTTCGGCCTGAAGTCCCACTACACGTCGACGGCCGAGCGCGCGTCGATCGTGTCGGGCGTCGCGGACGGCGTGCGGGCGATCGGGACGATCACGTTGAACCAGGCCGTGGGCGGCATGAACGCGCTGGCCGTGGAGATCGCCGCACGCGAAGGAGCGCGGATCGTCTGGATGCCGACGGTCGACTCGCCTGCCGAGACGGCCGGTCGCACCGAGCCCAGGCCCGGTGACAAGGTGCCGCTCTGGGCGAGCCTCCAGCACGAGCTGCACTCACTCGGGCTCAGCATCGAGCCGGTCCACGTGACCGACGCCGACGGCGAGCTCCTGCCTGCGACCCGCGAGGTCCTGCGCGCGATCGCCCGGCACGGCCTGATCCTTGCGACGGCACATCTCGCCCGGGACGACACCTTCGCCGTGGTGGACGCAGCGTTCGCGGAAGGCGTGCAGCACGTGGTCGTCACCCACCCGGAGTTTCCCTGCCAGAACTTCTCGATCGCAGATCAGGTCGAGCTCGCGAATCGCGGGTGCCTGCTCGAGCGCTGCCTCAGCACACCCCACAGCGGCAAGACCACCTGGGAGCACGTGTTCGAAGGTGTGCGTGCGGTCGGGGTCGAGCGCTCGCTCTTCTCGAGCGACTTCGGGAACCCGGACTACCCGGCGGTCGAGGACGGCCTGGCACTCTGGGCCGACCGGCTGCTCGGGGCCGATTTCGACGCCGACGAGGTGCACGAGCTGATCGTCGGTCAGTCGCGCAGGCTGGTCGCAGCGTGACGCGTCGGCTGCTCGTCGTCGGCGCCCATTCGGCCGACTTCGTCTGGCGGGCGGGCGGCGCGATCGCGGTCACGACCGCGCGCGGCGGCGAGGCCCGCGTGCTGGCGCTGTCGTACGGCGAGCGCGGCGAGTCCGGCGAGCTCTGGAAGGAGCCCGGCCAGACGGTCGAGCGCGTCAAGGAGATCCGGCACGGCGAGGCGGAACGTGCCGCCGCCGCCCTCGGGGCCACGTTCGACTGCCTCGACCTCGGCGACTATCCGCTCGAGATCGACCGCGCAGGATTGGAGCGATTGGTCGACGCGATTCGTGCCTTCCGTCCGGACGTTCTGGTCACCCACACCGACCGCGATCCGTTCAACCCCGACCACGCCGGCGCGTTCTTCGCCGTCGAGCGGGCACGTGCGCTCGCGGCGGGCGCCGGCGTCGCCAGCGCGTTCGAGACGATCACGCCGCCCGCGCTGTTCCTGTTCGAGCCTCATCAGCCCGAGCTCTGCAACTTCATGCCGACGACGTTCGTCGACATCACATCGGTGATCGAGCAGAAGCGTGCCGCGATGGAGGAGATGAAGGCGCAGTCGTACCTGCAGACCTACTACGACCAGCGCGCCGAGCAGCGCGGAAACCACGCCCGCCGTTCGGGAGCGTCGAACGCCCGGTTCGCGGAGGCGTTCCAGCGCGTCACGCCGCAGGTCGTGGAGGAGTTGTGAGCGAGGCCTATGGCGAGCTCGCGCGCCTCGGCTCGGCGACGGTGCACGAGGCGGCCGCGCGGAGCGCCGTCGTCGACCTGCCGCTCGTCCAGATCATCGCGGGCTCGCGTGCCGCCGGGCCGGCACGCACCGTGCGCTGCGGCCAGGGCGACAACCTGATGGTGCATGCGGCGATCGCCGAGGCCGAGCCGGGTGAGGTGCTCGTGCTGACGATGCCCGAGCCTGCTCCGGTCGCGCTCGTCGGCGAGCTCCTTGCGACTCAGGCACGCGGGCGCGGTGTCGCGGCCGTGCTCGTCGACGCTGCGGTCCGCGATGTCGAGGAGCTGCGCGAGCTCGGGTTGCCGATCTGGGCGCGCTACGTCCGGGTGCGCGGCGCCGACAAGCAGGTCGTCGGCTCGATCGGCGAGCCGGTCGAGGTCGGCGGCGCGACGATCCGGCAAGGCGATGCCGTCGTGCTCGACACGGACGGTGCCGTGGTGGTGGAGCGCGAGCGGGTCGCGGACGTGCTGGAGGCGGCGCGCGCCCGGGCGGAACGCGAGCTCGAGAAGCGCGCGAAGCTCGAGGCTGGGGCGCTGTCGTACGACCTCGACGGGCTGCGGGACCTCGTCGAGTCTTGACGGAGCCGGCCCTACACGAGCTGGCGCGGATCGGTCACGCCGAGCTCCTGACGCCGAGGCCGGAAGAGAGCCTCCGCTTCTTCGTCGACGTCCTCGGGCTCGAGGAGGAGGCGCGCGAGGGCGGATCGGTCTACCTGCGCGGCTTCGGCGACTACCTCCGCTACAGCCTCAAGCTGACCGAGGCGCCGCTGCCGGGGCTCGGGCACCTCGCCTTCCGCACGTGGAGCCCGGAGGCGCTCGAGCGTCGGGTCGCGGCGATCCAGGCGAGCGGGCTCGGGATCGGCTGGATCGACGGGGACGTGGGTCACGGTCCGGCGTACCGCTTCACGGATCCTGACGGCCACGTGTTCGAGCTGTTCTACGAGGCGGAGCGCTACGTCGCGCCGGCGCACCTGAAGCCGTCGTGGCGCAACCAGCCCCAGCGCTACGTCGGCCGGGGTGCCGGTGTGAAACGCCTCGACCATGTCAATCTGCTCGCCGCGGACGTGCGGTCGAGTCGCGTCTTCGTCGAGGACGTGCTCGGCTACCGCCTCTACGAAGCGATTCGACTGGAGGACGGCACGGAGACGGGAGCCTGGTTGAGCCTGTCGATCGCGGCGCACGAGTTGATCTACGTGGCCGACGCCCACGGCGCGCACGGACGCCTCCATCACCTCGCGTTCTGGGTCGACACGCGCGAGGAGTGCCTGCGTGCAGCCGACCTGTTCGTGGACAACGGTGTCCCGATCGAGGCGGCTCCGTCCAAGCACGCGATCGCACAGGGCTTCTTCCTCTACGGGTTCGAGCCGGGCGGCAACCGCGTGGAGGTGACGACCGGCGGCTATTTCGTCTTCGACCCCGACTACGAGCCGGTGGTCTGGACCCGCGAAGAGCGCGCGCGCGGGCAATTCTGGGGCGTGCACACGATCGAGAGCTTCCATACCTACGGCACGCCGCCGGTCGGCGACGAGGCACCGCACTGAGCTCGTTGTTCCGCGAGCGCCTGGCGGAGCCTGGCTCGTTCGTCGTTGCGGCGGAGCTCGTGACCAGCCGCGGCCTGATCACGGCCGACACCGGCCGGGAGCTGCTTGCCGTGGCACGCGCGCTGGCCGAGGACCCGCGGATCGACGTCCTCTCGATCACGGACAACCCCGGCGGGCACGCGATGCTCGCGCCCGACACGCTGGGCACCGACCTGGTCTCGCGCGGGCAGGAGGTGGTGATTCACCTCTCGTGCAAGGACTGGAACCGAAACGCGCTCGAAAGTCGCGCCTGGAAGCTCAGCTCGGAGGGCTTCGACAACGTGCTCGCACTCTCGGGGGACTATCCGATCACGGGCCATCGCGGGCTGGCGGCGCCCGTCTTCGACATCGACTCCGTCGGGCTGATCAGCCTGCTCGCCGAGATGAACGGCGGCCTGCCCGATACGCGCAAGCCGGGCGTGCGGCTCGACCGCACGAACTTCCTCGTCGGCTGCGTCGTGACGAATCACAAGCGGCACGAGCGCGAGGTGATGCCGCAGTACTTCAAGCTCCGGAAGAAGGTCGAGGCGGGCGCGCGGTTCGTGATCAACCAGATCGGCTGGAACGTGCGCAAGGACGACGAGCTGCTCCGCTGGATCCGGCGCACCGGGCTCGATGTGTCGGTGATCGCCAACGTCTACCTGCTCTCCCGCACGGCCGCGCGGGCGTTTCATGCAGGAAAGATCCCCGGCGTCGTCGTCACTGACGAGCTCCTCGCGCTCGCCGAGCGCTACGGCGGCGGCGAGGATCGCGGCCGCGCGTTCTTCATCGACCTCGCCGCCAAGCACATCGCGATCGTGCGCGGGCTGGGATTCGACGGCGTCTACATGGGTGGGCACATGCCCGCTGCGCGCTTCGGCGAGATCCTCGAGCGCGCCGACACGTTCGCGCCGGACGACTGGCGTCGCTTCGCGGCCGAGCTGCAGTTCGATTACGGCGACGAGTTCTACTTCTTCGAGCGTGATGCGACCACCGGCCTCGCCTCCGACACCGTGAACGCGTCCTACCTCGAGTCGAAACGCCTGCGCCGCACCGACCTCCGCGTGCCGATCAAGTACCGCTTCAGCCGCCGGCTGCACACGATTGCGTTCGCCGACGAGGCGCCACTGCGGCCGGTCGGCCGGGGCTTCTACCGCGCGGTCGAGCGGTCGCCGCGGGCGAAGAAGGTTGCGCACGCTGTCGAGCAGGCGGCGAAGGTGACGATGTTCAAGTGCGAGGACTGCGGCGACTGCTCGCTCCCCGAGATCGCGTACGTCTGTCCCGAGTCGCTCTGCGCGAAGAACCAGCGCAACGGACCGTGCGGGGGCACCCGTGACGGCCTCTGCGAGGTCTACGACACCGAGTGCATCTGGTCGCAGGCCTACGAGCGCCTGAAGGCGTACGGCGAGGAGGAGCAGATGCTCGACGGGCCGGTGGTGGTGAAGGACAACGAGCTCTCCGGGACGAGCGCCTGGGCGAACACGTTCCTCGACCGCGACCACCACGCGCGGGAGGCCGAGGACGAGCTGGACGAGAGCGGAGAGGCCCTGCGCTGATCGGTCAGACGGCTGCCTTCGTCCGCCAGCCCTCGGCGTAGGTCGTCCGCGCGACAGCGGAGTATGGGCACGGGCTCACGATCGCCCGGATCTCGGCCTGCGTGTGACGCTCGACGACGGGCTTCCGCGAGCCGCCGCCCTCCTCACCCCACACGAGCACCACTTCGGCGCCGATCTCGACGTCGACGTCGACGATCGCGAGCGAGAGCATCGAGCGCTCGTTGTAGCTGTAGCCGGAGAACGTCGAGACGCCGATCAGCTCGCTGCCGTGGAGCACCTTGTCGTTCGGCCAGGTCGAGTAGTTCGACAGCGGCAGGTCGATGTACTTCGCCGCCGGCGCCTCGCTCCTCGTCATCAGCGTGCCCATCGCCTCGGCGACGTCGTCGCCGTTCCAGGCGAGCGTCACCTTCTTGCGCTTCGGCTCCGTCATCTGCTCGAGCGCCTCCCGGCCGACGAAGTCGTGGTCGAACTTGACGAAGGGCCAGTAGCCGAGATCGTGCGGCGTCAGGTAGTAGTCGCGAATGTCGTCCGAGTAGTAACTGCCGCCGAGCGACCCGGTGCCCTCGTACCTGTCGGCGGGCAGCCATTCGCGGTAGGCCTTCATGCTGTCGCCCGTGAAGACCGCCGGCAGTGGGCACGGGATCCAGCCCGACTCGAGCGTGTTCGTCGCGTAGACGCGGGAGCCGACCTGGCGGAGACCGAGATCCGCACCCGCCTCGACGAGCGCCGCGCGCACGTCCTCGGCTTCCTCCCACGGTCCGAACAGCTCCATCCCGGGCGCGCCGGACATCCCGTGGTGGAGCGCGCGCACCGCGTGCCCACCAATCGTCAGGTCGCCCATGTTGAAGAACTTGATCTCGGGCAGCGAGCCGCCGCTCGCCTTCGTCAGCACCTCCAGTGCCGTCGGGCCCTGCACCTGGAAGCGGTAGAGCTTGCGCTTGCCCGTCGGGTTGACCGCGGTGCGTTCGTCGCGCTCGAGCTTCACGTCGTACTCGCCCGTCTCGGCGTGGTACTGCACCCAGTTGTGGGCGGAGGGGCGGCCGACGAGGCTCACCCTGTTCTCCGAGTGGTAGAAGAGGATGCCGTCGCCGATCACGTAGCCGTCCTCGTTGCAGGCGACGAATTGCTTCGCCTTGTTGACGGCGAAGTTCTTGAACGTGTTGACCCCGAGAGCCGACAGCAGGGTGACTACATCCGGCCCCTCGATATACAGGTCGGTCATGTGATGCGACTGGTCGAACAGCGCACACGTCTCCCGCCACGCGACCTGCTCGTCGCGCCAGTTCGAGAACTCGGCCGGGACCTTCGGATAGACGTACGGGCCGATCTGGGAGTTCCTCACCAGATCCACCGGATTGCCGGTCGCCTGCAGCAGCTCTTCCAGGCTTCGTTGACTCATCTCCGCATGGCCTCCTTGGGCGACAGACTGCAGGGCTCGGCTCGAAGTCAAAGATTATGGTCTGCGGCGCGTTCTGGACAAGCGGCGACCGGTGACAGGGGTGTACTACTTAGCTCTCGCGGAGCCGCCGATGACGAACGATCCTGTAGCACTACCGGCCCTCCCGCTCGAGGACTGGGAGCCGACCAAGGAGACGCTGCACCTCTGGGCGCAGATCGTGGGGAAGGTCCGGATGGCTTCGAGCGCGCCACGCAACCACTGGTGGCATGTGCCGCTCTACGTCGATGTTCGCGGGCTGACGACGCGGCGGCTGCACGCGGCGAACGGGACGACGTTCCAGATCGACTTCGACTTCGTCGACCATCGGCTCGTCGTCAGAACGAGTGCCGGTGACGTCGAGTCGTTCGCGCTTCGAGACGGTCTCTCGGTCGCGGCGTTCGACCGGCAGTTGCACGCGTTGCTCGCCGGCCTCGGGGCCGACGTTGCAATCCGCGAGGTGCCGTTCGGCGTGCCGACGACCACGCCGTTCACCGAGGACGAGGAGCATCGCTCGTACGACCCCGAGTCGGTCGTGCGCTTCTGGAGGATCCTCGACTGGACCGATTCGGTGTTCGAGCAGTTCGCAGGGTGGTACTGCGGCAAGACGAGCCCGGTTCACCTCTTCTGGCACTCGTTCGACCTTGCCGTCACGCGCTTCGGCGGCCGTCGGGCGCCCGAGTTGCCCGACGCGGATGCGGTCGACCGCGAGGCGTACTCGCACGAGGTCGTGTCGTTCGGCTTCTGGGCCGGCGACCGGCAGGTGCGAGAGCCGGCCTATTACTCCTACACGGCCCCTGAGCCTCCGGGCCTGCGGCGCCGGCCGCTCGAGCCGGGAGAAGCGCGCTGGGCCGACCAGGGCAACGGCTCGCTGGCACTGCTGCCGTACGAGGCCGTCCGGACGGCTGCCGAGCCGCGCGCAGCCTTGCTCGCGTTCCTCGAGAGCGCCTATCGGGCCGGAGCCGGTCTCCTCGACTGGGATGCGGGAGAGCTTCGTTCGTCGTGGTGCCCGACGCCCGCCTTATGATCCGCGCCATGTACGTCCTCGCGCCGCTGATCGGATCGATCGAGCTCACCTCCGGCGTCGGCGTGGTGATCTCGATCATCGTGCTCGGCGGCCTGTTCGTGCTCTGGCTCTTCTCGTTGTTCCTCGTCGTCACCGACTCGATCTCGGCGTTCGCGAAGATCATCTGGGCGATCCTGCTCACCTGCCTCGCGCCGATCGCGATCCCGATCTACCTGATCCTCCGTCACCACCGCCTGACGCACGCGCAGGCCTGACCGCCGCGGTGACCGCGGTCGAGCGTGAGTTCGATCGCCTGGTTGGGTTTCGTCCCGACAGCGGATAGCCTCTCGCGAGACGTGGGGACTCCACCCGGATCGGGAACAGACCGCTTCCTCCCGTCGGACGGGACGGAGTCGGGCGCGCAGTGGCTAGGCCGCCCGCAACGGCCATGACAGACACGGCGACGCCGGCGGCCTCGCCCGACCCGGTCGAGTTGCTGCGGAGCAAGCGCTACCTGGTGCTCGTCGTGTTCGGGGCGATCGTCGGCGTGCTGGTGGCCGTGGTCGCCTACTTCTTCCTCAAGGCGGTCGGCGAGACGCAGCACTACGTCTTCTCGACGCTGCCGGGCGAGGTGGGGTACGACACGGAGCCCCTGTGGTGGCCCGCGCCCTGGCTCGCGCTGAGCGGCCTGCTCGTCGCCTTGACGATCCGGTACCTGCCGGGCACAGCGGGCCACAAGCCGGCGGAAGGCTTCAAGACCGGAGGCCCGGTCGCGCCGGTCGACCTGCCGGGGATCGTCCTGGCGTCGTTCGCGACGCTCAGCCTCGGCGTCGTGCTCGGGCCCGAGGCGCCTTTGATCGCGATCGGCAGCGGCCTCGGCGTGCTGGCCTTGCACCTGGCAAAGCGAGGTGCACCCGCGCAGGCGAGCGCCGTCCTCGGCGCCGCGGGCAGCTTCGCAGCGATCAGCACCTTGCTCGGGTCCCCTCTCGCGGGCGCGTTCCTGCTGATGGAGGCGGCCGGGCTCGGCGGCCCGCTCCTCGGCGTCGTGCTCGTGCCCGGTCTGCTCGCCGCCGGCGTCGGTGCGCTGATCTTCGTCGGCCTCGACAGCTGGACCGGCTTCGGAACCTTCTCACTCGCGATTCCGAACATCCCGCACTTCGGCTCGCCGACCGGCGCCGAGTTCCTCTGGGCGATCGCGATCGGCCTCGCCGCTTCCGTCGTCGGCAGCGCGATCCGTCGCCTCGCACTGCTGCTGCAGTCGATCGTCGAGCGGCGCATGGTGCTGCTGATGCCGCTCGTGGGGCTCGGGGTCGGCGGGCTCGCGATCCTGTTCCAGGAGAGCACGAGCCACGGCTCCTCGGAGGTGCTCTTCTCCGGCCAGGACGCGCTGCCGGGCCTGATCGAGGGCGCCGCGGGTTGGACAGCCGGTGCGCTCGTCCTGCTCGTCGTCTTCAAGGGCCTTGCCTACAGCCTGTCGTTGAGCAGCTTCCGTGGTGGTCCCGTGTTCCCCGGCATGTTCGTCGGCGCCGCGGGCGGTCTCGCGCTTTCGCACCTGCCCGGTCTGCCTGCGATCGCCGGCGTCGCGATGGGGATCGGTGCGATGACCGTGGCGATGCTCAATCTGCCCTTCACCTCGGTCCTGCTGGTGAGCCTGTTCCTGCAGGCGGACGCGGTCGCGTTGATGCCGCTCGTGATCGTCGCCGTCGTCGTCTCGTACGTCGCGTCGGCTCGCATCACGCCGCCGAAGCAAGCGGCCGCGCCGCAAGGTGCCCCCGACCCAGCGGGTGCGCAGGTCAGCCGAGCATGAGCACGCCGCGCAGGATCAGCGCGGCGCCCACCACGGTGGCGCCGATCACGATGATCCGCTGCGCGTTGCGGCCGAACCACGCCTTCATCCGCTCGACCGCCGCAGGCGTCCACTCTGGCGCGAGCGCGTAGCCGATCAGCGGCAGTTCGAGCAGGATCAGCATGATCAGGTTCGAGGCGACGACCGTGAGCACGATCTCAACCTGATTGAGGTTCTGCTTCGACATCTCGGTCAGGGCCGCGAGATAAGAGGCGCCGGGGAAGCTGAGCAGGAGGCCGACGACGAAGGTCGCGCGGACCGACCCCTTGCTCATCGTGCGCTGCCAGCGCGGCGTCTTCTTCGGGGTGTCCGCGGGCTTCTTCGTTCGCTTGCCGACGCGGCCGGTGCCGACCACGATCGCGACCAGCAGGAACAGACAGCCGATCGTGATGTCGATCGACGGGCTGATCGTGTGCTTGGTCGTGCTGACCGCGTTCGAGTCGCTCAGCCAGTTGACGATCACGATCCCGACGACGATCCCCGTTGTGTACGCGCCGAGCAGGTAGCCGAGCAGCAGGCGCTTCGGCCGTGGAAGGAGCAGCATCACCGTCGTTGCCGTGAGCAGCGTGGGGTTCGCCGCCGCCGTCAGCGAGAACAGGAAGACCTTGCTCAACGAGCTTCGAGTGTACGACGCGCGGTGTGACGAGGTGGTGTCGATGCGCTTCCGACCGCACCGAGCGAATCGCCTGAGCTAGGCTCGCCGTTGCTATGGGTGGTTCGCGCGAGGACGAGCGCCAACGCCCGCTGGTGCTGGTGCTGGGCGGCGGCTTTGGAGGGATCGGCGCCGCACGGAAGCTCGCCGGCGCGAACGCGGACGTCGTGCTCGTCGATCAGAACGACTACCACACCTTCCAGCCGCTGCTCTACCAGGTCGCGACCGACCTGCTCGACACGGCTGCGGTGGGGCACTCGCTCCGTGACCTCTTCCACGACCAGCCCAATGCGACCGTGCGCCAGGGGACCGTGACGGCGGTCGACGTCGAGAAGAAGGTCGTCGAGTTCGCTCACCGCGAGCCGCTTGGGTACGACTACCTCGTGGTCGCACTCGGAGCGACCGTGAACTTCTTCGGGACCGAGGGCGCCGACCAGCACGGTTTCCCCATGTACACGCTGGCCGACGCCATTCGGCTCAAGGAACAGGTACTCGCGCGCTGGGAGGCCGCCGATCGTGACACGTCACTCGTCGACGACGGAGCGTTGAACATCGTCGTCGTCGGCGGTGGGCCGACCGGGGTGGAAAGCGTTGGCGCCCTGGCCGAGCTGTACCGGAGCAACTTCGCCGAGGACTATCCCGGAGTGCCGCAGGAGAAGGCGCGACTGATCCTCGTCGAGGCCGGTCCGACCCTGTTCGCGATGTTCAAGGAGGACATTCGCGAGTACACCAAGCGGACGCTGGAGAAGCGCGGGGTGGAGGTGCTCGTCGGCGAGAGCGTCGCGTCGGTCGCCCCGACGCGCGTGACGCTCAAGTCGGGAAAGGTGCTCGAGGCGCATACGCTCGTCTGGGGGGCGGGGCTGCAGGCGAGTGCGCTCGCGTCGTCGCTACCGGTTGAGCTCCAGCGCGGGCATCGCGCTCCGGTCGAGCCCGATCTCAGCCTCGCAGGCCATCCGGAGGTCTTTGCCGTCGGCGACATCGCCTGGATCGTCGACTCGAAGACCGGTGACGTGTTGCCGCAGCTCGGCTCGGTCGCGCTGCAGGCCGGCGAATGCGCCGGCGACAACATCGCGCGGCTGCTCGAGGGCAAGGAGACGAAGCCGTTCGTCTACGAGGACAAGGGGACGATGGCGACGATCGGCCGCGGTGCCGCCGTCGTGCAGTTCAAGCGCGGACGAACCATGAAGGGCAAGGCCGCGTCGCTCGCCTGGGGCGCCGTTCATCTGGCGCTCCTGTCCACGGGAGAGGATCGGGCGAAAGCAGTAATCGACTGGACCTGGGCCGGCTTCACGCACGAGCGGCCGAACCGGATCACCGTCCACACAGACGTCCACGAGTAGTGAAGGAGCGAGAGTTGAGCGAGCAATCCGCAGACGTGTTCGTCATCTTCGGGATCACCGGAGACCTTGCGAAGGTGATGACGTTCCGGTCGTTGTACCGGCTCGAAGCGCGCGGGCTGCTCGATTGCCCGATCGTCGGCGTCGCGGTCAACGACTGGACGGTCGACCAGCTCGTCGAGCGCGCGCGTGAGTCGATCGTCGGTACCGGCGAGACAATCGACGAGGAGGTGTTCGGCCGCCTGGCGAAGCGCTTCTCGTACGTGTCCGGAGATTTCGACGACAACGCGACGTACGAGCGCGTCGGCGAGGCGATCAAGGGCAAGACGATGCCGGTCTTCTATCTCGAGATCCCACCGTTCCTGTTCGGGCGCGTCGTCAAGGGTTTGACGGACGCCGGGCTCACCAAGACGGCGCGTGTCGTCGTCGAGAAGCCTTTCGGCCACGACCTCGAGTCGGCCAAGGCCCTCGCGCAAGAGCTGCACCAGTACATCGACGAGTCCCAGCTCTACCGGATCGACCATTACCTCGGGAAGATGGGGCTCGAGGAGATCCTCTACCTGCGATTCGCCAACGCGATGCTCGAGCCGCTCTGGAGTCGCAACTACCTCTCCTCGGTGCAGATCACGATGGCCGAGGACTTCGACGTGGCCGACCGCGGGCACTTCTACGACCCGGTCGGGGCGTTGCGCGACGTTGTCGTCAACCACCTGATGCAGGTCGTCGCCGCGTGCGCCATGGAGCCGCCCTCGCGCGGCGACCCGCAGACGATCAAGGACTCGCAGGTGTCGCTCTTTCGGGCCATCAATGCCGCCGATCCCGCGGGCTACGTCCGTGGGCAGTACGACGGGTACCTCCAGGTCGACGGGGTGGCGCCGAACTCCACGACCGAGACGTACGTCGCGCTTCGCCTCGAGATCGAGAACTGGCGCTGGGCCGGCGTGCCGTTCTTCATCCGCACCGGGAAGTGCCTCAAGGCGACGCAGACCGAGCTTCGGCTCGTCTTCAAGCACGCACCGCGACTCGGCTTTGCGATGTTCGATCGGCATCCGGAGCCGAACGCGCTCATCGTCAGGCTCGATCCGACGACCGGCATCAGGCTCGAGGCCCAGGCGCATCGAGCGGACAAACAAGGGGCGTCCGAGATCGCCTTCGACGTCGAGTTCTCCGAGGAAGGGGGTGAGGGCCCGACGCCGTACGAGGTGCTGCTACACGCGGCACTCGTCGGCGATACGACGCGCTTCACGCGCCAGGACGCGGTCGAGGAGACCTGGCGTGTGATGCAGCCGCTGCTCGACGCTCCGCCGCCCGTCTATCCCTACGCACGCGGCTCCTGGGGCCCTGAGGCGGCGAACGAGCTCATCTCCGGGTACGGCCGCTGGCACGAGCCGTGGCTGGGATCATGACCACCACCGAGAAACAGAAGGCGCCGCGGAGCGCAGCGGCCCCGTCCCCGTTTCCGCCGATCGCCGAGTACGCGTTCCTCTCGAATTGCCACACCGGCGCGCTGGTCGCGCCGGACGGCGCGGTCGACTGGCTCTGCGCGCCGGCGTTCGACGCGCCGAGCATGTTCGGCAGCCTGCTCGACCGCCAGGCGGGCTCGTTCCGGCTCGGCCCGTACGGGATCACCCATCCAACGGCGCGCAACTACGTCCCGGGCACGAACGTGCTCGAGACGACGTGGAAGACGCCCGCCGGTTGGATCGTCGTCCGGGAGGCGCTGACGATGGGGCCGACCCGGGGACGCGACGAGGTCACGCCGCACACGCGCCCGCCGGCCGACGACGACGGTGAGCACATGCTCGTGCGCACGGTCGAGTGCATCGAGGGTCAGGTCGAGGTAGAGCTGATCTGCGAGCCCGCGTTCGACTACGGGCGGACACCGGCCGAGTGGTCGCTCGTCGGTGACGACCTGCACACTGCCGACGCAAGCGGCGCCGGCCAGACCGTTCGGCTCAGGACCGACCTGATGCTCGGCATCGAGGGCAACCGCGTGCGTGCGCGACACGTGCTCAAGGAAGGCGACAGGATGTTCTGCGCCCTGTCGTGGGCCGAGGAGCTCGCGACGCCCGCGGACGTCGAGGACGCCGAGGAGCGGCTCGCGACGACGTCGCGCTTCTGGCGCTCCTGGCTCGGCCGCGCGCGCATCCCCGATCACCGCTGGCGCGACCCGATCCAGCGCGCCGCGCTCGCGATCAAAGGGCTGACCTACATGCCGACCGGCGCGACAGTCGCGGCGTTGACGACATCGCTCCCGGAGACGCCGGGCGGCGAGCGCAACTGGGACTACCGCTACACCTGGATGCGCGACACGACCTTCACGCTGCAGGCGCTCCATCTGCTCAACCTCGACTGGGAGGCAGACGAGTTCATGCAGTTCGTCGCCGACATCGAGCCGACCGAGGATGGGTCGCTGCAGATCATGTACGGGATCGACGGTCGTCGCGACCTCACCGAGACGACGCGCGACGATCTCACCGGCTACGCGGGCGCGAAGCCGGTGCGCGTCGGGAACGGTGCCTTCGACCAGCGCCAGAACGACGTCTTCGGCGCCGTGCTCGATTCGATCCTCCTGCACACGAAGCGTGCAGAGCGCCTGCCCCGGCGACTGTGGCCGATCGTCGTGAGCCAGGCCGAGTGCGCGACGAAGGTCTGGCAGCAGCCCGACCAGGGGATCTGGGAGGCGCGCGGCAAGCCGCAGCACTATGTGTCCTCGAAGCTGATGTGCTGGGTCGCGCTCGATCGCGCCGCGAAGCTCGCCGGCATCCGCGGCGACCCCGACCTCCAGCAGAAATGGGGCTCGGTCGCCGACGAGATACGCGCCGACATCCTCGAGCACGGCGTGTCGGACAAGGGCGTGCTCAAGCAGCACTACGAGACGGACGCGCTCGATGCCTCGGTGCTGCTCGCGGCGAACTTCGAGTTTCTGCCTCCAAGCGACGAGCGGCTGCGCGCGACGGTGAATGCGATCGCCGAGGACCTCACCGAGGACGGGTTCGTCCTTCGCTATCGCACCGACGAGACCGACGACGGGCTCTCGGGCAAGGAGGGGACGTTCCTGATCTGCTCGTTCTGGCTGGTCTCGGCCCTCGCGGTCGTCGGCGAGCTGCAGCGGGCGCGCGACCTGATGGAGCGTCTGCTCCGGATCGCCTCGCCGCTCGGCCTCTATGCCGAGGAGTTCGACGCGCCGACGGGACGGCACCTCGGCAACTTCCCCCAGGCGTTCTCGCACCTGGCGCTGATGGACGCCGCGGGGCGGATCATGCTTCCCGAGCTGATGGAGCAGTACTGAAAAAGGAGTGGCGCTGACATGGAACGGTACGACGTCATCATCATCGGCACGGGAGCCGGCGGCGGCACGCTCGCCCGCCACCTCGCGCCGTCGGGCAAGCGCATCCTGCTGCTCGAACGCGGTGACTGGCTCCCGCGGGAGCCGCAGAACTGGCTGGCGCAGGACGTGTTCGTCGAGAACCGCTACGTCTCGCCGGACACGTGGTACGACAAGGGTGGCGCCCCGTTCCAGCCGCAGGTCCACTACTTTGTCGGAGGCGCCACGAAGCTGTACGGTGCGGCGCTCTACCGGCTGCGCAAGGAGGACTTCGGCGAGCTGCAGCACCACGACGGGTTGTCACCCGCCTGGCCGATCTCGTACGACGAGCTCGAGCCGTACTACACGCAGGCCGAGCAGCTGTACCAGGTGCACGGCGCGCGCGGCGAGGATCCGACGGAGCCGCCGGCCAGCGCGCCCTACCCGCATCCGCCGGTCTCGCACGAGCCGCGGATCCAGCAGCTCGCCGATGCGCTCGCGAAGGCCGGTCATCATCCGTTCCACGCGCCGTGCGGGATCATGCTCGACGAGGCGAACATGCCATACAGCGCGTGCGTGCGCTGCGCGAACTGCGACGGCTTCCCCTGCGTGGTGCACGCGAAATCCGATGCCGAGGTGATCGGCGTTCGGCCGGCGCTCGAGCACGCCAACGTCACGCTCCTGACCAACACGAAGGTGGTGAAGCTCGAGACCGACGACGCCGGTGCGAGCATCTCGAAGGTTGTCGCGGAGCGCGACGGCGCGACGGAGGAGTTCGCGGCCGACCTCGTGGTCGTGTCGTGCGGTGCGGCGAACAGCGCGCATCTGCTCCTCGCCTCGGCGAACGACAAGCACCCGAACGGGCTCGCCAATGGTTCCGATCAGGTCGGCCGCAACTTCATGTTCCACGACAGCGTCGCGGTGTTGGCGCTCTCCCGGGAGGAGAACGCAACCGTCTACCAGAAGACGCTCGGCCTCAACGACTTCTACTTCGGCAGCGACGACTTCGAGTTCCCGATGGGGAACATCCAGATGGTCGGCAAGTCCCAGGCGCCGATGTTCAGGGGAGAGAAGCCGGGCGAGACGAAGCTCGCGCCGGAGTGGTCGCTCGAGCGCGTTGCCAAGCACGCGATCGACTTCTGGCTTTCGACCGAGGACCTGCCGCGGCCCGACAACCGCGTCACGGTCGACGAGAGCGGGAAGGTGACGCTCAGCTACACGGAGACGAACGCCGAGGCCAAACGTCGGCTGTACGACAAGCTGCATTCGCTGCTCGGGCCGCTCGACCTCAACCCGGGACATCTGATCCACCGCTTCGCGTACATGAAGAACGAGATCCCGGTCGCGGGCTGTGCGCACCAGGCGGGCACCGTTCGCTTCGGGAGCGATCCACAGACCTCGGCCCTCGACACGAACTGCAAGGCACACGAGGTCGACAACCTTTACGTCGTCGACACGAGCTGCTTCCCGTGCATCGGGGCGGTGAATCCTGCGCTGACCGCGATGGCGAACGCGCTTCGAGTCGGCGACCACCTGCTGGCGCGGATGGGCTAGAGGTGTGAGGCCGTGAGCCCGCCGTCCGGGGAACAGGTCGAGATCGTCCACGACGACCAGCGGGCGGTGATCGTCGAGGTCGGCGGCGGCCTGCGCTCGTACACGGTCGCCGGCCGTGACGTGCTCGACGGCTACGGGGCCGACGAGGTGTGCCCTTCTGGCCGCGGGCAGGTGCTGATGCCGTGGCCCAACCGGCTCGCGGACGGCCGTTACGAGTTCGACGGTCGGGGACACCAACTGCCGCTGACCGAGCCCGAGAACGGGAACGCGATCCACGGCCTGGTGCGCTGGGCGTCGTGGCGCGCTGCAGACCGCACCGACGAGCGCGTCCTGATGGAGCACGTGATCCGCCCCCAGCCGGGGTACCCGTTCACCGTCGGGCTGACGATCGAGTACACGCTGTCGGACCTCGGGCTGTCGGTGCGGTCGACCGCGACGAACCTGGGGACGACGCGCTGCCCGTTCGGCGCCGGCGCCCATCCATACGTGAAGCTCGACGCCACGACGATCGACGCGCTCTCGCTCCACGTCCCAGCGCGGGCTGTGTTGCAGTCGGACGAGCGCGGGCTGCCGTCGGGGACCGTCCCGGTCGACGGCACGGAGTTCGACTTCCGCCGTCCACGCACCGTCGGCGCAGTGAAGCTCGACAACTGCTTCTCCGACCTGGAGCCGGACGGCGACGGGCGGACGCGCGTCGTGCTCCACGACCCTTCGGGTCGCAGCCTCGTCCTCTGGGTGGGGGCGGGTTACGGCTACGTCATGGTGTTCAGCGGCGACCCGCTCCCGGATGTCGCTCGTCGTAGCATCGCGATCGAGCCGATGACCTGTCCGCCGAACGCCTTTCGCAGCGGCGAGTCCGTGATCACACTGCAGCCCGGCGAAGCGTTCAGTGCAGAGTGGGGGATCGAGTGCACCTGATCCTGGCGTCGACGCGGGTCGACCTGGCGCGCGGCCAGTTCGCGACTACGTCGATCTACCACTTCCTGTTCGTGCCCTTGACGCTCGGGCTCGGCCCGCTCGTCGCGATCATGCAGACGATCTGGTACCGCACCGGGAACGAGGCCTGGCTGCGGCTCACCCGCTTCTTCGGGACACTCTTGCTGATCAACATCGCGATCGCGGTCGCGACCGGGCTCGTGCAGGAGTTCGAGTTCGGGATGAACTGGTCGGTCTACTCGCGCTTCGTCGGAAATGTCTTCGGCGCACCGTTGGCGATCGAGGGTCTGGCTGCGTTCATGCTCGAGTCGACGTTTCTCGGGCTCTGGATCTTCGGCTGGAACCGGCTCTCGCCGCGGGTGCACCTCGCGACGATCTGGATCGTCGTGGCCGGCAGCTGGGCGTCTGGGTACTTCATCCTCGTCGCCAACTCGTGGATGCAGCACCCCGTGGGGTACAAGATCGTGAACGGCCAGGCGCAGCTGACCAGCGTCTGGGCGTTGTTCTCGAACGGGTTCGCGCTGCGTGCGTTCGTGCACACGATGCTCGCCGGGCTGATCTTCGGGTCGATGATCATGCTTGGCATCTGCTGCTGGCATTTCCTGCGCGACCGCGACGTCGAGCTGTTCCGCAGGGCGGCGAAGCTGGCGCTGATCGTCGCTGTTCCGGTGACGCTGCTCCAGCTGGTGGTCGGCAACCGCTTCGGCGAGGCGGTCACGAGCGCGCAGGGCATGAAGATCGCGGCCTCCGAGGCGCAGTGGAACACCTGCCAGCCGTGCAGCTTCTCGCTCTTCCAGATCGGCGGCTTCACCGAGCAAGACGAAACGCCGAGCTTCTCGATCACCGTCCCGAAGATCCTCAGTTACATGGCGACCGGCTCGTTCGACGGCCAGGTGCAGGGTCTCAACCAGCTCCAGCAACAGGAGCAGCGCAAGTACGGCCGCGGCAACTACATCCCGAACGTGGAGGTGATCTACTGGTCGATGCGGGTGATGGCGTTCGCCGGCGTGTTGATGTTCCTGCTCGCCGCTCTCGGCGCCTGGCTCTACTGGAAGCACAAGCTCGTGCGGGCACGCTGGTTCCTGTGGACGGCGATCGTCGCGATGGCGTTGCCGTACATCGCCGCGACCGCCGGCTGGGTCCTGACCGAGATGGGACGGCAGCCGTGGATCGTCCAGGGACTGCTTTTGACGAGCAAGGCAAACTCGCCGAGCGTTAGCACGACGTGGCTCGGGATCAGCCTCGGATTCTTCATCACCCTCTATGTCGCTCTCGGCGTCGTCGACTTCGTGCTGATGCGCCGTTACGCACGGCTCGATCCCGCTCCTCCCCCGGAGCAGGCGCCCACCCCGCAACCCGCTCCCAGCTTCTGATGACGCTTCAGGACCTCTGGTTCGTCCTGATCGCGGCCCTCTGGGCCGCCTACTTCGTGCTCGAGGGCTTCGACTTCGGTGTCGGCATGCTGTTGCCGTTCCTGCCGAAGGACGAGGCCGAGCGCGGGGTGATGTTCGAGTCGATCGGCCCGGTCTGGGACGGCAACGAGGTCTGGCTGATCATCGCCGGCGGCGCCACGTTCGCAGCCTTTCCGAGCTGGTACGCATCGATGTTCTCCGGGTTCTACCTTGCTCTGCTGCTCGTCCTCTTCTTCCTCATCATCCGCGTGGTGTCGTTCGAGTGGCGGTCGAAGAGCACGAGCCCGCGGTGGCGCGCAGTCTGGATGTGGGCGAACGCGACGGGCAGCTTTGGCGCTGCACTCGTCTGGGGGATCGGGCTCTCGGCCCTCCTGTACGGCACCCCGCTCGACTCGAACGGCGACTTCACGGGAACGTTCTGGGATCTGTTCAACGGCTACACCGTGTTTGCGGGCCTTGCGGTCGTCGTCTTCTTCGCATTCCACGGGGCCGTCTTCCTCACCTTGCGGACGACCGGCGATCTCTGCGAACGGGCGCTCAAGACCGCCAAGATGCTCGCGTTGCCGGCCGCCGCGCTCGCGGCCGGGTTCGCGATCCTGACCGTCGTCGTCGCCGTCGATCGGAACGACAAGAGCGTGTTCCCGCCGGTCCTGCCGGCGATCTTCGCGATCGGCGCCGCACTGCTCGCCGTCGCCTTCGTGCTTCAGGGCCGCATGGGCCGTGCGTTCGTGTCGACGGCGCTCGGGGCAGCGCTGCTCGTGGCGACGCTCTTCACGAGCCTCTACCCGCGGGTGATGGTGTCGAGCCCCGACTTCGCGAACAGCCTCACCGTCTCGAACGCGTCGTCGGCGCACTACACACTCGCCGTGATGACGGTCATCGCACTCGTGGTGCTGCCGGTCGTGCTGATCTACCAGGCCTGGACGTACCACGTCTTCCGGCATCGGCTCACCGGCGAATCAGCACACTACTGACGTGAAGTCACTCGACCCGCGCCTCGTCCGCCGGGCGAAGCCGGTGCGCGTGCTGCTCGGCGCCGACGTCGCCATCGGCGTAGCGACCACTGCGCTCATCCTCGCCCAGGCGTCGCTGCTGGGATGGATCGTGGCACACGCGTTCCACGGTGGGTCGCTCAGCGACGTGGTGCCCGAGCTCGTCGCCCTCGTCTGCGTCTTCGCTGGGCGCGCCGTGCTCGCCTGGGGATTCGAGGTCGCCGGACGCAGGGCCGCCGCGACCGTGCTCTCGGATCTTCGGCTGACGCTGGCGGAGCAGCGGCTGCGCGGGGGAGCGGCTGAGCTGGACGGCGTCGAGGCCGCGGAGATTGCGGTGGCGAGCGTCGCCGGGCTCGATCCGCTCGCCGCGTATTTCGGGCGGTACCTCCCGCAGATCGTGCTTGCGTGTCTCGTGCCGCTTGCCGTGCTCGCCTGGGTCGCGACCGTCGACCTCACCTCGGCGCTGGTGATGCTCGTCACGCTCCCGCTGGTGCCCGTGTTCATGTGGTTGATCGGCCGCTACTCGGAAGAGCGAAGCCGCGAGCGATGGGAGGCGCTCCGTCTCCTGGCCAACCACTACCTCGACGTCGTGCGCGGCCTGCCCACCCTGCGAGCGTTCAACCGCAGCCACGCGCAGACCGCATCGATCGCCGACGTGAGCGAGCAATACCGGCGCACGACGATGAGCACGCTCCGTGTCGGCTTTTTGTCGGGATCGGTCCTCGAGCTCGCCGCGACGCTCGGCGTGGCGCTGGTCGCCGTCACCGTGGGCGTGCGGCTCGACGACGGGGTGCTGGGGTTGCAGGCGGGGTTGACGGTGCTGCTGCTCGCGCCGGAGCTGTACCTGCCGCTCCGCCAGCTCGGCGCGCAGTTCCACACAAGCGCCGACGGCCTCGCCGTCGCCGAGCGGATCCTCGACCTGATCGACGACGGCGATGCACCGGAACGAGTGGTCGTCCCACCCAGTCCTGCGGTGGCGGCGATCGAGCTCCGGGGCGTTTCCTTTGCGTACCCGTCGCGGTCGACGCCGGTGCTTGCCGGCCTGGACCTGACGCTGCGTCCAGGTGAGACGCTTGCCCTGCTCGGCGAGAGCGGGGCGGGGAAGACCACGGCCGCGAGCTTGGTGCTCGGCTTCGCCGATCCCACCGACGGCGCCGTGATGGTGGGCGGAGCCGCGCTTGCGATCATCGACCTCTCGGCTTGGCACGAGCAGATCGCATGGGTGCCGCAGCGCCCCACGATCTTCCGCGGCACGGTGGCGGAGAACATCCGTCTCGGGGCGAGGGAGGCTCCCGATGACGATGTGCGCGCCGCGGCGGAGCTCGCAGGCGCGCACGAGTTCGCGCTCGCGCTGCCGCTCGGCTATGAGACGGTCGTCGGCGACGGCGGCCGTCCGCTCTCGGCGGGGGAGCGACGGCGAATCGCGCTGGCCCGTGCGTTCCTGCGCCCTGCGCCGCTGCTCGTGCTCGACGAGCCGACCGCCGATCTCGATCCCGACAGCGAGGCGATCGTCGCTTCGGCGCTCGAGCGGCTCCGCGGCGAGCGCACGATCCTGCTGATCACGCACCGCGAAGAGCTGGCCCAGGTGGCCGACCGCGTCGCGGTGCTCTCGGGCGGAAGGTGCGTCGAGCGGGACGTGGTGACGGCGTGATCCGGTCGGTTCTCGCACTCACGAGAGCACCGCGTGGTCGGCTCGCGCTCGCGGCCCTCCTGGCAGCGCTGACGGTCCTTTTCGGTGTGGGGTTGATGGCGACTGCCGGCTATCTCATCTCGAAGGCAGCCGAACGTCCTGCGATCCTGTCGCTCGAGGTCGCGATCGTCGGCGTGCGCTTCTTCGGGATCGGCCGCCCTGTTCTGCGCTACCTCGAGCGGCTCGCCTCCCACGACCTCGCCTTCCGGGTGCTCGGCCGCGTCCGTGTACGTGTCTACGAGCGCCTCGAACCGCTCGCTCCGGCGGAGCTCGAAGGCCACCGGCAGGGCGACCTCCTGTCGCGCGTCGTCGCCGACGTCGACGCCCTGCAATTCCTCTACCTGCGCGGCGTCGTGCCGGCGCTGGCGGCGCTGCTCGCCGGCTGCATCTCCGTGGCGGTCACGGCCGCGTTCCTGCCCGCGGCGGCCGTCGTGCTGGGGATCGGCCTCATCGCCGGAGGCATCGGGGTCCCGCTGATCGCGGGCGCGACCGGCCGCCGCGCTGCCAGGAGCGAGCCGGCGGCCCGCGGCGAGCTGTCGGCCGAGCTCGTCGAGCTGCTCGCCGGGGCGGGGGAGCTGTCCGTCTTCGGTCGCGGAGCCGAGGCGCTCGGCCGCGCTCGCGCCGCCGACCAGACGCTCACGTCGCTCGCCTCCCGCGCGGCGTTCGCCGACGGCCTCGCCGACGCGTTGCGCCTGCTTGTGACCGGCGCAACCGTCACCGGCGTGCTCGCGCTCGCAGTTTCGGCGCACGCCCAGGACGGGCTCGACCGGGTGCTGATCGCGACGCTCGCGTTGCTTGCGCTCGCGTCGTTCGAGGGGGTGCAGCCGCTGGCCCAGGCTGCGCGAGAATTGACCTCGACGCTCGCCGCCGCCGACCGCCTGGTCGAGCTGAGCGGACGCGAGTCGCTCGTGCGCGACCCGCAGCACCCGGCCGAGCTCGAGCCGGGCCCGGTGGCCGTCGCACTCGAGGACGTGCGTGCCCGGTACGGGCCCGACGAGCCGGTGGTGCTCGACGGCGTCTCGCTGCGTCTCGAGCCCGGACAGCGGGTCGCGCTGGTCGGCCCGAGCGGCGCAGGCAAGTCGACGGTGACCAACCTGCTGCTCCGCTTCCTCGACCCCGAAGCGGGTCGAGTGACGATCGGCGGCTGCGACCTGCGCAGCCTGAGACAGGAGGACGTCCGTCGCTCGGTCGCCGTCGCCGGCCAGGATTCGCACCTCTTCTCGACCTCGATTCGCGAGAACGTCCGGCTCGCGCGTCCCGAGGCGGGGGACGCGGAGATCGAGACGGTTCTGCGCCGCGCACGCATCTGGGACTGGGTGACGGGCCTCCCCGACGGGCTCGACACGCTGGTCGGCGAACAGGGCCGTGAGCTCTCGGGCGGTCAGCGCGGGCGGATCGTCGTCGCGCGTGCGCTGCTCGCCGGCGCGCCGGTGCTCGTGCTCGACGAGCCGACCGCCCACCTCGACTCGGCGACCGCGATCTCCCTTCTCGACGACGTCCTCGACACCGCGGGCGGCGCATCGGTGCTGCTGATCACGCACCGGCGTGAGCGGCTCGAACGGATGGACCAGGTCGTCGTGCTGCCGGGCTGATCAGCTCGGCGGCCCGGGCAGCTGCAGGATCTCGATCACGCCGAAGATCAGCAGGGCGGTGGCGACGGTGATCAGCCCGATCCGTACGCCGGGGAGCGGGAAGTGCGTGCTGATCCCGACGAGGAAGAGCACGCTTGCGAGGATTACCGTCGCGCGTACGTACTTGTCGCCAGTCTGCGCATCATGCTCCCCTTCCGAATACAGATCGTCGGCTTGCGTGTCGAGCTGCTGCGAGATCACGGCACCCGTCGGGTGGTACTGCGGCATCTGCTGCGGGCCCGGCGGCGCCTTCGGATTCGTGAACGGGTCGGTCGCGAGCCACGCCCGGAAGGCGACGGCGTACTGGGGCCGGAAGCGCTTTGCCGCAACGCGCGCACCGTTCTTGTTCCCGGCGATGTAAGCGCCGAACCACGCGTTGAACGTCACTGCGTCCGCTGTACGGAGGCTCAGCGACTGCTGGAAGGCGCGATTCGCCTTGGTGCGCGTCGCCGAGGCCTTCGCGAGCGTCAGCGACGACTCGGTGCCCCACTTGGCTGCCGAGTAGCCGGACCACGCCGCCAGGATCGCGACGACCGAGAGCAGAATCGCCTCGGTGATCGAGATCGCACGCGTGCGACCAGAGGCGTGCTCGCTCCCGTGCTCCGCGTGCTGACCGATCTCCTTGCCGACCTCGGTCGCCGACAGCCCTTCCGGCATTCGTCCTCTCCGTCTCGACCCGAACGACCTTACGCGATCGACCTTCCGTCGTCGGTGTGCTGACGGGCACAACGCCTAGGATGTGCGCTCGTGCGGCCGGCCTTGATTCTCGCGACCCTGAGCGCGTTGACGCTGCTCGCCGGAACGGCGTCCGCCACCGCTGGCGCGCCGGTCGTGGTGCAGTTCCGCACCCCGACCGGGAACATCGGCTGCGCGTATTCGGCGGGGCTCGACGGTGCCGAGGCGCCGACCGTGCGCTGCGACATTCGCAGCCGGCTGCGCCCGGAGCCGAAGGCGCCGGCGAGCTGTCGGCTGGACTACGGCGACTCGATCCAGGTGACGCGGACCGGACGGGCCGTGCTCGTCTGCCACGGCGACACCGCGATCGATCCGCGCTCGCGGGTGATCGCGTACGGCCATCTGTTCCGCCGTGGCGGAATCGGCTGTGTCTCGAGAGCCACCGGTCTGACCTGTTCGAACGCGACGGGTCACGGCTTCTTCCTCTCGCGGCAGAGCTGGCGCATCTTCTAGCCCGGCTCAGTCGAACAGCGCTGCCGCCTCTTCCACTGCCTTGCGCTGGGCGAGCGCGCGGTTGACCGCGTTGACGACCGCGCGAAGCGACGCCGTGACGATGCTCGGGTGGACGGCGACGCCCCAGACGGGGTCCTCGTCGACGTCGGCCTCGATGTAGGCGGCCGCGGTCGCGTCGGCAGCCGCGGACATCGCGTGCTCGTGGTAGTCGCGGAGCTGGATGGTGATGCCGAAGCTGCGCTCGAAGGAGTCGACGAGGGCCGCGATCGGGCCGTTGCCGACGCCCTCGATCTCCTGGGCCTCGCCGTCCACGGTGACCTGCGCGACGATGCGATCCTCATCCGCGCTCGAGTGGGTGTACGACTGGATCGCGTACGGCCGCGTGTGCGCGAGGTAGTGCTCGTGGAAGGCAGCAAGCAGCTCGTCCGCGCTCAGCTCGTCGCCGCGCAGGTCGGTGATCGCCTGCACTTTCTGCGCGAAGTCGATCTGCAGCCCGCGCGGCAGCTCGAGGCTGTGCTCCGTCTCCATCAGGTAGGCGACGCCCCCCTTGCCGGACTGGGAGTTGACCCGGATGATCGCCTCGTAGCTGCGACCGAGATCGGCGGGGTCGATGGGCAGGTACGGAACGTCCCAGTGCTCCGAGTCGCTGCGCTGCTGGGCGTACATGCCCTTCTTGATCGCGTCCTGATGCGAGCCGGAGAAGGCGGTGTAGACGAGCTCGCCGACCCACGGATGCCGTGGGTGAACCGGCAGCTCGTTGCACTCCTCGACGATCTGCTTCGCCTCGTCGATGCGTGAGAGGTCGAGCCCGGGGTCGACGCCCTGCGTCAACAGGTTCAGGGCGAGCGTGACGATGTCGACGTTGCCGGTCCGCTCGCCGTTGCCGAAGAGCGTGCCTTCGACCCGGTCGGCACCCGCCATCAGGCCGAGCTCTGCGGTTGCGACGGCGGTGCCGCGGTCGTTGTGCGGGTGCACGCTCAGGACGATCTGGTCGCGGGCAGAGACGTGCCGCTGGAACCACTCGATCCGGTCGGCATACACGTTCGGCGGAAACACCTCGACGGTCGTCGGCAGGTTGACGATCATCGGCGCGCTGCTGGTCGGTTGCCACGCCGCCATCACCGCCTCGCAGATCTCGAGCGCGAACTCGAGCTCGGTGCCGTGGAAGCTCTCCGGGGAGTACTCGAACATGACCTCGGTCTGCGTCCGTCGGGCGAGCTCTTTGCACAGCTCGGCCGCCCGGACGGCGAGGTCGACGATGCCGGCCTCGTCCAGCCGGAAGACGACGCGGCGCTGCGTTTCGGACGTCGAGTTGTAGAGGTGCACGATCGCTCGGCGCGCCCCCTCGATCGCCTCGTACGTCTGCTCGATCAGCTCGGGTCGAGCCTGCGTCAGCACTGCGATCGTCGTGTCGGCCGGGATCCGCTCCTCCTCGACGAGCCGGCGGACGAACTCGAAGTCGGTCTTCGACGCCGACGGGAAGCCGACCTCGATCTCCTTCACCCCGAGTTGCACCAGCAGGTCGAACATCCGCTGCTTGCGCACGGCATCCATCGGCTTGACCAGTGCCTGGTTGCCGTCACGCAGGTCGGTCGAGCACCAGATCGGCGCTGCGTCGACGACGCGGCTCGGCCAGGCACGGTCGGGAAGGTCGACGGTCGCGTACGGGCGGTACTTCCAGTAGGGCATGGGCATGCTCGGGTTCTCCTCCATGGGCGGACTGCTCCCTCGGTGCAGGAGCGCGGACGGGTATGTCGTCGGTCGCCTCCCCTAGCGGGGAAGGAGGAGGGCAGGCGACCGCAGGGCACGGGGAGTCAGATGCACGTGCGCCTCGGTCATCGCTTCGAAAAGGATAGTCACGACCGCCCTGCGAGGCAACGGTCGGTCAGAGCCCGGACCGGGCGATGTCCGCGAGCACCTGTGCCCGGGCGACCGGGTCGAGGTCGTCGAGCTCTGACCGGATGTTGGTTTCGGCCGTGTCGATCTTCTCGCTGCGCCGGGCGAGTTTCCCGCGCGCGTAGAGGCAGCCGCCGGCGACGGCCGCCGCCAGCCCGAGGAGGCGCAGCGCGCGCGACCCGAAGATCACGCCGGAGGCCAGCGCTAGGAGCCCACCCGCGCCGGCCGCGAGGGCGACGATCTCCTCGGTCTCCAGATCGAGGGTGCGTTCCCGATCCGCCATGAGCGGCACTCTAGCGCGGTTCGCGGGCGCGCTCTCGCCGGGACGGACAGAATCCGTGCGATGGCCAATCCTCAGGGTGGGATGTTCGCGCTCGGCACGTCGGCGCACGCCTACCTCGAGTTCGACGCGGCCGACGGAGTGGACGGTCGGGACGTGGTCACGGCTTTCGCGTCCTTGCGCGAGCCGCGGACGACGATGGGCGGTGTGAACCTCGTGGCCGGCTTCCGGCCCGAGCTCTGGCGACGCGTCGTGCCGGACGACGCGCCGGACGGGCTCGCGGGCTTCGACGAGGAGCTCGTCGGCCCTGACGGGTTCGTGATGCCGGCGACCCAGCACGATGCGGTCCTCTGGCTCTCGGGCAGCGCCACCGACGTCGTCTTCGACGCGGGGCGGGGTGTGATCGCGGCGGTGGCCGGATTGGCGTCGATCGCCGCGGAGACGTCGAGCTGGCCCTACCGGCACGACCTCGATCTGACGGGCTTCATCGACGGCACGGAGAATCCGACGCTGCTCGACGCGCCGGGCATCGTTCTCGTGCCGGAGGGCAGTCCCGGAGCGGGAGGCTCGGTGCTGCTGCTCCAGAAGTGGGAGCACGACCCGGTCGCCTGGGAGTCGCTTCCGGTCGAACGGCAGGAGCAGGTGATCGGCCGCACGAAGCCCGAGAGCGAGGAGCTCGAGGACAAGCCGGACGACTCGCACGTGGCGAGCACCGATCAGGACCGGTTCGGCCACATCTTCCGCCGCAACACCCCGTACGGGACGATCACCGACCACGGGACGATGTTCGTCGGCTTCAGTGCCACCCGTGAGCCGCTCGCCGCGATGCTGGAGAGCATGGCCGGACGGACGAGCGGTGTTCGTGACGCGCTGACGCTCTACACGAAGCCCCTGACCGGGGCGTACTACTTCGTCCCGTCCGCCGACGCCCTGACGCGGTTGGCCGCGGAGCCTGCGTAGCTCTGGTCGACGACCGCGCCGATCACGACGAGCGCGGGTTTCGCCGCCTGATCAGCGACCGCGGCGATCGTCCCGAGCGTGCCGATCCGAATCTCAGCGTCCGGAAGCGAGAGCCGGGAGATCACCGCGGCGGGCTCGTCGACGGCCCGGCCCGCGAGGATGAGGTTGTCGGCGATGTGCTCGAGTCGTGCTAGCCCCATGAAGAGCACGATCGTCCCGGGTGTTTGCGCGAGTCGCCCGTAGTCGAGCTCGGTGTCGTCCGCGCTCGTGCCGGTGAGGGCGGTCACCTGTGAGGCGACACCTCGCGCGGTCAGCGGAATACCGGCGAGGGCCGGGACGGCGGTCAGCGTCGACAGCCCGGGCACGACCTCGACCGGGATGTCGGCCTCCCGCAGGGCTTCCAGCTCTTCCGAACCGCGCCCGAACACGAACGGATCGCCGCCTTTGAGACGGACGACTGCGCGTCCTCGCCGGCCGTGCCGGACGAGCAACTCGTTGACCTCGTCCTGGCGCAATCCGTCTCGTTCGATCAGGGCCGCTCCCGTCGCCTCGGCGACGAGCTCGTCGGAGACGAGGCGGTCGTAGACGAGAATCTCCGCGGCGCGCACGAGCTCGAGGCCGCGCACGGTGATCAAGCCCGGATCGCCCGGCCCCGCGCCGACGATCGAGACGGTCACGGCAGCGCCTCGGCGACGAGTCGCTCGAAGTGATCGCGGCGCGCTTCGTACGTGGGCAGTGTGCGCTTCGCCCACGGCCGAAGCGATGCGAGCCGACGTGCCAGCTCGGCATGCTCCGGCCCGATGCGCTCTGCGACGTCGTCCCTGATCCGCTTGGCGAGTGCCGGCGACGCACCGCCGGTGGAGACGCCGACCACGATC
This sequence comes from uncultured Thermoleophilia bacterium, assembly GCA_963769545.1. Lineage (GTDB taxonomy): Bacteria > Actinomycetota > Thermoleophilia > Gaiellales > Gaiellaceae > PALSA-600. Next base: position 198,322 of record CAVYMB010000002.1, on the reverse strand, counting down.
GGATCACGACGCACCACGGCGGGGAGGATGAAGTTGCAAAGCTCCGGGTCGTCCGCGACGTTGCACAGCGTCGATTGCTGGGCGGCCGCATCGGAGACCGCGGCGTTGACCACTCGTTCGTCCGTCGCGGCGATCGCCAGAAAGCGCCCGACCACGTCGCTGCGCGTGAACGACCGGCGAACCAGGCGAACGTCGAGTGCTTCGAGCTCCTCGTCGATCTCCGGCGCCACGACGGTGACGTCGGCGTCGCAGTCGAGCAGGCCACGCACCTTCTCCGTCGCGACACGACCGCCCCCGACCACCAGGCAGTCGCGACCCCGAAGATCGAGGCAGGCCATGTAGTAGCGCGGCTCGCTCATGTGCCGAGGCTGACGATCCGGGCGCCGGTCGAGTCGAGCCTGATCGACATTTCGATTCCGCCGGCTTCGAACGCGACCGTGAACGCGCCCGGCGCGATCGCGGCGATCTTCACCGCGTCGAGTTGCGTTCCGCGAAGTGCGCTCAACGCCTCCGTCACCTCGCGCGCGCTGTCCGAGCGAAGCCTGCCGTGCGGTAGGCGGCGCAGCGTCGCAAGCGCAGCTTGCTCGCCACCCGGCCCGTAGTACGCGCGGATCCGCCCGGATTGCAACCCGAGCTCGAAGATGGACTCGAGCAGGTCGGCCGACCCGCTCTCGATCTCGCCTTCGTCGACGGCGGCGAGCAGCTCGGCGGTCCGCTCGCGCATCTGCTCGTCTCGAACCATCGCGTGCACGCTCTGGGTCTCGGCGAGCGCGACCTCGCGCGCCTCTCCCTTCAGCGTGAGCGCCTCAGTCATCGGAATGCCTGCCGAGGAGAGCGTGCAGCTCGTGCTCGAGACCACCGGTTTCGATTGCGCAGTGGATGCCGCACTCCTTCGGAGCGCCCGTCTCCCACCACCACCGTCCGGCGCGCAGGTCTTCGCCTGCCTCGGTCGGCCGGGTGCAGGGGGCGCAGCCGATCGAGGTGAAGCCCTTGTCGTAGAGGGCGTTGTACGGGAGCTCGTGCTCGCGCACGTAGTCCCAGATCTCGTCCTCCGTCCAGTCGGCGAGCGGGTTGAGCTTGACGATCGCGCCGTGGTCGTGGTCGATCTCGATCTTGCGGATGTCGCTGCGCGTGGCCCACTGGTCGCGGCGGAGCCCCGTGATCCACGCGTCGAGCCCGGCCAGGTGGCGCTGCAGCGGCTGCACCTTGCGCACCTGGCAGCAGAGCAGCCGGTTCTCGACGCTGCGGTAGAAGAGATTCGGTCCGTGCCGCTTGACCATCGCGTCGACGGTGCCGGCGTCCGGCGACAACAGGTCGAGCTGCAGCTTCGGGTAGCGCTCGCGCATCTGCTCGATCAGCTCGAACGTCTCCTGCGGCAGCCGGCCGGTGTCGACGCTGAACATCCGAATCCCGGGATCGACGGCGTAGGCCATGTGCAGCAGGACCGCACCGTCGGTCTGGAACGCGGTCGAGATCGACAGCCTGGGCGAGAAGCGCTCGACGGCCCAGGCGATCAGCGCCTCCGGCGGCTCGCTCTCGAACTCGATGCTCAGCTCGCCTGCTTCCAGGTCGTCCAGCAATTCTGTGCTCAATTCCCGCTCCGGCGCCGGCAGAGCCGGCACCTCCGCTCCTTGTGCGCCTCCGTCGAGACTACGGCTCATACCCGCTCCTTCGTCCGTGTCGGTGCCGGCTCGCGGCCGGCGATCAGGCCGAGTTGCTGGTCGGTCGACCGGTCGCAGAACGACCGGAAGGTCTCTCCCTCGGCGCGCTCGCCGATCCACCCGTCGACCAGCCGCACGACGACGTCGTCGAGCTCTGCGGTGGGCACGCGCCGGAATACCGGCCGCGCGATCGCGGCGGGTCGGTCGAGCCCGCCGCGCAGGTAGACGTCGTAGGCCTGGCCAGGCCTCCCCTCGGCGTCGCGAACGGTCGTCCCCTGGAAGCCGAGATCGCCCACCCAGTGCTGGGCGCAGGCATGAGGGCAGCCGTCGAGATGCAGCCGCAATCCGTCAGTGCTGCGGCCGAAGCGCGATTCGAGCAGCTCGACGAGCGCGTCCATTCGCGTCTTCGTCTCCGTGACGGAGAAGTTGCAATGCGGTTCTCCCGTGCACGCGATCGCGTCGCCGCGGAGCGACCCTGCGTCCAGCGGCAGCCCGAGCTCGGCCAGCGTCCGCTCGGCGAGCGCCAGGTCGGAGACGCGCGTGAGCACGAGGTTCTGCTGCCGTGTGATGCGCACGTCGCCGCCGAAGGTGTCCGCGAGATCGGCCAGTCCGTGCAGCTGTTCGCCGCTGATCAGCCCGAGGTGCACGGGCACTCCGACCAGCAGGCACCCGTCCCGCTGCTCCTGGACACCGAGGTGGTTGCCGGGGGGCGGCTGCGGCGGCAGCTGGAAGTCGTCGAAAGTGCGGCCGAGCCTCCGCTCGATGCGCTCCCTGATTCCTTCCGGCCCGATGTCGTCGACCATGAACTTCAGCCGCGCCTTCACCCGCGAGACGCGGTAGCGGAGGTCCTCACGCCACTCGTCGAGGATGGCCGCGGCGACCTCGACCGCCTGATCCTTGGGCACCCAGATCCCGAGCTCCCGCGCGATCCTCGGCACCGACGACAGACCACCGCCGACCAACACTCCGAAGCCTTCCTCGCCGTCGCGCAGGGCGCCTTGCAGGCCGATGCAGTTGATCTCCGGCGCCGCGCAGCTGTCGGCGCACGCGGTGATCGAGATCTTGTGCTTGCGCGGGAGGTCCGAGTAGTCGGGGTTGCCGTAGAAGAACGCCGCCGCCTGCTCGAGCACCGGCGTGGGGTCGAAGAGCTCGTGCGGCGTGAGCCCGGCCACGGGGCAGCCGGTGATGTTGCGCACCGTGTCCCCGCATGCACCCGCCGACGTCAGCCCGGAGCGGTGCATGCGGTCGAAGACGTCCGGCAGCGCCCGCAGCTCCAGGTAGTGCAGCTGGACGTTCTGGCGGGTCGTCAGCTCGCCTTCGCCGCGCCCGTGCTCGTTCGAGATGTCGCCGATCGCCCGCAGCTGCGCTGGCGTGACGATGCCGCCCGGGATCTTGACGCGCAGCATGAACGTCCCGATCTTCGGCTTGTCGTGGTAGAGGCCCCACCATTTGAGGCGGACGATGTCCTCCTCGTCGATCTGCTCGTATCCGGCGCCGATCAGCGCGGGCAGCTCGTCCAGCATCCCGAGCGGGCTCTTCTCGCGCTTGAGGCGCTCGATCGAGTTCCGTTTGAGGACGGATTCGAGGGTTGGGGTGTCGGGAGCTCTGTCGGCCAAGGTCAACGGGACGCTGGAAAGGAGGGTGCGCCCGCTAGCCGGCGATCAGCCGGAGCGGGCAACAGAGGCAAATCATCTGCGCCGGGGCGCTCACGCACAGAACGCTAACAGCAGCACTTCAAAAAGTAAAGCGAAGTTCGCCGTGTGACGAACCGGTGTAGCTTCCGCGCGAGCATCGACCGATCGAGGAGGCCGACGATGAACAGGTTCGAGCAAGCCGTCCACGACTGCATGATCCCGACGGCCCAGTTGTTGGAACGCACGACCGACCCGCTCCACCGCGCGATCCTGCTCAACTTCTGGCGCCATGTGCACCTCGAAGGAGCCGGTGATTACGAGCGGATCGTGGCGCCCGACATGATGGTCGACGAGCCGGTCTATCGCGTCACCTGGGGAGCGAGCCCGGCGGTGATCGCGGGGAAGGACGGCGTCCTCGCGTTCTACAACAGCGTCGGCGAGTCGGTGCTGTGGCATTCCGACGATCGTCTCGCAGTCGGGGACTGGGGCATCTGCGACGAGCTGACCTTCCACCAGGTCGCGCGAGGCGCCGAGCTGAGGGTAGTCGGCTACGAGGTGGCGGACGCCGAGGCGCTGTACCACGTCTCGAGCCGGCAGGCGTTCATCTGGCCGTACGATGGCCAGGCACGCCTCGCCGGTGAGCATCTCTACGAGGACAAGACGAGCCTGGCGATCGAGCAGGTCGGCCGCGACGAGGCCATCACCCCGGCGCGGGTGCGCGAGATTCACCGGGAGCAACTGGCGGCGCTCGAGGCGGAGCGGGGAGACAGGTTCTGGGTTCTCGGCGCGGGCGTGTGACGGCCCGGCGTCACGCACGGCGACTCGCGTCATTCGAGGGGACGGCGTCGAGTTCGTCCGCTCGAACGACCGCGGTTCGGCCGCGCGGCCGATGCGATGCGGGGCTCGGCGGCGCACACTTCTTTCATGCTGCTTCGTGGAACGCCTGGTGCCGCTCGAGTGCTCGCGCTCCCCGTGGCGCTCGTCGTCCTGGCGCTCGGAGCGCTCGGCGCCTGGTCGACGGTCGCCGGCGACCGTCGACTCGGCGTTGTCGCGTTCTCGGCGCTGCTCTTCGGCCTCCTCCAGCTCGGGCGCGCGGTCTACGGTCTCTTCGACCGGCGCCGCCGCGCAGACTCGTGGCTCCGCAGCGCCACCGGCACCGTCGTTCCGCGGCCGTATGCCTGGAGGGCCGCCCAGCTGACTTCGCTGCGGAACCGGCGGATGCTGGCGAGAACCCTGCGGCTCGTTGCAGAGACCGGCCAGCGGCGCACCGTCGGGCGCACTCTCCCCCGATTGACAGCGGTCCGTCAGCGGCGGATCTCGCTGGAGGCGCTCGCGAAGAAGCTCGAGCGCGGGGACGAGCCGGTCACCCCGGCGGGAATGTTGCGCGTCACCGAGCTGATCACTGCCGGAGCCGGCCCGCTCTGGGGGACGAGCGAGGAAGAGCTCGGCGCGGCGATCGAGACGACGCTGACCCTGCTTGTTCCGCCGGGCTCCCGAGGCCTGGATGCTTGCGCGGCCTGACTAGGGCTGGAAGGTGACGAGCAGTTCCTCGGCGGCGTCGGCGATGCAGCCGAGGGTGTCCGCCCAGGAGCGATCCGCCCCGTAGCGCTCGACCAGTTCCACGACCCGCAACTCGGGCGGGCCTGACACGCGCGCCTCGCCGACGATCGCCGTCGGACGTACGCCCGCCGCCAGGGCGCGCCCGACGACCCCGCCGACGACCTTGCCGGCGAACGAGGTCCGATCGAGCAGCCCTTCGCCGGTGATCACGAGCTCGGCGTCGTGGAGCGCCGCATCGAATCCGACCGCGGCGGCGACGAGCCCGAACCCCGGAGCGATCCGGGCACCCAGTGCCGCCAGCCCGCCGGCGAGCCCACCTGCCGCGCCCGCGCCGGGGAGTGCGCCGACGTCGACCCCGAAGCTCGCGCTGTAGTCGTCGGCGAGGCTGCTCAGCCGCCGCCCGAGTGTGACGACGTCGTCCTTCGAGGCGCCTTTCTGTGGGGCGAACTGCGAAGCAGCGTCGGCGAAGAGGGTCTGCACGTCGGAGGCGACCTCGACGGTGGCGCCATACGCGCTGAACGGGCGCCGGTCGAGCGCTTCGAGTGCGCCGAGCCCGCCGTCGGTCGTTGCCGAGCCGCCCACGCCGACGACGATCCGTCGCGCGCCGGCTGCAAGTGCCGTCGCGATGAGCTCACCCGTGCCGCGGGTCGACGCTGTTAGCGGATCGTTGTGCTCGGCTCCGCCGACGAGCGACAGGCCCGATGCGCGAGCCATCTCGATCACGGCGACCCCATCGTCGAGCCTCCAAGCGGCCTCGACCGGAGCCCCGAGCGGACCGGTGACGGTGGTGAGGCGGTTCGGGCCGCCGAATGCGTCGAGCGTGCCTTCTCCGCCGTCGGCGAGCGGCAGTTCGCGGCACGACCAGCCGAGCCGGGCTGCGCCGGTAGCGATCGCATGCGCTGCGTCGGCTGCGCCCGCCGAGCCGCGGAACTTGTCGGGGGCAGCGAGCGCGCGCATCGTCTGGTGGCGCACGTCGCTCTAGCTCAGATCGAGCCGCAGGAACACAGAGACGTCGTGGGGAGCGCCTTCGAACTCGCGCCCGGCGTAGGCCTCGCTCGGCACGAAACCGACGCTGCGGTAGAGCGCGTGTGCCGGATGCATGAACGACGCGCTCTCGAGGTAGACGGTCTCGTAGCCGAGTGCCCGCGTGTCGTCGATCAGCTGCCCGATGATTGCCCGGCCGACGCCGAGACCTCGGGCCGTGGGACGCACGAACATCCGCTTGATCTCGCCAACGGTGTCGCTCAGGCGCTTCAGGCCGCCGACGCCGATCCCTTCGCCGTCGACCTCCGCGACGTACAGGCGCCCTCCGCGTGCGAGCAGCTCGTTCAACACGGTGGCTGGGTGGTCGACCTCGGCCGTGATCACGATCCCGAGCTCGACCCGGATCCGCTCGGTCGCCCAGTCGCCGAACTCACGCGCGAGCGTGGTCGCAGGCGCCAGCTCGTCGACCGATTCGATGCGTCGAAGCCGTACCACTCGGGCGACCCTAACTGCGACCCCTGCCGCCCTAGTACGTCGTGAAGAAGAACGGGTCGGTGATCAGCAGCAGCTCGATCGGGATCTGACCCGCGAATCGCTTCGGCGGAGGCGATTGTGTGTAGTAGTTGAGCATCAGGACGCCGAGCTTGTTCGTGATCGGCTCTTCGATCGCGTACTCGTCGCGGATCGGGTTGTAGGTCAGCTGTTTCGCCTTTGCGTCGTAGGCGAACTGCCAGTCCCACCCGTCCATGAACTCGTCCATCGTCGCGTAGCCGGCGCGGATGTAGGCGGGAAACGGATGCTGCGGGGTGTAGATCGGCTGCTGCTGGCCCGGTACCCGTAGGCCCTCGAGCCAGGCCCTGACCGCCTTCGTGCGCCCCGCGTCGGTACCGGGATCCTTGGCGAGCGGCATCACCTGGGGTTTGTCGAAGAACGGGTGCGCCAGACGGTTGTAGAACTTCCTCGGCGCCTTCCTGCGCACGTTGAACACCGGCAGCGTCACCGTGTTGTCGATGTCGTGAGGATCGGGGTTGCGCGGCGGGTGGAATGGGTCCGGGGCGATCCAGCGGGAATCCTCGGGGCCTCTCGGCACCCACGTGTCCCACTGCCTCTTCGTCACAGAGGTCCGGTCCTGAAGCATGTACTGGCCCGGCGGGCTCGCGTTGATCTGGACGGGGGTCAGCTTCTTCGCCTTCTGCTCATCCGCCTCGGCCTTGGTCACGGCGACGAACGCGTCGACGATGTCCTTCTTCTTGCGCGCCAAACGCTTCTTGCCCGTCGGCGTCGACGGCGGGGGCAGGAACAGCCGAAACGCGTAGTCCATGTACGCAAGCTCGCCGGTGAAGAAACTCTTGCCTCTGCCGCCGGAGAACTCTGCGCCGATCAGGAGGTGGTTCGGAGCGGTGACCAGCATCTGGTTTCCGAGCGCCTCCTTCAGCTTGCGCATGAACGGCGCCGCGCGGCCGACCGCACAGCCGAAGAGCCGCATCCGCGGTACGGGCGTCGAGCCGGCCGGTCGCGGCAGCATGAGCGAGACATTCGCGATGAGCGCTTTGTTCTTGACCGCCTGCTCGAGCGCCTCGTAGGTGACGACATCCGCCGCGCCGGGTGTGAGCGCGATCCTGAATAGGCCGGATACACCGCTCGCGTGACCGGCGACGATCAGGTCTCGGATCGGTTGCGTGATCAGCTCGCTGGTCGCGATTCCGTGCAGGAAGCCCTGCACGTTGTCCATCGACGGATTCGCTTTCGTGTCGATGAGGATCGTGTTCGTTCGCACCCGGAGGAATTTGCGCATCCGCTCGTTGAACGGTGGGCTCCCGGCGGCGTCGATGCCCGGGGCGATCGCGTAGTCGCGCCAGTTGGTGTCGGCTTCGTGTTGCAGTGCCGTGGCGCACGCCTTCGGAATCGGCGACACGATCGTGACGATGTCGTTCGCCTGAAGTCGTGTCGCAGCGCCCACGAGTGGCACGCGCGGCCCGCCCTTGCCGCGGACGACGACCAGGCCACCGTTGGCGGCGAGAATCGGAACTCGCCACTGCTGGAGCCCGTTCGATCGCAGGAACTCGTCGAGCCGCGTGTCGTTCTTGACGACGAGGCCGGCCATGCTCCTCAGCGTAGATCGGCTGCCCGGTTAGGTCGAACGACCGGTGCGGCGTATGCTCGCTGCATGCGGCGATCCCGTTAATCGCTACCGCGCAGTTCCGGGGGGTGGAGCCGGCATGGCTGAGCTGAAGAACTCGCAGCGCGTCGCCTACAAGGCGACGTACAACCAGATCAGTCCGACCGCGACCGTCCGTAGCACGACGGACGCCGCGGGCGGCGCGAAAGGCGTGCCGCTTCGGGCATTCGACAAGGCCGCGTTCGTCCAATCGCTGAGGATCGTCGCCGACGAGCTGCCGATTCTCAAGAAAGCGACGTCGAGAGGCGCTCCCGCGCAGGCGGCGTACGCAGCTGTCGAGAGCCTCGTCAACGACCCGACTGCATCGTCCACGCTCAACAACGCGGCTGCATTCGCGACGGTCGATCCACAGGCGCTCGTCGCGCTCGCGACCGCGCTTGCGGCACATCGGAAGACCGTCGCCGACGGCGTGACGGGAGCGGTCGCCGGCGTGGTCGCCGCCTACCGGGATTCATTCGCCTCCGCAGTGACGTCGCCCGCAGCGGTGCCGGCGCGGGCGTCCGCGGCGCGCGGTGCCACACCAAGCGCGAGCGTCACCGCGCTCGGGATTCCGATCGTCACGACAGCCGCTCCCGCCGCGTCCTCGGGGTCTCGCGGGACAGCCGGCACGGAGAGCAGGGCTGCCAGGGTCACGATCTCGATCGACGAGACGAAGGCGTCTCCGTCGGCGTATTCGCCCAGCCTCGGTACTCAGGCGCTCGCCGCCTACACGCCGTCGAATGCGGCTGCGCTCGACTGGGCGTACCGGGAGCAGCCGAAGCTGTTCACTGGCCTCGTCTCCCAACTGCAGCCGTATCTGGGGCTGTCGCCGGACGAGCGTGTCGCCGTCGGCGAGCCGGCAGCGGTACTGAGCGCGCTGCGGAACGTCTTCGCCGTCTATCTCGACCAGGGAGCGCTGCAGGGCGCCACCGCGGGCTTCGAGTCGCGGATGACCGTCGAGCCGATCGGGAACCTGCACCTCGAGCGCATCGAGATGTACCCGGCCGGCGTCGAGCAGGGCGAGCTCGTCCACTCCGTTCCGCTCGCCCCGGGTGAGACCGTCAACATCAGCCACAAGGAGTGGTCCGTCACCGAGCGCGAGTTCGAAGACATCGTGGACGACTATTTCGAGGGCTACAGCGAGCAGGGCGTCGCGGAGAAGACCGACATCTCGATGTCCACCGACTCGCAGTCCCAGCACGCGACGGCTCTGAACGTCGGAGCGTCGCTCTCGGCGAGCTATGCGACGGTGACGCTGAGCACGAACTTCGGTTACAACGCGACGACCAACGACTCCCGCTCGAAGAAGGACAGCCGCGACCACAGCATGGAGCTGACCAAGAAGGCCTCGGCCCGGACGAAGAAGGACCACAAGATCACCTTCAAGGTCACGTCCGTGACCGGGAGCGAGGATGAATCGGTCCGCGTCATCTCGAACCCGAGCGCGACCGACGCGATGCGCATCGACTACTTCCAGCTCGCGCGGAAGTGGAAGGTCGACCTCCTGCGCTACGGGCTGCGGATGACGTACGACATCGTGATCCCGAATCCCGGCTCGGGAATCGTCACACTCGTCGAAGACGTCAGAGAGCTGGACGCGCTGATCAGCACGCCGTTCACGTTCACGCTCCCGTTGTCGGCGATCACGTACAACGCGCAGGCAACGGACCCTCACCTGATCAGCAACTACGACCAGCTGGCGGCTCAATACGACGCAGCTGTCACGGCGCCTCCCGAGGAGCAGAAGTGGGTGAACGTCCACAAGGAGACTGTTCCGGTCAGCGACGACGACTACGGGAATGTGCATTTCGACTCGCTCGAAGTCGACATCGACGACGACTACTACGTCTACAGCGTGCAGGCGGAGTACACCGCCTCGACACGGCAAGGGGAGCCGCACTGGGTGTTCTCGATGATCGGCGGCGAGTCGATCGATGCCGGTGCCGCGAACCTGATCGGCAAGTCCGGGAGCCTCTCGCTCGACTTCATGTACCAGAACATCTACAACGTCGCGATCAACATCACCTTCGCGTGCCGGCCGAAGGTGCAGGTGTTGCTCGACTGGCGTCTCGAGGTGTGGAACCAGATCCGGCAGGCCGCCGAGGAGCAGTACAACAAGAGCCTGCAGACGTACCAGGACCGTCGAGCCGAGCTCGTGCAGCAGATCGCCGACTTCGACGCGCTGACTCTGCGCCGAATGGAACAGGAAGAGATCATGAAGGGCGTTCTGCGCTGGCTGCTCGGCCCCGAGTTCGAGCTCGTGCCGTTCGACCTGGCGAGCCTGTTCGGGTCAGACACGAGCGACCCCGACGCGCAAGACGTCCTCGACCCGAATCGCCTCACGGATGCCGAGTGGCTCGCCGTGATGGAGCACGGTGAGTTCATCAAGTACGTCCACAACGCAATCGAGTGGGAGAACGTCCTCTACTTCACCTATCCCTACTTCTGGGACGACACCGCGCTCTGGCAGTTCAAGAAGTTCCTCTATCACCCGGATCCCACGCACCGCACCTTCTTGCGGGCCGGGGCAGCGCGAGTCGTGCTGACGATCCGGCCCGGCTTCGAGCCGAGCTTCACCAGCCTGATCGAGTCGGGGGCATTCGAGGGGCTGCCGGGGCCGCATCCCTACGTGACGATCGCCCAGGAGATCCAGGACTTCGCGAACACGAACTACCCGGGCTTCCCGCCCGCGAACCCCGAGCAGGACGCACGACCGCAGCTGTACCTCGAACAGCGGAGGGTGTGGCGCGAGATGCAGTACGTCATCCAGCTGCTCAACGCGCACAAGGCGGCGACCGGGGAGTTCCCGTCCGACAACGGAACCCGGAACGTTCCGGCGGCGGCGCTCGACCCATACCTCGACGGCCCGATCATCGTCAACGGGACGACGTACAACGGCGTCAACGACTACAACACCCAGGCGAACAACCAGCAGCTTGCACTCGACCCGACCACACCGGAAGACGCACTGCTCCCGACATACACCGCCGTCCCCGTCGACGACCTCGTCTGGGGCAACCCCTACCTCTACCAGTGCCCCGGCGTCACGGGCGACTATGACCTCATCTCCCACGGCGCCGACGGTCAGCCGGGCGGGACCGACAAGGACGCAGACATCTCCGCGAATTGCGAGGCATCGCTGACGTCGACCTGGTACGAGTACACGCCGATCAATGCCCTGGACATCGGGATCACCATGAACCCGCCGAACGTGGTCCCACCACAGCCGAGCTCGGAGATCGCGTGATTCGCACCGACCGCCAGCTCAACGCGATCGTCCAGGCCGGCGGCGGCCTGGTCGTGGACGCGCCGACCTTGACCTTCAACCAGCTGCGCGAGCTCGCAGCGTCGGCTCATGACGGGAGTGCGCGGCTCGTCGTCAAGAACGTCGCCGGACTGACGACCGAGCAGCTGTCCACGCTCGCGGCGATCGCCCCGGGCCTGATCTCGTTCGACCTGACCAGCTGACCGCGTTCTCCGCGGCCACGATGCCCTAGATTCGGTCGATGGAGATTCCGGATCCGGTCAGGCAGGCGGCACTGTTTCCCGAGGTGGATCTGCCGGATCCACCCGAGGGTCACCCGTACCGTGTGCGTCGCGGCGAAGGGTTCACCGTCGGATGCTTTCCCGGAGGCACGTTCGCGTCGGTCTCCGTGCAGGCATTTCCGGCCGACGAGCTGCGGCAGCGGGTCGAGGCAGTTCGGGCCGTCGTCGCCGAAGAGGGATTCTCGAAAGCAGCCTGGCTCGTCAGCGAGGCCGCACGTCCGGAAGGGCTCGCGCTGCAGCTGCACCAATTCGGCATGACGCCGTGGGATGAGCCGATGATGGAACCACGGTTCAGGCAGATGGCGCTCGTTGCCGCACCGAGTCGGGCTCGTGGCGAGGTGGATGCGCGCCCTGTCGCCACGCTCGAAGAGTTCGTCGCCGGGCAGGCGGTCGCGAGCGGTGCGTTCGAGGCGTCGGATCAGGATCGCCGGGCGTTCGAGGAGCACGCGGACGAGCTGTGGCGCTGGCAGCACCGCTTCCCGCAGTTTCAGACCTTCGTCGCGACCATCGGCGGCGAGATCGTCGGCAACGCCTCCGCGATCTTCGGTACGAACGCCGTGTACCTGGTCGGTGGCTCGGTCCGCGAAGACATGCGTGGTCGAGGTGCATACGCGGCGCTCGTCCGCGCCCGCTGGGAGGTCGCCGAGTCGCGCGGCACTCCGGCGCTGACCGTGACGGCCGGCCAGATGTCGAGCCCCGTGCTCGAGCACCTCGGTTTCAGCACCGTCGGCTTCGCCGACGTGCTGAGAGACGTCGTCTAGGCGAGGAAGCGACGGATCGAGCGGGTTGCCTGGCGGATCCGCTGCTCATTCTCGACGAGTGCGAACCGGACGTGGTTGTCGCCGCCCTCGCCGAAGCCTGCGCCGGGGCTGACTGCGACTGCCGCCTCGCGGGCGAGTCGCAACGCAACTTCGAGCGAGCCCAGCCCGGCGAGCTTCGCCGGGACGGGAGCCCAGACGAACATCGTACCGGCGGGTGGCGTCACCTCCCAGCCGGCACGCGCGAGCCCGGCACAGAGCACGTCTCGTCGACCGCGATAGATCTCGCAGACCTCGTTCGGATAGTCGGGAGCCTCGCGCAGCGCAACGATCGCGGCGATCTGGATCGGCTGGAACGTTCCGTAGTCCAGATACGACTTCAACCGCGTCAGTGCCTGGATCACGTCCGGACGGCCGAGCGCGAAACCGACGCGCCAGCCCGCCATCGAGAACGACTTCGTGAGGCTGTACAGCTCGACCGCGCACTCGAAAGCACCGTCGGCCGCGAGGACGGACGGCGGCCGGTGGCCGTCGAACGCGATGTCGGCGTAGGCGAAGTCGTGCACGATCAGGGCGCCGTGCTCGCGTGCGAGGTCGACCAGCCGTTGCATCTCGTCCGCGGTCGCGACGGTCGTCGTCGGGTTGTGCGGAAACGATGCGATCACGACGTGGGGGCGACTGACTTCGAGAGCCTCGGCGAGTGCGTCGATGCCGCCCGAGGCCGGAGCGGTGACGACGGTCGCGCCGGCCAGCCGGGGGGCGACGTTGTGGATCGGATAGCTCGGTGTCGGCACCAGGACACGGTCGCCCGGGGAGGCGACCGCCCACAGGAGATGGGAGAGCCCTTCCTTGGCCCCGATCGTGGCGACGACCTGCCGGTCCGGATCGAGCGTCACGCCGAAGACGGCCTGGTAGCGCTCGGCGATCGCATGTCGGAGCTGCACGATGCCGCGACTCGCCGAATAGCGATGGTTCGTCGGCTGCAGAGCGGCCTCCCGCAGCTTCTCGACGGCCACCGCCGGCGAGGGTATGTCGGGATTCCCGAAGCCCAGGTCGATCACGTCGCGACCCGCGCGCCGGAGCTCGCGCTTCAGCTCGTCGACCTCGGCGAAGAGGTATGGGGGGAGCCCGTCGGTGCGGCGGTCGGTGTTCACGCGACCGATGCTTCGACGCGGAGCCGATGGTCGATCGCGCCTCCGGCGAGCCAGTTCGCTCCGTCGCGGTAGAGAGCCTCGACCTCGGGGCCTTCGAGGCCCGGCATGTCCCGCTTGACGTCGTAGCCGATCAGCGTCTGGAGGTACGCGAGGTGTCGGTAACCGGCGGGAAAGCGCGCGAGGATCGTCGGGTCGAGCGAGAGGCTCGCCGCCGGATCGATCGGATCGAGACGATCCCTTTCGTAGATCGGCTGGCGCAGCACGAGCCCCCACCGTCCGTCGCGCTCGGCGAGGAAGTCGTAGAAGCGACCGGTGCAGACGACGTCGCACTCGACGCCGTGCACCTCGGCCCGTTGCGAGATCGTCATCTTGGTCTGCGCAACCGCGCGCGGAGCGTCGAGCTCGACCGAGATTCCGCCGAGGAAGTGGAGGATCCGAACGCCGCGCTTCCACCCGTCGACGTTCACCCGGATGAAGTCGTCGACGTGGCCCTGAAACCAGGTTGCCATCATCACGCCGTCGTCGTGCCAGACGGTGCGAAACCGCTCCCACTGCCCCGCGTCTCGCCAGACCACCCAGTTCTGGATGAGGTTGCGGATCGCGTTCTCCGCGTCGCGCGAGCTGTCACCGGCAGCAGTCATCGTTCTGTCTTCGTTCGATTCTAGGCGCGGTAGGTAGCGCGAATGGATCGTCGCGCCCGCGAGCCGAGCGCTCGCGCGAGCGCCTACCGCGGCGTCGGGCGGAGCGGGGTGGTGCTGAGCTCGGCGCCTGCCCGGGCACCGCGTGCCGCGCCGAAGCCGACGAGCTTCCCGTGCTGCTCGTCCCACAGCTTCAACCGCGTCGCCCGAAGACCGTCGAGCATGGAGATCGTCGGGACGCTGTGCAGAGCGGGATTCTCGTCGTGGGCTGCCTGCAGGTTGTAGTTCGGAATCCGCGCGCTCAGGTGGTGCACGTGGTGCAGGCCGATGTTGCCGGTCATGAACTGGAAGATCTTCGGCAGCTTCAGGTACGAGCTTCCCTTGAGCGCCGCGTCGTCGTAGCTCCACGCGTCGGTCGACTGCCAGTACGTGTCCTCGAACTGGTGCTGGACGTAGAAGAGCCAGATGCCGACGGTGCCCGTGAGCAGAAGTGCCGGCAGCTGGACGATCAGGAAGCCCGTCCATCCGAGCAGCAAGCAGAGCGCCACGATGAGAATCGCCAGGGCGAGGTCGGTCCCGAGGGTGCTGCGTCGCAGCCGTTGCGGCGCCGACCAGGAGGTGATCCGTGGCTCGAACAGGACGACCCAGAGCGGGCCGAGCCCGAACATCACGATCGGGTTGCGGAACAGCCGGTAGCCGAGGCGGCCCCACCACGGCTTGGCGCGATACTCGTCGACCGTCAGGGTCTGGATGTCCCCGACGCCGCGGCGGTCGAGGTCGCCCGCGGTCGCGTGGTGAATGGCGTGCTCGCGGCGCCACACCGCGAACGGGGTGTAGACGAGCACGCCCAGGGTGGCCCCCAGCACGGCGTTCGCGCGCTTCCACGGCAGGAACGAGCCGTGCGCGCAGTCGTGGAAGACGATGAACGTGCGCAACAGGAACCCGGCCGCGAGCAGCGAGAGGGCGGCCGCGAGTGCGATCGAGATCTGAAGCGCGAAACAGGCGGCCGCGATGAGACCCAGGTACGGGACGACCGAGGTGAGGAGGTTCGAGACTCCACGACCTACCGACGGCACCGCGTAGGTCACGAGCGCCTTCCGCAGGGTCGTCTCGTCGGCCGGCGCCTGAGCGGCGGTCGGCTGATCGGTGCGGCTTTGAATGTCGGCGGCGCGGGGGATCGTCCCCGAGGGTAGCCGGTGTCGGCCGGTTCCGCGCCGCCGGGCAGGTTTTGAGGGTTCTCTCCGATAGAGTTCCCGGCGAACAGGACCGGGGGGTGTGGAGTTGTGACCGCATCGGAGCCCGTGACGACGCTTGTGGGGCGCTACCGGCTGCTCGATCTGGTCGGCGAAGGTGGAATGGGGGTCGTCTGGCGGGCGCATGACCGCACGCTCGGCCGTGACGTGGCGATCAAGCTTCTTCGGCCGCTGATCGCGTCCGAGGCGCAACAGAGGCGCAGGTTCGAGCGGGAGGCGCGAACGCTTGCCGGTCTCGCGAGCGAGCACATCGTCCGAGTGCACGACTACGTCGACGACGGCTCGCAGGCATTCCTCGTGATGGAGTACGTCGACGGCCGCAACCTGGCCGACACGACGTTCGCACGTCTACCCCTCGATGTCGGTGAGGCTGCCTGGTATGCGAGGTCCGTCGCGGAGGCGCTCGCCTACGCACACGCGAAGGGGGTCGTGCATCGCGACCTGACCCCCGCGAACATCCTGGTCGAGCGCGAGACCGGCCGGGTGGTGACGACCGACTTTGGCCTCGCGCGCGTCGCGCGCAGCAGCGGCTCGCTGACCACGGTCGGGATGCTGGTGGGGACGCCGGAGTACTGGTCTCCAGAGCAGGCGCTCGGCAGCGAGACGGGAACGGCCACCGACCTGTACGCGCTCGGCTGCATCCTTTTTCTGCTCGTCGGGGGCCGGCTCCCGTTCGAAGGCGATGACAGGCTCGCCGTCGGGCTTCGCCGTGCCCACGAGCAAGCGCCGTCCCTGACGACGTTCGCGCCCGACGTCTCGGCCGCGGTCGCCGACCTCGTCGACTCGCTCCTGTCGAGGGATCCAGGGGGGCGGCCCGATGCAGCGGTGACAGCGGCGTCGTTGTCGGCTCTGGCGGTGGCACCAACGCGGCCGACGCGCTCGATCGAGCGCAAGCACGAGCCGCCGACCGCCGTCACCTTCGGTCGTCCGACCGGCCACCTTGCCGATGCCTGGCCGACGGTCTCGGGCGCCGCCGAGTGGTCGGAGGCTTCGACGCTCGCGCCGTCACCAGCCGTGCCGCCGCCGGCCGCCGACCCGCCGGTCGGACGGCTCCCTTCCGGAGGCCCTCGCCGGCGTCTGCTCGTGCTTGGCGGCGTGGCCGCGGCAGTGCTGCTCGCCGCCGCAGTCGCCGCGTGGCTGCGCGAGGAGCCGGCCCGGAAGGTCCCCACAGTCGTCTCGCTCCGTCCGGCAGCGGCACGTGCTCAGATCCTCCGGTCGTTGCCTGGTGCGACCGTGTCGATCCGCTGGGTGTATTCGACACGGGTGTCACTGGGCCGTGTGATCAGCCAGCGGCCGGCCGCACGGACGAGTGTCGGTAGGGGCGCGGACGTACGCCTGACGGTGAGCAAGGGAACGCCGATCGCAGAGGTGCCGGACGTCCCCGTGGGTGCATCGGCGCCGGCAGCCAAACGGACGCTGGCGCGCACCGGCTTCAGAGCACGCCTCCACTACTCGCCGTCGTGGACAGTCAGAAAGGGCGCGGTAATCGAACTTCGCCCTCGGGCGGGCGTGCGACTTCGGCGTCCGGCGACCGTGAGCATCCTCGTCGCCTCCGGCTATCCGCGCGAGGTCGTGCCGCAGGTCGAGAACGCAGACCTCGTGTCGGCTCGCTCCGCGCTGGAGTCCAAGCACCTGCGCTACCAGATCGTCTATCGGCTGATGCCGAACGAGCCCGCGAACCAGGTGGTCGGTCAGATCCCGTCGGCGGGCGCGATCGTCTACCGCGGGAGCCGGATCCGCCTCGCGGTCGCGCGCACCTACCACTGGGTGAACCTCTTCCGCTGGTCAGGGACGGACCGTTTCCAGAGCGATCCGTTCAGCGTCCCGGCTCGGTGGCGGATCCGCTACCGGCTCGCCGCCGCGGAGTCCCTGCCTGCGCTCGCCCAGTTCCTCTGGTTGCCGAACGGCGAGCCGTACGCCGGCCACGGCTTCATCGCGACCGACACCGGCGTGCGCAGCTACGTCGTACCGGACGGCGCCGGCATCTACCGGCTGGCCGTGAATCCACTCGCAGGGACGAGCTGGTCGGTCGAGGTGGACGCGTTCGAGTAGAGACGAGCACCCCGGTCTCGTCGCGGACAACATCTACGACGATTCGCGTGCGCGGTGCGCCCGGAGCAAGAGCTGGAGGGCGGCGAAGACCAGGAGGGCAACGCCTGCGCCGAGGAGGGAGCCGGCGATGACGTCGAGTAGCCAGTGCACCTGAAGATAGGTACGGCTCCACGCCATGCCGGCGATCCCCAGGGCGGCGAGCGCCCACCAAGGGCCGCGCCGCCGGTCGACCTTCGTGAACAGGAGCACGGCCGCGACGCATGTTGCGCCGGCGAAGGCTGCGTGGCCGGAGGGAAAGGAGGCGCCGGCGGGATGGACGAGACCGTCGGGAGGTCTCGCCCGGTCGACGAGCGCTTTGACGGTGGAGCTCAGCAGCGGCGTCAGCGCCTCGGTCAGCGCATAGGCGAGCAGCGCCCACCAGCGCCTTGCCACGATCAGGACGACCCCTATCCCGACGATCAAGAGGGCGCGTCCGATCCCGCGTCCCAGGTAGTTGAAGATCAGGGCTACGTGTTCGAGCAGCGGCGTCTGGATTTCCTGCATCCAGTCGGCCCAGTGCTGCTCGACCGCGAGCGGTTGGGCCGGAACGAGCAGGGCCGATAGGGCGAAAAGCGCGAGGAATCCTGCTCCCAGCGACAATGCACGCTGGGGGCGGATGAAGAAGCGCTCGTGTCGCTCCGTGTGCAGCAAGGACGTCCGCGTAGTCTGCCCCCGGAAGTGACCCGATGTGCGGGCTCGCGGCGGCGGTTAGCGTCCACACCGATGAAGCAGCGCTCGGGGCGCATTGCAGCGATCGTGGCTCTCGCCGCCGCAGCGGTCGTGGTCGTCGCGCTCGCGCTGCTCGTCGTGCGAAACGTCCCCGCGCTCCTGGTTGCGCTCGGGGCGCTTCTGCTCGCCGGGGCGGCCGCCTGGATCGCGGTGACCCGACGCGGTGCGGTCCGAATGCTTGCCGCGGTGGCTGCGGCTGCCGTACTCGTCGGTGGCGCGATCGCGCTGGTCGCCCTGGGAGCGGCCGACGAGCTCGTCGTGTTCGTTCTCGCCGCCGGGTTCTTCGCCGCCGCCAGCCGGCGCGCGTTCCGCGGAGCGGGAACGCGGGAAGCGGCGCAGCCTCTTTCGCGTGCTGCGCGGCCACGTCGGGCGGTCTTGTTCATGAACCCCAGATCGGGAGGAGGCAAGGTCGAGAGGTTCGACCTCGTGGGCGAAGCCCGGCGCCGGGGGATCGAAGCTGTGGTCATCGCGCCCGGCGACGATCTGCGAGCGCTCGCACACGAGGCAGCACGCTGGGCCGAGGTGATCGGAATGGCGGGCGGCGACGGCTCGCAGGCGCTCGTCGCCGAGGTCGCGATGGAGCACGACCTCCCGTACGTCTGCGTCCCTGCGGGAACGCGGAACCATCTGGCACTCGACCTCGGGCTCGACCGCGATGACGTCGTC
The DNA here is from genome assembly GCA_963769545.1 of uncultured Thermoleophilia bacterium. Taxonomy (GTDB): domain Bacteria; phylum Actinomycetota; class Thermoleophilia; order Gaiellales; family Gaiellaceae; genus PALSA-600. Next base: position 179,490 of record CAVYMB010000002.1, on the reverse strand, counting down.
GGCGCGCTCGACGCATTCATCGAAGGCGGCGAGCGCAGGATCGATCTCGCGTTCGTCAACGACCGGATCTTCGTCAACAACGTTTCGCTCGGGATCTATGCGGAGGTCGTGCAATCCGATGCCTACCGCGCCGCGAAGCTTGCCACCGTCGAGACGATGCTCCCCGAGCTGCTCGGACCGGACGCGACGCCCTTTGATCTTCGCTTCCGCGGGCCGGACGGCCGCGAGCGGGAAACGGCGCAGCTTGTCCTCGTCTCGAACAACCGCTATGTGCTCGACCGCCTCGGCGGCATCGGCTCCCGGCCCCGGCTCGACAGCGGCCGACTCGGGATCGTCGCAGTCGAGATTGCGAACGCCGCGCAGGCCGCCGAGTTCGTGTCGCTGAACGCGCTGAGACAGCTCTCCCGTTTCGAGGGCTGGCGCGAGTGGGCGGCGTCGGAGTTCGAAGTTGCCTCGGGCGGCCCGGTCGCGGCGGGGATCGACGGAGAGGCGGTCGTTCTCGACCCGCCGCTCCGCTTCACCAGCGCACCGGGCGCGCTCACCGTTCTCTTGCCGCCCGCAACCGACGGTCTCTCGCCCGCGGCGCTCCAGCCCGGCTTCACACGCTCGACACTCCGCGACCTCTGGCGCCTCGCGGCCGGCCGCGAGTGAGGTGCGCATGAAAGGCCGGCTGCGCGCATGGCTCGGGGAGCAACCTTTCGGCCGTACTGTGCTCCGGGCCGCCGGCGGCTATACGCGCCACGCGACCTCTCAACTCGCAGCCGCCGTGTCGTACCGGCTGCTGTTCTCGCTCGTGCCGCTCGCGGCGTTCGTGGTCTCGGTTGCCGACCTTCTGCTGCCGGACGAGGGCCGCGACGCGGTCGCGCGCTGGCTCGCCTCGGTCGTTCCGGGGCGAGCGCTCGATCCGAGCGTTGAGCACGCACTGACGACCTCCCGCGTTCCTCCGACGATCGCCGGACTGATCTCGCTCGCGTTTCTCCTCTGGGCGGCGAGCGGAATGATGGCCTCGATTCGGATTGCCTTCCGGATCATCTGGGAGAACGATCGCCGTCGAACGTACGTCGAGAGCAAGCTGCTCGATTTCGCGCTCGTGCTCGGTGTCGGCGTCGTCGCAGTTGCATCCTTCGGCGCCACGCTGCTCACACAGGTGCTTGCCGAGATCGGCCACGATCTGAGCGAGAAGCTGGGCGCAGCGACGGAAGGGCGAGCTGTCGCGGTCGCTGCCGAGATCCTGGCGTCGGCGGCGCTGACCTTTGGAGTCCTCGTGGGTCTCTATCGCAGCGTGCCACCGGTCGCTCCGCGGTTCCGCGCGATCTGGCTGCCGGCTCTTCTCGCGACCATCGGCTTTCACCTGGCAACGGCGGTCTACGCCCTCTACCTCGCCAGTTACGGGAACGTCACCGCCGTGTACGGGCCGCTCGGCGCGGTCCTGGGGTTTCTGCTGGTCGTCCACGTCGGGGTGATCGTCATCCTCCTCGGCGCGGAGCTCACCGCGGCGTGGCCGGAGCCCTGCGGCTCTTGATCGCGCTATCAACTCGGTCGGCCGTGCAAGTGGTCTCGTGTCCTTGACCGGCTCGTCGCGGCGACCCAAGATCGACCGTGGTTCCGTCGAAAAGGAGGCAGGCAATGATCGTCAAGCAGCCGGACCTGGACCTCGTTCATCGCATCTCGTTGGAGCCGAATCCCGCTCTCCTCGAGCATGCCCGCAAGCGTGCGGAGAGCGTCCAGAGCCGGATCGCGGATCGGATCACGGCGTTCGCGGGGTCGATGGCGTTCGTCTACATCCACGTCATCTGGTTCGGAAGCTGGATCGCGCTCGGAGTCGAGAAGTATCCCTACGGCCTGCTCACGATGATCGTCTCGCTGGAAGCGATCTTTCTCTCGACGTTCGTGATGATCAGCCAGAACAGAGCCGACGCGAAGCGCCAGGTGGTCGCGGATTTGCAATGGCAGACCGTCCAGGAAGAGGACAAGCAAAACGAGCAGCTGCTCGACCTCTCGAACCAGATCCTCGAGCTGACCAAGGCGGTTCATTCGTACGCAGCGGCTCGTGAGGGAGACCCGCCCGCTCGATCCTGAGTGACTGCGGTTGGCCTACAGCGCTCTTGGTGAAAGACTCGTCGTGTGCTCCCGCTGTCCGACGGGCTTGCGGCACGGCGTTTCCCGATCGTCAACATCACGATCATCGCCGCCAACTTCGCGGTGTGGATCTTCTACGAGCTCCCGCACCTTCAGTCGGCCGTCTTCCACGCATCGTTCTATCCCTGCACGGTCGACGGCTCGTGTCAGGGACCGGAGCCGTGGGGAGTCAGCTGGATCACTGCGATGTTTCTGCACGGAAGCTGGGACCACATCCTCGGGAACATGCTGTTCCTGGCCGTCTTCGGGAAGAACGTCGAGGATGCCTTCGGCGCGCTTCGCTATCTCATCTTCTACTTCGCGGGCGGGTTCGCCGCGACGATGGCCCAGACGTTGATGACGCTCCTGCTCGGCACCGTCACCGAAGCGCGAGTCCCGAACCTCGGGGCCAGCGGTGCGATCGCAGCCGTGCTCGGCGCCTACTTCGTCCTCTACCCCAACTCGACGGTGCGTGGTCTCATCGTCATCTTTCCGATCCGCCTCTCGGCCTGGTTCTTCCTCGGCGCATGGTTCCTCTACCAGCTCATCGAGGCGAACTTCGGGGTGTTCGGCGCCGGTGCGAACGGCGGCGGCGTCGCCTTCTTCGCCCATGTCGGCGGTTTCCTGTTCGGCGTGATCGTCACCCTGCTCCTCACGAGGACCGGGCGGATCGCGATGCCGGACCGCGGCGGAGCACTGCCCGCACCCGTTTGACGCTGCGCTAGCGCTGTTTACGTTTCTTGACGATCTCGTAGCCGACGCAGTCGAGCACCGCGTACCCGAGCGCTGCCGCGACAACGAGCATCGTGAACATGTAGGCGACGCGGCCGGTAGCCGCCACCCAGGCCGCCAGCACGGTCAGCGCCGCGAAACACGCGAACTTGCCGACCTCGACGCTCATCGATCGAGCGCGCTTGCTTCCGCTCGCCGGGTGGCTCGCTTCCTCCGCCACCCGGCGAGCGTACTACGGAGGCGACCCCGGTGGGCTCGCCAGCGCCGTTATAGGGTCCTTCGTCGATGTGCCGAAAGCGGGTGACGATCTGACGTCGTCGGCCGAAGTCGATCCAGCAGTGTCGGCGGAACGTCCCCGGCGCTTCGGCCTCTTGACGCAAACGGAGCCGGGGCGCAGGAACAGGCGAACGATCGACTCGGTGTTGCTGTTCTGGGCGGCAATCGTCGTCGGGCTATCCGCGGCGGTCGCCGCGTCGGCGCCTGCGCAGGATCGCCGGGTCGCTCAGGCGTTGAGGACGGTGTTCGACTGGGCCGGCGCGTTCTGGCGTGTCGCGTTCTTCGCCTTGCTCGCGTCGGCGGCCGCGATCGTCGTCGACGTTCTGCTGGAACGACGCTGGGATCTCGCTCGCGACGTGCTCGCCGCGGTCGGTGCCGTGGTCGGGGCGTCCATCGTGCTCGGCGGTGCGGTCGAGTCCAACTGGATCCCGTTCGCGATGCATCCGCTCGCCCGCTGGGGCTATCCGGAAGTCAGGCTCGCGGCGGCGACCGCCGTCGTCGTAGCCGCCGGGCCCGAGCTCGTCCGTTCGGTCCGCCTTGTCACGGGGTCACTCATCCCGCTCGCGGCACTGAGTGCGGTCGTGCTCAGCGCCGCGCTTCCATCCGGTGGCCTCGCCGGCGTCGCACTCGGGCTCGCCGCAGGGGCGCTCGCGAGACTGATCTTCGGCTCGGCGGCAGGTGTGCCGCCGACCGCAGAGGTTCACCGGGCCCTGATCTCCCTCGGAGTCGCCGTCGAGGACCTGCACCCGGCCCTCGAACAACACGTCGGGTCCGCCGAATACATCGGGCGAGCGACGAACGGCGACCCGCTGCGGGCCCGCGTGCTCGGACGCGACGCGCAGGACACACAACGACTCGCGCGCGAGTGGCGGCTGCTCTCCTACAAGGACCCGCCTCGCAGCGCCCCGGCCGGTCGACTGGAGCAGGTTGAGCACGAGGCACTCGCCACCCTCATGGCGGCACAGGCCGGAGTCCGAGTGCCCGCGGTCGTGATCGCAGCCCTCGGCCCGGAGGGCGACGCACTGATCGTGACGCGCCGGCCGGACCTGGCGCCGCTCGAGACCTATCGGGACGATCAGGTGAGCGACGAGTTGCTCGACGACCTCTGTGAGCAAGTCGCCCGACTGCACGGCGCCGGCATCTCGCACGGACGACTCAACGCGAGCAACATCCTCGTGGTCGACGAAGGCCCGATGCTCGTCAACCTCTCGGCCGCCACGCTCGGCGCCCCGCAGTCGGCGCTCGACATGGACGTTGCCGAGTTCCTCGTTGCCTGCACGGTCCTCGTCGGGCCGGAACGAGCGCTCCGGAGGGCCGTCGAGGCCGGTTGGGGCGAGGCGATCAGCCGGGTGTTGCCCTACCTCCAGCGCGCCGCGTTGACACCGCATCTCCGGGACCTCACCCGTTCACACGAGATCGGCCTCGACGGCCTTCGGGCCGACGCAGCCAAGGCAACCGGGCAAGACGTCCCCGCGGTCATTCCGCTCCGGCGGATGCGTCTTCGCGATGTCGTCGTCACGGCGATGGTGGCCGTTGCCGCCTACCTCCTGATCACTCAGCTCGCAAAGATCGGATTCGGGACGGTCTGGCACGAGCTGCGCACTGCTGAGATCGCCTGGATCGTGGTCGGTCTCGTCATCGCCCAGCTCACGTTCGTCGCCGGAGGGGTGTCGTTTCGCGGTGCCGTCCCGACGCCGCTCCCGCTTCTTCCCTGTGTCGTCCTGCAGTCGGCGATCAAGTTCATCAATCTGACGGTCCCGAGCTCGGCCGGCCGCATTGGCATCAACGTTCGTTTCCTGCAACGCGTTGGAGCCCCGACTCCCCAGGCCTTCGCAGCCGGAGCTGTCGACGATCTGTCCGAGAAGATCGTCGAGATCGCGCTCGTGCTGCTCATGCTCCCCTTCGTTCACATCGCCGTGAGCGCCGGTGACCTGAAGGGCGGCGTGCCCTCCGGGCGACTGATCGCAACAGTCCTTGCCGTGCTGGCGATCATTGTCATTGCACTGCTTTGCATCCCTTCCGTCCGGGCCAAGGCGCTGCCGTCGGTCCGGAGTGCGGCGTCGGGACTGTGGGCCGTTGCGCGCGACCGTCGCAAGCGACTCGAGCTGTTCGGCGGGCAGCTCGGGGTCGAGGTGCTCTATGCGCTCACACTCGGCGCCGCATGCCTCGCCTACGGGGTTCATCTCACCCTGGCGCAGCTCGTGCTCGTCAACACCGCCGCGTCGGCCTTCTCGAGCGTCATCCCCTCGCCGGGTGGAGTCGGGGCTGCAGAGGCAAGCCTGACGGCCGGGCTCGTCGCAATGGGGGTCGTCGACTCGACGGCGTTCGCGATCGCATTCACCCACCGCCTCTGCACCTACTACCTGCCCCCGATCTGGGGGTATGTCTCGATGCGGTGGCTTCAGCGAAAGGCGTACATCTGAGCGTGGTCGTCGAGGCGGGCCGCGTAGCCGTGCGGCGTGCATCCGAATAGCGGAACGGCCACCAGAGGCGCCTCGGCAGAGCGTTTCTCTGGCTCCGCTGCCGACGGAGAGGTAGCCTCGTTTGGGATGGCGACGGTCGAGGTGATTCGGTCCGGAAGCTTCCCGGATCTGGACGACGAGGAGTTCTTCCCGCGCCTGTCGGATGCGAAGCTCGAGTGGCTGAGCAAGCGGGGGCGTCGGCGCACAGTTCCGGCGGGCGAGGTGTTGTACGAGCATGCGGTCCGTGACGCGCCGTTCTTCGTGATCGAACGGGGTCTGGTCGAGTTCGTCGATCGCAAGCCGGGAAAGGACGTTCATATCGCGCAGGCCGACGGTGGAACGTTCGTCGGCGACATCGCTGCGTTCACGGGCGAGCCGACGGTGAGTGCCTGTGTCGCGGTCGAGACGACCGATGTGATCGAGTTCGATCGCTCCTCGTTGCGCGAGATGGTCGCGCGGTGGCCCGAGTTCGGCGAGCACATCTTCGACACGCTGCTCGCGCGGCGGGCGTGGCACGAGGCCGGGGGGCACGGGGTGATGCGGATCATCGCGCCGCGGGGCTCTCGCCGCGCGTTCGAGGTTCGTGATCTGCTCGAGCGGAATCTGCTTCCGGTGCGCTTTTACGACGTCGACACCGACGAAGAGAGCGCTGCGATGCTGCGCTGGCTCGACATCCCGCGCTCGGAGACGCCCGTGCTCGTGCACGCGGCGAACGTGATGCGCAACCCCTCGGCGGCCCAGGTCGCACGATCGCTCGGGCTCCGGGCCGAAGTCGAGGGCGAGCGCTTCGATCTTGTCGTCCTCGGCGGCGGGCCGGCGGGGTTGGCGGCTGCGGTGTATGGCGGCTCGGAGGGCTTGCGGACGTTCGTGGCCGAGGCCTGGGCGCCGGGCGGCCAGGCCGGGACGAGCACCCGGATCGAGAACTATCTCGGTTTCCCGAGCGGCGTTTCCGGCACCAACCTGACGCGGAACGCGACGCTCCAGGCGCGCCGCTTCGACGCGGTGCTGTCGAGTTTCCATCGCGTCGTCGAGCTCGCCGACGGACCGGAGGGCATGGTGCGCGTCGATCTCGACGACGGGCAGCACGTACTCGCCCGGTCGGTGGTGATGGCGACTGGGGCGCGCTGGCGAGAGCTCGAGGCCGAGGGTATCGAGCGCTTCCGCGGCGCCGGTGTGTACCACGCCGTGATGCCAACGGACGCGGAACGCTCGCGGGGCGAAGATGTGATCGTTGTCGGAGGCGGCAACTCGGCCGGCCAGGCAGCGGTGCACCTGGCGTCGCGGGCGCGAAGCGTGCGCGTTGTCGTGCGCGGAAAGGGGCTGAGCTCGTCGATGTCGACGTACCTGATCGACCGGATCGAGGCCGCCAAACGCATCGAGGTGATGACGGAGACCGAGGTGGTGGCCGTGCACGGGAGCGCGACCGTCGAGTCGGTCAGCCTCCGCGATCGCACAGGGGCCGTCGTGCCCGTGAACGCGACCGCGGTGTTTGTGATGATCGGCGCGGTTCCATGCAGCGAGCCTGCCGCCGGCATGCTCGCCCTCGACCCTGCCGGCTATCTCCTTTGCGGCGAGGGCGCGGCCGCCTCTGACAGCCATCTCTCTTGGCCGCTCGGCGAGCGTCGGCCGCACCTCCTCGAGACCGTGCGACCCGGGGTCTTCGCCGCCGGCGATGTGCGCGCCGGCGCGCTCAACCGTGTCGCGAGCGCCGTCGGTGACGGAGCGCTCGCCGTGCGCTTCGTCCACGACGTGCTCGCCGCCTAGATGCAAGGGACACCTCCCGGTGACCGACGATCGCGTTGAGGGCGTACCGAACGCAGAGCACGCCTCCTACCAGAGCATCCAGGCAGCGATCGACCGCGCCCGGCGCGGTGCCGCCACGCAGCTCGAGTCCAACATCCGAATGTCAGTCGACCAGGCCTACGGCTATGCCCGTGGACTGCTCATCGACGGGCGCGGTGGAGTGCGGCTGCGTATCGACGGCTTCTGGCTCTACATCGAACCGACCGACTGAGAGAGCGCTTTCTTCAGTCCGGGATCGCAGGGTCTGCGACGACCAGATCCGCATACTCCGGGTGGCGGCGGAGCCACGCGCGCACGAACGGGCACACGGGGATCAGTCCAAGGCCGCGCTCGCGCAGGTCTTGAAGCGCCCCTTCGACGAGCGTGCCGGCGAGCCCCTTGCCTTCGTAAACGGGCTCGACCTCGGTGTGCACGAGCGCGACCGCGCCGGGCTCTCGCCGGTACCGGATCTGGCCGATCACGGTGTCGCCATCGACCAGCTCGTACCGGAGCTCGTTCGGATTGTCGCGGATCGTCACGTCGATCTAACCGTCGGCACGCGTCGTGAATTCCCGTCGTGAATTCCAGTGCGCTCGGCTGCAACGCAGAGGCTGCGGCTAAGCCGGCGTCCCGTCGGCGGTCCAGGTGCGAAAGAGCTCGACGTGCTCCTTCGGCCAGGCGCCGTCGCAGGGCATATCGCCGGCGGCGAGCTGGGCGAGGATTCCGTCCTTGTGCGCGACGACATCGTCGTAGAGCCAAAGGTCGAAGGCGCTCAGCATCGCCTCGCGGTCGCGTTCACGGAAAAGCGGCTTGATATCGGCTGCGTAGCTCGTCATGGCGGGAACGATACTGAGAACCGGCCGGCATCCGAGGACAGCCGTCCCGACGATCGACCGGTCCCGGGGGCGGCCTGCACGTTAGTCTTTTCCGCAGCATGACCGGAGCATCGAGCTGTACGCACCTCGATCAGATCCGAGTGACGGAGCTGCCCGAGTCCGTCGACGGCTGCGAGGACTGCCTTCGGACCGGCGGGAAGTGGCTTCACCTTCGCATCTGCCTTTCGTGTGGCCACGTCGGGTGCTGCGACGACTCTCCAAACCGTCACGCGACGGCACACGCACGGGCGGACTCGCATCCGCTCATCCGTTCGTTGGAGCCCGGCGAAGAGTGGTGCTGGTGTTACGTGGACGAGCTCGCGTTCGTCGACGACTCGATCCACGGGCAAACACGAATACCGCCGTCGCCACTCCTCAACGAGCTGCGGTAAGGGAGGCCTACATGACTGACCATTCCACCTTCGATGTCGATGCGTTCCTCGCGGCGACCGACTTGAACAGCGACCACCGTGACGTCGTGAAGCGACTGTTCGCGGTTCCGCCGAGCGAGAACATCGAGTGGCGCCAGGTGCGGTCGCTCCTCGAGGCCCTGGGAGCCGTGACGGACGAACGAAACGGCAAGCTCAAGATCGAGCTCGGCGGTGAGGTCGAGGTGCTGACGCCACCTCGGCACAAGGACATCGACCGCCAGATGATCGTCGACCTGCGGCGCATGCTGTCTCGCGCAACGGACGTGTTCGTGCGGCCCTCTCAGCTCTGATCGATCAGCCCTTGATCGCGCCGCCGAGGCCGGAGCCGCGCAGGAACGTGCGCTGGAAGATCAGGAAGCCGACGATCGGGACGATGCAGGCGATCAGCATCGCCGCGAGGAAGACCCCGAGCTCGGTCTGGGACTCGATCGTCGGAAGCCGAACCGAGAGGGGCTGACGGTTCGGGTCGGTCAGCACGAGCAGGGGCCAGAGGAAGTCCTTCCACGACGCCAGGATCGCGAAGACCGAGACGACGCCGAGGATCGGACGTGACAGCGGCAGCACGATCTTCCAGAAGAGGACGAACGGCCCGGCCCCATCGATTCGCGCGGCGTCGAAGATCTCGCGCGGCAGGTTGTCGAAGAACCGCTTGACGATGATGACGTTGAAGGCGCTCGCCCCCGCGGGGAGCCAGATCGCCCAGTAGCTGTCGATGAACGAGTGGTGGATCAGTGGCGGGTGCACGATCTCGATGTACAGGGGAACGAGCAGCACGACTGCGGGAATGAACAGCGTTGCGAGCACGACCCATGTGAGGAAGCGCGCGTAACGGGGATGCAAGACGGAGAGCGCGAAGCCCGCGGTCGTTGCAACGACGATCTGCGTGAGCCATGAGCCGAACGCGAGTACGACCGTGTTCCAGAAGTAGCGGCCGACGTCGACGTTCACCCACGCCTCTCTCAGGTTGCTCCATGCAACTCCATGCGGAAACAGAGCCATCGGATGGCTGATGGTGTCGTTCGTGGGCGTGATCGCCGCCTTGGCCAGCCAGATCAAGGGTCCGAGGCCGACGATGACGAGGCCCACCAACAGGATCGTGTGCGCGCTGCCGAACCCGAACCGGACCGAAGGCTTCCGCCATTCCGCCGACGACACGAGACCTGCACCGGGCTCGGTCGTTTCCCTCGAGCTTGATCGGCGGAAGATGCTCATGTGTCGCTCCACGAGCGTGTCGCCCAGAGATAGACGATCGAGAAGACGGCGAGGAAACCGGCGAGCATGAGGCTGAGCGCCGCGGCACTGCCGTAGTCGCCGCCGAGCGAGTTGCCGAACGCGTAGTTGAAGATCAGCAGCATCACGGTGAGCGTCGAGTTCGTCGGTCCACCAGACGTGAACAGGTACGGCTCGAGGAAGACCTGCGCCGTTCCGATGATTTGCAGGATCATCGTGACGAGCAGCACGCCGCGGAGCTGCGGCAAGGTGATGTGCCAGACCTTCCGCCATAGTCCCGCGCCGTCCACCGATGCAGCCTCGTACAGTTCGCGGTTCACACTGGTGAGCGCCGCGAGGTAGATGATCACTGTTGCACCTGCGTTCGCCCAGGTCGCCTCGAGGACGAGCGAAGGCATGGCCCAGCTCGGCGACTGCAGCCAGGGATAGGGGCCGAGACCGGTCCAACCGAGCACCGTGTTGAAGACTCCGGTCGAGCTCGCGTCGTAGAAGGTCTTCCAGAGCAGCACAGCGACGACGGGCGGGATCACGACGGGGAGATACGCGAGCGCGCTGTAGGCGCCACGGAACCGTCGAGCCTCGCTCATCAGCACCGCTGCGGCGAGCGGGATCGGATAGCCGAAGATCAGCGCCAGGAATGCGAAGTAGAGCGTGTTCTTGACGGCGATCGGGAAGAGCGGGTCGTCCCAGACAGTGCGGAAGTTGGCGAAGCCGACCCAGGTCGCCGGCTGCACGAGATTCGTGTGCTGGAGCGACATGATCACCGTCCGCGCGATCGGGTACCACGAGAACGCTCCGAACACGAGCAGCATCGGCAGCAGGAACAGCAGGGCGGCGGGGCCTTCGCTCCTCGCCCAGGTCAACGGCGTGGCGCGCACGCGCGGCGGACGCGCGCGTGCGCCCTCGGACACCGGCCCCGCCGGGTGGCCTACCTCGTCTCCGAGGCGGCCACCCGGCGCCCGGCGCCCGTTACTTTCCCTGGCTGATGAGACCCTGAGCAGTGCTGTTGGCCTGTTGCAGCAGCTGCGGGATGTTGGCGTTCTTGTCGGTGAGGACTGCTTCGACGACGGCGTCGAGCGAGTGGTAGACGCTCTGCGTCGATGCCTCGGGCTCCGGCACGAGCTGCTGGCCGAAGATCCGACTGGTGAACGGCTTCATCTGAGCGAGCGGGACGTTGATGTAGGGCTTGATCCAGGTGCTCGCGAGATCGTACTGCGCCTTGTTGAACACGGGCAGCGCCGGGACGCCGACAGGCTGCTTGGACGCGGTGAGCGTCCTCGCGTTCCGGATCGCCTGTGTCTTGTTGATCAGCGGCTGCTCGTAGTAGAAGTCGATCCACTTGACCGCCGCTGCTTTCTCGGCGGCGCTTGCGTTCGGTCGCACGGCCGCCAGCGTTCCGCCGCCGAGCACACCTGCCTTCGCGTTCTTGGCGAGGGGAATCGTCGTCAAGCCGTAGATGCTCGGGTCGATGCTGCTCGCCGACACGAGGTTCGTGTAGATGTCGGACCCGCTGACAAACATGCCGACGGTACCGGCCGCGAATGCCTGGTTGATGTCGCTCCAGCCGTAATCGAAGTTCGCGCCCATCGAGTTGTCGGTCCAGCGCATCGTCTTCAGGAAATTGAGCGCGGTGACCGTTTGCGGGTTGTCGAGCGTCGCGACCGCCTTCGTTCCGGTCCCGGTCTCCATGCGACCGCCGAGGGCGTAGACGAGCGTCGTCAGGATCCACCCGGCGGTGTTGTCGTCCTTCGCCATCTCGACGTACCCGGGCTGTCCTGTCTTCTGCGTGATCTGCCGGGCGTCGGCGCGGACCTGCGCCCAGGTGGTCGGCGGCTTGTTCGGGTCGAGCCCTGCCTGCGCGAACAGCTTGCGGTTGTAGTGGAGCGCCTGCGCATAGGCGGCGGTCGGAACGGCGACGATCTGGTTCTTCGAGTCGATCCCTTCCGAGAGAACCACCTTGTTGTACTTGCTGTAGTACGGGAGGGCCTTGACGAGGCTGGTCAGGTCAGCGAGCTGGCCGTTGTCGCCGAGGGCGCGGGCGTCGGTGAACGGCACCGTGAAGACGGTCGGAAGTGTGCCGGCGGCGAGCTTCGCGGCGAACGTCGGGCCGGTCCACTGGTACTGCACCGACTTCACCTTGATCGTCGGGTTGGCCTTCTGGAACTCGGCGACCTGATTGTTGAACTGCTGGATCGCAGCCGGGGTGCTGCCGGGGATCAGCGATGCGACGCTGATCGACACCGTCTTCGTTCCGGCCGCGCGCGAGATCGTGCCGGCGGTCAGCGCGAGGAGGCTCGCGACCGCCAGAGCAATCATCGTGGCCGTGCGGGTGGACTTCATGTCACTCCCTCTCCTTCGTGATCGTTCGCGTGGGCGGGGCTGAGGGCGGGTGTCCGACCGCTCGGTTCGAGCAGCCAGACGGCGGTGTCCTGCTGGAGCGCACCTCCTTCGAGCTCACTGCTGGCGATGAGGACGGAGGCGCCAGCCGGTAGCTCAACGAGTTCGGGGCCGAAGTTGACGATGCAGGTGAACTGGTCTCCGCGGGCGAACGCGAGCACCGCGCCCGTGGCTGGGAGCCAGGTGAGGGTCGCCTCCTTGTTCCAGGGGGCAGAGCGGCGCAGGCGAAGACCGGCGCGATAGAGCGAGAGCATCGAGGCCGGGTCCGTCGACTGCGCCGCGACGGTCAGCGTCGCCCAGTCGTCGGGAGGGTCGAGCCAGGGCCGGTCGGCTCCCGCCTCGCTGAATCCGTACGGCGATTGCTCGCCCGACCACGGGATCGGAATGCGGCAGCCGTCGCGACCGGGGTCGACGCCGCCGGAACGGTGCCACATGGGGTCGTGGCGGCGGTCGTGCGGGATGTCCTCGACCTCCGGCAGGCCGAGCTCTTCGCCCTGGTAGACGTACAAGGAGCCGGGGAGCGCCATGGCGAGCAGCGCGGCAGCTCTCGCGCGGCGTGTGCCGAGCTCGAAATCCGTCGGGCGGCCCTCCCGTTTCGAACTGAAGGCAAACGACGTGTCCGCCCGGCCGTAGCGCGTCACCGGCCTGGTCACGTCGTGGTTCGACAGCACCCAGGTCGTGGGTGCGTCTACCGGCGCGTGCGCGTCGAGCGCCGCGATGATCGATGTGCGCATCGCGTCGGCGTCGAACGGGCAGGCGAGGAAGTCGAAGTTGAAGGCGGTGTGCAACTCGTCCGGGCGGAGGTAGCGGGCGAAGCGGGCAGCGTCAGGCAGCCACACCTCTCCGACGAGGATCCTGGGCTCTTGATAGCTGTCGGCGATCGCGCGCCAGCGCCGGTAGATCTCGTGGAGCGGCTCGCGGTCGGTGAACGGATGCTCGCCGGGGGCGCCGTCGGTCGTCTCCTCGGACAGGTCGGGATCCTTGACGAGCAGGGCGGCCGAATCGATGCGAACACCCGCCACGCCGCGGTCGAACCAGAAGCGCAGCACGTCCTCGTGCTCGGCTGACACGTCCGGATGGGTCCAGTTGAGGTCGGGCTGCTCGGGGGCGAAGAGGTGGAGGTACCACTCCCCGGGGGCGCCGGAGGCGTCGGCCGTCCGCGTCCAGGCCGGACCACCGAAGATCGACTGCCAGTCGTTCGGCGGCTGTGCCCCGAGCCGGCCGCGACCCGGGCGGAACCAGAACCGCTCGCGCGCGGGCGAGCCGGGGGGTGCGGCCAGCGCCTCCTGGAACCACGGATGCTGGTCGGAGACGTGGTTCGGGACGATGTCGACGATCGACCGGATCCCGAGCGCGCGGGCCTCTTCGATCAGGCGCTCCGCGTGCTCGAGCGTTCCCAGCGCGGGATCGATCGCCCGGTAGTCGACGATGTCGTAACCGGTGTCCGCCATCGGGGACGGGTACCAGGGGTTGAACCAGATGGCGTCGACGCCGAGGTCGTAGAGGTAGGGAAGCCGATCGAGGACGCCGTCCAGGTCGCCGATCCCGTCGCCGTTGGCATCGGCGAAGCTCCGGACGTAGACCTGGTAGACGACGGCGTTACGCCACCACTGCGCTCCGCCGGAGGTCGCGCCGTGACCGACTTGCGGGACGGTGGTCGCGCTGCCGGTGGTCGTCCCGTGGGGGGTGGGCGCCATGCGCGCGACCTTTACACATTCGACATTCTATTGCAAGACCAAGACTGTTAAGTGCAAGAACGGAGCAAAAAACCGCTGCCAGGACGCGAAATGCCGTCCGATCCGGCAAGGAAGGAGCAAGGATCAGCCGCGGGCGGGTGGGGGCGCGGTCGAGCCGCGCGCGACGATCTCGGGCTCGAAGAAGAGCTCCTCGGACGAGACCGCCGATCCGTCGATCTGGCTCGTCAGCATCGCGACGACCGCCCGGCCGATCGCCTCGATCGGCTGGCGTACCGTCGTCAACGGGGGGTCGGTGCAGTGCATGAATGCCGAGTCGTCGAACCCGATCACCGACAGGTCGGCCGGCACGGACAGACCGGCACGACGCGCGGCGCGGATCGCGCCGAGGGCGAGCGGATCGCTCGCGCAGACGATGCCGGTCGCGCCCCGCTCGATGAGGCGCGCGGCGGCGGCATGGCCCCCTTCGAGTGAGAACATCGTCCGTTCGACCAGCTCGGCAGTGGCCCGGCCCGCCGCCTCGAACGCGGCCAGCTTCCGACGTGACGGGACGTGGTCGGGCGGCCCCAGGATCAGCCCGATTCGCTCGTGCCCGAGCGCGGCAAGGTGGCCGTAGGCCTGCTCCATCGCGACCGCGTCGTCAGTCGATACCCGAGGGAAGTCGAGATGCTCGGCCGCGGCGTTGACGAGCACCACAGGCAGCCGTAGCTTGAGCAGCCTGGCGTAGTGCTCGTGCGGCGCGTCCGCCTCGGCGTACTGGCCGCCGGCGAAGACCATGCCGGAGACCTGGCGCTCGAGCAGCATGTCGACGTACTCGGCCTCGGACATCGAGCCGGTGCGTGTGCAGAGAACGGCGTTGAACCCGGACCGTGCGAGCCCTTCGCAGACGACTTCTGCGAGAGCGGGGAAGATCGGGTTCTGTAGCTCCGGGACGACCAGGCCGACCATGCGCCCGTGGCGAACGCGCAGGTGCGAAGGGCGTTCGTACCCCATTACGTCCAGGGCGGTCAGCACGGTCGCCCGTGTAGCGGCCGAGATCCCCGAGCGCCCGTTGAGCACGCGGCTCACGGTCGCCTCGCTGACGCCCGCCTGCTTGGCAACATCCGCGAGGTTCGCAGCCATCTTGCAATTGTACGTCAGGATCTTGCAAGATCCCTGCCGTCGCTACGGGTCGACGGGAACGGCCTCCACGGCGTAGTGGCCGCTCCTGATCTCGAAGCGGACGAGGTATCGCTCGCCACGTTCCGTCTCGACGTTGATCAGCATCCCGCCGACGTCGTAGTGATCCACCGCGACGAGCCTCACGCTGCCACCGTCGTCGATCTCGAACACCACCCCGTCGTCGTGGGCGAGCCGCTCCTTGAAACCGCTGGTCGCGATCGTCGCGATCTCGTCCGCGACCTCCTCGATCAGGCGCTGCTCGAACTCGTGCGGCTCCATCAGGTGTCTCCCTCCGGCGAGGACGGTGGCTCGATGTCTACCAGCCGACGGTGTGCTCCGCCCTCGCGGAAGCGCTCGACGCCTTGACACGTTCGCGAAGATTGACGGGAGTTGGTACTTCGCCGAGCGGAAGCTCCTCCTCGACTGGAGCGAGACGCGACCGTCGAATCCGGGGACATGACCCCGTGCGGCACGATTCGTCGGCCTCGGCGCCAACCGCCGTCACGGAGGAACGAACGTGTCAACACCAGCGAGCCCACTGCTCTCACCGTCGCAACTGACGACTCTCGCCGAGATCGGCCGAGGAGCGCTCAGCGCCTGTCGGTGAGCTGCTGTACCAGGTCGGCGATCGGACCTACCCGTTCATTGCGATCCTCGAAGGAGAGGTCGCGATCATCGACGCCGCCGGGAACGAGCTCGTCCGGCACGGCCCGTCGGGCTTCCTCGGTGAGCTGAACCTCCTCTCGGGGCAGACGGTCTTCGTCAACGCGCTCGTGATCGAGCCGCTGCGCTACATCGCGGTCGAGCGCGCTGCGCTGCGCTCGCTCCTCAACGAGGACGGCCCGCTCAGCGACCTCGTCCTCTCCACGTTCATCTCCCGGCGCGAGGCGTTGCAGAGCGTGCAGGGGATCGGGCTGGAGATCGTCGGCCCGCACGGCTCGGAGCAGACGATGCGAATCCTCGACTTCGCGCGCGCGAACCGGCTTCCGTACACCTGGGAAGATGTCGCCCCGCGCGGCGGTGGCGCGTTGCCGCTCGTGCGGCTGCCGGGCGGAGGTGAGCTGCGCGGCCCGACTGCCGGCCAGGTGCTGCGCGCACTCGGGATCGGGCTCGAGCTCGCGCCGCGCGAGGAGGTCGACCTGCTGATCGTCGGTGCGGGCCCGGCGGGCCTCGCCGCTGCGGTCTACGGCGCCTCGGAGGGGCTCGACACGCTCGTCGTCGAGAGCACGGCCCTCGGCGGCCAGGCGGGGTCGTCCCGACGAATCGAGAACTACCTCGGGTTCCCGGCCGGCATCAGCGGCACGGAACTGACCAGCCGCGCGGTCACCCAGGCACGGAAGTTCAACGCTCGCACCGCGACCCCGTACCGCGCCCTGTCGCTCGAACCGGGGAACGGCCGTCACCTCGTTCACCTCGAGGAAAACCGGGAGATCGCCGCGCGTGCCGTCCTGCTCGCAACCGGCGCCCAGTACCGGCGACTACCGGTCGACCGCCTTGCGGAGTTCGAAGGGGTGACGATCTTCTACGCGGCAGGGGCGCCCGAGGCGCAGCTCTGCGCCGGCTCGCGGGTTGCGGTGGTCGGCGGTGGCAACTCCGCCGCCCAGGCCGCGGTCTGGCTCGCCCGCGGCGGCGCGATCGTCACTCTTCTCCACCGCCGGGCCGATCTCCGCGAGACCATGTCCGACTACCTGATCCACGAGCTCGAGCGGTACGGCGTCGCCGTACGCGATCGGAGCGAGATCGCGGCGCTCCACGGCGAGGACGGACGCCTCTCAGCCGTCACGCTGAAGAGCGGCGAACGCCTTCCGTTCTCACACCTGTTCCTCTTCCTCGGCGCGCTCCCGTGTACCGAGTGGCTCGACGACACGGTCGGCCGCGACCACAACGGCTTCATCCTCACCGGCGCCGCCGCGAGCGCGGAGAACCTGCTCGAGACCGACATCCCCGGTGTGTTCGCGGCCGGTGATGTCCGCTCCGGCTCGACCAAGCGCTGCGCCACCGCCGTCGGCGAAGGAGCGATGGCCGTGCAATTCGTCCACGCCCATCTTTCGCGCACGCGTGCCGTCGAGGAAGTGAAATGA
This sequence comes from uncultured Thermoleophilia bacterium, assembly GCA_963769545.1. Lineage (GTDB taxonomy): Bacteria > Actinomycetota > Thermoleophilia > Gaiellales > Gaiellaceae > PALSA-600. The sequence continues at coordinate 162,251 of CAVYMB010000002.1, read as the reverse complement.
GCAACGCTTTGCCGCTTCCCAAGAAGATCGGGTTCCTCTCGTTCGGCGCGTGGCATCCGGGCGGCGGGCTGACGCACACCGGCGGCGATGCGCTCGGCCAGACGGTCGAGCTCGCGGTCGCCGCGGAGGAGATCGGGATCGACGGGGCGTTCGTCCGCGTCCATCACTTCGCGCGCCAGCTCTCTTCGCCCTTCCCGCTGCTCGCCGCGATCGGCGTCAAGACGAACCGGATCGAGATCGGCACCGGCGTCATCGACATGCGCTACGAGAATCCGCTCTACATGGCCGAGACCGCCGCAGCTGCGGACCTGCTCGCAGGCGGCCGGCTCCAGCTCGGCGTCAGCCGCGGCTCGCCCGAGCCGGCCTGGCACGGCGCGGAGGCGTTCGGCTACTCGGTCGACCCCGACGAGGCACGCGAGAAGACGGCGCTGTTCCGGGCCGCGATCGCCGGGGCCGGCGTTGTTCCCGCCGACATCGGTGGACGGGCAGGTGACGCCATGCTCACCGTCCAGCCGCAGTCGCCCGGGCTCGCCGATCGAATCTGGTGGGGCTCGGGCTCACGCGAGACCGCCGCGTGGACGGGCGAGCAGGGCCTGAACCTGATGAGCTCCACGCTCCTGCTCGAGGACACCCAGGTGCCGTTCGACCAGCTCCAGGCCGAGCAGATCGAGTTGTTCCGCGAGGCGTGGGCGAACGCCGGTCACACCCGGGAGCCTCGCGTCTCTGTCAGCCGCAGCGTGATCCCGATCACCTCCGACCTCGACCGGCGCCTGTTCGGCGCCGACGCGAACGAGGATCAGGTCGGCTGGCTCGACGGCGCGATCAGTCGCTTCGGGCGAAGCTACACCGGAGAGCCCGACCGGATCGCCGCCGACATCGCCGAGGACGCTGCCGTTCAGGCGGCCGACACGATCATCCTGACCGTGCCCAGCCAGCTCGGCGTCGACTACAACGCCGCGATGCTCGAGACGATCGCCCGCGACATCGCGCCCGCCATCGGCTGGAGCCCCGCCGCAGAAGCCATCGCCTGACGCGTCGTCGCTAGCCGGGCGGTGGAGGGGCGCTGGGGCCGTAGGCGACGGTGAAGCCCGCAGGACTGAGCGGCGACGGAGTCGAGAGCGGCGTCGTGTAGGTCGGGTCGTACATCACGCTCTGCTCGAGGGTCGAGACCGCGCCGCCGACGCCGATGTTCTTGAACGTCACCGGTGGCGAGTACTGCCCGAGCGTCTCGACGTTCATATCGGCCACGGCGGTGGGCGCCTCGACGATCCATTCGGCGGAGCTGAGCTGTCCGGAGTAGGCGAACGTGCTGTGCCAGCTCTGCTGGTCGGTGAGGTCCTCGATCTGGATCAGCCAGTTGCCGTCGGCCTGACGGACGATCGCAACCGTCACCTGATCGTTCGCGTTGATCACAAGGGTCGGGATGGGCGTGGCCGGCGCGGGCAGGATTTCCCACCAGGCGTACACGGTCTTGGTCCCTCCCTGCACCGACTCAGCAACGCCCGCCTGGATCAGGTTGGTGTTGGAGACGCCGTCGATGCCGACCCACTCGGAGGTGTCCGTATCGGTCGACGTGACCGGCACGTCCGGGACGTTGAAGGTCCCGACGATGGCGGTGAACGGGCCGCCGGTCACGTCGTAACCGGACCAGTTGTTCGACTCCCCAACCGACGGCCCGCTGACCGGGGGCGCGCTCCCGGCGATCGCAACCGTGACCGAATCCTGCGCGGTGACGTCGACGTCGTCCTGAACCTGGACGCTCGCGGTGCCACCGTCGGGGCCGGTCGGCGTGCCGGAGATCGTTCCGGTCGGCGACAGCGTGAGCCCCGCAGGGAGGGCGCCGCCGGTGACCGTCCAGTGGTAGGCGCCGGTTCCGCCGGTCGCGGTCAGGTTGACGCTGTACGGCGTGCCGGCGAACCCGACCGGGAGCTCCTCCGGGCTTGTGATCTCGATCGGCGGCAGCGGCTTCGGCGCCTGCACGACTTTCCGGGTAGCTGTCGCCTTGCGTGCGCCGGAGGCGGCGGTGACGGTGAAGGTGAGAGATCTGGCGGAGGTGACGCCGTTCGGCTTGGCGATCACCCGGGCGGTTGCGGAGCCGGAGCTGCAGGCGACGGTGCGCGTTGTCGCGGTCGTGGATTGGTGCATCACGAAGGTGCAGCGGCTTGCGTGGGCAACGCGGGCTTTCAGGGAGACCGGACCGCCACCCGAGGGCACGCGCACCGGTGTGACGGCGAACGACTTGACCACCGGTTTCGGCGTAGGCGTCTTCGGGCTCGCTGCGTCGGCCGCCGACGGGAAGACCGACGACGCGGCGACAAGCAGGAAAGTCGCGGCCGCCGCCACGAACGTTGCGGGCAGGAGCCGGCTGCCGGTTGGGGGAATCACGTTCGCCAAAGATCGATGCACGCGCGGAAGCATAGGGACGTCACGCGCGAGCGCTATCCCCGTTTTGGGGCGTTCTAACGGTCGACGCCACTCCTCGCGGCTTGCTCTGCCAGCTTCTTGATCGCCGTCAGGCGCTCGTCCCACTGGGAGTCGATTCGCGACGATCAAGGCGTCCGTCCGCGAGCCTGCCTACCTGTGAGCCGGCTCGAGAACGCGCTTCATGTGCGGAGCGCGTACGGCAATACCGCGAACTCCTCTCCGCCGGGGCAGACATCCGGTGCGGGTTGTTTCGAGATCCTGCGACAGCCGGCAGCCGCCAAAGAGAGAGCAAGCAGACGCGGCACAATGCCGGCACTGTGCGTACTGTCGCCGTCCTTGCTGCGACCCTGATCGTGGTCGGATCCGCTATCGCAGGTTCATCGAGTTCCATCAGGCCGCTGACGGAAGCGGAGCGCGTAGCCGTCCACGCGGCGCACGAGTACCACACTGGGTGCCCGGTCGCACTATCGCAACTGCGCGTGCTTGAGGTTCGCTACGTCGGCTTCGACAATCGCTCGCACTGGGGGGAACTGGTCGTCAACGCCCGCGTCGCGTCCGATCTCTCCCGTGTGTTCGATGAGCTGTATGCGGCACGGTTCCCAATCCACCACATGCAGTTCGGCGATACGTACGGCGCCTTGAAGAACGTCCCGCAGGACGGCGACTTCACCGCCTCGTTCGAGTGTCGCCAAGCCTCGTCATCTCCGTGCACGAAAACGGCTATTGGCACCACCGGCAGCTGGTCGGAGCACGCTTTCGGCGAGGCGATCGACCTCAACCCAGTTGAGAATCCGTACGTCGGTTGCGGCATGACACGCGACGCGACGGCGCGCTCGTATGTGAACCGCTCGACCTACCGCCGCGGCATGGTCGACGCAGCGGTGATCCGTGCCTTCGCGTCGATCGGTTGGGGTTGGGGCGGCTCCTGGTCGGGCTCGACCAAGGACTACATGCACTTCTCGATTAACGGCCATTGATCGCTGCCCGCTCGTGATCGCCGGTTCGGCGCCGTCCCACCGATAGCTCGACGAGGGCGGGCGTCAGAGAGTCGAGTCGGCCTTTTGGGTTGACGGTATCCTTAAAACCGCTCCGCAACTATTGGGAGAGCAGGACCTAGTAGGAACTATTAAAGGCCCTGCAAACAAGCGACGTCTTGGGCGGTTAGCTCAGTTGGGAGAGCACCAGCTCGACAAGCTGGGGGTCACTGGTTCGAGCCCAGTACCGCCCACTCCAGAAAGGCCCGCTGACGCGGGCCTTTCGTTTGCTCGGAGGAATACGTGCCGCTGGTCGTGCGCGCAATATGCTCGCAGCCGCTCGGCCGTAGACTCCCGACAGCCGAGAAGAAGGGTGAGAAGTAGTTCGTCCGGATGAGGCAATCCGTGGGGACGTTGTCGAGCTGGAGAACATCGAGCTCATGCCTCCATCCTTCACGGTCTCAGGCTCGCGCACTCCTGAAGAAAGCCGGGCATCTCCGCCGGCACGGTGTTTTGCCTGCGTGCACAGCGGGCATCGTCGATTAGCCGGTCGTCGCAGTGGATAGCGATAGACCTACAGGGTCCCGTCGCATCTGCGCACGAAAAAAGACGTGAGGGGAGGACACGGATGAGAAGATGGCTGTTGGCCGCAACCTTGGCGGCAACACTCTTCGTCTCGGTGCAGGCGGTCTCGGCCGGAGTGGTGATCTCGGCGACGCCGGTCTCTCCTGACCCGAGCCCGTTCTCGAGCTGCGACAACCAAGGGCTTGCAGGGAGTAACCCGAACGCCGAGGTCGAACCGTGGCTCGCTGTCAATCCCACGAACTCGAACTACGCGATCGCCTGGCAGCAAGACCGTTGGGGCGATCCGAACGAGGGCGGTGCCTTCGGACTCGTCTCCTGGTCGAGTGCCAGTGCGAGCAATTCCTGGGCTCCGTTCACGCGCTGTTCCGGCGGGATTGCCGGGAACAACGGCGACTATGACCGGGCGAGCGACGTCTGGCTCTCTTACGGTCCTGACGGCAGGCTGTACCAGTCGGCGCTCGTCTTCGACTGGTTCACGGGCCGTAACGCTGTGACCGTTAGTACGTCAACGGATGATGGACACAGTTGGAGCGATCCGACGGTCGTGGTGAGCTCCAACCAGAAGAGCTTCACGCACGGGTTCGACAAGGAGTCGGTCACGGCCGCCCCGACGAAACCGGGTGTGGCCTACGTCGTGTGGGACCGGTATTCGAACCAGAAACCGGATTTCACGTCCGGGAACGGGCAGAACGCGAACAAAGGCCCGGCGTACATCTCGACTACGACCGACGGCGGCAAGACGTGGTCGGCGGCGAAGCCGATGTATACGCAGGGTAACGGGACGCTCGGCAACCAGCTGGTCGTCCTCAATGACGGCACACTCGTCGACTTCTTCACGAACTTCGTCCTCGGAAAGAAAGGCTCTGGTTTCTCGGCGCAGCTGGCCTTCGTCCGCTCGACCAACCGTGGGAACAGCTGGACGAACCCGTCCGTCGTTTCGGACATACACGCGGTCGGGTCGGTCGATCCGCGAAACCTGAATTACGTCCGTGCTGCTGACAGCCTGTTCGATGTTGCGTACGACCCGTCGAGCGGGGCGTTGTATGCGGTGTGGCAGGACGCGCGGTTCAGCAACGGGGCAATCGACCAGGTGGCGTTCTCTGCGTCGACGAACAGTGGCTCGACGTGGACGACGCCGCGCCAGATCGCCGAAACGCCAAGCAGCTCCAACCAACTGCTCGAGCAGTCGTTCACACCGTCGGTCGACGTCTCCGCCAACGGCACGGTTGCCGTCACCTACTACGACTTCCGGCACTTCACTTCGGGGCCGGCGCTGCCGACGACCTATTCGGCAATCACGTCGCCAGACGGCGGAAGCACGTGGGGACCGGAGATCACGCTCTCACCCAGTACCGACATGGAATACGCGCCGAGCGCAGGGGGGTTGATGATCGGCGACTACGAAGCGCTCACGCACGCGGGCAACACGTTCTACGCGGCGTTCCAGGTCGGCAACACGGTCATGGATCCAACCGACATCGACGTCGCAAGCTTCACGCCTTGACCCAAGAGGCGGTGCCAGGCACGTTACGTGCCTGGCACCGCCTCGATTGCTGTTCCTTAGGCGACGAGCAAACTCGCCCTTCGTGACGCTCGGGGGCGTGAACGGCCTGCGCCGCTACTAGCGGGCGACCACTTGACCCAACTGGTCGGCGTACTGCTTGAGGTGCCGCCGCAGGTCGTTGGCCTTCCCGATGAAAACGACCTGCGCGCCGTCGACCCACTTCGCTGTAAGCCTCTCGATCGTGACGGTCGCTTACGTTCGCACTGCTCACTGATCGGCTCGCCCGCCTAACGCGGAGTGGTGCCGAAGACGCGTTTGTAGAGGGTCTCCCAGTTCGCCGCGATCCCACGCCTGGCGGCTGTGAGGCTCATTTGTCCGCCGCAGACGAGGTGGTGCAGTTTGTTTTCGAGCCGATCCTTGGCGTGGTAGTTGGCTGTTCCTGAGCCGGGTTCGAAGTAGAGGTTGGCGATGTTGTTGGAGCCGCCGAGTTCGAGCGGGATGATGTGGTCGATCTCGATCGTGCGGCCGTACAGCTGTGCAGGTTCACCGTACTCCCGTTCGACGGCGTATTTCTCCGACTGCGCGACGTCGCGGATCGAGCCGGTGCGGAAGCCGGGTGCGCAGATCACCGTCTTGGTCAGCGCGGAGTAATAGGCGCCGGGGGAGCAGCGTCGGTCGGGTAGCGGTCCGCGAACACAGGCTCGGGCGGCGCTGCGCGGGGTGATGAGCACCGTCCGTCCGAGCGCCACCCTCCCTCTACTCGGTGCCCTGCCGGTCGTCCCGCTGCCTGCGACGACGAACGATGTTTGCGCCACGCCGGCCCGGCCGCAGCTGACGACGATCGGCCAACGGCCCGGTGTTGTCGAGCTTCCTACCCGCCACGTCCAGCTGACCCGCCCGGTCAGACTGGGACGTTCCGGGTCGAGTCCACTGGCGTGCGAAGGGCCGGACTTGTACTTGACGGTGATCGAGCAGACGACCCCGGCCGGGATGACGCGCAGTGTCAACGTTGCGTCGTCGCCCGGTGCAACTGGCGAGGTGATGTTCTTCACGCGCACCAGGGCCTCGGCGGGGCCTGCCAGCATCATCGCCGCGGCAGCGACGACAACAAGCGCGACTGGCGGCCTGACCATGGACGCTCCTACGACTTCGTCGACCGTACTCCTGTGAGCTTGCAGTTTCCGAGGGTCGGCGGTCGCGTTCGCTCGTTCGAGTGATGTGGGCGGTCGCGTGGAGGCGTAGTTTCAAGAAGGGTGGACATCGGCGTTGAAGAGCTCGCCTACGTGATCGGACCCGACGTCGAGCCTGCTCCCGTTCAGTCGCTGGCAAGCCCGGGCCGGAGGACGTCAGGGCCGCCAACCTTCGGAGCCTCAGATCGAAGGCAGTGGAAAGACTGGATCCTCGTACCTGGAGCGTGACGAGGCGTTGGAGCGCGCGTCGGTTGCGTACGCTCCAAACGTGCCGGATCTCGTGGGTCGCGAGACGGAGCTCGATGTCGTCGATGGGTTCCTTGAGGATGCGGAACCCGGGTTGTGCGCGCTTGCGATCGTGGGGGAGCCCGGCATCGGCAAGACGACTGTGTGGCAGGAGGCGGTGCGCCGCGCCCGGCTTCGCGGGCTGACTGTCATCGCAGCCCGGCCGGCCGCCGCGGAGGCGAAGCTGGCGTTCTCAGGTCTGACCGACCTGCTCGCTGGTATCGACCCGGAGATGCTCGCGCGGTTGCCAGTACCGCAGAGACGCGCACTCGACGTCGTGCTGCTGCGTGCCGAGGCCGGGCGCGCGCCCGGCCGCCGCGTCGTGGGCACGGCGCTCCTCTCGACGCTCACCGAGCTAGCGGGCGAGGGCGAGCTTGTCGTCGCTCTCGACGATGCGCAATGGCTCGACCCGCCGTCGAGCGATGCGATTGCGTTCGCGCTGCACCGGCTCGGCGAAATGCCTGTCCGGTTGATCGTGGCGGCGCGTTCGCAGGAGCCGCGACCGGCTGTTCTCTCCGTCTTGGATCAGGCGCGCCTCGAACGGCTCGAGCTCGGCCCGCTGTCGGTCGCTGCGCTGCAGCGAATCGTCGCCGACCGGCTCGGCGTCAACTTCTCGCGGCCAACGCTCGTCAGGCTTGCCGCGGCGTCGAAGGGCAACGCCTTCTACGCCCTCGAGATCGCGCGCCTGCTCGAGGATCGGGGGTCCGGCGCGCGGAGCTCCGACCCGCTGCCCGTTCCGGATGATCTCCGCGCGCTCGTGCGGGCGCGCATCGAGCGGCTGCCGCGCGCGACGCGCTCGGCGCTTCTCCGCTCTGCTGCGGCCGTCCGGCCTACCGCCGAGGTCGTCGACGTCTCCGCGCTTGTGCCTGCGGAAGAAGCCGGCCTGATCTCGATCGGCCGCGACGGCAGCGTGCAATTCACCCATCCGCTGTTCGCCTCCGCCGTCTATGCGTCGGCGAGCGACCGCGACCGCTCGCTTGCCCACCAAGCACTCGCGGCGGCGTCGCAGGATCCGGAGGAGCGCGCCCGACACCTTGCGCTCGGAGCGCGCGGTCCGGATGCAGCGACCGCCCGTGCGCTCAGCGAGGCGGCGATGAGTGGACGAGCGCGAGGCGCTCCCGATGCAGCCGCGGAGCTGGCGCAGCTTGCGCTCGAGCTGACCCCGGAGGGCGACGAAGCCAACGACGAGCGCCGCCTGGTGCTCGCGGAGCACCTGATGCTCGCCGGGGACTTCCAGCGGGCGGGCGAGGTGCTCGAGGCTCTCGTCGCGTCAGTGTCTCCTGGTGACCTGACGGCACGCGCCTTGCTCGTGCTTGCAGACATCGCCTACTGGCGCGACGGCGAGTCTTCCGCCGTCGCGGCCGATGCGGCGGCACTCGAGGCCGCTGTCGATCCGCTGCTGCGTGCCCGGTGCCTAGCGGCCATCGCGATGCACGCCGGCACGAGCGATCTTCCGCGCGCGGCAGCGGCCGCGCGGGAGTCGCTCGCCGCCCTGGACGGGCGGGAAGACACGGAGCCGGAGCTCGTCAGCATCGCGCTCAGCGCTCGAGTGCGCGCTGATCTTTTCCTCGGCCTGGGACTTGACCGGAAGGCGGCGGAGCGCGCGCTCCGGCTCGAGCGCAGCTCGGACGCTCAGCCGGTCGCGGTCGACACGCGTGTCTCGTTCAAGCTCGGCCAGTGGCTGCGATACATCGATGACTTCGACGGGTCGCGGGCGCATCTCGTCGCTGTCGAGCGCGCCGCGCTCGAGGAGGGCGACGAATCCTCGCTCGCCAACATCCTGCTCAACCGGACGCTCCTCGAGTGCTGGTCGGGGAACTGGGCGGTCGCGACGGAGCTGGCCGATCGGACGAAGGAGCTCTTCGCCCTCACCGGGGTTTCCGTCGAGTCGAGCCAAATCTGGGGCGCATACGTCGCAGCGCATCAGGGCCGCATCGACGAGGTGCGCTCAGCGGCAGATCGGGTCTCCGTGGTGTCGGAACCGGTCGTCCGCATGCTCTGGGGGAGAACACTCGGCCTCGCCGAGCTTGCCGTCGGCGACACGGCGCATGCGGCCGAGCACCTCGCCGACGCGCTGGCCGCTCTGGGCGAGATGGGCTTTCGCGAGCCCGCGGTATGGCGGGTCGAAGGAGACGCGATCGAGGCCGCAGTAGCGAACGGCGAGCTCGAGAAGGCCGAAGGCGTACTGGCGAGATTCGAACGGGCGGCGGCGCGCTCGCGCATCCCGTGGAGTCTCGCCGTCAGCGCCCGCAGCCGCGGCCTGGTGCTCGCCGCGCGTGGTGAGGTCGAGTTGGCACGCGCAGCGTTCGAGCAGGCGATCACGGATCACGCCCGAAGCCCCGCCCCGTTCGAGTTCGGACGAACGCTCTTGGTGCATGGCCGCACGCTTCGGAGGCTGAAACAGAAGCGTGCCGCCCGCGACGCGTTGGCGCAGGCCGCTGCAATCTTCACGGACCTCGGCGCTGCCCCGTGGGCGGAGCGCGCCGCCGACGAGCTCAGTCGCACGGCCGCGCGCGCCGCGCCGGATCGCCTCAGTGCTACCGAATACAGCATCGCCCGGCTCGCGGCGGCCGGCCTCACGAACGACGCGATCGCGGCCGAGGTGATGCTCTCGCGGAAGACGGTCGAGGCGAACCTGTCGCGTGCCTACCGCAAGCTCGAGATCCGCTCGCGCGTCCAGCTCGCCCGTGCGCTCGATGCGCGGGATCGCGATCCGATTCCGTAGGGTTTCCCCCCTTTGCTCGTTGCTGCCGCGCACCTAGCGTCAACGAGATGGAGAAGACGAGAGTCGATTGCTTTGTCGCCGAGTGCTTCTGGCCCGACGTCGACGACAGCGCCGTCCGGAACGCCGACGCGCGGATTGCCGAGTGCGTGCGGAGGATGGGCGCCGGCGTTCGCTACTGCGGCTCGATCCTGCTGCGGGAGGACGAAGTCGTCCTGTGCCAGTTCGAAGGCACGGCGTCAGGCGTCCGCAAGGTCGTGGAGTGCGCCGAGGTCCCGTTCGACCGGATCCTCGCGACCACGACGTATCCGGCACGAGGAGGGTCCAACACATGACACGTACGTCGAAATCGACCGCGGCCGCCGTGGCTGCGGGCCTCGTTGCGTTCGCAGCCGCGCTGAGCGCGGGAAGCGCCGGTCATGCAGCTGCACTGGCGCCCGCAGGGCCGTTCAAGCGGCTCGACTCGGTGAAAGCAACCACGTCCCAGGCCGTCGCGGCCGCCCGCACCCCGGACGGCGTCCTGCACCTGGTCTACCAGACGCTCTCCGGCACATCGGTGACCGGGCTCAGCACGATCGCGATCAGCCCGGCGGGGAAGGCCGGCCCAGCCGCATCGGTCGTCTCCGGCTGGCCGGCCGGTCAGCCCGGGCTGCTTGCGCTTCCGGGCGGGACCCTCGAGACGGTCTTCGGAGCGATCTCGCCAAGCAACGTGTCAGGCGTCTGGGGCGTCAGCTCGAGTAATGGTGGCGTCGGTTGGACGCCTCCCTCCCTCGTCGGCGCCGGTGGACAGTACGAGTCGCTCGCCTACGGCGCGGACGTGACCGGTGCCGTCTCGGGCACGCAGCCGGTGCTCGCCCTGCCGTCGGCGGGCAACCTGGTCGTCCAGTCCGGTCTCGGCGGCGGGTCGGCCACGGCGATCGTCACCACGCAGGCGGACGGCTCGACCACCGACGCCGACCTCGCGGTCGACGCTTCCAGCGGTCAGGTCGTGGCCGGTTGGCCCTCGGTCGCGCACGAGCCCGCCCTGTACTTGCAGGGCATCGCGCCCGGAATCGGCGCCGCGCAGAAAGTTCCTGGGCAGAGCCGCAACGCAGTCGTCCTTGCCGGGCGTGACACCGGCCCGGGCGTCTTCGCCGCCTATACGAGCGACGGAAAACACGTTCGTCTCTTGCGCTACGGCAGTGGCTCGGTCGCCGTCGGCTCGAGAGCGGGCACGACCGCGAAAGTGCTCGCAGCCGCGACCGGCCCGGCCGGCCGCATCTGGGTGATGTGGGGAGACGACTCGGGCGGCGGCGTCGCCGTTACGCGATCCAACAAAGCGGTCACGCGCTTCGAGACGATTCAGCAGGTCGCCCTGAACCCGCTCAGCCTGTATCGCCTCCAGGGCGACGGCAGGCTTGGCCCGCTCGACCTCCTCGCCGACGCGATCTCCGGGAAAGGGCCGGCCGTATCCGGTCTCTACTACGCGCGGGTCCTGCCGGTGTTCTCGACGACCGTCGCCGTGCACGCGGTGAAGAACGGCAAGGGAGCGATCGTCGGCCACAAGCTCACGGTCACCGTCGCGGACGCGGGCGACCCGGTCCCAGGTGCCACCGTGGCGGCGGGCGGCAAGCAGGCGAAGACCGGGGCGAACGGTTCGGCTGCCTTGACGTTCGGCGCCTCGACGGTCGGCGCGCTGAAGCTAACCGTCACCGCACCCGGCTACGCGCCGGGCTCCCAAACCGTCCACATCTGATCGAGGAGGCTCCATGAAGCTCGTTTCCCTACTGGTCGTCGTCCTTGCGCTGACCGCTGCAACCGCCGAATCTGCCGGGGCGACCACCACCGCGCAGACGGGCTCCCGCAGCTTCTGCAGCACCGCCCGCGGCGTGGCCCGCAGCATCGTCACGTCGACCACGCTGCCGAGCGGCAGGGTTACACCCACTGCACTCAAGACCGCCTACACCAAGGTCGCCGCGGCCGAGCCGTCGTTGCTCGCTACGGCTCCCGCGTCGCTCAAGCCCGACCTCAGGCCGGTGTTCGGCTTCATCAACGTCCTGATCGCCGACTTCAAGCAGGCGAACTGGAAGATCTCGAACCTCCGACCGCAACTGCCGACGCTCGCCGCCCAGGCCGACAAGGTGAACCCACACATTCGCAAGGTGCGCTCGTACCTCAACACAACATGCAAGTTGAACGTCTGAGCTTCCCGTTCAATGGAGCTGTGGCGTGATCGGCGGTTGCGATGAGTCTTGCCGTGGGCTTCCGTCTGTATCCACGACCGATCAACGCAATCGAGGAGAGCATCATGACCGCTACCTACACCTTCGACGTCTTTTCCAGCCTGGATGGCTTCGGCTCCGCCAGCGGCGGCGACTGGGGCGGCTACTGGGGCAAGCAGGGCCCTGAGCTGCTCGACCACCGCCTCGCCTTGTACAGCGACGAGCAGCGGATGGTCTTCGGGGCCAACACCTATCGGCTGTTCGCACAGATGCTGGCCTCGAGTACCGAGGAGTCCGAGGTGAGGGACCCGTGGGTCACCCGGATGGTGAACCTGCCGGCGATCATCGTGTCGACCACGCTGGAAGAACCCCTTGACTGGGTGGACGCGACCGTGGCGAGCGGCGACGCGGTCGATGTCGTCGCCCGGCTCAAGGAGGAGTCCGAGGTGCCGTTGCGCTCGCACGGGAGCCTGTCGATGAATCGGGCGCTGATGGCCGCAGGCCTGGTCGACCGCGTCCAGGTGACCCTCTTCCCTGTGATCACCGGCGAGAACGGATCGGATGCGATCTTCCAGGGTGCCGCCGACTTCGACCTCGAGCTGATCGAGAGTCGAACGCTCGACGGCAACATCCAAGAGCTCACCTACCGGCCCACCCTGCATGGGTGAGTCGTCCACGCACGCGGAGTTCAAGAGCTCGGAGCGACCGGCCCGGTGCGGGTTCGCGCGTCACTCGCCAGGTACGCGGCGAGATGATCGATCACGTCGCGCGCATCGTCCTCGATGCCGCAGATGAACGTCGACTTGCGCCGCCGGAGCACGGGCAACCCAAGGGCGTACAGGCCCGGGCTGTCGACGGCGCCGCCGTCGTGTCGGAGCCGGCCTTTGGCATCGACGGCGGGCACGTCGAGCCACTCGTAATCGGAGCGGAACCCTGTCGCCCACACGATCGCTTTGACCTCACCGCTTCGGAGATCGAGCTCCAGCCTCGGTGCACGTGGCACCAGGGTCGGTGGCAGGCGTTCGGGGGCGCCGAGCTCGAAACTTCTTCCGTCGGCCCTGGCCCACTCGTCGAACCGATCCAGCAGTCGTTCCAGCTTCAGGTCGGCCAGCGCGACGACGTTTCGGAGGCCGCCGGAGAACAGCCCGCGCCCATCGCGGACGGCGGCAAAGCGGCCCACCAGCTCGACGCCCATCGCCGCCAATGCGTTGAGGTCGAGCGTCGTTCGCTCGGGCGTCCCGACGAGTTGCGGAGAGGGCAGTCGCCTCGCCCGCGGAAGGTCGTCGACCTCGTCGTATCGCTCGTCCCACAGACCGGTTTCTTCCATCCACCAGAGGATGTCGCGACCGCGATACGTTCGCGGCAGCCGGACGTGCTCTCCAACCGAAAGGATCACCGGCCGTCCGGATTGCCGCAGCTCGGCCGCCAGCTGCACGCCGGTGGCGGATGCACCCACGACGAGGACACCTCCGTCGGGGAGCCGGGTCGGGTTGCGGTAGTCGAGCGGCGTCAGCTGTTCGACGTCCGGCGGCACCGCTCCTGCGAACGCCGGCACCACTGGTTGATTGCACGCCCCCGTTGCGAGGAGCAACGTGCGCGAGCGGAGCTCGCCGTCGCTCGTCGCGACCTGGTAGCCGTCCTCGACTCGGCGGACCGAGGTGACGTTGGTGGCGGTCCGAACCGGGGCGCGAGCCCGTACGGCGAATCGGGCAATGAGCTCGACGACGTCGGTCGTCGACATGTAGCCGTCGGGATCGGGGCCGTCGTAGTCGATCCCCGGCAGCCGGCTTTGCCAGTTGGGCGTCAGCAGTCGCAGGGAATCCCAGCGCTCGCACCGCCACGAGTTCGCCACCTCGCCGCGCTCGAGCACGATGTGGTCGAGTGATCGCCCACTGAGGAAATAGCTGGCGGCGAGACCGGCGTGCCCGGCGCCTATGACAACGGCGGTGAAGCGCTCGATGGTGACGCCCCTCAGGCGACCTCGACGCTGACCTCCGTCGGATTCGTCAGGGCATCGAACACCGCGGAGCGCTTCTGAGACTGGGCGACCAGCGCCTCGATCTCCTGCCTCGAGGCATCTGCATCAATGTTGAAGGTCACCTTGACGTCGTTGAAGCCGTTGCGAACGTCGCTGTCGACGCCGAGAATGCCGCGGATGTCGTGGTTGCCCTCCACCGTCGACTCGACCGACCGGAGCTGAATTCCGCGATTTTGGGCCACCGACGCGACGCCGGCCGTCAGGCAGCTCGCCAGCCCGACGAGGAGATACTCGATCGGCGTGATCCCATTGTCCGAAGCTGCGAAGACCTCCGGGTGATCCGCATCGAACACGGCTTCGGTCTTGTGACTTTGCTCCTCCCCGAGCCCAAAGAAGTTCTGGATCGACGTCGTGCTGTGGACGCCGTTCTCCCATCTGGAGGAGGCTCGCCACGTGAACTGGGCCGCGTCCGCAGCCCCTGCCAGCACTTCCCGCGCATCGAGCAATGCCTGAACGTTGACACCGTTGTCGATCACCGTCATCGCTCCTCACCTCTCCTGTCCCTGATCTACTTCACTTTTGGAAGGAAGGCCAGACGATACACGTCACTGACCCACCGAACAGCGACATGACGCCGCCCGCGGTCCCATTCGCCGCCGGCTCGGTCGGCACGGTCGAGACGCTCTATCTCGACCTTCCGAACCCCCTGCAGCTCGACTGTGGGCGTGAGCTCCACCCTGTCCGCGTCGCGTACGAGACGTATGGCGAGCTCTCGCCGCGCCGTGACAACGTGATCCTCGTCTGCCACGCGCTCAGCGGCGACGCCCACGCGGCCGGGTTCTCGAGGGAGGCGGCGGAGCAAAGCACTCGCGACGGGTTCGGGGCCGACGACCGCGACGGCGGGGCCGGCAAGGGGCTCGGCTGGTGGGACGGGATGATCGGTCCGGGGAAGGCGTTCGACACCGACCGCTACTTCGTCGTATCCACGAACCTGCTCGGCGGCTGCCGCGGGACGACCGGGCCGTCGTCCCTGGACCCGGGAAGCGGCAGGCCTTACGGCCCCGACTTCCCCGTGATCACGGTCGCCGACATGGTGCGCGCGGAGCGTGCGTTCCTGGACGAGCTCGGGATCGAGCGGCTGGCAGCGGTCGCCGGAGGTTCCTTGGGGGGCATGCAGGCCTTCGAGTGGGCGATTCTGTTCCCCGATCAAATCGACGCCGTCGTCGCGATCGCCAGCACGCACGCTCTCCACCCACAGGGCCTGGCGTGGAACGCGATCGCCCGCGAGGCGATCATGCGCGACCCCGCGTGGCAGGGCGGCCGCTACCTCGAGACCGGAGACGCGCCGGACGCCGGCCTGGGCGTCGCGCGGATGATCGGTCACATCACGTACCTCTCGGCGATGGCGCTCGGCGACAAGTTCGGCCGGCGGCTGCAGTTCGCCGACGACCTCCGCTACACGATCACCGAACCGGAGTTCGAGGTCGAGAGCTACCTGCGGTATCAGGCCGACTCGTTCGTCAGGCGGTTCGATGCCAACACCTATCTCTACACGTCGCGGGCGTTGACGTACTTCGATCTCGCACGCCAGCACGGGTCCGGCTCGCTCACGCGGGCGCTCGAGCGGATCGCGGCGCGGACGCTGCTGGTCGCTTTCAGCTCGGACTGGCTCTACCCGCCGTCGGCCTCGCGAGAGATCGAAGAGGCTTTGCGCGACCTCGACAAGCCGGTCGAGTGCCACGTGATCGACGCGCCGTACGGCCACGACTGCTTCCTGCTCGAAGAGGCGCGACAGACGCCGATCATCCGCCACTTTCTCGAAGGGCTCGCATGACCACCGACCGGAACGAGCCCGAGGAGGCGCGGACGTTCGGGTTCGAGACGCGGCAGCTTCACGCCGGCCAGCGGCCCGACCCGAACACGGGGGCTCGCGCAGTGCCGATTTTCCAGACGACGAGCTACGTGTTCGAGGACCCCGAGTCGGCGGCGGCGTATTTCAATCTGCAGGAGTACGGGAACACGTACTCCCGGATCATGAATCCGACCGTCGCCGTGTTCGAGGAGCGGGTGGCGAATCTCGAGGGCGGTGCAGGGGCCGTGGCCTTCGCGAGCGGGATTGCCGCGCAGGCAGCAGCGTTGTTCACACTGCTCGAGCCGGGCGATCATGTCGTCTCGTCGTCAGCGCTGTACGGCGGGTCGGTGAACCAGTTCAAGCACCTCCTGCGCAAGCTGGGGGTCGAGCTGACGTGGGTCGATCCCGACGATCCGGACGCGTGGCGGCAGGCGGTTCGCGGGAACACCAAGGTTTTCTTCGGTGAGACGATCGGCAACCCGGCCGGAAACGTGCTCGACATCGAGACCGTGGCCGCCATTGCACACGACCACGAGCTGCCGCTGGTCGTGGACAACACGTTCGCGACGCCGTACCTCTGCCGACCGTTCGAGTGGGGCGCCGACATCGTGATCCACTCGGCCACCAAGTTCATCGGCGGGCACGGCACGAGCATCGGCGGAGTCGTCGTCGAAGCCGGCACGTTCAACTGGTCGAACGGCCGCTTCCCGGTGATCGCGGATCCGTCGCCGGCCTACCACGGCTTGCAGTTCCACGAGACGTTCGGGATCTACGGGTATCTGATGAAGCTGCGCGCCGAGACGCTGCGCGATCTCGGCGGAGCGCTCTCACCGTTCAACGCCTTTCTCTTTCTGCAGGGCCTCGAGACGCTCTCCCTGCGGATGCAACGCCACGTCGAAAACGCGCGCGCCGTCGCCGCGTTTCTCGAAGGGCACGAACGGACGTCGAACGTCACCTACCCTGGCCTGCCCGGCAGCAAGTACCGGCCACTCGTCGAGAAGTACCTGCCGGGCGGCCCGGGTGCGGTGTTCTCGTTCGACTGTGCCGGTGGGAGGAATGGTGGTCAGGAGCTGATCCGGGGTGTCACGCTCTGGTCCCACCTCGCCAACGTCGGCGATGCGAAGAGCCTCATCATCCACCCCGCCAGCACCACGCACCGCCAACTGAGCGAGGCTGAGCTGGCGGCGGCCGGTGTCGGGCCCGGCACGATCAGGCTGTCGGTCGGCACCGAGTCTGTTGCCGACCTGATCTGGGATCTCGAACAGGGGCTGGCACGGGTCGAATGACCGAGCTCGAGCGCTACCAGGATCCGGCAACGATCCAACGCCTCCTTCACACCGCGAGCACGATCGCGATCGTCGGGCTGTCCGGCAACCAGTTGCGCGCGAGCAACTTCGTCGGCTACTACCTCAAGCGCCATGGGTACCGCGTGATCCCGGTCAATCCCAACGAGGACGAGATCCTCGGAGAGGTCTGCTACGCGAGCCTGTCGGATGTGCCGGTGCCGCTGGACATCGTGAACGTCTTCCGCGTGCCGGATGCCGTGCCGGCGATCGCGCGGGACGCCGTGGCGATTCACGCCGGCGCGCTCTGGTGCCAGTTCGACGTGGTCAACGAGGAGGGCGCGCACATCGCCGAGGCTGGGGGTGTCGCGGTCGTCATGGACCGCTGCCTGAAGGTCGAGCACGCGCGCTACGTCGGCAGGATGCACTGGCTCGGCTTCAACACCGGCCGGATCACGTCGGTGCGTCGCGGCCTTCAGTGATTGGGCTCGACGTTCCCTGTCACGGACGACGTGTCCTCAGGGTTCTCGGGTCGTCAACTCGCGGAGCACGCTGAGCTGCCAGGACAGCTTCAGGCGCAGATCGTTGTGAGGACGGTCGAAGGAGTCGAGGATCTCCTGCGACGGGCCGATCGCGTGCTCGAACGCGGCAGCGTCGGCGGGCCGGGCGTCCTTGTCCAACCAGGCTTGTGCGCGCATCGACCAGTCCCGGTAGGCATCCTCGAGCGAGGCAAGCTCGGCTTCGTCGCTCACCGGCCGCGCCCTCAGTTCATGCCCTTCGACGAGCAGCGCACCAACGCCCCGACGGAAAGCTCTGTTTCGCCGCTCGGAGAGCAGCGGCGGCAGCGGTAGCGGCACGATGAGCACTGCGCAGGAGATGTAGGCACCGATGAGCGCGAGGGTCGCGCCGAGGTAGATCACCGGGCTCGACTTCCACGCAGCGGCCGAGGCGAGGATCAGCGACACCCCGAGGCCGGTCGCGGTCAACGCGAGCCGAATCCACTGCGAATCGGTCTTCCACGAGCGCCTGCGGTCGGCCATGCCGGACAGGATCCCGGATCCAACCGCACCGCGAGAGCGGAAGTCGTTTCGCTCCGGTAGGCGGCGACTCGCGCGCGCCAGGCGCGTGGTTCACACGGTCGGGCGGGTAAGTCGCTCGATTGCCTCGGTGGCAGCGTCTGCTCCGCGGTATTTACGCATGGTGTTCGCGAGCTGCTTGGTCTTGCGACGTACGGTCGGGTCGGTGAGCACTGCGGTGACCGCGGCGCGCAGTTCGCTGGGCGAGGCGTCCGGTGAGAGCGAGCGGCCGAGCCCGAGCTCGACGACGCGGCGGGCGTTGACCGGCTGATCGCGGCCGAGCGGGAGACAGACGACGGGGACGGCCGCGGCGAAAGCCGCCAGCAGCGTTCCGGTTCCGGCGTGCGTGATCGCGGCGGCGGCTCCGGGTAGCACGGCAGCGTGGGGGACATAGGCGCGCACGTGCACTCCCTCCGGGGCCGAGATCTGCTCTGGCGAGAGGTCGGTGCCGGTGCAGATCAGGATCCGCAGTCGTGCCGGGTCGAGGGCGGCGGCGATCCGGTTGAGCACGGTTTCGTGTGCCATGTACGTCGTTCCCAGGGTGACGACCACGAGCGGCCGCTCGTCGCCGGGCTCCCAGGGCGAGTCCCAGCTCGGATCGGCCGGGTCGTCCGTCAGCGGGCCGACATGAACGACGTTCTCCGGCGGGTCGGGCCAGTCATCGAACTCGCGTGGAATCACGACGATCCCGGCACCGGCGCGCCGGACGAGCGCCACCGTCACGGAATCCGGTCCGATCGGAAGCGGTGCCAGCCCGAGCTCGACGCGCGACTCGTTGACCGGCTGATACCAGCGCTGCCGCGTCTTCGCGTCGTCGCCGGCGCCTCCGTGGAAGCCGTAGATCGTGTGGATCAACAGCGCTGTTGCTGCTCCGGCGCGCTCGGCGGCTGCAGCGACCGAGCGGAGCAGGTAGTCGACGACGACCACCTCCGCCGGCCGGCGTCCGAGCTCCGCGGTGAACGCATCTGCCAGCGCACGACCAAACCACACGCGTCGCAGAGCGTCCCACTGTTCCTCCGCCGGTCGGCTCTGATCAAGCTCGATCCCGGGCGGAGAGGGGCAGTGCACGCAGCCGGCCGCCGCGATCCGAGCCGAAAGCTCGGCCGGCCCGAAGATCCGAACGCGATCGCCGTGCTGCGAAAGCGCGCGTCCGAGTCCCATCGCGACCTTCGCCGCACCGCCCGCCTGCCAGGTCGCGATCAAGACCTCCACCAGCTCGCCGAACCGTACGCACTCCGGACGGCGACGACCACCGAGAGACCTGGGCCGCCGCGTTTCGGCTACGAACGGCTGCGGCCCAGGCCTCGGCGGCGACGCTAGTTGGCCGCGACCCCGATCAGATGGCCGTGCGGATCCGACAAGACGCCGAAGCTGACACCCGGCACCTGTTGAACCGGCTGAATTGTCAGGCCGCCAAGCTGTTCGGCCCGTGCCAGCGTCGCAGCAACGTCTGCAACGCCGACGAAGAACAGCACCGCGTCCTTGCCTTCCTGCAGCGGACCGATCGCGGTCGGAATCGCACCGGGCACGCCGGTATCGACGAACGTGTAGCCGGGAAACGCGCCGTCGCTGTAGTTCCAGCCAAACAGGTCGGAAAAGAATGCGCGTGTCGCATCCGGGTCGCTCGAGCGGATCTCTGCGTGAATGACCGGGTGAGCCATCACTACCCTCCTTGCGAGTGAATGAGCCGCTGCGG
This sequence comes from uncultured Thermoleophilia bacterium, assembly GCA_963769545.1. GTDB lineage: Bacteria > Actinomycetota > Thermoleophilia > Gaiellales > Gaiellaceae > PALSA-600. Next base: position 142,481 of record CAVYMB010000002.1, on the reverse strand, counting down.
AAGCGGCCTGTCGACAAGACGACGAACGAGACCGGCCCCGATCGACACCGAGCCCCCTTACGACTGGGAACGGTTTAGCTGGGTCGCCCAGGGGAACCACCCGTCTGATGCCGGCGCGGCGCCCTCTCTGGTCCGGTTCGATCTCGTTCGGCCTGGTGAACGTTCCGGTCCGCCTGTTCAGCGCGATCCACGAGCATCGACTGCACTTCCATCTCGTCCACGAGCCCGACGACGGCCGGATCCGGTACGAGAAGATCTGCGCGATCGAGAATCGCGCGGTCGACGACGAGGAGGTCGTCAAGGCCTTCGAGCTCGAGCCGGGCCGCTACGTCCACTTGTCCGAGGACGACTTCGAGGCGGTGCAGGCAGCAGGCGGGCACGCACTCGAGCTCCAGGAGTTCGTCCAGTACGAGCAGATCGACCCGCTCTACTTCGCCCACTCCTACGTCGTCGCGCCAGCCGAGGGCGCCGAGCCGTCGTACGCGTTGCTGGTGCGCGCGATGGCCGACACCGGCCTCGTCGGCATCGGCACGTTCGTGATGCGGAACCGGGAGTACCTCGGCTGCTTGCGCGTGAACGGCGGCCGGCTGATCCTGGAACAGCTGCACTTCGCGGACGAGATCCAGCTTCCCGACGCCGTCGATGCTCCCGCGCTGCCGAAGGTCGGCGGACGCGAGCTCGAGCTGGCACGAGGCCTGATCGGAGCGCTCGCCGCGGAGTGGGAGCCCGGGCGATACCGCGATTCCTACACCGATGCTCTGCGGGCCCTCGTCGACCGCAAGGTCGCCGGCGAGGATGTCCGTGTCGAGCGAAGACCGGAACCCGACGGGCCGGTCGACCTGATGGACGCGCTCCGGCGGAGCGTTGCCGAAGCGCGGAAGACGAGCGCCCCGACGGTCGGGCGGACGCGCAAGGAGCTCGAGGCCCGGGCGCGGAAGCTTCGAATCGCGGGGCGGTCGAAGATGTCGAAGGCGGAGCTCGAGTCGGCCGTCGCCGACGCGGAGCGGCAGTCGCGGGCCGCCTGAGCGCACCGTTGCCCCCGGGGCCAGGTCCCGGCCGGCGCGTGCCGTCCCGCTGTACATTCCGGCTCCGAACTTGACTCTGACCCGGCTGGTCGTTTATTCATACTGAACAGTGAGCGCCAGCAAGGACGCGCGCCCGGCCGTTGGGTTGATCGGGCTTGGCAACATGGGCAGCGCGTTCGCAGAGCGCCTGCTCGACGCCGGCTACGACCTCGTGGTCTACAACCGGAGCCGCGAGAAGACGGAGCCGCTGGCTGCACGCGGCGCGGCAGTCGCAGTCGAGGTCGCCGACCTCGCCGCCGCCGTCGACATCGTCCTCACGTCGCTCTCCGACGACGACGCGTTCGGGTCCGTCGCGGCCACCGTGGCCGCCTCAGCGAGACCGGGGACGGTGCTCGTCGACATGAGCACGGTCTCGCCGGACGCGTCGGCCCGCGTCGCCGCGCTCGCCGAGCGAGCGTCGATCCTCTACCTCCGCGCTCCCGTGAGCGGCAACCCCGGCGTCGTGCGGGCCGGGAACCTCGCCTTGATCGTCTCAGGAGCGCCTGCGGCCTTCGAGCGCGCCGAGCCGGTCTTGCGCGCGATCGGGCCGAACATCCGCGTCGTCGGCGACGCAGAGGAGGCCCGCGTCGTGAAGCTCGCGATCAACCTTGTGATTGCCGGGCTCGCGCAGCTGATGTCCGAGGCGCTCGTTCTCGGTGAGGCGTCGGGTGTCTCCCGAGCTGCACTGCTCGAGTCGATCGGCAACTCGGCCGCCGGCGCGCCGTTCGTCAAGTACAAGACCGAGCCGCTGCTGCGCGACGACTACTCGGCTACGTTCACCACGAACCTGATGGAGAAGGACATCGACCTCGTGCTCGACGCCGCGGAGGCCGGCGGCGTCCGGCTGCCGCTGGCGAGTGAGATCAAGGGGCTCCTTCGCTCTGCGATCGAGGCAGGCTACGGGGACGACGACTTCATGGCCCTTTTCCTCCATCTGCGGAGCGTGTCCGATGAGGAGGTACTGCGATGACGATGCGAAACAGGTCGGTCGGCTCGCCCGATGCCACGCGGGCGGTTGACTGGGAGCAGCGGATCGACTTTCCACGGCTTCGCCGAGATCGACTCGAGCGGGCGAAGGCGGCGCTCGAAGCATCCGATCTCGGGGCGTTGCTCCTCTTCGACCCGAACAACATCCGCTACGTCACGAGCACGCACATCGGCGAGTGGGCGCGCGACAAGAACGCCCGCTTCGCGCTCCTCCCGCGCGGCCGCGACCCGATCCTCTGGGACTTCGGCTCCGCAGCCCGCCATCACCAGCTCTTCGCGCCGTGGCTCCCGCCCGAGAATTTCCGCGCGGGTGTTGCGCCGATGCGCGGTGCGATGCCCGTCGAGACGGGGATTCCCGATCGCCTCGGCGAGCGGATCGCGCATGAGCTTCGCGAGGCCGGCCTCGCGGGCGAGCCGCTCGGCATCGACATGGCCGACCTCGTCACGATCGAGGCGCTGCAGCGAGCCGGCGTGCACATCACCGACGGCTCGCGGGTCATGCTCGAGGCGCGCAAGATCAAGACCGCGGAGGAGATCGCGCTGCTCGACCAATCGGCCGGGCTGGTCGACGCGGTCTACGAGGAGATCTATCGCATGCTGCGTCCCGGCGTCTACGAGCACGAGATCGTCGGACGGGCGCACCAGCTGCTCTTCGAGATGGGCTCGGAGCACGTCGAGGCGATCAACGCCGTCTCGGGCGACCGCTGCAACCCGCACCCGCACGTCTTCTCGGACCGGCTCCTGCGCCCCGGAGATCAGGCCTTCTTCGACATCATCCATTCGTTCATGGGCTACCGGACGTGCTACTACCGCACGTTCAACGTGGGCGGAGTCAGCTCGGCTCAGCTCGACGCCTACAAGCGGTGCCGCGAGTGGCTGGACGCCGCGATCGCACTCGTCGGGCCGGGAATGACGACCGACAGGATCGCCGAGGTCTGGCCGACTGCCAAGGAGCTCGGCTTCGCCGACGAGGAGACGTGCTTCGGCCTGCAGTTCGGGCACGGCATCGGCGTCGGGCTGTACGAGCCGCCGATGATCTCTCGCGTGCACTCGCTCGACCATCCCGTCGAGATCGTGGAGGGAATGGTCTTCGCGCTCGAGACGTACTGTGCCGCGACGGACGGCCGTTCGGCGGCGAGGATCGAGGAGGAGGTCGTCGTCACCGCCACCGGGTGCGAGGTGATCACGCGTTTCCCGGCCGAGGATCTGCTCGTCGCCGGACGGACGTACGTTCGCGGCGCCGACCTGCTCGACAACGGTGCGGCCGGCGGCGACGGAGTCGCGGGTGCGGTGGCCGCTTCGACACTGGTGGGAGCCGGCTCCGCCGCATGAGCACCGACACCGGGACGCGGTACCTCGCGGATGGGCTGCCGTCGTACCGGCTCGTCCGGCGGGAGGACGTACAGCTCGCCGACGGTCTCCCCGGCCGCTCCAGCAACCTCCAGTCGTGCCGCCTCGTCGGCGGCTCGCTCGGCTCGACGCACATGGCGCTCACGCTTGTCTCGCTTCGAGGCGGTCACGTGGACGCACACGTCCACTCGTTCGAGACCGGCTTCTACGTGCTCGAGGGCGAGCCCGTCCTCTATCTCGACGGCCGCGGCGTGCAGCTCGAGCCGGGCGCCTGCGGCGTCCTGCCGGTCGGCGTCCCGCACGCGTACCGGTCCGAGAACGCTGCGTTGTGGATCGAGATGGCGGCACCGCGTCCCCGCCTGGACGGCAGCGACACGTTCTTCCTCGGTTCGGCGCCGGACACCCCGCCCGAGGCCCTCGACGTCCGCGACCCGCGCAACCGCAACCTGTTTCTCCTCGCCGACGGGCAGATGGACCTCGACGTCCTCAAGCGTGGCGCGGCGGCCGGCGCCCCCACCGTCTCGGCGAGCATGGCGACCGCAGTTCTCGCCTACAGCGGCATTGCGGTGAAGATGCTCGTCGACCAGCGCCTGGACGCCCAGCTGCACACGATGTTCATGGTCGACTACCAGCCCGGCGCGGTCGCACACCCGCACGATCATCCCTTCGAGGAGTCGTACTACATGCTCGACGGCGAGGTCGACGTGGTCGCAGACGGTGACCGTCACACCCTTCGCCCGGGCGACTTCTTCTGGACCGCGGCCGGATGCGTGCACGCGTTCTACGAGGTGCAGGGTGGTCGTGTGCGCTGGCTCGAGACGTCGGCACCCGGACCGCCGTCGCGGCACTCCTACCGGTTCGAGCGCGACTGGGACTACCTCGCAGAGCGGCTCGCTTCCGAGGTGGGAGCGGCGTGAGCGACGCAGGAATGAGCCGGACGAGCGCGCGTGTGCTCGACGACCTCGAGCTGTACACGCGGATCTACCGCCAGATGCTGCTCATCCGCGGCTTCGAGGACCTCGTGCAGTCGCTGTTCCTGAAGGGCGAGGTGTACGGCACGACGCATCTGTACTCGGGGCAGGAGGCCGTTGCGACCGGCGTCGCGAGCCTGCTCGAGGAACGCGACCGGGTGGCAGCGACGTATCGCGGCCACGGTCACGCGCTGGCGCTCGGCGTCGACCCGCAGGCGCTCCTCGACGAGATGCTCGGGCGCGCGACAGGGGTGAACGGCGGCCGCGCCGGCTCGATGAACGTGACGTCGCCCGCCGACCGCCTGATCGGCTCGTTCGGGATCGTCGGAGGCAGCATCGCAGCGGCCACCGGAGCAGCACTCGCGCTGTCGCGCACCACAGGCGGTGTCGCGGTCGCCTACTTCGGCGACGGCGCGATGAACCAGGGGTATGTCTTCGAGTGCCTCAACTTCGCGCAGGTGCAGAAGCTGCCGCTCGTCCTCGTCTGCGAGAACAACGGCTACGGCGAGTACACCCCGTTCCGCTCGGTGACGGCCGGCGAGATCCGCTCGCGCGCCGAAGTGATGGAGGTGCCCGCCGACACCGTCGACGGCATGAGCGTCTGGGCCGTTCGCGAGGCCGCGGCGCGTGCGATCGCTCACGCACGCGCCGGTGACGGTCCCGCGTTCCTCGAGGCGCTCACCTACCGGTTCGTCGGGCACTCGCGGAGCGATCCCGGCGCCTACCGCCCCGAGGGCGAGCTCGCCGAGTGGAGGACGCGCGATCCGATCGTCGTCCTGCGAGCGCAGCTCGAGGACGAGGGGGCCGGCGCTTCGGCCCTCGACGAGCTGGAGCGCGAGGTGGGCGACGAGCTCGAGCGGATGCGCGAGCGTGGCCTCGCCGCGCCGTTCCCGTCCGGGCTCGACGTCGGCGAGTTCAAGGACTGAGCGTTCGTGTCCGCGGAGCTGACGATGCCCAAGCTGTCCGACTCCGAGGCCGATGTCGTGATCATCCGTTGGCTGAAGGTGCCCGGCGAGGGCTTCCGGCGCGGCGAGGCGTTGCTGGAAGTCGAGACGGACAAGGCGACCGTCGTCTACGAGGCCGAGGGCGAGGGGACGCTCGAGGCGATCCTGGTCTCCGAGGGCGAGTCGGCGGCCGTCGGACAGCCCATCGCCAGGCTTGCAGGCTCCGGCTCCGTCGAAGAGCCACCGGCGACCGGCGTCTCGAACGGCTCACCTCAGGACGGCGTTCGCCCGAATGCGACACCGGTCGCGCGACGGACCGCGGTCGAGCTCGGCCTGTCGCTGCACGACGTCGCCGGGACCGGCCCCGGCGGAAGGATCACGAGGGAGGACGTTCAGCGTGCGGTGGCCACTGCACCGGTCCGGCCGGCGGGAGATGCCCGCGGGGACGTCACCGTCGTCGAGCTGACGCCGACACAGGTGACCGTCGCGCGTCGCATGTCGCAGTCGGCCGCGGAGATCCCGACCTTCACCGTGTCTGCCGATGCCGACGTGTCGGAGGTCGTCGCTCTTCGTCGCGGTGCACGGGAGGAGTCCACGAGCGCACCTTCGCTCAACGACTTCGTCGTCAAGGCTGCCGCACTCGTTCTGCGCGAGTTTCCTCGATTCAACGCGTCGTACGTCGACGGGCGGATCGAGCGCTACTCGCGTGTCAACGTCGGCGTCGCCGTTGCGGTGGACGACGCGCTGCTCGTCCCCGTCGTCGCGGACGCCGACCGGAGGGGCCTCGGCGAGATCGCGGCCGAGACGCGGCGGCTCGTCGACAGCGCACGTACCCGTTCGCTCCGGCTCGAAGAGCTGCGCGGGGGGACGTTCACGGTCTCGAACCTCGGCATGCTCGGCGTCCGCTCGTTCACCGCCATCGTCGACCCGGGGCAGACGGCGATCCTGGCCGTGGGCTCGGTACGGCGCGCGCCTCTCGAGGACGACGCTCGGCAGGTCGTTTTCCGCGACGTGATGACGCTCACCCTGAGCTGCGACCACCGGGTCGTGTACGGCGCCGACGGCGCCCGCTTCTTGTCCCGTCTCTGCGAGCTGCTCGAGCGGCCGCTGGTGCTTGCCCTCTGATGCCGCCGATCGCCTTCCGCACCGCGATCCGGGACGCGCTCGACGAGGAACTCGCCTTCGATGAGCGCGTGATCCTCTTCGGCGAGGACGTTGCGGCAGCCGGCGGCGTTTTCGCGACGACGCCCGGCCTCTACGAGAAGTACGGCGCACGGCGCGTGTTCGACACACCCATCTCGGAGCTCGCGCTCGCCGGCGCCGCCTTCGGCTCGGCGGTGAACGGGCTGCGGCCGATCGTCGAGATCATGTTCGGCGACTTCCTCACGCTTGCAATGGACAGCGTCGTCAATCAGGCGACCAAGTACTGGTTCCTGACGGGGGAGCAGGTCAGCGTGCCGCTCGTCTTTCGCTCGGTGGTCGGCGCGGGCGGCCGGTTCGGCGCGATCCACTCGCAGATGCCGGCTTCATGGTTCATGGGCGTTCCCGGCCTGAAGATCGTCGCGCCCTCGACGCCGGCGGATGCGAAGGCGCTGCTCAAGGCCGCCGTTCGCGACGATAATCCGGTGCTCTTCTTCGAGCACAAGCGCCTGTACGGGCTCGAGGGAGAGGTGGACGGCGCCGTCGGCAAGCTCGGCGAGGCGGCCGTCGTGCGCGAGGGGAGCGACGTCACGCTCGTGACCGCCATGAGGAGCGTCCACGACGCGCTCGATGCCGCGGAGCGGCTCGAGCGCGACGGAGTTTCGGTCGAGGTGATCGACCTGCGCACGTTGCGCCCGGTCGATGTCGACACCATCGTCGCCTCCGTTCGAAAGACGAACCGCGTGGTCGTCGTCGAGGAGGGGCCGCTGACCGGCGGCTGGGCCGGCGAGGTGCTCGCGTGCGTCACCGAGCAGGCGCTCGGGTATCTCGACGACGCCTGGCGGATCGCCACCCCGAACACGCCGATTCCCTACAGCCCTCCGCTCGAGGACGCGTTCCTTCCCGGGACGGATCGAATCGTCGCGGAGATCCTGCGGCGGTTACGGTAGAGACGTGGCGACCACCGCTACCACCGAGCGCAGCTTCGAGCCCTCGAAGGTCGGTAGCCGCCTGCGGCAGCAGCGGGAGCGGCGCGGGATGAGCCTGCGCGAGCTGGCGCGCCGCGTCGGCGTGTCGCCGAGCCTCGTCTCACAGATCGAGCTCGACCGGGTCAACCCTTCGGTGAGCACGCTCTACGCGCTCGTCTCCGAGCTCGGGATGACGATGAGCGACGTCTTCGTCGACGGCGCACAGCCCGCGCCGCGTGTCCACCGTTTGCACCCGGACGACGACAACGGCCTGCTCACGCACCCCGACACGCGACGCGTCATCAACCTCGCCTCCGGAGTGCGGTGGGAACGCCTCACACCGCGCAGCGACCCCGATGTCGAGTTTCTCTACGTCGTGTATCCGGTCGGCGGAGAGTCCTGTCCGCCGGACGCGCTCGTCACTCACGGTGGCCGTGAGTACGGCTATGTGACGAGCGGAACGCTCGGTGTCCGCGTTGGGTTCGACGAGTACGAGCTCGGCCCGCGTACGTCGATCGCCTTCGACTCTTCCTCGCCGCACCGACTCTGGGCGATCGGGGACGAGCCGGTGCACGCGGTGTGGGTCGTCATCGGTCGTGGGGCCGATCCACGCGCCGAGGCGGGCGACCCCGCTTAGGTCGTTGCGGGCGCCTCCACCGCGTCGATGCGATGTCGCGCGGCCCGGAACCGTGCGATCAGCTCGGGTGACTGGTAGAGCAGGAGCGCGAGCAGGATCAGCACGCCGATCGCCATCTCCGCGTATTCGGTCGGTTGCTGGAAGAACGGGAGGACGTTGTCGATCTCGGTGAGGAAGAACGCTGCGAGCAGCGTCCCGAAGAACGAGCCCTTGCCGCCGGCGAGGCTCGCACCGCCGAGGACGGCGGCCGCGATGCTCTCGAGCGCCTGATTGCCGATGATCGGGGAGCCGACCTGCACCTCGGCCGCGAGGTAGAAGCCGGCGATCGATGCCAGGACCGAGCAGACGACGAACGCGAGGATGATCGTGCGACCCGTCGACATCCCCAACCTGCGCGACGACGTCTCGTCGAGCCCGACTGCGCGGAGCGCGAGGCCTGGCTTTGACCGGTACAGCCAGAGGTCGGCGAGCGCGGCCACGACGACGACGCCGATGAACGCGATTGGAATCCAGCCGACGCCCTTGGTCAACGCGTCGGTCACGTTGGTGTTGATCGCGCCCTGTGGGTAGGAGCGGAGCAGGAGGGAAGCTCCCTCGAGGATGCTGAGCGTGCCGAGTGTCGCCACGATCGACGGCAGGCGCAGCACGCGGATCAGGAGCGCGTTGAACAGGCCGGTCGCGACGCCGACGCCGATGAGCGCGAGCGCACCGGGCACGATTGCAAGCCCCGTGGTGGTGGGCGTCAGCGTGAACGATGCGATGACGACGCAGAGCGTCATGAGCGCAGCGACTGAGATGTCGAAGCCGCCGACGAGGAGCGCAACGGCTTGACCCAGCGAGACGATGATCAGGGGCATCGACGCGAGGAGCAGGCTGTTGAGATTCTCCTTGCTGAGGAACGCGGACGAATGCCGGTCTGCGTATGCACCGAGCGCGACGATCAGCGCCGTCATCAGCACGAGCGGCAGCCAACCCCGCTTCACGCGCGTGCTCCTTCATCCGTGCCGACAGCCGCGGTGACACCCACGCGCGAGCCGACGATCGCCTCGACGATCCGCCGTTCTCCGAGCTCGTGGCGGGGGATCTCCTCGACGATGCGCCCGCGCGACATGACGATGACGCGGTCGCAGAGGCCTGCGAGCTCGATCGGGTCGCTGGACTTGACGACGGCGGCGACGCCTTCGTCCGCCTTCGCGCGCAACGCTTCGTAGATATCGAAGCGTGCGCCGACGTCGACGCCCTGCGTGGGCTCCTCGGCGAGGATCACCTTGACGTCTCCGCGCAGAAACGGGCGGATGAGCGACACCTTCTGCTGGTTGCCGCCGGAGAGCGATTGGACGGGCTGCTCCGTCGACGCCATCCGCACGCGAAGGCGCTCGACGAGCCCCGAGATCGCGCGCCGCTCGCGGCCGTGCAAGACGACGCCGCCACGGGCGAGTCGCCGGAGAATCTGGATGGTCGCGTTCGCGCGTACGCTCAAGACGGGGAACAGTGCCTCGCCGCGGCGGTCGCCGCTGAGCAGGACGACGCCGGCGCGGAGCGGTCCCGCCGGTGAGCGCCTGTCGAGCTTCGTCCCGTCGCACGATGCGTTGCCGACCGCGGGCTCGACGCCGGCGAGTGCTCGAAGGAACGGCACCTGGCCGTTGCCCTCGGCGCCCGCGATCCCGAGGATCTCGCCTTTCCGAACCTCCAGATCGACCGGGCCGAAGCGCTCACCCCGCAGGCCCGAAACTGCGAGGACGACCTCGGCTTGCTCCGGGAGCACGCGGCGCTCGGGGAACGCGACGGTGAGCGGCCGGCCGATCATCAGGGCGACAAGCGCGTCCTCGGAGACCGACGCCGCCTCGAACGTCCCCTGCTTGACGCCGTCGCGGAGCACCGTGACGCGGTCTGCGACCGCGAGCACCTCGGGAAGGCGATGGCTGACGTAGACGACGCCGACACCTGATCGGACCTGCTCGAGCACGAGCGTGTGGAAGCGCTCGACGTCCTCTGGTCCAAGCGCCGTGGTGGGCTCGTCGAGGAGCAGCACCTTGGGCCGGGTCAGCAAGGCCTTGGCGAACTCGAGGAGCTGCCGGTCGGCAAGGGGGAGCGAGCCGGTGAGCGCCGTGACGGGGACGTCGAGGCCGAAGGTCGCGAGCGTCTCCTCGGCCCAGCTCTGCATGCGCCCGTACGCCGGCCGCGCGTCGGCGGAGACGGCGAGGTAGAGGTTCTCGGCCACCGAGAGGTCGAGGACGTGTGAATAGTCCTGGTAGGCGATGCCCAGTCCGAGGCGCCGCGCCGCGGCGGGGGAGTGGTGCGTGAGGCGGCTCCCGCCGATCTCGACGGCTCCCTCGTCGGGTGCGAGGAAGCCGCTTGCGATGCCGAGCAATGTCGATTTCCCGGACCCGTTCTCCCCGACGAGTGCGTGGATCTCGGCCGCGTGGCAGTCGATGCTGACGTCGTGGAGCGCTTGTACCGTTCCGAACGCCTTCGACAGCCCACGAACGGACAGGACGTCGGGTGTCACGGGCCCGGGATTCGACATTGCAGGATTCAGCTTCTCGTGCGCGATCCTCCTACGGATACATCTGATGGAGGAGGCTCAGCGGGATGAGCGAGGTCGGGGATGCCGTGGGCGGATACCCCTTCGTGCACATGTCCCGCGAGGCCTGGTTCTGGAGCTCGATCGGGAGGACGATCGTGGGCGGGATCTTCGCCCCGGCGAGCTTCATCATGTCGGCGGTCAGGGCGATTCGGATCTGCGAGTTGCCCGCCGTGTAGTAGAAGACCTTGAGCTTCGGGTCCTTCAGCTTGTCGGCCAGGCAGCCCATCGCCGACTCGTCGGTCCGGTAGGTGAACACGCCCTGGTACGGGATACCGGCAGCCTTGTACGCCGCGTAGCCGCCCTGCGACATGAAGAGCGCGTCCTCGTAGCTGATCCCCTTCAGGTCCGGGTACTTCGCGAGGATGCCCGCGACGATGCCCTGAACCTTCGACGGGTCCCAGTTGGTCGGCTCGTTCGCGACGACGTGGATCGAGGGGTTGAGCGCCGCCTGCTCGCACTTCTGCCAGCCGAGCGACAGCGGGTTCCCGGGGAAGCCGCCGAGGAACGCGATGTTGCCGGACTTGACCTGCGTGTTCATCACGTACGCGAACGTCTTGCCGAGCTTGCACGTGTCTTCGCCGACCACCGTCGTGTAGTTGGTTCCCGGCCCGGTCACGTAGCCCCAGGCGTAGGTCGACACGGGAATGCCGGCCTTCGTCGCCTGCTGGAAGACCGGGATCATCGCGTCGCCGAAGTCGGGGTAGGTGACGATCGCGCTGACGTGCTGCGCGATCACCGACTTGAAGTCCGCGATCGCCTGGTTCAGGTCGGAGTGTGCGCTCATGTAGATGATCTTCCCGATCTTGGGATACGTGAGCGCCTGGAGGATGAACTCCATCTTCGACATCTGCCGGTACGTGTTCTCACCGAAGCCCTCGACGTACGCGACGGTGAGCTTGCCGCCCGTTCCGGTGTTGCAGCCGTTGTTCTTCCAGCACTTGAGCGCAAGCGCATAGTTGACGTTCTTCACGGACCGTCCGAAGGCGGCCAGCGAGATGTTGCGCCCCGTCTTGTCGGCCGGTAGCAGGTTCGCCTTGAAGAGCGTGTGTGCCAGGGTGGCCGACGGCGCCGTGTAGCTCTCGCCGAAGCCGCCTCCCTTTCCTACCGTGGGACCGCCCTTCCCCACATAGCCCGAGGGGCCTGTGGAGGCCAAGTGTGCGCCTCCAGCGGTGCCGCTCGTGGCCGCGATAAGCACGATCGATGCCGCGGTCGCTGTGAGCAGCACCGCAAGCATCTGGCCCTTCCGTCTCATCCGTGACTCCTTCCGTCGGTTCCTCGTTTACTTCCTTCGTGCGGTGGCGGACTCGCCCGCCCTACCCGCCGCCAACCGTTCGGGGGGTCGGTGTGGCAAATTTCATGCCCCAGGCGAAGATCGCGGCGACGCGGTCGCCCGAGACGACCATTCCCGCGATGATCGCGATGCCGAAGACGACGTACTGCATCGCCGACGACAGCCCCATGATCAGGAGCATCTGCGTCAGCAGGGTGAGGGCGATCGCTGCGATCCACGTCGAGGTCGCGCTCGCAAGTCCGCCCGAGAGCGACGCGCCCGCGATCACCACTGCTGCGATCGGCGCGAGCAGGTACGCCGAGCCGAAGGCGGGGTCGATGCTGAAGCTCACCCCCGCGAGCAGGATCGCGGCGACCGCGTAAAGCGTGCCGGCCGCGGTGTAGGCCAGAACGACGTAGGTTCGGACGTGCAGCCCCGCGATCCACGCTCCCTTCGGGTTCGCACCCACAGCCTGGAACCGGCGGCCGACCACCGTGTAGCGGAGGACGAGCGCAACCACGATGGTGATCGCCGCCCCCACCCAGAAGACGCTGCTCACTCCGAGCGGTTTCGCGGTGGCCCAGTTCGACAGCCCGTTCGGGACGTTCGGGCTGTTGGTCACGACGTCGCGTGAGTACTTGCTGCTCCAGGCGAGGACGATCAGCCCGACTGCCAGCGTGACGATCAGTGGGTTCAGTCTCAGCAGGCCGACGAGGACGCCGTTGACGAGACCCACGAGCACGCCGACGCCGAGAGCGGCGAGGATTGCGACGGGGAGCTTGTGGTCCGAGCCCGCTCCGACCCCGGCGATCAGGTTCCCGGCCGCCGCCATCACCCCGGGTGTCGACAGGTCGATGCCACCTTGGATGACCACGAGCATCTGGCCGAGCGACGCGATGGCGAGGACCGTCGCGATCGGGAGGATGTACGACCAGGAGGTGTGCCCCAGCGCGTCTGGAGCTGCAATCGCAGCGATCACGACGAGTGCGACGGTGGCCAGCCAGACCGGGAGGAAGCGAGCTGCGACCGCGGCGTTCGTGGCGAGTCGTCGAGCGTGGGCCGCCGCAGATCGTCCCGTCGGGGGCGGCGATGGTGGGCTGGCCGCAACCACGGGCCATTCTCACCAGGTCCGGCGAACAGTGTCAATGATGGCTTAACGACTGTGGAGCGGAAGAGGCGACGTGCTCCCACGAATCATCTTTGGTCTGCCGTTCGCCGTTGACGGCGCGGGCCGGAAGCGTTTATGGTCGCTGTACATGCGGCGGCGCGAGAACCACCGCACCGAATTCCTTTCTGAAGAGGCTAAGGAGTCAGGATGAGCTCGCAGCGGCTTTTGATCCGCAACGGTTTCGTCGTCTCGATCGACCCGGACGTCGGCGACGTATCGGGGGGCGAGGTGCTCGTCGAGGACGGCAAGATCGTCGACGTCGGCACGGACCTCGGCGTCTCGGACGCGGAGGAGATCGACGCCTCCGGGATGATCGTGATGCCCGGCTTCATCGACACCCACCGCCACACCTGGCAGACGCCGGTGCGTGGTGTCCTTCCCTCGTGCACGCTCGACCACTACTTCGCGGTCATGCTCGGCCAGGTCGGTGGCTTCTATCGTCCCGAGGACGTCCACATCGGCGACTACGCCGGCTCGCTCGAGGCGCTCAACGCCGGCGTCACCACGCTGCTCGACTGGTCGCACATCTCGAACACGCCCGACCACTCCGACGCGGCGATCCAGGGTCTCAAGGACGCGGGCATCCGCGCCGTGTACGCGCACGGCATGCCGACCGGCGGCGAGTGGTGGTCGTTCAGCGAGCTCGAGCACCCGGCCGACATCCGCCGGATCCGCGAGACGTACTTCTCGTCCGACGACGGCCTGATCACACTCGCCATGGCCGCGCGCCAGCCCGGAAACGTGAACTTCGACGTCGCGAAGCACGACTGGGCGCTTGCTCGCGAGCTCGGGATCCTGATCAGCGTGCACGTCGGCATGCGGCTCCACACGCTGCACTACACGCCGGTGAAGGACATGCACGACCTCGGGCTGATGGGCCCGGACGTCTGCTACATCCACATGACCGACCTCAACGACGAGGAGCTCGACTGGATCGCGGAGACCGGTGGCAAGGCGTCGATCGCGCCCTACGTCGAGATGCTCATGGGGCACGGGCCGCCCCCGACCGGGAAGATGCTCGCCCGCGGCGTCCGGCCGTCGCTCAGCGTCGATGTCGTCTCGAGCGTTCCCGGCGAGATGTTCACGCAGATGCGAACGGCTCTCGCCTACGACCGGATCCTCGAGTTCACCGACACGCCGGACATCGCGTTTGCGCCGAAGCTGACGCACACGGACGTGCTCGAGTTCGCGACGATCGACGGGGCACGGTCGATCATGCTCGAGGACCGGGTCGGCTCGCTCACACCCGGCAAGCAGGCCGACATCGTTCTGCTGAAGACCGACGTGATCAACACGGCGCCGATGCTCGACCCGAAGGCGACGATCGTCACGTACGCCGACACCTCGAATGTCGACTCGGTCTTCGTCGCCGGACGCGCGGTGAAGCGCGGCGGGCAGCTCCTCGACGTCGACATGAAGTCGGTCGTGCGGAAGCTCGAGGAGTCGCGCAACCACATCCTCGGGCAGGGTGGCCTGCTGCCCGACTGGGTCATGGAGACGGCGGGAGCGCACTCGCACTGAGAGAGCCGGCCGGAGGGGCGGGTTACGGCCCGCGCCTCCGGCTACGAAAGGAGAACCGAAGGATGGCGAGCAGAAGCGTCGTTGTCGTGGGCGGAACGCGCGGACTGGGGCGCGAGGTCGCTCAGTTCTACGCCGACCAGGGGCGCGACGTGGTCGTCACCGGCCGCGAGGGGCCCGCGGCCGAAGCGTGCGCCGCGGAGATCGGCGGCTCGACACGCGGCATCGGCTTCGACCTGGCGGACCCGCACACGATCGCCGAGCGGATCGCGGATGTCGGCGATGTCCAGTACCTCGTCCTTGCGGCTATCGAGCGCGACACCAACTCCGTGAAGGACTACGACATCACGGCGGCCCTGCGGCTCGTCACGCTCAAGCTCGTCGGCTACACCGAAGTCGTCCATGCGCTCCTACCGAGGCTCGCGGACGACGCGGCGATCCTGATCTACGGCGGTCTCGCCCGCGACCGGCCGTATCCAGGCTCGACGACGGTCACGGCGGTGAACGGGGCCGTCACGAGTCTTGTCCGCACGATGGTGGTCGAGCTCGCCCCGAGGCGCGTGAACGCGCTCCATCCGGCGATCGTCGGCGACAGCCCGCAGTGGCGGGACATGCCGGCCGAGCGGTTCGACGCGCTGGTCCAGCGCACGCCGATCGGCCGGCTCGTGACGATGGCGGAGGTCGTGGACGCGTCCCGCTTCCTGCTCGAGAACGGCGCGATCAACGGCCTGAACCTCGCGGTCGACGGCGGCTGGCTCTGCATGTGAGCCGAGCGCGTCGCGTGCGGTCCAGCTGAGGCATCGTGTAAGAGTTCGAGCCACGTGAGGACGATCAGTGGTCGGGTCATGCTGCTCGTAGCGCTGGTCGCCGTTGCGACCTGCTTGGCTGCGAGCTCGGCCGAGGCTTCGCGAGGTGTGCGGTACGGGATCCAGGACGACGCGTGGTTGCAGTTCGGCCCGGGGACGCTCAACCAGCGCCTGGCAACGTTCAAGCGACTCGGTGTACCGCTCGTCCGCTTCACGCTGCACTGGAACCAGATAGCGACGCGGCGGCCGGCCGATCCGAGCTCGGCGCGCGATCCCGCCTACGACTGGCGTCCTTCCGACAGAGTCCTGCGCGGCCTTCGCCGCTACGGCCTGGCGCCGGTGCTCACGCTGGTCGGGACTCCGGCGTGGGCGAACGGGGGCCGCGCCCCGAACTTCGCCCCGCCGAGGCCGCGAGACTTTCGCGCCTTCGCGCGCGCCGCCGCCACGCGCTACCCCTGGGTTCGTTACTGGCTGATCTGGAACGAGCCGAACCTGCGCCTCTGGCTGAGGCCGACGAAGGCAGCGATCTATGTCCAGCACCTGCTCAACCCGGCGTACGGTGCGATTCATGCGGTGCTGCCGCATGCCCAGGTCGGCGGAGGCGAGACGGCGCCTCGGGGCGCGCTGGGGGGCGTCGCGCCCGCCGTCTGGATTCACGGCATGGCGGCCGCCCACGCGAAGCTCGACGCCTACGGCCACCACCCGTATCCGTTGTCGCCGATCGAGACGCCGTCGAGCCACGGCTGTCGCAACTGCCCGTCGATCACGATGGCGACGATCCCGAAGCTGCTCATCCTGGTCAGGCGCTACTTCGGGCCGAAGCCGATCTGGCTCACCGAGTACGGCTACCAGACGAATCCGCCGGACACCTTTCTCGGCGTCCCGCCTCAGCGGCAGGCGACGCTGCTCAGCCTTGCCGCGATGCGAGCGTGGAGGCTGTCACGCGTCACGATGCTGATCCAGTACCTCTACCGCGACGAGGTCGCGCTGAGCCGCTTCCAGACCGGGCTCGTCTTCGCGGACAACCGTCCGAAGCCGTCGCTGCAGGGATTCAAGCTGCCGTTCGCGGAGATGCGACGAACCGGGTTCCAGACCGTCGTCTGGGGCCAGGTCCGGGGCGGGCGACCGGGGCGGAAGCCGTACCAGCTGGAGGTGCTTCACCGAAGCACCTGGAAAGCAGTCGGTCGCGCACGGCTCACGAACAGTGCCGGCTTCTTCGTTCGGACGATTCGCCTCAAGCGCGGCGCCCTCCTCCGGATCTGGTCGCCCCGCCAGCATCGCTTCAGCCTCCAGTTGCGGATCAGGTGAGAGCGCGCCCGCTAGTACGCCTGCGCCCAGACGGCTGTGGCCGGCCGCTGATTCGCCGCAGCAGACACAGGCACCCGGCTCGGTCGGTTGTGCTTCGAGCGGCAGGCACCGGATCGTCGCCGAGCTGTCTTCCTTGACGCGCGCTTCGCACTCGGCCTTGCCGCACCACGGCGCCGCGACGAATCCGGCGGCTTCGCGGAGGTACTCGATCATCTCGTCGTAGCCGCTCGGGTCGCGAAGCGTCCGCCGCTCCTGTTCGTCGCGGGCGGTCTGGAAGAGCGATGCCTGCACGTCTTTCAGCAGCTCGTCGATCGCGACAGCGACGCGGTGAAACGGGATCTGCTGCTGCTCGCCCGTGTCGCGGCGCGCGACCGTGACTGTTGCCGCCGCGAGGTCGCGCCTTCCGATCTCGATGCGGAGCGGCACGCCCTTCAGCTCCCATTCGTTGAACTTGAAGCCGGGTCGATGCTCGGGCCGATCGTCGACACGGACGCGAACGCCTGCCGCCCGCAACTCGGCGGCGACGGCAGCGGCGGCCTGGAGAACGTCGGCGCGCTCGTCCTCGCGGAAGATCGGCACGATCACGACCTGCTGCGGCGCGACGCGAGGCGGGAGGCGCAGACCGCGGTCATCTCCGTGCGCCATCACGACGCCGCCGACCAGCCGCGTGGTCGCGCCCCACGAGGTTGCATACGGATGGTGCTCGCGGCCGTCACGGCCGGTGTAGCGGACATCGAACGCGCGCGCGAAGCCCTGGCCGAGGAAGTGCGACGTCGCCGCCTGGAGCGCCTTCCCGTCGCGCATCAGCGCTTCGAGCGTGTAGGTGTCGACGGCGCCCGGGAACCGCTCGCTCTCGCTCTTGCGACCCCGCAGCACCGGTATCGCGAGGACGTTCTCGATCGTGTCGGCGTAGACCTCGTGCAGGATCGTCAGCGCCTCCGCAACCGCCTCATCCTCGGTCTCGTGCGCCGTGTGCCCTTCCTGCCAGAGGAACTCGCTCGTTCGGAGGAAGAGGCGTGGCCGCAGCTCCCAACGGACGGCGTTCGCCCACTGGTTGTAGAGCAGCGGCAGATCACGGTACGACTGCACCCAGCCGGCATACGTCGACCAGATCAGCGCCTCCGATGTGGGACGAACCACGAGCGGCTCCTGCAGCTTCTTCCCGCCCGCCTCGGTGACGACGGCGACCTCGGGTGCGAATCCTTCGACGAGCTCTCCCTCCTGCGCCAGGACGGAGCCGGGCATGAGCAGCGGGAAGTAGAGGTTCTCGTGGCCGGTCGCCTTGATCCGTTGATCGAGCTCGCGCTGGATCGCCTCCCAGATCGCGTAGCCGTACGGCTTGATCACCATCGCGCCGCGAACCGGCGAGCTCTCTGCGAGGCCGGCGCGGCGCACGACCTCGCCGTACCACGCGGGGAAGTCGCTCGACTGGGTGGGCAAGGGTGCGCTCATCGGGACGCTCCCGCGAGCAGGGTTGCTGCGAACATCGTGCTCTCCTTCGTAGATGTCTACCGGCGGTGACGGAGTCGTTTGCGGCGCTCCGGGCCGAAGCGGCGGGAGCGCCTACGCCGGGACGTGCACGAACGGCGGCCGCGAGGCAACCGCCGGAACCGGCGGAAACTCATTCACGCGAGGCCGCAGCAACGTCATGCCCGAGAGGATAGCTTGGGCCAGCTGCAAACGCCGGCGACACGCTCGACCCGTTCGAAGCCGAGCGACTCGTACAGCCCGAGCGCGTGGTACCCGGCGTCGGCGACGATCACGAACTGCTCTGCGCCGAAATTCTCCGTGCGCGCGGCGCGCGGCCTCGACGACCAGACGCGAACAGACACCGCGGCGTCGATGCGCGAGAGCCGTGTCCACCACCTGGAACCGACCACGGCCGCCGGTCACCACGACGCCGCAGCTACCCGCCACCTCTCCGGTCGTCGGGTCCTTCGCGACATACCAGGCGCCCCGCCCGGACCGAAAGAGGGCACGACGATCTGCGAGGCGCGCACGCGTGAAGGTGCGATAGCTCGCTTCGTCGTGCGCGTCGTCACGGCCCGCTACCTGCATCTCGACGACGGCGTCCCACAGTTCCGCGTCGGCGCCGAGCGCTGGCTCGAGCGCTTGAACGACCACCTCCCGGTTCTCGCGTGGATGCGCGACAAGGCGGGGGGCTTCGGCAATGAGGCCGACGCTGTCCTCGATGTCGTAGCCGCGGCCGGCGAACTCTTCGCGCGCAGCCCCGGTCGCCCCATCCGGTCGATCCCACCCGAACGCGCGATGTCGAATGCGCGGATCGGCACCGAACGCCGTGTCGAACAGAGCCTCCCAGCGGGCTGCGTCGCCCGCGGAGGGCACATCCTCGAACAGCAAGAAGTTCCCCCAGAAATGAGCCGGGTTGCTGGGCGATTTGACGACCAGGAACCCGTCACGCCGCTCGACGATCCGGTCGACCGGCAAGACGTCGAGGTCGGTCGCCCAGGCGAGCGAGCGAACAGCGATGTCTGCGTCGCGCGACACGGCGAGAGCGTACGCACGCCGCGGTGGACGATTTGCCAGGTCGGGACCTTCTTGCCTGTTACGCCCGGGTCCGCAATACTGAACTCAATGGTTCAGTATAAGCCGACTGTCGACCTCGCCTTCGCGGCCCTCGCCGATCCGACCCGGCGCGCCGTGCTCGAACGGCTCGGCCCTGGCAGCGCGACGATCAGCGAGCTCGCCGAGCCCTTCGGCATGTCGCTGACCGGGATGAAGAAGCACATCCGGCTGCTCGAGGAGGCCAACCTCGTCGTCACCGAGAAGGTCGGCAGAGCCCGTAGATGCACGCTCGTGCCTTATGCCTTCGAGGGCATCAGCACGTGGCTGCAGCGGCTCGATCGCTTTGCGCAGGTTGTCGAACGCACGAAAGGAGCACGATGAGCACTACCGTCACCACCCCGAACGAGCTCGAGATCCGCGTCGAGCGGGTCTTCGACGCGCCGCGCGCGCACGTCTACTCCGTCTGGACGGATCCGGAGCTGATCCCCGAATGGTGGGGCGATGGGACCGTCGTCGAGGAGATGGATGTCCGGCCCGGCGGGATCTACCGTTTCCGAACCGCATTCGGTGTCGTCGAGGGCGAGTTCCGCGAGGTCGAGCCGCCGGCTCGCCTCGTGCAGACGTTCCAGAATCATCTGCAGACGCTCGAGTTCGAGGATCTCGGCGAACAGACGAAGTTGACGCAGACGATGCACTTCGAGACGGCCGAGCAGCGCGACACCACCATGCAGTACGGCGTCGAGGAGGGTGCGAAGACCGGGCTTCGCACGCATCGACGCGCTGCTGCAGAAGATCGCTGCGTGAAGTCGGAGCCGAGGTCGCGTGCACGGCGCAAGGCGGACACCCTCGCATTGCTGAGCACGGAGGTCGATTGTTGGGTTGCGAGCGCGGACGAGCTGGGGAACGCCCATCTCGTCCCGCTCTCGCAGCACTGGGACGGTGAGGCGCTCGTCCTCGCGACGCCGCGCTCGTCTCCGACCGCGACGAATCTCTTGCGTGCCGGCGTCGCGCGTGTCGGCGTCGGACCGACTCGGGACGTCGTGCTCGTCGACGGCCGCGTGTCGGAAGGTGCCGACGATGCGACCGCATCTGCACACGCGGAACACACCGGCTTCGACGCGCGCACGACGCCCGGCGACTACGTGTACCTGCGAGTGGCGCCGACCGAGATCCGCGCGTGGCGCGAGGCGAACGAGCTGTCCGGACGGCTGTTGATGCGCCACGGGGTGTGGTTACCGGACGAGTCCGGATCGGGTTCGGTTTGAGGTCAGGGATTTGCCTCGTGGTCGAGAGGTGCACAGCTCGTAACGCTATGTGACGACGGCGTCGAGTTCGATTTCGACGAGCACTCCTTCGGGGATGAATCCCGCAACGTAGTACGTCGTGTTTGCCGGTCCCGAGGCGGCGAACGCTTCACCGTGCGCTTTCACTGCGGCCTGCCAGTCACAACCCGGGGCGAGGAGCAACCGCGTTCTCAGCACATCGGCCGGCGTTGCGCCGAGCTTGGCCGCTGCTGCAAGGGCGCGGCGCAGTGCTTCTACGGCTTGGCGGTACGCGTCTCCTGGGAAGAGGACGCCGTCCGGTCCGAGTGCGGCCGTTCCGCTGACGGAGACATGATTGCCCTGTCGGACTGCTCGAGAATAACCCGCGGCTTGTTCGAAGGCCCCGCCGTCGCTGACGCGCTGTGCGCTCAACGGCTCGGCTCGCACGGTTCGGTTGCGCAGCAGATCACGCTGGTCACCGGGGGATCGGGGGCATTTCGCCGTCGGCCTTAGCCGTCGTGGCGAGTTGAGGGCCGCCGAGATCTCGTTCCATGCTGATGATCGGTTTGCCGACCGACACTCGGAGTGAGAAATGCATCGTCAGAGGCAGGTCGCTGCTGTTCGACCAGACGCCGTCCAGGAGGTCGTGGACGATCTCCGGCGAGGGAATCTCCCACGTCTCGTAGAAGTTCGAGCGCTCGCTGCCGGGCCGGCCCGCACTGCCCAGATCGTCCATGGTGCAGATCAGGCGAGCGCCCCGCGACTGCCACTCGCGATGGAGCCCGATCAGTCGTACGTATGCCTGTTGACGCTCATCGCCGGTCGCGTTCATCCAGCCGTCTTCGAACACTCCGCTGACAAGCATGCGCCAGGGCCAAGGTTGTTCGGTGCTCATCGACTGACCTCCATTTCGGTTGACGTGGGATCGCTTCCTCAATCGCTTTCGTGTGGGTCCAAGGCGTCGCGGAGACCGTCGCCCAGTGTGTTCAGCGCGAGGATCGTGAGGAACAGGGCGAGGCCGGGGAAGATGACGAGGTGAGGGGAGGTGCGTACGTATTGGAAGCCGTCGACCAGCAGTCGTCCCCAGCTCGGAGCCGGCGGCTGGGCGCCGAGGCCGATGAAGCTGAGGAACGCCTCCGTGAAGATGGCCTGGGAGACGCCGAAGGTGACCTGGACGATCACCGGGCCGAGGGTGTGAGGGAGGATGTGCACGCGCAGGATCCGAGCTCGTGAGCATCCGATCGACTCGGCGGCCTCGATGAAGTCGAGCTGTTTGGTGCGCAAGACCTCGGCTCGTACCAATCGGGCAAGGGTCGGCCAGGTGGCAAAGCCGATGGCGAACGTGAGCACCTGAACAGTCGTCCCGAACGCGGTCACGAACAGGAGCGCGACGAGGATGCTGGGCAGCGAGAACATGATGTCCGTGGCGCGCATCAGCGTCGTATCGGCGGCGCCACCGTAGAAGCCTGCGATCGCACCGAGCGGGAGGCCGATGGCGAGAGCAATCGCCTGGCTGCCGAAGCCGACGATCAGCGAGATCCTCGTTCCATACGCGACTCGGCTCCACATATCGCGGCCGAGCTCATCCGTTCCCATGATGTGTTGCCAGCTTGCAGGAGCAAGAGGGTTGAACCCGATTGCCGAATAACTCGCAGTCGTGATCAACGGCGCAAGGATCGCGACTGCGACGACGACGATGAGGAAGACGAGCGAGGCGACGGCGAGGTGATGGCGCCGAAGGCGGATCCAGGAGTCGGCCCACGGCGAACGGGTGCCGATGACGCCAACCGAGTTGTTGGCTTGGGCGACGTCGGCGGTGGAGGCCGTTTGAGTCAATAGCGGATCCGTGGATCGAGCCAGATGTAGAGGACGTCGACGATCACGTTCGCGACGAACAAGAGCGATGCGTAGAAGATGATCAGTCCCAACGTCATCGTGTAATCGGACCCGAGGACGCTGTTCGTGAGGTACTGACCCATGCCGGGGATCGAGAAGAGGTTCTCGATGACGAGGCTTCCGGTGATCAGCTCCGCGATCAGCAACGCGGTGACGGTCGTGATCGGCATGAGCGCGTTCCTCAGCGCGTGTCTAACGACGACGCGGTTCTCCCCGGCTCCCTTGGCGCGTGCCGTCCGGATGTAGTCCTGCTGGAGCGTCCCGATGACACTGGAGCGAGTCAGACGAGCGATGAAGCTGGCCCAGGGAAGCCCCAGTGCAAGCGCCGGGAGAACGATCTGTGACGGGCTCCCCCAGCCTCCGAGGGGAAGCAGGTGAAAGTAGAGACCGATGACCAGGATGAACAGGATCGACAGGATGAAGTTCGGGATCGCATAGCCGATCGTGGCCCCGATCATGATCACGTGATCGAGAACCCGATTGCGGTTGACGGCAGCCACCAGCCCGATCGGGATGCCGAGTCCGAGTGCGACGAAGAGCGCCGCCGCGCCCAGCTCTGCTGAGGTCGGGAACCTTTGCGTGATGATCGTCGAGACCTTGAGCCCCGGTTCCACGATCGACTCGCCGAGATCTCCGGTCAGGACGCCTCGCATGTAGAGGAGGTACTGGAGCGGGAGTGGCTTGTCGAGGTGGTAATGCGCCTCGAGAATCGCCGTTGTGGCGGGCGGCCTGACCGCGCCCGTATCGAACGGTCCACCGGGAATCGAATGCACGAAGGCGAAGGCGAGCAGCGTCACTCCGAACCACGCCGGGATCAGGGTCAGTAGCCGCCGTGTGAGATAGCGACTCACGAGCGTTTACGAGCTTGAAGTGGAGGAGTGGCCCGACCTGAAGATCGGGCCACTCCCAGTTGCGTTCACGGCTGAATCGATATCTGCCGCCACGGATGCATATAGAGCGGGCTGTAGCCGAAGCCCGTGATGTTCGGCTTCACGAGCCAGTTCTGATTGACGAAGTACAGCGGGATGGTCGGCGCGTCCGCGAGGCGCACGTTCTCGGCTTGTGCGTAGAGCTTCGCTCTGGTCGCCTGGTTCGAGTCGGCGTTCGCCGCGGCGACCAGTTTGTCGTACTTCTTGTTCGAGTAGCCGTCGTAGTTGTACGGGGCTCCGGTGATGCCGAGGTATTGGTCGAGCTCCTGAGCGTCCGGATAGTCGAACCCGAAGGTGTACGACCAGAGGGCAGGTCGCGTCTTCGGGCTGGTCAGCTCGTTGTTGAATGCGTTGATCGGCACTTCCTTGAGGCCGATCTTGATGCCGAGGTTCTTTTCGAGCTGCGCCTGGATCAGCTCGTACACCTCGGCGTATTCGCCGTAGTTGATCCCGTAGTCGAGTCCGACGGTCGGGAACCCCTTGCCGTTCGGGTAGCCGGCTTTCGCAAGCAACTGGCGTGCCAGCGCGACGTTGTAGGTGCTCACGCTGTGCTGGGCCGTGACGTTGCCCGGGATGCCTAGCGGCAGCCACGAGTTGGCGGGAGTGCCGACGCCGGCAAGGGCGATCTGGATGATCGCGTTCTTGTCGATGGCGTGATTGAACGCCTGGCGCACGGCAAGGTTGTTGAACGGCGGCTTGGTGTTGTTCATCTCGAGCCAGACCGTTCGCTCGATCGGTGTGCTGTGAAACTGAGCCTTGAGCGTCGGGTTCGACTTGACCTGAAGGATGGACGCGGCGGACAGGCCGACAACAGCGTCGAACTCACCGGCCTGGTACCGGGCGACCGCCGCCGTCGAGTCGGGGACCGCGGACACGGACACCTGCTTGATCTTGGGAGCGCCCAGGTAGTAGTTCGGGTTTGCCACGAACGTGTACTGCTGGTCACCGACTTGGCCCGTGAGCTCGTAGGCGCCAGAGCCGATGTTGTGCGGCGGTGTGATCCAGCCCTTGCCGTACTTCGCGATCACCTTCGAGTCGACGACCCAGGCCGGCCAACGGCTGATCTCGGCCGCGAAGTAGCCCGCCTTGTGGGCGAGGGTCACTCGAAGGGTGTACTTGTTGATCGCCTTGATTCCGCTAGCGGTCTTGGCCTTTCCGTTCAAGACTGCGTTCGCACCTTTGATGTCGGCGAGGAAGAAGCTCGCGCCGGCTGCGGTCTTCGGATTCAGCGACCTGTTGAAGGTGTAGACAAAATCGCTCGCGGTGATCGGGTCACCGTTTTCGAACTGAAGACCGTGGCGGAGATTGAACGTGTACACGAGGCCGTTCGCAGAACGGCTCCAAGAGGAGGCGAGAGCCGGAACGATCTGAGCCTTGTTGTTCACGCCGAGAACGCCTTCGTAGACGTTCTGGGCGAGCTCGATCGAGCGGTTGTCGCCCAGTAGCGCTGGGTCGAAGGGATCGGGCGCGCCGGTGATCGCGATCCGGAGGTTGCTCGCTCCGGCTGCGCGACCCGATTGCTGAGCCGCTGCTGACGAGATCCCACCGACGACGGCCAGGGCCGTCGCCAGGACCAGGAACACGCCGACGGCAAGCCACTTCTTGCGGCCTGGGGAGCCAAACCACCCATGCGGTCTCAAGCCAATCTCCTTTCGAGCGAGTGCGACTCCGCAAACATCTCCCGCCCGCCCACGGTCCGAAGACCGAGGCGGCCAGTGTGTTGAGCGCGGCCGCGCGCAGATGCGCCGTGATCCAGAATCTCGTAACACTGACCGAAATATCGTCGCAATGCAACCCAGCTCCCTGTAGCCTCACCGGATGCCAAAAACGACCCCCACCACGAGGCGACCGGCCGGGTCCAGCGACGCGCCAACCCGCGGACCGACCGACGACAACGGTCGGCGACACAACGGCCCTGAGATTGGCAACGTCATCCGTCGGCTTCGGCAGCAGCGAGGACTGTCCCTGAAGCAAGTCGCCGAGAGCGCCCAGCTCTCCGCGTCCTTCCTCGGTGCTGTCGAGCGCGGCGAGTCCGACATCTCTGTCGGCCGGCTCTCGCTCATCGCCGAGGTGCTCGGACACGATCTCGCGTCACTCCTCGGCTATTCCCTTCGTCAATCGCGCCCTCGCTTCATTCGTCCGGAAGAGCACGTCCGCATGCGGCGCGGCAAGGGGATCGTTCTGACGGCGACGCGAATCCCCGGCACCAACCTCGAGCTCCTCCTCGCAACGCTCGCCCCCCACAGCAAGGACCGACCCGTGACGCACGCCGGGCTCGACGTCCTCCTCGTGCTCGAGGGGAACCTCGTCCTCAGCCTCGACGACACCGACTACCCCATGACCGCCGGCGAATGCGCCGTCTGGCCCTCGTCGCACAAGCACGCGATCCGCAACGACTCAGACGAGCCTGCGCGCGCCATCGGGCTCGTCACGGAGACCGTCTACTAGAGGGCAGGTCGCCAGAGATCGACGCCCCTGACGAAGGCTCGATCCTCAGCCGCTGCAGGCGCACTGCTCCGCGCAGCCTGAGCGACGCCGGCTTGCCATACTCAGCGGGCCTAGAACGACTCAAGGGGGAACGCATGAGACGCAGGTTTGTCCTCGCGGCAGCTGTTGTCGCCGCATTCGCCGCGACGTTCATGACGGGCCCGGCCACGGCCGCGCCGAACCTCGGTCCGAACGTGATCGTCTTCGACCCGTCGATGTCGCAAGCGTCGATCCAGTCGACGCTCGACTCGATCTCCACGCAGCAGGTCCCGAATCAGTTCGGCTCGAGCCGCTACGCGATCTTCTTCGAGCCGGGCACCTACGGGTCCGCCGCAAGCCCGCTCGACTTCCAGGTCGGCTACTACACCCAGGTCGCGGGTCTCGGCGCCCAGCCGGCTTCGGTCGTGATCAACGGTGCGATCAACGTCTTCAACCAGTGCGACGCCGGCGGAAATTGCAACGGGCTCGACAACTTCTGGCGGTCGCTGTCGAACCTGACGCTCAACGTCGACCTGCCGAGCTCGCCGCCGGCATACGCGCCGTACTCGGGTGATCCATTCACTCCCGGCTGCGACAACTCCGCGGAGATGTGGGCGGTCTCACAGGCTGCACCGATGCGCCGCGTGATCATGAACGGCACGGTCGTGTTGCAGGACTACTGCGCGAACAATGCCTTCGTGAGCGGCGGCTATTTCGCCGACGACGAGTTCAACGGCGGGCAGGTGAGCAGCTTCGGCCAGCAGCAGTACTTCACCCGCAACAGCAACGTCGACAACTGGAGCAACGGCGTCTGGAACCAGGCGTTTCTCGGAGACAACGGCGCCCCGGCGACCAGCTTCGGGCCCGGCACGAACGGCTACACGACCCTGCCGACGACCCCCGTGTCCGAGGACGCGCCGTTCCTCTATACCGGTGCGAACGGGAACCTCGCCGTGTTCGAGCCCTCCGTCCTCCACAACTCTGTCGGGCCCGACTACGCGAGTGGGCCTGCCCCGGGGAACTCGATCCCGATCGGCCAGTTCTTCATCGCCGACCCGAGCACGCCCGTCGGCGCGATCAATGCCGCGCTCGCCCGGGGCCAGAACCTGATCCTCACCCCGGGCGTCTACAACCTCGACCAGACGATCGAGGTCACGCATCCGGACACGGTGGTGCTCGGTCTCGGCTTCGCGACGCTGATCCCGGAGCACGGCAACGTCGCGATGCGGACTGCGAGCGTGCCGGGGATCAAAGTCTCAGGGCTGATCTTCGACGCGGGCCCGGTCAACTCGCCGGTGCTGTTGCAGATCGGCGGCCGGAACGCCGGTGGTACGCACGACGCCAACGACCCGACGCTCATCCAGGACGTCTTCTTCCGGATCGGCGGTGCCGAGCCGGGGCAAGCGACCACGAGCCTCGTCGTCAACGCCGACAATGCGATCCTCGACGACATCTGGGCGTGGCGTGCCGACCACGGCAACGGAGTCGGCTGGACGAACAACCGCGCTGACACCGGCGTCGTCGTCAACGGCGACAACGTCACCGCGTACGGGCTCTTCGTCGAGCACTTCCAGAAGTACGAAGTGATCTGGACCGGCCAGAACGGGGAGGTCGTCTTCTTCCAGAACGAGATGCCGTACGACCCGCCGAGTCAATCGGCGTGGATGTCGGGCCGGACGTCGAACGGCTACGCCGCGTTCCTGATCACGCCGAACGTGACGCGATTCCAGGGCCACGCGATGGGCAGCTACTCGTTCTTCAACCAGGGTGTGCAGATCTTCGCGGCGGAGGCGTTCCAGACGCCGACCACGCCGGGTGTGCAATTCCACGACATCTTCACCATCTTCCTCGACGCGACGCACGGAAGCGGCGGGATCAGCTCGGTGATCGACGGGGTCGGCGGATCGTCGACGGTCGCCAACCCGGACACACCGGTCGCGGTCTTCAGCTATCCCTGATGCATGAATGCGGAGGACGGCCGCCTCGCGCGGTCGTCCTCTAGCAGCCTCGTCGACTGCGTCCCGCCGCCTAGCGAGCGGGCCGCTTCCGCTCTTCCTCGACCGTCAGCTCTGCGGTCGGGAACGCCTCGAGCCGCTCGTCCGGGATCTGCGCACCGCTTTCGATCGAAAGCCCGTAGGTTCCGGCGGTGAGGCGTCCTTCGGCTCGCTCGACCGCGGCGAGCTGCTCGCGGAGATCATCGGCGAGGCCGTCGTCGAGCTCGTCCTGGTACAGGTCGGACGCCAGGTTGGCCGGGTCGTACTCGTCCGCCGGCTCGCTGTCGTCCTCATGGCGGAGCCTGCCGAGCGCGTGCTCGATGCGCTCGCGCTCGATCCGGAGGAGCTCTTGCGCGCGTTCGGTCTCCACCTGCAGCAGCTTACGCGGTTGCGGCCGCGACCGGCTCAGACCCCGGCCACGGCCGGCCGGTACTCCTCGTTCATCAGCGGGCTCGAGAGCAGGAAGTCCGCGGTCGATCGGTTGCACGCGATCGGGACGTTGCAGACGACGGTGATCCGGAGCAGCGCCTTGACGTCGACGTCGTGCGGCTGCGGCTCGAGCGGATCCCAGAAGAAGACGACGAAATCGATCCGCCCTTCCGCGATCGCCGCTCCAACCTGCTGGTCGCCGCCGAGCGGCCCGCTCAAGAACAGGCGCACCGGGAGATCCAGCTCGCTGGAGACGAGCGCTCCGGTCGTGCCGGTCGCGTAGAGCTCGTGCCGGCTGAGCGTGCCCCGGTTGAAGCGAGCCCACTCGACCAGGTCCGGCTTGCGGTTGTCGTGCGCGATCAACGCGATGCGCTTGCGAAGCGGCATCGTCTGGATCTGGCTCATCGTCGAACGGTATCCGGAGCTGCTGCCGGAATCGCTCGCTAGGCGGTCCAGCTCAGGATCGGATCCGCGCCGAGGAAGACGCCGATGCGCTCGGCTTCGTGCTCGAGCTCGGTGCGCCGGGAACGCCCGAGCTTGCGTGCAAGAGTGATCTGAAGCTCGATCCGCGTTCCGCGCCGCGTGCGTTCCCAGAGCCCGGCGGCGAGACCGTCGACGAGGACGAAGCGAACACCGGCGGGGCCTTCGTAACGGCCGCGCTTGTGTTGCGCGATCAGTTCGCGCACGGGCTCTGGGACCAGCCGGTCACGCTCGCGCGAGCCCATGATGTAGGCGTCGTACTCGGGCAGCAGTCTGACGCCCCGCCGCAATTCGGTGAAGGTCGTGTCGCCCGCGAGCACGAACGACGATCGTCCCTCGACATCGACCGCTTCGACCTCGCTGCCGAGCGAATCGAACAGGGCTCGTGCGGCGCGCACCTTGAGCGCGCCGGGCCCGAACCACTCGCTGAAGTCGACCGGGCGCGCCGGGCCGTAGGTGTGCAGAAAGCGTCGACAGGCTTCGCGCAGCGCCTCGTTCTCGTCGACCGGTTGCCAGCCGGCGATCCACTGATCCGGGCGGACGAAGGTGACCTTGCTCCCCCTGGGAGGCCCCTGGCAGAGCTCGTCCATGAAGAAGGCGAAGCCCGAGCGCAGCCGCTCGCGCGGCGCCGGGCCGAGCCGTTTCACGACCTCGTCGGCGAGCTCCTCGCGGAGCAGGCAGCGCCCGTCCAGTACGTCCCAGACCGCAGCGCGCACTGCCTCGACCTCGTCGCCGTCGAGCGGCGGGTGAACACCGCCGGCCGGATCGCGCCATATCTCCAGCCCCTCGTGTCGAGCCTCCGGCGTGACCGCGCGCCGCGCCGCGTGCCAGAGCGCGAGCTCGGAAGCGGGGTGGAGGTGGAGCGTTCCGCGCACCGTCCACGCCTTGACCAGCTCGCGGCGGCTCCAGAGCGCGTCCCGGACGTCGGCCTGGACGAGACCGTCAACGCGTGCGGCGAGCTGGAGCTCGGCGGACAGTTGCACCTGCGCCTGCACGCCGCACAGTTCGTCAGCCACCGGCGTGAGCTTGTCGGCGCCTCCGCGTTCGGCGAGAGACGATCGCTCGAGCCGTCGCGCGCGCACGCCGTTCCAATCGGTGGAGGTCATCGCTCCGGATGTTCGCGGAACGGCCGGCTCCGCGCCGCTACGGGAGGGCGAGCAGCACGTACGCGTGCACGACGTCTGTCTTGCCCTTGATGCGCAGGCTTGTCTTCGCCTCGACCACGGCGCCGTCCGGCAGCTGGCCGTAGGTCTCGGCCCCGATCAGCACCCCTCCCACGGGGGCGAGGCTCTCGAGCCGCGAGCCCGTGTTGATCGTGTCGCCGACCAGCGGGTAGGCGACGTGGCCGTCACCGCCGATCTCCCGCAGCACCGCCTCGCCGCTGTTCACGCCGACCCGGAGCCGCGGCCAGGTGGGATGCAACGCGCCGAGTGCACCCAGTTCGTCCTGCAATGCGAGCGCGGCACGCGCAGCGCGAACAGCGTGATCGGGCTGGTCGCCGCGGCTGTTGAACGTCGCGGCGATGCTGTCGCCGATGAACTTCTCCAGCTCTCCCCCGAACCGGCGGGTGATCAGCGGTGCCGCGGTGCTCCAGTACGCGTTCAGCACGGCAGCGACCTCGGCGGAACTCGCGCGCTCCGAGAACTGCGTGAACCCGACGAGGTCGCCGAACAGGACGCTGATGTCCTGACGACGCTCCCGGGTCGACGGGAGGTACAGGTGGCGGAAGCGCTCCTCGCGCCACTCCCGCCGCGCGGCGAGGCCGATGATCAGATACGCGATCACGATCAGACCGTGCCATTCCCACCAGCTCGCGTGCCACGTGCGCTCGCCGGTGACCGCGACGCCGATCATCGCCTCGGACAGGAGGAGGAAGCAGGCAATCACGGCGACCGGCAGCAACTGGCGCTCCTCACGGAAGAGCAGCCAGTACCGCACCGCGCTCACCGCGTAGACCAGGGTGCCGACGATCGCCATCACCGCCAGGAAGCTGCCGCGTGCCGCTTCGCTGTCGGGCGCGCGAAGTGGCGGCAGGTTGAGCACGGTCCACACCAGCCAGCCCCCCATCGCGGCGAGCACGAACGCCCGCAGCAGCGTGCGCTTGCGCACGAGCCACGGGCCGACCCCGGGCCGGAGGTCGACGAACGCGGAGGCGAAGGCGAACACCGCGCTCACCAGCAGGCCGACAGGGATCGCGACCTGGAAGCCGGAGTGCTCCTGCGTGAACAGCACACCGGCCGTCCCGAACGCGTGCAGGCCCATGAAGCCGCCGGTCGCCATGAAGGCGAGCGACAGCAGGAGGACGCGGGCGTCCCCTCGCCGGTTCGCCGCCTCGCCGGCCGTGTATCCGAGCACGAACGCCAGGACGCCGACCGCCCCGAAGATCACGAAGTGCGCACGGTAGTTCTCGAAATGCGGGTCGAGCTCCCGGCGGAGCAGGAGCGAGACGAGCCCGACCAGGGGCAGCGCCAGCGCGACGACCCAGATCAGGACGACCGCAGTCGAACGTGTGCGCCCTCGAGCCCCGGAACCCGCCATCCCACCAAACCTAGGCGCCTTCGGGCGCCGGCAAAACGGGAGCGAGAACGATCCTGCTCTCGTCCTGGAGGACGATTCGGAGGTCGGATGGATCCGCGATTTTGTGCTTCGGATCCCAACGAGCGGGACGGCTGGGAAGAAACCTGGACTTCCGTGAGAAGTACTGGCCTGTTAGGATCCCAGATATCCACAACGGGATCCAGAAGGAGCAACACATGCCCGAGTCACGCCTGAACGCGACGGTCGTCCGGATCCAGACGATGCCGACGATCGTCACCGAGCACCTCGTCCGCTCGCTGGCCCAGGAAGGGGTCGACGGCTCCGTGATCACGACGGATTCCTGCTTCGAGGTGAAGGTGTCAGGAGCCGAGACCGGATCGCTCGTTCGCCGGGTCGGCGCTGCCCTCGACCGCCTGGTGCTGACCGAGGGACGGTCGCTCGTTCCGGAGCAGATCGGGCCGACGAGCTTCGTGCTCCGGCCGGCGGCGGGATGAGCAGCGCGGCCCACCAGACGGGCGGGCGGCCGACACGGGCGCGCGGCGACTTGCGCGACGTCTCTCGGCAGTCGGAGCCGGCCCCGACGCTCCGGCCGGTGGCCGTCGTCTCGCGCTCGGCCGCTCCGACGACGGCTGAGCTCGCCGAGTGCACGTGCCCGGAGTTCTGCGAGCGCGACCACGAGCTCGACTAGCCCGATGACCGACATGACGGCGGAGATTGCGGTGCAGACGCGGCTGCTGGACGAGCAGTGGCGGGCCGACGAGCGCTGGGCGGGGATCAGGCGCGCGTATGGAGCGGACGAAGTCGTGCGCCTGCGCGGCTCCGTCGTGCCCGAGCAGACGCTTGCCCGCGTCGGGGCCGAGCGCCTGTGGCGGCTCCTCACGAGCGGTGACTACGTCGCTGCGCTCGGCGCGCTGACCGGCGGCCAGGCGGTGCAGATGATCCGCGCCGGGTTGCAGGCGATCTACCTGTCCGGGTGGCAGGTCGCGGCCGACGCAAACCTCGCCGGCGCGACGTACCCGGACCAGAGCCTCTACCCCGCGAACTCGGTGCCCGCGCTGGTGCGGCGGCTGAACGCCGCGCTGCAGCGGGCCGACCAGATCGACTGGTCGGAGGGACGGAGCGACGTCGACTGGCTGGCACCGATCGTCGCTGACGCCGAAGCCGGGTTTGGCGGCGCGCTCAACGCGTTCGAGCTGATGCGTTCGATGATCGAGGCCGGGGCAGCAGGGGTGCACTTCGAGGATCAGCTCGCCGCCGAGAAGAAGTGCGGCCACCTCGGTGGCAAGGTGCTCGTACCGACGTCGCAGTTCGTTCGCACCTTGAGCGCGGCACGTCTGGCGGCAGACGTCCTCGACGTGCCCACGGTGCTGATCGCGCGCACCGATGCGCTCAGCGCAACGCTGCTGACGAGCGACATCGACGACAACGACGCGCCGTTCGTCACCGGCGAGCGGACGACCGAGGGCTTCTACCGCGTCACCGAAGGCCTGGGATCGGCGATCGCGCGCGGGCTGGCCTACGCGCCGTATGCCGACCTGATCTGGTTCGAGACGTCGACGCCGGACCTCGGTGAGGCGGAGACGTTCGCCGGGGCGATCCATGACGCGCATCCGCGGAAGCTCCTCGCCTACAACTGCTCGCCGTCCTTCAATTGGCGTAAGCACCTGAGCGACGGCGAGATCGCGTCCTTCCAGGAGCGACTCGCGTCGTGGGGCTATCGCTTCCAGTTCATCACCCTGGCGGGGTTCCACTCGCTCAACGCCGGGATGTTCAACCTCGCCCGCGGTTACCGCGAGCGCGGCATGAGCGCCTACGTCGAGCTCCAGGAGCGCGAGTTCGCGCTCGAGTCGGCCGGCTACACGGCGACGCGGCACCAGCGTGAGGTCGGCGCCGGCTACTTCGACCAGGTGCTGACGACGCTCACGGGCGGGCAGAGCTCGACGCTCGCACTGCTCGGTTCGACCGAGGAGTCCCAATTCGCGTAGGCCACGGGACGGCGGAGGCGTACGATCGTTGGACGTGAGCTTCGAGAGCACCAAAGCCGACGACATCGCCGTCTTCATCGAAGAAGCGATCGTCTCGGGCGAGCTCGAGCCGGGCTCGGTCCTCCGCCAGGAGCAGCTGTCGGAGCAGTTCGGCGTCTCGCGGACGCCGGTGCGCGAGGCGCTCCGGCGGCTCGCTGCGCTCGGGCTCGTGTCGTTCGTCCCGAATCGCGGCGTTCGCGTTCGCACGCTGTCGCACGCCGAGCTCGAGCAGGCATTCCTCGTTCGCGCCGAGCTCGAGGCGCTCGTCACCGAGATCGCCGCACCGAAGCTGACGCCGGAGGCGCTGGCCGAGCTGCACGCGTGCGAGCAGCGGTTCGCCCGGCTGACCAAGGAGCTCCGCTCGCGCGAGCCCGGCGGCGACCGGCGATCGCTGATGGCGAACTGGATGCGCGCGAATCACGCGTTCCACGACGTCCTCTATCGCGCTGCCGACGTGCCGTACATCGAGTCGGTTGCGAAGGCCTCGCGGCGGACGTTTTCGGGCCCGGCCGTCTGGGCGCCGGTCGACGAGGAGCTGGACCGCCTCTACGCCCGCAACCAGGCCGAGCACGCGGCGATCCGCCAGGCGCTCGTCGCCGGCTCGGTGGCCGGCGCGCGCCAGTTGGCCCACGAGCACGTGATGCATTCGTTTGCGCTGCTGCTCTCGATCCTCGAGCATGTCGGCGCCGACTGGGCGCACGCCCGCTGATCCTCGGTCTTCCCTCGCGCGAGTGAGCGGGTTCGGCCTTCCCAGGCCGATATCTGCTGCAAAGCCGTGCGCTTCGCGCACCGTCCAAAGGAGATCGAGTGAAGCTCAGAATCATCGTGCTGATGCTCTGCGGCGTCGCCGGCGTAGGGGCTTCGTTCGCCCTCGCCAGCGGCGGCAGGCACGCCGACGCGGGACCGTGCCGCCACGGGACGGTCGTCTTCGGGACCGCGTCCGCCCCCCAGACCTTCACCGTGACGGTGAGCAGAGGATTCCGGCACAGCAACCTCACCCCGGGCCAGAAGTTGAACGTGGTGCTGGGCACGTCGGGCCAGACGGTGCGCTTCACCGGCGTCGGCTGCGTCGGTACCGACGGAACGCTGACCGTCCGCGAGGCAGGCTTCGTGGTCGTGTCGCATCACGGCCGCGGCGGCGACGGTGGCTCCACGACCACCACGACGACCACGACGACCACGACGACCGAGCACACGACGACGACCGATCAGACCACGACGACCGCTCCGACCACCACCTCGAGCGGGACGACGACCACCACGCCCGGTTTCTAGACCGGCGACACGTCGCGCGGGGCCGTCCGGCCCCGCGCGCGTCGCTCACGCGCGACCGTCGTCGGCGACCACGCCGAGCGTCTGCGACTCCTCCAGGCGGATCCGTGCGAGCTCGTGGGCGGAATCGTGAACGTTCACGTTTCCGAGCAGCGTGATCAGGAACGTCTCGCGGTCGAGCGCAAACAGATGCAGATCGGTGCGCGCCGTCACCGTTGCCGTTCGTGGGACGTCGTACATCAGGGCGATCTCGCCGAAGCCGGCGCCGCGCTTCATCGTCGCGACGTGACGGCCCGATGCGAAGACGTCGGCCTCGCCGTCGGCGATCACGTAGAAGCGGTCTCCCTCGTCCCCTTGGCGGATCACGTCGGACCCGGCAGCTGCCGTGACCGGCTCGAGGGATCGCGCGAGCGACTCGAGCGTGGGCGGAGCCAGTGCGGCGAACAGCGGCATCGATCGCAGGAGCTCGATCTCGACGACCGGGACCGTCGCGTGCCGGTCGATGTCGAGGAGCCTGCGCCCCGTGAGCAGCGCGACGGCGGGGAGGACTGCGCCGACGCCGACGAACGCCGTGGAGGCTCCGCCCAGCGCGACCAGCGCCGGCGCGAGCAGCGACCCGACAGCGTACGCCGCCATCGTCAGCCCTTCCAGCAGCCCGAAGATGCGCGACAACAGGCCTGGCCGCGCAACGCGTTGCAGAAGCGTGCGTCCCGTCACGTCGAACGTCTTCTCCGCTCCGCCCGCAACGACCAGCAATACGACTGCGCCGACCACGCCCGATGAGAGCGCGAGCCCGATGAAGGCGATCGACCAGACGGCAATCGCCACGACGAGGAAGCCGGCGAGGTGGGTTCGGCCGACGATGCGCGCGGTGACCACGACGGCGATCACGCTTCCGACGCCGGCCGCGCCGGCGAGGTAGCCGGCCCACGAGCTGCCGAGATGCAGGACGCCGCGCGCGAGCTCGACGAAGAGCACGTCGAGCGCGCCGAGGGCGACACCGTGGGCTCCGAGGAGGACGACGAGCAGCCGGGCATTCGGATCGTGGCCCAGCACCGAGAGGCCGCGGCCGACCGCGGATTCTTCGTCGGTCTCGGCGGGGCGGGCGGTGACTGCGTCTCGGAGCGGGCCGACGAGCAGCGCGCCGACGACGCAGGCGGCACCCATCACCGCGAACACCATCGCGGGCGAGCTGACCGCGAGGATGACGCCGGCGACGACGGGAGCGACCAGGATGCTCAGGCCCTCGACCCAGCCCGACGCCACGTTCGTCGCGGCAAGCTCCTTCGGCGTCCGTGCGAGGCCGGGCGCGAACGAGGCCTGGGTCGGCCTGGTCAGCGTGAACGCGATCGCTGCCCCTGCGAGCAGAGGGTAGACCAGGAACGGCGACGCGTTCCCGAACATCGCGGCCGCGACGGCCGCGCAGGTCGCCGCCTGGAGGACGTACGCCGTGAGCAGCGCCCAGCCCGGCGGATACCGCTCGCCGACCGCCGCCGCGAACGGAGCGACGATGGCGGCCGGAACCAGCGTCGCCGCAGCGACGATGCCGGTCTCCGTGACACCGCCCCTCGAGTAGGCGTACACCAGCATCGCGATCCACGTCGCCCACTCGGCGCTGTTGAACGCCGCATAGGCAAGCTGCACCCGGCGCACCGCAGGGTTGCGGGCGACGAGGCCGAGCACCTGGATCGCGATTTTCACCCGGGCGGGCCTGAACGAACCGCTGCATCGCGGACGAGGGCGACGAGCACGCCGCCGGCTGCGTCGAGGAGTTGCAGCGAGCCTTCTTCGAGCCGAAAGAGCACCGCTTCGCCCAGAGCGGCGAGAAAGGCCGCCTCTTGCTCCATCACACCCGGTGGGTCACCGCAGAACATCCTCGTCGACGCGGCTGCGTCGATCCGGACCTCCGTGTCGGTCGCCGTGTAGGCGGCGGTGAATCGATTGCAGCCGGCCGACCCGAACACGCGGCCAGACTCGTCGAACACAGCCGTCAGCGACGTCCCGGAGACCGGCGCGGCGAGCTCGTCCTCGCGCCGAACAGCCGAGACGAGCCAGGTACCGGCTGGAGACGATGCTGCTCTGCCCACCTCCGCGAGAACTTAGGTGATCACGGCAAGAGAGGCGGCATGGCCGCCCCTCTTCCGTGGCGCATCCATCCCCCAGGATGGAGGCCGTCAGGCCCGCGAGTGCGGTGGGAGCCGCGTACTCGTGAGCGCCACAGCCGTGCCGCCGGCTAGCGTCAGCAAGGCGACCGATCCCCAGCCGACGAGCGTCCAGTCGATGCCGCCCGAATCGCCGCCCGCGGTGACGAACGTGCTCCCCGACCCGTTGTCCGCCGAGGAGACGCCGCGGACGCCGGCGGTGCGCGTGAACGGAAGCTCGTTCTTCGCCTCGGGCATCGGCGCAACGCCGACGACAGTGCCCTCACGGACGCCTTCGTTCAGCGTCCGCGCATCGACCGGACGTGTGAACGGCCGCTGGTTCTTCGGTTCGGCGTTCGCGGCGCCGGCGGTCAGAGAGCCGACGATCGCAACCAGCGCGGCGACGACGACGATCTTGGAACGTGCCTTCATTGTTGGTGCCTCCCTCGCTCTTGGCCGCGAGCGCGACCTGGTGCGAACGAGGCTCCATGGAGCCGCTGACCGAGGACTTACGGGCCGCTGACCGTCGGCTGACCGGGGCACGTGGTGCGGTACGGGCCGCCGACGAACTGGCGCCACTCGGCCTGGGTGAAGTTGCGCCCGGCCACGGCGCAGGCGTGTTGCTCGAGCGCAGCCGTCGACGTCGGCCAGACGGAGCCGGTCGTGTCCATCCAGACGGTGACGAGTCGGCTCCCATCCGGCGTGAACCGCGCGTTCCCCCACCAGGGGCCCGATCCCGGCAGGTTGCTGCCGAACTGCTGCAGCGTCGACGTCGACCACAGCTTGGCGATCCCGTCCGAGCCGCCCGTTGTCGCGAACGTGGAGCCCGACGGGCTGAACGCAATGCTCGAGACCGGGGCCGCGGCGACCTGCGTCGGCTTCCCGATCTCCCTCCCGGAGGACGGAGCCCAGAGCTGCACGATTCCGGCGTAGGTGCCCGTCGCGAGCGTACCGTCGCGAGCGAAAGCCGCAGAGACGTAGCCACCGCCGCCGCTCTCCACGCCTTCGACCACGATCGTTCTCGACGGCCGTCCGCTGCGCGCCGCATAGAGCACGACGACGTCGGTCTCGTTGGCTGAGGCCAACGTCTTGCCGTCGGGCGAGAACACAACAGTATTGACCCACCCGCGCCTGGTTCTTACCTTCCAGAGCAGGCGGCCTGACGCGACGTTCCAGACGGCCGTTGTCCCGTAGCGCCAGAGCACGGCGCCGGGAGTGTGGTTGACGTCGCCCGCCGCGAGCAGCGTGCCGTCCGGCGAGAACGCAAGCGCGGTCACCGACTCCCGCAGCCCGTTGATCGACGCCATCCCCTGGAGGGATCGGAGGAGTCGCGGCCGGCCGGAGACGTCCCAGAGTTGCACGTGGCCTCTGCTGCCACTCACCGCCAGCAGGCCGGTGTTGCTCCACGCGAGTGCGCCGATTTCACCGCCGGTCGCGACGTCGAATGCAACGAGGGGAGCAGCTGTTGCCGTTGCGAAGATGCCGACGCGCGTTGGGCCGACACGGTAGGCGAAGCGCCGTCCGTCGGGGGAGACGGCGAGCGGCGGGGCCACCTCCTGCTCATCTTGGCCGACCGTGAATCGGGGCCCGGTGGATGCGCCGAACGTGAGCCCGAAGTGGCGAGCCGTGCCGAGGTCCCAGACGAAGATCGCGCCGTCGAGGCTGCACGTATAGAGGGTCTTTCCGTCCGGGCTGAAGACGACACCGAGGACGCGCGTCGCGTGGCCGTCGAGCTGGGCGGCGAGGGTCCCGGACGCGACGTCCCAGACGACCACCGTGCCGTCCTCGTTGCCGGCTGCGATCTCGCGGCCGTCCGGTGAGAACGCGAGCGAATTGGCGATGCCCGCGCTGCCCTCGAGCACCCTCACCTTGCGCGTGCGAAGGTCGAAGAGGTGGATTCCGCCGCGTGATTCTCCGATCGCGAGTGTTCGGCCGTCCTTGCTCAGGGCCGTCAACAAGACAGCGACCGATTGCGGCAGGCGCAGCTTCCGTAGAGGATGGAGCGTTCGCTCGTCGAGGACGAGCACGTTGGTCGCCCCGACCACGACGAGTCGTCCGCCGGAGCCGAGCTCGAGGCTGTTGGCGCCGCGGAGCCCGAGCGGATGAGCGGACACCGTTCGGCGGTGAGTCGCAAGGTTCCACTCGTCGAGGAACGCCGGGCCTTCGGATCCGTCCTTGCCGGGGATGCAGTAGGCGAAGGCGAGTGTGTCGTGCGGGCCGAAGATCGGCAGAGGCTGGGTTCCGCATGGGTTGTTCACGTTCGCCACGTACTGATGGTCGAGGGCGAGGGTCTCAATCGGCTTCCACGTGCGTCCGTTCGCGACCTCGAGGTAGCCGAACGCACCGGCGAAGTCCACGAATCGCGAGCCATCCCGGCTGAAGACGGGCGGCGCGCCGTATCCGAGGCGAAAGGTTGTCGCGCGAAGGAGTCGGGCGGCCGGGTCGTAGAAGCGAACGGCGTCGCCGTTGTCCGCGGCCGCAAGTGTCCGGCCGTCGGGGCTGACGCTCAACTGTTGTGGCCGAATCCTGACCGGCGACGAGAAGGTCGAGATTGCCCCCGGCGCACGCAGGAGCGTCGCCATGAGCGTGCCTTCGGTCTGAGGCGAGCGGCTCAGGTTCACTGCCTCGCGGGCCAGCAGCATTGCGCGATCGAGGCGTGGCTCGGTCAATGCTTCTGCGCCGAGCTGGCGTGCGAGTGCGACTCGTGCCTCGCGCCGTGCGGTGCTTCGCTGGATCAGCGCCGCGCCGCCGGCGATCAGCGCGAGCACGAGCAGGGCGAAGATGCCGCCGGCGAGCGTCCGCAGCCGCCGGTTGCGCCGCCTCTGCTCCTGCAGCTCGCGCTCCCCGACCTCCCGGCTCGCCGCGACGAACTCCCTCTCCAGGGGTGCCAGGTCGCTCTCACGACCCACCTGCCAGTCGAGCACGGCGGAGAGCCGCGGGCCACGGTAGAGATCGGCCGGGTCGCGCCCGCCGTCGTTCCATTCGGTGGCTGCGGCGCGGACGTGTGCTTCGAGCCGGCGCGACTCGCGCTCCTGCTCGAGCCAGTCGCGCATGCGCGGCCACTCGCGGAGCAGCGCCTCGTGGGCCACCTCGACCGAGCCGTCGTCGGCGGTGAGGAGGCGCGCCTCGACGAGCACGCCGAGGACCGCAGCCACTTCCGGCCGACCCTGGGTCAGCTCCGCCGCAGGCAGACGCCGTCTCACCGCGTTGTCCGCATCACCGGCGGCGAGACGGAGCATCAGCATGCGCGCGATCTGCTTGCCGTCGTCGTCGAGGCCGTCGAAGGTCGCTTCGGCGAGGCGGCCGACCGCGCCGCGCACGCCGCCGGCCCGGCGATAGTCGGCGAGGCGCAGCGTCGAGCCGTCGCGGCGTCGCCACAGCTCGAGCAACGCCGTCGAGAGCAGCGGCAGACCGCCCGGCTCCCCCGCGACGTCGGCGACGAGCGCGGCGACGAGATCGGGCTCGACCTGGAGGCCGGCACGCTCGGCAGGGACGGTGATCGCCCGGGCGAGCTCGTCCGGCTGCATCGGCCCGACGAGCACATGGCGGGCCGACAGGAGCTCCGCGAGCCCGGGGTAGATGGCGCACCGCCCGTAGAAGTCGGCGCGAAGCGCGAGCGCGACGATCGTCCGCCGCTCCGGGTCGCGTGCGGCGGCGACGAGGGCGCGGACGAACGCCGCGCGCTCCGACTCGTCCTCGCACACGGTGAACAGCTCTTCGAACTGATCGACGGCGACGACCGTCCGGACGCCGGGCGCGGCCGGGACCCGCTCGAGCTCGTCGCCGGGATGTGCACCCGGGCGCAGGACGACGGTCGACCAGGTCTCGCTGCCCGGGAGCGCGCCCGAGGCCAGGGCCCGCAGGAGGCCGGCACGCAGGACCGAGGACTTCCCGATGCCTGACGGGCCGACGATGCCGACCAGCGTTCCGTCGGCGAGGCGCGCGACGAGATCGTCGACGACGCGCTCTCGTCCGCAGAAGAACCGCGCGTCGCCGAGCTCGAAGGCGGCAAGTCCCTTGAACGGGCAGACGGAGACGCCCGCCTCCGGGGCAGCGCTCCGGCTGACGGCGTCGAGCGAGGCGTCGTGGGTCAGGATGGCGCGCTCGAGCTCCTGCAGCGAACGACTCGGCTCCAGCCCGAGCTCGTCGCGCAGCAGGGCGTGCGCATCGCGGTACGCCTGGAGTGCGTCCGCCTGACGCCCTTCGCGGTAGAGGACGAGCATCAACTGTCCGCGCAGGCGCTCCTGAAACGGGTTCGCTTCGACGAGCCGCTCGAGCTCCGTCACGAGGCCGGTGGTCTGCCCGAGCTCGAGCTCGGCATCGATGCGATCCATGACCGCGCCGAGACCGAGCTCCTCGAGCCGGCGAATCTCGGGCTGTGCGAAGTCGAGCTCGACCAGATCGGCGAGCGGTGGCCCACGCCAGAGCGCGAGTGCCTCTCGCAACTGGGCTGCCGCGGAGGCGAAGGAGCCGTCTGCGAGCGCCTGCCCGGCGCTTCGCCGCAGTTCCTCGAAGCGGTACAGATCGACGCTCCCCGGATCGACGGCGAGCGCGTACCCGGGAGCCTGGGTGACGAGCGTGGCGCCGTCTCCGCCCAGCGTCCGCCGCAGTCGTGAGACGGCCTGCTGCAGCGCGTTTGCGGAGCCGTCGCGGGGCGCCGGGCCG
Source organism: uncultured Thermoleophilia bacterium (assembly GCA_963769545.1). Classification (GTDB taxonomy): domain Bacteria; phylum Actinomycetota; class Thermoleophilia; order Gaiellales; family Gaiellaceae; genus PALSA-600. The sequence continues at coordinate 101,141 of CAVYMB010000002.1, read as the reverse complement.
AACAGATCCTCGATCAGCCGGTCGGCCGATACGACCTCGCCGTGTTGGAGCACGAGCAGTGCCAGCAGCGCCCGCTGCTGCAATCCGCCGAGGGGGATCGGCCGGCCGTCGCGGCGTGCCTCGACCGGCCCGAGAACCGCGAGCTCGAGAGTGCCAACCGGCGTGCCGTTGTCCATGTGCCCCGAGTATCGGGCGTCGTGCCCGGCAATCCTAGGCCGATCTGCTACCTTACGTAAACGTAAGGTTTATCGACCCGAAGGACGGCATGGCCCGGAGCAAGCTGGACTACAAATGGGTGGCGTTGTCGAACACGACGCTCGGGATGCTGATCGCGACGATCAACGCCTCGATCCTCCTGATCGCGCTGCCTGACATCTTCCGCGGCATCCACATCGATCCGCTCGCGCCCGGCAACACCAGCTACCTGCTCTGGCTGATCCTCGGCTTCATCGTCGTCATGGCGGTGCTGCTGGTCAGTCTCGGCCGGCTGGGTGACATGTACGGACGGGTGCGGATGTTCAACCTCGGCTTCGCCGTGTTCACCGTCTTCTCGATTCTCCTGTCCGTCACGTGGATGCACGGCGCCGCCGCCGCGATCTGGTTGATCGCGATGCGCGTGGGCCAGGGTGTCGGAGGCGCGCTCATCTTCGCGAACTCGAGCGCGATCCTCACCGACGCGTTCCCACACAACCAGCGCGGGCTCGCGCTCGGCGTCAACTCGATCGCTGCAATCGCCGGCTCGTTCATCGGCCTCGTGCTCGGCGGCGTCCTCGCTCCGATCTCCTGGCGCCTGATCTTCCTCGTGTCGGTGCCTGTCGGGGTCGTCGCGACGGTCTGGTCCTACCACTCGCTGCGCGAGCTGAGCGCGCGCCGTCCGGCGCGGATCGACTGGTGGGGCAACGCCACCTTCGCTCTCGGTCTTGTCGGGGTGATGATCGGGATCACGTACGGCATCCAGCCCTACGGAGGGCACACGATGGGATGGACGTCGCCCTTCGTGCTCTCGATGCTGCTCGGCGGGCTCGCGCTGCTGGTCGTCTTCTGCACGATCGAACGCCACGTCGCCGAGCCGATGTTCCACCTCGAGCTGTTTCGGATCCGCGCGTTCGCGGCCGGCAACCTCGCAGCACTGCTCGCCGCGATGGGCCGCGGCGGTCTGCAGTTCATCCTGATCATCTGGCTGCAGGGGATCTGGCTTCCCGAGCACGGCTATGACTTCGCGAGCACGCCGCTCTGGGCCGGGATCTACATGCTGCCGCTGATCGCCGGCTTCCTGATCGCAGGTCCGGCGTCGGGCTGGCTCTCCGACCGCTTCGGCGCGCGCCCGTTCGCGACGGGCGGCATGCTGCTCGCGGCGTTGAGCTTCCTGCTCCTGATCGTTTTGCCGGTCGACTTCTCGTACGTCTGGTTCGCGGTGATCCTCTTGCTGAACGGCATCGGGATGGGCCTATTCGCCTCACCCAATAGCGCGGGCGTGATGAACTCGCTGCCGGCGACGCAGCGCGGCGCCGGCGCCGGAATGCTGGCGACGTTCATGAACTCCGCGAGCGTGCTCTCGATCGGCGTCTTCTTCACGCTGATGATCGTCGGGCTTGCGTCGGGTCTGCCGCACGCGTTGCAGACAGGTCTCGCGGCGCACGGGGTGCCGCCGACGGACGCGGCGCGCGTCTCCGCGCTGCCGCCGGTCGCGACGCTGTTCGCGTCGTTCCTCGGCTACAACCCGATGGCGACGCTGCTTGGCCCGCACGTGCTGCACAGCCTCCCGGCCGGTCGGGCGAACGCGCTCACCGGGCGCAGCTTCTTCCCGCAGCTGATCTCGGGGCCGTTCCACACGGCGCTCGTCTATGCGTTCGCGTTCGCGATCGTCTCGTGCCTCGTCGCCGCAGTCGCCTCGCTCTTGCGCGGCGGCAAGTACCACCATCGCGAGGCGACGGTTCCCACTGTCGTCCCCGCCGGGCTCGAACCGGTCGAGAAGGTCGCATGAAGAGCGAAAGCGCGACCACCGCGTACCGCATCGGAGAGGTCGCAGATCGCGTCGGCGTGACGACGCGAACGATCCGCTACTACGAGGAGCGCGGCTTGCTCGGCACCTCGACGGCGCGCACGAAGGGAACCCATCGGCTCTATGAGGAGGCCGACGTCCTCCGCCTGCAGGAGCTGATCCGGCTGCGCGATCTGCTCGGGCTCTCGCTCGAGGAGCTCGTCGAGCTCGCCGAGGCGGAGGAGGCGCGCTCCGCCCTGCGCGGACGCTGGGCGGAAAGCGCGAATGACGAAGAACGCGCGCGTATCGTCGAGGCGGCGGTTCCGCTCGTCGAGCGCCAGCTGGAGCTCGTCAACACCCGCCGGCGGACGCTCGCCGAGTTCGCGGGCGAGCTCGAGGAGCGCCTGACGCTGCTTGCGCAGCGGCGGCGCGAGCTCGGCAGCCGTTAGGCCGGGACCGGGTCGCCTGCCGGCGGCGTCGAGCGCAGCGAGCGCGCGAACCGCTCGAGCAGCAGGCGCACCTCGGCGTGCTGCTCCGGCTGCCATTCGGCCAGAAACTGCTCCAGCGCCTCTTTCCGCGCGTCCGCCATCGTCTCGACCGCGGTCTGACCTCGTTCGGTCAGGCGCACGTGCTCCCGCCCTTCGACGAGGCCGTCCGCCTCGAGGTTGTCGAGGAGGCTCGAGATCAGCTCCGGCGGCTGCTCGTAACGGGCGGCCAGCTCGGCCGGCGAGGCCGCCTCGGCATGATCGAGGCGGAGCAACAGCCATGCCTGAGCGGGCGTCACGTCGATCTGGGCTGCGGCGGCGAGGCGCTCGTAGACGACGTGGCGGTTCTCGCGCTGCGCGATCGAGCTGAGCCGCTCCTCCAGCTCGTCCAACGAGCTCGCGTCGCGGGGCGAAGCGAAGCTGTCGCCGATGCCCTGGTCGGCGACCGTCTGCCTCAGCGGGCGTTCTTCGAGCAGCCAGCTGAGCCCGAATGCAGCGGCCGCGAGGCCGGCGGCGATCAGGAAGACGGGATGCAGCGACGAGGCGTACGCGTCGACGTAAGGGTCGTGGATCGCGGGCGGGAGCTTGTCGATCTCGCCCGGGCCGAGATGCGACGGAAGCTGGCCGGCTGCACCCGGTGGCAGCCTGGACGCGAGCTTGCTCGCGAACTGATTGGTGAAGATCGCGCCGAAGATCGGCACGCCGACGGTTCCGCCCATCGAGCGGAACAGCGTCGCGCTCGCGGTCGCCACGCCGAGGTTGCGGTAGTCGGCGGCGTTCTGGACGGCCAGGATCAGCACTTGCATGACGAAGCCGAGACCGAGCCCGAGCACGAGCATGTAGAGGTCGGCCAGCAGCGTCGACGTGCCCGGGGTGAGGCGCGCGAGCAGCAGCATCCCGACGACCATCAGACCGGTGCCGACGATCGGGAAGATCTTGTAGCGGCCGACGCGTGAGATCACCTGTCCGCTGCCGATCGACGCGATCAGCACGCCGGCCATCAGCGGCAGCATCTCCAGGCCCGACTGTGTCGCGCTCGCGCCCCGCACGACCTGCAGGTAGAGCGGGATATAGGTGACCGAGCCGAAGAGGGCGAACCCGACGATGAAGCCGACGAGGCTGGCGACGGTGAACACGCGGTTGCGGAACAGCGACAGCGGAAGCGTCGGCTCCTTGGCTCTCAACTCGGCGATCACGAAGCCGACCGAGAGGAGGACCGAGACGACGAGGAGCAGGATCATCTGTGCCGAGAACCACGGGTAGGTGGAGCCGCCGAGGCTGGTGTAGAGCACGATCGACGTCAGCCCGCCGGCGAGCAGCGCCATCCCGAGGTAGTCGATCGAGCGCTTGACGCGCAGTGCCGGTGTGGCGAGCACCAGCTGCAGCACGACGAACGCTGCGATGCCGATCGGGATGTTGACGTAGAAGATCCAGCGCCACGAAAGGTGATCGACGAAGAGCCCACCGAGAAGCGGCCCGATCACGGTCGAGATACCGAAGACCGCACCCATCAGTCCCGAGTACCGCCCTCGTTCGCGCGGCGACACGACGTCCCCGATCACGGCCTGTGTGCTCACCATCAAGGCCCCGCCGCCGAGACCCTGGAGACCGCGGAAGGCGATCAGCTCCGTCATGTCGCGGCTCAGCCCGCAGAGCACCGATCCGGTGAGGAACAGCACGAGCGCGACCTGCAGGACGAGCTTGCGCCCGTACATGTCGCCGAGCTTCCCCGCGACTGGTGTCGTGATCGTCGAGGTGAGCAGGTACGCGGTGACGACCCAGAAGAGCTTGTCGATGCCGCCGAGATCGCCGGCGATCGTCGGTAGCGCGGTCGACACGATCGTCGAGTCGAGCGACGCCATCAACATCACGAGCATCAGGGCGCCGAAGATCGGCCCGATGCGAACCGACGGAGCCGGGCGGGCGTCTGCCAGGGCGCTCACGGTCACTCGGAGACTATTCCAGTCAGCGGCGGCCGAAGAGCGCGATCGCGACGGGCGAGAGGAGGATGGCGCACACCTGCGCGGCGATCAGCGACGGGCGGTTGCCGATGCCGCGTGCTGCGATGCTCGCGAGCACGTAGACCCACGCTGCGCCGGCGGCGAGCACGACCAGCCACGACAGCGCCTGCTCCGGCGCGCCGGCAACCCTCGGCCGCAGCGGCATTGCAGACGGCAGCGGAACGGCGAGCAGTGGACGCAGGCGTGTCAGAAGCTCACGCTCGTCGAGCGTCGCCGGCTTCCACTCCTTGACCATGAAGCGGCCCTCGTCGATCGACTGTCGAAGCCGCACGACGTCGCGGCGCGCCTGTCGTGCGCGGAATCGATGGCCGGCCTTCGTCTCGGCCATCATGCGGTTCTGCGCCGCCTCGAGCAGATTCAGCTCGACGAGCAGGCGGAACTGCGCCCGGAAGAGCCGAGACGACCGGTAGGGCATCTTCCGGCATTCTCGGGCGCCACCGCGCCTCCTTTCGTAGGCTCCGCGCGTGCGGCTGTTCCTTCTCGTACGCCACGGCCAGTCGGTGCTCAACGTCGCCGGCGTCATCAACGGCGATCCGGCGCTCGACCGGGGACTCTCGGAGCCGGGAGTCGAGCAGGCGAAGCAGCTTGCCGGCCAGCTCGCACAGCTCCCGATAGACCTCCTCGTCGCCTCGCCGTTCCCGCGGGCCGTCCAGACCGCGGAGATCGCGCTGCACGGTCGCGACGTCCCGCACGAGCTCGACGCCGAGCTCGGCGACGTCCGGATCGGGGAGCTCGAAGGAGGTTCCCTCGACGACTACCGCCACTCGAGGCCGCACACCGACCGCGACGTTCCCTTTCCGGGCGGAGAGAGCCTCAACGACGCTGCGCGACGCTACGCGGGCGCGTTTCGGAGGCTCTGCGAGCGAACGGAGCGAACGACGCTCGTCGTCTGTCACGAGATCCCGGTGCGCTACGCCGTCAACGCGGCGGGAGGCAGCTCCGAACTCGACGCGCCGCTTCACGACGTGCGCAACGCAACTCCATACGTGTTCGACGAGGCAGCGCTCCGTCGCGCGGCCGCGCAGATCGCCGTGCTTGCGGGCTAGAGGCTAGCTCGCCAGCGCCGCGAGCACGACGATCCGGTACGCGGCACTGCCGGGTGGTGTGCACGCTGACAGCACGAGGCCCTTGTACCGCAGCACCCACACCTGCCACGGCCGGACGGTCACCGTCCTGCGGACGCGGTAAAGCGTGTGGCCGACCCAGATCGGGTCTCCACGGCGCAGGAGCTGGAGGTTGCGGAACGGATGCGTGTGAGTCGTCCGGTGACCTGCGATCGCCACGGTCGTCGCACTCCGGTAGTAGAGGTGCGGCCCGTAGGAGAGATCGGATGCCAGCGCCACGTCGAGCCCGATCCGCGGGATGCGGAGCATCGGCGCCGTCGCGGCGGCGGAGCTGACGATTGTCAGCCCCACCACCACTGCGACGACGGCGAAGCCGCTAAGGCGTGAACGGGAGAACACCAGGCCTCCGAACCTGCGTCGCCTTCGGATGCGTCTTCACCTTCTTCTTCGGGTGCGCCTTCGGCTTGACCTTGACCTTCGCCTTGACGACCTTTTTCTTGGCGTGCTTGACCACGGGCTTCGGCGTCTTCGGCTTGGTGGCCGGCGGCACCGCGGTCGGGGTCACGGTCGGCGGATTCGGCACCGGGGGAGGCGGCGGAGTGACGCAGTTGCCGTTTCCGTCCGACACCATCCCATCCGGGATCGCCGTCTGGACGCCGTCGATGTTCGCGCACTGGTCGACCGGGGGCGGCGGAGGCGGCGGGGGCGGGGGAGGCGGAGGAGGCGGAGGCGGCGTGACGCAGTTGCCGTCCGTGTCCTTGACCATCCCGTCCGGGACGCCGGCCTGATTGCCCTCGATGTTCGGGCACTGATCGGGCGGCGGGGGCGTCACGCAGTTGCCCTCGGCGTCCTTGACCATCCCGTCCGGGATCGTCGGCTGGTTGCCCTCGATGTTCGGGCACTGATCGGGCGGCGGGGGCGGTGTGCACCCGGTCGTCGCCCGCGTGACGGTCGTCGAGCTCTCGGCGTTCGTGCCGCCGCTCGGACCCGCATTGTCGCCCCAGTTGGAGAACTCCTTGGCGTTCAGGGTGAGGCTCGAGACGGAGCTCGAGACCGAGAACGATCCGGAGAACGAGTAGTTGTTCTGGGCGTTGAATGCGCCGCCGCCGACCTGGACGGTCGGGTTCAACGCCGCGCCGTTGGCGTTCGTCTCGAAGATGCGGACGTCGCTGTTCGTTCGGCTTGCCGGCAGATCGTTGTTCGTCGCCCAGGCCGTCGCCGTGTAGCTGACGACTCCGTCGCACGAGAACGACGCCGTGATGACGCCGTGGTGCGCAAATGCGGCCGGCACGAACACCAGCGCCGCGAGCACGACCACGGCCGCGCGTAGACCCTTACCCCTCAACATGCCCTCCCAAGTCCGCAGTGCAGTCACCAGGGGGTGAACGAGCCGCAGTCCCCCCGGTCCCCTATCTCACGCAGCTAAGCGGCGCGGCCTTGGCACCGGTATCCCCTCTTCAAGGGATTCCCGGCCGACCGGGCTCAACCCCTGTTCGGGGGATCCTGAATCTGCGTCAGCTCGCCCTGCAGGGCGAGCAGCGGATCGAACTCTTCGACCGAGACACGGACGCCTCCGAGCTCACGCGACTCGTCGACAGCCTCGATCATCCGCACGACGTCGAGGCCGAGCGCAGCCGACGACCTCGGCGTCGTTCCTTCGCGAACCGCGCGGCAGAAGTCGCGCAACTCGAGCGCGAGCGGCTCGGCGGCATCGACGCGTGGCGACACGATGTCACCCGTGCGGTAGGTCATCCGGTACTCGCCGAAGGTCTTCGGATCTCTCAGCTCGACGCCCGAGTCGAAGATCCGCACCGGCTCGGTGCTCGTGTCGTCGTAGACGACCATCTTCTCCGAGCCGACGATCGTCGTCCGCCTGAGTTTGCTCGGCGCGAGCCACGAGAGCTCGACGTGCGCGATCGTGCTCGACGCGTACTCGAGATCGATGAACGCGACGTCAGGGAGGCTCGGCACGATGAAGCCGCGGCTGAGCGCGCTCACGAATGCCGGTGCCTGCCCGAGCCAGTAGTGCAGGATCGAGAAGTCGTGCGGGCCGAGATCCCAGGTGACGCTGACGTCCGCCTGGTGCAGGCCGAGGTTCACGCGGCTGGTCGAGATGAAGTAGATGTCGCCGACGACGCCTCGTTCGATCAGATCGCGAATCGCGACGACGGGCGGGCTGTAGAGGAACGTGTGCCCGGGCATCACGGTCAGGTCGCGGTCGCCGGCTGCCTGGATCAGCTCGAGGCATTCCGCCGACGAGGCTGCCAGCGGCTTCTCGACGAACACGTGCTTGCCGGCCTTGAGTGCGGCGAGCCCGAGCGGATGATGCGTGCTGACGGGCGTCGCGATCGCGACTGCGTCGATCGAGTCGTCGGCGAGGATCTCGTCGAATTGCTCGCAGGTGCGGACGCCGGCGAAGCGCCGGCTCATCAGTTCGAGCCGGTCGGTGTCGCGGTCGCAGATCGCGGCCACCTCGGCGCATTCGAGCTCGAAGAGGTTGCGGACGAGGTTCGGCCCCCAGTAGCCGAGCCCGACGACCGCGATCCGAACAGGTGTCACGCTGTTGCTTTCCGCTGCCGCAGGAGAGCGAACGGCGTCCGGAAGAGGAGGCGAAGGTCGAGCCCGAGCGACCAGCCGCGCACGTAGGCGACGTCCATCTCGAGCGCCTCGCCGAACGTCGACTTCGCCCGGGCGGTCACCTGCCAGAGCCCGGTGATCCCCTGCGGCACGAGGAACCGGTCGAAGTGGTGGGGCTCGAAGAACTCGGTCTCGTACGGGATGCAGGGGCGGGGCCCGACGAGCGACATCTCGCCGCGCAGCACGTTGATCAGCTGCGGCAGCTCGTCGAGGCTCGTCTTGCGCAGGAAGCGGCCGAACGGCGTGATCTCGCTCTCACGCTCGAGCTTGTACGTGCCGTTCCCGTTCAGCGTGGCGCCCGCAGTCATCGTGCTCTCGATGTACTCGCGATGCTTCGACTCGTCTACCCCCGTTGTCATGGTGCGGAACTTGAGCACCGTGAACGGGCGCATGTCGCTACCAAGACGCGTCTGGCGGAAGAAGACGGGGCCTGGAGACTCGCGCCGGATGCGGATCGCCGCGAATAGGAACAACGGTGAAGAGAGGACGAGCAGGATCGACGCGACCACGACGTCGATAATCCGCTTCGCGCCCAGGGAGGCGTTGGAGACGCGCGCCGGCGGGACGGTAAGGAGCGGCAGCCCCTCGACGAGATGCACTTCTGCGCGCGGGCCCACCAGCTCGTAGAGGCGCGGCACAACGTCCACCATCACGTCGCGGTCGCGCAGCGAGCGGACGAGCGCCATCGTGCGCGTGTCCGCTTCGCCGGAGAAAGCGACGATCACGCGCTCGATCCCCCACATCGAGACGAGGTCCGGGAGGTCGCCGATTCCGCCGAGCAACGGTAGATCGGCGATGTCGCTGCGGCGCTCACGGGGGTTGTCGTCGACGAAACCGACGAGATCGATTCCGTACTCGGGGTGCTGTTCGATCTTGCGCGCGACGAGTTGTCCGACGTGGCCGGCGCCGACGACCACCGCACTCTGCTGGTACGCAGGCATCTTGCGCACGATCGCGCGCGCGATGCCGCGGCCGGCGAGCAGCAGCCCGAGTGCGAACATCCAGAAGCTGATCAGCCGGTCGAGCTCAGGCTGCGCCAGTTTCGTGGCCCACGAGCCCACGAAGACGAACCAGGTGCCGAGCGTCACGAGACTGATCACGCCGAGCGTTTCGTCCGCCGTCGAATGGTCAGCGCGGGCTGCGTCGTGGTCGTACAGGCTGAAGATCCCCGCAAAGACGAGCCACAACGGGAGCGTCGCCAGGAACAGCACCGTCTCGAGCGCACGTGGGACGTGGTCGCCGACGGTGCTGGGGTTGGCGAAGATCGCCGTCGAGGTGATGAACGCGATCGAGAGTCCGACCAGGTCGGAGAGAACGAGCGCACGCCGGACGAGCACACCCCGTTGTTGCCGGGTGCCCGTCGAGGCGTTGAGCCGAGTTCCAGGCAGCCGCGCATCCAGCCCTTCGGCCGTGCGCGCAGTCCATGAGATTCCAACCAACCGCAAGTCCCCCTAGTTCGCCAAACGTCGCCCTCGAACGCTCCCGCTCAGAACTGTGTCGGCTTCGACCCCAGATCGAGCTAGACCAAAGTTCTGAAGGTCGGCCCCGACCGTCTCAGAAATAGGCCCCCTCCCCGGGTGCTCTGCCGCCGCCTGGCCCTCCCCGCCAGACTCTTTCGAGTGTAGGGATCGCCGCCTGGTTGGCCAAGGCTAGGAAATCCGAGCCCGGCGGTAACATCACCGGCGGTTGCCGGCCGCCCTGTTCATCGTCGAGAACGACTCCGTGCCAGGAGACACGCGCGTCTGGGCCGAGTGTCTCTCGCTGCGCGCCGCTGGGTGGGACGTGGTTGCGGTCGGGCCGAAAGGCGCCAACCGAGACCGCGACGATCGCACGCTTCAGGACGGGATCGAGATTCACCGCTTCGACCTGGCGGAGAGCAGTGGCGGTGCGGTCGCGTACGTTCGCGAGTACGGCACTGCGCTGTCGCGCATCCGTTCGCTGGTCGCCATGCTCTCGAGCTCGCGAAGGTTCGACGTGGTTCACGCGAGCAATCCCCCAGATGTCCTGCTGCTGGCAGCCCGGAGCGTGCGCAAGACCGGAGCGGCGACGATCTTCGACCACCACGACCTCAGCCCCGAGCTCTACCTGGCGAAGTTCCAGCGGCGGTTCCCCGCCTATCAGGGCCTGCTTGCCGCCGAACGACTCGGCTTCCGGCTCGCAGACGTCGTCCTCGCTGCGAACGAGTCGTTCCGCCGTGTGGCGATGGAGCGTGGGCGGAAGGCGGCAGAGGACGTGTTCATCGTCCGGAACGGGCCGGACACGAGCGTCTTCCGCCCGGTCGCCGGCGATGAGGCGCTGAAGGCGGGGGCACGATTCCTGATCGGCTATGTCGGCCTGATGAGCGACCAGGACGGCCTCGACGTCGCACTCGAAGCGCTTGGGGCACTTCGGAAGCGTCGAACCGACTGGCACGCGCTCTTCGTCGGAGACGGCGATGCGCTGCCGTCGGCGAGGCGGCTCGCGGCCGACCTCGGGCTCGACGACGCGGTCACGTTCGCGGGGTTCGTTCAGGATCGCCCGCGCCTCGTCGAGCTCATCGCGTCGTGCGACGTCTGCATCTCGCCGGAACCCAGGAATCCCCTCAACGAGCGATCGACCCTGGTCAAGGTCGCCGAGTACATGGCGGTCGGTCGGCCGATCGTCGCATTCGATCTCGCGGAGACGCGGAACACGGCGGGAGAGGCGGCCGCCTACGCCGAGTCCGACGATGCAGGGGCCTTCGCCGATGCGCTCGGTGCCGTGCTCGACGACGAGAGCCGGCGCGCGCGCATGAGCGCGACCGGGCTCGAGCGTGTGCGCGAGCTGAGCTGGGCCCGCTCGGAGGAGGCGCTGCTGGCCGCCTTCGATCGGGCACTTCAGCACGGCGCGTCGCGTCGTGCCGCCTGACCGTCAGCTCAGGCGCGACAGAGCCGCTGCGCCTTCTTGAATTGCGTCGGCCACGTCACCGCGGGCGCGGAGCCCTTCGATCCGAGCGTGCCGCCCAGGTAGGCCTCGCTGCTTGCGAGCGCGCGCACAACAGAGGCCGTCCACGGACGCAGCGACCGAGTCGACGTATCAGCGCGAAGCAGCTTGACGACCTGCTGAGGCCGCTGGCCGGCGGCGCATGAATAGAAGATCCGGCGAAGGGCCTTGGCGTCAGCCTTGTCCAAAACGAGGCGACCATCCTGGGAGGAGTACCCGTACGGCAGTTGGCGCAGGTCGGTGCTGCTGCACACCTTGCCGCCGAGCCAGTAATTCTCCGTGTAGGTCACCCCTGGGAAGCAATCCACCGGCCCGATGAGGTTTCGCTCGACCCGGAAGTCCGAGACCGACGGTGTGTCGTCGATATGAATCGAAGCGTTGTCGAACGAGTTTCGGGTGATGGCGACGTCGGACCAGCTATATCCCCGCCCGGAGAACCATAGCGCCGCGGTTGTACGGTGATCATGGCCGTCGAACGCGGCGTCGAACCAGTTGTTCTCGATGCGGAGACCGTTGAACGGGTTGTCGAAGTGCTGGACGAATACGTCGAAGTAATCGCAGTTGCGGAAGACGTTGTTCCGAAGAACCGTGTTCGTACTCCCGGCTAGGAACATGCACTCGAAATGCTCCGGCGATCCGGGCGCCACGCGGAAGTCGTGGAACACGTTGTTCGCGATCAGGACGTTGCTCGCACCTTGCTCAACTTTGAAGTTGTCGCACGGGCCGTTGACGTGGACGACCGTGCAGTCGCCGAAGTCGGAGTTGATGACGGTATAGCCCTGCGTTCCGCTGTCGTAGAGGTTCGTCGTCTGGACGTGATCGAACGTGATGTTGGCGGCACCGGGAAGAGTGTTCCAGGCGGAGCTTCCGTGGAAGCCGACGAACGCGAGATTCGACGGAGCATCGGGATGCGTGTACTCGTCGCCGAGATCGAGTTCGTTTAGGTCGACCCGGCCAACCGCCTGAAAGGTGACCGCGCGCCTGGCGGCTGTTGGCTTCCCCTGCACGGCGAGGATCGTCTCGGTGGGGTATCGGCCCGAAGCGACGAGCACTGTGTCGCCTGGGGATGCGACGGCGTAGGCGCGCTGGAACGTCGCGCACGGGGCGGTCTTCGTGCATTTCCCCGAGTCGGAACCGTGCACGTCGACATAGAGCGTCGCTGCCGCCTGGAACGACGTTCGCGCCGTCGATCCCTGCGCGAACAGAAGGGCGAAGGCGACTGCGAGGAAGGCGAGGCCGACTCTCACGGGCGCGGCCCAGGGTAGCGGCCCGCAGGCCGGGCTAGCAGCTAGCAGCCGCCGGACGGCCAGGTGTTGCCGGAATAGGTCGCTCCGGCGATGCAGTTGCCGGAGAGGCCGAAGTTGTTGTTTGCGATCGTGAAGTGCGTGTAGGTGCCGCCGGCGTCAGCCGTGAACGTCGTCCCGGTCGCGAAGGTGTTGCCCGAAACATTCCAGTTGTCCCAGGCGCCGCCGCGGTTCGAGATGTTCAGGGCGTTCTGCCCGTTGTCCTGATCCGGCGAGCCGTGCGTGAACGGCCTGGAGAAGCTGTTGTTCTGGATCGTCACGTTGTCATTGCCGCTGTCCGACTGGGCGAAGATGTTGTAGTACTCGCAGCCGCTGAAGCTCGAGTTGCTGATCGTGACGTTGGCCGAGTCGCCGAAGAAGAAGCACTCGAAGTGCTCGGCAGATCCGGGTGCGGCGCGGAAGTTGGTGAACGTGTCGTGGTCGATCAGGACGTTGGACGAGCCATCGTCAACCTTGAAGTTGTCGCACGGCCCGTTCACGTCGACGACGGTGCAGTTGCCAAACGCCGAGTTCGTCACGGTGAAGCCGGTGACGCCGTGGGCTTGGATGTTCGTGGTGGACACGTGGTCGAAGGTGATGTTGTGCGCGTCGGGCTGGATTCCCCAGGCCGAGGTACCAGTGATTCCCTCGAAGGTGATGTTGTCGGCGGCGTTCGGGTTCGTGAACTGGTCACCGACCAGCAGGCCGGCGAGCACGACCTTGCCCTGGGCGACAAACGTGACCGCCGACGAGCTCGGCGACGTCTTGCCGGACACATCGTCGATCGTCTGCGACGGATAGTTCCCAGCCGAAACGTTGACGGTATCACCCAGCTGCGCGATCTTGTACGCCTGCTGGAAGGTCTGGCAGGGCTTCGTGAGGTCTCCGCGGACGCACGTCGAGTCGATTCCGTTCGTCGCCACTGCAATCTGGGCGGGGACGGTCGGTCCGTTCGGCGGAGGCGGCGGGCAGGCGCTGGTCGCCCCGCTGACGCTCGTCGGCTGCGAGGTGTTGCCGGCAGCGTCGTTAGCGGTCACGCTGAATGAATAGGTCGTGCTGCATGTCAGTCCGCCGACGGCGTAGGAGGTGCCGCTCGTCTGGCCGGCGACCGAGCCGTTCACGGAGACGGAGTAGCCGGCGACGCCGACGTTGTCGGTCGAAGGCGACCACGTCACGGTCACGCCCTGCGTGGTCGGCGAGCCGATCTGGACGTTGCCCGGCGCGCTCGGCGGACTGGTGTCGCCGGCGCACGCGCCCGTGGTGGCGGTCGCACTGCCCTGCGACGAAGAGACGTTCCCCGCCGCGTCGTACGCGAGGACGGAGAGCGAGTAGCTCGTGTTGCACGCCAGGCCTGTATACGTGTACGCCAGCGGCAGGTTGCCGCTCGCGACCTTGGTCGGTCCACGGTAGACGGAGTACCCGACCACGCCGACGTTGTCGACCGCTGCCGGCCACGTGATCGAGATGCTGTTGGCGGTCGTTCCCTGGACAACGATCGGCCACGGCGTCGTCGGCGGTACGTTGTCGGGGCATGCGCTCGTCGCGACGCTGGTCGTTGCCTGCCCGGACTTGTTGTCTGCCGCATCGAGCGCCACGACGCCGATCTTCGCGGTCGTTCCGCAGGCGAGCCCACCTGCCGTGTAGCTCGTGCTCGTGACCGTCCCGGCGCTCGCCCCATTCACGGTCAGGGCGTAGCCGGTGACGCCGACATTGTCGGTCGAGGGCGACCACGAAACCGAGACGCTCGTGGCAGTCGAGCTCGTGGCTGCGAGGTTGCCGGGCGTCGAAGGTGGAGTGGTGTCGGGCGGCGGCGGGGCTGGTGCCGGGGCCGGCGTTGGCGTCGTGCCGCAAGGTGCCGTCGAGGAGACGATCGACGCCCGATTCGAGCGGGCCCCCGTGAACGTTGCCGCGTCGACGGAGAAGGTGTAGGCGGTTCCGCAGGCGAGGCCAGACATGTCCTTGTACGTCCAGAACGTGGTTCCGGCGAACGCGCCGTTCACGTACGCCTCGAACCGGACGAAGCTGGGCGTCCGCGCTGCGCGCCAGCCGAGCCTCAGCGACGTCTTCGAGACCGAGGTGACGCTGAGCGACTGCGGTGCTGCCGGCGCGCCGTCCAGGACTGCACGTCCGAAGGCCTCTGCACCCCACACCGACCCAACCAGGCTGGCGACGACGATCGTGGCTGTGAGGCGGCGAGTCCGGTTCATGCTTTTGCCGGATCGGCCGACCCGGGACGTTGCGCAACCCCCCAAACGGGGGATCAACCTTCCGGCCTCCTACCCCACGCAAACCGCGTTCAAACGTTCAGCGCGAAAGTCGTAAACGCGAACGTACGATCGCCACGCTGGCCTGGTGACCGTCGACGACCGGCCAGACGTACCACTCGTACGCGCCGGGTGCCACCGACCCGGCAGGTCCGGCCCGGCCGGTCCGGACGGCGATCGTAATCGTCGGCTTCGTCGTCCTCGCGTGGAACACGCGCGTCGTCTTGTCGAACAGCGCCACGTCGTACGCGGTCGCCCCACGGACCGGTGCCCACGCGAACTGTTGAGGCGTCGTCGCCGCCGTGGGGGGCGGCTTGCGTGCGGGTGTCGTTGTCGGTGTGGCGGGCGGGCTGTGCGCCGTTGTCGTGCGCCCGGCCGACGGCCGCGTCGTCGTCCTCTGTGTTGTCGTGGCCGTTGCGGTCGTCGCCGGTTTCCGGGTGGTTGTTGCGGTGTGGGTGATCGGCTGCTCGACCGTTGCCGTCCCTGCCGGTGTGGTGGTTGACGGCGACGACGCAGGCCTCCCGATGGCAGTCGTGACGGGCGGAGTGTCGATCGTCTTCGTCGACGAGTTGCGCAGCCCGTCGAGCCCGACGATCGCGGCTACCGCGACCGCGCCGCCGAGGAGTGCCGCGACGAGGAGCGGCCACACGCGCCGGCGCCGGCGCCGGCGCGGCGCGGCGGGGACGGGCTGCTGGAGGGGTGCGCGTGCCGGAACGACGACCGGCGCCGAGGTCGTCGTTCGCGGTGCCGGCTCGGGCGTGGGCGCGTGCGCGTGCTCCGGCTCGCGGACGGGTGGCTGCTGCCGCGACAGGCGGTCGCGCAGGGCCGGGTCGACAAGAGCGAGCTCCGGGCTGAAGACATCGGTGCCGACCTCGGCCGTCCGTTCGGCCTCGTCGGGAGGAGGGACGGTCTCTGCCATCTGCAACGCCATCCGGCGGTCAACCGGATCAGTAGCAGAGTGGGTTCGTTGCCGCGCCTACCGACCCTGCGCCGGGCGGGCGCCGTGGTGGACCGCGGCGAACGGAGGTGGCTCCCACCCGAGGAGCGTCCGCAGGCTCGCGCGGGCGTTGGCGCGCCTCGAGCTCGCGCTCCGACCGCCGAGAGCGGCTCGCAGTCCGTAGCCGACGGCGAGCGCGGCCACCGCAGTTCCTGCCCCGACGCGGGAGAAATGCTTCTCGGCGTACAGCCGCCGCGAGTGAGCCTGCTGCGCTGCAAGCCGAGGGTCGCTCGATTCGTTTCCGCCGTGATGGATGATCGTGACCGTCGGCGTGTGCGCGACCGTCCAACCGGCGCGGCTGATCCGGAGGCACAGGTCTGGCTCCTCCCTGTACAGGAAGAACTTCTCGTCGAGCGGGCCGGCGGCGTCGAGTGCAGCACGCCGCACGAACATGAACGAACCAGACGTCCAATCGCACTCTCCGAAGCGTTCGTACAGTGCTGGATCGAGGACACGTTCACCCAGGAAGCTCGGACGCAGGGGCCAGGATTCCGAGGCAAGTGCCTGGCCGACCGTCCGCAGCGGGCTTGGGAACCGCCGAATCGTGAATTGGAGAGTGCCGTCGGCGAACGTCTGGCGGACGCCGAGAACGCCGAGCCGAGCAGTCCTCGTGCCGATCGCGACGAGGTCAGCGACTGTGCCGCTCACGAACTCGGTGTCTGGATTGAGCAGCAGGATCCAGGCAGCGTTCGTCGCTTCGATTCCTCGGTTGTTGGCGTACGCGAAGCCGCGGTTCTCGCAGCGCACGACGCGTGCCGACGACGTCCGCGCCACCGCCGCGGTGTCGTCGCTGCTGCCGCTGTCGACCACGACGACGTCCAGAGAGACGCCTCCGGAATGCTCGTGCAGCGACGACAGGCACTTCGACAGCCAGCGGGCGCTGTTCGAGGACACGACGACGACGGCGACGTCTGCCGGCGGCGGATCGAGGTCGGATGTCATGCGATCTTCTTAGCAGCCGAGCGCAGGGTCGACCATCTCCGGCGCGGCGACTACCCTGAGCGACATGTGTGGGATCTGCGGCGTGGTTCAGATCGGCGGCGACCCGCGCGAGGTGATCACCTCGCGCGATCTGCTCGCAATGACTGACGCGATGACGCATCGCGGGCCGAACGATCGCGGCATCTACGAGGCTCCCGGGGTCGCCTTCGGTGTCAGACGACTTTCGATCGTCGACGTGGAGGGAGGCCATCAGCCGGTCGAGAACGAGAGCGGCTCGATCGTCGCCGCACAGAACGGCGAGCTCTACAACCATCTCGATCTCCGCACCGAGCTCGCAGCGGACGGCCACCGGTTTCGTAGCCGCTGCGACACAGAGATCCTGCCGCACGTCTACGAGCGCTGGGACAGCGACTTTCCTGCGCACCTGCGCGGCAAGTTCGCAGCCTGTGTTTGGGACGGCCGCCGTCGTCGAGCCGTGATCGCGCGCGACCGGCTCGGCGTCAAGCCGCTGTACTGGGCGCAGGTCGGCGATCTGGTCGTCTTCGCATCCGAGCTTCGCGCGCTCGTTGCGAGCGGCCTGGTGGGGACCGAGCTCGATATTGAAGCGCTCGACACCTACCTGACGCTCGGATTCTTCCCGGGCGTCGCGACGCCGCTCGCAGGGGTGCACAAGCTGCTTCCCGGCCATCGACTGGTCGTCGACCCGGACGGCATCGATGACTCGGCGTACTGGAGCTATCCGCTGCCGGACGGGAGCGGGCCGCGACAGTCGATAGCCGAGGATGCCGAAGAGCTCCGCGAGCTCCTGGGCGAGGCGGTGCGGCTGCGGCTGATGAGCGACGTTCCGCTCGGCGCGATGCTGTCCGGCGGTCTGGACTCGAGCCTGATCGTCGCGTTGATGGCCCGCGAGCTGTCGACGCCGGTGAAGACGTTCTCGGTCGGTTTCATCGAGGATCGAGAGGGAAACGAGCTGGCGGACGCCAGGCTGGTCTCCGACCTGTTCTCGACCGAGCACCACGAGCTCGAGCTGTCCTTCACCCAGTCCGGGATCGACCTCGACGACCTCGCATGGGAAATCGACGAGCCCGTCGCCGATCTCTCGGCTTTCGGCTTTCTGATGCTCTCGGCGGTCGCTGCCGAACATGTCACGGTGGCGCTTGCGGGGCAGGGCGCGGATGAGCTGTTCGGCGGCTACCGCAAGCACCGCGTCGCCTCTGCCTTCAGGGCGCTCGGCCCGTCGCGAGCGGCGGCTCGGCCCTTGACGGCGCTCTGGCCCCCAGGACAGACTGCTGCGCGGCGTACCCTCGGCGCGTTCGCTGCTCCCGATACCGGTGAGATGCTGATCGCGATGAGCAGCCTGCTCGACCCGTCCGTCCGGCGCGACCTCTACCGGGGTGCGCTCGCCGACACCTCCGGCGCGGGTGCGCTGACCGCGATCTCGCGCGCCGGGGGCACGCGACACTTCCGCGACCCGTTGGCCGGGTTGCTGTATCTCGACGCACAGCTCGCGCTTCCCGAGGACATGCTCCTCTATTTCGATCGCGCGTCGATGGCCCGCTCGCTCGAGGTGCGCGTCCCGTTTCTCGATCACAAGCTCGTTGAGTGGGCTGCGCGCGTCCCGACGCGCCACAAGGTGCGGCGCCTCGAGACCAAGGTCGTGCTCAAAGAGGCTGCGCGCGGGATCCTGCCGGACTCGATCGTCGACAAGAAGAAGCTCGGCTTCTTCAGGTTCGCGTCGCACGCGTGGCTGGTGTCGCAGCTTCGCGGCGAGCTCGGCGAGCGACTCGTCTCGTCGGACCGGGCGACCGCCGACCTGCTCGACGCCGGCATGGTGCAGCGTTTGATCGACGACCAGCTGGCCGGCCGGAGAAGCCGGACGCAGCTTCTGCTCGCGATCACCATGCTCGAGCTGTGGCTGACGTCCTTCCGTCGCAGCCGGGCGGACGCGGTCGCGCTGATTCTGTAGTGGACTACGCAGCCGTCACGCCGGCCCACGACGAGTGCGACAACCTGCCTCGGCTGGCCCAGTCCCTCGCCCTCCAGACCGTTTTGCCGGCCCGTTGGGTGATCGTCGAGAACGGGTCGACGGATGGGACGCTCGAGCTCGCGAACGACCTGGCGGCGGACTTCCCGTGGATCCGGGTCTTGAGCGTCCCGAAGCTGCTGTCGTCGACGCGTGGGGCTCCGATCGTGAGTGCATTCGAGGCAGGTCTGGCGACGCTCGATCCGGTGCCCGCCGTCGTGTTCAAGCTCGACGCCGATGTGTCGTTCGAGCCGACGCACTTCGAACGACTGCTCGATGCAGTGGCGCGCCGGCCGAGGCTCGGACTGCTGAGCAGCACGTGTTTCGACGTTGCCGAGGGAGGCGAGCGTTTTGCCACCGGTCAGCACGTCTGGGGAGCGGTGCGCGGCTACCGCGCCGAGTGCCTGCCCGACGTCCTCCCGCTCGAGGGCGGCATGGGGTGGGACACCGTCGACGAGGTCAAGGCGCGGCTCGCCGGTTGGGAGACAGGGGTCGTACCCGAGGTCGTCTTCCAGCATCATCGCCAGGAAGGGCGCCGGGAAGGGACGTCGTGGCGCGCCTGGTACATCCAGGGCCAGGTAGCTCACTTCCTCGGCTACCGGCCGACCTATGTGCTCGCGAAGACAGCCTTTCGCGTCTCCCGCGAGCCCGCGGCTGCGGGAATCGCCGCGGGGTTTGTCGGCGCCGCCCTCGCGCGGCGACGGCGCGTCGCCGACCGCCGCGTGCGCGCGGAGCTGCGGACGGGGCAACGCTTGCGGGAACTCCCGCGCCGGGCGCGCGAGGCGCTAGGCAGTCATAGCTGACGCCGGCCGCCGGGAGTCGCGCAGGTAGATCTGCCTCGCGATCGTCCCGAGCCCGAGCAGCATGAACATCACGAGCGTCACCTGGATGAACGAGAAGGCGTCGAACAGGAACATCCCCAGCATGAACGCCGCCGCGCTGGCGCTCAAGCAGGCAATCAGGAGCCCTCGGTCGGATGGGTCGCCGCGTACGGCTCGGCCGTTCAAGCGTAAGAAGCGGGTGAAGAGCCACACCCATCCAAGCGTCGCAAGGAGCCCCGTGTCCAGCAGGTTGCCGAGCCACTGATCGTCGAGAATGCGGCCGTTCGCTTGCGGACCAGAGCGAATTCGGGTGCCGTAGCCGATTCCGAACAACGGGTCGTGGTCGATCTGGTCGAACGTGGGCGAGATGTCCGTCAACCTGCCACCCTGCGATGCGGATCGGGCGTCGGTGCTCTGGTTCGCGATCAGCCCGTTGCTCGGGTCGAAGTAGTAGCGCAACGTGCCGATCGCCCCCGGCGTGACGAACTTCAGGGCGACAAGCACGATCAGCAGATACGGGAGCATCTTGACCGTGAACAGCGGTCTCATCCAGAGGAGCGTGAGCAACGCCGTGATCGTCATGACGACCGCCGTTCGCGAGAGCGACGACTCCGCAGCGACCGCCATCACGGCCGTTCCGACACCCCAGAGGCGGCTCCGTGTCTTCGCGAGGTAGACGGTCAGGGGCGCGAGGATGATCAGGAGCGCGGCGAGGGCGATCGGGTGCTCGGCCGACGCCTCGGGCCGAACGTGTCCGCCGCGAAGTTCGACTCCCGTGACGTCTGTGCCCTTCTTGAGGAAGGGAAAGATTCGGTCGAGGTGCGCGAACGGCGAATAGCCGGTCCGATACTCGATGATCGTGAGGATCGCGAGCAAGACGCCGCCGCCGGCCAGCCAGACGACGAGCGACTCAAGGTCCTCCCAGGAGCGGATTACGCTCACGATGAGGATCATCACGAGGAAGAAGCTCACGAAGAACATCGTCGACTTCGCCACGTTCGACGCGTAACGCTCAACCCGGTCGGGGTTCGCGGCGATCGACGCAACCGTCCCGAGCAGGATCACGGCGACAGGGC
This sequence comes from uncultured Thermoleophilia bacterium, assembly GCA_963769545.1. Lineage (GTDB taxonomy): Bacteria > Actinomycetota > Thermoleophilia > Gaiellales > Gaiellaceae > PALSA-600. The sequence continues at coordinate 80,586 of CAVYMB010000002.1, read as the reverse complement.
CGCCCAGGTTCGACCTGACGGTCCGCACCTTCGGGTCGACGAGCAGCGCGATCAGCCAGAGCGCGATCATCAGGGCGACGAGCAGGCGGTACGGCTCCATCTGGAAGGGGAGGCTCCCAGGGAAGACGTAACGCCGGATCGGGATGAAGAGGACGACCAGGATCAAGCCGATCAGCGAGCGGCGCCACGGCACGAACGGCGCGGCGAGCAGGAACGCGGTCACCGACCCGATCACCAGCAGGCCGACGCTCGCGAGCAGATGCCCGCGCGCGAGCAGCAGCGACACGCCAAAACACGACGCCGCGATCACGAAGTAGGCCCAGTCCCGGCTGCGGGCATGGATGACCGCCGAGATCGGGACCCGGTGTGCGGCCGTGCTCGTCACCGACACCTCAGCCCGAACGACGGCCGCGGGGCCTGTTCTTGCGATACGCCGGGCGGTTGGTCTCGGCGCTGTTGGTCGGGACCGGCGCGGCGATTCTCCGGCTGTCCCCGAGCTGCACCGGCTTTTGGTTGCCCTTCGACGACTCTCGCGAGGCCACGACGTCGTTCTTGAGGTTCTCGAGGAAGAAGACGAGGGCGAAGGTTCCGATCAGCCCGAGTACGAGGATCACGGCTGGAAGCGTCTTCTTGTGTGTCTTCGCGATCTTCGTATTGCCACTGCCGGCGACGACCGTCAGCTGGACCCGGTTCGAGTTGGGTGTGTTGGCCTGATTCTGCTGCTGGGTGATGTAGCCCTGAAGGGCGTTCGCCACTCGCTGGCTGATCTCCGCCGCACCGGCGCGTGTCCCGGAACTCGATGTGATCGACAGGATGGGAAGCGTTGACCCGTCGGCGGCCGTTACCTGCACAGCCGTGTAGCTGCCCTTGACGCGGCCTCCGTCGAGCAGCACTCCGGACCCCTTGAACGACCCGTCGCGTCCGACGACCGTACGACGGACGTCATCGCTCGTCGCAAGTTGCGAGTAGACCGCGACGAGATACGTCAGCCGAGTGGGGTCGAAGCCGGCGCCCGTCTGACCTGACCCGATCGAGGCACCGTTCTGGTTCAGAAGAAGCGAGGTCGTGCTCTGCCACGTGGGCTTCGCCGAGACGACGGCGAGGGCCGCAAGCCCAAGCGTCAGCACCAAGCCCAACGTCAGCACGACCAGGTGCCTGCGAACGACTTGGAGATACAACCTGATGTTCACGGATCCTCGCTTCCGCTTTGGGTTGGTTGGCCCAGATCCTCGGCCGGGGAGCCCGCCCGGGTCACAGTAGGCGTAGATGCGTGCGACCGCAAGAACGTCGACGACGTCAGCGACGCGATCCCAATCGATCGGCTAGGGGACCGCTCTTTGGTCCTGCTCGGCCTTCGAGAAAAGGTGCTCCCAGACGGACCCTCGCGTCGGACGCGCCCGGTCCCGACGGGCTCCAGGCCGTCCCGGACCGGACGAGAACCGTGTCCGCTCGACGCCGCCACCACGACGCGACCTCGGCCGGGAGCGCGGCCCAGACACGCTCGTCGGCGGCGACCAGGTCGAGTAGCAGCGCGTACTCGGCCAGGCGCGCCTCGTCGGTGAGGTAGTCGGGATGCGTCAGGACGAGCGCCATCCCACCGGCGTCGCGGATCGCCCCGGCCTTCTCGAGCCACGCCTTCCCGGCCGGGAGGCGGAGGAGCTCGAAGAGCGTGTGATCCATCGGCAGCGTGATCGGCAGCTCAACCGTGTCGCCGATGAAGAACGGCGCCCAACTGCAGCAGCCGCCCGGTTGCGGTTCGTAGCGGGCGACGTCGCTCCACGACGAGTCGTGGTCGAAGCCGAGTGCCGGGATCAGGGCCCGGTCACGGTGGGTGGCCGGCGCCCGGAAACCCACCGCACCCCATTGCTCGCCATAGCCCTGCATCGCCGCCAGGCGCCGCTCGAAGACACCCGGGCTCAGGTCACGGCCGTCGTGACGCAGCCCGTGCACGCAGATCTCGCAGCCCTCTCCTCGGAGTCGTTCGAGCTCGGCGTCATCAACCTGGTAATCACGCTCAGGGACGAAATACCAGGCCGAGTGGAGCCCGCGGTCGCGTTCGACCCCGCGGACAGCCTCGATCCGGTCGTAGCCGACGCCGTGCTCGACGTCATGGGTGAGAACCGCCGCCCAGTCGTATGGCTCGGGCCACAGGTCGATCCACGGGATCGGCCCGCCGCCGAGCTCCTCGACCAGCCCGAGCAGCAAGGCCTCGAGGCGGTGCAGCGCTGTCTCGGTCGGCCATGCCGGGAACCGCGCATGGTCCTGCATGCGGACGAAGCGTCGCCGGAGCGCGAGTTGCGCGCTCCGGGGCAGGAGCGGCCGTAGGCGGTAATAGACGTCGCGTGCCAGCGACTGCGCGGCCCGGATGTGGCCGCGCTGGATGTAGTCCTCCGAAAGGAGCCCTTCGAGCGGACGATCGAGATCGAAGGGCAACAGGATGCTCCCGTCCGTTGCGCGGAAGATGGCGCTGCGCGCGGATCCGCCGGCGTCGGTGACCGGCTCGACCGGTGCGAAGCTCGGATCGATCGAGTGTGCGACGGACGCTGCCTCGGCGTGCTGCGTCAGCTCCGTGTAGACAGTCGTCTCGAGCAGCCGGAAGAACTCTGGCTGGCTGTGGGCGGCCGGCGCGACGGCGAACAGCGACGGGCCGCCTGGGGCAGCCGTGATCCTGACGCCGCGAGCAAGCGCGCGGCCCGTCCGCGCATACGGCACGCGAAAGCGATCGAACAGCGCAACATCACGCGACGCAGAGATCCCCGGCGCGTTCATCCGGGCTCAGGCTGCGTAGCGGTAGAAGTACTTGCCGACCTGGCGGCAAACGATCTCGGGCGAGTGCTGAATCAGCGCTCCGAGCGCCCGTGTCGCGGCGCTGTTTGCACGTTTCGGCGGCGCTCCGCCGAGCACGGAGTAGCGGAGCTCGGATTCGACGGTTCCCCACTTGGCCTTGAAGCTCCGGAGACCCTCGTTGTTCAGGTCGGTGCGGCCGAAGTCGAACGTGTTGAAGCCGTTCTCTGCCGACCACTGGATCGCACGCCAGAAGAGCGCGTGGTTTGGACGATGTGACCACATTCGCTGATCGGACGCCCCGTACTTGTAGATGACCTTGCCGTTCCACGCGAGGAAGACCCCGGCACTGCAGGGAACCCCTTCGACCTCGACGACGAAGACGACGCCGAGTCCGGCCGCGATCATCCGCTCCCAAAGCCGGTCGAAGAACGACTGTGGCTGGATCGGCACGCCCAGACGGCGGCGTGTGGAAAGGTGTAGCGAGTAGAAGGTCTCGGTGAGGTCTTCGCGGCGCTCGGAGATTCGGACCCGGGCGCCTTCGCGTTCCGCCTTCTTGATCGCCCGCTGCACCTGCGAACGGTCGAACCGTTGGAACAGCTCGTCCGCAGGACGGTCGATCGTGAGCACGTGGCGCAGGCCGCCCGTCCAGACCGACCGTCCGAGCCCTTCTTCGCTCCGGATCGTCACCGACGTGAGGCCTCGTCTGCGCCGCTCGGCCTCCAGGCTGACGATCAGCCCTTCGATGTCCTCGAATTGTCCGAGCGGATCGCAATGATCCGTGAACGGCAGCGACGCCCACCGCCGGCGACGGCCGAGTTCGAAGATCGGCAGCCCGGTGGTGATGACGCCTTCGCTGTCCCGCACGACGAAGGCGAATCCGTCCAGTCCGTAGGCCTTGGCGATCACGTCGGTCCACGCGGGATGATGGAACGGCGTGGCTTCGGGCCGGGACTCGACAAAGGCCGCCCATTCGGGATCGGCGACGCTCATGATGTGCCGTTCGTCGAATCTCACAGCGCGCCGCTGCTCTCGTCGGCCGTCCGGAGACGGCGGACCCCGTTCACGCGGATCCGCCGCAGGGGGCGATAACCCACGTGTGCCGTCAGCCGGCGGCCGGTGAACCAGGACCCGGAGACGAAGCGCATCACCGGCCCGAAGGTCCAGGCAGCGGGTGCGCCGACAAAGTGCAAGCCGGGAACGGACGACTGGAACCCACTGTCGAGCCGCGGGTAACCCGCGACGGTGGCGATCTGACGCGCGAGCTCGTTGGGAAGAAAGCCGTAGCGGGAGACGTCGACGCGATAGCCGGTTCCGAGGAGCACGTGGTCGATGGTGCACGATTCACCGTCGGCGAGCGCCAGTTGCACTCGATCCCCGGCGTGGTCCAGTTGGACATCGGAGACCGTGGCACCCTCCTGCAGAGGCACGGAGCCCAGTCGGCGGCGGACCCAGTCGGAACCGGCCGGACGGATGCACCGGCGCGCGATTCCGTCCTGGATCGAGCGCGGCAGGAGGCGGAACACGGTGGGTGCGGCGACCAACCTGCTGTACCAGAGCGGCCCGACGTCGGTCGGCGCGTATACGACCGGCCCGATTGCGCCGAGACGCTTCTTGATCCCATGTCCCCGCAGCCAGACGAGCTGCCGCTTCCGGGCGAGGATCCTCACGCGTGCGCCTGCCTCGGCGAGCAGCGCCGCGCTCTCGAGCGAGCTTTGGCCGCCGCCGACGACCGCGACGTCACGACCCGCGAAGACGGAGAGATCGGGATGCGACGAGGTGTGCGACACGAGCGACGCTGGGAGTGATCGAAATTCGGGCGGCACCCATGCGAACGGCTCGATTCCGCCCGCGATCACGACTCGCTGCGCGGTGACGGCGTCACCGTCGGCCAGCGTGGCCGTGAATCCGTCAGACATCCGATCGACCCTCGTGACGAAGCGAGGGTCGAGGTCGGCAAGCTCGCGCTCCCTGATCCATTCGCCGTAGTGAATGAATGTCGCCAACGGGACCGGCGTCTCGATCGTCGATCCGGTCTCGGACGCGAACTGGTCGAGGGAGAGCGGCCCAGAGGGCGCGACCATGTTCGTAGCGCTCCGGTTCGAGCGCAGAAGCATTCCGCGAGGCATCCGGCGCCAGGACGCCATCGGGTCGCCGAACACATGCACCGACTTTCCTGCCCGACGGAGTTGGATCGCCGCGGTCATGCCGTAGGGGCCGGCGCCGATCACGATCACTTCCGTGTCGAGTTCTGGTTCCATCAGAAGCCTCGCTTCCAGATGAGGTACGGCAGGAGTCCGAGCTCGGCGAAGCCGGGGCGCAGATCGTCTGACGCCCAGACGGCCTCGGTGTCGGCCGAGCGGATCGAGCCGAGGTACGAGCGCACGGTGAGGCGGCCGGCCGCGATCTCGGAGATGCCGGTCGGCAGGTCGGTAACGAGCCGCAGCCAGCGCACGCCGGGACGGGCCTGCCGGTACACCGTTCCCTCGCCGACCTGGTCGAGGTAGAGGAGCCAGACGAAATCCACTCCCGCTGCGGCGCCAAGGGTGTGATAGCCCCACGTTCGACAGTTGATGTCGAGGAGCTTGAGCTGCCCGTCCCTTTCGTCCTGCTTGTACTCGAGCTCGACGATCCCGTAGTAGCCGATGCGCTTCAGGAACGCGATCGACGGCGCGACGAGGCCGTCCTGCTCGACCGTCTCGACAAACGTGCTGGCGCGCCCGAAGTCGGGAGGATGCTGCCGGACCCGTCGGACCTGCATCGAGGCGAGGACCTCGCCGTCCTTGAAGAACGCGCAGTACGCGAACTGCCGCTCGCCGCCGCCCGGGATCAACTCTTGGATCATCGCTTCGCCGGCGGGTATGACGTCACAAGCCCGCCGATACAGCTCGAGCAGCTGGTGACGGTTGTCGGCACGCCATGCCTTCGCCCGCGTCGCACGCATGAAGCGCTCCTTGATCGCGGGCTTGACGACGGCCGGGAACTCGGCATCGAGCGCGGCGAGCGCCTGCTCGTCCGCAGGCCAATCGGTTCGCGGCGTCGGAATCCCGAGCTCGGTGGCGAGCAGAAACATGTTCCGCTTGTCCCAAGCCCACTTCACCGAATCCCAGGCGGGTGTGGGAACCCGGTAGAGCAATGCGAGCTCGTCGAGGTGCCGTGAGACCGCTGCGATGATCTCGTCGCGTGTGGGCAGGAGCACCCAGCCGTCGAGGCCGTGCGCTCGGCCGACCTCGACGAGCGTCTGGACGATCGCCTCCTCATCCGTGAGATTCGCGACCCGCACCGACAGGTCCGCAAACCGGGAGTATCGAGCGATCGAGCGCTCGTCGTCGATCACGCAGATCGGGACGCCTCGCCTGCCGAGGCTGCGGACGATCCCGAGCCCCTGGTAGTCGCCGCCGACGACAACCGCGCCGATCGGACGGCGCTGTGCGCTGCCGTTGGTGGCGGAAAGACGCAAAGTGCTCTCAAGTTAGTCCGGTACGGGCGGAGAGGAAGGGGGCGGATCGATGCTCCACCGGTTCGGACAGGAGCGCCCCAGACGTTTGGACAAGGTCGAACCCGGGCGATTCGAGGCAGCCGTTGGCGCTCCCCGCGGAATCAGGCAAGCTGTGAAACGGTGGGCCCCGCGGTCTCGATTCTCATCGTCAACTGGAACACGCGCGACGCGCTTCTCCGCTGCCTCGACTCGCTCCCGAGCGCCGTAACCGACGGTCTGCCCTATGAAGTTATCGTCGTCGACAACGCTTCCGTCGACGGCTCGCAGGCCGCGCTCGCGTCCCGCTCGGACATCGAGCTCGTCCAGAACGACGCGAACGTCGGCTTCGCCCGCGGCGTCAATCAGGCGTATCGGTGTTCGCATGGAGAGCTTGTCCTGCTCCTCAACTCGGACGTCGACCTGATCCCTGGCTCGCTCAGCGCGCTCGTCGATTTCCTGACAGAGCATCCGGACGTCGCCGGAATCGCTCCGCTGTACCTGAACCCGGACCACACGCCGCAGCCGTTTCATTTCCGGTTCCCGAGCTTCACAACGCTGCTCGCCAGCGGTAGCAGCGCCGCGCGTCGTGTCATCCCGGGCAGTGAGCGCCGGCTTCGCGACTACCAGATGCTCGACGACGATTTCTCCAGGCCGCGGCCGGTGCCGCAGCCGTCGGCGAGCTGCCTGCTCCTTCGTCGGTCCGCGATTTCCGGCCCGGAGCTGCTCGACGAGCGCTATCCGATCTTCTTCAACGACGTGATGCTGGCTCGCGTCCTCGCCGGGCGTGGGGCAGAGCTCTGGGTGACGCCGGCCGCCTCGGTCATCCACGAGGGTCACGCGTCGACCCGCCAGCTCGGGCGCAGCGGTCTCAAGCGCCAGTACCTCGCGTCGCTCGTCAACATGCTGTCCGAGACCGAATCCGCACCGAAGGTGTGGTTCTACCGCGCCCTGGTGTTCGGCCAGAACGTCTCCCTGGTCGCGCTGCATCGGCCGAATGCGCTGGGCTTCGGCGACCTGGTGAAGGCGCTCTCCGGTGACCCTGGTCCGCTTCCCGCCCGACCGTCGGGTTGGACCGGGCGTGCGGATCAGGCGGAACCGGACGCGGCGTGACGGACGCGTCGATCGTAACCGTCGGCATTCCCACGCGGAACCGGCCCGAATGGCTGCGCGAGGCGATGCAGAGCGTGCTCGACCAGACCTACTCGTCCTTCAGACTGCTGATCGCCGACAACGCCTCGACCGACGAGACGCGCGAGGTTGTCGAATCGTTCGGCGACGACCGGATCACCTATGACCGTTCGCCGACAGACGTCGGCATGTCCCGCAACCACAACCGGATCGTCGCGGCGACGACGACCCCGTATCTCGCGATCCTGCCGGACGACGATCTGTTCTATCCGGATTTTCTCGAGCGCTCATTGATGCTGATCCAGCAAGAGCCGACCGTGGGAGTTGTCCACTGCGCATTCGATCTGATCGGACGTGACGGCGAGCTGTTGCGCGAGTCCGTACGGGTTGGCCCGTGCACGGGGCCGGTGACGCGCGAGTCGGGGTCGGCCTTGATTGCCCGCGCCATGCGCTCGTCGGGGCTCGTCTGCGCGACGTCGGCGCTCTTCCGCACCGAGGCGATCGCCGTTGCGGGCGGTGTCCGCCCCGAGGACGAACCATATGCCGATGGTCCCTTGATGATGCGGATCGGGCTCCGTCACGACTTCCTCGCGCAGGAGCAGGCCCACGTGGCGGTGCGCGTGCACGGCGAAGCGGCTTCGGCGACCGCAGGCGACTTCACGGGTGTCGGCTACGCATTCGACGATTCGCTCGTCCGCCATTTGAACGATCAGCGTCTTCTGTTCCTTGCCGAGTCGCAACTACCGGCAGAGGACCGGCGCCGCTATCGCTCGATCGCGGCACGGGCTCTTCGTGCAGACACGGTCGGGCTGCTCACGAAGAACGTGGCGTCGTCAGGTGAGCGTCGCAAGAACGTCGCCCGCTTCAAGGACCTCGTACGGGAGGATCCGCGGGCTCTCCTCGATCCGGCAAGCGTCAAGTTCCTTGCGACGGTGGCCGGAGGCCGCACGGCAATGCGTTTGCTGTCGCGATGACTTCGAGCGACCAGCCGGTCAACCTGCGCAGCCGTGTCGCGCTGAACACGGTGATCATGATCTCGGGTCGAATCTGCTCGCTCGCGATCGGAGTCGTGACGATCCACCTGATGACCACGTACCTCGGGGTCGACAGGTTCGGGGAGTACGCGGTCGTGCTGGCGATCACTGGGACGACGGTCGTGCTCGCGGAGCTCGGAGTGACTTCGGTCCTGTCGCGGGAAGTGTCCAAGTTTCCCGATGATGCCGACCGGCTCGGCGGGCTGCTCCTCGGCTACCGCGTTGTGTCGAGCTTGTTGGCAACGCTCGTGCTGCTCGCCGTCGTCCCGTTCTTGCCGTACACCACCGGCACGAAGGTCGCGTTGCTGCTCGCGACCCCGGGCGTCTTCTTCCTCATCCTCGGCGGGCTTCCGAACGCGTTCTTCATCGCAAACATGCGCTTCAAGTTCATCGCCGCACTCGACGTCGCCGGAAGAGTCCTCGGTCTGGTCGCGGTCGTGCTGATCCGGGTATTCGATCTCGGAGTCAACGGGCTCGTGCTGATCCAGGTGGTTTCGTACGGGCTCGCGACGCTCGCGGCGTTCGTGTTCTCGCGGCGTTTCTGGCGCGTGAATCTCGCGTTCAACTGGCAGGCGGTGCGACCGCACGTCCGCTCCGGCGTCGGAATCGGGTTGGCCTCGACGATCGGACTGCTCGTCTACCAGGGAGACGCGATCCTTCTCTCGCTCTTCAAGACGCCGCGGGCGGTTGGCATCTATACCGTCGCCTACCGCTTTTTGGACCAGGCATTCATGGTCCCGGGCATGTTCATGAACATCGTCTTCCCGGTGATGACCCGCGCACTCCATCGTGAGGGGGACGACGCCGAGCGGGTGATCAGACGCGCGTTCGAGGCGCTCTCCATCGTCGGCCTGGCCCTAGGGATCTTCGTGTTCACGCTCGCTCCGTATCTCATCCGGATCCTGGCCGGCCCGGAGTTCGGCGCCTCGGTCAAGACACTGCAGATCCTGGCGGTGGCGATCCCGATGCTCTGTGTGTCGCCGGTCTTCTACAACATCCTGGTTGCGCTGGACCGTCCGCGCGACCTCATCTCGGTCGGCATCGCGATGCTGGTGTGGGACGTCACGTCGAACCTGCTGCTCATCCCTCGATACAGCTACATCGGCGCCGCGATCGCGACGATCATGACGCAGACGCTCTCGTTCATCGTCTTGTTCGTCGTCGCTCGCAGACGGCATGCCTTCCGGCTGCAGCCGACGTTCGTCACGCGGGTCGCGGCCGCCGGCGTGGCGGGCGCAGCGGTGATCATCGCGCTGCGCTCGGAGCCGGCGTGGCTGATGTTCCTGGCAGCGGAGGCCGTGTACTGCCTCGGTGCATTGCTGTTCGGGGCGGTGCGTCGCTCGGATCTGCGGCAGTTGGTCTCACGATTCGCCGGCTGAGCCGCATAACGAGGCCTTAACCATGTGTCACGGCCGCCCAATGAGACTGAGCCTCTCCACCACCGGATCGGATAGGCAACCTCGGACCTTTCCGGTGCTCGTCCAACCCCGGACGTGACTACCGTGCGGCTGCGATGACAATCACCTCTGAGGTTCGCCGCGGTGCGACCCACTGTCGCTTCTGCGCGTCCGCGTTGACGCTGACACTCGTTGACCTCGGGAAGTCGCCGCTCTGCGAGAGCTTCCTGGCGGCGGATCAGGTCGAGGCGATGGAGCCGTTCTACCCGCTTCACGTCCGCATTTGCACGAGCTGCTGGCTCGCCCAGTTGCCCGCCTTCGTCCCGGTAGACGAGATCTTCACGGAGTACGCCTACTTCTCGGCCTTCTCGGACTCGTGGGTCGAGCACTCGCGGAGATTCGTCGACTCGATGACCGAGCGACTCCGGCTCGACAACGACAGCCTGGTCGTGGAGCTCGCCTCGAACGACGGGTACCTGCTCCAGCACTTCCTGCCGAGAGGCATTCCCGTGCTCGGGATCGACCCGGCTGCGAACGTCGCGCTGGCGGCCGAAGCGCGAGGTGTCCCGACGCTCGTCGAGTTCTTCGGCGTCGAGGTCGCGGAGCGGCTCGCAGGTGAAGGCCGGCGCGCGGATCTCGTCATCGGCAACAACGTGCTCGCGCAGGTGCCGGACCTCAACGACTTCGTCGCGGGTGTCTCGATCTTGCTCGCGCCGGAGGGCACTGCGAGCTTCGAGTTCCCTCACCTCGCGCGGCTGATCGACGGACTCCAGTACGACACGATCTACCACGAGCACTTCTCCTATTTCTCGCTCGCGACGATCAGGACAGTGCTGGCGGCCCACGGGTTGGCCGTCGTCGACGTCGAAGAGCTCTCGAGCCACGGCGGTTCGCTGCGCGTCTTCGTGGCGCATGAGGCGAGCGGGCAAGCGCCGACAGCTGCGGTCGAGCAGATCTCGGTTCGAGAGGACGCAGAAGGGCTACGCGATGAAGCCAGGTATCGGCGCTTCGCTGACGACGTGACGGCGTCGAAGCGCGCCCTGCTCGAACTGCTGATCGGGTTCAAGCGCGAGGGTAAGCAGATCGCCGGGTACGGCGCGCCCGGGAAGGGCAACACGCTGCTCAACTATTGCGGCATCCGCACGGATTTCCTCGACTACACGGTCGACCGGAACGCGTACAAACACGGTCGGTTCACGCCCGGAACACACATTCCGATCCACCCGACCGAGCACCTGAGCGAGACGCGTCCCGACGTGATTGTGATCCTGCCCTGGAATCTCGGCCGCGAGATCGCGGCCCAGCTCGCGTACACCGCCGGGTGGGGAGCGCAGCTGGTCGTCCCGATCCCGGAGCCGACCGTCTTCCGGCCGGGCGACCCGGCGTCGTCGACTGCCGGCGGGTGAACGTGCGATGTCGCTGCTGAAGCCCCGCGGTCGCCGGTCGCTCCTTCGCATCGGCCTGCTCGCCGGCGCGGTTCTGCTGATCGGAGGTGGAAGTGCCGCGGCCGTCTGCAGGCTGACGTCGCTCGACTGCCATCTCAACCCGTCTCCGTCCCTGCCCAACGTGATCGAGAACTACGAAGGGAAGCCCGCCAAGCTGAAGGTTCTCGCATCCGATCTGACGGCGACGACGATTGCGCACGGGTTCAAGTACCCCACCGATTTCGCCTTCCTGCCCGACGGGCGGATCCTTGTCGCCGAGAAGAACGGTGTGATCAAGGTGGTCTCGCACGACGGCACCGTCGCCCCGCAGCCGTTCCTCGATCTCACTCCCAAGGTCGATTCCAAGTACTTCCGTGGGATCGTCGACATGACCGTCGATCCGGACTTCAAGGCACATCCATATCTCTACGTGATCTACACCGCGCGCATCGGGCCGCTGAACTCGACCAAGGCGGCGGTCGTCCGCGTCAGCCGATTCACGGTCGAGAACGGCGTAGCCGACCCTGCAAGCGAGAAGGTGATCGTCGGCATCGACGGATCGCGCTCCTGCCTGCTCCAACCGGTCACCGCGGACTGCCTGCCGTCGCAGCTCGACGTCGACGGCGCCGACATCGTCTTTGCGCCCGACGGGACGCTGTTCATCTCGACGGGCTACGGCGGCGGGTTCGAGGGCGTCGAGCGGACCGCGATGCTCGCCGAGGACGTGAACACTCTGGGCGGGAAGATCCTCCACGTCGATCGCGACGGTCAAGGCCTGCCCGGCAATCCCTTCTGGAACGGCGACCCGAATGCCAACCGGTCGAAGGTATGGGCAACCGGGTTCCGGAACCCGTTCAGGATGACGCTGCTTCCCGGGGAACCGACGACCTTGGCCGTCGGTGATGTCGGCTGGAACACGTGGGAGTCGCTGATGCGCACGACGCGTGGGGGCGACTACGGCTGGCCGTGCTACGAGGCGAGAGAGCGTACCGAGCAATACCGCGCCACCTCGTTCTGCGCGTCGTACTACCGCAAGCATCCGACCGCGCCCGAGACTCCGTGGGTGCGGATTCGCCACCCCCTGGCGCTGACGATGGTCGCCGGCCCCTCGCTGGTCGGCGCAACCGATCTGCCGCAACGGCTGCGTGGCGACCTTGTCTACGCCGACTGGGGCCAGGGGAACATCGATGTGATCCCGCTTGCCGCCGTGCATTCGCCCCGGCCACAGCTGATCGCCGACGGCGCCGGAGGCCCGGATCGGCTCAGGATCGGCCCCGACGGGGCGCTCTGGTACCTGGCTGCGAACGAGGGCCAGCTACGGCGCATCGCAGCCGCGCCCAAGGGCTCGGGTTGACGATCGCGGCGCGCGGTCCTTTACTAAGGGGGGTCAGATGAAGGTCGTGATCTTCTGCGGGGGCCTCGGCGTGCGCATGGGTGAAGAAACACAGCGCATCCCGAAGCCGATGATCGAGATCGGCGGCAAGCCGATGCTTTGGCACATCATGCGCTACTACTCGATGTGGGGTCACAACGAGTTCGTCCTCGCGCTCGGCTACAAGTCCGAGGTCGTGAAGCAGTACTTCCTCTCGTACAACGGCGCGCTGTTCAACGACTTCGTGCTGGGCAGGAATGGCGGTGAGACTAGCCTCGAGTTGCTCTCCCGCGACCTCGATGAATGGAGGATCACATTCGTCGACACCGGCCTGACGACGACGATCGGTGGACGGCTGAAGGCCGTCGCGCATCATCTCGGCGACGATCAGGAGTTCCTCGCAACGTACGGCGACGGTCTGACCGATGCGCCGCTCGACCAGATGATCGAGAGGTTCCACGAGACGAACAAGATGGCGCTGTTCCTCTCGGTTCACGTTCCCTTCAACGCCCATCTCGTGTACGCGGGCGACGACGGCATCGTGACCAGCGTGGACGAGATGGCGGAGTCCGACATCCGAATGAACGGCGGCTTCTTCGTGCTCAAGCGCGAGGTGGTCGACCTGATCGAGCCGGGGCATGAATTGGTCGACGAGACGTTCGATTGGCTGATCGCCCACCACGAGCTCCTCGCGTACAGGTATGACGGCTTCTTCCGGCCGATGGACACAATCAAGGACCGCCAGCTCCTCGAGGCGCTGCACGACTCAGGTGAGGCGCCGTGGCGACGCCTGCCGACCGACTCCGAGGCCGACGCCGATGTTGACCCTGTGGCCGGCTGAGCCGCCCCGGCGCGTTCTCGCGATCGGCTGCCACGCCGACGACATCGAGATCGGCTGCGGCGGTGCGATCCTGGCGCTGCTCGACGCCGTCCCGGGCGTCGAGGTCGACTGGATCGTCCTCGCCGCCGACGAACAGCGCGCCGTGGAGGCGCGTGCCAGCGCCGATGCCTTCCTGTCGAAAGCCGCTGACGGCCGCGTCGAGGTGTTCGGCTTCAGGGACGGGTTTCTGCCCTACGTCGGGGCGGAGGTCAAGGAGGTCTTCGAGGGCCTGAAAGCGCGGATCGACCCGGACGTCGTCTTCACCCACACGCGGGACGATCTCCACCAGGACCATCGCCTTGCGTGTGAGCTCACCTGGAACACGTTTCGTAGTCACCTGATCCTCGAGTACGAGATCCCGAAGGTGGACGGCGACCTGGGGCGCCCCAATCTTTACGTGCCGCTCACCGTCGAAATCGCAAACCGGAAGGTCGAGCTACTCGAGCAGCACTTCGCGACGCAGGCCGGCAAGCACTGGTTCGATCGCGAGACGTTCCTGGGGCTGATGAGGCTGAGAGGGCTCGAGGCCGTGGCACAGGAGCGCTACGCCGAGGCGTTCATTGCACGGAAGACGGTGCTGGCGCCGTAGAGCGCCAGAAGAACGACGCGTCGAGCTCGCCGGACTCGAGCAGCTGCTCGATTCGGCGCAGCCGGATGAAGTCTGGCCCCTCGAAGCGCTCGGAGCTCAGCTGAATCCGCTCGAAGACGTCGTGCAGCTCTTGTGCGCCCCGCTCGATGTCCCACTCGGGCGCGAACGCGGGCAGCTTCGACTGGATCTTCTCGAACGACACGCGGTAGCTCCGGTTGTCACCGCCGCGGTCGCCGAGCGAGAGCTCACTGCCCGGGAACGTCTTCGCGACGACCTCCGCGACGTCTCGCACTCGGTAGTTGGCGCCGGGCGCCCCGACGTTGAAGATCTCGTTGTGCACCGCCTCGCGCGGTGCCTCGAGCGCCGCGACCACCCCGCGGCAGATGTCCTCGGCGTGGATCAGCGGCCGCCACGGAGTGCCGTCGGAATCGAGCCGGACGACACCGCTCGTCCAGGCGTGGCCTGACAGGTTGTTGAGGACGATGTCGAACCGCATGCGCGGCGAAGCGCCGTACGCGGTTGCATTGCGAAGGAACGTCGGGGAGAAATCGTCGTCGGCGAGCTGCGCCAGGTCGCGCTCCACGAGCTGTTTGCACTCGGCGTATGCGGTCTGCGGGCGTAGGGGTGACGTCTCGTCCACGAGGTCCTCCTCGGCGACGCCGTACACGCTGCAAGATGACGCATAGACGAAGCGCGGCACCCCCCGCTCCTTGCTCAGCGTGGCGAGGCGTACCGATCCGAGGTGGTTGACCTCGTACGTGATCGTCGGCGCGAGCTGGCCGAGCGGATCGTTGGACAGCTCCGCCAGATGCACCACCGCGTCGACGCCGTCGAACCGATCGGCACCGATCTCGCGAATGTCCTCGCGGATCGTTCTCGGCGCCTGCGGATCCAGCTCGTACAGCGGCTCGACCCGATACAGGCATGCGTCGATACCGACGACGTCGTGGCCGCGCTTCACCAGCATCGGGCCCAGGAGGGCCCCGATGTAGCCTTCGGTGCCGGTGACGAGGATCCTCATCGCATGACATTGTCGTCGACAACCAGCGACGGCGCCAGCGTCGATCCCGAATCCGAGGGTGAAGCCGTTTATCAGCTGCTCGCGGAGCTCTTTCCGATCCTCCGGTCGATCACAGGCGACGGCGTGCGCGCGAGCTTCGACCGCATCCAGCAGATCCTGCCACTCGAGCTGACCGAGGTTCCGAGCGGGACGAAGGTGTTCGACTGGACAGTGCCGTCCGAATGGAACGTCGCGGAGGCATGGATCGCCGACGCTGAAGGTCGCCGCGTCGTCGATCTCGCCGACTCGAGTCTCCACGTCCTCAACTACAGCGTCCCCGTCCGGACGCGCCTGCCGCTCGCCGAGCTGCGGCCACACTTGTTCACGCATCCCAAGGACCCGGACTGGGTTCCGTACCGGACCTCCTACTACAACGAGAACTGGGGCTTCTGCGTGAGCGCGCGGACGCTCGATGCCTTGCCCGAGGGCGAGTACGACGTCTGCATCGACTCGACCCTTTCGGCGGGCGGCAGTCTCACGTACGCCGAGGCCTTCCTGCCGGGGTCGACGGACGACGAGGTACTCCTGTCGACCTACAGCTGCCACCCGTCGCTCGCCAATGACAACGTCTCCGGGATGGCGCTGCTGGCGCTGCTTGGTGCGCGCCTGGCCGCGCAGGAACGGCGGCATTCCTACCGGCTGCTCTTCAGCCCCGGTTCGATCGGCCCGCTCTGCTGGCTCGCGCGCAACGACGATCGACTCGAACGGATCAGGGCCGGGCTGGTGATCTCGTGCGTCGGCGACCCCGGGCCGGTCACGTACAAGGAGAGCCGCCGCGGCACCACCGAGGTCGACCGTGCGGCCGCGGTCGCGCTGCGCGACGGCGGCACGGAGCACCGGCGTCGGGGGTTTTCGCCGCTCGGGGGCGACGAACGCCAGTTCTGCTCGCCTGGCTTCGATCTGCCGATCGGTTCGCTTTCACGCACGCCGGCCGGCGAGTACCCCGAGTACCACTCATCCGCGGACGGACTGGACTTCGTCCAGCCCCGGTCGCTTGGTGAGTCCCTCGCGGTCGCACTGCGCATCGTCGATGTGCTCGAGCGGAATCGTGTGTACGTCAACCAGAATCCGAAGGGCGAGCCTCAGCTGGGCAAGCGTGGCCTTTATCGGCCGATCGGCGGTGGTGCGTTCGACGAGGCGAATCTGCTCTGGACGCTCAACCTCTCCGACGGCTCTCACGACCTGCTCGCGATCGCCGAGCGCTCTGGACTGCCGTTCGGTGCCATCGCCGATGCGGCGGATGTGCTGCGTGACGCCGACCTGCTGCGCTAGCGGACGACCTCGTACGACGGCCACCCACGGTCCTTCTCCGAGAGGATGCGGTCGACAGCCGGCGGCCAGTCGATCGCGAACGCGGGATCGTCGAACCGCGCACCTCCCTCGCTCGCTGGAACGTAAGGAGCGGAGTGGAGGTACATCGCCTCGGTGCCGTCGATCAGCGTCTGATAGCCGTGAGCGCACCCCTCCGGGATGTACAGCGCGCGCCGCTCGTCCGCCGACAGCTCGACTCCGTACCAGCGGAGATACGTCGGCGAGCTCGGCCGAAGGTCGACGGCCACGTCGAACAACGCGCCGCGGGTGCAGCGCACGAGCTTCGCGTCCGCGTGCGGTGCAAACTGGAAGTGAAGGCCTCGCAGCGTGCCGGCGCGGTCGTTGAACGCGATGTTCACCTGCGACAGCACGGCCGACAGGCCACGGGCGGCGAACGCCTCATTCTCCCACGCGCGGGCAAAAAAACCGCGCTCGTCCGGGTGCGGCTCGAGGTCGACGACAAGAACGCCCCTGACTGTGGTCTCGGAGAACTTCACGTGAGGCGCCGGCTGATCCGCAAAGAGAAAACCCGCCTGGCGCGGGGGCGCTTTCGTCCACCCCTCCGACCGGCCCGTTCGCGCTTGCGCGCGCCCGAGTCGCTCGGCGGGATCTCGACCTACTCGCGCTCCGCGCCCGGCGGGAGCCGCAGACTATCCACGGCGCGTGGGTGTGCGCAAGCCGCCGGCGAGACGAAAAACGAGCTCGTTGCGAATCGTCGTTTGGAACCCGGAACGACCGGTTACGATCGGCGGCGATGACGCGCGCGCTCGTAGGGGTCGCTGCGTTCGTTGTCCTGGGGGCGGCCGTCGGTGCGGCCGGCGCAGTCCGTGCTCAGGCGAAGGTCCAGCATGCGACCCTGATCGGTGACTCGGTCGCCGACGCGATCGTGGAGACGAGCACGGCCGTCGCCGAGGCGAAGCGTGAGGTCGACCTCGACCTGCAGGTCGCCCCGTGCCGGCGCATCGCCGGCGACAGTTGCCCTTACAACGGTGTCCGGCCGCAGAACGTGGTCGATCTCGTGCAGTCACTCGGACCGGCGCTGGGGCCCAACGTCGTCGTGGCGGTCGGCTACAACGACCCGGAGGAGACGTACCCCCAGGATCTGGCGAGCGCGCTCGCCGCGCTCCAGCAGGCCGGCGTGAAGCGCGTGTTCTGGCTGACGCTGCGGGCGGCGCGCCACCCGTATCTGACGATGAACGCCGCCCTGGAGGCCGCTGCGGCGAGCCATCCGGAGCTCACCGTCGTCGACTGGAACGTGTACTCGCGGAGCCATCCCGACTGGTTCCAGAGCGACGGCATCCATCTCGACGGCGCCGGCGCGCTGGCGATGGCCACGCTCATCCACAAGACGCTCGTCTCCGCCGGGGTCGCCGCACCCGACGTTCGCGTGCAGACGGCTCGCCTGCCGGCAGCACGTCGCGGCATCGGGTACTCGGCGCGGTTGGTCGGCGCTGCGGGGATCGCGCCGTACCGCTGGTCGCTGCTCGAGCGTGCTCCTGTCGGCCTCCATCTCGAGGCCGACGGCCACGTGCGCGGGCGACCGCGCGTCGCGGCGGGTGCCTACACCTTCAACGTGCGCATCACGGACGCGACGGGCACGTCGTCGACGCGGCGGCTCACGCTGCGCGTCACGAGCTAAGGGTCGGCAGGCCGATGCTCTTCCCGACGGTCACCTTCGCCGTCTTCTTCATGATCGTGCTGCCCGTCTCGTGGGCGTTGCAGCGGCACCGGCGCGCCTGGACCGCGTGGATCCTGCTCGCGAGCTACGTCTTCTACGCGTGGTGGGACTGGCGGTTCGTCTTCCTGCTGATGGCGTCGACGGTCGTGAATCACGTGCTCGCGCTCGCGATCTTCCGCTCGACCACGATCGCGGCCCGCAAGACCTTTCTCGCGCTCGCAGTCGGGTTCGACGTCGGCCTGCTCGCGTACTTCAAGTACGCGGGGTTCTTCGCCAGCTCGGCCGACAACCTGATCGGCACGTCGTGGCTCGTGACCGTGACCCTCCCGGTCGGCATCTCCTTCTTCACGTTCATGGCGATCTCGTACGTCGTCGACACGTATCGCGGCGAGGTGGAGCCGGCGTCCTTCTCCCGCTTCGCGGTCTTCCAGGCGTTCTTCCCGCATCTCGTCGCAGGGCCGATCGTCCGCGCGAGCGAGCTGATGCCGCAGCTCGAGAGCCCACGTGATCCGCGTCGCGTCGACAACTCGCGTGCGTTCTTCCTGATCGTCAGCGGTCTCTTCCTGAAGGTGGTGATCGCGAACCATCTCTCGACGCACATCGTCGACGAGGTGTTCGCCGCTCCGAACCGCGCATCGTCGCTCGAGGTGCTGGTTGCGATCTACGCGTACGCCGTGCAGATCTTCGCCGACTTCTGCGGCTACACGAACATCGCGATCGGCATCGCGCTGCTGCTCGGCTTCCAGTTCCCGCAGAACTTCAACTCGCCGTACAGCGCGGTTTCGCTGCAGGACTTCTGGCGGCGCTGGCACATGACGCTCTCCCGCTGGCTGCGTGACTACCTCTACATCCCGCTCGGCGGGAGCCGGAAAGGCACGTTCGCGACCTACAGGAACCTGATGATCACGATGCTGCTCGGCGGCCTGTGGCACGGCGCCGCCTGGACATTCGTCGCCTGGGGCGCGATCCACGGCATCGGCCTCTGCATCGAGCGCGCGGTGGGCTGGCGTCCGACGACCCGTCGGGCGCAGTGGTTCGGGCGTCTGCTCACCTTCAACGTGGTCTGCCTCGCGTGGGTGTTCTTCCGCGCCGACTCGTTCGGGCGTGCCTGGCAGATCCTGCGTCGGCTGTTCGATGCGTGGGGGAGCCCGTCACCGCTCGTCACCACCTCCGTCGTCCTCGCGATCGTCTTCGGGATCGGCGTCCAGTACGTCCGGCCGGGCGTGCTGTCCTCGATCGAGCTTCGATTCGGGCGTCTCTCGACGGCGCTGCAGGCCGCGACCCTCGCCGTGTGCCTGATGGTCATCGACACCCTCGGCCCGCAGGGCGTTGCCCCGTTCATCTACTTCCGCTTCTAGACGGCGTGCCGAGACTTCCCCCGCAATCCGCAGCCCGCAGCGTCGTCGTCTGCCTGCTCGCGCTCATCTTCGCCTCGCTCCTCAACGCGCGGGGCCTGCGCAAGACGGCGGAGATCCAGCCGCAGGGTGTGCGGCGCGACGTGGCGCTTGCGGTCGCGCGTCCGCTGGTCGGCGTCAGCAACTTCCTGAGGCTCACCGCGCCACGGCACGGGCTCCAGGTCGCGCTTGGCCGGCAGAGCTGGGACCAGATCGACAGCCAGGTGCACTTCGCCCTACCGCCTCGGGTGGCGACGCCGCCCGCCAGGCCGACCCGGCATCGACGTGCGCACGCGGCTCTGCCGCGCTTCACCGCTGCCCATCCGCTGCGGGTGTGGGTGGCGGGCGATTCCCTGGCCGAGGTGCCCGGCCAGGGGCTCGAGCGGGTCGCCGGCTCCTCGGTGGACATCGTCGACGTCGAGAGCCGGTTGTCGACGGGCCTCGCGCGCCCCGACCTCTACAACTGGTTCCTGCGCATCCCGGCCGCCGTTCGCCAGTTCGCTCCGCGGGTCGTCGTCTTCTCCTTCGGCGCCGACGATGCGCACGACTTCCTCGCCGGCGTGCCGAAGGGGAAGGTGGTCGGGCCGCTCGGCAGCCCGTCATGGGACGCGGAGTATCGGCGGCGCGTCGAGGGCGTGACGCGTGAGTTCGCAGCGCGCGGGATCTACGTCGTCTGGCTCGGCCTCCCGATCCCGGACGGTGCCGGGTTCAAGCACAGCTTTCCGATCGTGAACGCGATCATCGCGTCGGTCGCCAGGGAGCATCCGCAGACGGCGACGTTCGTCGACACATGGCACATGCTCGACGACGCACACGGCCGGTACACCGCGTACCTGCGCGTCCACGGACAGCTGACGTTGATGCGGCTGCCCGACGGCGTCCACTACACGGCTGCCGCAGGCGATCTGATCGCCGAGCAGGTGCTGAAACAGCTCCGTGCGCGCTTCGCGTTCTAACGCCGCAGCGGGCTCACCCACGGCGCGAGTCTCGTCTGCGCTTCGAACCATTCGAGCGTGCGCCGTAGCCCGTCCTCGAACCCCACAGTCGGTTCCCAGTCGAGCAGTTCCGAAGCGCTCGAGATGTCGGCGACCCGCTCGACCTCGTCCGGGCGCTCCGGTACCGCTCCGAACCGAGGCTCTTGATCCGAGGCCCCGAGCCGGACGAGCGTCTCGACCACCTCGCGGATCGAGTGCAGCTCACCCGAGCCGATCTCGATCGTCTGGCCTTCGATGCCCGGAGCCGCCGCGGCTGCGACCAGTGCGTCGACGACGTCGTCGACGTACACCCAGTCCATACGGCGAACGCCGATCGTGACCGCCGCCGGCTCGGCACGCAGAATCGACCGGATCACGGACGGGATGAGCTTTGTGTGGTCGAGCTGCTCGGGCCCGTAGACCATGAATAGTCGGAGCAGAACCGCCGGAGTCCCGTACAGGCCCGCGAACATCCTCGCGTACGAGCTGGCCGCCCACTTCGCGGCCGCGTAGGGCGACTGAGGAACGCGAGCAGACGCCTCCGTCGGGTCGGGCTCCTCGAGCGATGCAGGGAGAATCACCCGCTGACAGCCGGCCCGCTCGACTGCGAGGAGGACGTTCGCGGTGGAGACGAGATTGGCGTGGAGCGTCGGCAGCACGAGGTCGGTGCCCCGGCTGCTGTCGACGCAGGAAGAGAGGTGATAGACGAGCTCCGGCCGGACGCTGGCGATCGTCGCCTGCGTTGCGTCGGCGTCGGCCGGGTCGAGCTGGCGCCACCGGACACCGAAATCACCGCGCTGGCCGGGTTCGCGGCGCGACGTCGCGTGAACCTCGGCGCCGTCGGCAACCAGGCGCCGGCAGAGCTGGGAGCCAATGAATCCCGATCCACCTGTGATGAGGACCCGAGTCGCCACGTCCGTTCCTTCCGAGGTTCGTCATGCGAACGCGTTCTCCCCGGTCAGCGCCCGCCCGATCAACAACTTCTGGATCTGACTCGTACCCTCATACAACGTCGTCACACGCGCGTCGCGCAGGTACTTGCCCACCGGGAACTCGTCGATGTAGCCGTAGCCGCCGTGCGCCTGGACTGCGGCGTTCGCGGCGCGGACTGCGACCTCGCTCGCGAAGTACTTCGCCACCGACGCCTCGAGGGTGTGGCGCTCCCCGCGGTCGGCGGTGGCGGCGGCGCGCCAGACGAGCAGCCGTGCGGCGTCCGTCTCGACGGCGATATCGGCGAGCAGCTCCTGAACGAGCTGGAAGCTCGCCACGGGACGGCCGAACTGCCGCCGTCCCTTCGTGTAGGCGATCGAGGCGTCGAGGCAGCCCTGCGCAATCCCGACGCATCCGGCGCCGAGCGAGATGCGGCCGTGGTCGAGCGCGGTCATCGCGATCTTGAAGCCGGCGCCCTCGTCGCCGAGCCGTGCGCCGTCCGGGACGCGAACGTCGTCGAGGAAGAGCTCGGCCGTGTCCTGTGCGCGGAGACCGAGCTTGCCCTTCACCGGCCGTGACTCGAACCCCTCGGCGTCGGTCGGCACCACGAAGCAGGTGATCCCGCGCGGGCCGGGCTCGCCCGTGCGGGCGAAGACGAGGGCGTGCGATGCCCAGGTGCCGAGCGTGATGAAGATCTTTCGGCCCGTGAGCAGCCAGTCGGTCCCGTCGCGAACGGCGCGGGTCTCCAGGCCGCCCGGGTCGGAGCCGGCGCCCGGCTCGGTGAGTGCGTAGCAACCGAGCTCGAGCCCAGCAGCGAGCGCCGGCAGCAGTCGCTCCCGCTGCTCCGCCGAGCCGAAGCGGGCGACCGACTTGCCGTAGAGCCCATTCGACACCGAGACGATCCCGCGGATGTTCGAATCGGCGCGACCGAGCTCCTCGACGATGAGCGTGTAGGAGACGTGGCCGAGCGAGAGCCCGCCGTGCTCGGCAGGGAGCGCAGCAGCGAGCCAGCCGAGCTCAGCAAGCTTGGCGACGATCCCCCGGTCGACGGCCTCGGCGCGATCCCAGGCTGCAGCGTGGGGAGCAATCTCCGCATCGCAGAACGCGCGAGCAGTGCTCCTGATCAGCTCCTGCTCAGCAGAAAGCGTGAAGTCCACGCGCCGATTGAATCAGGCTCTTCAAGCGGGCTGCTGATGCACCGCGGGTCGACGCGAGGACGGGTGCTCCCCGCAACAAAAAAACCCGCCGGGCGCGGTGTCGCTTTCGTCCACCTCGCCAACCGGCCGCTCTGGCTTTCGCCTTTCGCAGTCGCTCGGCGTGGCTTCGACCTACTCGCGTCACGCACCCGACGGGAGCCGCAATGTACGCGGCGCGCGGCGATGCACGCAAGGGTGGTCAACGACGAATCGCGCGCTCTTTGCACGAACTTGCGTACCGTGGCCGGGTGTCGGCGATCACGGTGCGGCCGGCGAATTCCGACGACGTCGAGCTGCTCGTCGCGTGGCACGCCGACCCGGAGGTCTCGCGCTACTGGGACGACGAGACGTTCACGGCCGACCAGGTGCGCGAGCGGCTGGCGGTGCCCGATGTCGACGGCTGGATCGTCGAGGAGCGGGGCGAGCCGCTCGGCTTCCTGCAGTCGTGGTGGGAGCCCGGGGTGCCGCGGCGGGGCGGTCTCGACGGCTTCCTCGCCCCGGCGGCGCGCGGTCGCGGTGTGATGCCTCAGGCGGCGCGGGAGCTCGCCCGGTCGCTGCTCGCCGCAGGGTGGGCCGAGGTCACGGTCGACCCCTATGCCTGGAACGAGCGAGCCGTCCGCGGGTGGGGCAAGGCGGGGTTCGTCGAGGTGTCGCGGCACGGCCCGGACCACGAGCACACCGCCGACTGGATCCTGATGCGCTTCGCGCCGTGAAGATTCAGGTGCCCGGCACCGAAGTGCCAGGCACCTATAGCCCTCCGCAGCTCGTCCTTTTCCAGAACGGTTGCGCGACTAACCTTCCTCGTTCCGATGAAGGTGATCCTCCCCGACGACTCCGAGCTCTCGCTCCCGGACGGCGCGACCGGCATCGACGCCGCGCGCGCGATCGGGCCGAAGCTCGGCGAGCAGGCGGTGCTCGTCCGTGCAGACGGCTCGCCGCAGGACCTGCGTGCGTCGCTCCCGGACGGGGCGCACCTGCAGATCCTGACGCCGCGGGACGCGCAGGACCCCGACGCGCTCGCCGTCCTCCGGCACTCGTCGGCCCATTTGCTCGCAGAGGCGGTGCGTCGGCTCTACCCGGGCGTCAAGGTCGCGATCGGACCGCCGATCGAGAACGGCTTCTACTACGACTTCGAATTTCCGGCACCGATCTCGGAGGGCGATCTCGAGCGTATCGAGGACGAGGTGAAGCGCGAGATCGCGGAGGGCCGCGAGTGGACGCGCCAGGCGACCACGCGCGACGAGGCGCGGCAGCGGTTCCTCGCCGAGGGCGAGCCGTACAAGGTCGAGCTTGTCGACACGGCCGACGGCGAGATCTCGCTGTACACCCAGGGCGAGTTCACCGACCTCTGCCGCGGGCCGCACCTGCAGAACAGCGCGCCGATCAAGGCGTTCAAGCTGACCGGGCTCGCCGGCGCGTACTGGCGCGGCGACGAGCGCAACACGCAGCTGACGCGGATCTACGGGACAGCGTTCTACTCACAGGCCGACCTCGACGCCTACCTCGAGCGCATCGAGGAGGCACGGCGCCGCGACCACCGGCGGCTCGGGCAGCAGCTCGACCTCTTTCACCTCTCGGAGCACTCGCCCGGGTCGCCCTTCTGGCACCCGAAGGGGATGGTGATCTGGAACGAGCTCGAGGACCTGCGACGTCGGGAGAACCACCGCCGCGGCTACCTCGAGGTGAAGACGCCGCTCCTCTACGACCAGGAGACCTACGTCACCTCCGGGCATTTCGAGAACTACGAGGAGAACATCTTCTGGGTGCAGAGTCACGACGAGACCGACCGCCGGTTCGCGCTCAAGCCGATGAACTGCCCCGGTCACATGCTGCTGTTCGGCTCGCGCCTCCGCAGCTACAAGGACCTGCCGATGCGTTTCGCCGAGTCGTCGACTCTGCACCGCGACGAGAAGGGCGGCACGCTGCACGGTCTGCTGCGGGTCAAGCACGTGACGCAGGACGACGCGCATATCTTCTGTCGCGCCGATCAGATCGAGGACGAGATCTTCGGGTGCCTGGACTTCGCCTCGTTCCTGTACGAGCTGTTCGGGCTCGAGGCGCGCTTCGAGCTCTCGACGCGTCCCGAGCACAAGATCGGCAGCGACGAGGAATGGGACTTCACCGAAGGCGCGCTCCGGGCCGCGCTCGAGCGGCGCGGGATCGACTACCAGGTCAACGAGGGCGACGGTGCGTTCTACGGACCGAAGATCGACCTGCACATGACGGACGCGCTCGGCCGATCGTGGCAGATGGGGACGATCCAGCTGGACGCCCAGATGCCGCAGCGCTTCGGGCTCACCTACATGGGCGCCGACAACCACGAGCACTCGCCCTACGTCGTCCACCGGGCCCTGTTCGGATCGCTCGAGCGGTTCGTCGGCATCCTGATCGAGCACTACGCCGGCGCCTTCCCGTTCTGGCTCGCGCCGGTGCAGATCCGCGTGATCCCGGTCGGGGAAGGGCACCGGGAGGCTGCCGCGGCGCTGGCCTCGGAGCTCGCCCCGTACCGTGTCGAGGTCGACAACTCGGACGAGACCGTCGGCAAGCGGATCAGGAACGCCGAGGTGGACAAGATCCCGTTCGTCGTCGTCTTCGGCGACCAGGAATCGAACGAGTCGCTGGCGATTCGCGAGCACGGCGGCGACCGCAGCACCCTGTCGCTGGCGGAATTCCGGGTGAAACTTGATACCCTCGAGTCCTGGCAAGCAGGGGCGGAACCGTCTCTCACCTCCTAGCGGAAGCTTCGGGGGTTCAACCGAAGTGCTCTCCCGAGCAGGTTGACGAGACCGCCGAGCCGCTGCGCGCCGGCGGTTTTTCATTGACGGAGGAGGAAATCACGAGTTTGGTGAAGCGCATTTGAGGCCGAGAGGCAGGCGGACGGTCGAGCCACCGCGCCGGCCGGAGCCCCAGACACGGATCAACGACGCGATCCGGGTCCCCCGGGTCAGGCTGATCGACGAGAACGGCGGCCAGATGGGGATCAAGACCACCGACGAGGCCCGCGAGTACGCCTATGGCAAGAATCTCGACCTGGTCGAGGTGGCAGCGCAGGCGGATCCGCCGGTTGCCCGCGTCATGGACTACGGCAAGTACCGGTACGAGCTCGAGCAGAAGGCGAAGCTCGCGCGCAAGCACCAGACGCAGATCCACGTCAAGGAGATCAAGCTCAGACCAAAGATCGGCCAGCACGACTACGACACCAAACGAGGCCACGTCGAGCGCTTCCTCAATCAGCGCGCGAAGGTGAAGGTCACGATCATGTTCCGGGGCCGCGAGCGCGAGCATCCGGATCGTGGGCGGGACCTGCTGATGCGGTTGGCGGACGACGTGAAGGAGATCGGGCTGATCGAGACCCAGCCGCTCCTCGAAGGACGGAACATGACGATGGTGCTCGGCCCCACGAAGAACGCAGGAGTCAAACGAGATGCCGAAACAGAAGACACACTCGGGAGCGAAGAAGAAGTTCAAGGTGACGGGGACGGGCAAGCTGATGCGACGCAGCCAGATGTCGGGCAAGTTGATGAACAAGTCGCCGAAGCAGAAGCGCCAGTTCAGTAAGGACCAGCCGGTCGATCCCGCCAACGAGAAGGCCGTCGGGCGCATGCTGGGGAGGCGCTGAGCGATGCCGAGAGTCAAGCGATCCGTCAGCGCACGCAAGAAGCGGCGCAAGGTCCTCGGGGAGGCCAAAGGGTACTGGGGCCTCAAGAAGTCGAACTACAAGTACGCGAAGGAACAGGTCGAGCGTTCGCTCGCCTATGCCTACCGCGACCGCAAGGTCCGCAAGCGTGAGTTCCGGCGGCTGTGGATCATCCGCATCAATGCGGGGGCGCGTGCGCACGGCCTTTCGTACAACCAGTTCATCGCGGGCCTGAAGGCCGCGGACGTCGAGCTCGATCGCAAGATCCTCGCCGACCTCGCCGTGTCCGACCCGGCGAAGTTCGCCGAGCTGGCCGAGCAGGCGAAGACCGCGCTCGGCGCGGCCGCGAAATAGACCGCCAGGCCGAGATCTTCAACCGGCAGGCGGAGTTCTGCGACAGCCGCTCGCCGTTCTACGCCGCGCTCTGCCGGCGTCTCGCGGTCGACCGGCGCGTCGGACGGCTGGCGCCGGACCTGCGCTGGGATCTGCCGCTGCGACTGCTCGGGGGCCTGCACTTTCTCGTCCTCGCCGGGCGCGCCGACTGGGACGACGTCGACGCAGCGCTCGACGACGAGGGCGAATTGCTGGCGCAGTTCATGCGCAAGCAGTCCGTCCAGACGAACGAGGTGCGACGCGCCTGGGGGCTGTTGCCGGCGTTCCTTGCGCTCGACGCGTCACACGTCGATCTCGTCGAGCTCGGTGCAAGCGCCGGGCTGCTGCTCGCGCTCGACCGCTACGACTACCGATACCGCGCAGGGAACTGGGGCAGCGGCACCGACGCGCTGGTGCTCGGCGGAGAGGACAGCGGCGGGCCGCCGGCCGACCTGCTCGTGCGGGGCCTCTCCGTCGAGCGGCGGATCGGGCTCGACCTCGAGCCGGTGCCGCTCGACGAGGACGGCGCGCGGCTGCTCGAGGCGTTCGTCTGGCCCGATCAGCGCGAGCGGATCGAGCGGCTGCGTCAGGCGATCGCCGTCGCGCGGACCTGCGAGCTCGACCGCCGGCGAGGCGACTACGTCGAGCTGCTCGGCTCGGTGCTCGCCGAACGCCGCGACGACGCGCTCATGGTCGTGTTCCACTCCGTCTCGACGACCTACCTCGACGACGACCGCTACCGGGAGCTGACCTCGGTGCTCGCACGCGGCGGTGCCGACGGGCCGCTCGCGCGGGTCTCGTTCGAGGGGCCGCGCCACGACCCGGACTTCCGCGGCGTCGCGCTCGAGCTGACCCGCTGGCCCGGCGGCGAGACGCGGAGGCTGGCCGTGGTCGACTTCCACGCGGCCTGGCTCGAATGGGGGGCGGCGCGTTGATCACGTCGCGTGACAACGAGCGCCTGCGCCTCGTGCGCAAGCTCCACGAGCGGCGCTGGCGGGACAAGCTCGGGCTGTTCTTCGTCGAGGGCGAGGACGCCCTCGAGGCGGCGACGGTCGAGCCGGTCGACCTGCTGCGGGCGGGCGAGGACGTCGAGCCGCGCCTCCTCGCCGAGGTCGCGACCGCGCCGCATCCACCGCGAGTGATCGGCGTCTTCCGCCGCGCCGACCTGCCGCCGTGGGAGGAGCGGCCGGCGACACTTGCGCTCTGGCGGCTCGCCGATCCCGGCAACGTCGGGACGCTGATCCGGACGGCGGATGCGTTCGGGGCGGCCGTCTGCCTGTCGGACCGGTGCGCCGATCCGACCTCCCCGAAGGCGCTGCGCGCGGCCGCCGGCTCGATCTGGCGCGTGCCGCTCGGCGGCTTCGAACAGGTGGGCGGTCTCCGGGTCGCGCTGGTCGCCCACGGAGGCGTGTCGCTGCCGTCGGTCGAGCTGTCCGGACGGATCTCGCTGCTGCTCGGCGCAGAGCGCGAGGGCCTGCCCGCGACCGTCGAGCGCGACGTCGACGCGACCATCCCGCTCGCCGGCGCGGAGTCGCTGAACGTGGCGGCGGCCGGCGCGATCGCGCTCTACGAGCTCGGGCGGCAGACCCAGACGGAGTCTTCGCCGCCGCGCCACGGCGAGCGGTCGAACCAGCCGTAGAGCGCCTCGACGAGGAATCCCTCGTCGGCCAGCAGTCCACGCCACTCGGCCACCGACAACCACGCGAGCGACATCTCCGCCTGGCCCTCGTCGCCGCGGACGCGCAGGACGAGCGTGCGCGAGCGTTCGTCCCAGTCGGCCCGTTCCCAGATCCCGGGCTCACGCTCGAGCCAGCGGCCGTGGGTCTGGGCGATGTCGTCGGCGCCGGGTGCGAACACGTCGAACACGAACCGGCCGTCGGGCTCGAGCAGCGCGCGAATCGCGCGGAGCGCCGCACGGCGGTCGGCGTCGGTCTCCATGTGGAGCAGCGACCGGAACGGGCAGCTGACGAGTGGAAACGTCCCGCTCACCGGCGGCGAGCGCATGTCGCCGATCCTGAGCTCGACGAGCGCGGCGACACCCGCGAGCTCCGCCTGCTCGGCGGCGACGTCGAGCATGCCCTGCGAGGTGTCCACGCCGATCACGCGGATGCCGGCCGAGGCGACGGGCACCGCGATCCGTCCGGTGCCGACGCCGAGCTCGACGACCGGCCCGCCGCTCTCGACGCTCGCGTCGACGTAGAAGCCGATGTCCTCGACGACGCTTCGCGACCACGGGTCGTAGAGGCGTGCGATCTGGTCGTACCCGGACACGCTCGCTATCTTTCCGGAGCAATGCGCATCACGACGGCAACGCTGTTTACGCGGCCCCGGTGCTCGAGCCGGGGCGCGGATTAGCGCGCCTCCTTCCGCACCGGGGCTGACCCGTCCCCGACCGAAAGCGAAGCGAGGAGGAACCCTTGGATAGTGTCGCCGCCGTGGACTGGACGGCGTACGAGCAGGAGGCGGCCACTGCGATCGCGGCCGCGAACAGCGAGCCCGAGCTCGACGACGTCCGCGTGCGCGTGCTCGGGCGGAAGTCGGAGCTGGCCCAGGCGCTGCGCGGCGTTCGCGACCGCCAGTCCGGGATGTTGCTGAACGGCGTGCGCAGCCGGCTCGAGGCGGCCGTCGCGGAGCGTGCCGCCGTCCTGAGTCGCGAGGCGCTCGACCGGCGCCTGCGCGACGAGGTCGTCGACGTGACGCTGCCGGGCGAGCCGCTCCCGCTCGGCCATCTGCACCCGATCACGCAGGTGCGCCGGATGGTCGAGGACGCGTTCCTCGGCCTCGGCTTCGAGGTGCGCGACGATCGCGAGGTCGAGACCGTCGAATACAACTTCGACAAGCTCGCGTTCGCGCCGACGCATTCGTCGCGCTCTCCGCGCGACACGTTCTTCTTCGACGACACGCATGTGCTGCGCACGGAGACGTCGCCGAGCCAGATCCACATCCTCGAGGAGAAGCCGCCGCCGCTCTACATGGTGTCGATCGGCCGCGTCTACCGCCGGGATGCGATCACGGCGACGCGCTACCCGATCTTCCACCAGTTCGAGGGCCTCGCCGTCGACGACGGCCTGACGCTCGCCGACCTGAAGGGAACGCTGCTGCACGTGATGCGCGCGCTCTACGGCCCGGAGCGGCGGGTGCGCTTCCGCACGCACTACTTCCCGTTCACCGAGCCGTCGATCGAGCCGGACGTCTCGTGCGGGATCTGCGACGGGGCCGGCTGCCGCACGTGCAAGTTCTCCGGCTGGATCGAGATGGGCGGCGCCGGGATGGTCGACCCGCGCGTCTTCGAGAACGTCGGCCTCGATCCGGACCGGTGGAGCGGCTTCGCCTTCGGCTGCGGCCTCGAGCGCACCGCGCAACTGCGTCACGACATCCCCGACATCCGCGCCCTCTGGGAGGGCGACCTGCGCGTGCTGAGGCAGTTTTAGTGCGCGTCCCGCTCAGCTGGCTGGCCGAGTACGTGGCGCTCGAGATGCCGGTCGAGGAGCTCGCGACACGCCTGTCGATCGCCTCGGCGGAGGTCGAGGGGATCGAGACGCGTGGGGTTGCCGACGACGACGACAATCTCGGGCGCTTTCGCGTCGGTCGGGTGGTCGAGGCGGTGAAGCATCCGAATGCCGACCGGCTGCAGTTGACCAAGGTCGACGTCGGTGAAGGCGAGGCGCGCTCGATCGTCTGCGGCGCGTGGAACTTCGGGGCCGGGGCCACGGTCGCAGTGGCGCTGCCGGGTGCGGTGCTTCCGAACGGGATCACGCTCGAGCGCCGGAAGGTGCGCGGCGAGGTGTCGGACGGAATGATCCTGGCAGAGGACGAGGTCGACCTGGGTGCCGACCACACCGGGATCATGCTGCTCCCCGACGGGGTCGAGCCCGGGACGCCGCTGCAGGAGGTGCTGCCGCTGCGCGAGACGATCATGATCGTCGAGTCGACGGGCAACCGGCCCGACCTGCTCTCGGTGTACGGCATCGCCCGCGAGGTGGCGGCGCTCTACGACCTGCCGCTCGCCGCGGAGCCGGGCTCGGAGGCGCTCGAACTGCCAGCGGCGTCCATCGACGTCCAGATCGACGATCCGGTCGGCTGCCCGCGTTACATCGCGCGGCGGTTCGAGCAGGTCACGATCGGCCCCTCGCCTGTCTGGTTGAAGGCGCGGCTGCTCGCCGCCGGCATGCGGCCGATCTCGAACGTCGTCGACGTGACCAACTACGTGATGCTCGGCCTCGGCAACCCGCTGCACGCCTTCGACCAGACGACGTTGCGAGACAGTCGCATCGTCGTGCGGCGGGCACGGCCGGGCGAGCGCCTGCGCACCCTCGACGGCGTCGAGCGGGAGCTGACGACCGCCGATCTGATGATCGCCGACGCCGAGCGGTCGGTCGCCCTGGCCGGGATCATGGGCGGCGAGGAAACGGAGATCGGCGAGCAGACCTCCACGGTGCTGCTCGAAGCGGCGAACTTCGAGCCGCACGGCCTGTTCTCGACGAGTGAGCGGCTGCGGCTGCGCACCGAAGGGTCGAACCGCTGGGAAAAGGGAGTCGACCCGCACCTCGCCGAGCCCGCGGCCAACCTCGCAACCCGTCTACTGCTCGAGCTGACCGGCGCGACGCTGGCAGCCCACAACGACGTGCACGGCGAGCTGCCGGCGCGCCCGGTGATCCGCTACCGCCCCGAGCGTGCGGACGCAGTGATCGGCCTTGCGACCCCTGCCGACGACCAGCTGGGCCTGCTCCAGCGCCTCGGCTTCGATCGCGAGAACGAGCGTGTCGTGGTCCCGACGTGGCGTTCACGCGACGTGACGCGCGAGATCGACGTCGTCGAGGAGGTGGCGCGCTTCCGGCTCGAGGACGTGCCGTTCACGCTGCCGCTGCGCCGCGCGATGTTCGGGACGCTGACACGCAGCCAGCAGTTGCGCCGCCGGGTCGAGGACGCGCTGGTCGGGCTGGGCTTCGCCGAGATCTACACGCCGACGCTGCGCCCGGACGGCGACACGAGCTGGCGGCTGCCCGAGCCGATCTCGGTCGACTTCACCGTGCTGCGCACGCGGCTCTTGCCGAGCCTGGTCGACGCCGCCGCGCGCAACCTCGACGCGGGAGCGTCGGAGATCGCGCTGTTCGAGATCGCGCGCGTGTTTCTCGACGGAGGTGAGCTGCCGGACGAGCACGTGCGGGTCGCCGGGATCGCGGCAGGCGGCTTCTTCCACGGCAAGGGCGTCGTCGAGGCGCTGTACGCGGCACTGAAGGCGGAGCCGGCGTTCGAGCGCACGGAGGATCCGCTGTTGCATCCCGGGAAGGCCGCGCGCACCGCGGCCGGGGTGGTCGGGGAGCTCCATCCGAGCCTGCTCGACGGCACCTGGTGCGGGTTCGAGCTCGACCTCGAGGCGCTGTTCGCGGAGAGCCGGGAGCCGGTTTCCTACCACGACGTGATCACGTACCCCGCGGTGCGTCAGGACCTCGCCGTCGTCGTCGGCGAAGACGTCGAGGCCGGAGCGGTCGTCGCGGCCGCTCGTGAGGCGGCAGGTGCAGAGCTGCGCGAGATCCGTGTCTTCGACGTCTACCGCGGCGAGCCGATTCCCGCCGGGAAGAAGTCGATCGCGTTCTCGGTCTCGTTCCAGTCGCCCGAGCGGACGCTCGACGACGAGGACGCGAGGAGGCTGCGCGGCTCGATCGTCGCCCGCCTCGGCGAGCGCTTCGGCGCCGAGCTGCGCGAGTAGCTACTCGTCGTCTTCGCGGATCGACCAGCGACCGAGCCGCAGGCGCTCGTTGCCGGGCGTGCTGCGGCGGCGTCCGGCGAAGAGCCGGAACGTGGCGCCGACGGCGCTCGAGACGACGAGCGCGCCGGCGGTCGCACCGGCGGCGATCAACGGCAGCTTCCGCTTGACGTCATCGACCCGGGCACGCGTCACCTCGATCGACGTGCGGAGGTCGGCCACGGCGGAGACGAGCTCGGCCCGCTCGGTCTTGAGCTGCTGGCGGACCTGCTCTGGTGTGCGCTTCGGCCGGCTCGGCGCAGCGGAGACGAGCTCGGCCCGCGCGGCCTCGAGCTCCTTGCTGATCTGCTCGGGTGTGCGGTCGGTTGCCATCAGCGCTTGAGGGCCTCGGCCGTGAGCTTTGCCTCGCGGATCGCCGCCTCGGGCGAGAACGGCTGAGCCTCGCGGAAGCGTCCGCGCGCCAGCAGGACGAAGGCCGCGCACAGCAGGAAGAGGAGCAGGGTGACGATCAGGAGCGACAGCCAGACGGGGAGAAACGTCGCGAGCCCGGCGGCGATCGTCGCGAACAGGAACATCAGGCCGAAGAACAGGAAGAAAATCGCGACGAGACCGAGGCCGGCGCCGACGCCGATCGTCTGCGCCTTCTTCTTCAGCTCCAGTGCCGCGAGCTCTTTCTCGAGCCGGAAGACCGCAGTGGCGCGCTCCGCCGTCCGCTTGACCGACGCGATCAGGCCACGGCGCGGCACCGCGACCCGCAGGCCACGGTTCCTAGAAGGCTGTCCCGGCTCGGTCATGACCGGGAGTATTCCGGATCCGCCCGGTCAGGAAACCGGGAGCCGGTCGGCCCAGGGGTGCGCCTGCTCGAGCTGCGCAGCGAGCCGGAGCAGCATCGCTTCGCCGACCGGCGGCCCGATCAGCTGGATCCCCACCGGCAGCCCCTCGACGACGTCGAAGGGAACGCACGCTGCGGGCTGGCCGGTCACGTTGACGAGGGGCGTGAACGGCGTGAACTCGCCGCCGCGCGCGAACTGCTCCCACGGGTCCTCGGGCTCGAACACCCAGCCGATCGGCACGGGCAGCTTGGCCAGCCCCGGCGTCAGGACGACGTCGACGTCCTCCCAGAAGGCGACCACCCGGCGTGCCGCGCGCTGCAGCGCGATCGTCGCCTCGGCGAGGTGAACGCTCGAGGTGCGGTCTGCCGACTCGGCGAGCGCGCGGTTGAGCGGCTCGAGCAGCGAGCGGTCGCGCACCGGGAAGAGCGCAGGCCCGGTCTGCCAGAGCACGCCGAACGCGCGGAGCAGGTTCTCGTCGCGCCACGGCGGGGTCGCCTCGACGACGTCGTGGCCGAGCTGCGCCAGCGCGTCCGCGGCAGCCCGTGCGACCGCGGCGACGGCCGGGTCGACGGGGTACGGCATCGGCGGGGTGTCGGTGAAGGCGATCCGCAGCCGACCCGGGTCGCGTCCGACCTCCTCGAGGAACGGCCGCTCGGGCACCGGCAGGACTGCAGCGTCGCCCCACTCGTACCCGGCGACGACGTCGAGGAAGGCGGCGGCATCGCGCACCGTCACCGAGAGCGGGCCGTTCTGCGAGAGCTCGAGCGAGCCGCTGACGAACGGCGCAGGCGAGACGCGCCCGCGCGACGGCTTCAGGCCGAAGAGGCCACAGCAGGACGCCGGGATCCGGAGCGAGCCGCCGCCGTCCGACCCGTGCGCCAGCGCGAGCGCTCCCGAGGCGACCGCTGCCGCCGCGCCGCCCGACGAGCCGCCCGGCGTCCGCGCCGGATCCCACGGGTTGCGGCAGGCGCCGTTCAGCGTGGACTCCGTCACCGCCGTGCTCCCGAACTCGGGCGTGTTCGACTTGCCGACGACGACGAAGCCCGCGCCCTTCATACGGCGCACCACCGCTGCGTCGTTCTCCGGGACGTTCTCGGCGAACGCGCGGCAGGAGTAGGTGGTGCGCAGCCCTGCGGTCTCGGTCAGATCCTTGACGAGCATCGGCACACCGGTGAACGGTCCGTCCGGGAGCGGCGCCCGCGCGGCTGCGAGCGCCTGCTCGAAGCAGTCCGTGACGAGGAAGTTGAGCTCCGGGTTTGTCGATTCGATCCGCGCGATCGCCGCCTCGACCGCCTCGACCGGGGTCCGCTCACCCGCGCGGATCGCCGCCGCCTGTGCGACCGCGTCGGTCAGCGCCGGCCTATGCGCCCGAACCAGAGCAGGACGCGGCGCGTGAACGGCACCCGCTCCGCCTGCACGGGCGTGTGCACGACGTGGGCTTCGCTGCGCTGGACGAACGAGGCGCCCTCACCCTCGATGTGCGCACTCTCGGGCGGCTCGCCGTACTCCGGCAGGCCTGCGAACGTCGTACCGTCGATCGTCAGCGTGACCGTCCCTTCGACGATCGTTCCGACTTGCTCCGCGGGGACGTACCGCGGACGGGCCGTGGGGCTCGTGGCGACCGCGAGCCCGTCGAAGATGTCCTCGCCCTGGTCGCCGGTCACCTCTTCGATGTGACCGAGCTCGCTCCCGTCCGAGCCGAAGACGTGCCAGCCGGGCTCGATCAGCAGCCAGGAGACGGGGTCGGCCATCAGACGTTCTTGCCCGCGAGCAACCAGGTCGGGCCCTGGGTCGCCACGAGGCGCGTGTCGCTGAGCACCCGAAGCACCTCCACCGACCCTTCCATCCCCAGCCCGTCGCAGCGTTCGAGGCAGCGCTCGACCATCTGGGCGGAGGCGCCGTAGCCGGCGCGGCGCGCGGCACGGAAGCGCAGCGCGAGGCGCATCCCGTCCCGCCGAGGGTTGAGCGGCGCGCACATCACGGCTCCGGGCTCGATGTAGTCGCTCGACTCGAGCCGCAACTCGGCGTAGAGGTCGCTCCAGTCGGGCGGCAGCCCGGCGAGCTCGGTCTGCCACGCAACGACCAGCGAGATCACCGGCGCAGGCTCCGTGTGCTGCGCGTGCGGCAGACTCGGCTGGACTGCGGTTTCGGTGCCCGCCAGCTCGAGCCGGCCGCGCACCCGCGCCTCGTCGACGCGCCGCAGCAGCCGCGTCACCGAATCGGGACCGGGCGCGGTGCCGTCGAGCGCACTGGCGAAGCGCAGTACCTCCGGCGAGGGGCGGAACGGCTGGGCGGGAGCGAGCAGCGACGCCGCGCGGTCGCCCGTCCGGCGGTCGACCACGGTCAGGCGCAACTCCGTGCGCGTCCAGCCCTCTGGCAGGGCAGCCTGCACCTTCCGCCAATCGCCGGCGAGGCTCACGGCGCAAAACGTACACTGCCTTCCCGTGGCCAAGGTCGAGAAGAAGCGCGCCCTCGGCGAGGAGACGCTGCGCGAGTTCCTGCGAGAGATGCTGCTCATCAGGCATTTCGAGGAACGCGTCGAGGAGCGGTTCCGCGCCGGCGAGCTGCCGGGGTTCCTGCACGTGGCGATCGGCCAGGAGGCGACCGCGGTCGGTGTGTGCCAGGCGATGGAGGACGGCGACATCTTCGCCTCGACCCACCGCGCGCACGGTCACACGCTGGCGCGCGGCACGCATCCGAACAACGTCATGGCGGAGCTCTACGGGAAGATCGAGGGCTGCTCCCACGGCTACGGCGGCTCGATGCATCTGTACGACGTGGAGCGGGGCAACTATGGCGCCAATGCCGTCATCGGCGGCGGGCTGCCTGCGGTGACCGGCGCCGGGCTCGCATTCCGGCTGCGTGACGAGCCGCGCGTCGCGGTCGCGTTCTTCGGCGACGGCACCACGAACATCGGCACCTTTCACGAGTCGCTCAACCTGGCGCAGCTGTGGCGGACGAAGACCGTGTTCGTCTGCGAGAACAACCACTGGGCCGAGTCGACACCGGGCTGGCAGCACTCGCCGGTGTGGGACGACATGAGCAAGCGAGCGCTCGCGTACGACATGCGCTCGCGCAAGGTCGACGGCCAGGATGTCGAGGCCGTCTACGAGGCCGCCCTCGACGCGCTCGAGTGGGCGCGCGACGGCCGGGGCCCGGTCTTCCTCGACGTGCGCACCTACCGCATGCACGGCCACTACATCGGGGACCCGCAGGTCTACCGCTCGAAGGACGATCGCGACGACGCCGCCGAACACGATCCGATCCCGAAGCTCCGTGCGCGGCTCGGGCTGTCGGACGAGGAGTTCGGGTCGCTCGACCGGGAGGCGACGGAGGTCGTCGACGCAGCGGTCGAGTTCGCGAAGAACGGCACCGACCCCCAGCCCGAGGACGCCCTCAAGAACGTGTATGCCTGAGATCACGTATCGCGAGGCTGTTCGCGACGCGCTCGGCGCGGCACTCCGCCGTGACGACGACGTCTTCATCATGGGCGAGGACATCGCCGAGATGGGCGGTTCGATGGGCGTCACGCAGGGGCTGCTCGACGAGTTCGGGCCGGAGCGCGTGCGCAACACGCCGATCTCCGAGATGGCGATCGTCGGTGCCGGCATCGGCGCCGCGATGGCCGGCATGCGCCCGGTCGTCGAGATCATGTACGAGGATTTCCTGACGCTCTCGCTCGAGCAGATCGTCAACCAGGCGGCCAAGCACCGGTACATGTCGGGCGGCCAGCTGAAGATCCCCCTCACGATCCGGACGCAGGGCGGCGCCGGCTGGTCGCCGGGGGCGCAACATGCACAGCAGCTCGAGGCGTGGCTCGTGCACGTCCCGGGGCTCAAGGTGCTGTTCCCGTCGACGCCCGAGGACGTCCGCGGCCTGCTCTGGTCGGCGATCTACGACGACAACCCGGTGATCGTGTTCGAGCACCGGCTGCTCTATCCGGTGAAGGGCGAGGTGCCGGAGGAGCTCGAGCCGATTCCGATCGGGAAGGCGCGGGTGCTGCGCGAGGGCACCGACGTCTCGGTGATCGCGACCGGGCCGCTCGTCCACCACGCGCTCGAGGCGGCGACCGCGGCCGAGGCCGACGGGATCTCGGTCGAGGTGGTCGATCCACGCACGCTGCAGCCGCTCGACGAGGACGCCCTCGTCGCCAGCGTCAAGAAGACGAACCGGGCGGTGATCGCGCACGAGGCCGTCACGCGGATGGGCTTCGGGGCCGAGGTCGCGGCGGTGCTCCAGTACCAGGCGTTCGACTGGCTCGATGCGCCGATCGAGCGCGTCGGCTCGAAGTTCGCGCCGCTGGCGTTCGCGCCGGTGATGGAGCAGTTCGTCGTCCCGCAGGTCGACGACGTGCTCGCCGCGATCAGGCGGACCGTCGGGAAGTAGGCTCCGGCCGGTGGCAAACGAGGTCAAGCTCCCGCGGCTCGGTCAGGGCATGGAGGCCGGCACGGTCACGCGCTGGCTGAAGTCCGAGGGCGACCAGGTGGCAAAGGGCGAGCCGCTCTACGAGATCGACACCGACAAGGTGACGCAGGAGGTCGAGTCGGACTTCGCCGGTGTGCTGCTCAAGATCACGCTGCCCGAGGGCGAGGCGCCGGTCGGGCAGACGATCGCCTGGATCGGCGAGGCCGGGGAGGAGATCAAGGCGGCCGCGCCCGCGAAGGCCTCCCCGGAGCCTGCGGCCGCGCCTGCGCCTGCGCCCTCAAATCCGGTGCCCGGCACCGAGGTGCCGGGCACCAGTTCGGCGAACGGCGGACGGATCAAGGCCTCGCCGCTCGCGCGGCGGCTCGCCCGCGAGCGCGGCATCGACCTCGCGTCGGTGCGCGGCACCGGGCCGGACGGGCGCATCGTCGCCGAGGACGTCGAGCGCGGAGCCGCTGCACCCGCGGCCGCCGCGCCGCTTTCGGCGCCGGCCGGCGAAGTCGAATCGGTGCCCCTCAGCAACGTGCGCAAGACGATCGCGCGGCGGCTGACGGCGGCATGGCAGGCACCCGTCTTCCAGCTCACGGTCAGCGCGGACATGACGAGGGCGAACGAGCTCGTCGCGAAGGCGCGTGCGCTCGACCCCGAGGTGCGCGTCACCGTCACCGACGTGCTCGCCAAGGTCTGCGCGGCGGCGCTGCGGCGGCACCGCGACGTCAACGTCGCCTACGGCGAGGACGCGTTGTTGCGATTCCCGACCGCGAACATCGGCATCGCCGTCGCCGCACCGCAAGGCCTCGTCGTGCCGGTGCTCGCCACCGTTGAGGCGCGGTCGCTGGCCGACGTTGCACGTGCGCGCAGCGATGTTGTCGAGCGCGCACGCTCGAACAAGTTGACCGCGGCGGACCTCGACGGAGGGACGTTCACGATCTCGAACCTCGGGATGTTCGGCATCGAGCAGTTCGTGGCCGTGCTCAACCCGCCACAGGCGGCGATCCTCGCCGTCGGCGCGGCCGAGGACCGGCCCGTCGTCGTCGACGGCGACGTGGTCGTCCGGCCGATGATGTCGATGACGCTCACCGTCGACCACCGGGCCGTCGACGGCGCCGAGGGAGCGGATTTCCTCCGCACCGTCAAGCGGTTCCTCGAAGAGCCGGCGCTCGCCTTGTAGCGCGATGGTTCGTCGCGGCTCCCACGGCGACGTCACGTTCATGCGGTCGATGCTGGCCCACGCCTACCACTGGCGCGTCGCCGGATTCGACGACGAGATCCCGCTGTCGCGCTACACGGAGAACTGGGGCCGCCCCGGCGATCTCGCCCTGATCGCGATGGAGGGCGGGCACCCGATCGGGGCCGCGTGGGTTCGCCGCTTCTCGTCCGCGTCGCCCGGGTACGGATTCGTCGACGAGGAGACGCCCGAGCTGACGATCGCCGTCGTCCCTTCGCGCCGCCGGCACGGCGTCGGCCAGGAACTACTCGATGCCCTGCTCGAGCAGGCGCGGGCGGGCGGCCACCACGCGGTCTCGCTGAGCGTCGAGCACGGTTCGCCGGCCGTCGAGTTCTACGAGCGGAACGGCTTCGCCCAGGTGGGCGACGAGCACAGCGCGTTCACGATGCTCAAACGGCTCTAGCCACGAGCGCGGCAGCCAGCCGCAGCCGCGCGTCCTCGACCGCACGCGGGTCGATCGCGTGCGGGATCGGCGACTCGCGGTAGGCCACGTCGGCGCCTGCGGCGGTGAGCAGGTCGCGGGCGGCGCGGCCGAACTCGACCGGGATGACCGGATCGAGCGACCCGTGCGCGATCGTCACCGGCGGTAGTGGGGCGTCGAGATCGAGCTCGAAGCCCTCGACCTCCGGCACGAAGCCCGAGAACGCGATGATCGCCTCGGGCCGCCGGCGGCCCCGCCCGAGCCCGAGCGCGTAGGACATCACCGCGCCCTGGGAGAAGCCGCCGAGCACGATTCGCTCGTGCGGGAGCGTGTCGAGCCATTCACCCGCTT
Organism: uncultured Thermoleophilia bacterium; assembly: GCA_963769545.1. Lineage (GTDB taxonomy): Bacteria > Actinomycetota > Thermoleophilia > Gaiellales > Gaiellaceae > PALSA-600. Next base: position 40,986 of record CAVYMB010000002.1, on the reverse strand, counting down.
CGGCGTAGCTCGCATGGAACGTCGCCGGATCGGGATAGCCGACGCGCGGAACGATGTACCAATGCGCGCCGCCGGGCGGCAGATGCAGTGGGCCGCGTGGGGTGTAGCCGTGCAGGCGGCGTTCGGGGTCGAGCGCGTCGAGCAGGCCGAACAGGTCGTTCTCGTCCGCGCCGCGCCCGTGGAAGAGCACGAGCGCCCCCTCGGGCTCGCCGGACGCCGGACGCTCGCGTGCCGTCACACGAGCTCGCGCGGGTTCGGCAGCGGAGTAAGCCGCGGCTCGATCTCGGCGCGCAGGTGCTCGTACGCGGGCGGCAGGATCAGCTTCTCGCCGAGGTGGTCGGGGTCCTCGTCGATCTGGAAGCCGGGGCCGAGCGACGCGATCTCGAACAGCACCCCGCTCGGTTCGCGGAAGTAGATCGACCGGAACCAGAACCGGTCGATCACCGGCGTCGGCCGGCCGCCCGCCGCGCGGACGCGCTCGATCCATGCGGCGTGCTCGCTGGTCGGAGCCGACCACGCGACGTGGTGAACGGTGCCGGCTCCGCCGACCGGGGCAGCCGACGGCGGCGCGTCGTACACGTAGAAACCGCCACGGTGCTCGCCGCGTGCGCTCCAGCCGGGTTCGAAGCCGAGCGCAGCGAGGAAGGGCTCGCTCGTGCTAGGCGCGACGCTGTACGCCCGCACGCCCGCAAAGCCGCGCAGGGCGTGCTCGGCGGGGATCTCCGGATGCGCGGCGACGAGTGGTTCGTCGCCGGTCGTGTCGATCGCCAGCTCGAGCGTCAGCCCTTCGGGATCCTCGAAGACGAGCGACCCGTTGTCCCGCTTCCTGCCGACCCGCTGTTCCCAGAAGTCGAGCGACTCGTCCGAGGCCACGCGGAAGACCACGCGGTGCACCATGCCGTTGCCGGCGCGACCACGCGGCACGCCCGGGTACTCGAAGAACGTGATGTCCGCCCCGGCCGAGCCGCGGTCGTCTGCGTAGAAGAGGTGGTAGACGGTCGGGTCGTCCTGGTTGACGGTCTTCTTGACCATGCGCAGCCCCAGTGTGTGCGCGTAGAACTCGACGTTCAGCGGCGCGTCGCCGGTGATGCAGGTCACGTGGTGAATGCCGTCGAGCTTCATGTCCGTAAACGATGCCAAAAGTCGTCAGGGCAGGACGCCGAGCTCGTCGAGCGAGGTGCGCAGCTCCTCGGCGTCGCGGTAGACGCGAAACGCGCCGGACGCGGTCAGCTCCGCCTCGCCGTAGCCGCCGCTCTGCAGTCCGACCGACAGCATCCCCGCCCGGCGGGCGGCGAGCAGGTCCCAGACCGCGTCCCCGACCACGTAGCACTCGCCGGGCTCCACGCCCATCCGCTCGGCGCAGGCGAGGAACAGGTCGGGCTCGGGCTTCGCGCGGAGAACGTCTCCGCGCTCGACGACCACGGTCTCGGGTGGCACGCCGAGCACCTCGAGCGACTTGTCGATCTCCGGCCGCCGGCCCGACGTCGCGATCCCGTGCTCGACGTCGCGCTCGCGCAGCTCCTGCAGCAGTGCGACCGCACCGGGCAGCGGGCGCCGCTCCGGGAGCAGCTCGCGAAACAGCTCGCCGTGCCGCTGCTGCAGGTCGTCGGCCTCCTGCGGGGAGAGCTCGCGTCCGGCCTCGCGTCCGGCGGCGCGCGCGAAGAGTCCTCCGCTCATCCCGACACGACGGTGGATGCGCCAACCGTCGATCGGCAACCCTGCGTCCGCAAAGACGCGCTGCCACGCGAATACATGTGCGTAGACGGTGTCGACCAGCGTGCCGTCGAGGTCGAAGATGAGTGCGGCCCGCACCCGTCGAGCGTACACCGACTCTGGCCGTACGATCCCGGGCGTGCTTGCTGCGGTCGTCGTCGACGGACGTCTCGAGCTCGAGCAGCGCCCGGATCCGGTGCCGGGCGACGGCGAGCTGCTCGTGCAGGTGCGCGCCGCCGGGATCAACGGCGCCGATCTCGCCCAGCGCGCGGGCCGGTATCCGCCGCCGCCGGGTGCACCGCCGGACATCCCAGGGCTCGAGTGCGCGGGTGAGGTCGTGGCGACCGGGCCGCGCGTGCGTGACTTCCGCGAAGGCGACCGCGTCGTCGCGCTGCTCGGAGGAGGCGGGCACGCCGAGCTCGTGACGGTGCACGAGCGGCATGCCCTGTCAGCGCCGGCGGGTCTCGACGACGCGCAAGCCGGAGGGTTCATGGAGGTCTTCGCCACCGCGCACGACGCGCTGTTCGCGCAGGCGGAGCTGGCGGCCGGCGAGCGCCTGCTCGTCAACGGCGCCGCCGGAGGCGTCGGCGTGGCCGGCGTGCAGCTCGGAGTCGCCGTCGGGGCCCGGGTCAGCGCGCTCGCGCGGCACAGCAAGGAGCGGCTCGAGGCATTCGGCGCCGACACGGTGGCAAGCGGAGACTACGACGTCATCCTCGAGCTCGTCGGCGGAGACGACGTCGCCCACGATCTCGGCCGGCTCGCCTCCGGGGGCCGGATCGTGGTGATCGGCATGGGCGCCGGGTCGCAGGTCACGCTCGAGCTCGGGCTGCTGATGCGCGCACGTGGCCGCATCTCCAGCTCGATGTTGCGCGCCCGCCGGCTCGAGGAGAAGGCGCTCGTCGTGCAGCGGGTCGGCCGTCACGTTGTTCCGCTCGTCGAGGGCGGAGCGGTGAGCGTGCCCATCGAGCGCACGTTCCCGCTCACCGAGGCGCAGGCCGCCTACGACGCATTCGCGGCGGGCGGGAAGTTCGGCAAGCTCGTCCTCATGACGTAGAGGGGCGCTAGCATCGCCGGCGGCACCCAACGGAATCGAGGGAGAGCGAGATGGACGTCGACGTTGCCGTTCTGGGCGGAGGCCCGGGCGGGTACACGGCAGCAATCCGCGCCGCACAGCTCGGCGCGAGCGTGGCCTGCATCGAGAAGGAGCCCGAGCTCGGCGGCACGTGCCTTCGCGTCGGCTGCATCCCGACGAAGGCGTGGGTCCAGACGGCCCAGTTCCTGCACCAGGCGAACGACGTGTTCGGCTCGCTCGGCGTCCGCGTCGAGCAGCCGCGGCTCGACTTCGCGGCCGCGAACGACTGGAAGGCCGGCGTCGTCAGGCAGATGACCCAGGGCGTCGCAGGCCTGTTCAAGGCGAACGGCGTCGAGTGGGTGAAGGGCAGCGGCAGCTTCACCGACGCGCACACGATCGCGGTGAGCGGCGGCGAGGACGTGCGCTTCAAGTCTGCGGTGATCGCGACCGGCTCGTTCCCACTTCGTCCGCCGATCCCCGGGCTCGAGTCGGATCTTTGCGTCGACTCGACCGGCCTGCTCGCGCAGACCGAGGTGCCGCGGCGGCTGGTCATCCTCGGCGGCGGCATCATCGGCTCCGAGTTCGCCTCGATCTTCAACCGCTTCGGCTCCGAGGTGACGGTCATCGAGATGCTCGACACGCTGATCCCGCAGGAGGACGCCGACGCCGCGAAGGAGCTCGCGAAGGCGTTCGGCAAGCGCGGCGTTGCGCTGCAGCTGGGGAAGCAGTGCACCCAGATCGAGCAGCGCGGCAACGTGCTCACCGTGTCGTTCGGCGACGGCGAGTCGGTCGAGTGCGACCTGATGCTCGTCGCGGTCGGTCGCGGTCCGCTCGTCGACGGGATCGGACTCGAGGCGGCCGGCGTCGAGTTCGACGCGCGCAAGGGCATCGGGGCCGACGAGCACCGTCGCACGTCGGTTCCGCACATCTACGCGGTCGGCGACTGCGCCGGCTACTGGCAGCTCGCGCACACCGCGTTCCGCGAGGGGGAGGTCGTGGCCGAGAACGCCTGCGGGCACGACGCCGTCGTGAACAACCGTGCAGTGCCGCGCCCGATCTACACCGATCCGGAGATCGCCGGGGTCGGCCTGACGGAGGCAGAGGCGCGCGAGCAGTACGGCGACGACGTCGCGGTCGGGACATTCCCGTGGGCCGCGAACGCGCGGGCGGTGATGCAGGCCGAGACCGTGGGGTGGGTGAAGTCGATCCACGAGACGCGGTACGGCGAGCTGCTCGGCATCGTCATGGTCGGTCCGCACGTGACCGATCTGATCGAGGCCGGCGTGGTTGCGATCGACGCGGAATCGACCGTCGAGACGGTCGCCGACGGGATGGCAGCGCATCCGACCCTCTCCGAGGCCGTCAAGGAAGCGGGCCTCGTCGCGCTCGGGCGGGCGATCCATCTCCCGAACCGCAAGCGCGCAACCGTCTAGGGTGCAGGCATGCGTGCCCCGAAACGTCGGAAAGAGGTCTTCAACCGCCGCAACGCGGTTATGGGCTACGTCGCCTGGCAAGGGTGGAAGAAGGTCATCAAGATGAAGGCGCACGACGCGGTGCCCGCCGTCGATCGCGAGTCGAAGAAGCCGAACAAGAGCGCAATCGCCGTGTTCCTGGTCGGCGCCCTGACGTTGGCCACCCTGCGCCGCAAGCGCCCGGGTGACGACGCCGACAGCCTCGACGGCTGACCGACTCTCACCTACGCTCCGGCAGTGAAGCGTCCTGCCGGGTTGTCGCTGCTGCTCGCGCTCGCCCTGGTGGCGGGCGCGTCGAAGGTCGCCGAGGCGCATCCGGGCGCTTGTGCGCCCTCCGCGAAGGTCCTCGCAAGCTCTGAGCAGACGTTCGCGGCCAGGGTGACGACGGCCACGCACGCATACCGCACGCCGGGCCGGGGCGCGTTCCTCGCGCTGCCGCTCGAGGACCCGTACGGCTTCCCGACCACGCTCTCGATCCTCGACCGCGAACAGCTCTGCAGCGGCGCGACGTGGTATCGCGTGCGGCTGGCCCACTGGCCCAACGGAACGACCGGCTGGGTGCGAGCAACCGACGTGTCGACGACCAAGCTGCGCGTGCGCATCGTGGTCGACGTCTCTGCGCATCGGCTCACGCTCTACCGCGCCGGGAAGGTCGTCTTGCAGTCGCCCGCTGCGATCGGAAAGCCGTCGACGCCGACGCCGCTCGGGACGTTCTTCGTCACACAGCGCTTCGTCGTCGATCCGCCGACGGGTGCGTACGGGCCTCGTGCGCTCGGCCTCTCGGCGTTCTCGAACGTGCTGCGTTCGTGGCGCGACGGTGGGCCGATCGGCATCCACGGGACAGACGAGACGTTCTCGATCGGCAAGCCCGTCTCGCACGGTTGCGTGCGGCTGCCGAACGACCTGATCGTCAAGCTGTTCGCCGTGACGCCGCTCGGCACACCGGTCGTCATTCAATCCTGACCTTGACGCCGCTCGTGCAACCCGGCACGATCCTCCGACCGCGGGTCCTCCGCGGAGACTGCGCGTGCTTTCCCACAGCGGTTATCCACAACCGAACCAGTGGCCTGACGCCATTTGAGCGCGCCACATGGACGACCTGTGGACGGCGGGCACCGTTCGAGTTCGACGCTGGTAGCGTCGCGGTATGGCGGACCGGCTCGATTCTGAGCAGATCGAGCTGTTGCGCGCCTGGGGTGCCGGGCTCGCGACCGACGAGCGCGACGAGGTGCGCGCCGCCGGCAAGGCGATCACGCTGCTCGTCGACGAGATCGACCGGCTGAACATCGACCTCTGGAATCTGCGCGCCGGTGAGGAGCCCGCGCCGCCGGCCGCCGACACGAATGAGCCCGCGCTCGGCTCCGCGCTTCGCGACCGCCTGCGGCGTCGCACGGCGCGGCCCGAGCAGCCGCTCTAGCGTTCAGAGGATCCGGCGCTCGGCGGCCCGTGCCGTCTCGTACTCGGCGCGCGCCTGTTGCACCGCCGCCCGCTCCGAGAGCTCGGCGACCGGGACGTCCCACCAGCTCTCGTAGCCGGGGACGCCTTCGTAGCGGTCGACCTCGACGACGATCACCGTCGTCTTGGTGGCCCGCTTCGCCTGCTCGAGCGCCTCACGGAGCTCCGCGATCGACGCGACGCGCACCGCCTCGGCGCCGAGCGAGGCCGCGTTCGCAGCCAGATCGAGCGGCAGCTGCTCCGGCGGCTCGGGATCGCCGTCGAGCACGGGCAGGCCGTCGCGCGCGAAGCGGTGCTGTGTACCGAACCCGTCCAGGCCGACCGAGCGCGAGAGCGCCCCGATCGAGTTGAAGCCGTGGCTGTCGACGAGCACGACGACGAGTTTCACGCCCTCCTGCAGCGCCGTCACGAGCTCGCTCGACAGCATCAGGTACGACCCGTCGCCGACGAGCACGTACACCTCGCGTTCGGGCGCCGCCAGCTTGACACCGAGCCCGCCGGCGATCTCGTAGCCCATGCACGAGTAGCCGTACTCGACGTGGTAGCCCTTCGGATCGCGCGTGCGCCAGAGCTTGTGCAGATCGCCCGGCATCGAGCCGGCCGCACAGACGACGACGTCAGCCGGGGCCGAGACGTCGTTGACCGCGCCGAGCACTTCGCTCTGCGCCGGCAGCGGCTCGTGACCGAGCGCGTACAGCCGCGTCACCTCTGCATCCCATTCTCGGTTCAGGCGCGCAGCCTGTGCCCGGTAGTCGTCGCTCACCGACCAGCCGCCGAGCGCTGCGGCGAGCTGGTCGAGTGCCGCGCGCGCGTCGGCGACGACGCGTACGGCGCTCTGCTTGGCGGCGTCGAAGTCGGCGACGTTCACGTTGACGAACTGCACGTCGCGAGCGCGGAACGCTGTCGTCGACGCGGTCGTGAAGTCGCTGTAGCGCGTGCCGATCCCGATCACGACGTCGGCCTCGGCCGCGACGCGGTTGGCTGCGAACGTCCCCGTCGCGCCGACCGCACCGAGGCAGGAGGGATGGTCGTACGGCAGCGACCCCTTGCCCGCCTGCGTCTCGCCGACCGGGATCCCGGTCGCCTCGCAAAACGCGCGCAGGGCGGTGGTCGCCTCCGCATAGATCACCCCGCCGCCGGCGACGATCAGCGGTCGGCTGGCGCCGCGAATCACCTCGACCGCGCGCGCGAGCGACTCTGCGTCTGCGGGAGGGCGGGTCACGTGCCAGGTGCGGTCGGCGAGAAACTCCTCCGGGCAGTCGAAGGCCTCGGCCTGCACGTCCTGCGGAAAGGCGAGCGTGACGGCGCCGGTCTCTGCCGGGCTCGTCAGCACGCGCATCGCCTGCTTCGCGGCGGCGAGCACCTGTTCCGGCCGCGAGATGCGGTCGAAGTAGCGGGAGACGGGCCGGAAGGCGTCGTTCACGGAGACGTCGCCTGCACTCTGGCTCTCGAGCTGCTGCAGCACCGGGTCGGGCAGGTGCGTGCTGAAGACGTCGCCGGGGAGGAGCAGGACCGGCAGCCGGTTGACGGTCGCGAGCGCCGCTCCGGTGACCATGTTGGTCGCGCCGGGCCCGATCGACGAGGTGCAGACGAAGGCGCCGAGCCGATTGCACATCCGCGCGTAGCCGACGGCGGCGTGCACCATACCCTGCTCGTTGCGGGCGGGGTGGTAGGGGAGCCGTTCGGCGTCGGACAGCAGCGCCTCTCCGAGCCCGGCCACGTTGCCGTGCCCGAAGATGCCGAAGCAGCCGCCGAAGAAGCGACAGCGGACGCCGTCCCGTTCGACGTGCTGTGCCGCGAGAAAGCGCACGAGCGCCTGCGCTGTCGTCACCCTGACGCTGCCCACGCCGCGACTCTACGATCTCGAAGTCCGTGACGAAGCTCGTAGTGCACTCACACGACGCCGATGCCGACGGCTGCGTCCTTCGCGTCACGCCCGAGTCGGCGGGATGGACGTACGTCGGCTTCGAGGTGTACCGCGATGCGGCCGTCTCGCAACGGCTGGACGATCGCGAGACCTGCGTGGTCCTCCTGTCGGGGAGCGCGAACCTGGAGGCGGGCGGCGAGCGGTGGCGCGACGTCGGGCAGCGGGACAACGTCTTCGACGGGCGGCCCACGGCGCTGTACGTACCTCCGGGCGTCGAATGGTCGGTGGAAGGAGCCGAGTTCGCCGTGTGCACCGCTCCTGCGGTGCGCGGCTCGAGCCTCCGCCTGCTCGGGCCCGAGGATGCGCGCTACGAGGCGCGCGGGGCAGAGGCGGAGGCGCGTGACATCTTCCACATCCTGATGGAGGACCAGCCGGCCGAGTCGCTGCTCGTCACCGAGGTGCGGACGCCGGCGGCGCACTGGTCGAGCTACCCGCCGCACAAGCACGACGTCGACGACCCGCCGCGCGAGACGCTGCTCGAGGAGACGTACTACCACCGCATCCGCCCGGCGGGCGGCTTCTGCTTCCAGCGGGTGTACACCGACGACCGTTCGCTCGACGAGTCGATCGCGGTCGTCGACGGCGACGTGGTGCTGGTGCCGCGTGGCTACCACCCGGTCGCGGCCGGCGCGCGGCACGACAGCTACTACCTGAACGTGATGGCGGGCCCGGTCCGCGAGTGGCACGTGACGACGGACGCGGCGTTCGTGACCTGAGCGGCGACCGCGGCCCTCGCGCGGGCAGGCGTTACGGTCCCGTGACGGTGGCTGCCACCTCCGGCGCCGACTCACGCCGCCGCAGGGTTCGTAGGCTGCGAGCGGCCCCGCGGCGCAGATCGGGAAGCTCGGCGCACACACGGCGCCGTTTCGTCACGGTCCCGTGACGGTGGCTGCCACCGAGGCGAGCAACGCCTCGACCTCGGCCGCCGTCGGCATGTCGTCGGCGCAACCGAGCCTCGAGGCGACGAGGGCGCCCGCGGCGTTCGCGAAGCGGAGCGTCCGCTCGAGCTCCCACCCGGCGAGCAGCCCGTGGCACAGCGCCCCGCCGAAGGCGTCTCCCGCTCCGAGCCCGTTCACGACCTCGACCGGCACGGGCGGCAGCGTCACCTGCTCGTCGCGCGTCGCCGCGAGCACTCCTTCCGGCCCGAGCTTGACGATCGCGAGCTCGACGCCCAGGTCGAGCAGGGCGCTTGCCGTGTCGGCCGGCGAGCGGTCGCCGACGATCGGCGCCGCCTCGGCGCGGCCGCCGACGGCGACGGTCGCGCGCTTCACCGCCAGCCGGCCCCAGCGGCCTGCCTCGCGCTCGGACTCCCAGAATCCCGGCCGGTAGTCGAGGTCGTGCACCGTGATCGAGCGGCGGCCCCGCGCGTCGAGCGCCTCGAGCGTCGCCGTGCGGCTCGGCTCGGCCGAGAAGCCGGTGCCGGTCGTCCAGAACAACGGCACCTCGGCGATCTCCCGCAGATCCAGCTCGGACGCCTCGACCGTCATGTCCGGGGCCGTCGGCTCGCGGTAGAAGAGCAGCGGAAAGTCGTTCGGCGGGAAGATCTCGCAGAACACCACCGGCGTGCGCAGGGTCGGGTGGGTACCGACGCGCGAGGCGTCGACCTTGAACTCGTCGAGCGCCTTCCGGATGTAGAGCCCGAACGGGTCGTCCCCGACCTTCGTGATCACCGCCGACCGGCGGCCGTAGCGCGCCGCCGCCACCGCCACGTTGGTGGCGGTGCCGCCGAGCATCTTCCGGAACGTCTGCACCTCGGCCAGGTGAACGCCGATCTGTTCGGGGTAGAGATCGACCCCGATCCGCCCCATCGTGAGGACCTCGACATTGCTCATCGCCCGCTGACCCTAACGCCGGGCCTTGACAGGAGTGGGTGGCTGCCGGAATGTTCCAGGATGCCCAACGTCGAAAAGATCCTGGAGCAGAAGGGCCGCGAGGTCATCCGGATCGACGGCGACTCGACAGTGCTCGAGGCGGTGCAGGCGATGGTCGACGCCAACGTCGGGGCGATTCTCGTCACCGGTGGCGATGTCAACGACGTCGAGGGGATCTTCACGGAGCGCGACTACCTGCGGCGGGTCGCCGTCCAGGGGCTCGAGCAGCGTGAGACGCCCGTCCGCGCCGTGATGACGTCCCCGGTGGTGGTGATCACGCCCGACACGGAGATCGAAGAGGCAATGGCGCTGATGACCGATCGCCGCATCCGTCACGTCCCCGTCGTCAACGGGGAGACACTCGTCGGGATCATCTCGATCGGTGACCTGGTCCGGCTGCAGTCGGAACAGCAGAGCTTCCAGATCCGCTACCTGACCGAATACATCTCCGCCGGCTGATGCCGGTAGCCGGCTGTGGCGGAGATCTCGGCCGCCGTCTGTAGGAGCGCCGGGGTGAGGCGTGCAACGAGCTCCTGCATGGAGACCATCGAGCTGTGCACGGCGAGATTGACCGCGGCCGCGACCGCGCCGTCGTGGCCGCGTACCGGCGCGGCGATCGAGCGGAGGCCGTAGGCGAGCTCCTCGTTGTTGATCGCGAATCCCTCCCGGCGCACGCGCTCGAGCTCAGCCTGCAGCGAACGACGTGTCGTCAGCGTGTTCGGGCCACGCCGCTGCAGCGTCGAGCCGTCGATCAGCGCGTCACGCTGCTGCGGCTCGAGGAAGGCGAGCAGCACCTTGCCCATCGAGGTGCAGTACGCCGGCATGCGCGACCCCACGTGCAGGTTCAGGTCGATCTCCCGCTGCCCGGCGCGCGAGCTGCGGCAGCGCTCGACGTACACGATGTCGCCGCCGTCGAGCACCGCCATGTTCACCGTGAACCCCGACTCGTCGCTCAGCTGCTGCAGGTGCGGTGCGGCCAGCTCGCGCAGCTCCATCGAGTTGATCGCGGAGAAACCGAGGTCGAGCACGCGCGGGCCGAGTCGGTACTTGCGGGTCGCGGGGTCCTGCTGCAGGTATCCGAGCGCCGCGAGCGTGGCGACGTACCGGTGGGTGGTCGAGCGGCCGAGGCCGATCTCGCGGGCCAGCTCCGAGATGCCGAGCAGCGGCCGTCCCGACCTGAATGCCGAGAGGATGGCCAGGCCCCGCTCGAGCGACTGGGAGTACGACGCGCCTGTCGCCATGTTCCGGCTATTAGAACAGCATCTTGACAATCGGACAAGCGCGGACGTAGCGTCGCCGGTGGCGATGCCGGCTTGAACGGGACGCCGGGACGCGCGCCCGACTACACGGCCGACGAGATGATGGCGGTCGAGGCTGCGCGGCGGCTTCGCGACGGCATGGTCTGCTTCGTCGGGATCGGGCTGCCGAGCGTTGCCGCGAACCTGGCCCGCCGTACCCACGCCCCGGGCTGCGTGCTCGTCTACGAGAGCGGCACGATCGGCGCCAAGCCGGAGCACCTACCGCTCTCGATCGGCGACGGCGAGCTCGCCGACACCGCGGTCTCGGTCGTCTCGGTGCCGGAGATGTTCGGCTACTGGCTGCAGGGCGGCCGGATCGACGTCGGCTTCCTCGGAGCCGCGCAGATCGACCGCCACGGCAACCTCAACTCGACGGTGATCGGCGACTACGCGCACCCGACCGTGCGCCTGCCCGGCGGTGGCGGCGCGCCCGAGATCGCGACCGGCGTTGAGGACATCTTCGTCCTGCTCCGCCAGACGCGGCGCGCGTTCGTCGAGCGCCTCGACTTCACGACGAGTCTCGGCGACCGTGTGCGGGTCGTCGTCACCGACCTCGGCGTGCTCGAGCCGCGCGACGGCGAGCTGACGCTCACGTCCGTCCATCCGTTCGTCTCCGTCGACGACGTCCGCGCGCTCACCGGCTGGGAGCTGCGCGTCGCCGACGACCTCCGCGTCACCGACGCGCCGTCGCTGATCGAGCTCGCAGCCCTGCGCGAGCTGGAGGCAGCGTGACTCAGTCCGCCGCGTGAGGCCGTTCGAGGCGATCTTCGTCCCGGCTGAGGCCGCGGACGCCGTCTCGGAGCGCGCATGGCTCGAGGAGCTGCTCGCCGCCGAGCGCGCCCTCACCGCCGCGTCGTCCCAGCTCGGACTGGTGCCCGCCGCGGCCGCGGCGATGGTCGCCGCCGCCTGCCACGCAGACCTCTACGACGAGGCCGAGCTGGCCGTACACGGTCGCGCGGCCGGGAACCCGGTGGAGCCGCTCGTCCGCGCGCTCCGCGCACAGGTCGGCGACGAGGCGGCCGCGTACGTCCACCGCGGCGCGACGAGCCAGGACATCCTCGACACGGCGGCAATGCTGGTCGCGCGTCGTGCCTGCGCCGTGATCGACGCTGAGCTCGAGGCGGTGGCGGGACTGTGCGCGTCGCTGGCCGAGGAGCACCGAGACTCGGTGATGGCCGCACGCACGCTTCTGCAGCAGGCCGTCCCGACGACGTTCGGCGTCAAGACGGCCGGCTGGCTCGTCGGTATCGTCGAGGCCCGGCGCCGGCTCGCCACCGTCGTGAGCTCTCTGCCGGCGGAGCTGGGCGGCGCCGGCGGCACCCTCGCGGCGTTCGGCGGGCGCGGGGTAGAGCTGCTCCGCGCATTCGCCGCAGAGCTCGACTTGCGCGAGCCGATCGTGCCGTGGCACACGCTGCGCACACCGGTCACCGATCTCGCCGGCGCGCTCGCCGGCACCGCCGGCACGGTCGCGAAGATCGCGGCCGACGTCGTCCTGCTGGCGCAGTCCGAGGTCGGCGAGGTGGCCGAGGCGGAGGGCGGTGCGTCGTCGACGATGCCGCACAAGCGCAACCCGATCGCGGCGGTGCTCGCGGGCGCCTGCGCCCGCCATGTCCGCGCGAACGCCGCGCTGCTCTTCGAATCCGCGGTGCAGGAGCACGAGCGGGCGGTCGGTGCCTGGCACGCCGAGTGGGCGGCGCTGTCGACGGCGCTCGGCGCGACGGCTGGAACGGCGGCGGCCGTTCGCCAGTCTCTCGACGGGCTGCAGGTCGACAAGGAGCGCATGCGCGCCAACCTCTCCGACGACGTGCTCTCCGAGGCCCGGCGACTGGGCGTCGAGGCGCAGGCTCCGGACGACTACCTGGGCTCGGCCGGGGCGCTGATCGATCGTTCGCTCGCCCTCTACCGCAAATGAGCACGGTGGTTCTCTGCGGCTCGCTCGGGGCGCCGTCGTCGATGTGGAATCCGCAGCTGCCTGCGCTCACAGGACGGACGGTGGTGCGCGTCGAGCACCCGGGCCACGGCGGAGCGCCTCTCACCGAAGTGCGCGACGTCGGCGACCTCGCCCGGCGTGTGCTCGCAGCCGTCGGTGACGGGCGGTTCTCGTTCGTCGGCCTCTCGCTCGGCGGCGCGGTCGGGATGCGGCTGGCGCTCGACGTGCCCGACCGCCTGGAGCGGCTCGTGCTCGTCTGCACGTCGGCGCGCTTCGGCGAGCCGGAGCAGTGGCTCGCGCGAGCGGCGACGGTGCGTGCACACGGGCTCGCTGCGATCGTCGACGCAGTGCTCGCGCGCTGGTTCACGCCCTCGTTTCGCGAGGTCCCCGCCTATCGGCAGCTCTTCCTCTCGACCGACGCGGAGGGCTATGCCCGCTGCTGCGAGGCGCTCGCCGCGTTCGACGTCCGCGACGAGCTGTCCTCGATCGGCGCGTCGACCCTGCTGATCGCAGGTGCCGACGACCCGACGACGCCGCCGGCCGGCGTCGAGGCGATCGCCCACGCCGTCCCCAACGCACGCTTCGCGGTGATTCCCGGCGCCGCTCATCTCGCGAACGTCGAACGACCCGACGACTTCAACCGACTGCTGGAGGGGCACCTGTGAGCAACGAGGACGGCATGCGAATCCGGCGCGAGGTGCTCGGCGACGAGCATGTCGACCGTGCGGTCGCGCGGACGACGCCCTTCACCGCCGAGTTCCAGGATCTGATCACCCGTTATGCGTGGGGCGAGATCTGGGCCCGCCCCGGGCTCGACCGGCGCACGCGGAGCTGCATCACCCTCACCGCGCTGATCGCGCTCGGCCACTTCGAAGAGCTCGCGATGCACGTGCGTGCTGCCCGGCGGAACGGCCTCACCGACGACGAGATCAAGGAGGTGCTGCTGCAGGCCGCGATCTACTGCGGCGTCCCTGCGGCAAACCACGCCTTCGCCGTCGCCGCCGAGGTGCTCGCGGAAGAGAACTCGTCGTGACGCGCACACAGGTCGCGATCGTCGGCGCCGGTCCGGCCGGACTGACGCTGGCGCAGCTCCTGCACTGCGCGGGGATCGAGTCGGTCGTGCTGGAGAACCGGAGCCGCGACTACGTCGAGCAGCGGGTCCGCGCGGGCGTGCTCGAGCAGGGGACGGTCGACACGCTCGTCGGCGCAGGAGTCGGAGCGCGGCTGCAGCGCGAAGGGATCGTGCACCGCGGCATCAACCTGCAGTTCGCCGGCGAGCGCCACCACCTGGACTTCGCCGAGCTGACCGGCGGGGGGACGATCGTCGTCTACGGCCAGACGGAGGTGGTCAAGGACCTGATCGCCGCGCGCCTCGAAGCCGGGCTGCCGTTGCTGTTCGACGCCGGGGACGTCGCCGTCCACGAGCACGAGGGCGACAGCCCGTACGTCACCTATTCCCACGACGGTGGCGATCACCGCCTGGACTGCGACGTGATCGCCGGTTGCGACGGCTTCCACGGTGTCTGCCGGCCCGCGATCGCGCAAACGCTGACCGAGTACACGCGTGAGTACCCGTACGGTTGGCTCGGCATCCTCGCCGAGGCCTCCCCGTCGACCGAGGAGCTCGTGTACGCGCTGCACGAGCGCGGCTTCGCGCTGCTGAGCCTCCGCTCGCCGACGCTCAGCCGCCTCTACATCCAGTGCCGCCCCGACGAGGACCTGGCGGACTGGCCTGACGAGCGCGTCTGGGACGAGCTGCGCGCGCGCACGGCGCTCGACGGGTGGACGCTGAACGAGGGGCCGGTGCTCGAGAAGGGCGTGACCGGGATGCGGAGCTTCGTCGTCGAGCCGATGCAGCGGGGCCGTCTGTACCTCGCCGGCGACGCGGCGCACATCGTGCCGCCGACCGGCGCGAAGGGGCTCAACCTGGCGATCGCCGACGTGACCCTGCTCGCACGTGCGCTCGGTCGCTGGTACGGGAGCGGCGACGCGACCGAGCTCGCGACGTACTCGGAACGCTGCCTGCGGCGCGTGTGGCGCGCCGAGCACTTCTCGTGGTGGATGACGTCGATGCTGCACCGTGCCGGTGACGATCCGTTCGACCTCAAGCTGCAGCTGTCGCAGCTGCGCTATGTGGTGACGTCGCCCGCCGCCGCGCGCTCGCTGGCCGAGAACTACGTCGGGCTCGTGCCCGGCTGACTCGGGCTGGGCCTCTGGCCCGGCGGCCCGAAGCGACCGCGCCCGCCGAACCCGCCGCCGAAGCCGCCGTCGACCATTTGCGTGACGCGGCTCTTCAGGGCCGTCTCGATCTGGACGGCCATCGCCCGGGTGATCCGGCCCGACTGCACGGCAGACTCGAGGTCGGATCTCTGCGCCGCGACCATCGCGTCGATCAGCCCGCTCGCCGACTTGCCGCTCGTCGAGCTCGCGATCTGCGCGAGCGTCT
Organism: uncultured Thermoleophilia bacterium; assembly: GCA_963769545.1. Taxonomy (GTDB): domain Bacteria; phylum Actinomycetota; class Thermoleophilia; order Gaiellales; family Gaiellaceae; genus PALSA-600. Next base: position 25,802 of record CAVYMB010000002.1, on the reverse strand, counting down.
TGCCGGAGCGGAGGTCGGCGAAGAGCTGCGTCTGTGAGATGCCGAGGTAGGTCGCCGCCGCCGGGAAGCTGCCGCCCCGCCGCCCCTGGCCGAAGCCGCGACCGCCGGCGCCACGGCCGAGCCCAAACCCGCCGCCGCTCCCGCTCGAAGGCGCGCCCTGCGTTCCACTGCCCGTCGAGCCCGTCGCGTTCGCCGAGCTCGACCCCGAGTGGAGCGTGGACGCCGCGATCGCGGTGCCGACGCCGACGAGAGCGACGGCGGCGACGGCGATCGCGGCGAGTTTGCGGTTCGTGATCGCCAGCACGTCCCTCACGCTCGGCCCCGGATCTCTCGGCGACCTGTGGAGGCGATAAGAACTCGCTAAGAACGCTTCGCGCCGGTCGGATAGGTTCCGTGGATGCGGCCTCCCTTTCGCGCCGACCACGTGGGCAGCCTCCTGCGCCCGCCCGCGCTGCTCGAGGCCCGTACCCGCTTCGCGGCCGGGTCGATCGACGCCGACGAGCTGCGCTCGGTCGAGGACGAGGCGATCCGCGCCGCCGTTCGGAAGCAGGCCGAGGTCGGCCTGCGCTCGGCGAGCGACGGTGAGTTCCGCCGCGCCTCGTGGCACATGGACTTCATCTACGCGCTCGACGGGATCTCGAAGACCGAGGGGCATCTGGCCGTGCACTTCCATCGCGCCGACGGTGACATCGACTTCACGCCGTCCGCGCTGCACGTCGGCGGACGGCTCGGCGTCTCGGAGACGATCTTCGGCGACGCGTTCGCGTTCCTCCAGGGCTGTGCCGACGGCGCGGTGCCGAAGCTGACGATCCCGTCTCCGAGCATGGTCCACTACCGCGGCGGCCGGGCTGCGATCGATCCGGCGGTCTACCCCGAGCTCGACGCGTTCTGGGCCGATCTGACGGCGGCGTACGCGGAGGAGGTGCGGCGGCTCGGCGAGCTCGGCTGCACGTATCTGCAGCTCGACGACACGAGCCTTGCCTACATGAACGATCCGTCGCAGCGCGCGCACGTCGCGGAGATCGGCGGCGATCCGGTGCACCAGCACGAGGAGTACATCCGCCACATCAACGAGTCGATCGCCGGGCGACCGGAGGGAATGACGGTGACGACGCACATGTGCCGCGGCAACTTCCGCTCGGCGTGGGCCGCCGAGGGCGACTACGAGTTCGTTGCCGACGCTTTGCTTAACCAGCTCGATGTCGACGGCTTCTTCATGGAGTGGGACGACGAGCGTTCGGGCGGCTTCGCGCCGCTGCGCTTTCTGCCGAAGGGCGACAAGCGCGTGGTGCTCGGGCTCGTGACGACGAAGAGTGGCGTGCTCGAGTCGAAGGACGAGCTCAAGCGGCGCATCGAGGCGGCGGCGAAGCACGCGCCGCTCGAGCAGCTCTGCCTGTCGCCCCAGTGCGGGTTCTCGTCGACCGTCGAGGGCAACGAGCTGACCGAGGACGAGCAGTGGGCGAAGCTGCGGCTCGTCGTCGAGGTTGCAGACGAGGTTTGGGGCAGCACGTGACCGTCTGCTCGAGCTGCGGCACCGAGAACCGCACGGACGCGAAGTTCTGCGGCGGATGCGGCGTCACGCTGGCGACGATCTGCTCGGCGTGCAACACGCCGAACGAGGCGGGGCGGAAGTTCTGTTACGAGTGCGGTGCGCCGCTCGCGGCCCCAGCGGCTCCGGCGCAGCCGCGCGAGGAACCGGCGTCCGAGCGCCGGCTCGTCTCGGTGCTGTTCGCAGATCTGGTCGGCTTCACCACGCTGTCCGAGTCCCGTGACTCGGAGGAGGTGCGCGAGCTTCTCTCGCGCTACTTCGACACATGCCGGCGCCTGATCGGACTGTACGGCGGCACGGTCGAGAAGTTCATCGGCGACGCGGTGATGGCCGTATGGGGGACGCCGACGGCGACGGAGGACGACGCCGAACGCGCTGTGCGGGCGGCGCTCGACCTGGTCGTAGCGGTGTCGGCGCTCGGACAGGAGGTGGGGGCGGAGGATCTCCGTGCCCGCGCCGGCGTCCTGACGGGTGAGGCGGCGGTGACGATCGGCGCCGAGGGCGAGGGGATGGTCGCCGGCGACCTCGTGAACACGGCCTCGCGGGTCCAGTCGGTGGCCGAGCCCGGGACGGTGTACGTCGGCGAGTCGACACGACGCGCGACCGAGGGGACGATCGTCTACGTCGATGCTGGCTCGTTCGAGCTGAAGGGGAAGGAGGGATTGACGCCGCTCTGGCGCGCGCAGCGCGTCGTCTCCGGGCTACGCGGCTCGCTCAAGTCGCAGGGGCTCGAGGCGCCGTTCGTCGGCCGCGATCGTGAGCTCCGGCAGATCAAGGATCTGTTCCACGCGTGCGCCGAGGAGAAGAAGGCGCACCTCGTGTCGGTCACCGGGATCGCTGGGATCGGCAAGTCGCGTCTCGGGTGGGAGTTCTACAAGTACTTCGACGGCATCGCGGAGAGCATCTACTGGCACCGCGGCCGCTGTCTCTCCTACGGCGAGGGCGTCACCTACTGGGCGCTTGCCGACATGGTGCGGATGCGCTGCCGCATCGCCGAGGAGGAGGAGCCGGCCTCCGCGCTCAGGAAGCTGCGCGCGACGCTCGAGGAGCAGATCCTCGATGCGGAGGAGCGCGCCTTCCTCGAGCCACGGCTCGCACACCTGCTCGGGCTTGGCGAGCACCAGGCCCGCGACCAGCAGGATCTGTTCGCGGCCTGGCGGCTCTTCTTCGAGCGGCTGGCCGAGGGCTACCCGGTTGTGCTCCTGTTCGAGGACTTGCAGTGGGCTGACGCGAGTCTCCTCGACTTCGTCGAGTACCTGCTCGATTGGTCGCGCAGCTCACCGATCTTCGTGATCACGCTCGCCCGGCCGGAGCTCCTCGAACGCCGGCCCAACTGGGGCGCGGGCCAGCGGAGCTTCACCTCCCTCTACCTGGAGCCGCTCGCGCAGCCCGCGATGGAGGAGCTCCTGACGGGCCTTGTCCCCGGGCTGCCGCCGGAGGTCTGCGAACGGATCCTCGCGCGTGCCGAGGGCATCCCGCTGTACGCGGTCGAGACGGTGCGCATGCTGCTCGACCGTGGCCTGCTGGTCGAGGACGGCGCCGCCTATCGGGTGACCGGCCCGGTCGAGGCGCTGGAGGTGCCTGAGACGCTGCACGCCTTGATCGCTGCGCGCCTCGACGGGCTCTCCCCCGACGAGCGGCGACTCCTGCAGGACGCCGCCGTGCTCGGTAAGACCTTCACGAGAGTTGCACTCGCTTCACTCGCAGACAGCGAAGTCGAGCTCGAGCCGCTGCTCGCATCGCTCGTGCGCAAGGAGGTGCTGGGCGTCCAGGCCGACCCGCGCTCGCCCGAGCACGGCCAGTACGGGTTCCTCCAGGACCTCGTGCGCCACGTCGCCTACGAGACGCTGTCGAAGCGCGAGCGCCGTGCCAGGCACCTCGCTGCCGCAGCGCATTTGCGAGCCGCTTTCGCAGCGGACGAGGACGACGTCGTCGAAGTGGTCGCGTCCCACTACCTGGCCGCGTACGAAGCGGTGCCGGACGGGGACGACGCGGCAGCGATCAGGCGTGACGCACAGGCGATGCTTGCGCGGGCCGGCGATCACGCGGCATCGCTTGCCGCGGCGGCGGAGGCGCGACGCTACTACGAGCAGGCCGCCGAGCTGGCCGAAACGCCGCCGGAGCGGGCCGCACTGCTCGCGAGCGCCGCCGAGATGGCGATGCGCACCGGTGATCTGAGTGCCGCAAGCAGCCTGTTCGAGCAGTCGATCGAGCTGTACGAGCACTTCGGCGACCTGCATGCGGCTGCCCGCGTCCACCACAGGCTGGCCCGAGCCGAGGTCGCCGGCGGCCGGCGTGAGGAGGGGATCGCGCGGGCCGAGCGCGCCCTCGCCCTCCTCGTCGACGACGAGCCGGACGAGGACCTCGCGCTCGTCGCGGCCAGCCTGGCCTTCGCGTACTGGTTCGGCGGCGAGCTCGAGCTGGCCTCGGCGAAGGCCGAGCTCGCACTGGACATCGCCGAGCTCCACGGGTTCCCGGAGCCGCTTGCGCGCGCACTACGCGCCAAGGCAGGCATCGTCGCCAGCCGGGGTCATGGCGAGGAGGCGACGGCGCTGCTCCAGCGAGCTCTCGAGATCGCGCTCGAGCACGACGTCGTGGTCGAGGCGAGCACCACGTACTTCTGGCTCTCCGATCGCTGCTTCCAGCGGGATGCGTATGCCGAAGCGCTCGGCCTCCTCGACGAGGCGCTCGCGCTCGTGCGGAGGGTCGGCAACCGCCCGCAGGAGTGGGCGGTGCTGGCCGAACAGACCTACCCGCTGCTCATGCTCGGGCGGTGGGAGGAGGCAGGCGCAGTGGCCGCCGAGTTCACGCAGGAGCAGATCGACTCCGGCGGCACCGTGCTGAGCCTGCTCCAGTCATCGGTCGAGATCCACGCCCAGCGCGGCGAGCTCGACGATGCCCGACGTGCCCTCCGGATGTTCTCGCGCCTCGAGCATTCCAGCGACCGGCAGGAGCGATCCTCGTACACGGGCGCGCGCTCCGCGCTGCGCCGCGCCGAAGGAAGCCTCAGGGAGGCGCTCGCCGACGCCGAGTTGACGATCGAGGTCGGGCGCACCTTCGGCGGCGCCGCGCAGTCGACCAAGCAGGGAATCGTCGAGGCGCTCGAGGCCTCGTTCGCGCTCGGCGAAACGGCCAAGGTCGAGGAGCTGCTCGGTTCGATCGAGGCCGTCCCGCTCGGTTCCCGTTCGCCCTACCTCGACGCCGAGGCGCGGCGGTTCCGAGCGAAGCTCGCGCAGGACGACGGCGGCTTCGAGGCGGCGGCCGACCGTTTCCGTGACCTCCGGCTCCCGTTCCACCTCGCGGTAACGCTGCTCGAGCACGGCGAATCGCTCGTCGACCATGGGCAGCCCAGCGAGGCCGAGCCTCTGCTCGCCGAGGCGACCGAGATCTTCGACCGACTCGCGGCCACGCCCTGGCTGGAACGGGCGCGACGGCTCACGTCGACCGACGCCGTCCGGGTCTAGCTCCGCAGCTGCTCGAGGATCTCGACGTCGACCGAGACGCCGCCGTCGGCGACACGGCGGATCGCCCGCGTGAACTCCTCGACGTCGGCGACGCGGTCCTTCAGGAGGTAACCGACGCCGGTCGCGTCGCGGTCGAGCAGTTCGACCGCCTTCTCCAGCTCGACGTACTGCGACAGGAGCAACACGCCGGTGTGCGGATGCCGGCGGCGGATCTCACGCGCGGCACGCAGGCCCTCGTCTGTCTTCGTCGGCGGCATCCGGATGTCGACGATCGCGATGTCGGGCAGCGTCTCGTCGACGAGCGCGAGGAGATCCTCGGCAGTGCCCGACTGGCCGACGATGTCGAAGCCCTCTTCCTCGAGCAGCCGCGCGATCCCCTCGCGCAGCAGGACCGAGTCGTCGGCGAGCGCGACCCGAACGACCGTGGCGGGAGCTGCTCCGTCGCCGAGCGCCGGGAACGCCGCCTCGAGCCCGGGCGCGATCACGCGCACCAACTGGGTGGGGTGGGGCACGCCTTTCAAGCGGTGCTCGCCGAGGTCGATCGTCTCGAGCCCGCAGCCCTCGACCGTCGGGGCCGACGCGAGGATCTCCCCGCCGCGGGCCGTCGCGCCGACGCGCGCGGCGTGGTGCACCGCCATGCCCACGTAGCCGTCGCCGACCACCTGCGCCCGTCCGCGGTGCAGCCCCATGCGCACGCGCACCGACGCGTCCTCCGGCCACGGCTCGCCCGTCAGCGCGAGCTGGGCGGCGATCGCCGCCGCTGCCCCCGACGCGCCGTCGACGAACGCTGCGAAGAACTCGTCGCCGCGGCAGTCGATCACGCGGCCGCCGTTCGCGCGCACGGCCGTCCCGATCAGCTCCCGGTGCCGCTGCAGCACGGCGGCATAGGCGGTGCCGAGCCGTTGCAGCAGTCCGGTAGAGCCTTCGATATCGGTGAACAGGAAGGTCACGTCGTGCGCGTGCTCGGGCATCGCGCGTGAGGCTACCCCGGGTGTACACCCCCTGTGACCATCGGTACGGTTGAGCGATGTCCTCCCAGGCGCCGCTGCAGGCGGTCAAGCCGCTGTCCCCGGAGGAGTACGTCGACGTGCTCGCCCGGACCGGCCTCGGCATGATCTGCAAGCTCGACCGGTCGGGCCGGATCCTCACCTTCGACGACGCCTGCGAGCGCGTGACAGGCTTCACCGCGGCCGAGGTGATCGGCCGCGATGCCCGCGACGTCGTGATCCCGCCCGAGGAGCGGCCCGCGTTCGCCGTCTTCCTCGAGCAGTTCGGCGACGTCGCTTCGAGCCCGCAGGTCGGCCACTGGTTGACGAAGGATGGCGAGCGCCGGCAGATCGCCTGGTCGAACCGGCCGATCTTCGCCGAGGACGGCACCGTCAGCGCGATCCTGACCGTCGGGCTCGACCTGACCGAGCGCGACCGCTCGGCGGCCCAGGTCGAGGCACTCCACTCGGAGCTCGAGGACCGGTTCGCCGAGGTCGAGGTGCTCGCTGCCGAGCAGGCGGCGCTACGCCGGGTGGCCACGCTCGTGGCCGGAGAGGCCGACGCCTCGCTGATCTTCGACGCGGTTGCGGTCGAGACCGGCAAGCTCGCGATCTCGCGCACCGCCGCCGTCGTTCGCTACAGCGAGGGGCCCTGTGCGTCGGTCGTCGGCCGCTGGAGCTGCGCGTCCGAGGACGAGCTGTTCCCGGTCGGCTCGGAGGTCCCGCTCGGCGACGACACGGCCTTCGGGCTCGTCCACCGCACCGGCAAGCCCGCGCGCGTCGACGCCTACGGCGAGGGCACGGTCGCGACGCGGATGCGCAAGGCGGGCTACGTCTCCGCCGTGGCGGCACCGGTGCTCGTCTCCGGTCGCCCCTGGGGCGCGGTGATCGTCTCGTCGGGTGCCAACGAGAAGCTGGCCGACGACGTCGAGCGCAGGCTCGCTCCGTTCGCGGCGCTCCTGGCCCTCGCCGTCGCCAGCGCCGACGCGCGCGAGCAGGTGATCGCCTCGCGTGCACGTCTGGTCGCGGCCTCGGACGAGGTGCGGCGGCGGCTGGAGCGAGACCTGCACGACGGCGCGCAGCAGCGACTCGTCACCCTCGTCCTCAGCATCGGGGTCGCGCGGCGCAAGGTGGCCGACGACGAGGTCGGCGAGCTGCTGGCGGCGGCCGAGCGCGACGCGCGCGAGGCGATCACGGAGCTCCGCCTCCTCGCGACGGGTCTGCACCCGCCGATCCTGACCGAGAGCGGGCTGGCCCCGGCGCTGGCGGCGCTCGCCCGGCGGACGCCGCTCGAGGTCGAGCTCGTCCACGTCCCCGAGGAGCGTTTCGAACCGACGCTCGAGGTCGCCGCGTACTTCGTCGTCACGGAGGCGCTCACGAACGTCGTCAAGCACGCGGAGGCGACCCTCGTGCGCGTCAGCGCGCGGCGCGAGGGTGGCTCGCTCGTCGTGAAGGTCGAGGATGACGGCCAGGGCGGCGCGAATCCACAGGGCGGATCGGGTCTCGTCGGCCTGACCGACCGAGTCGAGGCGCTCCGCGGGACGCTCAGCATCTCGAGCTCCTGGACCGCCGGCACGCTGCTGCGCGCCGAGTTTCCACTCGGCTGAGCGTTACTTCAGCGTGTCGAGGTAGGCGACGAGCGCCTGCAGGTTCTGATTGGGGATGACCCCGCCCCAATGAGGCATGCTCACGATCGGGGCGTGCCCGATCACGCTGCCGTCGCGGACCACACCGAGGATCTTCGCCGGTGTGTCGAACTGGCTCCGGAAGTCGGGGCCGGAGAGCGGGGGGATCGTCTTGTCAGGTGACTGGGGGTTCGGGACGCCGCCGAGCCCGTTCGGCCCGTGGCAGTTGACGCACCCGTAGTTCACGTACAGCGTGGCTCCCGCGACCGCGGCTCCCTGACCCTGCGGTACGGCGAGCGGGCTCGCGGTCGGAACCGCGGGCAGCCCCGCGCGGATGTAGGAGACGAGGTCGGTCACCTGACGGTCGGAGATCACTGCCCCCCAGACAGGCATGTACGGCTTGGTCGGGTTCTTGGACTCGCCGAGCCCATGGTCGATGATCGAGCGCAGCCGGGCTGCTGTGAGCGAGCCCGCGCCGGTGAGCGCCGGCACGTCGGGCGAGACGCCACCGCGTCCCTGCAGCCCATGGCACTGGACGCAGCCGAACTGGACGAAGAGGTGGCCGCCCGATGCGACGACGGGGGCGACGGCAACCGCCGCGACGCTCGTCGTCTGGCCGTTCCGGACGTGCTTGGTGTCGCGGCCGAGGAAGAAGCCGAACACACCGGCCGCAAACGCGAGCCCGATCGTGAACAGGACGATGATCCCGCTGAGGACGTCTGACTGGACATCCCGCTTGGCCACTGTGGCGAGGCTAGACCCCTTCCGTCTCACCGCCATCCGCGGTTTGCCGCAAGCACAAGCGAGGGAAGGACGCAGGCCTGCGAGGTCGAAGGGGTCAACCCGAGCCCGGGAGGTGGGTCGAAATGGCGTGGCAGCTGCTGAGAGAGAACTCGCCGCGCGGCGAATTCGCGCGGCGGCGCGCCGCCGTGCTCCTCGGGGCGTCCGTTTTCGTCGGCGGGCTGCTCTTTGCGGTCGGCCTCGGGACACTCGTCTTCTTCCTCGTCGGCGCTGCAGCCGTGGCGGGCGCGATCGCGCTCGGAGTCCGGCACGTGCGCGGTGACCGCCTGCGCCGTCCTGATCTGTCCGGCGTCCGTCGCTTCGGATCGCGCATCGCACGCGACACGGCGCCGGCGGTCGCGGCCGCGCGCCGGAGGGCGCGTGATCTGCAGCCGGCCGTCTCGGGCCTCGTCGAGCGCGCCGCGACACGCGCCCGCTCGACCGACTGGCACCACGGTTGGCCGTATGCCGGCGCGGGGTCCCCGGTCGCACCGCCGGAGGAGCAGCACCAGCGGGCGCTCGAGCTGAACGCCCGCGGCGCGCAGCTCCGCACCGAGGGGCATCCCGACCAGGCGGCCGAGCAGCACCGGCAGGCGCTCGCGATCTTCCGGCGGCTCGGCGATCGCGGCGGCGAGGCTCCGACCCTGAACAGCCTGGCACTCGCGCTGGAGGCGGCGGGCGACACCGATGCTGCGGTCGAGCGGTTCGAGCAGGCGCTGACGATCCTCCGCGACGAGGGCGACGAGCGCCACGAGGGGCGCGTGATCGCCAACCTGGGCTTCACGATGCTGCGCCACGGTGAGGACGATCGCGCGCGCGATCTGCTCGAGACCGCGCTGCAAAAACTCGACCCCGAGTCCCGCACCGCCCAGCAGGTCGTCGAGCAGCTGCGCCGCGCGAGCTGAGAAGCTCGCCTCCGTGCAGGTCGATCTCAACGCCGACGTCGGCGAAGGGCTCGCGACCGACGACGAGCTGCTGCGCATCGTGACGAGCGCCAACGTCGCGTGCGGCTTCCACGCCGGCGACGACGCAACGATGCGCCGGGTCTCCGGGCTCGCGGCCGAGCTCGGCGTCGTGGTCGGCGCGCACGTCGGCTACCGCGATCGCGAAGGGTTCGGCCGCCGCGAGCTCGACGTCGACCCGGCGGTGATCGAGCGCGAGACCGCCGAGCAGCTCGCGGCGCTGCAGGCGCATGGGCCGGTCGCCTATGTGAAGCCGCACGGGGCCCTCTATCACCGCGCGAGTGTCGATCGCGACTGTGCGGCCGCGATCGTCGCGGCCGTGGTTGCCGCCGAGACGCCGCGTGCGGTGCTCGCGTTCCCGGTTTCGGAGCTGTTCGCGGCCGCGGGGGCTGCCGGGCTCGCCGCGGTTGCCGAGGGGTTCGCCGATCGTGCCTACGACTCCGCGGGGAGGCTCGTCGCGCACGGCGAGCCCGGTGCGGTTCTCGCGGCAGACGCCGCCGTGCTGCAGGCCCTGGCGCTGGCCGGTGAGGTCGGCTCGATCTGCGTGCACGGGGACTCGCCCGGCGCCGTCGTGCTCGCGCGTCGGGTCGCCGACGGGCTGCGTGCCGCCGGTGTCGAGCTGCGTCCGTTCGCATGAACGTCACCGCCCGGCCGGCCGGCGATCGCGCGCTGCTGCTCGAGCTGGCCGACAACGAGGCCGCGAATCGCGTCGCCGCTCGCGCCAGGCACGAGCTGAACGGAGTCGTCGATGTCGTGCCGGGTCACTGCACGGTGCTGGTGACGTTCGCCGGCCCGCCGGATCGCGGTGCGGTGCTGGCGGTCGCGGAGGCGGCGCTGCGCGACGAGCACCCAGACGTTCAGCCGCGGGAGCTCGAGCTCGCGGTCCGGTACGACGGCCCGGACCTCGCCGAGGTCGCGGAGCTCGTCTCGCTGTCGCCCGAGGAGGTCGTGGCGCGTCACTGCGCCCCGTCGTACCTCGCGGGATTCATCGGCTTCGCCCCGGGCTTCGCCTACCTGCTCGGCGGCGACGAGCGCCTGCAGGTGCCGCGCCGGGCGGATCCGCGGACGCGCGTGCCTGGCGGGACGGTCGCGATCGCGGGCGTCTACAGCGGCGTCTATCCCCGGGAGTCGCCCGGCGGTTGGCGGCTGCTCGGCCGCACCGACGCGGTGCTCTTCGACCCGGCGCGCGAGCCGCCGGCGCTGCTCGCGGCGGGGGACCGCGTGCGGTTCGTCGCGCGATGATCGAGCTGCTCGACACCGGGCCGTTGACGACGGTGCAGGACCGCGGGCGGCCGGGGCTCGCCCATCTGGGCGTGCCGCCGTCGGGCGCTGCCGATCTGCGGGCGTACGAGCTCGGCAATCGCCTCGTCGGCAACCCGCCGGGGGCCGCGTCGCTCGAGTCGACGCTGGCCGGGCCGCGGCTGCGCTTTCTCGCGCCCGCGGTCGTGGCGCTCACGGGTGCCGAGCAGCGCGGGGCATTCGCGGTCGCGGGCGGCGAGGTGCTGGAGGTGGGGGCGTACACCGGCGGCGCGCGTGTCTATATCTCTGTGCGCGGCGGGATCGAGGTGGAGCGGGTGCTCGGTAGCCGCTCGACCGACCTGTTGAGCGGCCTCGGGCCGCCGATCGTGCGCGCGGGGGCGGTCCTCGGGATCGGCGACGAGGCCGCCTGGGCGCCGCCGGGCGAGCAGCCGGTCGAGCCGGCGATCGGCGAAGCGGTGCTGCGCGTGCTGCCGGGCCCGCGCGCCGACTGGTTCGCCCCCGGCGCGCTGGCGGCGCTTACGTCGCAGCCCTGGCGGATGAGCGCGGCGTCGAATCGCGTCGGCATTCGCCTCGAGGGGGAGCCGCTGCAGTGGGCGCGCGACGAGGAGCTCCGCTCCGAGGGCCTTGTCCAGGGCGCCCTCCAGGTGCCGCCGAACGGGCTTCCGATCCTGCTCGGCCCGGACCATCCGACCACGGGCGGCTATCCCGTGCTCGCTGTCGTGCAGAGCGGCGATCTGTGGCGAACGGGACAACTGCGCCCGGGCGACGAGATCCGTTTCGCCCTGTGACCGCTGCCCTACGGGAATTGCGACGAGCCGGGATGCAGGTCGTGATTGCCGCCGTTCGCGCACCCTGCGGGGACGAGGTAGGCGGGGTTCGCCGCGTCGACCGCGTTGTCGGAGAGCTGCTGCCGCATCAGGCTCCGCGCGACGCTGCGCGTCAGGCCGAGGTCGATGCCGACCTGGACGCCCGACTGGTACCCGTAGCAATTCGCGAGGCCCTCGTTGGAGACGCCGCGCAGGTGCCACGACTCGTGCGCGAGCACGACGATCGCGTGCCCCGTCGCCCGGCCCGGGTGGCCGGCGTGGCCGTCGATCACGCGCGACAGCTGGTAGCAGATGCCCGGCGTCAGCCAGGCGCGTGTGCCGCCCACCTCTGCCAGCCCGTCCGCCTCCTCCACCGCGCCGACATGGTGCCCCGAGGTGTCGCAGATCACGGTGACCGGATGGCCGGCGATTTTGCGTGCCTCCGCGGTGATCGTCTTCTCGACCCGCGCCTGCGTCGCCGAGTCGAGTGCGCTCCAGCCCCGCCGGATGCTGACGCCCCACACGATCAGCCCGACCGCGCCGAGCACGATCGCCGGCCCGAGCAGGCGCCCGAGGCCCGCGCGTCGTCGTCGCGGCACCGGCGGCGACGTCCAGAACTCCGGATCGTCCTCCTCGGGGGGCTCGCCCTCCCAGCCGAACTCCTGCAGGTCGGAGCCGAGCGGGGCGCGACCGCGCTCTGGGGCTTCGCCGCGCGAAACGAGCCCGGTGACGAAGAACTGCAGCTCCAATCCCAGCGCCAGCACGAACGGCAGCCAGAGCGGAACGGCGTAGCGCCAGGTGGCCGGCGAAAACAGCCACGCGACGAGCAGCGCCAGCAGTAGCAGACGCGCTCGCAGCATGCGACGAGCGTACTCGGCATACTCCGGCTCGGGACGTGACGACCACGCGGACCGACGCAGCGAAGGCGGCGATCCTGGAGGCGGCGGTGCGCCGCGCCCGGGCCGAACGCGGCACCGACGCCGACGACGTCGAGCGGTGGGTGCGCGCCTACTACGCACACGTCGCGCCCGAAGACCTCGCCGACCGCTCCGACGCCGACCTCGCCGGGGCCGCGCTCGCCCACTGGGGCCTCGCGCAGCAGCGGCAGCCCGGCGAGCTGAAGCTACGCGTCTACAACCCGAACGTCGAGGAGCACGGCTGGGAGTCGCCGCACACCGTCGCCGAGTTCGTGAACGACGACATGCCGTTCCTCGTCGATTCGATCTCGATGGAGATCACCCGCCACGGCAACGGCATCCACCTGATGATCCGCCCGATCGTGCGCGTGCGGCGCGACGAGGACGGCAACCTCGAGGAGGTCGTCGACGAGGGCGGGATTCGCGAGTCGACGATCCACGTCGAGCTCGACAAGCAGACCGACCCGCAGGCCCTGGCCGAGCTGCGCGACGACCTCGTACGCGTGCTCGGCGACGTCCACGCCGCTGTCTCCGACTGGCCCTCGATGCTCGAGCAGGCGCGCGAGATTGCCGAGGACTTGGCGGATCGTCCGCCGCCGGTCGACCCCGAGGAGCTGGCGGAGACGATCGACCTGCTCGAGTGGATGCGCGAGAACTTCACCTTCCTCGGCTTCCGCGAGTACGAGATCGCGGACGAGGACGGGGAGGAGGTGCTGCGCGCCGTCACCGGCTCCGGGCTCGGCATTCTGCGTCAGAGCGGCCGGACGCCGATCTCGGCCAGCTTCGCGCGCCTGCCGCCGGACGTGCGGCGGATGGCCCGGCACAAGCACCTGCTCAACCTGACGAAGGCGAACTCGCGGGCGACCGTGCATCGCCCCGCGTACCTCGACTACATCGGCGTCAAGCGCTTCGACGCAGGCGGCGACGTCGTCGCCGAACGGCGCTTCCTCGGCCTCTATACGCACACGGCCTACAGCGCGACGCCGTGGGAGATCCCTGTGATCCGGCGCAAGGCGCGGCAGGTGCTCGAACGCTCCGGGCTGCCGCACGGCGGCCACGACTACAAGGCGCTCGTCGACATCATCGAGACGTACCCGCGCGACGAGCTGCTGCAGATCTCCGAGGACGACCTGTTCACGATCGCGATGGGCGTCTTCCAGCTGGGCGAGCGCCGCCGCGTGCGGCTGTTCGTCCGCCGAGACAACTTCGGGCGCTTCCTCTCGTGTCTCGTCTACATCCCGCGCGACCGGTTCAACACGCGCAACCGGGAGCGGATCGAGGAGATCCTCGAACGCGAGCTGCACGGTCAAACCGTCGACTACGGGACGCGCGTGACCGAATCGGTGCTCGCGCGCCTGCACTACGTGATCCACGTCGACCCCACCGACGTGCCGGTGTACGACGTCGCGGGGATCGAGGCACAAGTGGCCGACGCGACCCGCGAATGGACCGACGACCTGCGCGCCGCGCTGATCGAGCAGCTCGGTGAGGAGAAGGCGAGCGTGCTGGCGCACGGCTACGCCGACGCCTTCCCGCTCGCCTATCAGGAGGACTTCCCCGCGCACCAGGCGGTGCTCGACATCCAGCGCATCGAGCGGCTCGATCCAACCGGCGACCTCAGCCTCAGCCTCTACCTGCCGCACGCCTCGCCGGAGGACGACCTCGCGTTCAAGCTCCTACGCTCCGGCCGGCCGCTGCTCCTCTCCGACGTGCTGCCGCTGCTCGAGAACATGGGCGTCACCGTCACCAACGAGCGGCCGTACGAGATCCACCGGCGCGACTACCCGCCGGTGTGGATCTACGACTTCGGCCTCCGGCGCGACGAGGGCGAGAACCTCGAGACCGAAGATGTGCGCGAGGCGTTCCAGGAGGCGTTCGCGCGCGCCTGGCGCGGCGAGATCGAGAACGACGGCTTCAACAAGCTCGTGCTCTCCGCCGGGCTCGCGGCCCGCGAGATCGTCGTGCTCCGCGCGGTCGCCAAGTACCTCCGCCAGACGGGGATCCCGTTCAGCCACGCGTACATGGAGGAGACGCTCGCCGGGCATCCGGAGATCGCGTCGACGCTCGTCGAGCTGTTCAAGCGCCGCCTCGACCCGGCGCGCGAGGATCACGATGCGAGCGAGCTCGACCGCGAGATCGTCAAGTCGATCGACGCGGTCGCGAGCCTCGACGAGGACCGGATCCTGCGCAGCTTCCTCAAGGTGATCCGCGCCGTGTTGCGCACGAACTGGTTCCAGACCGACGCGCACGGCGAGCCCAAGCCGTACGTGTCGCTGAAGCTCGACTCGAAGCGCGTTCCCGACCTGCCCGAGCCGCGCCCGCTGGTCGAGGTGTTCGTCTACTCGCCCCGCGTCGAGGCGATCCACCTGCGCGGCGGTCGTGTCGCGCGCGGCGGGATCAGATGGTCGGACCGCCGCGAGGACTTCCGCACCGAGGTGCTCGGGCTGATGAAGGCGCAGACGGTGAAGAACGCCGTGATCGTGCCCGTCGGAGCGAAGGGCGGCTTCGTCGTGCAGCAGCCTCCCGCGGATCGCGAGCAGCTGCGGGTCGAGGTGGTGGACTGCTACCGCACCTTCATGCGCGGCCTGTTCGACCTGACCGACACGATCGTCGCGGGTGAGGTCGTGCCGCCGCTCGACGTCGTGCGTCACGACGGCGACGACCCGTACCTCGTCGTCGCTGCCGACAAGGGCACCGCGAAGTTCTCCGACATCGCCAACGGGCTCGCGCAGGAGTACGGCTTCTGGCTCGGCGACGCCTTCGCGTCCGGCGGTTCGACGGGCTACGACCACAAGGAGATGGGCATCACCGCGCGCGGCGCGTGGGAGTCGGTGAAGCGGCACTTCCGCGAGCTCGGGGTCGACGCCGACACCGCCGAGATCACCGTGGTCGGCGTCGGCGACATGTCAGGCGACGTCTTCGGCAACGGCGTGCTGCGGTCGCGGCACCTGAAGCTGATCGCCGCCTTCGACCACCGGCACGTCTTCGTCGACCCGGATCCCGATCCGGCGGTGAGCTTTGCCGAGCGCCTGCGCCTGTTCCGGCTGCCGCGCTCCTCCTGGGCGGACTACAACGGCGGGCTGATCTCGAAGGGCGGCGGCGTCTACCCACGCACTGCCAAGTCGATCGAGCTGTCGCCGCAGGCGCGTGCGGCGCTCGGCATCGAGGCGGAGGTGGTGACGCCGAACGAGCTGATCCGCGATGTGCTGCGGGCACCGGTCGACCTGCTCTGGAACGGCGGCATCGGCACCTACGTGAAGGCGAAGGACGAGCGGAACGCAGAGGTCGGCGACAAGGCGAACGACCCGGTGCGCATCGACGCCGGCGATCTGCGCGCGCGCGTGGTCGGCGAGGGCGGCAACCTCGGCCTCACCCAGCGCGCGCGCGTCGCCTACGCGCTCGGCGGCGGCCGCATCTTCATGGACGCGATCGACAACTCGGCGGGCGTCGACACCTCGGATCACGAGGTCAACTTGAAGATCCTGCTCGGCGCGGGCGTGGCGGCCGGCGAGTTGACGACCGAGCAGCGCAACGAGCTGCTCGCCGAGGTGACCGACGACGTCGCGACGCAGGTGCTGCGCGACAACTACGACCAGGCGCAGGCGATCGCGACCTCGGTCGCCCAGGCCGGGTCGATGGTCGAGGTGCACGAGCGTTACATCCGCCACCTCGAGCAGAACGGCGTCAGCCGCGAGCTCGAGGCGCTGCCAACCGACGAGGTGCTCGAGGAGCGCCAGGGCGCGGGCGGCGGCCTGACGACGCCCGAGCTCGCGCTCCTGCTCTCGTACACGAAGCTCGGCCTTGCGCACGACCTGCTCGCCTCGTCGCTGCCCGACGAGACCGTGTTCGCGGGCGAGCTCGCGCGCTACTTCCCCGCGAAGGTGCTCGAGCGCTTCGGCGCGCGGCTGCGCGAGCACCCGTTGCGGCGCGAGATCGTCGTCGCGCAGGTGGCGAACGAGCTTGTCAACCGGGTCGGCACGACGTTCGTGTTCCGGTTGCGCGACGAGACCGGCGCGTCGGCCGACGACGTCGCCCGCGCGTTCACGGCGGCACGGGATCTCTATTCGTTCCGCTCGCTCTGGGCGGAGATCGAGGCGCTCGACGGCGTCGTCGCCGCCGGCACCCAGATCGCGATGTTCCTGCGCGGCCGGATCCTGCTCGAGCGCACGGCGCGCTGGCTGCTGCGCAACCTGCCGCGGCCGCTCGACGTCGAGGCGGCGATCGAGCGCTTCGCGCCTGGGCTCGCCGAGTTGAGCGAGCTCCTGCCGGGGATGCTCGGCGAGGCCGAGGCGGCAACCGCACGCGCGCTCGCCGACGAGCTCGCGGCGGCGGCCGTGCCGCGGCAGCTCGCCTCGCGCGTCGCGCACCTGGTTGCGCTCGTGCCGTCGCCGGAGCTGGTGCGGATCGCGGAGTCGACGGGCCTCGAGGTCGCGTCGGTCGCCCAGGCGTACTGCGTGCTCGGTTCGCGGCTCGAGCTGTGGTGGCTGCGCGAGCGGATCGTGGCGCTTCCGCGCGACTCGCGCTGGGCCTCGATGGCGCGCGCGGCGCTGCGCGACGACGTCTACGTCGAGCAGGCCGCGCTGACGGCCGAGGTGATGAATGCCCGCTCGGACGGTGTCGCGCCGCTGGCCAGGGTCGACGAGTGGATCGCGCTGAACCGCGAGGGCGTCGATCGCTGCCTGCGCGTGCTCGCCGACATCCGCACCGGCGGTGCGGTCGATCTGGCGCGGCTCTCAGTCGCCGTGCGCGAGATCCGCAACCTGATCCAGGCGAGCGGCGGCTAGCAGCCGCCAGAGCTCGGTCCAGGCAGCGACGCCCTCGTCGAGGCGCTCCAGCCGGAAGAACTCATCGGGGGCGTGCAGGTTCTCGTCGGCGGTCGAGAACGAGAAGAGCAGCGTCTTCACGCCGAGCGCGCGCTCGAACATGACCGCCGCCGGCAGAGTGCCGCCGATGCGGACGAGCAGCGGCGTCCGGTCGGTGTACACGGTGTGGAGCGCACTGAGTGCAGCACCGACGGCCGAGTGGTCCGCAGGGATCGTGTAGGCAGGCACCGCGCCTGCGTGACCCGTCACCGTTGCCACGATGCCCGGTGGAGACACGGCTGCGGCGTGCGTCGAGATCGCGGCGAGCACCGCCTCCGGATCCTGGCGCGGCACGAGCCGGCAGGTGATGTGGGCGCGCGCCTCGCGCGGGATCACCGTGAATGCACCGCCGCCGCGTAGCTCGTTGACCTCGAGCGTCGGGCGCGCCCAGAGGCGCTCGAGCGCCGAGCGGCCGGGCTCGCCGTGCAGCACCGGAGCTCCGACCTCGCGCCGGTAGGTGTCCTCGTCGAACGGGACGCGCTCGAGCGCCTCGCGGTCGGCGGCGGTGAGCTCGTCGACGCCGTCGTAGAAGCCGGCCACGGCGACCGTGCCGTCCGCGTCGTGGAGGCTCGCGACGATCCGGGCGAGCGCGTGGTTCGGGTTCTGGATGGCGCCGCCGTGCCTGCCCGAATGCAGGTCGCTTGCCGTCCCGGTGACGACGAGGTCGAGCGCGACCAGCCCCTTGGCGGCGATCGCCACCGACGGCTCGCTCGGCCGCCACATCGCACCGTCGGCCGACACGACCAGGTCGGCCGCGAGCTCGTCCCGATGCGCGTCGAGGAACGCCGGCAGGCTCGGGCTGCCGATCTCCTCCTCGCCCTCGATCAGGAACCGGACGTTCAGCCCCTGCCCGCCGCGCTCGTGGAACCGGCGCGCCGTCTCCAGCGCCACGACGACAGGGCCCTTGTCGTCGCTCGCGCCGCGGCCGTACAGGCGTCCGTCGCGCACGACCGGCACGAACGGCGGCGTCGTCCACGCGGTCTCGTCGCCCGGCGGCTGCACGTCGTAGTGGCCGTAGACGAGGATCGTCGGCGCGCCCGGCGAGACGATCCGCTCGGCGAGCACCGCTGGGTGCCCGTCCGTCTCGACGACGCGGCCGTTCGCGAACGCCAGCTTCGCCGCCACCCAGTCGGCGGCACGTCGCATCGCCGGGCGCCGGTCGGGATCCATGCTGATGCTCGGGATCTCGACGAAGGCCGCCAGGTCGGCGACGAGATCAGAAGATCGAGTGGCCGCCATCGATCGAAAGCACCTGTCCCGTCACCCACGACGACTGCTCGGCGACGAAGAAGAGGACGCCGTTCGCGATGTCTTCGGGCGTCCCCAGCCGCCGCGCCGCGATCGACTCGACCAGCCGCCGCTGACCCTCCTCGCCGTAGCTCTCGTACTGCGCGATCGAGGTCGGGTTGGAGAGCACGAAGCCGGGCGCGATCGCGTTCACCGTGATCCCGAACTGCCCGAGCTCGTGCGCCGTCTGGCGGGTGAAGCCGAGCTGGCCGGCCTTGGCGCTTGCGTAGGCCTGGATGCCGGTGAGGCTGACGCTGCGCCCGGCGCCCGAGGAGATGTTGACGATCCGCCCGTAGCGTCGCTCCTTCATCCCGGGCGCAACAGCGCGCGTGCACACGAACGTGCTCGTCAGGTTCGCGTCGACGACGGCCTGCCAGTCGTCGTCGCTCACCTGCTCGAGCGGCCGCCCGACCTGGCCGACGACGCCGCCCGCGTTGTTGACGAGGATGTCGACGCGGCCGATCCGTTCGACGAGCTCGCCGACCTGACGCGCGTCGCTGACGTCGACCGTGTCGCGGTCGACGCCGTGCACCGTCGCGCCGTGCGCCTCGAGCGCCGCGGCGATACCGCTGCCGATGCCGTGCGCCGTGCCCGTGACGAGCGCGACGCGACCTGAGAGGTCAGTCATCGAAGCCGTGCTCGAGCAACTCGCGCACCTCGGTGACGCCGGCCTCCCACACGCGCAGCACGTCGGCGTCGGGCCGCTCGTAGACGCCGCCGAGCGAGCCGTCGCCGAGCAGCTCGCGCACTGCCGCCGGCGCGAGCTCGCGCATGCGCGTGATGTCGGCCATCGGCTTCTTCCCGTCCGGGAGCGCGACGCCGTCGAGCCGCGTCCACGGGAAGTTCTCGAACCAGGAGGCGTGCGACGCGTCGCCGTCGATCTCGTCGACGACGGCGCGGACGCGCGTGCCCGCCCACCAGTTGTGCCAGAGCGTGCTGCAGCCGGAGTGCGTCGCGTCCCAGGCCTCGACGGCGGCGCGGCCCGGGTCGTTGCCGCCGTGGCCGTTCACGAACAAGAAGCGGCGAAAGCCCTGGTCGGCCAGCGAGTCGAGCAGGTCGGTGAGCAGCGCGCCGTACGTCTCGACGCGCAGCGTCGGGCTGCCCGGGTAGGCGGCGAAGTACGGCGTCAGCCCGTACGGGAGCGAGGGCATGACGAGCACGCCGAGCGGCTCGGCCGCCTCGTCGGAGACACGCTGCGAGAGGATCCGGTCGACGCCGAGCGACAGGTAGGCGTGCTGCTCGACCGAGCCGAGCGGCACGACGATCCGGTCGTCGCGTTCCAGATACTGCTCGACCTGCATCCAGTTGCAGTCCTCGATCCTCATCGTGTGACCTCCTCGAACGTGCGGGCGACCGAGAGCAGAAAGGCGTCGTTGCCGGCGGCGGCGGCGAGCTGCAGGCCGGCGGGGAGGGTGCCCTCGGCGATCCCGCAGGGCACGGACACGGCGGGGGTGCCCGCCAGGTTGTACGGCGCGGTGTAGCGGCCCTCGAGGTCGCCCTCGGGCGTACCGACCGGCGGATCCTCGGGCGGCGCGACGTAGGCTGCGGTCGGGCCGACGAGCACGTCGACCGTCTCGAGCACGCGCGCGAAGCCTGCCGCGACGCGCTCCTTGTCGGCGAGCCCGCGCTCGTAGTCGGCGTCGGAGACCTGCGCGCCGAGCTCGAGCAGCGCGCGCGTCCCAGGCCCGTAGCTGTCCGCCTCGCGCTCGTAGAGGGTGCGGTGGACGTTCCAGGCCTCGCGCAGGATGATCGCGCCGAGCGCCTCGTCGACGAGGTCGAGCTCGGGCACGTCGACGTCGACGAGCTCGAAGCCGGCCTGCGCGAGCGCGTCGATCGCCTCGCGCACGCGTGCGGCCACGCCCGGTGTGAGGTCGGGGTCGTCGACCTGCCGGCGGAGCACGCCGACGCGCGCGCCGGTGACGTCGCGCAGCTCGACCGGCTGCCCGCTGATCACCGCGAGCAACGCCGCCGTCTGCTCGACCGTCGCCGTCAGCGTGCCGACGTGGTCGCAGCTCGCGGAGAGCGGAAAGACGCCCTCGAGCGGGACGAGCCCGTAGGTCGGCTTGAGGCCGACGATCCCGCAGTAGGCGGCCGGGATGCGGATCGAGCCGCCGGTGTCGGTGCCGAGCGCGTAGCCGGTCACACCGGCGGCGACGAGCGCGGCCGAGCCGGAGCTGGAACCACCGGAGGTGCGGCTCGGGTCGAGCGGGTT
This sequence comes from uncultured Thermoleophilia bacterium, assembly GCA_963769545.1. Taxonomy (GTDB): domain Bacteria; phylum Actinomycetota; class Thermoleophilia; order Gaiellales; family Gaiellaceae; genus PALSA-600. The sequence continues at coordinate 5,092 of CAVYMB010000002.1, read as the reverse complement.
GAAGGTCATCCCGTAGGCGGGGTTGACGCTGCCGGCGGCGTACTCGAGCAGGTTCGTCTTGCAGAGCAGGTCGGCCGCGGCGGCGCGCAGCCGTGCGACGACGGGCGCGTCGCGGTCGGCGGCCGGCGGCGTGCCGACGGTCGAGGCGTTGGTCGTGACGACACCGGCAACGTCGATGTTGTCCTTGATCGCGACGGCGGCGCCGAGCAGCGGGCCGGCGGGGGCGCGCTCGCCCGGCGGCAGCTCGGTGATCAGCGCGTTCAGGGCGGGCGCGCGCTCCTGGAGGCGCTGGTAGGCGGCGAGCAGCTCGAGGTTCGCGACCTCGCAGGTGCGGCGGCCCGCCTCGATCTCGCCGATCAGCTCGAGCGTCCGCCGGAGCAACGGGCCGTCGATCCCTTCGAGCATCGACTTCTCGGTCGGACGGCGGCGCACCATCAGGTCGCGGTAGATCCCCGAGTGCGTCTTGGCCGAACGGCGGTTGAACTCGACCAGCCGGTCGATCGAGGCGACGAGATCGTCGGCGTCGAAGCCGTCGAATCGCTCGACGGGCACCGGTGCGGCGGCGAGCACCTCCCGTGCGAGGTGGACGTAGACCTGGCGATAGCGCGGCTCGGCGAGCGCGTCTGCGATCGAGAGGTCGGAGACGGCGGTCGCGAACAGCATCGCGCCGTAGGCCTCCTTGGCCCAGAGGAAGCCGATGATGTTGGCGGTCTCCTTCGCATCCGGGAGGTCGTCGAGCAGCCGCTCGAGGCGGTCGCTGCGGCGGCCGTCGAGCTCGCCGACGTAGAGGGCGCCGCGGCCGCCGAGGAAGATCCGGCCCGGCTCGAGGTAGTCGGCGCCGAAGTTGACGAACGCGCCGACGGTGCGCTCCTCGCCGACGATCGAGGCGATCAGCGGCTCGTTGACGCCGTTCTGCAGCGAGACGACGAAGCCGTCGCGGGCAAGCCGGGGGGTCACGGCGGCGAGCGCGGCCTCCGTGTGCTGCGATTTGACGGCGAGCAGCACCGCCTCCAGCTCGTCGGGGAGCTCGTCGGGCGAGACGGCCCGCACCTCGGCGGTGAACTGGTCGACCGGCCCTTCGATCTGCAGGCCGCGCTCGTTGATCGCGGCGACGTGCTCCAAGTCGGCGTCGCAGAAGAGCACGCGCTTGCCGCTGCGGGCGAGCTGCGCGCCCACCGTGCCGCCGATCGCGCCGGCGCCGACGACCACGTAGTCGGTCAACGCGCGGAGACGGGGTGCTCGAAGGTGGAGATGATCTCGTGCAGGGCCCGCTCGAGGATCAGCCGGTCGGCGCGCTCGGCGGCGGCGCCGTCGCAGGCGTGGACGGCCTCGTGCAGGTGCCGGTGCTGCTCGAGCGAGCCGCGGGCGTAGCGGGGGAGGCGGGCGAAGATGCTCCAGTAGCGCACCGCCTTCTTCCAGGTCTGCTCGACGAGCTCCCGGAGCGTGTCGTTCGGGCAGTGGACGAGGAGCGCGCGGAAGTAGGCGATGTTCTCGGCCAGGAAGCGCCGCGGGTCGCCAAGCTCGACCGCTCGCTCCATGCGGCGGCGGAGGACGTCGAGCTCGCGGACGTCGTCCGGCTCGAGCGCGTCGACCGAGAGGCCGGTGCACACCGGCTCGAGCAGCATCCGGCAGGCGTAGAGCTCCTCGACGTCGGCGATTCCGATGTAGGCGACCTGGGCGCCGTAGCGGGGGACGATGTCGACGAGGCCCTCGCTCTGCAGGATCCGGAGCGCCTCCCGCACCGGCGAGCGGCTGACGCCTGCCTCCTCGGCGATCTTCGTCTCGGTCAGGCGGGCGCCCGGCTCCTCCTCGCCGGAGATGATCCGCTCGGCCAGCCAATCGGCCACCGTGCGCGAGAGCAGCTTGTGCTCCGCCGGATGCGGGGGCTCGTCGTCGGCGACGAGCTGAAGCGGGTGCTCGATCATTGGCATCTCGGGTGTGTTGTGTGTTGTATACAGAACCCACCAGTGGCGTCCCCTCGTTCGAAGGAGTGACCGTGAAGGCAGGAAGACCTCTCATGATCCTCGCGCTCGCGCTGCTCGCCGCCGCCGGAGCCGCGGCCGCGTTCGCGGGCAAAGGCTCGTCCCACGCGGCCGCGACCCCCCAGCACGGCGGCTCGATCACCATCGCCCGCATCGAGGACTCGCAGTCGTTCGACAAGACCAACGTCTTCCAGAACGAGTCGATCTGGCTCGCCGAGCAGATCATGGAGCCCCTCTACACGGTGACCGCCAACGGCAAGAGCGAGAAGCCGTGGCTCGCGACGGGCTACAAGGTCTCGAACGGCGGCAAGACGTACACCTTCACGCTCCGCAAGGGCGTCAAGTTCTCGAATGGCCAGCCGATGACCTCGGCCGACGTCAAGTTCTCGCTCGACGACGCGCGCGCGCAGTCGAAGGGCTGGGGCTTTCTCGACACCGCGATCAAGAACATCACCGCCCCGACACCGGACACGGTCGCCGTCCACCTGAAGTACAAGTGGGCGCCGTTCCTCGCCGACGTCGCGCTGTTCGCGAACGGGATCATCCCGAACCACTTCGCCGGACAGACCCGCAAGGCGTTCTACAGCCACCCGATCGGCACCGGACCGTTCATGTGGGACAAGCGCGTCGTCGGCCAGTCGGTCACCTTCCAGCGCAACCCGAACTACTGGCAGAAGGGGAAGCCGTACCTCGATTCGGTCACCTGGACGTACGTCACCGACGAGAACACCCGCGGCCTGCAGCTCCAGGGCAACCAGATCCAGGTGGACGAGTTCCCGCCGTTCAACTCGATCGCGAAGCTGCAGCACACAAGCGGTGTGACGATGACGCTGTTCCCCTCGACGCGTACCGACTACCTCGTGATGAACGAGCAGTACGCGCCGCTCGCCGACGTGCACGTGCGCCGCGCGATCTCGTACGCGATCGACCGCCAGGCGATCGTCAAGTCGGTGCTCTTCGGCTACGGCAAGCCGGCCAACTCGTTCCTGCCGCCGCAGGTGCCGTTCTACAGCCCGAACGCGGGCGGCCTGCAGTTCAACATGGCGAAGGCGAAGGCCGAGATGGCGAAGTCGAAGTACCCGAAGGGCTTCAAGGTGTCGCTGCTCGTCGGCGCCGGTGCGCAGGTCGAGAGCGCGAACGGTCAGATCCTGCAGAACCAGCTGAAGCAGCTCGGCATCGACGTCAGCTTCAAGCAGGAGGACACCTCGACCGAGTTCAACGACGTCGAGAAGCAGAAGTACCAGCTCGCGTTCCAGTACTGGACGATGGACATCGCCGACCCGGACGAGCTCGTCACGTTCGCGGTCGATCCGGCGGGCGGAGCGCATTCGTTCTACACCGACTACAACAACCCGACGGTGATCAAGGACTCGCATCAGGCGCAGCGCGAGACCAACGTCGCCACGCGGGCCAAGCTCTACACGAAGATCCAGCAGCTCGCTTCGCAGGACGCGTTCATGGGCTTCCTGTACTACTCGCCCTTCCGCTATGCGTACTCGAGCAAGCTCCACGGGTTCAACGTGTACCCGCTCGGCAACTACCACCTGGAGGACGCCTGGCTCAGCAAGTGATCTGAGCTCGGCGAAGAGGAGAGGTCGGGGGTGACGCTCGGCGAATACGTCGCGCGTCGCCTCCTGCAGATGATCCCGGTCGTCGCGGGGGTCACCGTTCTCGTCTTCTTCATGATCCACCTGGTTCCCGGGGATCCAGCATCGACGATCCTCGGGAACCAGGCGACCCCCGCGCGGGTCGCCGCCGTGCGCCATGCGTGGGGGCTCGATAAGCCGCTGTACGTCCAGTACTGGAAGTTCATGGGCCGGGTCGTGCACGGCAATCTCGGCGACTCGCTCTTCTACGGCGTCTCCGCGGGGCATCTCGTGCTGCAGCGCCTGCCGGTGACGCTGTGGCTGATCTTCATGGCCGCGATCCTGGCGGTCGTGATCGCCGTCCCGCTGGCCGCGATCGCGGCGACCAAGGCCGACCGCGCGGCCGATCACGCCGTGCGCGCGGTGCCGCTGATCGGGCTCGGCTTTCCGCCGTTCTGGATCGGGATCGTGCTGCTCCTGATCTTCGGTCTCCACTTCGGGCGGGAGTTCCCGGTCGGCGGCTACGGCAGCGGTTTCCTCGGCCACCTGCACTCGATGTTCCTGCCCGCGCTGTGCGTGGCGCTCGGCTTGGCGCCGATCCTGATCCGCAGCCTGCGCGCGAGCCTGCTCGAGGTGCTCGAGTCGGAGTACGTGACGACGGCCCGCTCGAAAGGCCTGTCGGAGAAGCGCATCCTGCGCAAGCATGCGCTGCGCAACGCGATCATCTCGACCGTCTCGGTGCTCGGCGTCAACATCGGCTACCTGGTCGGCGGGACGCTGGTGATCGAGCAGGTGTTCGCGCTGCCGGGGATCGGCCAGCTGATGATCAACTCGATCTTCCAGCGCGACTTCCCGGTCGTGCAGGCGGTGACGCTCGTCTTCGCCGTGATGGTCGTGCTCGTCTACCTGCTCACCGACGTCGCGCATGCGCTGCTCGACCCGCGGGTGAGGTTCGAGTGAGCGCGATCTCCGCCACCGAAGCCGAACTGCTCGTCCAGGCGTCGGTCGTCGAGCACCGGCGCGGCTTCCGGCACCGGTGGTACCGGACACCGAGCTTCGTCGCCGGCGTGACGATTCTCGGGCTGATCGTGCTGGCGGCCCTCGCGGCGCCGCTGATCACGAATCACGACCCGACGAGCCAGGATCTGCTGCACACGTTGCAGGGGCCGTCCAGTTCGCACTGGCTCGGCACCGACGACCTCGGCCGCGACGTCTGGTCGCGGCTCGTCTACGGCGCGCGCACCGATCTGCACATCGCGTTCCTGGCGGTGCTGCTGCCGTTCATCATCGGCACGCTCCTCGGATTGGTGTCCGGCTACTACGGCGGCCTGACCGACACGTTCGCGAGCTTCCTCGTCAACATCGTGGTCGCGTTTCCGTTCTACGTGCTGATCATCGCCCTCGTCTTCGCGCTCGGCTCGGGCACGCGCAACATCTACATCGCGATCACGATCGTCGGCTGGGTCTCGTACACGCGAATCATCCGCGGGGAGGTGCTGGTCGCGAAACGGCGTGACTATGTGC
>CAVYMB010000001.1:0-1093405 GCA_963769545.1 uncultured Thermoleophilia bacterium | reverse complement strand
GCCGGGGCGCCGGCCGTTACGGAAGCTCGACGCTCCGCAACACGCGCAGCCAGTTCTGGTGCAGGACCTTCGCGATGTCGGCATCGTCGAACCCGCGCTCGACCAGCAGTCGTGTGACCGTCGGAGCGTCCCCGTGATGGAGCAGATCGGGGGGAAGATGGACGGTCGCGAGGTCCTGCTCGAACGCCGCCTTCTCTTCCGGCGGCATCGCGCGATAGATGAAGTCGAAGAAGTCGAATCCGAGCCCGACGTGGTCGATGCCGATCAGCTCGGCGACGTAGGCGACCTGGTCCGCAAATGCCGCGGCGGTCGCGCCGTCCTTGGACGGGCTGAGCAGCACCGAGCTGATGCCGACGACGCCACCCCGCTCGGCCACAGCTTGCATCTGCGCATCGCTGCTATTCCGCTCGGCGTCGTAGAAGCGGCGCGGGTTCGTGTGGCTGATCACCAGCGGCCCATGCGTGCGGTCGAGCACGTCGTCGACGCCGGCCGGATTCAGGTGCGCAAGGTCGATCAAGATCCGCAGCTCCTCGCAGGCATCGACCACCGCGCGCCCGAATGGAGAGAGTCCCTGCGGCGACGACCCGGTTGGCGCGATCAGCCCGCCGTCGCCGGCCAGATTGCGGCGGACGTGGGTGAGGCCGATGCAGCGCACGCCCAGCTCGTGGAAGGCACGGAGCAGGTGGATGTCAGAGCCGAGCGGCTCGACGCCCTCCATGGTGAGGATGAAGCCCATGCGGCCGTCGGCTCGAGCCGCCTCGACCTCAGCGCTGTCGCGGCAGACGGCGAAGCGGGGATCGTGCGCGACCTCCTCTTGGAGAAGCGCGATCTGGTCAATCGCGACGCGTAGCGCAAGCTCCGGGAGGTAGCGGTCGTCGAGGAAGATCGCCGCGCCGACGATCCCTATTCCGCCGTCGTGAAATCCTTGCCAGAAGTCGCGCCCGAGGACGCCGAGCGGCTCGCGTTTGTTGGCGCGCTTCTCATAGAGGTCGAGCAGCAGGTCGAAATGGAGATCGACGACGCCGCCGTGGACGCGGCGCACGTGTGCGCCGAGCTCCTCGGACGATGGCCACCCCACGCCGTCATCATGGCGACTCGCAAGGACCTTCACGGCCTATTCAGCGCATGGAGTGCAAAGAAGTCGGCGAGCGACTCGGCCAGGACGTGCGGGCTCTCGACCGGCAGAAAGTGGGTCGAGCCGGGGAGGACGAAGCCCTCCGCGCTCGGCAACCAGTCCAGCAGCAGGCAGTACGTCTCGATGTAGCGCGGGTGTAGCCTCGGGCTCAACTCCCCACGAACGACGAGAACGGGCTGCTCGATCCCACGCGCCACCGCCTCTCCGAACTGCCAGTCGAGCACGGCCGGAATGTCCGCTGCGAAGCAGGTCGCCGCGTCGTTCACCGCCTGCGCGAATGCACCCGGAAGCACCGGAGGGAGCGCTTCCCGGTACTCCGGCCAGCGCAGTCGCAGGAACCGGTCGACAGCGGGCTCGGCAGCGGCATCGCGATACTGCGCGACGCCGGCCGCAAGCTCCTGTCGATACGACGCTGCGCTCTCGCCGATCACGAGTGCGGGCTCGAGCAGGGTCAGCGTGTGCACGAACTGCGGCGTGTCGATTGCGAGCCTGAGCGCGATCGCACCACCGATGGAGTGTCCGACCACGTGGGCGCGCTCCACCCCGAGGTGCAAGCGGCGACAGTCGGTTGCCTGCAGCTCCAGGCTTGCAGCGCCGCCAACCGCACTGCTGCCGACGTAGCCACGGCGGTGGTAGGTGATCAGCCGGTACCGGCTCGCCAGGGCAGGCTCCGACAGCAGAGGCCGGAATGTGTCGGCGACGAAAGCCCCATGGATGCAGACCACAGGCTCACCTGCGCCGGTGTCGTCGTACTCCAGCGTGATGTCGTCGATGAGCGCTCGATTCACGCGCCCGACCCCAACTTCCGTCGCTGTGACCGAGCGAGCGTATCGCGGCCGGGTCAGCGTCGGCGGCGGGCGATGAACCCCGTCAGGAGCACTGCCGTCACGGTGAGCACGAGCGAGACGGCTTTGCCTCCCCGGAGCTTCGAGACGCCACCGGTGCGCTCGGCCATGTCGACCGGCACCTCCTGCAGCCGCAGTCCCGCATTGGTGATGCGGATCAGCGCCTCCACCTCGGGTGCGCCGGTCGTGAACTCCTCCGCCAGCAGGGGCAGCGCCTTCGCGTTCACGGCGTACAGGCCGCTGGTGGCGTCGCCGAACGGCGCGCCGAGCACGAGCGCGAGCGCCCGCCGTAGCACAGCGGTACCGAACCGTCGCGCCGGGCTCGGGAGGTAACGGTACGGCGCGTAGCCGTCACCGGACACGAAGCGTGAGCCGACCGCAACGTCGCACACGTTGCTGCGGACGAGTGCGAGCAGGCGTGCGAGCTCGTGACCAGGATGCTGGCCGTCGGCATCGACGCGGCCGCAGAACGCATAGTCGTGCTCATGTGCCCACCGGTATCCAGCGGCCACGCCGACACGGAGGCCGCGGTTCTCGCCGAGCGACAACACTTCGGCGCCACCGGCGCGCGCGGCGACGGCCGTGCCGTCTGTCGACCCGTCGTCGACCACCAGCACATCCGCGTCCGGCAGCGCGCCGCGCAGGTCGTCGAGGACACCCGGCAGATTCCCCTCCTCGTTCCAGGCGGGGATGAAGACGAGCGTGTCGCTCATCGCGCGCTCCGCTCGAGCTCGTCGAGCGCCTGACGCAGCTGCCGCCGCGCCAACGGCAACGCCGCGAGCTCCCACGCGAGCGCTCGCGACGACGGAGCGACCGGCGCGACGCGCACCCGGGCCTCGATGCCGCGGGCGCCGTACACCTTGCGGAAGAAGTACCGCGTCCGCGCGTAGTGGAAGGGGGCGCAAACGATCACCGCGAGCTCGACGCCGCGTTCGAGCAGCAGCGGGAGAGTGCGTACGGCGTTCTCGACGGTCACGGTCGCCGTCGGCTCGACGATGAGCTCGAGGTCAGGGCCGCGCCACGCCTCACGCATCTGCTCGCCCTCCGACGGCCCGCCATCAGGTGACCAGCCGGTGAAGACGACGGCAGCGGGCGCCAGGCGCTCGGCCAGGCCTTCGGCCGCGACGACGAGCCGCCGGCAGCGAGCGCTGATGCGATAACCGGTGGGAACGAACGTTCCGTGGCCGGGCACGACGATCGCCGTACGTGTCATTCCGGCAAGGTAGACGGTGGCGTTTGAGAAGGAGTATCGGAGGAGATTGCGAAGGCGGCCATTCACGGGCTTCACGCTTGCTGCCGATGGTTTTCCATCGCACCCCCGCCAATGAGAATCGCCCGCCTCACACCGATCGCACTGGCCGCGCTCGCCGCGGGTCTCGCAGCCGCGCCGCTGTCGGCTTCGCCGTCGGGGAAGATCAGGCTGAAGCAGCGTGAGGCCGAGGTCGTGCTCGCGCAGGTGAATGCGCTCGACAACCAGCTGGGCAAGACCGTGGAGGCCTGGGACGGCGCTCGCTACAACCTCGACAAGGCGCGGAAGCAGCTCGCGGCGAACCGCGCGTCGCTCACGGTCGCCGAGCGGGCGAGGCGGCACGCCGAGCAGCTCGTCCGCGCGCGGCTCGTCACGATCTACGAGAGCGACCAGCCGACGACGATCGACGTCGTGCTCGGCAGTACGAGCCTCGGCAACCTGATCGACCGCCTGCAGGCGGCCCGGTCTGTGGCGACGTCGGACCAGCAGCTGGCGCTGCACGTGACGCAGGTGCGCAACCAGCTCGCGCACGCGGAGCGCACGCTGCAGACGACCGAGCGCCGACGTGCGACGTCTGTCGAGCAGCTCTCGAACCAGAAGGTCCAGATCAGCGCGATGCTCGCGCAGCGCCGTCGCCTGCTCTCCTCGGTGCAGACCGAGCTCGTGACGATGCGTGCGGAGGAGGCCCGCCGTCAGGCCGCGCTCGCCGCCGACGCGCGCCGCCGGCTCGCCGCGGAGCAGGCCGAGCTGCGCCGGCAGGCGGCCGCCCGCGAACAGGCTGCCGAGCTGGCCGCCGCGCACGCGAAGGCGGCACCGCCGAAGACGACGACGACCTCGACCGCGCCCGCGGCACCGACGACGACTGCATCGACCACGACCGAGCCCGTCACCACAACCACGACCGAGCCCGTCTTGCCCGCTCCGACGACCACTGACGCCGCCGTGACGACTCAACCCGAGACGACCACGACGAGCGCGCCGGTCACGCTGCCCGCCGGTCACCCGGAGGCTGCGACGATCGCCCTTCGCTACCTCGGCGTCCCGTACCTGTGGGGCGGCGAGAGCCCCAAGGGCTTCGACTGCTCGGGGCTCGTCGCCTACGTCTACGCGCAGCTCGGGATCACGTTGCCGCACTACGCGGCGGCGCAGTACCAGCTCGGGGTCGCCGTGCCCCGGGACCAGCTTCAGCCCGGCGACCTCGTCTTCTTCGACGCGCTCGACCACGTCGGGATCTACATCGGCGGCGGGCAGTTCGTGCATGCCCCGCACACGGGCGACGTGGTGAAGATCACCAGTCTCGCCGCCTACGGCCCCGGCTACGTCGGCGCCCGCCGGATCTAGTCGGGCTACTGCGGGCGGGCGCCGCGGCGGAGCTCGTCCCACGCGACGCGTGCGAGCTCGGCCTGCTCCGCGACCGCGTCCTCGGGACGAGGCTGCGGCGCCCGGCGCTCGGCCGTGAGCCGGCGTGGAGCGGTCGTGTCCCGTGTCAGCCGTTTCATGCGTGCACCTCCGTCGTCTCGGCGGGCGCCGGGGCCCGCGTGATCCTGATGTCGCCGCTGACCGTCTTGGCGCGAATCTCGACCAACGGCCCGTCGCCGTCCGGCACCTCGGATGACAGCTCGAGCTCGGAGCTCGTGTCGCCGCTGACTGTGTTGCAGTCGAGCCACGCGCGCGAGCCACGGCGCACGCCGATCTCGATGTCACCGGAGACCGAATGGGCGCCGACGTTGCCCCGTACGACTGCGCGATGCCGCTGGTCGCCGCTCACGGTGTTCACGCCGACACTCTCGAACGCGTCGCCGATCTCGACGTCGCCGGATGCCGACGACACGTTCACGGCGCCGCGCGCGATGTCGATCGAGACGTCGCCGGACGCCGTCTGTGCGTTGAGACCACCGGTGACCTCGCGGACGGTGACGTCGCCGCTGGCGCTCTTCACACCGGCGTTTCCGTCGACCGTCTCCAGCTCGATGTCGCCCGAAGCCGTGCCGATGTTGACGTTGCCGAGGACGCCGCGTGCGCTCACGCCGGCCGACTTCGTGCGCGCGGTGAGCGTAGAGCGCGCCGGACAGCGTACCCGGCAGGTGACGCCTTGCCGGCCGAAGATGAAGCTGAAGCCGAAGCCCGACTTGCGCTGCGGGACGTCGATCACGACCTTCGGCGAGGTGTGATCGCGCAGCTCGACCCGCGCTTCCTCGACGATCGCCGCCGACTCTTCGTCGTGGCCGGTCAGCTCGATCTCGACCCGTCCCTCGAGGGTCGCGTCGACCTCGATCTCGCCCGCCACCAGGCGGACGTCGAGCTCGACCGGGCCGGCAACCTCGAACTGCTTCTGCATCGTTTCGCCTCCCTCTAGCTCTGTGCGTATCCGGACAGGCGCTTGCCGCCCGACTGGGCGGGGCGCGATTCGGCCGCGCGCGCGATCGCGCGCACGATCCAGGTGTTGGTCGAGACTCCCTCGCGGTCGGCCGCCTTCTCGACGGTCAGCTTGAGGTTGTCCGACAGGCGCAGACTGATCCGTGCCGACAGCTCCTCGCCGATCGCCCCGGCTCCCTCGCCGCTGGCCTCGACGTAGACGAACTCGGGCTCCTGCCCGGCGAGGCGGACCTCGACGTGGCCGGAGGGCAGCTTGGAGGAGAGCTCGACGGCCGCCTGCGAGAGCAGGTCGAGCAGCTTGAGCCGGAGACTCGAGCCGACCGACTCGGCGAGGCGCCGCGCGATCTGCTCGACGCGCTCGTCGCCGAGCTCGGCGAGGTGCTCGAGGTCCTCCTGGACGCCGTTCAACAGAATGGTCAGATTCATCGTGACATCACACTGACATCATCGATGGCATCTGTCAAGTGCCACCGGCATGTGCCGATGGTGTCGAACACAGGCCCCATGCGGCGCTCCGGCGCGTTGATTAGGCTAGCCCCGGGTGCGCAAGGGGTCCGTCATCCAGCTGATCGCGATCGCACTCGTGGTGGGTGCCGTCTGCACCGCTGTAGCGCTGCTGATCCCGTGGCTGCCCGTCGCCGCCGGTCGTGAGGCCAGCCGAATCCAGTTCGTCTACTGGTTCACCACGGCGATCGCGATCGCCGTCTTCTCGGTCGTCGGCGCGGTGCTGATCTTCGAGGTGTGGAAGTTCCGGGCACGGCCCGGCGACGATTCCGACGGTCCGCCGACGCACGGGCACACCGCGCTCGAGATCGTCTGGACGGCGATTCCGGCGGTGCTCGTGACCGCGATCTCGATCGTCAGCGCGATCGTGCTTGCGAAGAACGGCGAGGCGGGCTCGAACCCGGTGGTCGTGAAAGTGGTCGCCCAGCAATTCGCGTGGGAGTTCACCTACTCGAACGGGAAGACGTACGGCTACCTGACGTTGCCCGAGGGTCGTCACACGAAGCTCGACATCACCTCGAAGGACGTCATCCACTCGTTCTGGGTGCCGCAGCTCTCGCAGAAGCAGGATGCAGTGCCGGGCGAGCACAACAACCTCGTCGTCACGCCGACGCGCCTGGGCACCTTTCCGGTGATCTGCACGGAGCTCTGCGGCCTCGGACACTCGGTCATGCGCAGTCATGTGACGATCGTCAGCCAGCAGGCGTTCACGAAGTTCCTGACGAGCGGCGGCACGACATCGGGCCCGCCCGGCCTCGCGGTGTTCCAGAAGAACGGCTGCGGGAGCTGTCACACGATGCAGGCGGCGGGCGCGACCGGGACGATCGGCCCCGATCTCGACAAGCTCTCCCAGTACGCGACGCAGGCGCATCGCGGTGCGCTCGAAGCGTTCATCCGTGAGTCGATCGTGACGCCGGCTGCGTACATCCAGCCCGGGTACAACGACCTGATGCCGCACACGTTCGGCACGCAGATCTCGCCCGCCGACCTCGATCAACTCGTGCAGTATCTGGCCGACAACGCCCAGAAGAAATGACGACTGCGGCCCCCCACACGACCGAAGCCCATCACCCGCCGTCGCCGGGCACGGGCATCCACCGTTTCCTGCGGCCGGGCTGGCTGCGCGTGCTCTGGACGACGCCGCTCTTCTTCGGCATCGGTCTGGCGCTCGTCACCGGGTTCAGGTGGCTCTTCGGCTGGGACCCGATCTGGGACGGCGTCCCGATCGTCACCGTCGAGCTCGTGACGACGCCGCTCGGCTTCCTCGTCGGGCTCGGCGGCTTCGACTACTGGGCCTACTACGCGAGCGGCCGACCGACCGTGGCCGACGACCACTCCGGCCACGGAGCGACGAGCTGGCGCGACTACTTCCGGATCAACACCGACCACAAGGTGATCGGGATCCAGTACGTCGTCACGACGATCTTCTTCTTCTGTTGCGGCGGCCTGCTCGCGATGCTCTTCCGCGCGGAGCTGGCGCGTCCGGGCGACCAGTACTTCAACCCGCAGACGTTCAACGTCCTGGTCTCCGACCACGCGGCGCTGATGATCTTCCTGTTCATCATCCCGGCGTTCGCGGGCCTCGGGAATTACGTGATCCCGCTGATGCTCGGGGCCGCCGACATGGCGTTCCCGCGTCTGAACGCGCTGTCGTTCTGGCTGTTGCCGATCGCCGGGATCATGCTGATCGTCGGCATGGCCGCGCCCGGCGGTGGTCCGTCGGCCGGCTGGACGTGCTACGCGCCTCTCTGCTCGCACCAGCCCGTCGGGCAGGTGTTCTTCAACATGGCCGTCCAGTGGGCCGGCGCGAGCTCGATCATGACCGCGCTCAACTTCCTGGTCACGATCATCACGATGCGCGCGCCCGGCATGACGTTCTGGCGCATGCCGCTGCTCGTGTGGGCGAACTTCACGACGAGCCTGCTCGTCGTCCTGGCGACGCCGTTCATCGCCGGCTCGCAGTTCTTCGTCATGTTCGACCGCGTCCTGCACACGAACTTCTTCGAGTACTCCCAGGGCGGCTACGTGCTGGGCTACCAGCACATCTTCTGGTTCTACTCGCACCCGGCCGTGTACATCATGATGCTGCCCGGTTTCGGGATCATCAGCGAGGTGATCTCGGTGATGAGCCGAAAGCCGATCTTCGGCTACCGGCTGATGGCGCTGTCGCTGATGGCGATCCTCGTGCTCGGCTTCTCGGTGTGGGCGCACCACATGTTCGTCGCGGGCATGGCGGGCTGGCTCCGCGTGCCGATGATGGTGACCTCGATGGTGATCGCCGTGCCGACGGGGATCAAGATCTTCTCGTGGTTAGCGACGATGTGGGAAGGGCGAATCCACTTCACCACGCCCATGTTGTTCGCGCTCGGCTTCCTGAGCATGTTCGTGATCGGCGGGCTCTCGGGCATCTACCTCGCGTCCGTTCCGATCGACATCCACGCGAGCGACACGTACTTCATCGTCGCGCACATCCACTACGTGCTTTTCGGCGGCTCCGTGTTCACGATCTTCGCCGGGATCTACTACTGGTTCCCGAAGATGACCGGCCGGATGTACAGCGAGCGCCTCGGGAAGTTGCACTTCTGGCTGACGTTCGTCGGCTTCAACCTGACGTTCTTCCCGATGCACTACATCGGCCTGCAGGGAATGCCGCGTCGCGTCGCCGACTACGCAAGCCGTTTCGCCGACATCAACCTGTTCATCTCGATCGCGTCCTTCGGGCTCGGCGCCTCGACACTCGTCTTCCTCTACAACATGGCGCGATCGTGGGCACACGGCCCGCTGGCGGAGGGGAATCCGTGGCGCTCGATGACGCTCGAGTGGCAGGTCTCCTCACCGCCGCCGGTGTTCAACTTCGACGAGATCCCACAGGTCGTCGGCAACCCGTACGAGTACGGCGTGCCGGGCGCGCGCCACGCGATCATGGGCGGCGCAGCCGCACGCGAGCCGGTCGGGGCCGACTAGCGCTGATGGCCGACCACATCCTCGTGATCGCAAACGAGACGGCCGCTTCGCAGACGCTCCTCGATGCGGTGCGCGGTGAGGCCGAAGCGTCCGCGCGCGTCACCGTGATCGCGCCGATCAGCGAGCCGACCCAGGGGTACGTCGTCTACGAGGACACGCGCCGTGCGTCGGCCGGGCGGCGCCTCGACCGGACGCTGGCGGCGCTTCGTGACGGCGGCCTGTCCGCGCAGGGCTTCGTGGTCGAGACGGGGCCGGTCCAGGCCGCGGTCGACGCGCTGGCGCAGCTCGAGCCGAAGGTCGACGAGATCGTCGTCTCGACCCACGAGCCGGAGCGATCGGGTTGGATGCGTCGCGACGTCGTCGGCGACATCGAGCGTCGGGCGAAAGGGATTCCGGTGAAGCACGTCGTCGTCGACAGATCGGCCGGCGCCGATGTCAACGTCCTCGTGATCGCCAACGAGACCGTCGTCTCGCCCGAGCTGCTCGACCGGATCCGGCAACGGGCGGAGCAGGGCGCGGCGAGCTTCCTGATCGTGGCCCCGCAGAGCGACAACGAGGAGCACGACGACGCCGATCGCCGGCTCCGGCGCGCACTCGGCGAGCTGCGGGGCGCGGGCATCGACGCCCACGGCCAGGTCGTCCACCCGGACCCGTACACCGCGGCCCTGCACGTCGTCGGCGACGAGCGGGTCGACGAGATCATCGTCTCGACGTTTCCGGGGGAGCGGAGCGGCTGGCTACGGCGCGATCTCGTCCAGCGGTTGCGCAAGGACACCGGGCTGCCGGTCGACCACGTGATCTCCGCGGAGGCGGTGCGCGTATGAGCGCCGCGGCCGAGGCTCACGCGCACGGCGGCCATCACGGCCCGCCGACGCCCCACTACAGCTCCCGCGTCTCGCCGGCGACGCTCGGGATCCTCCTGTTCATCGGGTCGGAGATCATGCTCTTCGGCTCGTTCTTCACCGTCTACTTCTTCATCCGGGTCGTCAACAGCGCGTTCTGGGGTGGCCACTGGCCCCCGGCGCCGTACCAGCTGCCGGCGTTCGTCGCCGGCGTCAACACGCTGCTCCTGGTCACGTCGAGCTTCTCGATGCACTGGGCGGACAGCTCGATCAAGAAGGGCAACCGCGCCGGGATGCAGGCCGGCCTCGTGCTCACGTTCGCGCTCGGTCTCAGCTTCCTCGTGATCCAGCTGCTCGAGTACAGCCGGATCGGCTTCAACACCAGCGACACGGCGTTCGCCGCAACCTTCTTCGGCCTGACGGGCCTGCACGGCGCCCACGTCTTCATCGGGCTGACGATCCTGATGGTGATGATCGTTCGAGCCTTCCGCGGCCACTTCTCGCCTGAGCACCATCACGGGATCGAGCTCGGCGGGATCTACTGGCACTTCGTCGACGTGATGTGGATCGTGGTCTACTTCACGGTCTACATCATCTAGCGGCATGCGGAACCCGATCCGGAGCGAGCGGGACGCGTTCCGGATGGTGTTGCTGGCGGTCGGCTATTTCGGCCTGATCGGGATCGGGTGGAAGATCGAGCGGTGGCTCGGCGTGGCCGTTTTCCTCGCGCTCACCCTCGCCGGGATCGGCTGGGTGCTGCGCCGGGGCAGGTACGAGCCGCCACCCCGGGAGGCAACAGGGTCGAGCCCGCACCGCGAGCACCGCATCCTCGTCGTCGCCAACGAGACGGTTGGCGGCGCCGAGCTGCTCGACGAGCTTCGACGCCGCGCCGGCGGCACGAGAACCGTGGTTCTGGTCGTCTGCCCGGCGCTCAACTCGCCCGTGCGCCACTGGACGTCGGACGAGGACGGGGCGCGCGCAGCAGCCGGCGGTCGTCTCGCCGCGAGCCTGCTGGCGATGCGCTCGGTCGGGCTCGATGCAACCGGAGAGGTCGGCGACGGAGACCCGCTGCAGGCGATCGAGGACGCGCTGCGCACGTTCACGCCCGACGAGCTCGTCGTCTCGACCCACCCGCCCGGGCGCTCGCACTGGCTCGAACGCGGCGTCGTCGAGCGTGCGCGGGAGCGGTTCGACATCCCGCTCACCCACGTCGTCGTCGATCTGGGCGACCCGCCGCGGTGACGGCGACCGCCTTCCGTGTCGAGCTGATCGACCCGCTGCCCGTCCGCAACGAGCTACGCGATGTGCATCGCGCCGCACTCGGCGCGGGCGCGCTCTCGGAGGAGTGGGCGAACGAGCGCCTGCCGCGCCATGTCGAACGGGCCGATTTCGTCTTCCTGGTCGCCCGCGACGAGGACGCGATCGCCGGCTTCGGATACGGCTACACGGGTGCGTACGGCCAGTGGTGGACCGATCGCGTCGCGGCGGCGCTGACGCCCACGGAGCGGATCGAGTGGCTCGACCCGCCGCATTTCGAGGTCGTCGAGCTCCACGTCAGGCCGTCGGCCCAGCGTCGCGGGATCGGGAGCGCGCTGCTCGCGCAGCTGCTCTCCCGGCAGCGACACCGTCGCGCGGTGCTGACCACGCAGTCGGGGTCGAGGTCGGCGCGCCGGTTCTACGCGAAGAACGGCTGGCAGGAGCTCGCGGAGGTCGACTTCGGGCGCGGCTATCCGCCCTACGTCGCCCTCGGCAAGCGGATCCGCTACTTGCCGGCGACCGAGCTGACGTAGCCGGCGACCGCCTGGATCTGCGCCTCGCTCAGCTGCCCCTTGAACGACGGCATCACGCCGCCGCCGTTCGTGACCTGGCGGGCGACCGCCGCCTTCGACGGTTTCAGCTGGTCGAGGTCCGGGCCGACCGTGCCGGTGGCGCCTGCATCCTTGAGCGTGTGACAGCCGCTGCAGCCTGCCGACGCGAAAACCTGTTTGCCGTTGACCGCCGGCCCACCGGTTGCGACGTGCGGTGACGTGCCGCCAGGTTTTCGGCCAGACGCGGTGACGCCGCAGGTCGGGTTGCCCGAGCACTGGGCGACGTAGATCGCGACGTCGTCCGCGTCCTGTCCGCCGTACAGGTTGGCGGGCATCGGCGGCTCCGGATACGCGATCTGCCCCCGGATGACGTCCTTGATCGTCTGGAGCGAGAAGCCCTGTGCCTTGTCGCTCGAGAAGGCGTCGTCGAGGTTGGGCCCGACGGTGCCGGTCGTCTTCGCGTCCGCGAGGGTGTGGCACGAGCCGCAGGACGGGTCGCCCGGCTTCGCCGGCGTCAAGAACAGCAGCTTGCCGTGGCTCGGGTCGCCCGTGGTGACGCGCCCGACCGAGCCGCAGCCGGCACTGGCGATTGCGACCACGACCAAGGCGGCGGAGAGGAGAGCTCGGCGCGGCGTCAAGACAGGAAGGTCAGGAGGAGTGTCGGGTCGGGTCGGGCAGCGCCGACAGCGCTTCGTCGCGCGTCTCGGCGAGGTCGAAGACTCGGTCGAGCCCCGTGATCTCGAAGATCTTGGTGATGTTCGGGTCGGTGCAGACGATCGTCAGCCGGCCGTCGGTCGCCCGCAGCCGCCGCAGTCCCCCGACGAGCACGCCGAGCGTCGTCGAGTCGATGAAGGTGGTCGACGTCAGGTCGACGATCACGTGCTTGGCGCCGTCCCCGATCACCTCGAGCAGCTGCTGCTTGAACTCGGGCGCCGTGTAGAGGTCGATCTCCCCGGCGAGCGAGATCGCGTACGTGTCGTTCGCGAGCTTTTCGGTCTTGATGTCGAAGTTCATGCCAACCCCCGGTCGCCGGGCGCCGCTCACCGGGCCCGCGCCGCCGAGAGTCTAACCGGACGGTTGCGTGGAGGACTGTGCAGCCGCAGCCTGCAGCCCCGTGATCACGCGCTTGACCTGAGACGCCAGCGGATCGGTTGGTGCGAGCTTCAGGAAGCGCCGGTAGGCGGTCACCGCGGTCGTCGTGTCGCCGGCCGTCTGGGCCGCCTGGCCGAGCTGGATCTGAAGCGTGGCGTCGTCCGGGTTCAGCGCGGCGAGCTGCTGATAGGACGACTCGGCCTTGAGGGCGACCGTCTGGAGCTTCGCGTAGGCCGCCGAGGTCCGCGCCTGGGCGGCGGTCGCCACCGCGCTCGCGATCGGGTTGCCGAGCGCCTTTGGATCCTGGAACGCACGTCCGAGGGGCGTCGTGGAGGGCGGGAGGAACGCCGCACCGGGCGTCGAGAGCGCCGCGTCGTTCTGAGCATTCGTGTAATCGGTGCTGTAGGTGTTCGCGAGCGCCGTGTACTGGGACGCAAGCTCTGCGAGGGCGTTCGTGTCCTTCGGGTGCAGCGCGGTCAGGTGCTCGAGGGCGGTCACGGCGTCCGCCGTGCGCTGCTTCTGCTCGTAGGCCGTCGCCAGCGCGCGCCAGTCGGCTGCGCTGCCCGGGTTCTTGGCCACCTTGCCCTGGAGGCTCGAGATCGAGGTCCCGCCGCCGCCGCCGAAGTTGAACGCGTTCTGGAGGGCGTTCCCGATACCGGTCGAGCCCGAGCCGACGCCGAGCAGGACGAAGCCCAGCACGAACGTGATCGCGAGGAAGACGTAGATCCACTTGGCATGGTTGCGCAGGCGCTGGAAGAAGAGCTCCTCCTGCCACTGCGGCGGCTTGTGCTTGTGTGGATGCGCTACCGCGGCCGCGGCCCGAGCATCCGTTGTCGGGCGGCGCTTGCGGTGTTGCGTACCTCTTGCCACGTCTTCTCGTCCTCGCTCGTATATCGGGTTTCGCCGTCGACCACCGTCGCCAGCACTCGTTCCGGCGAGCCGCCGAACACGACCGCCGCTGCCGGGTCCTCTACCGGATGGTAGGGGCTTCCGGCCAACGACACCACTGCCAGATCGGCGCGCTTTCCGGCCGCCAGGGTACCGACCCGCTCGTCGAGTCGCAGAGCGCGTGCCGCATCGAGGGTTGCCAGCCGCAGAGCGGCTTCGGCGTCGAGGGCTCCCGGGTCGCGTGCCGCCGCCCTGGCGAGGTAGACGGCCGCTCGCATCTCCTCGAAGACGTCGAACGAGGGGGTGGACGCCGGCGAGTCGGTGCCGAGCCCCACGCGCGCGCCTGCGGCGCGAAGCTCGGTCAGTGGGGCGACCCCGCAGCCGAGCAGCGCGTTCGACCGCGGGCAGTGGGCGATCGGGACGTCTCGGGCGGCCAGCAGCGCGACCTCGGCCGGCTCGAGCTCGACGCAATGCGCGCAGAGCAGCTCCGGCCCGAGCACCGACTCGAGTGTCGCGACGCTTCGCTTGCCGGTCGGAGGCACGAGCACCGGCCCGATCTCCCGCAGCGGCCCGTCGCCGTGCTCCAGCCACTCGTGCTCGTTGGCGCTCTCGGCGAGATGGGTGCCGACCGGGATGCCCAGCGAGAGGCACCAGCGGTAGACCTCGAGCGAGCAGGTGTACGGGGCGTGCGGTGAGATCCCGATCTGCACGAGCGGCGTCTCCTCGGTACGCGCGCGGGCGTCCGTGTACTGGCGCTCCGCGACCGCGGGATCGACCGCGAACACCTCGAGGTAGACGATCGCTCGTAGGCCGAGCGCCTGTGCGGCCTCCGCGGCCGCACCCGAGAAGCTGTAGTCGGCGGTCGTCGTGATCCCGGCGGCCAGCGAGTCCGCCGCCCCCCGCAGCGCGATCGCGCGCATGTCGTCGCGCTCGAGCGCCCGCTTGCGCTCCATGTGCGTCGCCAGCCACTCGGGGAACGGTGCGCCGTCGCCGAAGCCGGCGTAGACCGCGTACTCGAGGTGCGAGTGGGCATTGACGAATCCCGGCACGATCACCGCCTCCGGGAAGTGGCGCTCTGCCCGGCCGGGCCCGACCTCGACGATCGCACCGTCCTCGTAGCGCACGCGGCCGCCCGCGATCGGCGGGCCGTCGACCGGCAGGACCCAGTCGGCAGAGACCGCGTCTGCCGTCACGTACCGGCGGCCGCGGCCGCCCGGCCGCGCGCGGCGCGCCGGTCGAGCAGCAACGAGAGCCAGATCGAGCCCTCGTAGAGAATGACCAGCGGGATCGCCTCCATCGTCGTCGTCACCGGGTCGACCCCCGGCAGCGCCACGGCGACGCAGACGACGACGAAGTACCCGATGCGGCGGTTCTTGCGCAGCTTCTGCGTCGTCAGGATGCCGGTGCGGGTCAGGCCGACGACGAAGATCGGCAACTCGAAGACGATCGCCATCGCGATCAGCACCTTGGCGGCGAAAGAGACGTAGTCGCGCGCGCGGATGAACTGCCGGTAATCCGTGCTGTCGTAGTGCGCAAGGAAGTGCGCCGCCGCGGGCAGCGCGAGGTAGTACCCGAACAGGACCCCGGCAACGAGCAGCACCGTCGCGAGGAGCGTGAACAGACGAACCATCCGCGCGTGGGCCGGATCGAGCGCCGGGCTGAAGAAAAGCCACCCCTGCCACAGGATCACCGGGATCGCGACGAGGAAGCCGGCGTACAGGCTGATCCACATCGACGTCATGAACGGCTCTCCGAGCGTGAACGTCGAGAGCCGGCGGTAGCCGGGCGGCAGCGCGTCGGTGAGGAGGTGGATCAGCCGCTGATGGAAGATGTACGCGACGATGAAGCCGACGAGGAGCGCGCCGAGGCAGACGAAGATGCGCTGACGCAGCTCTTCGAGGTGTTCGACGAGCGTCGCCTCTTCACCGTGATCCAGGCGGCGCGGCAACCCGGCCATGGCGTTACTAACGGACGGTTTCGTTCTCGCGGGGGGCGGTGACGGCCGGATCCGGCGTCGCAGGCGGCAACTCCGACGCCTGCGTCACTTCGGGCTTGCTTGCGCCCGTCACCGAATCCTTGAACTCCCGCATTCCGCTGCCCAGCGAGCGACCGATCTCCGGCAGGCGCTTCGCACCGAAGAGCAGCAGCGCGACGAGCAGCAGGAGGACGATCTCTCCGGTACCGATATTCGGCATGGAACCAGCCTACCACCGCCGTCCGGCTACGATGAATCGCAGAGGAATGGCCAAACTCGAGCTGAAAAACCTGCATGTCGCCCTCGAGGACGGGACCGAGATCGTTAAAGGCGTCGATCTGACCGTCTCGTCGGGCGAGGTGCACGCCGTGATGGGCCCGAACGGGTCCGGGAAGTCGACGCTCGCCTACGCGATCGCCGGCCACCCTGCCTACGAGATCACGTCCGGGCAGATCCTGCTCGACGGCGCCGACATCACCGAGGCGGGGGCGGACGAGCGCGCCCAGGCGGGGCTCTTCCTCGCCTTCCAGTACCCGCAGGCGATTCCCGGGGTCACGGTCACCAACTTCCTGCGCCAGGCGCTGAACGCCATGCGGAAGGCGCGCGCGGGGGGTGTCGCCGATCCCATCCCGGTGCCGGAGTTCCGCACCGCGCTGCTCGCGCAGATGGACCGGTTGAAGGTGAGTCGTGAGCTGGCCTCGCGCTACCTGAACGACGGGTTCTCCGGCGGTGAGAAGAAGCGCGTCGAGATCCTGCAGATGGCGATGCTGAAGCCGTCGATCGCCGTCCTCGACGAGACCGACTCGGGTCTCGACATCGATGCGCTGAAGATCGTCGCCAACGGTGTTTCCGATCTCGTCGGACCGGAGATGGGTGCGCTCGTGATCACCCACTACCAGCGAATTTTGAACTACGTCAAGCCCGACTTCGTGCACGTCTTCGTCGACGGAACGATCGTCGAGGAGGGCGGCCCGGAGCTCGCGGAGAAGCTCGAAGCCTCCGGCTACGAGCAGTGGGAACAACCAAAGGCGGCCGTCTGATGCAGACCGAGTCCGAGATCGTCCAGGGGATCGGCTCCGACTACGAGGTCAAGTACGGGTTCAACGTCCCCGAGGACTACTTCTTCAAGTCGGGCCGCGGTCTCTCCCACGAGCTGGTCGACGCGATCTCGTCGCACAAGGACGAGCCCGACTGGATGCGGAAGTTCCGCCACCGGTCGCTCGACTACTTCCTCGCGCGGCCGATGCCGACGTGGGGCGGTCAGCCGTCGCTGCGGGAGATCGACTTCGACAACATCTACTACTACATCAAGCCGACCGAGAACCAGGCCGAGTCATGGGAGGACCTGCCGGCCGACATCAAGGACACCTGGGACAAGCTCGGGATCCCCGAGGCCGAGAAGAAGTACCTCGCCGGGGTGGGGGCGCAGTACGAGAGCGAGGTCGTCTACCACAAGCTCCAGGAGTCGCTCACCGCACAGGGTGTGATCTTCCTCGACACCGACACGGCGCTGCGCGAGCACGAGGACGTCTTCAAGCAGTACTTCGGGACGATCATCCCGCAGAACGACAACAAGTTCGCCGCGCTGAACAGCGCGGTGTGGTCGGGCGGCTCGTTCATCTACGTGCCGCCGGGTGTGAGGATCGAGTTGCCGCTCCAGGCCTACTTCCGGATCAACGCGGAGAACATGGGCCAGTTCGAGCGCACGCTCATCATCGTCGACGAGGACGCGTACGTGCATTACGTCGAGGGCTGCACGGCGCCGATCTACTCGACCGACTCGCTGCACAGCGCCGTCGTGGAGATCGTCGTGAAGCCGCGCGGCCGGTGCCGGTACACGACGATCCAGAACTGGTCGACGAACGTCTACAACCTCGTGACGAAGCGGGCTGTGGCCTACGAGGACGCGACGATGGAGTGGGTCGACGGCAACCTCGGCTCGAAGCTGACGATGAAGTACCCGGCGATCTGGCTGCTCGGCGAGCGCGCTCACGGCGAGGTGCTCTCGATTGCGTTCGCCGGCAAGAACCAGCATCAGGATGCCGGCGGCAAGTGCGTGCACGTCGCGCCTCGCACGACGAGCGTGATCACCTCGAAGTCGATCTCGAAGAACGGCGGCCGTGCCGGCTACCGCGGCCTGCTCGAGGTCGCTAAGGGCGCGCGCGGTGCAAGGTCGAAGGTCGTGTGCGACGCGCTGATCCTCGACGAGGAGTCGCGGTCGGACACCTATCCCTACATCAGGATCGACGAGAACGAGGTCGACATCGGCCACGAGGCGACGGTCTCGAAGATCGGCGAGGAGCAGCTCTTCTACCTGATGTCGCGTGGCCTGTCGGAGGCCGAGGCCTCGGCGATGGTCGTCTCCGGGTTCGTCGAGCCGATCACCAAGGAGCTCCCGCTCGAGTACGCGGTCGAGATGAACCGCCTGATCCAGCTACAGATGGAGGGCAGTGTCGGCTAGCCCTCGCCGGATGCGCCGGCCGCGGGGTGTCGCTTGATCGTCGAGCGGACGGACTTCGTGTCCGTGCCGGTGACGGACATCGCCCGCTCGACCGCCTTCTACAAGCAGACGCTCGGGCTGGAGCAGATCGGCGACGGCGGCTTTCCCGAGTTCCAGCTCGGTGCAAACGTCAGCCTGTACCTCGTCGATCCGACGAGCTACGGCGGCGAGTTCACCGGTCCGCACTCCGGCTCGATCGCCCTTCGCGTCCCCGACGTCGAGGCGACACGCAGCGAGCTCGAGGCGCGCGGCGTCGCGTTCGACGGGGAGACCCGTGAGACGCCGGTCTGCCGGATGGCGTTCTTCCGCGACCCCGACGGGAACGTCCTGATGCTGCACCGCCGGAACGACGCGACTCCGGCATGACGACGCTCACGCGCGACACCGCCGCGAAGCTCTTCGCGGAGCTGCCGCTGCCGTCGACCGCCGACGAGCACTGGCGCTTCACCGACCTGCGCGGCTTCGATCCGGAGCAGGTGCCCGGCACCGTGGTGCCCGGCACCGGAGCCGTGCCGATGCTCGCCCTCGATGTCGCCGGCCGTGCCGCCGCTCATGAGAGCGGCATCGAGATCGTCTCCGCTCCTGCCGGGATCACCTTCGAGCCGCTGCCGGCCGACTACGACGCGCGTCTGATCCCCGACGACGACCGGTTCGCGCTCGAGAACCTCGCGCAGTGGCGACACGGGCTGCTCGTGCGCGTGCCGAAAGGCGTCGAGGTCGATCGGCCGCTCTACGTGACGGTGACGTCGAACGGGGGCTCGCTCTACTGGCGCATGGTCGTCGAGGCGGAAGAGGGCTCGCGCTTCACGCTGATCGAGGATCTCGCATCGTCGGCTCCGGACACGGTCGCCTACACCAACGCGGTGGTCGAGTTGTTCGTCGGCGACGGCGCGAAGGTCGAGTACGTGTCGTTGCAGAACCTCTCGCAGGAGACGTGGCACTTCGGCCGTCATCGCGCCGTGCTCCAGCGCGATGCCGAGCTCGACTGGGTGATCGGCGGCTTCGGCTCGAAGCGGGGCAAGGTCTGGGTCGAGAACGATCTCGCCGGGCCGGGCGCGACGTCGAGGGTCACCGGCGCATATTTTGCGGACGGCGACCAGCACCTCGACTACGACACGTTCCAGGAGCACATCGCGCCGAACACGGAGAGCGACTTCGCGTTCAAGGGCGCACTGCGCGAGCGTGCGAGCGTCGTCTGGCGCGGCATGATTCGCGTCGAGGAAGGCGCGCAGAAGACCAACGCGTACCAGGAGAACCGCAATCTGCTGCTCTCCGAGACGGCACACGCCGACTCGATCCCGGGCCTCGAGATCATGGCGAACGACGTGCGCTGCACGCACGGAGCGACGCTCGGTCGCGTCGACCGCGAGGAGCTCTTCTACTTGATGGCGCGGGGGCTGTCGCGAACCGAGGCCGAGCGGCTGATCGTGCGCGGCTTCTTCCAGGACGTGCTCGACCGGATCAAGCTCGCGCCGGTGCGCGAGGCGCTCGGCGCCGCCCTCGAGGCGCGCATTCCACAGGCGTAGAAACCGCTCAGCCCGTTCTTAGGTCTACGTGCGAGGATCTGCAGGATCCGAGCGAAAGGAGACCCGATGCTCGGTCCGAGAGTCGCTGTCGTGGTGGGAACCGTCGTCGTCGCCGTCACCGGCGGCGGCGTGGCGCTCGCTGCGAACCAGGGCGGCTCACACAGCTCGAAGCCGGCCACGCACGCGACGTCGAGGCAGTACTCGGCGGGGAGCATGCAGAGGCAGCAGGGGAAGGGGAACTGCCCGAACATGGGCGGCTCGTCGTCCTCGAACACCTCCGCCCAGCTCTAGGCCGACTCGAGTGAGGTCGGGGCGTCCGGCGCGTGCCGGACGCCCCTCCACCCCCTAGAGCTCGTGGTTCGAGCGGATCCGGTTCTGCGGATCGACGACGACCTTGATGCGGCGAAGCCGCGCGTAGCTCGTCTCGCTCCAGAGGGACTTTGCCGCCCGCTTGGTCTCGGCGAAGTTGAGATACGTATGCGTCGCCTCCCAGGGGGCGAGTGCCGCTCGCAGCCGGCCGACCGTGCGCTCCACCGCGCCCGCAGCCTCTGGCGTCGGAGCCATGCCGACGGCGTAGAGCATGAACGGCGCCTCGAACGCCGCAGCCGCGCCGTGCTCTGCCTGGCTGCGCCCGATCGCGCCTCCGAGCTGCCGTACCTCGACCGAAAGGAGGGGCGAGCCGACCGTTGTCGAGACGATCGCGTCGATCGCATGGACGTCGAGGTCGGCGAGCGCCATGCCGTCTCCGCTGCCGGGAACCGGTTGCTCGGGATCCATGTGCAGGTGGGAGAGCGCCTCGACGGGGATCAGCTCGACCGTGTCCATCACCGGCCCCAGGCCGCGGAGCGGGGCGACCAGCTCACGGCCTTCCGCCTCGCTGCCGCAGTGGACGATCTCGATCACGGCGAACGACTTGCCGCGCACGGGCTCGGGGATCGCCTCGATCGGTGGGAGCTGGAGGATCCGCCCGACCGACGTCGTCTCGTCCGGAAGCGCGTCGGTCCAGGCGCGCCACTCGGCGAGCACCTCGGCAGCGCGATCGACCGGGAACCAGAGGATCCCCGCATACACGTCGCGGACCGGGAACAGCCCGAACTCGATCGCGGTGACGATGCCGAAGTTGCCGCCCCCGCCGCGAAGCGCCCAGAACACGTCGGGGTCGTTGTCGCGGTCGACGCGGCGGTGCCGGCCGTCGGCGGTCACGAGCTCGATCGCCGTCACGTGGTTCGCGCCGATCCCGTGCTTGCGGCCGAGCCACGACAGGCCACCGCCGAGCGTGTAACCGACGACGCCGACGTCGGGCGAGGAGCCCGCGAGCGCGGCGAGGCCGTGGCGGGCAGCCTCCTCGACCACTTCGATCCAGATCGTGCCGGCGGCGACCCGCGCGATCATCGACTCCGGGTCGATGGCAACACCGCGGAGGCGGTGCAGCTTCACGAGGATCGTGTCGTCGAGCAGGCCGAGGGCAGTCGCGCCGTGGCCGGTCCCTTGCGGCGCGACGCGGAGGCCTGCCTCACGGGCGAACTCGACGATCTCGGCGACATCGCCTGCGCTCTCGGGTATCGCCACGGCGGCGGGCCGCTGGTCGACTGCGAGATTCCAGGCCTGCCGTGCCTCGTCCCATCCCTCGTCGTCCGGGACGAAGACGGTCCCGTCGATCCGGTCGGCGAGTTCGCGCGTGTCGAGCGGGCCGAACTGTCTCCTGCTCCATGCCTGGTTCATCTCGATCGAGCCTCCTGCGAGTGGTGTCGGATCGATCGTGGTGCAGCGACGACCCGCGCGCGTCGGCCGCCGAGGCGATCTTGCAGTCGCCCGCCCGGACGACGGACTGGCGGCAGCTCTCGTTCGCGCGGACGACGGGCGTCAGGCGCGGACGAGCGGCTTGTACTTGATGCGGTGCGGCTCGAGGGCCTCGGGGCCTCGTGTCTCGCGCACCCAGTCGGCGTACTCCGCCCAATCGCCTTCGAACCACGTCGCCTGAGAATCACCCTCGAAGGCCAGGATGTGCGTGGCGACGCGGTCGAGGAACCAGCGATCGTGGGTGATCACGACGGCGCAGCCTGCAAAGTCGAGCAATGCCTCCTCGAGCGCGCGCAGCGTGTCGACGTCGAGGTCGTTCGTCGGCTCGTCGAGTAGGAGCACGTTGCCCCCGCTGCGCAGGAGCTTGGCGAGGTGGACCCTGTTTCGCTCGCCACCCGACAGCATCCCCACCGGCTTCTGCTGGTCACCGCCCCTGAAGTTGAACCACGACGTGTACTGGCGCGAGTTGACCTCGCGCTTGCCGAGCAGGACGACGTCCTGCCCGCCCGAGATCTCCTTCCAGACCGTGCTCTTGGGGTCGAGGTCGGCGCGCGACTGGTCGACGTAGGCGAGCTTCACGGTGTCTCCGATGCGGAGCGTGCCGGCGTCCGGCGACTCTTCCCCGGCGATCATCCTGAACAGCGTCGTCTTGCCCGCGCCGTTCGGCCCGACCACACCGACGATCCCGGCCGGCGGCAGCGAGAACGTCAGGTTCTCGACGAGCAGCCGGTCGCCGAAGCCCTTCGCGACCCCGTCCGCGTCGATCACGACGTCGCCGAGGCGCGGGCCGGGCGGGATGTGGATCTCCACGCGCTCGAGCTTCACGCTCTGCTCCTCGGCGAGGAGCTTCTCGTAGGCGCCGAGCCGGGCTTTCGACTTGGCGTGCCGCGCACGCGGCGCGAGGCGAACCCACTCGAGCTCGCGCTGCAGCGTGCGGCGGTGCGCGGATTCGGTCTTCTCCTCGTGGGCGAGCCGCTCCTGCTTCTGCTCGAGCCAACCGGAGTAGTTCCCCTGGTACGGGATCCCGCGACCGCGGTCGAGCTCGAGGATCCAGCCGGCGACGTTGTCGAGGAAGTACCGGTCGTGGGTGACCGCCACGACGGTCCCCTTGTAGTCGGCGAGGAATCGTTCGAGCCACAGCACCGACTCCGCGTCGAGGTGGTTGGTCGGCTCGTCGAGCAGGAGCAGGTCGGGCGACTGCAGCAGCAGGCGGCAGAGAGCCACCCGCCGGCGCTCTCCTCCGGAGAGCGTCGATACGTCGCGGTCGCCGTCGGGGAGCCTGAGCGCATCCATCGCGTGGTCGAGCTGCGCCTCGAGCTGCCAGGCGTCCCTGCGGTCGATCTGGTCCTGCACCTTCGCCTGCTCGGCCAGCAGCGCGTCGAAGTCGGCGTCGGGCTCGGCGAAGCTTGCCGAGATCGCATTGAAACGGTCGAGCAGGTCGCGTACCTCGCGCACTCCGTCCTCGACGTTCTCGCGCACCGTCTTGGCGGGATCGAGCTCCGGCTCCTGTTCGAGCAGTCCCACCGTCGCTCCCGGCGCCAGCTCGGCGCTGCCGGACGAGGTCTCCTCGCGGCCGGCCATGATGCGCAGCAGCGTCGACTTCCCTGCTCCGTTCGACCCGAGGACGCCGATCTTCGCGCCGGGCAGGAACGAGAGCGAGATGCTCTGGAGCACCTGGCGGTCGGCGCCGTAGAACTTGTCGGCCCGGTACATCGTGAAGACGTAGTCGCTGCTCACGCGGCGGCCACGATACCTTCACGCGTCCTGGCACCTGTTCGGGGGGTGACGGTCACCGGAAGGTTCGGCATCGTGAGACGTGCCGCATGCGCTTCGTGGTCGCACTCCTGCTCGGCCTCGTCGCCGTCCCCTCGGCTTCGGCGGGCTGGACCACGGTCTCGAGCGTCACCGTGCAGAACACGATGCAGCCCGGCGTCGTGCGCACCGCGTCGGGCGTCGAGCTCGCGGCCTATAGCGACGGCGGCGGGACGCTCAAGGTCTGGTCGAGCACGACCGGCGACCACACCGTCGCGTCGGGGCTGCTCTCCGTCGGAAAGCCCGCGCTCGTGCAATTGCCGTCCGGCGCGGTCGAGCTCTACGCGCCGGCGACAACGCCAGGCTTCGCGGAGCAGGGCGTGCTGCGCTGGGAGTCGACCTCCGACGGCGCATCGTGGTCGGCTCCGGTGCCGACCCAGTCGACCAGCCTCGCCGACGTGCAGGCTGCGGCCGTGCGACCGGACGGCACGCCGATGTTCACGCAGGACGGAACGTTCGGCGTCGTCGTCTACCAGGGGCTGAACGGCGAGGTGTCGCACACCGTGTTCGGCGCCTGCTGCGGCTACGCAGAGTCGCTCGCGGTCGACACGTCGAACTATGCGCAGATCGCGTTCTGGTCGAACGCCGCCGCGTTCCCGAGCCAGTTCGTCTACGAGGGCCTCGACGGGACGGGAGCACAGGCCGGGCCCGGCCGCGCCTTCGGCCAACCGCAGACCACACCGCGCGACGACGACGTTCCTCTGGTCGCCGACGGTCTCGGCGACACCTTCATGGGCTGGTCGGGTGGCTACCCGTCCTCGACGAGCTTCGCCGTGAACTCGTTCCGCGGCGGCAACCTCCTCTATTCGGCGGTGGTCGGAGGCGGCACGTTCTCCGGTGGGGATCCGCACATGGCACTGGCGGTCGACCCCTCGAACCGTGTGTGGGCCGTCTGGACGCAAGGCGGTGCGGTCCATACGCGGCGGTCGCGCAGCGCCGCGCACCACTTCGGCGCGGCCACCGTCGCGTCGCTGGGCGCCACGACGGCGTATCAGTTGGCGGCGATCGCCCTGTCGAACGGCAGCGTTGCCGTCTACGTCGACACCGGCAGCACGATCGAGCGCACCGTCCTTCGACCGAGCCTGACGGTGCATGCGACGGCGTCCACCGCCACCGTCACCGACGACGGTGTCGCGGTGAAGGGCGTTCTGACGGGCGGCGGCCGCACCGTGGTGTTCGTCGGTGGCAAGGCGAGCCTCGCCCCGTTCCGCAAAGGAACGCGCATCACGGTGACCGCCGGCGGCTACGCGACCGCGTCGTTCCGGAAGCGCTGACCGGCTCGGTGCCGGCGAGCAGCCGGAGGCGCCTGGGTACAGTAGGTCCGTGGCCGTCAAGGTATCCCCGACGCTGAACGTGCAGGAGCTCCGTGCCGACTTCGCCGTCTTCGACGAGCTCGTCAACGGCCGTCCGTTCGCCTATCTCGACTCGGCCTCGTCGACACAGAAGCCCCGGCAGGTGCTCGACGCGATGCGCGAGTTCTACGAGCACTCCTACGCGAACGTGCACCGCGGCGTCTACACGCTCGCCGAGCGGGCGACAGCGGGCTACGAAGGCGCGCGCGAGAAGGTCCGCGCGTTCGTCAACGCTTCGTCGAATCGCGAGGTGATCTTCACGCGTAGCGCAACCGAGGCGCTGAACCTCGTGGCCTACGCGTGGGGCCTCGAGAATCTCGGCCCGGGCGACGTGGTCGTCGTCACCGAGCTCGAGCATCACGCCAACTTCGTGCCCTGGCAGTTCATCGCGAAGCGAACCGGCGCGCAGTTCGCGCACATCCCGATCGACGATCTCGGCGAGCTCCAGTTGGACGCCCTCGACGAGCTCGCCACGCGCGGCAACGTCAAGGTCGTCGCCAACAACCTGGTGTCGAACACGCTCGGCACGATCAATCCCGTCGAGAAGCTCGCCGACTGGGCGCACGAGCAGGGCGCGATCATGGTCGTCGACGCGGCGCAGGCTGCCCCGCACCGGCCGATCGACGTGCAGGCGCTCGGCTGCGACTTCCTCGCGTTCTCGTCGCACAAGCTCTGCGGCCCGACCGGGATCGGCGCGCTCTGGGGCCGCCGCGAGCTGCTCGAGGAGATGCAGCCCTTCAACCTCGGCGGCGAGATGATCCGCTCGGTCGCGCTCGACCGCACGAGCTGGAACGAGCTCCCCTACAAGTTCGAGGCGGGGACGCCGCCGATCGCCGAGGCCTACGGCTTCGGCGTCGCGATCGACTACGTGTCGGCGATCGGGCTCGAGGCGATCGAACGGCACGAACATGAGCTGCTCGTCCAGACGATGGACCTGCTGGCCGAGATTCCGGGGATCCACGTATTCGGGCCGCCGGCGGAGCGGCGCGCCGGCATCGTCAGCTTCGAGCTCGACGGGGTCCACCCGCACGACGTTGCGCAGATCCTCGACTGGGAGGGTGTTGCCGTGCGCGCCGGTCATCACTGCACGCAACCCCTGATGACGCGGCTCGGCGTTGCCGCCACGTCTCGGGCGAGCTTCTACCTGTACACGCTGCCCGAGGACGTCGACCGCCTCGCCGCCGGCCTGCACAAGGTCAAGGAGACGTTTGGTGTCTGAGTTCGATCAGATGTATCGCGAGGTGATCCTCGATCACTACAAGAATCCGCGGGGGCATGGGTTGATCGAGGGCGCGGACGCGCAGGCCGAGGGCGAGAACCCGCTCTGCGGCGACGAGGTGACCATCTCGGTGCGCTTCGGCGCCGACGGCGAGACGATCGAGGACGTCGGCTTCGAGGGTCGCGGCTGCGCGATCTCGCAGGCGGCGACGTCGATGCTCACCGAGCTCGTCAAGGGGCGGACGGCGGGTGAGGTGGCCGTGCTGCCGAAGGAGGAGCTGCTCGACGAGATCGGGATCCCGCTCACGCCGATCCGGCTGAAGTGCGCGATCCTCGGCCTGGGCGTGCTCAAGGTGGCTCTGCACCGCGCGAAAGGGACGCCGCTCCCCGAGGAGTGGCGCGGCCTCTCCGAGGGCCTGCAGTTCGACTAGCCGCGATGCCGGACGTCGACGTCGCGCCGCTGGCCGAGTTCGGCCCTGGGTCCGTGAAGATCGTCACCGTCGGTTGGACGTCGATCGGCGTCTACAACTGCGGCGGCGAGCTGTACGCGCTCGAGGACCGCTGTTCGCACGACGACGGCCCCCTCTGCGAGGGCGAGTGGGAGGAGGACACGTGCCGGGTGATCTGTCCGCGCCACGGCTCGGCCTTCGATCTCCGGAGCGGCCGTGCGCTCACGCTGCCCGCGTTCCAGCCGGTCGACACCTACGAGGTGGTCGTCCGGGACGGGATCGTCAAGGTGGTCGTCGCGGACGTGCATCCCTGATCCGCTGCTGGGAGACGGCCGATCCGCTCTACCTCGCCTACCACGACGAGGAATGGGGCCGGCCGGTCCGGGACGAGCGGGGCCTTTACGAGCGGCTGACGCTCGAGGGCTTCCAGTCGGGGCTGTCCTGGCTGACGATCCTGCGCAAGCGCGAGGGCTTCCGGAAGGCCTTTCGCGACTTCGACCCGGAACGGGTCGCCCGCTTCCGAGAGCGCGACGTCGAGCGGCTGCTCACGGACGCCTCGATCGTCCGTCATCGGGGCAAGATCGAGGCGGCGATCGCGAACGCACGGGCGACGCTCGCGCTCCGCGAAGCCGGCACCCCGTTGCAGGAGCTCTTCTGGGAGGACGCACCGCGCCGGCGCAAGGCGCCGCGGTCGCACGCCGAGTGGGACGCCTCGACGCCGGCTTCGGCGGCGCTCGCGCGGCGGCTCCGGGCCGCGGGTTTCCGCTTCGTCGGCCCGACGACGGTGCAGGCCGCGCTGCAGGCGTGCGGCGTCGTCAACGACCACCTCGCCGCCTGCTGGGTCCGCGCCGCCGTCGAGCGAGAGCGGGACTCCGTCCTGGCCGATCCGCTAAGGTGAGGACAACCGCGGAAAGGAGGTGGTCCGGCGTTGGAGACTTCGAGTACGGGCAGTGGAGGTACCGGCTCGTAGAGGCGTGTCCCCGGGACCTGACGGGGAATCGCTTAGCCAGCGTGGGGGACTCGCGTTACGCGCCGCCTGATTGATCGGCCGGAAGCGCCTCTACGAATACCAGCTGGTAACCGGACCGAGGGCCGCCGTGAGGCGGCCCTCGTCTTTTTGTTGGGAAGAGAACCTGCGGTTCCCTTCCCAAGCCCATCCCTCCCTCTTCGCCCGTCTTCGCGGGCGCGCGTTTCGCCTCCCGGCCGGCGGAGCCGGCCTTCGGCGGCCTCCGTTTTGCGTTTGGAGACGTGTACAACCACAAGAGATGGAGAGCCTGATTGAGGACCCTGGGCTTGCCGCCGCCGGCGCGGAGCGGACTGCCTGGACGCGCGCGAACATGCCGCTGCTCGCCGCTCTCGCCGAGGAGTTCCGGGCGACGCGACCACTGGCGGGTCGTCGCCTCGGCATGTGCCTGCACGTCGAGCCGAAGACAGCGGTGCTGGTCGACGTGCTGCAGGCCGGCGGCTGCGAGATCGCCCTCACCGGCAGTCCTGCGACCACCGACGACGGCACCGCCGCCGAGCTCGCCTCGCGCGAGGGGGTCACCGTCTGGGCGAAGCAGTCCGACGACGTGGCCGCGCACCGGGCGCACCTCGCGCGCGTGTTGTCGTTCGAGCCCGACCTGCTGCTCGACAACGGCGCCGAGCTGATTGCCGGCTCGGTCGCGCGCGGCCTCGCCGTCACGGCGGCGACCGAGGAGACGACGTCCGGCGCGAACCGGCTGAAGGCGGAGCTTCGGGGCGGCGTCCCGTTCCCCGTCGTCGTGATCGACGACTCCCCGCTGAAGCGCCTGATCGAGAACACGTACGGCGTCGGGCCGACGGTCGTCGAAGGCTTCATGCGGGCGACGAACCTGCTCGTCGCGGCGACGACGTTCTGCGTGATCGGCTACGGCGCCTGTGGCCGCGGCGTCGCCCGCGCGCTTCGCGCGGACGGCGCGACGGTGCTCGTCGTCGAGTGCGACCCGGTGAAGGCGCTCGAGGCTGCATTCGACGGGATGGCCGTGCGTGCGCTCGACGCTGCGCTCGGCGCGGCGGACGTGATCGTCACCGTCACCGGGTCGACGGGCGTGATCGGCCGGCACGAGCTCGGGCTGGTGCGTGACGGCGTGCTGCTCGCCAACGCGGGGCACTTCTCCGAGATCGAGGTCGCGGAGCTCGGCGAGGGCGTTCGGCTGACCGACGACGTCAGCGAGCACGTCGTCGGCGACCGGCGGATCAGGCTGCTCGGCCGCGGCGAGATGCTCAACCTGACCGCTGCCGCCGGGAACCAGATCCAGGTGATGGATCTCGGCTTCGCGCTCCAGGCGCACTCGCTCCGTGCGCTCACCGCCGATCCTGGGCGGTTCGCCGCCGGCCCGCAGCCGGTGCCGCCGGAGATCGACGACACGGTCGCGCGTGGCATGCTCGCCTCGCTGTCGGCCGCTACGGCCTGAGCCTCCAGATGTCCGAGCCCTGCCAGCTCGGCACCCAGGCGTCGCCGGCGATCTCGGTCACGACGAACGGGCCGTCGCCGACCTTGATGGTGCGGCTGACCCGGTTCGTCGCTGGATCGACCAGCGCCACCGCGTTCTGACGGATCTCGGGCACCCAGATCTGGCCGGCGACGGCGGTCGGGTCGCCGAGCGCGGAAACGGGGATCGCGATCGTCGCGGAGACGGCGTTCTTCGCGGGATCGATGCGGACCAGCCCGGCCGGCGACGTGATCCAGACGGCGTCGGCCGAGGCCGCCGTCCAGCCGGCTCCGGCCACCGGGATCCGGGCGACGACCGCGTCTGACGTGGGATCGATCCGGATGACGCCCTCGCTCCCCGCTCCCCAGATCGAGCCGAACGCTGCGACCACACCGGTCGCCGTGGCGAGCGGGAAGCGCTTGACGACGCGGTTGCGAGCCGGGTCGACCCGCTCGACGTCACCCCCGGCGTAGGACGTCACCCAGGCGGCGCCGTACGCGAACGTCGCGTCATACGGCTGCGGGCCGACTTTGATCGGGATGCGTCGCCGGGTCGTCGCCGACACCCGGCTGAGCGTTCCCGACCTCGTGTCCTCGACCCAGAGCGACCCGGCGCCGGCGCCGATGCCGCAGGAGCCGAAGCCGATCCTCGTCCTCGACAGGACACGGTTTGTGCGCGGATCGATGCGCAGCAGGTACGGCGACCCGTACTCGCTTACCCAGACGAAGCCGCCGGCGGCGGCCGACGCGCACGGTGCGGCGCCGGCAGAGACCTTGATCTTCGCGACGATCGTGGGCGCGGGCGCCGCCCCCGCGACGCCGGTGACGACGCAAGCGGCAAGCAGGGTGAGAACCATCCGCATCTGGGCGACACTACTACGGAACCGGAGCAGATGCTACGGCACCGGATCAATCGCCCGCCAGCGCTCGCGCGAACGCGGCGTCGAGCTCTTCCAGCGCCCTGCCCACCCGGCGAGCGTCGTCGAGCTCGCGCTCAAGCGCGGCGTTGATTCGTCGGAGCGCGCCGAAGCCACGTTGCCACGTCTCGGTCCCGGACCCGGTCAGCTCGAACAGCGACGAGCGGCCGTCGTCCGGATTGGGACGCCGCCGGACGTCGCCTCGCGACTCGAGGCGACGGACGACGTCAGAAGCGGTGGTCAGCGGGAGGCCGAGGTCGAACGCCAGCTCCGTCAGTCGAACCGGCGCGCGTACGCCGATCAGGCTGAGCATGGCGTAGCCGTCGTCCTCGACTGCGTCCGCGGCGAGCTCGCGCTGGACGAGCTGCGCCATGCGCTGATGCGCCGCGACGAGGCGGAGGAGGAGCGAGAGTCGCCGCTCAGGCAGCGGCGCGCCGGAGCTGGTCTTCGAGCGAGACGAGGCGGAGGTCGAAGGTCTCGTTGGCATCGGCGTTCGAGCACACGTTGTCGCCCGCCTCGATCATTGCGACCTGATCGGCGGTCAACGGTGCGCCCGGCGCCCACTCCGTCAGCCGCGCACCGGCCCGCGCGACCGCGAAGGGGACATGGAGGAGGCGTCGCTGCTTGCCGAGCGCGCGGGCGATCGCGAGATAGAGCTCGTTCCAGGTGACGACGTCGGGCCCGCCGAGCTCCCACGTGCGGCCCGGCGCGCGCGGATCGTCGACGACCGTGGCGAAGAACTGCGCGACGTCCTCGAGCCAGACGGGCTGGATGCGCTGGGTGCCGGGCCCGATCACGGTCACGACGGGTGACAGCTTCACCTGCTTCACGAACGTCGGCAGCGCGCCGCCTCGGCCGAAGACGAAGCTCGGCCGGACGAGCACGTACTCGAGCCCGGAGGCCTTCACTTCGCGCTCGATCGCCCACTTGGCCCCGTAGTACGGCACGACGCGGCTCGTCTCCTCGCTCGTCCCGAGCGCGCTCATCTGCACGAAGCGGGCGATGCCGGCGGTGCGCGCGGCGGCGACGAGGTCGGCGGTCCCGCGCCTCATCACCCGTTCGAAGTCGTCGGGGCGCCCCTTCAGGATCGCGACGAGATTCACGACGTGCGTGCACCCTTCGAGTGCGCAGCCGAGGGTGTCGGGCTCGGTGAGGTCGCCGCGTGCGAGCTCGACGCCGAGCGACTCGAGCGACGCTGCCCGCTCGGGCCGGCGTGCAAGCACCCGGACATCCACGGCCCGCGCCCGCAATGCGTGGACGATCGCCGTGCCGACGAAGCCGGTGCCACCGGTGACGAGGACCTTCATTGCTTGAAGTTCTGCCAGTAGCGGCTGGGTGTCGGCCCGCGCTGGCCCTGGTATTTCGAGCCGAGCGCGGCGCTCCCGTACGGAGTCGTCGTCGGCTCCGAGAGTTGCATGAACGACAGCTGGCCGATCTTCATGCCGAAGTAGATCGTGATCGGCAGGTTCGCGACATTCGACAACTCGAGCGTCACGTGACCGTCCCAGCCCGGGTCGATGAACCCGGCGGTCGAGTGAATCAGCAGGCCGAGGCGGCCGAGCGAGCTCTTGCCTTCGAGCCTGGCGACGAGGTCGTCCGGCAGCGTCACGCGCTCGAGCGTCGAGCCGAGGACGAACTCGCCCGGGTGGAGGATGAACGGCTGGTCGCCGACGACCTCCACCTCCTCGGTCAGCTCCTCCTGCGGCTGCTTGACGTCGATGAACGGGTAACGCGCGTTGTGGAAGACGCGGAAGTAGCGGTCGACGCGCACGTCGACGCTGGACGGCTGCAGCAGCGACCGGTCATACGGGTCGATCCCGATGCGCCCGTCGGCGATGAGACGCTCGATGGTGCGGTCGGAGAGGACCATCGGCTGATTCTTCCATCAGCGCGTCCGCCAGCGTGCGGAGCCCTTTGAGAAACGCCTCCCGCTCATCGTCGTTCAGCGCGGCGAGGGTTCGCTCGAACGGCCGGTCACGGCGCTCGAGCCAGCTGCGGACGCGGTCGGAGGTGAGCGCGTTCAGGTCGACCACCGTTCGGCGCCGGTCGTCGACGTGCTCGCGGCGGCGGACCAGGCTGAGCTCTTCGAGGTCGCGCGTCAGCTTGCTCGCCGCCGGCAGCGACAGCCCGAGCTCGTGCGCCAGCTCGCTGACCGTCCGCTCCCCCTCGGTGCCGATCTGCGCGAGGACGGCGACGTGCCGCCGGGAGAGCCGGACGTCGCCGTGGGCGACGGCGAGCAGGTCGTCGCTCGGCCGGCGCCGCTGCCAGAGCCCGCGCATCACGCGGCGCAGGTCGCCGCGGAGCTCGTCCAGCTGGTTGCGTTTGCTTACCATCGCACATCAGTTATCATCAAGTAACTATTATCGAGAGACATGGAAGGAGGTGAGCGTATCCATGTGTGAAGGACATCACCACCATCGTCGCTTCGGCCGCCGCGGCCACGGATTTCCGAACCGCGAGCAGCTGGTCGAGCGGTTGACCGGGTACCGGGAGCATCTCGAGAGCGAGCTGCGAAACGTGCAGGACCTGCTCGAGCGGCTCGGCGACGCGGCCGGCCCCGGCACTGCCGAGCCACAGCCCGAGATCTAGCCCGGAAGCGAGCCTGTGGCGACCGGGACGTAGTAGCGCTCGGTGTACTCGATCACGGCTCGCTGCATCGAGAACCGCGGCGCGAGCTCGGCGATCGAGCTTCGCATCATCGAAGCCCAGTCGTCCCGCGCTGCGAAGCGCGGGACGACCTGGTCGGTGAGCAGGTCGTACAGCTCGGCGGCGTCGGCTTCATCCGAGCGGCCGGCGATCGCCCAGCCGTACGCAGGGTCGTAGGCCTCCGCCCACCAGCCGTCGAGCACCGACAGGTTGAGGACGCCGTTGACCGCGGCCTTCATGCCGCTGGTGCCCGACGCCTCGTGTGGCCGCTGCGGCGTGTTCAGCCAGACGTCGCAGCCCGGGATGAGCAGGCGCGCGAGGTCGAGGTCGTAGCCCTCGAGGAAGACGACGCGTCCGGCGGCTGGCCCGCGCGAGAGCGCGACGATCTCCTGCAGGAGCTCCTTGCCCGCGGCGTCCTGGGGGTGCGCCTTGCCCGCCACGACGATCTGCAGCGGCAGCGCGAGCAGCCGTTTCAGGTCGCTGAAGACGAGCGACGCCCGTTTGTACGTGGCGAAGCGCCGCGCGAAACCGATCGTCAGCAGCGACGGGTCGAGGCCCGTCCGGTCCGCGAGCCGTTGCCGGAGCGTCGCCCGGACGCCGCGAAGCTCGTCGAGGTCGAGTGCCTGCGCATGCTCCCACCCGCCTACGGACGGTGGCGCCTCCGGGCGGACGCCCGCACTGCGCAGCAGCGCGTCGAGCTCGGGGGCGAGCCACGTGCCGAGGTGGATCCCGTTCGTGATGTGCTCGATCGGCGCGCCGGGCGTCGGCGAGAGGCCGGCCCACATCGAGCGGGCGACCTCGCCGTGCAGGGCTGAGACGGCGTTGGCGCGCGCGGCGAGCCGGAGTGCGAGGGGCGTCAGTCCGAAATCGCCGGTCCCGTTCGACCGGCCGAGGCCGAGCAGCTCGTCGGCCGAGATCCCCGCCTGCTCGGCCGGGCCGCCGAGGTAGCGCAGCACGAGCTCTTCGGCGAACACCTCGTTCCCCGCGGGCACCGGCGTGTGCGTGGTGAACACGGTCGTCGCGGTCACCCCCTGCAGCGCGGCCGCCGTGGAGGTGCCGCGCTCGACGAGCGCCCGGGCACGCTCGATCCCGAGGAAGGCCGCGTGGCCCTCGTTCACGTGGTAGACGCCCGGATCGAGCCCGAGAGCGGCGAGCGCGCGCACGCCGCCGATCCCGAGCACCAGCTCCTGTCGGATTCGGTGCTCCCGGTCGCCGCCGTAGAGGCTGTCGGTGACACCGTCCGCGTCGAGCAGGTAGAGCGGTACCGAGCCCACGTCGTAGCGCCACACCGCCACCTCGAGCGACTCGCCGGCCAGTTCGAGCCCGATCGTGACCTGCTCCCTGGCAAGCCCGAAGGCCTCGGGGTCGAAGTGCTCACGCGCCTCGACCTGGCGTCCGGAGGCGTCCAGCTCCTGGCGGAAGTAGCCGTCCCGGTAGAGCAGGCCGACACCGACGAGGGGGAGGCCCAGCTCGGCCGCCGCCTTGAGATAGTCGCCGGCGAGCACGCCGAGCCCGCCCGCGTAGATCGGCAGCCGGGCCTCGAGGCCGAACTCCATGCTGAAGTAGGCGACCAGCAGGTCGTGGTCGGCGCCGTGGCTCTCCGACCACCAGGTGCTGGCGTTGGGTTCGGTCTGGACGGTCGGCATCGTCTGCCCTGGGGACGCGCCGGAGGCTAGCGAAGGCGGGGCATTCCGGGTCGAGGCACCTCCGCGAGCGCCCGGGCGACTCGCTACCCTCGGACGGCCATGGCAACGACCCGCGCCACCTCGATCGTCACCGACATCCCGGGCCCGCGCTCGCGCGACGTGCTCGAGCGGCTGCGTGCCAGCGTGGCGGCGCCGCTCGATCTGACATTCCCGGTCGTTGCTGCCGAGGCGCGCGGCGCGACGCTCACCGACGTCGACGGGAACGTGTTCATCGACTTCGCCGGCGGCGTCGGCTGCCTCAACGTCGGCCACTCGCACCCGCGCGTCGTCGCCGCGGCGCAGGAGCAACTCGAGCGGTTCACGCACACGGACTACACCGTCGTTCCCTACGAGATCTACGCGCAGCTGTCGGAACGCCTCCTCGCGCTCGCGCCGTTCAGCGGTCCTGCGAAGGCGGCGTTCTTCAACGCCGGCACGGAAGCGGTCGAGAACGCCGTCAAGTTCGCCCGCGCCTATACGGGCCGGCCGGCCGTGATCGGGTTCGAAGGCGGGTTCCACGGGCGAACGATGCTGTCGCTGTCGCTGACCTCGAAGACGCACCCGTACAAGGCGGGGCTCGGCCCGTTCGCCCCGGAGGTCTACCGCGTGCCGTTCCCGGACGCGTACCGCGGGCCGTCGGCCGCCGAGGCGCTGGACGCGCTCACGCGCGCGTTCGCGACCGTCGTCGCGAGCGAGACGGTGGCGGCGATCGTGGTCGAGCCGGTACAGGGCGAGGCGGGGTTCATCCCGGCGGGTGCCGAGTTCATGCGCGGCCTGCGCTCGATCTGCGACGAGCAGGGCATCGTGCTCGTCTGCGACGAGGTGCAGTCCGGATTCGCCCGCACCGGCCGCTTCTTCGCCGTCGAGCACTTCGGCGTCGAGCCCGATCTGATCACGGTTGCCAAGTCGATCGCCGGCGGCCTACCGCTCTCCGGCGTCCTCGGGAAGGCCGAGATCATGGACGCCCCGGCAGCCGGGGGCGTCGGCGGGACGTTCGTCGGCAATCCGGTCGCCCAGGCCGCCGCAGTTGCCGTGCTCGACGTGATCGAGGACGAGGGGCTCGTCGAGCGCTCTGCGGCGATCGGCGAGACGATGCGCGCGCGCATGGAAGCGTGGCAGGGCCGCTGGCCGAGTGTCGGTGACGTTCGCGGCCTCGGAGCGATGCTGGCGATCGAGCTCGTCGAGGACCCGCAGACGAAGGTGCCGGCGACCGCGCTCGCCGCCCGCGTCCAGGAGGAGGCGCTCGAGCACGGCCTGCTGCTCCTGCGCGCCGGGGTCCACGGCAACTGCATCCGGGTGCTCGTGCCCCTCGTGATCTCGGACGGCGAGCTCGCCGAGGCGCTCGACCTCTGGGAAGACGCTCTCGTCGCGTCGAATTAGCGCCGCCGAGGGCTACCCTCAGCGGGAGATGGTCGGGGAGGTGCTCCTAGACCGCTACGAGCTCGAGGAGCTCGTCGGCTCCGGCGGGATGTCGAGCGTGTATCGGGCGCACGACCGTCTCCTCGACCGCACGGTCGCCATGAAGTTCCTGCACGAGCACCAGCTGCAGGACCCGGAGAACCTGGAGCGGTTCCGCCGCGAGGCCCGTTCGGCGGCCGTCCTGTCGCACCCGAACATCGTGACCGTGATCGATCGTGGCGAGCACGACGGCCGTCCGTTCATCGTGTTCGAGTTCGTCGACGGCGAGAACCTCAAGCGCATGATCCTGCGCGAGCGGCCCGTTCCGGTGGCGACGGCGCTCGGGCTCGCGATCCAGGTGGCGCGGGGCCTTTCCTTCGCTCATCGAAGCGGTCTGGTGCATCGCGACGTCAAGCCGCAGAACGTGCTTTTGAACG
The DNA here is from genome assembly GCA_963769545.1 of uncultured Thermoleophilia bacterium. Taxonomy (GTDB): domain Bacteria; phylum Actinomycetota; class Thermoleophilia; order Gaiellales; family Gaiellaceae; genus PALSA-600. The sequence continues at coordinate 1,057,535 of CAVYMB010000001.1, read as the reverse complement.
GCGAGGGCGATGCCAAGGTGACGGACTTCGGCATCGCGCGCTCGCTCGACGTGCAGCGCGGTCTGACGCAGACCGGCACGGTTCTCGGTACGTCCGACTACATTGCGCCCGAGCAGGCGCAGGGCATGCGCGTCGACGAGCAGACCGACGTCTACTCGCTCGGCGTCGTGTTGTACGAGCTGCTGACCGGCGATGTCCCGTTCCCCGGGGAGAACTTCGTCGCCGTCGCGATGCAGCACATCAACGAGCCGCCTCCGCCGGTGCGCGACAAGCGTCCCGACGTCCCGCCGCGCGTCGACGCGGCGGTGCAACGGGCGATGGCGAAGAACCCGCGCGACCGCTTCCCGTCGATGGCCGACTTCGGGCGCGAGCTCGAGGCGTGCGCCGTGGTCGGCGAGGACAGCGAGGACGGCACGCGGATCATCGCCCCGCCGCGCCCGGCTCCACGTCGCCGCCGCTCCCGGGCCTGGCCGGTCGTCCTGCTCCTGCTCGGGCTGATCGCGATCGGCGCCGTGGCTGCCTACCTGCTCTTCCGCGGCTCGGGAGGCTCGCCGTCGGCCGGCGGGGGTGGGAGCGCGACCGTCGGTGCGGTCACCGCCTACGACCCATTCGGCACCGGCCCGCCGGGTGAGAACAATGCAGCGGCCCGGTTCGCCACCGACGGCAACGAGTCGACATTCTGGTCGACCGAGAGCTACCGGGCGAGCTTCGCACAGCTCGACAAGCCCGGCGTCGGGCTCGTTCTGCACTCGACCGGCTCCGGGAAGCCGACCAGCCTCGTCGTGACGACCGACACGCCGGGCTTCACGGCCGTGATCAAGGGCGGAGACGGCGATCAGCATTTTCCCGACGTGGTGTCGAGCTCCCAGCTCGTCGGAGCGACGACCACGTTCACGATCACCGGAACTGCGCATCCTTACTATCTGCTCTGGATCACGAATCTCGGCCCGCACCCGGCCGACCACGTGAACGAGGTCCGGGCCGGTTAGAAGCGCAGCTGGGCGCGGCGGTCGAAGCGCTCGACCGCCAGCTCGGCCAGCCGCTCGAGCAGCTCGCCGTAGGCGATTCCCGAGGCGGCGAACAGCCGGGCGTACACGCTGGTCGCCGTGAAGCCCGGGATGGTGTTGAGCTCGTTGACCAGCACCTCGCCGTCGCCGGTGATGAAACAGTCGGCGCGGGCCATGCCCTCGCAGTCGGTCGCGACGAACGCCCGCACCGCCAGCTCCTGCACGCGCTCGCTCTGCGCGTCGGTGATCGCGGCCGGAACGCGCAACTCCATCTCGCCCTCGTCGTACTTTGCCTCGAAGTCGTACCACTCGTTGCGCGTGACGACGATCTCGCCGGGAAGCGATGCGACCGGGGTCAGGTTGCCGAGCACGCCGACCTCTACCTCGATGCCGCGGATGAGCTCCTCGACCAGCACTTTCTCGTCGTGCTCGAAGGCGAGCGCAACGCCCCGCCGGAGCTCGTCGAGGTCGTGTGCCTTCGTGATCCCGATCGAGGAGCCGAGCCGAGCAGGCTTGACGAAGCAGGGGTAGCCGAACGGGTTGCGTGCCTCGTCGCCGAGCCGGAGCGTGATGTTGCGCGTGACCGGGATGCCGTGATCGCGCATCACCGCCTTGAACACGTCCTTGTCCATGCAGAGCGCCGAGGCCAGCACGCCTGCGCCGACGTACGGCACGCCGGCCAGCTCGAGCAATCCCTGGACGGTGCCGTCCTCCCCGAACGGGCCGTGCAGCACCGGAAAGACGACGTCGACCTCGCCCAGCGTCGCGGCTACGTCGCGCGGCGGCAGGCGTTCGACACTTGTCGAGCTCACGGTGTCGTCCGTCCCGCGCTCGAGCATGGCGCGTCCTGCCCGGAGCTGCCATCGCCCGCCGCGATCGATCTCGACCGTCACCACCTCGGCGCCGCTCGCTTCGAGCGCCGAGACCACGCTGGTCGCCGAGGCGATCGAGACGGCGTTCTCGCTCGAGCGGCCGCCGAGGATCACGGCGACGCGGCGCGTCACGGGACCGTCGTCGTCGTGGTCTGCGTCGTGGTCACCGGTGCGGTCGTCGCCGTCGTGGTGGCCGTCGCGCCGGGCGTGCTCTGCAGCTGGCCGATCGTGAGCGTGATCACTTCACCCTGCTGTCCGGTCGTGTTGCCCCGCGGGTCCTGGCTGATCACCACGCCGTCCTGGCTCGGATCGGTGACCGGCTGCGTGATCGTCGCAACAGTGAAGCCGGCCGCCTGGAGGAGGCTGGTGGCATCGGCGGGGGTCAGGTTGGTCACGTCGGGCACCTGGGTGGTCGTCGGGCCCTTCGAGACGGTCAGCGTGACCCGCGAGCCCTGTGGCGCCGCCGTTCCCTGCGGCGGGTTCGACGACACGACCACGCCGGCCGGTTGCTGGTCGGAGGCAACCTCGACCTTGGAGACCGTGAAACCGAGGCCGATCAGCGCCGACTGGGCGTTCGCGTACGGCTCGCCGGTGACGTCCGGGATCGTCACCGGCTTCGCCCCGCGCGAGACGTTGATCGTGACCGTCGAGCCCTTGTCGACCCTGTCGCCCGGCGCCGGGAGCTGCGCCGTGACGGTGTCCTGCTGCTGGCCGGAGTAGATCCGGCGGATCTTCGTGTTGAAGCCTTTCTGCGCAAGCGCCTGCACGGCGCTCGTCACATCGAGCCCCACCACCCCCGGTACGGCCACCTGGGCGATGCCGGTCGAGACGATCAGCGTCACGGTCGAGGTCTTGATCAATTTCGCCCCGCCGGCCGGGTTCTGCGCCGAGACCTGCCCCGGCGGCACCGTGTCGCTCGGAAGCCGCTGCACCTGCGGCGTGAAGCCGGCCTGCTCGATCTTGATCTTGGCGAGGTTGACCTCGAGGCGCGTCACGTCCGGCACGGCGACCGCCTTCGAGTCGTTCAGCTGATCCTGGACCTTCGTGTACAGGAACCAGGCGCCGGCGGCCGCGGCGACGATCAGCAGCAGCGCCAGCAGCCAGGGCAGGATCGAGCGGCGCTCCGGCGGCTCCTCGTAGTCGTATGGCGTCAGCGGGCGGTAGGTCGGCGGGATCGGCGGCGTGGCGACCGGCCGGGGCTTCGTCACCATCGTCTGTGACGCCGCCACTCCCGCTCCGGCGAGCACCTGGGTCATCGCGTCCTCGGTCTCGCGTGAGACCGCGACACCGCGCGCGACGCGGGCGAGGTCTGCGTCCATCTCCTCCGCCGAGCCGTAGCGCTGGTCGGGGTCCTTCGCGAGCGCACGCATCACGACCGCATCGAGATCGTGCGGCACGTCGGGTCGCAATGCGGACGGCGGCTCAGGGACCTGCGAGAGGTGCTTCATCGCGATCTCGACCGGGGTGTCGCCCGTGAACGGCACCTTCCCGGTCAGCATCTCGTAGAGCACGATGCCGAGCGAGTACAGATCGGAGCGCGGGTCGACCGGCGCACCGCGCGCCTGCTCGGGCGAGAGGTACTGCGCGGTGCCGACGATCGAGCCGGCCTCGGTCATCTGCGACGCGCCGGAACGGGCGATCCCGAAATCCGTCACCTTCAGGCGGCCGTCGGGGCGCACGATGATGTTGTGCGGCTTGATGTCGCGGTGCACGATCCCGTTGCGATGTGCGAAGGAGAGCGCGCCGAGGATCTGGCGGGCGTAGTCGATTGCGATTGCCGGCGGCGTCGGGCCGTTCCGGATCAGCAGCTCCTTGAGGGTGCGGCCGTCCAGGTACTCCATCGCGATGTAGTAGGTGCCCTCGGCCTGGCCGCGGTCGAAGATCGAGACGATGCTCGGATGGTTGAGCCCGGCGGCGCTCTGCGCCTCGCGGCGAAAGCGCTCCACGAACTGCTCGTCCGACGCGTGGCGGTCGTCGAGCAGCTTCAGGGCGACCCGGCGGCCGAGCTCCTGGTCCTCGGCGAGGTAGACGTCGGCCATCCCGCCCGAGCCGAGCTTGCGCTTGATCACGTAGCGCGTGTCGAAGATCCGGTTGATGCGCGTGTCGGTCGTGGCCATGGTCCAGGAGCTACTGCTTCGACGCTGCCGGGAGGATCGCCTGCATGAGCTCGCGGGCGATCGGCGCTGCAACAGAGCCGCCGAACCCGTTCAGCTGATGCTCGAGCACGACGGCGCCGGCGACCTGCGGATTGTCGGCCGGGGCGAAGAAGATGAACCAGGCGGTGTAGACGTGGTCGAGGCCCGTCTCGGCCGTGCCGGTCTTCCCGGCGACCTTGATCCCCGGGATCCGTGCCGCCGTGCCGGTGCCGCCGACGACGACCGCCTGCATCATCTGATTCAGCGCGGCGGCCGTGGTCGGCTTCATCGCGCGGCGCCAGACCGTCGGGCGCGTCTTCACGACGACGCTGCCGCCGGGGCTCCGCACCTCCTTGAGCAGGTACGGCGTCATCACCCTGCCGCCGTTGGCGACGCCGGCGGCGACCAGCGCCATCTGCAGCGGCGTCACCAGCATGCGCTCCTGGCCGAAGGCGAGGCGGCCGGGGTCGACCTGCGAGGCGTCGTCGATCAGCGTGTGCCGCTTGAAGTCGTAGAGTCCGCTGGGCGCCCGCTCGTTCGACGGCAGCTCGAGCGGCGGCGTCGAGTAGAAGCCGAAGTCCTTCGCCTTGTCGAGGATGCGCCGCGCGCCGATCTTCTGGCCGATGTTGCAGAAGACGGCGTTGATCGAGTGCTGATAGGCCTCGATCAGGCTGACGTTGCCGTACATCTCGGGACCGTTCTGATCGGGGTTCCCGGAGTTGTAGACGCGCTTCCCGTACTCCGTGCAGTAGCCGGGGTCGAAGAACCGGGACGCCGGCGTGTAGATACCGGCGTCGAGAGCGGCTGCGGCGGTGACGGTCTTGAACGTCGAGCCCGGCGCATAGAGGCCCTGCGTCGCGCGGTTCAGGAGCGCCGACGACGACCCGGGGCACGCGCTCGGAGAGTGCAGGATCGACGCGTACCCCTGAGACGACTCGATCTTGTTCGGGTTGAAGCCGGGCGACGACGCCATCACGTCGACCGCGCCGGTCTTCGGGTTGAGCACGACCGCAGCGCCGCACGAGCCTGCGAGCGCCGACTCTGCCAGCTTCTGCGCGTTCGCATGGATCGTCAACGTGACGTTGTTGCCGGTGACGGTCGTGCCGCGCAGCTTGTCGGTCAGCTTCGCGATGATCGTGCCGAGGTTCGCGTTCGACGCCGTCAGGTAGCCGTTCAGCTGGCGCTCGACGCCCGAGCGCGAACGGCCCTGCGTCGAGTAGCCGACGACCTGCGATGCGAGGCCGTTCGTCGGATAGCGGCGGAAGTAGAAGGTCTGGCCTGCCTCCTTCACCCGCTTGTTGCCCGCGAGCAGCGTATGCCCGTCGGACGCGTAGATCTTGCCGCGCTTGATCTGGAACTCGGCGACCCGCTGGATCGCGTTGTCCTGACGGGCCGCCAGGCCCGGCGCCGCCCACGACTGCCAGTAGGTCGTGGCCACGATCAGCGCGGCGATCAGCAGCAGCGCGAAGATCGAGAGGCGTGAGATCTGCTTGTTCACGTCGGCGCGTTCGCCCGGTTCGAGACGAGCAGGAGCCCGGCGAGGACGAGGAAGTTGGCGACCACCGACGACCCGCCGTACGAGATGAACGGGAGGGTGATCCCGGTCAGCGGGATGATGCGCAGGACGCCGCCGACGATGATGAAGGTCTGCAGTGCGAAGCCGAACGTCAGCCCGGCTGCGAGCAGCTTCGAGAATCCGTCGTCGGCCCGCAGGGCCACCTTCATCCCGCGCGCGACGAACAGCATGAAGACGAGCAGCAACGCTGCCACGCCGATCAAGCCGAGCTCCTGCGCGAGCGCGGAGTAGATGAAGTCCGTGTTCACGTACGGGATCAGCTGCTGACCGCCGGCCGAGGTGAACACGCCCTTGCCGAGGCCGGCGCCGCCGAACCCGCCGTTGCCGATCGAGTAGAGCGACTTGACGAGCTGGTAGCTCTCGCAGTCCTGGCGGAGCGCGAGCCCGCCGGTCTGCGGGCAGAAGACGCGGTTCGTCGTCCACGGCTGCAGCCAGATCGTGACCCGCTCGTGGACGTGCGGGATCTTCTCGTAGGCGACGAACCCGCCGATCGCAAACAGCCCGATCCCGGCCAGCACGAAGGAGAGCCGGTTCGTCGCGACGTAGAGCATGGCGAGGAAGATCCCGAAGTAGAGGAGCCCGGAACCGAGGTCGTTGGTCGTGACGAGCACGAGCATGCAGGCGCCCCAGATCAGCAGCAGCGGACCAAGATCCTTGAGGCGGGCCTGTGCCAGCACCTCGCGCTTCTCGCGGAGGTAGCCGGCGAGGAAGACGATCAGGAAGATCTTCGCGAGCTCGCCCGGCTGGAAGCGGAAGGGGCCGATCGCCACCCACAGCCGCGCTCCGTTGACGGTGGCGCCGAGCCCCGGCAGGCGCGGCAGGTAGAGCAGTGCGATCGCGCCGATCCCGAAGAGATACTTGTACTGCTCGAGGACGCGGTAGTCGCGGCGCAGGCGAAGCAGCGCGATCGCGAAGAGGACGACGCCGATCACGATCCAGAGCCCTTGCTTGAACGCGTCGCTCGGGCCGAGTCGATAGATCTCCGTGAGGCCGACGGCGGTGAGGAGCGCCGCGATCGGCAGCAGATAGGGATCGGCGTTCGGCGTCGCGTACCGGGCGACGAGATGTGCCGCGACGTAGAGGCCGAAGAAGAAGAGCGCGTACCCGAGCGATCCCCAGCTGACGACCGACTGTCGCGCGATGTACACGGACGCGAAGCCGAGCCCGGTCAGCACACCGACGACCGAGAGGTAGAAGAGCTCCCGGTTCCGGTAGCTCAGCGTGCCAGACCCCACCAGGCGAGCACGACGATCAGGATGACCAGGGCGGCGATCACGAGCGAGGCGAGCAGCCGCCGGCCGAGCCCTGCCTCCGGCTCGGCGGGTGGAGCGGCGGCGGCGGCGGCGCTCTCGCGCGCCTCGGCCAGCGCGGCGGCCGAGACGACGATCGTGTCGTCGGACGCGTGCCCGTCGAACGCCTCCGGCGGCAGGACGATGTTGTCCTCCGGGTGCAGCGTGTCCTCGTCGTCCTGTGCCGCCGCATCCGGCGCTGTCGCGTACTCGCGGGTCCGTTCGTCGGGCTCGCCGTCGGCCCCGACCGCGAACAGGACGGCGGTGATGTTGTCGTCGCCGCCGCCGCGGTTCGCGGCCTGGATCAGCGACCGCGCACCGGTCACGAGGTCGCTCCGGTACTGCGACACGAGCTGCTCGATCTCGGCGCCGTCGACGTAGGACGACAGGCCGTCGCTGCAGATCAGGAAGACGTCACCGGGCCGCGCTTCGATCGAGAACGTGTCGACGTCGACGTCCGGATCGGTGCCGAGGGCGCGCGTGATCACCGACCGCTGCGGATGGATCTCCGCCTCGGCCGGCGACAGCTCGCCGCGCCGGACGAGCTCGGCCACGAGCGAATGGTCGTCGGTCAACTGGTCGAGCCGGCCGTCGCGCAGCAGGTACGCGCGCGAGTCGCCCACGTGGCCGAACGCAACTTGTCCGTTCGGCTCGACGAGGGCGGCGGTCACCGTCGTTCCCATCCCCGACGCGGCGGCGTCGGTGATCGCGCGATCGTGGACACGCCGGTTGGCCTCCTGGATCAGCTGTGCCACCCGGTGCTCGCCGCCGCCGTTCCCACCGCCCTCGCGCAACGCGGCGGCGGCCAGGCCCGACGCGAGCTCGCCCGCCTGTGCGCCGCCCATCCCGTCCGCGACCGCGAACAGCGGAGGCTCGCAGACGAAGGCGTCCTCGTTGCGCCGCCGCTTGCGGCCGGTGTCGGTGCTCCCGAACGACTGCACGACGACGATCACGACTCGAACCTCAGATCGGTCTCGCCGATGCGCACGACGTCGCCGGGCGCCAGCCGGCGCTCGCGCGTGAGCCTGATCCCGTTGACGAACGTTCCGTTCGTCGATCCGATGTCCTCGAGCCACACGCCGTCGCGGCGACGTTCGAACCGCGCGTGGCGGCCGGAGGCGTACTCGTCCGCGGCGAGCGCGACGTCGTTGTTCGTGCCGCGGCCCACGGTGAGCGGACGCGAGTCGAGTGCGTAGACGTCGCCGTCGTCGAGGGCCGGGCTCACGAGCACCACGAGGCGGCCGGACGCCGGCTCCGCGGGCTTTGCGGTGAGGCTGGCGGCATCGAGCGGCGACAGGATCATCGACTCCTGCGGCGCGCGCAGGTCGCGGACCGCAGAGCGCACGATCCGCCAGATGAAGAGGTAGAGGAGGACAAGGAACGCGATCTTCAAGGCGAGGAGCGTTGTCTCGACCTGGGCCGACCCGAGCACCGCTCCCGCTTCGGTCAACGAGTCTCCCGCGAGAACGTGACCTCCGTCGAGCCGATCGTGAAGCGGGTCCCGTCCTCCAGCTTCAGGCGCTTGACCCGCTTTCCCCGCACCTCGATCCCGTTGGTCGAGTCGAGGTCGACGAGCCAGTAGGCAGCGCCTTCCCGGCGGAGCTCCGCGTGGCGGCGCGAGACGTTCGGATCGGGAACCTGGATGTCGGCGTCCTTCGACCGGCCGAGCACGCTGCGCGGCCTGGTCGCCTCGTGCCGGCCGCCGTCCCAGGTCAGGACGGCGATCTCGGACTCGATGCCGAGGGCGACCGGAGAGGCGGCCTCGGTTTCCTGGGCCACGGATGGCATCGGCGCGTACACCATGGTTGCACCCCGTGCGGCCGCTTCGAGCGGTTCGGGCCGGCCCGGCTCGACCTGCGCCAGGCGGGTCGCGATCCCGAACATGCCGACGTCGAGGTCGTCGTCGGTCTCGAGGAGTACCCGCGGCGGTGTCAGCAGCGCGTAGTTCTCGCGACGCGCGTGCTCCGCGAGGTACTCCGCCAGCTCGTCGGTGAGCTGCGTCTCGTAGCTCGAGAACTGGGCACGGTCCGAGGGCGCGAGGAAGACGGTGTACTCGTTCGGGACGTAGACGCGCGACACCGACACGTTGCGGTGGTCGTCCATCTCCTTGACGAGCTTCCGTGCGAGCTCCACGGGCTGGACGTTCGTACGGAACGCGCGGCCGAACACGCCCTCGAAGAGCGATTCGAGCTTCGATTCGATGCTGCGGAGAACGGGCATGGGCGGTCGGGGGAGCTTCCCCGGCGGTCAGTTTACGGCCTCGAATCGAGGGTCAGAGCGGCCGCCGAAACCCAGGCCGCGACGATCAGCGGCAGGATCGCGGCCGCGGGTGCAGTCAGGGCCGTCGCGGCGAGCAGCACCGCTCCGTACCCGGCGGCGGCCCACGGCCCGCGGCCCCGGATGAACGGGAGGGCGACGGCGGCGGCCGCGATGATCAGTGCCTCGGCGAGCAGGACCGGGTGCGCGTCGAGTTGCGCGAGCAGCGCATGCGCGACGGCGGTCGGGTGGGTCGAGCCGGCGATGCCGAGGCCGAGCGGCGGCTTGGAGAGGTCGAAGGGAAGGTGCACGTGGCGCAGGCCCGCGACCAGGCCGGCCAGGAGGACGGCGCCTGCCGCCTGCAGCGCCCGCCGTGGGGCGCCGCGCGCGCACTGGGCGGCGAGCGGGATCAACCCCAGCGCGGCGATCGGCGCCAGCAGTGGGCCTGCGACGAGCAGGAGGCCGGCCCTGGCGTCGCGCCACGTGAGCACGACCCAGGCCGCGGCGAGGATCACATAGAGCGTTGCCAGTCCGGTCGAGACGTTGCCGAGTGGGAAGACGAGCGCTGCCAGCGCCGTGACGAGGCCGAGCCGGGGGCCGACCATCGTCGCGGCCGCGGCGAGCGCCCCGAGCCCGAGCGACCAGCCGGAGGGGTAGAACGGCAGCGCGGAGGTGGCCCAGCCGGTGGCCAGCCCGGCCACGGCCGCCGGGAGCACGCGCTCGACGAGCAAGGCCCGGCGGTCGATCGGGGTCGAGGCGGGCCGCGAGCCCTTTGTCCGGCGCCGCCGGCCGGGCAACGAGCGCAGGTCGGCGGCCAGGCGGCCGGCGGAGGGCCGCCGCTCGGGGTTGAGGACGAGTGCCCCCGCGACCGTCTGGACGATCCCGGCGGGAAGGTCGGGCCGCAGCGTCTCGAGCGGCGGCGCGCCCTGCTCGATCCGGCGCGTCGTCTCGTTCAGCTCGCCGTGCCCGTGCCAGAAGGGATGCCGGCCCGCGAGCCCCTCCCAGAGGAGGACGCCGACCGCCCAGACGTCGGCGGCGGGAGTCGCGACTGCACCGCCCAGCCGTTCGGGCGAGATGTAGGCGAGCGTGCCCGGCACGTCTCCGAATGCCGTCAGCGTGTCGAACTCGGCCATCTGCGCCAGCCCGAAGTCGAGCAGCCTGATGTCGATCTCTCCCGCTTCGGCCAGCAGCACGTTCGACGGCTTGACGTCGCGATGGACGATCCCGCGCCCGTGCGCGTGTGCAAGCGCGTCGCAGACCTGCGCGGCGACCTCGATCATCGCCCGGTCGTCGAGCTCGCCGGAACGCATTGCCTCGCGCAGGGTCCGCCCGGGCACGTACTCGTAGGTGATGTAGACGTGGGACGGGTCGCGCGCGAGCGAACGGATCCGCTGGCAACGGGGATGGCGAAGGGCTGCCGCAGCTCTTGCCTCACGCTCGGCCCGGTGCCCCGCCTTGCCCTCGCGGGCAACGATCTTGAGTGCGACGTCGAGCCCGGTCCGCTCGTCGCGGGCGAGCCAGACGTGACCCATGCCCCCCGAGCCGAGCGGGCGGATCGGCCGATACCGGCCGAGGATGAGGTCGTGGGAGACCGCGGCTTGCGACACGTACAGGGGCTTACACCGCGGGCGCGGCGACTCCTCCACCGGGTCGGTTCCGACCGCGAAGCCCTGTACCCTCGGGGGGTCGATGGGCCCCACCGACGACGACATCCACTTCGATTTCTTCGAGGACGAACCGGCCACCACGGAGGTTCAACAGGCCCCCCGGAGCCGGCTCCCGCGTCGCGGCGGAAGTGGGCCGAAGCAGCCCTCCGGGCCGCCGCGCAACCTGACGCCACTGCTGCGTCTCGGAGGCCTCGCGGTCGGGCTGATCGTCCTCCTGGTCGTCTTCGGGCTACTCCTGCAGTCGTGCACCTCGACGTCGAAGCACGACACCTACTCCCACTACATGGACAACGTCTCGGTGATCGCGAAGAGCTCCGCCGACAACGGCGCCGCGGTCGCGAGTGCCCTCGTCACTCCGGGCATCAAGGCGGCCGAGCTGAACCAGAAGCTGCTCGGGATTGCAGAACAGGAGCGGCAGAACGTCGCTGCTGCCGAGAAGCTCGACCCGCCGGGACCGCTCCGCGACGAGAACGGCCACATGATCGAGTCGCTCGAGCTTCGCGTGAGCGGCACCCAGGGGCTCGCCAATGCGTTCAAGCAGACGGCAGGCTCGACGAAGGCAAGCGACGCGCAGGTGCTCGCCGAGCAGGGCGATCGCCTGCTTGCGAGCGACGTCGTGTGGGACGACCTGTTCCGGGTGCCTTCGATCGCCGAGCTGAAGGAGCAAGGCGTGCTCGGCGTGCCCGTGCCCGAGTCGCAGTTCGTCGCGAACCCCGACCTGCTCAGCGAGCAGTCGATGCAGGGACTGCTGAACCGGATCAACTCGGCAGGCTCGGGGACGACGCCGACCGGCCTGCACGGCACGAACATCGAGCAGACGAAGGCGCTTCCGTCCGGCAACGTGCTCTCGCAGACGCAGCAGAACACGGTCAACGGCGTCAGCACCAACCTCGCCTTCGCCGTCACGGTCAAGGACTCGGGCAACTTCCAGGAGGCCGGGATCAAGGTGACGTTGACGATTCAGCAGAAGAACCCGATCGTGAAGACGCAGACGATCGACCTGATCAACCCCGGCCAGGTGAAGACGCTGACGTTCTCGAACCTCGGCGAGGTCACGTTTGCGATCCCCGCGCACGTCAACGTCGACGTGAAGCCGGTCCCCGGCGAGGTCAAGGTCGACAACAACAGGGCCAGCTACCCGGTCCTGTTCTCGCTCGGTTAGTCGATGCATGTCTCGGCCACAACGGCGCTCGTCGTGGCGCTCGTGGGGCTCGCCGTCGGTGCGGTCTCACTCGGTCTCGCCTGGTGGGGGTACGTGAAGGTGCGGCGCGTACGTGACGCCCAGCGGCTGATGCTCGGCGGCGGTCGCCGCGACCTCGTCGAGTTCGCAGTCACGCTGCAGGGACGCGTCGACGACCTGCACCGGGCCGTCGACGAGGTGGCTGCGGGCTTGCAGCGGGTCGACCGGCGGATCGACGGTGCCGTCGCGAAGAGCGCGATCGTCCGCTACGACGCGTACGAGAACACCGGCGGGCACCAGTCGGCCTCGGTTGCGCTGCTCGACTCCGCCCGAACCGGGATCGTCGTCACGGCGATCCAGGGCCGCGACTATGCGCGCATCTACATGAAGGAGCTCGAGCGCGGCCGCGCGTCCGTCGACCTCTCGCCGGAAGAAGCCGAGGCCGTCGAGCGCGCGATGGCCCGCTGACGCGACGGCCCGACCCCAGTAGCGCACGGGCTTTGCGGCCGCTTCGTCCGGTACATTGCGCCAAGGGTGCAGCAGGTTCTGGTCCTGAATGCGAGCTACGAGCCCCTGAACGTGTGCTCGCTTCGCCGCGCCCACGTGCTCGTCTTCAAGGGAAAGGCGGAGGTCATCGAGCAACTCGACCGACCACTCCGCTCGGCCAGCGACACGTTCCGCTGGCCACATGTCATCCGGCTCGTGCACTACGTCCGCGTTCCGCGCCTTGTGCAGCGGAAGATCTCGCGCCGCGCGCTCTTCGCCCGTGACGGTTGGCGGTGCGTGTACTGCGGCTCGGCCGGCGGCCGGCTCACGCTCGACCACGTGATCCCGCGCTCCCGCGGCGGTGACTCGACCTGGGAGAACGTCGTCACCTCGTGCTCACCCTGCAACCTGCGCAAGGGGAACCGGCTGCCCGACGAGGTGCAGATGGTGCCCGCCCGGCATCCACGGCAGCCGGCGCCCGTGCTCTTCATCCGGCTGGCGACGCCGAAGATCCCTGATCGCTGGGAGCGCTACCTCGCCCCGTACGCGACCTCGACGATCGGCGCGGCCGCCTAGCCGCGGCCGGAGGCCAGCGGCAGCTCGGGTTGCTGCTCCCACTCCGACCACGACCCGGCGTACAGCTTCGCGTCGCGGCCGCCCACGTGCAGCCGGTGGAGGACGACGCACGCCGTCACCCCCGAGCCGCAGTAGGCGACGAGCTCGCCCGGCGGCAAGGAGGGAAGCGGCTCGTTCCAGGGCGCGTTGAGGGCGCCCGGGATCCGTCCGGGAACGCGGTCGGTCGGGTTCGGCTCGCCGCGCCAGCGCGCCGCCACCCGTGCGTCGACCACGACGAGCTCGGCCGTCCTCGCGGCCAGTTCGCCGGCGTCGATCAGGTCGTCGTCGCGCTCCCGCGGGACGAATTGCGCGGCCGGGACCGTCTCGTCGCCGCTCGTCAACGGTCCGCGCCAGGCGTCGAGGTCGAGCACGGCGCAGGCGTCGTGGCCGAAATGCCGGAGGAGCCACCACAACCGCTCTGCGCCGCCGAGCGAGCCGTAGGCGACGACGAAGCTCGAGGCCCCGATGCCGGCGCGACCCGCTGCCTCGGCGAAGCGCTCGGGCGCGGGGAGCGGATGACGGCCGTTTGGCCCCGGCGGCGAGGAGAGGTCGCGCTCGACGTCGAGGAACGCCGCTCCGGGGATGTGTGCTTCGCGGTGGGCGCGACGCCCGTAGTCCGGGTCGTCCAGAGCCCATCGGCAGTCGACAAAGCGGTATTCCACTGTGACATCTGAGCACGCGGCGGCGTACATGGAGCATGAGACGCACACTCCTCCTCGCCCTTGCCGCCGCCGCCGTCCTGTTCGCGGCCGCCTCGATTGCGGGCGTCGGCCGCCCGTCGCCCGCCCGCGGCGCCGATGCGGGCTCACCGAGCGTCGTCACCACCACCGGGCACGGCGACGTCACCGCCGTCCCCGACCAGGCCGTCATCTCCGCGGGCGTCAACACGCACGCGGGCAGCGCGGCCGCCGCGCTCTCGGAGAATGCCCAGGCGATGCAGCAGGTGATCGCCGCGCTGAAGAAGGCCGGCGGCTCCGAGCTGCAGACCCAGGAGGTCTCGCTCTACCCGCAGACCGACAACCGCGGAACCGTCACCGGCTACTCGGCGCAGAACACGGTCAGCGCCAAGGCGACGATCGCGAACGCCGGCGGCCTCGTCGACGCTGCTGTCGGCGCCGGCGCGAACACCGTTCAGGGACCGACCCTCGACGTCTCCGACAGCGACGCGCTCTACCGCGACGCGCTCAAGCAGGCCGTCGCCGACGCGCGCGCCAAGGCGGACGCACTCGCGGAGGCCGGTGGATTCGCCGTCGGGCCGGTCTATGCCGTGACCGAGCAGGCCGACACCGCACCGCAGCCGGTCTGGCAGGCGGCCGCGGCGAAGGCGAGCTCGACGCCGATCGAGCCCGGCACGCAGGACGTGACCGCGGACGTCACCGTCTCGTTCCAGATCCGCTGAGGCGGCCTCTAGACTCGAGCCGTGGCGGACGTCGTCTTCGTCGAGATCCCCTCGGGCTCGCGCAACAAGTACGAGTGGGACGAGGAGCTCGGCGGGATCGCGCTCGACCGCCGGTTGTTCACGTCGATGAGCTATCCCGCCGACTACGGCTTCCTCGAGGGCACGCTCGCGTCGGACGGCGATCCGCTCGACGCGATGGTGCTCGTCGGGGAGCCGACCTTCCCGGGCTGCCGGATCCGCGTCCGCGTCGTCGGCGTGTTCCACATGGCCGACGAGAAGGGCGAGGACGAGAAGCTGATCTGCGTTCCCCACAACGACCCGCAGTGGAGCGTCATCTCGGACATTCACGATGTGCCGCCGCAGCTTCGCAACGAGATCGAGCATTTCTTCCAGGTCTACAAGGATCTCGAGGGCAAGCGCACCGAGACGCGCGGCTTCGGCAATCGCGCCGAGGCCGATGCGGTGATCGATGCCGCCCGCCGCCGCCTCGGCGCCGGCAGGTGAACATTCGCTTGCGCGATTCGCCGGTCTCGCCTATCGTGGTTGGCGTCATGTTCCGGATCGTCAACGCAGACCTCACACCTCGCCGCTAACAGCGGTCGAGGTGCGTCTTCGTTCGAATCTCTTTTCACGCGATCCAAGGAGCATGTGTGCAGGGCCAGGCAGTTGTCGTCACGGACCTTCGGAAGGTCTTCACCCGTAGAAAAGGCCACTTCGGCCGGCGTCACCGCCGCGCCGCGCTGAACGGCGTCACGTTCTCGATGGAACGCGGCGAGTGCGTCGCGATCCTCGGGCAGAACGGGTCGGGCAAGTCGACACTCGTCCGTCTGCTCTCGACGCTCCTGCTGCCCGACGGCGGCGAGGCGCGCATCTTCGACCACGACGTGTTCAAGGACGCCCGCGCCGTGCGCCGGCTCGTGAACCGCGTCTCGGTCGAGGCAAGCTTCTTCAAGAAGATGAGCGCCGCGGAGAACCTCGCCTACGCGGCACGGTTCTACGGCATGACGCCCGGCCAGACGCGCGTTCGGATCCCGGCCATCCTCGAGCGGGTCGGCTTCCCGCCGGACCGGCGGAACGAGGCGATGGAGAACCTCTCGCGCGGCATGCAGCAGAAGGTCGCGCTTGCGCGCGCCTTGCTGACGTCGCCGGTGCTGCTGCTCCTCGACGAGCCGACGACCGGTCTCGACCCACGGTCGCGCGCCGAGGTCCAGCGCTTCATCCGCGAGATTCGCGAGCGACACGACTCGACGATCCTGCTCTGCACGCACGACATGAAGGAGGCCGAGGACCTCGCCGACCGGATCGGCCTGCTCGATCGCGGGGAGCTGCTGTTCCTCGAGCCGGCCGAGGACGTCAAGGCGCGGTACGCCGTCGAGACGATCGAGGAGGCGTTCTTCGCCGCGACCGGCCGCACGTTCGAGGACGAGAAGACCGAGGAAGACGAGGAGAGGGAGGTGTTCGCCTGATGGCCAGCGCAGAACTGACGTTCAGCCGCCGGCGCGTCCTCCGTGACGAGCTGGTCGGCCTCTACGGCGTCGTCGAACGCAACGTGTATCTGACCAAGCGGTACTTCCTGTGGGATCTCGCGTTCCTGCTCTGGACGATCGCCAACACGCTCACGATCGTCTTCATCTCGCGCGGCGTCGGGCTCTCCCCCGCGGAGCAGAACGAGCTCGCGACGAAGCTGCTCGTCGGCGGAGTGATCTGGGCGTTCCTCGGGATCATCTTCGAGATCGTCACGGAGACGGTCGCATGGGAGCGCTGGGAGGGCACGATCGAGTACACGTTCATGGCGCCGGTCTCGCGGCCCGTCCACCTGATCGGCATGGGCATCTACGCCGTTCTCTACGGGATGGTGCGCGCCGCGGCGGTGTTCGTCGCCGTGGTCGCGTTCATCAACCTCCACGTGCCGCATGCCAACTACGCGGCCGCGGTGAGCCTGCTCGCGATCGCGTCGGTCTCGTTCATCGGCGTCGGGATGATGACCGCGGTCCTGCCGCTGATCTCCCCGGAGAAGGGAACACAGCTCGGGTTCGTCGCCCAGGGGCTGATGCTCGTCGTCTCGGGCGTCTACTACCCGGTCAGCGTGCTCCCGGACTGGATGCAGTGGATCTCGAAGATCTCGCCCGCGACCTATGCGCTGCGTGGCTGCCGCAACTCGATCCTCTACGGGGCGGGCCTCGCCTGGGCGGACGTGTGGCCGCTGCTCGTGATCGGGTTCTTCTCGATCCCGATCGGCCTGCTCATCTTCCGGGCCGGCGAGCGGTACGCGAAGCAGAACGGCAAGCTGAAGCGGTCGGGATGATCGAGCTGCGCGAGGCGACATCCGCGGCGGATCTCGACAGCTGGGCGCGGATCAAGAGCAGCGTCGTGCCGAACGAGCCGGTCACCACCGCGCAGCTCGAGCAGACGGCCGAGCCCGGTCGCCTGCTGCTGCTCGCGTCGCTCGACGGGACCGACGTCGGCTGCGGCATCGCTGCTCCCTCCAACTTCGGCGGCCGCGCATTCTGCGCTGCGCGTGTGCTTGCGCCCTACCGGCGACGGGGCGTCGGCACCGCGCTGCTCCGCGCGGTCGCCGAGCACGGGCGCTCGCTGGGGCGCGAAGGCGTGAACGCCTTCGTCCATGCGGACGACGACGGGGCGATCGCCTTCGCCCGCGGGTTCGGGCTCGAGGAGACGGATTACCAGCTCGAGCAGCTTCGTTCCGTCTCGGTGGTCGAGCCGGCTCCGGATCCTCCTACCGGCGTGGAGCTCGTCGCGCTCACCGGCCGCCGCGAAGAGCTCTTGCGAGCCGCATGGGATGCAGTCGCGCTTGCAGGCTACGACGACATGCCGCTGCCCGGGCCAGTGACGTACCGGCTCGAGACGTGGCTCCGCGAGGAGGCAACCCGGCCGGACGGGTCGTTCGTGGCGGTCGAGGGCGGGACGATCGTCGGCTACGCGGGGCTGATCGAGCACGCGAACGGCCCGGCGACCGCCGAGCACGGCCTCACCACCGTGCGGCGCGACCGCCGGCGCTGTGGGATCGGCCGGGCGCTGAAGGAGGCCCAGCTCCACTGGGCCTCGCTCACCGGCGTGCTCGAGCTGGTCACCTGGACGCAGAAGGGAAACGAGGGCATGCAGGCGCTGAACCGCAGCCTCGGCTACCGGGACGTGTCGAAGGTGCTCACGATGCAGGGCCCCTTGCCCTGAGCAGCCCTTGACGACCGGCCGCCGCCGCCGCTACGTTCTGGTGGTGCCGCCCCGATGGGCGACGCAGGGCGATGAGGCCTGAGGACTCGGAGAGTCCTTGGGCCTTTTGTCGTTCTCGGGACGAAAACGATCACGACAGGGAGAACTCAGGTGACCAAGTACAAGCTCGAATACATCTGGCTCGACGGGTACGAGCCCACCCCCAACCTGCGCAGCAAGACCAAGGTCAAGGCGTTCGACACATTTCCGGCCCTTGCGGAGATTCCGGTCTGGGGCTTCGACGGCAGCTCCACCCAGCAGGCCGAAGGGAGCAACTCGGACTGCCTGCTGCAGCCGGTTGCGATCTACCCGGACCCCGCGCGCAGGAACGGCGCGCTCGTCATGTGCGAGGTCCTGCTGCCCGACGGGTCGCCGCACCCGAGCAACACGCGGGCGACGATCGAGGACGACCCCGACACCTGGTTCGGGTTCGAGCAGGAGTACTTCCTGTACCGCGACGGCCGGCCGCTCGGCTTCCCGGCCGAGGGTTTCCCGCTGCCGCAGGGCGAGTACTACACCGGGGTCGGCTACAAGAACGTCGGTGACGTTGCCCGCGAGATCGTCGACGCGCACATCGACCTCTGCATCGACGCCGGCCTCAGCCACGAGGGCATCAACGCCGAGGTCGCGAAGGGCCAGTGGGAGTTCCAGATGTTCGGCAAGGGCTCGAAGCGGGCAGCCGACGAGGTGTGGATCGCGCGGTACCTGCTCCTCCGCCTGTGCGAGCGCTACGGCGTGGACGTCAACTTCCACCCGAAGCCGCTCGGCGTCGAGCTCGACTGGAACGGGTCGGGGATGCACACGAACTTCTCCTCGAAGCACATGCGCGAGGTCGGTGGCGAGGACTACTTCGTCGCGCTGATGGAGGCGTTCGGCGAGCACAAGGACGACCACATTGCGGTCTACGGCCCCGACAATCACCTGCGGCTGACCGGGCTGCACGAGACGCAGGCGATCGACACCTTCAACCACGGCGTCGCCGATCGCGGCGCGTCGATTCGCGTCCCGCACAGCTTCGTCGAGGACGGCTTCAAGGGGTACCTGGAGGACCGGCGCCCGAATTCGCTCGGGGATCCTTACCGGATCGCAGGGCGTATTGTGGAGACGATTCGGAAGGTGCCGACCCGCGGCGTCGAGGTCTCCGAGCCCTTGGCGGCGGCGGCGGCGGCGTAAGCGGCCTCCATTCGAGGAGAGGAGCGACAGCAGATGGCGATGATCGAGAGCAAGTTCCGGGCGACGTCGGACCCGGCGGCCCGGAAGTCGGTGCTCGAGGACGTCAAGAAGCAGAGTGTCGAGAACGTGCTCTTCTGGTTCTCCGACATCGAAGGGCACCTGAAGAGCTTTGCGATCACGCCTTCCGAGATGGAGGACGCCCTGAACGACGGGATGGGCTTCGACGGCTCGTCGATCACCGGGTTCAACGCGATCGAGGAGTCGGACATGGTCGCGATCCCGGACCCCGGCACCTACCGTCTGCTGCCCGCCCGTCCCGGCGAGGCCCGCGTCGCGCGGATGATCTGCGACGTCGTGACGCCTGACGGGGCGCCGTACGAGGGAGATCCGCGGCACGTGCTGCGGCGGGCCCTCGAGCGCATGCAGTCGATGGGCTTCGACACCTTCAACGTCGGCCCCGAGCTCGAGTACTTCCTCTTCCGCGACAAGCACGGCACCGAGACGCTCGACGAGGGCGGGTACTTCGCGATGACGGCCCTCGACGCCGCCACCGAGCTCCGGAACGAGACGATCCGCGCGCTCGAGGAGATGGGGATCGGGATCGAGTACCACCACCACGAGGTGGCGCCCTCCCAGCACGAGATCGACATGCGGTATGCCTCGGCGCTCGACATGGCCGACCAGACGCTGACCTACCGGCTGATCGTCAAGGAGGTCGCGGCGAAGAACGGCGTCTACGCGACCTTCATGCCGAAGCCGCTCTTCGGCGAGAACGGCTCCGGCATGCACACGCACATGTCCCTGTTCACCGAGGGCCGGAACACGTTCTTCGCCGGCGAGGACGCCTTTCACCTCTCGGAGACCGGCAAGCAGTTCATCGCCGGCCTGCTCCGGCATGCGCGCGAGCTGTCGGCCGTGTTCGCCCAGTGGGTCAACTCGTACAAGCGGCTCGTGCCGGGGTACGAGGCACCGGTCTATGTCGCGTGGTCGCAGCGAAACCGGTCGGCGCTGATCCGCATCCCGCTCTACAAGCCGGGCTCGGAGCAGGCGACCCGTGCCGAGATCCGCTGTCCGGATCCGTCCTGCAACCCGTACCTCACCTTCGCGGCGCTCTTGCACGCCGGCCTCGAGGGGATCGAGCAGGGCTACGAGCTCGAGGAACCGATGGAGACCAACCTCTACCACCTGACCGCCGAGCAGCGCCGCGAGCGCGGGATCGTCTCCCTGCCCGAGACGCTGGGCGAGGCGATCGACGAGTTCGCGGCCTCGGAGCTGATGCGCCGGGCCTTCGGGGCCCACATCTTCGACAACTACGTGACGCTGAAGCGGAAGGAGTGGGACGAGTACCGCGTGCAGCTCACCCAGTGGGAGCTCGACCGCTACCTCGGGGTGCTCTGAGCAAAACCTAGCCCTGGTCCTGCCTTGGCGCGGCCAGGGCCAGGCGCTACGCTCGATGGACCCAGCGCGGTTTGACCCGCCGCGCTGCTGGCGGCAGATCGCGGGGCGTCGTTCTTCGGCGCCCTGTGGTCTTTAGGGGGCGACCTCGACGGGTCTAGAGGCTCGACGGGTCTAGAGGAACGTGCGGATCGACTCGCGCTCGACGCGCAGTCCGATCACGCGCGAGCTGTCGTCGATCTGCTCGATCGACTCGGCCGGTACGAGCCGGCGCCGGCGCGCCAGCCAGCCCGAGCGGACGGACAGCGCATCGGGCTCCTCGGGCGACGTGCCGTACATCGGGCATTCGACTCGCCCGACGATGCGCCCGCGTGCGTCGGCGACCAGGAAGCCTGCGGTGCGGCGGAGGTCGACGGCGAGCGCACTCACAGTTGCTGACGCTATTCCCCGTTTACGAGGAAACTCCCTCCCCGACGGTAAAAGTTCTGTAAGCGCGCTAGGACCACTTGCCGGACATCGCGAGCCAGGCGACGGCCAGCATCGCGAGGTAGACGCCGGCGAGCCCGCCGACCAGGCGCCCGGCCAGGGTCGTGCCTGTGCGGTTCCACCAGAAGGCGACACCCGAGGTGGCGAGCAGGAAGAGCAGGCCGAGATCGGCGACGGCGAAGCCGATGTCGACCCAGGTCGGGTCGCCGCCGCCCGCCGAGCCGAATTCCTTGGTGTGGATCCACTGCGCGCCGATCCGCATCACCACCCAGGCGGGGAGCGCGACGACGAGGAGCGTCCAGAGCGCGGCGCGGCGGAGCGCTGCCACGTCGGGCCGTCTCCAGGCGGCGACCGTCACGACGAGCACGGCCAGCATGGCGCCGACGAGCACCATGGCTCCGAGAACGTGCAGGAAGAGCGGCAGGAAGGGACGGCTGTAGGCGATCACGCGCCCGGCTTCCAGATCATGTCCACGAGCAGGAGCAGCGTCGCCAGCCCGGCGAGCCACGACATCGCGTTGCCGCGCGGATCGCGGAGGATCGCGCGCAGTTCGTCGTCGGGCGTGTCGCCTTCGGCTGCGAGCTGCTCGGCCACCTTGCGCGCACGCTCCTGGTGCTTGCCGCCGGCGCCGCCGAGCGCGCCGGAGAGGAGCCACAGGACGATCGCTGCGACGATCCAGAAGCTCCAGAGGCTGAAGTGCAGCTCGTGTACAAGCCACAGTCCGAAGACGAGCGTCGCGAGCGAGCCGATCCCGATCACGGGGAGGGTCGTGCGGATCAGGCGCAGGAACAGCGCCGTTTCGCTGGGCCGTTCCGCGCGCTGCGACATCACGTTGAGCACGCCTGCGGCGACCGAGCCGCCGACGAGGAAAAACGCTCCCGTGATGTGAAACATCAGGAGCCACTGGGCCGTGGTCACGGCGAGAGCCTAGTCTGCGCGCATGGAGACGCGCGATCGGCATCTGAAGCTCCTGACCGGCACGATCGAGGCTGTCAACTCGACTCTCGATCTGCAGGAGGTCCTGTCGCAGGTCGCGACGAACGTCGCTGCGGCGCTCGAGGCGGATGCGTGCTTCGTCTACCTGTACGACGATCACGCCGACGAGCTCGTGCTGCGTGCGGCACACGGGTCACGGATCGACGAGCTGACGCGCCGGCCACGGATGCGCCCCGGCGAGGGGATCACGGGAACGGCGGCTGCCGCTCGCGCGCCGGTGATGATCGAGCTGCAGGCGCATCTCGATCCGCGCTTCAAGCACTTCCCGAACCTGCACGAGGACGAGTACGAGTCGATCCTCGCCGTCCCGATCCTCACCCGCGACGAGACGCTCGAGGGGGCGTTGAACGTGCGCACACGCGAACCGCGCGTCTTCGTCGAGGACGAGGTCGAGCTGCTGCTCGCGATCGCGGCGCAGGTGGCGCAGTCGATCGAGCACGCGAAGCTGTACGCGGAGGCACAGCGTCGCGTGCACGAGCTGGAGGCGCTTGCGCGCATCTCCGAGGCGGTCTCCAACTCGCTGTATCTGGAGGAGTCGCTGGAGGCGATCGTCAAGACGACGATGGACGCGCTGCAGGCAACGGGCGCCGCGCTGGTGCTCGACGACGGCCGGATCGCGTGGCCGGAGGGGGTCGCGAGCACGCATGCGATCCGGCAGCCCTTGCGCTGGCGCAGCCGCCAGATCGGCGAGCTCGTCGCCGACCGCGAGACGCCTTTCAACGATGCCGATCGCGAGCTGCTCGCGTCGATCGCGACGCATGCGGCGGTTGCGCTCGAGCACGGGCGCGCGGTGCTGCGCGGCGTGCTTGCTCAGGAGATCCACCACCGCGTCAAGAACAACTTGCAGACAGTGGCCTCGCTGCTGCGGCTGCAGGCGCGCGCGGCCGACACCACGGATCCGCGCGAGGCGCTCGAGCACTCCGTCAACCGGATCCTCGCGATCGCGGCGGTGCACGAGCTCCTCACCGAGCGGCGCGACGAGGAGGTCGACCTCGCCGATCTGATCGACCGCCTGCGTGCGATGCTCGTCCAGGGCGTCGGCGGAGACAAGGAGGTGACGGCGGCGCTCGAACCGGTCGAGCTGCCCGGTGCGCGCGCGACCGCGCTCGCCCTCGTGTTCGCGGAACTGCTGCAGAACGCACTCGAGCACGGCGGCGACCGCGTCCTCGTCGAGCTCCACCGGCGCAACGGCGGCGTCGAGCTGGCGATCGCCGACGACGGAACCGGCGTCAGCGCGGAGGTGCAGGGCACCGGCCTCTCGATCGTCACCGCGCTCGTGCGCGACGAGCTGCGTGGGACGCTCGAGCTGCGCTCGGACGGCGCGGGGACGCGCGCGTCGGTCGTCTTCCCCGCGTAGGCCGCCCGAGCGAGGGCGCAGTCGGTCGAGCCACTCCGCCGTAGTCGCGACCACGAATCGCCGCCGGGCTCCCACGGCAAGCGAACGGCGACCCGTCCGGAGCGTACGCCCGCTCGGCCCCCTGTGAGCCGACCGGCACGAACTCGGCGCCGATTCGTGGCGGTCCCGTCATGGTGGCAGCCACCGGGATCGCCCGCCCCGGCCATGCCCCGCTCGCCGCTCGAACGTGACGTGATCGTGACGCCCCGCCGACGCCGCGCGCGCCCACGGGCGGCGGCACGTGCGAACCTACGCTCGTGCGCATCCTGATCGCCGAGGACGAGACGATCATCCGCCTCGATCTGCGCGACCTGCTCGAGCGGGCGGGCCACGAGGTCGTTGCCGAGGCGCGCGACGGTGAGGAGGCGATCGCGCTCGCGCGTGAGCACGCGCCCGAGCTCGCCGTCCTCGACGTCAAGATGCCGCGCCTCGACGGGATCGAGGCGGCGAAGCGAATCCTCGCCGATCGCCCGATCCCGATCGTCATGCTCACCGCCTACGGCCAGGACGAGCTCGTCGGCCGCGCCGTCGAAGCCGGTGTCTTCGGCTACCTGGTCAAGCCCTTCCGCGAACAGGACCTGGTGCCGGCGATCACCGCGGCGCGCGCGCGTCACGCCGAGCTCGAGGAGGTGCGGCAGCAGGCAGAGTCGCTGGCGGACGCACTCGCCGCGCGGAAGGTGATCGAGCGGGCGAAGGGGCTACTGATGGAGAAGGAAGGGCTCACCGAGGAGGTCGCCTTCGGCCGCCTGCGCAGCGCGAGCCAGGCCACCGGGCGGCCGCTGCAGGTGATCGCCGAGGCCGTGATCGCTACATTCGAGTCTCGATGACGGAGACGCAGACCCCGCCGCGTGAACGCGCGCGCCCGACGGACGGGGCAAGGCTCGGCGGAGCCTGGCGCGTGATCGTGCTGAACGACGATCACAACACGTTCGAAGGCGTCGCGTTTGCGCTGGCTCAGGTCATCCCCGGGGTCGACTACGACCGCGGCATGGCGATCGCGAATCGCATCCACTCGACCGGCCAGGCGATCGTGTGGTCGGGACACCGCGAGCTGGCCGAGCTGTACCACACGCAGCTCGAGGGCTACGGGCTCACGCTGGCCCCGCTCGAGCGATAGACGCGCTCGCCGGCATCCACCGCGTCTTCGCAGCCTTCGTGGGCGGCGATCCGCGGGCGCTGTTCGAGGTGATCGGCCCCGACGCGGTGTGGCGCGTCCCGGGAACGGTGTCCGTCGCGCAGGAGTACATCGGCCGCCCGCGCATCTTCGAGCTGTTTCGCGAGACACGCCGCCTCACCGACGGCACCTACCTGAGCGAGCTCCGCTGGGCGATCGCCGACGACGAGCACGCAGTCGCCGTCTACCGGGCGCGGGGTACGCGGCTCGGCCGGACCCTCGACATCGACCAGGTCCTGCTGATCGCCCATGTGGACGGCGTCTGGACCGACGTGACCGCGCTCCCCACCGACCCCGCCGCCTTCGCGGACTTCTGGGCATGAGGGTCGGCGTCCAGCTGCCGGAGGTCGAGCGCGAGGTCCGCTGGCCGGAGTACGCGCGGCTCGCCCGCGCAGCCGAGGAGACGGGCTTCGACTCGATCTGGGTCGGCGACCACCTGCTCTATCGAGGCGAGTCGCGCTCCGAGCGGGGCCCCTGGGACTGCTGGACGGTGCTCGCCGGCCTGGCTGCGGTCACCGACCGCGTCGAGCTGGGGCCGCTCGTGGCGTGCACGGCGTTTCGCGAGCCCGGCCTGCTCGCCCGCGCGGCCTCGGCGGTCGACGAGCTGAGCGCCGGGCGGCTCCGCGTGGCACTCGGCGCGGGTTGGAACGAGCACGAGTTTCGCGCATTCGGGCTGCCGTTCGATCATCGGATCTCGCGTTTCGAGGAGGCGTTCGAGATCGTCAGGAACCTGCTCGCCGGCGAGCGCGTCACGTTCGCCGGCCGCTATCACCGGGTGGACGACGCGGTCCTGCTGCCGCCGCCGTCCCGCCGGCCGCCGTTGATGGTCGGCGGTGACGGCCCCCGGCTGCTCGCCGCGACGCTCTCGCACGTCGACGCCTGGAACGCGTGGTTCAACCGCTTCGGCAACCGGCCGGAGGGCTTCGCCCGTCTCTCTGCCACGATCGACGAGGCATGCGAGCGGGCCGGCCGGGATCCGGCGACGCTCATTCGGAGCGCGTGCCTGCTCGTCGAGGTCGCCGGAGGCGGCGGCGAGCGGTCGCCCGACCCCGCGTCACCGCCGATCCCCGGCGACGAGCTCCCTTCGCTGCTCCGAGCGTTCGCGGATGCGGGCGTCGACGAGGCGATCCTCGTGCTCGATCCGATCACCGAGCACTCGATCCGCTCTCTTCGAACAGCGCTTCCCAGCGCCTGAGCAGCGCTTCCAGGTCGGCCCGCGCCTCGCGGTGCGCGGTGAGCAGGTCGAGGTCGGTCCAGTCGACGGAGAGCTTGCGCTCCAGCTCCGTGATGCGCGCCTCCGCCCGCGCGACCTCGGCCTCGACGAGCTCGAGCGGCGAGGGCTGCGGCTTCGCGGCGCGGGCGGTCCGCTCCCGCCGAGGCCTGGGCGCGGGCTCGGGTGCAGCCGGCTCGGCGGCCGTCTGCGCGCGCGCATAGTCCGCGAACCCACCCGCGTACGAGACGATCCGTCGCTCCTCGACCGCGAGCAGCCGGTCGGCGACGGCGTCGAGCAGCGCCCGGTCGTGCGAGACGAGCAACACCGTCCCCGGAAACGCCTCGAGCGCCGCTTCGAGCGATTCGCGCGACTCGAGATCGAGGTGGTTGGTCGGCTCGTCCAGCACGAGGAAGTTGGCGCCCGACGCGACCACGATCGCAAGCGCCAATCGGCGCCGCTCGCCGCCCGACAGCGCAACGACCGGCTTCTCGTGCTCGTCCCAGCCGGAGAAGAGGAACCGTCCCAGCAGCGCTTGGGCCTCCGGTCGCCGGAGGCCGGTGCCGGAGATCGCCGCGTCCAGCACCGATCCGCGTTCGTCCAGCTCGGCCTCGTGCTGCGAGAAGTAGGCCGGAACGACACCGTGCCCGAGCCGCGACCTGCCCGCGACCGGCTCTCGCCGGCCGAGGATCGTCTCGAGCAGCGTCGTCTTCCCGGAGCCGTTCGGACCGACCAGCGCCACGTGCTCGCCGCGTTCGATCGCGAACGTGCCGTCGTCGAGCAACCGCTTGTCGCCGGCGGCGACCACCAGCCCTTCCGCGACGATCACGTCCCGGCCCGAGCGCGGCGGCTTCAGGAACTCGAACCCGAGCGCGCGCCGGCGGGCGTCGGGCACCTCGACCCGGTCGGCCTTGATCCGGTCGATCTGCTTGACCTTGGACTGCGCCTGTCTCGCCTTCGACGCCTTGTAGCGAAAGCGCTCGACGAATCGCTCGAGGCGCGCGATCTGCTCGGCCTGCCGCTCCGCCTGCTTCTGCAGATGAATCGCGCGTGCTGCCTGCTCGAGCCGCCAGACGTGCCAGGCACCCGGAAAGAACGTCGAGCGGCCGCGGTCGAGCTCGAGCACCGCGGTCGTCACCGCTTCGAGGAACCAGCGGTCGTGCGCGACCAGGATCACCGCCGCGTCGATCGTTAGCAACATCTGCTCGAGCCACTCGAGCGACTCGATGTCGAGGTGGTTCGTCGGCTCGTCGAGCAGGAGCAGGTCCGGCTGGGCGGCCAGCGAGCGGGCGAGCGAGGCGCGGGTCAGCTCGCCGCCGGAGAAGCTGTGCAGCGGCCGGTCGAGATCGCCGTCCGTGAAGCCGAGGCCGCGTACCACCGAGGCTGCACGGTCACGCCAGTCGTATCCCCCGGCGTGCTCGAGGCGTGCCTGGGCCTCGGAGTAGCGTCGAAGCGTGGCGGGATCGTGGACGCCGCCGGCCATCCCCCGCTCGAGCGTCCGCAGCTCCTCCTCGACGGCTGCGAGGTCCGCCGTGCCGGCGAGCACGTAGTCGCGCAGGGGGACGCGGCCGAGCGCGGGCGGCCGCTGGTCGTGGAGCGCGATCCGGGTCCCCTTCTCGAAAGCCAGCTCGCCGCCCTGCAGCGAGGTCTCTCCGACGAGCGCGCGCAGGAGCGTCGTCTTCCCGGCCCCGTTCGGGCCTGCCAGCGCGAGGCGGTCGCGCCGCTCGAGCTTGAACGAGACGCCGTCGAACAGCACCTCCCCCGAGAGCTCCTTGCGCAGTGCCGATGCGATCAGGACGGCCACGTTGGTGAAAGTATCCGGACATGCGCACGGCCACCGAGCTCGAGGAGGTGCTTCGGCTGCTCGACCAGACGATCGACGGGATCGCGATCGTGGACGCTGACGGGGCGCTGTCGCTCGCCAATCTGCCCTTCCGCCGATCGGCGGAGGCGCTCGGGCTGCGCCTGACCGGCCCGCTCGTCGACTGCGTGCTCGAGCTCGCCGATCGCACGAGTGAGCCGTACGCGTTCACGGCGGCGGTCGAGCGGCTGCGCGGCGAGGGGGGGCGGCTCGAGTTCGAGGATGCAGCAGCCGGCAGCGCGTTCCTCCTGCAGGTCTCGCCTCCCGATCCGGGAGCGCGTCTCTGGACGCTGCGTGAGCTGACCGAGCTCCGCGCGCGGGAGCGCGCTCGGGAGGAGCTCGTCGCGACGATCGGGCACGAGCTACGCACGCCGTTGACCTCGATGGTCGGCTTCATCGACCTGCTTCAAGACGGTGGAGCCGGCTCGCTCGAGCCCGAGCAGGAGCGGTACCTGGAGATCGTCCGCCGGGCCGCCGCGCGGCTGCAGCGGCTGGTCGACGAGCTGCTCGAGAGATCCGCGGCCGGCTCCATCGCGAAAGGTCCGGAGCAGGCAAACGAGAGAACGGAGGCGGGATGATCGGAATCGTCGGTGGCGGCCTTGCGGCCGCGAAGTGCGTGCAGAGCTATCGCGAGGCGGGCGGCACCGAGGAGATCGTCGTCTGGTCGCAGGACCCGCACGGGCCGTACAACCGGCCGCCGCTCTCGAAGCGACTGCTTCGCGGCGAGTCGCAGCCCGAGGATGCGCTCGTCCATCCGCTCGACTGGTATGCCGAGCACGACGTCGACCTCCGACTGGGCGAAAGCGTCGGATCGCTCGACGACGTCGCTGCGGACACGATCGTGATCGCGACCGGTGCGCGTCCCCGCTCGCTCGGTGACGCACACGTCCTGCGTACGATCGACAACTCGCTCGAGCTTCGGCGCCTGGCCGAGACGGCACGGACAGCCGTTGTCGTAGGAGGTGGCTTCATCGGCTGCGAGGTGACTGCCTCGCTGACGCAACTCGGGGTCGCCGTCACCCAGATCGTCCGCGAGCCGATGGTGTTCGCGACACTCCAGGCGCCTCCGCTCTCCGAGTCGCTCCACGAGATCTACCGTGCGCACGGCGTCGACCTGCGGCTCGAAGCGTCGGAGATCCCGGACGCCGAGCTCGTCGTCGCGGGCATCGGCGTCGAGCCGAACGTCGAGATCGGTCGTGACGCGGGCCTCGAGGTGCGCAGCGGAATCGTCGTCGACGAGCGCTTTTCCACCGGCCGGCCCGGCGTCTACGCGATCGGCGACGTCGCGGAGTTCTACGACCCGTTGTTCCGCCGGCATCGCCGCATCGAGCACTGGTCGAACGCCGCGTACCACGGCACCACGCTCGGGCGCATCCTCGCCGGCGATACCGACGCTCGTTACGACACCGTTTCTGCGTTCTTCTCGGAGGAGTTCGGACGGTCGTTCAGGCTGTTCGGCGATTCGGCCGGGCACGACGAGCTCCACGTCGACGGCGACTTCGGCGAGGGCGACGCCGTGCTCCGTTTCCTGAAGGGCGGGGCGGCGATCTGCGCGGTCGTGATGGGCCAGGACGAGGCGACCGAGACCGCGCTCAAGGACGAGATTCGAGCCGGCGCAGCGGCCGCGGCCTAGAAGCTAAGGTCGAGCAGACGACGACGCGAGGAGGGGCCGGTGGCTCAGTCGGACATCGAACAGCTCTCGATCGACACGATCCGCACGCTGTCGATGGATGCGGTGCAGCAGGCGAACGCCGGCCATCCGGGGACCGCGATGGCGCTCGCGCCGATCGCGTACCTCCTGTACCGCGAGGTGATGCGGCACAACCCGGCGAACCCGGCGTGGCCGAACCGTGATCGGTTCGTGCTCAGCGCAGGGCATGCGTGCGTCCTCCAGTACGCGGCGCTGCATCTCGCCGGCTACGACCTGCCGCTCGACCAGCTGAAGCGGTTCCGGCAGTGGGGATCGGCGACGCCCGGCCATCCGGAGCTCGGTCACACCCCGGGCGTCGAAACGACCACCGGCCCGCTCGGGCAAGGCTTCGGCAACGGCGTGGGGCTCGGATTCGCGGAGCGGTTCCTCGCGCACACGTTCAATCGTCCCCACCACGTGGCTGTCGATCATCGCGTGTACGTCATCTGCTCGGACGGCGACCTGATGGAGGGGGTCTCGTACGAGACGGCCTCGCTCGCGGGCACGAACGCCCTCGGCAAGCTCGTCTACTTCTACGACGACAACCACATCACGATCGACGGGACGACGTCGATCTCGTTCACCGAGGACCGGGCGATGCGATTCGAGGCGCTCGGCTGGCACGTGCAGAAGGTGCTGGACGTCAACGACCTCGATGCGCTGCGCGCCGCGATCGTCGCCGCTGAGGCGGAGGCCGAGCGGCCGTCGCTGATCATCGTGCGCAGCCACATCGCCTATCCCGCGCCGCACGCCGTCGACACCGCGAAGGCGCACGGCTCGCCGCTCGGCGCGGACGAGGTCGCCGCGACGAAGCGCGCGCTCGGCTGGGATCCCGACAAGTCGTTCTACGTACCGGACGAGGTCTATGCGCACATGAACGGCGTCGAGCGCGGTTCGCAGTTCGAGTCCCAGTGGAACGACGCGTTCGAGGAGTGGTCCGCGGAGTTCCCGGGCGACCGCGCGCAATGGGACGCAGCTTGGCAGGGCCGCATCGGCGAGTGGACGCTCCCGGTGTTCGCGGCCGGTGAGGAGCTCGCGACACGGGCCGCCGGCAGGCAGGTGATGCAGGCGTTCGCGGGGGCAGTGCCGACGATGATCGGGGGAGCGGGCGATCTCGTCGAGTCGACGTACACCGATTTCGAGGGCGGCGGGCTGTTCTCCCCGAGCTGGGCCGGGCGCAACATTGCCTTCGGCATCCGCGAGCACGCGATGGGCGCGATCGTCAACGGGATCGCGGTGCACGGTGGCTGCGTGTCGCCCTACGGGTCGACGTTCCTGATGTTCAGCGACTACATGCGCCCATCGGTGAGACTGTCCGCGCTGATGGGCCTGCCCGTCGTCTGGGCCTGGACGCACGACTCGGTCGGACTGGGCGAGGACGGGCCGACGCACCAGCCGGTCGAGACGTACGCGGCGCTGCGGGCGATCCCGAATCTCTGGTTCATCCGCCCGGGCGACGCGAACGAGACGGCGTACGCGTGGAAGGTCGCGCTCGAGCGTGACGACGGCCCCGTCGGACTGTCGCTGACGCGCCAGAAAGTGCCGACACTCGACCGCTCCGACCTCGCGCCTGCCGACGGGCTGGAACGGGGCGCCTACACGC
This sequence comes from uncultured Thermoleophilia bacterium, assembly GCA_963769545.1. Taxonomy (GTDB): domain Bacteria; phylum Actinomycetota; class Thermoleophilia; order Gaiellales; family Gaiellaceae; genus PALSA-600. The sequence continues at coordinate 1,026,838 of CAVYMB010000001.1, read as the reverse complement.
TGTGGGAATCGAGTGACTCGCCGGAGCTGCTCCTGATCGCGACCGGGAGCGAGCTGTCGCTGGCACTCGACGCCGGCCGTCGGCTCGCGGACGAGGGCACGGCCGTCCGCGTCGTCTCGATGCCATGCTGGGAGCTCTTCGCCGGCCAGACCGACGAATATCGCGACGAGGTGCTGCCGCCGGAGGTCACCGCGCGTCTGTCGGTCGAGGCCGGCGTGGCGCTCGGCTGGCGCGAGTGGGTGGGCGACCGCGGCGATTCGATCTCGATCGAGCACTTCGGAGCCTCGGCGCCCGGGCCGACCGTCCTCTCCGAATTCGGCTTCAACATCGACAACGTCGTCGCGCGCGCCTCGGCGCTCCTGCAGCGGGTGGCATAGCCGTGAGGGTCGCCGTCGCGTTCGACCATCGCGGTGTGCACCTCCGCGCGGCGGTTCTCGGCGTGCTCGGCGAGCACGACGTCCTGGACTTCGGGACCGACACCGACGCGGTGCGGATCGACTACCCCGACAAGGCGCGAGAGATCGGCGAGGCGATCCAGCGCGGCGACGCCGATCGCGCGGTGCTGGTGTGCGGGTCCGGCGTCGGTGCAGCCGTTGCGGCCTGCAAGCTCACCGGCATCCGTGCGGCGATCTGCCACGACACCTACAGCGCGCATCAGGGAGTGGAGCACGACGATATGAACGTGCTCTGCCTCGGCTCGGAGGTGGTCGGGCCGTCCCTCGCCTGTGAGCTGGTCACGAACTTCCTCGGTGCGAACTTCAACGGCGGCGACCGGTACATGGAGCGACTCGCGAAGGTCGCCGCGATGGAAAAGGAGATGAAAGGTGGCAACGTCACATCTGCATGAGCTGACCGAGCGCGGCCAATCGGTGTGGTTCGACACGCTCTCGAGGGAGTTGATCCGGTCGGGTGGGCTGCGGCGGATGATGGACGAGGATGCCGTCACGGGCGTCACGTCGAATCCGACGATCTTCCAGAAGGCACTGTCCGAGGGCGACGCCTATGACGAGCAGCTGAAGCAGCTGCTCACGACCGAGGACGACCCGTCGCGGATCTTCTTCGCGCTCGCGCTCGACGATATTCGCGACGCGTGCGACGTGCTCCGGCCCGCGTACGACGCAAGCGGCGGCATCGACGGCTACGTGTCGATGGAGGTCGAGCCGGGCATCGCCTACGACACGATGAAGTCGTTCGCGCAGGCGCGTTGGATCGCAACCGAGGTCGACCGCGAGAACCTCTACGTCAAGATCCCCGCGACCGAGCCCGGGCTGCCGGCGATCGAGGATTGCATCGCTCACGGCACGTCGATCAACATCACGCTGATCTTCTCGCTCCAGCGGTACGAGGCCGTCGTCGAGGCCTACCTGCGAGGGATCGAGCGGCTCGTCGCGGGCGGCGGCGATCCGTCCAAGGTCGTGTCGGTCGCGTCGTTCTTCGTCTCCCGCGTTGACACGGAGGCCGACAAGCGGCTCGAGGCGCTCGGCCGGCAAGACCTGGCCGGCAAGCTCGCGAACGCCAACGCCAAGCTCGCCTATCAGCACTACCTGCAGGCGTTCTCCGGGCCGCGGTGGGACTTCCTCGCCGGCAAGGGCGCGCATCCGCAACGCTGTCTGTGGGCGTCGACCTCGACGAAGAACCCGGCGTACAGAGACGTCATGTACGTCGAGGAGCTGATCGGCTCCGACACCGTGAACACGATGCCGCTCGAGACGATCGAGGCGTTCCAGGATCACGGCATCGTCCGCGGGGACACCGTGCTCGAAGGTGTCGACGAGTCGCGCCGGCTGTTCGACGATCTCGCGGCGGCGGGTGTCGACTACGACGACGTCACCGCGACGCTCGAGGCGGAAGGAGTGCAGAAGTTCACCGACTCGTTCGGACAGATCGTGGCCAGCATCCAGACGAAGCGCGGGACGCTGCAGCCCGTATGACCGGAGCTGGAGCCGGGATCGTCGAGCGGATCTGGGGGCACGACGCGTCGCTGTGGACGGGGACCGTCGAGGCCGAGTGGCTCGGCTGGCTCGATGAGCCGACGAGGATGGCGGAGGACGTCGAGTTGCTCGAGCAGTTCGTCGAGGAGCTCGCCGGCAAGATCGACGCGGTCGTGCTGCTCGGGATGGGCGGCTCGTCGCTGGCTCCGGAGGTGTTCCGACGGACGTTCGCCGTCGAGACGTTCCACGTGCTCGACACCACGCATCCGCAGGCGATCAGGGATCTCGAGGCGAGGATCGACGTCGAACGGACGCTCTTCATCAGCTCGTCGAAGTCGGGCACGACGCTCGAGACGCGCTCGCACACCGACTACTTCTGGGATCGGCACCCCGACGGCGCCTACTTCGTGGCCGTCACCGATCCGGGATCCGAGCTCGAGCGCATGGCTGCGGAGCGGAGCTTCGCCGCGACGTTCCCCGGCGTCACGTCGATCGGCGGCAGGTATTCGGCGCTGTCGCCGTTCGGGATGGTCCCGCTGCGGTGATGGGGATCGACGTCGCGCGCTTCCTCTTGCGTGCACGGGAGATGGCCGAGGCGTGCCGGTTCGAGGAGGGCAACCCCGGACTCGAGCTCGGGCTCGCGCTCGGGGACAACTGGGGCGAGGGCCGCGACAAGGTGCTGATCAACCCGACGCCGGGCGGTTTCGGGCTGTGGGTGGAGCAGCTGATCGCCGAGTCGACCGGAAAGCAGGGAAAGGGCCTCGTCCCGTGCCCCGGCGAGACCGCTCCGGGGCCGGACCGGCAGCCGCAGGAGGTGCGCGCCGGCGACCCGTACGAGCTCGGCCAGGAGTTCTTCCGCTGGGAGTTCGCGACCGCCGTCGCCGGGTCGATTCTCGGGATCGATCCGTTCGACCAGCCGGACGTGCAGGCTGCGAAGGACAAGACGAGCGCGATTCTCGCCTCCGGCGATGAGCCTTCCGTGGATCCTGTCGGCTCGCCCGACGAGCTGTTCGCGGGCGCGAGCCCCGGTGACTACGTCGCGATCCTCGGGTTCGTCAGCCCGACGGGCGAGAACGAGCGAAAGCTGGTCGAGCTGGCGGATCGGGCGCGCGCTGCGACCGGCTGCGTGGTCACGCACGGCTTCGGCCCTCGCTACCTCCATTCGACCGGGCAGCTCCACAAGGGTGGCCCGAACAGCGGCAACTTCCTGCAGGTCGTCGATTCGACCGGCGACGAAATCGCGATCCCCGGTCGGCCGTTCGGCTTCGGGAAGCTGATCCGGGCTCAGGCGATGGGTGACTTCGAATCGCTCTCAGAGCGTGGCCGCCGCGTCGCGCGCATCCGATTGGAGGACCTCTAGATGCAACTTGGCATGGTCGGGCTCGGCCGGATGGGCAGCGGAATGACGAAGCGCCTCGAGGGAAACGGGCACGAGATCAAGACCTACGATCCCAAGGTTCCCTCGACCGCGAAGACGCTCGGAGCTCTGTGCAAGCAGCTCGAGCCCCCGCGGCATGTGTGGCTGATGATCCCCGCGGGCGAGATCACCGAGAAGGCGTTCCAGCAGTTGCTGCGCGTGCTCGAGCCCGGCGACACGATCGTCGACGGCGGCAATTCGAACTTCCGCGATTCGCAGCGCCGGTACAAGGACGCACGGCAGCACAAGATCTCGTTCCTCGACGTCGGCGTCTCCGGTGGGATCTGGGGGCTCCAGGTCGGCTTCTGCCTGATGGCGGGCGGTGACAAGGCGGCGGTCAAGCGGCTCGAGCCGATCCTCACCTCGCTGGCGCCGCCCGACGGCTACGCGCACGTCGGCCCGTCGGGCGCTGGTCACTTCGTGAAGATGGTGCACAACGGGATCGAGTACGGGCTCATGCAGGCCTACGCCGAAGGCTTCGAGGTGATGAAGAGCTCCGAGTTCGGCCTCGATCTGCAGGAGATCGCGGGCATCTGGCGCTACGGCTCGGTCGTGCGCTCCTGGCTCCTCGAGCTGCTCTACGCCGCCTTCGAGGAAGACGGCAGCGACCTCGCGTCGATCCGCGGGTACGTCGAGGACTCGGGCGAGGGTCGGTGGACGATCCACGAGGCGATCGCAGAGAACGTGCCCGTACCGGTGATCACCGCTGCGCTTTACGCGCGGTTCGCCTCCCGTCAGGACGAGTCGTTCGCGGCGAAGGTCGACGCTGCTCTACGTAATCAGTTCGGCGGTCACGCGGTGCTGCCGGAGCGGAAGCGGAAGCGCTCGTGATCGAGGCGCTGGAGGAGGAGGTCGCAGGCAATCCGCTGCTCGACGGCCTGCGCATCAGGCGCCGGCCGGATCCGTGCCTGCTCGTCATCTTCGGCGCCTCGGGCGATCTGACGTCGAAGAAACTGATGCCGGCGCTCTACTCGCTCGCCTTCCGCCGGCTCTTGCCGGAGAAGTTCGGGATCGTCGGCGCTGCACGAAGTGAGGAGACCGACGACGCGTTCCGGGAGCGGATGCGGCAGGCGGTCGCCGACCACGCACGCGATCCGTTCAAGGAAGACGTCTGGGACGAGCTGGCGAAGGGCATGCGCTACGTGACGCTCGACTTCGCCGACGAGCGCGGCGAGGACGCGCTTCGCGACACGCTCACCGAGCTCGATGCGGAGCTCGGGACGCTCGGCAACCGCGTCTACTACTTCGCGGTCCCGCCGAGCGGGATCGGAACGCTGGTCGAGGAGATCGCGAAGCGGCGTGGAGCCGAAGGCTGGCTGCGCCTGATCATCGAAAAGCCCTTCGGGCACGACCTTGCCTCTGCCAAGGCGCTGACGAAGGAGATCCAGGAGCACTTCTCCGAGAACGAGGTCTTCCGGATCGATCACTACCTCGGCAAGGAGACGGTGCAGAACATGCTGGCTCTGCGCTTTGCGAACGGCATCTTCGAGCCGATCTGGAACCGTCAGTTCATCGACCACGTCCAGATCACCGTCGCCGAGTCGATCGGCATCGAGGGACGGGCCGGCTACTACGAGCAGGCGGGCGCGATCCGCGACATCTTCCAGAACCATCTGCTGCAGCTGGTTGCGATCACGGCGATGGAGCCCCCGATCGACTTCACGGCCGACTCGGTTCGCAACGAGAAGGTGAAGGTCCTGAAGGCGATCCACACGCCCGGGCCGAGACACGTTGTGCGCGGGCAGTACGGACGCGGCTTCGTCGAGGGCGTCGAGATCGAGGCGTATCGCGAGGAGGACGGAGTCGCTCCCAACACGATGACTGACACGTTCGTCGCCGCCAAGCTGTTCGTCGACAACTGGCGCTGGGCCGACACGCCGTTCTACGTGCGGATGGGCAAGCGGCTCGCCCGCCGCGAGACGACGATCGCGATCCAGTTCAAGCGCGCACCGCATCCGCCGTTCGAGGACGGCACGGCGGAGACGCTCAGGCCGAATGTGCTGCTCATCCACGTGCAGCCGAACGAAGGTGTCTCGCTCGCGATCGGCGCGAAGGTGCCGGGTCAGGGTATGGCGATTCGCACCGTCCACATGGACTTCCTCTACGGCGGGACGTTCCGTGAGGGCTTGCCGGACGCGTACGAGCGCCTGATCCTCGACGCGATGCTCGGCGACGCGACGCTGTTCACGCGGTCGGACGAGATCGAAGAGCAGTGGGCGCTCGTCGACGCCATCATCGCGTTCTGGCAGCGCGACCGCCCCTCGTTCCCGAACTACCCCGCGGGCACGTGGGGCCCGGCCGCGTCCGACGAGCTGCTGCACCGCGACGGTCGATCGTGGCGGCGCCACTGATGAGCGTCGCGGCCGCAGGCTACGAGGTCGGATGGTCGGGGAGCGACACGACGATCGCGGAGATCGAGCAGGAGCTCGCACGGCTGCGTGATGCGTCGTCCGCGGAGTCGGCGCAGCCGAATCTCCGTACGTCGGTGATGACGCACATCGCATGGGTGCCGCCGAGGTGGAAGGGGCAGGCGGAGGAGACGCTCGCGGGGATGGCAGAGCGGCATCCATCGCGGACGCTGCTGCTCGTGCCGGAGCCGGAAGCAGAGGACGGGCTGGACGCACGGGTGGCGATTCGTTGCTTTCCGATCGCCGATCGGGCGATCTGCGGCGAGGTGATCGAGCTGTCGCTGCGCGGGAACCGCGCACACGCCCCCGCGTCGATCGTCCTCCCGTTGCTCGTCTCGGATCTCCCTGTGTTCTGTCGCTGGCGCGGCGAGCCGCTGTTCGGAGCAGGCCCGTTCGAGCAGCTCGTCGAGATCGTCGATCGCCTGATCGTCGACTCGAGCGAGTGGGAGGAGCTGCAGTACGCGGAGCTCGTGGAGCAGTTCGGCCGCGTCGCCGTCTCCGACATCGCCTGGGCGCGCACCGACGAGTGGCGTCGCGAGCTTGCCCGCTACTGGCCGGGGATTCGCGAGCAGGAGATCCGCGTGCGCGGGCCGCGCGCCGAGGCCGAGCTGGTGCGTGGGTGGCTGAACGCGAGGCTCGACCGGGCGATGCGTGCAGCCGAGCCGGCCCCGGTGCTCGCGGTGCGCCTGGGTGGCGAGGAGCTGCCGCACCCGAAGGACGACGCAGCGAGCCCGAGCGACCTCCTGAGCGCGGAGCTCGACAAGCTCTCGCGTGATCCCGTCTACGAGGCGGCGGCCCTGGCGGCGGCCGGCGCGTAACCGGCGGGGTCAGACCCGGGTCTGACCCCGAAGATGTGCCAAGAATGCAAATCCTCCGTGCGCCGGCTTGTTCGTGGTCCGTCGGCGAGGCACGCTCGTGCCGTGGCGCGACCACCGAGAATCGAGCTGCCTGGAGCGACGTACCACGTCACTCAGCACGGCATCGAAGACCGCAAGATCTTCAGGGACGACGTTGACCGCGAGAAGTTCCTTGCGTTCTTCAAGGACGAGCTCGCGCGGAGCCGCTGGACGTGTTTGGCCTACTCGCTCATGTCGACCCATTACCACCTGCTCATTCGACTCGAGAAGGAGACGCTGAGCAGCGGGTTTCAGCGCCTTAACGGTCGGTATGCGCAGTGGTTCAACCACCGCTACGCTCGCCGCGGGCATCTGTTCGAGCGGCGGTTTCGCGATGTCATGGTCGAGAGCGACTCCCACCGGTACGAGGCAAGCCGATACATCCACCTCAATGCGACCCGAGCGGGAATGTGCGACCGCCCGGAGGCGCATGTCTGGTGCGACTATGGCAGCACGATCGGGGCGCGGCCGAGCGATCCGATCGTGGATCCTCGTGAAGCGCTCGAGCTGTTCGGCGAGCGGTTGGACCTGGCGCGTCGGGCGTACCGTGCCTTCGTCGCGGAGGCGGATCCGCGTGTTCGCCGGGGTCAGACGCGCGCCAGACCCCAAGAAGCACCGACCCACCCCGAGCCCTAAGCCTCAGCGCCGAGCAGGGCGACGACCTCGTCGTGCAGCGCGCCGTTCGTCGCGACGAAGCTGCCGCCGTCCTCCGGCTCACCGCCGGTGAACGTCGTGCACCGGCCGCCCGCCTCCTCCACGACGAGCTGCACGCTCGCGTGGTCCCACGTTCGCACCTCGCGGTCACAGGCGATGTCGATCACGCCCTCCATGACGAGGCAGTACTGCCAGAAGTCGCCGTAGCCGCGGTTCGACCACGACCGCTCGACGACCGTCCGCCACCCGGGAGGCATGCCCCGCTGCGACGTCGTCGAGACGACCGCGTCCTCGAGGCGCGCGACCGTGGACACGCGACTCGGGCGCCCCGCGGCGAACGCGCCCTCGCCGCGGACCGCCCACCAGCGTTGTGACAGCGCCGGCGCCGAGACGAGCCCGAGCGTGACCACGCCCTCGCGTTCGAGCGCCAGCAGCGTGGCCCAGACCGGCACGCCGCGCACGTACGACTTCGTCCCGTCGATCGGGTCGACGATCCACTTTGCATCGCCGCCGTCGTCGCCGAACTCCTCCCCGTAGACGGTCTCGCCCCGCCCGGAGGCGGCGACCAGCGCGCGAATCGCCTCCTCTGCGGCACGGTCGGCGTCGGAGACCGGTGTGAGATCCGGTTTCGTGTCGACGCGCAGATCGAGCGCTCGGAACCGGCTCAGCGTCAGCGCGTCGGCCGCGTCGGCCAGCTCGTGCGCGAAGCGGAGGTCAGCGTGCAAGTGCCGCCTCCAGCGCGAGCCCGACCGCGAGCACGTACGCGTCGTCGCCAGGCCGACCGACGAGCTGGACGGACGCCGGTAGGCCGTTCTCGGCCGGCCCTGCCGGCAGCGCGAGCGCCGGCCACCCGAGTGCGTTGAACGGGTAGGTGAACTGGACGAACGACCCACGCTCGCCGATCTCGTCGACATCGGCCGGCGGTGCGACGAAGGCCAGCGTCGGCGTGAGCAGCAGGCGCTGCTCGCCGAGGGCGCGCCCGGCGTCCGTTCGCAGTGCCTCCCGCGCGCGCGCAGCCTCCGCCACCTCGGCGTCGGAGGTCTCGAGGCAGCGTTCGATCTTCGGCCGGATGTTCTCGCCGTAGAGATCCGCCGCCTCTGCGTACAGCTCGCGATGCACGTCTGCGATCTCTCGCATGAACATCGCTTGCGTCCCGTCGCCCATCGGAAACTCGATCTGCTCGGCGGACCGGAACAGTCCGGCAGCTGCGAGCACCCGCTCGCGCACGAGTGGCGCGCACGCGTCGATCCACGCAACGCCGACGGAGATCTCCGCCGGCGACACCTCCTCGCCCGGTTCGAAGCCGGGCACGAGCGCTCGCGTCAACTCGACGCAACCCGCGACATCGCGTGCCATCGGCCCGGCATGGTCGTAGCTGGGGGCGAGCGGGAAGACGCCGTCCGCCGGGACGAGCCCATAGGTCGGCTTGAAACCGGTGACGCCACAGCACGCTGCCGGGATCCGGATCGAGCCGCCCGTGTCGGAGCCGAGTGCGCCGTCGGCCAGCCCGGCGGCCAGCGCTGCGGCCGAGCCGCCGCTCGAGCCACCGGACGTTCGACCGGACGCGAGCGGGTTCGGGACGACCCCGTAGTGGCGGTTCTGCGACGTGACGCCGTAGGCGAACTCGTGCAGGTTCGTCTTCCCGACGTCGACCCACCCCGCGGCCTCGAGCCGGAGCACCGCTTCGGCGCTGGCTGCCGGAACGTGGTCGGCGAACACGGCAGAGCCGTAGGTCGTCCGCACCCCGGCCGTGTCGAACAGATCCTTCACGGCGAGCCGGCGCCCGACCGGTGCGGCGGCGTCCGCGAGCTCGGTGATCCAGATGCCCGCTAGCTCAGCCAGAGGTACACGAACGCGATTCCGACCGTGCCGGCGAACAGGAGGACGAACAGCCCGACCAGCGCCCAACCGAACTGCAGGTTCCGGCGGGCGAGCTCGGCGTCCGGGTCGGCGAGCGGATGCGTTGCCTCCGTGTCGAGCTCGGCGGGCTCGGCGAGCGGCTCGGTCACCTAGATCACCGTGTCCAGCGCCATTGCGACGAAGAGCAGCGCGAGGTAGAGGAGCGAGAAGTGGAACAGGCGGGAGGCCGAACGGCGCTCGAGGGTACGACGAAGCTCGAGCGCGTACCACGCGAACACGGCGCCGAGCACGGCCGCCGCGATCGCGTAGGCGAGCCCGAAGATGCCGAGCGCCGCGGGCACGAGAGTCACGACGATCAGCACCGCCGTGTACCAGACGATCTGCTTCGCGGTCTCGCGCTCGCCGCGCTCGACCGGGAGCATCGGGACGCCCGCGCGGGCGTAGTGCTCCTTGATCATCAGGGCCAGCGCCCAGAAGTGCGGGGGCGTCCACATGAAGACGATTGCGAACATCGCGACCGCCGCCCAGCCGAGGTGGCCGGCGGCGCCCGCATACCCGACGAGTGGCGGCACCGCGCCCGCGGCCCCACCGATCACGATGTTCTGCGACGTCGAGCGCTTCAACCAGCGTGTGTAGACGAGCACGTAGAAGAGGTTGCCGGCGAGGGCCAGCAGTGCGGTCGGGAGGTTCACCAGCGAGTCGAGGAGCACGAAGGAGAACGCGCTCAGTGCGAGCCCGAACTCGAGCGCGCGCTCCGGCGGCACCCGACCCGAGGCCACCGGCCGCTGCTCGGTCCGCGAGCCCATCAGGCGGTCGATGTCGCGATCGAGGTAGTGATTGAGCGCCGACGCGCCGCCACATGCGAGGGCGAGGCCGATCATCGTGAACGCGAACGTCGACGCGGCGGGCACGCCCCCTGCCCCGACGAACACTCCCGCTGCGCCGGTCAGCAGCAGCAGCGACATGATTCGCGGCTTCGTCAATGTGATGTAGTCACGCGCCGGCCCCTCGTCGACCTCGCCGCGCCAGACGAGCGCCGCGAGGAGGACGGTCGCGCCGAACGCCAGGGCTGCGAGCGTGAGGTGCAGATCGCGCCCGGTGAACAGCGCGGCCAGTCCGAAGAGCGCCAGCGCGACCAACGCGGCAGGAAGGAAGCGGCGCGCCGTGACCCACGCGATCGCGGCCAGCGCTGCGAGCGGTGGCAGGGCCACCCCGGCGAGCAGCCGATGCGCGGTGCCCCAGCCGGCGGCTCCGGACACGACCGCGAGCGCAGTGCCGGTCACGGCGAGGACTGCGACGATGCGGGCCCAGCGGCCCATCAGAACCCGCGCGTCTCCGCGAGTCGCCGGCGGAGGTCGCGCAACGGCCGCGCGCTGGTCACGTAGGGCAGCTTGTCGAAGTTCCAGGGTGGCGGCGGCGACGTCGTGTACCACTCGAGCGTGTTGGCGACCCAGGGGTCGTTGCCGGCGCGCTTGCCGTGCCGCCACGTCCTGATGACGTTCCAGACGAACACGAGCATTCCGAGCCCCATCACGTACGAGCCGATCGAGGAGGCCATGTTGTAGGCCTCCCAGAGCCCGTGGTCGTGGTACGTGTAGACGCGTCTCGGCATGCCGAGCAGGCCGAGCATGTGCTGCGGGAAGAAGGTGACGTTGAATCCGATGAAGATGAGCCAGAAGTGCCACTTGCCGAGCCGTTCGTCGAGGCGCTTCCCGAACATCTTCGGCCACCAGTAGTAGAAGCCGGCGAACATCCCGAAGACGGAGCCGCCGAAGAGCACGTAGTGCATGTGCGCGACGACGAAGTACGAGTCGGTGACGGCCTGGTCGATCGGGAACGCCGCCAGGAAGATCCCTGAGAGGCCGCCGATCGTGAAGATGCTGATGAAGCCGATCGCCCAGAGCATCGGCGTGTCGAACGAGATGTTTCCGCGCCAGAGCGTCGCGAGCCAGTTGATGATCTTGATTCCCGTGGGAACGGCGATCACCATCGAGCTGAGCATGAAGAAGATGTTCAGCCCGACCGGCAGGCCCACCGCGAACATGTGGTGCGCCCAGACGAGCAGCGAGAAGAACCCGATCGCCAGCGTCGAGAACGCGACTGCCTTGTAGCCGAAGATCGGCTTGCGCGCGAAGACCGGGATGATCTCCGAGATGATCCCCATCGTCGGGAGGATGATGATGTAGACCTCCGGGTGGCCGAAGAACCAGAAGACGTGCTGGTAGAGGAGCGGGCTTCCACCCTTGGCGGGGTTGAAGAAGTTCGTGCCCGCCTCACGATCGAGCAGCATCATCGTGAGCCCGGCCGAGAGCACCGGGAGCACGATGATCAGCATCCATGCATACGTGAGGATGCTCCAGCAGAACAGCGGGATGCGCGTCCAGCTCATCCCGGGCGCCCGCATGTTGTGGATCGTCACGATGAAATTGATGGCGCCCGCAGCCGACGAGATCGACAGGATGTGGAGGCTCAGGATCCAGAGGTCCTGCCCATGTCCCGGTGAGTGCAGCGTCGACAACGGGACGTAGGCCGTCCAGCCCGTGTCCGCGGCCCCTCCTCTGGCGAAGAAGCTGAGCAGCAGCACGAGGCCGCCGAGGAGGAATAGCCAGTAGGACAGCGCGTTGAGGCGCGGGAACGCCATGTCGCGGGCGCCGATCATCAGCGGCACGAGGAAGTTCCCGAACGCTGCGGCGACGGGGACGAGGACGAGGAAGATCATCGTCGTGCCGTGGATCGTGACCGCTTCGTTGTACGAGTTCTTCGTCATGAAGCCCTCGTCGGGCGTCAGCAGCTGCGTGCGAATCAGCAGCGCGAGAAAACCACCGACCGCGAAGAAGCCGAGCGTCGTCCAGAGGTAGAGGATCCCGATCCGCTTGTGGTCGACGGTCGTGACCCACGACGCGACCTTCCCGTTACGCCAGTCGGCGCGGTACGGCGTGACCTCCTCGACGTTCACCGCCACGCGCTCATCCTCCCGTCTTCGCGAACCGCTTGGTGTACGAGGTGAGGGCGTCGATCTGGGCGCGCGTCCAGGTGTGGCCGACCGCCGGCATCTCTCCTTGCCCGTTCCGGAGCAGGGTGGTGATCTGCAGCGGCTCTGCAAGCAGGGGGTTGCCGCCGAGCGGCGGTCCGATGTAGGTGTGGTCGAGGCGGTGGCACTTCTCGCAGACCCCCTGCCACTCTTCCTGGCCCAGTGCCTGACCGCTCTTGTTCGCCTTTCGATGTGCGATGAACGCCTCGTAGGTGGCCCGTGGGACGACGACCACGTGGGCATCCATCAGCGCGTGCTGTATGCCGCAGAGCTCGGCGCAGCGTGCGATGTAGTTGCCCTCCGGCGCCTTGAACCAGGTCTTGTTCACCTTGCCCGGGATCGCGTCGTACTTCGGTCCGAAGTCGGGAACCCACCAGGAGTGGTTGACGTCATAGTCCAGGCCGACCACGTTCTCGTGCACGACCTCGTTCGCCGGCGCGATCATCGTGTCGATCGACACCGCGCCGTTCGGGTAGCGGAAGAGCCAGTAGAACTGATGGCCCTCGACCGTGATCGTCGTCTCGTTCGCCGCGGAGGCGGCGGGCGCGTCGATGATGCCCGGAAGCTCGTAGAAGACGAACGACGCGATCGCGGCGAGGATGATCACGGGAACGACGGTCCAGATCACCTCGAGCCGCGTCGAGCCGTGGATCTGCGGTCCCTCGGCGGTCCGCGGACGACCGCGGCGCCGGTACTTGATCACGAAGACGATCAGTGTCCCCTCGACGGCGACCAGGATGAGCCCGGTGAGGATCGCGACGAAGATGAACGCCGACTGGACGTGCACGGCGTTCGGTGAGTGCGCCTCCCCCGGCAGGAATCCGGCATTGCCCGCGAAGGCGAGGGCGCTGAAGATCAGCGCCACCGCGCTCGTGGCGACTGTGGCAAGGGCGAACCGGCGCACGCCGAGTGGCATCGTATAGAGGTGACAGCGCGCAGTCAGGTTGACCTGCCCGACGATGTGGGTCCGACGTTCGACGTCTACGTCAACGGTGTCGAGAAGCGCCGCGGGGTCGATTTCGACGTGGTCGGCCGGGCGCTCGTGTTCCACGAGGAGCTCGCCCCGGAGGGACGACTGGGGTTCTGGCGCTGGCTCTCGCTCTTTCTCGGCGTCGCCGGGACGTACCGGAGGAACGACACGGTCGACGTCGTCTACGACCGTGAGGGCAGGCGCACGGTGGCGAGCCTCCGGCCGACTATTCGATAGGTTCGCGACGTGGCGAGCGTCGACGTAGGGCGGAGGCCGAGGGTCGGCCTGCTGCAGGTCGCCGTCTCCCTGGTCGCGCTGGCGGGGATCGTCTGGTGGGCGTCCCGGCAGCATGCGCCGGAGCTGCCGCTCGATGTCGCGGCCGTCGCGTGGCTGGTCGCCGCCCTGCTGCTCTACGCGCTGGCCACGCTGCTGCGCGGAGAGCGCTGGCACCGCCTCCTCCGCGGCTCGAGCGTCGACCGCGGGCGCGGGGAGAGCTACCGGCTCACGGCTGTCGGCTACATGGGCAACAACACGCTGCCTGCCCGCGCCGGCGACGTGATGCGCGTGATGATGCTGGGTGCTCCGCGCCGGGTCGTGCTGGGCACGGTGGTCGCCGAGCGCGTGCTCGACGCGCTCGCGCTCGCGTCGATCTTCGCGTTCGTGGTCGCCGCGCGCGGTCTCGCCTTCGGGCCGCTGCCCTATGTGGTCGCGGCCGGCGCGGGTGCAGCGGTCGCCGCCGTCGGCCTGTGGCGGGCCGCGCCGCGCAGCAGGCGACTGCTCGCCGGGCGGGAGTGGCTTCGGCCGGCGATGGTCGCGACGCGGGACCTCGCCGGCAGGCGCGGGTTCGTGCTGCTCGCCGTCTCGCTGATCGTCTGGCTCTTCGAGGCCTCGGTGTACCTGACCGTCGGCTCGGCGGCCGGGGTCTCGCTCGGGATCACCGGGGCGCTGTACGTGGTCGCGTTGACGAACCTCTCGGCACTGATCCCGGCAGCACCGGGGTACGTCGGGACTTTCGACGCGGCGGTCCTGCTGGCGCTTGGCTCACTGCACCTGCCGGCGCTCGGCTATCTCCTCGTGCTGAGGTTCGTGCTGTTCGTGCCGATCACGGTCGTCGGCCTGGCGCTGTTCCTCGCGCGCACGCCGTGGAGGCGCGGCTGACCGCCGTCGCCGAACGCGTCCGCGCACTGCGCGCCGCCGACGTGCTCGCTGCGCCATGGGCGGTCCCCGTGGCGCTGACAGCGCTGTCCGCGCTGACGCTCTACCTCCGGTCGCGGCAGCTCCACGCAGGCTTCTGGATCGACGAGGGCCTGTCGGTCGGGATCGCGCACCACCCGTGGTCGTCGCTCCTGCACGCGCTGCGCCACGACGGCTCGCCGCCTGCGTACTACCTCCTGCTGCGCGTGTGGATGGCCTGGTTCGGCGACAGCGAACGGGCGACGCACTCGCTGTCGCTGGTGTTCGGCGTTGCGTGCGTCCCGCTCGCATACGCATTCGGCCGGGCGGCGTTCGATCGGATGACCGGCCTGTGCTGCGCGCTCCTCGCGGCCCTCAACCCGTTTCTCACCTACTACGCGCAGGAGACGCGCATGTACGAGCTCGAGGCCTTCCTTTCGCTCGTGGTGGGGATTGCGTACCTCGAGGCGATCGTTCGCGGCCGGCGTGCGTTCGCCCCGCTGCTCGTGGCCGGGCTCGCGCTGATGGTGTACACGCACAACTGGGCGCTGTTCCTCTGCCTCGGCCTCGCCGTGGCGACCGTGGCCGTCGTGCGTGAGCGGCTCGGCCTCTTCGGCATCGTCGCCGGTTGCGTCGCCGTGCTCTACCTCCCGTGGCTGCCTTCGCTGCTCTTCCAGATCCGCCACACCGGAGCGCCGTGGGCGACGGCGCCGACCTGGCGCGACCTGATCGAGGCGCCTGCTGCTGTGATCTCGGGCGACGGGCCGTACGTCGCGTGCGTGCTCGCGGCGATCGTCGGGCTCGGCGTGCTCGTGCGGGGACGGCCGAGCGCCGAGCGCACCGCCGTGCTCGCCTTGTCGATCGCGACCGGTGTCGCCGTCCTCGCCGCCTGGCTGACGTCGCAGGTCTCGCCGTCCTGGACGACGCGCTATTTCGCGATCCTCGTCGGGCCTGTGCTCGTGCTCGCCGCGCGCGCAATCGTCCGGGCGGGTCGCTTCGGCGTCGCGGCACTCGTGATCGTCGTCTTCTTCTGGGCTGGTTACACGGTCAAGGACGACAAGGAGAACGCGAGGGCGATCGCGGCCGGGCTGGGCAGTCTGCACCCGGGCGAGTTGGTGATCTCGACGCACCCGGAGCAGGTCCCGGTGCTTCGCTACTACCTGGGGCCAGGATTGCGCTTCGCGACGACGCTCGGTCCGGTGCCCGACCAGCAGGCGTTCGACTGGGTCGACGCAGTCGCCCGGCTGCGTGCGACGCCACCGCGACCGACCCTCGACCGGCTGCTCGCCACGGTGCCGAAGGGGCAAGAGTTCGTCGTGATCACGCCGGTGTTTCGCGACTACCGGGCCTGGCGGGCGAAATGGACCGAGCTCGTGTGGCAGAAGTCCGAGATCTGGACAGGGTTGTTGCAGAGCGATCCGAAGCTACGGCTCGTGCGCCATCTCGTGAGCAACGAGATCGCGCTCAAGGTCAACTACTTCAAGCCGTTGCAGGCGTACGTGTATCGGCGCGTCGGCTAACGTCCCTCGGGCGCGGCCTCCCTTTTGACGATGACGACCGAGAATTCGCAGACGACGCTCGTCCTCGGCGGGGGGCCCGCCGGCCTCACTGCGGCGTATCAACTCGGCAAGGCCGGGGCCGATGCGATCGTGTTGGAGGCCGAGGAGCAGGTGGGAGGGCTGGCCAAGACGGTCGAGGTCGACGGCTACCGCTTCGATCTGGGCGGCCATCGCTTCTTCACGAAATCGGTCGAGGTCGACGCGCTGTGGCACGAGGTGCTCGGCGACGAGTTCCTGCTGCGTCCACGCATGTCGCGCATCTACTGGAACAAGCGCTACCTCGACTATCCGCTGCGCGGGCCCGACGTGATCAGGAAGCTCGGCCCGGTCGAGCTCACCCGCTGCATGGCCTCGTACCTCCGCGCGGCGGCGCGCCGGAACAAGGTCGACGACTCCTTCGAGGACTGGGTCTCGAATCGCTTCGGGCGGCGCCTCTTCGAGCTCTTCTTCAAGTCGTACACCGAGAAGCTCTGGGGCGTGCCGACCACGGAGATCCGCGCCGAATGGGCCGCCCAGCGGATCAAGGGCCTCTCCTTCTTCTCCGCTGCCAGGGCGGCGTTCTTCGGCAACAAGGGAAACAAGGTGAAGAGCCTGATCTCGGAGTTCCACTATCCGCGCTTCGGCCCGGGGCAGATGTGGGAGGCGATGAGCTCGGCGATCGTCGAGGACGGCGGCGACGTGCGCACCGGCGCCCCGGTGGAGCGGTTGGAGCTGGCCGGTGACCGCATCGTCGAGGTCGAGGCCGGCGGCGTGTCGTACACGCTCCCGGACGCGGTGATCTCGTCTCTGCCGCTGCGCACCGTCGTCGAGCTCACGAGCCCCGCACCGCCGGCCGAGGTGTGCGAAGCCGCTCGTGGCCTGCGGTACCGCGACTTTCTCACCGTTGCGCTCGTCGTCGACGGCCAGGATCTCTTCCCGGACAACTGGATCTACATCCACGAGCCCGGAGTCAGGGTCGGGCGCATCCAGAACTACCGCTCATGGTCGCCGTGGATGGTCCCCGACCCCGGCAAGGCGTGCGTCGGACTGGAGTACTTCTGCTTCGCGGGCGACGATCTGTGGACGATGGAGGACGACGAGCTCGTCGACCTCGCCGCCGCGGAGCTCGAGCAGCTCGGGTTGGCCGAGCGGTCGAAGGTCGAGCGCGGTTTCGTGACGCGGGTGCCGAAGGCCTACCCGATCTACGACACCGACTACGCCGCGCGCGTCGCGACGATCCGCAGGTGGCTCGACGGGATCGACAACCTGCAGCAGGTCGGCCGTAACGGCCTGCACCGCTACAACAACTCGGACCACTCGATGCTCACCGCCATGCGCGCGGTCGACAACCTCCTCGCGGGCGCGCACCACGACATCTGGGAGGTCAACGCGGAGAGCGTGTACCACGAAACCGACGTGGCAGACGAGCATCCGTACCGTGCCGCTCCCGAGACGCCCGAGATGCAGGCGCTCGCCGAGAGCAGCCGGACCGCGCCCTGACGGGCGTCGCACGCAAGCTCCTGCTGCCGGCGTCCGTCGTCGCCGGCGCCGCCGTCCTCGTCTGGCTCGCCCTGCCGACGGTCTGGTGGGGACCGCTCAACGTCGACGAAGAGCTGACGCTCCGGCTGGCCCAGTTCTCGTTCGGCCACATCTTCCACATCGTCTCCACCCAGCGAGGCGGCGGCCCGCTCCACTTCTGGCTCGAGCACTTCCTGCTCCAGTGGTGGCCGGGGCTGCCGGCACTGCGGGTCCCGTCGCTCGTGTTCGCGTGCCTGGCGCTGCCGGGAGTTGCGCTCGTGGTTCGCCGGCTGGCGGGGCAGGAGGCGGCCGCCGGAGCGGTGCTGCTGACGGCGGTCGCGCCGATCCCCGTCCTCTACGCAACGTTCGGGCGCCCGCACACCCTGTTGTTCGCCTGGCTGATGTGGAGCACGGTGGTCGTGCTCCGCGCGGCCGACGGCGGCGGCACGCGCTGGTGGATCGCGGGCGGGTTCCTCCTCGGCCTGTCGGTGTTCGTGCATCCGACCGCGCCGCTCTACGCGCTGACCGCGTACGCCGCCGCGGTCGTGTACTGCACGCGGCCGCCGCGCGCCGTCCTGCGCGAGGCGTGGCCGGGCGCGGTTGCGCTCCTCGTCGCGTTCGTCCCGTACTACGTGAAGACGCTCCACGTGCTCAGCGACCGCTACGGCGTCGGCAGCGGGGCCGGCGGGCGGACGTTCAGCGGGCGCCCCGTCTGGGAGGACGCTCTCCACTTCGTCGCTCCGGGCCGCCATGACGTCAACTACTTCACGGTGCTCGCAGCGCTCGGCGTGGTCGCGCTGGCCCTCGCCCGCCGGCAGCGCGTGCTCGCGTTCTGCGCGATCACGGTCGCCGCCCCGATCGTCTTCTTCTCGGTGGTGCCGGCGAGCGGCGACTCGGCGATCTTCTTCGACCGGTACATGATCCCCGTGACGCCGGCGTTCTTCACCGTCGTGATGACCGGCTGTCTTGCAGTCGCCGCACGGGCCGGGCGCTTGCGGGTGCCCGTGCTCGTCCTCCTCGTCGGCGGGCTGATCGCGATCGAGTTGCGCTACGACGTGCATCACCGCGACGTCGTTCGCCGGATCCACGTCGACCAGGTCGTCGACGCTGTCGCGACGTCGCCGGCGGGATCCGTGTTGTTCGGCTCGACCGGGACGAGCGGGCAGCTGTTCTCGTCGTTCGACTACGGGCACCCCGCGAACATTCTCGACCACCTCGTGGCGCTCCGCGTGCACTCGCTCGACCTCGTCGACGACGACTCGTGCGAGCGCGCGCTGGCGTTCATCCAGAGCCGGACGCCGCGTCGAGCGATCTGGCTGTTCTATGCGGCGGGTGGTGCCGAGGTGACGGCCGGAGAGCACGCCTTCGCCGGCACGCCCGGCGTGACCGTCCAGCAGGTCGCGCGCCACTACTTCGTCGTCCGCTCCCGACAGGCGCAGCCGCCTCGTGCCCTGATCGAGCTGGGCCGATCGCTGCGTGAGCGCTGGCAGCGGGGGGTGCCGGCGAACCAGCGTGTCGAGGAGCTCCTGATCGCGGACCGGCAGCTGCTTCGGGTGCCGCCGCACTGTGTTCCCTATGGCGAGCTCGGCGATCCGGACATCTCGCCGCATTGGCCGCCCGTGAAGACGTCACACCAGTAGCCACTCTGCCTTGTAGAGTCGGCCGATGACGCGGGTGCTCATTCTCACCGCCAGCGTCGGGGAGGGACACGACCTTCCGGCCCGGACGCTGTCCGATCAGTTGCGTACGGAGGACGCGTCCGTCGAGGTGGTCGTCGAGGACGGGCTACGAGCGATGGGACGTGCGTTCGTGCTCGTCAGCGAGCGGGCGCCGTCGGTCGTCTTCTTTCGCTTCAGATGGCTGTGGGACGCCGCGTTCTGGCTGTTCGTCGGGTTGGCGCCGACCAGGCGGGCGACGCAGGCGCTGGTCCGGAAGCTCGGATCGCGCGGCGTGCTCAAGCTCGTCCACGAGGTGGCGCCGGACATCGTCGTGTCCGTGTACCCGACGACGACCGAGGTGCTCGGCGGCCTTCGCCGGAGCGGCAAGCTCGACGTGCCGGTGGTCGCAGCGATCACCGACCTCGCGATGATGCACTACTGGGCTGCGCCCGGCATCGACCTGCACCTGATCACGCATCCCGAGTCGGCCGCCGAGGTGCAGCAGGTCGCGGGGCACGACACGGTCGTTCGGGCGGTGCATGGGCTGACGCGCCCGGAGTTCGGCGAGCCGCGTGATCCGACAGAGGCGCGGCGGGCGCTCGGGTTGCCGGACAAGGGCAAGGTCGTGCTCGTCTCCGGCGGCGGCTGGGGCGTGGGCGATCTCGCGAACGCGGTCGACGAGGCGCTCGCGGTCGAGACCGTGTCGGTCGTCGCGGTGCTCGCAGGCCGGAACGACGACCTGCGCGAACGGCTCGAGCGGCGCTACGACGGCGAGCCTCGATGCCGGGTCGTCGGCTTCACCGAGCAGATGAGCGACTGGCTCGCCGCGGGCGATGCACTCGTCCACTCGACGGGCGGGCTGACCGTGCTCGAGGCCCATGTGCGCGGCTGCCCGACCATCTCCTACGGGTGGGGGCGCGGGCACATCCGCGTCAACAACGAGGCGTTCCTCCGGTTCGGCATCGCCGACGTCGCGAAGTCGGATCACGAGCTTCGAGTCGCGCTACGGCGCGCGCTCGTGGTTCGTCCTGCACCGGTGCTGACGCTGGCGGCACTGCCGTCCGCGGCGTCGACGGTGTTGGCGCTGCTCGCGTGATTCGTGCCGACTGGTTCGTCCCGGCGCTCGCCGCGCACTCGGACCGGCTCGCCCGCATGGTCGGCGTCCCCTGCCGCGTCGAGCGGCGAGCCGCTGTCGCGCTGACCCTCGACGACGGGCCGCATCCCGAAGGGACGGCCGCAGTGCTCGACACGCTCGAGCGGCACGGAGCGCGCGCGACGTTCTTCCTCGTGGGCGAACAGGTGCGTCGCTCACCGGCGGTCGCGCGGGCGATCGTCGCCGCGGGCCATGAGGTCGCGTTGCACGGCGACCGTCACGTGCTTCTGCTCCGCCGTCGTGTGAACGCGTTCGCCGACGATCTCGATCGGGCGATGGAGACGATTGCGGACGCGACCGGCGCTGTGCCGACGCTGTACAGGCCCCCGTACGGCGTCTTCAGCTCGGGCGCGCTCGCGCACGTGCGCGAGCGCGGGCTGAAGCCGCTGCTCTGGTCGTCCTGGGGTCGCGACTGGGAACGCCGGGCAACGCCCGCGTCGATTGCGCGCCGCGTCACGCGGGCGCTCGCGGCGGGCGACGTCGTGCTCCTGCACGACTCCGACGCCTACAGCTCGCCCGGCTCCTGGCGGAGAACGGCGGCGGCGCTGCCGTCGATCCTCGAGACCGTCGCGGCACTCGGGCTGTCGGTGGACTCCGTCACCCAGTCGACATAGCGGCGCACGCCCTCGGTGAACGGCGTCGTCGGGCTCCAGCCGAGCTCGCGGTGCGCCCGCTCGCCCGAGACCTTGGCCGCCCGCAGGTCGGCTGCGCGTCCCTCGACGTGCACGATCGGCACCTCGCCGACGACGTCCCGGACGGTCCGGGCGATCGACCGCACGCTCACGTCCTCGTCGCGCACCAGGTTGAACACACGGTTGGCACCCGCAGGCGCCAGTGATGCCACCACGCCCTCGGCGAGATCCTCCACGTAGACGAAGCGGCGTGACTGCGTCCCGTCGCCGGCGATCGTCAACGGCTGCCCGTGCAGCGCCTTGTCGGTGAACGCTGCGACTACGGCCGTCGGCCGGGAGCGAGGCCCGTAGGGGATGCCGAAGCGGAGGATCGTGTACTCGAGGTCGTACAGCTCGCCGTAGCTCGCCGTGTACATCTCGCCTGCGATCTTCGTCGCCGTGTAGAAGTGCTTCGGGAGCCCGAGCGGCGTCTCCTCGTCGACGAGCGCCGGGCTCGACGCGTCGCCGTAGACCCAGACGGTGCTCGCGAAGACGAAGCGGCCAGTGCCGCTCTCCCGCACCGCGTCGAGGAGCACCTGCGTGCCGCGGACGTTGACGACGTCCGTGCGTGCCGGATCCCGCGCGACGAGATCGACGTCCGCCACGGCTGCGAGGTGGAGCACCGCGTCGCAGCCCGTGACGGCGCGGCGCACGTCGTCGGGGCTGCACAGGTCGCCGATCACCGTGTCGACGCTGCCCTGCGCGTGGTACGGCGAGGGGACCAGGTCGAAGATGCGCGGGACGTGGCCCTGCGCCGCCAGCTTGTCGACGACGTGCGAGCCGATGAAGCCGGAGCCGCCGGTGACGAGGACGTTCACGCGGGCTCTCCGCCGGGTCGGTAGTAGAGGGGCACGCACCAGTGATTCCGAGCGACCCAGTCCGTCGCGGGCAAGTGGTCGGTACGCCCGAGCAGGCGGTGGCACGGCTCGTCGTACACCTTCCCGGTCGAGCGCTCGATCGGCTCGAACACGAGGTACTTGTAGAGGCCCGACGTCATTCCCTCCGGGAGTTGCAGACGCGAGCTGTAGAGCGGGTCGAGGTGCGTCCGCGCAGCCTCGTTCTTCCAGCGGACGATCTCCTCGAGCCGTCCGGTCTGGACGATCCCGAGGGCCGCGGTGAACTCGTTCATGCGGAAGTTGAGCCCGCGCATCGCATAGTCCGGCTTGCCGTAGTTGCGGAAGGCGCGTGCCAGCTCGACCGCCTCCGCGTGCCGCGACACCAGCATTCCACCCTCGCCGGTCGAGATCGTCTTCGTGGCGGCGAACGACCAGATCCCGACGTCACCCCAGGTGCCGGCGTGGCGCCCGTGCCAGGCGGCCCCGTGCGCGTGCGCGCAGTCCTCGATCAGTGCGATGCCCTCGCTGCGGCAGAGCGCGGCGATCCGCTCGACGTCGAACGCGAGGTGGCCGCCGATGTGGACGAGGAAGACGGCGCGCGGGCGGTGCTGATGCACCTTGCGCTCGAGGTCGTCGAACGACATGCACAGGTCGTCGCGGTTGCAGTCCACGAACTCGACGCGCGCCCCGGCGTGCAGCGCGGCCAGCGGCGTCGCCATGAACGTGTTCGACGGGCACAGCACGGTCTCGCCGGCCACGCCGGCCCAGGTCAGGGCGGCGAGCGCTGCTCCCGTCCACCCGTTGAAGGCCACGCCCTCCACGCCGTTCCAGCGCGCCCACGCCTCCTCGAACTCGGCGGTCAGCGCCCCTTCGCTCCAGCGGTCGGCGTCGAAGATCCGGTCCCAGAGCTCGTGGAGCCGCGTGCGGTCGCGGTGGTCGAAGCCGATCGCGAAGCGTGAGAGATCGGTGGAGACGTCTGGGCTGAGCATCGCGCGGAAGCCTATAGCGGCGGTAGGTGGGTCATGTCGAACCAGGCTTTCTAGACTGCTTCCGTGAGGGCGTCGTGAACGCGCAGGCGCTGGCGGCGCTGGAGCTGCCGGCGGTCGCGAGGCAGCTCGCGGCGGCTGCGGAGACCGAGCACGGGGCGGCTGCAGCGCGCGAGCTGACGCCGTCCGCCGATCCCGTGGAGGTGGCGCGGCGCCAGGCGCTGACCGCCGAGGTGGTCGCGCTGCTCGAGGAAGCGGCTGAGCCTTCGCTGGCCGGCATCGCAGACGTCCGCGACGCGGTCGAGCGAGCGGAGCGCGGCGGCACGCTCGCGCCGGCCGAGCTCCGGACCTGCGCACGGACCGTCGAGGTCGCCCTCGAGGCCCGGCGCGTCGTCGGCGAGGGGGCTGCCTTCGCACCGCTGCTGAACGCGCTCCTCGATCCCGTGCCGGCATCGCTCGCTGCGGTGTCGGCCGCAGTCGGCCGCGCAGTCGAGGAGGACGGCTCCGACCTTCGCGACTCGGCGTCACCGCTCCTCCGCCGGTTGCGAGCCGAGCTCCGAAACGGCACGGCGCGGGTCCGCGAGGAGCTCGCGCGGGTCGCGCGGTCGGAGGCGGTCTCCGGCGCGCTGCAGGAGTCGTTCCTCGCCGAACGCGGCGGCCGGCCCGTCCTGGCCGTGCGCGCCTCCGAGCGGGCGAAGGTCCCGGGGATCGTCCACGACGCGTCCAGCTCGGGCCAGACGTTGTTCGTCGAGCCGTACGCGGTCGTCGAGCTCTCGAACCGACTGTCAGAGGCGGCGGCGGCCGCGCGTGACGAGGCCGACCGGATCCTCGCCGAGCTGTCGGCCGCGGTCGCCGGGCGCGGCGACGATCTGCGGTTGCTCGTCGAGTCCACGGGTGTCGTCGACCTCGCGGTCGCCGCGGGCTCGGTCTCGCATCACTGGCACGGGGCGCCCGTCACCGTCTCCGACCAGGTGCGCCTCCTCGGAGCACGCCACCCGCTGCTCGATCCCGCAAGCGCCGTGCCGGTCGATCTCGATCTCGGCGACCTGCGCACGCTCGTGATCAGCGGTCCCAACACCGGCGGCAAGACGGTCGCCCTGAAGACGCTCGGCCTGGCGGCTCTGCTCCACCAGTGCGGCCTCCGCCCGCCGGCGGAGCTCGCGACGCTGCCGGTCTTCGACGACGTGCTCGCCGACATCGGCGACCGTCAGTCGATCGAGATGAGCCTCTCGACCTTCTCCGGCCACGTTCGTAGCATCGTCGAGATCCTCACGGCGGCAGGGCCGCGTTCGCTCGTGCTGCTCGACGAACTCGCCGGAGGGACCGATCCCGACGAGGGCTCGGCGCTGGCGCTGGCGCTCGTCGCGCGCTTCGCCGGTCAGGCACGGCTCACCGTCGTCACGACGCACTACCCCGCGCTCAAGGAATGGGCGAGCAGCGCTCCGCGCGCGGCGAACGCCGCCACCGGCTTCGACCTCGAGACCGACGAGCCGCTCTTCTCGCTCACACTCGGCCGCGCCGGCATCTCACATGCACTCCGCACCGCCGAACGGCTCGGCCTGGACGCCCGGGTCGTCGCCGACGCCCGCACGCGGATCGATCCGCGCCGGCGGCGGACGGCCGAGCTGCTCGCGGAGGCGGAGGCCGCCGAGCGAGGCGCCACGGAGCACCGGCTCGAGCTGGAACGGTCGCTCGCCGAGGCAAGGGCGCGCGAGGCCCAGCTGGAACGTGAGCTCGACGCGGTGCGGCAGCTCCGCGAACAGGGTCGCGCCGAGGCGAAGGCGGACGCCGAGCACGAGCTGCAGGCGGCCCGCGCCGAGCTCGAGCAGCTCCGCGCCGACGTTCGCACGGCGCGCCGCCACGAAGACGACCGGCGGCGTGAGGCCTCCGAGTCCGAACGTGAGCGCGACCGTGTCCTCGGCCGGGCGGCCGAGCGCTCCGGGCGCGCCGAGCAGGAACTCGGCCGCTTCTCGGAGCCGCTCGAGCAGCTGGCCCCGCTCGCGGTGGGCGATCCGGTCGAGTCACCCGGGCTGGGGGTCCGCGGCACGATCGTCGCGATTCGCGGCGACGAGGCCGAGGTTGCGGGCGTCGCCGGGCAGCGCGTCCGCATCCCGCTCGAGCGCCTGCGGCCGTCGGCCGCGCCTCAGACGGCCACGGCACCCCCGGTGCGCGTGAACGCGACCGCCGCCGGCCGCGATGCTCCGGACGAGCTCGACGTGCGCGGCCTTCCTTCGCACGAGGCGCGGGAACGGGTGCGCGCATTCGTCGACGAGGCGGCTCTCGCCGGCCTGCCGACGGTGCGGGTCGTGCACGGGCGCGGCACCGGCGCCCTGCGTGCGGTCGTGCGCGGCGAGCTTGCCGGGCATCCGCTCGTCGGCGGCAGTGAGCCGGACGCGAACGACGGCGCCACGATCGCCAACTTGTCCTGACCGGACAAGGAGGTGTGTCGGATCTGCGTCGGATGCGTGGCGATTCGCCGCGGGACACTGTCGGCGGCGACGGGCCGCCGGTACCTGTGGACGACCAACGTCCCCGCCAGATCGGAGTCGCCCATGCACCGAGCCCGTCTCCTCGCCACCGTCCTCGCCGCCGCGGCGTTGACGCTCGTCCCGCTCGCCCGTGCCGCATCGCCAGACGCGGTGATCAGCCAGGTGTACGCCGGCGGCGGCAATGCCGGCGCCACCTACACG
The DNA here is from genome assembly GCA_963769545.1 of uncultured Thermoleophilia bacterium. GTDB lineage: Bacteria > Actinomycetota > Thermoleophilia > Gaiellales > Gaiellaceae > PALSA-600. The sequence continues at coordinate 1,001,448 of CAVYMB010000001.1, read as the reverse complement.
AACGACTTCGTCGAGCTCTTCAATCGCGGCGGAGCCGCCGTCGACCTGACGGGCTGGACGATCCAGTACGCCTCCGCCGCGAGCACGTCGTGGCAGCTGACGACGCTGGCCGGCACGCTCGCGCCCGGCCGCCACTACCTCGTTCAGCTCGGATCGACTGCCGCCGTCGGGGCCGCGCTGCCGGCGCCGGACGCCAGCGGCACCACCAACCTCGCCGCCTCGGGCGGGAAGGTCGCGCTCGTCGGCAACGCCACCGCGCTCGCCTGCGGCGGCGCCGCAGGCAGCTGTTCCTCCGCGGGAGCCGCCGATCTCGTCGGCTATGGCTCGGCGGCCGACTTCGAGGGCGCAGGCGCTGCGCCGGCACTCGACAGCACGACTGCCGACGTGCGTGCGAACGGTGGCTGCGCCGACACCGACGTCAACGCCGTCGATTTCGCCGCGGTCGCACCTGCGCCGAAGAACGGTGCGGCCGCCGCGGCCCCGTGCGGCGGCACTCCCCCGCCGACGGGCGGAACCGGGCAGACCGCCGCGGTCGATCTCGACGTCCAGCCGGTGCTCTCGCTCTCGCTCGAGCGGACGAGCGTCAGCTTCGGGCAGGCGGTCGCCGGCGCCACCCCGACGCCCGTCTCGGAGCGGGTGACGGTGACCAGCAACGATGCGGCGGGCTATTCGCTCACCGTCCATCGCACCGCCTTCACCCCCGGCGACCTCCCGCTCGGCCTGTCCGCGTCGGCACCGGCGGGAGCCCAGCTCGGGGCCTCGCTCGGAGCCGGGCTCGTCCCGATCCCGGTCGCACCGGCGGCCGACCTGCTGATCGGGAGCGCCCAGGCGGCAACCGCCGCAGGCGGAGCCGTCTGGCCGGCGGCGATCGGGTTCTCGGCGCCGCTCCCGGCAGTCGCGTCCGGCCGGTACGCGGCGACGGTCACCTTCACGGCGATCCCCCGGTGATCGCAGCCGTCGCGCTCACCTCAGCGTCGGCCCTCGCGTTCGCGGTTGCGGGCGCGGGGGCCGACCGGCCACCGCTCGCGCTCTCGGCGACGCCGACGCGCGTGGTGCTCTCGGCCGGCGCCTGGACGGCCGTGCGCGTCACGAATGCGGGCCGAACGCCGGTGGTCGTCGACGCCGCGACCGCCGGCTTCGCGCTCGACCCGAGCGGGCGGCCGCGGATCACCAGCCTGGACGAAGCGGGTCACTGGCTCATGCTGGCGCCGCGGCGGCTCGCGCTGGGTGCAGGACGCTCGGCCACGATCGCGGTCTCGGCGGTGGTGCCGCGGGGCGCGCCGCCGGGCGAGCATGCAGCGCTGGTCCTGTTCCGGACCCGGCCGCGCACGGGTGCGCCGGTTCCGATCGTGATGCAGGTGGGCGTCGTGGTGACCGTGCGGGTGCCCGGCCGCGTCGTTCGCCGCCTCGACGTGCGCGGACTGCGGTTGGTGCGCCATGGTCGCAGGCGCACGTTCCTGCTCGCGATCTGGAACCGTGGAAACGTCTCGGAAGTGCTCCCGCTGCGGCGCGTCCGTGTCGTGTTGCGGTACCGCGGCCGGCTGCTCGCGACGCTCCTGCCGGTGCGCCGCCAGATCCTGCCGCACGCCGTCGCCGTGCTCGCGCTGCGCTACGCCGGCGGCGTGCATGGCTGGGTGCAGGCGGCGGTCGTGATTCGGCATCCCCGGCCGGGGTCGGCGATCCTGCGCCGGACGTATCGGATTCGGCTATGAGCGGCCGCCGATCCGCAGTAGCCTGGCCGGATGGCACTTGTCCCTGCTCTCGGTAAGCCGCGGCTACGAGGCGTTTTCCACGAGTTCGGGTTCTACGCTGCACTCGGGCTCGGGATCCCGCTGGCGCTGACGGCAGATCCTGGCCGGGCGCGCCTGTCGGCGATCGTCTTCGCGGCTTGCGTCGCGCTCTGCTTCGGTGCGAGCGCGCTGTATCATCGCCCGACCTGGTCGCCGCCGGTGCGCTCTCGGCTCGCGCGAGTCGATCACGCAGGCGTCTACCTGCTGATCGCCGGTACCTACACCCCGTTCGGACTGCTCGTGCTCTCGACGGGCTGGGCGGTGCCGGTGCTCACCGTCGTCTGGGCCGGCGTCGCCACGGCGATCCTGCTCAAGGTCTTCTGGTCGAGCCAGCCGAAGCAGGTGTCGGCGGCGATCGGGCTGACCCTCGGCTGGGTCGGGGTGATCGCGTTCTCGCAGCTGCTGAAGCTGCCGATGCCGGGGTTGCTGCTGGTGGTGCTCGGGGGCATCGCCTACTCGCTGGGGGCGCTCGCCTACGCGTTCCGCCGCCCCAACCCGATTCCCGGGGTGCTCGGCTACCACGAGGTCTTTCACGTCCTGACCCTCTTCGCGGTCGGCTGCCAGTACGCGGCGATCGCTTTCTACGTGCTCCCGCGCGGCTAGCGGAAGGAGCGATCATCTACACTTGCGGGCGAATTGAGCGAGTCTGGACGGTGCCGGTTTGCGCCTTCTTGCCGTTCATGAGTATGGCGAGGAGGTGGAACGAGAAATGGCAACCGGAACCGTGAAATGGTTCAACGCGGACAAGGGTTACGGGTTCATCACGCCCGACGAGGGCGGGAAGGATCTGTTCGTGCACTTCAGTGCGATTCAGGGCAGCGGCTACAGGTCGCTGGCCGAGGGCGCGAAGGTCGAATACGAGGCCCAGCAGGGTGACAAGGGTCCTCAGGCCGCGAACGTCACCGTCGTCGCGTAGCGACGAGCACGTACAGAGAGCGGCGGCCCGGCGGCCCGCCGCCTCGAGAGGCAGTCCGAGACGACGACCGAAGGAGGTCACCATCCCGCAGAAGGAAGAGAAGGTCGAGATGACCGGGGAGATCGTGGAAGCGCTTCGGAACGGCATGTTCCGGATCGCGCTCGACAACGGGCACGAGACCCTCGGCTACACGGCCGGGAAGATGCGCCGGTTCAGGATCCGGATGAATCCAGGCGACCGGGTGCGCATCGAGCTGTCCGCGTACGACCTCGACCGCGGCCGGATCGTCTACCGGCTGCGCCCGGGCGACGAACGGGAGTAGCGGCCCGTCCCGACGCCTCGACGGCCTGACAGGGCCGGGCGCGCTACCGTCGCGTCCGATGGGTCGGGTCGTCGTGCTCATGACGGCGTGCGCGCTCCTCGCCGCGGCGGGGGCGCCCGCAGCCGCGGACAGCGGTGCGGTCACGTGGCGCACGCTCGCCACGTCGACCGCCGGAGCCCTGCCGGCCGGCCGGCTGTTGCCGACCAGTTCGTTCGCGGGTGTCGCACCCGGCGCCGTGGGCTCGCTCGGCTGGCGGGTCGTCGTCTTCTCGTCGGCGCGCGAGGTCGCGCGGGCACTCCCGAGCTTCGCTGCCCCGGTGCGGGCGGCGGTGGGCCGTGCGCGTGCGGCGACCAACTTCGGCTACCGGCGCCTGGTCCTGATCGCGGTCGCCACGCGGGCCGGCTGCTGCCCGATCGCGATCGCCGAGCTGACGAGCACCGGTGCGACGGTCGAGCTGACGGTGCGCCAGGTCGCGTGCGGCACGTGCCCCGCGCCGGCCGCCGGCATTCAGCTGCTCCTCGTGTCCGTGCCGCGCACGACGTTCCCGCTGCCGGTGCGGCTCGGAGTCGGCGTCCAGCCGCCGCCGACGTGCCCAGCGGGGTACAGCTACGCCGGCTTCGTCAGCACCCCCGTCGCGAACCTGACGGCGACGCTGACGATGGAGCGGCTCCCGACCCTCGTCACCCCGATGGACCACGCGCTCGCGTACGCGTCGATCGTGGCTCGCGACGCCCAGGAGGTGCCGCGGGCCTGGCTCCAGGCGGGCATCGGTCGCGGAGCGATCGGGACGTACGCGGACGACGGTCGCGCCTGGATCTACGTTGAGGCGCAGACGGCGGCCGGCGGCTACCAGCTGACGGAGATCGCTCCGATCGACGCGGGTGTCCCCGTCACCGTGGCGTTCTCAGGCAGCGGGTCATCTTGGACGGTCGACGTCGACGGCAAGGAGGCCTACGCGGCCGATCTCGGCCTGCCGGCGACCGGCACCTCGACGGCGGTCGAGGTGTACCGGGCGACCGGCGGCGGCGCCTGTCCGTCGCTCGACTTCTCGCTCGACGGCGTCGTGCCCAAGGGCGACCAGCGGGGCGCGCTGCCGCTGGTCGACGAGACGTCCGACGGCTGGCGCGTGCGTTTGGGGTAGCGTCCGGCCATCGGGGGAGCGTGACGAGTCAAGGAGGCCTGGGGATGTCGGATCTGACCGCGCAGCTGGATGAGGCCCGTGGGCGCTGGAACACGCTGCGCCACCCGTTCTATCTGCGCTGGGAACGCGGCGAGCTTCGGCGCGATGAGCTCGCGCTGTACTCGGGCCAGTACCGCCATGCGGTCGTCGCGCTCGCCGATCTCGCGGCGAAGGACGGCGACAGCGAGCACGCGCGCGAGGAGCGTGCACACGTCGCGCTCTGGGATGACTTCGCCGCCGCCTGCGGCGGGGCTCCCGCCGATCCGTCCCCCGAGACCGAGGCATTCGTAGCCGCACTCGCCGGCGCCGCACCTGGCGCCGAGGCTGATGCGGTGCTGTACGCACTCGAGGCGTCCCAGCCGCCGATCTCGGAGACGAAGCTCGCCGGCCTCGTCGGCCACTACGGGTTCGCGCCCGACGGCGCCGGGACCGCGTACTTCCGCGTTCATGCCGAGCTCGACAAGGAGCATGCCGCCGAGGCGGCCGGCCGCCTTGGCGGGGCGAACGGCAGCTCGGAAGGGGCGCTTCGCCGCGCGGAGGCTGCGCTCGCGGCCAACTGGGGACTGCTCGACGGCGTCGAGCGCGCGCTGCGCTAGACGCCGCGAACGCTAGCGCGCGCCGAACTCACGTTCCGAACAGGCGCGGCAGTAGAAGGCCAGGGCCGGGGGCTCGCAGATCTCCGGATCGTCGGTCCGGTACGCGCGCCAGCCGCGCCAGTCGAGGCCGCTCGAGCGGCCGCACTCGCGACAGGCCACGATGTTGACCGGCCGTTCGTCGCGGCTGTCGGTGCTCCTCGGCCTCTCCCCGGCTCCCACCTGTTGAGGATTGCACGAGGCGCACGGTCCGGCCACTGGCTCTTTCGGCGGCCCTTCATGGACCACCGGCTAGTTGCCAGACTCGAACGAGGGACGGCGCCGTGCGATGATGTCCGGGCGAACCTGGAGGGAGGAGCACGCGATGAAGGGCGCCGACAAGCAGAAGAAGCTTCAGAAGAAGGCTGCGCAGAAGACGTTGAAGGAGAAGCGCAGCGACAAACGGGCCAAGGAAGCCGGACGGCAGTAGCGGCCGCGCAATCGCGCGGCCGCTCTGCGCCGAGCCTCGTTACCGTGTCTGGAGCGCCGCGAGCAGCTCCTGGTGGCGACGTTCCTCGTCGCTGATCACGACGTCCTCCTCCTCGCCTCTGGCGCGCCTGGCCGCGATTGCCTGTACCGGCCTGACGATGAAGAAGAACACGCCGGCCGCGATCGTCACGAACTGGATCACGGCAGTGATGAACGACCCGTAGAAGAATTTCGAGTTGTTGATCGTGAAGGTCAGGTTGCTGAAGTCGGTCTTCCCGAAGACGGCGCCGATGATCGGGGTGATGATGTCCGCGACGAACGCGTTCAGCAACGCGGCGAACGCGACCCCCATCACGAACGCCACCGCCAGTTCGATCAGGTTTCCCCGCGTTAGGAAGTCCTTGAATTCCTTGAGCATGTCGCCCCCTCGTTGTCGGTCGTACCGTGCGGTCGGACCGGCATCCTGACGAACGGAACGGCGAAGCGCCTCTAGCTGACGGTGAAGTGGCCGAACATCACCGGCTCGTGCGGCGGGCAGTAGTACTTGTACTTGCCGGCCTTGAGGTTGACGGCGAAAGACTTCGTGCCGACGAACGGGACCGTGGTGAAGTCTTTGGCGTAGCCGTGCGGCCCGTCGAGCGAGAAGGCATGGATGCTTGCCTTGTCGTGGATCACGAGTGTGTACTTCCCGGCCTTGAGCGTCTTGACCGCCTTGCCGCCGCTCGTGAGCGTGATCGTGTAACCCGGACCGACCGTTCCGACGAGCGTCGGACCGGCTGCCGGGCCGCCGAAGGCCGAGGCAGCGGCCACGGCGGCGATCACCGTGGCGAGCGCGATCGTGAGAGTCAGAGTCGTGCGGCGCATGTGAGCAGAGCCCCTTTTCAGTCGATTCAAGGTCTACGCCCGTGCTGCGACCATCGGATTGATCTACACGCACGCGCTGTATGGTCCCGCCCCGCGGCGTCACATCTCTTCGACAAGGGGGTAGGCATGGGTGGTTTCAGGGCCCTACGGCGCAGGCCACGGCTTGCGATTGCGACGTTCCTCGTGGTCGTCGTCTCGGTCTCGGCTGCGGTCGCGCTGGCGGCAGGGCCGGCGATCCAGACGATCACGCCGACCTCGGCGAACGACATCACGAACCTCGACGTGCTCCGTCAACAGATCCGGAACTACTACGGCGATCCGCTCGGCACGGGCGTCTTCACGCCCGACAGCAATTACGCCAAGGAGGCCGAGGGCGTGGAGTCGTCCTCGCGTCCGACGCTGTTCGGTCGCGGGATTCCCCACGTCTCCAGCAGCAAGGCGATCGTGCTCGACGTCGACGACACGACCCTCGCGACGTGGAACTACGAGGTCTTCAGCAACTGGGCGTTCAACTCGACGACCAACGGGGAGTTCGTGACCGATCAGAAGTTCCCGGCAGTCCCCGGAATGGTCGACCTTGTGTCGGCCGCTGCACGCGCGGGCTACTCGATCTTCTTCCTCACGGGGCGTCCTGCGTTGCAGGAGGCGGCCACGCTCGGGAACCTGACGCGCGACAACATCGGCCAGGATGCCGGGTACCCGCAGCCGACGACGTTGAACGACGGCGAGGACGGTCTCTTCACGAAGCCGACGGTGCCGAACTACCCGGACTACCTGAAGGCGGCGTGCGTCGGCGACCCGGGTGGCTCATGCACGACGTCGCACTACAAGACGGCGGTCCGCGCCCATATCGAGTCGCTGGGCTACGACATCGTCGCGAACTTCGGCGATCAGTTCAGTGACCTGGTCGGCGGGTACGCGGACCACACGTACAAGATGCCGAACCCGAACTACTTCTTGCCGTAGGCGAGCGTCCGTCCGGCGGGCTGCGCTGCTGCGGCCCGCCGGAAGGGGCGTCCGCGGCGAAAGCTCCTCGAGACGGGGTGCTCGTGCGAGAGGCACAAGGTGCCCATCGTGAGCGTCGAGCAGCCTGGGTGGGTGCAGGAGCGGAGCAGCGAACCACCGGGCATAGCTCTCACCGTACCCTGCCGCCGCGGCGGCAAACGCCGATCAGCGAAATTCGACGTCGGCGAGCCCCGGGTCCGGCTCGGGCAACCGGGGATCGAGCCGTTCGAGAGCGTCGAGCAGGATCTCGGCGACTGCAAGGTTTCGTGACCAGTTGTGATCGGCGGGCACCACGTACCAGGGCGCCCACTCGGTCGACGTCTCGCGGAGCGCGTCGGCGTATGCGGCGTCGAACGCGTCCCACTGCGCGCGGTCGTCGAGGTCGCCGAGGCGAAACTTCCATCGCTTCTCCGGGTTGTCGAGGCGCTCCTGCAGCCTCGCGCGCTGCTCCTCCCGGGAAAGGTGCAGGAATACCTTCACGACTTTCGTCCCCTCGTCGGTGAGGAGCCGCTCGAAGTTGCGGAGCTCGGCGTAGCGTCTGCGCCACACCTGCTCCTCGACCAGCTTGCGCACGCGCACCGCAACCACGTCCTCGTAGTGGGAGCGGTTGAACGCGACGAGCTCCCCGCGTGCCGGGCAGGCCTTGTGCACGCGCCAGAGGTAGTCGTGCGCCAGATCCGTCGCGGTCGGCACGCCGAATGGGACGACGCGGCAGCCCTGGGGGCTGACGTGGGCGAACACGCTGCGGACGGTTCCGTCCTTCCCCGACGTATCCATGCCCTGGAGCACGAGCAGGAGCGCATGTGTCGCCTCGGCGAAGAGCCGGTTGTGGAGCACGCCGATCCGCTGCCCGACCGCCGTCAGCCGCGCCAGGCCCTCCTGCTTCCCGGGTGCGCCCACGCGTGCGCCCGGATCGCGCTCGTCGAGGCGCGCCGGCGTGCGGGGCTCCACGCGCAGCTGGTCGAGCAGCTCCTTCGCCGCGTGCACCTCGCTCATTCCGCCTGCGCGTTCATCCGTTGGGCGTCACCGGACGATTCTCGCAGCTGCGGTGTGACCAGCCCGGTCTCGAACGCGACGATCACGGCCTGCACACGATCGCGCACGCCCAGCTTGCGCAGGATGCTCGAGACGTGCGTCTTCACGGTCGCCTCGCCCAGGAAGAGCCGCGCCGCGATCTCCGCGTTCGACAGGCCTCCAGCCAGCAGCCGGAGGATCTCGAGCTCGCGCGCCGTCATCGTCGCGAACGCTGTCTCGGCGGGCGCCCGCTGCAGGCGCGGCTCGGCGAAGCGTTCGAGAAGACGCCGCGTCACGGTCGGGCCGAGCAGGGCGTTGCCGTCGGCCACGAGCCTGATCGCGTCGATCAGGTCACGCGGCCGAACGTCCTTGAGCAGAAAGCCGCTGGCGCCGGCACGGATCGCCGCATAGACGTATTCGTCCAGGTCGAAGGTGGTGAGGACGAGGATTCTGGCCGGGTTGTCCGACGCGACGATCTCCCGGGTCGCCTGGATGCCGTCGAGCACCGGCATGCGCACGTCCATCAGGATCACGTCGGGCCGGTGCTCGCGGGCCAGCGCGACCGTCTGCCGTCCGTCCTCGGTTTCCCCGACGACCGTGATGTCGGGCCGCGTCTCGAGGATCAGCCGGAAGCCGCTGCGCACGAGCGCCTGGTCGTCGGCGATCAGGACGCGGATGCTCACCGGTCGTCGCCCAGCGGGATGCGGGCGGTCACCAGGTAGCCGCCGGACGTGGGCGAGTGAGCCTCGACGCGGCCGCCGAGCATGGCGGCTCGCTCGCGCATGCCGGTCAGACCGTTGCCCGCGCGGCTCCCGGCTTCGTCGCCGCGCCCGTCGTCCCGGATCTGCAGGCGCAGGTCGGCGCCGTAGCGAACGCTCACCCGCGCGTGTCGCGCGTCGGCGTGCTTGATCGTGTTCGTGAGCGCCTCCTGGATGATGCGGAAGGCAGAGAGGTCGACCGTCGCCGGCAAGGGCTTCAGCGCACCCTCGACCTCGAGTGCCACGTCGAGCCCCGTCGCGCGGACCTGGTCGATCAGGCTGTCGAGCCGGGCGAGCCCGGGTTGTGGCTCGTAGGCGCCGTCCGCCTGGAGGACCCCCAGCACGCGGCGCAGATCGGCGAGCGCCGCCCGTGCCGCCTTGTCGATCGCTCTGATCGGTTGCCGCGCGAGCGCCGGGTCCAGCTCGAACACCTCCTGCGCCGCACCGGCCTGCACGACGATCACGCTGAGCGCGTGTGCGATCACATCGTGCAACTCCCGGGCGATGCGCGCCTGCTCCTCGGCGACGACCCGGCGTCGCTCTGTCACGCGCTCACGCTCGAGTCGCTCCGCCTTGAGTTCGATCTCGCGTACGTACGCGCGGCGCGAACCGATCGCGTCGCCGAGCAGCCACGCCGCGGCCAGGAAGACGACGTGGAATGCCGTGCTGCCGAACTCGTCGTCGCCGCTCGCCGCCGTGAGCGCCAGCGCGACCGCCGCGATCGCGCCCAGCCCGACGCCGCGCCGCGCGCGCGAGCCGTCGACCGCGGCGAGCGTGTACAGCGCCACCCCGAGCTGGAGCGGCAGGACCGGGGAGCCGAGCAGGATGATCGCGACCGAGGTCAGCGTCGACACGGCCACCGCGACGAGCGGCGCCTGGCGGCGGCGCAGCAGCGGCAGCGTGCCGATCGTGACCAGCAGTGTGGTCACGACCGGGTGCGGCCGGCGTGTCGCGACGGCGACGGTCGGCAGCCACACCGCGACCGCGACGCCGAGGTCGACGAGCAACGGGCGCCGGTGCAGCCAGCTCCAGATCATCGCCGGGTCACGGTAGCCGCGCCGGGAAGCCGCGTCAGGTGTCGCGACGCACGAGCAGGACGGCGGCGATCGCGAGGGCGAGCGCGCAGTAGCCGGCGAAGAGAGCGAGGCCGGGGCCGGGCGCGAGGCTGTGCGCACCGTGAGTCAGCGAGAAGATGGAGCGTCCGGCGGCATCCGGGAGATAGGGCGAGATGGCGTTGTTCCAGCTCGTCGGCAGGATGTTCAGGAGCGGCGGGATGACGAAGAAGAGCGCGGCGAAGACGGCGATCCCACCGGCCGTGCTACGCACGACCGTTCCCACTGCGAGCGCGAAAATGCCGAGCAGCATCAGATAGGCGGCACCGCCGACGACCGCGCGCGCGACACCCGAATGCGAGATCGAGATCTGCAGGATGTCGTGCCGCGACAGAATCGCCTGGCTGCCGAAGAAGGCGATGAACACGGACGGCAGCATCAGGACGAACGTGACCGCCGCGAACACGATGCCCTTCGCCCAGAGCACGGGCAGCCGCTTCGGCACCGCAGTGAAACTCGCGCGGATCATCCCGGTCGAGTACTCACCCGTGATCACGAGCACACCGAGCACGCCGATCGCGAGCTGCGACAGGTTCACGCCGGCGAGGGCGATGTCGAGTGGATGACGGTCGGCGCGGTCGCCCGGGCTCATGCTGCCCCAGTGCGAGCTGGTGACCGCGGCGAAGAGCAGCGGCAGGCCGATCGTCAGCAGCACGGCGACCAGGAGCGACCAGCGAGTCGACCGGAGCGAGATCAGCTTCGTCCATTCCGAGCGGATGACGCGGACCTGGGTCACGCGGCCCTTCGTCGTCAGCTTGGGGAACGGGACCGTCTCGGTGACGCTCGTCATGCCGCTCCCGTCTGGGCGAGCTCGCCGGTGCGGAACTCGACGTCGTCGCGTGTCATCTCCATGAACGCCTGCTCGAGCGAGGCCTGCTGCGGCGCCAGCTCGTGGAGGACGATCCCGTGCGCCGCAGCGGCCTCGCCGATCCGGGCCGCGGTCAACCCGTGCACCTCGAGGAGGCCTGGGGCGAGTGACACGACGGTGACGCCGTCGTCGACGACGTGCGCGCGGAGCTCCTCCGCCTGCGGGGAGCGAACCCGGACGACGTCGCCGGACGCCTGGCGAACGAGCTCGTCGACGCTCGCGTCCGCGATCAGCTTGCCGCGGCCGATCACGATCAGGTGGTCGGCGGTCAGCGCCATCTCGCTCATCAGGTGAGACGAGACGAAGACTGCCCGGCCCTGCGCTGCCAGCTCCTTCAGCAGGTGCCGAATCCACTGGATGCCCTCGGGATCGAGGCCGTTGACCGGCTCGTCGAGCATCACCGTGTGCGGATCGCCGAGCAGGGCCGACGCGATGCCCAGCCGCTGCCCCATGCCGAGGGAGAACTGGCCGGCACGCTTGCGCGCCACGTCGTGCAACCCGACCAGGTCGATCAGCTCGTCGACGCGCCGCCGTGGGAGCCCGTGTGTCTGCGCGAGTGCGAGCAGGTGGTTGTACGCCGATCGCCCGGTATGCACCGACCGCGCCTCGAGGAGCGCTCCAACCTCGTGCAGCGGAGCGCTGTGGTCGCGGTAGTGCTTGCCGTTCACGAGCACGTCGCCGCCGCTCGGTGCGTCCAGGCCGAGGATCAGCCGCATCGTTGTCGACTTGCCCGAGCCGTTCGGTCCGAGGAACCCCGTCACCATGCCCGGGCGCACCGTGAAGGACAGGCCGTCGACGGCACGCTTGCGCCCGTAATCCTTCGTCAGTCCGTGCGCCTCGATCATCGGGGTCACCGTAGCCACATCCGTCTACGCCCTTCGTCGGAACGTGCTCATCCGGAAGGAGGAGGCTGCGGACTGGAAGGCGTTCGCTAGGTTCCGTGAATGAGCCACGGTGACGGGGGACGGCTCCATCCGAGAATGACGCTGGCCATCCTGGCGATCAGCGGGCTCGCCTACGCGGTGCTGAGCTCGGCGGTCGTTCCGGCGCTGCCGACCATTCAGCACGACCTCGGTGCGAGCGAGACGGGAATCACGTGGGTGCTGACCGGCTATCTGCTGTCGGCCTCGGTCGGCACGGCCATCCTCGGCCGGCTCGGCGACGCATACGGCAAGGAGCGCGTGCTCGTCTGGACGCTCCTGCTGCTCGGAGCCGGCACGCTGCTCGCTGCCGTCTCGCACACGCTCGCCCTGCTCATCGTCGCGCGCGTCATCCAGGGGGTGGCCGGGGGCATCTTCCCGCTGTCGTTCGGCATCGTGCGCGACGAGTTCCCGGCCGACCAGGTCGCAGGGAGCATCGGGCTGCTGTCCGCGATTCTCGGGATCGGGGCCGGCGTCGGCATCGTCGCCGGCGGGTTGATCGTCGAGCATCTGAGCTGGCAATGGCTCTTCTGGCTGCCGCTCCCCGTGATCCTCGCCGCGGCCTTCTGCACGTGGCGCTTCGTGCCCGAGTCGCCGGTACGGATTCCCGGCCGTCCGAGCTGGCTCGCCGCGGTCCTGATGAGCATCGGGATCTCCACGGTGCTGATCGCCGTCAGCCAGTCGGCCGTCTGGGGCTGGGGCTCGGTGCGAACGGTCGGACTGCTTGCGGCCGGCCTGCTTGTCTGCTGCGCGTGGGTGGCGGTCGAGGTGCGGAGCGCCTCGCCGCTGATCGACATGACGATGATGCGGATCCGCGGCGTGTGGACGACGAACCTGGCTGCGTTCTTGCTCGGTGCAGGCATGTACTCGTCGTTCATCATCTTCCCGCAGTTCGCCCAGCTGCCGACGAGCACCGGCTTCGGCTTCGGCGCGTCGGTTGTCGTCTCGGGTCTCTACCTGCTCCCTTCGACCGTCGGGATGGTGGCCGCCGGCTTCGCCGCCGGTGCGATCGCAGCGCGCTTCGGGTCGAAGGCGGCGCTCGTCGCGGGCTCCGCGATCACCGCTGCGTCGTTCGGGTTGCTGTCGGCCGCCCACGGTCATCCGTACGACATGCTCGCAAGCGCCGCACTGCTCGGGATCGGTGTCGGGCTCGCGTTCGCGGCGCTGGGGAACCTGATCGTCCAGGCGGTGCCGCCCGAGCAGACCGGCGCGGCGGGTGGCATGAACACGGTGATGCGCACGATCGGCGGCGCGATCGGCGGCCAACTGGCGGCGACCTTCATCGCCGGCCACACCGCGAGCGACGGACTTCCCGCCGTCACCGGCTTCGAGGAGACCTTCGTGATGGCGACGCTCTTCCTGTTCGTCTGCACGTTTGCGGCACTGCTCGTCCCCGACCGGGCCCAGATGCGCGCCGGCCGGGAGGCGGAGGCAGTGCTGCTCGAGTCGACGTCGTAAGGCGCTCCGCTAGGCGCCTTCCGCCGCGGGCTTCCGTGTCGGTTCCGGCTCGCGGATCAGCAAGGCGGAGCGCGTCCAGTCCGGCATCCACCAGTTCGCGTTCCCGAGCAGCGCCATCAACGAGGGCACCAGCAGTGCTCGGATCACGGTCGCGTCGAAGATGATCCCCGCCGCGAGCCCGACCGCGAACTCCTTGATCTCGAAGCCCGGGCTCGAGGAGAGGACGAGGAACGCGAACATCAGGATCAGCGCGGCGCTCGTGACGAGCTTGCCGGTCCGGGCAAGGCCTAACTCGATCGCCTTGTTCGTCGAGCCCGTCTCGTCGTACGCCTCGCGCATCCGCGTGAGCATGAAGACCTCGTAGTCCATCGAGAGGCCGAACAGGAACGCGAAGATCATCAACGGGATCCACGCCGTGATCGCGCCGGTCGCCGGGATGTTCCACAGCGACGAGCCGTGGCCCTCCTGGAAGATGATCACGATGATCCCGTAGGCCGCCGCGAGCGACAGCAGGTTGAGCACGACGGCCTTGATCGGCAGGACGATCGAGCGGAACGCCCGTGCGAGCAGGATCAGCGTCAGGATCATCACGAACGCGAGCACGTAGGGGAAGTTGCCGTAGATCGCGTGCACCAAGTCGCGATCGACTGCAGCCACGCCGCCGAGCGTGCCGTCCGTCCCGTCGAGCGAGCCGTTGACCCGGTTGATGATCCCCTGGATTCCCGGTGCGGCGCCGTCGACGGCCGGGAACGCCTCGACGAGCGAATCGGGCCCGCGGCGCCAGCTCGACGGTGCCTCGGCACCGACGACCCCCGGGACGGTGCGCACCTTTGCGACGACAGCCTGCGGGTTGCCGCCGTTCTCGACCAGGATGTTGAACGGTTTCATCACGCCCGGGCTGATGCCGGCGGCGAGCAGCGCGTCACGGCCCTGGATCGCATCGCCCGTGCCCGGGAAATGCGCGAGCTGGGCCTCGTTCGGGTTCAACCGCAGGCCAAAGGTAACGAGCACGCCCACGATCAGGAGCCCGACGATCGCGACGGGAAGCGGCCGGCGGAGCACGAACCGCGCCCAGCGTCCCCAGCCCCCGTGCTCGGGGTGATCGGGGCTGACGAGGCGTTTCGGCATCACACGCACGCTGTTGATGCGCGAGCCGAGCACGGACAGCATCGCCGGCAGAAGGGTGATCGCCGCGGTGACCGAAACCGCCGGGATCAGCATGCCACCGATGCCCATCGAGCGGATGAACGGGAGCGGGAGCACGATCAACGAGAGCAGACCGACCGCGACAGTCGTCCCGGACACGATCACCGACCGTCCGGCGTGCGTCATCGTCTCGACGATCGCCGACTCGACGTCGGCCCCCTCACGCAGCTCGTCGCGGAAGCGGAAGATCATCAGCAACGCGTAGTCGATCGCGACGCCGAGGCCGACGAGCGCAATCAGGAACTGGACGATGATCGAGACGTTCGTGATGTACGTCAGCCCCCAGACCAGGGTGAACGTGTTCAGGATCGAGGCGGCGGCCACGACGATCGGCATCAGTACCGCCGGCAACGTTCCGAAGACGAACAAGAGGATCACGAGCGCTCCGAGCCCACCGACGACGGCCTCGACGAGCACGCTCGGTCCGCCGCTCGCCCCGTTCGAGCTCGCCTCCTCGAGCGGATCGTGACCGGTGACGTGCACGGTGATCCCGGCGGGCAGCCCGGAGGCGGCCGCCTTGCGCTCGGCCGGTGCGCCGCTCGTCGTCGAGAACTGCGCCGGTCCCGGCGGATAGATCATCTGGAAGGTGGTGTGCCGGTCCTTCGAGACGTACATCAGATTGCCGCTCGAGAAATAGGAGCTCGTCAGCGCGTGGGGCGTCGCGGCCGCCGCGCGTCCCATCGCGGCCTTGATCGCATCGCTCTTCGTCGCGTCGCCGCTCGAGTGGAAGACGACGACGTTCGGCGGCCGTACCCCGACCCCGAACCTCTCGACCGTGCGCTGGTTCGTCTCGTAGGCGGACTTGCCCGGGATCGAGAAGCTCTGGTACCAGCGCTTCGAGACCTGACCGGCTGCGTATGCGCCGAACAGGGTGAGCACGAACCAGACGGCGATCACGTACCAGCGGTGGCGGGTGGTGAAATGGGCGAGGCGGGCGAGCACGAGCGGACTCCTTCCGGCGACGACGTCGATCTAAAACGTACACACACTAAAATCTTTTAGCAACAGTAATTGAGACGTTACACTGCGATCGTGGGCCTGCGCGAGACCAAGAAGCTGCACATGCGCCGCGAGCTCGCCGACCAGGCGATGCTGCTGTTCGTCGAGCGTGGCTTCGACAAGGTCACCGTTGCCGACGTCGCCGCCGCCGCCAACGTCTCGCAGAAGACGGTCTACAACTACTTCCCCACGAAGGAGGATCTGTTCTTCGACGAGGTCCCCGCACGCGAGGCGGCGATCGTCGAGGCGATCCGCGTCCGAGACCCGGACGAGTCGATCCTCGGGGCGCTCCGGCGGCTTCAGGTCGGCGAGTGCACGCGGCTCTCCAGTCCGGGCTTCGCGACCTTTGCGCGGATCATCGAGGAGTCGTCCGCACTGCAGGCCAAGGAGCTGGAGGTGATGGCGCACTTCTCGCAGGTGCTGGCCACCGCGATCGAGACCGAGGTCGGCGTCGACGCACGCGACGCGCGGATCGCCGCCGGCCTGCTGGTCAGCGTGCACCGCCAGTTCTTTCGGGCGGCGCGGCAGCAGGCGCTCTCCGGGCGACACGGTGCGGCGGCGGCGAAGCGGCTGCGCGGCGACCTCGAGCGCGCGTACACGCTGCTCGAGCACGGCCTCGGCGACCTGGGCCGCGCGCGGAGCGCGGCGGCTCCCGGGTAAATCGCGTAGGTTCGCCCGGTGCGCGATCGGGCGAGCGTGGTCGTCATCGGCGGCGGTGTCGGCGGTTGCGCCGTCCTCTACTGGCTGACGAAGCTCGGTGTGCAGGACGCCGTGCTCGTCGAGCGCGACGAGCTGACGAGCGGCTCGACGTTTCACTCGGCCGGGCTGGTCGGGCAGCTCCGCGGCTCCCTGCCGCTGACGCGAATGATGATGTGGTCCGTCGACCTGTACCGGACGCTCGGCGCGGAGGTCGAGCTCGAGACCGGCTGGCACGAGGTGGGCTCGCTCAGGCTCGCCTCTTCGCGGGAACGGCTCGACGAGCTGACCCGCCAGGCCGGCTGGGCGAAGACGTTCGGGCTCCCACTCGAGCTGATCTCGGCCGGCGAGGCGGCCGGTCTCTTCCCGCCCATGTCGACGGACGGCGTCCTCGGAGCCGCGTACCTGCCGACCGACGGCTACGTCGATCCTTCGCAGCTGACGCTTGCGCTCGCCGAAGGCGCGCGCCGTGGCGGTGCCGAGATCCTGCGCCACACGCGCGTCACGGCGATCGACGTCGACGGCGGCCGGGTGCGCGGCGTCGTCACCGACCGGGGGAGCATCGAGGCCGAGGTTGTGGTGAACGCGGGCGGCATGTTCGCGAAGGAGCTGGGCGCGCTCGCCGGCGTGAACGTGCCGCTGGTGCCGATGGCACACGAGTACCTGGTGACCAAGCCTGCGGGGCTGCCGCTCGACATGCCGACGATGCGCGACCCGTCGCTGCTCGTCTACTTCCGACCCGAATCGGGCGGGCTGATCATGGGCGGGTACGAGCGCAATCCCACTCCCTGGTCGCTGGACGGGATCCCGCCCGACTTCAACGGCAAGCTCCTGCCCGAGGACTGGCCGCGCTTCGAGGAACTGATGGAGAACGCGCTCCGGCGCGTGCCGGCGCTCGAGGAGATGGAGGTCGTCCGGTTGATCAACGGCCCGGAGGCGTTCACACCGGACGGCGAATTCATCCTCGGCCCGACCGAGGTGCGCGGCCTCTGGACGGCCGCGGGGTTCTGTGCGCACGGGCTCGCCGGGGCCGGTGGCATGGGACGGCTGGTCGCAGAGTGGATCGTCGAGGGCACGCCGTCGCTGGACACCTGGGAGATGGACTCGCGCCGCTTCGGCCGGCAGTACCGCTCGCTCGAGTACACGCTCACCCGCACCCGGGAGGTGTACGAGACGTACTACGACGTGAAGTACCCCGGTCACGAGCGGCTCGCCGGCCGGCCGTTGCGTCTGTCGCCCGCGTACGGGCGTTTGGCGGAGCTTGGGGCGTCGTTCGGCGAGAAGTCGGGCTGGGAGCGGGCGAACTGGTTCGAGCCGAATGCCGCGAACGGCGATGAGTCGTTGCGGCCGCGCGGCTGGGCCGGCCGGCTGTGGTCGCCGGCGATCGGCACCGAGCACCGCGCATGCCGCGAGGCCGCGGCATTGTTCGACGAGACCTCGTTCGCAAAGATCGAGGTGAGCGGCGAAGGCTCCGCAGCTTTCCTCGAGCACCTGTGTGCGAACCGTGTGGCGCGGGCGGTCGGCGCGATCACGTACACCCAGATGCTGAACGAGCGCGGCGGGATCGAATGCGACTTCACCGTCTCGCGGTTGGCCGAGGACCGGTTCCGGATCGTCACCGGCACCGCGTTCGGGCAACACGACCTCGCGTGGATCCGCCAGCACGCTCCCGGCGATGTCTCCGTCGACGACGTCACGTCGCAGTACGCCTGCTTCGGGCTCTGGGGCCCGCAGGCCCGGGAGATCCTCCAACCGCTCACGACCACGCCGCTCGATTTCGGCTACATGCGACTGCGCGAGCTGGCGGTCGGATCCGTGCCGTGCCTGGCACTCCGCGTCACGTATGTCGGCGAGCTCGGCTGGGAGCTCTACTGCCCGATGGAGTACGGGCGGCGTTTGTGGGACGCGCTCTGGGAGGGCGGCCGCCCGCACGGGCTCGTCGCCGGCGGTTACAAGGCGATCGACTCGCTCAGGCTCGAGAAGGGGTACCGCGTGTGGGGCTCCGACATCACGCCGGAGGACTCGCCGTTCGAAGCGGGGCTCGCCTTCGCGGTCAAGCTGGACAAGGAGTTCATCGGGCGGTCGGCGCTGCGCGAGGAGCCGGCGCGGCGGCTTTGCTGTCTCGTGCTCGACGATCCGCAGTCGATCGCTCTCGGCTCCGAGCCCGTTCGCGTCGACGGCGAGCTCGTCGGCCGCGTCACGAGCGGCGGTTACGGGTACACGGTCGGCCGGTCGGTCGCGTATGCGTACCTGCCGGCCGAGCGCACCAGCATCGGTCTGCCGGTCGCGGTCGAGATCTTCGGCGAATGGGTCGGCGGCGAGGTGGCCGCCGAGCCGTTATGGGATCCGCACGGTGACCGGATCCGGATGTGAGCGGGGCGTCCGAGCTCGACGCGATCCTGAGCCGTGTCTGGCCCGGCGGCATCGACGCGGTCGAGCCGCTCGGCGGCGGCATCACCAACCACAACTTCAGGGTCGACGTCCAGGGAGAGTCGTTCGTGCTGCGGATCGGCGTTGCCGAGACCGAGCTGCTCGGGATCGACCGCGGCGTCGAGCGGGAGGCGTCGATGGCCGCCGCGGAGCTCGGGATCGCGCCCGAGGTCGTCGCGTTCGTGGAGCCGGAAGGCCACCTCGTCACGCGGTTCGTCGAAGGCGCGGTCGGGCAGGTCTCGATCGAGGACGCGGCCGCGTTGTTGGGGCGGCTCCATGCAGGACCCGCGATCCAGGGCCGCTTCGAGGCGCTCGCAGTCGTCGACGAGTACGACCAGCGTGCTCGTGCTCGCGGCGTGACGCCGCCGGCGGCGTTCGCAGAGTCGCGGAATGTCGGTGCCGCGGTCGCGGCGCGGCTCGGCAAGCGCCCGACTGCTCTCTGCCACAACGATCTCCTCGCCGCGAACTTCATCGCCGGCGGCGACCGGACCTGGATCGTGGACTGGGAGTACGCGGGCATGGGCGACCCCGCCTTCGACCTCGGGAACTTCGCCGTCTCACATGGACTGGACGAGGAAGGCGACGGCGAGTTGCTTCGCGCCTACGGCTCGACGGAGGCGGAGGTTCACGTTCTGATGCGGTACCTCTCCGACTTCCGCGAGGCGATGTGGGGCGTACTCCAGCAGGCGATCTCGACGCTCGACTTCGATTTCGCGGCGTACGCCGACGAGCACTTCGAACGGCTCGCGCGGACGGCGTCGGAGCCACGGTTTCGATCGGCGCTGCGCTTGCGTTGATCGACTCTTGGGGCGCCCGCGACGTAGGCTGCGTGGCGACATGCGCAGGCGGGTGGCCTCGGGCGGCGTCACGGTCCAGGCGATCGCGGGCAGTCACGCGGTCTTCCTCGGGCTCGATCTCGACGCGGACGCCCGGCACGGATGTCTCGGCTTCGCGATTCACCGCACGGACCACACCGAGCACAAGGGCCGGTGGCTCGCGGGGTTCAAGACGTTCAAGTCGGTCGTCCCCGTTCCCGACCCGACTGTCACGTACAGCTCGCTCGACCAGCCGCTGCAGACGTTCTACTGGGGCGACTACACCGCCAAACCCGGCCACGACTACAGCTACCGCGTCGTCCCGCGCTTCGGGGCCCCGGGCGCGCTCGAGGATCGGCACGGTGTCGAGGCGACGGTCGACGTGTCGACGAGCGACCCGAGCACCGGCGTCCACGGCATCTACTTCAACCGCGGCGTCGCCGCGAGCCAGGCGTACGCAGTCGAGTTCGGCGCGCCGCCGGACCAGCTGCCGCCGGAGAAGAGGCAGGCGGCGCTGACCTGGCTGTCACGCGGCCTCTTCGAGGCGATTCTCGCGTACATCGGACAGGCGGCGAGCGACGGGTTCGCGCTCCGCGCGGCTGTCTATGAGTTCACCCAGCCGGACGTGCTCGGCGCGTTCGCGGCGGCGCACGAGCGCGGCGCCGACGTTCAGATCGTCTACCACGCACTCGACGACGTCGAGGGAAACGCGAACCGTTCGGCGATCGCGGCCGCCGGGCTCCCGGCCTCGATCCTCAAGCCGCGCACCCACGCGACGATCGCGCACGACAAGTTCATCGTGCTCTGCCGCAAGCACCGGGGAACGCTCACCCCCGTGTCGGTCTGGACCGGCTCGACGAACCTCAGCGAGGGCGGCATCTTCGGGCACTCGAACGTCGGCCATGAGGTGCGCGACGCCGAGGTCGCGAGCCGGTACCTCCAGTTCTGGCTCGAGCTCGATGAGGACCCCGAGCTCGCTCCGCTGCGCGACTGGGTGTCCGAACACAGTCCCTACGACCCCGGCGCCGGAGGGATCGGGACGGTCTTCAGCCCGCGCCACGGCCTGGCGCCGTTGCAGGACTACGCGACACGGTTCGGCGGCGCACTCGTCTCGGCATACATCACCGGCCCGTTTGGGCTGAACACGCTGTTCGAGCACGCGCTCACCAGCTACACGGGCGATGCCCTCCACTACGTGATGCTCGACCAGGCCGACAACAACCAGGCGGCGTGGTCTGCGAGTCGCCGCGTGTTCGTCGCGGTCGGAAGCAAGGGCGGTCCCGACGAGCTCTCGCGCTGGGCCGCCGAGCAGCTCACGGGCTTCAACGTCCATGTGCCCTACCTGCACACGAAGATCCTGTTGCTCGACCCGACGTCTGCGACGCCGACGGTGATCACCGGCTCGGCGAACTTCTCGCCTGCCTCGACCGACGCCAACGACGAGAACATGCTGATCATCCACGGCGATCTCGACGTCGCCGACGTCTACTTCACCGAGTACTCGCGGATCTTCAACCATTTCTACGCACGCTGGTGGGCGGCGCAGCTCGGGCACGGAACCGCCGACGCCGAGACTCACAGCTACCTCGACGAGACGGCCGCCTGGCAGGACCCGTATTTCGCCGCCGGCAACCCGAAGCCGCTCCAGCGAACGCTCTACAGCTCAATGGTCGGCGGCAACACGCCCTAGCGTCCGGACGCGCCCTGCCCCGTCGAGGACGACGCCGAGCAGGGCGAGGACCAACGCTGCACCGATCAGTGCGGCCAGGATGAGGCGGTGGCGGCGCATCGCGCGATCACGCCGCCGCAGGCGTGGTGCGGTCGAGGGCGAGAGTCGGGCGCCGGCCCAGTGCGCGGCCGAGCGGCGCGCCGACTGCGAGTCCGATTCGCTGCACGGCCGCCGGCGGGAACGGGAGCCTGACGGTGTCGAAGTGGGCGTTCGCGATCACTGCGAGGTGGAGGAGCCCAGGCATGCCCTTCCGGTTCGTCTTGCCGTCACGCGCGAGCGCGAACATCGTCTCGAGCAGCGACTCGAACTGCAGCGCCGGACGGATCTGACAGACGAAGCGTGCGACCTCGTCGCCGGCGTTCCAGAACTTGTGCGGAGTGCCGGCCGGCACGGTCAGCTCGTCGCCGGCCACGGCCACGAGCCGCTTGCGGCCCAGCCGGAACCCGACCGTCCCCGCCACGACGCTGAACCGCTCCTCCTGGTGCGGATGAACGTGCGCGGCGGCCACAAAGCCGCCGGGCTGGACGTGCGTCTCGATCACGACGGCCTCGCCACCGGTCTCGCCGGCGGTCGCCAGAAAGACGATCCGCTCCCCCGTGACGGGATTCTCGATCATGTCGCCAGACTGAACCACGTGCGCTCCTTCCGAGAGGGTTTCACTCTCAGAGCGGTTTGCGCCGCCGCAGATACATCGCCGGCGCGCCGGGTTACTTCACCTCGGCGAGCTTGCCGGTCCTGACGTCGTAGATGAAGCCGCGAACGCTGTCCTTCCGCGGGATGAACGGGCTGCTTTTGATCCGGGCGATCGACTGACGGACGTCTTCTTCCAGGTCGTCGAACGCCTCGGCGGCCCATTCGGGCTTGATGCCCGTGTCCGCCTGGACCTGACGGCGAAACTCGTCGTCACCGAAGGTGAGCATGCCGCAGTCGGTGTGATGGATGAGGATGATCTCCTCCGTTCCGAGCAGGCGCTGTGAGATCGCGAGAGAGCGGATCTCGTCGTCCGTGATCACACCGCCGGCGTTCCGGATCACGTGCGCGTCACCCTCGTTGAGGCCGAGCAGGCCGTACGGGTTCAGTCGCGCGTCCATGCAGGCCACGACCGCGATCCGCTTGCCCGGCGGGAGCGGCAGCTCACCCTGGTCGAATCCCTCGGCGTAGCGCTCGGCGTTCTGAAGCAGCTCGTCGGTGACGCTCACTGATTCGCTCCTCTCGTCCCCGCGCCGGCCTGACGGGTGTGCCGACGCTATAGAAAATGAAGCAATACCTGATCGGCCCGACCCGGGCGAGTGGGGGCTGCAACCCGGCCGGCCGTCACGCGAAACCGCGCAACAATAGGGGTTTCGCGCCATAAAGTTTTCCCCGCACCGAGCCGATATTCGGGCGATGGCTGCGGTTGGCTCTCGGCGCAATGATCGTCGTAGGGCGAGCGACGACTGGGTTGCTCGCTGGCTGTCTGCGTGCGCGGACCTGGCCGAACTCGAGCGCTCGAACCCGATGACGGACGCCGTGATCGACGAGATCGACGGGCGCATGATCCGGATCGGCGACAAGTGGCTCGCCGACTTCGCCTCCTGCAACTACCTCGGTTTCGACCTCGACCGGGAGATCATGGACTCGATCCCGGCGTACGTCGAGAAGTGGGGGACACATCCCAGCTGGTCACGGCTGCTCGGCAGCCCCGTGCTCTACGAGCAGATCGAGGAGCGCCTCACGGGCCTGATCGGTGCTCCCGACACTCTTGTCTTTCCGACGATCACGCTGATCCACCTGTCCGTGATCCCATTGCTCGCGGCGAGCGGCAGCGTGTTCGTCGACCGTCGCGCGCACAAGACCGTCTATGAGGGCGCGGAGCTCGCGACGCTTCGCGGCGCCACGCTCAAGCGCTTCGAGCACGACAACCTGAACGACCTCGAATCGCTGCTGACCAGCGACACGTCCTCCGCGCGGCTCATCTGCATCGACGGCGTGAACAGCATGACCGGCAACGTCGCCGATCTCTCCGGGTACGCGGCGCTCGCGCGCGAGCACGGCGCGATTCTCTACGTCGACGATGCACACGGTTTCGGCGTGATCGGCGAGCGCAGCGACGACGAGCCGTCGCCCTACGGACGCCGTGGGAACAGCATCGTGCGCTACTTCGGCGAGAGCTACGAGAACATCGTGCTCGTCGCGGGGCTGTCGAAGGCCTATTCGTCACTCGCAGCCTTCATCGCGTGCCCTCCCGAGATGAAGCGGCTGCTCAAGACCGCCGCGCCTCCATACCTGTACTCGGGCCCTTCGCCGGTCGCCTCGCTCGCGACGACGATCTGCGGGCTCGAGGTCAACGACCGGCGGGGCGACGAGATTCGCACCGACCTCTGGCTGAAGACGCGACGTGTGCTGGAGTGCCTCGACACGCTCGGCGTGCACACGCCGAACCGGCACGGGCTGCCGATCGTCGAGGTGCCACTGGCTCACCCCGAGCAGATCGGTGACGTCGGCCGGTTCCTGTTCGACAACGGCATCTACGTCACGCTGGCCGCGTACCCGCTCGTCCCGCGCAGCGAGGTCGGCTTCCGGGTCCAGCTCACCGCCGCCAACACCGACGCCGAGATCGACCAGCTCATCGACGTGCTCGGCCGCCTCGCGAACTCGTTCGACCTGCAGGCCGTCGCGGAGCGTGCGGTGTGACGCTCGTACGGCGGCTCGCACCGAATCGGCGCACGCTGTGGGCGTGGTACATCGTCGCGCTCACCGGCCTGACCGCGGCCTACCTGTTCGTTCCTCCGCTCAAGGGCTACGCGGTGGTCGTCAACGTGATCGGGGTGTCGTCGCTGATCGCGATCGCCGCCGGCATGCGCCTGCACCGCCCAAGGGCGATGGCCGCGTGGAGCCTGATCCTGCTCGGCCAGATGCTGTACGTCGCGGGCGACTTCTACACCTATACGTACCCCGATCTCCTCGGCGGCACGGTCGGGTTTCCCTCGGCCGGCGATGCCATCTACCTCTCCGTCTACCCGGCGCTCTTCACCGGGTTGATGCTGCTCGTCCGGCGTCGCGATCCGCACGGTCGTGACCGTTCGGCCGTCGTCGACTCGCTCATCCTGACCGTCGGGTTCGCTCTCCTCTCGTGGGTCTTCCTGGTCGCGCCGAACCTGCACCTCTCGGGTCTCACCATCCTGGCGAAGCTCGTCTCGGTCGCCTACCCGCTCGGCGACGTGCTCCTGCTGGGGGCGCTGATCCGCTTCGCCGTGCAGGCGGGCGCCAAGGGCCCCGCGTTCTACTTCCTCGTCGCCGGCACGGTCGGCCTGCTCGCAACCGACTGCGCCTACAACTACGCCCTCCTCGCGGGGACGTACAACCACCAGCTGATCTACGACGCCGGCTGGCTCGCCTATCTCGTGCTGTGGGGCGCAGCGGCTCTGCACCCGTCGATGCGGGGGCTCGAGGAACCGGCCGCGGACACACGCGTGCGCCTGACGCCCACTCGCCTGGCGCTGCTCGCGACCGCTTGCCTGATCGCGCCGGGCATCCACTTCGTCGAGGAGCTGGGGAACACCGACCTGCTGGTCGTGATCGGCGCCTCGGCCATCCTCTTCCTGCTCGTCGTCCTGCGCATGGCGGGCCTCGTCCGGCAGGAGGAACGCGCGACCGCGCGCGAGCTCGCGCTGCGACATGCCGGCCTTGCACTCGTCGAGTCCGTCGGCCGGGCGAGCGTCAACGACGAGGTCGCCGCCTCGGCTGCGCAGATCGTCGGGGCGTTGTCCAAGGTCAGGCTCGTCCTGTGGACGGAGGAGGGCGCGCAGGTCGCCGCCTCGAACGGCGCAGGCTCCTGGGACCTCTCGCCCGACGCCTCCGAGTGGATCCAGGCGCAGGCGCAGCCCGGAGCACTCGTCGCCGTCGTCCACCCGACGGAACAGGTGCTCGTCGCTCTCGGCCTCGGCGAGGCGCGGAATACGCTCGTCGTGCGGCTCTCCGTGCGCGACGAACATCAGGGCGCGATCGTCGTGCAATCCCCGACGCACGTTCCGGCGGACATCTTCGACTCGCTCGAGGCGTTCGCGTCGCAGGTCTCCCTGGCACTCGAGGCAGCGTCGCTGGCCGAGAACCTCCACCGTCAGAAGAGCGAGGCCCGGTTCCGCTCGCTCGTCGCGCACTCGAGCGACCTGATCACCGTGCTCGATCGAAGCGGGGTCGTGACCTATCAGAGCCCGTCGGTCGAGCGGGTGCTCGGCTACACGGTCGAGGAGATCGAGAACCAGCGGTTCGACCGCCTGCTCGCCGAGTCGGATCGCTCCCGCCTCGAGCCGATGGTCAGCGCAGGCACGGGCGCGGGGGCGGAGTCGCATACGTTCGACTGTTCGCTCCAGCACCGTGACGGCCGTTGGCTGCAGTTCGAGGTGCAGCACACGCAGCTCCTCGAGGACGAGCACATCCAGGGGATCGTGCTCAACAGCCGCGATGTCAGCGAGCGCAAGGCGTTCGAGGAGCAGCTTGCGCATCAGGCGTTCCACGATCCCGTCACCGATCTCGCCAACCGCGCTCTCTTCGCCGACCGCGTCGGGCATGCGTTGCGTTCGACGGTGCGCAAGGGCTCGCTGATCGCGGTCATGTTCATCGATCTCGACGACTTCAAGACGGTCAACGACAGCCTCGGACATCAGGCGGGCGACGCCGTCCTGCTCGAGGTCGCGCGCCGGCTCGAGCGGGCGATCCGTCCTGCGGACACCGTTGCGCGCTTCGGCGGAGACGAGTTCGCGATCCTGCTCGACGGCGTGAGCGGCTCCGACGAGGCGGCGCTGATCGCCGAGCGGCTGCTCGCCGAGCTCGAGGCCGCCGCCGAGATCGACGGGAAGCAGGTCTACCCGCGTGCGAGCGTCGGCATCTGCATGAGCGACGAGGACCTGCTGTCGCAGGACGCCGAAGAGCTGCTCCGGAATGCGGACGTCGCGATGTACATGGCGAAGCGCGACAGCAAGGGGCGGTATCGCCTGTTCGAGCCCGCGATGCACGAGCGTGTCGTCGAGCGCCTCGAGCTCCGCGCCGAGCTCCAGCAGGCGCTCGAGCTGCAGCAGCTCGAGGTCTACTACCAGCCGGTCGTGCACCTGAGCTCGGGTAGCGACTACGGCGTCGAAGCTCTCCTGCGCTGGCACCATCCCGAGCGCGGGTTGATCCAGCCGGCGCACTTCATCCCGCTCGCCGAGGAGACCGGGCTGATCATCCCGATCGGCAGGTGGGTGATCGAGCAGGCGTGCTCCAAGGCAGTCGAACTGCAGCGCCGCTTCCCGTTGCCCGAGCCGCTGCGGATGAGCGTCAACCTCTCCGTGAAGCAGCTCCAGGCCGACTCGATCGTCGAGGACATCCACGGGATCCTCGAGTCGACGGGACTTCCGCCCGCGAGTCTCGTGCTCGAGGTCACCGAGACGGTGATGCTCGCCGACGCGGACGTCGCGGCCGAGCGCCTGCACCGTCTCAAGGACCTCGGCGTACGGATCGCCATGGACGACTTCGGCACGGGGTACTCGTCGCTCAGCTATCTGAGCCGGCTCCCGGTCGACATCATCAAGATGGACCGCTCGTTCCTCGGTGGCGGGATCGACGACAACGGCCTGGCGGCGGCGATCATGGCGATCGGCGAACGCCTCGGGCTCGAGGTCGTCGCCGAGGGAATCGAACGTCGCGATCAGATCGACTCGCTGCAGAGCCTCGGCTTCGGTCTCGGCCAGGGCTTCCTGTTCGGGCGGCCGATGCCGCAGGGCCCGCTCAACGAGTACCTCGGCGGCCACGGCGAGTCGATCTCCGCGAAGTTCGACTCCGATGCAGCATAACTTCGAGGGTCTCGACCGCCCAGGAGGTGTCAGTCGGGTCGGCCTGTTGCGGCCGCTCGCATCGCGCGACTTCCGTTTCCTCTGGTCCGGGATGGCCGCGTCGCTCATCGGGGACGGCATCTTCCTGGTGGCGATCGCGTGGACGGCGTTCTCGCTCTGGAACACGCCGGCGGCGTTGTCGGTCGTGGGGATCGCGATGACGGTGCCGACGATCGCGTGTCTGCTGCTCGGCGGCGTGATCAGCGACCGGTTCGACCGGCGTCGCATCCTGCTCTTCTCCGATCTCGGCCGAGCCCTCGTCGTCGGGCTGCTGGCGGGGCTCGCATTCACGGGCACGCTCGACTTCGCGCTGCTGACCGTGATCGTCGCCGCCTACGGCGTCGGCGCCGCGTTCTTCACGCCCGCCTTCGAGTCGCTCGTCCCGACGATCGTGCGGCCCGACGAGCTCGCCCAGGCGAACGCCCTCGACCAGTTCGTCCGCCCGATCGCTCTCCGGCTGATCGGTCCTGCGCTCGGCGGCTGGCTGATCGGGTTCGTCGGAGTCGGGAGCGCGTTCGCGCTGGACTCTGCATCGTTCGTCGTGTCGGCCCTCACGGTGCTCGGCATCCGCCGTGGCGCGATCGGTGCGCCGGCGCCCGCGTCGACGCTCGCGGCGCTCAGCGACGGGTGGCGATTCGTTCGGGCCAACGTGTGGCTGTGGGGGACGCTTCTCTCGGCCGCTGTCGCCTACCTCGCCTTCCTCGGTCCCACGGAGACGCTGGTGCCGTTCATGGTCAAGGACGTCCTGCACGGATCGCCGACCGACCTCGGCCTGGTGTTCGCGGCCGGCGGCATCGGCGCGGTGGGGGCGGCGGTCGTCGTCGGACAGCGTGGTCAGCCGCGGCGCGACATCACGTGGATGTACGTCTGCTGGACGGTGGCGACCCTCGCGGTGGTCGGCTACGGCCTCGGGCAGACGATCCCGCAGTTGATGCTCGCGTGCCTCGTCTTCAATGCGCTCGAGGCGGCGGGGACGATCATGTGGGCGACGATCAAGCAACGCCACGTGCCGTCGAGCCTGCTCGGCCGGATCTCGAGCCTCGACTGGTTGATCTCGATCAGCCTGCTGCCGGTCTCGTTCGCGATCACCGGTCCCGTCGCGAGCGTCGTCGGCGTGCGCGCCACGCTCGTCGGGGCGGGACTGATCGGTGCGGCCGCAACCTGCGGCGCGCTGTTCATCCCGGGGATGCGCGACGTCGAGGGAACGCCGTCCGTGCAGGATCAACGGCCGATCGGCGTCATGTCCACGTAACGGTCGCCTGCCGGCGCCGGGATCGCATCCAGGCGCTCGAGCTGTTCGGCCGTGAGCTCGAGGCCGTCGGCAGTTGCGTTCTCCTCGAGGCGTGAGACCCGCTTCGTCCCGGGAATCGTCGCGATGTCGTCCCCCTTCGCAAGCACCCAAGCAAGCGCGATCTGGGCAGGCGTCGCGCCCGCGTCGGCCGCCACCGCCTCGACCTCGTCGACGATGCGCAGGTTCTGCTCGAGGTTGGCCTCGAGGAAGCGCGGATTCGAGCGGCGGAAGTCGTCGGCGCCGAGCTCGTCCGGCGACCGGAACGATCCGGTCAGGAACCCACGGCCGAGCGGCGAGTAGGCGACGAAGCCGATCCCGAGCTCGCGGACGAGCGGCAGGATCTCTCCCTCCGGATCGCGCGTCCACAGCGAGTACTCGCTCTGCAGCGCCGCCACCGGATGGACGGCGTGCGCACGGCGGATCGTCTCGGGCCCGGCTTCCGACAGCCCGATGTGCCTGATCTTCCCCTCCTGTACGAGCTCGGCGAGCGTTCCCACCGTCTCCTCGATCGGCGTCTCGGGGTCGACCCGGTGCTGGTAGTAGAGGTCGACATGGTCGGTGGCGAGCCGCTCGAGCGATCCCTCCAGGGCGATGCGGATGTTCTCCGGTGAACTGTCGAGCCCGCGTTGCCCGCCCCGACGGTGCGTGATGTTCCCGAATTTCGTCGCGAGGACGACCTCGTCGCGGCGTCCTGCGATCGCGCGACCGACGAGCTCCTCGTTGGTATACGGGCCGTAGATCTCCGCCGTGTCGATGAGAGTGATGCCGAGCTCGATCGCGCGATGGATCGTGCGAATCGACTCCGTGTCGTCGCTTCCCGCACCTGCGTAGAACGCGGACATGCCCATGCAGCCCAGCCCGAGCTGCGAGACGTCGAGGTCGCCGAGTGATATGTGCTTCATGTGTGTGATCTCCGTGTTCGCTTCGCTGATGGCACCTCCAACAATGCCGATCGTCGAGCAGCCTGGGTCGATTTGACGAAGCGCTCTGTCCGTCGTAGCGTTTCGGCCATGTTGATCCGGAGCCTGCTCGCCCTCGCCGCCGTCGCGCTGGTCGCTGCCGGGGCGGTCGGTGCAGCTCCAGCGACCGACGCGCAGGTGAAGTCCGCGGTCACGCGGGAGATCTCGGCGGTCACGCACCAGAAAGGGAAGCCGCTCGAGCAGGCGATCAAGGGCGCGCGTGCGTCGCTCGTCGCCGCGAAGCCGGTGTCCTCCAAGGCGATCAGCGCGAAGACGCTCGGGCTGCAGGCAGCGACGAAGGCCTCCCAGGCCGGCGCGGAGCAGGTGCAGGCCGAGGACGACAACACCCGGATGAAGTACTCCGGTGCGAGCTCGCAGACTGCGCTCGCGACGAAGAACCTCGCGGCCGCCGGCAAGCTGTTGAACAAGGCCGCCGCGCTGCTCGGGATCAGCCAGCGCGCGCCCTGATCGCAGGCCGCCGGTGAAAATCAGGGCAGCCGTGCTCGAGCACTTCGGGTCGCCACTCGAGGTGCAGGAGCTCGACCTCGAGGAGCCTCGGGCGGGAGAGGTGCTCGTCCGGCTCGCCGCCTGCGGCGTCTGTCACACGGATCTCTACACGGCGTCGGGAGCGGATCCGTCCGGATACGCGCCCGCCGTGCTCGGTCACGAGGGCGCGGGTGTCGTCGAGCGGATCGGCGCCGGTGTCACGTCGCTCGCGCCCGGAGACCATGTCGTCACGCTCTTCTCGCCACAGTGCCGGGAGTGCGTGCATTGCCTCAGCGAGCGCACGAACCTGTGTCTGGCGATCCGGGAGCAGCAGAACAAGGGCTACCTGCCCGACGGCAGCACGCGGCTCTCCCGTGACGGCGAGCCCGTGCGGCATTTCATGGGCACGTCGACGTTCGCCGAGTACGCGGTGATGCCGGAGATCGCGCTCGCCAGGATTGATCCGGAAGCGCCGTTCGAGGGGGCGTGCCTGTTCGCGTGCGGCCTGTCGACCGGGCTCGGCGCGGCGATGAACACTGCGCAAGTCGAGGCAGGAGCGACCTGTGTCGTCTTCGGCGCCGGCATGGTGGGGCTTGGAGCAGTGATCGGCTGCCGGCTGCAGGGCGCAGGCCGGATCCTCTGCGTCGACCTCTCGCCGGACCGGCTCGCGCTGGCCGCCCGGCACGGCGCGACCGAGACGCTGGCCGGGGGCCCCGATGCGGTCGAGCGGATCGTCGAGCTGACGGACGGGTTCGGCGCCGACTACACGTTCGAGGCGACCGGCAACGTCGACGTGATGCGCCAGGCCGTCGAGTCGGCGCGGATGGGCTGGGGCCTCTGCACGGTCGCCGGCGTCGCCGGCCGTGGCGAGACGCTCGAGGTTGTGCCGCGATTCCTGATCACAGGCCGCCGCGTCGCCGGCTCCTCGTTCGGTGGTGTCAAGGGCCGAGACGGGGTGCCCCGCCTCGTCGACCGCTGGCTCACCGGCGACATCGACGTCGAGTCGTTCATCTCGCACCGGATCACGCTCGACGACGTGAACCGCGGCTTCGAGCTGATGGAGCGGCAGGACGGGATCCGCAGCGTGATCAGCTTCTCGTGACCCGGCGTGTGTGACGTCCACGCGCACGGCGCAGGCGGCCTGCCGCCGCTCGAGCACGACGAGTACCTCGTCGACACGCCTGCCGTGCGCGCATTTGTCGGCACGGTGCGCGCGGCGATCGACGGCGTGGAGACGACGGCCGAGGCGATCGCCGCGGTCGAGCCATTGTTCGCCGGCCTGCTGGGTGCGTCGGGCTGGCTGCCGGAGGCGTTCCAGCGGGACGCCCCCGCGAGCGGGATGGGCGGAGGGATCGGCCAGTGGCTGCTCTTCCGGTCGGCCGACCGCTCGCTCTGCCTCTTCAGCCTCGTCGTGCCGCCCGGCGCGCGAACGCCGATCCACGACCACGGCGCCTGGGGGCTGGTCGGCCTCTATCGTGGCCGTCAGGACGAGGAGCTCTACCATCCTGCCGCCGGCGGGCTCGAGCTCCGCCGGCGCCGCCCGCTCGAGCCGGGGGACTGGTACGCGCTGCTGCCGCCCGAGAACGACGTCCACCGCGTCACCACCACATCGGCGGAGACGTCCGTCTCGATCCATCTGCTCGCGAACGACACGGGCTGCGTGCTCAGGCACGTCTACGACGAGCAGACCGGCCTTCCGCGTCCCTTCCGGTCGGGCTACGTGAACGTCGCGTGCTCCGAAGGCGAGCCCGTCGTCGTCGGCTGACCACACGCGCCCGGCTCGGCGCGGTGGGGAAGGTCTCACCCCCACCGCGGAGCCCGGGTGGCGTATTGCTCCGACCCCACTCGGAGCACACCCTCGTCGGGTCGCACGGTAGGCGTGGCCGCGGTTACGACGTGGTCACGGAACTGCGGCGATCCGGACGGCGGCGACCCGAGGACGCTGCACGGATGTGACCACCTGGATACACGTGTGACTACTAGGATCGAGTGATGGCGAGCGTTGAACGCGAACGCGTCGAGCGCTTCGGCCGGCTCGAGAACGGACTACGCGACGCCGGCGACTGGTACCACTGGGGCCCGTATCTCTCCGAGCGCCAGTGGGGCACGGTCCGCGAGGACT
Source organism: uncultured Thermoleophilia bacterium (assembly GCA_963769545.1). Lineage (GTDB taxonomy): Bacteria > Actinomycetota > Thermoleophilia > Gaiellales > Gaiellaceae > PALSA-600. Next base: position 969,598 of record CAVYMB010000001.1, on the reverse strand, counting down.
ACAGCGCGGACGGCACCGCGTGGGAGTACCTGCCGCACGATCATGCCCGCTCGCGCGCGTACCGCTGGGGCGACGACGGGCTCGCCGGATTCTCGGACGTCGAGCAGCGTCTCTGTCTCGCGCTCGCGCTCTGGAACGGGCGCGACGCGATTCTCAAAGAGCGCATCTTCGGGTTGACCGGCAACCAGGGCAACCACGGCGAGGATGCGAAGGAGTACTGGTGGTACCTCGACGCCCTGCCGAGCCACTCGTGGAACCGCTGGCGCTACCACTACCCGCAGCGGGCGTTCCCGTACGGGGACCTCGTCGCGGAGAATGCGCGGCGCGGGAAGCTCGACCCGGAGTACGAGCTGCTCGACACGGGAGTCTTCGACGAGGACCGCTACTGGATCGTCGAGGTCGACTACGCGAAGGCCGATCCGCACGATCTGCTGATGACGATCCGCGTGACGAACGCGGGGCCCGACACCGAGACGATCCACGTGCTGCCGACAGCGTGGTACCGCAACACGTGGGCCTGGGAGGTCGACGGTGAGCATCCCGAGCTGCGTTCGGGCGGCGCTGCGCGCCTGCTCACCGAGCATCCCTTCCTCGGCCCACTCGAGCTGGTCGCGCAGGGTGAGCCGGGCGTCCTCTTCTGCGACAACGAGACGAACGCCGATCGGCTTTTCGGCAGCCCGTCGGAGAGCGCGAACCCGAAGGACGGCATCAACGACCACGTCGTCGCCGGCGCGGGCACCGTTGCCGACGGTGCCGGTACGAAGGCCGCGTTCTGGTACCGGCTCGACGTCGCGCCGGGGCAGACCGCGACGCTGCGTGTCCGCCTGCGCCCGGCCGATCGCGGCGGAGATCCATGGGCGGACTTCGACGCGGTTGCGGCGACGCGCCTCGACGAGGCAGACGAGTTCTACGCCGAGCTGACGCCGGCAGAGGCGACCGCGGACGAGGCGCTCGTCCTGCGGCAGTCACTCGCCGGGATGCTCTGGAGCAAGCAGCTCTACTACTACGACGTCGCCCGCTGGCTCGACGGCGACCCGACGCAGCCATCTCCGCCGGGATCGCGCCTCGGCGGCCGCAACGCGCGCTGGCGGACGTTCGATGCCTTCGACATCATGTCGATGCCGGACAAATGGGAGTACCCGTGGTTCGCGGCGTGGGATCTTGCCTTCCATTGCATCTCCCTCGCGCGTGTCGATCCCGCGTTCGCCAAGTATCAGCTCACGCTTCTCTGCCGCGAATGGTTCCAGCACCCGAACGGCGCACTCGCCGCCTACGAATGGTCGTTCGACGACGTCAATCCGCCCGTGCAGGCATGGGCTGCGATCGAGGTCTTCGCGATCGACGGCGGCCGCGACGACGCGTTCCTGAGCCGGATCTTCGACAAGCTGCTCGTCAACTTCACGTGGTGGGTGAACCGCGAGGACCGCGACGGCTCGAACATCTTCGAGGGCGGATTCCTCGGGCTCGACAACATCGGGCCGATCGACCGCTCCCACCTCGCGCCGGGGGAGCTGCTCGAGCAGTCGGACGGCACCGGTTGGATGGGGTTCTACGCGCTGAGCATGGCGGCGATCGCCTCGATCCTCATTCGTCGAGGCCGACCTGCGACCGACCTCGTCCTCAAGTTCCTCGAGCACTTCGCGCTGATCAAGCAGGCACTCGACTCCCAGGGCCTCTGGGACGAAACCGACGGCTTCTTCTACGACCAGCTCCGGCTCGCCGACGGACGCTCGTTCCCGGTCAAGGTGCGTTCGATCGTCGGCATCCTGCCGCTGCTCGGCGTCGCCGCGATCGACGAGGAGGTCGTCGACCGAGCGGAGCGCCTGCACAAGAACGCGGCGGCGCTGCTCACCGGTGCGCATCCGGTCAGCGGCTTACCCGGTCGACGCCGCATGCTGCTCGGCGTCGTCTCCGTGAACCGCGTGCTGCGTCTGCTCGAGCGTCTGTTCGACGAGTCCGAGTTCCTCTCGCCTTACGGCCTTCGCGCGCTCTCGCGCTGGCATACAGAGCATCCGTTCGAGCTCCAGATCGACGGGACGTCTGCGCGTGTCGACTACGAGCCGGCGGAATCCACGACCGGGATGTTCGGCGGCAACTCGAACTGGCGCGGGCCGATCTGGATGCCGGTCAACTTCCTGATCGTCGAGGCGCTGGGTCGATACGCACGATTCTTCGGCGACGAGTTGAAGGTCGAGTATCCGACCGGATCCGGGACCGAGTTGACGCTCGAGGAGATCGCAGCCGACCTGCGGGACCGGCTGATCTCGCTGTTCGTCGTCGGCCCGGACGGCCGGCGCCCGTGCTTCGGCTGGGTCGACCGGCTGCAGAACGACCCGAACTGGAAGGACAACGTGCTCTTCAACGAGTACTTCCACGGGGACAACGGTGCCGGCCTCGGCGCCGGTCACCAAACCGGCTGGACGGGTCTCGTGGCGGAGTTGATCCTGCGCGCCCGCGGCGGACCGGTGCCGACGCTCGGCGAGCTGATGTCCGCCGATGCACCCGCGCGTCGGTGACGATCCGCTTCGGTCCGCAGACGTGCGGCACCCTCGACGAAGGTGCGAATCGCGAGTGGCTGGTCGCCGACGGCGTCGGCGGCTATGCGATGGGAACCATGTCGGGATTGCGCACCCGCCGCTACCACGGCCTGCTCGTCGTCGCGGTCGCCGGCCCCGCCAACCGCATGCTGGGCCTGGCGTCGCTCGATGCCGTGGTCGTCTCCGGCGACGCGCGCTTCCGCCTCGCCACCGACGAGTGGGCGAGCGGCACCGTCGATCCGCGCGGCAACGAGCTGCTGTCGTCGTTCGAGCTCGTCGACGGTGTGCCGCGGTGGCGCTGGCAGATCGGCGGTGTCGTGCTGGAGCGCGAGGTCGCCATGGCGCACGGCTCGCCGGTGGTCGGCGTCGTCCACCGTCTGATTGCGGCCGACCGCCCCGTCCGGCTCGAGCTGACGCCGCTCTGCACCTGGCGGAGCGTGCACGGCGAGCGGCGTGCGAACGGGGATCCGCGCGTCGATCAGACCGTCGGAGGCTTCGTCTTCGAGGACGCCTACCGCGTCGAAGGCTCCGGCTGGACCGGCGCCGGCAGCTGGTATCGCGACGTCCGCGCCCGCGAGGAGGCCGCACGCGGGCTCGGCGACACGGAGGACCTCTGGGCAGCGGGCACGTTCGGCGCCGAGCTCGAGCCCGGGACCTTCCACGAGGTGACGGCGGCTGCGTCCGCGTTTCGCGGCCTGCCACCGCCCGCGACCGTGCTCGTCGAGGCGTCGCGTCGGCGCGCCCGCGAGCTCGTGCAACGAGCGGCTGTGACGGACGAGCTCTCGCGGCAGCTTGTCGTCGCCGCCGACCAGTTCGCGATCGTGACCTCGGGCCGTCCGACTGCCGTCGCCGGCTACCCGTGGTTCGGCGAGTGGTCGCGGGATCTGATGACGTCGTACGAGGGCCTCTACCTCGCGACCCACCGCCACGACGAGGGTCGCGAAGTGCTCCGCTCATCCGCTGCGACGGTCTCGGAGGGCATGCTCGCGAACACGGCCGACACCGGTTCGCTCGAGTACAACACGGTCGACGGCACGCTCTGGTTCGTCCACGCGGCGGGTCGCCACGTCGCCGTCACCGGTGACGCCGATCTGCGGGCAGAGCTCGCACCGACGGTGGCGCGGATCGTCGACCACCATGTCGACGGGACGCGGTACGGGATCGGCATCGACCGGTCGGACGGACTGCTCACGCAGGGGGCGGAAGGGTGGGCGCTCACATGGATGGACGCCCGCATCGACGGCGTGCCGGTGACGCCCCGGTCGGGCAAGCCGGTCGAGGTCAATGCGCTGTGGCTGCGCGCACTCGACGTCGCCGCCGCGTTCACCGACGACGTCGCGTTTCGCGACCGGTGCACACAGCTGCGCGCGTCTGCTGCGACCTCGTTCGTCGCGCGGTTCGTTCGTGCCGACGGTGCAGGCTTGCTCGACGTGGTCGACGGACCGAACGGCGACGACGCGTCGGTGCGTCCGAACCAGCTTCTTGCCGCGTCACTCCCGGGCGGACCGCTCGACGCGGATGCGATGCTCGCAGTCGTCGACGTCTGCCGGAGGTCGCTGCTGACGCCGCTCGGGCTGCGATCGCTCGCCCCGGACGATTCACGCTACCGGCCATACCACCGCGGGGGCCCGGCGGAGCGCGACGGCGCCTACCACCAGGGCACCGTGTGGCCCTGGTTGATCGGCCCGTACATCGATGCGGCGCGCCTCGCCGGTAGCCCGGTGGACGGCCTCCTCGACGGTCTCGAGGCGCACCTCAGCGACTTCGGCCTGGGCTCGGTGTCCGAGACTGCCGACGGCGCTCCGCCGCACCTCGCCACCGGGTGCCCGTTCCAGGCCTGGTCGGTCGCCGAGCTCTTGCGTGTCCTGTCGAGCCGGGAATAGCGCCACCGGCCGCTCGGCGTTCGCGCGCTACGCGGCGCGGTCGAGTGCAGCGTCGTCCTCGCGGGCCTCGTCGAGAACTTGCTCGATCTCGGGCTCCGAGAGGCCGGCGCGTTGCGCGGACTCCACCATCAGCAGCAGGTGCTGCAGCTCTACCTCGTGCTCGTGGCCTGACATGTGCGTTCCTCCTTCGCGGTCAGTTGCTTCCACGCTACGGGTTGGCGTCGACGCGTTGCAGTAAGGGTTCTGTGAACGTCTGGTGCGATCGAGCTCGCCCGCGCAACGCTCACCTCGTCGTGATCCGGTAGACGGCGCCCGCCGTGTCGTCGGTGACGTAGAGCGCGCCGTCAGGCCCCGGCACCGCGTCGACGGGCCGGCCCCATCGCTGGCCTCCGGCGAGCTGGAACCCCGAGACCAGCGGCGTGGCGAGCCCGAGCGTCCGCGTCTTCGCGTTCCAGGGCAGCCAGAGGACGGCCGGCGGCCGGGGCGGGCTACGGTCCCAGGAACCGTGTGCGCCGACGACGGCGCCGCCGCGCCACGCCGCCGCCACCTTGCTGCCTTCGAGGAACGTGAGCGAGACGGGAGCGCTGTGCGCGGGGATCGGGCGGTCGATCGGTGCAAGCTTCGAGCAGTCGAGCCTCGCCCCGTCCGGGTTCGTCTGGACGTCGCGCTCGAACCGCGGTCGTGCGAAGTTCTGGCCCGCGGCAGGATCGCCCGGCCGAACGTCCGCGCTCGGGTTGCAGAAGGGCCAGCCGACGTTGCGGGCCGGCGTGAGCTTCACGACCTCGTCGGGTGGGTTCTCGTCCACGTAGCTCTGGACGACCTGACCGTAGGCGTCACTCAGCCCGCCGTACGCACGATGGAACGGGTAGGCGACGTTGTCGCGCTCGTTCACGGCCGTCCAGAGTGTGCCGTCGGGAGCGATCGCCAGGCCTTCGCCGTTCCTCACCCCTGTCGCGAACACGCGCCGGTGCCCGCCGCTTCGACTGAACGAGTAGATGGCGCCGCGCGGCGATGCGCCTGTCGTGTCCCTCCCGTCTGCGTTCCAGGCGCTGCCGACCGTGACGAAGACCCGATGGTCGCGTCCGATCGCGACGCCCTTCAGCCGATGGACGTCGTCGCCCGTCCGATCGTCGTCGGGCAGCCCGGCAACGACGATCGTGCGCGCCCCGAGCGTGTCGTTTCGGTTCCATGCGTAGCGATCGACCTGATTCGACTCGGCGAGGTAGAGGACGGCGCGCCCATCGACGGTGTCGAACGCGAGCCCTTGCGGATTGGTGAGCCCCTGCGCGAGCACGCGCACGACGGGCGGTGCGGCCGGGTCGCGACGTGGCACGAGCTCCAGCAATTGTCCGCTCGAGGTCGCCGTCACGAGCAACGTGTGCGAAGGCGTCCACAGCGCGTAGCGCGCGCCCCCGATGCGAGCCCAGACCTCACCGCGCCAGCCGGCCGGGAGGACGATCGAGTGTGGTTGGTCGAACGGTGCGGCTGCGTTGGCGGCCGGGACCGTGAGTTGCACGGTCGTGCGTGGCGTTGCGACGGTCTTCGCGCTCGACGAGCCGACGGTCAGTGCGAGGGCGAGGAACGCGACGAGCAGCGAGATCGAGCGAAGACTGGCGATCCGCAAACGGTACGCCATGCACACAGCAAGCAGGAACACGGCGTCCGGCGAGGGAATCCTCGTCGATGAGCGATCGCGACGCTTCTCCTCCGGACGAGGACGCGATTCGTCGCCGGGCGTTCGAGCTCTCCGAGGGATCCGACCCGAACTCTGCCGTCGAGAACTGGCTGCGGGCAGAGCATGAGCTCGCGGTCGCGCACGACTACGACACGGTCGACCGCGATCTCGAGCAGGCCGGCATGACGATCTCGCGACTGCCGCTCGAAGCGGGAGTGGTCTGGCGGCTCTGCCTGCCGCGGGGAGAGTGCATCGAGGAGTGGGAGCCGGGCAACGCCGGGCTGACCCTGCCGGCCGCGATCGCGCGGCTGGTCGACGGCGTGGTCGGTGGCAAGCCGCTCGTCCCGGGGCCGCCGCTCGTTCGCGAGCCCGGCGCGATCCGGCTGCGAGGGATGATCGAAGCGGAGCGGCGCGCGCTGGTCGCGCACGATCCAGGATCACGGCTGGGCGACGACCCCGAGAACCTTCATCAGCATCGCGTCGCGGCCCGGCGCACGCGTGCGTTCCTGCGCGCGACCAGGGCGTATCTCGATCCGGACTGGCGGCGCGCGGTCGTCGAGCCGTTGCGCGAGCTCGGCGTCGCAACGGGCCCCGCACGCGATCTGGACGTCGTGCTGGAGCACGTTCGCGAGGCGGTACGCGCACTGCCCGAGCCGGATCAGCGGGGCGGCGAGGCGCTCGTTGCCCGACTCGAGCAGGAGCGCGCCGCGACGCGCACGGCGCTGCTCGCGGCGCTCGACAGTCCAGGCTACCGCTTGCTCGTCGCCCGGCTCCGGTTCCCGCCGCGGCTGGCGACCGGCGTCGAGAGCGTTCGTCTCGATCGCGTCGCGCGGAAGGAGTTTCGCCGCCTGGCGCGGGCGGTGGCAGAGCTGGGCGAACAGCCGGGCGACGGCGCGATGCACGGGCTGCGAATGCAGCTCAAGCGAGCCCGCTACGCCGCCGAGCTCGCTCCGTCGGACCACGGCGCCGGTAGGCGGTTTCTGGCAGACGCGCGGAGGATGCAGGATCTGCTCGGCGAGCATCAGGACGCCACGGTCGCCGAGGAGCGCCTGCGCGCCACGGCCGTGGTCGATGTCCGGACGGCCGCCGCCTTTGCCGCCGGCCGGATCGCCGAGCGGCAGCGGGTGCGGCGGGATCATGCGCTCCGGCTGTTCCCGTCCGCCTGGAAGCGCCTTCGCCGAAGCGGCGGGCGGCTCGGCTAGCACCGCGTCAGCGGGCGCGCGGACCTCCCGGTAGGGTCTTGAGATGTCGGCTCGGGATCAGGCGTCGGGGCGCATTCTCCGCGCCACGGACGCGATCGGCGAGGGGCTCGTCTCGTTCGAGCTGGTGCTCTACGCGTCGGTCGGCCTGTTGCTCGGAGTCGCCGGCGTCCTCATTCTCGTCGGCACCGTCTCAGGGCTCGTGCACGGACTGCGGGACAACGCCGGGGCCGTCAACGTCGGCGTCCTCGTGCTCGACCGCGTGCTGCTGGCGCTGATCGTCGGCGAGTTGCTCTACACGCTCCGGTTCGTCGTCCGGACGCACGAGATCGCTGTCGAGCCGTTCCTGTACATCGGGCTGATCGCGGTCGTGCGGCGCATCCTGATCGTCACGGCACAGTTCGAGCGCAGCCCGTTGACCGGGCGGGCGCTCACGAACACGCTCCTCGAATTCGGCCTGCTCGCACTGGCGGTGCCGGCGATCGCGGCGGCAATCTTCCTCGTCCGACGCAGCAGCACACGCCTCGCCGTCTAGCCCGTCCGCGTCGCCAGGAGACCCCGGGGCGGCAGCGGAGCCGGTGTTCGAGCGGGCCGCCTAGGCGATGGCGACGGAGCTGCCTCGGCCGGACGACCGGAACATCACCGCGTCGACGACCATGTTGAGCGCCCAGATGATGATCGTCGCCCACACGTAGTTCCAGAAGCCGCTGATGTCGAACTTGGAGACGATCACGACGGTCAGCCAGAGCGTGAACATCGACACGAAGAACCACGCGATTCCGAGTGTCACGATCGCGAACGGGAGCGTGACGAGCTTGAGAATCGGCTTCAGGATCGTGTTGAGCACGCCGAAGACCGCTGCCGCAATGATGACCGTCCAGGTGGAGCCGTGGAACGTCACGCCGCCGAGGAGCCAGCCCGTGAGCCCGAGCACGACCGCATTCGCAGCCCACGAGACGAGCAGCCATCGCAACATGGAGCGGAACGCTACATCGCCGCCGGCGCGCGTGCCATCTGCCTGCCGCCGCGGATCGTCTGCCGCCGGATCCCGCTGCAACCGGGGCCCGGGCATCGTACGATCAACAGTCTTCAATCGATCGAAGGGTGGGTGACCGTGCTCGCTGACTACTCGTTCTGGAGCTTCTTCTGGGATGTGCTCCTGTTCATGGCCTGGATCATCTGGTTCTGGCTGTTGATCACCGTCTTCGCAGACCTCTTCCGGCGCCACGACACATCCGGGTTCGCCAAGGTCTTGTGGATCATCTTCGTGATCATCATCCCGTACTTCGGCGTGCTGATCTACCTGCTCGTCGAGCATCAGGGGATGGCCGACCGCAACATGAAGCAGGCGGAGGCGTCGCAGCAGCAGTTCGACCAGTACGTGCGATCGGTCGGCGGCGGCGACCCCACCGAGCAGATCGCCAAGGCCCAGGCCCTTCTCAAGGACGGCGCCATCTCGCAGGCCGAGTTCGATCAGCTCAAGCAGAAGGCGCTCGCGTAGCGATCCAGTCGTGTTGCCCGCTCGAGCAGGATCCGCTCGAGCGGGCAACGCGCGGCGTGCTCCGGCCTCAGCGCCGTCGGTAGGCGTTCGCCTCGGAACCGACGAGGCGAACGAGATTGCCGAGGGCGATGTTCACGTCGAGGACGTGCAGTCCGATCGCCGGCTGCTGCGCGCGCGTCAGCACGGGTCTCCCGTCGGCTGCAGCGGTGCGCGTCACCTGGAGCCAGGTCGCGTTCCCCGACGACTCGCAACGCCCGGTGTACTCGCCCGGGAAGGCGACCCACGGCGTCTGCACCGAGAGCGGGGTGGCCGACGGAAACGCGTTGAGTGCCAGCGACGGGAGGTACGGATCGAGCGGGGCCGTGCCGCCCGAAGGTGCCGCCGGGTTGACGCACATGATCTGGAGCCTCGGCGAGGCGTGTCGAGGCGCGAGGAAGCGCACTCCGGCGTCGGAGGTCGTCCGCCCGAACTGGCTGCCGGGCGGCGGCTTGGCCGTGAAGCTCGAGTAGGCGACCACACAACCCGTCGTCGTGCTCGACGTGCACGCCGGAATGTGGGCGAAGTCGCCGCCCGTGGTCCGGCCCCTGGAAACGGTGACGTTCCCGCCCAGCAGGAGCGCGGAGACCAGGCGCCTGCGCACCGAGGGGCTCCTGTCGACCTCCTGCTCGAGCAGCCGGATCAGGATCGTCGCCCCCTGCGAGTGCCCGATGAAGACGATCCCGCGGCCCTGGTTGTAGTGCGCCAGGTAGTCGCGGAACGCCGACAGCACGCTTCGGTACGTGACGAGCGCGTTCGCCAGCGTGATCCGGCTCGGATGGTCAAGCGCGCCGAGGGTTATCTGCCGGTAAACGGGCGCGTAGACCTTGCAGACCTGTGAGAACCGCGACGCCTGCGTGAGCGCGACCGCGGTCTCCCGGAGGCCGATCTGCAGGTTCGCGTTCACCGTCGGTGAGTCGCTGACCGTCGGGTAGACGTAGAAGCAGTCGACGGGCGGGCTCGCCGCAGCGGCAGTGTGAACGACGCGCGTTGCTCCGGCCCGGGCGACGACCGTCGTCGTCAGATCGGTCTCGCAGGGGTTGTCGCGCTCGCCCGGACGGCAGAGCCAGACGGTGCCGAAGCGGTCGCGCGGGCCGGTCGTCGCGGCTGCCGTCGGCGTGGTCGTCGACGTTGCGTGCTTCGTGCTGCCGCAGCCTGCTGCCGCGAGGACGAAGACGACGAGCGCGGCGCAGAGCGCCGTCGTCGAAAGGATTCGGGCCGGGAGCATCGGGCGACCCTCGGTACGCTAGCGGTGCCTGCGCTCCGAGCGCGATCGAGCCGGGACACCATGCTCTACGCCGCCGACCTTGCCGCAATCGTGATCGTCGTCGTGATGACGGCGCTCGTCGTGATCGTCGTGATCGGTCTGCACGTATGGGGCGCGATCCAGGACGGACGTGAAGAGAAGGCGATGCGAGCGTTTCGGCGTCGATCGAAGCCCTGAGCGCGTCAGGGGACGACCGGATGCGGCGTTCCGCCGGGGAGTGCGCCTGCGAGCAGCTGCGGCCGGCAGCCGTTGCTCTGCAGATACGCGAGATGCTCGCGTATCTCGTAGAACGCGAGGTCGCCCGGGCTCGCGTCTCCGCCGTAGGCGCGCAGCAGACCGACCGGCGCGAGCCTGAGCCGCGCGTCCGGGCGCACGTGGATCTGCGACGATCGCAGTCCCCCGGGTGAGAGGAGCACGCGGATGGATGTGTCGAAGGCGATTCACTATCGGTGGGGGGACATGCCGAAGGAGGCGCTCAAGCCGGACCTCGCTCGCCGAATGATCTCAACCGAGCGCATGATGCTGACCCACGTCTACCTCGACCAGGGCTGCGTCGTCCCGAAGCACGCCCACGAGAACGAGCAGCTGACCTACATCCTCGAAGGCGTGCTCCGCTTCTGGCTCGGCGACGACGACTCCCAGCAGGTCGATGTCGCGGCGGGCGAGGTGCTGCAGATCCCGTCGTGGCTGCCGCACCGCGCCGAGGCGCTCGTGCAGACACTCGACGTCGACATCTTCTGCCCGCCGCGGGCGGACTGGCTCGACGGATCCGACGCCTATCTACGCGAAGGGAAGTAGGCCGCAGGTCAGGCGGCGGGGCAGGAGACGCCGGAGGCGCTCTTGACCACCGTGCAGTTCGCGGCGATCAGCTTGGCGCCCGCGCGGGCGCGAACGAGCGTCAGATTCGAGCCCACCACCTGCTGGACGTAGCTCTGCCCGCCGGTGCCGGCATCGAGGGTGACCGCGAGGCCGATCCCGAGGTCGGCGGCGAGCCGGGGGTGCAGTTGCACCAGGTCCGCCAGGCTCGAGGTGAACTTGCCGTGCGCGCGCTTGTAGTCCTGTTCGCCCCGATCGATCACGTTGGTGGCGTCGATCGCCTGGGCTGCCTGCGTCTTCGCGCTCGGCCCATGGGACGACTTCTTCTTGAGCAGCGAGGGCAGCACGAACAGGAGGACGAAAGCGATCAGGATGATCGGGAGGAAGCGTTGGATCGACGGGTTCACGAGGAGACCCTAACGTCGTCGTTCACGCTTGTTCGGGAGAGCTTCGCAGTTGCCCGGGCTCGCCGCGACGCGAGGACGTCCGTGCGGCGGGTTGATCCTTGCCGGTGACGGTCAGATATGCGACCAGGAGGACGATCATCGCAGCAAGGCATGCAGCGACCGGACCGTCACCGAAGCCCAGGCCGCCCGCGGTCCGGGACTTGCCCAGCCAATCGGCGAACGAGGCTCCCAGCGGACGCGTCAGGATGTAGGCGAACCAGAAGGCGAAGATCGCGTTCAGGCCGAAGAACCGGTACCCGATCGCGGGCACGGCGAACAGCGAAGCGAAGAACAACCCCGCCGTCAGGAATCCGAGCCCTGCGGTGTATGCCGCCAGATCTCCGGCGGCAGTTCCCATCGCGAAGGTCGCGAGCACGGCCGCCCAGTAGAAGACCTCGCGCCTTCCCGCGTAGACGCTCTTGATCGAAAGCGTTCCCTCGCTCCGGTACCAGGTGACGAAGACGGCGGCGAGCGTGATCGCGAAGAACACGGTCGAGGCGATGTACGGAACGCCGAACTCGACGTGCAGGACGTCGGCCGCCATCGTCCCGAACACCGCGACCATCGTCACGGCGAGCCAATAGGCCCACGGCAGGTAGGTGCGCACGCGGAACTGGATCGCCATCGCGGCCAGGAACGTGAGGAAGCCACCGAAGACCGCGAGATACGGGTTGACGTTGTGGACGAGGTAGTCGGAGGTCGCCTCTCCCAGCGCCGTGGTGAGGATCTTGATCACCCAGAAGTAGAGGGTCAGCCGCGGAACCTTGGCCGGCCCGGGCAGCGCCGCGCGCGCGCTGATCTTTGACGCTCTGGAAATGACTCGACGGATCCGGTGAGTGGCGCGAGTACGGGCTCGCAGCGACTGAAGGCAAGCAGAACGAAGATGAGAGAGCCCTGAGAGCGACCGCAGGCAGCGCGCGTCCCCGTCGGGGCGGGCGTCTGTCAGCCGGTCGCTGCGGAGCCGCGCGGCGCCGCGGCGCCTCGGACCGCGGCCGGCGCGACATTGCTCACGAACAGGTCGACCAGGCGCGGGTCGAACTGGCTCCCGGCATTGCGGACGAGCTCGTCGATTGCGTCTTCCGGGCTCAGCGCAGCGGTATACGGGCGCATCGTCGTCATCGCGTCGTAGGCATCGCAGATCGCGATCAGGCGCGCGGCGACGGGAATCTGCAGAGCGGCCAGCCCGTCCGGATATCCAGCTCCGTCCCAACGCTCATGCGTCGAACGGATCGTCTTCGCCACCTCACCGAGACCGTGCGCCGCGCCGACGATTCGCTCGCCCACCAGTGTGTGCTGACGGACGAGCGCCCATTCGTCGGGGTCGAGCGGCTCGGGCTTCGAGAGGATCGCCTCGGGCAACGCGAGCTTGCCGACGTCGTGGAGCTCGGCAGCCGCCCGCACGAGCTCGGCGTCCGTGCCGACGAGGCCGGCGTGCCGGGCGAGCGCCGTCGCGAACTCGACAACCCCCCGCGAGTGGTCGCCCAGATAGCGGTCGCGCTCGATCAAGGCCTGCACCAGGACGCCGCTCGGGTCGTGTGCGGATGTCCTCGAGCCCTTCTCCGCGTACATGCGACGATCGGCGATGCGCAGGGCCTCGCGCGGATCCGCCGATTCGGATGGGATCAACACGTGCCCGCTCGAGCAGGTGATCACGAATCCTTCGCCGCTCTCACGAAGGCTCGCCGTTGCCGCTGCGCGAACCCACTCGAGGTCGATCAGCTCGCCGTCGAGGAGGATGCAGAACTCGTCGCCGCCGAGACGGAACGCCTCGCCTCTCGACCCCACGCTGCGCCGCAATCTCGCGCCGAGCCTGCTCAGCAGCATGTCGCCGGCTTCATGGCCGAACGTGTCGTTGTATGCCTTGAAGCCGTCGAGGTCGAACAGCAGGAGCAGCCGGCTCCGGCCGTCGTCGACGGCGAACGTCTCATCGAGCCTCCGGAGGAGCGCACGCCGGTTGCTGAGACCGGTGAGCGGATCGGTCAGCGACTCGGCGCGTGTCTCGCGTAGCAAGTCGAGATGCTCGTTGAACGTGAGCGCGAGTCGCGCGATCACTGCGATCAGGCCGAGCGAGGCGAGCACCAGCGAGAGGGCGCCGATGCGCACGAAGTGATCCTGGATCTCGACGGCCAGACAGACGGCTGCAAGGACGAGTGGCGCGGCGAGCACGCGCCGCCCCTCGAGGCGGACGACAGCGACGCGACGTACCGGCATGCACGATGCCACGGCGATCAGCACGAATCCGGCGGGCCAGCCGAGGTCGAGCACGGTTCCGAGCCGGTACGTCCCATTCGCAACCTCGACGAGATAGATGCTGTCGGCTACTCCGAACACGACGATGCCGGCGCCGAGCAACAGCCAGGTCCGGTCGACGCTCCAGCCGGAGAACGCGAACGCGGCGAGGACGAGACAGAGGAGGAGCGCGTCGCCGGCGGGGTACGCCATGTTGGTCGCGACGGCGGCTACACCCCCGCTCGCGCTGCGCCAGACGTCTGCGAGCACGATGCCGCTCGCGATTGCGCTCACCGCGCACGCGGCGATGAACCCGTCGAGCCAGACACTCGCGCTGAAGCGGATAACGCGGCCGCGAACGAGCAACCCGAGCCCGATGAAGACGGCCGGATAGAAGCCCAGGTAGCCCGCATCCGCGAGCGACGGATACGGCGGGCTCTTGACCGTCTCGAGCGCGACCGTCCAGTAGATGTCCCCGGCCGTCCAGGCCAGGATGCCGAAGCCGATCCACGACCACGCGGCCCGTTCCCTGACGACGAGCCCGCGGAGGACGCACGTCAGTCCGGCGGCGACGCCGACGACGTCGTAGAGCCAGTTGTTGAAAAGCCGGTCGACGGACGCGCCCCCGAGCTGAAGCTCGAACTGCGCCGCGACGGCGGCGAACATCGCCACCGCCACGGCCAGGCTGACCACCGTCAGCCGGCGGGACACGGCCGGGAACGGGGATCGGACGGTCGTGGGCTGCGCCTGGGAGCTCATGCTCCGAATATCGGCCGGAGACGTCGCTCGCTGGAGCGCTGATTCGGCCGTGGGCGAACCCGCCCGCGTAGGGTTGTTCTCGTGTCTGCTGAATCTCGGCGGGTCGTCGTGACCGGGCTCGGGCTCGTGAGCCCGATCGGCAACACGGTTCAGGACTCCTGGGAGGCGTTGCTGGCCGGGGGCCGCGGCGCCGCAGAGGTCACCCGCTTCGATGCGAGCAGCCATTCGACGCGCTTCGCCTGCGAGGTCAAGGGGCTCGACGCAGAGGAGTACGTCGACCGCAAGACCGCGCGGCGGATGGACCGCTGTGCGCATCTCGTCGTTGCTGCGGCCAGACAGGCGGAGCAGTCCGCCGGTCTCGACGTCGTCAGGCACGCCGAGCGCGTCGGCGTTGCCGTCGCGAGCGCGTTTGGCGGGGTCCAGTCGTTCGAGGACTGCGTGCGTCTCCTGGACGACAAGGGCGCCGACCGGGTCAGTCCCTTCGCGATCGTGCAGACGCTTCCGAACCTTCCCGCCGGCTGGGTGTCGATCGAGCTCGGGACGCGTGGCCCGCTCCTCGCCGAGTCGACGGCGTGCGCGGCCTCGAACATGGCGATCGGCGACGCGCGGGACGCGATCCGCCTGGGCCGCGCCGACGTGATGTTCTGCGGCGGCACGGAGGCGCCCGTGACCGCGGTCGCGATGGCCGGGTTCGGCGCGATGCGCGCGCTCTCGAAACGAAACGACGCGCCTGCGAGCGCTTCGCGGCCGTTCGACGCCGGGCGTGATGGTTTCGTGATGGCCGAAGGGGCCGCCGTGCTCGTCCTCGAGGAGTTGGATCACGCGGTCCGCCGCGGTGCGACGATCCATGCCGAGGTCGCGGGCTACGGCATCTCCTCGGACGCCAACCACGTCTCCGACATCGATCCCACGGGTGAGAACCCTGCGCGTGCATTGCAGATGGCCTTCGCCGAAGCGAACGTCACCCCGGAGGAGATCGGGTACGTCAACGCCCATGGAACGTCGACGCCGGTCGGGGACGCCGGGGAGACGCGTGTCTTGAAGCTCGCGCTCGGCGAGGACAAGGCCCGCCGAACGCCCATCTCGTCGACGAAGGGCGCAACCGGGCACACCCTCGGCGCCGCAGGCGCGGTCGAGGCCGTCTTCACGGTCCTCGCCCTCGAGCACGGCATCCTCCCGCCGACGGTCAACTACGAGCTTCCGGATCCCGAGTGCGATCTCGACTACATCGCCAACATCCCGCGGCGCGAGCAGGTGGATGTCGCGGTGTCGAACTCGTTCGGGTTCGGAGGCCACAACACGGCTGTGGTCTTTCGGCGCTGGCCTGGCGCCGTCTGACCCGCTCGCCGGATCCATACCGACCGTTCACACAGCCCGCACAGATCGTGCGTACGTTCCCGACGGATGAAGACGGTGACCGCACGCGTGACGATCCTCGCCGTGTGTGTGGCCGCTGCGGCCCTGGCGGGCGCCGCCGCTCGTGCGGGCTTCGTCCCGTCGTGGAGTTACCTGCCGGCGCCGCTCCGCTCGCGGCTTGCCGCTCAGAGCGGAGGCAGCTTGTTCCTCCCGGCGCGAACGCCGCTCTTCTACCGGTACCGCTCCGGCGCCGTCGTCGACAACGGCAGGCTTTCCGTTCCCTTCACCAATCGCGTACGGATTCGCCAGGGGCTCTGGCGCTGGACGAACGCGAGTTTCCTCTGGCACGTACAGCGGCTTCCGGCGGGCATGAGCTGCACCGGCTGGAGGCCGCTCGACCAGACACTGCAGGTCGACGGCAACAAGGTGTTCTGGTCGGCAGCCACCGATGGCGGAACGGCGTGGCGCTGCGTCACCGACAGGCGCGGCCGGCCGCTCGTGCTGAGTGCGTCGGCGGGGGCCATGATGGGAGGCGTCGGGCTCGCGGTCGTCGTCGCCAGCGGCCTCGACGTCAGCGGGCGGACCAGCGGCATTACCGTCGCGCTCGCGGTGACCCCGGCGACAGTACGGCGTGGAGGCGTCGTCCTCGTGCGCGGCGTCGCCGGCGGGTGCACTGCCGGAGACACGGTGACGATCATCTCCCGCGCGTTCCCCGCGACGCGCTCCTTCGCCGGCGTTCCGGCGGTCCTCGGCGAGGTCGGCTCGGCGGGACGCTTCTCCGCCCACGCCCGCATCCCGCGCACGCTGGCGCCGGGCGGCTACACGATCACCGCGCGCTGCGGCGGCGGCAACCTGGGCGTCTCCGCCCACCTGACCGTCACGCGCTAGGCGTCAGATGTCCGTGTCGCCGTGGGTGCCGAGTGAGCCGTCTTTCGCCCGGACAGCGCGAATGCGCCACGTCGTCTGCGGATGCTGCTGCCAGTGCCAGCGCAGATAGGCAGCGTCACGCAGCCGGGCGCAACGTGCGAACGACGTCGCCTCAGCCGCGAGACGGGCGGACGTCGGAATCCAGGACGACAGGTCGATTGCGTGAAGCTGCAGTTGGGGCTAAGAGACGCCGTAGGCGCCGGTCAGTTTCGTCTGCGCGTCGGCGATCCGGCGATCACGCTCGACGTCGATTCGAGCCTCGTCCACGTCGATATCGGCGCGCGCTTCTCCGGTCAGTCGCTTGCGCAGGACCTCGGTCTGCTCGCGCAGCCGATGCGCTTCGAGGCGGTCCCGTTCGCTCAGCGCGGCGGCCACATCTTCGTAGACCGCGCCGCCGACGAACAGGTGCGACAGCTTCATCACGAGTGCGACGAGATCGAGGCAGACGAACAGGCCGAGCACGAACAGGACATAGCTCGAGACCTCGGGGTGCTGGCGTTCGATTGCCGACAGCGCCTCGGCCCGCGCGAGCAGATCGCGGTCGCCGGCGATCGCAGCGACGCGCGTACTCGACTCGAGCGTCTCGCGGCTCTGCCACTGCTCGATGTTCGACTTGAGGCCGGCGATCTTCTGTCGGTCGACCGGGCGGGCCCGGTCGAGGGTGGCGCGGGCGATGTTCGCCTGCTGTCCGTAGTAGGTGCACCAGTGTCCGCAGCCCGTTCGATGGGTGTGCGAGCAGGACGGTTCGTTGCTTTCGCATCCCGAGAGTCGCGTGAACTTGCTGATCCGATTCTCGAGTGCCGTCTCGCGGCCCTGGATCGCGGCGATCTGCGCCGTCGCCTGGCGGATCTTGGGCTCGTAGAAGGCGATCGCCGACTTCTGGGCGCCCTTCTGCTGGACGGCGGTCGTCAGCGACAGCTGATTCGCGATCGATGGCTTGAAGATGAACTGCACCATCGGCAGCCCGAGGACGAGCGCGAGCATGACCGAGAGCGCCGCGCGTGGCACCGCGAGCACGAGGTTCGTCCGGCGACTCGTTCCGAAGCTCTTGTAGATCAAGCGATCGACGATGCAGATCACGACTGCCCAGATCGCGCCGAGCCACAGGATGTGAGTGATCGGGATGTTCCACCAGCCACTGCCGGCAACCGCGACTGCGAAGCCCGTGACGCAGGCCATGGCGACGATCACGAGGCCCTGCGCCTCGAGGAAGCTTTGCTCGCTCGGGACGAGTGCGAGCACGCGGTTGTCCGCGCCCGCGAACCACGATGCGAAGCCGAGCTTGCGTCGCGGCGTCTTCGGTGTCGATGCAACGTCTGGTTGCAACGCGGTTTCGGTGCTGCTCATCTCGCCCCCGTGCAGAAGGGTGGCGGCGGTGCGGGCCGCCGGCCGGCGAGAATGCCGGCTCGGGTGTTCTAACCCGCCGCCGTCGCTCGCGTGTTGACGCAGATGCGTCAATCACGCTGGTGTGGTCCAAGCCGTCGACGCGCTCCGGGATGCCCGGCCCGTGTGAGGGCCGGTGCACCCGCAACGCGTGCGTGCCTAGGAGGACTTGACGATCACGACGGTGAGCACCTGATCGTGACCGGTGTTGCAGTACGCGCCGCCCGGGCCGCCGAACTTGACGTCGCCGCCGTTGCTCACGCAGAGCGTGGTCGTGCCGTCGCCGAGCCCGTTCGCTCCGGCGACGCCCTGCGGGCCGGTCGCGCCCGTTGCGCCGGTGTCGCCCTTCAGGCCCTGCAGGCCGGGTGTGCCGGCGGCGCCGGTCTCACCCTTCGGACCTTGCAGGCCGGTCGCGCCGGCGTCGCCCTTCAGGCCGGACGTGCCGGCGGCGCCGGTCTCACCCTTCGGACCTTGCGGGCCGGTCGCGCCGGCGTCGCCCTTCGAGCCCTGCAGCCCGGTTGCGCCGACTGCGCCGGCGGGGCCGATGTCGCCCTTCAATCCCTGCGGGCCGGCCGCGCCGTCTGCGCCGGTGTCGCCCTTGGCACCGTCTGCGCCGCTTTCGCCCCTCAAGCCCTGCGCGCCGGTTGCACCGGCGTCACCCTTCGGGCCCTGCGGGCCGGCAATGCCGTTGCTGCCGGCGGGGCCCTGCGGCCCGTTGACGGCGACGCCGTACTTGCGCAGCTCGCCGCCTCGGCACGAGCGCGTCGCGGCGACGCTGCGGACGACGCCCGTGCGGGCGTCGATGCAGAACGGGCCCGTCAATCGTCGAACGCCCACGCTGCTCCCCGGTGCAGCCGACGCGATCGCGGCGACGGCGCCAAGGGCGACGAGAACAAGGGCGGCAAGCGCCCCTGCGGTCTTGCGGTTCATAAGCATGCTCCTCTTGCAGTGCGTCATCGGCGGTCGCCGCCGCCGGCCGGCGGAAGGCCGGCGCATCCACTGTCGCCGAGCGCCGGCGCGGGATCCCTGACGCAGTTGCGTCAACTCGGGTCGTAGGACCGCGTCGAGCGTTGGAAAATGGTGTGAGTCAGTCGCCGGCGAGCACGATCGGCTCGACGCGGGCGGACGAAGGTGCCTCACCGGGCAGCCACAGTGCGACCAGCGCGCCGAGTGCCGGGGCGGCCGCGGTGATGAGCAGTGCCGCGCGCAAGTCGATCGAGTCGGCGACGACGCCGAGCAGGACGACCGCCACGCCGCCGAGCCCCATCGCGAAGCCGACAGTCATGCCGGAGGCCATCGCGATCTTCGAAGGCAGGTACTCCTGCCCCATCACCGTCGTGAGGCCGAAGCCGCTGACGGTCGTGACGCCTGCGAGCACGATCGCAACGGCACTGACGGCGCCGTGGCCGAGCACGAAGATGAGCACGAACACCGGAGTGATGGCGAGGCTCGCTGCGAGGATGATCCGGTGTGGGTAGCGGTCTGCGAGCGGTCCCATGCACAGCGTGCCGAACGCTCCACCGAACAGGACGAAGGAGAGCAGTGCCGTGCCGTACCCCTTCGAGTGGCCGTTCGCGACCTCCCAGAGCGGGACGAACGCGAACAGTCCGTAGTACGCCACGCTTCGCAGCCCGATCGCGGCGAGCAGGAGCTTGAACGGGCCGGGCCGGTCGGGCTCCGCCGACGCCCGGATCGCCTCGGTCCCGGCCCGGCGAACGCGACCGAGCAAGGCGAAGTTCCGCACTAGGAGCAGCGTCACCGCGAGCCCTGGGATGAGCAGCAGCAGTCCTCCCGTCGAGCCCATCGCCGTGAGCGCCGCCCCCGCGACCAGGGGTCCGAGCGCGATCCCGATGTTGCCGCCGGTCTGGAAGACAGCGATGCCGCTCGCCCGCCGGGCGCCGCTCGCGTGCCGCGCCAGCTTCATCGCCTCGGGATGGAACGCGCCGACGCCCAGCCCCGAGATCGCGACCAGGACCAGCACGACCGGGTAGATGTGGACGAGTGGCGTGAAGGCGATGCCGATCGCCGACGCTGCGACGCCGGCCGGCAGCAGCCAGGTCATGACGTGACGATCCGACCAGCGACCGAACAGCGGCTGCGCGAGCGCGGACGTTGCCGTCGCAGCGAGCACGATCACGCCCGTCTTCGTGTACGACAGGTGAAGCAGCGGCTTCAGGAACACGAGCACCGCCGGCAAGGCACCCGAGGCGAGATCCGCGGCGAGGTGGCCGAGCCAGAGCTCGCCCATCACCCGCCGGCGTCTCTCGGAGCCCATGCCCTGGAGAGTAGAGGCTGGTGAAGGGACGGCTTGCACCGCCCTCCACCAGACCTCTCAGCTGTCAGGGAGAGCAGGCGGCGGGTGCGGCCTCGTCGATCCGGCGGTTTGCGCCCGCCGGGATGAACTGCACGGCGATGGTCTCCGCGGCCGCGGTGCCCTCGTTGCGCAGGATGTGCTCGTCGCTACCGCCCGAGTCGACGAAGCTCGAGCCGGCGCTGTAGCTGTGCGGCGCGCAGGTCGGGTCGTCACTCGTGTAGTTGGTCACCGTTCCGGCGACGACGAAGACGAGGCTCGGTCCCGGATGGGAGTGCCAGCCGGTGTCGCCTCCGGGCGGGATCTTGTTGTCGACGACGTAGACGTCCGAGAGCCCGAGCGTCCTGATCCATGCGAGCCAGATGCCGGTCGGGCGCGTCCTGCCGTCCGGGCCGGTCGTGGTCGTGATCGCATGGCCGTTCAGGTTCAGATCGGGCACCGTCGCCTTCGCGAGGATCGTCGTCACGAGCCCGTTCGCCGGCGTCGCCAGGACGTTCCCGACGTAGACCGTCACGCCCAGGACGACGGCGAGCAGTGTCCAGAGCCATTTCGATTTCATCTCTCCTCCTTGTCGGACGAGATCGCTTCGACGATGCGCAGGGGATCGAGGCTCGCGCGTTCCGCGGCGTCCGCCGCCTCGCGGCTCGATGGAGCGCTGAAGACGAAGAAGCAGAGCTCGTCCTCGGGTACGTGGATCGAGTGCTCGAAGCTGACCTGCGTCAGCTCCGCGGCGGCCGAGCGGGCCCGTCGCTCGCGAGCGTTGCGCTCTTCCACCTGGCCGCGGCCAAGGTAGGTCTCGACGAGGTAGCTCGGCACGCCTTCGACGCTACGGCGGAGCGCCCGGCGCGGAAACGTCAGAACGTCTGAACTTTGCGCGAGTCGAGCTCGTCGCCGAGCCGTCGGGCGAGCTCCGTGCGCGAGCGGACGCCGAGCTTCGAATAGATGTTGGTGAGGTGGCTGGCGACGGTGCGCTCGCTCAGGAACAGTGCTGCGGCGGTTTCCTGATTCGTTCGCCCCTCGGCGACGAGGAGGGCGACCCGGTGCTCGGCCGCAGTCAGTCCGTGCTCTCGTGCGCGCCCGCCGATCCGGCCGAGCTCGCCGCGCGCCCTCTCGATCCAGATTGCTGCGCCGAGTTGCTCGAAGCCGTCCAGCGCCGCTTCGAGCGTCTCCCGAGCGACACGCTTTTGTCGGACGCGCCGGCGCAGGATCCCGAGTGCGAGCAGTGCCCGCGCGCGGCCGTACGGGTCCCCGACCTCGTCGTGCCGTGCGACCGCGCCCTCGAGCTGGGCGACGGCCTGGTCGGGCGAGCCGCCCGCGGCCGCGATCAGGCCCCTGCAGCGAGCCACGTGGGCCAGCACCCACTCACGATTCACACGCACCGCATCGTTCTCCCACACGTCCAGCAGGCGCGCCGCGTCCTCGGGCCGGCCGAGCTCGAGAAGCAGCTCGACGTGGTCGTCGGTCCACCAGCGCACACTGGGTTCCCCCCATCCGAGCTCGGCCGCCGTGCGGTCGGCCCTGCTCAACCAGTCCAGCGCGGCCTGACGCTCGCCATCCCAGAGTGCGGCGAGCCCGAGGACCGCCATGTGCTGCGGTGGATGACGTGGGAATTGCGGGTCTGCCAGCTCGAGCGCCCGGGTCGAGTGATCACGGGCGAGGGCCAGCCGGCCGCGATGGACGGCGACGACCGCGATCGGGAGATGATCCTGGGGGACCTCGATCCCGTACTGGATCGAGATGTCGTGCGCACGTTCTGCATGTGCTGCTGCCAGCTCCCATCGCCCGGCCCAGAACTCGACCCAGGATAGGCCCCACAATGCGACGGCGCTGCGCGGCTCGTCGCGGTCGCGCCACTCGCGCTCCTCCAGCTCGAGAAAGGCGCGCACCTCGTCTCTGCGAGCTGACGGCGCAAGGCTGTTCGCGACCGCGAGGGTTGCCTCGCGAACGAGCTGCTCGCCCCCGACCGCGATGGTGAAGTCGCGCACCTGCGTCCGAAGATCGTCCGGGGTCCTCGTCGCGCCGCCGAACCAGCCGATGATCGTCTGCACCGCCTTTGCGCGCGCCCGCAGCACGTCGTCGTCGAGCTGATCGGCGAGCTCCAGCGCCGCGCTCGCGTGGTCGAAGTCATGGTCGCCACGATTCGCCCACGCGAGCCGGCAATGGACGACGGACCGCAGCGCCGGCCGCGAGCTCGTTTCGCCGAGCGCCTGCTCGAGCAGCGCCGCCGAACGATCAACGCTCTCGAGCTCGGCCAGCAGCATCAGTGCATCGACGCGCGGCTCGCCGAGATCGGGCTCCGCGAGCAGGTCGATGATGATCGCGCGGGCCCGCGTCCACGCTCCTGCGGTCTGCTGCGCCCGCCCGGCGGCCAAGGCCCGGCGGTGGCGATCGGCCGAGCGGTCGGCAGGTGTCAGGCGAAGCGACTGTTCTGCCAGCTCGGCCGCGACCGCAGCGACTCCCCGCTCGCTCGCCAGGAATGCGGCGCGCTCGAGCGAGTCTGCGATCTCGGCGTCCGGCGTCTCCCTCGACAGCGCGAGGTGACGTGCCGACAGGAGCGGGTCGTCGCCGACCTCGGCGATCAGAGCATGAACGGCCAGCCTTCGCTCGCCGAGGTCGGCGTAGAGGACTGACGCGAGGAGAGGGTGAGTGAAGCGAACGGTCCCGGCCTCGCGTTCGATCACCTGGGCCTCGACGGCCGGCTCGAGTGCGCTCGCCCGTACACCTGCCCGCTCGAGCAGCGACTCCGGAGCGGTGCCCAGGGCCGACACCACCGCGAGCCCTTCATGCGTCGTCTCCGGCAAGTCCGAGAGCCGCGCACGTACCAGCTCCTCGATCGTGTCCGGCACGATGAGCGGCGCGAACGGGCTGATGCCGGGATCGAGGACGCGCGCAAGCTCCAGGGCGAAGAACGGATTCCCGCCCGACCGCTCGTGGATCTGCAGCAGCGTCTGATGCGCGAGGCTCACCTCGAGGCGGTCGCGCAGTAGCCGGTGGAGGGCGCCGATGCTGAGTGGCCCGATCGAGAGCCTGTGGGCGCCGTCGGCGCCGAGCGCGTCCTCGAGCGGGGAGCTGTCGACGCCCTCGGAGCGGCGGCGGGCGAGCAGCACGCGCACACGACTCGACGCGAGCCGTCGCAGTGCGAAGGCGAGCGCGCCTGCCGACGACTCGTCGAACCACTGGATGTCGTCGATCGCGATCAGGAGCGGCTCGTCCGCCGCCAGCAGCTCGAACGCGCTTCGCGTGGCGAGCCCGAGCGCTCTGCGATCCGTACGATCGCCCGCCGATTCCTCGAGCAGCAAGGCGACCTCGAGTGCGCGCCGTCTGGGCGGCGCCAAGGCCGGCAGCACGTCACCGAGCACGTCGTCGAACAGATCCCCCAGCCCGACGAGTGCGAGCCCGCGCTCGGCCTCGGCCGGCCGGGACGAGAGGATGCGCAGACCCTGGCCGCGGGCCTGCTCGACACCGGCGCGCCAGAGGGTCGACTTGCCGATCCCGACCTCGCCGTCGAGGACGAGCGTCGACGGCCCGTCGACCGCGCCGGCCACGAACGCAGTGAGGAAGGCGAGCTCTTCGTCTCTGCCGACGATCTCAACCATCACGTTCCACCAACGATCGTGACAGAAGGGTCTGTGCGTCCACGGTCGTATGCCGCCGTCCACCGATCTTCGCCGAGCATGCCGCGCAGTTCGCTGATCGTCCGATCGCGCCAGTCAAGCTGGAAGCGCGCAAGCGACGAGCCGCTCTCCTCGCGAAGCACCTCCGCCGCGCCGACCAGCTCTGCGGCGTGAACAGGATCGAGCGACGCGGCTGCAGCTGCGAACGCAAGCAGGCACTCGGCCGCGCCTTCGCCGTCGCCGATCTCGCGGAACAGGGCAAGCGAGCGTTCGAGTCGCTCGTGCGCCGCACGGGTGTCGCCGTTGGCAAGCGCCGCGACACCGAGCACGTAGACGGCGGTCGCGGTGCTTTGCGGGTCGCCAAGCGCCTCGAAATGTGCGAGCCCGTCGATTGCGAGTGTCGACGCTCGATCGTAGTTTGCTTCACCGAGCGCGACGTAGCCGAGGTTGACGTTCGCAGCCGCGACGTCCCACGCGTCGCCGAGCTCGTCGAACAGCTCACGGGCCTCCTCGTACAGCTCGCGCGCGCGCGCGTACTCGCCCTCGTGCAGCAGCGACTCGGCGATGCTGCTCACCGAGAGCGCGACGCCCCGCCGGTCGCCGAGGCCTTCGTACAGCGTCCGGCTCTCCTCGGCGAACGTCCGTGCGACGTCGAAGTCCCCCTGCACGCCGGCGAGCACCGCCGCCCGGCGAAGCGCCTCCGTCCTGAGCTCCGGGTGACTCGGCGGCCCCGTCAGTGCTACGGCAAGCCAGCGGCGACCCTCGCTGGTGTGGCCGCGCAACCACCAGAAACGCGCCAGTGCGTTGACCAGCCTCAGCTCGAGCTCCGTTGCGCCGTGGTCGTGTGCCCAGGTCAACGCGGCGCGCAGGTTGTCGTGCTCCGCGTCGAGCCGCTCCAGCTCGGCGGCTCCGCCGGCTGCCTTCGCAGCCCGGTCGGCCTGCTCGGCGACCTCGACGAAGAAGAGAGCGTGCCGTCGCCGCGTGTCCTCGGCTTCCCCGGATTCCTCCAGAAGCTCGTGCGCGTATTCGCGGATCGTCGCGAGCATGCCGAAGCGAACCGCACCGCCTGTGCGTTGCCGGCGGCGCAGCAGGCTGTTGTCGAGTAGCGCCGCCAGGGCCGTCAGCACGTCCAGCGCCTCGCCGCACACCGCCTCGGCCGCCGACAGCGTCCAGCCGCCGGCGAACACGGACACGCGCGCGAAGAGACGCCGCTCGGGCTCGCCGAGAAACGCGTAGCTCCAGTCGAGCGTGCCGCGAAGCGTCTGCTGCCGCGGGGGCAGATCGACGTCACCGCCGGTAAGCACCGGCAACGCGCGATCAAGTCGCCCGAGCAGCTCCGCAGGCGCGAGCAGCCTGATTCTTGGGGCTGCCAGTTCCAGCGCGAGTGGGAGACCGTCGAGTCGAACGCAGATCTCGGCGACGGCGTCGGCGTTCGTGCCGTCGAGTGCGAACGACGGGTCGACACGCCGAACGCGATCCACGAACAACGCGACTGCGTCGCTCGCATCGGTTCCAGGCCCGGGCAGCGTGAGCGGCGGCACTTCGTACTCGCGCTCGCCGCCGACGCGCAGCGGCGTCCGGCTCGTGACGAGGGCGCGAAGGCCACCCACTCGCTGGAGCAGCGCCGCGACCAGCGGTGCGGCCGCCAGTAGCCCTTCGAAGTTGTCGAGGACGAGCAGCGTGTCGCGTTGGTCGAGACCCGCGGCGAGGTTGCTCAGCACGTCGCTTCCGGCCTCCCCCAGGCCAACAGCCGCCGCGATCGTCGGGCCGACGAGCGCAGGATCGTCGAGCGGTGCCAGTTCGACGAAGCAGGCGCCCCCCGACATCTCGGATGCGAGCTCGCTCGCGACCTCGATCGCGAGTCTCGTCTTCCCGACGCCACCGGGCCCGGTGAGTGTCACCAGCCGGCCTGCCGGCTCGCGCAATGCGGCGCAGACCGCCGCGACCTCGAGTCTGCGGCCGACCAGAGCGCTGAGGGGCCGGGGGAGCTTGGCCTCGGCTGCTCGCTCGATTCGCAACGACGGGTCGTGGCGCAGGATCGCGCGTTCGAGCTCACGCAGCCGCAGGCTTGGCTCGACTCCGAGCTCGTCCGACAGCGTCCGTCGTGCGCTCTGAAACGCCTCGAGTGCATCGGCCTGGCGATCGCAGCGGTAGAGGGCGAGCATCAGCTGCGCGTGGAAACGTTCGCGATAGGGATGCGAGCGAACCAGCATCTGGAGCTCGGCGACGACCGCATCGTGGCGTCCGAGCGCCAGTTGCGCATCAAGTCGGAGCTCGAACGTTTCCAGGCGGAGCTCAGCGAGGCGCTCGCGATCGCGTTCGTGGAACGCGTCGGTGCCGAGGCCGGCGAGCGGTTCGCCGCGCCAGAGTGCGGCCGCTTCGTCGAGCAGCTCGACGGCTTGCGGGACGTGGCCTGCGTCGAGCGCGGACCGCCCTTCATCCACGAGCTGCTCGAAGCGGGTCAGATCGAGCTCGTCGTCCTCAATCTGGATGAGGTAGCCGGTGCCGATCGTGACGATGCGGTCGGCACCGAGCGTCTTGCGCAGGCCGTAGACGTACACCTGGAGCGCGTTCGTCGCGCGCTCTGGGGGACGGTCGCCCCAGAGGCAGTCGACCGCGCGCTCCCGCGAGACGACCTCGTTCGCGTTGAGGAGGAGCAGGGCCAGCAAGGCCCGCTGCTTCGGTGCGCCGAGCGGCAGGCTACGCCCGTCGGCGACCGCGCCGACAGGCCCGAGGATCCGGAACTCCGTCGCCGACGCTCGGCCCGCGGGCACGTCGGGAGGCTACTCCGCAGGCCGTGCCGTGAACAGCTGCGCGGGTTGTCGCTCTATCGGGTGCCGTCGCCATTCGCAGCGAGCGGGATCGCGACCACGAACGTCGCGCCGCCACCCGGGGTCGGCCGCGCGCGGGCGTTGCCGCCGTGCGCCTCGGCGACCGCCGAGACGATCGAGAGTCCGAGCCCGACGCCGCCGCTCGCGCGGGTGCGCGAGCTGTCCACTCGGTAGAAGCGTTCGAACACCTGGGCCGCCTCCTGCTCGGTCAGGCCCGGGCCGGAGTCGCTCACGCTGAGCTGTGCCATGCCGTCGCTCCGCTGCAGCCGGACGGAGACGGGCGTCCCCGCAGGCGTGTGCGCGCGGACGTTCGCGAACAGGTTGTCGATCAGCTGACGCAGCCGGTCGCGGTCGCCGATCACGGTCGCGGCCTCGACGTCGACGTCGATCGGCCGCTGGTCGTCGACGACCCGCGCTGCATCGACCGCCTCGCCGACCACGTCGGCCAGCTCGACCGGCGTCTGCTCGAGTGGCCGGCCCTCGTCGAGCCGCGCCAGCAGGAGCAGGTCGTCGACCAGCAGGCTCATCCGCTCCGCCTCGCGCGTGATGCCCGACATCGAGCGGGCGAGATCGGCGGGCCGCGAGGCTGCGCCGCGACTGAAGAGCTCGGCGTAGGCGCGAACGGCCGCAAGCGGCGTACGAAGCTCATGTGACGCGTCGGCGATGAACTGGCGCAGCTTCTGGTCCGAGCGCAGCAGCTTCGCCTCGGACGCCTGGCGCGCCTTGAACGCCGTCTCGATCTGCGCCAGCATCGCGTTCAGCGAGAGGCCGAGCCGTCCGACCTCCGTCTTGGGCTCCGCGCGCTCGACGCGCCGCGACAGGTCGCCCGCCGCGATCGCGGACGCCGTGTTCTCGATCTCGCCAAGAGGGCGCAGCCCGAGCCGCACCACCCAGAGCCCGAGACCGGTGATCGCGGCGAGCACGCCGATCGTCGCGATCAGCTCGATCAGCAACAGGCGGTGGAGCGTGCCCAGGACGTCGTTGAGCTTGGTGGCGACGATCAGGACGCGATTCGGCTGTTGCGGTTCGATCGACGCGCGGACCCGGTAGCTCGTCGACCCGTTCTGCGATGAGACGGTGAAGTAGCTCGTCCGCTCGCCGTTCGGGCCGGTTCCGGCGACAGGCAGACCAATCTCCGACGGGAGCTTCGGCGGCGAGCCACCGGCGATCAGGAAGCCGCCCGAGACGACTTGGCCGCCGGGCGTGCGGACCTGGTACCAGTCGATCCCCTCGGCCGGCGGGCCGTCGCCTCCCCGAGGTTGCGCGTGCGGTCCGCCGCCCTGGCCTTGCCCGGGCTGCTCCTGCGGGAACGCCGTTCGCTCGACCTGCGCGTGCCCCGCCTCGAGCGTCTTGTCGACGCGCCCGAGCAGGAACGAGCGCAACGACGTGTACGTCGCGACGTCGGCCGCGCCGAGTCCGATCGCTGCGAGGGCGACGACGCCAATCAGCAGCCGCGCACGCAGCGACAGGCGTTCGAGCAACTAGTCCTGCTCCGCCTCGAGCATGTAGCCCGCCTGACGCACCGTACGGATCAGCGGCGGCCCGAGCGCGTCGAGCTTCTTGCGGAGATAGCTGACGTAGGTCTCGACGACGTTCGAGTTGCCGCCGAAGTCGTACCGCCACACGTTCTGGAGGATCTGGCCCTTGGAGAGCACGCGTCGTGGATTGAGAAGGAAGAACCGGAGCAGCGAGAACTCCGTCGCGGTCAGCTCGATGCGCGTCTCTCCGCGGAAGACCTCGTGGCGCGTCTCATCGAGGCTCAGGTCGGCAAACCGCAGCACGTCGCCGGGCAGCTCGCCGCCCGTGCGTCGCAGGACCGCCTGCACGCGGGCGACCACCTCGGCCAGGCTGAACGGCTTCGTCACATAGTCGTCGCCTCCGGCGCGCAGCGCGTCGACCTTGTTCTCGACCGCGTCCTTGGCGGTCAGGAAGAGGATCGCGGTGTCGAAGCCGCGCTCGCGCAGGCGCCGCCCGACCTCGATCCCCTCGATGTCCGGAAGCATCCAGTCGAGCACGATCAGGTCCGGCTCGAACTCGACGACGGCGGCCATCGCGGCGCGGCCTGACGTCTCTTCGCGAACGTCGAAGCCCTCGTAGCGGAGCGCCGTCGCGACGGCGTCGACGATCGACGGCTCGTCATCGACGACCAGCACCTTGGCGGCCCCGCTCGTCCTCTGTTCACCGTTGTTCATGCGATCAACCTGACACGGGTTGCTGGGAGCGGGCTGAGAGACCAGCCTCGCAAGCTGTGAATCGCCTGTGAAGGCCTACCTCGACCGATCACCCGAGGAAAGCGCGATGGATGAGAGGTCGCCGGTGCTGTCGCTCGGGTGGGCACGGGCGCCTGCAGGCCCCGAGGCGGGCAGTTCGCGGAGGTGTCGCAGCGGGCTGGCGAGCAGGAAGAGCGATGTGATCGGGAGCAGGGCCGTCATCATCCACATCGCCTCGCGAATGCTCAGCCTCGTGGCGATCGCCCCGGCGAGCAACGCGCCCACCGGGATCGCCCCGTAGTTGAACACGTTGCTGGTCGCGTTGACGCGAGAGAAGAGCTCCTGCGGTGTGTACGACTGCGAGAAGCTGCTCGAGATCACGTTGCCGGCGACGATGCCGAGGCCCACGCCGATCCCGCCGATCGAGACGAGGAGCGAGCGCGGGCCGGGCGCGGCCAGCGGGATGAGCAGCGCGAACGGGCAGGCGCCGACCTTGGTCATGAGAAGCGCACGACCCGAGCCGAGTCGTCGGGCGAGCGCGTTGCCGACCGCGGCGCCGGCCAGGCCGCCGCAGCTTCCCAGTGCGACCAGGATCCCGACGCGTCCCGCGCTCAGGCCGACCGTCCGCACGAGGAAGACGACGAGCAGCGACTGATAGCCCACGAGCGCGAGATTTGCCGTTCCCCCGAACAGCGTCAGCGGGCGAATCAGTGGATCGCGGCTGATGAACTGCAGGCCGCCGGAGATCTGGTTGCGGAGCGACGTGCCGGCGGCGCCTCGCCTGCGCGGCCCGTGATCGCGAATTCGCAGGAGGCAGACGAACGAGATGACGAAGCTGACGCTGTCGGCGAGCAGCGCCGTGACCGCCCCGAGCAGCTGCGCGAGCAGGCCGCCGAGCCCCGGCCCGACGATCTGCACGGCCGACGCACTTCCTTGCAGCATGCCGTTCGCAGTCGCACGCTCCTCGGGGACCGACATCAGATCGACGAGGAACGCGCCGTACGCCGTTGTGAAGACGACGCCCACACAACCGGCGGAGAACGCGACGACGAGGAGCTGTGTGGTGCCGAGGACGCCGAACGCGTGCGCGACCGGAACGCTCAGGAATAACGCCGCCGAGATCAGATCGGCGCCGATCATCAGTCGTCGGCGGTGGTAGCGATCGACGAAGGGGCCGGCGCCGAGGCCGAAGAGCAGCCACGGAAGCCACGCCGCCGCGGCGAGCGCGCTGACAGTGAACGCGCTGGCGTGCAGCGTGGTCGCCGCGATCAGCGGCAGGACGATCGTCGTCACGCTGCTGCCGAGGCGGCTGGTCGTCTCGCCGATCCACAGCAGGCGGAACTCGCGATGGCGGCGCAGCAGCCCGTTCACGGCGCTGCCGGCATGCCGCGCGCGAACACGAACACGGACGCTCGCTGCTCATCGTCGTCCGGCAGCTCCCGCGTGCGCCACGCCTCGAACAGGTCGAGGAGCTGTGCGGACAGCTCCTTCAGCTCGTCGGGCGTGAGCTGCAGCCACGAGTCGGTGGAGAACGCGGAGTCGAGCCAGGCGCGGTCGGCCGTCTCCGATTCGGCCTGCCAGGCGCGCACCTTCCCGATCTGATGCTCGAGGTTCAGGGAGGCTGCTGCGTTTGCGACGGCAGCTGTCGCCTCGTCTTCGCCGAACGAGGTGCTCGACCAGCTCAGGCCTTGCGACCGCCTGCGCCACCAGTGCTCTCGCCGGTCGCGTGCGCGCTCGGGCGCCTCCTCGATCAGTGATGCCTCGCGGAGCACCTTGACGTGGTGGCTGACGTTGCCGCTGGCCTGACCGGTTCGCTGCGCGAGCATCGTGACGGTCGACGGACCGTCGACCGCCAGCGCGTCGAGCAGCCGCCGCCGCAGGGGGTGGGACATCGCGGCGAGCACGCGCGAGTCGGTGACGACCTGGATCGGTTCGGGAGCATCCATGCCGCGATATTACACAACATCTGTTGTGCAACGGATCTTGTGTAATTCGTTCGACTCGACCCTGCTCAGCGCCGCCGTCGCGGCAGCCACCAGCGGCGGACGAGCACGAAGGCGGCGACGATCAGCGTCAGCCCGGCCGCCCAGCCGAAGGTGGTCCCGGTCGTGATCGAGAGGACCCCCGCGATCACACCAGCGGCGAACAGCGCGGTCCGGCGAACCGGGCCCAGCCTCGCCATCGCTAGCCGGGCCCAGGCGCGGGCGCGCGAGCTGCGAAGTCGTCTGCGAGCTCCTCGAAGGTGACCCAGCGGACGCCTTCGTGCTCGCTGATGTACTCGATCAGCCGTTCGAGCATCAACAGCACCTGCGGCCGTCCGCTCACGTCTGGGTGGATCGTGATCGGGAACACCGCGTACTCCTCCTCCCGATGGATGAAGTCGAACTGATCGCGCCAGAGCACCTCGAGCTCGCGGGGATTGACGAACCCGTGGCTGTTCGGGGACTTCTTGATGAACATCATCGGCGGCAGATCGTCGAGGTACCAGCTGCCGGGGATCTCGATCAGCTGTGTCTCACGCCCGCGCACGAAGGGCTTCATCCACGACTCCGCCGGATGCGCGTAGTCGATCGGCGTCCAGCTGTCGCCGGAACGAACGTAGTACGGGCGGTGGTCTGTGTGCATCAGGCTGTTGTCGTACTTGACGCCGTACTCGAGCAGGAGGTCGTTCGTGATCGCCGAGAACTCCCACCAGGGAGCGACGTAGCCGACCGGTCGGCGACCGGCGAACGACTCGAGCACCTCGATGCTCCGCTCGAGCACCGCGCGTTCCTGCGCAGGCGACATCGAGAGCGGGTTCTCGTGGGAGTAGCCGTGCAACCCGATCTCGTGGCCTGCATCTGCAACCCGACGTGTCTCGTCAGGAAAGCTCTCGGCCGTGTGCCCGGGGATGAACCACGTCGTCCTGAGCTCGTATCGCTCGAAGAGCCGCAGGAGACGCGGCATCCCGACCTCGGCGGCGAAGACGCCGCGCGAGATGTCACAGGGAGAGTCCTCACCGCCATAGGACCCGAGCCAACCGGCGACCGCATCGCAGTGCACTCCGAACGCGCAGAGGATCTGGGGCATGAAGCTCCTTTCGTGTCTGTGGCTGCGGCCTGGCCGCGAAACCGCGTAGGCTGGCGGCGTGTTCCCGGTTCTGATCTTCGCAGCCATCGCGATTCCGTTGCTCGTGATCGCGTTCCTTGCGATGCGACGGTCGAGAACCGTCGGTGAGCACCCGGTCGGAGAGACAGCCGCCGACCGGCAGCGCACGGAGGACGAATTCGAAGAAGCGGAGCGGTATCAGGCGGAATGGCGCGAGGAGCACCATTCCGAGGTCCGCGACGAGCTGCTGCCGTAGACCGGCGCACAGAGTCGATCACGCGACGTCGTCAGGCGGGCTCGATGTTCTGGTTGACCAGGGGGTGACATGCCGCTCGTCTCGACGCGCCAGCTGCTCGACGAGGCCGCCGCCGGCGGTTACGGCGTCGGTGCGTTCAACGTCAACAACATGGAAATGGTGCAGGCGGTGATGGAAGCTGCCCGGCGCACGCAGTCGCCGGTGATCGTCCAGGCTTCCCGCGCGGCACGCGAGTACACGGGCGACCGGTTCCTGATCCACCTGCTGCAGGCCGCCGTCGAGCTGTACCCCGAGGTGCCGGTTGCGCTGCACCAGGATCACGGGAACTCGCTCGATACCTGTCTGTCGGCGATCGAGCAGGGCTTCACGAGCGTGATGATGGACGGCTCTCTGCTCGAGGACGGCAAGACGCCGGCCGACTTCGAATACAACGTGAGCGTCACCCATGCCGTGGTCGAGCGGGCACACGCCGTGGGTGTCAGCGTCGAGGGCGAGCTCGGGACGATCGGCGGGATCGAGGCCGGCCACGGCTCCGGAGGCGCGCAGCTCACCGATCCGGAGCAGGCCGTCGAGTTCGTCGAGCGGACGGGGATCGACGCGCTCGCCGTCGCGATCGGAACGAGCCACGGGGTATACAAGTTCTCGAGCCCGCCGACGGGCGACGTGCTCGCGATGCGCCTGATCGAAGAGATCCACGGCCGGCTCCCCGATACGCACCTCGTCATGCACGGGTCCTCGTCGGTGACGAAGGACCTCGTCGATCGGATCAACGCGTTCGGCGGGCAGTTGCGGCCGACCTGGGGCGTCCCGGTCGAGCAGATTCAGCTGGGAATCCGGCACGGCGTCCGCAAGATCAACGTCGAGACGGACGTCCGGCTGACGATGACGGGCGCGCTCAGGCAGACGCTGGCCGAGCATCCCGGTGAGTTCGAGCCGCGCGGCTACCTCGGCGTCGCCCGCGATGCGATGAGGGCGATCTACGAGGAACGGATGACGCAGTTCGGACAGGCCGGTCACGCAGGCGACTACGCGCCGAAATCGCTGGTAGAGATGCGTGACTTCTACGCCGACGAACGGTCGTCGACGAGCGGTTCGACGCGGCTCGACTCGAGCGCGAAGCCGTAACACCCCAGGGACGAGCGCATGCCGGTTGTCGGCTGCGTCGTCGGTGTCATGATCTCTCCCGTGAGCGTTCCGGCCACGGAGCCGCGGCGGCCGCCGAGTACGGACGCTGCCGGCAAGCCGCAGCCTCCACGGCCGTCACGGCCGCGGATCCGCATCGGCTGGTGGCTGGTCTGGATCGTCGGGCTGCTCGTCCTCAACTTCTGGTTGGGGTCGCGCGCCACGCAGGCGCCGTCGCGCGTTCGCGTCCCCTACAGCCCGTACTTCCTGCAACAGGTGCGGGACGGGCACGTCGCGGCGATCACGACGAAGGGAACGGCGGTCCAAGGCACGTTCACTGCGCCGGAGAGTTACGCCGGGTCGAAGCCCACCGATCGCTTCAAGACCGAGATCCCGACGTTTGCCGACACGGACGCGCTCTCACAGCTCCTGCAGCAGAAGAAGGTGGTCGTCAACGCCGAGCCGCTGCAGACCGGTGCGCCGTGGTGGGAGACCCTGCTCGTCGGGTTCGGTCCGACGATCCTGCTGGTCGGCCTGATCGTCTACGCGACGCGCCGAGCCGGCGGGATGCAGAACGTCCTGGGTCAGTTCGGCCGCGCCCGGGCGCGCCGCTACGAGCCGTCCGGCGATCGTGTGACCTTCGCCGACGTCGCCGGCATCGACGAGGCGAAACAGGAGCTCAGCGAGGTCGTCGACTTCTTGCGCGACGCGGAGAAGTACCGCCGGCTGGGAGCGCGTGTTCCCCACGGGGTGCTGCTCTCCGGGCCGCCCGGAACCGGCAAGACGCTGCTTGCCCGGGCTGTCGCGGGCGAGGCGAATGTGCCCTTCTTCTCGTTGGCGGCATCCGAGTTCGTCGAGGCGATCGTCGGTGTCGGTGCCTCCCGTGTGCGCGATCTCTTCACGCAGGCGAAGGAGGCCGCGCCGGCGATCATCTTCATCGACGAGCTCGACGCGATCGGCCGCTCGCGTACCTCGGGCGTCGCAGGCTTCAGCGGCGGCAACGACGAGCGCGAGCAGACGCTGAACCAGATCCTCACCGAGATGGACGGCTTTGGCTCCTCCACCGGCGTGATCGTGATCGCGGCGACCAACCGTCCGGACGTCCTCGACCAGGCGCTGCTTCGTCCGGGCCGCTTCGACCGGCGCGTCGCCGTGCAGCCGCCGGACCGGAACGGGCGCGAAGCGATCCTTGGGGTTCACACGCGCGGGGTCCCGCTCGCCGATGACGTCGATCTGCGCTCGATCGCCTCGGCGACGCCGGGGATGGTCGGCGCCGACCTGGCGAACCTCGTCAACGAGGCTGCGCTGCTCGCGGCCCGCAGAGGCCATGAGCAGGTCGGGCAGTCGGACTTCACCGACGCGCTCGAGCGCATCGTCCTCGGAGCGGCGCGCAAAGTGATGATGAGTCCGGCCGACAAGCGACGCACCGCGTACCACGAGGGAGGCCACGCGATCGTCGGAATGTTGACCGAGGGCGCCGACCCCGTGCGCAAGATCTCGATCATCCCGCGCGGGTTCGCGCTCGGCGTCACCTTCGCGGCACCCGATGCCGACCGTTTCAACTACTCCGACCTGGAGCTGCGCGCGAAGATCAAGGTTGCGCTCGGCGGCCGCGCCGCAGAGGAGGTCGTGTTCGGCGACCTGACGACGGGCGCCGAGTCGGACATCCAGCAGCTCACGCAGGTCGCACGCCAGATGGTGGGGCGATGGGGGATGAGCGAGACGATCGGCACCGTCACGGTGCTTCCGTCGGAGGACCAGGGCCCGCTGCTTCCCGGTGCGTCCGCCGTGTCGGAGGAGACGCAGCGGCTGGTCGACGAGGAGGTACGACGGCTCGTCGCGAACGCGCACGAAGAGGTCATCGTGCTCCTCCGTGAGCATCGCGACAAGCTCGACTCGCTCGCGGAGCAGCTGCTCGAGCACGAGACGCTCGACCAGGCCGACGCGTACGCCGCCGCCGGCATTGCGCCCGCAGTTCCGGCGACAGAGCCCGTCGCCGTCTGACGACGCGCGTTATTTGAAGATGTTGACCGCGCGCGCAGTCACGAGCAGGATGCTCACGGCCGAGACCGCGGATTCCGAGAGCATCAGCAGCTTCGCCCATTTGCTCAGCGGCATCGAGTCGGTGGGGCTGAACGCGATCGAGTTCGTGAACGACACGTAGATGTAGTCGATGACATGCGGATGCCAGTCCGGGGCGGCCAGCTGCGGGTTCTCCATCTGCGGGAACTGGAAGTCCGGCAGAGGCGGGTCCGGTGCGGCTCTCCTCACCGGACCGCCCCGGTCGAAGCCCCAGAACCAGAGGCCGAAGGCGATCACGTTCGTCCCCCAGATCGTCATGCCCTTCAGGAGCAGCTGGCCGCCGCTGTTCTCTTGACCGCTGATCAGCGAGCCGAGCAACGCGACGAGTGCGACCGCATTGTCGACACTGATGATCGCGAGCAGGATCAGGGCGACGTTGCGCCGATGGCCGATTCGCTCGAGGAATCGCAACGCCGGCCCCCAGGCAAGTGCGATCAGGAGGATCGTCTCGGGCACGACCGCCAAGGTCCAGACCCACCACGGCAGGTGCCACAGCTCCCAGTCGAGCTGGCGGCTTACCAGGGCCAGCGTGAGCTGCAGCAGGATCACGACGAGCACGGCCGGGGCCGCCTCCCAGCGCGATTCGCGCGCTTCCTCTTTCTCGGCTGTCGGATCGTCGGCGATAGCGGTGATTCTGCGCTCCCCGCCGGTTGCCCCTGCGGGCGGGGACATCCTGCGGCGCCGATAGCCTCACGGGATGACGCGGCCGCGCTCGAGGGAAGCGCGTTGACCGACTCGGAGTCGGCCGCGCCGGCTGTGGACGCGCGGCGCACGCCGCCGAACACCTGCACGGTGATCCACGACCGGGGCAGCGAGCAATTGCATCTGAACCGCGAGAACGTCGAGAAGCTCCTGGCCGGCGACTCCTTCTTCTGGCTCGACATCGATCGGCCGGACGCGGACGACTACGCGATCCTCAGCGACGTCTTCAAGTTTCACCCGCTCGCCGTCGAGGACTCCGAGAAGTTCGGACAGCGCGCAAAGATCGACGACTACGACGACTACGTGTTCCTCGTCGTCTACGGCGCGGTCCCGGACGACGATCGTCTCGTCGAGGTTCACTGCTTCTACTCCGAGAAGTTCCTCGTCACCGTCCACCGCGACGAGGCTCCGGCATTCACCGAGGTACGTCAGCGCTACGTGAAGCTCCAGCGGCCGGTCGACGACCCCGGAAAGCTGCTGTACCGGATCATCGACGGTCTTGTCGACAGCTTCTTCCCGATCCTCGCCGACTTCGACGATCGGATCGACGAGCTCGAGAACCAGACCTTTCTCCACGCAGGCGATTCGGAGTTGCAGGAGATCTTCCGCATGAAGCGGCTTCTGGTCGGGATGCGCAAGGCGATCACACCGCAGCGAGACATGTTCGCGACGCTGATGGGCGGCGTCGCCGAGCTTCCGGGCATGAGCGAGGAGGACGAACGCTACTTCCGCGACATCTACGACCACCTGATCCGGATCAGCGATCTGATCGACACCTATCGCGACCTGCTCACGAGCTCGATGGACGTCTATCTCTCCACCGTCTCCAATCGCCTGAACACGGTGATGAAGCAGCTCACGATCATGGCCACCGTGTTCCTGCCGCTCACCTTCATCACCGGCTTCTTCGGCCAGAACTTCGGCTGGATGGTCGGCCACATCAGGAGCCCCGGGATCTTCTTCGCGCTCGGCATCGGGCTCGAGGTCGTCACGGTCGCCGCGCTGTTCACCGTGTTCAAGCGACGCGGCTGGTTCTGAGCTCGGTGCCGGCGAAAGATGAGGCGAACGCCCCATGACGGAACGACTGCGGCCTCATAGGTTGACGGTCAACCCGAGTGAGGAGACGAGAGATGCCGAAGGTCTCGAAGGAGAGTGCCTCGCAGGTTCGTGACTTCGAGCTGGCCGAGGACCGAAGCGAGGAGCTCGATGGCTACTCGGTCAGCTTCGTGTCGATCCGTGAGACACACGATCTCGCGGCATTGCTGAAAGGACTGCCGGGCGACAGCTGCCAGTGCCCACACTGGGGCTACGTCTTCAAGGGCAGGTTGACCTGGCGCTTCGGCGATCGCGAGGAAGTGGTCGAAGCGGGGGATGCGTTCTTCGCACCTCCCGGCCACGTTCCCGAGGCCGAGGCCGGCAGTGAGTTCGTCCAGTTCAGTCCCGTCGAGGAGTTGCGTGCGACCGAGGCGGCGATGATGGCGAACATGAAGCGAGCATGAAAAACGCGCGCGCGACTGCTGATCGTCGAGAGGGACGGAGCAGTCGCGCATGCGCGTGAATCGTTGACCGTCGCCGTTGCCGGTTAACCGCGCCCTGCGCGTCCCGTTAAGCGCAGGTGATCTTGGCCGATTGATTCACAGCCACTCCTACGATCGCTGCCGTGCAGACGGTGCTGATCCTCGGAGGGAGCGTCTCGCAGCTTCCGGCGATCAGACACGCGAAGGCTGCCGGGCTGCGAGTCGTCGTCGCCGACGGGGACGAGCTCGCGCTCGGGTTCGCGGAGGCAGATGCGGCGGAGGCCGTCGACTTCAGCGACGTCGACGCGCTCGTCGAGGTCGCGCGCCGCCACGGCGTGGACGGGTTCGCCGCCATCTGCAGCGACCGGGCGGTGCCCCCGGCAGCTGCCGCTGCCGAGCTGCTCGGCCTGCCCGGCATCGGCGCGGACGTCGCGCATGGGATGACCAACAAGGAGGCGATGCGCCGGCGACTTGCCGAGTACGGCGTGCCACAGCCGTCGTTCGCCGTCGTGCGGACGCTCGACGAGGCGGTCCGTTCGCTGGCGACACTCGGGCCGCCGGTCGTGCTCAAGCCGGTCGACTCGGGCGGGCAGCGAGGCGTCTTTCGCGTCGAGCGGACTCTCGACCTCGCAGAGCTCCTTCCCCGCACGCTGGCGTTCTCGCGCAGCGGCTCCGCGATGATCGAGCGCTACATCGACGGCGACGAGCTGAACGGGATCGCCGTCGCCCGAGGAGGAGATGTGCGACTCCTGACGCTCTCCGACCGCCTGCGCCCGCCGGGCGTCGGCTTCGGCGTCGGCTGGATCCATCGCTATCCGTCGAGTCTGCCGGCGGCGACGCTCGCCGAGGCGGCGTCGGTGGCGGTGCGGGCCGTCGAGGCGCTCGGGCTCCGCGATGGGATCGCGTTCCCGCAGTTGCTCGTCTCGGATGGGCAGGTCGCCGTCGTCGAAGTTGCGGCACGCGTGCCGGCGGGACAGATGGCCGACCTCGTCTACCACGCAGTCGGGATCGACCTGATCGAGATCGCGTTGCGGCAGGCGCTCGGTCGACCGGTGGACGACGATCTGCTGCAGATCGGCGAGCAACGCGCCGCGGTGATCCGCTTCTTCACGGCCGCGCCGGGCATCCTCCCGACTGGGCGGGTCGTCGCAGTCGACGGGCTCGAGGACGTGCGCGAAGCACCAGGGGTGCTCGATGCGGATCTGTATCTCGAGGTGGGTGAGACGATCAGGCCGGTCCAGGTCGACGCAGACCGGCGGGGGTACGTCGTCGCGACGGGCGCGGACTCAGATGCCGCACTCGCCGCTGCCACCGCTGCCATGCGCAGGCTCGTCGTTCGGACGAGCGACTCCTGAACGACGCGCGATCAGTTACGGCGGACGTGCTCGCAGTCTCGCGCGACGATGTCGTGTCGATCGGCGTAGACTGTGTCGCGGCCGGCGCCGCAGTCGATATGGTCGCGCTGAGCGTCCCGGGCGTAGATCACGTCGGCTCCCGGGCCGCCGAGGATGCTGTCGCTTCCGGTGCCTCCGTAGATCACGTCGTTCCCGGCACCGCCGCGGAGCATGTCGCTGCCGGCGAGCCCTCGCAGGACGTCGTTCCCCGCGAGCCCGTTGAGAACGTCGCTTCCGGGCGTTCCGGTCAGACGATCCGAACGAGCGGTTCCGGTGATCGTGCGACCTTGCAAGTGCGCGGCAGGCCGAGAAGCGCCCGCCGGGGCCCGCGTACAGCTCGACGTGCCCGAGAGCAGGTAGCGCGAGACTGCGAAGTCGCCGGTCACGCCGCCGATGATCACCGTGCCCCCGACCACCAGGCGGTCGCTCCGGTCGAGCGCCGCACCGTAGAGGCGCCAGCTCTGGTTCGCCGCCACCGGCTGGTCGGAGATCCCGCCGCACCCGAACGACGGGTCGTACGCACCGTTCGGAGTGAGACGTACAACCTCGAACGTCTGTGCGCCGGACGCTCCCGTCCAGCCGGCCAGCACGATCTTGCCGTCAGCCTCGACGAGCACGCTCGCCAGCGACGTCCGCTCGTCCGGCGCCGCCGCGCGCGCAACAGTGGCGACGCCACCCGACAGGGCGTCGGTGTCGAGCGTCCCGTTCTCCTTGAACTGCGCGAGCACGAACGTTCCGGCATCGTTTCCTTCCTGCTCGGCGCCGACCAGGATGTCGCCGTTCCCCATCAATACGACTTCTTTCGTGAACGTCGTCAGATCGGATGAAGGGAAGGACTGCGTTGCGATGCCGTCCGTTCCGAAGTTCGGATCCAACACACCGGCCGGCGTGTAGCGCGCGACCATCAGCGACTGCGTCCCGTCCTGGCCGACCGCGACGACGATCTTCCCGTCCGGCTGCAGCTTGACGTCACTCGCCCAGGCGACGATGGGAGGCGCCGGGAACGTCGAGACGACGACGCCGTCGTTGCCGAAGCTGGTGTCCAGGGTTCCGTTCGCATTGAGCCGTACGAGCCCGACCCTGTTGTCGTCCGGTGAGGGATCGGTCAGCAGGCCAACCACGACGATCTTGTGATCGGGTGTGAGTGCCAGCGCCATCGCCTGCTCGAGACGTGGCCTGTCACCGAGCGACAACTCGACTTTTCCCCCGGCGCCGAAGCTCGGGTCGAGTTGTCCATCCGCCAGGTACCTCGCCACGGCGAACTGGCTCGTCGACCCGCCGGCGTCCGTCGCTTTCCCGGCCGCGACGATCTTCCCGTCGGGCTGGACAAGGCCGGCGAATGCCTCGTCGTCGCTCGAGCCGAACGCTGTCTCGACCACGCCGCTCTTCCCGAAGCCGGGATCGAGCGCTCCATCGTCGAGGTAGCGGGTGAGTGCGAAGCCGGTCTCGCCCGCCGCGTAGTCCGCCTGTCCGAAGTCGACGATCTTGCCGTCGGGCTGGGCGGCGATCGCGAATGACTCCGAGCCGTCGTCGCCGATCGTCGTCGTCACGACTCCGTTCGTTCCGAAGGACGGATCGAGATCCCCGGCGCCGCTTGCACCGGCCGCGCCGGCGACGACGAGCACGAGGATTGCCCCGGTCGCGGCAGCACAGGCGATCGAGCGTTTCATGACCCTCCTTCGGCGACGCGAGCAGTCAGTCCGTGCTGCCCGCGACGCGGGGGCAGTGGAACCGCCCCAGCGTGAGCAGCAGTTCGTGCAGGCGGCGGCGTTCTTCCTCGTCGAGCGGCGCGAGGAACTCTTCCTCGACGACACGTGCGAGCTGTCGGAGGCGTTGCAGCTCCGTCCTGCCGTCGGGGGTCAGCTCGACGACGTGCCTCCGTCGATCGTTCGGGTCGCGGCGACGGATCACGAGGCCGCGCGACTCGAGCTCGTCGAGCAGCCCGACCAGCTGCCCGCGGTCGTAGCCGAGAGCGTCGGCGATCGCTCCCTGCGTCTCGCGCGGGCTTTCGTCCAGCGTCAGCAGGATCGCGTGGTGGTAGGGATGGAGGCCGGTCTCCTCGTACGCCTCGAGCGACCGGTCCTTGGCGATGAAGCCGAGGCGCTTGAGCAGGAACGTCGACGAGGCGGTGAGCTCCGTCGGCAGCGTCCCACGGGCAGGAACGGCAGGAACGGCGGCTTCCACGTTGCTCCAGGTCACGGGGAATAGGGTAGCGCCGCCAATCGTTGGCGCTGTTTAACGTTGGAGATGTCAACGATTAAGGAGTAGAAGTAGTGGGGAACGCCGCCGCCCAGATCAGCCGTCGCCGTTGGAGCGCGCTCGCGCTCATCGTCACCGCCCAGTTCATGGTGATCCTCGATATCGCGATCGTGAACGTCGCGCTGCCGTCGATCAAGTCCGACCTGCATTTCTCGACCACCAGCCTGCAATGGGTGATCTCGGCATACGCGATCCTCTTCGGCGGGGTCCTGCTGCTCGGCGGCAGGCTTGCCGACCTGCTCGGGCGACGGCGGCTCTTCATCGTCGGCGTGCTCGTCTTTGCGGCGAGCTCGCTGCTCTGTGGGCTCGCCTGGTCTGCGCCCTCGTTGATCGCCTTCCGCGCACTGCAGGGTCTCGGCGGCGCGCTGATGGCGCCCGCAGCGCTGTCGCTGCTGGTCACGACCTTTGCCGAGGGCCGCGAGCGCAACCTCGCGCTCGGGATCTACGGGGCGGCTTCGGGCAGCGGCGCCGCCGCTGGGGTTCTGCTTGGCGGCGTGATCACCTCGTACGCCGGCTGGTCGTGGATCTTCTTCATCAACGTCCCGGTGGGGATCGCGGCAGCTCTGCTGGCACCGGTTCTGTTGCGCGAGAGCCGCGCAG
The DNA here is from genome assembly GCA_963769545.1 of uncultured Thermoleophilia bacterium. Classification (GTDB taxonomy): domain Bacteria; phylum Actinomycetota; class Thermoleophilia; order Gaiellales; family Gaiellaceae; genus PALSA-600. The sequence goes on along the minus strand of CAVYMB010000001.1, from coordinate 927,599 downwards.
ACCTTGGACACCGGCACTTCGACATCGCGGGCGCGATCACGATCACGTCCGGGCTGATGTTGCTCGTCTATGCACTGACGAGAGCGACCACCGACGGGTGGGGCTCGAGCTCGACGCTCGGCCTGCTCGCCGGCGCGTTGGCGCTCGTCGGCGCCTTCGTCGTGATCGAGCTTCGCGCGTCGTCGCCGCTGCTGCCGCTACGCATCTTCCGGTCGCGCACGATCGCCGGGGCCAACGTGACGATGGCGATCGTCGGAGCGGTCGCGTTCTCGGAGTTCTTCCTCCTGACGCTCTACCTGCAGAACGTCTTGCACTACTCGGCCGTACAGAGCGGCGTCGCGTTCGTTGCGTTCGCGGGCACGGTCGTCGTGACGTCGAACATCGCACAGTTGGTGGTCGGACGCGCCGGCATTCGGGCGACGCTCGCAGGCGGCCTGCTGCTGTTCGCAATCTCGGCTGCGCTGCTGACTCGCCTGCCGGTGCACGGCCACTACTTCTGGAACATCTTCCCGGCTTTCGTGCTCGGTGGAGCGGGGATGGGCTTCTCGTTCGTGCCGATCACGATCGCCAGCCTGATGGGCGTCGAGCGCGCCGACGCAGGCGTGGCCTCCGGCCTGATCAACACGAGCCGGCAGATCGGCGGCGCGATCGGGCTGGCCGCGATCAGCGCGATCGCAACCACGCAGACCCGCGACTTCGTGCACACGCATGGGGGAGTGCCGGTGACGAGCGGCGTGGCGCTCGACCACGGCTTTCAGATCGCGTACTACACGATGTTCGGGTTGCTGTTGGCGGGCGTCGCGGTGACGCTGCTCGCGATCCGGCCGGCGCGGCGGCTACCCGCCGAGCAGCCGATTCCCGACGTCGGCGAGGCCGCGATCGAGAAGGCGGCGTGAGCCGCGCCAGACTGGACAGAGGAGGAACCGCGTGCCCGATTACACGATCGTCAACCTGATGGAGCTGGAGAACCGCGCCGCCGAGGGAGGCGCCACACTCGAGACGCGCTTCGCGCGCGGCGACATCAACTCGGAGCACATCGGGGTCAGCCACTTCCGCTACGCGCCCGGCCGGCGCGGCTCGCGGGGGCACAGCCACCGGGAGCAGGAAGAGGTCTACGTCGTGCTCGGCGGCTCCGGCAGCGTCAAGCTCGACGACGAGCTGCACGATCTGCGCCGGTGGGACATCGTCCGCGTCGCTCCCGCGACGGTCCGAGGCTTCTCGGCCGGCCCCGACGGCCTCGAGCTGCTGGCGATCGGGTCTGATCGGCCGGAGGGCGGCGACGGTGTCCAGGCCGACGACTCGTGGTGGGACGACTGACCCGCCTGCGCGGGCGACGACGCGTATCCTGACGGCCGTGAGGAGCAGGTCGGCTGCTCGGCGGCGTCGGTGGTTGCTGATTCTCGTCGTGGCGACTCTGCTCGAGCCGGTGGCGATGAAGCTGCGCGGCTACCGGATCGGCGGCAACCTCGTCGTCCGCTGCCGGCGCGGCCATCTCTTCACGACGATCTGGATCCCGGGGGTTTCCTTCAAGTCGCTCCGGATCGGCTGGTGGAGGGTGCAGCGGTGCCCCGTCGGGAAGCACTGGTCGATCGTCACCCCGGTCAAGGTGTCGGCGTTGAGCGACGCCGAGCAGCAGCTCGCGACCGAGTACAAGGACATCCGGCTGCCCTGAGCACGGGCCAGGCCGACCCGCTGCGGACCGCGGCTACGCGATCGTGGTGATGTAGGCGCCCACCAGCTCGGCCGTCTGCTGGTCGACTCCCCCCTGACGGCGGTCGGCGTGGCCGTCCTGGAAATGCGCGAACGCGGCAGTAGAGGCGATCGGGTTCGGCTCGTCCTCGCCGTGGTCGTGGAACGACACGTGCACGAAGGAGTCATCGGCAAGCCGGAGGACGATGTAGCTGACGGTGTCGGGCCTGGTGTTCGCCAGTTCCGCGAACACGCCTTCGACGCGCCATTGGTTCTCGTTCGCTGCTTCCTCCGAGCTCATCGCATACCGCGTGACAAGCCTCTTCTGCACGGGTCTCTCCCTTCGCTGGTTGGCGGCGTCGCAGGGTTGGACCGGGCGCAGCCCGCGGACTCATCGGTCGAGCCCGCGGGACGGCAACAAGCGTTGCTCCCTTACGTCGCGACCACGTCGGTGCGGCGGGGAAGCACCCAGCCGGGCCGGACGAAGTGGCAGGTGTAGCCGTTCGGGTAGCGCTCGAGATAGTCCTGGTGCTCGGGCTCGGCTTCCCAGAATGGCCCCGCCGGCGCGACCTCGGTGACGACGCGCCCCGGCCAGAGACCCGACGCCTCGACGTCGGCGATCGTATCCTCCGCGACCAGGCGCTGGTCGTCGTCGAGGTAGAAGATCGCCGAGCGGTAGCTCATGCCGAGATCGTTGCCCTGGCGATTCACCGTCGTCGGGTCGTGGATCTGGAAGAAGAACTCGAGGATCTCCCGGTAGGAGGTCTGCTCCGGATCGAACGTGATCTCGATCGCCTCGGCGTGGGTCCCGTGGTTGCGGTACGTCGCGTTCGCAACGTCCCCGCCGGTGTAGCCGACGCGTGTCGAGAGGATTCCAGGGCGCTTGCGGATCAGATCCTGCATGCCCCAGAAGCACCCTCCGGCGAGGATCGCCCTCTCTGCTGCTGCGCTCATCGCGTTGCTCCCTTTCTCGACTCGGTCTTTCTCCAAGCTACCGATTGGCAGTCAGTCCGCGGGCTCACTTGAAGGGAACGGTGACAGGTCCCGGCAGCCGCCGGTAAACGGCGAAGAAGTCTCGATCGTCCGGCACGAGGTACCGCGTCGCGGGCTGCTGGTAGTTGGGAACGACCTTCGTCGGCGTCAGGCCGCCGCGATGCGTGTACGTGATCAGCGTCGGCCACTCGGGATTGATGTCGAGTTGCATCGCGCGCACTGCACCGGCCCGATGCAGGATCTGCGCGAGCGTGGTCACGGTCTGATAGTCCGCGGCGGCGTAGATCAGGTTGCCGTGGCGATCGATTCCCGCTCCGGTGCGCCAGACCCGGACGGCGTTGCCGAGCGTGAAGCCCCACTGCGAACTGTCGTTCAGCGCCGGGTTGAGGCGACCGTTCTCGACGATCAACGGGAGACTCTGACGGGCGAACGCGATCGGTGGGCCGGCGACCGACCCGCCGCGCCAGGTCCTCACGTCGACCCGACCGTCGCGGTAGGCGATCAGCGTCGCGAGGCCGTCTTTCAGCGGCTCGTAGCCGATCCCGTCGATCGACGAGCCGTTGTTGCCGTCGCGATAGATGAATCCGCCGTTGAACGTGGCGAGTAGACGCCAGCGTTGGCCGAAGGGAACCTGCATCGGGCCGCGTGTGGGTGCGTTCGGAGGCTCGTACCGGCCGGGGTAGAACGCGACGGAGCTTCGCGTGTGGTCGAACCAGGCGACGTAGGCGACGATGCGTGGGTAGTCGACCTCGGTCCGGAACGTCGTCAGCAGCACAGGCGGTCGTCCTCGCACGAGCGGGCCGCTGCCCCTCCAGACGCCTTCGCGGGGCAGTCGGTGCGCGAAGACCGGCTCGATCCGTGCCGGCAGCGCTGTCAGCGGCTCCCGTGCTGTCGGCTTCGGCCTCGGAGTCGTCGGGACCCCGACCGGCGGCAGTGCGGTCAACTGAGGGCCGCCTTTCTTCGGTGCCTTCCACGTGTAGTAGTAGTGCTCCACCTCGTCGACGAGCCAGTTGCCGTGGTGTGCTCGCAGCCACTCCACGCTACGAGGCCAGAGCGGCAGGCTCGACGGCTGCAGCATCGTCGTCGCGTACGAGTAGGTCACCGGTACGAGCAGGACGAGGATCCCCAACGCGACGAAGCGGCGGACTCTGCGCCGCCGCCGCAGCCTGCTGCGGCGCGTGCGGCGGGCCGCGCCTTCAGTGGAACCGGTCGATTCCAGGACCGGCACGGTAAGGATCGGCGCGTGATAGCCGCATGAACGCGCAGAGAGGAGCTGGGACGCGGGGCGAGCTAGGCTCCGGCTCGTGATCCCGGAAGCGCCGCTCGAAGACACCGGCAACGGGCTGCAGTCGGCAGGCGACGGCTGGTTCGTCCTGAACGCGCGTTCCGCCACATGGCGCCATGTCGAGGGACGGCCGGCGGTCTGTGATTTCGAGGGCGCCCCCGAGTTCGCGCAGCTCGGCTTCAACGTCAGCGTCCTCCAGCCGGGCGAGATCATGGCGAAGTACCACTGGGAGGCGGACCAGGAGGACTTCCTCGTGCTGGCAGGGCACGCGGTGCTCGTGATCGAGGACGTGGAGCGCTCGCTCGGACCGTGGGACTTCGTCCATTGTCCGGCAGAAACGAAGCATTCGATCTCTGGGGCGGGCGGCGGCCCCTGCGTCGTGGTCGCCGCCGGTGCGCGCGATCGCTCGACCGGCCCGAACTGGGGCGGCTATACGGTGAACGAGACCGCAGGTCGTCACGGCATGAGCGTCGCAGCGGACACGAACGACCCCCGCCAGGCGTACGCGGAGCTTCCGGCCCGGCAGCCGACGCGCTACCGCGACGGCTGGCTGCCCTAGCTAGACGCCGCTTGCTCTGCGGCGCGCAGCGTCGATCCGTTCGACGGGGGTGGGGTGGCTGAAGAACGCGAGGTAGATCGCCTGCGGTGGCGCGAGGTCGGAGAGGTTGGCGAGGGCGAGCGAGCGGTGGGTTGCCTCGAACGTCGCCAGGTCGTCCGTCAGTTCGAGCGAGAAGCGGTCGGCCTCGCGCTCCCATCTCCGCGACAGCGCCGCGCCGATCGGCATCCCGAGAATCTGGACGGCCGCGGCGAGCAGCAGAACGAACGGCACGACGTGAGGGTCGGCGGCTCCGCCGGGCGCCCCGATCAGTGTGCGTAGCTCCGGCCGGCGGAGGAGGCCCCAGAGGAGGAGGACGAACCCGGCGAGGCCGGCCATGCCGACCGCCGCCCCTTTGGCGAGGTGGCGTGCACGGCGGTGCCCGAGCTCGTGCGCCAGCACGAGACCGACTTCGTGCGGCCCGGCCCGGGTCAGCAGCGTGTCGTAGAGCACGAGCCGGCGGGTTCGCCCCAGTCCCGACACATAGGCGTTCGCCTTGCGGGTGCGCCGACTGGCGTCCGCGACGAGCACCTCTTCGATCGGCAGCTCCGCCCGTTCGGCGAGCGCCCGCAGTTCGGCCGTGAGCTGCGCGTCGTCGAGCGTGCGGAAGCGATTGAACAGCGGCTCGATCAGCAGCGGCGCCAGGAAGCCGATTGCCAGAACCAGCACGGCACCACCGGCCGCCGCGGCGACCGGCCAGGCGCGAGGAAGACCTCGCGCCGATCCGACGAGCCCGACGAACGCAGCCGCGGCCAGGACGAGGCCGAGTACGAACGACTTGACGCGGTCGGCTGCGAAGCCGCCGAGACCCTGTGTCGAGAAGCCCCAGGTCCGCTCGTGGACGAAGCCCGCCCAGAACGAGATCGGCAGACCGGCCGCCGTCGTCAGTGCCTCGATCAGCGCCGTGAGCCCGACGACCTGAGCCCACCACGGCCATCCCTCGACGGGCTCGAAAAGCCAGTCGCCGAGCGGCCCGAAGACGATCAGGGCGAGCACCAGGATTCCGAGAGCGAGCTGGGTCGCCGCTGCCGCGTACAGGGGCCGGTGGTATCGCCGCGCCCGGGCAACCTGCTCTTCGCCGAAGAGGTCGACGGCACTCATGCGGAGATCCTGGCGTCAGGCAGCAGCGCGTTGCAATGTTGTGACGGTGACTGCCACCCTCGTCGACGGCACTCATGCGGAGATCCTGGCGTCAGGTGGCAGCGCGTGGCAATGTTGTGACGGTGACTGCCTCCGTTATCCGCACGGGGGCCGACCGGACGCTCGAGTTGCTCGAACGGCAGGTCGGCCGGTCGCTCGGCGACGTCGAGACGCCGGTGGCGGTGATCGATCTCGATCGCCTCGAGGCCAACCTCAGGGATCTGCAGTCCTATGTCGACGCTCACGGGATCGAGCTCTGGCCGCACACGAAGACGCACAAGTCGCCGGAGATCGGACGACGCCAGCTCGCACTGGGTGCGGGCGGTCTGACCGTTGCGAAGACGGGCGAGGCCGAGGTGTTCCAGGAAGCCGGAGCACAGGCGATCCTCGTCCACTACCCGCCGTTCGGGACCGACAAGTGGGAGCGTCTCGCCGACGTCGCCGCGTCGGGCGTCGACCTGACGGTCGCCGTCGACAGCGTCGCGCCGGCCGAAGGCCTCGCGGACGTCTTCGCGCGGCGCGGACTGCAGGCGACGCTGCTCGTCGAGCTCGACGTGGGCCTCCATCGCACGGGTCAGCCGACCGCCGCCGGCGCGCTCGCAGTCGCGCAGGAGCTCTCGCGGCTTCCTGCGCTCGAAGTGGCGGGGATCAGCTGCTACCCGGGGCACTGCCGCCCGGAGGACCCAGACCTTCGCACGCGACTCCTGGCTGTCGACGAGCTGCTGCGAGAGACACGCGACCGGTTCGAGGCCGCGGGTCTTCGCTGCGACCGCATCTCGGGCGGCTCGACGCCGACCCGCCACCTCACCCACGAGACCTGCGTGAACGAGCTCCGCTCAGGGACGTATGCACTGCTCGACCGCAACGACGGCGCAGTCGACGAGTGCGCGCTCTGGGTCGAGGTGACCGTGATCTCGGAGGCGGTCGCGAACCAGGTCGTCGTCGACGCCGGCTCGAAGACGTTCACCTCCGACGATCATCCCGACGGCGGCCACGGCGCGGTCATCGGTTGGCCCGACGCGGACTTCGCGCACATCAACGAAGAGCACGGCTACATCGACGTCACGGCGCTCGACGAGCGTCCCGCGGTCGGTGAGCACCTCCAGATCATCCCGAACCATGCCTGCGGTTGCATGAATCTCCACGACGGCGTGCTCGCAGTGCGCGACGGCGTCGTCGATCACGTGATCCGGGTCGCCGCGCGCGGTCTCGTTCGCTAGGGCTACTACGTGCGGAGGTACGCCGCGAGCACGTGGCGCGGCGTCACGCAATACGACGTGTAGTCGGTGTTGCTGATCTGCGCGATCCGCGCGTGCGCCACCATCGCAAGCAGGAGCGCGGCCTTGGCGCGAGGCAGGTCGAAGTCCTCGGCGACCCAGTTCAGCAACTCCCGGAACGCCTGTCGTGCGCTCCACTCGAGCGGCTGGCCGGACACGACCGTCATCAGCTCGTCGGCCGTCTCGATCCGTGGCCATTGCATCGAGGCGGGTCGCGCGACCGCTGCCGCGCTCGCGGTCACGACGGCGCCGACCTCGGGTGGCCCGACGATCTCACTGTCGCCCATCAGCGCCTTGCAGTCGCCGAAGTACAGCCCGGCGCCGTCGTGCTCGACCGGCAAGACGATCGTCGCACCGGTCCGCAACTCGCGGCAGTCGAGATTTCCCCCGTAGCGGCCCTGCAGCTTTGCGTGCACGCCGCCCTCGGCCGGCATCACCGCAAGGCATCCGATCAGCGGCCTCGTCTGCAGTCGCGTGTGCTCGTCGAAGTGCACGTAGCCGTCCTCCACCGGGAAGACCTCGGCGCCCGTCTCGTCGTCCCACCAGGCGAGCGGATCGACGTCCGCGCTGTAGGCACCGTAGGTGACGACGCCGGGTGTCACGATCTCGACGTCGTGGATCGTCACCGCGACCGCGTCGCCCGCCTGCGCGCCCGCGACGGTGATCGGCCCTGTGACGGCCCACTTGTGAGCCTCCGCCTGCGCGTACGACTCCGGCGTGAAGTCGGCTGCCGACCGAAAATAGCCCGAGTACCCCTCCACCGACTCGACCTCGAATCGCTCGCCGGGTTGAACGACCCCGATCGACGCGTGCTCCGGGCTGTAGGCGTACTTCGCGTCGCTCTCGAGGAAGCGCTGCATCGGCAGGGCGCGAGTATATTCGGCGCCCAGTGGTTCCTCCGGTAAATCCGGTGCTCTTTGGCCGAGCGAAAACCAAGCAGGCAAAGGACGCAGGGAGCGTCGATAGCTGCTGCTATCGGCGCGACCGAGGACGCAGGCATGCGCAGGTTTGCAGCCGGCCAAAGGGTGCCGCTGTTTACCGGAGGAACCACTAGGTGCAAACCCTCGCCGATCAGGTCGCAGTGGTCACCGGCGCGGCGCGTGGGATCGGGCGCGGGATCGCCTCTGTACTCGCGGCCGAAGGAGCGCACGTCGTCGTCGTCGACATCGACGCCGACCTCGGCGAGGCGGCGGCAGTCGAGCTTCGAGCACGCGGGTCGGCAGCGCTCGCCGTCTCCGCCGACGTCACCGATCGAGCCTCGGTCGACGCGATGGTCGCCGAGGTGACATCGGAGCTCGGCCGCGTCGACATCGTCGCGGCGAACGCGGGCATCTATCCGTTCGCCGAGCTCACGACCATGGACGAGCAGATGTGGGACCGTGTGATGGATCTCAACGTCGGCGGTGCGGTCCGCACCGTTCAGGCCTGTCTGCCCTCGATGATCGAACGCGGGTACGGGCGGATCGTCCTCACCTCGTCGATCACCGGCCCCGTCACTGGTCAGCCCGGGTTTGCGCACTACGGCGCGTCAAAGGCGGCAATGCTCGGTTTCATGCGCTCCGCCGCCGTCGAGCTGGCACCGACCGGCATCACGGTCAACGCGGTCATGCCCGGCAATGTGAGCACGCCGGGCTTCGCGGACACGAGCGACGATCATCAGCGGCGCATGCTCTCCTCGATCCCGATGGGCCGCTACGCCGAGCCGGAAGAAGTCGGCTGGGCCGTTCGCTTCCTCGCCTCGCCCGAGGCGGGCTACATCACCGGTCAGACGCTGATCGTCGACGGTGGGCAGGTGCTGCCCGAGGCGCCGCTCGCCGGCACGTAGTCGCGGTTGACACCCGTTCCGCCAAGGGGCAAGCTCGACCCAGTCCCCCCGGGTCACTGAGCGAAGAGCGGAGGCAACATGGCGCGGAAGCACGTAGTGGCGGTTCTGGGCGTTGCGCTGGTCCTCGGCGCTGCCGTGTTCGCGGCAGGCGCGGCGTCGAAGACGGCCAAGTCCACCGGTGACGACCCGAACAACGCGAATCTGACCTACTGGTATTGGGCGGAGAGCGACGCGCCCGGAGCCAACAACTGGTTGAAGAACCAGGTCGCCCTGTACGAGAAGTCTCATCCGAAGGTCAAGATCTCGGTCGTCCTCCAGTCGACGGACACGCTGACCTCTGCATTCACGACCGCGTCGCAGACGAAGAGCGGCCCGGACATCGCGACCCAGTGGGCGACGCTGCCGACGCTCACGCCGGCGTGGAACGGGTCATCGGTCCCGATCTCGGACTACGTGCCCGCGAGCGAGACCAAGAACTGGATCAGTACGGCCGAGAACATGTGGCAGGGCAAGCTCTGGGCGATGCCCCAGTACTTGATCGGGATCCCGTTCGTCTGGAACAAGACACTGTTCAAGAAGGCCGGCCTGAACCCCAAAGTCGGGCCGAAGACGTGGTCCGAGTTCCTCGCCGATTGCAAGAAGCTGAAGGCGGCCGGGATCACCCCGTTCGGCATGGGGAACCAGGACGGCTACGGCGGAGCGTGGTTCTTCTCGCTGATCGGCAAGCAGAATCTCAACTCGATCAACCAGCTCAAGGACGCAATGATCGGCAAGGCCGACTTTGCGGATCCCAAGTTCTCGGGCTTCTACCAGACGCTCGCAGATCTGCGGAAGGACGGCTATCTCAACTCCGACGTCGCCTCGATCACCTTCGGCCAGGGCTTCCAGCTGTTCGGCCAGAAGAAGGTCGCGATGACGTGGGGCACCGACGGCAACGTCGCCCAGTGGGAAGGACAGGTCGGTGGGAAGAACATGGGCGTCGAGGCGATTCCGACCTGGGGGCACGGCAAGCTCGCGACCAGCTACGACGTGACGCAGTCATCGGACGCGTTCATCACCAAGTGGTCGAAGCACCCGCGTGCAGCGGCGCAGTTCCTGATGTTCCTGCACTCGCCGGAGGCCCTGAAGGCCTGGTACAAGGCGACCGGCGTGTTCCCCGCCGACAAGCGGTTCCCGGCGTCGCAGGTGACGGACCCGATCGCGAAGCAGTTGTTGAAGCTCGACCAGTCGCCCGTGTCGGTGTGGCCCGAGAACTTCGTCCCGCCGCAGGTCGACCAGAACGCTGACCTCGCGGGCGGCGAGATGATCACGGCGGGGTCGGGCTCACCGTCCGACGTAGTGAAGCTCTGGAAGAGCCAGCTTTCGCAGTGGAAGAGCCAGCATCCGGACGAGTACAACTCGTACAAGAAGTGGGTCACCGGGCACTGAGCGTCGCGGTATCGCAAGAGACGACGAGCACGCGCCGGCGGCGACACCGCCGGCGCGTGCTCTGGCCCTACCTCTACGCCCTCCCGGCCGTCGGCGCGATGGCCTTCGCTTTTGGCTTCCCGCTCGTGCAGGTCGTGCGCGACAGCTTCTACGCGGGCAACTTCGCCTCGCCGGTCTATGTCGGGCTCGCAAACTACAAGGGCGTCCTCTCCGACCCGGCGTTCCGCCAGTCGATCCTCGACAACGCGAAGCTCCTGCTGACGGTGCCGATCATGCTCGGGCTCGGCCTCGCGATCGCACTGGTGCTGAACGACCGCATCCGCGGCGGTCGCCACTACCAGTCCGTCGTCTTCCTGCCGTACGTCCTCCCGGCGACGGCGATCGGGATTGCGTTCTCGTTCTTGCTCCAGGAAAACGGCGTGCTCAACACGTCGCTGCGCCGGGCGCACCTCGGCGGGCTCGCTCAGGACTGGCTCGGCAACTCGCACCTCGCGATCGTTTCGGTCGGCGGGCTCGTGATCTGGCAGCAGCTCGGCTTCGCCGTCGTCGTCTTTACGGCGGCGCTGCTCGCACTTCCGCCGGAGACAGCGGAGGCGGCCCGCATCGACGGGGCCGGCTGGTGGCAGCTGCAGCTGCGCGTGCTCGTCCCTCAGATCCGGCCGATCATCGAGCTCCTGACCGTGATCCAGGTGATCACCGTGATCTCATGGGTCTTCAACTACGTCTATGTCCTGACGGCGGGCGGTCCCGGCTATTCGTCGAGCGTGATGGAGCTGTACATCTGGCGAAGCTTCTCGAACGGCTCCGACGGGACGGCAGCCAGCGTTGCAGTGATGCTGCTCGGGATGGCGACCGTCCTGATCGGGCTCTCGCTCTGGGTGCGCAAACAGGCGATCGCGCGGTGAGAACGACGGCCCGGCATGGCATCGTCCGCGTGCTTTCGCAGCACGCCTTTCTGATCATCGTCTGCCTGGCTGCGTTGTATCCGTTGTGGTTCATCGTGTCGACGGCGCTGCGGTCGAACGCCGCCTACCAGCTCGACCCGACAGGCTTCCCGTCGCACCCGACATTCGGCTCACTGAGCAACATGCTCTTCCACCAGCCGCTGCCGCGGTGGATGTGGAACAGCTTCCTCGTCACCGTCTCCGCCGTCGCGACGTCGACGTTCTTCGCGCTGCTCGCTGCCTACGCCGCGGTGTTCGGCCGCTTCCGTGGGCACTCGATCTTCATCTCGACGAGCGTCGCGTTGATGGTGGTGCCGCCGGTGACGCTGCTCGTGCCGATGTTCGTCTTCATGGTCAACACCGGACTGGTCAATCACCTCCAGTCGGTGATCATTTTCTACACGGGGCTGCTCGTGCCCTTCGCAATCTTCTTCATGACGGGCTTCTTCCGCACGATCCCGCAGGAGCTGATCGAGGCGGCCGCGTCCGAAGGCGCAGGCCCGTTCACGGTCTTCCGCCGCATCGTCCTGCCGCTCTCCGGGGCGGCGAGCTTCACGCTGATCGTCGTCCAGGCGATCTGGGTGTGGAACGAGCTGCTCATCGCGCTCGTCTTCCTGCAGAACGAGAGCTCGCGCACGCTGATGGCCGGCCTGACCCAGTTCCAGGGCCGGTACGTCACCAACGAGCCCCTCGTCCTTGCCGGCGCGCTCCTCTCGATCCTGCCCGTCGTCGTGCTGTACCTATCCGGGCAGCGCTTCTTCGTGCGCGGCCTGACGGCCGGCATAGGCAAGTGACCCGGCCGGCGAGAGGAGGCTCTCGCCGCTTCGAAGGTCGAAGAAGTGGAAGCCGGCTGGATCGACGACGAGCTCGAGCGACGAACCGACGCTGCCCTTCGTGGCCGGGTTGACGCGCGCCGTGAAGCGTGAATCGTTCTCCGCCAGGATGGTCTCGTCGTCCGACGAATTGCGCGACTCGATCGTGACGCGCGGCGCCGCCACGCGGAAGAAGACATGCGAGTCGGAGCCGAGCTCCTCGAGGACGTCGATCGTCACCTCGATTCGTGGCAGCTCCTTCGACGTGAAGGCCGCGTCGTCGAACGCCTCCGGACGAATGCCGAGCACGACGTTCTTGACCCCGGCAGGTGGCCGCCGTTCGGGCGCCAGCGGAAGCCGATACTGACCGAAGGCGATCGAGTCGCCGTCGATCGTCGCTTCCACCAGGTTCATCGACGGAGAGCCGATGAACGCGGCCACGAACAGATCGTTCGGGGAGTGGTAGAGGCGTTGCGGCACATCGACTTGCACGATCTTCCCGTCGCGCATCACGGCGACCCGATGGCCGAGTGTCATTGCCTCCGTCTGGTCGTGCGTGACGTAGACGCTGGTCACCGACAGGCGACCGTGCAACTCGGCGAGCGACGCGCGCATTCCGACCCGGAGCTTCGCGTCGAGGTTCGAGAGCGGCTCGTCCATCAGGAACGCCTTCGGCTCCCGGATGATCGCGCGGCCCATAGCGACGCGCTGGCGCTGCCCGCCCGACAGGTGCGCGGGCTTGCGGTCGAGCAGCTCGTCGAGGCCGAGCAGCGTTGCGACCTCCTTCACCCGCCGCTTGATCTCCGACTTCGGCGTATGCCGGACGCTGAGGCCGAACCCCAGGTTGTCGCGCACGCTCATGTGCGGATAGAGCGCGTAGTTCTGAAAGACCATCGCGATGTCGCGCTCGGGCGGCGGCAGCTCGGTGACCTCGAGATCACCGATCGAGATCGTCCCGCCCGTGATCTCCTCGAGCCCCGCGATCATGCGCAGCAGCGTCGACTTCCCGCAGCCGGACGGGCCGACGAGCACCATGAACTCACCGTCCGCGATCGTCAGGTTGACGTCGTCGACGGCGACGACGCCTCCGGAGAACGTCTTCGTGACGTGCTCGAGCGTGATCTCGGCCATCTAGTAGCCCGCCTGCATCGTTCCCATGACGTCGACCTGCGCCTTGAACGCCATGTAGCCGGCGTCGATCGGAAGGATGGTGCCGGTGACAGCCGTCGACTCGTCGCTGGCGAGGTAGACGACGAACGGTGCGATCTGCTCGGGCGTCGGGACTGGGAGGATGTGCAGGCTCTGGATGGTGGCCCGCGCCTGTTCGTCGTCGAGCCAGACGCGTTGGGACTCGCTCGAGACGAAGCTCGGCGCGATTGCGTTCACGCGAACGCCGTCGCGTCCGACCCCGGCTGCGAATGAGCGGACGAGCGACGTCACTCCGCCTTTCGCCGCGGTGTAGGAGTCGAGCCCGGCGCAGCCCACGAGCGCGTCGACCGTGCTCGAGACGATGATCGAGCCGGAGCGCTGGGTGATCATCTGCCGGCCGACGTGCTTGAGCACCTGGAACGTCCCGGTCAGGTGAACGTCGATGACGCGGTCCCAGATGTCGTCCTCGAGCTCGGTGAGGCGCCTGTCCTGCGTGTTGACGAGCTGGACGTCTGCAGCGCAGTGGTAGAGCGCGTCGATGCGCCCGAACAGCGCGACGGTTTCCTCGACCAGGCGCTGCACCAGCTCGGAGGAGGTCACGTCGACGTGCCTTGCCGCCGCTTCGCCGCCGTTCTCGCCGATCGAGCTCGCCACGGCCTCCGCGCGTTCGAGCGAGATGTCCGAGACCACGAGCTTCGCGCCCTCGGCGGCCATCGCTGCCGCCCCGGCGCGGCCCATCCCCGAGCCGCCGCCGACGACGAGTGCAACCTTTCCGTCCAGCCGCCCTACCGTCACCGTTCCTCCCTCGCGAGCTGATCGTGCTGCCACGGACGGTACTGGCCGTCGGCCCGGTACCGCGCCGCCGCCTCGGCGACGGCGTCCTCGTCGACGTCCACGCCGAGGCCGGGGCCCTCGAGCAGGCCCCAGCGCGGGCCGCTCGCGATCGGGATCGGCTCGGTGAGAACGTCGTGCTGCAGCAGATGGGCGGTCTGCTGATGGCCATCGACGCCGTTCGGCAGCGTCACCACGACGTGGTGCATCGCCGCGGCCGCGAGGCCGAGCTCGCCGTGTGTGTGCTTGCAGACCTGTAGCCCTTCGTACTCCGCGACCCAGGCGAGTCGCTGGAAGCCTGCGATCGAACCGACCCAGTACGACGAGAAGCAGAACACGTCGGCCTGGCGTGCACGGATGCGCGCGTAGGCGTCGGCTTCCGACCAGAGACCTTCGTTCGCACAGAGCGTCGTTACCGTGCGGTGGCGCAACGCTGCGAACTGCCCGATCGGATGATCCCGCACCGGCTGTTCGACGAAGTCGATGTCGTGCTCCTCGAATGCCCGCAGGTTGCGAACGGCCTGCGGCAGCGACCAGCTCCCGTTCGCATCGAGACGCAGTCGAGGCCCGGCCCCGAGCGCTTCCCGCGTCGCCGCGATCGCGGCGAGGTCCTGTGCATCGCCGAGCCCCACCTTGAGGTAGAAGACTTCGAAGCCCGCCGCGCGACCCTCGGCGACCTGGTCGGCGAGGCTCGTTTCCTGCCCGCGGCCGAGGTAGAAGAAGTACGTCGCCTCGCGCTGCTGCACGCCGCCGAGCAGACGCCAGAGCGGCTGGCCGCAGGCGCGCCCGCAGAGGTCCCAGAGCGCCATGTCGATGCCCGCCCACGCGAAGTTCCCGGTCCCCGCGCGAAACTGCCAGAGGCCGTGCATGAACGCGTCGCGCCGCATCGCGTCGCGATTCCATGGATCGCGGCCGAGGACGAAAGGCGTCATCGCGTGCAGCGCCGCCTCGACCGACGCCGTGTCGGCGCCGCAGCAGGCTTCGCCCCACCCGACGAGCCCGTCGTCGGTCGTGACCTTCACGAGCACGTCGCTGACGCCGTCGCGCGCGACCTGCGAGCTGACCTCACGGTGGCGATACGGGACGCTGACCGGCGTCGTCTCGACTCTGGCGATCTTCACGGCCGTCTCAGAGGGTGTGCTCGAACCGGGTCAGGATCTCGTTTCCGTCGGCGCCGACGACGAAGACGTGCTCGAGCCGGATCCCGCCCCACCCGGGGAGGTAGATCGCCGGTTCGAGCGCCAGCACCATCCCTTCCTCGAGCCGCTCGTCGCAGTAAGGAGTGATCCGCGGCTCCTCCGACCAGGCTGCGCCGATCCGGTGCCCCGTGTGGTGAGGGTAGGTCGGGCCGTGCTCGGCAAGCATGTCGCGGACACTGCGGTCGACGTCTCTCGCCACGACGCCCGGGCGGCACAGTGCGATTCCCGCGTGCAGGGCGCGGCGAACTGCGTCGAAGCGATCGCGAGTCGGGCCGTCGGGCTCGCCGACGAAGACGGCGTTTGCGGTATCGGACCAACCGCCGTCGATCCAGGGTGAGGTGTCCGTCAACACGAGGTCGCCCGACCGCACGATGCGGCCGGTGGCGACGCCGCCGCCGGTCGCAGTTGCCTCCGCGCCGGTCGTCACGGTGAGGATGCCAGGCACTCGCCTGCCCGCCTCGCGGAACATTGCGGCGGCAGCCAGCCCGGCGAGCTCCGCTTCGCTGATCCCAGGCGCGGCGTGATCCTTCACCGCCTGCTGGACCACGTCCGCGAGCCGGCACGCGCGTTTGACCGCCTCGAGATCCGGTGTGACTCCCCGCCGCGTGTCGCAGTCGACGGGTGTGTAGCCGGCGTCGCGGAGCCAGTCGGCCACGGCCTGCGGCAGATGGCCGGCTTCGACGCCCGTTGCTCCCCGGGCGAAGCCCGCGGAGCTCAGCGCCTCGACGAGGGCGGTGCGGAGCTCGCCGGCGGGGTCCGGCGGCCGCTGGAAGTCGTACGACCTGTAGGTGACGAGCCGCGCGTCCGACGATCGAACGTCGGCGGTGTGGAACTCGGCGACGACGAGCACGGCGTCGTCGGGCGCGACGCAGAGCAAGGCAGGCACAGGCACGAACGGGTTCGAGACAGGCCAGTCCTCGTCGGGTGTCTCGAAACAGCCGAGGGACGCGAGCGTCTCGGGGTGCGACAGCACTGCCTGTGTGTGGCCGACTGCGTCGAGCACGGCGCGGAGGTCCTCGAGGCTCACTCGGCGAGTCTGGCAGAGTCGAGGTTCAACTCGAAAAGAGGAGCGGCATGAGGCGCGAAGCGATCGTTGGGACGGCAGTGGGCGGGCCGTACTCGCCGGCCGTGATCGGCGAGGGAAGGTTCGTCTTCGTCTCCGGGCAAGGCCCGGTCAGGGACGGAGCGTATGTTCCGGGTGGCATCGAGGAGGAGACGCAGCTCACACTCGACAACCTCGGGGCGCTGCTCGAGCAGGCCGGAAGCGGGGTCGAGCACGTCGTCCGCTGCGGCGTCTGGATCGTCAGCCTCGACGATTTCGGCGGGATGAACCGCGTCTACGAGGCGTTCTTCCCGGAGCCGCGACCAGCGCGCGCGACCGTCCGGGCGGACTTGATCCTCGGCAAGGTCGAGATCGACTGCATCGCGCTCGTGCCTGTCTAGTACGTCGCGCGACCGCCCGAGATGTCGAAGCACGCGCCCGTCGAGAACGTCATCTCGTCGCTCGCGAGCCAACAGATCAGGGATGCGACCTCGGGGGCCTGCCCGAGGCGCGCGAGCGGGATGCGCGAAGTCATGTACGCGATGTGCTCCTCGCTGCTCTGACCGAGGAGCGGTGTGTCGATGACGGCCGGAGCGATGCAGTTCACTAGCACGCCCGAGCCGGCGACGTCCTTGCCGACCGCCTTGGTGAGCGCGATCACCGCCGCTTTCGACGAGGAGTAGGCGGCCGCCATCGGATTCCCCTCCTTGCCTGCGATCGAGGCGACGTTCACGATCCGTCCGTACCCTCCCGCCTTCATCTTCGGCACGGCAGCGCGGTTCGCGTGGAGAACGCCGTCGAGATTGATCGAGAGAACGCGGGCCCACTCCTCGTTCGAGATCTCCTCCGTATGGATCGAGTCGCCGGCGACGCCGGCGGCGCAGACGAGGATGTCGAGTCGGCTCAACCGCCCGACAGCCGCGTCGAGCTGCCCGGAGTCGCGTACGTCGTCGCCGTTCGCGAGATCGAAGATGTGCACCTCTGCACCCCCGGCACGCAACCGCTCGACGGTTGCCGCACCGATCCCGCTCGCACCGCCCGTGACGAGCGCAACCCGGTCCTCGAACCCGTAGTGGTTGGCCATGCGGTGAGTTCTATACCGTCTCGAACGTCGTGCTGATCCTCAACGAGTCCGAGATCCGCGGAATCGTCAACGCCGGTATGGCCCGCGAGGCGGTCGCAGACGCGTTTCGTGCGCTCCATCGAGGTGAGGCGACCCTCCCGAGCGTCATCTCGGTCCCGTTCACCGGCCCCGACGGCGTCGCGCACATCAAGGCCGGCCATCTGCACGCCGACGCGGTTTGGACGGTGAAGGTGTCGGGCGACTTCGACCCCGGTGACGGTGGGCCGATGCGCCACAGCGGATTGATGCTGGTGTTGAGCGCGGTCGACGGGACGCTCGTCGGCGTGCTGGGTGACAACGGTTACCTGACGGAGCTGCGGACGGGTGCAGCGGGCGCGATCGCGGCCGACCTGCTGTCGCGTGGCGATTCGACCTCGGTGGCGATCGTCGGTGCGGGCAGTCAGGCACGGTTTCAGCTGGAGGCTCTGCTCGAGGTGCGATCGGTCGGCAGCGTCAGTGTCGCGTCACGCTCGAGGGAGCGGGCACTGGTGTTCGTGGACGAGATCGCCGGCCTGGGGCTGTCGGCACGGCTCTGTGACTCCGTCGAGGAGGCGGTACGCGGCGCCGACATCGTCGTCACGACGACGGCGTCGACCGTTCCGCTGGTCGAGGCGGAGTGGCTCGATCCCGGCACGCACGTCACCGCCGTCGGCTCGGACGAGCCCACCAAGCAGGAGCTCGCTGCAGCCGTTCTCGGGCGCGCGAGCGTCGTCGCCGTCGACGACCGCCGGCAAACAGCAAGCTTCGGCGAGCTGCATCATGCGAAGGAAGCGGGTGTGCGGACGGAGGACGACGTCGTGACGCTCGGGGAGCTGCTCGAGGGAGTGGCGCAGGGTCGCGCGGCAGCCGAGGAGATCACGGTCGCCGACTTGACCGGCGTCGGTGTTCAGGACGCTGCAATCGCCGCTCTCGTCGTCCGGCAGGCAGCCCGCGTGCAGGCCGGCCGCCTCGAGTCGCGAGACGCGTCTTCGACCCCGTCGATGCTGGCTCGATGAGCGCGCAGGACGCGGGTGCCGTGCACTACCGGCGGACACCGATCGAGATCGAATCGCCCGAGCAGCTCGGCTACTCGACGATCGAGAACAACTTGGCAGAGAGCTCGTTCTCGGACATGTGCCTCGCCGACTACGGCGTGGAGGCAGACCTGGGCCGCATGCTGCTCCCGTACGGCGATCACCTGGGTGCGGAGCGCCTGCGAGCGCTGATTGCGGCCGACACCGACACGCTCTCGCCCGATCACGTTCTCGTCACCGCGGGCGCGGCGTCCGCGCTGTTCATCGTCGCGACCGCGCTACTCGGCGCGAACGACCACGCAGTGATCTGCGCGCCGAACTACGCGACGAATCTGGAGACTCCCCGAGCGATCGGGGCGGACGCCGAGATCTTCGAGCTTCGCTTCGAGGACGGCTGGCGGCTCGACCTGGAGAGCCTCGCATCGCGGATCCGGCCCGAGACGCGCCTGATCAGCGTCACGTATCCGCACAACCCGACCGGCAGCATGATCACGCCGGACGAGCTCCGCGCGCTCGTCGCCCTCGTCGAGGACCACCCGACGGCGCGCCTCCTCGTCGACGAGACGTACCGGGAGTTGGCCTACGACGAGCCGCTTCCGATGGCGGCCGCCCTGTCGCCCCGAGCGCTCGCCGTCTCGTCGATGTCGAAGACCTACGGCCTGCCCGGTCTCCGAGTGGGTTGGCTGACCTGCCGCGACGAACGCCTGATGGAGACACTCCTCGCTGCGAAGGAGCAGATCTTCATCTGCGGGGCCGTATTGGAGGAGGAGCTGGCCGCGCGCGTGCTCGAACGGCGCCAGGCCGCCCTGTCGCTCGTCCACGCAAAGACGCGAAAGCACCTCGACGTCGTTCGAGACTGGATCGATGGGCACGAGCTGTTCGAGTGGGTCGAGCCGAAGGCGGGCGTGGTCTGCTTCCCGCGGCTCCGTCCCGAGATCGAAATCGACGTCGACGGCTTCTATCGGGCGTTGCTCGCCGAGCACGGAACCTACGTCGGGCCGGGGCACTGGTTCGACCAGGACAGGCGCTTCTTCCGCCTCGGATTCGCCTGGCCGGGCCAGGAAGAGCTCGAGCGTGGCCTCGAGGGGCTCGATCTGGCCGCGGCGTCCGGTCGCCGTTGAGCAAACCGGAACGCGATTCCGATCGTATCCAGCAGCACCTGTTCGATTCACGAAAGGACACGCATCATGCTGCGCATCTCGCTTTGGCTCGCAGTGGTCTCGGTTGCCGTCACCGTCGCCGGTACCGGTAACGCGGCCACGCCGAAGCTCTCCGGCGTGGCAGGCCCCGGATTCACGATCACGCTCAAGAGCGGCGGCAAACCCGTCAAGACGCTCAAGGCGGGCACCTACACGGTGGCCGTCTCGGACAAGAGCTCCGCTCACAACTTCCACCTGTTCGGCCCCGGTGTGAACAAGACGACGTCCGTTCCGTTCATCGGTACGAAGACCTGGACCGTGAAGCTCAAGGCCGGGAAGTACACCTACCAGTGCGACGTCCACGCATCCGTCGGAATGAAGGGATCGTTCAAGGTCACGGGCTAGCAGCGCTGGCGTACGCTTCGGCGATGAGCGACGCGGAACGCGAATACGAGCTTGGCAGCGTGCACGACTCCGCGGGGCGCGGGCAGGAGGCGATCCCTCACTACGAGCGGGCACTCGAGCTCGGCCTGCCGGCGCCTCTGGCGCCTCGGGCGCTGCTGCAGCTCGGAAGCTCGCTCCGGAACGTCGGGCGCAACGACGAGGCACTCTCGCTGTTCGACGACGCCCTGTTGCGTTTTCCCGACGATGCGGCGTTGCGGTTGTTTCGCGCGTTCGCGCTTGCGACCGCGGGCCGCGACCGTGAGGCGCTCGTCGACGTGTTGAACCTCGCGCGGACCCGGATCGACGCTCCGGAGATCCGCCGCTACGCGAGGTCGCTCGAGGGGTACACGCAGGAGCTCGCCGGGCCGACCGGTCATCCGGGCGCCTGAGCCGGTGCGGATCTGCTCGTTCCTGCCGAGTGCGACGGAGATCATCGCGCAGCTCGGTCTGGGCGATTCGCTGGTCGGCGTCTCTGCGGAGTGTCGTTGGCCGCCCAGCGTGATCGGCAAGCCGGTCGTGACCGCGACGGAGATCGACTCTGCGAGCATGTCGAGCGTCGCAATCGACGATGCGGTTCGCAACGCAGCCCGAGACGGCCGTTCGTTGTACTCGATCGACGCCGACCTGCTCGAAGCCCTGAGCCCGGATCTGATCGTCACGCAAGATCTGTGCGCGGTGTGCGCTGTGTCGAGCGGCGAGCTCGAGTCGGCCTGCCCTGTCGAAGTGGAGGTGCTGTCGCTCGATCCACGGACACTCGGCGAGGTGATGGAGTCGGTGCAGACGCTCGCGGTTCGACTGGGTGTACCGGACCGTGGCGACGAGATTGTCGAGACGATGCGCGCGACGCTCGCCGCCGTCGCGACATCGGTGCAGGGGCGGCCGCCGCGGCGCGTGTTCTTCGCAGAGTGGATCGAGCCGCCGTTCTGTGCCGGGCACTGGTTGCCGGAGATGATCGCGCTGGCCGGCGGCGTCGACATCCTCGGCCGCGCCGGCGAGCCGTCTCACGTGACGAGCTGGGACGTCGTCCTGGCACTCCGACCGGAGCTCGTCATCCTCGGGCCGTGCGGCTTCGGCGTCGAGGAGGCCGCGTTCCGGGCGGGCGGCCTCGATCTTCCATGCCCTGCCGTGATCGTCGACGGCGATTCGTACTATTCACGTCCGGCGCCGCGACTGGCCGACGGTGCTCGACAGCTTGCCTCTCTGTTGCATCCGGAGGTGGCGGGGGATCCAGGGCTGCCGTCGCTGGTCCTCCGTTCGGGTGTCGCGTCCGGAGTGCAGCTCGGCGGCAGGCCCGCCGCTGTCGTCGATCTATAGTCGCCGCGATGCTCCGTGCGCTTCCTCTCCTCGCGAGCGGCGATCTCCAGGCGACGTCGGCCTTCTATCGCCGTCTCGGCTTCGTCAGCAAGGGCGCACCGCCCGAGGAGTGGGACTACCTGATCATCGAGTACGAGGACGGAGAGCTGCACTTCGCCGGGCCGCTGCTGGGCGAGCGAACGCCGGGCAGCTGCTTCATCTACGCCGAGGACATCGACGGTGTCTATGCCGACTGGACCGCGAAGGCCGACGACTCCGCACGATTCACTCCGTTGATCTTCACGAACTACGGCATGCGTGCGTTCACGATGTTCGATCTCTACGGCAACGAGATCCGCGTCGGCTCGCCGGCGCGCTGAGCCTCATCCCGTCGTGCCTGACCGCCTCTGCTGTAGAGCGGCAGGCGCCTGGCCGCACGGCCGGGCGTCACCGGCGCCGAATGATGCGTCCGGCTCTCTGCACGCCACGTGAGCAGCGTCGACATCCCGAGCTGATCCATCCCCTGGCTCCTTCCGGTTCGGTGGAGGTCTCTCGTAAGGAGAGACCCACGGCGCCGGCCGGACTCATCGCGCTACGGCGCGAGCTCGCCCGGAAGCCCGAAGGCCGGGAGAACCGCGGGGTCGAGGAACGCGTCGACCGCTGCGATCCGGCCTTCCTCGAAGCTGAGGACGTCGAGCGCGTAGGCGCTGAACACCTGCGCCTCGTCATCCCACCGGTAGGAGAGCACGGCCGGCTGGCCGTTCGCCGTCGTGGCGAGGTGCCGCCAGGACTCGCGGAGGCAATGCTCGCCCAGGAAGCGGCGGATCGCTGCGAGGCCGCTGTACCAGGTGCCGAGTGGCGGCATCGCCCACCTCGCGTCCTCGACGAGGAGTGCGACAACCGTCTCGACGTCGCCCTCCTCCATCGCGCGCATGTAACGCGCGACGAGCCCCTGCACGTCGGCGTCCCCCAGAGTGCGAAGCGTGGCCTGCTGGCTTGGCCCGGGCACGCGCTCGTCGACCGTCTTGCGGGCGCGCTGGAGGGCGCTGTTCACCGCGGCGGTCGTCGTGTCGAGCGCCGTCGCAGTCTCCTGCGCGGAGAAGCCGAGCACCTCGCGCAGCAGGAGCACCGCGCGCTGCAATGGGGACAGGAGCTGGCCTGCGGCGACGAATGCGAGCTCGACCGTCTCACGTTGCTCGTAGCTCGCATCCGGGCCAAGTCGCTCGTCGGGGTACGGCTCGACCCAGATCTCGTCGACGAGCGGCCGGCCGGGCGCCTCGCCGACGAGCGCCGGCGGCCCCGCGTCCTGCGCGAGCATTCGCTGCGATCGCCGCGAGGCCGTCCGGAGGCAGGTGTTGGTGGCGATCGTGTAGAGCCAGGTGCGTAGCGAGCTCCGGCCCTCGAATCGAGGAAGGCCCTTCCAGGCGCGCAGCAGCGCGTCCTGGAGCGCGTCGTCTGCGTCGTGAACCGAGGCCAGCATGCGGTAGCAATGCGCGTGCAGCTCGCGCCGGTGCGGCTCGACGAGCTGCCGGTAAGCGTCGTCGTCGCCGGCGCGTGCAGCGTCGAGCAGCCGTACCTCTCTCGGTTCGAGCGCGGGACCGGTGGTCGCCATCACCCGGTTGGACCCCGCGCGTGCGGCGAACTCATCGCGCGTCTGAAGGTTCGCTGCGCTCGCCGGCCGGCTCCATCGCACCGGCCGAAGCGTTCCAGAGTCGAAAGCCGCCGGTGAACGCGTCGCGGTTGTTCCCGAGCCGGGTGTTGTCGGGGAGCGTGGCGAGCTTCGCCGCATTGCCTCCACCGAGGACGACGTAGTCCGGCTCGACCGCCTTGCGTAGGGTCTCGATGACCTCGAGGGCCACCTTCGACCAGCGGCTGTCGCCGAGCCGCTTGCGGGCGCGCTCCCCGACGTATTCCTCGAACGTCTTCTTCCGGAACGGGAGATGACCGAGCTCCATCGGCTCGATCTCGCCGTCGTCGATCAGCGCGGTGCCGAGACCGGTGCCGAGCCCGAGGAACAACATCCTGCCGCCGTCGTAGCTTCCGAGCGCCTGCATCGCGGCGTCGTTCAGGACCTTCGTGGGCTTCCCGAACGCCCTCTCGAAGTCGTAGCCGACCCAGCCCTCCCCGAGGTTCACCGGCTCCAGCACGACCCGGCCGCCGTGAACCACGGCAGGAATGCCGACCGAAACGACGTCGAAGCTCCATCCCTCCGCGGCCCCGAGTGCGAGCGCCACCATCTGCTCCGCGGTCATCGTCGGGCCGGAGGGGGCGCGCCGCCGATCCTGCTGGTCGCTAGCAAGGACTTTGACATGCGATCCGCCCACGTCGACTGCCAGGACTACCCGCTCGGCCACGGATCACACCGTACGCCTCGACGGGATGGCGGGCCGCAGACTGTCGATGCATCGGTACGCTCGTTGCGGTGCCTGCTGGGATGATCAGGATCGGCGACCTCGAGGTGGGGCGCCTCGGATTCGGTGCGATGCGGATCACCGGGGACGGCATCTGGGGGCCGCCACGCGACCGCGACGAGGCGCTGCGCGTGCTGCGGCGGGCCGTCGAGCTGGGCGTCACGCTGATCGACACGGCCGACTCGTACGGGCCCGACGTGAGCGAGGAGCTGATCGCGGAGGCGTTGCATCCATACCCCGACGGGCTGGTGATCGCGACGAAGGGCGGCAAGGTGCGGCCGGGGCCGGGCCAGTGGGTCGACGACGGCCGGCCGGAGCATTTGCGCGAGGTGTGTGAAGGCTCGCTCCGTCGGCTGCGGCTGGAGCGCATCGACGTCTACCAGCTCCACGCTCCTGACAGGAACGTTCCCTTCGAGGAGTCCGTGGGCACGCTGAAGGAACTGCAGGACGCCGGCAAGATCCGCCACGTCGGCCTGTCGAACATCAGCGTCGACCAGCTGGAGCGAGCCGAGAAGATCGTGCCGATCGTCTCCGCCCAGAACCTCTATCACGCGGACGAGCGTTCGTCCGACGACGTGCTCGCAGCGTGCGAGGAGCGTGGCATCCCGTTTCTCCCGTGGTTTCCGCTCGGCGCCGGGAGGGCCGCTTCGCCGGTTGACGCTCTCGTCGAGCTGCTCGACCGTTCGCCGGTGATGTTGCCCATTCCGGGGACGTCGTCGGTCGCGCATCTCGAAGAGAACATGCGCGCGGCAGCTCTCGCTTCCTGAATCGACGCGAACCGAACCCGATGGTCGTGCGAACGACCTCTGCGGACGGTGTACGAGGTTCCTTTCGGGAACGGTCCCTAGTCAACTTCGCCGCCGCGGAAGGAGTTCCGTATGTCTCAGCTTCCGATTCTGGAAGAGCTCGATGTCGACGGTGCGATTCGCGAGGCGGCGTCGAGGGTCGAGGGTGACACGCGCGCCGCGTTCCTGCGGAAGGCGGGCGTCGGTGCAGGCGCTGTCGTCGCCGGCGGCGCATTCATGGGCATCTTGCCGTCGATCGCGAGCGCCGGCGTTGCGAAGAGCGATGTCGCGATCCTGAACTTCGCGCTTACGCTCGAGTACCTGGAGGCCGCGTTCTATGCCGTGGCCGTGAGCGGCGGCAAGTTCACCGGCAAGACGGGTGCGTTTGCCAAGGTGGTCGCCGAGCACGAGGCCGAGCACGTTGCGTTCCTCAAGAAGGCGCTGGGCAGTGCGGCCGTGAAGTCGCCGAAGTTCGACTTCAAGGGCACGAACACCGACATGGCGAAGTTCATGGCGACCGCTCAGGTCCTCGAGGACACGGGTGTCGCGGCCTACCTCGGTCAGGCGGGCAACATCAAGGCGAAGTCGATCCTGGGTGCTGCCGGCTCGATCCTGGCCGTCGAGGCCCGGCACGCAGGTTGGGTGCGTGACCTCAACAACGTCTCGGGTGCTCCGTCCGCGTTCCAGGGCCCGCAGACGAAGGCCGAGATCCTCACTGCCGTCAAGGGCACGGGCTTCATCGTCGGCTGAATCGCTTTGTCGGGGATGACGCTGCGGCGTCACCCCCGGAAGCCCGCCTCAATCTCGAGAACGAAAGGACTGCTCATGCCTGGATTTGTCGGTTTCCCGGAACTGCTCCTGCTTGGCCTGGTCGTGCTGGTTCTGTTCGGGCCGAAGCGGCTCCCTGAGATGGGCCGCGGCCTCGGCAAGGGCCTGCGTGAGTTCAAGGACTCCGTGACCGGAGACCACAAGGACTCGGAGTCGCTCACGGTCCCGAGCGAGCTGACGACTGCCCCGATCGTCGTCGAGGAGATTGCGCCGACGAACAACGTGGCGCCGGTCGCAGTCGACGTCGAGCCGGTCGCCGTCGTACGCCGGAACGTGGCGTAGCCCGATGAGGTTTCCCCGCCGCCTCGCGCACGGCCAGGAAGCCGAGCTCGTCGACCATCTGGGAGAGCTCCGCTCGCGCATCTTCATCGCGGGCGGAGCAATCCTGCTCGGCTCGATCGCGGGCTACGTCGTCCACCAGCGCATCCTGCAGTTGCTGGTCGACGCGCTGCCTCCCCACCACAGGAAGCTGATCACCCTCGGAGTCACGGAGCCGTTCACGACGTCGATCAAGGTCAGCGTGGTTGCGGGCTTCCTGCTCGCGTTGCCGATCGTCCTCTGGCAGCTCTGGGCGTTCTTCGCACCGGCGCTCAACCCGAAGACGCAGCACGCAATCGCCGGGTTCGTGTTCTTCGCCGGAACGTTGATGGTCGCCGGCGTCTTCTTCGGCGACCGGATCGCGCTGCCGGCGGCGCTCAAGTTCCTGACGAACTACGACAACTCCGTCTACTCCGTTCAGATCCGCGCCGCCGACTACATCTCCTTCGCCGTCCTCGTTCTCGCAGCCTGCGCTGCCGTCTTCGAGCTCCCGATCGTCGTCCTCGGCCTCGTCCGGGTGAAGGCGCTCTCCTCAACCAAGCTGCGGAAGAATCGACGCGTCGGATACCTGATCGTCGCCGTCATCGGCGTCGCACTCCCCGGGGTCGACCCGGTCACCACGACGATCGAGACGATTCCCCTCGCTCTTCTGTTCGAGGCGTCGATCTGGCTCTCCGTCTTCTTCGAACGGCGGTGGTTCGCCGACCTGGGTCTGGTCTCCGAGACCGCGGCGCATTAGCTCGGTAGGCTTGATCGTCCGTCTGAGGGAGCCGGTTTGGCCCGTAGGAGACCGATCGAGTTGGGGTGAAGCGCGCGCTCCTGCTCGCTGCCGTTCTCGCGTCCGTCTTCGGCGGGGTGTCGGAGCGGCCGGCGGCTGCCGGGGCGACGGGCTGCGGATCGGGGGCCGGTGGGCGGTACGCGTACGCCGGTCACCAGGCCGACGCGACCGCGCGCGGGATCCGCGCCACGATCACGCCGCTCGCTGCACCGCGCGTGGCCGCGGGCCACGTTGCCGCGTGGGTCGGAGTGGGCGGGCCGGGAGACGGGCCGAACGGCACCGATGAGTGGTTGCAGGTCGGGATCGCGGCGCTTCCGGCCGGCAGGCTATTCGTCTATTCCGAGTCGGAGCGGAGCGGAGAGCAGCCACGGGTGCTGACCCTCCGCGCCACCGTCGACCCGCAGGAGCCGCACCGACTGGCGATCGCCGCCCCGGCCTCGCGGCCGGATGAATGGCAGGTGTGGGTCGATGGGGCT
Source organism: uncultured Thermoleophilia bacterium (assembly GCA_963769545.1). GTDB lineage: Bacteria > Actinomycetota > Thermoleophilia > Gaiellales > Gaiellaceae > PALSA-600. The sequence goes on along the minus strand of CAVYMB010000001.1, from coordinate 900,782 downwards.
CGCCTCGGCGCGCCCGTGTTGCTGCCGGGTTCGAACGCACGCTGGCGCCCGATTGCGACGACGGAGTCCTGGAGTGTCGGAGGAGCCCGTTGCAACAGCTTTGCGTTTCGTTTCGACGCTGTCGAGATAGCGAGCCGACGCACCAGTGCGTGGATCCCATTCGTCTCGGCTCGTCGCCTGCTCGACCCGGGGTATGCGGTTCACGTCCTGCGCTCCGGCTCCCGCGCAGGCGACGGCCCGTTCGCCTTCGTGGCCGAGACCGTCTAAGCGCCCGCGCACCCAACACGGAGGCGCCGGCGCGTGTCGTGTTAGTGTTTCGTCGCTCGATACGACGCGAACTCGGTGACCTTGCGGCAGTCCCGATCGGGGGTGGATTGCGTGAGGAGCTGGGGACGGGGGTTGACGGCTCGAGGAAGAGTGATCGCGATGGTCGTCGTTGCAGTTGCGACCGCCATCGTCGCGGCGCTCGGCTTCACGTCCGTCGGTGCAGCCGGACCGTCCGTCACGGGCGTGGCGATCAGCCTCGTCGACGCGAAGAACCACGATGAGCCGGTCACCGGTTCGCCACCCCAGACCGCACCCGGTGCCGTCGTCGCGATCAAAGTCTCGGCGACGCTCCAGTCGCAGGACGCATGGCGGTCGACGTCGTACGCGTTCGGCGGGGCGAGCGCGACCTGCGTCGACACCGGCGACCACACCCGGATCGGGAGCTACACCGAATACGTCACGGCCGCGATGCCCGAGCAGACGCCGAGCCCGGCGCGACTGATCGTGCGGCTCTACCCGCTGGCCAACTGTGGCGGGGGATCGCTGGCGTCTCCTGAGGCTGCATTCGCCATTCGCACGCCGACCCCGAACCCGGTGCTGCTCCCGCACTGCGACATCCGCGTGGCGCTCATCCTCGACGAGTCCGGTTCGATCGGGACGACGCCCGGCGCCACGCAGGCGGTGCGAAACGGTGCCAAGGCGTTCGTGAACGGGTTGATCGACAGCGGCGCGCAGCTTGCCGTGGTCGACTTCAGCTCTGCGGCCGAAACGGTCCCCCTCGGCAGTCCGCCCCAGCTCTACAACAACGTGACCGAGCAATTCGCTGCCGGACCGTTCAACAGCTACATCAACGGCAAGTACAACCCCGGCGGCTACACGAACTGGCAGGACGCATTGCTCAAGGTCAACGGGCTCAACCCGAGGCCGGAGTTCGTCGTTTTGGTGACCGACGGCGATCCCACGGCCCGGAATACGCCGACCGGGACCGAGACGGGTTTCCCCGACGGCTCCTATTCGGCAATGGATCCGGCGTTCACCGCCGCCAACCAGCTGAAGGCGAACGGCGTGCACATGTTCGCGATTGGTGTCGGCGCAGCCCTCACGAATCCAGGAAGCCAGGTGCGGTTGCGGGCGATCTCAGGCCCCGTCTCGTTCCCCGAGCATCCCTTGATCAGCTCCGATTACACCGTCATCTCTGACTTTCAACAGTTGGAGGACGCGCTGGCGACAATCGGCCGTGCCCTCTGCTCGCTCCACGTCGACGTCACGAAGCTCGTCGATCAGACCGGTGACGGGAACTACGCGCCGGCGAACGCATGGGACTTCAGAGGGACGGTCACGACCTCGGGAACCTCGAACGACAGCTATCGCTGGTTCGCACCGGGCGTCGTGACCGGGCCTCCCTCGGGCGGCAATACGCGCACAGGGACGACCGCCAACGATTTCGCCGGGAACATCGGTCGGACCACGTTTGCCTGGAAGCCGTCGCCGACGACGCTCGGCAGCCAGATCGCGCTCACCGATGTCGGCAAGGACGGCTACCACTTCGACAGCGTGAGTTGCACCAAGAACGGGGCGCCGATCGCCGTGAGCGCGACGCCCACGATCACGATCCCCGGTCTCGCCCTGAACGACGAGGTCGCCTGCGAGTTCAAGGATCAGATAGATCGAGGGCAGATCCGGGTCGTGAAGCACTTTGTCGGGCGCCCGACGCTCCTGTCGCTCCTGATCGACGGCGCCGTGAAGAAGACCAGCGCGGATCAGGACTTCTCGACCGAGTTCGTGCCCGTCAGCGCGGACACGCACCAGGTGGCCGAGGAGTTCGACGATCCTGCACAGGCTGTGCTCTACGACAGCAGCTACGTCTGCCGCGACGCGAGCGGCAATACCGTGAAGTCCGGGGACGGGACCGTGGTTGCCGGTGGTGTTCCGGTCGGCAACGCCGACAGGGTGACCTGTACGTTCACGAACCGAAAGCGGGGCATCTCGGTGTGGGTCGGCAAGCTCGCCGATCCGAGCACCCTCGACGAGCCGGGCGGCGAAGTGAAGTTCACGATCGACGTCGTCAACACGACCGAAGCTCCCGTCACGCTGACGACGCTCCGGGACGACGTTTATGGCAACCTCGATTCCAGTTCCTCGGCCGGCGAGCACACCTGGGTCTCGTCCACCTGTGCAACCGGCGTCCCGCTCACCGCCTACGACGGTCAGATCGGCGGAACAGACACGTATAGCTGCAGCTTCGTCGGAAACGTGACCGGAGCCGGCGGAAGCGCACACAAGGACACCGTCGAGGCGGGGATCACGGATGCGACCGGAGACACCGCGACCGCGACCGCGACGGCGACGGTCGACATCGTGGACGTCTCGCCCGCGATTTCCATCACGAAGACCGCAAGCCCGGCGATCGTGCAGGACAGCGGCGTGGTGACGTTCACCGCCGTCGTCACCAACACCTCGCCGGCCGACTCGCTCAACGTCGACCGCCTCTCCGACTCGATCTACGGCGACCTGATCGACGGGCCGGCGAAGGCAAGCTGCACGCTCGGCGACGGTACCGACGTCACGCTTCCGCACACGCTGCCGTTGGGCAGCAGCCTCATCTGCAGCTTCCAGGCCACGGTCTCCGCCAGCCAGACCGACACGATCACCGCCTCCGGGACCGACAGTGAAGGTAACCGTGTCGAGGACGCGGCGCGCGCGGCGGTGATCGTGCTGATCACGCCGCCGGTACCGCCGCAGCCTCCGCTGCCCCCGGAGCCTGCCCCGGAGCCGTCACCCGAGCCGGCTCCGCCCGTGGCGGTGCTCTCCGTCAGCAAGACCGCACCCGAGAGCGTGTACCTGAACGCAGCCGGGAAGGCGTCGTTCGCGTACGACATCCGGGTCGCGAGCACCAGCGGCACGGCTACCGACACGACACTGACCGACGTGGCGCCGAAGGGATCGAGATTCACGCGGATCACGCGCCGGCCCAACCCGGGCTCGTGTTCGATCGTCGAGGGAGGGACGAGACTGACCTGCCGGTTCGGCGATCTCGTCGGCGGTCAGTCGGTCGGCATCGGTGTCGAGCTCACGGTGAGAGCAACCGGAGGCACGACAGTCACCAACACCGCGAGTGCCTCGTGTCAGGCGGCCGTCGCGCCGCCGTGCAAGGCATCGGCGTCGGCGAAGACGCGCCTGCTCGCCCCGTTCCTCCCGCCGGCGCGGTGCACCACGATCCTCGCCAATCCGCAGTCCCTGACGGCGGACGGGACGTCGCAGGGGCTCAGGATCACGTTGCGCAGAGGCAGCACGCCGGCGGCCGGCGTCACTGTCGTCCTCACAGGGCCGGGCATCAGCCGGAGCGGCAACACCGGCTCGACCGGCGCCTTCCACACAACGCTGAGACCGCGAACGCCCGGCAAGCTCCGGATCGGCCTCCGCGGTGCGAAGCCATGCAGCGCCGGGGTGGTCGGGATCATCGCCGCCGGTACGCCGCCGCTCACCGGCTAGCGACCCACGGGCGCGGAAGTCTTTCGATCTGACAACGAGAACGTGACAACCCTGCGCGCCGATACCGCTCCCGGAGCGAATGTATACTCGCGCTCCGGAACGAGAAGGCGTGCTCGCAGCCCGTGGGATTCGCTGATGAGCATCCTGAGCTGGAGCAATCGTCCCCGACAAGGAGAGATCATGGCTGTCGGCCCCGTCGACGTATACATCATCGGTTTTCCCGGCAACAAGTTCACCGGGCGGATCGCGCCGGCGATCTTGGAGCTGGTGGAGAACGGCACGATCCGCGTCATCGATCTGCTCTTCGTGACGAAGGACGCAGACGGTGTCGTGACCACGCTCGAAGCGGCCGACATCGGCCAGGAGGGCGCTGCCTTCCTCTCGATCGACGTTGCGCAACCGGGCGCACTCGGGCCTGACGACGCCGACGAGGTCAGCGACGACCTGCCACCCGAGAGCTCGGCGCTCCTGGTTGCGTTCGAGAATCTCTGGGCTGCGAAATTGGTCGACGCCCTTCAGGCAGCGGACGCCGTGGTGATCGACTCGATCCGGATCCCGGTCGATGTCGTGGAAGCCGCGCTCGAAGCATCCTGATTCCCGTCCACATCGAGATCGAGAGGTAGTCATGGGACTTCTACGTATGGCAGCCCGCACCGCTGTCGTCGCCGGCACCGCGACCGCCGTGTCCGGTCGCGTTCAGCGTCGTCAAGCCGCCAGATATGACCAGCAGGACGCGCAGCAGCAGCAACAACAACAGGCGCCGCCGCCGGCCGAGGATGACGCGACGTCACAGCTCGAGAACCTGGCGCAGCTGCACACCCAGGGCGTGCTCACGGATGACGAGTTCGCGGCCGCCAAGGCCAAGATCCTCGGAATCTGATCGAAGACTGCATTCCCGCGGGCCTGTGAGACAGGTCGAGGCGTACGCGCGGCTGGCAGGGGTCTACGACGAGATCGTCGTCGACCCGTGCCATGCCCACTGGGCCTCGTTTCTCGACGAGCTCTGGAGGCCCGACCCGAACGGCGTGGGCTCCGTGCTCGATCTCTGCTGTGGGACCGGGCTGCTCGCCGGCGAGCTGGTCGCACGGGGTTATCGGGTCGTCGGGGTCGATGCATCGGACGAGATGCTGGCTGTGGCCCGGGCGCGCCTCGGCGAACACGGCGCGCTGATCCGGGGAACCCTGCCCAGCTTGACCGTCGAAGGCGTCTTCGACGCGGCCGTCTGCACCTTCGACGGTCTCAACTACCTCACTCTCGACGAGTTGCGATTGACGACTGCAGCGGTGGCACGTTCGCTTCGCCCGGCGGGCTGGTTCGTGTTCGACCTGCACACCGACGAGATGATGGATTTCACGCTCGCCAATCCCGTCGTCGCCGGGGAGGCGGCTGGAAACGACTTCGTGATCAGCAGCGTCGTCGATCGCGACGCCCGAACGTGCCACACGAAGATCGAGGTACTACGGCCCCGTGACGGCGACCCCTTCTCGGAGCGGCATCTGCAGTTCTTCCACGCGGATCAGGACGTGCGTGCGGCGCTCACGGCTGCCGGATTCGCGGTGATCGCGGTCACCGACGAGTACACGCACGTGCCGGCCGACCCCTCGACCCTGCGTGCGACCTGGATTGCGCGCCGCCTCCCGATCTGAACCGGTAGGTCGCGCGGGTCGTCGGCGGCGGAGCCTCGACCGTCTCCGCCGCCGGCGATCGTCCTCAGCTCAGACCACCGCGGGCTCACGCACCTGCGTGAGACGGAACTGGTTGCCAGATGGATCGCGGAACGCGCAGTCGATGCCATACGGCCGCTCCTCGGGCGGTTCGGCGAACTCGACGCCCCGTGCCTTCAGCTCTTCGTACGAAGCCTGAGCGTCATCGGTCGTGAGCAGGACGTTCCCGGCCCAGCCTTTCCCCATCAGGCTCCGGATCTGGTCGGCCGTGGCGGCATCGATCACCGGCGGCGCCGGAATCGCGTTCAGCAACACGGAGACATCGGGCTGATCGGGAGGGCCGACGGTCAGCCAGCGATAGCCCCCCAGCTCGGGGAGCGTCACGTCGGCGCGAAGCTCCCAGCCGAGCTTGGCGGTGTAGAAGGCAAGCGCCTCGTCCTGATCGTGCACCCAGACTCCGGCGAAGGAAATCTTGATCATGGTTTCCCCTTTTCTCGACGAATCGACTTGAGTCGATGCTACGACCGCTTTGCTTCGTCGTCTTCTCGAAACGTGCGGTGTTGCGGTCGCCCGTGCGCGCGCAGCACGCACGTCGGGATCAGCGCGTATTGCGACGCCGGAGGGAACGATGCACGGTAGGCCGTCGGCGTTATCCCGTAGGTGCGGGTGAAGCTCGTCGTGAACGAGCCAACGCCGCGGAGGCCGACCTCGAAGCAGATCTCGACGACGGATCGGTCGGTCGCGCGAAGCAACGCTGCGGCACGTTCCAGCCGGCGCGTCAGCAGGTAGGCGTGTGGGGATTCGCCGAAGACCCGCCTGAACTCACGGCTGAAGTGGGCGCGTGACAGGCCTGCTGCGTTGGCAAGGTCGTCGACGCTGAGCGGCTCCGCGTAGCCGCCGTCGGCGAGGTCTTTTGCCCGCAGCAGGTGACGCTCCGAAGGAACAACGGCCATCCGGCTTGCAGTATTGCGCTCGCCCGAACCTTGGCACACTGTCACGACCGACAGAAGGGAGCAAAACGGATGGCGTCCAAGTCCGACTTCACGGAGACCGAGTGGGAAGCGATGGAGAAGGGCATCTCCGGTGCGGGGGTGCTGGTTGCGATCAGCGACCGCGGATTCTTCGACACGTTCAAGGAGGCGAATGCGCTCGCGAAGCATCTGGCCGCTGCGCATGCGCAGAGCGAAAGCGAGCTCGTGCGGGAGCTGGCCTCCGCGCACAAAAACCCGTTCGGGGTGACCGCCTCGCCGCAGGAGATCGAGCAGGGCACCGTCGACTCCCTGCACGCGGCTGTCGCGGCACTCGAGGCCAAGGCACCTGACGACCTCCCCGCGTACCGCAAGCTCGTCCTGGACGTCGCGCAGTCGGTCGCCGAGGCGGCGAAGGGGGTGGCCCCGACCGAGGCGACGGCGCTCGAGACCGTGAAGACCGCCGTGGGCGGCTAGAGCTCGGTCACGACGAAGCGTTGACTCGGCCCTGGGGCTGGATGCACTGTTTGCGCCGATCCCGGTGGCGCGGAATTAGCTGATTGCAGTTGCTCCAGGCCGCTGCCCCTCTGTTACATTCGTGGCCTTCGGGCAATCTCGTAGAGAGGGGCGACAATGAACGTTCCGGCTCATGGTGCAGAAGCCCCTCGTCCCGGACCCGCACGTCCTGCTGGCGGTCTGCAGCAGTTGGACGGCCATTTCGCTTTCTCTACCACACTCAAAGATACGTTCATCACCGCGACCGGCGGCGGCGGTCACACGACGGATGCGATCCACACAGACGCGACAGTCCCGCGGTCCTGGGAATGGTTCCGGCTGTGGACCGAAGAAGGATCAGAGTTCTACGCCCTTCAGACCATCAACGGCCACTTCGTCACCGCGGTCGACGCGGGAGGGCGAACCACGGACACGATCCACACGGACGCGACCTCCGTCGCAAGCTGGGAACTCTTCAAGCCGACCAGACTTCTCGGCCCGCTCGACGAGGGATTTGTCGGATACGGCTTCCAGACCACGAGGGGCTTCTGGTTGACCGCGGTCGGAGGCGGCGGCCACAACAGTGGCGACACGATCCACACGGACGCAACTGTGCCGGACAACTATCTGAATAGGTCATGGGAGCTCTTCACTTCGTGGCGCTGCGGCAGTGAGGTTGGCACGGGGTCGACCTGCGGCATCCTGATCTACGGCGCCAACAACTCCGGCGAAACTGATTTCCAGGGGTGGATGGTCGCCAACGGCGGGGGCGGCTGGCCTGCTTCGCCCCCGACCGCCGTGTTGTTCAGGGAGGAGGGCAACACCGATGAGCTGTCCTGGACGCTGTTGAAACAGTCCGATGGCACGTACGCGTTGCAGACAGCCAACGGCACCGTTCTCAGCGCCGTCGGAGGTGGCGCACCGGGTGCAGGATTCAGCTCCGATACCCCTGTCGACTCCATCGGCAATTCGGAGAAATTCACCTTCGAGGACCAGGGCGACTTCACGGTGTGCATCAAGACATTCGACGGCACGTACATCTCGCTAGGCCCCGAGGGCTCGGAATACGTTGCCAGCGAGTCCTACATCAATCGCGCCCTCAAGTTCCGGCTTCAGGTTTTCGACCTCGCGCCCGGTCCGACTGGGTAGAACCGGCCCGCTCGCACTTTGGGCGGTGTTTCCGCGGCATCCGAGCAGCGCGACCGATAGCTCGTCGCGAAGACGAACCTCTAGCCGGCGTACGCGGCGGTGATCCGATCGAGAAGCGCGCTTCGCGTCTCGTCGACGACTCTGCGGGCAGGGTCGGCATTGAACCATTCCAGCGACCGGGCGATCCCTTCGGCAAACGGGACGGCTGCGCTGAAGCCGGGGACGAGTCGCTTGATCTTGGAGTTGTCGAAAACGAGGGAGTGTGACTTGTCGTCGAGGAGCGTCACTCCCAGTTCAGGGTCGATTGCGTTGATGAAATCCGCTGGGATGTGCACGATCGCCGGCGCGAGCCCCGCAGCGGCCGCGATCCGTTCGGTGATCTGATTCCACGTCAGCACCTCGTCGGACGTGATGTGGATGCTCTCGCCGACGGCCCCAGGGTTGCCCAGGATGCCTATGAAGGCTCGCGCGAAGTCGGTGTTGTGCGTCATCGTCCACAGCGCGTTACCGTCTCCGGGAACGATCGCTTTCTTCCCGCGGGACAGCCGGTCGACGACGGTGTAGTCCTCGCCTTCCAACGCAGTCGGAATCCGGGTCTCGCCGTAGGTGTGAGAGGGCCGCACGATCGTGGCCGGAAAGCCGGTGCTTGCTTGTTCGCGGCGGAGCCGTTCTTCGCAGGCGATCTTCCCGCGAGCGTATGGCCAGTTATCGTTGCCGAGCGGCGCCTCCTCGATGAGCGGGAAACACGGCGACGGTTTGCGATAGACGGTGGCGGAGCTGATGAACACGTACTGGGAGACCGAGTCGCGGAAGAGCGCGATGTCGGTTTCGACGTGAGTAGGCGAGTAGGCGACCCAGTCGACGACGACGTCGAATGGCTCGCCTCTCAACACCTCGCCGACCGTGGAATGGTCGCGAATGTCTGCTCGGATATGCCGCACACCCTCGGGGAGCGAGGCGCTGCCTTGTCCGCGGTTCAGCACCGTCAAGTCGCCGCCTTGCTCCGCGAGCTGTCGCGTGACTGCGAGTGAGATGTTGCCGGTCCCGCCGATGAAGAGAACGCGCAACGTTCAGAAGAGCTCGCGCCACGTGAACGCAGGGTCGTAGCCGAGCAGGCGGCGGGCCTTGTCGATCGACAGGAGCGTCTCGTGCTCGCCGAGCCCACTGCGAAGCGGCACTGCAGGGAAGTTCTCGGCCATCAGCTCGCTGCTCGGCCGTCGCATCACCGTGTCCGGGGCGGCGATGATGAACGCCTCGGCACCATGGAGATCGGCTTCCAGGGCACGTCTGACGCTCAGCCCGACGTGGCTCTCGTCGACGTAGCTCCAGAGGTTCCAGCGGCGAAGCTGCGGATCGTCCCAGTAGGAGGGGAAGCGCTCGTAGTCGGCGCGTTCCATGATGTTGGAGAAGCGGAGCCCGATGATCGGGACGCCGCTCCAGCGGTTGAACTGGCGCGCTGCCTCTTCGCCCAGGACCTTCGACAGCGCATACGACGACTCCGGCCGGAGCTCATGCTGCTCGTCGATCGGTGCGTAGTCGGGCGGCGTCTCGAACGGCAGTCCGAGCGTGGTCTCGCTCGAGGCCCAGACGACCCGCTGCAGGCCAAGCCGTACGGCGGCGGCGAACACGGTGTGTGTGCTGGTGATGTTGGTGCGGAAGACGACGTCGGCTGTCGCATGAACCGGTGAGGGGATCGCGGCGAGGTGGACGACCGCCTCGACTCCCGGCAGGCGCTCGCCGCCGCTCAACGCCTCGAGCGTCTCCCCGAAGTCGGTCAAGTCAGCGATCAGCAAGGGTGCCGGCGCGTCGGGTGACCCTGACTCGGCCGAGCCGCGCAGGTCGATGTTGAGCACCTCGTGGCCGTGCTCGAGCAGATCGCGGACGACCGCGCGGCCGGCCTTGCCGCTTCCCCCGGTGACCGCGACTCTCACCGCGAGCGCGGACCCGGACCCGAGGTGATCGGCGCCGGGCCGCTCGACTCGCGTACGACGAGCTCTCCGCCGATCAGCAGCTGGCGCGGCGGTGCGTGGCCGCCGGCCAAACGCTCGATCAGCATCTCCGCTGCAAGCCTTCCGGCCTCGAACGCGGGCCATTCGATGCCCGTCAGCGGAGGCGAGAGCATCTCGGCGTACTGCGAGGCGATCACGGAGACGATCGAGAAGTCGTCGGGAACATGCAACTCGACCTCACGGAGCGCGCTGAGCAAGCCGCTGAACTGCCAGCCGGTCGTGATCGCGGCGGTGCAGTCAGGCTCGGCCCGTAGAAGCTCGGCTGCTACGGCATGCGCTTCACCCACGGGATGCGGACAGGGAACGTCGATGCCGCGGATGCCGATCTCGGCTGCTGTCTCCTCGAGTGCCGCGCGTGCGAGGAGCGCAGACGTGTAACCGGCTTCGAGCTGCTCGCGCGGAAAGTTGAACAGTGCAACACACCGGTGCCCGAGCTCCGCAAGATGGAGCAGGCTTGTCCGAACCGCGGCGCCGAAGTCGACGTCGACGAAGTCGATGCCCGTCGTGTCAGCGGTCCGCCCGATCAGCACGAACGGATCGCCGACCTGCTTGAGTCGTTCGACGCGAGCATCTTCGGCCAGCATCTCCATCAGGATGACGCCGTCCGCCCGGCCGCGGGCGACGATCCTCGTGATCTCTTCCGGGTCGGTCGGCGACGTCGAGAGGAGCAGCGCGTAGTCGCCCGCGCTCGTGGCTTCGGTCGCACCGGCGACGAACGTCTGCTGAACCGGCACGAGCTGCCATTGCGGCGAGGGGAGGAACAGAGCGATCGTGTGTGACGCACCGCTCGCCAGCGCTCGCGCGGGCCGATGCGGGCGGTAGTCGAGATCCTCGATCGCCGCCAGCACGCGCTGTCGCATCTCGTCCGAGACCGACCGTTTGCCGCTCAAGACGTAGGAGACCGTGCTCAGGGCGACGCCGGCCCGGGCAGCGATCTGCGCCATCGTGGCGGGCTTCGATTCGTTCACGGGCCGTGATTCTGGCATGAAGGGATGTCGGTTGACCTTGACGCTCTGTGTACCGGCTGTTACGTTCGAAGCGCTTCGCGAAGCGCTTCGAAGGAAGGCCGTTACTGTACCTGGGCAGCCCCCCGGTGGAGCGAAGGCAGAAGGTCAATCGGAACCAGAAAGGTGACGAACAGATGAAGCGAAGACGAATTACACGGCTCGCGCTGATTTCGCTTCCGGTCGTAGCCGTGGTGGCACTGTCGCTCGCGGCGGTTTCGTCGGGGAGCTCGAGCAAGGCTGACGCCAAGTTCGGTGTGAACGCGACCGGCACCGTGCAGTTCTGGACGCGAGCTGCGACGAGTGGTCTCGGCGTCGCACTCGTGAAGGAGTTCAACGCCAGCCATCCAGGCTTGAAGGTGGTCCTGTCCCAGACTTCGCCCAACCAGGACACGTCCAAGCTTGCGACCGCGATCCGCGCGCACGCCGTTCCGGATGTGGTCGGCTTGAACGACATCGATGTTCCGCAGTTCAGTCGGCTCAATGCGTTGACCGACATCACGAAGCAGGTCAATGCTCTCCCCTACAAGAAGGACCTCAGCCCGGGGCATCTCGCACTCGCGGGATACAACGGCAAGTACTACGGGGTCCCGTACCTGGGCGACCTTTCGGTGCTCTGGTACAACAAGAAGCTGTTCTCCCAGGCCGGGCTGAATCCGAACAAGCCGCCCGCGACCTTCGCGGAGATCCTGACCGATGCGAAGAAGATCCAGGCGCTCGGAAACGGCGTCAGTGGCTTCGCGTTCGCCGGGAACTGCCAGGGCTGTCTCGGATTCGTGATGGAGCCCGACCTGTTCGCGGTGAACGATCAGCTCATCCGTGGACCGATCGGCCACCAGACGATCGCGATCGAGAACAACGGCCCGCTCAAGCAACTGCTCCAGCTCTACCAGCAACTCTGGTCGCAAAAGCTCGTTTCGGCGGGAAGCCGGACTGAGTCCGGGCCAACCTGGGGCAACGACTTCGAGGCCGGCAAAGTCGGCATCCTGCCGGGTGCATACGGTTTCTATCCGTTGATCAAGAAGGCCGGCAACCTGGCCGACATCGGCATTGCCCCGCTCCCCGGGCCGAACGGGAAGTACTCGACCTTTGACGGCGGTGATGACTTCGTCATCCCGTCCGGAGCAAAGAACCCGTCGGGTGCATGGGAGTTCATCCAGTGGGTGCTGCAGAAGAGCCAGCAGGTCCAGTATCCAGGCCTCGGCTACACGCCGGTCCGCACCGATGTGCTGACCTCCGGGTACAAGGCCAAGAACCCCTACAACGCCGTAGCCCTCCAGGCGCTCGCGCACGGCTCGGCTCCGGTGACGACGGTCTACGACGCGGCGTTCAACGAACCGAACTCGCCGTGGTTCCAGATGTTCAGCCAGGCCGTCTACAAGAACGACATCGCCGGCGCTCTCAAGACCGGTCAGTCCGGATTCGAGAGAGTGGTCAAGCAGGCGGGCGACGGTTGATGAACCAGTGGTCCCAGGCCCACGAGGTCGCGAGGTAACACTCGCGTGAGTGGGCTGGAAGGTGGAGGCGATCTGGCTCCCGAGCGTGAGCGCGGGAGCCAGATCGCTGCAGTGCCGAGCGCGAGACGCAGGGTCAGGCGAAGTGCGTTTCGGCGCCGGTCGGCACGAACGGGCGCGCTGCTCGTCAGCCCGGCCTGCGTCCTGATCGGCGCCTTCGTCCTCTTTCCGCTCGCATTTGCGATCTACATCTCACTGACCAACTGGCCGCTCATCGGGCCATATCACTACATCGGTCTGCAGAACTATCGCGATCTGTTCTCTGACCCCGAGTTCAGACACGCCGTCGTGTTCACGTTCACGTACACGGCGATCGTCACGCCGCCGATCTTCCTGGTCGGTTACGGGCTCGCGCTGCTCCTTCGTTCGAACCGGCCCGGGGCCCAGATCTTCCGGACGCTCTACTTCCTGCCGTTCGTCGTCGGGCTTACCACGATCAGCTTCATGTTCGCGATCGAGCTGCAGCCGAACTCAGGCGGTGTCGGCTGGCTGCTCTCGCAGCTTCATCTCGCCAATGCCTCTCAGGCCTGGACCGTCACCCACGACCGGACGCTGATCGTGATCTCGCTCATCGTCGTCTGGTTCGCATCGGGGCTGACGATGCTGATCCTCACCGGCGGCATGCAAGGCATTCCACGCGAGCTCTACGAGGCCGCCGAGGTGGACGGGGCGTCGTGGTGGAAGAAGGAGCTTCGAATCACCCTCCCGCTGCTGCGACGTTCGATCGCGCTCAGCCTGATCATCTCGGTGATCGGTTCATTCCTCGCCTTCAACCAGTTCTTCATCCTCGCTCAGAACAACGTGAGCCTGGAAACGGTCGTCGAGTGGATCTACCAGACGGCGTTCTCGTCGTACCACCTCGCCTACGCGACATCGATGGCGTTGTTCCTCGTCGTGATCATCGGGCTCGTGAGCATGGGCCAGTTCATCGCTTTGCGGGGCGACACCGAGCTGTGAGCACCGTCGAGCTCACCAGTGGAGCAGCCACGCGCCGGCGCCGCGGGCGCGGGCCGGGTTTCTACGTCTATCTGCTCGTCAGCATCGCGCTTGCGTTGGTGTTCGTCGTCCCGCTTGCCTGGGCGGTAGCCCGGTCCTTCCAGCCGGCAACACTGGCCAGCCAGCATCCCCAGGGCGCCGACTTCACCCACCTCACGACCGAGAACTACCGGGCCGTGTTCGCGCAGGAACACATCCTGCGCAACGTGCTCAACAGCCTCATCGCCGCGCTCGGCACGGCGCTGCTGACGAGCTTCGTCTCGACGCTCGCCGGCTACGGCCTCGCAAAGTTTCGTTTTCGCGGTTCAGGGCTCGTCTTCGCAGCAATCCTGCTCGCGCTGATGATCCCGTTCCAGGCGGTGCTGACGCCGCTCTTCATCGAGCTGAACTACCTCCACCTGACGAACAGCCTGATCGGCCTGATTCTCATCTACACCACCTTCAGCCTGCCGTTCGGCGTGTTCGTGATGCGAAACACCTTTCAGCAGATCCCGGCCGAGCTGATCGAGTCGGCCGAGGTCGACGGCGCCGGGCTCTTCAACACGCTCATCCGTGTCCTTCGCCCGCTCATCATCCCGGGCCTCGCGACGACGGCGATCTATGCGTTCCTCTATTCCTGGACCGAGTTCCTCCAGGCGCTGACCTTCCTGGAGACCGACAACAAGCTGACGCTGCCGGTGAAGCTGTTCGACATCGACACGTCGACCTACGGGGCGATCAACTACGGCTACCTCTCGTCGGGGATCGTGATCGCGATGGTGCCGTGCGTCGTGCTTTATCTGTCCCTGCAGCGCTATTACGTCCAGGGGCTGATGTCGGGAGCGGTCAAGGGGTAGGCAAAGCAGGGGCGGCGCGGGCGCGGTCCTTGACGGAACCTGCGACGCTTGTTACGTTCGAAGCGCTTCGCGAAGCGCTTCGCGAAATTTCGACAAGGGTGCAAAACGGCAGGCGACAGTCGATCGGGGGCCGCGTGGAAGTCACGGAAAACGTCGTTGGAAGTGTGGTGCCGAGCGCTTCCGCGCGACTTCGCCTCCGGCCCGTGGATGCGTCCCGGGTGCGGATCACCGGTGGGCTGCTCGGCGACCGTCAGCGGGTCAATCACGACGTCACGATCCTGCACGGCCATCGGGAGCTCGAGCGTGCCGGAACGTTGGACAACTTCCGGATCGCCGCAGGCCGCCAGCGGGGAAAGCGCCAGGGCATGGTCTTCAGCGATTCCGACGTCTACAAGTGGCTCGAAGCACTCGCGTGGGAGCTCGGCCGCCAGGATCCCCCTTCGGCGGAGCTCGAGCAGCTCGCCGGGAAGACGATCGAGCTCGTCGAATCGGCGCAGGAGGCCGACGGGTATCTCAACACGTGGTGCCAGATCAACGACCCCGACTGGCGCTGGACCGATCTGCAGCAGGGCCACGAGCTCTACTGCGCCGGTCACCTGATCCAGGCCGGGATCGCGTTCGTGCGGGCGACGGGCGACACTCGCCTCCTCGGTGTCGCTCGTCGCTTCGCCGACCTGATCGACGATGTCTTTCGCGGCGGTGGCCAGACCGGCACCGACGGTCATCCGGAGATCGAGCCCGCCCTGGTCGAGCTCTACCGCCAGACCGGCGACTCCCGCTACCTCGAGCTCGCCGGGGCGCTCGTCGAGCGTCGCGGGCACGGCCAGTTCGCCGGCGGTCGGTTCGACCTCCGCTACTACCAGGACGTCGAGCCGGTCCGGGACTCGCGGACGATCGTCGGCCATGCCGTCAGAGCGCTCTATCTGGCCGCCGGCGTCACCGATCTTTACGCCGAGACCGCCGACGAGCCGCTGCTCGACGCGATGCGCGCCCAGTGGGACGACCTCACCGCTGCCAAGATCTATCTGACCGGCGGGATCGGCTCGCGCCACGACGACGAGTCGATCGGTGATCCGTACGAGCTCCCTCCCGATCGAGGGTATTGCGAGACCTGCGCTGCGATCGCCAGCATGATGTGGAACTGGCGCATGTTGCTGGTGACCGGTGAGGCGCGGTTCGCCGACCTGTTCGAGCGCACGCTCTACAACGGGTTTCTCTCCGGCCTCGCGCTCGACGGCCGCTCCTTCTTCTACGTGAACCCGCTGCAGTCGCGCGGGGGTCATGCCCGGGCCGCCTGGGATCCGGTCGCGTGCTGTCCACCCAACATCATGCGAACCGTGGCGTCGCTGCACCACTACCTGGCAACCTCGTCGGATGACGGGGTGCAGCTCCAGCAGTTCGCCTCTTCGACGATTCGCCTCGCTCGGCCGGACGGGCCAGTCGAGCTCCGCGTCGAGACCGCCTATCCGGTGGAGGGGAGCGTCGAGATCGAGATCGTCGAGAGCCCGGATGAGGAATGGACACTTGCCCTGCGCATTCCCGCGTGGGCGCGAGCCGCGACGGTCGACGGACAGCCGGTCGACGCGGGCGGTTACGCCGAGGTGAGGCGTCGCTGGCGGAGGGGCACGAAGGTCGTGCTCGACCTCGACGTCTCACCTCGGCTGACCGCGCCGAATCCGCGAATCGATGCAGTCCGGGGCTGCCTGGCGATCGAGCGGGGCCCGCTCGTGTACTGCGTCGAGGGCGGCGACCTACCGGCCTCGATCGACCTGGCGGACGTACAGATCGACCGGGCGCAGGCGGTCGAGGACTCCGGCCCGATCGAGGCGCTCGGCGGTCTCCCGGGTGTCACGGCGGCCGGAGAGGTCAGCGACCTCGACGGCTGGCGGCGCAGCGAGTACCGTGACCTGCGTGAGGTGGTGGCGGCCTCCCCCGCGTCGTGGGCGGTGTCGTTGCAGGCGATCCCGTATTTCGCCTGGGGCAACCGCGGCGCCGGTGGCCCGATGCGGGTCTGGCTCCCGGGCACCGACTAGCCGGCGGCCGGACTCGTGGCGACCCTCTCGCTGGCAGACGTCACCAAGGTCTACGACAACAACGTCGAGGCCGTCCGCGGGCTCTCCCTCGACGTGGACGATGGGGAGTTCGTCGTGCTCGTCGGGCCTTCGGGGTGCGGCAAGACGACCGCTCTTCGGATGGTCGCGGGTCTCGAGGAGATCACCTCGGGCACGATCAGCCTCGACGGAAAGGTCGTGAACGATCTTTCTGCCAAGGCACGCGATGTCGCGATGGTCTTCCAGAACTACGCGCTCTATCCACACCTCACTGCGCACGACAACATCGCCTTCTCCCTTTCGATGCGCGGGGTGCGCAAGGCCGAGCGCGATCGCCGGGTGCGCGAAGCTGCGGATGTGCTCGGCCTCACCGAGGTGTTGGACCGAAAGCCACGCCACCTCTCGGGCGGTCAGCGCCAACGCGTCGCGATGGGCCGCGCACTCGTTCGGGAACCTGCCGTCTTCCTGATGGACGAGCCGCTCTCGAACCTCGACGCCAAGCTGAGGGTGCAGATGCGCACCGAGGTGCTGCGCGTGCAGCGGCGTCTCGGTGTCGCGACCCTGTACGTGACGCACGATCAGACCGAGGCGATGACCATGGGCGACCGGGTCGCGGTAATCCGAGAAGGCGTGCTGCAACAGCTGGCTCCTCCGCAGGAGCTGTACGGTCGGCCGAACAACCTCTTCGTCGCCTCGTTCATGGGCTCACCCTCGATGAATCTGTATGAAGGCGGCGTCGGCGGAACGTCCGAGCACCCGGTCGTCACGCTCGGCTCGCAGGAGCTCCGGCTCACCGCTGACGAGGGTCGATCCCTTCCCGGCGCGGACAGCCGGGTCGTGGTCGGCATCCGACCCGAGCATCTGGTCCTGCCACCCGCCGACGGTTCGGGAAGCCTCAACGGTGAAGCGCTCGTCGCCGACGTCGAGTTCGTCGAGGCTCTCGGGAACGAGCAGCTCGTTCACTTCGCGATCGACGCGCCGCTGTACAGCGACGGCAGCGAAGCTCGCACCGTCGACGACGCGACCGCTCACGCGTCCGAAGGCATCGCCGGCGCGCCGGTCGCGAACAGCATCGCCCGTGTCGACCCGGAGACGCACGTCGTCGCGGGAAGCCGGCTTACGTTCAGAGTCGACATCAGGCGGGTTCACTTCTTCGACCCGCAAACAGGCGCGTGCTTCGATCCGACCAAGCGATGAGCGACAAGCCACTCGGCAAACATGAGCTCTGGCTCGTTGCAGGGAGCCAGCAGCTGTACGGGAAGGAGGCGATCGCAGCGGTCGAGGTGCACGCGCGCGGGCTTGCGGAGGCGTTTGACGCCGCCGCGGAGATCCCGGTGCGGATCGTCCCGAAGCCCGTGGTGACCGGTGCAGATGCGATCCGTCGCCTGTGTCTCGACGCGAATGCGAGTGACGCATGCGCCGGTGTGATCGCCTGGATGCACACGTTCTCGCCCGCGCGGATGTGGATCCCCGGGCTGACGGCCCTCCAGAAGCCGCTGCTGCATCTGCACACGCAGTTCAACCGCGAGCTTCCGTGGTCGGACATCGACATGGACTTCATGAACCTGAACCAGTCGGCGCACGGCGATCGCGAGTTCGGGTTCATCGAGACCAGGCTCCGCCGGCGACGCAAGACCGTCGCGGGACACTGGCAGGACCCGGTTGTTCACGCACGGGTCGCGACGTGGTCGCGGGCTGCGTGCGGCTGGGCCGAGGCGCAGAGGCTTTCTGTGGCGCGGTTCGGCGACAACATGCGCGAGGTCGCCGTCACGGAGGGCGACAAGGTCGAGGCCGAGATCCGCCTGGGCTTCTCCGCGAACGGGTTCGGGCTGGGCGACCTGGTCGCCGCGATGCCGGACCCGACGGACCGTTCGGTCGAAGAGCTGCTCTCCGACTACGAGGCTCGCTATCGCGTCGCCGAGGAGCTGCGGACGGGCGGGAGCCGGCGCGCATCGCTGGTCGAGGCCGCGCGGATCGAGGCAGGCCTCCGGGCGTTCCTCGACGCGCACGACTGCGCTGCATTCACCGACACGTTCGAGAACCTGCACGGCCTGCCCCAGCTTCCCGGCGTTGCAGCACAACGGCTGATGGCCGACGGCTACGGCTTCGGCGCCGAGGGCGATTGGAAGGCGGCCGCGCTCGTCCGGATCGTCAAGGTGATGGCAGCAGGCCTGCCCGGCGGCAGTTCGTTCATGGAGGACTACACCTACGACCTGACCGCGGGATCCGAGCTGGTGCTCGGCTCGCACATGCTCGAGATCTGTCCATCGATCGCAGCCGGGCAGCCGTCGTGCGAGATCCATCCACTGTCGATCGGCGGCGCCGGCGATCCTGTTCGCCTCGTCTTCGACGCGGCCGCCGGCCCGGCGGTGGTGGTGAGCCTCGTCGACCTGGGCGATCGCTTCCGCTTCGTGGCGAACGAGGTCGACGTGATCGCTCCTCCGCGGGCGCTGCCGAACCTTCCGGTCGCGCGCGCCGTCTGGAGCCCGCGCCCGGACTTCACGACCGCGGTGGAGGGCTGGCTCACCGCCGGAGGGTCGCACCACACCGTCTTCACCGCGGCGCTCGGCCTCGAGGCGTTCGCCGATCTCGCCGACATCGCCGGCATCGAGCTCGTGTCGATCGACGAGGGGACATCTCTGCGCGAGTTGGAGCGCGAGTTGCGGTGGAACCAGGCGAGCTATCGGCTCGCAGGCGGCGTCTAGCCCGACCGATGCACGACGAGCTGCGCGCACGCGTTCTCGCTGCGAACCTGGCGATCGTCGACGCAGGTCTCGTCACGCTGACGTTCGGAAACGCCAGTGGTGTCGACCGCGCCGCCGGCGTGATGGCGATCAAGCCGAGCGGCGTCCCGTACGAACGGCTCGATCGGGAAGCAATCGTCCTCGTCGACCTGTCGAGCGGCAACGTGATCGGCGGGACGCTCCGGCCTTCCTCGGACGCTCCGACACATGTCGTCCTCTATCGCCTCTTCGCCGAGATCGGCGGTGTCGTGCACACTCACTCGCCGTTCGCAACAGCCTGGGCGCAGGCGGGACATGATCTGCCGTGCCTCGGGACGACGCACGCCGACCACTTCCACGGCTCGGTGCCGGTCACCCGGTCCCTGACGGCGGAGGAGATCGACGGCGCCTACGAGGAGTCGACGGGCGAGGTGATCGTCGAGGCGGCCGGCGTGGAGGCCGCGAGAGTTCCGGCCGCACTGGTCCGGGGCCACGGGCCGTTCACCTGGGGGCCGGAGGTGGAGGATGCGGTGGAGACCGCGATCGCCCTCGAGGCAGTTGCCGCTCTTGCGCTCCGAACGCTCTCGATCGAGTCCGCGGCGGGCGAGCTCGACCCGCGTCTCCGCGAGCGTCATTTCACGCGCAAGCACGGCCCCGACCGCTACTACGGGCAGCAGTGAAGGCGCTGCAGCTCTGCGGGCCGGGGGACCTCCGACTGGAGGAGCGGCCGATACCGGACGTTCGCCCCGGGGAGCTTCTCGTACGGGTCGCCGCCGTCGGGCTGTGCGGCTCGGATCGCCACTGGTTCGAGGAGGGTGCGATCGGCGACGCGACGTTGTCTTCGCCGCTCGTCCTCGGCCACGAGGTGGCCGGAACGGTCGAGGAAGGCCGGCGTCGCGGCGAGCGGGTCGTGCTCGATCCGGCCGATCCCTGTGGACGGTGCGCACAGTGCCGCGGTGGACGAGCTCACCTTTGCCCGAACGGTCGCTTCGCCGGTCACGGGACGACCGACGGAGGGCTCTGTACGTTCATCGCCTGGCCGGAGCATCTCGTCCACCGCGTGCCCGACCTGCTCGCCGACGGTGAGGCCGCACTGCTCGAGCCGCTCGGAGTCGCGTTGCATGCATTCGATCTCGGCTCGCTCGACCCCGGTGCGAGCGCAGCCGTTTTCGGCTGCGGACCGCTCGGGCTCCTGCTCGTTCAACTGCTCGTCCGCTTCGGTTGCCACGTCTCCGTCGCCGACCCTCTGCCGCATCGGCTGGCCGCAGCGACCGCACTCGGCGCCACCGCGATACCGCTCGAGGCCGATGTCGCGTTCGAGGTCGCGGGAGACGACGGCGCGGTCGACGCAGCACTCGACGCCGTGCGGCCGGGCGGGAGAGTCGTGTTGGTCGGGATCCCGGACGGCGACCGGACCACTTTCTCTGCCTCGACGGCCCGTCGCAAGGGCTTGACGCTTCTCTTGAGCAGGCGGATGACGAGCGACGATCTCGTGCGCGCGATCGACCTCGTCGAGAGCGGCGACGTCTCATTCTCCGGTTTCGTGACCGAGCGACATCGGCTCGACGACGCCGATGCGGCCTTCGCAGCCCTCGTCGCGCGCAGCGGCATCAAGATCGTGATCGAGCCGCAAGGATGAGCATGGCTTACTCGATCGGCGTCGACTTCGGCACCGAGTCGGCTCGCGCCCTGCTCGTCGACTGTGTCGACGGGGCCGAGATCGCAACCGCGGTCTACGGCTATGCAAACGGTGTGATCGATGCGCACCTTCCGGCCCCCGACGACGACGTCGGGCTCGACGTGGACTGGGCGCTCCAGGACCCCGGCGACTACCTGCGCGCACTCGGCGCGACGATTCCCGCTGTGCTCGAAAGCAGCGGCATCGATCCGTCGCAGGTCGTCGGCCTCGGCATCGACGTCACCTCGTGCACGATGCTTCCGACGCTCGCCGACGGCACGCCGCTCTGTGAACTGCCGGAGCTCCGGCGCGAACCGCATGCGTGGGTGAAGCTCTGGAAGCACCACGCAGCCCAGCCGGAGGCTGACCTGATCAACGACGTGGCCGGGCGGCGAGGCGAGCCGTGGCTTGCGACCTACGGCGGCAAGATCTCCTCCGAGTGGTTCTTCGCCAAGGCGCTACAGATTCTGCGCGAGGCACCCGCGGTCTACGACCGGGCCGACCGGCTGATCGAAGCCGCAGACTGGATCGTCTGGTCGCTCACCGGCATCGAGTCCCGTTCGACCTGCACGGCCGGCTACAAGGCGATGTGGTCGAAACAGGACGGCTTCCCCTCCCGGGATTACTTCGGCGCTCTCGATCCCCGGTTTGCCGACGTCGTCGACGAGAAGATGCGCCGTGACCTCGCTCCGCTCGGGAGCCGCGCCGGCGGTGTGTCCGAATCGGCGGCGGCACTGACCGGGCTTCGACCGGGCACGCCGGTCGCGGTTGCGAACGTCGATGCGCACGTCTCTGCGCCCGCCGTCCAGGTGACCGATCCAGGCTCGCTGGTGATGGTGATGGGGACGAGCATCTGCCACATCCTCCTCGGGCGAGGCCCGGCGATCGTCGAGGGCATGTGTGGCATGGTCGAGGACGGGGTCGTGCCTGGCCTGCTCGGGTTCGAGGCGGGCCAGTCGGCCGTCGGGGACATCTTCGCGTGGTTCGTCGCGACCGCCGTGCCGGCTGCCGTCGTCGAGGAGGCGGAACAACGCGGGGTGACCGTGCAGCAACGGCTCGAGGAGGGAGCCGCAGCGCTCCGCGCCGGGGAGAGCGGGCTCCTCGCACTCGACTGGTGGAACGGCAACCGCTCGGTGCTGGTCGACGCGGAGTTACGCGGGTTGCTGGTCGGCATGTCCCTCTCCACGACGCCGTTCGAGATCTACCGGGCGTTGATCGAAGCGACGGCCTTCGGGACCCGTGTGATCGTCGACGCGTTCGAGTCCGCCGGCGTGCCCGTCGACTCGGTCGTCGCGTGCGGAGGCCTGCCCGAGCGCAACGCGCTGCTCATGCAGATCTACGCCGACGTGCTCGCGCGCGAGATCACGGTCGCCGCGTCGACTCAGGCACCGGCCCTCGGATCGGCGATGTTCGGAGCGGTCGCCGCCGGCGAACACGCGTCGATTGCCGACGCGTCACGCCACATGACGCGCGCGGGGTCGAAGCGGTACCGGCCCGAGCCGACCGCGACCGCGATCTATGACGACCTGTACCTCGAGTACCGGCGGTTGCACGACCTCTTCGGCCGGGGCGGCGACCAGGTCATGCGCAACCTCAATCGACTTCGCGCCGATCGGACGTGAGCTGCGAGCGCCCACGAGCTCACTGGTAGAAGTTGCGCACCCAGCGATACGCGCCCAGCTCGCCGAGCAACGCGACCGACAACGGGCCGGCGCTCGCCGCGTCGACGTTCCGTTCGACGTTTGCCGCGGAGCGCATGCCCGGAATGACCGTCGACACCGCCGGTTGGGAGAGGCAGAACCGAAGTGCGACCGCGGCCAGCTCGTCGGTCGACACGCCGGCAGTCGCCGCGATCGCCTCCGCGCGCTGCCAGACCTCCTGCTTCCTGTCACCCTCGAAATAGCTGTTCCGGAAGTCTCCGTCCGGAAACCTGCTGTCGGGCCCGACCGCACCGGCGAGGCTCCCCTCGTCGAACGGCACCCGCACGATCACACCGACCCCCGCGGTCTGGACCGCGGCGAACAGCTCGTCCTCCGGGCTCTGATCGAAGATGTTGTAGATCACCTGCACGGTGTCGACGAAGCCGGAGGCCACGAGCTCGAGCACGCTGTGCGGGTCGTGGTCGTTGACCGAGACGCCGAAGAAACGGATCTTCCCCTCTCGCTTGAGTCGTTCGATCGCACCGCGCCACTCCCCGCTCGCGACCCAATCGTCGGACCAGACATGGAACTGCTGGACGTCAATCGTCTCCAGCTCCAGGTTCCGCAAGCTTCGCTCGGTGCACTCGACGATCCACTGCTCCGGGAACGCTTCGTCCGCGGCGATCCCGGCCGGCGCCGGCCACAGGCCGTTCTTCGGAGGGACCTTGGTCGCGACGACGGTGTCGTCTCGGGCGCTTCGGACGGCCCGCCCGACAAGACGCTCGCTGCGGCCGTCGCCGTAGCCGAGTGCAGTGTCGAAGAACGTGACGCCGAGCTCTATCGCTCGCTGCAGTGCGTGCAGCGACTCGCGGTCGTCAGCCCCGAGCCAGCGCGTGCCACCGATGCCCCAGGCGCCGAAGCCGACCTCGGACACCTCGAGATCGGTCGAGCCCAGCGCGCGCCGCCGCACGCCTAGCACCTCGAGCTCGGAACGGAGAGGAACCCCTGGAGTCGTTCTCGCGACCGGTCGTCGGGCGGACCGCTTGTCGCCGAGCGCAACGTGGCCACGGCTCGAGCGGCGTCCGGCGCGTGGTAGATGCCTGTCCCTACCGTCAGCATGTCCGCACCTACCTCGACGTACCGGCCGGCATTCTCGGGTTTCACTCCACCATCGACCTCGATTGCCAGCTCAGCCTCGATCGCGTCCGCACGCGCCCGCAGCTCCTCGATCCGATCGAAGGTGTCGGGCGCCGAGGCACTGCCGCCGAAGCCGGCCGGCACCGAGAGCAGGTTCACGAGATCCACCGCCGAGAGGATGGCCGCGCTCAACTCGGCGAGCGGAGTCTCCTCTTTGATCGCAACGCCGGCCATGCGACCTTCGCTCCGAACGTGATCGATTATCTCGTGGGGTCTCGACGTCGCTTCGAGATGAAAGAGCACCATGTCGGCGCCGGCATCGCAGATCTTCTGGATCCACCGTTCGGGCTCGTCGACCATCAGGTGGACTTCGATCGGCAGGTCGATCCAGTCCCGGACGAGCGCGACCACGTCCTCGCCGAAGGTCACCCGTGGGACGAAGTGACCGTCCATCACGTCGAGCGAGAACGCGTCGACTCCCGCCTCGGCGACCCGCGTCACCTCATGCTTCAGATCCGAGAAATCGGCGTCGAGTATCGAGGCTGCGATCACCGCCATGATTCGCTCGCTTTCACGCGCCGTCTCGAGCGAGCGCGAGCGCAAGCGCATCGACGAGCGCGCGCACCGGATCCGCTTCGCTCCCGTCCGCCCTCCAGGCGACGAAGCCGTCGGGCCGGACGAGCGCGACGCCGTCGCTCCCGGTTCCGTAGAGCGTGCCGAACCTGCCGCTCGGGTCGGTCGCGCGGTCGAAGACGTGCGTCGCGACCTGGACGCCGAGCGCCGATCCGGCCGCCTCACCGGCAAGACGCCAGCTCTGTCCGTCGGGCCCTGCGAGCGCGACGAACTCGCGACCGAACAGATCCAAGGTCGAACAACCGCGTCCGTTCAGCGTGATCGAAAGATGCGGTGCACGGAACCCGGGCCGGCCGGTCGGGTGACGAGGGTCTTCCCACACTGCGTCGTCACCTTCGAACGGGCTCGATATTCCTCGTGACCGGTAGCGGTAACCGAGCTCCACGGTCGCCTCCTCGACGATCGGCACGAGGTTCTCCTTGCCGAGAGCCGGATCGAGTCGCAGGACGTAGCGCGTATACGCCTGTTCCGTCGTAAAGGCGGCGACCGGTTGGCGCTCGTCGTGGTACGTCTGCAACAACTCGTCACCGGCGCGACCGTCGAGAACATGGGCGAGCTTCCAGGCAAGGTCGTAGGCGTCCTGAACACCGGTGTTGCCGCCGAAGCCTCCGGTCGGAGGCATCACGTGCGCCGCATCGCCGGCGAGCAGCACGCGACCTTCCCGCAGCTGCTCGGCGTATTCGGCGGAAGCCGACCAGCGCTGGACGTTCTCGATCTCGACGTCGATGCCGTGATCTCCGAGGGCCTCGCGCACGTAGCGGATGCACGTCGACGTCGACATGTCCTCGCCGATGCGAACCGACCGAGCTCCGGCGTCGTCGATCGTCGAGTTGACGACCAGAAACCCGGCCTGGAGGTCGATCGAGAAGCGGAAGAAGCCCTGGAGTCGAGGGCCGAAGACGTAGATCACGCTCAGGTTCCGCTCCCCCATCAGCTTGCGTACGTCGGCCTTGAAGTAGATCGTGATGCTGTCCGAGAAACTTCCGTGACCGAGCTGCCGGATGCCGAGCTGCTCTCTGATCGGGCTGTGCGCCCCGTCCGCAGCGACGAGATAGCGCGCGTGCACCGTTCGGTCCGGGCCTCCGTCTCGCGGCCGCACGGTCGCGGTCACGCCGTCCGCGTCCTGATCAACTGTGACGGCCTCCGCCGCATACTCGATCTGTGCTCCGAGACGTCGGGCGGCACGGAGGAGGACCGGCTCGAGGCCGATCTGCGTGACGAAGAGCCGCGGTGACGGGCTCAGCTCCTCGACTCCCTCGTTGATGAAGCGGAAGTACCAGTCCAGTTCTTTCCCACCGAGGCTCTCGGCGGACATGATCGCCCCGTTCTGGACGAACTCCTCGGCGGCGGCCGCCTCGACCTCTGCCTGGAGGCCGACCGCGCGGTACGCCTCGACCGTGCGCTGGCTCACGAGCGCAGCTCGCGGATGAATCGCAGTACCACGGTGCCGCTCGAGCACCAGCGACGAGACCCCGTGGTGACCAAGGAAGACCGCCGTCGAGAGGCCGACAAGGCTCCCACCGACGATCAGCACCGGAACGTTTTCATCGACCATGCAGCACCTCCGTGACGGATCGACGCTACACCACCGCCCCCGCACAGGTTCCTTGCTCGTCTGAGCGGGTCTGCTGTACGTTCGCCAGGTCGTGGAGCCTTCAATCGCGCCGGATGTGGTCGAAGCGCCCGGCGCGAGCCGCTCGGCACTGCTCGCCGTGCTGGTGCTGCTCGTCGGCGCGGTGGTGTTCCTGTGGTACGCGCCGGATGCCTACAACGTCTACAAGGCGCTGCACGTCACGTTCGCCGTGATCTGGGTCGGAGGCGACGTCACGCTGACGACGCTGGGCATCGTCTTCGAGTTGAAACGCGACGGCGAGACGCTTGCTGCACTGGGCAAGCTTGGCGCGTGGATCGGCGTGAAGGTGTACACGCCGGCCCTGTTCGCGGTGCTCGTCTTCGGGATCGCGACCCTCGAGAAGGGCAACCTCGGCTGGGGTGTGTTCTGGATCGACTTCGGCCTGGTCGGATGGGCAATCGCAGCAAGCGTCGGCGTGTTGTTCGTGGGTCCGGAGCTCGGGCGGATCGACCGCATGGCGCAACAGTTCGGGCCGGACTCCGCTGAGGTGAGGCGGCGAGTCAGCCGTCTGTTCACGATCTTCCGCTTCGATACGGCACTGCTGGTTCTGATCGTGATCGACATGGCTGCGAAGCCGAGCTTCTAGACCGGAGTCAGAGTGACGCAGGGGTGCCGAGGGCAAACCGGACCGCGTCGTCGAGCGAGAGACGAGTGCCTCGAGCGCGACCACGCTCGAAATCGTCACTCGCATGGGCCAGCACGGCGTCGGCGTACAACTCGCGCTCACCTTCCCATTGGCCGACGGTCCCGCGCTCCTCCTCGGCCTCGAGGGCGCCCCACATCAGCCCGGCTTGTTCCAGTCGCCCGTCCTCGGCGGCGATGCGGGCGAGCAGAGCGACGGTGTAGACGCCGTGCATCCGGTCGCCGATCCGGTGTGCAAGCTCGACCGCCTCGCGGCCGTACCGCACCGCTTCGTCGGGCCGCCCGCCCTCGAACGACCATTCGGAGAGGCGGTGGAGCATGGCGACCTGCCACCAGAGAAAGCCGGCCTCGGCGGCCAGCGCGGCGCTCCGTTGTGCGAGCTCGAGCGCGACCTCCCGGTTGTCCGTCTGCCACTCGATGTTGGCGATCGTCCCGATCCCGGTCGCCTCGCCCCTGCGGCTTCCGAGGCGTCGGTGGATCTCCAGCCCTTCCTCGGCCAGCGCACGGGCGCGAACGTGGTCGTCATCGACGAGCGCCGAGTTGGCGAGCCGGTTCAGCACCTCGGCGCGACCGTACTCGTCGCCGATTGCCGTGTACTCGGCAAGAGTCTCCTCGTACAGCGACGTCCCGTGCTCGAACTCGCCGACGATGAAGACCAGTCCGCCGTAGCTGAGAAGGGCACGCGCGCGGAGGTCGCGAGGGACGTCCTTGGCCTTCTCGATCAGCGGCGCGAGCCGGCCTCTCCCCTCGAACGGATCGTGAGCCACCCAGTACGTCTCCAGTGCGATCGCGATCCGAAGACCGGTGGAGACGTCGCCGGACGGCTCGAGCGCCCAGTCGAGCGCCTTGCGGAAGTTGTCGAGCTCACGCTCGGCTAGATCGTGGTCGACGGTGCCTTCGCCGTCGCCCGAGCCGGCTTCCTCGGCGACCTGGAGGTAGTGCTCGGCGTGCCGGCGCCCCACGTCGGCGGCGTCGTCGACCGTTGCGAATCGCTCTCCGGCAAACTCCCGGATCGTCTCCAGCATCAGGAACCGGTCCCCGGCGACCGCCTTCAACAGGCTCATCTCGACGAGAGCGTCGAGGTCGTCGAGCGTCGCGGCCGCGACTGCTTCTGCCGCCACAAGAGAGAACGTGCCCGCAAAAATGGCGAGGCGCGCGAACACGGAATCGAGCCCCGGCGGCAGTAGGTCGTAGCTCCACTCGATCGTCGCGCGGAGCGTCCGCTGGCGATCCGGGGCATCGCGACGACCTCCTGTCAGCAGCGGGAGCCGCCGGTCGAGCCGCTCGAGCAGCGCCGCCGATCCGAGTGAACGCAGGCGCGAAGCAGCGAGCTCGAGTGCAAGCGGGAGGCCGTCGAGGCGGCGGCAAATCTCACGGGCCGCCTCGTCCGGCTCGAAGTCTCGTCGAACTGCCCGCGCGCGTTGCGTCAAGAGCTCGATCGCGTCGGCGTCCGGCAGCGGCTCGATCCCGTATTCCTGTTCACCCTCGACACGGAGCGGCGCCCGGCTGGTGACCAGCACTTTCGCCCGCGGCGCGGCTGAAAGAAGTGAGCCGACGGCAGGCGCGGCCTCGAGGAGATGCTCGAAATTGTCGACGAGGATCAGCGCTTGACGGTCGCGAAGGTCACCCAGCTCGCGCACGCCGATCGTCGCGGCGATCGTCGACCGCACGAGCTGTGGTTGCGCCACACCGGTCAGCGGAACGAAGAAGACGCCGCCCGGAAAGTCCTCTACGAGCTCCGCCGCAACCTGCAAGCCGAGCCGCGTCTTCCCGCTCCCGCCGGCGCCGGTCAACGTGACGAGCCGTACCGAATCGCGGAACAGCGCCGCCAACTCGCCAAGCTCGCGATCCCGTCCGACCAGCGAGCTCGAGGCGACGGGAAGATTCGTCGCATTGAGGCTCTTGAGTGGCGGAAAGTCCTGGTCTCCGAGCTGGTAGAGGCGTTCCGGAGCCGTGAGGTCCTTGAGCCGGTGCTCGCCGAGGTCGCGCAGCGAGTGAGAGCCTGCGAGGTCGCGCGTCGAGCGCGAGACGAGGATCTGACCGCCGTGACCGGCAGCGGCGATGCGTGCTGCGCGATGGACGTCGATCCCGACGTAGCCTTCGTCGGTCACGATCGGCTCTCCGGTGTGCAACCCCATGCGAACCTTGACCGGTCCGGGTGCGAGCGCCTCCCTTCCCTCGGCAGCCGCGTTCAGCGCTTCCGAGGCTTTGGCGAAGGCAACGAAGAACGCGTCGCCCTGGGTGTCGACCTCGACGCCGCCGTGCGCGAGGAAGGCCCTCCGCAGGGCACGCCGGTGCTCCGCCAGGACATCTGCATAGCGGTCGCCGAGCTCCGTCAGCAGCCGTGTCGAGCCTTCCACGTCCGTGAACAGGAACGTGACGGTGCCGGTGGGCAGCCCTGCAGCACTCATCCGGAGAGACGCACCACCTGGCACAGACTGAACGACCTCCGACGGCTCGACGAACTGCCCCTACTATCTATGCGCACGCGCTCCGAGACCCCGCGGTGAGGGTGTCGTCCGCGCGCGCCGCTTGAATCTCGTGCTGTCAACACTACGGATGGGAGAACTCAATGCCTCTGACCCAATCGCAACTCGCTGCTGCAGTCGCTGAACGCTCCGGTCTTTCGCGCGCGCAGGCCAAGACTGCGATCGATGCGCTCGAGGAGGTCGTGCTGAGCGAGATCGGGAATGCGGAGAAGGTGAAGATCGGCAATCTCGTGCAGCTGACCGTTCGGGTGAAGCCTCCGACGAAGGCACGTGAAGGCCGGAATCCCGCTACGGGCGAGGTGATCACGATCGCGCCGAAGCCGGCGTCGGTCGATGTGCGGGCGCGTGTGCTGGCGAAGACGAAGGCGGCGCTGCCGTCACTGCAGAAGGCCAGGCGGAGGCTCGCCGCGTAGCCGTCGGCACGGGCGGACCTCAGAGGCCACGCAGGGCGCGCTGAAGCACTGCGCCATATTCAGTGAGGCCGTCACGGTAGAGCCGCGCTTCCGGTCCTGCCGCGATGCCGACGCGTTCCGGGATCACGCCCCAGATCGACACCTTCTGTGCCTTCCACCACGCGATCGTCTCCTCGAGATCGTTCGTGCCCAGGCGGGCGGCGCAGATCACGACACCGCGGCGCGTGCGCGCCGGGATCAACTCGAGCGTCAAGAGCACAGGCGACAGCTCGACTCCGCCGGCGCGGGTCGGGATCACGACGGCATCCGCCGAGCCGGCGGCGGATTGCAGGAGTCGCTCGTCTCCCGGCGGCGAGTCGACGACCGCGAGGCCGCCGCGGTGGTCGCTCATCGCACGCTTCAGCGTCCGCTCCGACGGTGCTTCGACGACCGAGACCCCTTCGATCGGACGCTCCTCACACCACTCGGCCGAAGACGCCTGCCGGTCGGCGTCGATCAGCAACACCGGCTCGTACCCCCGCGCAGCGGCGGCCGCAGACAAGTACACCGATGTGGTCGTCTTGCCGACGCCGCCCTTGACGTTCGCTACGACCACGTTCGTCACTACGCGCAATCGTAGGACATCGGCCCGACCGACCGGCGATCCTCAGTCGGAGCCTCGTGGAGACGGGTCGCGTGGCGACCTCCCGGCGGAGCCTGGGTCCCCATTCCGTCCGTGGGACCGTCGGCGTGCACGGGCACGTGCGCGTGGCGGCAAGAGCGCGTACGATCTGACCGTCGGCTCGTCACGAGACGAAAGGAGGGCCGCCATGGTTCAGACAATCGCTGCAGCAGCCCTCTTGTTCGGCCCGGCCTCGCGCTAGCTCCGCGCGCTTTCAGCACAGATGTCCCGCCGAACGGTGCGCTGCTGCGTTCCCGTTTCAGCTCGAGAAAGGGCTCTGGTTGAGAAAAGCGCGTAAGCGCGGCGCCGTCGCGCAGGACCGGCGCGTCACCGCGAGGATCAACGAACAGATCGGCAACCGGCCGGTGCGCCTGGTTGCCGAGGATGGAAGGCAGCTCGGAGTGATGAGCACCGAGGAGGCGCGCGCGTATGCGTACTCGCGTGACCTCGATCTCGTCGAGGTTGCCGCGAACGCAGACCCACCGGTCTGCCGCGTTCTCGACTACGGGAAGTGGCGCTATGAGGAGGAGCGCAAACTGCGCGCAGCCCGACGGAATCAGGTGCACGTATCGCTCAAGGAGGTCCAGCTACGACCGAAGATCGGTTCGCACGACTACGGCTGGAAGCGGGACCGCGCTCTCGAGTTCCTGCGGGACGGAGCGAAGGTGAAGGCCGTCGTCATCTTCCGCGGTCGTGAGCGCGAGCATCCGGAGCGCGGACGCGATCTGATCGCTCGGCTCGCGGAAGACGTCAAGGAGGTCGGACGCCTCGACGGGATGCCGGTTGCCGAGGGCAGGACGCTGACAGCGGTGATCAGTCCGACGGCGGTGCGGCCATGAGGTCGCGCCGCCATCACCTCTACGCGCTCGCCGAGCTCGTCGAGCAGCACGCCGATGTCGAGCTTTGCCGCGATGCGTATCTCGTGTCGCTCGACGCCGACGACGGCCTAGGATCTTGCCCGACGAGATCCTGGCGGCCGTGGCGACGCGCCGGGCGCGCGCGTCGCCCCGTTGTCAGCGTTGCGGCGCGCGTCCTCCGGCGAAGCGACACCGTTGCAGCCGCTGTGGGCTCGCCTGCCGTTGAACGGATGCCGGCGCCGTCGAGGCCGCGAATCCACGCGACCGGCGGGTCAGCGGGCGTCGAGTGGCCGGGGACGCCTGCCGTAGCTCTTCGGCTGCGGTCTGCGGGCTGCGCTGCGTGGGGACCGTCCTCGCGTGTTGCTCTGCACCTTCGTGGAGGAGTGCGGGACGGCGATGCCCGACGCTGCGAACTCGGATGCGTATCCGAGGCTGCCGACCAAGCGGCTCACGTCGAGGCGCTGCTCCGGCAGGACGAGGGTGACACCGGTGCCGTCGCGGCCTGCGCGGCCCGTTCTCCCGACGCGGTGGACGTAGTCGTCGGCGGTCGACGGCGGGTCGAAGTTGATCACGTGCGTGATGTCGTCGACGTCGAGACCGCGCGCCGCGACGTCGGTTGCGATCAGGGTCGAGACGCGGCCCGACTGGAACTGCGACAGCGAGCGCTCGCGCGCGTTCTGCGACATGTTCCCGTGCATGACCGCTGCGCGCACGTCGTGCTCCCGCGCCAGCTTCCGCGCGAGCTTGTCCGCCCCGTGCTTGGTCCGGACGAAGACGAGCGCGAGCCCTCTCTCCCGACGCAGTTGTTCGGCGAGCCGGTCGAGCTTGTCGTCGGGGGTCACCGAGACGAATTCGTGGCCGACGTCGCCCCTCGTGGCCTGGATCTGTGCGTCGGTGCTGAACACGGACGCGTTGGCCGTGTAGCTGCGGGCGACGGCGGAAACCGGTCCGTCGAGCGTGGCCGAGAAGAACAGCGTCTGACGGATCTCCGGGATCTGCTTGACGATGCGGTCGATCTGCGGGCGGAAGCCCATGTCGAGCATGCGATCGGCTTCGTCGAAGACGAGCATCCGAATCGACCCGAGCGAGACGAGCTTGCGCTCGACAAGGTCGTTGAGGCGACCAGGCGTGGCGATCAGGAGGTTGGCGTCCCGCGCACGTTTCGCCTGTCCGCCGACCGAAGTGCCGCCGTAGACCGCCGCGATCCGCAGCTTGCGCGACGCGGCGAGCGGCCGCAGGTCGTCTGCGATCTGCGAGGCGAGCTCGCGGGTGGGGACCAGCACGAGCGCACCGGGCCGTCCCTCGCGGGCAGTCCGCTCGACCATGGGAATCCCGAAGGCAAGCGTCTTGCCGGAGCCGGTGGGCGATGCCGCAACGACGTCAACGCCGGCGAGAGCGTCGGGCAGGACGAGCGTCTGAATCGGGAACGGTGACCGAATTCCGAGGCGCGTGAGCACCTCTACTACGGGCGCGCTCACTCCGAGGGCGCCGAAAGACTGAAGCATTTGTTCCTTCCTGTGACTGCTGTTTCGAGATGCGAGAGACTCGAAACGCCTACAGAGAGGAGGAACGAGAAGCTGAATCTCCCGGTTGCCGAGAAGGCAGCCGCGTCATCAAGGTAGCAGGGACACGCCGCACTCAGTCGTTCGTGGCCTCGACTGCTCCCGTCGCGACCGCGTCGGAAAGTTGTTGCTGGTCACGAGCTGTCTGCTGCGCGTAGCCGGCGGCGAACTCACCCAGCGCCTCGTCGAACCGCCGCCCTTTGCCGATGTACGCGTCGATCGCAATCGGGTCGCCCGTACGAGCGTGGGCACGCGCAAGGACCTGCCCGGAGGCGGTTGCGAACTCGGCGAGCCGCGGCGCGACCAGGTCTGCGCGCGGGATCACCTTCATGTCGCGGAACTGCCTGACGTAGAAGTCGTTGCCGCCGACCGAGGTGAACCCGACGAAGATGTCGGTCGCGCTCTGGATCAGACGCTTGCCGACGACGACCCGCTCGCCGTGATTCGCGTGACGGCTGTCGCCGCAATGCGCCTCGTACACCGACTCACCCGCCTGCTTGATCTGCAGGAAGAGGGGGTCGGACCCGTCCCGTCCCGTGAGGAGCACCAGGAACACCCGCATCCCGACGCTCCCCACGCCGACGACCTGGCGGGCGGCATCGACGAGCGAGAAACGGTCGAGCAGGTGGCGGCGGTATTCCGGCAGCGAGTTGCGATATGCCGTGAAGACCGCGTCCTCGAGCGCGAGCTCGTCACCGAGCAGGCGAACCCGCAGCGGGGGATCCTCGGTGATCCGGAGCCGCCCTGCCACCGTCTCGGTGAGCTTCCGCGCAGCACCGGCGCTCGTGCGCCGCCGCGCCTTCCTGTTGATGTGCTCCCAGGCCCCTTCCTGCTCCTCCGGCTTGAAGAGAGCGATCAGCTGGTCTGCGGTGATCAGGTCGTACCAGATGTCGAGCTGCTTCGACCGTGCGTAGTCGGCCATGCGCAGGCGGTACGCACGCAGGCAGTCCGCAACGGCCCGCTCGGCGACGCTCTCCTTCAACCCGGTCTCACGGGCCAGGACGACGATGCTCGCGACGAGGCGTGACACGTCCCACTCGAACGGCCCGGGCAGCGTCTCGTCGAAGTCCCGAAGATCGAACGACAGCTGCCGCTCGGGAGTGGCCCAGAGCCCGAAGTTCAGGAGGTGAGCATCGCCGCAGAGCTGCACCGTCAGGCCCGAATGTGGACGGGAGGCGAGGTCGGCCGCCATCACAGCTGCAGCTCCGCGGTAGAAACTCCACGGCGACGCTGCCATCCGGCCGTATCGGATCGGGACGAGGTCGGCGAGGCGAACCGCGTTCTGGCCGGCAATCGTCTCCAGCGGGTCGGAGGTCCGCGTCCACGCAGCCAGGTCGCCTCGTCTCGATCGCTCCCTCGCGGCGAGGCCCGCGGCGCGCCGCTGATCCGCCGTCCGGCGTCGCCCCTCTTTGGCGAAGCCGTGATCGACCGTCCCCACACCGCCAGCGTAAACCGGGGCGAGCTCAGGCGGCGCGGAGCTTGACCGCGACGATTGCGAGAACCGCAACCAACCAGGTCAAGACGAGCAGCACCAGCGCGACGGGCTTCGCCTCGTCGGCGTGTCCCCAGAGTGCGAGCAGCCCGAGTGTCGCGTCGGTGCCCGCGATCACGATCAGCGCGGGTACAGCCCATGCCAGGACGACCACGAAGAAGTGCGGGCCACGCAACGGCGCTGCCCCCTCGTTTCGGGCGAGCACGCTCAGGAACATCGGCAAGAACACGAGCAGCAGACCGAGGATCGTGAACGCCGCTTCGGTCTCGACGATGAGCGTGTCCCTCAGCCCCACGGCTGCATACCCTAAGACCGCCCTCGGACGCGAGTAAGGTTCCCCCCGGTACCGATCGACGGGAGCCCGATGAACCTGCACACCGATGTCCCGACGCGCGCCCAGGTGGAACGCCTTCTCAGCGCGCGCGAATTGCCGAGCGTGTCGATCTACCTGGCGACGAGCCCGACGTCGCGCGGGGATGCAGAACGGATCGAGCTGAAGAACCTTGCCGGCGAGGCCACCAGGCAGCTCGAGCAGGCCGGCGCCGACAGCAGCGACATCGCCGCGATTAGCGAAGAGCTCGGCGAGCTCATCGACGATGACGAGTTCTGGCGCCACCAGGCTCGCAGCCTCGCGCTCTTCCTGACACCGACCACGGTCATGACCTTTCGGCTGGCGAACCACCTGGTCAACCTGGTCGAGGTGTCGGATCGGTTCCACCTCAAGCCGCTGCTGCGTGCCGTCACCTTCCCGAACACCGCGTACGTGCTCGCACTCGCCCAGCAGAGCGTCCGACTGCTCGAGATCACGTCCGACCTCGAGCCCGTGGACGTCGAGCTCGCCGATCTGCCGACCGACATCGCGAGCGCGGTCGGGAAGTCCTCGATCCGCGACCGGGCGCCGAGCGGCAGAGTTCAGGGCTCGGAGGGCCAGAAGACCCGGATGCGCCAGTACGCCCGACAGATCGACCACGCGTTGCGACCGCTGCTCAACGGTCTCGACCTGCCCCTGATTCTCGCCGCGGCCGAGCCGATCGACTCGATCTACCGTTCGGTGAACAGCTTTCCCAATCTGGTCTCGGCGAGTATCCCGGGCAATCCCGAGACCATGTCCGATGCAGAGCTCGCCGGGCGGGCTCGCGAGGTGCTCGATGACCTCTACGCGGCCGAGCTGCGTGCGATCAAGGAGCTCTACGCGCTCCGATCGTCGCAACGACGTGCATCGGCCGACATCGCCGACGTGGCGCGCGCTGCAACCTACGGTCTGGTCGACACTGTGCTCGTCGACATCGACGAGGTCGTCCCCGGCAGCGTCGACGAGGAGACCGGAGCCGTGACGATCGATGACGCGGACGACGCCGTGAACTACGGCATCGTCGACGAGATCGCCCGACGTGTCTGGCTGAACGGCGGGAGAGTGCTCGCCGTGCGTCGTGGCGACATACCAGGCGAAGCGTCGGTCGCCGCCATCTTCCGTTACGCGCCCTGAGCCGAGTGGGAAGAACCGCGCCCAAGTGGCTCACGCGGCTCTTCGCCGCGGTCTTCGCCGGGCTGCTCAGTGCGATCGTCACCCACGACTATGCGCTCGGGTTCCTGGTCTTCGCGGTCGTCATCGGTGTCGGCTACATGGACGCCAGACGGCGCTCGACGAAGCCCTGATCGTTCCCCGTGAGGTCAGCTCTTGAGCTCGACCATGATCACGCGGAGCTCGGAGTCGCCTACGTTTTCGATCAGATGGGGAGGTAGCGGCTCCGACCAGTGAGTGAGACCGGATCGGGGCGGGTCGCGATCCGGGCGGGTGTCGACGAGCACCGTGCCTTCGCCGTCACGGCGGACGAACTGGGTCGCGTTCACGACGTGTTGAACGTTCGCCCAGCGATGGGTGTGGATCGCGGTGCTTTCGCCGGCCGGGATGACGGTCTCGAGAACGCGCACGCGGTCGTTTTCGAACAGCAGCCGATGGTGCTCGGGGGCGGCTGAGAGCGCGTCGAGCGCATCGGGCCAACTCCAGGGAGCGGCGTCACTGCTCATCTCTGGGTCTCGTCTCCTGCCATTGCCGCCCCGATCGCGTTGTTCAGTGGCGGACGAGCCGCTTCCTGCTCTCCCGGTCGGAGGGTGTGTAGTTGAGCCGGTAGTGGTGGTAGAGAACGGACTCATCCTCGGCCGTGAGCTGGTCGCCTCCGAGCGCGATGTTGGGTGCGCTCTTCACTTCTGCGACCGTGGCGGCGACCTGCAGGTTGTCGGGCCCGACTGCTGCGCCGACCAACGGCACGAAAGTCAGGTGACGCCCGAACATGCCCTCCTTGACGGTGCCGAACTGCGGCTCGTCCGTGTCGATGTCGAAGTAGACGTCCTCGAGCTTCCCGATTCGCTCTCCATTCGCGTCGTTGAGGTCGCGGCCGCGCCATTCCGATAGGTCTTGGTGCGTCACCGGAGGCGCCACCCTCGCTGTGTGTTCCTCCGCGTCTACCTGGTCGCCCTGATCGGGCGCGATCCCTGGATCCTCGGTCACTGCTCGATCACCTCGCTCGCTCGTTGCAATGGGCTCTATTCCTGTCGGCTCGTTCTTCATCAGGTCTTCTTTTTCAGTCCTGCCGCGACCTTGTCGACGAGCTCGTTCATCTTCTGCTTGGCCTTCCCGCTTGCCTCGTCGATCTTGCCCTGTCGCTTCAGGCCCTTGTCATCGGTCAGGTCACCGGCAGCCTGCTCGACGCGACCTTTGGTTTCATCGGTCGATCCCATGTCATGCCTCCTTGATCGGCTTGTGGTCTTTCTGCCCCCTGGTCGCCGTCGATACACATCGGAGCGGCGTGTCGAGGGCAAACTTCACCGAGGCCGATGACGGCGAGCCAGTTCCTCATCGCGTTCGTCCTCGGCGCCGGAGCCGGAACCGCCGTCTTTTTTCATGCGGACAGAAACCACGTGCCCCATCCGTCAGCCTGGGCGAGCTTCGTCTTTCTCTTCCTGATCATCGGCCTGCCGTCGTACGTGATCTATGTGCGCCGGCTGCGGCGCAGACGCCGCCTCTAACGAACTGCGCGGCAGGTCAGCTCGGGACGAGGTGCTCTCGCCGTCCGATCGAGACTGCCTCGAGGCGCGAGTGCGCGTTGAGCGCCCGCAGGATGTGCCGGATGTGGTTGCGAACGGTGTCGGTGCTGAGGTGGAGCTCACGGGCGATCTGCTCGGTCGAACGGCCCTGTTCGAGGAAGCGCAGTACCTCGGACTGTCGGGGTGTCAGGTTCGGGTGGGGTGCCGGCAGCGGGTCGTCTTCTTCGACGTTCTTGACCTGGCCGAAGACGCCGATCACATGGCCGCCGTCCCGGAGTGGCACCGCACTGACCTCCACGGCGATTCGATTGCCGTCCGGGTCGAGGGCGACGCCCTTGTTGTCGGAGCCGGCCGCTGGCCCGAAGAGGTTCCGTGTGAAGATCTCCCGCGCCCGGCGCCGTTCTTCCGGAGCGACGACGGATGTGAGTTGGCGACCGCGGACGTCTCCGACGAGCTTCATCGCAGCCGGGTTCAGCCAGCGGATGACCCCGTGCGTGTCGATCATGTAGGCCGGGACACGGACCCGCGCAATCGCGTCTTCGACGTCGCCGCCGATCGGGTCCAGCTCGGCCATGCCCCGACAGTCTGCTCTGTGTGAGGAAGCCTCGCAAGCCGAGAGTTCTAGATCGGTGCGCTCTCGAGAGCCTCCGCGGGCAGGAGCCGGCGGGTCTCCCAGCGCCGCGCCACGAAGGCGCCGACAGAAGTGAGCACCGCCAGGATGAAGACGATCAGCTCGCCGTCCGGCAGGTTGGTCACGAGCTCCATGAAGGCCCCAACGAGCGCTGCCATCGGGATCGTGAAGATCCAGGCGATCAGAATGTTCCCGGCGACACCCCAGCGCACCGCATGCAAACCGCGTGTGGCGCCCGAGCCCATGACGGAGCCCGAAATGACATGTGTGGTCGAAACCGGGTAGCCGAAGTGGGCAGTCGTCCAGAGGATCGAGGCGCAGGCTGTCTGGGCGGCAAACCCTTGCGGCGCGTCGATCTTCGCGATCCGGGTGCCGAGAGTGCGGATGATGCGCCAGCCGCCGGCGTAGGTCCCTGCCGCCATCGACAGCGCTGCGCAGACGATCACCCACGTCGGCGGCCGTGTGAAGTTGGCACTCAGATGACCCGACGAGACGAGCGCCAGCGCGATGACGCCCATCGTCTTCTGCGCGTCGTTCGTGCCGTGAGCGAGGGCGACGAATCCGCCCGAGAACAATTGTCCGAACCGGAAGACGCGATTGACTCGCGCCGGCGAGCGCCTCGCCACGAGCCACACGATCAGGATCATCAGAGCGAACGCGACCGCCAGCCCGGCGAAGGGTGCGATCAGCGACGGCTTCAGCACCTTCTGCCAGAGGCCTGACCACTGCACGACGCTCCAGCCCTGGGCGAGGATCGCCGACCCCATGATCCCGCCGATGAGAGCATGGCTCGAGCTCGACGGCAGACCGAGGTACCACGTGATCAGGTTCCACGTGATCGCCCCGACAAGGCCGGCGAGGAGGATGCTGAGGGTGATCGCGTCAGGCTCGACTATCCCCTTCGCGACAGTTGCGGCGACTTTGAAGGAGATGAAGGCGCCGACGAAGTTGAGCACCGCAGACATCGCGACGGCGTTCCGCGGTGACACTGCTCGCGTTGACACGCTCGTCGCGATCGAGTTCGCGGTGTCATGGAACCCGTTCGTGAAGTCGAAGAACAGGGCGACCGCAACCACCGCGACGAGCGTCATGGTCAGCGCGCTGTCCTAGGCGTTCTTGACGAGAATGTTCGCGATCACGTTGGCGGCCGTCTCGCAGGCGTCGAGGGCACGCTCGAGCGCCTCGTAGATGTCCTTCCAGCGAATCACGATCAGCGGGTCGATGCCGTCGCTGCGAAACAGCGACGCCAGCGCCTCCCGGAGGGTCCGATCTCCCTGGTCCTCCAGCGACTTCAGCTCGAAGAGCGCCTGCTGAACGCCCTTCATCCCTTTCAGGTTCGCGCAGGCGATCGAGAGCTGCTCCACTGCCTTGACGATGATCTCGCACTGCTCGATGGCATGGCGGGCAGGCATCTCGACGCCGTAGAGCCCGAGCAGGTCGGAGGCCTCCTCGAGGTGGTCGACGACGTCGTCGATCTCGGTGGCCAGCTGGTAGATGTCATCGCGGTCGAACGGCGTCAGATACTGGGTGTTGAGCAGCGTGATCAGGTCGCGGGTGATCGCGTCCCCAACCGTCTCCGACGACTTCACCTGCTCCTGCGTGACGCCCGAGTTCGGATGCCCCCGGAATCGGCGTTCAACGAGCTGCGCCGTCTCGAGCGCGTTTTCGCCGGCGTGCGTGAACAGCGTGAAGAACTCCGTCGTCCTGGGCGTGAGCGAGATCTTCATCCGTCGCAAGTTAACCGAGGAGAGACGTCACCGTACGGCGAACGCGTGATGTTCTTCGTGACCCAACCCGGTCGAGGTCCGACACAGGTCATGTTGGGATGACGAGGCGGGTGGACCGATGAGTGGCGGCCCGCCGCAGACCGCGGCGGCGGCGTAATGCGTTCTCGGTGAAGGCCGTCGCCCTCGAGCAAGGAGAGCTCGCCGGGCTCAGCAGGTCCCGAATCCGACAGCCGCGGGCAAAAGGGCGCTCCGGTCGGTGAGTACCTTCGACGTCACGACTCGTCCTCGAGCAGCGCCACCACGGCGTTCGCCCATTCGGCGACGTCATCACGCGGCTCCTGGTCGCGGATCGACTTGAAGCCGGCCAAGAGCAGGCCGACTTCCTGCTGGGTCAGCGCGGGCTCACCGCCGGCCGAGACGTCCATGCGGCCGAGATCGGCCTCGGCCTCTCGCGTCTCGGCAAAGCGGCGAACCGCCGCGTGGCGCCCCACCACCTGAGCGAGCTGCTCGAGCAGCTCATCCACCCGCGCACGGCCTTCAGGCGTCAGCGCAGCAAGGGCCGCGCCCAGATACTCGCTGTGATGGTCGGTCGTATGCGCCAAGAGCGGAAGCTCCAGAAGTATTTCAGCCGACGTGCGTCGCCTGGGCGGCGCAGTCGTCAGTCGAGACGGAAGACTTCTTCGAGGGCGGGCGGACCCGCGTCCGGCACACGTTCCTCGAGGAAGTCGGCCATGTGGTCCTGCCAGCGGCGACTGACGTCCTGCGCGTCGAGGTACCGAGCCGCCGCGGCGAGATCGTCGGCTTCGAAGTAGCCGAAGACCTCGTCGCCGGCTCGAAAGATCGAATAGTTGCGGATCCCCGCGCGGCGGAGAGCGTCCTGCATCTCTGGCCAGACCGCTCGATGAGCTTCCACGTAGTCGTCGACCCGGTCCGGTCGAATCCGGAGGACGAATGCGCTTCTCTCAGTCATTACGGCTCCTTGGCGACGAGGACGAAGAGCTTGCGTGGGCCGTGGACGCCCTCGACCCGGCTCAGCTCGATGTCGGATGTGGCGGACGGACCGGAGACCAGCGTGATGGGCCGTCGCTCGAGGTTCTCGCGCGCGATGAGCTCGAACGCTTCGGGCACGAGCTCGACGATCTGTGACTCGAGGACGACGCAGATATGGAGATCCGGCACCAGTGTGATTGCCCGTTTTCCTTCGCTGGGACCACCGGTGAGGATGATCGTCCCGGTTTCGGCAATCGCAGCGGTGCAGCCGGTGATTGCACCGCCGACTCCGTCGAGTTGCTCGGCGTCGAGGGTCCCGTCGAGCTGTTCGACGTTCGCCGGTCGCCAGGCGTGCGGCAGCCCCGGAGGGAAGACGATCCTGCGCGCGGCCTGCGCTGTGCAGATGGCCCCACACGCCGCTGAGATACCCGATTCGTTCACGCGAGTCACGACTGCGCGATATTCGCCGACCCGTTCACAGAACAGTGCGATCCGGTGCTCGAAGGCGAGCGCACCGTGGCGCCGGTAGCGACGAGGGATGCTGAGCCCGGACTTGGCCCGTGCCGACGCCTCGCCCACCGTCTCCAGGATCTCGTCTCGCGCAACGCGCGTCATCGGTGCTCCCGCCGCCACCAGGTGCGAAAGGTTTGCCTGGCCGGCGGCTTCAGGTCGCGAGTGCGGCTCCACTCACCGAGAGGTCCCGGCAGCGAGCGAATGGCACCGGCGCGTGTGAGCGGCCGAGAGAACACCCCGGCGAGGCGCTGCGCGAGCGAGAGGTGTCGCCGGCTGTCGAAGACCCACCCCGCAGTTCCCATCGCGGCGCGCTCCGGCCAGCGGCCCGACGACTCAACGGCCTTTGCGCGCAGGTGCACGAGCACTCGGGGGATGTCGATCTTGACCGGGCAGACCTCGTAGCACGCACCGCACAGGCTCGATGCGAACGGAAGCGAGGGCGCGTTTTCGATGCCGATCAGCTGGGGCGTGAGAATCGCGCCGATCGGCCCGGGGTACACGGAGCCGTATGCATGCCCGCCGGTCCTCGTATAGACAGGGCACACGTTGAGGCAGGCGCTGCACCGGATGCAATGAAGCGCCTGACGCCCGATGTCGTCGGCCAAGACGCGGGTCCGTCCGTTGTCGAGCAGGACGACATGGAACTCCTGCGGCCCATCGCCGGGGGTCACACCGGTCCACAGCGAGGTGTACGGGTTCATCCTTTCGCCCGTCGACGAGCGCGGCAGCAGCTGGAGGAAGACCCCGAGATCGGCAAACCGGGGAATGAGTTTCTCGATGCCGAGGATCGATATGAGTACATCGGGGAGGGTCGTGCACATCCGACCGTTCCCCTCGGATTCGACGACGCAGACCGTTCCGGTCTCCGCGATTCCGAAGTTCGCGCCGCTGACGCCGACCTTGGCGCGAAGGAAGCGCTCGCGGAGGTACAACCGCGATGCCTCCGCGAGCGCTTCCGGGTCGTCGGACGCGATCTCAGGGGCGATCGTGCGAGCGAAGAGATCGCGAATCTCGCGCCGGTTGCGGTGGATGGCGGGGACGAGTATGTGCGACGACCAGTCGCCGTCGAGTTGGAGGATCAGCTCGGCGAGGTCGGTTTCGAGAGCGTTGATGCCAACATCGGCAAGAGCTTCATTGAGACCGATCTCGTCGGTCGTCAGCGACTTGACCTTGATCACCTCGGTTGCGCCGTGCGCGCGGGCGACATCAACCACCACGGCGTTCGCCTCAGCGGCGTCGCGCGCCCAATGCACGTGTCCGCCGGCCGCCAAGACCGCCTCCTCGAACTGCTCGAGGTAGGCACCGAGATTGGCCATCACTTCTTCCTTGATCGCCTGACCGGCGTCACGGAGCCGATCCCAGTCCGGCAGCTCGGTGACGACACGGTGGCGCTTGGCGCGAATCGTGTCGGTCGCGGCACGGAGGTTCGTGCGCAGTTGGGCGTTCGCGAGCTCGAGCCGTGCTGCGTCCGGAAAGCTGGTCACGCGGACGCGAGGATCTCGGCGAGGTGCAGGACGCGGATCGGCGCTCCACGCCGTGAGAGCCCTCCGCCGATCTGCAGAAGACACGATCCGTCGAGAGCGGTGCACGTATCCGCGCCGGTGGCGACGATCGCGTCGCATTTGTCCTCCAACATCGCCGCCGAGGTCTCGGCGTTCTTGAGCGCGAACGTCCCGCCGAAACCGCAGCACTCGTCGGCTCGCGGAAGGTCGACGAGCTCGAGGCCGGCCACGCTGCGAAGCAGTCGCAACGGCGCGTCGCCGACCTTCGTCACCCGTAACGAGTGACACGTCGGGTGATAGGCGACGTTTCCGATGAATGAGGCGCCGACATCCTCGACTCCGAGTTTGTGGACGAGAAACTCGGAGAGCTCGAAGACGTTCGTCATCCCATACGCGTCCCGAACCGTCCCCACACACGACGACGAGGGGGAGACGACCGCTTCGTGATCGCCGAAGATGTTCTCGAACCGCCGCCGGAGTCTCTCCGCCTCGTCGCGGTATCCGCTGTTCAGATGCATTTGACCGCAGCACGTCTGTTCCGCGGGAAAGACCACCTCGTGGCCGAGACGTTCCAACACGTGCACGGTCGCGCGTCCGGCTTCGGGAAAGAGCGTGTCGCCGATACAGGTGATGAAGAGCGCGATCCGCACTATCGGGCTTACGCGGCCGCGGTCACAGCTGTTCGTAGGCGCTTTCGACCGACGCGGTCCCGCGCTCGCGGGCGAGCGCGTCGGCGTAGCCGCCGGCACGAAACGCTGCATACGGATCCGCGTCGACGCCTTTCTCACGGCGAAGTCCGGCCAGTAAGGGCCGCACGTCGGTTTCGAACGCCTCGATCAGGATGCGATGTGCACCGAGGACGTCGCCCTCGGCTTGCAAGAAGCCGAGCTGCTTGCGGTCGACGAGCAACGCCTTTGCGTACGCGGTCTGGATGTTCATGACGGACAACACCATCGCGGCGATCTTCCCCTCGATGTTGTGCGACTGGTCGATCATCAACGCGACATCGTCCGCTCCCGGGCCATCGGCGATCTCGAGCATGATGCGGAAGAGCTCGAACGGGTCGATCGACCCGACGATCAGGTCGTCGTCGGCGTACTTGCGGTTGTTGAAATGGAAACCGCCGAGCAGGTCCTCCGCGAGCAGGAGGGCGACGAT
Organism: uncultured Thermoleophilia bacterium; assembly: GCA_963769545.1. Classification (GTDB taxonomy): domain Bacteria; phylum Actinomycetota; class Thermoleophilia; order Gaiellales; family Gaiellaceae; genus PALSA-600. The sequence continues at coordinate 857,211 of CAVYMB010000001.1, read as the reverse complement.
CTGCTCCACGTTCGTTCCCTGCGGGTGATGACCGGTGTCGACAAGCACCTGCGCCTGCGGTCCGAGCCGCCGGCACGCGAAGGCGGCCGTTCCCCAGTCCGGCAGATCGGTGCTGTAGAAGCCGGGCTCGAAGAACTTGTACTCGACGAGCAACCGCATCCCCGCCGGAAGCGCCTCGTAGACCTGTCCGAGCCCATCGACGAGCCGCGCGTGGCGGCCTCGTAGATCGTCCTGGCCCGGATAGTTGGTGCCGTCGGCAAGCCAGAGACTGACGACGTTCGACCCGACCTCCTCGGCAATTCGAATGCACGCTCGACAGTGCTCAACCGCCTTCTCGCGAACGCGGCGGTCGGGATGACAGAGGCTGCCCAGCCGGTAGTCGTCGTCGCCGAAGAGGTTTGGGTTGATCGCGCCGATTCCGATGCCGGTCCCCTCGGCGAAGCGGCGAAGCCCGGCGTAGTCGTCGACTGCGTCCCAGGGAATGTGCAGCGCGACGCGAGGGCACGCGCCGGTCAGCCTGTGGACGAGCGCCGCGTCGGCGATACGTTCGCGCACCGATCGGGCGGCCCCGGGCCAGGGGTAGACGTGGAAGCGCGTCCCGGAATTCCCGTAGCCCCAGGACGGCGTCTCGATCTCGAGTCGGCGGAGCCGATCGAGCACGGAGGTCTCGTCCATGCGCGAGAGTCTGCACGATCGGCGACCGATTTACGAATCGACTTTCGATCGCGTCCGTTTCGAAAGCGGCGGCCGGGGTTCTCTTGACACATCTGTGACGACGGCATAAGGTCGCGCGCATCGACGAACCGCGTGAATTCCCTGGTTTCTCGCAAGATGAGCGGATGCGCAGGGTGCTGGAGTTGCTCGAGACACGCGATTCCGTTCCTGTTGCGGAACTTGCGGAAGCGTTTTCGGTCTCGGAGGTCACGGTGCGCAGCGACCTGGCGACGCTCGCGCGCCAGGGACTCGTCGCGCGCGTTCGGGGCGGTGTCCGTGGGCTCAGCCGGGGCCAGTCCGAAGTGGGCTTCGACCTCAGATTGCGGCTCGAGGTCGGTCGCAAGTGCGCGATCGCGAGAGCCGCGGCCGCGCTCGTCGGCGAGGGCGAGGCAGTCGCGCTCGATGCCAGCACCACGGCCTACTACCTCGCCCTCGAATTACGGGCCAAACGCGAGCTCGTCGTCATCACGAACGGCCTGCTGGTCGCGACGGCCCTCGCGGACGCCCCCGGCATCACCGTGCTCGTGACCGGTGGAGCGCTGCGGCTGTCGGCGATGTCCCTCGTCGGCGACCTCGGTACCGACGTCCTGCGCACGACGCGAATCAACAAGGGCTTCCTCGGTGCTCGCGGCCTGAGCTTCGAGCGCGGCTTGATGGATCTGAATCCGGACGAGGTGCGGATCAAGCAGGAGATGGCCGACGCGTGCGAGCAGGTCTACGGCATCCTCGACGGCACGAAGTGGCACCGCAGTGCGCTGCTCTCCTTCGTGCCGGCCGAAGCCCTCACCGGAATCGTCACCGACTCGTCCGCGCCGGAAGAAGAGGTGCAGGCCTGGCGCTCGGCCGGCGTCGACGTGGTCGTCGTCGACCCCGGCCCGCGCGAGCCGATCCCGGTCCGTCCGCGTGATCTGCGCCGATCGGTTCGCGGCGACGAAGGGCGCAACTGATGGCAGTCATGGCCGCCGTCGATCTCGGCGCACAGAGCGGGCGCGTCGCCGTCGGCCGGTTCGACGGCTCGCGGCTCGCGTTGCGCGAGGTCCACCGGTTCCCGAACGAGCCGATCGAACGTGCCGACGCGCTCCGCTGGGACGTGGAGCGACTGCATCGCGACGTCCTCGATGGATTGAGTGCCGCGGGACAGGACGACACGATCGATTCGCTCGCCGTCGACTCGTGGGCGGTCGACTTTGCCCTCCTCGACGATCGGGGTGAGCTCGTCGAGGTGCCCAGGCACTATCGCGATGCGCGCAGGGCGGCCGCTGTCGACGGCGTCTTCGCGCGAGTCCCGGCACGCGAGCTCTACGACCGAACCGGAATCCAGCTTCTTCCGATCAACACGATCTTCGAGCTGGCAGCAATGGCAAACGAGCGAGATGGGGCGCTCGAGGCGGCGAGCACGCTGCTCCTGATCCCGGATCTCTTCCACTTCAGGCTGTGCGGCAGCCGGACGGTCGAGTTCACCAACGCCACGACCACGCAATGCTATGACCCGTCTGTCGGGGGTTGGGCGTTCGATCTTCTCGATCGGCTCGAGATCCCACGACGATTGTTTCCGGAGGTCGTCGCGCCGGGAACACAGCTCGGCCCGCTCTCGGCCGCCGCGACGGAGGCAACGGGGCTCGCAGGTGCACGCGTTGTCGCAGCCGCGACGCATGACACCGCTTCAGCTGTTGCGGCGACACCGTTGATCGACGACGGCTCGGTGTTCCTGAGCATCGGCACCTGGTCACTCGTCGGGATCGAGGTCGACCGCCCGGTGATCAACGACGACACCTTCGCGGCGAACCTGACGAACGAGGGCGGTGTCGCCGGCACCTTCCGGCTCCTTCGCAACGTTGCGGGCCTGTGGTTGCTGAACGAGTGCCGGCGTCAGTGGGCCGCCGAAGGCAGCGAGCTCGGATTCGATCAGCTGGTTTCGCTCGCGAGTGATGCGCGGCCGTTCCTGGCATTCGTCGAGCCGAACGCGGAGGTGTTTCTCGAGCCCGGCGACATGCCCTCACGCCTCCGTGAGTTCTGTCGGCTGACCGGGCAGCCCGAGCCCGCGACCGTCGGCGAGATCGTGCGCTGCATCCTCGAGAGCCTCGCCCTCAAGCATGCCGAGACGGTGGACATACTCCACGCGGTCAGCGGATCGGCGCCGAGCACGCTGCACATCGTCGGCGGCGGGTCCCGTAATGCCCTGCTCTGCGCGTGGACGGCAAGCGCGGCGGGTCTCCCCGTTTACGCCGGTCCGGAGGAGGCAGCTCTCGTGGGAAATCTGCTGGTGCAGGCAATGACGCTCGGCGAGGTCGGGTCGCTCGACGAAGCGCGCGACGTCGTTCGCTCCTCATTCGAGGCGACCGTCTATGAGCCCGCGCGTGCCGCCGAGTGGCGCGAGGCGAGGGCGCGCTTCGCGGAGCTCTCGGCAGGCGCCCACCTGGAGATCGGCGCGTGAGCACGACTGGCGCCTTGCACGGTGTGCCCGAGCCCAGGGACCGGTGGGACGGAACCGGGGTTGACGGGCTCTCGACCGTCGACGCTCTCGTCTACCGGTCGAACCTGCTCGGTGCAGATCGGGCGCTCGCGAATGTCGGCGGCGGCAACACGTCGGCAAAGGAGACGACGACGGACCATGCCGGCCGTCAGGTGCGCGTCCTCTGGGTGAAGGGATCAGGGACCGATCTGGCGACGATCACGGCGGCCGGGTTCGCGGGCCTCCGCCTCGACGAGCTACTTCCGCTCGAGGCTCGCGAGGAGATGGACGACGCGGCGATGGTGGCGTACCTCCTGCGCTGTGGCGTGCGCCCCGATCAACCGCGGCCGTCGATCGAGACGCTGCTTCATGCGTTCGTGCCTGCCACGCACGTCGATCACACGCATCCGGACGCGGTGATCGCTTTGACGTCGACGCCGCACGGCCGGGAGCTTGCGGGGGATGCATTCGGCGATGAGGCCGCGTGGCTCGACTACCAGCGGCCCGGGTTCGACATGTCACGCCGCATCGCGACGCTCCTCCGGGAGCAGCCGGACGCGCGGGCGGTGCTGCTCGAGCGCCACGGGCTCGTGACGTGGGGCGAAAGCGGCGAGGAGAGTTACGAGGCGACGATCGAGTTCGTCTCGCGGGCCGCCCGTGCGATCGACAGCACAGCGCGAGGGCGGTTCGGGCTCGGGGGCCAGCGAGTCGCGAAGCTCGGGGAGGGGAGTGCGCACGTCCTCCTCTCGCAGTGTCTCCCCGCGCTCCGCGGCGCTTTGCTCGCCGACACCGATCGCCTCGTGCTCGAGGTCGATCAGAGCCCCGAGGCGATCGCGTTCGCCTCGTCGGTGCGCGCTCCTGAAGTGAGCCAGATCGGTGCACCGTGCCCCGACCACTTGATCAACACGAAGCATCGCCCGCTCGTCATCGAGTTCGATCCTGCGGCCGACGGCGCGCCGGAGCTCAGTGTTGCGTTCCGGCGCGGCGTGGAGGAGTACTCGGATTGGTATCGCGCCTACTACGAGCGCAACGTCGACGACGAGACGCGGCAATTCGCCATCGACCCGGCCGGACCGCGGGTGATCATCGTGCCGGGTATCGGCCTCGTCACGACTGGCTCGGACGCGGGAAGGGCGCGAGTCTCGCGCGACCTGTACCACCGTGCAATCTCCGTCGAGGACGCCGCGGACGCGCTTGGAGGGTTCCGTTCGCTGAGCGAACCGGAGGCGTTCGCGATCGAATACTGGCCACTCGAGCGCTACAAGCTCGCGCAAGCGCCGCCGCCGGGGGAGCTCGCAGGCCGCATTGCGCTGATCACCGGCGGAGCGAGCGGGATCGGTCGCGCAGCGGCGCGGGTGCTGGCGGCGCGGGGAGCTCACGTCGTCGTTGCAGACCTGAACGTCGGCGGCGCGGGCGAGGTCGCCGACGAGATCAACGCCGCCAACGGCATCCGCCGGGCGGCCGCGGTTCATGTCGACGTGACCGAGGAAGACGCCGTCGTCGAGATGACTCGCCGGGTGGTGCTCGAGTACGGAGGTCTCGACATTCTTGTCGCGTCCGCCGGCCTGGCAACGAGCGCGCCGTTGACGGAGACGACCGTCGCCGAGTGGGAGCGGAACTTCGCCGTCCTGGCTCGCGGGTACTTTCTCGCCGCCCGCGAGGCCTTCCGCGTGCTCATCGAACAGCGGCGCGGTGGCTCGGTCGTCTTCGTCGGATCGAAGAACGCTCTCGTCGCGGGAGCGAACGCGGCTGCGTACTCATCCGCGAAGGCGGCGTCGCTTCACCTCGCGCGCTGTCTCGCCGAGGAAGGAGGCCCGTACGGGATTCGCGTCAACACCGTCAACCCCGACGCGGTCATCGCCGGCTCGAGCATCTGGTCGTCGGACTGGAAGGCGGAGCGCGCGAGCACGTACGGCGTCACGGAGGACGATCTGCAGACGTTCTACCGGGGCCGGACGAAGCTCGGGGTCGACGTGTATCCCGAGGACGTGGCGGAGGCGATCGCGTTCCTCGCCGGGCCTCGCGCTACAAAGTCGACGGGGAACGTCGTCAACGTCGACGGCGGCGTCACGGCTGCGTATCCCCGATGAGCGAATCGCCTCCAGCCGATGAGGGGCGCGAGGGGTACGAACCGCTGCTTTCGCTGCAGCACGCCTCGAAGTCGTTCGGTGCGGTGCAGGCGCTCGAGCACGTGTCGATCGATCTCTTCGCCGGCGAGGTTCATGGGCTCGTCGGGGAGAACGGCGCCGGCAAGTCGACGCTCGTGAAGATCTTCGCCGGGGTTCATTCCCCCGACACCGGTTCGATCTACGTGCACGGCCAGGAGGGGATTCTCGCCGGCCCGGCTGACGCCCGTGACGCCGGGATCGCGGTCATCTACCAGGAGCCGATCCTCTTTCCCGACCTGACCGTCGAAGAGAACATCTTCATCGGCAGGCAGCCGCTCGCCGGAGGGCGGCGAATCAACCGCCGCGCAATGCGCGCTCATGTGCGCGAGATCTTCGAGCGGCTCGGCGTGCGCCTCGATCCCGGACGAATCGCGCGAGGGCTGTCGATCGCCGAGCAGCAGATCGTCGAGATCGGCAAGGCTCTTTCGCTCGACGCGAAGGTCATCGTGATGGACGAGCCGACGGCGGCACTGTCGGCGGTCGAGGTCGCGCGTCTCTTTCGCGTCGTGGAGAGCTTGCGCGCGTCCGGCGCGGCAGTTCTCTTCATCTCGCATCGCCTCGAGGAGATCTTCGAGCTCTGCCAGCGGGTGACGGTGCTGCGTGATGGGCAGTTGGTTCTCAGCCGAGAGCTGAACGGGCTCACAGCCGACGATCTCGTTCGCGCAATGGTCGGCCGCGACATCGTCGCGCGAGAGCCGGAACAGCAGGCGGTCGGCGACGTCGTGCTTCTGGTCGAGCGACTGACGCGTGAAGGGTTCTTCACCGACGTGTCGTTCGAGGTGCGAGCCGGAGAGATCGTCGCTCTCGCCGGGCTCGTCGGGTCCGGGCGGAGCGAGGTCGCCTGCTCGATCTTCGGCATCGATCGCTACGACGCGGGATCGGTGAAGGTGAACGGCCGCGGATTGCGTCGCGCCTCACCGACTGCGGCGATGTCGGCCGGCGTGGGCCTGGTTCCCGAGGACCGCCGTCAGCAGGGCCTCGTGCTCGATCTCTCGATCTCGAGGAACATTGCGCTCGCGTCGCTTGGTCGGCTGCAGCGCTTCGGGTTCATCCTCTCGTCGTCGGAACGCCGCTTCGCTGCCGACTGGGCTGTCCGACTGCGACTCAAGTACGGCCGGCTCGGCGACGCTGCCAACTCGCTGTCCGGCGGGAACCAGCAGAAGGTCGTGCTCGCCAAATGGCTGGGGCGGGAGCCGAGGCTCCTGATCGTCGACGAGCCGACGCGCGGCATCGACATCGGCACGAAGGCGGAGGTTCATCGACTGCTCGACGAGCTCGCCGGCCAGGGCGTGGCCATCCTGATGATCTCGTCCGAGCTTCCCGAGGTGCTCCACGTCGCCGACAGGATCCTGGTCATGCGCGAGGGCCGGCTCGTCGCGGAGCTCGCGCACGCGGAAGCCAGCGAGGAACGGATCGTGGCGGAAGCGACGGGGCAGGTCGAGGAAGCAGCCTGATGTCCACGGTCGATCATGCTCACCCGCTGACGTCCGGTCGAATCCGCTCCGATCGCCTGGTCGACGTCGCCTACCGGCTGCGGGCCTTCGGGATCGTGGCCGCGCTCGCCCTGCTCGTCATCGTGACCTCCGTGGCCCAGCCGCGCTTCCTGAGCGGCCAGGAGGTCAACATCGTCCTCGGGAACACCTCGATCCTGGCGCTGCTCACGCTCGGCGAGGCGATGGTGATCATCTCGCGCAACGTCGATCTCTCGGTGGGCTCGGTGCTCGGGCTCTCTGCCTACGTCTCGGGGAGCATGTTCGGCCATCTCCACGGCATGCCGACCGATCTGGCGATCCTCGTCTCGTTCCTCGTCGGCATCGGTGTAGGGGCTGCCTGCGGAATCGTCAACGGCGCGCTGACGACTCTCGGTCGCGTGCCAAGCCTCGTGGTGACGCTGGCGACGCTCTACATCATTCGCGGGATCGACATCCTGATCATCGGCGGCGGTCAGGTCGTTGCGAGCTCGCTGCCGAACTCGTTCTTCCAGATCTCGCTCGGGAACTTCCACAACGTCCCGTACCTCACGGTTGCAGTCGCCGTCGTGATCGGGATCGGTGCGTACTACCTGCGCTCGTACCGGTCGGGCCGGGACCTGTACGCGATCGGTTCGAACCCCGATGCGGCACGGCTCGTCGGGATCCCAAGCGGGCGGAGAGTTTTCACCGCCTTCGTGCTCAGTGGGTCGATCGCCGGCGCAGCCGGGGTGCTCTGGGCGTCGAAGTACGGCACCCTCGACTCGACCGCCGGATCGGGTTACGAGCTACAGGTGATCGCCGCCGTCGTGATCGGCGGTGTGGCGATCTTCGGTGGTAGCGGCAGCGTGATCGGCGCGGCACTCGGTGCCCTGCTGCTGAGCACGATCCTGGCGGCCCTGTATGTCGCCGGCGTCTCGCCGTTCTGGACCCAGGCGATTGCCGGCGCGATGATCCTGCTCGCGATCACGATCGACCGCCTGATCTCGCTTCAGCTGACGGCTGCGCTGAGGAGAAGGAGGTCTCGTGAAGCGGGCTGATCTCCTCGAGCGGCTGCGGCCGGCGTTGCGGTGGGAGGCGGGCCTCGTCGTCGCGCTGCTCGCGATCACCCTGCTCGGCGCGCTCTCCTCGGATCAGTTCCTGACGAAAGGGAATCTCTTCTATCTCTGCGTCTCGATCGGCGAGCTCGCGATCATGACCCTTCCGCTCACCCTGATCGTCATCACGGGTGAGATCGACCTCTCGGTCGCGTCGATCCTCGGCCTGAGCAGCGCGACGCTCGGTTACCTCGTGCTTCACGGCTGGTCGGTGTGGCCGGCCTTCGCCGTTGTCTTCGTGGTCGGTATCTGCGCCGGGCTCTTCAACGGCCTGTTGATCACGCGGTTCGGGCTGCCGTCCCTCGCCGTCACCATCGGGACGTTGACGCTGTACCGAGGTCTCGCGGTCGTGATCCTCGGTTCGAACATCGTCTCCACGTTTCCCGCGCGGTACACGAGCATCGGGGTCAATCCGGTCGGGAGCACGTTCCTGTCGTGGTCGGTCGTGTTCTTCCTGATTCTCGCCGTGATCTTCGGTGTCGTGCTTCAGCTGACGCCGTTCGGACGTTCGCTCTTCGTGATCGGTCAGAACAAAGACGCCGCGTTGTATGCCGGGGTTCGCGTCAAGCGCGTGAAGCTCCTGCTGTTCGTGGTCTCGGGGATCGTCTGCTCGTTCGCCGGGATCCTCTACACCTTCCGGCTGTCGACGGCGGTACAGGACAACGGACTCGGCCTCGAGCTCAACGTCGTTGCGATCGTGCTGCTGGGCGGCGTATCCATCTTCGGAGGCCGGGGCTCGATCATCGGAGTGGTTCTCGCCGTCGCCGTCTACGCGGCGCTGCAGAACGCGCTCTTCTTGACGAGCTTTCCGCAACGGGCATTCGGGATCGTCACCGGTTGTCTGCTGCTGATCAGCGTGCTCGGCCCGAACGCAGGGTCCTTCGTCCGGCGTGCGCGCGGCGCCTGGAGCAGACGGGGAGCGCGCAGCCTCCCCGCCGTGGAGGCCAACTAAGGCGTGGTGTCGGTCGTCTCACATGATGCGAGCCCCGCCACCTCAAGCGCTCATGGGCGACCCCCGGGGGGTGGACGGATGAGGAGCTGATGGACGGCGTCAACGTGGGCTCGTGCTCATACGTGAGCGTCTTTTCAATCGTCGAAAGGATCAATCTCATGAGGAAATCGATGAACAGGCGGTCCTTGGCAGCGACGCTGCTCGGTGCCGCGCTCATCGTGTCCGTACCGGTGGCGATGGCAGCGTCCAACGCCAAGCCGCTGAAGAAGGGCCTGAAGGTCTTCGTCATCCCGAAGAACCTGGGCAACCCGTACTTCACCACCGCCGACAGCGTCAAGTCCGGCGGGGCGCTTGCCGCCCTGAAGGCGCTTGGCGAGACCGGGACCGAGACGAGCGGTACGGCTGCAACGGCCGCCTCGCAGATTCCCGCGATCCAGGCGGCGATCACGAAAGGCGCGAACGCACTGGTGGTCTCGGCGAGCGATGCCGCAGCGCTCTGTCCGACACTGAAGTCGGCCATGAAGAAGAAGATCACCGTCGTCACCTACGACTCGGACGCCCCGACCTGTCGCAGTCTCTTCATCAACCAGGCAGACAGCGGAGCGATCGGGCGGAGCGAGGTCGACTTGCTCGCCAAGCAGATCGGCGGGACGGGTGACATCGCGATTCTGTCGGCTGCTGCTTCGGCGACGAACCAGAACGCCTGGATCGGCTTCATGAAGGACGAGCTGAAGAAGTACCCGAACATGAAGCTCGTCAGCACGGTCTACGGCAACGACGATCCGACCACGTCGACGCAGGTGGCTCAGGGCCTGCTCCAGCAGTACCCGAACCTCAAGGGAATCATCTCGCCGACCACGGTCGGGATCGCGGCTGCCGCAGCAGTCCTCGACGTGCCGCAGTACCGCGGCAAGGTCAAGCTGACGGGGCTCGGTACGCCGAACTCGCTTCGCAAGTACGTCCTCGACGGCACGATCGACGGGTTCGAGCTCTGGAACCCGGCCGACCTCGGCTATCTGGCCGCGTACGCCGCAGTGAACTACGCCTCCGGGAACATCTCGGGCAAGACGGGCCAGACGTTCACAGCAGGCAAGCTCGGGAAGTTCAAGATCGGTGCGAAGCAGACCGTTCTGCTCGGGCCGCCGTACGTCTTCAACAAGGCCAACATCGGCAAGTTCCACTTCTAGACGGAACGTGCATCGTGCGGGCGTCGGCTTCGGTCGGCGCCCGCACCGCAACCTGCCCGACTGACTCCGGCCGTAGCTCAGGCGACCGGCGCTCTCGCGGTGCCGACGATCAGCGGGCGGACGAACGGCGGCGCCTTCGGCAGCTCCGTCTGCTCGAGGTCAGTGACCTCGAAGCCTGCCGAGCGGATCGTGTCGAGCGTCGGACGGTTGCAGTCGCAGCACATGACGAACCGGTTGATCGGGTTCATCCGGTCCTGCCGTTCCGCTACGCGCGGGTCGTCCGAGCGCACGTGCTCCATGAAGATGAGCCGGCCGCCGGGCCGGAGCACGCGGCGGAGCTCGCGCACGACGCGCGGTTGGTCGTCGACTCCACAGAGCACGAGCGTCGAGACGATCGTGTCGAAGCTGGCGTCCTCGAACGGAAGATCCTCGGCCGGGGCGCGCAGGACGGTGGCCGTTGAATTCTGCTCGCGGGCTTTCCGCTCCAGCCGCTTCAGCATCGGCCGCTCCGGCTCGGTGACCGTCAGCGACTCCACTTCCGCACCGTAGTAGCCCAGGTTCGCGCCCGTGCCGCTGCCGATCTCGAGCACGTCGCCGCTCGCTCCGGCGATCAGGTTCCTTCGCATCACGGCGAGGCCGGCCTCCTCGCTCCGTTTGCTGAAGCGGTCGTACGTGAACGCGAAGAACCTGCTGCGCAGACCCATCGGTGCCTCCTCGATCGACGGTCCGAATCTACGCCTCGGGGAAGGCGATCGCGTAGGGCGTTCGCCTCATCTTTCGGCGAGCGCAGTCGCCCTGGCTTGACGGGATCACGGGCGTGAGATACGCTTTTACCTAGCTATCTAGAGAAAAAGATAATGATCGAGTTTCATCTGGAGACACGCTCGGGCGTCCCGACTTACCTGCAGCTCGTGCAGCAGGTCCGGCAGGCGGTGCGGCTGGGGATCCTGCATCCGGGCGACCAGCTGCCTACGGTCAAGGAAGTCGTCGAGCAGCTGACGATCAATCCGAACACGGTGCTGCGCGCCTACCGTGAACTCGATCTGGAAGGGTTGGTCGAGGGCCGGAGGGGTGTGGGCACGTTCATCGTGAGCGGGCAGCCGCCGGTTCCTCCGAACGACGTGAAGACGCTCCGAACGTCGCTGCAACGCTGGATCGACCGAGCACGCGCCGCCGGTCTCGACGACGAGAACATGGCGGCGCTGTTTGCCGACACGCTTCGTCCCCCCTCGATCTCCAGGGTTGCGTGAACGAGTCGCCGGCGCTCGAGGTGACGGCGCTCGGCAGGCGTTACGGCGCGAACTGGGCGCTTCGCGACTGCACACTGACGGTCCCGGCGGGATCGGTGACTGCCCTTGTCGGCCCGAACGGGGCAGGCAAGACGACGCTGCTGCAGCTCGCGGTCGGGCTGATCGAACCGGACTCGGGGTCGATCAGGGTGCTCGGGCACGACCCGCGCGCGGAGCCGCTCGCCGTGCTTCCGCGGGTCGGTTTCGTCGCGCAGGACCATCCGCTGCCTCGTCGGTTCACGATCGGCGAGACGCTCAGGCTCGGTCGCGAGCTGAACGGGAGCTGGGACGACGCTGTCGCCGAACGGCGCGTCGACGAGCTCGGGCTGTCCCGTCGTCAGCGGGTCGGGACGCTCTCGGGAGGCCAGCAGGCGCAGGTCGCCCTGACGCTTGCACTGGCGAAGCGGCCGCAGTTGCTGCTGCTCGACGAGCCGGTCGCGTCGCTCGATCCGCTGGCGCGGCGGGAGTTCCTCACAGGGGTCCTGCAGGCGGTCATCGAGACCGGAATCACGGTCGTGCTCTCCTCGCACATCGTCGCCGATCTCGAGCGGATCTGCGATCGCCTGATCATCCTCGCCAACGGCCGCACCCAGCTCGTCGGCCCGATCGACGAGATCCTCGCCGGCCACCGTCTGCTGACCGGCCCGCGCACGGACGCAGCCGCCGTGGCACGCGTCCACCAGGTGATCCGCGAGAGCCACACGGCGCGGCAGACGACGCTGCTCGTGCGAGCGCGAGGGCACGTCTATGACGCGGGATGGGAGATGCACGAGGTCGATCTCGAGGAGATCGTGCTCGCCTATCTCGGTGCGAGCACGCCCGCTCGTGCCGACGTGCCGGCGGCGGTGGCCCGTTGATCTGGGTCGGCTGGCGTCAGCAGCGCGTCGAGACCCTGATCGCGGCCGCGATGCTCGTCGTGCTCGCCGGAATCGCGATCCCGATCGGCGTCCACACTGCGTCTGTCTATACCCACGACGGTCTCGCCGCCTGCGCCGGAAACGCCAATCCGGGCAGCTGCGGTGTCTCGGTCGGGTCGTTCCTCTTGCGCTTCAACGGCCTGAACCTTCTGTTCACGTGGTCGTCGATTCTTCCGGCCCTGGCGGCGCTGCTGTTCGCAGCTCCGTTCGTGCTCGACCTCGACAGCGGCACGTACCGCCTCTACTGGACGCAGAGCATCACGCGACGTCGCTGGATCGTCACGAAGCTGACGTTCAGCCTGGCCGCGTCGGTGGCGGTCGCCGCCTGTCTCGTCGCACTCGCGACCTGGTCGCGAGCGCCGCTCGACCACCTGAACGGCCGCATGAGCATCAACGCCTACGACACCGAGGGGATCGTCCCGATCGCGTACGCGTTGTTCGTGCTCGGCGTCGCCGTCGCGATCGGGGCGCTGTGGCGGCGAACGGTCCCGGCGCTGCTCGTCGCATTCGCCGTCTACGTCGTCGGACGCGCGGTCATGGACAGCTGGCTGCGGCAGCGGCTGCTCTCGCCCGTCAAGACGACCTGGCTCGTGAACGGGAACGGTCCGAACCTGAACCGGGCCCTGGTGATCAACCAGTTCGTCAGTACCAAGAACGGACAGCAGCTCTCGGGCGGGGCAGGCCCTTGCATCCGAGGTTCCGGCCCTCTTTTCACGCATACGAGCGTTTGCACGCAGCCCCTTGCGCGCGGTTCGCACGTGTATGTGACCGCCCTGTACCAGCCGGCGAGCCGCTTCTGGGAGCTCCAGAGTGTCGAGTTCGGAATCGTCGCCGGCCTCGGCCTGCTCATGGTGCTCGCGGCAGGGTGGTGGACGCAGCGCCGCATCGCCTAGCGCTCGCGTCTCGCTCCTCCTCTACGGATGTGGCGGATGAACGCGGAACGGCTCGCCGTCATCTCCGACGTCCGCGGCAATCTCTGAGCCTCGCTCCCTCGTAAACGCCGGTGCCCCCGACGATCGGGACCTTCGTAGTCGGGCCGATCTCGCCCACGCCACGGGTGTGCACGGTGCCTCCGAGGAACCTGGCGACTGCATCGCTCCTGGCCGTGTGCGACGACAGTGCCGTGACCACGCCGTGGCTCGTACCCACACGGGCACCTTTCGGCTTGCCGAGCTGTCGCACGTAGTTCGAAGAATCGACGTTCCGGTGATAGGGAAGCAACTGCCTTCGGGTGTGCGCAACCACGACCAAGCGTGCAGAAGGTCTCGCGTTCAGGGAATGATGGGGGAGTGCAGCGCTGGGAGTACCGGGTTGTGTCGTTCCCGGAGGGGCAGTACACCGCGATGCTGAATCAGTACGGCGTCGACGGCTGGGAGCTTGCCGGCGTCGCGCCCGACATACGGACTGTCCCCGAGCGGCGGGACGGAGGTATCCCGATGCCGCCCGGGTTCGGCAAGCTCGGGCAGGCGGCGCAGGCGGTGTCGAAGTTTGGCGAGACGGAAGGCAGCGACGCTCCGGCGCCAGGCTCGGTCACGACGACGTTCCTGTGGGTGTTGCGCCGCCCGCTCGACGATTAGCGTTCGCGTGACCCGGAGCCGGGCAACCACAGCTGCGCGAGTCCTTCCTTCCGCTTTCTCAACGAGCTTCGACAAAGATCAGCTCATCTTACGTATAAGCCAGATGCAACCACGTCGCTGAGATCGATCAGCGCGTTGGACGGCGGTACGATTTTCGCAACGACCTGCGCCGCACGGAGGTGATCGGATGAACGACAACCCGAAGTGGCAGATCGCGCGCCTCGACGACATCGGGCAGCGCGGCAGAAGTATCCCGGTGCGCGAGCATCTCGGGATCCACGCGTTCGGAATCAACGCTTTTCGATCTGACGAGGACGGGACGCTGATCAACGAGCACGATGAGTCCGGGGGCCAGGAGGAGCTGTACATGGTGCTCGACGGGACGGTGACCTTCGAGATCGACGGCGAGAAGATCGACACGCCGCCCGGAACCTTCCTTTACGTCCGGCCGGAGGCGCGGCGGAAGGCGACCGGAGATGGAACGGTCATCGTCGTCGGCGCGACGCCCGGGGAGGCGTACCAGGCGATCGACTGGGGTGAAGCGTGGCCGTTCCAGACCGCGTCGATGAGCGCGTACGGAGAGCAGCGTTACGCCGACGCGCTCGAAGAGGTCCGAAGCGGGCTCGAGCGCGTGCCGGATCACCCGGGCCTTCACTACAACTACGCGTGCTTCGCAACGCTTGCGGGCGAGACTGGCGACGAGACGTTCGTCCACCTCCACCGATCGGTCGAGCTGTTCCCGCCGTTCCGCCGTCAGGCCCGCACCGACGACGATCTCGCCGCCGTCCGCGACGACCCGCGGTTCGAGGAAGCTCTTCGCTAAGCGCGCGCCCGGTCTTCGCCACGAATTCGGACGTCAGCGAGGAAGCTGCCGCGCCGCCTCGAGCGGAAGGTCGAAGCATGCGGCGACGTTCTCTGCAGTCAGCGTCGAGGTGCGCTCGCCCAAGGTCAGGACTCGCCCGGTGCGAAGCATCAACGCGTGGGTCGTCTGGGGCGGAAGCGCGTCGAGCTCGTGCGTCACGATCACCGTTGGCAGTTCCGGGCGTGCCGCGATCGCGTCGCTCAGGACGTGCAGGAAGAGAAGCCGCCCGGCGACGTCGAGGCCGGCGGTTGGCTCATCGAGCACGAGTAGCGCCGCGTCCGCGGCGAGTGCGCGTGCAAGCAGGATTCGGGCGCGTTCGCCCTCCGAGCAGGAGGCGAAGCGCCGGTTGGCCAGCTGAGCGGCGCCGACCAGCTCGAGCTGCCGACCCACACGTCGCTCGTCGGCCGGCTCGACGTTGAGGATGGTTCCCCCTACGCCCGTCGCGACGACGTCTCGGGCCGTCTGCTCGAACCGGAAGCGTCGCGCAAGCAGCGGATCGACATATCCGATGCGACGGCGGAGCTCTGCGAGCGGATAGCGGCCGAGCTGATTGCCGAGCAAGCGCACGACGCCCTCGCTTGGACGCATCTGCGCAGAAGCGATCCGAACGAGTGTCGTCTTCCCGCCGCCGTTCGGCCCGACGACGACCCAGTGCTCGCCGCTACGAACCGTCCAGTCGACGTTCTCGAGGATCGGGTTGCCGCCACGCCGCACGCCAACGTGCTCAAGATCGAGGACGCTCAACAGGCTAAGCCGCGGGCCGGTAGGCGAGGTAGACGACTCCGTTGTCGAACGACGCGCTGGCTGTGAGCAACAGCTTCTGCGGTGCAGCATCCTCGGAGAAGAGCCGCGGTCCGCTCGCGCGCGTAAGCGGGAAGACGAACAAGTGCAGTTCATCGACGAGTCCGTCGGCGATCATGCCACGGACGAGCGTCCCGCTTCCGCTGACGTAAAGGTCGCCGTCGACTTCGTCCTTCAGGCGGCGGATCGCCTCGGGGTCGTACGGGCCGAGGACCTGCGAGTTCTTCCACGTTGCCGACGCGAGCGTCCCGGAGACGACGTACTTGGTGGTGTCATTGAAGAACGGCGCGCCTGGATCGTCCTCGACCGTCCGCTGTGACCAGACAGGCTCGAACATCTCGTAGGTCGTACGACCGAGCAGGATGCCTCGGCAACCTTCCGTCACAGCGGCGATCGCTTCGCCCAGCTTCGGGTCGAAGCCGTAGTCGAACGTCCACGTCGGCGTGTCGATCACACCGTCGAGGCTCATGAACTCGTGCGCCCGGATCGCTCCCATCTGCATGCCTCCTGCTCGCTTTGTCGTCTCGCTGTCGAGGCTTCTGGTGCGGGTCGCCGGTCATTCCGAGCAGCCAACGCGTCAGTGCCCGGCGGACCACCCGCCGTCCACGTGCAGTGTCTCGCCGGTGACGAACGTCGCCCGTTCGAGGTAGAGGATCCCGTCGACGACGTCGCCGATCTCGCCCAGGCGGCGGAGCGGGACCGTCTCGGCCAAGCCCTCGTATGACGAGGCTGCATGCCGCGATGTCTTGATGATGCCGGGCGCGATCGCATTGACCCGCACCCCCCGCGACGCATACTCGATGGCCAATGCACGGGTCGCGGCGGCCAGTCCCCCTTTGGTCAGAGAGACCAGCGCGGAAGGGTTGGTGCCGTCGGCGTGGTCGACCAGGCTGGTCGTGACGCTGACGATGTGGCCGGTGCCTTGGGCGGCCATCTGCTCGACCACGAGCTGGGTGATGTGAAAGAACCCCGCCAGGTTCACAGCCGTGACCGTGGCGTAATCGTCGGGCGAGTATTCCGTGAACGGCTTGGCGACGAAGAGGCCCGCGTTGTTGACCAGCGTGTCGATCCGCCCGAATCGCCGAAGCGTCTCATCGACAACGCGGTGAGCCGTCTCGACCTCGGTGATGTCGCCGCGAACGGTGACGTAGTCGGGGTCGTCGGACGAGCGGATCGAACGTGATGTCCCGACAACGGCATACCCCACTTCACGAAACGCGTCGGATACGCCGGCGCCGATGCCCTGGGATGCGCCGGTGACGATCACGACTTTCCGTGGCTCGGACATGGTCGCGCCGCCATTCAGAGATCGAGGACCACGTCGTTGCGCGGATGTGCGCAGCAGATCAGCGCGCTCCCGTCTGCGGGCAGTTCGACCGGGTCGGGACTGTAGTCGATCTCGCCGGCGATGAGTGCCGACTCGCAGGTGTGGCAGACACCGGTGCGGCAGGACCAGCGGACGGGTACGTCGCAGGCTTCGGCGAGCTCGAGCAGGCTTGCGTAGTCGCTGCTCCAGGGGATGGCGAGGTTGCTGCGGGCGAACTCGATCGTGGGGCCTGTTCCAGGTTGTCCTGAGGGTGGGTGGGCCACCCGCGCCGGCGTTGAAGCGATGCCGGGAGTTTGCGGCGGCCCGGGCCCGAACGGCTCGGTATGGATGTGGGCTGGGTTGAGCCCGATACCCGCCAGGCCGACGGTGATCTCCTCCATGAACGGTGTCGGACCGCACACGTATGCCTCTGCGTCGCTCGGGAGCTCGAGCTGGACGAGCTGGGCGCCGGTGAGACGACCTGCGCTGTCGAAATCGTGCCCTTCGAGATCGTTGTCGTCGGGACGGCTGTAGTAGATGTGGGTGCGGACGTTCGGGAGCGTTCCGACGAGGTCACGGACCTCGGGGGCGAAGGAGTGGTCGCGGCCGGCGCGTGCGCCGTGCAGCCACCAGATCTCCCGATCGGAGCGTTCCTCCGCCAGCGCGTGGAGCATGGCAAGGACCGGAGTGGCTCCGATGCCCGCACTGATCAGCAGGACGGGCGTATCGGTTTGGTCGAGGATGAAGGTACCGCGTGGCGCAGCGATGTCGAGACTGTCGCCGACGGCGAGGCGCGTATGCAGAAAGCCGCTGGCGGCGCCATTGTGCTCGCGCTTGACCGCGATCCGGTAGTAGCCCGCGTCGGGCGGGCCGGAGAGAGAGTAGTTCCGGAGCACCGATCCCTTCTCGCTGCCGGGCCGGATTCGTAGCGTGAGGTACTGGCCGGGGCGTCGAGCTGGTAGGGGCGCGCCATCAGGCTGCTCGAGACGGATCGAGATCACGGAATCGCTCTCGCGCGTGATCTCGGTGACGGTCAGACGGCGGAAGCCGGGCCACGCGGGGGGCGGGCTGGCGGCTGTCAGGCCGGCGTTGCCGCTGCCCGGCTCTCCTTCGAGCAACGCTCCGAACGACGTTTGCCAACCGGCGCTGAGGGCGGGGATGCGCAGGGCGCGGAGCAGTTGCTGGCGCGGGTGCCCGGGCAGGTAGAGGAGCCCGTCGACCTCCGCAACGGTCATCCGTTCCGGGCCGGAGGCGAGCTTGAGGATCTCGTCGCCGGCCTGCACTTCGCCCTCCTCGAGAACGCGGAAGTAAAAGCCGGGGCGGCGGTGGGAGACGAGCAGGGCGGGGATCCGCGGATCGTTCATGCGGATCCCCACGCGGTAGCAGGTGACACGGGGCTGCGTGACTTCGAAGACGGCGGTTCCGATCTGGTAGCGGTCGCCGATGCAGACCTCGTCGTCGTTCAGTCCTTCGATGGTGAAGTTCTCGCCGAACTGTCCGTAGACGAGATCGGTTCGTCCGAGCTCGCGCTCCCAGTAGCGGTAGGAGTCGATCTGGTAGACGAACACGGCGCGCTGCTCGCCGCCGTGGCCGGCGAGATCGCCCTGGCCGTCACCGTCGACGTTGAGCTTGCCGACGTGGCGAGGGCCCGTGACGGGGTCCTTGAAGACGCCCGTGAAGACTGTTTTCCCTTGCCAGGAGACATCCTTCGGCATCCCGACATTGATGGACAGCAAGGTGCCCACCGAATCGGCCTCCGGCCGTGGCGACGAGAACGGGTCGGCAACGCTCGTCATCTCCGAGGGGAGCACGATACGTGCGAGACCCTCGCGACTTCACCTGTGGCGCCAACACGACAGGCGGGCGGCCCTTGCGGCCGCCCGCCTGATTTCGTGGTTGCAGCGGAGCGTCGGGGACGCTCCGGCTCGGTCACTGGATGACGATGTTGTTGCCCGTTCCGCCGTCGAGGCTGTCCTGCCCGGGTCCGCCGATCAGGAGGTCGT
The DNA here is from genome assembly GCA_963769545.1 of uncultured Thermoleophilia bacterium. Taxonomy (GTDB): domain Bacteria; phylum Actinomycetota; class Thermoleophilia; order Gaiellales; family Gaiellaceae; genus PALSA-600. Next base: position 838,417 of record CAVYMB010000001.1, on the reverse strand, counting down.
TGCCCGCTGAGCCGGCAAGCACGTCGTCGCCGCTGCCCCCGATCAGCACGTCATTGCCGTTTCCACCGTCGATCGCCAGCTTGCCCGCACTCGCGGCAAGCGCCGATGCGTTGACGCGGTCGTTGCCGTCGAGCGCATCGATCGTCAGCGTGTCGTTCGCGGCCTCGGCTCCCGTGACGGTCACCGTTGCGGCCAGCCCGCTCACGCGCGCTGCGCCGTTGCTGCCGGAGGCAACGATCTGGTCGTTGCCGGTTGTGCCTTCGACGATCACCTGGTCGGGCTGGCCGTCGCCGGTGCCGCTGCCGGCCGGGTTGCTCTCGTCGACGTTGACGTGTTTGACGTCGGTGCCGGTCAGGTCGTGGACGGTGACGACGTCTGCGCCGCCGAGGGCGTTGAAGTCGACCTGTTCGACGCCGGCGGTGTCCATGGTGATGCCGGCGACGTCGCGGAAGAAGCGGAGCCGGTTGCCGTTGGCGGACAGGTCGACGTGCTCGGCGGCCGCTGCTCCGTTGAAGAGCATCGTGTCGTTGCCGTCCTGCCCTTCGACGGTGTCGCTGCCGTCGCCGGGATCCCAGACGAACGTGTCGTCGCCGGCGCCCATGAATGCGCGGTCGTTGCCCTTGTTCCCGTCGATCCGGTCGTTGCCGCTGCCTCCGATGAGCGTCTCGACCCCCTGGCCTCCTGCCAGGTTGTCATTGCCGTCACCACCGTCGAGGGTGAGGGCGATCGTCTGAGCTGCAAGGCCGACGGCCGAGATGCTGTCGTCGCCGCCGAGCCCGTCGACCTCGAGCCGGTCGATCGTCTCGGGATGCTGAACGACGACTTCTGCCGCCAGACCAGATGTGGTCACGTTGGTCCCGTCCGAGCTGACGTCGATCTGGTCGTTGCCGGTTGTGCCTTCGACGATCACCTGGTCGGGCTGGCCGTCGCCGGTGCCGCTGCCGGCCGGGTTGCTCTCGTCGACGTTGACGTGTTTGACGTCGGTGCCGGTCAGGTCGTGGACGGTGACGACGTCTGCGCCGCCGAGGGCGTTGAAGTTGACCTGTTCGACGCCGGCGGTGTCCATGGTGATGCCGGCGACGTCGCGGAAGAAGCGGAGCCGGTTGCCGTTGGCGGACAGGTCGACGTGCTCGGCGGCCGCTGCTCCGTTGAAGAGCATCGTGTCGTTGCCATCCTGCCCTTCGACGGTGTCGCTGCCGTCGCCGGGATCCCAGACGAACGTGTCGTCGCCGGCGCCCATGAATGCGCGGTCGTTGCCCTTGTTCCCGTCGATCCGGTCGTTGCCGCTGCCCCCGATGAGCGTCTCCGCTCCGGAGCCTCCGGCCAGGTTGTCGTCGCCCGGGCCGCCATCGAGGATCGTCGGGAGCTTGTCGTTGAAAACACCGTTGCTCTCGTCGATGCGGACGAGGTCGTTGCCGGGACCGGCGGCCACGGCGATTGCCGCAACGTTCGCGCGCGGGAACTCGAATTCCGCTGAGCCGTCGTCGCCGAAGTCGACCTGGAGCGTGTTCGGATCACCGGCCTTCAGGCGCAGCGCGATCCGGTCGTCCGCCCTCGTGCCTTCGACCGACAAGAGACCGTGGGCGAGCCGCGCCTGCGGGGACCTCGGGTCGCTGAGCCTGTGCAGGCTCTTGTATGCGTGGCGGTGCGGTGAGGCGTGCCCCTGAGCCGCCACTGCGCCTGTTGCGGCGGCGAGTGCGGCGGCAGCGAACGCCGAGACCGCGAGACGCATCGACCAGGCCCCGTTCGATCGATTGAGTTGCATGTCAGTTCTCATTGCCTGTCCTTTCCGAGTGTGGTGTCGCCCGCTAGAGACACCGGCGGGCGTTCGTCTATTCCGCGGCCGGGCACGCGAGCGGGCCGACGGCGCGAATGGGAAGCGCGAAGCGATCGCGAATGCGCGACATGAGCTGATCGAGCCCGTTCGGACGTGACGGCCGACCTGCGATCACGATCTCATCGGCGGGAAACGTCGGCAGTGCATCCGCGATCGCCAGCAGCGGATCGGAGTCACCGGCCCGGCCCTCGGCGTGCACGCCGTCCCTCTTGAGCAACTCGGCCAGCGCCTCAGCGAGCGTTTTTGCTTTGCGGCGGGCCGCATCGTCGTCCGACACCCAGTGGCGGAGCTTCGAGTTCAATGCAGGCGCGACGACGAGGACATCGGCGTCCGATACCTCCGGAGCGACGGTTGCCTCGAGCGCGACGATCAGTACGTTCATCTCATGTCCTTTCCGTGGTGATCTCTTCTGCGCTGAAGACACCGACCGTCCGGCGCCTATTCCGGAGGCGGCGAAGTCGGCTTCAGGCGAGCGGGAATCGCGGCGGGAATAGCCTCGTGCGGGCGGGTGTCCTTGAGGGCATGGAGGCTTTGCGCTCTAGCCCCTTGCGGCGCCCCACGGCCGCCGCTCGTCCCGGGTTACGCTTCGGGTCGTCGTGTCGATGAGACACCGTCGAGAAGCGGAGGACGGCGGTCGGGAGATCGCCGAGTTGGCAGCGCTCGCAGACGGATCGCTTGCGCCCGACCGCCGCGCGCCGGTCGAGGCGCAGGTCGCCGCATCGCCCGAGCTTGCCGACCGTCTCGCCGAGCAGCGGCGCGCGGTGGCGCTCGCGCAGAGCGCCGCCACCGAGGTCGTCGCGCCTGCTGCACTTCGCGCGCGGATCGAGGAGCAACAGCGGACGCGTCGCACCCGGCCGGCTCGCCGCTTCGTCGCGGTCGGCGTAGGTGTGGCCGCGGTGGCAGCCGCGGCCGTGATCGCGTTCGTCGTGGTTGACTCCGGGACGTCCAGGGGGCAGCTGAAGGCTGCGCTTGGCCCCACCGCGCTGGATCCGGGCGCCAGAGGCGAGGCGACGCTCGTGAAGACGGCGTCCGGCTGGCGGATCACCCTCGATGCGACCGGGCTGCCTCGTCTAGACGGTGGTCGGTTCTATCAGGCCTGGCTCCGCAACCCGGCCGGTGTGCTGGTTCCGATCGGGACCTTCAACGAGGGACGGAAGGTAACGCTGTGGGCGGGCGTGTCCCCGAGAGACTTTTCGACGCTGTCGATCACCCGCGAGCGGGCTGACGGGGATCAGGGCTCGTCGGGCCAGAAGGTGCTCGTCGGGACGGTCGAGACCGGCAGCTCAGGTTGAGCCGCCGTCCATCTTGCGCACGACCTGCTGCCGGGCACGGTAGAGGCGGCTCATGACCGTTCCCTCGCGAATCCGCAGGGCGTGTGCGGCCTCCTTGTACGAGAGCCCGGCGATGTCGACGGCGACGAGGACGTCGCGGAAATCGTCGGAGAGCGCCGCGATCGTCGCGTAGAGCTCAGCTGCTGCGAGCGCATCCTCCGGACTGCGGGCCTGCGGGTCGGCGACGAGGTCGAGCTGCTCGGGAAGCGGTCCGGGTTGTAGCCGGCGGCTCTCGCTGCGTTTCCGGTTCAGGAAGGTATTGCGCAGCGCACGGAGGAGATAGCCGAGGTCGTCCTCATTTCGAAGAAAGCGCGGGCGGGCGAGCACGCTCGCGTACGTGTCCTGGACGAGGTCCTCGGCGTCCTCACGAGAGCCGCAGAGCGCCCAGGCGGCCCGAAAGAGCCGATCGAGGTGGTCTCCGAGCCGGGAGGGATCGAGCGAGCGCTCCATCGAGCGATGATGAGTGTGACGACCGGTGCGTCGGCGCGAGCATGCCAGAACAGCTCCCGGTGAACCGGGTTTGCCGTCACGGGTGGAGCACCCGAATCGGCTCGCGTGGTGCCCCCGGCAGATGGGCGAAGGGATGGTAGAAGGCCTCGAGCGCCTGCTCCCGGGCGACGCCGAAGACCAGGATCTCCTCCGAGGCCGCGTGCCAGACCTCGATGCTCGTGCTGTTGTCGTGGGCGCTCCAGTAGAGCGTCACCTCGATGCCGCCGCCGGCGCGGCGGGCCAGCTCCAGTCGTGGGTGGAGCATCTCGATCGTCGTGTCGGGCGCAAGCTCGTCCATGGTCGCTGTCCTTTCTCTCTGCGGTCTCCAGAAAGGACTCCGCGACGGCGCCGATATTCCCGGGATCTGATCAGCCGGTGGTCGCGGCGGCGGGCTCTCGCGATCAGCGTGAGCGGGACGAAGACGCACCCGAGACCGAGCGAGGTGACGACGAGCGACGGGGGACGAACGGCGCGAACCGACCCACCCAACCGCTCGGCCCCGTTCACGTTCGGCGTCAAGCGCCGATGGTCGCCGCGACCGGTACCCGTTCGCATCGGCGAACCGCTTAGTCTGCGAAGGATCGAGTCGAAGGAGGGTGAGATGGACTACGAGATCGAAGACATTCCCGAGGGAACGTATGCCGTGATCAAGCGGACGGTGGCGTATTCGGAGATCCCGAACGTGATGCCGGAGCTGATGGGGAAGATCCAGAGCTGGGCGGACACGGTGCCCCATGGCGTGCACATGTGCATCTCCTCGACGGCCCCGACGGGCAGCTGAACATCGCGCCGGGCGTCGAGGTCGAGGCGGGCGCGGTCGAGCCGCCCGAGGGCTTCGACCTGGTGACACGGCCTGCTCAGCGGTCGGCTGTGCACCTCTATGTGGGCGCGTACGAAGGGCTCCCGGGCGTCTACCAGGAGTTCTACGACCAGCTGCAGCGCGACGGGCACACGGAGAAGGGGGAGCCGATCGAGATCTACGAGCAGCACGACCCGGTCCCGGAGACGCGGATCATCTGGCCGATCGACTAGCGGCGCGCGCCGTCAGGAACAGCTCAGGCGGAACTCGTCGCGCACCGTCCCGTCGACGGTCTCGTAGCGGAATCGGGCCGCGCGGCCCGCGACGTCCACGCGGAGCGCGCCGAACCGGCCCTCGACGACGCGCGCGGACGGGATCGTCAGCGTATCGGCGTCGTGCTCGAGCTCCGCACCACCGGTGCCCACCGCCACATAGAGAACACCTTCGTGCGGGCGGCTTCGGGCGTAGGCGTGCAGGTGGCCCTCGAACACCACCTGAACACCGTCCTTCTCCACCAGCGGCACGATGTTGCGGCGAAGGCCTGGAGAGATGCTGCGGCCCGGAGGCTCCCACGGCGGGTGGTGCCAGGCGGCGAAGCGGAAGCACGAAGGCAATGCGAAGGCGGTACGGGCGAAACGAAGTTGCGGCGAGGCGGGGGCGAGGGCAACGTCGGAGTCCAGGACGACCACCGCGGCGTTTCCCCAGGTGAAGCGGTACCAGCGCTCGCTTCCGAGGGAGTGGAACGCCTGAAGCTCGGGCTTCCCGCCGTCGGCCTTCACGTCGTGGTTGCCGAGCGCCGGAAACCACGCCGACTCGCGCATGACCGCTGCGTAGGGACCGAAGATATCGCGGTCGAGCAGGGCCGCCGAGCCGAGCGGGTACGCGTTGTCGCCCACCGTGAGCACGAAGTCCGGGCGCCAGGACTCGATCATCGAGGCGACGGCCGTTTCGTTGTCGTTCCCGCTGCCGAAGTCGCCCACCACCGCGAACGTGAAGCGTGCGGCGTCGGCCGGCGCCGCCCGGAACCTGCCCGCCGCGACGACGGTCGAGCCCAACTCCAACCGGTACGAATAGCGCCTGCCCGGCGTCAGGCCCGTGAGCCTGACGACGTGGTCGACGCCGCTCCCGGCGTCGATTGGGGCGCCATTTTGCAGGCGCACGACCGCGTGCTCCGGCGCCGACGTCCGGAATGAGACGATCGCGCTGCGCTGCGTCACGCTCTCGGCCACGGGACCCCGCGTCAACGCGGCGGCGGTGACGGCGGCGGCGATCACAGGCGCTCGGCCACGACCCCGAACTTGCGCACTGTTGTCGCGCCTCTCTCATCGAAGGTTGTAGCACCCAGTACGCGCGTACCTCCGCCGTCGGATTGATGCCGAACGCGCACGCCTCGCGCGCAGGAAAGAAGACTCACCAGGTCGGCGCCGTCGCCCACTGATCGAGAAGCTCGACGGCGGCTCGCACGTCGTCGGCTGCGACAACCGTGGGCTCCGCGTACTCCAGGAGCAACAAGCGCTGGAGTGGCCCGGACAGGAGATAGCCGATCGGCAGCGAGTGGAGGACCGTGATGATCGTCGGCTCCGGCCGCTCGAGCAGCAGCCGATACCCGCGGGCGAACCGGCGGACCACGTCGACGCGCGAAACGGGGGTGCCCGGTATCGGCTCCGTCGACGGCGACGCGTGCGCCCACACCAGGTATTCGGCGAGCGGCTTCCCCTCGAACGCGCCCGCCGGATGGTCGTTCAAGTCGGCGACGACCAGCCGCGGGATTGCACGTCGTTCGAACGCGATCTCGGCCGTTTCCCTCGTCCGCTCGAATCCGCTCGTCACGCACAGATCGATCCGCTCCCCGCGCAAGAGCTCCCCGAGCCGCCGCGCCTGCCCGCGTCCCGTCGGCGTCAGCGGACAGCGACGCGTCGGATCGCCGTTCAGGAGACCCCGCGCGCTGTATTCGCTCTCGCCGTGACGGGCGACGATCAACCGCTGCACGCGAAGGACGGTAGCTCCGCCGGGATCGCCCGGGCAGTCCGAAATCAGCGCAAGGGCTGTCCGGGAAAGGTAGGGCTAGTGAGCGGGGCGGAGGATGTGAGCTTGCAGAAGCGCGTCTCGCGCGCCGTTCGGGCAGTCGCCCGCCGGTAGCCAGCTCCCGGTGCTGGACAGATCGGATGAGTCCGGCCGGAAGCAGGCGTAGTCGCCGTTGACGCCGCAGACGACGATGCCGTCGGAGCGGTTCGCATTGACCGCGTACCCGCAGTTGTTTGACATGCCGTTATCCGGCTGGACGTGGCGCTTCGCGATCCAGCTAGGCGCGGGAATTGTCGTGTGCGAGTGGCGGTTCGTGGACCACCAGGCGATGCCGACGACTGCTGCTCCGATCAGGGCGCCGACGATGACGGCGCTGATGACGCGCACGGAGTCGATCTTCGATGACATCGCTGGTGCCTGCAACCGCAGAGCTCGCCGGACGTGACGGAATCGGGTCCGGTTGAAAGCGGTGCCAGGTCGGGTTCGGCGCGAACTTGGTTTGTGACCTAGGGTGGCGGCGTGCCGATTGATCAGCAGCCGACCGCTCCGCCGCGCTTGCGTGCTCGCGCCGCCTCCGCGCGCGCTGGGGCAACGTCGGCGACCCAGAAGGCTGTCATTGCACTTGTCAGAGCTGTCGGAGATCTCGTCGACGCGGCCGTCGACCGCGTGCTCCTCACCGACGACCGTGTGAGCTCGGCTGAAGAAGCGCACCGACTTCTGGCGGGCGAAGAGGACACCGAGGCGCTCGCCGACAAGATCCAGCGCGTCGTCGTACTGGCGGTCCCGGTCGTCCGACTGCTCGCGCGTGGCGCGCGTTTCACCCGGCTGCCGTGGGTCATGCTTGCCTCGAGCTCGGCGTCGATGGCGATCGCGGTGCGATCGGGCGTGCGCGAGCTCCAAGTGCTCTCCTCGCTCGTCGCCTACCGGGTCGAGCAGGCGACCGGCACGCCGAGCGATCCCGCACTCGTCAAGAAGGTGGCCATCGACCTGTATCTGAAGCCAAAGCGCGAACCCGACCTGTCGGACGACAGGCTGCGACTTGTCCGGTTGACGCGAACGTGGTTGCTGCGCGGGGCGTTCGGTCGGAACACGGCAAAACGGGCGGCGAAAGCGTTCGCCGCGGCCGAGAGGCTCGACGGCGCCGACCTTGCGGCGCGCTGGCGGTCAGACGAACGACGGTGAAGGGGACGCTTCGCGGACGAAACGTTTTGGGGTCGGGTGGGGTCATTTCAGTGTTGGGGGGGCCGACCACCCTCCCAAGCTCGGAGGAGCTCGATCCTCAGCGTCGGACGGCAGCGGTCGCGGAGTAGCGACCGGGCCGGAGCACCCGCAAGCTGCGCCAGGTCGCCAGGCCGCTCGCGTCGGTCGTTCGGGTCGCGAGCGCAATCGTGGTCGGCCCCCGGCGGACGCGTATGAGGACACGTGTGTGCGCGGCTGCACGAGTGCCGGCACGGACGCGCACCGACACGACGAGATGCCCGGCGAGCCGCCGGGTCTTGACCGAGGCGACGTGGACGACCACCGCGGCGGTTGGTTGGCGTGATGTCGGTGGGGTGATGCCCGGCGCGGGGGTCGTGTCTGTAGGTGTTGTGGGTGTCGGCTGTGTGGTGGTCGGCGGCGGTGGCGGCTGCGGCTGTGGCGCGCTGACGTTCGCTTGCTGGGAGGTCGTCGATCCGTCGTCGAGCGTGGCCGTGATCGTCGGTGACCCGGCCTGGACGTCGGTGTAGTAGAAGCTCGCAGTTGACGTTCCGACGCCGATCGGGAGCGCGAGCGACGGTGACCAGGGACCGGCAGGATCGGTGGCAAATGCGCCGGCCGCCGAGCTGGAAGTCAGCGTGACCATGCGTGTCCAGGCTGCGTCGTCGGGCAGGCCGAGCGTCTCGAGCTGAACGGTCGCCGGCCCGGCCGATGTCCCGGTCGTGGTCTCGAGAGCCGCCGATGTGATCGCCGGGAGTTGCGGCGACCAGGTCGAGAACGGCTGCCATGCACCGCTGAACGCTGCGCCGGCGAGGGTCGTGCTGCACCAGCTCGGCAGACAGGCGGCCGCACCGGCGGGATCGTCTCCGGTGTCGGTGTCGTGCACGGCAGCAGCGATGCGGTCCAGCAGCGCTTTCGTCTCGGTGTTGAAGTCTGTTGTGGCCAGCCCGAGCGTGTTGCTCGGTGCCCAGGCGAACCCGATCCGGTCGACCGCCGCTCCCGTCGACGCTCCGAGCGATCTATCTGCGTAGACCTGACCGGAGACGAAGTCCTCCATCGTCGCGAGCGGTACCGCCGTCCAGCCGTAGGAGGCGCTCCACGCCCACGCGGCGTTTCCGAACGGGACGTAGGTGGCCGCCAGCAGCGCCTGCGCCGGCGCCCCGACGACGGCGGGCGTCACGGCTGCGAGCGCTGATTCGTGGCCGAGGTACTGCGCCATTGCCGCTGCCCGGTCGGCCGGCATGGAGCCGCCGACGGCGTAGGCGCGAACGTCGCCGTAGTTCTCCTGCGCCCAGTCGCTGACGTAGCCTGCGGCCTCTGTCCAGAAGCTGCTGTCCTCGAGCCAGTCCTGCAGGTTGACCTTGTACTGGGTGAGATCCGGCGTCGATTGCGCGACACCGGCTGTCGCGACGATCCCCTTCACGCCGTTGTCTGCGAGCCCGTGCATGAACGCGAGCGCGTTCTGCCGAGCAACCCCGGTGCCCGTCCGCACCGCGGAGCTCAACTCGTTGAGCAGCCAACCGTCGCCCGCCGTGACATCGAACCCGGCCGCCGACATCCGCTGACGCGCGGTCACACCGGCGTCGAACCAGCTTCCCGAGCCCGCGGACACCCATGTCGACCAGCCCGTGTAGTTGATCTCGTCGAGTGCATGGAAGCTCGATCCGAGAGCGCGGATCTGGGCAGCCTGCCCGCTCCGCGGCTGTGTCTTGTCCGCCGCAAGAGGCGGAACGGAGATGTAGTACTGCGCGCAGGGCGAGCCGTTCGCGGCGAACTCGGTCGCCACGCGCAACCAATCCGTCTGCGCGTAGACGATCACCCGCGCCGGACGACACGAACCTGCAAGCCGTGCGTGTACCACAGCCGTTGCCCCCATAACCTCTGTACGCCATAGACGGAGCGTCGCTGCGGGCGTCAACGATGGAACAGGACGCTCCGCCCGCGCGGCTGCGGCTGCGACCAACGAGATTCCCATCGCGATGACGACGCAGGCAATACGCCTCAAGACTCGACCCCGATTCTTACCGTCCATAGTCGGACTGGCAGTCGGGGCATCGTAGAGCAGAGGCCGGTTCGGACCCGCGGAACGACATTCTGACGCAGCTTCCGGAACCTGGTCGACGTCGATGATGAGGTGGAACGGCTCGTTTTCGGCCGGGGCTTCCTCGATCAGCTAACCCAAGCGCTTCAGAACGAGCGCAAGGCTTTGCGCAACATCGAGTCCGGTCGTGTCGAAACGGAGTGAGTCATCCCAATCGCTCGATCGCGCGTGCTGCGTGCGCGTGAGCTTCTCGCTGACGCGTTTGTTGCGTCCGCGTGAGCGTGCGAGGGTCTCATCGAGGCTCGGCAGCACGATCACGAGACGCCAGGCTGCCCGGCGAGGTTCGCCTGCCAGAAACGGTCGAAGGCGTCGGGCTCGAGAACGTCGTCGATCGCCACGTCGATGACGTGCGCCGTGAAGGCATGAGCCATGGCACAGGTGGCGTGGACGGTGGCGCGATATTGGGACTCGTTGAGATCGCTGGGCTCTTGCGGGTCGGCGAGCCCGCTTACGATGAGCGCGCGGATCTCGTCGATCTGAACGTGCACCGCCTGAGGGCGGGTTGCAGACCAAGCACGGGCCAGCGTCGACTTTCCAGCTCCCGCCGGCCCGCCGAACAGGACGACAGTTCCTGGTCTGACCGACACGGGGCCGAGGTTAACCGGCGGAGAGGATCCCTCGTCGATGGCGCGCCGGATGGCGAGCATGAACTCCAGCTCGAGCTCTCGGGCGAGAAAGACGCTCGCCCAGCCGACGACACGGTCATTGCCGATACTCGTCGAGTGCGAGGAGCTGGCTGAGGAAGCTTGAATCGGCAGCCGACCCTGGTGGGAGAGCTGGTCGTGGTTCGGCCGCTGCGGGTCGAGGACTTCGACGAGTTGTACGCGTCAGCAGCGGATCCGTTGCTCTGGGAGCAACACCCAGAACGCGAACGCTGGCGCGAGGAAGTCTTCCGCGCCTACTTCGACGACCATCTCGCCTCGGGCGGAGCGCTCGCCGTCGTGGATCGGGTGACCGGCGAATTGATCGGCGCGACTCGGTATGACAACCACGACCCGGAAGCGCGCGAGGTCGAGATTGGGTGGACGTTCGTCGGACGCCGGTACTGGGGCGGTGCCTATAACGCTGACCTGAAGAGAGTCATGCTCGAGCACGCGTTCCAGTCAGTAGAGACCGTGGTTTTCCTGGTCGGCGCGCGCAACCTACGCTCACGCCGCGCCGTCGAAAAACTAGGGGCAGTCGAGTCCGGTACGCGACGCGGAATGATGCTCTACGCAATCCACAAGTAGCTAGCCGGCAGCGGCAAACACCGCCCGCCCTTCAGGCGTCCGGAACACTGGCGTAGGCGAGCTTCCCCCGCGAACTGCGTCTACCGGACCGACGCCAGGCGTCAATCAGATCGTCGTGGGCCCTGCGAGACAGGTCGGTTTCAGGGGAGTAGGCTCACGCTTCCACGCCAGAAAGGAGAAGTTCCGTGCAGTATCTGATCGTCGGACAGCACCCGCCCGACCTCTGCCCGTCAGCGAACGAGACGGTTCGGAAACTTTCCGCGGAGGGCGCGGCCCAGATACCTGAGTTGGCTGAGAAGCTGGGCGTAAAACTCCTCGCAACCTACGTGCCGATGAACAACCACATGGTGTTCGCGGCCGTCGAAGCCGACGACATGGACTCAGTTCGAGAGTTTGCGTTCCAATCGAGACTCGGACAATGGAACACGCTCGAGCTGTACCAGGTCTCGACGCTTGAAGAAGCTCTGACGAAGGTCACGGAACTGCCCACGATCTACGGCTAGCCGGGTTCGGAGTCCCCGCCGGTGTTGTGGGCTCGCGCCTGCCGTCGCGACCGAGCCGGACGGCAGGCGCTTACCACGATCACCCTGCGCCTCAGGGGACATTCCTGAACACTGGCGCACGCAGGCGGCCGAGCTTGACTTCCGATGCGCGGTGGCGGAGGGTCATCGCCACAGTCGGGGTCGCGGCGAACGGCGACAGGAAGAACGCCTTTGTGGTTACGACCGTGCGTTGCAGCACTTGCGGGAGTGGTGCTGGTCGGGTTTTCGCCCGGCGGTGAGGCGGCGTCATCGGATCAAGCGGGAGACGTGCGTGTTGTGGTGGTCGTGCAACCTCCGGTCGTCCGCCTCGGGCAATCCGCAGTAGTAACCGTGCGTTCTCCCGCGCGTTGGCTCGGCCTTGAGGTGCGGCTCGACGGCTCGACGACTGCAATCGGGGTTCTCGCTCCTTGGTTTCCGCTCCAACCCCATGACGGTGTTTGGTCGGTGACGATCCCGCCCCTTGAGATGCGCGGTGTCTACCCCCTGGAGTTTCGAGAGCGAGCCGGAAGCAAGGTTACGCGCTCGAGACGCTGGCTCTTCCGGGTGTTGGCGGTGGGAACCCTTGCTCGCCCGTCGTTTCCGACGCCGGAAGAGGTCGCTCGAGACTGGGTGAAGCGGCACGGAACGCTCCGCGCGCTGCGACGGTGGCCCCTCGGGACCCACGACTTTCGCGTGCGAGCGCTCCACCAGCGCTTCGTCGTTGCGTACTCCCCTGTCGGGTATCGGAACCTCGCAGACCGTCGCGGTATCTTCATCACGGCGGTTCGGATCAGCTTCGGCGCACGCTGGCGGCTTCTCGAAGCCAACGTTCGTCCTTAGGCGGTCTCCACCGTCGATTCGATCCCGCCTCGCCGCGACCGACACGCACTCCCAGAACGGCCGACCGGCACGAAACCTCAGGGGACATTCCTGAACACTGGCGCAGGCGGCTGCAAGACTCGCCTGTCACCTACGAAGAGGAGAAGCCCCATGCCAGCGTTCGCAGCGCAGGTCGAATTGCTTTTCGAAGCCGCGAGCCTCGAGGCCTGCGGCATTCGGCTCCACGAACTGACCCTGCTGCTGCGAGAAAATGGAGTCGAGCTGACGAACGCTCGCGTCGAACCTACGGAGGCGAAACCCTTCGAAGGCGCTGGTGGCTCCCAGTACGCCCCCTGAGTGGTTCAGCGTCAGGGGACATTCGTGAACACTGGCGCAGCCGAGAGGGTTAGGTCCGGCTTCGCCGCCTTCGAGGCAGAAGTTCGACGTTCGGCCCCGACCGCACCCCCACCTCCATGGCATCTGCACGTCTTCACGCCGACGACTGCACTCGGCGTCGCTACGGCCTCGGCCGGAGGCGCCACGCGCTGGCGCTTCACATCCGTCGGGTGACATTCTCGAACACTGGCCCAGGCGCATGTTCTAGAGGATGTAGCGATAGACGTGCGTTTCGCGCTTTGTGAAGCCTTCGCGGTGGTAGAGCGCGTCCGCGGCCTCGCGTGAGGGTCGGGAGGTCAGATCGAGAGTTCGCGCTCCTGCCTCACGCGCAAGGCGTACAGCTTCTTGCGTGAGAGCCGCACCGATGCCGGTTCCGCGTGCATGTTCGTCAACGATCACGTCCTCGACCCATGCGCGAACGCCGGCAGAGATGTGGAAGATGACAAGCGTGAGCGTTCCTGCGATCTTCCCGGCCATATCCCGAGCGATCAGGAGGCTGCTCGCCTCTGATGAAACGATCGCCGCCACGTCTTCGCGTCGAGGCGACGAGGATGGCGAGAGTTGCGGGACGAGCCGTTACATAGCCTCGACGACCTCGTCCGTCGTCTCCTCAACGATCTCGATCATGGCGAGATCGTAGGCAGTCGCTCGGGGGACATTCCGGAACGCTGGCCCACGGCACCGTGCAATACGCGACTCACCGCATTGCAAGTACCCACTGGAAGGTCACCTCGCCATCGGGCTCGCGGAACGTAACGAGCTCATCGCGAAGGATCTCGAAACCGGCCTCGCGGACGAGGCGTGTGTTCGTCTCAGGCGGGAAGCTCGAGAAGAACATCGGCGCGCCAAGCCAGTCGCCAGTCCAAGCCTCCGTATCGCTCGTTCCCAGCGCAGTCATCAGAAGCCCACGCGGGGCAAGCCAGCGATGGATCCGCGCGAACGTCGGCGCAAGCGACTCGCGCGGCACGTGATTGAAGGCGTAGAACGAAACGACGGCGTCAAACGCCTCCGGCTCGAGCTCGAGCGCCGTGAAGTCCGCCTCGATGAATTCGGCTTGCGGCACCGTGGTACGGGCGCGCCGCACCTGTGCCGCCGAGACGTCGACGCCCGTCACCTGGAAGCGCACGGCAAGACGCTGTGTGTCGGGCACACCTGCGCCGCAACCGAGCTCGAGCACGCGTGCCCCGTCGTGCAGCCGTGACACGAGCTCTTCCTCCCACTCGCGGCGCGGATCGCCGACGATCCGGTCGCGCCACTCGGCGAAGCGCTCGCCCATCCTGTCGTAGCTGCGCCCGACGAGCTCTGTCCGCGGATCGGTCACGCACCGGTCACCTCATGTCATCGTAAGTGCAAACGCGCCGAAATCGCTATTGCCGCTTCTTTCACTCGGGGGACGTTCCCGAGCACTGGCGCAGCCGACCGCCACCTCACCAGCGGTGCCTACTGCGACGACCGGAGAACGGCTCCGTGGATACGCTGCTCGTCTGCGACGTCGTACGCTGTCGGCATGTGGGACGTCCTCACCTGGCACGACGGCACGCTCGCAATCGCGTGGTGGGTCGTGATCGTGCTCGTCGTCGCGCTGCTGTCGATCGGCGGCACGGCAGCTGCGCGTCGGAAATAACCACGCCTCCGGGATGCGCAACGCGCGCGCGGACCGTTCCCCGGACGGTCGGCGAGAGCGCGCCGTGCTCAGGGTCATTCCGAACCTAGGCGGCCCATGCGCCGGTGCATTGATGACCTGACTAGAGCGGCTATGGACGGATGATCTTCTGCAGCGAAGCAGATCGACCGAAGGGAGTTTCATGAAACCTCACATCGCGATCATCGGCGTCGGCGTCAGAGATTTCGAACGGGCGAAGCGGTTCTACCGTGACGGGCTTCGCTGGCCGATCCTGCAGGAACAGGGAGAGTGGGTTTGCTTCAGCCTCGGCGATGGGTCATCGGCGCTGACGCTCTACCCTTGGGATCAACTGGCAGACGACGCCGGCGTTCCCGCGGAGGGAAGCGGCTTTCGCGGAATCACATTCTCATACAACGTCCGCTCGCAAGGTCGCGTTGTCGACGTCCTCGCTGAAGCAAGCGATGCCGGCGCGAGGATCACGAAGCCTGCAGAACGAACGCCATGGGGCGGATTCAGCGGCTCGTTCGCAGATCCAGAAGGCAATGTCTGGGAGGTCGCAACGGGTGCCGCGAACCTCCCGTTTTCCGAGTGGTGGGATCGAAGGCACCTCCGAACTCACGATGTCGCACGGGTACGCAGTCGGCAGGCCTAATGGCCGCCGACCTCGACTTCATTCCGGCTGCTCGTAAATACCTTCGCGGCTGGTTCGCAGTACGAGGATTTCGGGAGCGCCAAGGTGCGTAGCAGCTCGGGGGTCGCTCCCGAGCACTGGCCCAGGCGTGCCGCTCGCTCGTCTGACCTAGCATTCACGCGCGTGGCTGGACTCCGAAGCTATTGGCGATGGCTCGGCCGTTGGCTTCGGCTCTCTCAACCCGGCCGAGCGCTCTTCACGTTCGCGGTTCTCTTCGGCGTCGCGGGAATCGTGTTCGGACGCGCCCAAGGCGACCGAGAGGGTGGCGCGCCCGCCGTCGTCTTGGCGCTCGTGCTGGCCGGTGTGGTTGTCCTCGATGCCGTCGGCCGCGGAGTCGTCGCTGTTGTTCGCCGTTTCAGCTTGGGCGGTGGGCTCAGGCGTCGTTCGTGAACGCAGGCGCAGCGGGCGTCTTGTCGCCCGGCGTCAGTCGTTGAGAATCGGCTCCCGATGCCGTAGCGGCGAAGATGTGGCCGTGGGATGGGAGGCACTCGACCGGTGGGGTGACGACGTCGCTCGCATCGAACGGTGCAATACCGGTGTCGCGAACGAGGTGTGGAGCGTGTGCGTCAACGGGCGCCTTGCAATCGCTCGGCTCGGCAAGCGCAGCGACGCCGACCTTTCGTGGGAGACCGGGCTGTTGCGACACCTCGACCGTGAAGGGATGGCGGTGCCGGTGCCGGTCCCGACCGCGGATGGCCGGCACTTCGCCGACGGTCTGGTCGTGATGACCTACGTGGACGGCGAACCGCCCGAAACGGAGACAGACTGGCATCGCGTGGCCGACACACTCCGCCAGCTGCACCGACTGACGCACGGCTGGCCCCAACGTCCGGGCTGGCGATCGTCGACCGACCTCCTGCTCGCGGAAACCGGGACGAAGATCGACCTCGGCGCGATGCCGCCTGAGGGTGTCGCTCGATGCCGAGCAGCGTGGGCTCGGCTCACCGGACGAGAGCGGTGCGTCGTCCACGGTGATCCCAACCCGGGCAACATCCGCATGACCGCGGATCGGGTCGCGTTGATCGACTGGGACGAGTCGCACGTCGACGTCCCCGACCTCGACCTCGCGTTGCCACATAACGCCGCCGATCTCGACGACGACACGCACGACGTTGCCGCGCAAGCACGGGCCGCATGGGAAGCCGCCGTCTGCTGGGATCCCAGCGGGACCGACGAGTTCGCAATCAAACGGCTAGCCCAGGTTCGAGCGGTCTGAGCGGCAGCAGCGAACGGGTTCAAAGTCCTCGAATCCAGGTTCCCGCGGGAACGCTCAAGGAACATTCCCGCACGCTGGCACAGCCGAGTCTCGCCTAGAGCGAAGCGCGGATGCGCCGGGATAGGAGTTGTATCTTCCGGCAGTGGTCGAGGCCGCGCTCGATATCTATTGCGACGCGTTCGTCGCGCGTCACCGTCACGAGTTGGACAGTGACCCTGTCGTGCGAATCGCGCCGGGTGTCCGTGGCGTCGCGCACATCCGTCTGCTCGTTACCGACGACTCTGGGTACGGCCGACTGGTTGCTGAGGTCGCGAGTGCCCAGCCGGGTGTCGTGTTTGTGTTCGATCGAGCTCCGCGTTGTAACCGCTTCTTACACGACCAGCCCGGCTGGAACGCAGAGGGGACCGAGATGGCCATGGTCCTCCGCGACATCCAGACCGTGACGGGTCCCGCGCTTCCGGAGGGTCTCGATCTCCGACCTGTGGATCGAGTCGGTGCAGGGGCGCCGGACGCCGTCCCGCTGAAAGGCGCAATAGCGGCTGCGATCGCGTCCGATCCCGCCATCACCGACGCTGACCACATCGCCAGATACCTGAGCGGTTTGCCCTCGTCTGTTCGACTGTTTGCCGCCGTCGACGAGACCGGGGCCGCGCGGGCAACGTCGGCCTGCCACGTCTTCGGCGAGTACGCGCAGGTCTTCTTCGTCAGCACGGAATCGGCCTGGCGTCGCCGAGGCATCGGCGGCGCAATGACCGCCGGGGCGCTGCGAGGCGCTGCCTCTTTGGGAGCACGCCGGGCCTTTCTGCACTCGACAGCCGACGGTGCTTCTCTCTATCAGCGCCTCGGCTTCGAGCCGGCGGGCGTGCTCACGCGGTACTCGTACGCCGACTGACCCGTTGCGCCGCAGTCTGCTCAGGCGTCTGTGAGAGTCGCCGGGTCGGTCCGTCAGGGGCCGTTGCCAGTCTGGTGTCGTCCGTGTCGTTCGTGACTCCTCAGGCGTCGGGCCGCGCGCTTCGCTGCCTGAAACGACAGCTCGCACGAACCGTCTTCACCATCCTGAAGAGCGAACCACTATTGACATAGGAGCAACACTTGCGCAATCGAGCGCGCGTTGCCTCCTAGCCCGCTTCGCTTGGCACCGGGCTGGGCGTGAACAGCTTCCAATTGCCCTCGGTGACTAGTTCGACCGTGCCGTCGGTCACTTTGATCGCGGTCTCGTCGTCGATTGCGTACGCCGGCCCCGACAAGCCGACGGCCCACCGTTCTGCTTCGGCCATCGTGTTCTCCGGCAGGTCCGGGTGATCGACGTGCGGGAAGATCGAGAAGTGAACGATTCCCAGCGTCTCGTCGCCACCGCTGGGCGGCTTCCAGCCGACGAAGTCCTTCCCGATCCTGGGAGTCAGCACCATGCTCCCGGCGCTGAATCCCACGTAGACCGTCTCGCGGAGCGACGGCAGGAGATCAGCGACCCCGGACTGCCGCATCCAGTAGGCCAGATACAGGGCGTCGCCGCCGTTCACCAGCAGGACGTCTGTCTCGCTGACCCATGGAACCCAGCGTTCTGCATCCATGGTGGGCAGCGCGCTGAGCTCCAGCACGCCCACGGACTTCCAACCCAGGCCGGTCATGGGCTGGGCGGACTGACCGGTGATGAAACGCCATGCCCCCTGGGGACTGCTGTACGAGGATCCGTACCCCCCGGTGGGGATGCAGAGGGCGTTGGACTCGGCGACCGACTTGCCCAGAAGGTCGACCAGTGCGTCGTGGATGCTCGTGTTCGTGATGCCAGCGGAAGTGAGAAGGAGCTTCATTCCTGCCTCCTGGAGTCAGACGGCGGTCATGAACGATCGAGGCGCTTTCGGATCCATATGCGGCAGAGACTCGCCGACTACCGAAACCTCATCGGCTCCGGCAGACAACTTCGGTGTTCCTAGGCCGGGGGCTGGAGCACGCCAAGCTGTCGGAGCATGCTGATGTCGTCGCGCAGAGCCCAGTGCTCCATGATCTTCCCGTCCGCTATCCGGTAGATGTGGACGTGATGAACGGTGTACGACTGACCTTGCCCCTCGACGGCATAGCCCAGGATGGTAGTGGCGGAACGAACAGTCCTGGTGATGGTCATGAAGGCAACAACGAGGTCGCCTTCGGCGACCATGAACTCGATGACGTTCGACGCGTCGGGCGCAGCACTGAGTTCAGCGGCAAGATCCCTGAAGTCCTCGGTTCCTGACCGACCGGTGACGTGATTGAAGAAGTCCGGCGCCAGGTAGCGATCGACAGCAGCGACGTCCCCCTTGTCGAACACGTCCCTGGTGTACGCGCGGACAAGTTCTTTGTTTGCCCGCTCCATCGTCAGATCGTGCCGACGACGGTCGGTCCTCGGGCGTAACTACGGAACACTGGCGCAGGCGAGTGTCGTCTAGTTGCCTACGGTCGGGTCGGGCATGAACTCCCGGACTTCTTGCGCGCAGCGGCAAGCGACGGCGGTCTTGGCAGCCCACTTGAGCGCCTCCTCGCGTGAGGGCACGTCGACGACACAGAGTCCGCCGACGGCTTCCGGGTACGGGCCTTCGGTGATCGTTCCGTCAGTTGCCACGATGCTCGCCTCCTGGTTTTCCAGTCCGCCGCCGAAAACCCACACGCCGGCGTCGACGGCCTTCTGGACCACCGCGTGCGAGGCGTTGGCTACGGCGGGCATGTCCTCGTCGGGGATGTGGTCCATCGCGTGGGCATCGAACGAGATCAGGTATCGCGTCATTCCATGACTCCCTTGTCCGGGCGGCCTCCTCCGGCCGCACGCCGATGTTGCTCTCAAGCTAGACCGCTCGGCCACCCGTAACTCATCGGCGTCTGCCCAGGCTGCGTCAGGTGAGATTCCCGAACACCGGCGCAGCGCGCGGTTCTGGTGCTCGGGGTGAATGGTGGTGACGCGAGGTGAGGCGTAGGGTTGCTCGAGTGCCACCCCCGGTGTCCTACGCGAAGAGCTCGGGCGTGAACATTGCCTTCCAGGTCGTCGGGGATGGGCCTGTGGACGTCTTGATGATTCCGGGATGGGTCTCGCATCTCGCGTTGGACTGGGACGAGCCGCGGTGGGTGCGGTGGTGTGAACGGATGACCTCCTTCGCGCGTCTCGTCCGCTTCGACAAGAGGGGAACCGGGTTGAGCGATCGTCCTCCCGGGATACCAACGCCGGACGAGCGGATGGAAGACGCACAGGCTGTCATGGTTGCGGCGGGGCTGGAGCGGGCGCATGTGATGGGTTGGAGCGAAGGCGGTCCGCTGGCAGTCATGCTCGCAACAGCCCATCCAGAGCGGGTCTTGAGCCTCGTTCTCTACGGTACTCAGGCAGCGTTTGTCCGCCGTCACGATTACCCGTTTGGCGACCCGCCGGACGATGACGACAGCTGGGTGGAAGAACTCGAGTCGACGTGGGGAACGGTTGAGGCCGTCCTCATGACCGATCCCAGCGCCGAACCGCACTTCGCACGGCGGGTGGCGCTCTACAACCAGGCGGCGGCAAGTCCCGCCGCCGCTGTTGCCCTCTCCCGGTCAAACGGCCTGCTCGACATTCGCCCGTTGTTGCCGTCCGTCCGGGCTCCGACGTTGGTCCTCAATCGCCGCGGCGACCCGGTAGGGCCGTCCTCAGCTGGCCGGTACATGGCCGACCGGATTCCCGGTGCGCGGTTTGTCGAGCTCGACGGCGACGAGCACATCCTCTGGCTCGGGGACAGCGAGGCGTTGTGTGGAGAGATCGAAGGATTCGTCACCGGCATTCGTCCGCACGCGCCCGAGCCGGGCGTCGTCCGCGCAATCCTTCAGAGCGACATCGAGGGTTCTACCGTCCTCGCCAACGATCTCGGCAACGAACGCTGGGCTGACCTGCTACTCGAGTACGGATCGGTGGCCAAGAAGGTGGTTGACGGTTACGGCGGCCGAATCGTCGACCAGATCGGTGATGGGCTGATGGCGGAGTTCGAAGGGCCGGTAAACGCCATCCGCACCGCGCAGAGACTTCGAACGACCGCGACAGAGATTGGCATCTCGGTCCGCTCGGGCATCCACATTGGCGAGGTCGTAGAGCGCGGCGGAGCACTGCGCGGCATCGCCGTCCACGTCGCTGCCCGGGTGATGGCGAAAGCCACTGGAGGCGAAATTCTCGTCTCGCAAACCACGAAGGACATCTGCGGCGGATCAGGTCTTCAGTTCACCGAGAGCGGCGAGCATGCATTGAAAGGCCTTGAAGGCACCTGGCGCCTCTTCGCCATCGCCTGACCGGTGACACAACGCCTCCGCAAACGGCCATCGAGAACACTGGCCTAGGCGAGAGCGGGACGCCTCGGCGAATGACGACCACTGCGGGACACGAGGGATGATCCGACCATGCAGACGTCACAGGTTCAGCCTGCGGTGGCTGCGGCTGTGTCGACCGCCTCAGAACTTGGTCTGAGGGTCGACGAGGCAGACGTTCTCCACGAATCGAACCGGCTCGTTGTTCGCCTGCGGCCGTGTGACGTTCTCGCTCGGGTCATGCACATGGAGGGCCGTGGAGGCGCAGAGTTCGAAGTTGAGATCGCTCGTCGGCTCGCCGAAACCGATAGCCCCGTTGCTTCGCTCGATCCTCGGGTGGTGCCGCGCGTCTACGTGCGCGGCGGCTTCGTCGTCACGTTGTGGACCTACTACGAGCCTGTATCCCACCAGGACGTCGCACCAGCCGAGTATGCGCAGACGCTCGAGCGGCTGCACGCCGGCATGCGGCAAGCCGATTTCATTGCGCCCCACTTCACTGATCGCGTCGCGGAGGCCCAGTCGCTGGTCGGCAACCGCGCAAAAACTCCGGATCTTCGGGATGCGGACCGCGAGCTTCTGAGCAACACGTTGCGAAAGTTGACGGAGACGATCGGTCGGCGGGACGCCGCCGAGCAGCTGCTCCACGGCGAGCCGCACCCTGGCAATTTGCTTCAGACGAGAAACGGTTTGCTGTTCACAGACTTGGAGACTTGTTGCCGTGGGCCTGTCGAGTTCGACGTCGCCCATGCGCCGGACGATGTGGGCACGCACTATCAGGGCGCTGATCAAGACCTTGTGCGTGAGTGCCGGGTCTTGATGCTGGCGATGGTCGCAACCTGGCGTTGGGATCGAGCCGACCAACTCCCGAACGGGCGCCGAATGGGCACAGAGCTCCTCGGCCAGATACGGGCAGCGCAGGAGAAGTCGTAGACGGCGCCGCAAGTCGGCTCATGGGCCCACGCGAACACTGGCGCAGCCGAGCGCCGCACGGTCTTTGAGGCACCATCAGCACGTGGAGATGATCTGCGTAGCGCTTCGAGGTGATCTCGTCGCCGTCGCGGTCCCGTAATCCGGCCACTCCGCTCAGCTGCGGCGACCGGCTTCGCGTCGATCCGTCAGGGAGCGGTTGTCGGGCGCGCGAGACGGCGGTAGTGCTTAACATGCGTAAGTGCTTCCCGAGGGTGTGTACCACTGGACGGCGACGCATCCAGAGTGGGAAGGGCCGGTCTCGGCGTACGCAATCGACGACGGCGAGCGGCTGATCCTGATCGACCCGATCGCCGTGCCGCACGACGTTCGCGCGCTGTTCGGATCGTGCGACGTGGTCACCGTCCTCACCTCCACGTGGCACGAGCGCGACGCCGCATCGCTTGGCTTCCCCGTGTGGGCCCCGGCGCCTGATCGCCCCGAGGACCAGCTCGTCCCGGCGACGCGCTATGCGATCGGCGACTCGATCTTCGGGATGGAGGCGTATCCCGGCCGTGAGGGCCAGCTCGACCTCGTGCTCTGGAGCGAGCGGATTCGCGCGGTGATCGCCGGCGATACGCTGATTAACCTGAGCAACGGGCTCGAGATCCCCGCCGGCTGGCTACCGGAAGGGGTGACCGTCGAGCAGGTCGCGACCGGGCTGAGGCCGCTGCTCGACAAGCCCGTCGAGTTCGTGCTGCCGACCCACGGCGAGCCCGCCGACCGCGCGGCTCTCGAACGTGCGCTCGCCTGATCCGTGCGAGCACGAGGCGGGGACGAACACGGCCCGCACTTAGGCGGTCATCGACGACGGTTTGAGGCCGACGCTCCTAGCCCAGCTCGCCGCCGAGCTCGTTCGAGTACGCGAGCGGGTCCTTCTCGAACTGCGGCGGCAGCACACCGGCACGACCGATCAAGCGGCTCACGCGAGGCCAGCCGGCGCGCTCTGCTAGTTGCAGGCTTCGCACAGCTTTCGCTATCCGCTCATCCGTATCACCGAAGTTGCGGAACGCTAGGTATGTCGTACGTGGGAAGTACGGGAAGCGAACAACGGGGCGTAGCACAATCGCCGAGAGGATAGGGCAGTCGAACCGTGCGACCTCCTCGCGGATTTTCGGGCCGACAGTCTGTTCCTGCTCGTGGAGCAGTGCCATCTCAAAGACCTCGGCGCGATCTCGCTCACGTAGCTGTGTGCAGGCACGTCTGGCGTGATGGACTCGATTCAAGGCCTCGAGGAGCGCGGGCGCAAGAACTTCGTCCGCGCCAGGGGCTTCGCCGTGTCGCTTCGCGAACACATAGTTCGCATACGTGTCGACGAACACGGAGCGGTTCGCCTCTTTGAACCCCTGCGAGAATCGGAACAACATGTACGCGCGACGAGCACGCTCGTCTGCGTCGTAGAAGTAACGGTACGCAATCGCCCTGCTCACCGTCCCTCGGCGCTCGTAGAAGCTGTACGCCCACAGCGCGCCGTGGAGCGCTACCTCTGGAAAGGCGTGGTTCCCACCCGAGTCGAGGAAGATCCCATGCAGCAGTGCCACGCGTTGCGGGATGTCACCCGGGCCTCCCGCGAGCCGCTCCGCGTGATCGCGGATGGCCTCATGCTCACGAGTGAGGGCAGCCCCCATAGGCGAGCGAGCATATCGTGAGGATAGGCGGCTTACCTCCGGCTGCCTTGAGTCAGGAGGCGCTCAGGGGACACTCCCGACCGCTGGCGCGGTCGACCGCTCAGTCGATCTTGGGAAGCCAGCCGGGTCGGTACTTGACAAACCTGGATCGCGGAAGTCCCGCCCAGACCTTCGCGTAGGCGATTGCGGGCTCGGTGGTTTCGCGTACGACGCTCGCTCCGTAACGTCCGGCGGCCTTGCAGACCGTGTAGACGAGACCTGCGCCGACTCCGCGTCCGCGTGCTCCGACCGCCAGCACGATCGCGGTCTGTCGAGCGGCCGCGACGATGATGTGCTCTGTTTCCGGAGCGCAGTAGAAGAAGTCCCAAGCGGCCAACTGCCGCTCCGTACCTTCAACGATCAACGTGCACTCGCCGGCGAGGACAAGGAAGGCTTCCTGGCCGTTCTCGCGGTGGTACATGCCCATCCGCTCACCTGGCTCGAGGACGCTGATGTTGATCCCGAAGTGCGGGAACCGCCGCTTGCCCTCGAACGTGCAGTAGGACCCGAGCGGACCTTCATCCCTCCAGCGCGACTCGCGGGCATTCACGACGAACCAGCCCTCGCCATCGACAACGAAGCCGTTCTTGCTCATTCGAACAGGAGCCTCCGCCACTGCGGGAGTCTCGCAAAGCAGCTGCACAGTTGCTCAGGTGTCAGCCGAACACTGGCGCAGGCCGCCTCCGCACGTCCGTCGCCGAAGACAGAGCGAGGTTCGTCGGGTTTGCGATCACGACGGAGGTTCCGGCCTCGTTGCGGCTTGCGTCAACGCCGCGCTCTATACGTTGAGCAGCTCCAGCTCGACGACGCGCCCCTCGTCGCCGGCGCGGACGAGCGCCTCCGCCGCCTCGAGGACGCGCAGCGCCAGCTCGCCGCTCGCACGGTGCTGGCGGTTCTCACGGAGCGCCTCCGCGAGGTCCTGGATACCGAGCCCGCGCGCCTCGCGATCGCCGTACGACTCGTAGTGGACAGGTTCCGGCTTGTCGCGGCCGATCGCGAGAAGCAGGTCGCCGCCGAAGGCATTCGCGTCGGGGAGGGTGAGCGACCCGGCGGTGCCGAACACGCACATACCGCTCAGGTACTGCTCGCGTGACTCGAAACCGACGGTGAGCGTGGCGAGCGCGCCACTCGCGAAGCGCAAGACCGCAGCAGCGTGAGTTGGCACCTCGACGGTAACGACCTGGCCGGCCCGCGGGCCGGCGCCGAGCGTGCGCTGCGGCGTCGGCGTCTCGGTGAAACCGGCGACGGCCTGGATCGGCCCGAGCAGCGAGAAGAGCGCGGTCAAGTAGTAGGGCGCGATGTCGAGCAGGGGGCCGCCCCCCGCGCGGTAGAACATCTCCGCGTTCGGGTGCCACGAGTCTGGGCCGCCTACCAGCATCGTCGCGGTCGCGCCGAGCGGCGTGCCGATCGCGCCGTCCGCGACGAGGTGTCGCGCCGTTTCGTAGGCGCTGCCGAGGAACGTGTCCGGTGCGCAGCCGAGTCGAAGGCCGCGCCGTTCCGCTTCCACAAGGAGCTCCTTGCCCTCGGCCACGGTGGTGGCAAGGGGCTTCTCGGTGTAGACGTGCTTGCCGGCCTCGAGCGCGGCGTGCACGAGGGCCGCGTGCACGGCGGGCGGCGTCAGGTTGAGGACGAGGTCGACGTCAGGGTCGGCGAGCAGGTCGTCGACGGTTTCCGCGCGGAGTCCGAACTCGCCCGCGAACGCATTCGTGCGTGCGGCGTCGAGATCTGCGCAGGCGACCGGCCGCCACGCGTCGTAGGCGCCCGAGGCGCCGAGGTAACGCTTGCCGATGATCCCGCACCCGACGACGCCGACCCCGAGCGGCTTTGTCATGCACGCTCGGCGTAGCGCCGGACGGCGTGAAGCGAGCGGTCGACGGCCTCGAACGGACGGGGCCCGACCTCGTCCTCCTCGACGACCAGCCACTCGACTCCGGCTTCGAGAGCGGCCGGGATCACCCGGTCGTACCCGACGATGCCGTCGCCGACCGGGACGTCGTCGCGGCCCTCGCGGCTCGCGTAGTCCTTCACGTGGACCACCGGGCAGCGGCCGGCGCTCGCCTCGAGTTCGGCGAGCGGGTCGCCGCCGGCGTGCCAGATCCAGCCGAGGTCTAGCTCGAGCCAGACGAGCTCGTCGGGTAGCGCGCGCAGCCGGTCGAGGAAGGTGCCGCCCCCGTCGAGCGGCTCGATCTCAGCCCAGTGGTTGTGGAAACCGAAGCGGAGGCCTGCTTCGTGCGCCGCGCTTGCGGCCGTTTGCATCCGCACGAGCAGCGGCCCCGGCTCGCGAACCGCTTCCGGCTCGGCCCAGCTCTGGGCGGCGCGGTCGGTGCCGAGCGTTGCAAGCTCCTCTGTGAGCGCGTCCAGCTCATGCTCGAATACCTCGAGGCGCGCGTGACGGCCGGCAGCGGCGAGGCCTGCCTCGTCGAGCCAGCCTCGCACCTCGTTGGGCGTGTGGCCGTGCAACTCGAAGAGCTCGACGCCGTCGTAGCCCAGCGCGCCGACTCGCCGGATCGTTTCTTCGAGGTCGCGGTCGCACTCCTCGCGGACCGTGTAGAGCTGGAGCGCAATCTTCGCCACGCGCTGACTGTATGCCGCGTAAGGTCCGCGCATGGGGAGACCGGTCACGCTCTTCACCGGCCAATGGGCCGACCTGCCGGTCGCCGACCTTGCCGCGAAGGCATCGGGTTGGGGTTACGACGGGCTCGAGCTCGCGTGCTGGGGCGACCACTTCGACGTGGCGGCGGCGCTCGCCGACTCCGGGTACTCGGCGCGGCAGCGAGAGCTGCTCGAGCGGCACGGCCTCCGCTGCTGGGCGGTCGGCGCGCACCTCGTCGGACAGGCGCTCTGCGACCCGATCGACGCACGCCACGAGCGGATCCTGCCGCCGGAGGTGTGGGGCGACGGTGACCCCGATGGGGTGAGGCGGCGTGCGGCCGAGCGTCTCGCCGATACGGCGCGCGCGGCGGCGGCCTTCGGCGTGACCCAGGTGAACGGCTTCACCGGCTCGCCCACCTGGCACTTGCTCTATTCCTTCCCACCGAACGACTTCATCGACGTCGACCGCGGGTACGAGGAGGTGGCGGAGCGACTCGGGCCGGTGCTCGACGTTTTCGAGGCCGAAGGCGTCCGCTTCGGGCTCGAGGTGCACCCCACCGAGATCGCCTATGACTTCGTCACGACGAGGCGAACGTTGGACGCCGTGGGCCGCGAGAGCTTTGGGATCAATCTCGACCCGAGCCACTTCGCGCACCAGTTCCTCGACCCGGCCGAGTTTGCGCGCGAGTTCGGCGACCGGATCTACCACGTGCACGTGAAGGATTCCAAGCGTCGACTCGACGGACGGCGCTCGATTCTCGCCTCGCACCTGCAGTTCGGCGACCGCGACCGAGGCTGGAACTTCGTCTCACCCGGTCACGGCGACGTGGACTTCGACGAGCTCTTCCGGGCGTTGAATGAGGTCGGTTACACCGGGCCGCTCTCGGTCGAATGGGAGGACGCCGGCATGGACCGCGAGTTCGGGGCGACCGAGGCGCTCGAGTTCGTGCGCCGCGCCGACTTCGTCCCGTCCGAGCTTGCGTTCGACGCGGCGATGCAACGAAACGAGGGGTAGGCCTCTGCGCGCAGTGGTATGGCCGAGATGGCGACGAATTACGCCGAGGCGTGATGGAACAGCAGGATCGCCAGGGCGAGTATCACGACCAGACCGAAGACCAAGTGCACGTCTTTCTTTGTCTGCATTTCGTTCGTAGATTCGGCAGTTCAGCCGGACCGGTTTGTTAACGGAGGATCTAGGCGCCGTCGTGACGTTCGCACTCGTGGCGCCAGCGGCGTCCGAAGCCGAGCCGAACCGCGCCTACGGGTCTGACTGCATGAACGGCAGTGCGTGACTTCCGCGAACCCCTTCGAACGCCAGGATCAGGAGGAACGCAAATAGGACCTGCACGCCGGGCCAACCGGCCCTGACGGCCGAGGTGCTCGCCGACTACTACAGCGGCGGTCACAGAACAATGTTAAAGAAGAAGGTCGTGAC
Organism: uncultured Thermoleophilia bacterium; assembly: GCA_963769545.1. Taxonomy (GTDB): domain Bacteria; phylum Actinomycetota; class Thermoleophilia; order Gaiellales; family Gaiellaceae; genus PALSA-600. Next base: position 811,195 of record CAVYMB010000001.1, on the reverse strand, counting down.
GCAAACATAAGCCCGGCCGTTCTCGACTAGATCCGGCTCCACGCTGTCACGTCCGAAGATGAGTAGACGAAGCTGTTGCGCGCGGCGATCTCGGTGCGCAGACGCTGCTCAACCGACGCCGGTTCGAGTTCGCCGGGCGCCACGAGCCCGCGCTCCTCCAGCACAGGCCGGAGCGTCGTGAAAAGGCGGATGAGTCGCGCGACTGCGTGGTCGCTGCGCGGGCCGCCGCCGACGAGGGTCGACATGCGCAGCGTCGGCGCGTCGAGCCCGGCGGCCGCGAAGACTGCCGGGAGCTTCGCTCCGATCTGCGTGTCGGCGCCGCCTGCGGCGAGGGCCTCGATCGCTAGGCGGCAGCAGCGATCCCAGAGCTCGACGACGGGGAACGAGCGATGCCCGGTCCAGTCGATCTCGTGGAACGCGACGACACCCCCCGGCACGATGTTCGCAACGAGGCGGCGTAGCGTCGCGGACGGGTCCGGGATGAACTGGAGGACGTAGCGGCCGACAACGGCGTCAAACAGCTGCTCGTAGTGGAGCGCTGCGGGATCGCCTTCGCGAAACGAGATGTTGCGGTGCGGGAGCCCGGCGACGCGCTCCCGCGCGACCGCCACCGCCGAGGGCGCGATGTCGACACCGACGACGGCGCCGTCCTCGCCGACCAGCTCGGCCGCGATCAACGCGACGTCGCCGCGGCCGGTACCGACGTCGAGCACCCTCATGCCAGGCCCGACGCCGGCTTCGACGAGGAGCGCGCTCGTGACCGGCCCGATCAACGCAGCCTGCTGCGCGAGCCGCTCGAGCTCGTGCTCGGAATGACCCAGGACGTATGGCGAGCCGCTCACGCCGACAGTCTCCGCCGTCGACAGCGCCGGGGCAACCGGGTAACAGTGGTGCGAATAACCGCTGGCGGCCTGTGGGCCGCATAGCAGAGCCAGATTCGATTTGGCAGTAGGACAGGCTCGGTCTTCAGCTCGGCCGAGAGTTGGCGGCGAGCGCAGCTTGGAGCCGATCGAGGAACGGAACCTGCGCGGCTTTCAGTCTTCGCCGGGCCTCGTCGAGATCGAACCACTCGACGCGGTCGATCTCGGGGAAGCTCTGCACGACGCCGGAGTGCGGCGGCCACTCCATCTCATAGGTGTTGCTGACGGCCGTCGACGGGTCGAGGTCTCCCTCGACCGCCCAGCCGAGGACAAGCTTGCCGGACTTCTGCGTGATTCCCCCGAGATCGACAAGCGGCTGGTCGGGCGCATCGTGTCCAGTCTCTTCCGCGAACTCTCGCCGGGCCACCGCCTCGAGCTGCTCACCAGACTCGACTTCGCCTTTGGGGATCGTCCAGTGGCCGAGATCCTTTTTCGCCCAGAAGGGGCCGCCTTGATGCGCGAGCAAAACCTCCAGCCGATCCTCCTGCCTGCGCCAGAGCAGGATCCCGGCGCTCGTGCGCCGAGACTTGTCGGTCCTCATGTGCGCCTCCTCGCCAGTGCAGCGGGCACGACACGCTTGAACCTAGCAGCCGTCTCGACCGCGACCTGCGACGGACGGAGGTGAGCGAGCGCGAGCCCGACGAGCGCTGAAAGGGACAGTCGCGCAGCCGACCTAGCTAGGCGCGAGATCTTTGTACAGCGGGATCAGCTCGGTCCAGCGTGCATGCCAGGTTCCTGGGTCGCTCCCGGACAGGTAGGTGGCGAGATCCTCGAGGTGAGCCTGCCAGCCGGCTCCGTGACCCGGTAGATCCTCTGTGGGGAGGCCGCGTTCCTCGATCACGAGCCGCGTTCCACCCACCTCTCCGCTCAGCATCACCTCGATCACCGTGTCGTCCTCCAGGGCGGCGCTCATCGTCAACAGCAGCCGGTACGGGGGCTCGCAGACCTCGACGCGCCCCGATCCCTCCCAGCCACTCGTGAAATGAGCGTCAAACGTGCCGCCGAGGTGCAACTCGCCCTCCACCTCGACGAGCCACCGAGCCAGACGTTTCGGATCGGTGACCGCCGACCAGAGATCGTCGATCTCGGTCGTATAGACATCCTCGACGTGAACAACTCCCTTGCCGTCAACGGCACGGAGCGTGCCGACGATCCGCTCTTCCGTCGCATGCTCTTTCTCTGTTCTCGTCTCGTTCACGTGCTCTCCCTCCGTTTTCGTTTACCCCGTTCGACCTCCGTGTGCAGTGCATCCAGGCGGTGCTGCCACAGTGCCCGGTAGTGACCAAGCCACGCGTCGACCTCGGCCATCGGTTCGGGTCGGAGTGCGTACACGCGGAACTGAGCCCGCCGCTCAACGTCCACCAGGCCGGCGTCGCGAAGAACTCGGAGGTGGCGCGAGACACCCGGCCGCGCGATCGGCAACAGAGCCGCCAGCTCGTTAACGGTTGCCGGCTTGCCTCTCAGCGCCTCGAGCATCGTCCGGCGGCTGCCGTCCGACAACGCATGCAGCACCATATCCACGTGCTCAATGTACCCATACGGTTACGTACCCGTCAAGTTACTCAGTCGAGATCTTCGCGGCTGTCGGCTTCGCGCGGCTCGGGTCCGTGCCGCTCGTCGACTAGGTGCAGCCGGCCGGATGGATCGAGCCAACGGCGCCTGAGTGGGATGAAAGTTCGATGACCGAAGATCTATTGTCGACTGTTCGCTGAACTCTCGGGAGAGCGGGAACTCTCACAGTGGCCTGCTCCCGGGTTGCGCGGTGTAGGTTCGCACGGTGAGCTCCATATCGAAGGAAGTGCGAGAGGGCACGGTTCCGTTCGATCTCGGCGATGAGAGCGCCGACACGTGGTTTCGCATCACGGGCGACTTGCGTCCGAACGACGCCGGCGCTCCAGCGCCGCTGGTCGTTCTCCATGGCGGCCCGGGCGCGACGCACGACTACCTCTTGTCGATCGCGGACCTCGCGCATGATGGCCGGGCTGTCGTCCACTACGACCAGTTGGGCAATGGGCGCAGCACGCACTTCCCCGATCGGGGTGCCGACTTCTGGACGGTCGAGCTGTTCGTGCACGAGCTGCACAATCTCGTCGACGCGCTCGGGATACGCGCCCGTCACGACGTGCTCGGCCAATCGTGGGGCGGCTTTCTCGCTCAGGAGTACGCCTTCACCAAACCGCCGGGGCTCAGGTCGCTCGTGCTCGCCGACACTGCCGCTTCGTTCCCGGACTTCGTCGCTGAGGCGAACCGGCTTCGTGCCGAGCTCCCGGCCGAGGTCGAGGCGACCTTGCGCCGCCACGAGGAGGCGGGGACAACGGATGACCCGGCGTACGCCGAGGCGTGCCAGGTCTTCTATGCGCGCCATCTCTGCCGTCTCGACCCGTGGCCCGCCGAAGTACTGGAGTCGTTCGCGTGGTTAGAGCGCGACCCGACCGTCTACCAGACGATGAACGGCCCGAGCGAGTTCCATGTGATCGGTTCGATCAAGGACTGGCAGTCGAAGGATCGGCTGGGCTCGATCGATCTGCCGACACTCCTGGTCTCGGGGCGCTTCGACGAGGCGACGCCGGCTCTGCAGGAGGTGCTCTGCAGCGGAATCCACGACGCCGAGTGGGTCCTGTTCGACGAGTCGTCCCACACACCGCACGTCGAGGAGCGCGAGCGGTACATGCGGGTCGTCGGCGAGTGGCTGGCTCGCCACAACTGATTCGCACGAGCTGTGATCGATGCGAGCAGGCTGCTCGCCGGGCAGGCACCGGGCTCGAACTTCGCCGTCGGTTCCCCGAACGCTCCCATGAGCGCCGTGCATGCGCGCCTTGAGCGACTCGGTACCGGCGGGAGACTGGATCGGCCCGTTTGTGTCATGGCGGTTCGGTACCGCTCGTTGCACGATGGCGGAGTGATGAGGTCAACGCCGAATTGGCCGGGCTGGCGTGAGCTGGATGGACGGGCGCCATTCAAGATCCCGTGCTCACTGAAGCACCGGGCGTCGTGCGCGAGCGTCGTTCCCCCAAACGCACGGGCGCAGGCGAGCCTGCTCCCCAAGACTGAGCGACGGTGAGCTAGCGGTAGCCCCGCATACGACCGTAATCCTGCGCAACATAGAGCGGCACCGCCCTCGACCACGCCTCCTCGACGAGATCTCGCATCTCGGCGGCGTCGATCGCCTCGAGAAGAACGTGGATCCAGTTGAACCGCATGTCGCTCTCACTCGGCAGCTGGAACTTGTCGGGCTCCGCCTCGACTGCGGCTCGTCGCATTTCTTTCGGGAAGCCGCAACCCATACGCTCGCCGTCGTTGGACAGCGCGAGCCAGACGATCTGGCCGACCCGAAACTTGATCTGGCCGTGCACTAACACCTCGTAGCTGCGAGGAAGCGTCTGCGCAACCGCACGGATCTCGTCAGGGGTGACCACCGCGACCTGCGCCGAGGATAGGGGAGCGTTTGCCCCTTGTGAGGCGATGCTCGAACCCGGTTCAAACACGTCCTGTTGGCAGCGCAGACGACGACTGCTCAGCATCGAAACTGAGAGCGCCACAGGGCCGGCGAGGACTCGAGCGGTCGTCAGGCGGCTGCGAGAGTGCGCTGCAGGCCGACGAGGTCAGTGGCGCCAAAGACGAGACGGTCGCGTGTTGCGACGTAGACGAGATCGAGGTCGATGCCGGCTTGTGCGACCTTGCGAGTCAGGTCGGCGAGCACACCCGGTCGATCCTCGACCTCGACGACAACCACCTCGCGCTCGCGGCTTACGCTGAGTTGGGAGAGTGCGAGCGCGTGCTTGGCCGCTTCAGCGTGCGGAACGAGGATGTGCAGCTCGACTTGGTCCGCCGTCCCAATGCATGTCGCAGCCGCGAGGTTCACCCCGGCGTCACTCACCGCAGCAGCGACGCGGGCCAAAGCCCCAGGCTCGTTTTTGATCTCGATGACCAGATCGAAAGGAATCGACGCGCTCCTTCGGCCGGTACTCGCCGTGCACTCTGTCAGATTGACCCACGCCGTGATGCTGTGCGCAGCACGGAGGCGACACTGTCACGGCCGGAACGAAGGACGGTCGAGAAGCGACTCGCCATGGCCAGAATCAGGGGCGACGTGCGGATGGCAGGCATATGATCGAGACCGGAGAGGGGGTCAGCAGCGAACGGAGGCCCGCGATGAAGAAACTTTCCTGCTGGTTCGGCCGCCACACCTGGCAGACGACGGTGCAAAAGGGCTACACCCTCACGAGCTGCAGCACCTGCGGAGCCCTACGACGCAGACGTGCAGGCGGACCCGGCGGTCCCCTCGGAGGAAGCACCGAAGGCCCCAGCGGCGGGTTCGGAGCGATTGGCTAAGAAGCTTCGCTGCTACCTCGGCCTCCATCGCTTCGTGCGTCGGAGGAATGACGACGGCCAGTGGTACGAGGAGTGCCGCGACTGCGGCAAGTTCATGATCATCGATGAGCGGGAGCCGGTGGGCGGGCCGTAGTAAGCAATCTGGGATGGGCGCCGGAGGGGGTTGACGGTCGCTCGGTGGGGGTTGACGATGGTTGTTGGTGGGGGGCCCGGTGGCCCTCAGGACACCGAGAGAATCGACACCGTGAGAGGAGTCGACCATGTTTCAGCAGCTACGAGCGAACTGGCGGACGTGGCGGGAACACGAACGCCAATACAAGATGGAGCGGGCGCTGTACGACTCGCCCCTGAACGAAAACAGGCCGACATCTGGGTCGTACGGAACAAAGCAAGAGCCCAAGGGCGTGAACTTCCAAAAACTTTCGGGCGGCGGCGGCCCTTAGCAGGAGCGTTACAGCCGCTACCGGTGACACGCCCGACTCAAGCGGCGACGCACCAGTCGGTGACCTCTCGGTCAAAGCGGCAACCACGCGCAACTTTTCTGCCGCAAGATCCCGCAGCCGCGCCGCGTACCTCCGTAGGTAGCGCTCGTTTCCGAAACCGCGAACCTCAACGCGCGCTGGCCCGTCGGCGAGCTCGCGCTGGCGCTGTCGGGGGTCTGGGTGCGGAGAGGGATGATCAGCGCTTCCCCTGATGCCACCTGCGGGACGGCGGGCGAGAGTGCGGTTACGAAGCGCGCGAGATGAAGGAATGGTCAGACAGCCTTGTCTGCCGTGCGCTCTATAGACGCCGCACCGTCTTTTGTCTCTAATGAGATCCCGTACGTCGGGGCTAAGTCGGGAGCGTGGTCGGAGAAGGAGCACTTATGTCCCTGTATATGTCGACCTTCGAGTACAAGCCCGAGGTGTGGGCCGAGCTGATCAACAGCCCGGAGAACCGCACCGAGAGCGTCAGCCGCTTTCTCGAGGACGCGAACTGCAAGCTGAAGGGCCTTTGGTATTCCTTCGGCACGAGCGACGGCTTCGCGCTGATCGAGGCACCGGATAACGCAACAAGCGCCAGCGTTGCGATCGCGATCAACGCGAGCGGAGCGTTCCGCAAGTTCGAGACGACCGTTCTGATGACCCAGGACGAGCTGCTCAAGGCGCTGAAGAAGGCGCAGGACGTGGAGTACGTGGCGCCCGGCGCCGCGGTTCACGCCTAACTAGCTGATCGTCGGCGGGCATCGGGCTGCACAAGCCCGGCGCCCGCCCAGAGCCACGGCGGCGGACGACATCTCATGTGGTGGCCTGGGTCAACGCGAGCGCCAGTTGTGCGCCAGTCAGCGCCAGCCTCGAGCGGTCTACAGCGGTCGTGAGCGGACGACGCTTCTCGAGGCTGCCCCGGTCAGATGTGGGCCCGTGCTGCGGAAACCGCTTGAACAGAGGGATGCTCCCGGCAAGAATCGAACTTGCGCACGCGGTTTAGGAAACGCCGTTCATGTCGGCGTAGTACCAGCGCAGAAGCAGCGGATGCGAGGCGGGGGTTTGTGCCCTGTGAAGGTCCCGGTCGGGTTGTCTGAAGTGACAACAGCTCCGTGTGTCCTTATTTCTGTGGATCGAAGTTGAGTTCGAGGGGTGGCCTATGCGTTTCCGTGAGGGTGCTAGGCGGGTGTTGTTAGATCCCGGGTGGTTAGCCGGCGCTGTTCGAGCGGGTCCTTTTCAGAACCCGGAGTATGAGCCGCTGCCGAATTCTTCGAGTAGGCCGGACAGCGGCCCTTTGGCGAAGCCATACGCTGGCCCTGAAATGGCCGCCGCGGCTGCTCAAGTGGCTGTGCGCACCCGCCGACGCAGTCGTCGTGTTTGCCGTGCGGGAAGGCGGTCAACTCGTCGAGGAACTCGCCGGTGTGGTGGACGCGGACGAGTCGACGAGGCTGGCCGGTCACTTCGCTGTTCTCGAGTACAGCGACAGGTCGGGCGGGCGCCTGCCGAGCGGCGCCCGCCCGTGCTCTGACGAGCAGTTCTCCTCGGAGTCGCTAGTCGTGTGTGGGGGCCCAGACCGACCAGAAGTCGAACGTCGGCCCGGAGACGACATCGGTCTGGACGCCGGTGAGGAGGTCGATCCGCCAAACGTCGCCGTCGTTGAACGAGGCGTCGAACTTCGAGAAGGTAAGCGACAGCCCGTCGGGTGAGAAGGCGGGTAGCTGGGAGCTCCCGCCGTCGGGATCGGTTGTGAGCTGGCGGACGAACACGCCGAACGGGTCGCGGATGAAGAGGTGTGTCTGGTCTTGGTCGCAGCCACCCGCGTAGGCGATCAGCCAGTTCGGGCCCCAGTCGGGCTCGCACGCGTCGTCGGTTGCGGTGGTGATGCGATGCAGGTCCTGTCCGTCCGAGTGTACGACCCAGAGGTAGCTCGCGCCGTTGGTCGGATCGAAGGTGTCGTACGCGATCCAGCGCCCCGATGGCGACCAGCTCGGATCGCGTGCCTCTTGCCCCAGGATCGCTGGTGTGACGGCATGCGTGTGGCCCGAGCTGAGATCCTGGACGACGATCCGGGCGTCCCGGACACCGCTGGTGGCCGAGGAGTAGGCGACCTGGTGACCGTCAGGCGAGAGATCCGGCTGGATGTCGCTCGTCGCCGGCGAGTTGGTGATGTCGCGGGCCTGCGAGCCGTCGCGAGCAGCGACGAACACGTCTGTCGTGGTCTGCCCCGGAGGGACGCTGTCGTAGGCGAGTCGACGCCCGTCGGGCGAGACGTCGGCGTGATGAGCGCCCGTCGTCGTCACCTGGCTCACCGGGCCGCCGCACGGACTCGTCGTGAACAGGTTCAGGCTGCCGTCATCACCGACCCGGGTGAAGACGATTGAGCCTTTATCGCAGGGTCCGCTTCGGTCGCCGCCGACCGCTGCGGACGCCGAGGCGAGCGCTCCGGTGAGGATGCCGAGAACGGCGATCGTGACGATCGCGGTGTGTTTCATGGTGTCCCTCCTGGTGTTGTGATTGAGGTCGGCTGCTCGAGCTCGGTGAGCCGCCACGCGACCTTCGAATGGGGCCGGTCGGTCGCGAGGACGAAGAAGCCGTTGTGGAGCTCCTCGACTAGCTCGACCGTGACGCGGGGGTCGGCCGCCACGAGCTCGTAGGCGAATCCGGGACGACGGACACGCGCCGCTGGAGGCAGCGCGACCCGCGCTCGGCCGTCGGCGCCCGTCCACGCCTCGCCGCAGTAGCTCCAGCCCGCGCGACGCTCGCCCGGTCTGTGTGTCTCTTCGCCCATCGCCCGCCGACCTTTGCGCGACCCGGTCAAGCGGCGGCACAGGCACGGTAAAAGCCACAGCGAAACCTGCCTCGCCTCTTGTCGGGCCGGATCCGCTCTAGTAGACCATCACGGATGGAGTTCCGGATCCTCGGGCCTTTGGAGATCGACGGCCCGACGGGGTCGATCGTCATCCCGGCTGCAAAGAAGCGGGCGCTGCTCGCCGCCCTCCTTCTGCACCCCCGCGAGGTACTGGCGCGTGAGCGACTCATCGACGAGCTCTGGGGCGAGCTGCCTCCTCCGACCGCCGTCAAGGCGCTGCAGACGTACATCTCGGAGCTCCGCGCGACCCTCGGTGACGAGACGATCGTCACCCGCCCGCCAGGCTACGAGCTCGCCGTCGCGCCGGAGCACGTCGATGCGGAGCGGTTCGTCGCCGATGTCGACGGCGCACGCGAGCTCGCGAAAAACGGCGACACGGTCGACGCACTCGATGGGTTCGAGCGAGCGCTCGCACTCTGGCGAGGTCCTGCGCTCGCAGACGTGGTACTCGAGTCGTTCGCGCGAAACGAGGCGGAGAGCCTCGATCAGCTTCGCCTGGAGGCGATGACCGAGCGAATCGACTGTGCCCTCGCACTTGGCCGCCACCATGCGGTCGTCGGTGAGTTGGAGCGACTGGTGGCCCAGCATCCCCTACGAGAGGGGCTCTGCGGCCAGTTGATGCTGGCGCTCTACGGCAGTGGCCGCCAGTCGGAAGCGCTCGAGGTGTTTCGTGAGCTGCGGGACCGGCTCGACCGCGAGCTCGGGCTCGTGCCGGGACGGAGCCTGCACGAGCTGCAGCGTGCGATCCTGAACGGCGAGCCTGCGCTTCCGCGCGCGACGCCCGAGCTCCCGCGCACGGGCCGAGGCGAGACGGCACCCGCGCCGTCCTCCACTTCTCGGCAGGGTGCGCTCTCGGCGCGCGGGGCCGCCCTCCTCGCCGTGGCTGCCGCCGCAGCGCTCGCCGCCATTTGGCTGGGCTTCGACCGCAGCTCTGGCAGCGCCAAGGCTGTCACCGCGAACTCAGCACTGGTCGTCGATCGTTCCGGCCACATCGGCACCGCGCTCGGCGTTGGCGGCGCGCCCGCACACGCCGTATGGGACGGGGGGTTTCTCTGGACGAGCAACGAACGCGACGGCACCGTCTCGCAGGTCGACAGTACGAACCGGACGGTCGACTCGATCCCGGTCGGGCGAAGCCCGGAGGGGCTCGCCTACACCAATGGTCAGCTTTGGGTCGTCAACGGCGGCGACGACACGGTCTCCGCGATCGATCCGAGCGCAAGCAAGGTGGTGCGCACGGTTCGGGTCGGCAACGGCCCCCTCGGCCTGGCTGGGCGTGGCAGCCGCATCTGGGTGGCCAACAGCGTCGACGGGACACTCACGACCATCGACACGCGCTCCGACTCGGTCGTGCGCACGATCCCGGTCGGGCCGGTCCCCACTGCGGTCGCGGCTACGAACGACGCCGTGTGGGTGGCGCTCGCGGGATCGAGCGAAGTGGCCGAGCTCGATCGCGACGGCCGGACGCTGCTCCAGACCGTGAACGTCGGCAACGACCCGTCCGCGCTCGCGGTCGCCGGAGGTCGCGTCTGGGTCGCGAACACCGAAGACGGAACCATCTCGCGCATCGACCCCGCGGGCGCGCTGGTCGATGCGACGCTGCAGGTCGGCGGCGCGCCGGTCGCCCTGTCCGGAGGCAGCGGCGCGCTCTGGGTGACGACGGCGAACGGGCGCCTGGTGCGGATCGACCCGCGCTCGACCCGCACCGTCCAGGCGACGCTTCTCGGCGGCCGCCCGGCCGCGGTCGCGGCAGCTGGCCAGGAGGCGTGGGTGGCGATGCTCGCCCCGCCGTCGATCCATCGCGGCGGCACGCTGCGCGTCGAGACGGACGAGCTGTCGGAATGTGGTTGCGTCGACCCGCTCGAGCCGGTCTCGGCGACCGGCGCGGAGGTGACCGATCTGCTCTACGACGGTCTCGTCGCCTACCGCCGAGTCGGCGGCCCGGCAGGCGCCGCGCTCGTCGCCGATCTCGCCCGGCGCGTGCCGCGCCCCTCCGACGACGGGCGCACGTACGTCTTCCGGCTGCGCGCCGGTGTGCGGTTCTCGAACGGACCGCCCGTGCGCGCGCGCGACGTCCGCGCATCGCTCATCCGAGCGTTCGCAGTCCGCCATGTCGATCTCTTCCCGCTCTACAGCCGCATCGTCGGAGCAGGCCCGTGCGCAAGCGCTGGACGCTGCGACGTGTCGCGTGGGATAGTCGCCGACGACGCCGCAAGGACGGTCACCTTCCGACTGACGCGACCCGACTCGAATTTCCTCTACTCGCTGGCGCTGCCCTGGGCCTTCGTCGTTCCCGCCGACAGCCCCCGGGAGATCGCACGCCGCCCATTGCCGGGCACAGGCCCGTACGAGGTCGCCTCGTTCCGGCCCCCGCGCGCGGGCACACCCGGTGCGCGCGGCTTCGGTCGTCTGGTTCTGACCCGCAACCGCCGCTTCCACGTTTTCGCACCGGAAGCGACACCCGATGGGTATCCCGACCGGATCGTCGCCACGGTCGATGTGCCGTCGGCGGCGCAGATCGACTCGGTCAAGCGCGGGACCGCCGACGTGGCGACCTCGCTGGTCGACCTGCCGCGGCCGCTCGTCAGTCGACTGGCGACGTGGCGTGCCTCACAACTGCACGCCGATTCGCTCGGCGAGACCGAGTACGTGTTCCTCAACATGCACGTCGCGCCGTTCAACCAACCCGCCGCGCGGCGAGCTGTCAACGAACTGGTCGACCGTATGGCGCTCGTCGGGCTGGTCGGAGGCCCTCTCGCAGCGAGACCAACGTGCCAGATCCTCCCGCCCGACTTCCCGGGCTATCGCCCCTACTGCCCGTTCGGCGCGAACCCGTCGCCGTCCGGCACGTGGAGCGGCCCCAACCTCGCCGCGGCGCGGCGGCTCGTCGCGGCGTCGGGCACCGGCGGCGCGCGCGTGCAGGTGTGGGCACCCGCCGGGCACGCCGCCATCGCGAGGTACTTCGCCCGCTTGCTCCGAAGCCTCGGGTACCACTCCACGGCGCGGATCATCGCCGGAGAAACGAGCCGTTACTACGACGCGGTCGGCAACCCCCGGACTCGCGCGCAGATCGGCTGGGCCGGGTGGATCAAGGACTACACCGCACCCGCCGACTTCCTCAAGCCACTCTTCAGCTGCGCAGGCATCGTCACCGGCGACCCGGCAGCCACGAGCAACTACTCCGCTCTCTGCGACCCATCACTCGACGGGCGGATGGAAGCGGCCGGCCGCCTCCAGCAGGAGGACCCCGTCGTCGGTCAACAGGCGTGGGCGGCGATCGACCGCACGATCGTCGATCGCGCCGCCGCCGTGCCCTATGCGAACGACCTGACGATCACTCTCCTCTCCACGCGCACCGGCAACTACCAGTTCAACCCGGAGTGGGGCGTGCTGCTCGACCAGTTGTGGGTCCGCTGAGGAATGTCGCTGAACCGAACCACGTAGGCGATCGGACGGCCACCCTCGAGGGCAAACAGCCCGAGCAACGGCTGGCTGCACGGCCTCCACGGCGGGCTCGTCCTGTTCGTGGTGGCGCTCGCCGCCTACATCGTCAAGCGCGAGTCGGAAGCGCTGGGGTTGCGCAACCGGCCGGCCTCGCTACCGGCCTGACGCTGGGATCCGCGGCGCCGGCTCTTCATTGTTCGGCCATCTCTCCGCTGCAGACGCGGCACTTGCCAGAATGCCCGTTTCCGATGCAGCGGATCGGGGGAAGCAAAGCTAGATGGGGGGAAGCAAGAGACTGATTCGCATGCTCACGGTCTCCCGCATGCTGTTGGCGGCGCTCGACGAGGATGCGATCGACGACGACGATGTCGTTGTGAGTGACGAGTTCAAGGCCGAGCTGCTGCTGCTCGTGCTGGCCGCCGAAGAGCGCCTCGACGCCGGGTTGGGACAACATCTGTTCCTGGTCAGCCGCGCGCCTGACTAGGCAGAAGCCACTGCGCCAAGAACGCGGCGATCGCCGTGTTGCCGCGCGGACACTCGAGCCGGCCCTGCACGCGGTTGCTCTCGATCGCGACGATCGTCGGCACGACGGCGATGCGGAAACGCTCGGCGAGATCGGTTCGCCGGTCGACATCGACACGGATCACGTCGAAGGTGTCGTGGTTTCCGCGCCGCTGCAACACCGCATCGAGATAACCCTCGACGCGGCGAGACAGACAGTCAGTGGACGAGAAGAAGTAGACGAGACGCGCTCTCGGCCGCAAAGCCGGCCGCCGCTCGACGGCGTCGTCTTCGCGGTCAGGCAGATGCGAATCGAGGTCGAAACCAGCTTCGGGCTGGCACGTCGAATCTCTCGGCGCTAATCGGGGTTTTGAGGCATCAGCTGTCCGGACAGCACCCCGAGCACCTTCGAACAGGCGCCGCAACAGACGACTTGGGCGTTCCCGGAATCGGTACTGACGTTCGTCGAAACAGTGCCCATCTCAGCGAGATCGGCACTGCAATACGGACAGATCGGCGTCATCACAGAGAAATCGTTCCCGCAGCGGCGGCGCGTAAACCGGCTCCGACAACGTCGTTCGCGAGCGGGTTGGCGTTTGGTCTTCGCGTCCGGGGGGCGAACAGTCCCTAGCAAACGTCTCGGCGTACAAGAGACATGAGGCGCTGGACAAACGAGCGAGCGTGCCGGCAAAAGGCGCTTTTCGACCCCCCAGCGTTCGTCGATGTCTGTTGCGACGATCGGAACGGCATGCAGCCGCGTGGTCGCCAGCCGATCGAATGCGTGCGGTTCGGGCGTGCCGGAATACATGTGTACAAACTACGACGGTCAGATGAGGTCGTGGCGACGGGACTGTTGAATGACCCCCGTAGCTTCGAGGTCGGCGACGAGGTCGAGATCGTCGAGTGGACGGGGATCGTCCGTGACAAGCTGCCGACGGCTGTCCCGAGTAGGCTGCGGCTGATCGTCCAGGTGGACTGAGTGACGCCGCGTCGTAATCGCGCGCGCTATCGGTCCTCGGCGCCGATCGGTAGAGCCGGCTCGGATTCGCGCGAGTCCCGCTTGGTAGATCAGCGATGACCCTCAGGGCGATTCCGCAGCGGCGGCGTAACAAGCAACACAGACGTAGTGCTTCCTGAGCTCGAAACGGCTGAAGGCGCCGTGCAGACGGTTCGCTAGGTTCGTTCGAGCAGGCGCCCGCCGGGGCGCTTTCGCGCGTTGGGCTGCCTCGAGTCTCGACCCCACGACCGGCGCTCCTCATCTCAGGAGGATGCAGGGCGGCCCGGGGGCAGGAGAGTCGCTCCGGCCGCCGTCCGTAACCGTTCGGACGTAGCTTCCGCTCTCCACGTTCCCTCACGTGCAGATGGAGTGCCTGCTGTTTGCGTTCACAGGGCCGCCTCTCGCCGAACTCATCTCGGTGTGGCCGGCTTGGCCGGCTTGACCCAGTTGCAGGAGACCCGAATCCGGCGGCTTTGCGGCGCGCGTTTAAGGGTCGCGGACGACGATGTGCTGGCTATCGATTCGGACGACCGATGTCCAGGCGATTTCGTTGTGTGTTCTGGAACCGATCCCGAGCCGGTCGAGGTAGCCGGCTTGTCCGACGCAGAGAGCAGTGACCTTGAGCTGCGTGTGGGTGAGTTCGCCCAGGAGGTCGTGGCAGTGGCCGAGTTGGATTCCGGATTGCGTGACGATCTTGCGTCCGATCAGTGAGGAGAGCGTCCTCATCGGTTGGCTCCAGGGATCTTCGCGATCAGCGGCCTGAGTCGGTCGTCGCCTCGGCCGAGTCCGAGCTCGGCCGCCGATTTGCGCAGTCTCACGCCTGAGTCGACGGCGGAGACCTCGGCCCATGGCACCCGGGTTCGGCTCGAGCCGCCGATTCGGGCGGCGAGCCGTCCGATCCAGCCGGAGCGTTGCGGCCAGTAGCCCGGACCGACCAGGATCGCGACGACCTCGGCGTCGGTTCCGGGGCCGCCTTCGATAGCGAGGTCGTCGACGTTGCCGCAGCGCCGTCCTTCCTTGTCGAGGAGTTGGTGGTCGAGGAGGTTTCGGCCGAGGTGAATCTTCGTCATCAGTTCTGCCCGACGTTGGTGACGATCATGAGTGGGATTGCCGCGACGGCAACGATCACGATCACGATCAGGTAGATGATGCCGAAGACGTTCGCGACCCGCCCGTTTTTGTGCGCGCCCATGTATTCGCGGTCGTTCGCGACGAGCAGGATCGGCAGGTAGGTCAACGGCAGCGCCACCGTGGAGAAGATCACCGCGTATTCCGTCAGCATCACCGGGTCGACTCCGGTGATCACAATGCCGAGCGCGAGCAGGAGCAAGAGCAGCCAGCTGAGCGCGAAGCGGGGCGCTCCGACCGGGCTTCGATAGCGTCCCCACTCCCAACCGAAGAACTGGGCGACGTTGTATGCGCCGGAGAACAGGGTGTCGATCGACGCGCCGCCGACGGCGAACAGGATCCCGACCAGAGCGAGCAGCAGCCCGATCTTCCCGAGCGGTTGCTCCGCGCCGAGCGCGACTGTGCCCAGATGCTCCGGATTGATGCCGTGGCGGAGAAAGACCGCAGCGCCGACGATCATCAGCGAGATCGAGAGCGACCCACCCAGTGTGTAGCCGACGATCGCATTGGCACGGTTGAGGCCGATGTCCTTCGTCGTCCAGCCGTCCTCGACTCCTCCCGACGAATAGAAATAGACCTCGTACGGTGACATTGCCGTCCCGAGCAGGCCAATGACGAAGTAGGCGTAGAGGAACGGGCTGTTCTGGCTGAGATGAGGGATGAACCCGTTGCCGACGTTGCCCCAGTCTGGCGACGCCTTGACTGCCGCTACGACGAAGACGAGGAGACAGAGGCCGCCGTAGCCGAAGATCCGTTCGATCCAGTCGAGCTTGACCGTCCAGATCACAACTGCCAGGACTCCCACTGCGAGCAGCAGAAGCACCCGATAGGGCAGTCCTGAGAGAAGCAGCAGCGCGATCGCGACACCGCCGACCTCGGCCGCCAGGGTGAGCAGATTGACCAGCTCGGAAGCAATCAGCGCCAGCAGTCCCATGCTGAATCCGGTCCGTTCGCGTACCGCGTCGAATGCGGCTTTGCCGGACGTGGCCGCGACGCGCCCGCACATCTCCGAGTAGACGATGATCCCGACCACGCCGATCGGGATCACCCACAGCAGCTGGTAACCGAACGTCGCGCCCGCAGCCGTGTTGAAGACCAAGTCGCCGATGTCGACGAAGCCACCGATCGCCGCCAGAATCCCGAGGGCGAGATTCAGGTACTTGCTCACGAGCAGCTGCCGGCACGCTTGAACGCTCGTGAAAGCTGGTCGACCTCGGGCCTCGCGGAGCCGTCTCGCAGCCGCTGGAGCCTGCCCGCCAATATCGCTGCCTCACGGCCCTTCGCCCGCACCCGTTTCTCCAGACCGGCCGCAGTCGCCCGTTTGCCGAGCGCATCCGCGAAGTTCGCCGCCTGCAGGCGCAGCACCTCGGCCTGCTCGCGAGCGTAGACCAAGGTGAGCTTTCCATCCGCCATGGCCCGGCTGAGTAGCCACGCCTCGCAGTTGATCGAGTCGATCGTCGCGGCATCGTTCGTCAGCGCATGCCGATCAACCGTCCCTCCATTGCAGCCGGCGACGACAACCGCCAGACAAAGCAGCACCACCAGCTTCACCCCGAGCATCTTCTCCCCCAGCAAACAGCCGAAACCGGCTCGTCCGCAGGCTGTTCGGGTTCGGCCCGCTTCGGTCACAAGACAGATGCGCCGCTCAAACGGCGTGTAGGGGCCAACCGCCCGGGCCAGACTCCCTTCTGTTGGTGAGCCAGGTAGCCGTGGCGGCGAGAAAGGCGGGCGGGGGCTCGCCTTTTTCGTCGGTCCTGTCGCGACATCGCAGCGAAGGTTTCCCGCTGACGGTCGTGTGGTAGGCGAACTGCACACACGGGTACGAAGGAGGATGAGATGGCCGAAACGAAGCTGAAGGGCAAGCGGATCGCAATCATCGCCGCCGACATGGTCGAGCAGGTCGAGCTCGTCGAGCCAAGGAAGGCGCTCGAGGCCGCCGGAGCCGAGACCGAACTGATCTCGATGAAGTCCGGAACCATCCAGGGGTTCGCCCATTTCGACAAGGCAGACACGCACAAGGTCGATCGCACGGTCGAAGAGGCCGACGCCGAGGACTACGACGGACTGTTGATCCCGGGCGGAGTCGGCAATCCCGACCTGATGCGCGGCGACGAAAACATGGTCGCCTTCACGCATGCGTTCTTCGAACAGGGCAAGCCCGTGGCGGCGATCTGCCACGGGCCGTGGATGCTCGTCGAAGCCGGGGTCGTCCGCGACCGTAAGCTCACGTCATGGCCGACCCTTCGGACCGACATTCGGAACGCGGGCGGCAACTGGGTCGACGAGCAGGTCGTCGTCGACGGCGGAATGGTCACGAGCCGTAAGCCCGACGACATTCCTGCCTTCAACGCCAAGATGATCGAGGAGTTCGCGGAAGGGATCCACGCCGCGCAGCGCGAGAAGGCGGCCGCGAGGTAGTCGAGAAGGCGCCGCTCGCCGGGCTGCACGACGCGCGTTATGTGCAACGGCAGCATCCCGGCGAGCGGCGTTCGAACCCGAGCCGATCCGCGGCTACTGCTCTGGCTGCGTGAACGGGAGGACGTACCAGAAGCCCGCGAATCCGACTGTGGCGAGTGCGACCGCAACGATTCCGGCCCAGACGTCGAACACGTACGACGTGATCAGGTAGACCGCGCAGTCGATTGCAAGCGCGAGAGCGACCATACCGGCGATCGCCAGTTGGTTCGAGATCTCGATTAGTTTCGCTTTCTGGTGGTCGCGGAACCGCAGCCGGTGGTAGCTGCTCGGCGCCAGGAGAAGGATGGTCGAGAGCGTGGTGAAGAGCACGGCCGCGATGTAGACGAGCCGTTGGACGTGCGTGACGGTTGCGAATCCTTTCGAGAACGGCAGGATCAGCAGGAAGGCAAATAGGACCTGGACGCCGGGTAGGACGACTCTGAGCTCGTTCAGAAGCTCCAGCAGTTCCCGGTTGAAGCGTTCTTTCTCGTCCTCTTCGTGCACGGGCGTTTCCGGGCGATGAATGTTCCTACCTGAGAACCTTGCGGGGGCTGCGCCGAGTCGGGCGGTCTGGTTGCGGTTCGTCGTCGTCGCTCGCTTCGACCGTCGGTGCGTCGATGGCTCGCTCGGTTGTCTCAGCGGTTGCGCCGAAGCGGAGGATGCGTCCGCCGAACGCGATCGCGCAGACCGCGAACCAGGCCCAGCCGAGTGCGAGTCCTGCGATCACGTCGCTCAGCCAGTGAACGTCGAGCAGCACCCGGCTCGCAGCGACGGCAACGGCGATGCCGACTGCGAGTCCTGCCAGGATTGCGCGTGTTGGACGCGCGCGCCATCTTCCGAGCAGGAGAGCCGCGGTGGCGTAGAAGACGGCTGCGGTGGCCGAGTGGCCGCTCGGAAACGATGGCCCGAGTGTCGCTGCTACGGGGTTGAAGGTCGGCCGTGCGCGGTCGATCAGTTGCTTGACCGTGTTGGTGATGAGTTCCTCGCCGCCGATGGCGATCGCGATGAACGGGATGACCCAGACGCTCCGTTCTCTGATCGTCTCGGCGATGGCGAGGACGATGCACAGGGCGATGACCGTGTAGATGCTTCCGAGCTGCGTGATGTCGTTGAGGACGTGCATCGACGTTGGCGATGCGTGGTGGTTTCCCCATTTCGCGACGCCTCGGTCGATCGCCAGCAGCTGTGCGTTGCTCCGCACCAGGTAGGCCAGCGCTCCGAGCAGTAGGCCGCCGCCGACAGCGAGCAGCAGCGCGATCGTCATCGCCAGACCCGTTGCGACCGCGGGGTCGAGTCGTGTTGCTGCGAACGTGCGCAGGCGGCGGTGCCTCCCGATCGACTCGCCAACGGTGCGCGCGGCAGCGATCGTTGGAGCTGCAGTAGCCGTCTTCGGATAGCGCCAGGCGGCGAATCCGACCGTCAGGCCGGCCGTCAGCGCGAGAATGAGAAGAACGAGGAGCGGCACGGGGTCGGCTGGTCGGCGGAGAGGTCTGTAAGACGGCGGGGCGTTGGCAGCTTGGAGGAAGAGTCAGCGTTCACCAAATTGGCATACCCTTGGCGGCCCTGTGGAAACACTCGAGAAACCGCGTCCGCTGTCAGCCGATCGGCGTGTGGGTTCAGCCGCCGTCTGGGAAGTGCCTGTCCTCGCCGCACCTCGAGCTGGTCTGGCGAAGCGTTTGGCCGACGCGTTCGGACGGGTGCACCCGGCGATCGTCTTTCTGATCACGATGCTCGCCGGCTTCGCGGCGGTGGCCGGCCTCTCGATCGTCCTGGGCGAGCTCGTCACCCGCCTGCTCGAGCCATCTTGGGGCATCGGTGCCGCTGACGAGCGTGTCAACGTCTGGCTTGCAGCGCACCGGACGACGTCGCGAACGCACGCCTCGTTGATCGGTTCGACCGTCGCCGGCGGCGTCGTGCTCCCGATCGTCGTCGGGTCACTCGCCGTCATTTGCCTGTTGTTCCGCAAGTGGCTGATCGCGGCGTTCCTCGTGTTCGTGCTCGCCGTGGAGTCGGCGTCCTACCGAGCCACGACGCTCGTCATTCATTCACACCGTCCTCGCGTTGTTCGTCTGGAGCACTTGCCTGTCAGCGCCAGCTATCCATCTGGGCACACCGCTGCTTCGGTCGCCGTGTACGGCGGCCTCGCGCTTCTGCTCACGTCGAGATTCACGAACAGCGCGTTTCGCGCGGTTACCTGGGCGCTTGTGTTGGCGATCGTTGCGTTCGTGGCCGTCTCGCGCATGTACCGAGGAATGCACCATCCCCTGGACGTCGGCGGCGGCATTGTCGTCGGAATCGCGGCAATTGCCGTGATCGTCTTTGCCTGTCGCACGGCCGCCGCCGCTGCCGCCGCTCGAGCTGGCACGTGAACGTCGCGGTCATCGCCCACTCCGGAAAGACGCTCGAAGGCGGATTGCCTGCCCTTCGTCGTGCGCTCGCAGCCGCAGGAATCGACAAGCCGTTCTGGTGTGAGGTGCCGAAGAGCCGCGAAGCGCCCAAGCAAGTCCGGCGCGCGCTCAAGCAGGGTGCTGAGCTTGTCTTCGCCTGGGGCGGGGACGGGATGGTTCAACGCTGCGTCGATGTGCTGGCCGGCACCGACGTCGGTCTTGCGATCGTGCCGGCCGGAACCGCGAACCTGTTCGCGAGCAACCTGGGGATCCCCAAGGACATCGAAGGCGCTGTGCAGAACGGACTTCGCGGCGAGCGTCGCCGGCTCGACCTCGGCCGCTTCAACCGGGAGCACTTCGCGGTGATGGCTGGAGCGGGCTTCGACGCGGCGATGATCCGGGATGCGGGAGACGGCGGCCTCAAGGAGCGGTTCGGCCGGGCCGCCTACGTCTGGAGCGGATCAGAGAATCTTCGTTCCAAGCCCTTCGCGGCGGAGATCACGGTCGACGGAGTCGACTGGTACAAGGGCAAAGCGAGCTGCATCCTCCTCGGAAACGTTGGCAAGCTCTTCGGCGGGATCGAGGTGTTCGAGGATGCCCGTCCCGACGACGGACAACTCGAGGTGGGCGTCGTCACGGCCGACGGACTGCTCGAGTGGGGCCGCATGATCGCGCGCGTGGCCGTCGGCGCGGCGGACAAGTCTCCCTTTGCACAGTCGACCAAGGCGCGACGCTCGGTCAAGGTCAAGTTGAGTCGGAAGATCCGCTACGAGCTCGACGGCGGCGATCGAACGAAGGTGAAGGCGTTCAAGGTCAACGTCGAAGCAGGCGCTGTCAGCGTTTGCGTCCCCAGCGAACAACCGCAAGCGCCTGTGTCACAGTCGAGCGAGGTCTCCGGCGCCGCAGCTGAGAAGGAACAGGCTTGACCCACAATTCGCGGTCGACCGGAGCACTCGGCCCGGTCGGAACAGCCGGCAGCAGCTTCGTCCAGTCACGAACGTTCGAAGGGCTGTCGCGGGCGGGATTCGTCGCGCGCGGACTGATCTACGGGATCATCGGGATCCTCGCGCTCAAGCTCGCACTCGGTCACGGCGGCAAGCTGACCAACCAACAGGGCGCCCTGCACACGGTCGCCCATCAACCGTTCGGCAAGCTCCTGCTCGTGTTGGTCGCAATCGGGCTCGGAGGCTACGCCCTGTGGCGGCTTGTTCGTGCAGCGATCGGACATGGCCCTGAAGGCCGCGACGATCCGTTCGACCGCGTCGCAGCGCTCGCCAGCGGCATCGTCTACGCCGCGCTGTGCGTGCTCGCCGTCGAGATCCTGCTCGACTCGCGCGGAGGAAGCACCACGACCCCGAAGAAAGCGACCGCCGGCGTGCTCGGATGGTCACACGGCACCTGGCTCGTCGGGATAGCCGGAGGAGTGATGATCGGAGTGGCTCTCTACCAGGGCTACCGTGGGATCACCAAGAAGTTCCTCGACGACTCGAAGACCGCCGAGATGGGGCCGCACGTCAAGGTCGCGATCGGCTGGCTCGGAACAGTCGGCCACCTTGCGCGCATGATCGTATTCGGACTGGTCGGCATCTTCTTGATCAAAGCCGCCGTCGACTTCAACGCGCGGGCCGCTGTCGGTCTCGACGGCGCACTCGCCAAGATCGTCCACCGTCAATACGGGCCGCTTGCGCTCGGCCTCGTCGCCGCCGGCCTTGTCGCATTCGCGTTCTACTCGCTGACCGACGCCCGCTATCGCAAGATCTAGCGCCCCATGGTGACTGCATACCTGTTCGACGAGCGCCGTGGAAAGGCGATAGAGGACTGGGCTGACATCGTCGCCCAACTGGAAGAGAACCAGGTTCTTTGGGTCGATCTCGTCGATCCGTCCGACGATGAGGAGCGGGTTGTCCGAAACGGGTTCGCGTTGGGCAAGGTGAAGCTCCGGACCGGCGACAAGGGGGCGCGACCCGAGCTCGAGCTGGCCGAGGATCACATCCGCGTGACTGCGGTCGCGGTGTCCGACGACGAGAAGGATCCTGCCCGCGAAGCTGTGGTGATCGACTGTCTGATCGGAGCGAACTGGGTCCTGACCAGCCATGTCAGCGAGATCGCTGTGATCGAAGACTTCCGCGCCCGCGCGGAGGGGGCAGGGGAGCTCGGCGCGCTCGACGCGCCATCGTTCTTGGCCACGTTGCTCGAGTGGGTCGTCACGAGTTACTCGAGAGCCTTTGCCGAGATCGAATCGACGCTCGAGGATTTCGACGTGTCGGTGCTGACGAGGCCTAAGCGGGATACGGAGCGCGAGGTTTCTGTGTTGGTCGAGACCCGACGTCGGATCGGCAGGCTTCGGCGGTCTTTGGCGCCCCACCGCGAGATCTTCGCCACGTTGAGCCATCCTGAGCTCAACTTGATCTCGACCGAGCTCTCAGCCGAGAGATTCGAGAAGCTCACGGGGCAGATCGACGCTGCGCTTGCGTCTGCGACCGAGGCCAAGGATTCGGTCGTGAGCTCCTTCGACGTTTTGATCGTCCGTACCGAGCATCGAACCAACGAGATCATGAAAGTGCTGACGCTGGCGTCGATCCTGCTCCTCCCGGGAGCGCTGATCGCCGGTCTGATGGGCATGAACGTCAACTTCTCGCAGGACACCTTCTCCGATTCGTCGCTCTTTTGGGTCGTAATTGTGCTGATCACCGGAATCGCGCTGGCCACGCTCGGTGTCGCCCGTCTTCGGCGCTGGATCTGAGCGGCGGCTCGCGAGTTATCCGACGGGATCCGCGGATCGCCCAACGGAAAGCTGATGCGTGTGTAGGCGTTCTAGCGACGTTCCGGCTTCGCCCGACGCTCTCGCCTGGTAGATCGTGACGCTCGCACTCGGCCCGTCCAGTTGCAGCTCCCCAATCGAATTCTCATACGTCCGTGACGCGACGTATTTCCAACTGGCAGAAGGATCAGAGACGCCGCAGAAACGAGCCAGCCGGGAGAAGATCGCAGCCGATCGACGGGAGCCTGTCGCTTCGACGACGCGGCGGGGAAAGGGCTTGAGCGGGTTCCGAAACGGCGAGCAGACAACTTGGTAGACGCGGCTCGCACCGCCGCCTTCGCCTAGGTCGACCTCCGCGAGATAGGTGGTATGAACGTCTCCGCTGAGAATCGTGATCGTCGCCGGCGGCTCGCCGCCCAAGCCGCGGCTGATCGTGCGCAGGAGATCGACCAGCTGTTCGAACGAGCGCTGAAACGCGGCCCAGTGCTCGAGGTCGACCGCGCGCCGGAGACGTTCGCCGAGGCGCGCCGCAATCGGCCCCCAGCAGCCGTCGCAGATCGCCTCGTTCCACGCTTCGAGGTGATGGATCCCCGGCGGCGCGAAGGCGGGCAGCGTGGTGACCACGATCAGATGATCGAACGAGCCGCGAGCATGGTCCACGATCCAGTCCCATTCGTCGGTGTCGACCATGTCACGGCGACCCTCGCTGAGGACACGAGCCGCGCGCGAGTCGATCACCAGGAGCCGAGACCGTCCGAAATCACGGTGATACGCCCACCGACTCGCCGCAGACTCGCGATCGCATCTGCGGGCGAACTCGCGCAAACGCGGCCCAGCGTCTGTGTCCTGAAGGACCTGCTCGAGCAGTGTTTCCTCGGCGAGCTCAGGAGGTGAGAGGTTGCCCAGGTGCTGGTACAGCCAGTACGCCATGAACGCTCCCGTGATCCGCTCGTCCCACCAGGGCAACGAGCGCATCTCCTCGACCCACGCCTGCGAGATGTTCCAGTCGTCGCTCACCTCGTGGTCGTCGAAGATCATCGCCGACGGCACAGTTGCAAGCAGCCATCGAATATCCGGGTCAGACCAAGACGCGTGAAACAGCTTGGTGTACTCCTCGAAATCGGCGATCTGCTCACCTGGAGGCTCGGCGACGTCTCGACGTTCACGGATGAACGCCGCCGTTGCCGGAGGGACCTCGTCCACATACACCTGGTCGCCCATCAGCAGCAATCCATCGGGCCATTCGGCCGAATTCGACTGCAACTGCCGCGAATAGGCCCACAGCGCGTCAACACCAAGGCCCAGCCGATGGTCTGCTGGCGCGAGCGTGTAGGGAGGCTCCTCTGGCGCGCCGACCCGACAGGATCCGAAGACCAACCGGGCTTGCCGTTCACCTTCGCGCGTCCGGATCGCACAACCCGGCCGGCCGTCTTGCCGCGGCCAAACGGTTCGACCCTGCAGGCGCACCTCGTAGGGAATGATCGACCCTGGCTCGAGACCCTCGATCAACACCAGGGCATAGTGATGCCCGAACACCTGAAACGTGTTCGTCCGGCGCCCGAGCACTTCCACCACGGTGGACGCATCGGTCTCGACCCAGACGGTGGCGGTCGTCGTCCCCACGTAGCGAAGCAGCGGGCCGAGGATCAGCCGGGCGTCGTCGCCTGGGTTGTCGCCGGAAACCTTGCCAGACGCGGCCGCTGCGTCTTGGGGAGCCGGGGAGGATCGTGCCATTCGCCGACAGTAGACAGCCGCGCCGTGGAGCGCACAAACAGCTTGCACGACGTCTGGTTTGACGCGGTCGCCGTGGGAGAGACTCGGTCTGTGGCCGGGTCGCGCGGCGGACTGCCGTCATCACGCTCGTAGCTGTCGGCATCGTCGTGGTCGCGCTTGCGCTCTGGAAACCGACATCGCTTTCGGGCGACTGCAGACATGGGTAGCTGCCTGAGTTCGCATTCCGCGCTGACCCAGAGATGGTCGAGAGGGCGGCCGATCGGCCGCCCTCTCTTTTCCGACGTTCTACTCGCCGTCCGGGTCCGGTTCCGGGTCAGGCGGAGGCGGAACGTCAGGGCCGTCAGGCTCTGGGGT
Organism: uncultured Thermoleophilia bacterium; assembly: GCA_963769545.1. Taxonomy (GTDB): domain Bacteria; phylum Actinomycetota; class Thermoleophilia; order Gaiellales; family Gaiellaceae; genus PALSA-600. Next base: position 786,847 of record CAVYMB010000001.1, on the reverse strand, counting down.
GGTGTTTGTCATTAGCGGCGGTATCCCCACGCTGCTGCCGCGAAACCTGAGCGCAAGGCGGCGTTCGGGGACGGTGCGTCAGAGCTTCGCGAGCCCTTCTTTCGCGGCCCGTTCCGCCAGCTTGCCTGGGTCAATGCCGAACTTCTCGAGCAGCGCCGCATGCTGCTCGTGGTCGACCTTCGCCGGCAGTTCATCGAGCGCTTGCTGGACCCGCTCCGACTGCCCCTGCTTCTTCATCTCGTCGATCACCAAGCTCTTGTCGATCTCCATCAGTGCCTCCCTTATCGCTAGCGCCTCAACCTCGCCCTGATTCTGGATCGTTCCCGACGAATTCCGCTCGCTGATCGTGCCGTCCTGGGCGTGGATCACATGCTCGGTCTGGGGTCGGCGCGCTCGCGAGCGACCAACCGAGACGGCCTCCTCCTTCGTGGCATGAACACCCTCGTAAACGGTGTGAATGAAGCCGTCAGCCATTACAAGCCTCCTTTGATGTCCTGAGCGTCGGTCAGATCGCGAAGGCGCGCATCGGCGCGATCCCGCAGCGCCCGCACACGCGCGAGCGTCTGGCTATCGACGAGCGCGGCCAGTCGGTCGTCGGCCAGCGTGTCCAGCAGCGCCCGCGTGACGCCTACCAACCGAATCAGCGTCGCCTCCTCGCTCACAACTTCGGGTGCCCGAAGCGATCGCCCTGAAACCTCCAACGGCGCACTACTCCCGTCGCGCGACGCACGGCGACCGCACGACCCTGCCGCACTCGAGGGCGTGCTTGCCTGACCGTGAGCTTTGCCGGCACCGAGAGACCGCCGCCCCCACGAGGAGCGGGCATCGGGGGCGCGGAGCGTTTGGCGGGACCGTGATTCCGGATCGGCGCTGCGGTGCGTGCGGGCGTTTAACGACGTTCTCGACGTGACAAAGCAGTGAACGCAAACGGAACGGGTGCTCCACCTTCACCTCGAGGGGGTTGGTGGAGAAGCGGCAGCTCAACCCGACGGTTGTGGACGGGCGGCCGGAGTCTCTCCTGCCTCCGGTCGCCCGTTATTTGGTCCGGTCGGAGCGCCGGCCGGCCCCGACCTGGCGAAGGCTGAGGCCGGCCCGCGCGACACCGCTTGACCGTGGCCACAGGATCAGGCCACCCCGGCGAACGTACCCCGGCGCGCCCGAAGGGAACATGAGCGCGCCGAGAATCCATCCCGCGGAGGCTGAGCCGTGGGTGGGCTATTTCCGAGCAGCGAAGACGCCTAGACAGCTTGCTAGACGGAGGTGCTTCTGCCGAGCTTGACGCCTGCTTCGCTCTCCGTGAACTCGATCGCGCCCTCGTCCTGACCCCACTCGTCGAGCCAGCCGCGAACCGCTTGCTCGACGTGTTCGCGGTCGGCGACGTCGTTTGGCACTACCGCTTCGCCACCGCCAAGCGCCTTCGCCGCTGCCTCTTTCACAGTCTGCTCCCAGTCGGCCATCGCTGAGTGAGCGAGCCTAACGCGAACCCGTCAATGCGGGAGGACGCCGAGCACGGTGCCGCAGTGCGGGCAGTACACGAACTCGGCCTCACGGCCGCCGATGAGCTCTTTGGTGACCATCGGGATCGTGTCGGGAGACTTCGAGTCGGGGTTCTGGTCGACGCGGAGCGTGCAGCGCGGGCACTTCAGATATTCGGCGTGAGCCACGCGGCCGACCTACATCACGTACGGCAACGTCGCCCCATACGCCAAAGTCTTCTGATCGCGACGACACCGCAGGTCTCTTCGCGGGCGGGGAGAAGCGCTGGGGCGGCTCCGATTCGTCGCGAAGCCACCCGCAGCGCTAGCGCTTGCTAGACGCTGACTGCTTCCCTGGCAGAGGCGCGGGCGAGGCGCCTGCTGATCGTCTTCATCTTCTGCAGCGCCTCTTTCTCCTGGGCGAGATTCTCGGAGAGGAGCTTCACAACCTTCTCTTCCCCCATCGCTCGAGCGGAGATGATCAGGCCCTCATAGGCGGCGATCTCGTAGTGCTCCGTCCGGGCGCCTGCCCCGGTCAGGAAAGAATCGAGGATTTCCGGTGAAGGCGACTCTTTCGTGACGAATTCGTCGTGCTCCGTCGTGATCCCGTCGATTCCCGGGCACCGTTCGGCCTTCGCCTTCTCCCCTAGCGCGGTGAACGCCTTTTCGACCTTGGTCACATGCCGCTCGGTCTCGGCCAAATGTGCCTTGAAGCCCTTCGCAAGTTCGCTGTCGGTGGCTTCTTTCTCGAGCTTGGGAAGCGTCTTCACCAGCACACGCTCCGCATAGAGGATATCGCCGAGCTCATGCAAGAAGAGCTCGCGCGGTTCAGTCATTTTGGGCATGTCTCTCCGATCGTCGCTGACGAGTGATGCGTTCCTGAAAAGTGCACTGCACCCATGAGCTACCCGTTGCGACGCTCCGGAAACAAACCACACCATTGAGCTCGACGGCGCGGATCTCTAGGTCGGCGAAACGCTCTCAGCGCTCGCCGGGCTGCCGCGACTTCGATCCAACCGCCGAGTTTCCAGGTTTGCTGCAGCTGCCGCCGCGGAAGAGACTCGGTCTGTGGGCCAGGTCGCGCGGCGGACTGCCGTCATCACGCTCGTAGCTGTGGGCATCGTCGTGGTCGCGCTTGCGCTCTGGAAACTCAGGCTGGTCGTCGCGTTGCTCTTCTCGGCGGTGATCATCGCGGCCGCGCTGCGACCGGGGATCGACTGGCTGGCACGTCACCGCGTTCCACGTCCGGCGGGCCTTGCGCTGCATTACCTCGCGTGCCTCGGCTTGATTGCCGTGGGGCTCGCGTTTGCCGTCCCGCGTGCGCTCGACCAGGTCAACCTCGCGCTCAGTCCGAGCGGCAAAGCTGAGATCGCTCATGCCGCGCAGAACTCGACCGGGGTGAAGCACGAGGTGCTGGCGGCGCTGCAGAAGCGGCTTCGTCATTTGCCGCAGGGCTCGGCGCTGATCAAACCAGCGACCCAGCTCGGCCCGAAGGCGTTCGAGATCGTGATCGGCATCTTCTTCACCCTGGCGGTCGCCGCGTATTGGATCTTCGAGCGCGACCGGGCGGTCGACATCGTTTGTTCACTGCTTCCTCGACCAAAGAGAAAGCTGATCCGTGACACCTGGACGCTGATCGATCTTCGTCTCGGTGCATTCGTCCGCGGCCAGTTGATTCTGATCTCCGCCGTCGGGATCACGCTTTCGCTCCTCTTCTGGGCGGTCGGCGAGCCCTACTGGCTGCTGATCGGCGTTTTCGCCGGGCTCGTCGAGATCATCCCCGTGATTGGTCCGCTCATCGCGGGGGCCCTCGCGATCGCGGTCGGCTTGACGAGCTCCGTCCACGTCGCGGTCCTCGCCGCTACCTGCGTGGTCGGGGTGAGGCTGCTCGAGGACTACCTGATCATGCCGAGAGTGCTCGGCGACGCGGTCGGACTTTCCCCGTTGCTCCTGCTCGTCTCGGTGACGACCGTCGGCATTCTCTTCAGCCCCTGGGCGATCCTTTTGGCCGTGCCGATCGCAGCCGTGGGCGTGACGGTCTTCGACGTCGTCGTGCGCAACGTCGACCCGGCCGAGGAAGAAGTTCCGAGCGTGATCTTCACGCCGAGCACAGAAGACGCGTAGACAACTTGCTCGCGTGTTGGGCTGTCGGCTGGTGGGTAGCTTGGGTTGGTGACGAGAACGACGGTTGATTCGGCGACCGGTGACCTGTTGGTTGGAGGGACGCGTGTGTTTCCGATTGGGTTGTCGGATCCGCCTCCGGTCGGAGGCGTCACGCCGGGTGGGCGTCCGGCTTGGGCCGAGATCGCGAGTGCCGGCGTGACGTACGCCCGCAACTACACGGTCTGGACGAACGCCGCCGCTGCCGAACAGATCGCGTCGGTAATCCAGGAGCTCGATGCTGCGGTGGAGCACAAGCTGCAGCTGTGGGTTGCCCTCGCCGGCGTCGACAACGATCTTGGCCGTCGCTTGCTGCTCGAGCGGATCGTTGGTGTGTTGAAGGGCCACCCGGGGCTTGGTGTTTGGAAGGGCGCAGACGAGCCTGCGCACGGCCATGTGCCGGCCGCCGGCTGTGTGGCGGTGTACAAGCATCTGCGGTCTCTCGACCCGGATCATCCGGTCGTGCTGATCGAAGCTCCACGCGGCCCGTCGCCCCGTCCGCAAGCTCGTGACGTGCCGCTAACCGTCGGCGCGGTGGCCCCGTATGCGGCTGCCTGCGACATCCATGGGATCGACATTTACCCGGTCTCCAAACCGCCCGGTCTGCACGCCGGTGGCCCCCCGGTGAACACCGACATCAGCGTCGTCGGAGACATGACCAGGCTCATCGTCCGTGCAACCCCGAGTCACCCGATCTGGACGACACTGCAGATCGCCTGGAGCGGCGTCGTCCCGCCTCACCCGATCATCTTCCCCACGCTTCCGCAGGCGAGGTTCATGGCCTACGAGGCAATCATCGCGGGGGCGCGCGGACTGTTCTTCTTCGGCGGCCAAATCCAAGCGGCGATGAGCGCGAGCGACCGGCGGCTCGGCTGGAACTGGACGTACTGGCGACATGTACTGCACCCGTTGCTGCAAGAGCTGACCGACCCCGCACACGAGCCTGCCCTCACCGCGCCCGTCTCGACCTACAAGCTGACTGCGAGCGCCGCCGACGTGGCCGTGAGCGCACGCGACGCGGGACGCTTCCTCTATCTGCTCGCCGCAAGGCGCAGCCCAACCTCTACTGGGACGGTCCGGTTCACTGGCCTACCCGCCGGCATCCTCTCCGGCACCGTCCTCGCTCACCCCGGCGGCAATCCCGCCCGCGAGGTGACAGTCTCCGCCGGCGCGTTCACTGACCCAAGCCCGTTCGCCCCCCACAACGCGCGTGCGTACCGCTTCCCGCTCCCCGCCTGAGCGACCGACCGTGGCGGCTGCCAGGAGAACGTGCTGTGCCTAGGGTGGCGAGATGTCGCTAGATGAGCAGCCGACCGTCCCCTCGCGCTTGCGTGCTCGTGCCGCCTCGGCGGGTGCGGGCGCACCCTCGGCGACCCGGAAGGCCACTGGTGCGCTTGTCAGAGCTGTCGGAACGCTCGTCGACGCTGCTGTCGACCGCGTGCTTCTCATCGACGAGCGCGTGACCTCAGCCGAGGAAGCGCAGCGACTTCTTGCGGGCGAAGAAGACACGGAGGCGCTCGCCGACAAGATCCAGCGCGTCGTCGTGCTTGCGGTCCCGGTCGTCCGAATGCTTGCCCGTGGCGCCCGCTTCACCCGGCTGCCGTGGGTCATGCTCGCCTCGAGCTCGGCGTCGATTGCAATCGCGGTCCGATCAGGCGTGCGCGAGCTCCAACTCCTCGCCTCACTCGTCGCCTACCGGCTCGAACAGGCGACCGGAGGACCGAGCGATTCTGAACTCGTCAAGAAGGTGGCCATCGACCTCTACCTGAAGCCAAAGCGCGCGCCCGACCTGGCGGACGACAAGCTACGCCTTGTCCGATTGACACGAACATGGTTGCTGCGCGGGGCGCTCGGACGGAGCACGGCGAAACGTGCGGCGAAAGCGTTCGCCGCCGCCGAGAAGCTCGACGGCGCCGACCTTGCGGCGCGCTGGCACTCAGCCGAACGACGGCACGAGTCACCAATGACGCAGAAGAGTGGCTCTTCTGGCTGACCCAGCGCATGCCAAAGCCATCGTCCCTAGAGCCGACGTGCAACCGCTCCGGGCGACGTGAACACGTCGGCACATCGCGTCGTCTCGCAACAGCCGAAGACGGCATGGCGGCGCTGAAGGGCTAGGTTTTTTGCGTCGGCCGCGCGACACGTTAAAGTCGCGCGTCGTGAGGCGTTACTTCATCTGGGCGAGCCTGATCTTCGCGGTGCTCGTGCTCGTGGGCATCGTGCTCCAGCTGTACTTCATCGCCTCGTACCTGTTCGGCGAGGCCGGGGCCCTGACCGCGCACAAGCGCACCGGCGACATCGTTCACGCGATGGAGATCCTGTCGTTCCTCAGCGCGCTCGTCGGCTGGTGGGGCAACTGGCGCAACGTGGCGTGGTCGTTCGCCTTCGCGGTCGTCGGCACGGCACAGGCGTTCGCCGCGGGCAATCTGAACAGCCCGAGCAACGGCTGGCTGCACGGCCTCCACGGCGGGCTCGTCCTGTTCGTGGTGGCGCTCGCCGCTACATCGTCAAGCGCGAGTCGGAAGCGCTGGGGTTGCGCAACCGGCCGGCCTCGCTACCGGCCTGACGCTGACGCCTGACGGGGTTTTTCTGAGGCCCCGACGGGGCCACGGGTAGCGTCGCCCGCGAACCTGGTTAAATCCGAGCGTTGGATCAGCGAGCCGTCTTCGGCCACGGTCATGAGGCGAATCGGCAGTTGGAATCGGGTTTAGGCCGTCTCCCGCTTCCTGCGACCACCCAGGGGGATTGACCGTCCGGGCGGGTGATGATCAACACCTCGTCGGCAGGGAACTCTCTGAGCGCGTCTTCGATCTCTGGCGTGGTCAGGACGACACGAACATGGTCACTATCGAAGAGACGTTCGACTCCCGAGAAGCCGCAGAGGGGCTTTTGGACCCATCCTCAAACCAAGGCTGCGATGGAGGCCGACGGAATCGACATGGCATCGGTTCGGATCGAATACCTGGACGAAGTCGGCTCCGGATGACGCTAGTTCGCAGCGTCGACGGAGGACATTGTTGAACACTGGCGCAGGCGACCGCGAACGCTCCTCGGTCCCCCCGCGATTGTCAGCAGGGCGGCCAGCGCCGCGGCAGCAGCTGCGGAGGAGTAGTCGGGTTGGGTGGGCAGCTCCAGAGCCAGCACCTGATCGGTGACCAGCCGTAGGCGGCCACGACCCGGCCGCAGGGATCCTGAACTTCGAGGTAGCTGCTCAGACCCCAGGGGGGTGGCCGACGACGCCAGGCCCGCACGAGCGCGGGCGGTGATCCGGCGCGGATGACGAGGATGCCGCCGAGGCCGTGCCGAAACGCGCGAAGCCTCAGCACTCGGAACCCGGCGGCTCGTGCGGAGGCCGCCACGCCGATCGGGGGACCGCGGACGAGGCGGCCCGCCGGTTGCTCCCAGTTGTCCTGCTCATCGACCAGTGCGCCTCCCGCGGCTCGCTCGACAACCGTGACGTAGCGCCGGAGGTGAAAGCGGACGGGTCCGTGAAAGATCGCCTGCGCGACTGTCGAGGCTTCCCACTGCGCGGGGAGCGACACTGCCTGGGCCTGACGGGTGACCCGGACGGTCACGATCAGTTTCCGTCCGCGCAGTTCGATCGCTGTGACTGAGCTTCGTCCTTCCAGGTCACCCGCGATGCCACGCATCGTCGCCTGCTGCGCCTGTGTCCCACCGGTCACCGCGATCGTCCGGGAGAGCGGCAACGACAGGACCGGCGCGACCGTGACGGCCATGCTTACTCCGACGACGCGACGTGTCCCGGGTTAGCTGCCTGCGACGTGCAGGCCAGACTCGCCCTTCGCCTTCATCAGGGCTCCCGTCTCAGCCGTTGATCAGAAAAACGATCCACCAGAGAGTCAGCAGCGCCGTCAAGATCGCGAAGCCGAACGCGATCGCGGGGGAGACAAAGTAGAGGGCGACCGTGAGTAGCACCGCGACTGTGACGGTCGTCCCGATTTTCCGTTTGAAGACGGTGTAGAGCCGATGTTCAATCTGTGGGTTCACGCGTCAGGCACGCCGGACGAAGTAGACGATCAGCACAATGAGCAGGATGATTACGAGGATGCCAACTAGGCCGTAGCCCATAGTTTTCCTTTCGATAGTCGCGGGTGGTTTGGCGTTGGCGGGCGCCGGGCCAGGTTCCAGCGCCAGGCGCCCGCCGCTCAGTTGTTGTACGCCCTACCGCTCGATGATCGTCGTGTTCGTTTCGCGGCCACTGCCAAAGCCGCCCCAGCTCGACCAGAACACCATCGAGAGGACCACTCCGATTGCCCCCACGACGAGCAGGATGATTCCGATCGTGTGCACATTGAATGTGCCCGACGAGGCGTGAACCGCGAACGCAAGGATCGCGCCGGCGGCAACCAGGATGAGACTAACTCCGATACCCATTTTCGAGTGCTCCTTTTCCTAGATTTTCCTAGACCCAGATTGGGATTTGCCTTACCGAGGCTTGGCTCTTCAGGCGTCGGCGGCTGCTCGTTCTGTCCCGACAGCGACGGCGTGAAACCCCGAGTCGAGCCTCGGCTAACTGGAACCCGCGCTGAAGTGGCCGCCGTGTGCAATGAGGGAGCCTGGTAGAGACAACCTGTCGAACTCCGACAGTCGGAGACTGACGAGCGCGGCGCATTCGAGATCGCCGCACTCACAGAGAAAGTCCATTGGCGCATCGTCAGCAACTCGGAGCTGCACGGCCCGGTCGTAAATCGATCGGTTCACCAATCGGCGTACCGACCGGCCGCCCTGGTCTGCCAACTCGGACGAAATATCAGATGGTGCGAAGGATGCAGACACGAGACTTCCTCCTTTCAGATTGACCAACGGCGCTTGTCGCCTGATCCGCCGAACGTCTCAGGCGCCCCCAGGAGAACAAGTCCCCGGCAAGCCCGCTCCTTCCAGTTCCGGTTGAACAGCAGTGCAGCCCTCAGTCGTCGGGGTCGTTTGCTAGCGTACTGGGTACCGTAAAGTGGGGTAATCGAATAGACGAATCGAAATATACGACAATAGTTTCCTCTATGTCAAGGGCGGAAGCCGCACAGCACTCCTGGCGGTTCGTCACGAACCACACCCAGGTGCTGCTCTGCATCTACGGCAACCACGAAACCCGTCTCCGGGACGTCGCCCTCGAGGTCGGGATCACCGAACGCGCGGCGCAACGGATCGTCGCCGACCTCGTCGACGGCGGCTACGTCACCCGACAGCGCACCGGTCGCCGCAACCACTACACGATCAACGTGGACCTCGCGATGCGCCACCCAGCGCAACTCGGCTTCGAAATCGGCTCGCTGCTCGACTTCCTCGACGGTAGTGAGTCCTCCAACGGTAGTGAAGTCGCCGGCCGGGCCAGATCCGGCAGCGTTGCTTGAACCTCTTCGGCTTCTTCGACCCTCGCGGGATCGACGTCAGGCGGCTCGTATCGCGAACGCCAGCGCCTCGAAGGGCGCTATCAACCAGTGCACCCGCACATGACGCGGAAGCGACGCAAACCAGCCGAGGGCAACGTGCTTCAAGTGCCTTCACCACATTGCCCAACTCGACCGAGGGTTGCGTGAACTGCCAGGTCCGTGGCGTGCGTGGGAACGCGCAAGCCCGATCGCAAGCGTGCGTTGGCGAGCTGGTCAGCCGTCCCGCTCGCAACTCCGGCTCGATCAGTCCTTCTGTTTCAGCGACTCGGCCGCCTTGTCAACGAGTTCGCCAGCCTTCTCCTTGGCCTTTCCGCCTGCCTCGTCGATCTTGCCTTCGCGCTTCAGCTCTTTATCGTCAGTCAGGTCGCCAGCCGCTTGCTTGATCCGGCCCTTGGTCTCATCAGTTGACCCCACGTACACGCCTCCTATCGAGTTTGCTGAGAGCGCATGCCCGCTCGCCGACGCCGATACACATCGCGCCTCAGCCTCGCGCGACTGTGAGTAGCACGCTTCGTGCGTCACGGATCAAGTCGAACCCGAAGACCTGAGCTCGTCGGCAGCAGGCGGCCACGCCTTCGTGCGCTCGCCCAAAGCCTCGCTAAGCATCAGCACCGCATTTTCAAGCACCGCGATGCGCGCCTCGAGCGAATCGATCGCGACGCGTGTCGGCGTCGTCGACAGAATCGGTTGATGCGCTCGGAGTTCGCGGATCTGCTTGGACAGGCTTTCAGTGATCGTCTCCATCTTTCACCTCACGTCGACGATAGGTCGAAACACCGCGTGCGCCTCCCCTAACCCAGACGGTTAGCAGGATCGTTCCCGTACGAATTCCGTTCGGTGATCGTGCCGTCCTGGTCGTGGATCACATGCTCCGTCTTGTCCTGCTTCGCTCTGCCACGGCCAGCGGCAACAGCCTCATCCTTGTTCGCGTAGCCACCACCGAATGCAGCGCCGCCCTCAAGCTCGTTGACCCACTGACCGTCCTTGAAGACCGTGTGAATGAACCCATCAGCCATCGCCCGCCCCTCCTTGCACTCGAAATGTGCGCGAGGACTTACCCTCCGGCCGCGGCCGCAAACGCCACCGGAGGGGCGAAAACTAGACGTCGTCGGTCGGCGCCGGTCTACACCAGGTCGTCGCGTGAATGACCAGCATCTTCCGCTGGCGCCGCGTCTGTTCGCGGTCCACCCGACGGACCGGCGTGATCGTCACGTGCTCGGCCCTTGCCAACCAGCTCTCGCGAACCTAGACTCGCGCGTCTCCTACTGGCGTGAGGTGAGTACATGCGGACGGTCTACCGGTACTGGATAACGCTGATCTTCCTCGCCGTGGTCGTCCAGATCACCGCCGCGGCGTACGGCGCCTTCTACACGGCGCAGAAGCTTGGCGACCAGAAGGGCTCAGACGAGCAGAAGCTGATCAGCGAGAAGATGTTCGACCACGGCTTCGGCTTCCACATCGCCTTCGGCTACCTGATCTTTCTCGGCGCAGTCGTTCTGCTGCTGATCGCGCTCGCCGCGCGCCTTGGCAAGAGAGGCGTGCTGTTCGCGCTCGCCGTACCCGTTCTTGTCGCGCTGCAGATCGTCTTGGCCTGGATCAGCGAGGCTCACCATGCCGTAGGCCCCCTACACGGGCTCAACGCACTCGTGATATTCAGCCTCACCGGCTACATGACCGGCCAAGCATGGCGCGGCCGGACCACCGTCGCTACGACAACGGCACCGCTGAAAACACCGACGTCAAGGACGGGCGCAGCAGCAACTTGAATCGCTCAGCGACGGCGGCCGGAGTGTTCGCGCGATGGGGCCTTGAGTGACAACGACGCCGGCCTAGTCGCCCGGCGTGCTCTCGCCTGTTGAGGGCCGTTCAGCCCTGACGGCCTGGCGGGAATTTCCGACACCTCACGCATGCGCGTGCGGGCGCGGGACCGCACAAACCGCACACCCAACGCGCACTAGCGAGCAGGGCATTTCGCTTTAGCTGCGTGGATCGCTGGCCTCGGCGACGACGGCTGCAGATCCTTGCTTCCGAACGAGCTGATAGGTGTCAGCGACGAAGACGACCTGTTCGATCTCCGGCAGTTCATGCCCCAAGGCAACGACGAACTGGGTCGGATCACTCCGAGCCTGCTCGTACTCCGCGAGCGTCAGCAGAAGCCGTAGCATGCACTCGACGTTCGAACACTCGCAGAGGAAGCCGAGGTCGCGGCGGTCACGGAGCGCTTGGTCGTGGCCGAGTGCCATCTTCTCGATCCGTTCGTTCACGTCGCGGAAGACGATTTCGTTCTTCGCGAGACGCTCCTCACGCGCGTCCATCGGTGCTAACGGTAGCGACGATTCTGGCGCAGGAGGATCGATGCGGCTTCGCCTCCGGTGTTTCGCTGTCTTCGGCCGGTGCTGGTGTGCCGCGGTAGATCTTGGTGACGGGGGATCGTCGCGATCCGTGGCGAGTACGCGACGCTGAGGTCGCTGAACGTTCCGCCGCGAGTCAGGTCGTGTCACTTTCCAGACTGTGCCGCGACCGCTCCGTGCCACTCTCGCCCGGTGCCAGCGGTGTTGGAGCTACGCGGTGTGAAGATCGTGCCGGCGTCGTCTTCGACCACGATCTCGAGCGGCGCAAGCAGTCTTGTCCCCGGCGGGTCCGGCGGATCCGGCGGACCGCCTGCCGCTTGATCACCAGCGTGGAGACGGTTCCCCCACTGCTCGAACTCCGCCTCGTAGGTTCGCTGCTGCTCGCCCGCGATCTCACCCGGTAGAGCCGCCAGCCTGACGATGAGATGGGTCGGCCAGACCTCGACGCTGATGAGGGCGACCTCGACGCGGTTGCGGAGGAACAGCGGCCTGACTGGGCTGATCACGCGCGGGAGCCGTGACACGCCCCAGTGTCGCACGGGGCAGGAGGCCCGGACCGTACGCCGATGAGATGCGCACTGGCCCAGGCGGGCGGAGAACTCCGCCAGCCACGCCTGAGCGATTGCCCGCACGGCTCCGGCGCGGTCTTGCTCGCCTGCCGACGTGCTCTGTACTCTCTTGAATACGGTCCGCGGTGGGGTGACGTGACGCCCAGTGCGGCGGCGTGGTGAGTTGACAAGAACGACCGATGGCGGGCTTGTAGTCTGAAATCGGCTCCGCTACACAGGATGCCCCCGGCAAGAATCGAACTTGCGCACGCGGTTTAGGAAACCGCTGCTCTATCCACTGAGCTACGGGGGCGGCGTCGGCCAGTCTAGAGCGAGATCAGTCCGATTCCCCGGCCGCCAAGACGTCCGTGAGCTGTTCCTTTTGGGGCGTGCAGCTTGCGAAGCCCGGTGATCGGGAGCGTCGGCTGGTGCTACGCGGTGGGTCGCACCGGGTGATCATGACGCTCGGTTTTATCGGAGCGCTGATCACGTCGGGCTCGGTGTGGATGATCGGCAAAGTTCAAGCCCACCTGGGGCGTGACGCAAGGGGTGTTCGAAGCGCTGACGCTCGGCACGCTCGCGGTGATCGTGGTGGTCGGCCTGATCGGCTACGCGTTCGCGGGCAACGTGCGCGCACAGGAGGTCGACGTGCCGCTTGAACTCGAGGCAGGTGCGGTAGCCCCCGCCTGATCGATGATCTGATCTTCCGGCGGACTTCCTGACCCCCTGCGCGGGCGGCTAGAGTGCGTTTGCTCGACACGGGGTGAGGCTCCCGCCTAACCGCGGCTTTTGCCGCCAATGGCCTCTACCAACTGAAGTTCGTCTCCAGGAGGTAGAGCACGGTGAGCGACATCGCGGTAGCAGCACTTCTCGCAGGGACGATCCTGCTCGCGTCGATGGTCAGCATCGAGATCGGCCTTTCGGTCGCGCTGATCGAGCTGTTCGCCGGCGTCGTGGTCGGCAACGCCTTCAATCTCGCCGTCCCGTCCTGGCTGAGCTTCGTCGGCACGTTCGCCGGCATCGTCCTCACCTTTCAGGCCGGCGCGGAGGTCGATGTGCCCCAGTTCCGCCGCGAGTGGAAGGCGTCGATCTCGATCGGGCTCGTGTCGTTCTTTGCGCCGTTCGCCGTCGTCGGCCTGCTCGCCTACTACGGCCTCGGGTGGAATCACCAGCAGGCGCTGATCGCCGGGCTCGCCCTCTCGACCACGAGCCTTGCGGTCGTGTACGCCGTGCTCGTCGAGACCGGATTGAATCGCGAGCTCGTCGGCAAGCGCCTGATGTCGGCCACCTTCGTCACCGACATCGCGACGGTCTCAGGACTGACCGTGCTGTTCATCAAGCCGACGATCTGGATCGTGCCGTTCGTGCTCGTCTCGATCGGGCTGATCGTGGGTCTGCCGAGGATTGCACCGTGGTTCTTCGGTCGCTACGGCAACAGGGTGATCGAGCCCGAGATCAAGTTGGTCTTCGCCTCGCTGTTCCTGCTCATGTGGCTCGGGACCCGCGCCGACTCGCAGGCGGCGCTGCCGGCGTTCATCCTCGGCCTCGTGATGAGCAGCCACTACGCCTCGCACCGCCTCGAGCAGGAGCGGCTCCGCGTGGTCGCCTTCGCGTTCCTGACGCCGTTCTTCTTCCTCAAGGGGGGCATGAACGTCTCCACCCGCGCGCTCTGGGCCAACCTCGGCATTCTCGCGCTGCTGTTCCTCGGGAAGATGATCCCGAAGTTCGTGGGCGTGTATCCGCTCGCGCGGCGCTACACGGCGCCGCACGCAATGTTCACGACGCTGCTGATGTCGACCGGCCTCACCTTCGGCACGATCACGTCGCTCTACGGGCTGAGCGCCGGGATCATCGATCGAACACAGTTCTCGCTCCTGATCGGCGTCGTCGTTCTCTCGGCGATCGTGCCGACGGCGATCGCGCAGCGCCTGTTCCACCCCCAGCTCGACGCGCCGTCCGTCCCGGATGCGGTCGGAGAACGTGTTTAGGCGGCCACGCGGGTCTCGCCCGCGACCATCACGCGCAGGATCTCGAGACGGTCGTCGAGCACGACGAGATCAGCCGCTGAGCCGACTGCGAGCCGGCCGACCGACGTCGCCTTGATCACCGACGCCGGCGTCGCAGTGGCAGCGCGCACCGCAGCTTCGAACGACGCACCCAGCGCATGCAGCGCTCGCACGGCTTCGATCATCGTCAACACACTGCCGGCGAGAACGCCGTCCGGCCCGCGAACGGCGCCGTCGTGGACCTGGACATCGATCGTGCCGAAGCTCGAATACGAGCCGTCGGCCCGGCCTGCCGCCGTGATCGCATCGGTCACCAGCGCGACCCGCTCGCCTGCCGCGCGCCAGACGACGGACGCCGTCTCGGGCGCGAGGTGGATGCCGTCGAGGATCATCCCGACGACGACGTCGTCGCGGGCGAGTGCCGCGCCGACGATGCCGGGGTCGCGATGACGGAACGGGCGCATTGCGTTGAAGAGGTGCGTGACGCTGTGCACGCCGCGGTCGAACGCCGCGTTTGCCTGCTGCGCCGTCGCATCGCTGTGCCCGAGTGAGACCGCGACGCCGCGCGCGAGCAGCCGGTCGATCACCTTGCCGGCGCCGGGGAGCTCGGGAGCCAGCGTCATCAGCCGCACCGGCCCCGCGTCGAGCAGGCGGTCGAGCAGCGCCACGTCCGGATCGCGGCGCGCCTCCGCGAAGTGCGTGCCGAGCCTGCTCGGCGACAGGAACGGCCCTTCAAGGTGCATGCCGAGGATGCGCGGACGCTCTCGCTCCCGCGGGACCTCCCGCATCGCCGCGATCACCAGCTCCTCCGGGCTCGTGATCAGCGTCGGCAGATAGGCGGTGACGCCGGTCTCGAGCAGCGCAAGGCCCGCGCGGCGGTACCCCTCGGCATCCGCGTCGAGGAAGTCGACTCCCCCGAACCCGTTCACCTGCAGATCGACGAAACCCGGAACCGCGATGCCGCGGCCGTTCGGCGCCGACAGGCCGGCTGCGGTCAGGCGGCCGTCGTCGACCTCGACGTCCCCCGGAACGAGCACGCCGTCGACGACAGACGCCTCGACTCCCAGCCTCACCGCTCGTTCCGCCTGCCGCTCATCGCGTCAGTGTACGAGTGGTCCGGTGGTTTGGTCAATACCAGTTTTGAGGAATTGGTTCATTTTGGGGTTGTCTGCATCGGCTTTGGTCTATACCATCGCTGCCGATGGCTGGGATCCGGCTCGAGCAGGTGACGAAGTCGTTCGGCAGCGTGAAGGCAGTCGACGGGGTGACGCTCGAGATCGCGGACGCCGAGTTCCTCGTGCTCGTCGGGCCCTCGGGCTGCGGCAAATCGACGCTCCTGCGGATGATCGCGGGGCTCGAGGACGTCAGCGGCGGTGCGATCCTGATCGGCGACCGCGACGTCACAGACCTGGCGCCGCGTAGCCGTGACGTGGCGATGGTCTTCCAGACCTACGCGCTCTACCCGCACATGACCGTGCGCCAGAACCTCGGCTACGGCTTGAAGGCGCGTCGCACGCCCAAGCCGGAGATCGCCCGCCGGGTGGCCGACGTCGCCGAGTTGCTCGGCCTCACCGACCTGCTCGAGCGGCGCCCCGCGCAGCTGTCGGGCGGCCAGCGCCAGCGGGTTGCGATGGGTCGCGCGATCGCGCGCGAGCCGCAGGCGTTCCTCCTCGACGAGCCGCTGTCCAACCTCGATGCCAAGCTCCGGGTCGGGATGAGAGCGTCGCTTGCCCAGCTCCACCAGCGGCTCCGGGTCACGACGGTCTACGTGACCCACGACCAGACGGAGGCGATGACGCTCGGCCAGCGTGTCGCCGTGATGCGCGACGGCAAGATCCTGCAGGTCGACAGCCCGCACGAGCTCTACACGCGGCCGCGCAGCCTGTTCGTAGCCGCCTTCATCGGCTCGCCGGCGATGAATCTCGTTGACGCGACGCTCGACGGCGACGATGTGACCTTCGGCCAGTTCCGGGTGAGCCTGCCTCCGGGCGTGCGTCCTGCGGTCCCGGGTGAACGGGTCGTGCTCGGGATCCGACCCGAGAGCTTCGAGGACGCGGCCTTTGCCTCCGGGCAGCCGACGCTCGAGGTTGGAGTCGAGGTGGTCGAGGACCTGGGCTCGGACGCGAACGTCTTCTTCCACGTCGACGCGCCGCCGATCACCGCCGAGATCCTCGAGGCGTCCGCCGACAGCGGGCTCCTGGCCGTCGATCGCGCCCTCTTCGCGGCGCGCGTCGACCCTCGCTCGGACGCCCGCCCGGGCCGCCGGCTCGAGCTGGCGGTCGATCCGGCCCGCTTCCATTTCTTCGACGCCGAGAGCGGCGAGCGGCTGGCCACGGCGACCAGCGAGCTGCAGACCGCCCGGTGACGAAGCAGCGCGAGACACGGGAGCGGGTGCTCGAGCTGATCGAGCCGCTCGGGGTCGGCGACGCGATCCCCGCCGAGCGGCAGCTCGGCAGCGACCTCGGCGTCTCGCGGCTCACCGTTCGCGCTGCGCTCGACGAGCTCGTCCGCGAGGGATATCTCGTGCGGCGCCGTGGAGCCGGCACGTTCGTCGCCGAGCCGAAGGTCGCGAAGGGCATCGACGTCAGTTCGTTCAGCGAGGACATGCGCCGGCGGGGGCTGGTGCCGGCGAGCCGGACGCTCGACCTGCACGCCGTCCCGGCAGGCGCGCGGCTCGGCCGGATGCTCCACGTCTCTCCCTCCGAGCAGGTGCTCACCGTCAAGCGGCTGAGGCTGGCCGACGGCGAGCCGATGGCGATCGAGCTCCTCAACGTGCGGGCGTCGCTCGTCCCCGGCCTCACGGCCGATGACCTCGAGCAGAGCTCGTTCTACGACCTGCTCTCCTCGCGCTACGAGATCGAGATCGCCGGCGGGACGCAGACCGTCGAGCCGACCGTCACGAACGACGAGGAGTCGGCCGTGCTCGGCGTGCCGCTCCACTCACCGGCTCTGCTCTTCGAGCGGATCACCCGTTCGGTCAACGGCGACGTGATCGAGTTCACCACCTCGACCTACCGCGGCGACCGCTACCGGCTCGTCACCGAGCTCGGGATGGGTGGCCGCCCGGCGCAGCCGCTCGAGCTGGCCCAGGTCTCCCAGCCCTGACCCGGCTAAACAAGACCAATTCCAAATTGGTATTGACAATTTGGTGGCGGTTGTGACACGATCCAACGCAGTGTCAACTGGTCTATACCAACCGCGCGGCGCCGAGACCCCTCGCAGCCCCAGCTGCTGTTTGCGAGGAGAGCGACAGGGCCGCCTGACTCTGGAGGGATCCAGATGAAGAGACGTAGCATCGTCGCTCTCGGTCTGATCGTCGTCCTCGCCGCGGCCCTGGCCGCGACGACTCTGGGCGCGACGAACAAGACGACAGCGAACAGCATCACCGTTTGGTTGCAGGTCGACGCACAGAGCGGCTGGCCGGATGTCGTTGCAGCTGCCAACCAGCAGTTCCAGACCGACCATCCGGGTACGACTGTGAATGTCCAGTACCAGAACTGGACCGATCACCTGCAGAAGTTCGACGCGACCCTGGCGGGTGGCGGCGGACCTGACGTGATCGAGATGGGCAACACCGAGATGACGAAGTACATGGCGGCCGGAGCGTTTGCTCCGCTCGACAAGTCGCAGTTCGACAACTCGTCGTCCTGGCTGCCGGGGCTCGCCGCCTCGGGCAAGTTCGGCGGCAAGACGTACGGTGTCCCGTACTACGCGGGCTCGCGCGTCGTCACCTACCGCAAGGACCTGTTCAAGCAGGCGGGGATCACCAAGCTGCCTGCCACGACCGCCGAGTACGCGGCCGACGCAAAGAAGCTGCTCGCAAAGAATCCGCAGAAGGGTTTCTCTCCCGTCTACATCGCGGGTGAGGACTGGTACGTGGCGATGGCCTTCGTCTTCGATTACGGCGGCGGGATCGCGACGCAGGTCAGCGGACAGTGGAAAGGTATTCTCGCCTCTCCGAAGTCGATCGCCGGCCTGACCGCCTTCAAGAGCTTCTTCGCGACAGCCTCGCGGGCGTCCAAGACGAACGACGCGACCAAGCCGAACCCGTACGACGTCTACGCTCAGGGTCTGGTGGGGTCGATGGTCGGCCCGAGCTGGTACACCTGCTGCGTCGGCAAGAAGTTCACGGCGTCGACGGGTCAGTTCGTGATGCCGGGCCACGTCAAGGGCCAGACGATGCCGGGCTTCCTCGGTGGCTCCGACCTCGCCGTGCCGGTCACGAGCTCGAACAAGGCGCTCGCAGCCGACTGGATCAAGGACTTCACCGACACCGCGTCGGAGAAGGCCCTCCAGGCGAAGGGCAACATCCCGAACGCGACCAACCTGCTGGGCAACAGCGTCAACGAGCGGGCTGCCGCGCGCAGTTGGTTCGTCCCGACCGCCAAGCACTGGGTCGACGTCGAGAACGGCAACATCCTGCGCAACATGCTGGGCCAGATCCTCACCGGCAAGCTGACCGTCAAGCAGGCGGCTCAGTCGGCCAGTGACAACATCGCATCGGTGCTGAACCAGCCGTAACACCGGTGCACGACACGAGCTCTACCGCCACCGCCGCCGAGACCACGTTCCAACGGTCTCGGCGGCGGCGGCGTTTTGGCGAGCGGTCGGCGCGGGCCTCCGTTCCCTACGGCCTGATCGTCCCGGTCGTCGTTGTCATCGCGCTCGTCCTCGGCTATCCGCTCTACTGGCTCGTGAAGCTCTCGACCCAGAAGTACGGCCTGTTCGAGCTGATCCAGCACCACGGCACCTCGGTCGGTTTCGCCAACTACAGCTCGGTCCTGCACGACCCCGTCTTCTGGCACACGCTGCTGCGTACCGTCGTCTTCACGGCGGTGAACGTCTCGCTGACGATCGGGATCGGTCTGCTGATCGCGCTGCTGCTCGTGCGCGTGAGCACCTGGGTGCGACTCGTCCTGAGCTCGGGGCTCGTGCTCGTCTGGTCGATGCCGGTCGTCGTCGCGGTGCAGGTCTTCTACTGGATGACGAACTTCCAGAACGGCGTCGTCAACTACGTGCTCACCGAGCTCGGGGTCGGCGACTTCAGCCAGCACGACTGGTACGCGACCACGTTCTCGCAGCTCAGCATCGTGACCGTGCTGATCGTGTGGGGGGCGTTGCCGTTCGTGGCGATCACGCTGTTCGCCGGGCTTGCGCAGGTGCCGCACGACCTCGTCGAGGCGGCGGAGGTCGACGGTGCCCGTCCCTGGGGCGTGTTCCGTGACATCACGCTCCCGATCATCCGGCCGATCCTGCTGATCCTCACGAGCCTTTCGATCATCTGGGACTTCGGCGTCTTCACGCAGCCGTACCTGTTGATCGGACAGTCGAAGGTCACGCCGGGCAACTACCTGATGAGCATCTACCTGTTCGAGGAGGGCTATTTCAGAGCCGACTTCGGCCGGGGCGCTGCGATCTCGATCCTGATGCTGTTGATCGTCGCGATGCTGAGCGTGTTCTACGTGCGCCGCATGGTGCGGATCGGGAGGACCGCATGAGCGGTCGCGGCAAGGGACGTCGCGCCCGGCAGACGGGGTGGAACGCGCTCGGACTCGCCGTGTTCGCGGTGATGGTCTTCCCGGTGTTCTGGATGATCTCGACGGCCTTCAAGTCGAACGACCAGATCGTCAGCCTCACCCCGACCTGGTTTCCACTGCATCCGACGCTTCAGCACTTCCGCGACGCGCTCAACCGGCCGTTCTTCTGGCGGGACGTGCTGAACAGCCTGATCGTGGTCTCGGTGACGGTCGCGATCTCGATCGTGATCGCGTTCCTGGCGGCAATCGCCCTCGCCCGGTACCGCTTCAGCGGGCGAGAGGTGTTCGTCGTGCTCGTGATCGGCATCCAGATGCTGCCGGCGGTCGGTCTGATCATCCCCCTGTATGTCGTGCTCGCGCGCTACCACCAGGTGAACGCGCTTTCGGGGTTGATCGTCACGTACATGACGTTCATCCTGCCGTTCTGCGTCTGGACGCTGCGCGGCTTCCTGATCGGGATCCCGAAGGATCTCGAGGAGGCGGCGATGGTCGACGGCTCGACGCGCCTCGGCGTCTTCATCAAGATCTTGCTGCCGTTGATGGGCCCAGGACTCGTCGCGACCTCTGTCTTCGCGTTCATCACGACCTGGAACGAGTACATCTTCGCGCGCGTGCTGCTCAACGACCAGTCGAAGCAGACGATCACGGTCTGGCTCTCCTACTTCCTCGGGACGAGTCGCAACACCGACTGGGGTGCGCTGATGGCGGCGTCGACCCTCACGGCGATCCCGGTCGTCCTCTTCTTCATCGCGATCCAGCGGCGCATCGCCTTCGGACTGACGGCGGGGGCCGTCCGGGGTTGAGCGCCCCCGTGCAGCGGCTCGCGGCGACGTGCCTGTTGCCGAGCTTCCCCGGTGGCGACGTGCCGGACTGGATCCGTCGCTTTCTCGACCGGGGTGGCGCCGGTGTTCTCCTCTTCGCCTACAACGTGCAAACCCGTGACGGGCTGGCCGAGTTGACGCGCGCTCTTCGTGCCGAGCGCGAGGATCTGCTGCTCGCGATCGACGAGGAAGGCGGCGACGTGACGCGGCTCGAGTGGCGGGAGGGCAGTTCGTACCCGTCGGCCGCCGGGCTCGGAGTGGTCGCGGACGCGGCGCTCACCGAAGAGGTTGCCGCCGCGATCGGTGCCGATCTCGCCGCAGTCGGGATCAACTGGGACTTCGCACCGGTTGCGGACGTGAACCTGCCGGCCAACCCCGTGATCGGCGTGCGCGCGTTCGGCGACGACGCCGAGACGGTGTCGCTGCACGTCGCCGCGTTCGTCCGAGGGCTTCAGCGCTCCGGCGTGGCGGCCTGCGCCAAGCACTTCCCGGGTCACGGTGCCACCGAGCAGGACTCCCATCTGGTGCTTCCGGTCGTCACCGGCGACCTCGACGCGGCCCTCGAGCCGTTCCGGGCGGCGATCGACGCAGGCGTAAGAACGATCATGACGGCACACGTCGTCGTCCCCGTGCTCGGCGACGAACCGGCGACGCTCAACCAGCGCGTGGTCGACGAGCTGCTGCGCAAGGAGCTCGGCTTCGACGGCCTCGTCGTCGCCGATGCGCTCGAGATGCGCGCGGTCAGTGCCACCTTCGGCGTCGAAGCCGCCGCTGTTCGCGCGCTCCGCGCCGGAGTCGACCTGCTGTGCGTCGGTCACGATCTCGACGAGGGCGACGTGCAGCGCATCGAGAGCGCGATCGTGGCGGCGGTTGCCGCCGGCGAGCTCGCGGAGGAGCGGCTCGCCGAGGCGGCAGGCCGCGTCCGGGTGCTCGCCGATTGGGCCGGCGCCGTTTCAGCGCCCGCCGACAGCACGGTCGGAGACGTCGCGGCGCGCCGTGCGATCAGTGTCACCGGCGACGTGGCTCTCGCACCGGGTGCACCGGTCGTCGAGCTGCGTCCGCGCGCGAACATCGCTGCCGGCGAGCACGAGCACCGTCTCGCCGATGCGCGCATCGTTCGCGAGGGGGAGCCCGTGCCCGTTGCCGACGCCTACGTCGTGCGCGATGCGCATCGCCACGCGTGGATGCGTGACGCCGCCGATCGCGACGGTGTCGTCGTGATCGAGGTCGGGCTGCCGCTCTGGCGACCCGAGCGCGCTCGGGGCCACGTGGCGACGTACGGCGCCGGCCGCGCATCGCTCGCCGCCGCAGCCGAGCTTCTCTGGTCGCCGGCGCCGGAGCGGGTATGAGCTCGCATCTCGAGCGCGAGCTCGCGGAGCAGCCGGATGCGCTGGCGCGGCTGTTCGAGCGGCAGCGCGGTGAAGCCGGACGGATCGCGGGGTTGCTCACCCGGGACGACGTCAACTACATCCTGATCGCGTCACGAGGGAGCTCGTCGAACGTCGCACGCTACGCGCAGTACCTGCTCGGTCGCGCGCATCGCGTGCCGGTCGCCTTCGCGACGCCGTCGCTCTACACCTTGTACGAGCAGCCGCCGCGACTGGACGGCGCGCTCGTCGTCGGCATCTCGCAGTCGGGCGAGTCGCCTGACGTGAACGCGGTGATCGCGGAGGCCCGCGCGCAGGGACGTCCGACGGTCGCTCTGACGAACGTGCCGGCGTCGCCGCTCGGCTCGGCCGCCGACGCGGTGCTGGCGCTCGAAGCCGGCGTCGAGCAGTCCGTGGCCGCGACCAAGACGTACATCAACTCGCTCGGTGCAATCGCGATGCTCTTCGCTGCCTCCACCGGCGATCGCGAAGCCGTTGCGGAGCTCGAGGGCGTGCCTGCGCAGCTCGCGCGGCAGCTCGAGCGCTCTCGTGCCGAGGCCGAGCAGATCGACCGGCTCGGCCGGGTCGAGGGCGGAACCGTGATCGCCCGCGGTGTCAACTACGGCACGTCGTTCGAGATTGCGCTCAAGATCCGCGAGCTGTCTGGTCTCCTCTTCGAGGCGTACTCGGCAGCCGATCTGATGCACGGCCCGGTCGCCGCGATCGGCCCGGGCTGGCCGGTGATCGCGGTGGCGCCGTCCGGCCCGGCGCTCTGGAGCGTCGAGGAGGCCCTGCGCAGTGTGGCGGCGCGGGGAGCACGGCCGATCGTGATCGCCGACGACGAGCGCGTCCTCCGACGCGGCGAGGTCGCGATGGCGCTCGAGCCCGGTGTGCCCGAGTGGCTCAGCCCGCTGCTCGCGGTCGTTCCGGGGCAGCTGCTCGCACTGCGGCTGTCGCAGCTGCGCGGGATCGACGTCGACCACCCGCTCGGCCTTTCGAAGATCACGCTCACGCGATAGCCCACGGCGGGGCGATCCCCCGAACGCGGGACGCGTACGTCCTCGGGTCGGGCCGATGATCAGGGCGTGCGGCGCCTTACCGTCCTGCTCGCGTTGATCGCGCTCCCGCTGCTCGCATCGGCATGCACGGGCGCCGACGCCCAGAAGGCCGAGGATCTGCTGGCCCAGTCGCGTGTCGCGGCCGAGTCTGTGAGCTCGGAGACCTTCACGATGAAGGTGACGGTCGACGCGGCCGGCGAGGGCGCCGACGTCGCCGCCCAGGGTGGCATGGACCTGAAGGGCGCCGGGGCAGGCGACTTCTACGCGACGATGACCACTGCCGTTCCGGGCGCGGCGCCGGTCGACGTCGTGATGGTGAAGCGCAGCGGCATGCTCCAGATGCGCCTCAACGGCGTCAGCCACACGGTTTCGCTGCCGGCCGGCCTGAAGCCGTCGACCGCGGCCGCAGCGGGGTTCGACCTGAACGCGATCACGCCGTACGTCAAGGACGTCTCCGTCTCGACGATCGACGTCAACGGGCGCACGGACGACGAGGTGGTGGGCACGCTCGACGGCGACGCGCTCGTGACGAACCTTCCTGGAGTCTCGAAGGGGCTGCTCTCGGGCCTGGGCGCGTCGGTCGGCGACATCAAGGTGCAGCTCTTCATTCCGCGCGACTCGCACCTGGTCGAGACCGCGCTCCTCGACATGACCATGCACGTCGGCAAACAGAGTGTGCACATGAACATGTCGTACGCGGTGACGAGCGTGAACCAGCCGCTTACGTTCCCGCAGTAGTCGGGTCGCCCCGACCGGCTACCCTGCCGCCCCGATGGCCGTCGTCACCGGAGAACGCCGCTTCGACGCCCCGCCCGAGCGGGTGTTCGAGCTGCTCACCGATCCGGAAGTGGTCGTGTCCGCCATTCCGGCGGTGCGTGACCACCGGATCTTGGACGAGCGACACTGGGAGGCGCGCGTGAAGCTGCCGGTGCCCCTGGCACCCAAGCTGACCGTGAAGTTCGAGGTGCTCGACACCCGTCCGTCGGAGCACGCCTCGCTTCGCGCGCACGGGGGCGGCGCCGACGTCGCGTCGACGTTCGAACTGGTCGGCGATGACGGCGGGACCGAGATGACGTGGCGTGCGGAGATCCGCCTCTCCGGCGCGCTCGACCGGCTGGTCGGCGGCGGCCTCGACAGCGTTGCTCGCCGGCAGGCCGAGCGCACGCTGGATGCGGTCGAACGCGCGCTCGCATAGGCTCAGTCGATGCGCATTGCGATCCTCGGCGTCGGGAAGATCGGCGAGGCCCTGCTCGCCGGGCTGCACAGCTCCGGGTGGACCGACATCGCGCCAACGGTTCGACGTGAGGAGCGCCGCGACGAGCTTCAGGAGCGGTACGGCGTCGAGGTCGGCATGTCGAACGGCGACGCGGTTCGCGGCGCGGCCGTCGTCGTGATCGCGGTCAAGCCACAGGATCTCAACGCTCTGCTCGACGAGATCGCCCCCGCGCTCGACGGGTCGCAGACAGTGCTTTCCCTCGCTGCGGCGATCCCGACGACGGCGATCGAGAAGCGCCTGCACGCGGAGATTCCGGTGGTGCGGGCGATGCCGAACGCGCCGTCGACGGTGCACGAGGGGATCGCAGGCCTCTGCAGCGGCCGGTTTGCAGGCGCGGAGCACCTCGAGCAGGCGTCGGAGGTGCTGCGGGCTGTCGGCGACGTCGTGGTGCTCCCGGAGGATGCGATGGACGCCGTTACCGCCGTGTCGGGGTCCGGCCCGGCCTACTACGCGCTGCTCGCAGAGGCGATGATCGAGGCGGGGATCCTGCTAGGCCTGTCGCGGGAGATCTCGACCCGGCTGGTCGTGCAGACGATGTTCGGCACGGCGAAGCTGCTGCGCGACGAGAAGATGCATCCGGTCGAGTTGCGCGAGGCGGTCACGTCACCGGGCGGGACGACGACGAGGGCGATCCGCGAGCTCGAGCAGGCCGGCGTCCGCGCGGCCTTTCTCAACGCGATCAACGCAGCGATGGAACGTTCGCGCGAGCTCGCCGCCGGGAACGACTAGGCGCCGTCGCGCGGCTGCCAGCGGAAGCGGTAGAAGGCGGCGATCACGCCGACCACGCCCCATGCCGCGACCACCGCGAGCGAGCCGAGCTCCGACCAGAGGTGATGGTCGCGCACCATCACGTTGCGAAGGAGCTTCGTGAAGTACGTCAGCGGTAGCACGTTCGCGATCGCGCGCAAGAATCCCGGGTACGCCTTCGGCGTGAAGAACGTTCCCGAGATCAGCGCCATCGGCAGGTAGACGAAGTTGATCACGGCCGACGAGCCCTCGGCGGAGCGCACGAAGCCGGTCAGGCCGAGCCCGAGCGCAGCGAACGAGATTGAGCCGATCACCAGAGCCACGAACAGCGAGATCGGACGGTCCGGAAGTGCGACCGAGAAGAGCAGCCGGCCGATCAGCACGATCGTGACCGCCTCGATCAAGAAGACGACGAACGTCGAGAGCAGGATCGCCAGGAGGTAGGTCGCCGGCGGCAAGGGCGTTCCGCGCACGCGCTTCAGCACGCCGCTCTCGCGCCGCACGACCATCGAGATCGCCAGACCGGCGAAGGCGGTCGATGCGACGCCGTAGCCGATCATCCCCGCTTGCAGGAACGGCGCCGCCCGCAGATGCTCCTTCGTGATCTTCGAGTTGCCGTAGATCGATCCGAACACCAGGAAGAAGATCACCGGCAGGAGGAAGGTGAAGAACGCCGCCTCGCGGTTGCGCCAGAAGAGCAGCTGCTCGGCGCGGAACTCGTGCAGCAGCAGCCTCACTCGTTCGTCAGCTCGAGATAGACGTCCTCGAGACTCGGCCGCCGCACCTCGAGCGCCTCGAGCTCCTCGCCGCGTGCGAGCGCTTCGCCGGCGAGCTCGTACACGCGTCTGGTCGGCTCGCGTGTCCGCTCGACGACCTCCTCGTCGCCGACGCGGTAGCGGATCTCGGTGTCGGCCGGGCCGCTGGTCAACTCCGACGGGGCGCCTTCGCGCACGATCCGTCCCTGCCTGAGCACCGCCACGCGGTCGGCGAGCTGCTCGGCCTCGTCGAGGTAGTGCGTGGTCAAGAAGATCGTCTTTCCGAGCGCGCGCAGGGCGCGCACGGTGCCCCACGCGGCGCGCCGGGCTCCCGGATCGAACCCGGTCGTCGGCTCGTCGAGAAACAGCACCGCCGGGTCGCCGACCAGCGCGAGGCCGAGGTCGAGCCGACGCTTCTGCCCCCCCGACAGCGTGCGAACACGTGCGTCGCGCTTGTCATTGAGCCCGACGAGCTCGACCACTTCGTCGGGGTCGCGCGGATTCGCGTAGTAGCCGGCGAACAGGCGCAGGCTCTCTGCCGCGGTGAGATTCGGATACAGCGACGAGGACTGCAGCACGACGCCCACCTGCTCACGCCAGCGCGAGCCTGCGGAGGCGGGGTCGACGCCCAGCACCTCGACGGTGCCGCCGTCGCGCTCGCGGTAGCCCTCGAGGATCTCGACCGTCGTGGTCTTGCCTGCACCGTTCGGGCCGAGCAGGCCGAACACCTCGCCCGGCTCGATCGTGAAATCGACGCCGCGTACCGCCTCGGTCGATCCGTACGACTTGTGCAGATCGCGGACGACAATCGCGCTCACAGTGGGAGCTCCGCGTAGCTCGCCGTGGGGAACGGGCGCCGTTCGCCGGTGAGCTCTTCGAAGATGTTCCCGCAGTCGGGTTGGTGCCCGACTGCGGCGACGATCCCGCCGCGTCCGGCGACGGCGTCGCGCACGCTCGCCGCAGTCGCGCCCGGCGCCAGCCCCTCGTGCACGGCGGCCTCGAGGCCGCACGCTCGCGCGATCGCCTCGGCGGTCTCGCGCGCGCGCCGCAGCGGGCTCGAGACCACCGCCTCGAGCTCGGCGGCGGCCAGGCGCTCGCCGAGCGTCTCCGCCTCGGCTCGGCCTTCCGTGGTCAGCGGCCGTGCGTCGTCCGGCGTGCCGGGCGCCGCGCTGGCGTGCCGAACGAGGAAGACGCGCACCAGGCTCAGCCTAGTCGGCGAGCTCGGCGGCGAGCTCGCCGAGCACCGCGACCATCTCGACGTCCTCGTGGACGAGATGCTGGAGCATCGAGCGCTCCACGCCGGCGTCCGCGTACGCCCGCAGCAGCTCAACGACCTCGTCGACGGTCCCCGCGAGGCCGGGCGAGCCGCCGTCGTCTCCCGTGAGTGCGCGCCAGGCGGCAAGCCGTTCGTTCGCATCCGCGCGGTCGCGGCCGACCACGCAGCCGATCATCATCGAGAAGCGAAGTGGCTCGCGGCCGGCGTCGCGCGCGGCGTCGACGAGGATGCTGCGCCGCTCGCGTGCGTCTTCGACGCTCGGGAAGACGGTGTTGTACTCGTCGGCGAACTTGACTGCAGCACGCACGGTTCGTGGTTTCGCGCGACCGCCGACGATGATCGGCGGCCTGGGCCGCTGGACCGGCTGGGGTCGCACGTCGTCGGCTTCGGTGAGTTGGCGCGTGATCTCCGCGAGCTGCCGATCGAGCTCGTCGAGCCGTTCGCCCGTCGTGCCGAACGGGAGGCCGTAGGTCTCGTGCTCTGCCTCGTACCAGCCGGCGCCGATCCCCAACTCGACTCGCCCGCTCGAGATGTGGTCGACCGTTGCCACGTTCTTCGCCAGCACCGCGGCCGGCCGGAACGTGACCGGGGAGACCATCGTCCCGAGCCGGATCCGCTCCGTGGTCGCGGCCAGCGCTGCCAGCACCGCCCAGGCGTCGAGCGAGCCCGCCGGCTCGCCGCGCACGATCGAGCGGTAGTGATCGGAGCGAAACAGGCCGTCGAGGCCGGCGTCTTCCGCGGCCTGCCCCAGCGCCAGCCATTGCGACCAGTCGACGCCTTCCTGCCCTTCGACCATCAACGAGATCCGCACGGTGGAAAGCTACTCGGGCGTCACGTATGCGGCCGTCAGGCCGCCGTCGACGAGGAAGGTGGTGCCGGTGACGTACGACGATTCGTCGCTGGCGAGAAACAGTGCGCCGTTGACGATCTCGCGCGGCTTCGCGAGACGCCCGGTCGGCCAGTGGGTGCGCCGGCGCTCGAGGGCCGCCGGGTCGTCGCCGAAGATCGCCAGCAGGAGCGGGGTCTCGACGGGTCCGGGACAGAGGGCGTTGACGCGCACGTGGTCGCGCGCGAATTGCACGGCGAGCTCGCGTGTCATCGACAGCACGGCGCCTTTCGACGCCGTGTAGGAGATCTGCGACGTCGCGGCGCCGACGAGCGCGACGAAGCTCGCAACGTTGATCACCGAGCCGCCGCCGCGCTCGAGCAGGTGCGGGATGCCGTGCTTGCAACAGAGGAAGACGCCCTTTGTGTTGACGGCCTGCACGCGGTCCCATGCCTCCACGCCGGTCTCGAGTACCGACGCATCGTCGCCGGGCGAGATTCCGGCGTTGTTGTAGAGCACGTCGATGCCGCCGAAGCGCTCCGCGGTCGCCGTCATCATCGCTGCCACGCTCGCTTCGTCCGCGACGTCGACCTGCTGGGCGAACGAGCCCGTGCAGAGCGCGGCCGTTTCGGCAGCGGCATTTGCGACGACGTCGGCGACGCAGACGGATGCGCCTTCTTCCGTGAACAGGATCGCCGCGTCGCGGCCCATGCCGCTGCCCGCGCCCGTGATCACGCACACCTTGCCCTGCAGGCGCCCTGCCATCGTCCTAGACCTCCGTCGAGTAGAAGACGTTCTTCACTTCGGAGTAACCGGCGAGCGCGTGCAGTCCGAGCTCACGGCCGAACCCCGACTGCTTGAAGCCGCCGAACGGCGTCTGCACGCGCACCGAGCTGTTCGAATTCACGCTGAGCACGCCGGCCTCGAGCGCGCGCGCGACGCGAAGCGCCCGTCCGCCGTCGCGGGTCCAGATCGATCCGGAGAGGCCGTACGGGGAGTCGTTGGCGATGCGGATCGCATCTGCCTCGTCCTCGAATGGGATGAGCGCGGCGACCGGGCCGAAGACCTCCTCGCGCGCAATCCGGTCGTCGTTCGTCGCCTCGACGACGGTGCACGGGTACCAGAAGCCACTGCCGTCGGGGACGTCGCTGCAATACAGCGTCGAGCTGTCGACGAAGCCGGCGACGGTCTCGCGATGGGCGGCGGTGATCAGCGGCCCCATCTCGGTTGCGTCGTCCTCGGGGTCGCCGATCTTCACGCCGCGCGTCGCCTCGACGAACAGGTCGGCGAACCGGTCGTAGGCCGAGCGCTCGACGAGGATGCGCGAGCGTGCGCAGCAGTCCTGGCCCGCGTTGTCGAAGACGGCGTAGGGCGCGGCGGCGGCGGCGCGTTCGAGGTCGGCGTCGGCGAAGATCACGTTCGCCGACTTGCCGCCGAGCTCGAGCGTGACGCGCTTGATCGTTCCGGCGGCGCCGCGCATGATTTCGCGGCCGACCTCCGTCGAGCCGGTGAAGCCGATCTTCGCGACGCCTTCGTGCTCGACCAGGTGCCGGCCGACCACCGAGCCTTTCCCGACGAGCACGTTGATCACACCCTCGGGGATGCCGGCCTCGAGGGCCAGCTCGGCGAGCCGGAGGGCCGATAGCGGCGTCACCTCGGCGGGCTTGAGCACGACCGTGTTGCCGCAGGCGAGCGCCGGTCCGAGCTTCCAGGAGGCGATGTTGAGGGGGAAGTTCCAGGGCACGATCAGCCCGACGACGCCGAGCGGTTCGCGGAAGGTCAGGTCGACGCCGCCGGCGACCGGGATCGTCTCGCCGTGATGCTTGTCGACGGCGCCGGCGTAAAAGTGGAACACCTGCGCGACCATCGCCACCTCACTGCGTGCGCCCGAGATCGGCTTGCCGACGTTTCGCGACTCGATCCGGGCGAGCTCCTCGAGGTGGTCCTCGACCAGCGTTGCGAGGCGGCGGAGCAGGCGGGCGCGGTCGGCCGGCGCGACTGCGCGCCAAGCGGGGAATGCGCGGCGGGCGCGTTCGACGGCGACGTCGGCCTCGTCGACGCCCGCCTCGTCGAGCGTCGCGATCGCTGCCTCGGTGGCCGGGTTGACGACGGTGACCGTCACCGGCCGATTGAATCATGCGCGCGTCTCGTCACCGTCGCCTGGCGACGGGACACGCCCCGCCGAGACGAGCCCGTCCTCGACAAAGCGGCGATACGAGCGCCTCGCGACGTTCGGCGTCGGCCCGAAGAGCTCGAGCAGGTGGGAGACATGATGGAAGGGGCGTGGATGCTCGAGCCCCAGCGCGGCGCGATAGCCGGACCATGGCCAGCGCTCGAGGCTCTCGGACGGCCGTGCCGCGACCGCGTTCAGGTCGATGTACCGGCACGTCGCGAGCAGGTGGGACTCGCTCTCGAGTGGACCCGCGTAAAACCCGTGCTTGAAGAGGTGGCCCCTGCCGGTGCGGCCGGTCATCGCGTTCACCCGGCGGGAGAAGGAGTGGTTGATCACCCGCATCCCTTCGCTCAGCCCTCCGTCGGTCAGCTTGATCAGGAAGTGGTGGTGGTTCCAGAGGAGCGTCCAGGCGACCGTGATCCAGCCGAATTTGGCGGCGGTTCGACCGTAGAGCGCGAGGTAGAGCTCATGAGCCTGCGGCGTCTCGAAGAGCGGGCGGTCGAAGTTGCCTTGGCTGGTCACGTGGTAGTAGCCCTGTGGATCGATCGGCGCTCGGCGAGGCACCCGCCGACCGTAGCCCCCGAATACGCGCGAATTCGGCCTGTGGAGGCAACGTTTCTCTCTTGTCACCCTTGCCTGGCGACGGGACACGGCCGCCACCGGCAGCGACCGAAGGGCCACGCGGGGCGCGTAGCATCCGCACTCGAACCGCCGTGTCCCCTTGCGGTGAATACCGAGTCGACGCCAGCGCAGCTGGGAGGCAGCCGTGCACAAGATCGCGATCAGGCCGTGAGCACGACCCGTGCCGACGCCGCGCACGCAGCGGCGATCCCGGCGATCACGCTCGCGACGGGCGCCGAGATGCGCGTCACGAGCCCGGGCGCCCAGGCGACCGTCGTCTGCATCAACGGCGGCCAGTCCGCGCGCGTGCCCGGGACGTGGAGCGCCTCGCTCGAATGGCTCGTGCGCCACGTCGCGCCGCTGTTCCCGACGATCGCCTTCTCCGAGGTGCGCTACCGGGTGAAGTCGTGGCACGCGCTCGACCTGTGCGTGGAGGACACTCGCGCAGCGGTCGCCGCCACGGGCGCCCCGCGAACGCTCCTGCTCGGCTTCTCGATGGGCGGCGCGGTCGCCGTGCGCAGCGCCGACGCGCCCGGGGTCGAGGGAGTCCTCGGCCTCGCGCCGTGGCTGCCCGACCGCCTCGAGCTCGACACGTTGCGCGGCAAGCGCCTTGACGTCCTCCACGGCTCGCTCGACCGCTGGCTCCCGGGCATCCCCGGCGTGAGCCCGACGAGCTCGCGGAGCGGCTTCGAGCGCGCCAGCAGGCTGGGGATCGAAGGTACGTACCGGTTGATCCCTGGCGCGCTCCACGGGATCGCGCTTCGCGCACGTTCGAGCGTCGTCCCGTTGCCGGGCGCGCGCCGCTGGGCGTCGCTCGTGGCCGAGCGGATCGAAGGGTGGGCTGCGGCATGACCGCCGTCGTCGGCACGGTCAGGCCGAGAACGACCCGGATCAGCCAGGTCGTGACGCTCGTCGCGGTCGTGGTGCCGCCACTCGGGATCATCCTGGCCGCGGGCCTCCTCTGGGGCGTCGCCTTCCACTGGACGGACGTCCTGATCATGGTGGCCTTCTACGTCGTCTGCGCCTTCGGGACGACGATCGGCTTCCACCGCTACTTCACGCACAAGGGCTTCGAGGCGAAGGCGCCGGTCAAAGCGACGCTCGCGATTCTGGGCTGCATGACGATGCAAGGCCCGCTGATCCAGTGGGTGACCGACCATCGCAAGCACCACGCGCTGTCCGACCAGCCGGGCGATCCGCACTCGCCACACGTCGGTCACGGCGACGGCGCGCTCGGCGCGGTCAAGGGCTTCCTCCACGCGCACGTCGGCTGGCTCTTCGCGAACCTCGGCATGGAGGAGGGCGTCGAGTACGGGAAGGATCTCTACGGCGATCCGCTGATCGTGTGGATCGATCGCCTCTATCTCCTCTGGGTGCTGCTCACGCTCGGCCTGCCGTTCGTGCTCGGCTGGGCGATCGGCGGGACCTGGGAACGCGGCATCGAGGCGATGGTCTGGGGCGGGCTGATCCGTATCTTCCTCTACCAGCACGCCACCTTCTCCGTGAACTCGATCTGCCACATGTTCGGGCGCCGGCAGTACCGCTCGCGCGACGAGGCGCGGAACAACTGGATCGTCGCGCTGCTCGTGTTCGGCGAGGGGTGGCACAACAACCATCACGCGTTTCCGGCGTCCGCGCGACACGGCCTCGACCGCTTCCAGTTCGATCCGTCGTGGTGGGTGATCCGCGGACTCGAGAAGCTCGGGCTCGTGCAAAACGTGCACGTGCCCTCGCCGAACCAGCGTGAACGGCGCCGGCTGGAGCCTGCGTAGTGCGCGAGCATTGAGAGGAGCGCTCGCCGGCGCTCTGGCCGCTGCGCTGTGGGCAGCGGCCGAGCCGGCACTCGGCCGTGCTTTCGGTACGCCGTTCTCCGACGTGCGCCTGCTCGGGCGCGCGGTGACAGGCACCCGCCTCTGGCCGGTCGCGGGCGTCGTTCTGCACGTCGGCAACGGCGCAGCCTTCGGCTGGGCGTTCGAGCGGCTCGGCGGACGTGGGATCAGGCACGGTGTGATCGCCGCTGAGCTCGAGAACCTCCTGCTCTGGCCCGGGATGGCGGTCGTAGACCGCGTTCACCCCGACCGGCGGGCCGCCCGCTGGCCGCGGCTCGTGACCGACTCGCGCACCTTCGGGCTCGAGGCCACAACGCATGCGCTGTTCGGCGCCACGCTCGGCGCGCTCGTTCGCTGACGGCTCAGCGGACGACGCGGTGCTCGGCAGCGGCTGCGACCAGCGCTTCGAAGAGCGCCTTCTCGGCGTCCTCCTCGGGGTGCCAGAGGACGCCGATCGCGAACGTCCGAGCCGGATCCTCCACGCCCTCGAGTGTCCCGTCGTCGGCGCGTGCCGACTCGCGTAGACCGTCGCCGAGCCGCTCGAACCCCTGATGGTGATGCGACTTGACCGCCGTGCGCGGCCCGACGATCGCGGCGAGCTTCGTGTCGGGGAGCACTTCGACGCCGTGCTCGCCGAAGACGCCGGGCACGCGGCGGTGCACCTCGTCGCCGAGCCGGTCGGGCAGGTGCTGGTCGATCCGGCCGCCGCGCGCGACGTTCAGCACCTGCGAGCCGCGGCAGATCGCGAGCACGGGGAGGTCCCGCTCGAGCGCGGCGCGCATCAGCTCGAGCTCGAACTCGTCCCGCGCGCGAACGATCCCACCGGTCTCCGCATGCGGCTCTGCTCCGTAGAGCCCCGGATCGAGGTCGGAACCACCCGAGAACACCAGCCCGTCGACCGCATCGAGCGTCTCGTCGATCCCCGCGCCGGGAGGGACGAGCAGCGGCGACCCGCCCGCCTGCTCGACCGACTCGACGTAGGACGCCGGGATCAACGCAGCCGGGAGCCGCCAGTACGACCAGGACGCCTCCGTCAGGTAGGTCGTGATACCGATGCGCGGCCTAGCCACGCTCGAAGAACCGCTCTCGCTCGTACGAGGTGACGACGCGGTCGAACAGCGCCTGCTCGGTGCGCCCGTAGTTCAAATAGTGGTCGACGACATCGTCGCCGAGCGCTGCGCGCGCCAGCGTTCCCTCCTCGAGCGCCGAGATCGCCTCGCGGAGCGTCGACGGGAAGCGCTGCTCGTCGGAGACGTACGCGTTGCCCTCGAGCGGAGGGCCGAGCTCCAGGCCCTGCTCGATCCCGTGCAGTCCCGAGGCGATCAGCGCGGCAAACGCCAGGTACGGGTTGACGTCGCCGCCGGGGATCCGGGTCTCGACGCGCAAACCCGCGCCGTGCCCGACCACGCGGAAGCCGCACGTGCGATTGTCGCGACCCCAGGCGAGCGTCGTCGGGGCCCAGGAGCCGGCCGCGAATCGCTTGTAGGAGTTCACGTTGGGCGCGAAGAAGAGCGCAAGCTCGCGTGCAC
Source organism: uncultured Thermoleophilia bacterium (assembly GCA_963769545.1). GTDB lineage: Bacteria > Actinomycetota > Thermoleophilia > Gaiellales > Gaiellaceae > PALSA-600. Next base: position 753,084 of record CAVYMB010000001.1, on the reverse strand, counting down.
ATGCGATCTGGCCCGCGAGGTACTGCCTGAACACCTCGCTCTCGCCGGCGAATGCACTCTCGTCGCCGCGCCAGAACGACGAGTGGATGTGGCACGACGAGCCGATCCACGTGTGGTCGGGCTTGGCCATGAACGTGAGCGAGCAGCCGTTCAGGTGGGCGATCTCCTTCGCGCCGTTCTTGTAGATCACGTGGTCGTCGGCCATGCGCAACGCGTCGGCGTAGCGGAAGTTGATCTCGTGCTGGCCGGGCCATGCCTCGCCCTTCGACGTCTCGACGCGCATGCCCGCGCCGACCATGCCGTTGCGGATCTGCCGGAGCAGCGGCTCCGCGTACGTCGAGGCGAGGATGTGGTAGTCGAGGATGTACGGCACCGACGGCGTCAGGTCGCGGTAGTGCTGCGCATGCGCCTGCTCGTAGGACTCCTTGAGGAGGTAGAACTCGAGCTCGGAGCCGACCATCGTCTCGAAGCCGTGCGCGCGCGCCCGCTCCACCTGCGCCCGCAGCACCTGACGCGGCGACGGTCGGACCGGCGAGCCGCCGGCCCAGTTGACGTCGCAGAGGACGAGCGCGGTCGCCTCGAGCCATGGGATCCGGCGCAGCGTCTCGAGGTCCGGTGCCAGCTCGAAGTCGCCGTAGCCGCGCTCCCAGGACGCGATCTCGTAGCCCGGCACGGGGTCCATCTCCATCTCGAGCGCGAGCAGGTAGTTGCAGCCCTCGGTGCCGTGCCCGTGGTCGACCTGTTCGAAGAAGAAGTCGCGATGCAGACGCTTGCCGAGCAGCCGTCCCTGCATGTCGGTGAACGCCATGATCACCGTGTCGATCGACGAATCAGCGCGCAGCTCTTCGAGCGTCAGCACCAGTGTTGCCTCCTCGGGCTTCCGGGGATCCGGACTCTATGGCGCCGGCCGCCCCGGCGTCCATCGGCTTGACAGAGACGCGGTCGGATGGAGGGAATACGCAACTCGTCCGGCGCGCATTCGAGCCGGAATCCCTGACAGTGAAATGCGAGGGAGGTAGGTGTGAGCACGAGCGACCCGGCGCCGGAGTACAGGATCTCGGAGGACGAGAGGCAGCTGCACCGGTTGGGGTACGCGCAGGAGCTGTTTCGAGCGATGGGAGGGTTCCAGAACTTTGCGATCTCCTTCACCATCATCTCGATCCTGGCAGGCTGCCTGACGTCTTATTACATTGCGTTCGAGAGCGGCGGCCCGGTCGCCGTCACGTGGGGCTGGCTGATCGTCGGCCTCTTCTCCACGATCATCGCGCTCGGGATGGCCGAGATCGCGTCGTCGTTTCCAACTGCGGGCGGCCTCTACTACTGGGCGTCCAAGCTCGGCAGCCCGGGCTGGGGTTGGGCCACGGGCTGGTTCAACCTGATCGGCCAGATCGCGGTCACGGCCGCGATCGGATACGGACTCTCGACGTTCGCAACCGTTCTCTTCGACGACCTGTTCTCGTTCGAGAACCACATGAACAGCTGGTTCGGCTTCGACTACAACGAGACGGTCTACGCCCTCTATGCGGTCTTCCTGCTGGTCGCATGCCTGATCAACGTCTTCGACGTCAGGATCACCTCGCTCCTGAACACGGTCTCCGCCTACTGGCACATGGTCGGCGTTGCGGTGATCGTGATCGTGCTGATCGTCGTCCCGAGCCATCACCAGTCGCTGTCGTACGTGTTCACCGGCAAGGTCAACGCGACCGGCTACGGCCACAATGCGATCGGCTTCCAGCACGCCGCGTTCTGGCTCGTCTTCGGCCTCGGTCTGCTGATGTCGCAGTACACGATCACCGGCTTCGACGCGTCGGCGCACATGGCCGAGGAAACGCAGCAGGCCTCGCGGATGGCCGCCGTGGGGATGTACATGTCCGTCATCGTCTCCGTGATCTTCGGCTTCATACTCCTCGTCGCCGTCACCTTCGCGATCCCGAGCACCCAGGGTGCGCTGACGAACATCGGGACGGTGGTGCCGTGGATCTGGAAGACGTCGATGAGCCAGAACTGGTCCGATGCGCTGCTCTTCATCTGCGTCGTCGCCCAGTTCTTCTGCCTGACGGCGTCGACGACCTCGGCCTCGCGGATGATGTTCGCCTTCTCCCGCGACGGCGCCGTTCCGGGCCACTCGTTCTGGCGGCGCGTTTCGCGGCATCGCGTGCCGGTGTACGCCGTGTTCGCGATCGGCGTGCTGTCCGCATTGCTGATGGTTCCGGCGATCTGGAACTACCTCGTCGGGTATGCGGCCGGAACGGCGATTGCGGTGATCGGTCTCTACATCGCGTTCGTGCTGCCGGTGTTCCTCCGGCTCCGGCTCGGCGACAGGTTCGAGCACGGTGCGTGGAGCCTCGGCAGGCACTACAAGTGGATCGACACGATCTCACTGATCTGGGTGGCCTTCATCGCAGTTCTCTTCAGCCTGCCGCTCTTCTACGACGGGCTGCCCTGGTCGTCGAACTTCTCGTGGTCGCTGACGAACTACACGGTGCTCTGGTTCGCGGGCATCGGGCTGTTCTTCGGCGGCTGGTGGGTCGTCTCGGCGCGCAAGTGGTTCAAGGGCCCGGTTCGGATGGGCACCGAGGAGGAGCTCGAGCGCCTCGAGACGAGCGACACGTTCCTGCTCCCCGCCGATCCGACCGTCGGCGCCTGACAGATCGCAAGAGGGGGCGCCGCTCGGCGGCGCCCCCTCGTCAAACCGCCGCCGCGACGTGCGCGTCGGCCGTGCCGAGCCAGCCGGGGACCCGCTCGGGCAGCAGTGCCTCGACTGCGGCGGCTTCGTCGACGCGACCACGGGTGCGCAGAAAGCGGACGAGCGCAACGCGCGCCTCCGCCTCGAGCAGCCGATAATCGGTTCCCTCGAGCATGCCGAGCGACTCGCGGAGCAACCCCTCCGCCTCCTCGTCGCAGCCCTGTGCCGCCCGCACGAGACCGAGGGTCGACGTGGTCGACGTGCGCGACGTCAGGTCGTGGTCGCTCACCTCCGAGCGCGCAGCGGTCGCGAAGCGGTCGGCCTCCTCGATTCGACCGGAGACGAGCAATGACTCGGCGAGCGCGCGATGCGCCTCGGCAAGGCGACCATGGTCCTCATTGGCGGCAAAGACGCGTGCGGCGTCGCGAAACTCCTGCTCGGCCGGCTCGGCGAGGCCGTCGACCAGCGCCATCCAACCGAGCAGCAGCCCGCACATTGCCGCGTCGCCGGACGCGCCGACGTCGAGGTAGAGGGAGCGCGCCTCGACCAGCGCTTGCGCGGCTTCGGACAGTCGCCCCTGCATGCGACGGAGCGAGCCGAGTGCGTGGGCTGCGCGCGCGCGGGCGAGCACCCCGTCGCCGATCGGACGCTCGTTGAACATCTCCTCGGCTGCGTCGAGCTCGAGCTGCAGCTCGAGCAGCCACTGCAGCTGGCCCAGCGCGTCGATCCGCAGGTCGGCCCGCTGCGCCCGGTCGGCGAGCTCGAGCGCCTCGCGCGTGTACGCCTCGGCGCCGCGCAGGTCGTTCGTCCACCACGCCGCCGAGGCCAGTCGCCGGAGCGCCGCCGCACGGCCCTCGACGTCGTCGGGCGGGAGCGTGTCGAGCGCGGCTCGTGCGAGCCGGACCGATTCGACGGGATCGCCGTCGCGACCGAGCGCGGCTACCGCGAGACCGGTCAGCGCCCGGCCTTCGAGCCCGACGTCGCCGGTGGACGCAGCCTGCGAACGCACCTGCTCCATCTCACTCGCAACCGTGCCGAGGTCGCCGAGCTGACACGCGGCGTCGGCGGCCAGGTAGAGCCGAGGCGTCGTCGGCTCGAGCTCGAGTGCGCGGCGTGCAAGCCGGCGCGCCTTGGCGAACGAGTCGGCGCCGTACGCGCGCCGGCCGGCCGCCTCGAGTGCGGCCGAGGCCTCGGCGGCGAGTGCGGGCGGCGGGGTGCCGTCGAGCTCGGCGAGGAGCGCGCAGGCGCGATCGAGGTGGTACGCGCTCACCTCGATCAGCTCGCCCGGCACCCACCCTGCGAACGACCGGTGCGTCTCGGCTCGCGCAGCCTTCGTCAGCGTGCCGTAGGCGACGTCCCGGATCAGGACGTGCGTGAACTGGTAGGCGCGGTCGCCCGAGATCGTCGAGCGTTCGACGGGTGCGATCAGGTCGCGGTCGAGCAGTCCTTCGAGCAGCCGGGGCACGTCGGTCTCGGGAGCGAGGTGCTCGAGCGCCCCGCGCCAGAAGACGCGTCCGATCACCGACGCCTGCTGGAGCAGACGCTTGTGCTCGGCGCCGAGCAGGTCGATGCGGGCGGCGATCAGCGTCTGGATGCTGTCGGGGATCCGGTCGAGCGCCGCGCCGTCGAGGTTCGACTCGAGCAGCATGCGGGCGGTCTCCTCGAGGAAGAGCGGATTGCCCTCGGCCTTCTCCACGAGCAACGCGCGCTGCTCCTCGCTCTCGCCGTTCGCCGCCGGCAAGAGCAGCGCAGCGAGCTGGTCGCTCTCGTCGGAATCGAGCGGCGCGAGTTCGACTGCCGCCGCACGTGGGTTGCCGCCGCCCCACGACGGACGCGTGTCGAGCAGCTCGAAGCGGGCGACGCAGATCAGGAGCAGCGGGATCGGGCGGCGTGCGCGGGCCAGGTTCTCGATCACCTCGAGCAGTCGCTCGTCGGCCCACTGCACGTCCTCGAAGATCAGTACGAGCGGTTGCGCGTCGGCCAGCTCCTCTGCCCAGCGCAAAGTCGCCCAGGCGATCTCGGCGTCCTCGCCGATCCCTTCGGCTGCGCCGAGCAGGCCGAGTGCGACGCCGAGCAGCTCGGCGACCGCGTCGCTCTCGCACGAGAGCCTGAGCTTCTCGAACGCCTCGGCGGCAGGGTCGTCGTCGGTGATCCCTGCGGACGCCTTCACCATCGACGCGATCGGCCAGTATGTGATGCCTTCGCCGTAGGGCAGAGCGCGCCCGGTGAGGACGGTCGCCCGCTCGACGCTCTCGGCGAACTCGGCGATCAGGCGGGACTTGCCGACACCCGGGTCGCCGAACACGGTCGTCAGATGCGGCCGCCGGTCGCGCAACGTGCGGTCGTAGGTGTTCTGGAGCAGCTCGAGCTCCGAGTCGCGGCCGACGAACGGCGCTTGCCGCCGCCGCTCACGCGCGTCGAGCAGGCGCTTCGCGCGCCACGACCAGACCGGCTCGCCCGGGCGTATCTCGACCGGGCCGGCATCCTCGACGTCGACGGCGCCGACGGTGAGCCGTCGCGCGCCGGGGCCGATCGCCACCGAGCCCGGGAGCGCCGATTGCTGGAGCCGCGCCGCGAGGATGACGGCCTCGCCGGTCACGAACGTCGAATCGCCGTCGCCGACGACGACTTCACCGGACTCGACGCCGGCGCGGGCTTGCAGCCCGAGCTCGTCGACCGCCTCGAGGACGGCGAACGCGGCGCGAATCGCGCGTTCGGCATCGTCCTCGTGCGCCTGCGGCACGCCGAACGCCGCCATCACCGCGTCGCCGGCGAACTTCTCGACCGTTCCGCCGTGCAGCTCGATGCACGTCGAGGCGCGGTCGAAGTAGTGGCTGACGCGACGCCGGACCACCTCGGGGTCGCTGGCAGTGACGAGCGCGGTCGAGTCGACCAGGTCGACGAAGAGAACGGTTGCGAGCTTGCGCTCCATGCTCCCAGTCTAGGAACCGGGCGGCACCACGCGGAGCTCTAGACTCGCCCCATGGCGACCTTTCGCTTCGTCGTTGCCGACGTCTTCACCGACGTACCGCTGGCCGGCAACCAGCTGGCAGTGTTCACCGACGCCCGCGAGATCCCCGAGGAGACGCTGCAGCCGCTCGCGCGCGAGGTCGGCTTCAGCGAGACCGTGTACGTGCTGCCGCCCGACGACCCCGAGGCGGACGTCCGCATTCGGATCTTCACACCAGGCCGCGAGCTGCCGTTTGCGGGCCATCCGACGCTGGGGACGGCGTTCGTGCTCGGCGGGCCGCTCCAGAAGATCGTGATCCGGCTCGAGACCGGGGCGGGGATCGTCCCGGTCGAGCTCGAGCGCGAGGGGCCGCGGATCGTCTTCGGGCGCATGGACCAGCCGATCCCCACCTGGGGCGAGGTCGAGGACGCGGGTGCGATCCTCGCCGCCGTCGGCGTCGAGACGTCCGGGCTCCCGATCGAGCGATACGACCTCGGGCCCGGCCACGTCTACCTCGAGCTCGAGTCGGCCGACGCCGTCGCCGCGCTGAAGCCGGACATCGTCGCGCTCGCGGCGGCGACGACGGACGGCGTCAACTGCTTCGCGCGGGCCGGCAGCGGCTGGAAGACGCGCATGTTCGCGCCCGTTCACGGCGTCGCCGAAGATGCGGCCACCGGGTCGGCGGCGGGACCGCTCGCGATCCACCTCGCACGCCACGGGCGAATCGGCTTCGGCGAGGAGATCGTGATCCAGCAGGGTGCGGAGATCGGCCGGCCCTCGACGCTCTACGCACTCGCGGAAGGCTCGGGCGACCGCATCGACCGCGTGGTCGTCGGCGGCTCGGCGGTGATCGTGGCCCGCGGCGAGTTCAAGCTTCCCTGAGCTCGATCGACTCGATCTCGGGCAGCTCGACCGTCAGCGAAGCCCAGAAGCGTCCGCCGTCGGTCGACAGGTACAGGCGGTTTCGCGCTGCGTAGACGGCGACGTCCGGGTTCGACTCGGCGAGTGCGACCCCTCGGCCCGGGGGCAACCCGTGGCCGGAGGCGCGCCAGGTCGATCCCGCGTCGTGCGAGACGAGCAGAGGCGGTTTCGCGTCGACGAGCGCAACCACCGTCGCTCCGACGGCGGCAGCCGCAACGAGCCGCGGCAGGTTGAGCACGAGCTCCTCGGTCGAGTCGGGTGGTCCCGCCCACGGGACCACCTCGTCCTCGTCGAGGTCGACGGCGAACGTCCCGTCGACCGTGCGGACGAGTGCGATCATCCGGCGAGCACCGCAGCGACGACGGCGGTCGCCCGGCGCGCAGCGCCGACCGGGCGGAGACCGGATTCGCGGCCGGCGACGTACGCCGTTGCGAACGCGTCGCCGGCGCCTGTCGCGTTGACGTCGAGCGGACGCGCCGGGACGAACTCGGAGGTGCCGCCGCAGTAGACGGTCGACCCTCGCGAGCCGTGTGTGACCACGACCTCCTTGATCCCGAGCGCGGTCACGTCGCCGACCACGTGCGCCTCCTCGTCGGCGAGCTTCAGTACCCAGACGTGCCGCAACACCTCCGGGTCGTAGTCGTCGTCGAGCCGGAGCGGTCCGAGCTCCGGGGCGCGGACGAGCCCCTGCGCGTCGAGGGAGACGCGGCAGCGCCGGGCGAGCGCCGCGACCGTCTCGGCCGGAAACTCGCCGCGGAAGAGCGCCGCCAGGTGGACCCAACCGGTGCTGGGCGGCAAGCTCAGCTCCCCCGGCCGCCAGGCGTCTCCGACGCCCTCGACCTCCATCGTCCGCTGCTCGCCGTGAAACTCGAACGCGAACGTCGAGGTCGATTCGCCGCGAATCCACTGCACGGGCGTGCCGAGCCGGACGAGCGGCGGCAGGAGCGTCGGACGATCGGCGGCGGCGGAGCGTGTGATCACCTGGGCGGGCGTCCGCAGCCGGCGAAGCGCGCGGGCCCCGTGGTACGCGCCGCCGCCGACCCGAGGCTCGCGGCCGGGGAAGAGGTCGCACGAGAGATTGCCGATGAGCGCGATCACGCGCCCGCGAGAATAGGAGCTCGCCTCCTTCGCGCGACGAGACCTGCAACAGCTGCGAGCGCGAACGCGACCCCGAAGCTCGGCAGTGACGCGCCTCCCCACGGCAGCGCGTGTGGGTGCGTGTGTGCGACGAACCCGGTCCACCAGCCCGGCCCCTGCGGGTAGAGCCACTGGTAGACGCAGAACCCGACGAGCCAGGCGAGGATCATCTCGACGCGGATCGCAGGCCCGTCGAACATGTCGGCGCGCTCGTAGCGGAAGCCACCGATCATCCAGTCCGCGAGCAGGACGGCGAACAGCGGGACGAAGAACGAGCCCAGCAGGTAGAGAAACGGCTGATAGTTGCGCAGGTCGACGAGCAGCGCGCCGACGGTCGCGATCGCTGCCGTCACCGTCACCAGCAGTCGCTGCGGGACGTCCGGCAGCAGGTTCTGCAGGCTGACGGCGCCCGAGTAGACGTTGGCGAACGCCTCGTCGCTCTCGTCGACGGTCAGCGCGAGCAGTGCGAGCACGCTCGCGGCGCCGCCGGCGGCGATTGCGGTCAGGAGGCCCGGCGCATCGGAGATGTCGCGGGACATCGCGATCACCGCCCCGAGCACGAACAGCGGAATCGTCGGCACGAAGTACCCCAATCCCGTGCCCCAGAAGCCCGCGCTGCGCGACCGCGAGAAACGCGTGTAGTCGGCTGCGAGCGGTGTCCAGCTGACGATCGACGCGAGCACGAGGTCGAAGCCGGGCCAGAAGGCGTGCGCGCCCGGCCGGTGCCAGAGCACGTCGGCGTGCTGGCCGTGCAGCGACCACCAGGAGAGGTAGAGCAGCGACGCGATCACGATCCACACCGCGAACTTCTTGACGTACCTGCGCACGAAGCCGACAGGGCCGAGGAACGCGAGCACGGTCGCGACGATGCCGAACAGCACCTTCCAGAACGCGACGCCGCCGAAGCCGAACACCTGGTTCGACAGCGCGCTTGCCCCGGTCGCGATCACGATCAGCTCGAACACCGACCAGCCGAAGCACTGCAGGATGTTCAGCCCGGTCGGGAGGTACGAGCCGCGCCGGCCCAGCGGCGCCCGCAACAGGACCATCGACGGCACACGCGCGTCGGCGCCGATCAGGCCCGCCAGCCCGAGCAGCACGTTGCCGACGAGTGCGGCGGCCACCGTGGCGGCGAGTGCGACGGGCAACGAGAGGCCGAGCCCGAACTCGGACGCGGGCAGCACCAGGAATGCGCCCGCAACGATCACAAGCAGCGAGACCGAGAGGTTGGCCCAGAGCAGGAAGCCGTCGAGGAGGCCGAGCACGCGCAGCCGCTCCGGGACCGGCTCGATCCCCCAGTTCGGCGTGTCGGTCTCGGACACCTCAGCTCCCTTCGCCGGTACGAGCCGGATCAGGTTCGACGGGTGTGATCTCAGCCCCGCTCGGGGCACCCCGGTCATCCAAGCGTACCGCCATGGGATCAGGAGTGGATCAGGGCATCGACAGTTGCCACGAACGGTCCGTACTCCATCCAGTCGAACAGCGCCCGCGCCTCGAGCAGCGACTTTTCCGCCTCGGCCGGGTCGCCGAGCGCACACAGGACGCGGCCTTGCCCGAGCAGCGCGAAGGCCTGTTCGGGGCGGTTGTCGAAACGCCTCCACGCGGCGGCAGCCTCGGCGTACAGCGCGACGGCCTCGGCGGCGGTGCCGGCTGCCTCCGCCTGCTGCGCGCGCGTGCTCGCAAGCGCGCGCTCGAAGATCGGCATGCCGAGCGGGACGCCGTCCGTCAGCCGTTGCGCCAGCCCGGGATCGCCGAGCTGCAGTGCGCTGCGGTGCAGCGTGGGCAGGTAGGTGGCCCAGTAGATGTCGGTCGGCACCGGCAGGTCTGCGATCTCGAGCAGCAAGGTGCGCGCACGATCGGAACGGTCGTACAGGAGCAGCAGCTCGACCGCCGCTGCCCACGCTTCACCGATCATCTGTGGCTCGCCGGTCTCGCGTGCGCGGCTGACGAGGCGCTCGGCCGCGTCGAGGAGAGATGCGTCGTCTCGGTCGCCCCGCCGGGCGTGGAGCAGCAGCTGCACGCTCCGAGGCTCGAGGCCGACGACGTCGCCGATCAGGTCGAGCTCGTCGGCCATCCGCCCGCTCCGCGTGAGCGCTTCCATCGTGCGGCCGGTCTCGAGGAGCCAAGTCGTGCTCATCGCGGTGATCGACACCGTCGTCTCCGTGATGCCGCGACGCCTGCAGTACTCGAGCACCTCGGCGCCGGCGACGAGCGCGGCGGCTGCGCCCTCGAACTGCCAGATGGCGATGCAGAGGTTGTTCTGCAACAACGCCGCCGTCCGGCTCGCCCCGTTGGCGATCGCAAGCGCGACCGCTCCGCGCACGTCGTCGAGCCCCGCCTGCTCGCCCCTGCCGGCGCGTGACAGTCCCCGATAGCCGAGTGCACGGGCGGGCGCGGGCGTGCCGAGCCGGAGGGCGAGGGCGAGCGCCTTGTCGGCGGCGGCGATCGCCTCGGGATAGTCGCCCACGATGCAGCGCCTCGCGGCCCGCGTGCTGTAGGCGTCGACCAGCTCCGGCGAGGGCGGCTCTGCCTCCAGGGTCGTGATCGCCTGGCTCAGGACGTCCTCCTGCAGCGGATCGCCGAGCCGGCCGAGCGCGACCGAGAGGCTCGTCAGCACCTGACCGGTCGCGAGGCGGTCGCCGGCGGCACGATGGATGGCCAGCGCTTCCTCGAGCGCGGCCCGGACTTCGCGTGGTCGCATCTGCTGGAGTGCCGCAGCCGCCCACGACTCGAGGAGCAGCGGCCCGTCGCGGGTGGCCGGCCGGCGCCAGCTCGAGTGCGCGCCCGAGGCTCGCCTCGGCACGCGTGAGATCGAGAGGGAGCGCCCGATCACCCGCGAGCGCGAGGTAGCGAATCGCGCTGTCCTGCAGTGCCGGATCGGCGCCCGCGCCCGCTGCCTGTTGCAGTTCGAGCGCCGTCAGGTAGTGATGGGCGAGCACGTCGGCGAGATCGTCGGCGCGTTCGCCCGCCCGCCCTTCGATCCATGCGGCCGCCGCGCGGTGCTTGGCTGCCCGCACCGCGCGGGGAATCTGCTGGTAGCAGACGTCGCGGACCAGCGCGTGCCAGAAGCCGTACTCGTGCTCACCCTGCATTGCGGACACGCGCACCGGGCGGACGAGCTCCTTCCGCGACAACTCGTGCAGCGCCTGCTCGAGCTCGTGCAGGTCGCGACCGCCCATCGCGGCGACTGCGCCGGCCCAGAACACCTTGCCGACCACGGCGGCGTCCTGCAGGAGTGCCTTCCGGTCGGCGCTCAGCGTGTCGAGACGGGCGGCGATCAACGCCTGCAGCGACTCCGGCAGCTTCAGCTCGTCCGGCACCGTGAGCAGGTCGCGGTCGGAGAGCAACCGGACGAACTCCTCCGCGTAGAGCGGGTTCCCGCCGGCGTGCTCGAGGAGCGTCCGCTCGAGCGGCTCGGGCAGGACGGCCCGTTCGAGCAGCAGCGAGAACAACTGCACCGTCTCCCGGTCCGAGAGCGGCGCCAGGTTGATGCGCTGGGCGTTGCGGGCGTGGCTCCCGAAATGCGGATGTCGCTCGTAGAGCTCCGGTCGCGTGGTGCAGAGCACGAGCAGCGGCACGTCCTGGGCCCAGTCCGCGAGGTGCTCGAGGAACGCCAGCAGCGCGTCGTCGGCCCAGTGGAGATCCTCGACGACGAGGATGCAGGGACAGTCCGCGGCCAGGAGCTCGCAGAACCGGCGCCACGCAGCGAACGACTCGTCCTGTGCTGCGGGTGCGCCTGGGACGCCGACGAGCGGGCCGATCCGCGAGAGCAGCCAGTCGCGGTCGTCGACCTCGGGCGGCACGGACCGGTCGAGCTTGGCGGCAGCCTGCGCGGGGCTGTCCGACTCGAGGATGCCGGCGTCGGCCTTGACGATCTCGCCGAGGGCCCAGAACGCGATGCCGTCTCCGTAAGGCAGACAGCGCCCCTGGCGCCAGCGCACCAGGCCCGGGCGCTGCTCGACGTAGGAGAACAACTCGCCGCCGAGGCGGCTCTTGCCGACGCCGGGCTCGCCGACGACCGTGACCAGCTGACACGAGCGCTGGCTGGCAGCGCGCTCGAAGCCGGCGATCAACGCCGCCTTGTCGGCGTCCCGGCCGACCAGCGGGGTGGCGAACGAGCGGGTGACGTCGGCTCCGAACCGCGCCCGCGGCTGAAGCGGCTGCCAGAGGAGCAGCGGCTCCGCCTTGCCCTTGACCGAAACCCGCTCGAGCGGCGTGAAATCGAACACGCGGTCGGTCGCTCGAAAGGTCGCCTCCGCGACCGCCACGGCGTCGACCGGCGCGGCGGACTGCACGCGGGCCGCGGTATTCACGACGTCGCCGGCGACGAACGCCTCGCCGAGCTCGGGCCGCGCCTGCAGCGCGACCACCGCTTCCCCGGTGTTCACGCCGACCCGCACCTGCAGCGCCGGCTCCGGGTCCTCCTCGTTCAGCTGCGCGATCTCTTCGAGGATCCTGAGCCCGGCGCGCACGGCCCGCTCGGCGTCGTCCTCGTGCGTGACCGGCGCACCGAACACCGCCATCACCGCGTCGCCGACGAACTTCTCGACCGTGCCGCCATGGCGTTCGAGCACGGAGCGCATGCGGTCGTGATACGGACGAAGCCGCGCCCGCACGTCCTCCGGGTCGGCCTGCTCGGACGTCGCGGTGAAGCCGACCAGGTCGCAGAAGAGCACGGACACGACCTTCCGCTCCTCGTGCGGAGCTTCGGCTGTCCGCGGTGAAACCGGTACGCCGCAAAAGCCGCAGAACTGGAAGCCGTCCGGGTTCTCCCGGCCACAGGCGGGGCAGGTCAGCATCGCAGCGAGTCTAGGGCGGGCGCGCTACGACGAGAGGAGACGCCTGATCACGTACGGCAGGATGCCGCCGTGCTGCAGGTACTCGCGCTCGCGTGGCGTGTCCAGGCGGACGCGGGCACGGAACTCGATGTCGTCGGCCCGGACCGTCACCTCGTCGGCCTCGCCATTTTGGACGCCCGTGATCGAGAACGCCTCGCGTCCGGTCAGGCCGAGCGACGCGGCACTCTCGCCGGGCGGGAACTGCAGCGGCAGGATTCCCATCATCAGTAGGTTCGAGCGGTGGATGCGCTCGTACGACTCGGCGATCGCCGCCTTCACACCCAGCAGGTTCGGCCCCTTCGCCGCCCAGTCGCGTGACGACCCCGAGCCGTACTCCTTGCCGGCCAGCACGACCAACGGTGTCCCCTCCGCCAGGTAACGCTGCGATGCGTCGAAGATCGAGAGCTCGTCGCCCGACGGGATGTGCACGGTCCACGTTCCCTCCGAGCCGGGCACGAGCAGGTTCCGCAGGCGGACGTTCGCGAACGTGCCGCGCACGAGCACCTCGTGGTTGCCTCGGCGCGCGCCGTACGAGTTGAAATCCTTGCGCTCGACGCCGTGCTCGACCAGGTAGCGTCCGGCCGGCGAGTCTGGCTTGATCGACCCGGCCGGCGAGATGTGGTCGGTCGTGACCGAGTCGCCGAGCCAGACGAGGCAGCGGGCACCGATCACATCGGGGACCGCTCCCGGCTCGCGCCTCATCCCGTCGAAGTACGGCGGCTGGCGCACGTACGTCGAGTCGTCCTCCCACGGATAGAGCTCGCTCTCCGATGACGGCAGTGCGCGCCACGTGTCGTCGCCCGTGAACACGTCACCGTAGGTGCGCGTGAACATCTCGCCGTCGATCGAGTCGGCGATCGTCTGTTGCACCTCTGCCGACGACGGCCAGAGGTCGCGGAGGTACACGTCCTCGCCGTCCGATCCCTGCCCGACGGGCTCCGTCTCCAGGTCGATGTCCATGCGCCCGGCGAGCGCGTACACGACGACGAGCGGCGGAGACGCCAGATAGTTCGCCTTGACCTCCGGGTGGATGCGCGCCTCGAAGTTCCGGTTCCCCGAGAGCACCGAGCACGCGACGAGATCGTGACCGGCCACCGCCTCCGAGATCTCATCCCGGAGCGGGCCTGAGTTTCCGATACAGGTGGTGCAGCCGTAGCCGACCGTCTGGAAGCCGAGCTCGTCGAGGTATCGGTCGAGCCCCGACCGCTCGTAGTACTCGGTCACCACCTTCGAGCCGGGGGCGAGCGACGACTTCACCCACGGCCGGCGGCCGAGCCCGCGTTCCACGGCCTTCTTGGCGACGAGGCCGGCGGCCACCATCACGGCGGGATTAGACGTGTTCGTGCAAGACGTGATGGCGGCGATCACGACGGATCCGTGGTCGAGTGCGAACGTCTCGCCGTCGAGCTCGACCTGCGCGGGCCCGCGCCCCGGCGCCTGCTCGGCCAGAGCGACGCTTCCGCGGTCGGGCACCGGCTCGGGCGCGCCGCCCGGCTGCTGCTCCGTCGTCGGGTCGGAGGCCGGGAAGGTGTCCGCGACGGCACGGTCGTGCGAACCGTTCGGGTAGTCGACGCCGAACGAGCCGAGCTGGTCGAGGAAGGAGTGCTTCGCGTCGCGCAACGGCACGCGGTCCTGCGGGCGGCGCGGGCCGGCGATCGACGGCTCGACGTCTCCGAGGTCGAGCGAGACGATCTCGGAGTACGTCGCATGTTCGGCCGGGTCGTGCCAGAGCAGGTTCTCCTTGCAGTACGCCTCGACGAGCGCGATCCGCTCCTCGCTCCTGCCCGTGAGCCGGAGATAGTCGATCGTCGCCTGGTCGACCGGGAAGAACCCGCAGGTCGCCCCGTATTCCGGTGACATGTTCCCCAGCGTCGCTCGATCGGCCAGCGACAGGGACGCGACGCCCGCGCCGAAGTACTCGACGAACTTGCCGACGACCCCGACCTGGCGCAGCCGCTCGGTCACGGTGAGGACGAGGTCGGTGGCCGTCGCGCCCTCGCGCAGCTCGCCGGAGAGCTCGAAGCCCACGACCTGCGGCACGAGCATCGACAGCGGCTGGCCCAGCATCGCCGCCTCGGCCTCGATGCCGCCGACGCCCCAGCCGAGCACGCCGAGACCGTTGACCATCGTCGTGTGCGAGTCGGTGCCGACGAGGGTGTCTGGGAACGCGACACCGTCCCGATCGTCGACCACCCGCGCGAGGAATTCGAGGTTGACCTGATGGCAGATCCCCGTTCCCGGCGGCACGACTGAGAAGTTGTCGAACGACTGTTGGCCCCAGCGGAGGAAGGCGTACCGCTCGCGGTTGCGCGAGAACTCGAGCTCGACGTTGCGCGCGAAGGCTCCGCTCGATGCGAACAGATCGACCTGAACCGAATGGTCGATCACCAGCTCCGCGGGGATCAACGGGTTGATGCGCGTCGGATCGCCCCCGAGGTCGGCGATCGCGTTCCGCATCGCGGCCAGGTCGACCACGGCCGGAACGCCGGTCAGGTCCTGGAGGAGCACGCGCGAGGGCGAGAAGGAGATCTCGCGCGACGGCTCGGCCGCGGCGTCCCAGCGCGCGACCGCGTCGACGTCGTCGTCGCCCCCGTTCCGCAACACATTCTCGAGCAGCACCCGCAGCGTGTACGGAAGCCGCTCGACGTCGTAGGAGTCCGGCAGCTCGGAGAGCCTGAAGATCTCGTAGGCCTTGCCTCCGACCGTGAGCTTGGAACGCGACCCCATGCATCGATTCAAGCAGAACGCACCATCGACGTAGACTCGGCCCGTGGCGGTTGGGAGGCACATCGTCGGCCTCGGCGGTTTCGGCGACACCCCGGAGCAGACGGAACTGCTCCTCCGGCACGTCTTCGAACTGACGGGCAAGGATCGCCCGCGCCTCCTGATCGTGCCGACGGCGACGGCAGATTCGAGCGACTCGGTCGCGGCGTACTTCGAACATTTCGCGCGCTCGACCGATCCGTCGGTGCTGCGAACGTTCCCCTGGCCGCCGGCCGACCTCCGCGCCCGCATCCTCGACCAGGACGCGATCTGGGTGGGCGGCGGCAACACGGCCAACATGCTCGCGATCTGGCGTGTGCACGGGATCGACCTGCTCCTGCGCGAGGCTTGGGAGGCCGGGATCGTTCTCTTCGGCGCGAGCGCGGGGATGATCTGCTGGTTCGAGGCCGGCGTGACCGACTCGTTCGGGCCGCAGCTCGCGGGGCTGCGCGACGGCCTTGGCTTCCTCGTCGGCAGCGCATGCCCGCATTACGACGGCGAAGAGCTGCGCCGTCCTCGCTACCGCGAGTTCGTCGACGGCGGGTTTCCGCCCGGCATTGCCGCAGATGACGGCGTCGGCCTCCACTACGAGGGCGCCGAGCTGGTCGAGGTCGTGTCGTGCCGGCCGGGCGCCGCGGCCTACCGCGTCGACGCCGACGGCGAAGAACGCCTGCCTGTTCGAGAGCTCTCCTAGCCGCGTTCGAGTGCCCGCGCGAGCGCGTCGACGTCGCTCTCGTCGTTGTAGGCCTGGATCGAGACCCTGAGCACCCAGCCGTGCGCGGTCTCGAACACCGGCACCTCGATCCGGTGCTCCTCGAACAACCGCCGTGTGAGACCGGCCGGGTCCGCAACGTCGATCGAGAAGCCCAGCATCTGCACGAAGTCTTCGGTGAGCGGCTCGAGCGCGAGCCGGTCGCGGGCGTGCTCGAGCAGGCCGTGGCAGCGCTCACGCACGCTCGGCCAGTCGTGCTCGGCCTGGAAGTCGATCGCCGCGGGCACGCTGAGGTACGCGGACGGGTCGCGCGTGCCCTGCCAGCGGTTGACCGCGGGCCAGCTCCCGTCCTCGTCCCAGTCCCAGGAGACGACGAGCGGCTCGAGCAGGTGCTGCGCTTCGGGCCGCGCGTAGAGGAACGCGGAGCCCTTCGGGGCGCACAACCATTTGTGACAGTTCCCGGCGTACACGTCGGCGCCGATCGCGTCGAGCGAGAGGTCGAGCTGGCCCGGCGCGTGGGCGCCATCGACGATCGAGAGCGCACCGACGGCGCGTGCGCGGCGGCACGTCTCGGCGACGTCGTTGACCCGGCCGCTCGTCCACTCGACGTGCGAGCAGAAGACGACGCGTGTTCGCGGGCCCGGGTCGAGGTCGCCGGCCGGAGCGCGTCGTAGCCGCGCACCCGTGCGGCTCGCCACGAACGACCACAGCCGCTCGACCCCGCCGTACTCGTCGTCGCCGAGCAAGACCTCGTCGTCGCGGCCGAGCGCGAGCGAGCGGACGACCGCGTCCAGCGCCGTGCTCACGTTCGGCGCGAAGACCAGGCTCCCGGGGTCGGCACCGAGGTACACGGCAAGACGCAGGCGTGCCTCCTCGAGCCGTCCGCCGAAGCGCCGTTCACGCGCGAGGAACTCGACCGGCTCGCGCTCGAGCTCGAGCTGCCACGCCCGGTAGCGGTCGAAGACCGGCCGCGGGCAGGCTCCGAACGAGCCGTGGTTCAGGAAGACGACGTCGGGATCGAGCAGAAAGAGCTCTTTCACGACATCAGCTCGCGGATGTCACGCTAGCGCTGGATGACGATCGGAGACCCGTCGGGAACATGCGCCGCGATCCAGGTGATCGCCGCATTGGCGAATCGCACGCATCCGTGTGACGCGAAGCTTCCGAGGGGCGCGCTGAGCCCGACGACTCCGTGCAGCCCGATCTGTCCTGGACCTCCACCGAATTGTTGAAGGACGTTCGAGTAGGCGGAGGTCGCGAGCGCCCACGGTCCTTCCGCCACGCCGTGGGCCAGGCGCAGCTTCTCGACGACGAAGAACGTGCCCAGCGGCGTCGGTGTCGTGTGCGTGCCGACGACGATCGGATACGTCGCTCGCAGCGTCGTGCCCTCGAACACGGCGGCGCGCCGCTCGTCGCGGCGGATGACGATTCGCCAGGGCGTCTGCGTCGCCGATCCGCTGTAGGCGGGAACCCAGCCCGTCGCGCCATTCGGGCGCGTCGGCAGCCTGACCCGCACCCAGTGCCCGCCGCCCGGTCCGGTCGCGGTCTGCACTACCGGCAGCACCATCGGCGATCCGGTCAGCGGCGCTCGGGCGGCGACCGGGCCTATTGCCGCCGCCCCGGGCGACGGCCCGGTGCGAGCGACCACGCTGCGGTCGAGGGCGAGCAACGGCTGGACTCGAACGGCCTGCCGTGCGCCGAGCGCCGCTGCACCGGGAGCGATCGCCCAGCCGGCAGCGAGTGCGACGAGCGTGAGAAAAGCCGTCGAGGGATCTCGATGGCGCGAGTGCATTCCTCCCGCGAGGGATAGCGGCAAATCGCCGTCTTCGCCAGTCGCGTCGTCGGGCGCGAGGGTTACGTGCGGCACGACGAACCGAAGCGTGCCTCGCTTACTTAGGCCGAACGGCACTTAACCCGCGGTTAATGGCCGCTCACGTCTGACCAACATCGTGTGGTTATAACGGGGGCGATGCCGCGCAGTCGCATCCTCACCGTTCGTGCGGCCGAGTTGGCGCTCGTCGCGCTCGTGGGCGGGGCAGTGGCCCTCGGCGGCGCGGCGCTGCTCGGCAAGCTGGGCAGCCACACCACGATCCAGCAGGTGGCGCCGGCCGGCGGCAGCACCGGCGTTGCGAACGCGGCGCTCCAGGCGCCGGCGACCGGAATCACTCCGGAGCAGATCTATCGCCGCGACGCTCCCGGCGTCGTCCAGATCACATCGACGACCGTGAGCTCGCAGCAGAGCGACCCCTTCGGCTTCCCGGCCACGCCGCAGACCGTGCAGTCGCTCGGTTCCGGCTTCGTGATCGACAAGACCGGCCACATCGTGACGAACTACCACGTCATCTCCGGTGCGACGCGCGTCCAGGTGTCGTTCTCCGGCCAGGACGAGATCAACGCAACCGTCGTCGGCTCGGATCCCTCGACCGACATCGCCGTCCTCAAGATCGACACGCATTCGCGCGCCCTGACTCCGCTGACGCTCGGGAACTCCGACGCGGTCGACGTCGGTGACCCGGTCTTCGCGATCGGTAACCCGTTCGGCTTCACGCGCACGCTCACCGCGGGGCTCGTCTCGGCGCTCCAGCGTCAGATCGTCGCGCCGAACAGCCTGCAGATCGACGGTGTCATCCAGACGGATGCCGCGATCAACCACGGCAACTCGGGCGGCCCGCTGATCGACCGGAACGGCCGCGTGATCGGCGTCACCTCGCAGATCTCGACCGGGACGACGGGCGAGCAGGGGAACATCGGCATCGGCTTCGCGATCCCGGTCAACACCGTGCGGAACGTTGCGGCCCAGATCATCAAGAACGGCAAGGTCGCCCATGCCTACCTCGGCGTCAGCACCGTCTCGATCACGCCGCAGATCGCGAAGCTCTTCAACCTTCCGACTGCCAAGGGCGTGATCGTCGCCCAGGTCACCGGCGGCAGCGGCGCTGCCCATGCCGGCCTGAAGGGACATTCCACGAACGTCGTCGTCCAGGGTGAGACGTACCCGCTCGGCGGCGACATCATCGTCAGCGCCGACCACGAGCCCGTGACCTCTGCCGAGCAGCTGCGCGAGGCGATCGCCCAGCACAAGCCGGGCGACAAGCTCTCGCTCGAGATCTACCGAGCCGGCAAGAAGAAGTCGGTCACCGTGAAGCTCGGCAACGCGCCGGAGACGGTGAAATGACGCAAAGGTTGAACGGCCGCAATCTTCTCCCCCGGAGAGGCCGTTCACGGGCCGCCTAGCGGCCCGCTCGCTAGGCCGGTCGCGGCCCGCCCGCCTGCCCGGGCCGCGGCCGGTCTAATCAGCTCGACGGTCGAGCTGAGTAGACCGTCTACTCTGTCCCGCGATGGAACGCGGGCAGGCGATCCTCGACGTCGAGATCACGGTCGATGAGCAGCTCTGGGAGGACGGCGAGGACGACCACAACGGGTGGTTCTGCGTCCGCACCAATCCCTTTCCCTGCCCGGCGTCCGGCTGCACGTTCGTCGCCGAGTTCATGACGGCGGCGCATCTGGTGCTGGTCTGGGAGCAGTTCGACGACCCGAATCTCCTGCGCCACGCGGCGCGGGCCCGCGACGTCGGGCGGAACCCGCGCGTCGTCGGCTATCTGCCCGACTTCGGGCCGAGCGCCTCGTATTACGCGTGGGTCGCGGCCGGTCGGCCGGTGCACGGCGTCAAAGCCGCGAAGTGATCGCCCACACATTCGGCGAGAGCACGCCGTTCTCGCTCGGCGTCGAAGAAGAGCTGATGATCGTCGACGCCGGATCGTTCGACCAGGTCGCCGCGGTCCACCGGATCCTGCAAGGTGTGGCCGGCCTCGAGCTGCCGGGCGCGCTCAAGACCGAGCTCTTCGCCTCCGTCTTCGAGACGACCACGCAGGTCTGCGCCGATGCGGCCGGCGCGGAAGCGGGCGCTCCGGGAGCTCCGGCGCGCAGGGGCGGCCGCAGCAGCTCGCGACGGGCTCACGCTGGCCGCGGCCGGCACCCATCCGTTCGCGCGCGCCGAGGATCAGACGATCGTCGACGAGGAGCGCTACATCGCCTTCAAGCGCTACGGCGGCATCAGCATCCGCCGACAGGGCGTGCAAGGCCTCCACGTCCACGTCGGCATGGCGTCGGGCGACGAGTGCTGGCGCTGCCTCGAGGGGATCCTGCCCTGGCTTCCGGTCGTGCTCGCGCTGTCGGCGAACTCGCCGTGGCTCGTGGGCGAGCGGACGGGGATGTCCTCGAATCGCGCGCCCGTCCTGACCCTGCTGCCGCGTTCGGCCTGCCCTCCGGCCTTCGCCTCGTACGCGGAGTGGGAGACGTGGGTCGAGCGGCTCGTGCAGCTCGGCGTCACCCAGGACTACACGCGCATCTGGTGGGACGTCCGGCCGCATCCTCGGTTCGGCACGATCGAGGTTCGCGTTCCCGACCAGCCGACCGACGTCGGCCTCTCGGCGGCCTTCGCGGCGCTCATCCAGGCGCTCTGCGCCGCGGCGCTCGAGGAGGCACTGCCCACGCGAAGTGGGATGCTCGCGGACCGAGGACGGGGCGACTATGCGCAAAACCGCTGGGCAGCCGCGCACTTCGGCCCGCGCGCGGAACTGCTCCATCCCGACGGGACTTCGGTCGCGTCGGCGGCGGAGCTCGGACGCGAGCTGCTCGAGCGCGTGCAACCGTGCGCGTCGCGTTTCGGATCGGGATCGCTGCTCGAGCGGATCGATCCCGAGCGTTGCGAGGCCGACCGCCAGCTCGTGCCGGCGACCGCAGAAGACGCCGCCGCCGACCTGGTCGCCCGGTCGGTAGCCTGATTTCCCGTGACGCTCGTGACGGAGACGATGCAGGTCTCGGGGATCCGCTGCGAGCGCTGCGTGATGCGGCTCGGCGGGGTGCTGCAGGGGCACGACGGGCTCGAGGCGGCCAACGCCACGCTGATGGGCGAGGTGACCGTCTCGTACGACGACGAGCGCACGACGCGAGCCGCCCTGCTCGAGGCGATGGCGCGCGGCGGCTTCCAGCAGACCTGAGACAGGGGAATCAGGAGGCGACGGCCGTCGTTGGACCCCCTGCTAGGGTGGCCGCCGGATGAGCGAGAGCGCACCGACCGCCTCCGAATCTCGCAAGATCGCCGAAGAGGCGCGCGCAAGGGTGCGCTTCGAAGAGGAGGCGCTCGAGTTGAGCGAACAGGTCTACCGCGTTGCCCGCCGTCTCGTCGGTTCGCGCGACGACGCGGAGGATCTCGTCCAGCAGACGTACGAGCGCGCCTTCCGGTCGTGGCGTCAGTACACACCCGGAACGAACCTGCGCGCCTGGCTGCTGCGCATCCTCACGAACCTGAACATCGACCGCGGCCGGCGTCAGCAGCGGACGCCGCAGACGACCTCGATCGACGAGGCGGGCGACTACTTCCTCTACAACCGGCTCGAGGCGTCGGCCCCGGACGGCAACCCCGACTCCGACCGCGTGCTCGAGCGCCTCTCCCAGGACTCGATCGTCGACGCGCTCGCGGAGGTGCCGCACGACTTTCGCGACGTGATCGTGCTCGTCGACATCGGCGAGTTTGCATACGCGGACGCCGCCCAGATCCTCGACATCCCGATCGGGACCGTGATGTCCCGCTTGCACCGGGGAAGGCGTATTCTCAAGAAGAACCTCGCTGACAAGGCGGTTCCGGCGTGATCGACTGGTGCGACAAATGCGAGGAGATGATGCAGCCGTTCCTCGACGGGACGCTGTCCGTCCAGGAGGTCGCCGAGGCGGAGAAGCATCTCGACACGTGCAGCTGGTGCGCGAAGCGCTACCGGTTCGAGGAACGTCTCCGCCATTTCGTCCGCGTCGCCGTCTCCGAGCCGATGTCGCCGGCCCTGAAGGAAAAGCTGGCCGCGCTGCGCACGCCGCTCACCTAGCGTCGCCCGGGTAGTCGACGTCGCCGGGCGGCTCCAGGTCGGAGCAGTCGACGAGCACGGGCTCGAGCGCGCGTCCGCCGTCGTCCGGCACGGCCGCCCAGATCGAGCGGGCGAGCACGACCGGGTGGCTCCGGGTGCCGTCGTAGCTCGCGGCCACGACCGTGCCGCGGGTCCGCTCGCGCAGGACACGCTCGACGGCGCGCGGATCGAGCGCAGGGCCGTCGGCGAGCACGACGACCGCATGGCTCGTCGACTCGCCGAGCGCCGCGAGGGCGGCGCGGAGCGACGCGCCCGGTCCGTGCTCCCAGTCGGGTGCGTCCACGAGGCGAACCCCGGGCCGCAAGGAGAGGTCGAGCGTATGCGCGCCGCTCACGACGACGACCTCGTCGACCGGCGAGTGCGCGAGGGCGTCGAGGACGGCCGGCAGCAGCTCGCGCTGCTTGGGACGGCCGTACCGCGTCGAGGCGCCGGCGGCGAGCACGACCGCGGCGATCACTGTGGCCTACGAGCTCGCGAGCGTCGCGTGCTCGATCACGACCGGCTCGATCGGCTGCTCGTTGGCGTTGCCGAGCCTGCCGATCCGATCGACCACCGCGAGACCCTTGACGACGTGACCGAGCACGGCGTACTCCGCCGGTAGTCCCGCGTTGGCGGCCGTGACGATGAAGAACTGGCTGCCGCCGGTGCCCGGCGGCTCGGTCTGCGTCTTCGCCATCGCGGCCGTGCCGTGGACGTACTTCGTCCCGGCCGGGGGCTTGTCGACCGTCGTATAGCCGGGACCGCCCCCACCTGTCTGGGTCGGATCGCCGGCCTGGATCACGAAGCCGGGGGCGATCCGGTGGAACAGGGTGTGGTCGAAGAACTGCTTCTGCACGAGGTTGGCGAACGAGGCCGTCGTCTTCGGCGAGGTCTTGACCGCGAGCCTCACCGTGAACGAGCCACAGTTCGTGTGGAAGGTCACGTCGTAGTGGCGCGACGGATCGAGCTTCGTCGTCGGCTTCCCCTCGGAGCGCTGGGTGGGAGGCGGCTGCGCAACCGGAGTGCATCCATTCGCATCGACCGTCGCCGCTGTTGTCGTGTCTGCCTTCTTCGAGCCGCCGCAGCCCGCGGCGGCGAGCGCGACGAGGCCGAGGGCGAGCAGCCGTCTAGCCATCGAGCTGTGCCAGCGCGCGCTTCACGAGTGCCGTCGCGATCTCGACCTTGTACGCATTGCCCGGCAGCGGGGTCGCTCCCTCGAGCCCTCGCTCGTCGAGCAACCATGGCACCGGCGCCATGCCTGCGAGCGCCACGCGGGTGTTGTCGCCTGCTTGTGCGGCGGCGACGCCGACGAGCGGGAAGGCCCAACGCTTCCGCTCCATCGCCTTCAGGTACACCGAGCGGACGACGGCGGGGAGCTCGATCGAGAGGAGGAGCTCGCCCGGTTCGAGCGTCGTCGTTCGCGTGTCGTCGGCCGTCGGGACGCGGTAGAGCTCGCCGAGCGGAAGCGCTCGCCGGTCGGTTCGCAGCGTGGCGTCGAGCGCCAACAGGGCGGCGGCCACATCGGACGGGTGCGCCGACGCGCAGAAGTCGTTCGCGAACACGGCGTGCTCACGGTGCTCGCCGTCGCGCGCGAAGCACTCGTCGCCGCCGTGGAGCCGGCACGGCCACTTGAGTCGCCAGTACCAGCACCGCGTCGACTGCAGCAGGTTGCCTGCGAGCGAGCCGGCGTTCCGGAGCTGGGGGCTCGCGGCCAACCTGCAGGCCTCCCGGAGCGCCTCGGGGATGTCGCGTGCCTGCTCGAGCTCGGCGAGCGTCGTCCCGGCGCCGATCGTCGCACCGTCGATCCCGCGCGGGACCACGGCGCGGATGTCGATCAGCTCGTCCGTGGCCAGGATCCCCGCCCGGAGCAGCGGCACCACTTCGGTCCCGCCCGCAAGCAACAGACTGTTGCCTGCAGGCTCGAGCTCGGCGACGCTAGACGCGCGCCGGAGTTTCACGCCGCTCGTTCTCACGCTGTCGCTGCTCCGCCTCGCGTAGCGCGCGCAGCATCTCCTCGCGGGTGATCGGGAGGCGCCGGACGTCCGCCCCTGTCGCGTCGCGAATCGCATTGGCGATCGCCGCCGCGGTCGGCACGATCGGCGGCTCGCCGAGGCCCTTCGAGCCGAGGTTCGTGAGTTGCCGGTCGGGCTCGTCGACGAGCTCGCTGACGATCTCGGGCACGTCGGCGATCGTCGGCAGCCGGTAGGCATCGAAGCTCGTGGTCAGGATCGAGCCGCTGGCCGGGTCGTGCAGCCGCTCCTCCGACAGCGTGTGGCCGATGCCCTGGATGATCCCGCCCTCGATCTGGCTCGAGGCCCCGAGCGGGTTGATCACCCGCCCGACGTCGTGGACGGCAGCGACGCGATCGACCCAGATCTCTCCTGTCTCCACGTCGACCGCGACCTCGGCGACCTGGACGCCGAAGGTGAGCACCTGCATGCCGGCCGGGTTCGGGCCGCGTGCGCCCTTGCCGAGGATCTGCGCGTCCTCGAGCAGTGCCACCACGTCGGCGAGGGGCATGTCCGGATCGCCCCGCTGCGCGGCGATCTCCTCGATCTGGAGCCGTGCGTCTGCCGCGGCCGCCCGCACCGCCGGTCCCATCGACGGCGTCGTCGAGGAGCCCGCGGAGATCGCCGCGTACGGCCCCCGCGACGAGTCGCCGGCAGAGACGGTCACATGCTCGAGCGGGATCCCGAGCTCCTCCGCCGCGATCTGTGCCATCGCGGTCTTCGTCCCGGTGCCGATGTCCTGCATCGCGGTGACCACGGTCGCACGACCGTCCGAGCCAACGCGCACCCAGGCGTACGACGGCGGCCCGCCCCCGCCGTACCAGATCTGCGAGGCCATGCCGACGCCGCGCTTGACGACGTCCGTCGACCGGGCGCGCACCTCGTGCCGTCGCTCCCAGTGCGGCTCGGCGCGCCGGTAGCACTCGAGCAGGTTCTTCCCGCTGAACGGACGGTCGTCGCTCGGATCCTGCTCGGTGTGGTTGCGGCGCCGCAGCTCGAGCGGGTCGATGCCGAGCTTCCCGGCGAGCTCGTCGAGCAGCGACTCGAGCCCGAACGTCCCCTCGACGAACCCAGGGGCGCGGAACGCCTTCATCGGGGGCTGGTTGAGCTTCGCCGCGTGGGTCGTCGAGCGCACGTTCGGGCACGTGTAGAGCAGGTGCATCGGTCCCTCGACCGGCGACGACCAGCCGCCCCAGCCGACGGCGTTGACGTACTCGCCCTTGAGCGCCGTCAACGTGCCGTCCTCCTTCGCGCCGACGGTCAGCCGCTGGATCGTGGCGTTGCGGTTTCCCGCCGCGAGATGCTCCTCTCGCCGGGTCAGCGCGCACTTCACGGGGCGACCTGTTCGTTTCGCGAGCTCCGCGGCGATGAACGTGTAGTCGTCGGGGCTGTTCTTCGAGCCGAAGCCGCCGCCCATGAAGTTGCAGATCACCCGAACCTTGTCGGGAGCCAGGCCGAGGCCCGTCGCGACCTCGTCGCGCACGCCCCAGATGAACTGCGTCGAGATGTGCACGTCCACGGAGTCGCCCACCCACTGGACGACTGCCTGGTGGGTCTCGAACGAGTTGTGCAGGACGACGGACGTGCGGAACTCGGCGCTGCAGACGACGTCCGCCTCTGCGAGGCCGCGGTCGACGTCGCCGCGCTCACGGACGCGCGGATCCGCGAGCAGCGAGCCACGGGCGACCGCCTCGTCCGGGTCGAGCAGCGGCTCGAGCACCTCGAACTCGACGTCGATCGCCGCGACGCCGGCGCGTGCCTGCTCGAGCGTGTCGGCGCAGACGGCGGCGACCGGGGCGCCTTCGTAGCCGCATTCGGAAACGAGCAGCGCGAGATCGTCCGGTCCGATCGCGGCGTGGACGCCCGGCTGCGCGAGCGCAGGGGAGACGTCGACGCGCGTGACCCGCGCGTGAGCGTGCGGCGAGCGCAGCACCGCCGCGTGGATCATCCCGTTCAAGCGGAGATCGGCCGTGTACACCGCCTCCCCGCGCGCACGCTGCAGGCCGTCCGCGCGCTCCGCCGGCCGGCCGACGACGTTGAGCGGCCCGGAGGGCCATTGCTCGAGAGCGTCCTCCTCGACGACGATCCAGACCTCCTCGTACCGGCCCTCGACCTCTTTCTCCGTGCGGATCAGTCGCGCCACGAGCGAATCGCCTCCTCGATCTTCGGGTAGGCACCACAGCGACACAGATTCCCCGCCATCGCGTGACGAATCTCCTCACTCGACGGAGTCGGGTTCCGTTCGACGAGCGCGACGGCGCTCACGATCTGGCCTGGGGTGCAGAAGCCGCACTGGAGCGCGTCCGCGCGAACGAACGACTCCACCATCGCATGGTCGCGGAGACCTTCGATCGTCGTCACCGCTGCGCCGTCGACCGCATGCACGAGCGTGATGCACGACAGCATCGGCGTTCCGTCGACGAGCACGGTGCACGCGCCGCACTGTCCTTCGCCGCAGGCGACCTTCGTCCCCGTCAGGGTCAGCTCGTCGCGCAGGGCCTCGGCCAACGTCGTTCCGACAGGCGCTGCGACGACGTACCGGTGGCCGTTGACGTCGAGCTCAGGCACTCGCGGTCACCGCCTCGATGTCGGCGAGGTGGACGAGCCTGAAGGCGAGTCTCGTCGCGTCGCGGCGCTGGTTCTCGTCCTCGATCTCGGGGACGATCGTCCAGAGCTCGCGTGCGGCGATCAGCAGGTCGTGGATCTGGTCGACCGTCTGCGGATAGCCGTCCTGCTCGGCGCACGCGTTGATCGCCAGGCCGAGCACGCCGACGGTGTCGGGCTGGCGCGACCAGAGCAGCGGGGTCGCCATCGACAGGTACTGGTGGATGCGCGCCAGCTGCATCGGCTGCGTGAAGGTTGCGCTGCCGATCGGCGCGGACGGCTCGGGCAGATCGGAGCCGTCGGCGAGCGCTGCGGCCGTGCGACCGAGCATCGCGCGCACCTCGTCGTCGCCGTAGCCCGCAAGCCGGGCGGTCTTGATCGCGATCAGCAGCGAGCCGGGTTGCTGGCCGTACGGGAAGTCGCTCGCCCACAGCACCTGCTCGGGCGACACCCGCCGGTAGAAGTCGAGCAGGTCGACCGGGCTCCAGACCGACGTGTCGAAGAACGTTCGCGGGTGCCCGGAGAAGTGGTGGGCCAGGTTCGCGAGATCGGCGATCCCGCCGTGGGCGAGGATCAGCGTCGCGCCGGGGCTCGCCTCCATCAGGGCATGCAGGCCGTCGGCGATCGGCGGCAGGCCGCGCCCGGCGTGGATCAGGATCGGCACCTGCCGCTCCGATGCAAGGTGGAAGACCGGCCCGAGCCGCTCGTCGGTCGCCGTGAACTTCTGGGCGCGCGGGTGCAGCTTGATCCCGCGGGCGCCCAGGTCGAGGCAGCGCGACGCCTCCTCGATCGGCGACTCGTCGAGGTCGAGGCGGACGAAAGGGATCAGCCTGCCCTTCGAGCGCTCGGCGAACGCGAGCGTCCGGTCGTTGGCCGCGCGGAAGCCCGGATGCCGGTCGGGCTCGTCCAGGCAGAACATGAACGCGCGGGCCACCCGGTAGCGGTCCATCACCTGCTCGAGCCGGTCGAAGTCGCCGACCATCCCGTCGATGTCGTGGCCGAGGTGCAGGTGAGCGTCGAACAGCTCCGCGTCCGGGGGCACGAGCCGCCTGAGCTCCTCGTCATACGTATCGACGAGCTGAAGCGCTCTTCCCTGCGGGTCCATGCACTGATCCTAGTTAGAGTCCGCGGGGGTGCCGGACGTCCTCATCCACGCCGACACGTTTCGCTCCCCGGAGCTACGACACGAGGTCTCGCTCGGCGTCCCGGACCCATTCCTGTACGCGGAGGTCGGCGGTGTGCGGCACATCGCCATCGGAGCGATGGAGATCCCGCGGCTGGCCGAGGTCGGCGACTTCCAGCTTCATCCGTTCGAGGAGTTCGGCTCGGACGAGCTGATCGGGTCGGGCCGCTCGTACCAGGAGATCCAGCGTGAGATTCCCGTCCGCGCGGTCAAGGCGTTCGGGGTGACGAGCGCCGTCGTCCCGGAGACCTTTCCGCTCTGGCTCGCCGACCTGCTTCGGGAGGAGGGTGTCGAGCTCGCCGTCGACGGCCCGTTCTTCGACGAGCGCCGGCGTGTGAAGACGGCCGCCGAGCTGGCCGGCATCCGCCGCGCCCAGCGCGCCGCCGAGGCGGGCATGGATGCGGCGCGCGCACTCTTCCGCCAGGCGGCACAGAACGGTGACGGTCTCGTCGTCGACGGCGAGGCGCTGACCGTGGAGCGGGTCAAGACGGCGATGGCGCAGGCATTCGCCGCGCACGGCAGCAGTGCCGACGACTTCATCGTCGCGCCCGGCCCCCAGGGTGCGGTCGGGCACGACATGGGCAGCGGCCCGATTCGCGCCGGGGTACCGATCGTGATCGACGTGTGGCCGCGCGACAACGAGACGGCGTGTTTCGCCGACATGACCCGCACGTTCGTGATCGGCGACGTCCCGGACGACGTGGCGCGCTGGCACGCGCTGTGCAAGCAGGCGCTCGACGCCGCGGTCGCCGACATCCGCGACGGCGCCGACGGCCGGGCGATCTACGACACGACCTGCGACATCTTCGAGGCGGCCGGGGAGCCCACGCAGCGGACGAAGGAAGCCGGCCGGACGCTCGCCGACGGGTTCTTCCACGGGCTCGGGCACGGCGTCGGCCTCGAGGTGCACGAGCAGCCCGGGCTGGGGCTCACCGCCAAGAACGCGCTCAGGGCCGGCGACGTCGTCACCGTCGAGCCGGGTCTCTACCGGCAGGGGTTCGGCGGCGTGCGGCTCGAGGATCTGGTGCTCGTCACCGGACAGGGCGCGGAGAACCTGACGCGCTACCCGTACGACCTCGCTCCCTGAGCCGGCGCATGGACTCGAGCGCCCAGTCGATCGACACGCTTCTCCTCGAAGAGCGGCGCTATCCGCCGCCGGCTGCATTCGCCGCCGCGGCGAACGCGAAGCCCGAGATCTACGACGAGGGCTTCGAGGCGTTCTGGGCTCGAGAGGGGAGCGAACGGGTCACCTGGCTCGAGCCGTTCACCCGGCTGCTCGAGTGGAACCTCCCGTATGCGAAGTGGTACCTCGGCGGGAAGCTGAACGTCAGCCACAACTGCGTCGACCGGCATGTCGAGGCCGGCCTCGGCGACCGGATCGCCTACCACTGGGAGGGCGAGCCGGAGGGCGACCGCCGCGACATCTCGTACGCCGACCTCCAGCAGGAAGTGGTGGCGTTCGCGAATGCGCTCAAGCGGCTCGGCGTCGGGAAGGGGACCGCGGTTGCGATCTACATGGGGATGATCCCCGAGCTGCCGATCGCGATGCTCGCGTGCACGCGCCTCGGCGCCCCGCACACGGTGGTCTTCGGCGGGTTCTCCGCGGACTCGCTGTCGTCGCGGATCAACGACATGGGCTGCGAGGTGATCGTCACCCAGGACGAGGCCTGGCGGCGCGGTGCGACGGTCCCCCTGAAGCGCATCGCCGACGAGGCGATGGCCGACTCACCCGGCATCGAGCGCTGCCTGGTCGTGCGCCGCACGGGAAACGCGGTGCCCATGACGGAGGGTCGGGACAACTGGTACGAGGACGTGCGCGGCTCCGACGATCCGGGCAGCTGCCCGCCCGAGCCGATGGACGCCGAAGATCTCTTGTTCCTCATGTACACCTCGGGCACCACGGCGAAGCCGAAAGGGATCGCACACACGACGGCCGGCTACCTCGTCGGCGTCGCGACGACGCACCACTACGTCTTCGACCTCAAACCGGAGCACGACGTGTACTGGTGCGCTGCGGACGTGGGCTGGATCACCGGCCACAGCTACATCGTGTACGGGCCGCTGTGCAACGGTGCGACGTCGGTGATGTACGAGGGGACGCCCGACTACCCGGACAAGGAGCGCTGGTGGTCGATCGTCGAGCGTTACGGCGTCACGATCCTCTACACGGCGCCGACGGCCGTTCGCACGCACATGAAGTGGGGCCCCGAGCACGCGCAACGGCATGACCTCTCGACGTTGCGCCTGCTCGGCTCGGTCGGCGAGCCGATCAACCCCGAGGCGTGGATCTGGTACTCGGAGCACGTCGGCGGCAATCGCTGTCCGATCGTCGACACGTGGTGGCAGACGGAGACCGGGATGATCCTGATCTCGCCGCTGCCGGGTGTGACGACGGCCAAGCCGGGCTCGGCGACGCGCCCGTTCCCCGGCATCGAGGCGTCGATCTACAACGAGGCGGGTCAGGAGGTCGGGCCGGGCGGCGGTGGCTACCTGGTGCTCAAGCGTCCCTGGCCGGCGATGCTCCGGGGCATCTTCGGCGACGACGCGCGCTACCGAGAGACGTACTGGTCGAAGTACGGCGACGTCTACTTCGCCGGCGACGGTGCCCGGATCGACGCCGACGGCGACTTCTGGCTGCTCGGGCGCGTCGACGACGTGATGAACGTGTCCGGCCACCGGATCTCGACGATCGAAGTGGAGTCCGCTCTCGTCGATCATCCCGACGTCGCCGAGGCCGCGGTCGCCGCACGAGCGGACGCACAGACGGGGCAGGCGATCGTCGCGTTCGTGACGTTGAAGGGCGGCGGCGACGGCTCGCTCGAGAAGCTCGAGGAGCTGCGGAACCACGTGGCCCAGAAGATCGGCCCGATCGCGAAGCCGGCGAACATCGTGTTCACGCAGGAGCTTCCCAAGACGCGCTCGGGCAAGATCATGCGCCGGCTGCTGCGCGACGTCGCCGAGAACCGGCCGCTGGGCGACACGACGACGCTGGCCGACCCGAAGGTGGTCGAAGAGCTGCGCGAGCGCGGGCAGGCCGAGCAGGGCCAGGAGTCGTGACTCTCTAGGCTGGGTCGGTGCTCGCTGCGCTCGTCGCCGCCGCGCTGCTCGCGACCTCCCCGGGGGCCGCCGCGACCGTTCGCGTGCCGGTCGCCAACGTCTGGGAGGCGCCGAGCGCCGGCCATCTGCCGCTCGACCCGCTCGTCTGGCCAACGGCTGCCGTCACCTACGCGCAGCGACTGGCGCTCGTCGGGCACATGCCGACCCAGGCGCTCTACGGCGAGCGCGTGCTCGTGCTCGGACGTCGCGGGGGCTGGACGCACGTCGCGGTGCCCGATCAGCCGTCGCCGCTCGACCGCCGCGGCTATCCGGGGTGGGTCCGCTCGTGGCAGCTCGGGACGCCGGTCCGTGCACCGCTCGTCGTCACGGCTGACAGCGCGACGCTCGCGAACGGGACGCAGGTCGGCTTCGGCTCGCAGGTGCCTGCCGGCGCGGTCCCGGCGCGAGCGACGCGGGCATTGCCGCACACCCGCGCCGATCTCGTTCGCACCGCGAAGCGTTTCCTGGGCCTGCACTACCTGTGGGGCGGCCTGTCGCGCTGGGGCTACGACTGCTCAGGCCTCACGTGGGCGGTGTACCGGACGCACGGGATCACGATCCCGCGCGACGCCGACGCCCAGTTCGCGGCGGGTGACCCGGTGTCACTCACGAAGATGCTCCCCGGCGATCTCCTGTTCTACGAGCGACCGGTGGTCGGACACGTTGCGATGTACATCGGCGGCGGGCAGATGATCGAATCGCCCAACTCCGCGAGCGAGGTGCGGATCGTGCCCGTGCGGACGAGCGACTTCCGCGGCGTGCGCCGGTTCTTCGACAGGTAGCCTCGCCGCCGTGCTCCGTCGGCTGACAGTTCCCTGCCTGGCGGCCGCGATCTGCGCCGGCGCGACGCATGCCGCCGCCACTCCGATCACGTACACCCCGCACACGCTGCCGTCGCTCGCCGTGCCGGTCCCGACCGTCACGCATCCGGCGGAAGGGACGGCGCCCGGCTACGTCTTCGTCGCGGAGAAGGCCGCCGGCAAGACGGGCGGCCCGCTGATCGTCGACGACCGCGGACGGGTCGTCTGGTACCGGCAGCTCGCGCCGCCGGTGCAGGCGACGGACTTTCGCGTCCAGCGCTACCACGGCAAGCCGGTGTTGACCTGGTGGGTCGGGACGATCAGCAAGGCCGGAGTGGGCCGCGGCTCGTACGTGATCTACGACGAGTCGTACCATCTGATCGCGCGGGTCCATGCCGGCAGCGGGCTCGCCGGCGATCTGCACGAGTTCCAGCTGACGCCGCGAGGCACGGCGTACGTCACCGTCTACCACGAGGTACCGGCCGACCTCTCCGCGATCGGAGGGCCGGTGCACGGCTTTGTGTACGACAGCATCGTCGAGGAGATCGACGTTGCGACAGGTCACGTCGTGTTCGCGTGGCACAGCATCGGCCACGTTCCGTTCTCGGACTCGACGCAGGCGAACCGCAAGCCCGCGCGGGACGCCACGAAGCTGCAGCCGCTCGACTACTTCCACGTGAATTCGATCGCCGACGGCCCCGGCGGCACGATTCTCATCTCCGGGCGCAACACGAGCACGATCTATCTCCTCGCCCGGGACGGGCACATCATCTGGCGGCTGGGCGGCACTCACAGCGACTTCGGGCCGCCCGCCGCGGTCCGGTTCGCGTTCCAGCACAACGCACGGCTGCATCCCGGCAACCTGCTCACGCTGTTCGACAACGGCGGGATCCCGCGCGTCGAGCCCTACTCGCGGCCACTCGAGCTCCGGCTCGACATCGTGCACAAGAGGGCGACGATCGTCAGGACGTTCCTGCCACCGAAGCGGATCGCTTCACCGTTCGAGGGCAACCTGCAGCTGCTGCCGGACGGCGGTGCGCTCGTCGGGTGGGGGGGCGTGCGGATCGTCAGCGAGTTCGGGCCCGGCGGCAGGCTGCGCTTCCAGCTGAAGCTGCCCTACGGCGACACCTACCGGGCCTACCGAAGCCCCTGGACCGGGCGGCCGTCGACCCGGCCCCTGGCCGCGGTCGCGACGGGGAGCGTCTATGCGAGCTGGAACGGCGAGACGGGGATCGCGCGCTTCGAGGCACTGGCAGGCCCCGACGACGCCCACCTGCGCGTCGTCGGCAGCGCGGCCTGGTCCGGCTTCGAGACCCGCATCCCGGCGCAGGCCAGCGGCGAGCAGGTGGTCGCGGTGCGCGCGCTCGACGCGCACGGGCGGGTGCTCGGGACGTCCCGGGTCGTCTCCGGGCGCTCGAGGCTACGATGACCTTCGTGCTCGCCGCCGATCGGGATCGCGAGGGGGCTGCAACCGCGCTGCGGGAGCACTACGTTCGCGGACGGCTGACGCTGGACGAGCTGTCGGCACGGACGGAGCGCGTGCTCACCGCGCGGTCACGCGCTGATCTCCGCGCCGCGCTCGCCGGACTGCCGGCGTTCCCCGGCGCCGGAGAGCTCGCGTCAGCCGCGCGGTACGCGCTACGTGGTGCGATGGTCATCGCGCTCACCGGCGTCTATCTGATCTTCAGCCTGCTGCTCGCGCTCGTGCTCGGTGTGACGCTGCTCGTCCACGGCGCTTCGAGCACCGCGCTCGTCGGCTTCCTCGTCGTCTGGCTCGTCCCGACGTACCTGTGGTCGCGCCTGATCCGGCGCGGCCGGGCCGACCACCGCACCTAGCCGCTCGGGTCAGAGAAGCTGCTCGAACGGCGCGGCGTCGTCGAACGGCCCGATCATGGCGAGACGGAGACCCTCGTTGCCGATCACGTCCTGCGCGACACGCTGGACGTCCTCGACCGTGACGGCGTCGAGGCCTGCCAGGAGCTCCGCCGGCTCGGCGGCCGCCCCCTCCAGCACCTCGCGGCGCAGCCCGAACAGCAGCAGCCCGTTCGGGCTCTCCGTCTGCAGCACGAACCGTCCCTTGGCGAGTGCGCGCGCCTTCTCGAGCTCGTCGGCGGGAACCGGCTCGTCCGCCATCCGCTTGAACTCCTTCGCGATCACGCCGACCGCTTCGTCGGCGCGCTTCAGGTCGACTCCCGCCTGGGAGACGAGCGTGCCGGAGTCGGTGTACGAGCTGTTCACGGCGTACACGTAGTAGGCGAGGCCGCGTCGCTCACGCACCTCGAGAAAGAGGCGCGACGACATGCCGGTGCCGAGCACGGTCCCGAGCAGCTGCAACGCGTACCGGTCGGGGTGGTCGATCGGGTAGCTCGGGACGCCCAGGCAGACGTTCGCCTGGTCCGAGTCCTTCGCGTGGATGCGCACCTTCGGTGTGGGTGAATGCTCGACCGCCGCCGGTTCCGGCTTGCCGGTGTCGCCCGGGTCGATGTCGCCGAGCAGCTCTTCGAGCCTCGGCAGCAGGTCGTCACCGGTCATGCCGGCGACGCCGACGACCATCCGCGCCGGCTTGTACCAGCTCGTCAGGTAGTCGATGAACGTCTCCCGCGTCGTCGCGGTGATCGTCTCCTTCGTCCCGAGCGTCTCCCAGCCGAGTGGGTTGTCGCCGAAGAGGAGCTCGTCGTAGACGGACGAGACGTAGTCGCGGGGCGTATCGAAGTACATGTTCATCTCCTCGATGATCACGCCCTTCTCGCGCTCGAGCTCTTCGCTGTCGAACTTCGAGTTGCGGATCATGTCGACGAGCACGTCGAGCGCCTGGTCGCGCTGCTCGCCGGCACACCGGATGTAGTACCCCGTGTATTCCTTCGAGGTGAAGGCGTTGAACTCGCCGCCGAAGCGGTCGACTTCGAGCGCAATGTCCTTCGCGGTCGGTCGCCGCTCCGTTCCCTTGAAGAACATGTGCTCGGCGAAGTGGGCGATGCCACGGTTCGCTTCGTTCTCGTACCGAGAACCGGCCGCGAGCATGATGTAACAGGTGACCGACTGCGCGTGCTCGAGCGGCGCGGTCAAGACTCGCAGGCCGTTGGAAAGGACGTTGCGCTGGTAGACCGTCATGCGGCGAGCTTCCTCCTGAGTTCTTCCGAGAGCGGGACGGATGAACCCGTACCGTAGTCGTAGCCCACCAGCACGCTCTTCGCTTCGGCCGCGAGCCGGCCGTCGGCCCAGAGCTGGTGCTCCAGATCGAAGCTCCGCGTGCCGATCCGGGGGCAGCGGGTGCGCACCTCGACGTCGTCGCCGGGCCGGAGCTCGGCGCGAAAGTCGATCTCGACGCGCGCGAGGATGAACGGGTCCAGTCCGCCGAGCACGCCGATCCGCGCCTGCTCGAGGTACGTCGAATAGGCGGCGTTGTTGACGTGGCCCATCGGGTCGCAGTCACGGAAGCGGACGCGCTCGTGGTGCGTCCAGGGGAACTCGACCATCGCCGCGATGCTATAGACGCACCTGTGAGCGAGATGCGCAGCGCCGTGTTCGCGCAGCCCGCCTGGTTGAGGCAGGTGCCCACCGGCCTACGTCTCCCTGCCGGCGCGCGCGTCGTGCACACCGGCTGCGGTACCTCGTACCACGCTGCGCAGACCGGAGGTGTCGCCGTGCAGGCGCTCGAAGCGGTGCTCTCACCGCCCGAGGCGGACGTACTGGTGTGCATCTCCCACGAGGGTGAGACCGAGCTGACGCTCGAGGCTGCGCGTGCGTTCAAGGGCGCGGTTTGGCTGATCACGGGCAAGGCCGAGTCGCCGCTCGCCGACCTGGCCGACGAGGTGATCGTCTGCACGCCGGAGGTCGAACGTTCGTGGTGCCACACGGCGAGCTACACGTGCGCGGTTGCGGCGCTCGAGGCGATCCACGGCGGCGACGTGTCCTGGCTGCCGCAGGCGGTCGAAGAGGCGCTTCGACTCGAGCCGGCGGCGCCTGCGCAGGAGAAGATCCTGGTCGCGGGGGCGGGTCGCGACTGGCCGACCGCGCAAGAGGCCGTCCTGAAGCTGCGCGAGGGCGCGTGGGCCTCGGCCGGTGCGCATCAGACGGAGCAGTTGCTGCACGGCCACCTCGCGGCGATCGACGACGGCGTGCGCGCCTTCGTGCTCGAGGGTGAGGGCAGGGCCGCCGAGCGCGCGCGCGACGCGGTGCGTGCGCTCGAGGCGCTCGGCTGCGAGACGACGCTCGTGCCAACCCGCCATCCCGTCGTCGACATCGTCCGCTTCCAGTTGCTGACGCTTGCGGTCGCCGAGGCGCGGGGGATCGATCCCGATCCGATCCGCCGCACGCCGGGGTCGCTGTGGGCGGCGGCGGCCGGCTCGGCTTACCCGGGGTAGCTCCCCGGTCAGCCGAAGCGCAGCGCCACGGCGGGCAGCTCGCCGGCGCCGTCGTCACACATTCGTCACCCTTGCCTGGAGACGCGCACGGGGCTCGCGCCCGCGACATCCCTGCTCGTCGACCTGTGGACGAGTTGTTGCACTTTCGTCACGCTTGCCTGGCGTCGGGACATGTCTCGAGCGCGCACGACTTCCAGGGACGAGTGGACCGGTGAGCGTTCGCGCCCGCTCGGGCTAGCGCGCGGCGAGCTCGGCCAGGGCGTCGAGCAGGCCGTCGACCTCGTCGGCCGTGTTGTAGTGGACGATGCCGACACGCACGGCGCCGTCCGGCAGGTCGAGGCGGTTCATGATCTCGACCGCGTAGTAGTTCCCGTGCCAGACCGCGTAGCCCTGCTCGCCGAGCGCGATCGCCGCCTGCTCGGGGGTGACGCGGTCGTTCGTGATCGCGAAAGTCGACACCCGGCCTTCCATCGTCGGGATCCCATGCAGGTGCCATCCATCCGGCAGCCCGTCGAGGAAGCGCTCGCCGAGCACCCGCTCATGCTCGAGGATGAAGTCCCAGCCGACCCACTGCATGTGCTCGACCGCCGCCACGAAGCCCGCCAGCAGCTCGTGTTGGTTCGTCCCCGTCTCGAAGCGGTGCCCGACCGGCTCGTTCGCCGACGGGCGCACCTTGTAGGGCCGCCATGACTCGAGCAGCTCCTTCCGCCCGAAGGCGAGCCCCATGTGCGGGCCGTAGTACTTGTACGGCGAGCAGACGAGGACGTCGGCGCCGATCTCCTGCACGTCGATCGGCCCGTGCGGGCCGTAGTGCACCGCGTCGACCCAGGCGAGCGCGCCGGCCTCGTGCGCCAGCGAGGCGATCTCTGCGACCGGCGTGAGCGTTCCGACGGCGTTCGAGGCGTACGGGAAGGCGACGACACGCGTCCGCTCCGACAGGAGCGAGCGCAGATGCTCCAGGTCGAGGCGACACTCGTCGTCGATCTCCGCGAACCTGACGACGAGGCCCCGGTCGCGCGCGAGCTCCAGCCAGGGCGAGACATTCGCGTCGTGGTCGAGCTTCGTGCACACGATCTCGTCGCCGGCTGCCCAGTCACGGCCCGCCGTGCGGCTGAGCGCGAAGTTCAGCGTCGTCATGTTCGGGCCGAACGCCACCTCCTCGATCGTCGCGTTCAGGAACTCGGCTGCTGTCTCGCGCGACTGGGCGACGAGCGCGTCCGTCCGCTGCGACGTTCCGTACGGCGCGCCGATGTTCGCGTTCGACTCGCGCAGGTATCCGGCGATCGCGTCGATCACCGAATCCGGGACCTGCGTGCCGCCGGGGCCGTCGAAGAACGCCAGCGGCTGACGGAGCGCTGAGAAGCGCTCGCGCACGGCCTCGACCGTGGTCACGACACGTGCCACTCGTACCTCGGCGTGACGTTGAGGGACGCGCCGACGAAACAATCGCGCTCGGCCTTTGCCGCGAGCTCCGCGCTCGCCGGCGCGCGCGGCTCGAGCTGGGCGTCGATGCGGACGTCGGCCTCCACCAGCGCGTAGCGGCCGTCTGCCTCGCGGCGCGCGACCGTTCCCTGCGCCGATCCGGAGGCCGACACGTCGTGCCCGGTTCGGCGTGCGTGATACGTCAGGCTGTCGATCGAGCAGCGGACGAGAGCCGCCAGCAGCAGGTGGTCCGGCGACCAGCCTTCGGCGCGCTCGATCTGCGCGCCGCCCGGGATCGTCATCCGGCCGCCGCGGTCGACCTCGACCGCGTACTCGAACACCTTCGCCCTCGTCGTCACCACCGTGGACGAACGCTACCTTCTGGCGCTGACGCGGGTCCGTCCGACCCTGGACCTACATTGTCGACGATGAGGCTCAGGCCGCTTTCGGAGGCCGAGTGCTACGCCCGGTGCTACGGCGCTCACCGGAGCGATCAGGTGAGCGTCCTCAGGCCCACGTCGCCGCGCTCAGCACTCGCCGGCGAACAGATGCGACGACTGTTCGAACGCCGGCTCGACGCCCGCGGCCCCGAGCAGGAGGCGGCGTGACGCGCGTCTGCCACACGTGGACGAGGCGGCGTGCCTCGATCGTGGCCGGTCGCAAGCCCGCTCCGCCGCTGCCGAGCTCCTGGGTCTGCACCGCGACGTGGACACAGCGCATGCCACGCTGTAAGCCGCGTGGCCACAAGCAGACCTAGCCCGACCGGCGCCGTTCCCGACGTCCTCGCCCCGGGCCTCCGCTGCATCTTCTGCGGCATCAACCCGGGTCGGGTGTCCGCCGCCGCGGCTGCGCACTTCGCGAATCCGCGGAACGACTTCTGGCGCCTGCTCCACGACGCCGGCTTCACCCCGCGCCGATTGGAGCCGGGCGAGCAGTTCTCGCTGCTCGAGGTCGGCATCGGCATCACGAACGCCGCCCACCGAACGACGCCGGGCTCCGGCGATCTCCGGCAGCACGACTTCGACGCAGCCAGGCTCGAGGGGATCGCGCGCGAGCTCGGACCGCAGGCGGTCGCCTTCGTGGGGAAGGAGGCCTACCGCGGCCTCTTCCGCGAGCGGCCCGAGCTCGGGCCGCAGCTGCGCACGATCGGGATGACCGCGCTCTTCGTCCTCCCGTCGACCTCGCCTGCGAACGCCGCCGTTCCATACGAGGAGCGGCTGCGGTGGTTCTCGGAGCTCCACGAGTGGCTCGTGCCCGTCGAGCGGGAAGCTGTGCGCGGCCTGGTCGTCGACGCGAAGCAGCGCGTGCTGCTGGTGCGCTTCGAGCACCCCGTGAGCAAGGAAAGCTGGTGGGCCGTGACGGGCGGCGGTGTCGACGAGGGGGAGTCCGACCAGGAGGCGTTACAGCGAGAGCTGCGCGAGGAGGCCGGCCTCGAAGGTGTGGGCGCGGGAGCGGTAATCCACGAGCGCGAGCACACCTTCCCCTGGGCCGGCCGGATCATCCGGCAGCACGAGCGCTTTTATCTCGTTCGGGTCGAGGCTCACGAAGCCGCGCCGACGATCGACCTCGTCCCGGAGGGGGTCACCGACCTGCGCTGGTGGACGCTCGCCGAGCTTGCGCGAACGAGCGAGGTGGTCGTGCCGCGCGAGCTTCCGGAGCTCGTCCGGGCTGCCGCCGTGCCGGATCGTCCCTGAGGACGACACCAAGATCGACCGCGCGGCCGATGACGCCGGTGGGCGGCTCGAGCAGGATCGCGGTCATGACGCTCAACCACGTGTTGATCGGCAACTTCGGACTCGGTGGGGCGAGGATCGAAGTGATCGCGGATCGCCTCGAGAAGGTTCCGGCAGCCTTGGGGTGGCTGCCTGCCCGCCTCGGTGACCGCGATGAGAACGGCGTGGGCGTGGGCCGCCTCGCCGCGCGGCGCTCGATTGTCTGCTGACGGTCGACCAGCCGAGCGGAGCGAGGCGACCCACAGGCCCCCCGCCGGCCCGTCGGAGGAATGCCCTAGCCTGACGCCGCGTGGAGGGTGTCCTGGTCGCCGTGCATCTGCTGGCCGCTGCCGTCTGGGTCGGCGGCTCGACGGCGCTGATCTTCGTCGGCGTCCCCGTCGTGCGCACGCTCGAGGGCGAGGAACGGGGCCGGGCGATGCGCGAGCTCGGGCTGCGCTGGCGTCCGATCGGCTACGGATCGCTGCTCGTCGCCGCACTCACGGGCGTCGCGCTTGCCGCGCGCGACTGGGAGACGCGCCCCGCGTTTCAGATCGTCCTCTGGGTGAAGGTCGTGCTCGCCGTCTGCCTGATCGTCGTGTCGTATCTGCACAACTTCGTGCTCGGCCCGCGCCTGCAGGCGGAGATCCGCGAGGGGCGGCCCGAGCGGAGCCGCCGCATGCTGGTCGTCGTGGGCTGGACGAGCTACGGGCTGACGATCGCCGTGCCGGTGCTCGGGGTCGCGCTCGCGCAGCTGGTGAAGTGACTCCCTAGTTCTTCCAGCGGTTGGTGATCGGAGTGCGGCGGTCGCGGCCGAACGCCTTCGGCCGGAGCTTCACGCCCGGCGGCGCCTGCCGCCGCTTGTACTCGGCGCGGTCGATCAGCGCGAGCGCGCGGTCGACGACGTCCCGGTCGAACCCGTCCTGGGACAGTTCCTCGCGCGAGCGGTCGAGCTCGACATACGCCTCGAGCACGCGGTCGAGCTTCGGGTAGGGCGGGAGCGAGTCCTCGTCGAGCTGGTCGGCGCGCAACTCGGCGCTCGGCGCGCGCTCGATGATCGACCGCGGGATCAGCTCGCGTCCGGCGCGTTCGTTGAGGTGGCCGCCGAGCCTGAAGACGTCGGTCTTGTAGACGTCCTTGATCAGCGCGAAGCCGCCGGCGAGGTCGCCGTACAGGGTCGAGTAACCGACCGACAGCTCGGACTTGTTGCCGGTCGCGATCACCAACCACCCGAACTTGTTCGAGAGCGCCATCAGCAACGTGCCGCGGATCCGCGCCTGCAGGTTCTCCTCGGTCAGGTCGCTCTCGCGCCCCGCGAAGTGCTCGGCGAGCGCGCCGTCGTACGCCTCGACCATCGGCTCGATCGCAATCTCGCGGAAGTCCGTGCCGAGTGCCTCGGCCAGGCGGCGGCCGTCGGCGCGGGTCGCCTCCGACGAGTAACGGGACGGCATCGAGACGCAGTGGACGCGCGCGGCGCCGAGCGCCTCGACGCAGAGCGCTGCCGTGAGTGCCGAGTCGATGCCCCCGGACACCCCGACGACGACGTCGCCGAAGCCGTTCTTCGTCACGTAGTCGTGCAGGCCGAGCTCGAGCGCGAGCCGCATCTGCTCCAGGTCGTCCACGTGCGGCTTCGGCACCGGGTGCCGCGCGTCGCGATGGGGCTCGACCGGCGCGAGCTCGAGGACGTGCGGCTCGCGCGGACGCCGCCCGCGCGCGAGCGCGCGGCGGCGCACGTCGCGCAGCCTGCGTCCGATCGCGGAGAGCGGGTCGACGTCGACGACCAGCAGCTCCTCCTCGAACCCGGCCGCGCGCGCGACGACTTGCCCATCGTCGTCGATCACCACCGAATGGCCGTCGAAGATCAGCTCGTCCTGTCCGCCGACGGCGTTGCAGAGGGCCACGAAGCAGGTGTTGTCGCGTGCACGCACCTGCAGCATCTCCTCGCGCTCGCGGTCCTTGCCGACGTGGAACGGCGACGCCGAGATGTTCGCGAGCAGCTGCGCGCCGGCGAGCGCGAGATCGGTCGCGGGCGGCCCGGGCTGCCAAAGGTCCTCGCAGACGGTCGGCCCGACGAGGACGTCCCCGAAGCGGAGCAGGAGCAGATCGGCACCCGGCGCGAAGTACCGATCCTCGTCGAACACGCCGTAGTTCGGCAGGTAGCGCTTGCGGTAGACGCCTCGCACCTCCCCGTGCGCGAGTACGAAGCATGCGTTGTAGAGGTCGGCGTCGAGGTGCGGAGCGCCGACGAGCACGGTGATCCCGCGCGCCTGCGCCGCGATCTGCTCGACCGCAGTCTTCGCCGCCCGCACGAACCCGGGCCGGAGCAGCAGGTCCTCGGCCGGGTAGCCGGTGACAGCGAGCTCGGGGAACAGGACGAGATCAGCCTGGTCGGCTCGCGCGCGCTCGAGCCAGTCGGCGATGCGCGCCGCGTTGCCGTCGATGTCGCCGACGACGCTATTGATCTGGGCCAGTGCGAGTCTCATTCGCCTTCTTACGCACATTGTGCAGCGCGCGCCGCCACTGGAAGTAGAGAAAGACGGCGACGAGGAAGACTGCGAACGCGAGCCAACCAAGAAGCGGCGACGAGATCTTGTTGCCGACGACGCTGATCACCGCGGCCACGGCCAGCAGGCCGATGAGCACCCAGCGGATCGTGTTCGGCTGCATCTGCATCAGGCGACCGCCTCCGCGATCTCCCTGAGCGATTCCGGGTTCTCGAGCGACGAAAGATCGCCGGGATCCGTCCCGAGTGCCGTGGCTCGCACTGCCCGGCGGACGATCTTCGCCGACCGCGTGCGTGGCAGCGACTCGACGAAGATCACGCGCCCCGGCGCGAACGCCTTGCCGAGCCGGCCTGCAACCGTCTCGGCGATCTCGCGCTCGAGCTCAGCACTCGGCTCAGTCCCGGGGAGCAGGCAACAGAAGATCCACGAGGTCTCGCCCTTCACGGGGTGCGGCACGCCGATCGCCGCGGCCTCCCGCACGGCGGGGTGGTCGACGGCCGCGGACTCGAGCTCGGCCGGCCCGATCCGCTTGCCGGCGATGTTCAGCGTGTCGTCGGAGCGGCCGTGGAGGAACCAGAAGCCGTCCTGGTCGGCCGACGCCCAGTCGCCGTGCACCCACACGCCCGGCAGCCGCGACCAGTAGGCGTCGAGGTACTTCTGCGGGTCGCGCCAGAACCCGCGCGTCATCCCCGGGAACGGCCGGCGGCAGACGAGCTCGCCGACCTCCCCGGTGCCGACCAGCGAGCTGCCATGCTCGTCGACCACGTCCATCGCCATCCCGAGCGCCGGCCCGCCGACCGAGCACGCTTTGATCGGCCCGGCGACCGTGGGCGAAAGGAAGCACGCGCCGACCTCGGTGCCGCCCGAGCAGTTGATCACCGGCACGCGGCCGCCGCCGACCTCCTCGAAGAGCCAGCGGTAGGGCTCGGCGTTCCACGGTTCGCCCGTGGTGACGAAGGTGCGCAGGCTCGAAAGGTCGGCCGTCGGTGCGCCGTGCGGCAGCAACGCGCGGGCGAGGGTGGGGGAGAGCCCGAGCGACGTCACCCGTTCGTTCTCGACCGTGCGCCAGAGCCGGTCGGGAGTCGGCCAGTCCGGCGCGCCCTCGGCGAAGACGATCGTGCCGCCGAGCGCGCCCGCGCCGACCAGCGTCCACGGGCCCATGATCCAGCCCATGTCGGTCGCGAAGTGCATGACGTCGCCCTCGTGCACGTCGGCCTGGTAGGCGGCCTCGCGTGCGATCGAGACGAGAAACCCGCCCTGCACGTGCACGACGCCCTTGGGCGCGCCGGTCGTGCCGGACGTGTACGTGAGCAGGTACGGCGTCTCCGAGTCGACCTGGAGCGGCGGCAGCGTCCCGGGCCGCCGGTCGAGCGCGAACGGTGCGAGCACCACGTGCTCGACGCTCGGCGCCAGCTCGCTCGCCTGCTCGACGATCTCGAGCATCGGCACGGGGCGACCGCGGCGCAGCGATTCGCGCTGCGTGATCACAACCTTTGCCTCGCTCGCCTGGAGCCGCTGCGCCACCGCGGGCGCTGCAAACCCGGAGAAGACAGGGACCTGGATCGCGCCGAGGTGTGCGATCGCGTGTGACGCCACGGCGACCTCGGGCGACATCGGCAGGAAGATCGCGACCCGGTCGCCCACTCCGACCCCGAGCGCGGCGAGCTCCTCCGCCAGCCGCGTCACGTCGCTGGAGAGCTCCGCGAACGTGAGCACGCGGCGGGTGCCGTCCTCGCCGAGCCCGACAGCGGCTACCGCCTCGGGGCGCGCGGCGGCCCAGCGGTGAACGCAGTTGTGGGCGATCGAGACACGACCATCCACGAACCACGTCGCCCATTCCGGCCCGCGCGTCAGGTCGACCACGCGCGCCCATGGCCCGGCGAACTCGAGACCGAGATCGTCGATGACGAGTGGCCAGAACCACTCGGGATCCGCCCAGGACCGGCGCACGAGCTCGGCGTAGTCGTCGACGCCTACGCGGCGGAGGAGGCGCGTGACGTTGGCCTGTTCGGTCGTCGCCTCGTCGGGCCGCCACACGATCTCCGGGGCGCTCACGGTGCGAAGCCTACGCGCCCTCCCGCCTGGTTAGCGTCTGCTAACTTAGCGCGCGCTAACTCTTGGCGATCGGAGGGTTTCTCATGATCCAACGTCTCGTGACGCCGGAGAACAAGAAGTGGTGGACGCTCGGCGCCGTCTCGGTGGGCCTGTTCATGATCATGCTCGACAACACGGTGGTGAACGTTGCGCTGCCGTCGATCCGCTCGTCGCTCGGGCTGACGCTCTCCGACCTCGAGTGGGTCGTCGCCGGCTACGCCCTCACGTTCGCCGCGTTCATGCTCACGGGCGGCAAGCTCGCCGACCTGCTCGGCAGGCGGCTGATCTTCATGATCGGCCTCGTCGTCTTCACCGGCGCGTCGCTCGCGTGCGGGTTGGCGCCGAACGGCGGCTTTCTGATCGGCGCGCGTGTGGTGCAAGGCCTCGGGGGCGCCCTGATGAACCCCGCCACGCTGTCGATCATCACCGCGACGTTCCCGCCCCGCCAGCGCGGCACCGCGATCGGCATCTGGGCCGGGGTCTCCGCGATGGCGCTGGCGATCGGCCCCCTGGTCGGCGGTGTCCTGACCGAGCACGTCAACTGGAACTGGATCTTCTTCATCAACGTGCCGATCGGGATCATCGGCCTGATCACGACCCCGTTGCTCGTCGCCGAGTCGCGCGACACCTCGCGGGAGCAGCGCCCCGACGTGCCCGGCCTGGTCACCTCGGGAATTGGCCTGTTCGCGCTCACCTTCGCCTTCATCGAGGCCAACAGCTACGGCTGGACGTCCTGGCAGATCCTCGGCGCGTTCGCGGTCTCGGCGATCGCGATCGGTGCGTTCGTGCTGCTCGAGCTGCATCAGCGGTTGCCGATGCTCGAGCTCGACCTGTTCCGCAACCGCACCTTCAGCGGAGCCAACGTCGCGATGCTGTTCGTCGGTCTCGCCATGT
This sequence comes from uncultured Thermoleophilia bacterium, assembly GCA_963769545.1. GTDB lineage: Bacteria > Actinomycetota > Thermoleophilia > Gaiellales > Gaiellaceae > PALSA-600. Next base: position 708,501 of record CAVYMB010000001.1, on the reverse strand, counting down.
TCGGGACGTTCTTCTACGTGTCGCTGTACATGCAGAACGTCCTCGGCTACTCACCCGTACAGGCGGGTGCGTCGTTCCTGCCGATGACGGTGCTGATCATCCTGATCGCGCCGCAGGCCGGGCGCCTCTCCGACCGCTACGGCTCGCGCTGGCTGGTCGGCGGCGGGATGACGCTGCTCGCGATCATGCTGTTCTACTACTCGACCCTCGGGGCGAGCGCGACCTTCTGGGCGATCCTGCCCGGGCTGATCCTCGGTGGCGTCGGGATGGGAGCGACGATGACGCCGACGACGGCCGCGGCGATGAGCGCCGTGTCGGTCGACAAGGCCGGTGTCGGTTCGGCGGTGCTGAACTCGATGCGCCAGGTCGGTGGGTCGCTCGGGATCGCGGTGATGGGGGCGATCGTCGCTGCCGGGGTCAGCTCCTCGCTCGCCTCGGGGAGCACCCAGACGGATGCCTTCCTGCACGGCTTCCACGATGCGCTGCGCGTCGCCGGGCTGCTCGCGCTCGCCGGAGCGATCGTCGCCACCGTCGCGATCCGCAAGGTCGTGCACGCGCAATCGGCCGAGTCGGAGCACGCGCCGGTGATCGAGGCGGCGTGACCCAGACCAGGCAGCGGCTGACAGCCGAGAAACGACGGCAGGCGGTGCTCGACACCGCCTGCCGTGTCTTCGCCGTCTCGAGCTATCGCGGCGCGACGACGGCGGAGATCGCGCGCGAGGCCGGCATCTCCGAGCCGATCCTCTATCGCCACTTCGGCTCGAAGCGCGACCTCTACCTGGCCTGTCTCGAGGAGGCATGGGCGGCGCTGCGCGAGCTGGCGGACACCGCCGTCGCGGAGAGCCCCGAGACCTGCCTCGGCGCGGTGGCCGACGCGTTCATGGCCAAACGGTCCAAGATCCGGCTGATCGACCTCTGGATCCAGGGGCTGAACGAGACCGCGGACGACCCGGTGATCACGAAGGCGCTCCGCCGGCAGATCCGCGAGGTGCACGCGTACTTCACCGGCCTGATCGCCGACGGCCAGGCACGCGGCGTGCTCGCCGCCGACCGCGACGCGCGCGCCGAAGCGTGGATCTTCGTCGCCGGCGGCCTGCTCGCGACGATCGACCAGCGCCTCGGCGGGCTGCTCGGCGGCGATCTCGAGGCGGTGCGGCGCGAGCGGCGCCGCTGGATGCGCGCCTGACCGGCTGCGCGCCGGGACGACTCACGCAAAAAGAAGGGAGAGCCCCGGCTGCGGCACCCGGGGCCCTCCCTGGTCAGGCGGTGCGCCCGCTTCGGGCGCTTTCCCGGATCAAACGGCTCTGCGGCCCAGACGTCCGATCCGGATTTGCACGCCCTACTGGCGCTCCCCCTGCACGTCGACCTGGCGTCGGCTTCGGTGCAAGGTTCGCTCACTGTACGAGGCCCGGGCGCTTCTGTCAAGTACCTCGGTCAAGTGATCTGTTCGCGTTATACTTCACCGGTGATGGTCTTGTTTATGCCCCTTTTGAGGGATGTCGGAAAGGGGGCATTGCGACCGAGTGAAGTGTTGGCGAGACTGTGCGTTCCCGAATGGCTCGCCGCCCGCCCATGACAGCCAAGTCGACCCTGACAGCCCGCACCGGCACGCCTCGCGTACCCCGGCTCGGCGAGCGGCTGCGGCAGCTCCGGATCGGCGCCGGCCTGACCCAGGGCCAGCTCGCGGGCGACCGCTTCTCCAAGGAGTACATCTCGCAGATCGAGCGCGGGAAGACGCGCCCGACCGCCGAGACGATCGAGTGGCTCGCGCTCCGCCTCGGCGTCGATCGGTCGTTCCTCGAGAGCGGCGTCTCCGCCGACGAGCGGGCACGCGCCGAGGCGATCCTCGCCCGCGCGGAGACCTTGCTCGACGAGCATCGGTACGACGACGCGCTCGTGGAGTACGGCAAGGCCCTCCCGGCAGTGCTGGGCACCGGCGCCGTCGAGCTGCACGTGCGCGCCCTGAACGGGGAAGGCATCGCGCTCGCGCAGACCGGTGACGTCAAGGGCGGTCTCGCCCAGCTCGCCGAGGCCCGCGCGCTCGTCGAGCGCCCCGAGTTCTCCGACGTCGACCGCGCCGAGGTGCTCTACCGGATCGGCGTCTGCCGCTGTCTCCTGCAGAGCATCGCGACGGCCGTCTCGCTCTTCGACGAGGCCCTCGCGCTCGCCGAGCGCTCGGGGCTTCCGTGCGACCGGCTCCGGCTTGCGATCTTCGCGTGGCGTTCCCGCTGTTATCGCCGGCAGCGCGACTTCGAGGCCGCGCGCGAGGATGTCGAGCGCGCGCTCGAGCTCGCCGACGCGATGCAGGACGGGCGCGCCCTCGGTCAGGCGTATTTCCAGGCGTCGGTCCTGGCCGAGCGCGACGGGCACTGGGTGCTCGCCCGCACCTACGCCGAGAAGGCGAAGGCGCAGTACGAGGAGCTCGCCGACCGCGCGAACGTCGGGCGGCTGTTGAACAACCTCGGCGGGCTCGACTTCCTGCTCGGCAAGCCCGAGCGGGCGGTCGAGCATCTGAAGCACGCCTTCGCGGTCGCGCTCGAGATCGGACGCGAGGACGACGCGGCCAAGGCCGTGTCCTCGCTGGCGCAGGTCCACCTGCGCACCGGCGACGCCGTCCGCGCAGAGGAGCAGGCCCGCCACGCGCTCGAGATCATCGGCGAACGGGATGACATGCTCGACGAGGCGGGCAACGCCCAGCTCGTGCTCGGGCGGGCGCTGCTCGAGCAGGGCCGGCTCGACGAGGCCGACGCCGAGCTCGCGCTCGCCGAGGACCGGCTTTCACAGCTTTCGTCCGCGTCCCACCGGGCTGCGGCATGGATCGCTCAGGGTGACCTGGCGACAAAGAGGGGCGACGAGCGGAAAGCGGCGGGACTGTACCGCCGCGCCGCCGAAGCGCTCCAGGACTTCCGGTTCTAGTGGAAGGAGGTGTTCTCTGTGGCAACCAAGCTCGCCTTTCTACTCCGCCGTCGCGGCCCGATCGTCATCGCGCTGTCGCTGATCGCTGGAGTTGTAGGAAGCATCCACCCCGGCGGTTTTGGCTTCTGGGACGGGCCACTCTAGGACGTGCACGTGCCATTTGACGTCGTGCCAGTTGGGGAGCCGGCACCGACAGTTCCGCGCGGCACCGCCCGCCGCGGTCGCCTGGTGAGCGCGCCGCGAGCGAGGCGCGCCTTTCTCTTTCGGTTGTAGTTCGCTCGAACCGGCGATCCGTCAGGCGACGCTCTCGCTCGACCCGACCCGCTCGATCACGACGGACGGGATGCGCGCGCGCGGCGTCAGCCGGAGGCACATGCGCACGACCTCTGCGCAGTCGTCGGGATGGATCATCTCGTCGCTGCCAAGCCCCGACCACGCCGCCATCGGCGTGTCGACGAACCCCGGGCACAGGGCGATCGCCCGGACGCCGTCGCCGTCGAGCTCGGCGTTCACGGATCGCGTCAGCGCGATCACGGCGGCTTTCGTCGCGCCGTACACGGTCAGGCCCGGCGTCGCCGAGGTGCCCGCAATCGAGGCGAGGTTGACGATCCAGCCGCGGCTCACCTTGAGCAGCGGGATCGCTTCCCGGGTGACGATCAGCAGCCCGCGCAGGTTCACCCCCAGCTGGAGGTCGATGTGCTTGGTGACGAGCGACTCGACGGTGCCGCCGATGCCGATCCCGCCCGAGTTGACGAGCATGTCGAGCCCGTCGAACCGCTCGCGATGCTCGGCCACGATCCGCACGCAATCTTCCTCGCGCGACAGGTCGGCCTGCGTGCCGAACGCCCCGAGCTCGCTCGCTGCAGCCTCGACCTTCTCGCGTGTGCGCGATGCGAGCGTCAACTCGAAGCCTTCTTCGCGCAGCATGCGCGCGATCGCAAGGCCGATGCCGGAAGAACCGCCGGTCACGAGCGCGCTGGGCACGGCTGAGGAGCCTAGAGGAGATCGTGCGAACGATGCGAATCAGCAGGCGTACGTCGTTCCTCTCCCTGTGGCGGCGGCCCTCCGGCCGCCGCTGCTCTTTTCCGCTCTACAGTCCAGGGAGATGAAGCTGACCGACCTCGCGACGGCGGGAGGCTGTGCGGCGAAGTATTCGGCGGCGCGGCTCGAAGAGCTGCTCCGCGGATTCGTCCCGGCCGAGGCCGAGAACCTGCTCGTCGGCCTCGATCCGAGCGACGACGCCGCCGTCTATCGCCTCGACGAGGAGCGCGCGATCGTCTTCACGATCGACTTCTTTCCGCCGATCGTCGACGACCCGTCCGATTTCGGCGCGATCGCCGCGACGAATGCGCTCAACGATGTGTTCGCGATGGGCGGGTCACCGTTGCTCGCGCTGTCCGTCGCGGCGTTTCCCGAGGATCTGCCCGTCGAGCTGGTGCGCGCGGTGTTCGAGGGTGCCGAAGGACAGGTGCGCGCGGCGGGCGCGGTGCTCGCCGGCGGCCACACGATTCGCGATGCCGAGCCGAAGTACGGGCTCGCCGTCGTCGGCACCGTCAGCCCGCTCGGCGTCTGGACGAAGGCCGGCGCGCGTCCCGGGGACGCGCTCTACCTGACCAAGCCCCTCGGGACCGCGCTCGTGCTCGGCGGTTTCCGCCGCGGGCTGGCGGTGCTCGACGAGGCGATCGGCTGGATGCGGACGCTGAACGGGCCGGCCGCCGATCTGATCCGCCTGGTCGGGCCGAACGCCGTCACCGACGTCACGGGCTTCGGGCTCGCGGGCCACGCCCGGGAGCTGGCGGTCCGCAGCGGGGTTCGCGTGCGGCTGGAGGCCGCGCGGCTGCCCGCGCTGCCCGGGGCGCTCGAGTCGGCGCGGGCCGGCATCTCGACGGCGGGAACCCGGGCCAACCGCGAGTACGCGGTGCTCGAGATCGGGGAGGTGGCGCCCGAGGTGGTCGAGCTCGCCTACGACCCGCAGACGGCCGGCGGATTGCTCGTCGCGCTTCCTGCCGAGCGAGGGCCCTCGCTGGAGGCGCAGTTCGCGCGGGCCGGCCTCTTCCTCGAGCGGATCGGCGCAATCGAGGAGGGCTCGGGAGTGACGCTCGCCTGACGCGGATACAGTTGACGGCATGAGCGTCGGCGCGCAGTCGCTCCGTCGTCCCCGCAGCTTCTCGATCTCGACGGCCGCCTTCAGGCGCTTGACGGTCGCCAACGTCGTGATGTTGATCGTGATCGTCGCGAGCGGTGCGACGGTCCGCTTGACGGGGTCGGGCCTGGGGTGCGAGCACTGGCCCGGCTGCCAGCCGCACCATTTCGAGCCGAGGAGCTACCACAGCTACATCGAGTTCGGGAACCGCGTCGTCGCGTTCTTCACGATCCTCGTCACGCTGGCGACTGCGGTAGGCGCGTGGCTCGCGGCCGTCCCTCGCAGCGCACGCATCGTCGCGCTGCTGATCTTCGTCGGGACCTTCGCCCAAGCGCCGCTCGGGGCGATCACGATCCACTACCACCTGAACCCGTGGCTGGTGCTTTCGCACTTCATGCTCTCGATCGTCGTGCTGACGCTCGCGGTGGGGCTTGCGGTCGAGCTGTGGCCACGCGCGCTCGACCGCGTGCCGACGTGGGTTCAGCTCGGCGCGATCGCAGTCTGGATCTCGCTGGGTGTGCTGCTCGTCAGCGGGACGCTCGCGACCGCGGCGGGGCCTCACCCCGGCAGCACCGTCGTCCGGCGATTGTGGTCGTTCTATCCGGCCGTTTACTGGCACGTGCGCGCGACGGCGGTCTTCGGTGTGTCGTTCGCCGTGCTCCTCGTGACGCTCGCCCGGCGGCACAGCCGCCACCTCCGCGGAGCGCTGCTCGTGCTCGGGCTGCTTGCCGTGCAGATGACGATCGGCGAGGTGCAGTACCGGACGCATCTGCCGTGGTGGCTGGTGCTCGTCCACGTGATCGTCGCCACGACGCTCTGGGCTGTTGCAACAGCCGTCGTCTATGCGCTGTGGCGTCCCGTACAGCGCGCGTAGGATGCCTCGATGACGGACGAGCTTCGGATCGACGAACGGCCGCGGCTCGAGCGCCCCGTCCTGGTCGCGGCGTTCCGTGGCTGGAACGACGGCGGGCAGGGCGCGTCGCTCGCAGGTGCGTTCCTCGCTCGTGCGTGGGCGGCCCGTCAGTTCGCGGAGATCGACCCCGAAGGCTTCTACGACTTCCAGGCGACTCGGCCGACCGTTTCGCTCGCGGACGGCGAGACGCGACGGATCGACTGGCCGGAGAACCACTTCCTGTTCGCGCCGTTGCCCGGTGCGGGACGCGACGCGATCATCCTGCTCGGCGTCGAGCCGAACGTGCGCTGGCGCTCCTTCAGCCAGCTCGTCACCGAGGTGGCCGAGGAGTTCAAGGTCGAACTGGTGATCACACTCGGCTCGCTGCTGGCCGACGTGCCACACACGCGCCCGGCGCCCGTCACCGGCAGCGCGACCGATCCCGCGCTGATCAGGCAGCTCGGCCTGCAGGCGTCGCGTTACGAGGGCCCGACGGGGATCGTCGGCGTGCTCCACGACGCATGCGCGCGCGCGGGCCTGCCCTCCGCGAGCCTGTGGGCGGCGGTCCCCCACTACGTCTCGCTGACGCCGTCCCCTCGCGCTGCGAAGGCGCTCGTCGAGCGTCTCGTCGAGCTACTGCACGCCGACATCGACACGAGCGAGCTGGACGAGGCCGCCGACGCCTACGCCCAGCAGGTGAGCGAGGCAGTCGCCTCCGACACCGATACGGCGAGCTACGTCGAGGAGCTCGAGCGCCGGGTCGACGAGCTCGCATCGGAAGCCGACCTTCCATCGGGCGATGCGCTCGCGGCCGAGCTGACGCAGTTCCTGCGCGATCGCGAGAACGGCATCGACGGCGACGACGTCGCGCGCGATCAGTAAGCGTTCCTGCCGCGCCGGCTAACCGAAGGTGAACGAGTAGCCCTTGACGCCGGGCGAGAAACGAAGCTCGAGCGTCGCATCGGCGATCTTCGACGACGAGCGCACCGTGTACAGCCGGTACGCGTTCACGTGGATCGTCCCGGCCGGCTTGCCGTCGACGAGTGCTCGCACGGTTCCGCGGCCGCCCAGGACGACGTAGACGTTGTTCGCGTGGAAGTGCAGGCGCAGCAGGGCTCCCGGCCCCGCGACGACCTGCTGCGGGCCGATCGTCCAGGTGCCGCCGTAGGTGAGGTCGTCCTGCGGCAGGGTCGCCGCCGGCAGATAGATCGCGGGCCGCCCAGGCCTGAGGGTCGAGCCGATGTAGTTCTGGATTCGCTCCGAGCCGAGATAGGTCTCGGGCGTGACGAGCTCGGTCGGCGTCAGGTCGGGCACCTGGCGTGCGGCCGAGCCCCGGTCGTCGAGCAGCTTGCGAATCAACTGCTCGGTGACGTTGTATTCGCCCTCGCCGAAATGGGTGTGGCGAACGTGGCCGGTCCGGTCGATCAGGTACTCGGCCGGCCAGTACTGGTTCGCATAGTTGTCCCAGGTCTTGTAGTCGTTGTCCTGCACGACCGGATACGTGATGCCGAGTCGCTTGACGGCCGCGCGGACGTTGGAGGTGACGTGCTCGAACGCGAACTCCGGCGTGTGCACCCCGATGATCACGAGGCCCTTCGAGTGGTAGGCGGCGTACCACGCCTTCAGGTGAGGCAGCGTGCGCAGGCAGTTGATGCACGAGTACGTCCAGAAGTCGATCAGGACGACCTTGCCGCGCAGCTGCGAGAGCGTGAGCGGCGGGCTGTTGATCCACGCGCCGTCGGGGTGAAGCGGCGGTGCGATCCCGAAGTCGGGGAGCGCCGACGACGGGTTCTTCACGGCGGCGAGGGCTGTCCCGCCGCCGCGCACCTTCTCGAGCTCGCGCTTGGCGGTCGTGTTGTCCTCGACCTTGTTCTGGATGAAGGTGGTGTAGCCCGGCGTGAGCTGGGCGAGGTGATCGTCGAGGTGGAAGACGAGGGCGAGCGCGACCAGCGCGATCAACGCGCCGGAGGCCACCCGCACCGGCTGCGCATGACGGCGCAACGACGCAGCGGCCTCGCGTCCGCCGAACGCGATCGCGAGCATCGGCACGGCCGCTCCGAGGGCGTAGGCGAGCGTCAGCAGGATCGCGCGGACGCCGACCTCGTTCTTGGCGGCGACGACCGTCACGGTCGCGAGCACCGGACCAGCGCACGGGACGAACACGAGTCCGAGCGTGGCGCCGAGCAGGAACCCGCCGCCGACGTTCGTCGGCCGTAGCCGTGAGAAGAAGGCGAGCGGCCGCTCGATCAGGAGCGCTGCCCGCGGGACGAGCAGCGTCGCCGCGGTCACGAACAGCAACACGATCGCCAGGTTGCGGAGGAAGTCCTGCGGCAGCCCGAGCTGCGAGAGGAGCCACGACGCGAAGAGCGTGAAGACCGTGAAGCTGACGACGACCCCGGCGACGATGCGTAGCGGGTTCCGTCCCGAGGCGCCTCCGGCCAGGAGAATCGGCAACACCGGCAGCACACACGGCGAGATCGCCGTGACGATGCCTGCGACGAAGCCGATGCCGAGGAGGACGATCATCTACCGATAGGACCCTTCTACCGGCTGTTCGTTACCCGCCGCGCGAACGGTTTGTTACGCGGCGTCTTCGGCGGCGACGGGCTCGGTGGGAGAACCGTCGGCCTCCGGTGGTTTCTTGCCGCGCCTGCGCCGGCGCTTCCGCGGCGGCGTCTCGCCCTCCACGGGCTGCTGCTGGGGGTGTTGCTGCGGATCGGGCTCCGCGCCCGCCTGCTGCGTCGGCTGCTGTGCGTCCGGAGCGCCGTTCGGCCTCTTCTTGCGCCGCCGGCGCCGGCGGGCCCTGGTCGGGCCGGTCTTCGGTTGAGGCAGGCTCTCGGCGATCCAGCCGGCAACCTCCTGGATCGTTCCGAGGCGCTCGCGCGCGGCCTCGAGCAGCTGCGTCGCGCGCGGCGTGTAGCCCTCGGCGGAAGCAAGCAGGGCCGCGCCGACCTCCTTCGGCATCTCGAGCGCGGCGTTGACGAGCTTCGCGGCGTTCTCCTCGTGCCGATGGCCGCGGGAGTTGGCGAGCGCGCCGAGCAACCGCTTCGCATCCGGGTACTCCTGGGATGCCTTGCGGTCGAGCTGCTTTCGCACCGCCTTGGACAGGCGCCAGGTCCAGCGGCCGAGGATCTGGTCGGGTGCGTCGGGTTTGTCCTCTGCGATCGCGCGCAACAGCGTCCGCACGCCCGCCGCGCGATCCTTCTCCCAGGGCGGCGCCAGCGTCACGAGCGTGACGAGGTCGTCGAAGTCTGCTCGCTCGACACGCATCGAGACCCGGTCGGCGAGCGCGATCAAGCGTAGGCGGCGGTTCGGGTTCTGCGCGGCGGCGGTCGACAGGAACGTCTCCATCGCCCGCTTGGACGCGCCACGCTGGGTCAGCTTCTCGACGAACGACGCACGCTCGTCGAAGCGAAGCTGGCGCCCGGCGATCTCGCCCCAGAACTCCTGCTCGTCCTCGTCGAGGAACTTCGGATCGACGCGCTGCCACTCGCGCGCGATCACCATCCGGCGGCGGAGGACGTCGGGCGTGACCGGAACGAGCCACGCCGCAGGGGTGAGCTTGCGGCGCGCGCGCCGCTGCACGCGTCGCCGCGGCGCGGGTGTTACTCGCGCGCCTTCGCGATAGAAGTCCGCGCCGAGCAGCGAATGCAGCGAGACGACGCGGTCGTTGTGCGTCGCCGCCTTCGGCGTGAAGTCGACGACGATCCCGGCTTCCTTGCGCGGATGCATGCGCATGATCCGGCCGATGCGCTGCTGATAGACGCGCTTCGACGCTGTTGGTGCGAGGTGCATGACGACCGTCGCGCGGGGTGAGTTCCAACCTTCGGCGAGGAGCATCGCGTTGATCAGCACGTCGATCTCGGCGCGCTCGTAGGCCGCCAGGATCTCGGCGAGCTTGACCGGCGGCGTTCGTCCCGAGACGGCCTCCGCTTTGATCCCGGCGGCGCGGAACGCCACGCCAAGGTTGTACGCATGCTCGACGCCGGCCGCGTAGACGATTCCCGGCGTGTCGTCGAAGCGCTCGCGGTACAGCGTGGCGGCGGCCATGTTCAGGGCCTCGTGGTCGAGCGCCTGCGCGAGGGCGCGTTCCTCGAAGTCACCGCCGACGATCGGCACCTGGTTGATCGCGGCGACCGGAGGGACACGCAGGCAGCGAAGTGGTGCGATCAGGCCGCGCCGCGCCGCGTCGGCGAGCGGCAGGTCGTCGACCGAGGCGGGGAAGACGTCCGAGACCTGCTTCGCGATCAGCTCCTCGGTCGCCGTCATGCCGATGTAGATCGGCCCGTCGAGGCTCCGGATTGCAGCCGACGTCTTCTCGCCGAGGGCGGTATGCGCCTCGTCGCAGATCACCAGCTGATACGCAGAGCGATCGATCTCGCCGACGTGCCGCGCGAACCACGCGTACGTCTGAATCGTGATCGGATTCGGCACGCGCGGTGCCGTCTGCCCGGTCAGCACCGCGTCGGTGAGCCGGTCGCCGTAGCCGTGCTCACTCAGCTCGCGGCGGAACTGATCGACGAGCAGGCGGCGGTGGGTGAGGATCAACACGCCCTCGGTGCGGGCCGCCTCGACGAAGCCGGCGGCCGCGATCGTCTTGCCCGACGCCGTCGGGTGGCGGAAGCGGTAGCGCCTCACGGCCCCGGGGTCGGCGGCCGGTTCCGGCTCGGGCTCGTCGAGCTCGTCCGGCGGCAGCTCGAACTCGTCCTCGGGCTCGTCGTCCTCCTCCGCCGGCGCCTCCTCGAGTGCATGGCCGTTCGTGCCGTTGCCGTTCAGCTCCGCCTTCTGGGTCGCAGCGATCAGCTCGGTCAACATCCCGGCGAGCGCGTCGACCTGGTGGCGACGCAGCTCGGTGCCGGAGCTCAGCTGCGGCGGACGTTCGGAGAGCACCCGCTCGAGCCCGAGCAGCAGCGCGTAGCGCACCTTCCACTCGCTCGAGGGCGACGGCAGTCCCGCCTCCAGCTCGGCGAGCGCGTCGTCGAGTGCCCGGCGCCGGGCGGTGCCCGAGGCGAGGACGACCTGAGGGTCCTCGTCTGGCCGAAGGAACGGCTCGCCCGCCCAGGCCTCTGCGCGGACGGCGTCGGCCCGTATAGCCGCTACGCCGTCCGACTCTGTCGGAGAATGCGTGATGGTCTCGTGCAATGCCTGCGGCACGCCTTCTGTGCCGCCTCCTCAAAGGATCGCGCCCGCGTCGAACGTCTCCCCGCGTTGCGCAAATCGCACAATAGCCGATCCATCGGCGGATGGTGCGTCGAGGCGAGATCATGGCCCGTCGATGTTCCGCGGAACCGCCTCGTACTACACGCGTTACCGGCCCGGCTACCCCCTGGAGCTGCTGGAGGAGCTCGGCGTCGCAGCAGGCCTCGACGGCACGGGCAGGCTGCTCGATCTCGGCTGCGGGCCGGGGACGATCGCGATTCCGCTCGCTCGCCACGTGGAGCAGGTGGTCGCGGTCGACCGCGAGCCGGAGATGCTCGAGGAGCTCCGGCGGCTGGCACCCGCCAATGTCGTCGCACTCCAGGCGAGCGCCGAGGACGTCGACGCGAGCTGGGGGACCTTCCGGCTCGCCACGATCGGGCGCGCCCTCCACTGGTTCGACGGCGAGCTGGTGCTGGAGCGGCTCGTGGGCGTGACACCCGCGGTCGCGCTGCTCGGCGACTCGCTGGACGAGAGCGAGGCGCTGCGCACCGTCCTCGAGATCGCCCGTGAGCTGCTGGGCGAGCGGCCGCCGATGCGCGAGCCGGGCGTCCGCTATGAGGATGCCCTCGCCGCCTCCGCGTTCTCCCGGGTCGATGAGTTGTGGGCGATGGTCGAGCGCACGTGGACGGTGGAGGAGCTGATCGGCTTCGCCTACTCGACCTCGTTCGCATCCGTGCGGCGTGTCGGCGAACGGCGGGACGAGTTCGAGGCGGCGCTTCGTGCGCGACTGCAGCCGCGGTACCGGGAGCGGGTGCGGGTCTCGGCGCTCCTCGGCCGGCACCCGTGGTGACGGACTGGGAGGCGGTCGCGGCCGCGAAGGGGGCGCGCTACGAGGCGCAGCACGGCGAGCTCGACGAACGCGCGCTCGTCCGTCTCGGCAATGTCGCGTACGCCGCCGGGCTCGCCCTGCTGATGGCCGGATCGGCTGCCGCCGTGCCGTGGCTCGACCGTGCCGCGGCGCGCTGGCGCGAGAGCTGGGATCGCGGGGCGGCGACCGACGCCTGGGGCAGGCCGGTCGGCGCGCTGAAGGCCGCGCTGCTCGCCGGGGACGAACGCTCGGTCGACGAGCTCGCGCGGTGGACGCTCTCGCTCGGGCCGATCGACGCCGCATCTTCGATCGGCCTGTACGCGGCGACGCTCGCGCTGCTGGCGCTGGGCCGGTTCGACGAGGCGGCTGCTTCCGGCATGACGTTGTTCGGCCGCGAAGACTTTCCAGACGACGTCGCGGGAGCGCTCACGGCGATCGCCGCCGGCGATCACGTGAGGCTGTCCGCGGCCGTGGGCTCGGTCGTCCGTTCGTTCGAGACGCGGCATGACTACCTGGAGGACGTTCGCGTCGCGGACACCGCGCTCGTCCTGCAGGCGCTCGCGCGCGGCCGCGGGCTCGACTGCGAGCTTCCGCCGTCGGCCCTGCTGCCGCCGGTCTAGTCGGTCTCGCCCTGCTCGATCGCGGGATGGAAGGCGATCGTGATCGACTGCAGCGGCTGCGAGTCGTCTTCGAGGTCGGTCAGCTTCTCGATCAGGTCGTCCAGGAGCCGTCGAACCGTCTCTGCGTCGAGCTTCGAGTGCACCTGCGCGGTCCGGAACTCGCCCTTCGCCGCGTAGAGGTCGAAGCCGCGCTGGAGCTCGTGCAGCTGGGCCGACTGCAACTCGCTGGCCAGGCCGGCCGCGCGAATCTCCGGGCCGACCTTCAAGTGCTTCGCGACCGGGCGGTACGGCTTCTCACGCCCGCCGGCCGGGGCGCGCTCGATCAGGCCGGCACGGTGGAGCATGCGAACGTGGAAATGGAGGTGGCCCGGATCGACCGACAGGCGCTCCGCCAGGTCGCGGTTCGTCAACGGCTGGTCGGTGTCGCCGAGCGCCTGCAGCACCTTGAGCCGCAGCGGATGGCCGAGCGCCTTCAGCTGCTCCGGCCGGTCGATGTTCAGGACGTCTCTGACGCCGGTCTCGTTCTCGACCGAGGGCTTCATCCGCCGATTCTCGCCGCCGCGGCGGGGTCCGACCAGACCTCCACCGATACCGGCGCCAGCCGGAGCAGGCTGGCCGGGACGTCGCGCGAGATCTCACCGGCGAACGCCTTCTCGACGGCGTCCGCCTTGTCGGCCCCGGCGACGTGCACAACGATCCGGTGCGCGGAGAGGATCGTCGGCAACGTCATCGTCACGCGGTCGAGCCACGGCTCGAGGCCTGCAGGCCCACTCGTTGCCCGGTGGTTCTGCACGTCGAGCTGCGGCGAGCCCGGGAAGAGCGACGCGATATGGCCGTCCGGCCCGAGCCCGAGCAGGAGGAAGTCGAGCTCCGTGCCGTCGAGTGCGTGGTCGAGCTCGCCGGCTGCATCTGCGGGTTGGAGCTCGCCGCGGATCCGGTGCACCGCGTGCGGCGGGCGCTCGAGCAGGTCGAGCAGGTTCTCCTTCGCCAGCCGGTAGTTCGACTGCTCGTCGTCCGGCGGCACACAGCGCTCGTCACCCCACCAGAGCGTGACGCGACTCCAGTCGGGCTCCGCCGCGGCCGCAAAGCGGTACGCAGGGCCCGGGGTCGCACCGCCCGTGAGCACGATCGACCCACCCGCGCGAGCCTGGACGGCGAGCAGATCGCCGACCTCGACCGCGTGGTTCTCGGTCACGTGCAGGTCAACTTGCGATGCCAGCATCAGCGAAGCGTATGTAACCCGCGCGGAAGGAAGCGAGCAGGTACACGCTCGCGAGGCCGGCCCATTCCCCGTAGGGCGCCAGCAGCTCGTCGGTCTCCTCCGGCTCCGCCCGCCGCCCGCGCAGCAGCGAGACGAGCTTGACGAGCCCGAGATCTCGAGCCAGGCCCCGCTCGTAGCGGCCGAGCCCCTGCAGGCAGACAACCCCGACCGACCACGGGCCGAGGCCGGGCTCGCGCTCGAGCCGCCTCGCGACCGCATCCGTCGGCTGCCGCTTGAGCCCCTCGAGGTCGAGTGTGCGGCACAGCCGGACGAGCGTCGTCGCGCGTCTGCCTCCGAGCCCGAGCCGCGTCAGCTCGGCGGGCGACCGTCCCGCGAGCTCACGCGCGACCGGGGCGGCATGCAGGCCGCCGTACGTGCGCGAGGTCGACCGGATCACGTTCGACTCGATCTGCCGGGCGCGGCGGGCCTGGATCAGCTGGCCCGCGACTGCACGGAGCAGTGCATGGGCAACGGTGGCCGTGCGAACGGGCCGCAGGCCGCGCAACCGCCGCGTCGCCTCGCCGATCAGCGGATCGCCGGCGAATCGGCGCAGCAGCTCCGAGTGGTCGTCGTCCAGTCCCAGCACGAAGCGCACGTGATCGACGCCGGCGTCGCTCTCCGCGCGAACGGCAACGGACCCGTCCGATCGCTGCGTCGCGACCACGCGCTCGAGGCGATCCTCGACGGAGATCGTGGCGTCGTAGACGTTTCCCCGCACGACACGCGTCGGATCGCTGGCAAGGCGGCCGGAGAGCCGCAACGAGTAGGGGCCACGGGGTCTCAGGTCGGCCTCGACGGGCATGCGCCGATCGTATGCACCGGGCACCTGCGACCCGAGTACCCTCGCCCCGATGCTTCGGCGCGCCGCCTCGTGGACGTCGTTGCGGAGCCGAGAGCAGAAGCTCCGCCTCTTCTTCGAGCTGCTCCAACCCGGGCCTGAGACGACCGTGCTCGACGTCGGTGTCACCGATGCGCCGTTCGGCGCGGGCTCGACCGACAACTTCTTCGAAGCCCGCTATCCGTGGCCGTGGCAGATCACCGCCGTCGGCGACACCGGCCTCGATCGGTTTCGTGCCGCCTTTCCCGCCGTGCGGGCCGTGCGTGCGGACGGACGCGCCCTGCCGTTCGCCGACGGCGAGTTCGAGCTCGGCTTCTCGAACGCGGTGATCGAGCACGTCGAAGGGGGCCGGGCGGGCCAACGGGAGTTCGCGCACGAGCTCGCGCGCGTCGCACGCCGGGTGTTCCTGACGACCCCGAACAGGTTCTTTCCGCTGGAGGTGCACACGCTGCTGCCGTTTGCGCACTGGCTGCCGCCGTCGCTGCGCGAGCGTGCCGTGCGCGCGCGCGGCTTCGACGCGACGCTCGACCTGCTCGGCCCCGGCGAGCTCGCGTCGCTGTTTCCTTACAGCGTCCGTGTACTCAACCGCGGAATGACGCTGATCGCGGTCGGCCCCCGTTGAGCATTCGCCGGCCCGTCTGGGTGCTGCACGTGCTGGTGGTCGGGTTGGCGCTGCACAACCTCGTGATGTCGCAGCTCTGGCGGGCCGGCATTCGCGGCGCCGCGCTGTCCACGCTCGCGGCCTGGAAGGACGTGCTGCTCGCGGCGGCGCTCGTCGTCGTCTTCGCGGGGCTGCGCGGTCGCCGGTTTCGTCCGACCGTGTGCGACTGGCTGGCCCTTGCCTTCGCCGGCTTCGTCGTCGTCTACGGGTTGATCCCGCAGTCGGTGCTCGGCGGAGCGGCGACGCATTCGGGCGTGGTGTACGCGGCACGCCACGACCTGCTGCCCGTCGAGGCATACCTGCTCGGCCGCGGGCTCGCGCTGACCGTTCCCGAACAGCGCGCGCTGATCCGCACCGTGCTCTGGACCGCAGTGGGGGTTGCGCTGTTCGGGTTGCTGGACGTCTACCTCGTCCCGCTCTCGTTCTGGCGCGAGGCGGCGGGCTGGTTCGAGCAGCAGCTCGGCCTGACCGCGCACGGCAACGGTCTTTCCGGTCTCCCCGAGAACTTCGTCTACAACGCGGGCAACAACGTCGTCTTCCGGCGGCTGACGTCGACGTTTCTCTCCCCGCTCGCGACCGGCTACCTGCTCGTCGTGGCGCTGCTCGCGGTCTCGCTGCGGCGCCGCTTCGCCCTGCTCCTCCCGCTGCTGCTGTTCGCGGCGCTCCTCTGGACGCACACGCGCGCGGGGCTCGCTGCCCTCGTCGTCGGGCTCGTCGTGCTCGCGGTCCTGCGTCGGTCGTACGCGACTGCGGGCGTCGCGGTGCTCGTCGTGGTCGTCGGCTTCCTGTTCATCGAGGCGTATCCGCACTTCGCTCCGCGGACGCACTTCACCGCTTCGGAGGTACGCATCCAGGAGCATCACGCGCAGGCGAATCCCGGCGTCTCGCACGACGCGACGAGCGCCAACGAGTCGTCGACGCACGAGCACCTGCAGAGCCTCCGCGAGGGCGTACGCACCGTCCTCCACCATCCCTTCGGTTTCGGGCTCGGCAACGCCGGCGTGACCGCGGAGCGGACGAAGGTGACGGTCGAGGCCGGCGAGTCGACCTACACCGAGCTCGCCGCCGAGACGGGTCTCATCGGCGGCCTGCTGTTCCTCGGCTGGTCGCTCGTCCTGCTCGTCCGGCTGTTCGCCGAGCCTCCGCTCGCAGCAGCGTTCGCGGCAGTCCTCTTCATCGGGCTGCAGACGGACGTGATCGGCATCCCGTGGCTCGCCGTCGCGGTCTGGGCACTCGCCGGGTCTGCTGCATATCGGCGGACCGTGTCGCCGGCGAAGCCTGCTCGACTGGTGACAACTTCGCCAATTCTCGGCTGACGCCCTTGCGGATCGGCGCCGCGCTCGTACCGTTGACGGCGCGATGCGAATGACCTTCTTCGAGTTGGCTCTCCTGGCAACTGCTGTCGCACTCGTGCTCTCGCTGCTCGTGCGCGGCTCGCACCCGACGGTCGGTACGGTGCTTCGCGCCAGCTGGAGGCTGACGCCCGGAGTCGTCAACCCGGCGGTCACACCCGCGACCCTGCGCAACACCGTCTGCCGCAAGGGGTGGACCGCAACCGTGCGCCCGCCGACCACCTACACGAACGACCTCAAGCGCAGGCAGATGCAGGCTCGCGGACTGCGCGGCCCGCCGTCCGCATACCAGGAGGATCACCTGATCAGCCTCGAGCTCGGCGGCAACCCGACCGACCCGCGCAACCTGTGGCCGGAGCCCTACCCGCGCGCGTCGGAGGTCGACCGGATCGAGAACCAGCTGAACGCGCGCCTCTGCTCAGGCGAGCTGACGCTCGACCAGGCCCAGCGCACGGAGTCGGCGCTGAAGCACGCCGACGGCTGAGGTCGAGCGCCCGACGTTCTTAGGGATCTCTCAGGCGCTCGTGGTGAGATCAGATCACGTTCTACCTCCGGTATATCCGCAACGAACTGCTGCGCCGCCGCGCGCGGACGGTGCTCACGCTCCTCGGGCTCGGTCTCGCCGTCGGGCTGGTGATCGTGATCTCGAGCCTGTCGCGCGGCCTCGACCACGCGCAGAAGAAGACGCTCGATCCGCTCGCCGGAATCGGGACCGACCTGACCGTCACGCTGTCGCCGCAGCAGAGCACCTCGAGCTTCGGCGGCCCCGGCGGGGGTGGGCGCGATCGCGACCTGATCCAGGCGAATCAGTCGGTGCTCACCGATCTGTCGAAGCTCGGCAAGCCGGGTCAGCGCTTCGTCCACGACTTCTTCCTGCCGGGCTCGCAACTGACGTTCCAGCAGAGTGCGGCGTCGCAGATCACCTCGATTCCGGGTGTCGCCTCGGTGACGACCGGCCTGACGCTGCTCGCCGAGCACCAGCAGGGCGTCGTGCCGAAGATCGTCGCGACGCTGAAGACGCAGCGCAAGACCTTCCAGATCGCGCGGAACATCCCGCGGCCGACGGCGGCGCAGTTCGCCCAGATGCAAGCCTGCTTCGCGAAGCTGCGGGGCTCGAGCGGCGGCAGCGGTGGCGGCGGCGGGACGAACGGCGGCGCCCGCAACGGCGGCGCCGGTGGCAGCCTCGGCGGCAACGGTGGCGGCGGCTTCGGCGGCGGCGCGAGCCGCGGCGCCTTCGCCCAGTGCCTGCCGACCGGCCTGCGCAGGCTGCGCACCCAGTTCACGACGCCGCAGCAGACGCTGCGTCAGGTGCTGAACCCACCGCAGACGAACATCCAGACCTCGGCCTACACGATCGGCGGCGTCGACCAGAGGCACCCGACGCAGGGCCTCGTGACGACCGCCCAGGTCACGAAGGGCCGCTACTTCACGCCGGCCGGCGGGCACGAGGCGCTCGTCTCGGGCTCGTACGCCGCGAAGCATTCGCTCAAGGTCGGTTCGAACGTCGACCTCAACGGCACGTCGTTCGTCGTCGTCGGGATCGTCGCGCCGCCGCTCGGCGGTCAGACGGCCGACATCTACCTGCCGCTGAAGCAGCTGCAGACGCTCGCCAACCAGAACGGGCTCGTCAACGTCGCGCTCGTTCGTGCTGCCAAGAGCTCGCAGGTCGGTGCGGTGCAGAACGCGATCTCGGCCGCACTGCCGAACGCACAGGTCGCGAGCTCGAAGCAGGTCGCCGACACGATCAGTGGCTCACTCGTGAACGCCTCGAACCTCTCCCACGATCTCGGCTTTGCGATCTCGGCCGTCGCCGCGATCGCCGCGTTTCTGCTCGCCGCTCTGCTCGCGCTTTCGTCGGTCGGCAAGCGCGTGCGCGAGCTCGGCACCTTGAAGGCGCTCGGCTGGACGCAGGGGAAGGTCGTCCGGCAGATTGCCGGGGAGTCGCTGACGACCGGCGTCCTCGGCGGGTTCCTCGGGCTTGCGATCGGGATCGGCGGTGCGCTGCTGATCGACGCAGTCGGCCCGACGCTGACCGCCAGCTCGACGACGGGCGCCTCGTCCGCGCTGCTCGGCAACCTCGCGGCGGCGACGCAGCGCACGGCGACGAGCACCGTTTCGCTCACTGCCCCAGTGGGGGTCTCCGTCCTCGCGATCGGCTTCGCCCTTGCCCTCCTCGGCGGGCTGATCGCGGGGACGGCGGGGGCTCTCCGGGCCGCGCGGCTGCGCCCGGCCGACGCGCTGAGGCAGGTCGAGTGATGGAAGCGCAATACAAGGCCACCGGCCTGGCCAAGTTCTTCCAGCGCGGCCCGACGACGGTGCGCGCGCTCGACGGTGTCGATCTCGAGATCGCGGCCGGTGAGTTCGTCGCGCTCGAAGGGCCGAGTGGCTCGGGCAAGACGACCCTGCTGCAGCTGCTCGGTGCGCTCGACCGGCCGAGCGCGGGGGACGTGCTGTTCGAAGGGCGCGATCTGGCGCGGCTGGGCGATCACGAGCTCGCGGCGCTGCGACTCGAGTCGTTCGGGTTCGTCTTCCAGCAGTTCAACCTCATCCCGACGCTCACCGCGCTCGAGAACGTCGAGGCGAAGCTGGCACCGACCGGAGTCGACGGCATCGAAGCTCGAGCGGGCCGGATGCTCGAAGAGGTCGGTCTCGCCGAGCGCGCGGATCACCTGCCAGCACAACTCTCGGGCGGCGAGCAGCAGCGCGTCGCGATCGCGCGCGCCTTGTCGGTCGAGCCGCGGGTCGTGCTCGCCGACGAGCCGACGGGCAACCTCGACACGACGACCGGTGGCGAGATCATCGAGCTCCTGGCCGGGCTCGCGGCCGAGCACGGCTCGACGGTGATCGTCGCGACACACGACCCGTCGCTTGCGGCGCGGGCGCCGCGGCGTCTGGCGATGCGCGACGGCCGGCTGGCCGGCGTCGCAGCGATCGCCTAGCGGCGGCTGTCAGCCGCGCGCGTTCAGCGCGCGGTCGAGCGCCGTCAGCAGTTCGATCAGCCGTTCCTGGTCGGCTGCCGGCATCGTCCCTGCCGCCGGCAGGAATGCGTCGAGGACCCGAGCCTTGCGTGCCTCGACGGCAGTCCGGCCACGCACCGTGTGACTGATCCGCACAGCACGGCGGTCGACCGGGTCCGGAGCTCGTTCGACGAGCCCGTGCTCGACGAGCGCGTCGACGGCGCGGCTCGCTGTCGGCGGGCTGACGCCGAGCAGGTCGGCCAGGTCGTTCAACCGGATCGGGCCGGAGTCGACCGTCTCGAAGAGGGCGATCCGCTGGGTCGCGGTCAGCGCCGGTGAGTCCTCGAGCCCCCCGCTCAGCCGGCTGAGTCGCCGGACGACGCGGCCGAGCACGTCGAGCAGCCGCGTCTCGGAGCCCTGGCCGGCCATCGCCCGATTATTGCACAGCGCAATAGTTGCTTCGCGTTGCTATCGTTGGAGGGTGAGCGAGGCGCCCGAGCAGACGCGGCAGCAGGTGCGCCTGATCTTCGCGGCGCTGATGCTCGTGCTCCTGCTGGCGTCGCTCGATCAGACGATCGTGTCGACTGCGCTGCCGACGATCGTCGGCGATCTCGGTGGCCTCACCCATCTCTCGTGGGTCGTCACCGCCTATCTGCTCACTTCGACGATCGCCGGTCCGCTCTACGGCAAGCTCGGCGATCTCTACGGCCGCAAGATCGTCCTCCAGGGGGCGATCGTCATCTTCCTGATCGGATCGGCGCTGTGCGGCCTGTCGCAGAGCATGACCGAGCTGATCGCGTTTCGCGCGCTGCAAGGCATCGGGGCGGGCGGCCTGATCGTGGTCACGCTCGCCGTCGTCGGCGACATCATCCCGCCGCGCGAGCGGGGCCGCTATCAGGGGTACTTCGGCGCCGTCTTCGGCGTGTCGACGGTGATCGGGCCGTTGCTCGGCGGTTTCTTCGTCGACAACCTGTCGTGGCGCTGGATCTTCTACGTCAACCTTCCCATCGGTCTCGTCGCGCTGCTCGTGATCGCGGCCGCGTTCCATGCGCGCACGAGCCGGCAGCGTCATCGCATCGACTATCTCGGCGCGACCACACTCGCCGGCGCGCTGGCGTCGATCGTCCTCTTCACGAGCCTCGGCGGCACGACGTGGCCGTGGGGGTCGTGGCGGATCGTCGCGTTGATCGTCGCCTCCGTCATCCTCGTGCCGGCCTTCCTGTTCGTCGAGTCGCGTGCGGCCGAGCCGATCCTGCCCCTCCAGCTGTTCCGCAACAGCACGTTCCGCACGACGAGCGTCGTCGGCTTCATCGTCGGCTTCGCGCTCTTCGGTGCGATCACGTATCTGCCCCTGTACCTCCAGGTGACGAAGGCAGCGTCGCCGACGCGCTCCGGGCTGCAGCTCACGCCCCTCATGGCGGGTCTGCTGATCACGTCGATCCTGAGCGGCCAGCTGATCACGCGGTTCGGGCGCTACCGGATGTTCCCGATCGTCGGGACCGGGGTGATGTCGGTGGCGATGTTCATGCTCTCGCAGCTCGAGGTCGGGACGAGCCTCTGGTTCGCGGCTTTCGGCTCGTTCGTCCTCGGGCTCGGTCTCGGCATGGTGATGCAGGTGCTCGTCCTCGCGGTGCAGAACTCGGTGCCGCACGACGTGCTCGGTGTGGCGACGAGCGGCTCGACGCTGTTCCGCCAGGTGGGCGGGTCGATCGGCGTCGCGCTGTTCGGGACGATCTTCGCCAGCCGCTTCCGCGCGGAGCTGGCCTCGCGGCTCCCGGCCGGGCTCAACGTCCCCCGGGTTGCCACGCCGGCCGTGATCCGGGGTCTGCCGGCCGAGGTGCAGCGGGCGTTCGCCGAGTCCGTCGCGGCGGCGCTGCACCCGGTGTTCCTGGTCGCCACGGGGGTCTGTGTGCTCGCCTTCGCGGTGGCGTGGCTCTTGCCCGACGTCCCGCTCAGCGCGGGCACACGCGCGGCCGACGCGGCGGTGGCGCCCGGCGACGAACGGGCTGCGACCGAAGCTGCCTAGCAGCAGCCACTCGGGGGATTTCGACCTCGGGCCGCGCTGCTACTGTCGGCCTTGAATGGCCAAGCCGGTCGAGCAGCTCGAATCGGTCGTGATCCGGTTCGCCGGCGACTCGGGCGACGGCATGCAGCTCACCGGCGGCCGCTTCACGACGGAGACGGCGCTCACCGGCAACGATCTCGCCACCTTCCCCGACT
The DNA here is from genome assembly GCA_963769545.1 of uncultured Thermoleophilia bacterium. GTDB lineage: Bacteria > Actinomycetota > Thermoleophilia > Gaiellales > Gaiellaceae > PALSA-600. The sequence goes on along the minus strand of CAVYMB010000001.1, from coordinate 686,634 downwards.
ACCCGGCCGAGATCCGCGCCCCGGCCGGCTCGCTGCCCGGCGTGTCCGGCTTCCAGCTGCACTTCGCCGACCACGACATCCTCACGCCGGGCGACCAGCCGGACGTGCTGGTGGCGATGAACCCCGCGGCGCTGAAGACGAACCTGGCCGACCTGCCGAAGGGCGCGACGCTGATCGTCGACATGGATGCCTTCACGAGCCGCAACCTGCAGAAGGCGGGCTACGCGACGAACCCGCTCGAGGACTCCTCGCTCGAGGGCTGGCAGGTGCACGCGGTGCCGCTGACGACGATGACGGTCGGCGCGCTCAAGGAGATCGACGGGGTCACGCCCCGCGAGGCCGAACGTGCGAAGAACATGTTCGCGCTCGGGCTGATGTCGTGGCTCTACGGGCGCCCGATCGAGTCGACGATCGAGTTCCTGCAGACGAAGTTCGCGAAGCGCCCGGCGATCGCCGAGGCGAACGTCAAGGCGTTCAACACCGGCTACCACTTCGGCGAGACCTCCGAGGCGTTCGCGGTGCAGTACGAGGTCAAGCCGGCGAAGCTCGAGCCGGGCCTCTACCGGCAGATCACCGGCAACGGCGCGCTCTCGTACGGGCTGATCGCGGCATCGAAGCTGTCGGGGCTGCCGCTGTTCCTCGGCGCCTATCCGATCACGCCGGCGTCGTCGATCCTCGAGGAGCTCGCGCGCCACAAGTCGTTCGGCGTGCGCACGTTCCAGGCGGAGGACGAGATCGCCGCGGTCGGCGCGGCGCTCGGCGCGTCGTTCGGCGGTGCGCTCGGCGTCAGCACGTCGGCCGGGCCGGGCGTCGTTCTGAAGTCGGAGACGGTCGGTCTCGCCGTTGCGCTCGAGCTGCCGCTCGTGATCGTCGACGTCCAGCGCGCCGGGCCGTCGACCGGCATGCCGACGAAGCCCGAGCAGGGCGACCTGCTGCTCGTCCTCTTCGGGCGCAACTCCGAGTCGCCCGTGCCGGTGCTCGCACCCGCGACGCCGGGCGACTGCTTCCACGCGGCGATCGAGGCGGCGCGCGTTGCGCTGACGTATCGCACGCCGGTCTACCTGCTGTCGGACGCGTACCTCGCGAACGGGGCGGAGCCGTGGAAGGTGCCGGATATCGGCGCGTTGGCGCCGATCGAGGTCGTGTTCGCCGAGGCCGACGGCGAGGAGTTCCTGCCGTACAAGCGCGACCCGGAGACGCTCGCGCGGCCGTGGGCGATTCCCGGGACGCCGGGCCTCGAGCATCGAATCGGCGGGCTCGAGAAGCAGAACGAGACGGGCAACGTCTCCTACGACGCCGAGAACCACGATCTGATGACGCAGCTCCGTGCCCAGAAGGTGGCGGGGATCAAGGTGCCCGACCTCGAGGTCGACCATCAGGAGGGCGCCGACGTGCTGGTGCTCTCGTGGGGCGGCACCTACGGCCCGGTGCATGCGGGTGTCCGACGCGTGCGCGCGGGCGGCGGGAAGGTCGCGCATGCCCACCTCCGCTGGCTCAACCCGTTCCCCGCCAACACGGGCCACGTGCTCAGGAGCTACGACCGCGTGCTCGTTCCCGAGCTCAACCTCGGCCAGCTGTTGCGGCTCGTGCGCGCGGAGTACCTCGTCGACGCGGTCGGCTACAACCGCCTCACCGGGCAGCCGTTCAAGTCCGGTGAGATCGCCGACGCCGTGGAGGCGATGCTTTGACGTCTGAGGCGAAGCTCACCGCGAAGGAGTTCAAGTCGGACCAGGAGGTGCGCTGGTGCCCGGGATGCGGCGACTACGCGATCCTCGCGGCGGTCCAGAGCTTCATGCCGGAGCTCGGCCTCGCCCGCGAGAACATCGTCTTCGTCTCGGGCATCGGCTGCGCGGCGCGCTTCCCGTACTACATGCAGACCTACGGGATGCACTCGATCCACGGGCGCGCGCCGGCGATCGCGACGGGGTTGGCTCTGTCACGGCCCGATCTCTCCGTCTGGGTGGTGAGCGGCGATGGCGATGCGCTGTCGATCGGCGGCAACCACCTGATCCATGCGCTGCGCCGCAACGTGAACATCAAGATCCTGATGTTCAACAACCAGATCTACGGTCTGACGAAGGGGCAGTACTCGCCGACCTCCGAACAGGGCAAGGTCACCGGCTCGACGCCGTACGGGTCGGTCGACTATCCGTTCAACCCGCTCTCGCTCGCGCTCGGCGCCGAGGCGACGTTCGTCGCGCGCGCGATCGACACCGACAAGCCGGGGCTCACCAGCGTCCTTCGCCGTGCTGCAACGCATCGTGGCGCGGCCTTCGTCGAGATCTTCCAGAACTGCAACATCTACAACGACGGCGCATTCGACTTCGTGCGCGACCAGAAGGAGAACCGCCTCTACCTCGAGCATGGCAAGCCGGCCGGTGAGACCGGCATCACGCACGACGAGCAGGACTTCGCAACCGCATTTGCGCTCTCGCGCGTCGGCATGGAGTCACACGGGGTCGTACCGATCGGCGTGTTCCGCGACGTGCAGCGCGCGAGCTACGACGAACTCGCGCAGGCGCAGCTCGACCGCGCGGCCGCGGCCGGCGTCGGCGACCTGCAAGCGCTCGTCGGCTCGGGCGACACCTGGTCGATCGGCTAAGCGGTCGAAACCCGGACCGCCGCGCGCCGCATCAGTGCGCGCGACCTGAGGTTGTCCGCATCGACGAAGGCGTGGAGCTGTTCGATGCCGGCCGCACGGGCGTCCTCGGCGAGTCGCGTCATCAGCAGCGTGCCGACCCGTCTCCCTTGCCACTCGTCGGCCACCTCGATCGCCACCTCGGCCGCCGGGCCGTCGCGAACCAGCCGTGCGATCCCGATCGGCTCGCAGTCGAGGAGCGCAAGGAGCACGTGGTGGCGGTCGTCGACGCGCGCGAGCTGGCTCAGGTCGCACGCGGTGAGCACGTTCTTCGCGCCGCCGAACCGCGACAGGCGCGAGCGCGGCCCGAGACGCTCGAAGACCGCCTGCACCGCGTCCGTCTCGCCGTTTCGCAACGGGCGGACGGTGATCCCGTCGATCAGCTCCGAGCGCATCGAGATTCTCCCTGCATGGTGTCGAGGCTACGACCCGAGACCGTCCGCGTCATCGGCCGCTGCGGCGAGATTCCGTCGTCCACGAGAACGATCTTGGCCGCGGGAATGGCCCGTCGCGTCGGCGAAACGGGCCATCTTGCCTCGATGGCCCGATGGGGCCACTAGGCTGGCAGTGCATGGACCAGCAGATCCTGCACCTCGACTTCGAGGGGCGCCGGCTCGCGTACTCGACGTTCGGCGCAGGGCCCCCGATCGTCTTCGGCCCGCGTTGGGTCAGCCATCTGGAGGAGGAGTGGGCCGATCCGCGGCAGCGTGCCTTCTACGCCGAGATCGCGCGCACGCACCGCGTCGTCCGGTTCGACCGGATCGGCTGCGGGCTCTCGTCGCGGGAGCTCGACCCTCGCCCGACCGTCGAGTCGGAGTCGCGGCAGCTCGAGGCGGTGATCGACGCACTGGGGGAGCCGGCGATCGTCTTCGCCTCGTCGTGCTGCTGCGCGTCGACGGCCGAGCTCGCGGTGCGCAGGCCCAACGTCGTTCCGAAGCTCGTCTACTTCGGCGGCTACGCAGCGCGGGACGACATCCCCGACGTGACCCGCCGCTCGCTGATCGAGTTCGTGCGCACGAACTGGAAGCTCGGCGCGCAGATGCTCGCCGGTCTGTTCGACCCGCACGCGAGCGGCGACGAGATCGCCTACTACACGCGCCTCCAGCGGCTCGCCGCGTCGGCTGAAGCAGCCTCGGTCTTCCTCGAGCTCGATCTGGGTGCGAACGTCCGCTCGTTGCTCCCGCGCGTCGAGGCGCCGGTGCTGGTGCTCCACCGTCGCGGCGATCGGACGGTGCCGATCGGCCGCGGTCGCGAGGTCGCCTCCCTGCTTCCGAACGCTCGCTTCGTGCCGCTCGCCGGCGATTCGCATCTGCCCTGGTGCGACGACCAGCGCGAGCTGCAGCGCGCCCTCGCCGGCTTCCTGCACAGCGAGTCGGTCTTCGGCACGTCTGCCGACTCGCCGCTCACCTCACGCGAGACGGAGATCCTCCGGCTCGTCGCCACCGGAATGAGCAACCGTGAGATCGCCTCGACGCTGATCCTGTCGGAGCACACGATCCACCGGCATGTCGCGAACATCCTCCGCAAGTTGACGCAGTCGACGCGGGCCGCGGCTGCGACGCAGGCCGCGCGCCACGGCCTGATCTAGCTCGAGCCGATCCAGCCGGCGATCCGCGCGGCGATCTGTTCGCCGCGGTCCTCCTGGAGGAAGTGGCCTGCGCCCTCGAGCGGCGGGTCGAGCTCGGCCGCCGGGAGCAGATCGGCCATCGCCTCCGCCGCTGCACGGCCGAAGATCGGGTCGCTGTCGGAGAACAGGACGAGCGCGGGCCGGTCGAATGCGCGGAGGCGCTCGCAGACCTCGAGCATCGCGTTAGCCGACGGATGAGCCGAATCGGTCGCGACGAGCTCGGGGAACATCGCGATGCCGACGCGCGACTCCGGGACGGGAAAGGGTGCGTCGTAGCCGGCGATCACCTCGTCGGAGACGGGCTGGACGAGCGACAGTCGGATCAGCTGCCCCGCCACGATCTCCGTGTCGATGCGACGCATGAACGCCTGGAAGCGGAGCCACTCGTCGTTGGGCGCACGCGCTCCGATCCCCGTGTTGAGCACTACGAGACGTGCGATCCGCTCCGGCCGCGTCACGCACAGGCGGAAGCCGATCGGCCCGCCCCAGTCCTGCACGACGACAGTCAGCCCGCGCAGATCGAGCTCGTCTACGAGTCGCTCGATCGAGCCGAAATGACGGTCGTACGAGTACCAGGAGCGATCGGTCGGCTTGTCCGAGCGGCCGAAGCCGTAGTAGTCCGGGGCGATACAGCGCGCGCCGCGCGACAGGCTCGGGATCAGCTTGCGGTAGAGGAAGGACCACGTCGGCTCGCCGTGGAGGAGCAGGATCGGCGAGCCGCCACCTTCGTCGAGGTAGTGCATGCGCAACCCGTCCTGCTCGACGTAGTGCGGCACGAACGGGTACGCGGGCAGGCCGTCGAAGCGGTGCTCGGGCGTCCGATAGACGTTCACGGTTCGTTCTCGTCGTCCCCGACCGGCTCGAGGATCACGCGCTCCGGCGGGCGCTGCGGCAGCTCGGACGCGACGTACGACCGCACCGCTTCGTCGATGCCGATGTCGCGCTTCGCCCGCTCGGACAGGAACCAGCGGTGCTCGAGCACCTGGTGGAACACCTCGGCCGCAGGCAGCCTGCCCTCGAGCCGTTCGGGCACCGCGGCGACCGTCGGCTCGAACACCTCCTGCCGCCACTCGGCGGCGACCGCCGACTCCGCGAGGGGCCGGCCCGCCTCGCGCTCGCGCTGTTCCCGGTAGCGGGCGATGTCGTTGAGCATGCGGCGCGCCTGATTCTCCTGCGCGTCGAGGCCGGTGAGACGAAGCAGGCGGTGGCGGTGATGCCCAGGCTCGACGACGTGGGGGTCGAGCGAGAGCCGGTAGCCGCCGTCGGTCGCGTCGAGCGAGATCTCCTCGACGTCGAACCCGAGCTCGTTGAGGCTGTGCAGCCGCTCGTCCAGCCTGTAGCGCTCGTCGGCCCGGAACGTCTCGTCGCGCGTCAGCTCGTCCCAGAGCGCCCAGTATCGGGCGACGATCTCCTCTCCGGTCTCGTCGGGATCGATGTCCGCCGGCAGCCCGACCTCGGCATCGACGTCGAGCAGCTCGCCGACGATGTTCTGCTGCGCGATCTCGAGATCGTAGGTCCGCTGGCCGTCCGAGAGCGCTCCATGCAGCTCGCCGGTCTCCGCGTCGACGAGGTACGCCGAGAGCGCCCCGGCATCGCGCCGGAAGAGGGCATTCGAAAGCGAGCAGTCGCCCCAGAAGAAGCCGCGCAGATGCAAGCGCGCAAGCAGCTCGGCAAGCGCGTTCAACAGGTGCGTGCGCAGGTCGGGGATGCCGCCGCTCGAGAAGAGAACGCGATACGGCAGCGAGTAGTCGAGATGACGCGTGATCAGTGCCGCGTCGAGCTCGTCGCCGCGCGCGGTGACGATCCCGACCGGCTCGACGACCGGCAGACCCTGTCCCTGGAGGCGCCGCAGCAGCGTCCACTCGCGCCGGGCCGGGCGCTCGGGGAGCTCCTTGACGGCGTAGAGCGCGCCGTCGTATTCGAGGAAGCGGACGACGTGGCGGCTGATCCCACGGACCAGCGTGACGAGACGCTCCGACTGCCAGTCCTCGAGCGGGGTGCGCCAGGGCAGGTCGAGGAAGCTCGGGTGGCCCGTGCGCGCGACCAGCTGGAAGGTCGTGCTCAGGCCGCGAGTGTAGGACGCGCGGCGGGCTGCCGGCGCCGCAACACGTAGAAACCGCCGAGGGTCGCGGCGAGCGCCGACAGGCCGGCCACCGTGAACGCGAGCTGTGTCCCGCCACGGTCGCAGAGCCAGCCGACGAACAGCGCGCCGAACGGCGACAGGCCGTTCCACGCGTAGAAGTAGAGGCCGAGCACGCGCCCGCGCAGGTGGTCGGGCGTCGAGAGCTGGATCTTCGTGTTCGCCGTTGCGGTGTACGCGGCGAAGCAGAGACCGCACGCGAAGAGCAGCGCGGCCGCGAGCGACAGGCTGTGCGCCGGCGCGATCAGGAGCTCCGCCAGCCCGAACCCGCCCGCCCCGACGAGCAGCACCCGCCAGCTCGCCCGAGCGAAGGACGCGCTCATCAACGCGCCGATCAGAGCGCCGACGCCGAAGCTCGCGGACAGGATCCCGAACGACCGCGGACCGGCGTCGAGCGTCTGCTTCGCGAGGAGTGGCAGCAGGATGTTGAAGTTGAAGCAGACCGAAGCGAAGACGACCATCATCACGAGGACGACCTTCACGGTCGTCGAGTGCCGCGCGAAGCTGAGACCCTCCCGGGTGCCCCGCCACACGGTCGGGCGCGTGCGGTTCTCGAGCGGATAGAGCTCCTTCGTCCGCATCGCGAGCAGCGCAGCGAGCACCGCCAGGAAGCTGACCGCGTTGATCGTGAACGCGAAGCCCGCGCCGAACGACGCGATCACGACACCCGCGACCGCCGGTCCGATGATGCGTGCCGTGTTGACCAGGCTGGAGTTGAGCGCGATCGCGTTCGGCAGCTCGTCACGTCCGACCATGCGGAAGGTGAGGTTCTGCCGCGAAGGAGCGTCGAAGACGAGCGCGGTGCCGGTGAGCGCGGCGATCACGTACAGCTGCCAGAGCTGTGCGTGCCCGAGCAGCGTGATCGTTGCGAGCACCGCCGAGAAGACCATCTGGACTGCCTGGGTGACGATCACGGTGCGGCGATTGTCGAAGCGGTCGGTGACGACGCCGGCGAGCAGCCCGAGCACTGTGAACGGGCCGAAGCGACAGATCGAGATCAGGCCAACCGCAAGCCCGCGCGAGCCGGGTGGCGCCAGCTGGACCGCGAGCCAGTACATCGCGACGTTCTGCATCCACGTGCCGCAGACCGAGGCGAGCTGGCCGGCGAAGAAGAGGCGGTAGTTGCGGTGGCGGCGGAGACTGACGAACGTCCGGCGTGAGGCGAGTGCGACTGCCGTCATCGGCGCCGCGATTCGAGCAGCCGTTCGAGCGGCTCGATTGCGGCTTCGATCCGATCACGCTCCTCTTCCGTCAATCCGTTCAGGTGCTCGACGAGCCAGGCGGTCCGGCGCTTGCGCACCGAGCGAAGCACTCGTTCGCCCTCGTCGGTGATACGCAGACCGATGCGGCGCCGGTCGGCTGCGCGCGCGCGCTCGATCAGCTTGGCGGCTTCGAGACGGCTCAGGTGACCCGACATGCCGGGCGCGGAGATCCGCTCTCGCTCGGCGAGCTCGGAGGCGGTGATGTCCGGGGAGGCGGCGATCTGCGCGAGCAGCGACACCTGCCCACCTGTCACGCCGAGCGAGTGCACCTCGCGCCGCAGCTCGCGTGCCAGGCGCAACAGCGCCGGCCGCAGCTGGTTCGCCATTGCCACGGTGTCGCTCGTCTCCTGAACCATTAACTAAGTTAACTATAGCACCGAATCGGGCGTGCGGTTGCCGAGCAAGGTAACGGGTACGGTGGCGCCGTGGCGAACCCGCTCGAGTCTTTGAAGGCGCTCGGCGAGCAGTTGCGGGCCCAGATCGGGGAAGAGCTCGATTTCGAGCCGCTCCGGCGCACCGAGCCGGCGCGCCCGCTCGACGAGCTGCTCGAGGAGCTCGACGCCCTCCCGGGTCTCGAGTCCGTCAAGGAGCAGGTACGCGCGCTCGTGGCCTTTCTCCGGGTCCAGGCCCGCCGCAAGGAGTCGGGGCTCTCCGAGGTTGCGACCACCCAGCATCTGGTCTTCCTGGGCAATCCGGGCACCGGCAAGACCACGGTCGCCCGGCTGCTTGCGCAGATGTATCGCTCGATGGGCCTGCTTCGGCGCGGCCAGCTGGTCGAGGTCGACCGCGCGGCGCTGGTGGGGCAATACGTCGGCCTGACGGCGATCAAGACCGAGCGCGTCGTCCGCCGCGCGCTCGACGGTGTGCTCTTCGTCGACGAGGCGTACGCACTGGCGCGCGGCGAGGAACGCCTCGACTTCGGCGACGAGGCGATCGAGACGCTGCTGAAGCGGATGGAGGACAACCGCCACCGCCTCGTCGTGATCGTGGCGGGCTATCCACGGCTGATGGACCGGTTCCTCGAGTCGAACCCCGGGCTGCGCTCGCGGTTCTCGCGTGAGATCACCTTCCCCGACTACTCGACGGAGGAGCTCGTCGCGATCTTCGGCCGGTTCGCCGCCGACGCGGAATACACGCTCGCCGACGACGCGGTCCCGGCGCTGCGCACGATCTTCGACGGCGCGGAACGACACGAGGGCTTTGGCAACGCGCGCTTTGCGCGCACGCTCTTCGAGCAGGCGTTGAACGCTCAGGCGCTTCGCCTCGGCTCGGGCGACGTGGAGACACTTTCGCCCGGCGAGCTGATGGGCGTGACAGCCGACGACCTCGTCGCGGGCGCGCGCGCGCTCGGCGAGCACCCGCCCGAGCCGCAGGCCGAGCGCGGCTCCTGGTTCGGCCGTCGCCGTTGATGAACCTCGTCAACGTCTTCGACTACGAGTCGGCAGCTGCAACGCGGCTCGACGCAGGCGCGTACGGCTACTTCGCCGGTGGCGCGGGCGACGAGCGCACGCTTCGAGACAACGTCGACGCGTACCGTCGGCACACGCTCAGGCCGCGCGTGCTCGTCGACGTGGCCGACTGCTCCACGGAGACGACGGTGCTCGGGCACACGGTGTCGATGCCGCTGCTCGTCGCCCCCGTCGCGTTTCAGCGGCTCGCGCACCCGGACGGCGAGCCGGCGACCGCGCGCGCCGCGCGGAGCGCGGGAACGATCATGTGCCTCTCGACGATCGCGACGTCGACTCCCGAGGAAGTCGCGGCGACGGGCGCACAGCGCTGGTTTCAGCTCTACGTGATGCGCGACCCGGGCGTGACGGGGGATCTGATCGCGCAGGCTCGTGACAACGGCTTCACTGCGTTGGTCGTCACCGTCGACGCGCCGGTCTCGGGTCGCCGTGAACGGGACCTGCGCACCGGCTTCGCGATCCCGCCGCACCTGACGGTGGCCGCGCTCGGCCGCGGCGACCTGACGCCGGCCGATGTGCTCGCGCAGGTCTCGCCGGCCTTGACGTGGGCCGAGCTCGACCGGATCGCCGCAGAGGCCGGACTGCCGGTGCTCGTCAAAGGCGTGCAGACCGCGGAGGACGCGCGGCTCGCGTGCGAGCACGGCGCAGCAGGCATCGTCGTCTCGAACCACGGCGGTCGCCAGCTCGACCGCGTCGCCGCGACGATCGACCTGCTTCCCGCTGTCGTCGACGCTGTCGCCGGCAGGGTCGAGGTACTCGTCGACGGCGGCGTTCGGCGCGGGGTCGACGTCGTCACGGCGCTCGCACTGGGCGCGCGCTCGGTCCTGGCCGGGCGCGCGATCCTCTGGGGGCTTGCGGTCGGCGGCGAAGAGGGCGTGCGTGCAGTGCTCGATCTGCTGCAGGCGGAGATCCGCAACGCGCTCGAACTGCTCGGCTGCCGGTCACCGGCTGAGGTGACCCGCGCGCACGTCGCCCCACCGGCGCCGTAGGCCGACCGCGTTACCCTGGGCTGGGTGAGAGCCGGAGCCGCCGCCCTGCTCGCCGGGCTCGCTGCGCTCGTCGCCGTTCCGGGCGGGCGCACGGACACGCCAGCCTGCGGGCTGCCTGCGGCCTCGCCGCTCTGGGTCGACTACGCGGGCCACGACGCGCCGATCGTTCCCAAGCCGGGGCTCGTGCTCGCCGTCTCCTCGGGCACGACGGTGCCGGAGCAGATGCGGCAGGCGGGCGCTGCGATCGTCTTCTTCGATCTGCACCTCAACGATCGCGTCGGGACGCCTTCGGCGCCCGCGGACTCGGCCGGCATCCCGGCGAAGGCGCAGAAGGAGTTCGTCTTCGCGCAGCAGGTGACCGGCTGCGCGACACCGCTGATCGCCGAGAACGAGCTGTTCGGCGCGCAGACGCCGACGCCGTGGAGCGCGACGAACGCGCAGTACCGCGCGAACGTCCTCGCCCTCGTGCAGGCGCTCGACGCGCTCGGTGCGACCGTCGCGATCACGATCGCGAACCCGCCGTACACCGGCGGCGACGCTGCCGAGTGGTGGCGCCAGGCGGCGCAGGCGGCGATCCTGATCCGGCAGGTGTACTTCACCGCGCCCGGGCCGAAGGGCCTGTACGACCTCGGCCCGGTGCGGGCGAGCCGCTCGATGCGGCGCGGCCTGCGCGGGCTCGTCGCGCATTTCGCGCAGATCGGGATCCCGGCCGGGCGCGTCGCGCTCGAGCTGCAGTTCCAGTCGGCTCCCGGTCAGGGCGGTCGCAACGGCCTCGAGCCGAAGGACGCCTGGTTCGAGATCGTCAAGCTCGAGGCCCTCGCGGCGCGGCAGGTCGCGGCCGAGACGCACATCGAGGGGGTCTGGTCGTGGGGCTGGCCCGCGTTCTCGGTCGCCGGGGCCGACCCCGACAAGCCCGCGGCTGCATGCGTCTACCTGTGGGCGCGGAACAACGCGCTCTGCGACGGTCCGGCGCTGGCCGGGCCCGGCTTCGACACCTCGCTCACCGAAGGGCAGATCGTCCTGCCGTCGGGGGTTCGCTGCTCGCTCGCCGACGGCGCCCAGACCATTCGGAAGAGTGACGTCGGGCGGGCCGCCGCGCTCACCGGCGATCTCGACTCGGCGGCGAGCGCGATGCTCGAGCGCGCAGTCCTGCGCTCGGCGGAGCCGATCGATCCCGCGACGGTTCTGTCCGCGGAGCGTGCGGTCGTGCGTGACCGCTTCGGTGGCAGCGCGGCCGCCTATCGTGCGGCGCTCGCAACGGCGCATGTGACGCTCGCCGACGCGCGCGGGATCCTCGCCGACCGACTCGCGCGCGAACGGGTCGAGGAGCGCTTCCGGCCGCGGCCTCCGACGGCTCAGGATGTTGCGGCATTCCTGTCGACGTATGCGGCCACGCGCGTCCGGCCGGTGGCGGTTCAGCCGCGCGCGCCCTGGCTCGGCGATGTCGACCAGGGCATCGCCGTGGCGACGCTGGCGCCGGCGCAGGTCTTCTCGCTCGCGACAGGTCACAGCGCGTCGATCGACACGATCGACGGGCGCTTCGAGGTCACGCCGCTCGGCCCGTCGCTGCCGCTCTTCGCCCTGCCCCGCGCACAGGCGATCCGCACCGCGGTCGACGTCCTCGACCGCTTCGCGCGCGACGACGTCTTTCAGTCGTGGCTGAGCGGCCAGGAGTCGAAGCTGCTCGCGACCGCCGTGTGCGCGCGCGACCAGCTGCCGACCGAGGCCGACGTCGACCTGACCGCCTGGGTGCCGTTCCTGGGCAACTAGCAGGCCGTCAGCGAAGGTCGAGCAGTCGCTGTGCCTTGCCGGCCGATCGCTCGAGCAGGCCGGGCTCGAGCACATCGACGCCGACCGTGACGCCGGCGTTGTCCTTGACCAGCGCCGCGAGCGCCGCGCCGCTGGTCGTTCGCGTCTCGAGGTCCGCGGCGTCGGCTCGCGGCTCGATCGGCTCCAGCTCATCCGGGCGTGGCGACAGGTCGAGCATCGCGCTGCGTCGAGCATAGAGCCCTCGCGCACGAGAACGGGCAGGCCCGGGGTCGCTCCCCGTCCGGGCCTGCCCGTACTGCGGGCGGTGCGATCGTGCGTTCGTAGCTACAGGCCGGGAGCAGTGGCCGGCGGCGTCGGCGGCGTCTCGACCGTCGGAGGCTGTTGCCCGAGCGCGTGGAAGCTCGCGCGCAGCTTCAACACCGCGACGCGCGCCTGCAGCACCGCCGCGCGCATCTCGTAGTTCGTCGCGCGGATCTGCAGGTTCGCTTGATGGATCAGCGGCCGGAGCTGGTGGCGCGGGACGCCCTGAAGCCGCGCCGCCTTGACGTCGGCGCGGAGCTTTGCCCGGTCGCCCAGGCAGACGGCGAGCAGCGACTTCCAGTCGCCGGTCAGCTTGAGCACGTCGAGCCGGATCTTGAGCCGCGCCGCGTGCTTGTCGGAGGTGCCGACCAGCGAGTTCGCGTCGGCCTGGAGCGTCGCCGCGTCGGCGACGACGGTGTCGTGCTTGGTCTGCACGTCGGAGACGAGCTTGGCGATGTCGGCCTGCACGGTCGCGACGGGGTCGTCGGCCAGCGCCGCGACCGGCGCGAGCGCCGCGACCGTGAGCACGAGTGCCGTCAAGAGGAGGATCTTCCGCATGGTCTGAGTTCACGCTCCTGGGGTGTCGGTGTGGGGTGGAGGGGAGGTGCCGACGGAGCGTGGTCGGCCGGTGTCAGCCCGGCGTCTCACCAACGTAAGTCGTGCGTAAAACGGCCGAAACCGCTAGTTGACCTTGAACACCTGCACCGACTCGATGTACCCGATCGAGTACTCGTTGTTGTCGGTGCAGTGCATCCCGAACGAGGACTCTCCGCCGGTCCAGAGCGCCACGACCGCGCCGGCGTCCGAGGTCGTCGGCGTGTACGCGGTGTTCTCGCCCCAGGGGCCGGTCAGGTGCATGGTGATCTCGTGGCCGGTGAAGTGCCCGACGACGAGGAAGGTCGCGGGCGCCGGCGGGTTGAAGGCGATGTACGCCGCGCTGCCGACCCACTCGCCGCCCGGGCCGGTCTGCACGATCGTGTCCATGAAGATGAGATCGGAGCTCGTGTCCCAACGCCCAGGCATGTAGACGTCGATGTTCCCGAGCGTGTCGTGAGGCCGGCGGGCCGTCAACTCGAGCAGCGCCGGGCCGGTCGTGGCGATCTCCTCGTGCGCGAGCTCCGATGCCAGCTCGGCGATGCGTGCACTGGAGACCCGTTGCAGCAGCGGGACGTCGATCGAGACATGCGTCTCCGGCGTCGTGCCGCGGAGTGAGCCGTGGCCGTTCGTGGGTGCCGTGGGACGGGACAATCCTGCTCTCCCTCCTCCGGTGCCGCAGATGCCGGAAATCGAGTGTCGCCAACCACGGTACGCGCTACGCCCGACGGCATCAACCGGCGGCCCCGAGGCGCGTGGGCGGGACCGGCCGCCGAAACGCCGCCGAGCAACCCGTCCGGCCGTCCTAGGATGAGAGAGGCAATGACCCACGCCGGCCACGGCCACTCGCACGTCCACGTCGAGCACGACAGCGACTCGCGCCGGCTGACGATCGCGTTCGCGCTGATCGTCGGGCTCATGGTCGTCGAGGTCGTCGCCGGCATCCTCGGCGATTCGCTCGCCCTCGTCGCCGACGCGGCGCACATGCTGACCGACGCCGCCGCGCTGGCGCTCTCCCTGCTCGTGATCCGGCTCGTGCGCCGGCCTGCGGGCGGCAATCTCACCTTCGGCCTCAAGCGCTCCGAGATCCTCTCGGCGCAGGCCAACGGGGTGACGCTGCTCGTCCTCGCGGGGCTGATCGTCTACGAGGCGATCCGCCGACTGATCGACCCGCCGCAGCCCGCCGGACTGGTCGTGCTCGTGGTGGCGCTCGTGGGGATCGCCGTGAACCTCGCCGCGGCCGGGCAGCTGGCGCGCGCGAACCGCAGCTCGCTCAACATCCGCGGCTCGTACCTGCACCTGGTGACCGATCTCGTCGCGTTCATCGCCACCGCGATCGCGGGCTTGATCATCCTGACCACCGGCTTCGACCGTGCCGATCCGATCGCCTCGCTCCTGGTCGCTGCGATCATGCTGCGGGCCGCGTACGGCCTGCTGCGCGACTCGGGCCGCGTGCTGCTCGAGGCGGCGCCGGACGGCATGAGCGTGAGCGAGATCGGCGAGGCGATCGCCGCGTTCCCGCACGTCGAAAGTGTCCACGACCTCCACGTGTGGGAGGTGTCCTCCGGCTTCCCTGCGCTATCGGCGCACGTGCTCGTCCCGCCCGGCGACGACTGTCACGGCGTCCGGCGTGGGCTCGAGCGGTTGCTCGTCGAGCGGTTCGGGATCGAGCACACGACGCTCCAGGTCGATCACTCGCGCAGCGAGCAGTTGATCGCGATCGAGCGCCCGCACGCCTAGCCTGCGCGCGGCAGGTCGCATCCGATAGGTAGGTTCCGGTTTCGGTCGTTTTGCATTCGAGGAGGACTATCGATGACGCTACAGCTTGGTGAGACGGCACCTGATTTCGAGGCCGAGACGACGGAGGGGCCGATTCGGTTCTACGACTGGCTCGGCGACTCCTGGGCCGTCCTCTTCTCGCACCCGAAGGACTTCACACCGGTCTGCACGACCGAGCTCGGCTACATGGCGAAGATCAAGCCCGAGTTCGATCGCCGTGGCGTCAAGATCATCGGACTGTCGGTCGACCCCGTCGACAAGCATTCGACCTGGGCCAAGGACATCGAGGAGACACAGGGGGTCGCTCCCAACTACCCGATGATCGGCGACAGCGACTTCAAGGTCTCGAAGCTCTACGGGATGCTGTCGCTGGACGTCGACGGCGATGCCGCGGATCGGACGCCCGCCGACAACCAGACGGTGCGGAACGTCTACGTGATCGGCCCGGACAAGAAGATCAAGCTCGTCTTCATCTACCCGATGACGACGGGCCGGAACTTTGACGAGGTGCTGCGCGTGATCGACTCGCTGCAGTTGACCGCCAAGAGCAAGGTCTCGACGCCCGTCAACTGGCAGGAGGGCGACGACGTGATCATCGCGGGCTCCGTTTCCGACGACGAGGCGAAGGAGCTGTTCGGGGAGTGGGAGTCGCCCAAGCCGTACATCCGGATCGTGCCGCAGCCTCGCTGAGGAAGCGGCTGCACTGAGCCACGGGCGGCGCGCGCGCCGCTTCCACGTCGAGGGAAGAGATGGGCACGAGCACGACCTGGGGCCTGCTGGCCGCGACCTTCACGGCGTCGTTCGTCGAGTGCGTCGAGGCGTTGACGATCGTGCTTGCGATGGGCGCGACGCGGAGCTGGCGCGCCGCGCTCACCGGCGCCGCTGCGGCGCTCGTCGCGCTGGCGGTCTTCACCGCCGTCGCCGGCTACGCGCTGGTCACCTGGCTGCCGCGCTCCGCGCTCGAGCTCGGCATCGGCGCGCTGTTGCTGATCCTCGGCCTGCAGTGGCTCCGCAAGGCCATCCTCCGCTCGGCCGGGCTGAAGGCGCTCCACGACGAGGAGGAGATCTTCCGCCGCGAGGCTGCGGCGGCGCGCGCCGCCGGTGACGAGCATCGGCTCGGGCTCGACTGGTTCGGGTTCGTCGTCTCGTTCAAGGGCGTCTTTCTCGAGGGGGCCGAGGTCGTGTTCATCGTCATCACGTTCGGCCTCAACGCCCATAACGTCCCGCTCGCGGCCGGCGGCGCGGCCGCCGCCGGCGCGCTCGTGGTCGCGATCGGCTTCGTCGCGCACCGGCCGCTCGCCCGCGTGCCGGAGAACACGCTCAAGTACACGGTCGGGTTGCTGCTCGCGACCTTCGGGACGTTCTGGTCGGTGGAGGGGTTGGGCGTCTTTCAGCCGGGCAGCGCCGGCCTCGAGTGGCCGGGCGGCGAGTGGTCGCTGCTCGCGCTGCTGGTCGGCTGGCTCGCCCTGTCGCGCCTCCTCGTCCGCACGCTGCCGTCGGTCTCGAGCCGCGGCCTGTCGGCGGTGGCCGCGCCGTGACGGTCGGGTCGGCGTTGCGCGCATTCGGCCGCTTCTGGTGGGACTTCATCGTGGGCGACGACTGGAAGATCGCGGCCGTGGTCGTGCTCTCCCTCGTCGTCGGCGGCCTCGTCACGGCAGGGTCCGCGACCGGCGCCGACTGGCTCGCGCCGGCGATCGGCGGGCTCATCGCGGTGGGGTTCGTCGTCGCGCTCGTTCTCGACGTACGGAGCGCCTGACGTGGACGAGGTGGGGATCGGAATCGTCGGCTACGGGCTGATCGGCCGTGCTCACGCCCACGGGTACACCGTCGCACCCAGGGTCCGCGCGCTTCCCGTGGTTCCGCGCCTGCGCGCGATCAGCGGGCGCGACGCAGCCGGCGTCGCGGCGGCAGCCGAGCGCTACGGCGTCGAGGAGTGGACGACGGACTGGCGCGAGCTCGTCGCGCGGGACGACGTCGACATCGTCGATGTCTGCACGCCGCCGGGCACGCATGCCGAGGTCGTGACGGCCGCGGCGACCGCCGGCAAGGCAGTCCTGTGCGAGAAGCCGCTGGCCGCGGACTACGCGTCCGCCCGCGCGGCCGCCGATGCGGTCGGCGCAGCCGGCGTACGGAACGCGATCGGATTCAACTACCGCAGGCTGCCGGCGGTCGCGCTGCTCCGTCAGCTCGTGCTCGACGGAGCGGTCGGTGACGTGCTGCTGTGGCGCGGCAGCTGGCTCTCCGACGAGTTCCTCAGCCCGGACATCCCGTTCGACTGGCGATTCGAGCGGCGGCTCGGGGCGTCCACCTTCGCCGATCTCGGCGCCCACCTGATCGACCTCGCGCTGTGGACCGTCGGGGAGATCGACGAGGTCGCAGCGCAGTCGGAGACGTTCACGCGCGCACGAAGCGGCCGCGAGGTCGACGTCGACGAGGCCTCGTCGGCCTTGCTGCAGTTCGCCGGCGGGGCGCGGGGGACGCTCGAGGTCGCCCGGGTGTGCGCTCGGCGGCCGTGCGACTTCGTGGTCGAGGTCAACGGGACGAGCGGCACGCTGCGCTTCGACTACGCGCGCCTCAACGAGCTCTGGTACGGCGATCAGCGCGACGACGGACGTCTCTACGGCATGCGCCGCATTCGCGCCGAGCACCCCTCACATCCGTACGCTGCCGCCGGCTGGCCGCTCGGGCAGGGCGTCGGGTACGACGTCAGTTTCGTCAACCAGGCGGCCGATCTGCTCGAGCGCTGGCCCGCAGGGACGTGGGAGCCCGACCTCGAGCAGGGCGCGCGCGTGCAGGCGGTGTGCGAGGCGGCCGAGCGCGCAGCGGCCGACCGTCGCTGGGTGTCGGTCGACGAGGTCACCTCGGCGAGATGAGCGTTCGCGCGGCCGTGATGCGCGGGCCGGGAGTGATCGGCGTCGAGCGGTTCGACGTCCCGGATCCCGCGCCGGGAGCGGTCGTGATGCGCGTCGGGCTCTCGGGTGTCTGCGGCACCGACAAGCACACCTTCCGCGGTGAGACCGTCCAGTACGCGGGGACGCCGCACGAGCGGACGCTCTCCTATCCGCTGATCTGCGGGCACGAGAACGTCGGCGTCGTCGAGGCCGTCGGCGGTGTGGTCCGTGCGTACGACGGAACGACGCTCGCCCCCGGCGATCGCATCGTCCCGGGCGCGAATGTGCCCTGCGGGTCGTGCTGGTACTGCACGAGCGGCCAGCCGTACTACCTCTGCGAGCAACTCGAGGACTACGGCAACTCGCTCAACGTCACCCGCGCGCCGTCGTTGTTCGGCGGCTGGGCGGAGCTGCTCTACCTGTTGCCCGGCACGCCGCTCTTCCGGGTGCCGGACGAACTGGAGGACGAGCTCGCCGTGCTCACGGAGCCGATGGCAGTCACGCACGGCGTCGAGACGGCGCGACGCGTGCTCGAGACGAGCGCGGGCGAGAGCGTCGTCGTCTTCGGTGTCGGCCCGCTCGGCCTCTGCCACCTGCTCAAGTCCCGCCTGGTCGGCTGCGGCAAGCTGATCGCGATCGACCGGTTCCCGTCGCGGCTCGAGGTCGCCGGTGAGCTCGGTGCGACCCTGACGCTGAATGCTGCGGAGCTCGACCAGGACGAGCTGGTCGCGCGCGTGCTCGAGCACACGACCCGCGGCGCCGACGTCGTGCACGACTGCTCCGGCGTGCCGGACACGTTCGGCGCCGCACTGCGCATGGCGCGTCCCGGCGGGGTGGTCGTCGAGTCCGGGGACTTCGTCGATCTCGGCGCGGTGCAGATCAACCCGAACCGCGACATCTGCACGCGCAGCGTGACCGTGATCGGCATCGGCGGCGAGCGTGCGACCGCCTACGGCCCGTCGCTCGAGCTGCTCGCTGCGCATCGTGCCTCGCTGCCCGTCGATCGGATCGTCACGCACCGGCTGCCGCTCGAGCGGGCGGCCGACGCGCTCGAGCTGTCGCAGCGCGACGGCGCGATGAAGGTCGTGCTCGACCCGGCGCTCTAGCTCTGGTGGTCGTAGCCGAGCGTGCGCGAGATGTCGCGGGCGCCGTCGACGAGCAGGCGCACGAACTCGTCGCGTTCGGCGCCCAGCACCAGCGACTTCATGCCGCCGATCGAGAGCGCCGCCCGAACACCGCCGGTGTAGTCGAGGATCGGCGCCCCCAGCGACGCGATGCCGGGCGTCACGTCCTCGTCGCTCACCGCGTAGCCGCGCGCGCGCGTCTGCCGGAGCTCGTCGAACAGCTCCTCGGCCGAAGGCGGCAACTCATCGGCCAGCGACTCGAGCCCCTCGTCGGCGTACTCCTCCCATTCCACCTCGGGCTCCCAGGCGAGGAGCGCGCGAGGCCCGGCCCCGGCGTGGAGCGGCAGCGACCCGCCGAGTCGCAGGGCGAGCGACTGGACGCGCAGACCTTCGAGCCGCTCGATGCACACCGCGTTGCGGCCGCGGCGCACGAGCAGGAAGACGGTCTCGCCGACCCGGTCGTGGATGCGCTCCATCACGGGCAGGGCAGCCTGCCGTTCGTCGAGCCGCTCGACGACGGCGGCGCCGAGGCGCATCAGCTTCCAGCCCAGCCGGTACGTGCCACGCTGCGACGCGGGCTCGACCAGGTCGAGCGCCTCGAGGCTCCGCAGCAGGCGGTAGGTGGTCGTGCGCGGCTCGTCGATCAGCT
Organism: uncultured Thermoleophilia bacterium; assembly: GCA_963769545.1. GTDB lineage: Bacteria > Actinomycetota > Thermoleophilia > Gaiellales > Gaiellaceae > PALSA-600. The sequence continues at coordinate 667,405 of CAVYMB010000001.1, read as the reverse complement.
CGGCGAGCCGCCGCGGCGTCGCCTCGCGCTCCTCGGCCAGCTGCTCGAGCAGGTAGACCGCCTTGGCGAGCGCACGGATAGGGTTTTCGCGAAGCTGTTCCTTCCGTTCCCTCGTCGCCAGGCTGTCCACCTCCTGTTCCGCATCCTAGACAGGCTGTCCACATGATGGTACGTTCGCCGCGGCGGCGGCGCTAACGACGTTTCCCGAGTGACGACGGTCCCGACTCTCGCCGAGCACGCTTCTCCACCCGTGGCCGCGGGAATCGAGCTGCGCGCCGTGGTCAAGCGGTACGGCACGCAGACCGCGCTCCGCGGCCTCGATCTCGAGATCCGCGACGGCGAGTTCTTCTGCCTGCTCGGGCCGTCCGGGTGTGGCAAGACGACGACGCTCAACCTGATCGGCGGGTTCGTCGCCCCGAGCGAGGGCGAGATCTGGATCCGCGGGCGGAGGATCGATGCGCTGCCGCCGCACAAGCGTCCGGTGAATACCGTCTTCCAGTCCTACGCGCTGTTCCCGCACATGAGCGTGTTCGAGAACGTTCGCTTCGGGCTCAAGATGGACCGGGTCCCGCGCGACCAGTCGACCGAGCGCGTCAAGGAGTCGCTGCGGCTCGTCGGGCTCGAGGACTTCGGCGACCGGATGCCGGCGCAGCTCTCCGGCGGCCAGCAGCAGCGGGTGGCGGTCGCGCGCGCCCTCGTCAAGCGCCCGGCGGTGCTGTTGCTCGACGAGCCGCTCGGGGCGCTCGACCTGAAGCTTCGGCAGCGTCTCCAGATCGAGCTCGCGCAGATCCACCGCGACGTCGGGACGACCTTCGTCTACGTCACGCACGACCAGGAAGAGGCGATGTCGATGGCCGATCGGATCGCCGTGATGAACGACGGGCGGATCGAGCACCTCGGGACACCCGAGGAGGTGTACCGGCGTCCGGCGTCGCGCTTCGTCGCCGACTTCATCGGCGACTCGAACTTTTTCGAGGCGACGGTCACAGGCGACGTGGCCGAGCTGTCGGACGGCAGTCGCGTCGGCTGCGGCGGCGGCCGGAGCGGCCGGGCGACGCTGATGGTTCGGCCCGAGGTGATCACCCTCGGGGGCGGCGGCCCCGGTTCGATCGTGGGCCGCGTGCTCCAGACCTCGTTTCTCGGCAGCTATGTGCGCGTGGCGGTGGAGACGCCGTCGGCCGAGGCGCCCGTCGTCGTCGCGCTGCGCGAGGCCACCGCCGTGCCGGAGGTCGGCGACCAGGTCTCGCTCTCCTGGCCCGCAGGCGACGGGATCGTGCTGGAGGCAGCCGAGTGAGCAGCGTCGCCGCAGTGCCGTCGCCGGCGCGCAGGCGCGTCGCGCGGATCGGCTCGGGGATCGCGTCGTATCTCGGCTTCGTCCCGGCGGTCCTCCTGCTCGGGCTCTGCTTCCTGGTGCCGCTCGGGATCATCGTCTGTTACTCGTTCTGGGAGACGGTGGACTACGCGACCATCCACCACTGGACGGTCGGCAACTACACCTATTTCTTCAGCGTCGGTGCGTACGTGTCGACGATGTGGGCGACGCTCTGGGTCGCGGTCGTGGCCACGGTGCTCGCGATCGGGCTCGCGTTCCCGTTCGCCTACTGGTTGTCGCGCTACGTCTCGCCGCGTCTGCGCACGCCGCTGCTCGTGCTCGTGATCGTCCCGTTCTGGGCGAGCTATCTGCTCCGCGTCTACTCGTGGCTGACGATCCTTGGCCAGCAGGGGGTGCTCAACCGCTTCCTGCAGTGGGCGGGGATCACGCACCACCCCCTCGGCCTCTTCCTGTACGACCGGCCGGCCGTGATCCTCGTGCTCGTCTACCTCTACTTCCCGTTCGGGGCACTGACGCTGTACTCGTCGATCGAGCGGTTCGACTGGAACCAGCTTCGGGCTGCGATGGATCTCGGTGCGTCCCCGCTCCAGGCGATCTTCCGCATCCTCGTTCCGCAGATCAAGCCGGGGATCATCACCGCGATCATCTTCGTCTTCATCCCGATCCTTGGGGAGTACCTCACGCCTCAGATCGTCGGCGGCACGGGTGGGGTGATGATCGGCAACCTGATCGTCAACTTCTTCCAGGCGGCGGAGTACACGCGCGGGTCCGCGGTTGCGCTCCTCGTCGCGTCGTTCATCATCCTGCTGCTCGTCATCTTCCGGAAGTCGCTCTCGGCGAAGGAAGCCTATGGCGCGTGACGTCGAGGTCCTCTCGGGGCGCGGGCGCGCCGTCCGCGGGCTGCTCAGCGGCTACGCGGTGCTCATCTACTTCTTCCTGTTCGCGCCGATCGTGCTGCTCGTGCTCTTCAGCTTCAACGCGAACCGCTACGGCACGTTCCCGATCACCGGCTGGACGCTCACGTGGTACCGGCAGGCCTTCAGCGACTACCAGGTCCAGGGCGCCGTCGACACCACCCTGAAGGTCGCTGCACAGGTCACTGTCGTCTCGACGATCGTCGGCACGGCCGCTGCGTTTCCCCTCGTGCGCTCGCGGTTGCCCTTCCGCGAAGGGATCAGGATCCTCCTGATCCTGCCGATCATGATCCCCGGCCTGCTGATCGGTGTGTCCCTGCTCGTGCTCTTCACGAGCACGTTCCACTGGACGCTCTCGCCCGAGACGGCGGTGATCGGGCAGGCGGTGTACACGACGCCGTTCGTGATCCTCCTCGTCGCGGCGCGCCTCCAGGGCTTCGACACCGCCCTCGAGCGAGCCGCTTCCGACCTCGGTGCGAACACCTTCCAACGGTTGCGACGCGTGGTGCTGCCGCTGATCTTTCCGGCGATCCTCGCCGGCGCGCTCTTCGCCTTTACCCTCTCGCTCGACGAGTTCATCATCACCTACTTCCTGATCGGCGCCGACAACACGCTCCCGATCTTCATCTACACCCAGGTCAAATTCGGAATCACCCCGGAGGTGAATGCTGTGGCGACGATGCTTCTCGGCGGTTCGCTCCTTCTGCTCGCAGCTGCGTTCCTGCTGCCGCAGCTGATCAGGCGCGCCCGCCGCGCCGGCACCCGTCTGAGGACCACGGCGTCGTGAAGGTCGCGACCGCGCCCGTCTCGTGGGGGATCTGGGAGATGACGATCGACCGGGCCGACCTGATCCCGCCGCAGACCTACCTCGACACGATCGTCGACATGGGCTACACGGCGACGGAGACCGGCCCGCCCGGCTATTTCGCGCCGAGCGCCGCGGAGGCCGCCGACCGCGCGGGTCGCGCGGGGGTGGAGCTGATCGCGACGTTCCTGCCCCTGCGCCTCGACGACCCCGCCGGCTTCGAGGAGGACCTCGCCGCACTCGACCGGACGGTCGAGGTGCTCGAGGCGACGGGCGGCGGCGTGGTGCTGCTCGCCGACATGGAGACACCCGAGCGTGCCCGCGCGGCGGGAAACGAGGAACGCCGGCGCGAGACGGGCTGGGACGACGACACCGTCGAGCGCGCCGCCGAGCGCCTGCAGCGCGCCACCGACATCGTTCGCGGCCGCGGCCTCGAAGCGGCGCTCCATCCACACGCGGCCACGCACATCGAGTCGGAGAGCGAGACCGACCGCATCCTGGAGCGCACCGACATCTCGCTCTGCGTCGACACCGGCCACACGATCGTCGGCGGTGGCGACCCGGTCGCGCTCGTGACGCGCCACGCGTCGCGGCTCCGCCACATCCATCTGAAGGACGTCGACGGAGAGCTCCTCGGGCGGATGGAGCGTGGCGAGCTCGACATGGACGAGGCCTGGCCGCTCGGCATCTTCTGCGAGTTCGGCGCCGGCGTCGTCCCGATCCGTGAGTTCCTCGCACTCCCGGAGGTGCGGTCGCTCGCCGGCTACGGCGTGATCGAGCAGGACCGCGTCGCCGTCACGGTCGACGACATGCCGGAGGTGCGTGCAGCCGACGAGCGCAACCGTGCGCTCGTCGAGCAGTGGCTCGCGTGAGCGCGCCGGGCGCGTTCCGGCTGGCGTTGATCGGGGCGGGCCGGATGGGCGCCGCGCACGCGCGTGCGCTCGAGGCGGCGGACGGGATCGAAATCGTGTGTGTCGTCGACCCGTCCGACGAGGCTGCCGCACGCGTCGCCGCGCCGCGCGCAACGCTCGCCACGCTGCCGCCGGTCGACGGGTTCCTCGTCGCCGTGCCGACCAGGTTGCACGTCGCGGTCGTGCGTGCGGTCGCGGTGCACGGACTGCCGATCCTCTGCGAGAAGCCCTGCGGCCTGACGATCGACGAGACGCGCACCATCGCGGCGCTCGGCGTCCCGGTTCAGGTCGCATACTGGCGGCGGTTCGTGCCGGCGCTGCGCGCGCTGCGCGAGCGCATCGTCGCACGCCGGCTCGGCGAGATCGTCTTCATATCCTCGGTGCAACTCGACGAGACGCCCCCGCCGCCCGGCTTCCGCGATCCGGTCTCGAGTGGGGGAATCGTCGTCGACATGGGAGTGCACGAGTTCGACCAGATCCGCTGGCTCACGGGCCGCGAGATCGTGGGCGTGGTCGGCGTCGCGGGCGCCGTCGGCTTCGACGAGCCGGTCGACGGCGATCCGGAGCTCGTCGAGCTGAGCATCGAGCTCGAGGGTGGGATCGTCGCGGCGATCACCCTGGCGCGCCGCTACCCACCGGGAGAGACCTGCCGCGTCGAGGTGATCGGCCTCGACGGCGCCGAGCGAATCGACTTCGTCGCACCCCCGGACGGCGACGACACGATCGCCGCGGCGTTACGCGCCCAGGCCGAGGACTTCGCCCGGGGCGGCAGGGCCGGGACGACGATCGACGACGCGGTCGCGGCGCTCGCCGCCGCGCAGCGGGCGAAGGCCGCGCTCGGGTTGCCCTAACCGGTCGCTATTTTCCTGCCGCGAGGTACATCGCCGTGAGCAGCTCGGTGTCGATCCGCGCCTGCTCGGGCGGTGTCAGGCACGCGACGCCGTCGACGCAGCACGCGTGGAAGTGCACGAGCTCCCGTCGGAACGACTCTTCGAACGATCGATAGCGGTGGGCAACGTTGGCGTAGTCGTCCGGCTCCTGCCGCTCGTAGACGGTCGGGCTCATCCTCAGCCAGGGCGAGGGGAAGGTCAGCGACCGCACGGACGTGTCGAAGTAGAGCTCGATCCGCTCGCGATACTCGCGCGTGTCGAGCAGCTGGATCCACGCGCTGTCCCAGCGCGCGTTGTTCTCGAGCACCGCGTAGCCGGCCACAGACCGGCCGCCGTTCCACCAGGCGCCGTCGACGACGCGCGCCGGCATCGACTCGCCCATCCGCTCGAGGAAGCCGTTGACGATGTTCACGTGATGCACGAGCGAGCCCAGGTAACCATCCGAGAATGCGAAGCAGGCCTCGGGGTCGCCCCGGCCGACCGCCTGCTCGACCTGCTCGCTCTCCGCCCGTCGCGCGGCGTCGATCACGTCCTGCGGCACGTCCGTGCCGCGGACGATCTCGCCCGGCAGGAAGTACGGCAGCCACTCGGGGTCGTTGACGACGATGCTGACGTAGCGGAGGTCGGCGGCGCTCGCCGGCAGCTCCTCGAGTGCGCGTTGGACGGCCGGGTCGTGCCGCTTCATGTACCCGACCTGGACGACCTTCGCCGCGCGATTGCGTGCCTCGATGATCCGGTCGATGTCGGCGAGGGTGATCGCGAGGGGCTTCTCGCAGAACACGTGGAGCCCGGCGTCGAGCGCGGTCAGCACGATCTCGACGTGGGTGCCCGCGGGTGACGCGATCAGGACGGCGTCGAGCCCGCCGGCGTCGACCAGCGAGCGCCAGTCCGCGTGCTCGCCGGCGATGTTGAAGCGGGCGCACATCGCCTCGCGCACCGTTCGCGAAGCCTCCGCCAGCGCGGCGATCTCGAACCGATCCTGCAACTCGTTCAGGTGCGGCAGATGCTCGGCCTGGGCGACCATTCCACCGCCGATCACCCCGATCCGCAGCCGCTCGTTCCGTTGGCTGGACACGTTGTCCGCATCATGGTACGTTCGCCGCGGTCCGCGCAACCGGCAGCTGACGGGCCGTGCTGGCAGGCAGGTCGTGAACGAAAGAGGAGGCGAAGGCAGCATGGAGCAACTCGAACGGCCGATGACGCGCAGAGGTCTGCTGGGCGCCGGCGCGATCGGCGCCGCTTCCCTCGCGGCGGGCCGCACGCTCGGAACGGCCGGGCGCGCGTTCGGCGCGACGAAGGTCGACACCGGCGGCGTCACGCTGAACTGGCTGACGTGGTCCGACCACTACTTCTCGAACCAGTTGCAGAAGGTGCAGAAGCAGACCGGGATCGGCGGTCGCGTGCAGCTGATCAGCGACGACTCCGATGCGTACATCAAGGTCAAGCAGGGCGGCGGCCACTGGGACATGTCGTCGGAGGACGCGCTCTGGGTGCCGAAGTTCAACAAGGAAGGGCTGATCGTCCCGTTCGACATCAAGTCGTTCCCGGTGTCGAAGCAGCTCTATCCGATCGCGCTGAACGTGCCGTTCTGGAAGGCCGGCAACCTTCAGATGGGCTACCCGTTCGGCTGGTCGAGCCTGCAGATCTACTACAACCCGAAGTTCGTCACGACGAAGCCCGACAGCTACCACGCGCTGCTCGACCCGAAGTACAAGAAGCGCATCGTCCTCGAGAACCAGCCGACCGACCTGATGGCGATGGCGGGCCTGGCGACCGGCGCGAAGCATCCGTACAACATGACGACTGCGCAGATCGCGAGCGCCAAGGCGTTCTTGAAGCAGCTGAAGCCGAACGTGCTGAAGCTCGTCGCCGAGAACACCGAGGTCGTCCGCGCACTGACCGACGAGTCGGCCTGGCTGACGATCGAGAACATCGGCACCGACCAGCGCGTCGCCGACGCGAAAGGCCCGATGATCAAGACCGCCGACCCGAAGGAAGGGCTGTACGGCTGGATGGACGCCGAGATGCTGCTCAAGCAGTCGAAGAATCAGAGCTCGTTCGAGAAGTTCATCAACACCATGGAGCAGGCGCCGTGGATCGCGCACAATTTCCTGGTGAACGGCCGCCCGCTCTTCAACGAGAAGGCGTACAAGATCCTGGTCAATCAGGGTCACAAGGACCGGGCCGACCGGTTCTTCTACAACCAGCCCGAACGGCCGATCGGCATGACGCTGAAAGGACCGTCGGGGAACGTCCAGGCGTACATCGACGCCTTCAACGAGGCGTTCGCGGCCTGAGCGATCGGCGCGGGAGTCGCGGCGGCCGCCGCGACTCCCGCGCTCGATCGAACGCTTCGCCGTACGCTTGCACCCATGGTGGGGGCGTCGTCGGCCGTCGAGCAGGCAGCGCGGGTGCGTGCCGGTGAGATCTCCGCCCGTGAGCTGGTCGAAGCCTCGCTGCACGAGATCGAGCGGCAGAACCCGACCGTGAACGCCTTCGTGGCGGTGTTCGCCGAGCGCGCGCTGGACGAAGCCGATCGCGTTCGGCCGGGCGACCCGCGCCCACTCTGCGGCGTGCCGATCGGGGTGAAGGATCTGCTGTCCGCGACCGAGGGTCTCCCGACCTCACACGGGAGCTCCGCCTTCGGCGACTGGGTCGCCGATCACGACGCTGCTCACGTCCGCCGGCTGCGAGAGGCGGGCGCGATCATCGTCGGCAAGACGAACACGCCCGAGCTGGGGTTGCGGCCGGTGACGGAGAATGCCCGCTTTGGCATCACGCGCAATCCACTCCATCCTGCGCTCTCGGCCGGCGGCTCGTCCGGTGGCAGTGCGGCCGCCGTCGCCGCCGGGATGGTCGCGCTCGCCGACGCGAGCGACCTCGGCGGCTCGATCCGCATCCCTGCTGCGTGCTGCGGCGTCGTCGGGCTCAAGCCGAGCCGCGGTCGCGTGTCGATCGGACCGGACCTCGGCGCAGCGGGAGGCGGCCTCCCGGCCGACGGACTGCTCGCGCACACCGTGCTCGACGTCGCAGCCGGGCTCGATGTGATCGCGGGCTATGAGCCCGGCGACCTTCATCTCGCCGCCACACCGGTGCGGCCGTACGCCGACCTGCTGGCCCCGGTCTCGCCCGCCGTCGCCGTCACGACCACGGCGCCGCTCGGCGTCCCGGTCGACGACGAGCCGCGGAACGCCGTCGAGCACACGGCCGAGCTCCTCGGCGGGCTCGGGTACGACGTGCGCCGGGACGCGCCCGACTGGGACGACGAGACATTTCCGCAAAGCTGGTCGACCTACGCCACGGGTGTCGCGCAGCACCTGCTGCGCGTCGTCGAGCGTCTGCACGGACGGCCGATGGACGCGCAGGCGCTCGAGCCCGCGACCCGTGCGTGGCTCGTCGACTCCCCGCCGGTCACGCTCATCGACTACCTCGAGGCCGGCGAGCGGCTCTGGGCATTCTCGCGGCGTGTGCTCCGCGACTGGCCCGACGATCTCGTCGTCGTGACGCCGACGTTGACGCGTCTGCCCGCATCGGCCGGCGGCCTGCGCGCCGAGGCCGGTGTCACCGACGACGCCGTGCGTTTCAGCGCGCTCGTGCGGATCTGGAACGTCACGGGCCAGCCCGCGCTCTCCCTCCCGCTCTACGAGACGCCCGAAGGGATCCCCGTGGGCGTGCAGCTGGTCGGGCCGCCGGGCCGGGACGATCTCGTGCTCGCGCTGGGCGCGCAGCTCGAGCGGGCGGCGGCCTGAGCCCGGCCATGAGAGCGGTGGGCGCCTGGAACACGTGGTACCGCGTCGCGGGCAGCGTCGCCGCGGTCGCCGTCGTGACCGGCGCAGTCGAGCTCGCGAAGCCGTACGTCCCGGTGCTGAGCCTCGCCGTGCTCTACATCCTGGCGGTCCTCCCGGTGGCAATCGCCTTCGGGCTCGCGTACGCAGTCGGGGTGGCGGTCGGGTCGATGCTGGCCTTCAACTTCTTCTTCCTGCCGCCGCTCTACACCCTCACGATCTCCAACTCCCGCAACTGGTTCGCGCTGGCGGTCTTCCTCGTCACCGCCGTCGTCGTCAGCGAGCTCGCGGCGCGTTCCCGGCGGCGCGCCGACGAGTCGGCGCTGCTCGCTAGGGTGGCGACGTCGCTGCTCGAGCGCGGCGACGTGACGGCGCAGCTCGACACGATCGCCGCAGAAGCGGCGCGCGCCCTCGGCGCCGGCGGAACGCGCATCGTGCTCGGAGCGGAGGCTCGTCCCGAGCCGGGCGAGGTGGGGGAGCCGCTCGTTGCCGGTGACCGGCGCCTCGGGACGATCTTCGTGCTCGAAGGACGCCAGCAGGCGGCCGCCAGGCGGCGGCTGTTGCCGGCGCTGGCGTCGCTGCTCGCCGTTGCCGTCGACCGCGAGCGCCTCGCGCTGGAGGCCTACGACGCCGAGACCCTGCGGCGCAGCGACGCGGTGAAGACGGCCGTGATCCAGGCCGTGTCGCACGACCTGCGGACGCCGCTCGCAACGATCGAGACCGCGCTCGGGAGCCTGCGGAGCGGCAGCCTCGAGCTGACGAGCGAGGATCGGAGCGACCTGCTCGAGGCGATCGCTGTCGAGCTCGACCGGTTGAAGCGTCTCGTCGAGAACCTGCTCGATCTCTCCCGGCTCCAGGCCGGAGCGGCCGAGCCGATTCCCGAGCTGTGGACGGCCGAGCAGCTGCTGGCGGACGCCCTCGACGAGGTCGAGGGAGCCGAGCGGGTCCAGGTCGTCGTGGCCGACGGCCTGCCGCTCGTGCGCGTCGACGGTGCGCAGATCCAGCGCGTGTTGGTGAACCTGCTCGAGAACGCGCTCAAGTTCTCCTCTGCGACCGAGCCGGTCCAGCTCCGCGCGAACCCGGGCCGGGACGAGGTGGTGGTGCGGGTGACCAATCACGGCGACGGCATCCCGCAGGGCGAGCTCGGACGAATCTTCGAGCCCTTTCAGCGGGTCGAGGGAGCGCGCACCGGCGGTGCCGGGCTCGGGCTCGCGATCGCGAAGGGATTCACCGAGGCCAACGGCGGGCGGATCTGGGCGGAGTCGCGGCCGGAGCAAGGCGCGACGTTCGTGCTTGTGCTGCCCGCTGTCGGAGCCCCGGCACTGGTCCCGGCGTGAGCGGCGAGCGTGTGCTCGTCGTCGACGACGAGCCGCAGTTCCTGCGGGCGCTGGCGACCAGTCTGCGCGCTGCCGGCTACACGGTCGAGACGGCGACGACGGGCGAGGAGGCGCTGACGGCTGTCGGGCTCGGGCCGCCGGATGCGATCATCCTCGACCTGGTCCTGCCCGACAGGAGCGGCACCGAGGTCATCGTCGACCTGCGCAGCTGGAGCCGGCTGCCGGTGATCGTCGTCTCCGCCAACGGCGAGGAGCGGGAGAAGATCGCGGCGCTCGACGCCGGTGCGGACGACTACGTCACCAAGCCGTTCGCGATCGGGGAGCTGCTCGCGCGGCTCCGTGCGGCGCTCCGCCGCGCGGGTGCGCCCGCCTTGCCGGTGATCGAGATCGGGCAGATCCGCGTCGACCTCGAGAAGCACGACGTCTCCGTCGCCGGCCGGCGTGTGCACCTCACTCCGCGCGAGTTCGATCTGCTGCGCCTGTTCGCCCAGAACGAGGGGAAGCTCCTGACGCATCGGACAATCCTGCGCGAGCTGTGGGGGCCGGCCTACCAGACCGAGTCGAGCTATCTGCACGTGCACATCTCCCAGTTGCGCGGGAAGATCGAGCCGGATCCGACGAGACCGCGTTATCTGTTGAACGAGCCGGGCGCCGGGTACCGGCTGGTCGACCCCGACGCCGCGTAGCGACCTTTAGTGCGCGCTTAGCCCGCCCGCGTGATTCTTTAGCCCGGCTTTCGTCGCGCGGTTCTAGCTTCGGTCGCATGCAACGCAGGCGTTCTGTTGCGAGCCGGCCGGGCTCTCCGGCACGAGCGCACTCGGGAGGAGGCCCCCACTGATGTTCGATCTCGCTGCGATCGCCATAGGGCTCGCGTGCTTCGCATTCGTGTACCTGATCCTCTACGTCCTGGAGCGCGTGTGATGTCCGCCGCCGATCTCTTCGGGTTGGTCGTCTCGCTGCTCGTCCTGGCCTATCTGGTCTATGCGCTGTTCCGGGGAGAGCGGTTCTAGATGTCGGGGCAGGGGATCACGCAGATCATCGTCTACTCGATCGTCCTGATCGTGCTCGGGTATCCGCTCGGCATCTACATGGCGCGGATCTACTCGGCCGAGCGGGTCGGCGGCCGGCGGATCCGTCTGCTGCCGAGCACCGAGAACGGCTTCTATCGCCTCCTCGGCATCGATGCGAAGAAAGAGCAGAACTGGAAGAGCTACGGCACCACGGTGCTGGTCTTCAGCGTTCTCTTCTGGGGGTTCCTCTATCTGATCCAGCGGCTGCAGGGGCATCTGTTCCTGAACCCGGATCACATGAAGGGCGTTCCGGCGCACCTCTCGCTGAACACCGCCGCCAGCTTCGTCACGAACACGAACTGGCAGTTCTACGGCGGCGAGTACACGATGTCGTATCTGACGCAGATGGCCGGTCTGGCGGTGCAGAATTTCGTCTCCGCCGCCGTCGGGATGGCGGTGCTCGTCGCGGTCGTCCGCGGGATCGCGCGCCGTTCGTCGAACACGCTCGGCAACTTCTGGGTCGATCTCTATCGCTCGCTGGTCTACATCCTGCTGCCGCTGTCGATCGTCGTCGGGGTGCTGTTGATCTGGCAAGGCGTGCCGCAGACGCTCCACGGCCACGCCACCGCAGCGACCGTCCAGGGCGCGTCGCAGACGATCGCCCGTGGCCCGGTTGCATCGCAGATCGCGATCAAGCAGCTCGGAACGAACGGCGGCGGCTTCTACAACTCCAATTCGGGTGTGCCGTTCGAGAATCCGACGGGGCTCTCGAACTTCATCGAGTTGCTTGCAATCCTGCTGATCCCCGCGGCGCAGGTCTTCATGTTCGGGAAGATGGTGCTCGCGCGGCGACATGCGTTGATGGTGTTCATCTCGATGTTCGTCGTGTTCGCGCTGGGGGTTGCCGTCAACCTGCCGGCGGAGCAGCATGGCTCGGCCGTGTTGCGCGCCTCGGGCGTGAACATCACCCAGGGCCACGGTCAGTCGGGCGGCAACATGTCCGACAAGGAGATCCGCTTCGGACAGGCGGCAACGTCCAACTGGACGGTCGCGACGAGTGACGCCTCGAACGGCTCGGTCAACGGCGGCTTCGATGCGATGACGCCTGCCGGCGGAGCCGTTCCGCTCGTCAACCTGTTCCTCGGTGAGGTGATCTTCGGCGGGGTCGGCTCCGGTCTCTACGGGATGTTCTTCTACATCGTGATCGCGGTGTTCGTCGCCGGTCTGATGGTCGGCCGGACGCCCGAGTGGCTAGGGAAGAAGATCGAGGCGCGCGAGATCAAGTACGCGGCGCTCGGGGCGCTCTTCGTCCCGACGATGGTGCTCGCCCTGACGGCGCTCTCGATCGTGACCAAGAGCGGCCTGGCCTCGATCTACAACAGCGGCGTCCACGGCTTCACGGAGACGTTGTACGCCTACGACTCGCAGGGGAACAACAACGGCAGCGCCTTCGCCGGCTTCGGGTTGACGAACTTCAGCGCCGACTTCGGCACGATCGCGATGCTACTCGGCCGTTTCGTGCCGCTGTTCGCGGCGCTCGCGCTCGGCGGCGCGCTGGCCAAGAAGAAGATCGTGCCCGTCTCGGCCGGCACCTTCCGCACCGACGGCGCGACCTTCGTCGTCCTGCTCGTCGGCGTGATCGCTCTCACCGCCGGGCTCATGATCTTCCCGGCGCTCACACTCGGTCCGATCGTCGAAGGGTTGATGCACTGATGCGCAACATCGTCAGCTCCGTGGTCGCGATCGTCGTCATCACCGCGTTCTTCGGCTTCGGCTACCCGCTCGTGATGACCGCTTTCGCACAGGTCGCGTTCTCGCACCAGGCGAACGGAAGCCTGATCAAGGAGAACGGCAAGGTCGTGGGCTCGAGCCTCGCTGCTCAGGGCTTCACCGGCAAGCGGTACTTTCACGAGCGTCCGTCGGCGACCTCACCGGCGTACAACGCAGGCGCCACCACCTTCGCCAACCTCGGGCCCACCAACCCCGATCTCGCGACGAACGTAAAGGCGGCGGCGGACGCGATTCTGGCGCTCGAGGGGCCCTACAACCCGGGCCTGACGATCCACCAGATTCCCGTCGACGCAGTGACGACGTCTGCGTCCGGCATCGACCCGGACATCTCGCCGGCCTACGCGGCGCTGCAGTCCCGCCGGATCGCTGCCGTCCGTGGGCTGTCGCTGCCTGCGGTGCAGAAGTTGATCGCGCAGCACACGACCGGACGCTCGTGGGGCTTCTTCGGAGAGCCGGGCGTCAACGTCCTCGAGCTCAACCTTGCGCTCGACAAGCAGGGAGGGAAGTAGATGTCGACCACCGCTGCGCCGCCAGCGCCTTCCGCGCCGTCCGAGCTCGCGAGAGTCAGGCGTGAGAGCGTCTTCTCGCGGGAGCTCGTACGCCAGGCCGTGATCGAATCGTTCCCGAAGCTCGATCCACGCAATCAGCTCAAGAACCCCGTCATGTTCATCGTCGAGCTTGGCAGCGTGATCACGACCGGCATCTTCTTCCTCGAGCTCGCACGCGGGGAGACGGGCCAGCTCTGGTTCGTCGCCGTGATCGCGTTCTGGCTCTGGCTGACCGTTCTCTTCGCCAACTTCGCGGAAGCGATCGCCGAGGGACGCGGGAAGGCGCAGGCGAACGCGCTGCGCGCGACGCGTACGACCACGCTCGCACGGCGGCTCGTCGACGGGGTCGTCGAGGAAGTGCCGGCGCCGGAGCTGCAGCGGGGCGACCGGGTGGAAGTCGTCGCCGGCGAGGTGATCCCGGCCGACGGCGACGTGATCGAGGGCGTGGGCTCGGTCGACGAGTCGGCGATCACCGGTGAGTCGGCGCCCGTGATCCGCGAGTCGGGCGGCGACCTCTCCGGCGTCACAGGCGGCACGCGCCTGCTCTCCGACCGGCTCGTGATCGAGGTCACACAGGAGCCGGGCAAGTCGTTTCTCGACCGGATGATCGCGCTCGTCGAGGGCGCCGAGCGGCGTAAGACGCCGAACGAGATCGCGCTCAACATCCTGCTCGCCGGGCTCACGATCACCTTCCTCGCGGCGGTCGTGACGCTGGAGCCGTACGCGATCTACGCCGGCTCGCCGCAGTCGCAGACCGTGCTGATCGCCCTGCTGGTCGCGCTGATCCCGACGACGATCGGCGCGCTGCTCTCGGCGATCGGGATCGCCGGCATGGACAGGCTCGTCCAACGCAACGTGCTCGCGATGTCCGGTCGTGCAGTCGAGGCGGCGGGCGACGTCGACGTTCTCCTGCTCGACAAGACCGGAACGATCACGCTCGGCAACCGGCAGGCGTCGGAGTTCGTCCCGGCTCCCGGTGTCGACGAGCGGGAGCTGGCCGAGGTGGCGCAGTTCGCCTCGCTCGCCGACGAGACGCCCGAGGGGCGCTCGATCGTCGTACTCGCCAAGGAGAAGTACGGCCTGCGGGAGCGTCAGCTGGGAGAGACCGGCGCCGAGTTCGTCCCGTTCACGGCGATGACGCGGATGAGCGGCGTCGACTACAACGGGACCCGGCTGCGCAAGGGCGCGGCCGACGCGATCAAGGCCTTCGTCGCCGAGCAGGGCGGGCAGACGCCGGGCGAGGTCGACCTGGCCGTGCAGCGAATCGCCGAGCAGGGCGGAACACCGCTCGTCGTCGCCAAGGACAACTTCGCGCTCGGCGTGATCCACCTGAAGGACATCGTCAAGGGCGGCATGCGCGAGCGCTTCGACGAGCTGCGCAAGATGGGCATTCGCACCGTGATGATCACGGGCGACAACCGGGTGACGGCCGCCGTGATCGCCCAGGAGTCCGGCGTCGACGACTTCCTCGCCGAGGCGACGCCGGAGGCGAAGATGTCGCTGATCAAGGAGGAGCAGGCGAAAGGGCGCATGGTCGCGATGACCGGCGACGGCACGAACGATGCTCCGGCGCTCGCGCAGTCGGACGTCGGCGTCGCCATGAATACGGGGACGTCCGCGGCGAAGGAAGCCGGCAACATGGTCGACCTCGACTCGAACCCGACAAAGCTGATCGAGATCGTCGAGGTCGCGAAGCAGCAGTTGATCACCCGTGGCGCCCTGACGACGTTCTCGATCGCGAACGACGTTGCGAAGTACTTTGCGATCCTGCCGGCGATGTTTGCGTTCACCTACGCGACCAAGCCCGGGCAGCGCGGGCCCCTGAACGCACTCAACATCATGCACCTCGGCGATCCGAAGAGTGCGATCGTCTCCGCGATCATCTTCAACGCCCTGATCATCCCCGCGCTCGTTCCGCTCGCCCTGAGGGGCGTCAAGTACCGGGCGATCGGTGCGACGGCGCTGCTGCAGCGCAATCTGCTCATCTACGGGCTGGGCGGCGTCATCCTGCCCTTCGTCGGCATCAAGCTGATCGACCTGCTCGTCCACAACGTGTTCGGCGCATGAGTGCCGGTCCGCGGCCGCTACCGGATTCTGCTCGGAATGGCAGCCGGGGTCGGCAAGACCTACCGCATGCTGCAGGAGGGCCGGCAGGCGATGGTGGAGGGACGCGACGTCGTCATCGGCTACCTCGAGCCGCACGACCGGCCTGAGACCTCCGAGCTCGCAGACGGGATCGAGGTCGTCCCTCGGCTGCGCAGCGAGCTCGGCGAGCTCGAGCTCGAGGAGATGGACGTCGACGCCGTCATCGCGCGTCGTCCCGACCTCGCGCTGATCGACGAGCTTGCGCACACCAATGCGCGCGGGATGCGCAACGAGAAGCGCTACCAGGACATCGAAGAGGTGATCGCCGCCGGGATCGACGTGATCTCGACCGTCAACATCCAGCATCTCGAAAGCCTCAACGACGCGGTCTCGGAGCTGACCGGAGTCCGCGTACGCGAGACCTTCCCCGACCACGTGCTCGACGAGGCCGACGAGGTCGTGCTCGTCGACCTGACGCCCGAAGCGCTCCAGCACCGCCTGGAGGCGGGCAAGGTGTACTCGAAGGAGCGGGCCGACGTCGCGTTGGTCAACTTCTTCAAGCTCGAGAATCTGAGCGCGCTGCGCGAGCTGGCGCTGCGGGAGGTCGCCGAGGACGTCGAGGCGCGCCGGCAGGCGGTCGTGCTCGACGCGTCGAGCCAGCAGGCGGTCGCCGAGCGTGTGCTCGCGCTGATCGAGCCTCAGCCGAAGTCCCAGCGCATCATGCGACGCGCCTGGCGGTCCGCGCAACGGCTCGGCGGTGAGATCGATGCGCTCTGGGTCCGCCCGGCGGGCCGTCCGCCCAGCGACGAGGAGGTAACACAGCTCGCGGCCCTGCGCCGGCTGGCCGGCATCCTCGGCATCCATCTGCTCGAGGAGGAAGGCGACGACCTCGTCGCGACCGTCCGGCGCGTCGCACTCGAGCGTGGCTCCACGTACGTCTTCGTCGGGACGCCGGACGAGTCGCGCCGGCGCGAGATCTTCGGCGGGTCGCTTCTGTCGCGGATGGTGCGCGAGCTTCCGGGGATCGACATCCGTGTCGTTGCCAGCCGTGCCGATCGGCCGGAGCTCGACGGGTGACGGCACTCGTCATCGGCCTCGTCGCCCTGGTCCTCGTCCTCGTTGCCGCGCTCGCCTACCGGAGTCGAACGCCCCGCGCGCTGCGGCGACCGCGGGGCGGTCGCCGCATCCTCGTTCCTTTCACGGGCAGCCTCGATCCCACGGTGCTGGGCGCGGCGATCCGCATCGCGCGTGCCGAGGATGCCGTGCTCGTCCCGGCCTACCTCCTGATCGTCCCACTCGAGTACGCCGAGGACTCGCCGGTGTCGAAGGACGTGGCTGTCGCGATGCCGGCCCTCGAGGCAGTCGAGCATGCCGCACTGCGCGCGGGCGTCGCCGTCGATGCTCGCATCGAGAAGGGACGCACGCCGACCCACGCGCTCCGTCGCCTCTGGGAGGTCGAGAAGTTCGACCGGCTCGTCGTTCCGGCGCGCGCCGGCGATCACGACGGTTTCGATCCCAAGGAACTGGCATGGCTGCTCACGCATGCGCCGACCGAGACCCTCGTGCTGCGTCCGAGCCCGCGCCTGGAGGCGATTCCGGCGTAGGCTCGCAGCGTGAACGGCGATTCCGTTCGGCTGGCCGACCTGGTTGGAGCGCTGTCGCTCGGGATCGATCTCGGCTTCGGTCAGCCGATGGAGCACGTGCTCCGGCAGTGCCTGATCTCGCTCGCCGTCGCCGATCGTCTCTCACTCGACGACGAGGAGCGGATCACCGTCTACTACACCGCGCTGCTCGTCAACGTCGGATGCCACACGGACGCCCACGAGCAGGCGAAGTGGTTCGGCGACGACATCGCGCTCAAGTCGGGGAAGTTCGAGCACGAGTTCGGCCTCCGCGGTGTCGCCGCGACGTTGCGGAAGCTCGGCGCCGGGAGCCCGCCCCTGCACCGCTTCCGCATCGGGCTCGAGTTCGCGCTGGCCGGACGCCGCGAGCTGGACGGCATGATCGCCGCCCATGCCGCGGTGGCGCAGTCGCTCGCCGACCAGCTCGAGTTGCCGGAGGACGTCGGCGAGGCGGTCGGCTGCGCCTACGAGCACTGGGACGGCCACGGCTGGCCGGGACGTGTGCGCGGTGCGGAGATCCCGCTGGCCGCGCGAATCGCGCAGCTCGCCGAGTTCGTCGAGGTCGCCTATCGCATCGGCGGCGTCGACGGTGTGCGCACGCTCGTGCGGCGGCGGCGCGGCAAGCAGTTCGACCCGGGTCTGGCCACGCTCGTCGACGCGGATGCCGAGCTGATTCTCGGCGGCCTCGACGACGTCCGGACGTGGGACGCCGTGATCGCCGCCGAGCCGGCGCTCGGCATCTCGCTCACCGGTGAGCAGATCGACGCGGCGCTGCTCGCGATCGCCGACTTCGTCGACCTGAAGTCGCCGTACACACTCGGCCACGCGGCCGCGGTCGCGCGGCTCGTCGAGGCCGCCGCGCACGGGCTCGGCTGGCCGGACCCGGAGGTGCGCACGGTCCGGCGTTCGGCGCTCGTGCACGACTTCGGCCGGCTTGGCATCTCGAACGCGATCTGGGACAAGCCGGGCCCGCTCGGAGCAGGCGAGTGGGAACGCGTGCGACTCGGCCCCTACCTGACCGAGCGCATGCTGCAGAGCTCGGAGGCGCTTGCGCCACTCGGTGCGATCGCCGTGCAGCATCGAGAGCGACTCGACGGCTCCGGCTATCCGCGCGGCCTGTCCGGCGGCGCGATCTCGCGGGTGGCACGGCTGGTCGGTGCCGCCGACGCCTACCAGGCGATGCGCGAGCCGCGACCGTACCGTCCGCCGCGCACGACTGTCGAAGCCGCCGCCCAGCTGCGGGCCGACGTCGCCGCCGGACGGCTTGATGCGCAGGCGGTCGAGGCAGTGCTCGAGGCCGCCGGTCACCGTGACGGGCGCCGGCGCCTCGAAGGGCCGGCCGGGTTGACCGTGCGCGAGATCGAAGTGCTCCGCCTGCTCGCGCGCGGCCTGACGAACCGGGAGATCGCAATGCGCCTCGTGATCCAGCCGAAGACGGTCGGCAACCACGTCGAGCACATCTACGCCAAGATCGACGCCTCGAGCCGCGCCGCGGCCAGCCTGTTCGCCGTCCAGCACGGGCTGCTGCCGGAGGACGAGCCGGCGCTCGCCGTCTGACGGTGGTGGCGGGCTTCTTCACCCGCCACCACCCCGTCCCGGTTCAGCAGCCGACGCACTGATCGGGGCGATTGCCCGCGATCAGGGTGTTCGTGCGGGAGACCGGCGCGATGCTGAAGACGCCGCCTCCCTGCGGCGTCGTGCCGTTGGTCGCCGTGACGCTGTTCGAGGTCACGATCGTGTCGATCAGCGTCAGCGAGGGCAGCGGTTCACCGTCGTCGAACCGGCCGTTCCAGATGCCCCCGCCCTGCGCGACGCCGTCAGGGCCCTGCGCAGAGACGGTATTGCCGAGCACGAGCACGGCTCGGAACGTCGCCGTGCCGGTGTTCGCCACGCCTCCGCCCTGCGCGAATGTCGGTCCCGACTGCGCGCTCGCGACGATGCTGTTGCGGGCGATCACGGTTCTCGTGACCGTCGCGATGCCGTCAAGCTCCATACCGCCACCGTCGGTGAACGCGCCACCGCTGCCCGTCGACGACACGCTGTTCGAATTGACCGCGGCGGTGTCGAGGGCGAGCGACGCTCCGACGTCGAGAAAGATGCCCCCCGCGAAGGTTCCCGCATCGCCACTCGCGTTCGTGTCGGACACGCTGTTGTTGCTGATCGTCGTGTTGTGGATCGTCACGGACGCGCTCGCGAAGCCGGAGATCCCGATGCCGCCTGCGAAGGCGCCTTCGTCCGAGGCACCTGCGTTCGACACCGTGACCGTGTTGTTGCTGACGACGCTGTCCTCGATCGTCATCGGGCCGTCGTCCCCGATCCCGCCGGCGCTCGACCCGTTGCCGTTCGGCGGGCCTGCGAGCGTGCGGTTGCCCGTGACCTGACAGTGACGCATGACGAGCGTGCCGATGAACCGGTTGTGGATGCCACCGTCCGCAAGGCCCGAACCCACCCCCCCTGGGGTACCGGCCTGATTGCTGGAGACGACGGTGTTCGTCAAGGTCAGTACGCCGGCGTTGTCGATGCCGCCGCCGTCGCCGAACGCGCACGGATTCGGGCTGCCGCAGAACGTACCTGGGAACGTTTGGCTCGGGGTCACGGTGTTGCCCGTGATCACCGAGTTGCTGATCGAGACGGTCGCTCCCGTCGACTGGACCTGCGATTGCGGGATCCAGACCCCGCCGCCGAACGTGACCGAGAGGTCGGGCAGCGTCGTGTTGTTGCCGCCCGTGATCGTCACGCCGCTCACCGAGATCGTCGGCTCGGTGGCGGCCTGGTAGACGCCGAGCGTCAGCACGGGCCCACCGCCGCTGATCGTCGTCTGGCTCGCGCCCGCGCCGACGATCGCGATGCTGACGCTCACCGTCACGCCGCCCGCGAAGGTTCCCCGGTCGATGCGAATGGTGTCTCCGTCGTGCGCCGCGTCGACCGCCGCCTGCAGCGTTTGGAAGCACCCTGGATGGTGGGCGACGCAGAGGTTGGCGCCGGCGGCCGCCGGCCGTGCGGCGGCTCCCACACCGACTGCGACGATCGCGAGAGCGGACGCGATCAGGGTGATGCGTTTCATGCCGACTCCTCTCGTTCGTTCCCTGGGGCGACCCAGACGGTCTCGATCACGCGCTCGCACGGGAGGCCGGCGTGCTTGCTCGCCCGCCTCACCTCATCCGGCGAGGGCGAGTCGAAGAGGCAAAGGACGAGCTCGTCGCCGGGCAGATACAGGGCCCCGCGGAAGCCCGACGCTTCATCGCCCGCGCGCGCGGCTGCGAGCCGCAGCGCGGTCTCGCTGACGCCCGGCCAGAAGCACTTCGCCGTGTAGAGCACGCGACCGAGCTTCCGCCTGCCGTGTCCCAAAGTCGTCCCAGGCGCCTCACGGAGCCTTGTCAGTGGCTGCCGCGAGGAGAAGACTGGTTGGAGCGCGATGGCGAACCCTCGCCTCGAGTTCCGGATTCTCGGGCCGCTCGTGGTCGAGGTCGACGGCGCGCCGGTGCCGATCGGAGGCCCGAAGCAGCGGGCCCTCCTCGCTTTGCTGCTCCTGAGTGCGAACCGCGTGGTCGCCCGTGAGCGACTGATTGCGGAGCTCTTCGCCGACCAGAGCCTGAACTCCGCCGACCACGCTCTCCGCAACCATGTCTCTCGGCTCCGCAAGGCGCTGAACGACGACTCGCCGCGCATTGCCGCCCGGGCGCCGGGGTACCTGCTGCGCGTCGAGCCGGGCGAGCTGGACTTCGAGGAGTTCGAGCGTCTGCTCGCGGGCGGTCGTGAGGCGCTCGCAGCAGGGGACGCGGTCTTTGCGGCGGCCGAGCTGCGCCGAGCCGAGTCGCTCTGGCAAGGGCGCGCGCTCGCCGACCTCGAGTTCGAGCCGTTCGCGCGTGTCGACGTCGAGCGGCTCGAGGAGCTTCGCCTCGCAGCCGTCGAGCACCGGATCGAGGCCGAGCTCGCCCTCGGGCTGCAGCGCGAGCTCGTGCCAGAGCTCGAGGCGCTCTGCTCCGCGCATCCGTACCGCGAGCGGTTCAGGGCGCAGCTCATGCTTGCGCTCTACCGCTCCGGGCGGCAGGTCGAGGGGCTCGGCGTCTACCGCCACACGCGTTCGCTCCTTCGGGAGGAGCTCGGGCTCGAGCCCGGCGTCGAACTGCAGCAGCTCGAGCGCGCGATTCTCGTGCAGTCTCCCGAGCTCATCCTGCCTCGGCCGCCTGTGCCGCCGGTGCCCCGCTTCGACCCGGCGGTTTGCCCGTTCAAAGGGCTCGCGCCGTACGAGACCACGGACGCGGCTCGCTTCTTCGGCCGCGAGCGCATCGTGGCCGAGCTCGTCGGCCGGCTCGCCGGCTCGCCGTTCCTCGCCCTCGTCGGTGCGTCGGGGAGCGGCAAGTCGTCTCTCCTTCGCGCCGGGCTGCTGCCGGCGCTCCCGGACCGGGACCAGATCCTGTTGCGGCCGGGACCTCGTTCCGCAGCCGAGCTCGGTCGGACGCTCGAGCCCGCGCGCAACGGCACACGGCTGGTCGTCGCGGTGGATCAGTTCGAGGACCTCTTCATGCCCTCGGTCGGGGAGCGCGAGCGCCGGGCATTCATCACCGCCGTCGTCGAGGCCGCCTGGGATCCCGACCGCCGGGCAGCCGTCATCGTGGCGCTTCGGGCGGACTATCTCGGCCGCCTCGCGGCGTACGGCGAGCTCGCGGATCTCGTCGCTTCCAATCACATGCTGCTCGGACCGCTCACCGCGACCGAATTGCACCGCGCCGTCGTCGGGCCCGCCGAGAGCGCGGGTCTCTCGGTTGAGACGGAGCTCGTCGACGCGCTGGTCGACGACGCCCTGCACGAGTCCGGAGCGTTGTCGCTTCTCTCTGCCGTGCTCGTCGATCTCTGGCACGACCGCGAGGGGTCCACCCTCACGCGTGCGGCCTACGAGCGGATCGGCGGCATCCGCGGTGCCGTCGCACGTCACGCAGAGGCTGCGCTCGTCTCGCTCGACCCGGAGGAGCGCTCGGCCGCCCGCCGGCTCCTGCTGCGGCTCGTCGCGACCGGCGACGACGGGTCGCTCACCCGGCACCGTGCGAGTCCGGCCGAGATCGAAGCCGACGACCCGCTTGTCGCGCGCGCGCTCGACGTGCTGGTCGAGCGGCGTCTGCTCGTCGTTGACGGTGGCAGCGTCGAGCTTGTGCACGACGCGTTGCTCGACCAGTGGCCAACTCTTGCCGGTTGGCTCGAGGACGACGCCGACGGCCGGCGGCTGCGCCGCCGCGTCGCGGAAGCTGCTGCGGAGTGGGATGCCGCCGGCCAGGACGACACCGAGCTCTACCGTGGCGCCCGTCTCGCGGCGGCTGCCGACTGGGTCGACGCATCCGGGCCCGATGCCGGGCTCAACCGCGTCGAGCGTGCGTTCCTCGAGGCGAGCCGGACGGCGTACCGGCGGGACGAGGAGCGCCAGCGCCGCGTGAATCGCCGACTGCGGGTGTTGCTCGGTGCCGCCATCGCGCTGCTCGCTGTGGCCGCCTTCGCGGGCGCGGCGGCGCTCGTCGAGCGCGGCACGGCGCGTGCGCAGGCAACGGCTGCGATCGCGCAGCGACTCGGTGCGCAGGCGCTGGTCGAGTCGAGCCTCGATCGCTCGCTCCTCCTGGCCCGCGAGGGCGTGCGGGTCGACGACTCCGCCGCAACGCGGAGCAACCTGCTCGCGGCGCTCCTGCGGAGCCCGGCGGCACTGGCCGTGCTGCACCCGAACGGAACGCGCGTCCTCGACGACGCGCTCAGCCCGGACGGCCGCGTCCTCGCGGTGCGCAGCGACGCCTCGACGGTCGACCTCTTCGACACGGCGACGTTGCGCGAACTGGAGCCGCGACTTCCCGTCGACGGGCAGCTCAAGTACTTCGGAGCGATCGTGCGCCCCGTAAGGGCGCTCGCGTTCAGCCCGGACGGACGGACGCTCGCGGTCGGCGACAGCGACGGGCGCCACGCAACGGTCGCACTGTTCGACCTGCGGAGCCGTCGCCGGCTCGCGCGCGTCGTCGTCGCATCGAGGGCGGCGACGGCCGACGTCCTCTTCGCTCCGAACGGAGCCACGTTCGTCACCGGCGAGGCGGTCTCCGGACGGTTTCCCGATCCGGCGGAGGTGCTCGTCGAGCGCCGCGCGAGCGATGCCCGAGCGATCCGTCACTCGTCGGCCATCCCGCACGGCCGGCTGATCGGCTTCGTGAACGGCGGGCGCGATCTGCTCGTCACGAGCGGCGACAACCAGTCGCTCGTGCTCGATGCGCGCACGTTTCGTCGTGTGCACACCTTTCGACGCGCGGGGACGGGGACCGTCTCACCTGACGGTGCCGTCGCCGCGTTCGGCCGCGATGACGGCAACGTCGTCCTCGTCGATCTCGACTCGGGACGCGTGCGCGCGATGACGCGCCGCGCCCAGGGCGGTGTCCTCGGTATCGCTTTCGACGGTGACGGGAAGGTGCTCGCGACGACGTCGGACGACGGCAGTGTCAGCGTCTGGGACGTACCGAGCGGGGCGTTGCGTGAGACGTTTCTCGGGCACTCGGCGGCCGCCGTCGGGCCGGTGTTCTCTCGCGACGGGACGACGCTCTACTCGGGGTCGAGCGACGGCAGCGTGATCGCATGGGACGTGCTCGGGCTTCGCCGGCTGGGGCGTCCGTTTCGCTTCGCGCCGGCTCCGGCCGTCGGCGAAGGCCCGAACGCGGAGCTCGAGGATGCCGCGAAGGCCGTTGCGCCGAGCCCGGACGGCTCGCTCTTCGCCACGTCGCAGGGACCCGGTCGCGTCACTCTGTGGCGCACGCGTGACGAGTCGAACGAGGGCGAGCTGGCCGGCTCGACGGGCGCGATCGAGTCGCTCGAATTCGACCACGACGGCCGCCTGCTCGCCGCGACGGGGAACGGCCCACGGACGATCGTGTGGGATGTCCGGACCGGACGGGCCGTGCTGAGCCTGAAGCGCGGCGGCCCGCTCGGCAGCGCCGCCGTCGCATTCTCGACGGACGACCGGCTCGTTGCCACCGCCGGGATCGACGGCCGCGTCCGCGTGTACGCCGTCTCGACCGGCAAGCAGGTCGGCGGATTCTCGGTCCATGGTTCCTTGCAGGATCTCGACTTCTCGCCGGACGGCAGCCGGCTCGCCGCGGCGGGGCTGGCCGGCGAGATCGCGCTCTGGAATCTCAAGTCCCGACGGGTCGAACGCAGGATCGAGCACGGCGTCGCCATCCTCGCGCTGCGCTTTGCTCCCGACGGGCGCACGCTCGCGAGCGGCGATCTCGCCGGGGCGGTCGACGTCTGGAACGCCACGACCGGCAGGCCCGCCGGGCGGCCGCTTGCCGGCCAGAACGGGCTCGTGCTCAGCGTGTCCTACTCTCCCGACGGATCGAAGCTCGTCACGGCGTCGAGCGACGGCCGTCTCCGCCTGTACGACCTCGAGACCGGCAAGCTGATCGGCGCGCCGCTACCGGGTCCCGGCGCCGGGGGTTGGGCGGCGTTCCTGCCCGACGGCAAGCATGTGGTCGCGGTGTTCTCCGACGGGACGGGCGTCGTCTGGAACCTCGACCCGGCGGCGTGGGACGCTCAGGCATGCCGCATCGCGAACAGGAACCTGACGCGGGCGGAGTGGCACGACTTCCTTCCCGAGCTCGGCTACGCAGCCGTGTGCGGCTGACGGTCAGCGGTCATCGGCTGTACTCGTCGTGGCGACGGAACCAGTTCAGAGGATCGTCGGCTGCGCGCGACTCGTTTCGCCCTTGCGGCGTCCGGTTGAGACGGCGACAGGCCCCGCGAGGCGGGGCCTGTTTCGATGACGCCATGATGCGCTTAGCCGACGCGGTGGACCTGAAGCACTTCGAGGTGCTGCTGCCGCTGGTGCTGCGCCTTCCTGAGCGCTGCGTCGTACGCGTACCAGGGGCTCGTCGGCTGGATGCTGATGACGACGCGCTGCTGCCGCTGGTGCTGCGCCTTCCTGAGTGCTGCGTCGTATGCGTACCAGGGGCTCGTCGGCTGGACGCTGGTGATGACGTGCTGCTGCCGCTCCGCGTTCCTGAGTGCGGCGTCGTATGCGTACCACGGACTCGTCGGCAGGATGATGCGGGCGGTGGCGCCTGCGGCCGGCATGAGCGCGGCCGCCAGGACGACAACGACGGCGAGTGACCAACCGAGTCTGCGTGAAAGGAACATGCTGCCTCCCCTTGAGTGGTTTGACAACAAGAGTCGTCTGGGCCAGACCTAGATACGTGGGTGTCAGGCGCTCTACGTGGGGCCGACCGCGGGATCTCCAGAGCGGAATTCATTTGCGCGCCCGGTCGGCCACGGCAGGCAGTTCGTGCCCGAGCCCGGGACGTGGAACACGTCGATCCCGTGGTCGAACGTGGTCAGCACGATCTCGAGCGTCCCGTCCCCGTCGAGGTCGCCGATCGACGGAGCGGCGGGGACGCCGATCCCGTTGCCGTCGCTGTCCCTGGTGCGGAAGCCGGATGTCGTAGAGCAGCTTGCCGGCGTGCGAGAGCACGACGAGGCGGCCCGATCCCGGAGCGGGGCCGTACGTGCCGAAGACGAGCTCGGGCTTGCCGTCGCGGTTCAGGTCGGCGGCGACCACCTCGGACGCGAACGTCTTCGGCGCACCGTGGGCGTAGTCGTAGCGCCACAGGCGCTTGCCGGTCGGCCCGATCGCGTAGACGTAGCCGTCGGGGACGCGCCGCGACGATCTCCGGACGCGCGGTCACCCGAGATGTTCGACGACGGTGGGGGCCGGGATCCCGCTCGGCGGATACCAGTCGCCGTCCGGGCGGAACACCGGCTTCGCCGAGAGCGGCGGCCTGACGAAGCCCACGTGGCGCATCGCCGAGCGCACGCCGCCGTTGCTGCGGCGCCGTCGAGCACCATGAACGCGTACGCCTGCGTGACGTACGGCTCGCCGCGCTCGACGTTGGGGAGGCCGATCACCTCGTTCTTGCCGTCGCCGTCGAGGTCGGCCACGACCGGCGGCGACGCGGTCCACTGCAGCCAGGGCGTCTTGCGCACGTCGGGCCACGGCCCGGCGTGGCAGGTGGTACTGGTCGTTCTCGACCGTCGGGTCGAGCCAGCGGATGAACTGGCCCCAGCCGAGTCGGCGGCCGGCGTAGCCGGACTCGCGGTTGGTGAACCACGGCGCGGCGAGCACCGAGGTCCCGTCGTCGTTGAAGACGTTGATCTGGTGGTTGTCGAAGGTGACGACGATCTCGAGCTGCGGATCGTCGTCGAGGTTGCCGATCGCGACGTTCTCGCCGTAGGCGCCGTACCCGTGGTTGCCGACGCCGTTGAACGCCGCGTCGTTCCCTGCGCCGGTCAGTCGGTTGTAGCGCGGCCACGAGGTCGCCGGTGCTCCCTTCGGGTGCCAGAGCGTGCCGTTCGCACTCGAAGACGAACACCTGCGACCCGGTCGGTGACGTGTTGGTCGTCGTGACGACGACCTCGATGCGGCCGTCGCCGTCGAGGTCGGCCGCTGCCATGCCGCGAACCTCCGGGCACTGGCCGCCGCTGCACGTCGACGCCGGCCAGCCGCGCTTGAGGCGCAGCTTGCCGCGCCGACGAAGTCGTAGGCGGCGACCGTGCCCTCGTTGCCGCCGACGACGATGTCGGGGATCTTGTCGCCGTCGAGGTCGGCGACGACGCCCGGCGCGTAGACGCGGCCCTTCGTCGCGGTGCCCTTCCCGAGCAGGTGCCCCTTCGCGTCGAAGACGAACGTCGAGTAGAACGGCGCGACGATCTCGAGCTTCCCGTCGCCGTTCAGGTCGACGAGGCTCGGCGATGCGAACCAGCCGGTCTCGCCGGTCGGGATGTTGCGCACGAACTGCGGCCGCCTGACGCTCGACGTGCCACCTGCGGCAGCGCAACTGCCGGAGGCGTTCGTCTTCGCGTGCGTCGCACCGGCCAGCGTCAAAGACAGCCCGGCGAGCAGCACCGCGGCGGCGGCGGAGCGCGTCATGAAGCCTGGCATCGTAGTCCCGGCCGCTGTCGGCGCGATGTTCGGGCGCAGCCTCAGTCCTCGTGCGCCGGCTCATCGGTCGACCGGGTACGAGTCACATCGCGGGCTCGCGCGATAGTTTCACGAGATCGTGACACGGGACCTTGTGATCCGTCCCTGGGAGGACGGCGATCTGGAAGCGGTTGCGGCGCTTCTGCAGGCCGCAGACGACTCGCGCGTCTTATCCTCCGCGGGTCTCTTGCACTCTCGTGCGACGCGTCCTGAGCGAGACCGGATTGTCGAGCTGGTCGTCGAACTCGACGGCTCCGTCGTCGCGGACGGGGTTGCTGGGCTCAACACTCAGACGACAACGAAGGGGGCCGCCTGGGCATCCGTAACCGTGGACATCGCGTCGCGACGTCGGGGCATCGGGGGCAGTCTCGGGGCGATGCTCCTCGAGCACCTGCGTGGGGTCGGTGCGACAAGTGCCACGTCGTTCTTCCGCTTCACCGAGGAAGGCGAGCGGTGGGCGCTCGCCCGCGGCTGGAAACGGCTCTTGACCGGCCCGCTGATCGCGCTCGATCCACGAAGGGTGTCGGCTGTCGAGGTGCCGCCGGGATTCGACTGTGTCCCCATGAGCAGCCTGCAACCCGAGGCTGTGTACGAGGCCGTGATCGCGGCGGCGCTCGACGAACCGACACCGGTCCCGTACGACAACATCCGTCTCGACGACTTCGTGCGCGACTGGAACGACCCAGACCTCGATCTCGCGGCGAGCACGGCCGTGCTTGACGAGGACGGTCGCGTCGCAGCGTTCGCGTTCATCACGATCGTGGGCGACCGAGCGCGGCATGGCTTTACGGGAACGCAGCCCGATCACCGCGGCCGCGGCCTCGCGACAGCAGCGAAGCGAACTGTGCTGCGGGCCGCCGCGGCGCGCGGCGTGACACGCGTCACGACGTCGAACGCGGAGGAGAACGTGGCGATGCGGGCGATCAACCGCAAGCTTGGGTTCGAGCCGATCGGCGAGCACGTGATCTTCGGCTGCGACCTCTGATCGCGTGAGTCGCGGCGAGGAGCTCCCGACAGGTGCAGCGACGACGCTCGCAACCTCCGACCCGGCCGATGCCTTGACGTTGACCGGCCTCCGGTCCTACGGATGCGATCCCCAGCTTGCAAGGTGCGCTTCTGACCCTTGCGTGATCTGCGTCAGGCCCGTGCCGTCGGCGTTCATCGAGTAGATCTCGTACCTTCCGGTCTTGTTCGAGACGAAGGCGATCTTCTTCCCGTCCGGAGACCAGGAATCGAGGCCGTCGTTGATCGTTCCGCCGGTCACGTGCGTCAGTTGGCGCAGGCCCTTGCCGTCGACCCCGACCGTGAAGACGTTCCCGGACCGCGGCGTCGCCGAAGTCCGTGCTGAAGGCGACTCGGGTGCCGTCGGGCGAGCAGTCGACCTTGTCCCCAGCTTCTCCCACGGGGTGATGCGCTTGAGGTTGCCGTGGCCGCCGCCGATCTGCGCGACGAAGACTGCGGCCTTGCCGTCCGTCCGTCCGGCCGACGCGATGAACACGACCTGCTTCCCGTCCGGGAGGACGCATGTGCCGTCACCTGAGCCGGGGATGTTCGCGAGGCGAGGCTGCGTTCCCTCGCCGTCACGATCGTCCAGCGAAGGTGGCTCAGGAGAAGTATGTGCTTGCCGTCGGGGAACCAGCCGATCGATCCGCGCAGGCTCGGGTCGAGCGCGTGCAGGCCGGTTCCGTCGGCGTTCATCGTGTAGAGCCGGGCCTTGTTCGGCCCCCACTGGCGGACGAAGCCAATCGTCCTGCTGTCGGGCGACCAGGCGGCGTTCGTCGCGTCGCTGTCGGTGAAGTGGGTCAACTGGCGCGTTTCGCTTGCCGTCAGGGCGAATCGTGAACAGCTGCACGTGGTCGCCGACCTGCGATTGGTAGACGAGCAGGCCGTTCGCTCCCTTGAAGGTCGCCTGAGCCGGTACGACGGCCATGGCCGTCGCAGCGGCAGCCGCGGCGAAGAGCGCGACGAGCTTCTTCAACGTTTCCCTCCTCGTGGTGGTCGGGCGTCCGTCGGCCTCCCGCGCACGAGCGCGATCGAGCCCACGAGCGCGAGCGCGAGGCCGAAGCCGGCGGCCGCGCCTAGGCCGGACGCGGTCCAGTCGAAGCCGCGGCCGGACTGGACGACGACCTGCGTCGTCGGCGCGGCGGCAACCACGAACGCGAGTGCGGCAGCGAGGATCGCGGGCATGCGTCGACCGTGGCGCATGCCGGTGGAACGGCGGGAGAAAACCGCCCGAGTCGCGGTAGATCGGGTCGCGAAAGCGCTGATATGTTCGTCGAAACCGTACGAGGAGGGCCCGGTGGAGTTCCGTCTGCTCGGGCCGCTCGAGGTGGTCGACGGCGAGCGGCAGGTCGCACTCGGAGGGGCGAAGCAACGCTCCGTCCTGGCGCTGCTCCTACTCGCCCGCGGCCGGCCCGTGCCGACCGACGTGCTGATCGAGGAGATCTGGAACGGCGATGCGCCCGAGACTGCACGAAAGAGCGTGCAGGGCTACGTCTCGGCGCTGCGTGCGGCGCTGGGTGACGGTCGCATCCAGACGCTCGAGCGAGGCTATGCGCTACGCCTGGATCCCGGCGAGGTCGACGCGGACCGGCTCGAAGCGGTCGTCGGGGGCGCAGCGGAGATGGAGCCGGCAAGAGCCGTTGAGCGACTGCGGGATGCGCTCCGGTCGGTACGAGGCGAGCCGTTGGAGGATCTACGAGGCGAGCTGTGGGCCGAGCGCGAGGCGGCCCATCTCGACGAGCTCGTTCTGACCGCACTCGAGGCGCGACTCGACGCGGAGCTCGGGCTCGGTGAGCATCGCCGGCTCATTCCGGAGCTCGAGCGGCTCGTCGAGAAGCACCCGTACAGGGAGCATCTGCTCGAGCAGCTGATGCTCGCCCTCTACCGGGCCGGCCGGCAAGCCGACGCGCTCGACGTCTACCGCCGCGGCACGCATTCGACTACGGAGCGACCTCGGCCTCGAGCCGAGCCGGAACCTGCAGGGCCTCGAGCGGGCGATCCTCAATCACGACCCGAGCCTCGATGCGCCGCGAGCGATGCGTGCGAAGCGTGCCGCGCTTCGGCGACGCGTCGGGTGGAAGCTGATCGCGGTTGCCGGCGTCGTCATCGCCGGTGCGGCCGCCGGCGCGGCGGCTCTGCTTGCGACCGGCGGTGGGGTCTCGTACGCGTCGCTGAAGCCGGGTGTCGTGCTCCTCGACATGCAGAAGCACCGCGTGATCAAGGAGTGGCCCGGCCGTTACTTCAACTACCCGTGGGCGTTCACCGGTGATGAGCACTTCTGGTTGGCGAGCTTCAACAAGCCCGGGACCGAGATCGACCCTCGTACGGGACGCTTCGTGCGCCAGTTCCTGCCACCCGACGGCGCCGACCTCGCGCTGCCCCGCGGCAACAGCATGTGGTTCACCACCCCTTCGGGCCTCGTCGAATACGACCTGCGGGTCCACCAGGAGAGCCCGGTGATCGCCTCGTACCGCATCGTCCACGACACGCATCGATTCGGTCTGGTCGGGATCGCGTACGGTGCCGGATCGCTCTGGGTGGCGAGCCACGAGGAGAACGAGATCGTCCGGGTGGACCCGAGGACCGGCAAGGTCCAGGCTCGCATCCCGGTCAGGTTCCCATCGTGGCTCGCGTACGGCGACGGCAGCCTCTGGACGACGTCGGACGTGGACGGAGTGGAGAGGATCGACCCGGAGACGAACACGGTCGCGACCGTCGCCCGCCTGCCGGAGCCGATCGACGAGGTCCGCGTCGGCGGTGGTTTCGCGTGGGCCACGAACGCACCGAAGGGAGTCGTCTACAAGATCGAACCGAGCGGTCAGATCGCCGCGACGTACGAGACCGGCGACGGCGCGCACGAACCCTCGTTCTCGGCGGGAAAGCTCTGGGTCTCCAATGCGGACGCCGGGACATTGACGAGCATCGACGCCGCGAGCGGCGAGACCCGAACCTATCGCTTCGGCCACCCCCTCGGGACAGAGGCCGCGCTCGGACGATATGTCGTCGTCGCGATCATCAACGGGATGACTGTTCAGGAGCAGCTCGCGAAGCTCCACGGCAGCGTCGCAAAGCTGGTCGTCCCGATCTACCAGTTCGACCCGCCCGACCCCTCGCTCAACACGAACCCGTTCATCCTCCAGCTCGAGCGCGCCACCTGCGGCGAGCTTCTCCGTTTCTCGCCCGCGACCGGAGCGCTCGAGCCCGACCTTGCCGCGGCGATGCCGACCGTCTCAGCCGACGGACGGACGTACACGTTCGTGGTCAAGCGCGGCGTTCGCTTCGCCCCGCCGTCGGGAGCGCCGGTGACGGCTCGGGCCGTGAAGTACTCGATCGAGCGTGCGCTCTCGCCGCGGCTCGGAACGCCGCGCCCCGCGGGGGCCTACCTACGGGACCTCGAACGCGTTCGCGTGCGCAACGACCGGATCAGCTTCACGCTGCGTGCTCCCTCGCCGGACTTCCTCGAGCGGCTGGCCCTGCCGTACTACTGCACCGTCCCTGACGGCACACCGATCGTGAACGGGGGCCTACAGCCGATCGCGCCGCCCTCCACGGGCCCGTACTACATGGCCTCGCGCGCAAACGGCGCCTGGACCGTGCTCAAGCGCAACCCCTACTACCGCGGTTCGCATCCGGCGCGGCTCGACGCGATCGTCATCAGGGAAGGCCTCGACGCCGAGAAGGCGGTCGGCGAGGTCGAGCGAGGCGACTGGCAAGGCCTCGCCCTCACCGATCGAGTCGTCCTCGCCGGCAGCGCCGTCGCGCGTCGGTACGCGCACGCCGGCGGCTCGCTCGCGTACCGCGTCCTCCCCGAGTTGCACCTCGACTACATCGCGCTGAATGCGGGTCGAGGGCCACTGCGCGACGTCGTCCTGCGGCGGCGTGTCGGCGCGGCACTCGATCGGCCGGCCCTCGCCGCCAACGAAGACGACGCTCCGACCTCGTCGCTTCTCCCCGCGCGCGACGACGGCCTCCTCGCGTCCACGCAGGCGACGTCGGCCGCGCCTGCGCCGGTCACGCTGCGCATGGCCGTCGAGAGCGACTGCTGGAAGTGTCAACAACTTGCCGGTCTCGTTGCGGCGCAGCTGCGCCCACTGGCGATCACCGTGAGAACGGTTGCAGTCACAAACCTCCAAGCCGCCATGCGCGCGGCTAACAAGCGGATCGACCTCGCGGCGCTCTCGACCGAGCTCCCCTTCCCGGACCCGGCGTCGTTCTTGACGCAGATGCTCGGGCGCGACGTTCCGCAATCCTGGGTTCCCGCCGCCTCCCGCGCCGCGGTTACGAGGCTCGACCAGCTCTCCGGTCGGGAGCGATACCGTGCCGCCATCAGGCTTGCCCGGCGGCTCGTCAGGAGCGACGTGCCAGTTGCCTCGTACGGCGCACCGCGCATCGGCCTGCTGCTGCGCCAGAAACTCGGCTGCCGCCGTTGGGATGCCTTCGACCTCGAACTCGACCTCAGCGCTCTCTGTCTCACGGCCGCTCCGTAGGTCACATCGCGAGCGGCCCCGGCAGCGAGGGGGTGATTCCGAAGCGGGAGCGACGGGACTCGAACCCGCGACCTCCGGCGTGACAGGCCGGCGTTCTAACCAACTGAACTACGCCCCCGGTTCGCGCCGGAGTGTAGCGACGGCAGGGAAGCGCCGGTGACCGCCTAACCCGGGTACGTGAACCGCGTCGACTGGATCGCCCTCGGCGTGATCGCGATCGCGGCACTCTCGGGCCTCAAGCGCGGGCTCGTGGCGACAGCGCTCTCGCTCGGCAGCCCTCGCGCTCGGTGCGGTGATCGGCTCGCGCCTCGCTCCGCACCTGCTCCACGAGGGCTCGCGCTCGCCGTACACGCCGCTGGTCGCCCTCGGCGGCGCGCTGGTCGGCGCGATGCTGTTTCAGACGGCGGCCGGCTTCGCGGGCTCGTTCGCCCGCGGCGGTCTGTCGGTGCTGCCGCCTCTGCGGATGCTCGACTCGTTCGGCGGCCTGATCGCCGGCGCTGCGCTCGGTCTGGGCGCCGTCTGGGTGGTCGGCGCCGTTCTCCTACAGCTGCCCGGCGAGACGACGCTCCGCCGCGACGTGCAGCAGTCGACGATTCTGCAGCAGATCAACCAGATCGCGCCGCCGCGCGATCTGTTGCGTGCGTTTGCGCGATTCGACCCCTTCGAGCAGCTTGTCGGCCCGGCGCCGCCGAGTGCCCCGCCGGACCGGCGCGTGCTCGCCTCGCCCGGGGTCCGACGGGTGCGGCCGAGCGTCGTCAGGATCACCGCGAACGCGTGTGGGCTGGGCATCGAGGGGTCAGGCTGGGTCGCGCGCCCGCACCTCGTCGTGACGGCGGCACACGTCGTCGCCGGCGGCGTGGGCATCCTCGCCGGCGGTTACCCCGCCCGCGCGCTCGTCGTCGACCGCCGGGAGGACGTCGCCGTGCTGTCCGTGCCCGGGCTGCGAGCTCCGCCGCTCACGCTCGCCGCGCCGAAGCCGGGCAGTGCGGTCGCGATCCTCGGGTTCCCGGAGGACGGCCCGTTCGACGCGCGCGCCGGGCGTGTCGGGACCACCGCCGACGTGCTGCTGAACGGCTCGCTGCGAGAGGTCACGGCACTCAGCGGCCTGATCCGCCACGGCAATTCAGGGGGACCTGCGGTCGACGCGTCGGGTCAGGTCGTCGCCACGGTGTTCGCCTCGCGCGTCGGCGGCGGCGGGGGCTACGGCGTGCCGGACGCGCCCGTGCGCCAGGCGCTCGGGCGTGCCCGCCGCCCGGTCTCGACCGGCAGCTGCTGACCGGCGTCAGGTCGCCTCGAACAGCTCGAGCGCTGCTTCCGGCCGCCGGAACGGCGGGATCACGTACACGCCGGCTGCGAGGGAACGCGACCCCGCGATCAGCTCCTGCGCGAGTGCGCGCCCCACGCCCGCCGCGTCCTTCCCCGCGTCGCGCAACCGGGCCAGCACGGGCTCGGGCACGACGATCCCGGGCACCTCGTTGTGCAGCCTGAGCGCCAGCTGGTGGCTGCGGACGAAGAAGACGCCGACCAGCAACGGGATCGGGCTCGTGCCGCCGAGGCGCTCGAGCATCCGCTCCAGGTACGAGAGGTCGAACAGCGCCTGCGTCATCGCGAATCGCGCTCCCGCCTCGACCTTCTCCGCCAGCCGCGCGAGCTCGGCGTCGAGATCGTCTGCGGCCGGGTTGACCGCGACGCCGGTGAAGAACGAGGTCGGCGCGTCGATCTCGCGGCCGTTCGCGTCCGTGCCCCCGTTCAGGTGCGTGATCACGCGGGTGAGCCCGATCGAGTCGACCTCGTAGACCCCGCTCGCACCCGGGTAGTCGCCGACCTCGGGTGGATCGCCGGTCACGGCGAGCACGTTGCGCACGCCCTCCGCGTGTGCGCCGAGCAGCGCCGACTGCAATCCCATCACGCTCGTGTCCCGGGGTGTGACATGCGGGATCGTCTCGATCCCGCACTCGCGCTCGATCGCGACCGCGGCCATCAACGCGTTCATGCGGGCGCGCGCCATCGGGTTGTCGTTGATGTCGAGGACGTCGACCTCGCCCGATGCAGCCAGCGTGCGCGCGACGTCGAGCATGCTCTCAGCGTTGCCGCCACGCGGCGGATCGAGCTCGACCGAGACCACGAACTCGTGGGCACGCAGCATGCGCTGGAGCTTCGTCTCCTCCGGCTCGATGGTCCGGGCGATGCGTGGCTCGCGCGGGCGCACGACGATCGGCGCGCTGGGCTCGCGGCGCTCGACGATCGCGTCGCGAATCGCAGCGATCTCGGTGGGTGTCGTCCCGCAGCAGCCGCCGATCAGCCGTGCGCCGAGGCGGGCCGCGTGCGCCGCGAAGTCGGCGAAGTACTCGGGCGTCGCATGCGGGTAGACGACACGGCCGGCCGAGATCGACGCGAGGCCGACGTTCGGAAGCGCGGCGAGCGGCGTCTCGCCCGGCCCCATCGCCTCGAGCGCGCGCAGCGCGGCCTGGAGGCCTGCGCCATGGTTCGCACCGATCGCCGCGAGGTCGAGCGGCCGGAGCCGCGCTGCGGCGTCGGCAGCCCCGACCCCGCCGATCGTCTCCCCGTCCTGATCGAAGGAGAGGAGTGCGACGATCGGGAGCGACGACACGGCGCGGACCGCGTCGAGGGCGACGAGCAGCTCGTCGAGGTCGTAGAAGGTCTCGACCATGAACAGGTCGACGCCGCGCCCCTCCAGCAGCTCCGCCTGTTCCGCGAAGAGGGCTGCCCGGTCTTCGCGCCTGTCGGTGTCGCCGAGCGGGCCGATCGACCCGCCGATGTAGACGTCGCGGCCCGAGATCTCGCGCGCCTCGCGCGCCAGCTTGACGGCCGCGCGGTTGATCGCGGCCAGGTCGTCCTCGAGGAAGTGGGCGCGCAGCTTGCGCCGGTTGGCGCCGAAGCTGTTCGTCTCGATCAGGTCGGCGCCGGCGCGGATGAAGCCGAGATGGAGGGAGATCACGCTCTCCGGAGCCCGCAGGTTCGCCTCCTCGGGCGCGCGGAGGCCGGGCACCGCCGCGGAGAGCAGGACGCCCGTGCCCCCGTCTCCGATCAGGGGCGGACCCGTGCGCAGACGGTCAGTGAACCCCGTGGCCACGGCGGCAGAGCGTAGTCAAGTGCGGTGGTCAACTACGAAACGGGTGATGGATGAACCGCTCGCGCCGGAGCAGAGTGCGACCGTCATCCGCGGGCCCGATGCGGCGGGGCCCACGGAAGGCGCGAAGAAAACCCTCAAGTCGGTGGCTCCTCCTGCCGATAGAAGGGATGGAGCTCTCCGGGGGCTGACGGCAATCACCCTTGCGGCGAGACGCGGGAACGGCCGGCCGAGAGCCGGCCGTTTCGTTTCCGGAGCCCGTCGCCGCCGGCTCAGCGCAGCGCGACGCGGCAGACGTAGATCACCCAGCCGTGGGTGCTCGCGGCGCGGAGGGAGAGGCCGCCTGCCCGCGTGGCGCGCCAGCTGACCTCGCGTCCGTGCGTCGTCGCTGGCACCGGGTGGCCGACGACCACGACGGTCACCTTGGTAGGCGCGAAGCCGAGCTCGGCCCGGATCGTCGCTCCGCGGCGCACGACCGCCACCTTCGTGGAGGATGCGATCGGCGCTCCGCAGCGCAAGCCCCAGCACCACGACGAGATCGCGAGCGGCACCTTGGCCGTACCGGTCTTGAGGTACGCGCCGGGTGGACGCGCGAGGCCGAGGACGAGTGCGAGCAGCACGCTCATCGACTCGAGCCTACTGAGCGCTGTGGCGGTTGGTGATCAACCTGAGGAAATTCGATCCCGATGCGGTGAATCCTTGTGTAGAGTCAGGCGCGTCAGAGGGTGAGCCGGAGCGTGCAGACGTCCCGGCTCAAGCGTTGGTTGTTCCCCGTCAACCGCGTCAAGGCCGGAGGTCGTGCTCAGGTGCTCACTGTCGACATTGCTCTTCCCGAGGTAGAGGAACTTCAGAAGCTCGTCGAGTCTGGCAAGGAGAAAGGGTTCCTCACCTACGACGAGATCGTCAAGGGGCTCGAGGAAGTCGAGCTCACGAAAGAGCAAGTCGAGGACTTCACCACCTATTTGATCGACCACGGCGTGGAGCTCGTCGAGGGCGAGGAGCACAAGCGCCTTCCGCACGAGCAGCCGCTCGTCGAGGAAGAGCCGAAGAACGCACCGAAGCTCGATCTCACCGTCGAGCCGTCGCTCGACTCGCTGCGGCTCTATCTCCGCGAGATCGGCAAGGTGCCGCTGCTGACCGCCGACCAGGAGGTCTATCTGGCCAAGCGGATCGAGCGCGGCGACATGCTCGCGAAGACGCAGATGATCGAGGCGAATCTGCGGCTGGTCGTCTCGATCGCCAAGGGCTACCTCGGCCGTGGGCTCTCGTTCCTCGACCTGATCCAGGAAGGATCGCTCGGCCTGATCCGGGCGGTCGAGAAGTTCGACTACCGGAAGGGCTACAAGTTCTCGACCTACGCGACCTGGTGGATCCGCCAGGCTGTCACTCGTGCGATCGCCGACAAGGCACGGACGATCCGCATTCCCGTGCACATGGTCGAGAAGCTGAACAAGGTCGTGCACATCGAGCGGCAGCTCGTGCAGCGGCTCGGCCGCGAGCCCCGGCCCGAGGAGATCGCCGAGGAGCTCGAGATCACGACCGACGAGGTACGCGAGATCCTCCGCATGGCGCAGCATCCGGTATCGCTCGAGAAGCCGATCGGCGAGGAGGAGGACTCCGAGCTGGGCGACTTCGTCGAGGACGAGAACACGGAGACACCGGACGAGGCCGCATCGCTCACGCTCCGCCGCTCCGACATCGAGCACGCGCTCAACGCGCTCCCCGAGCGCGAACGGCAGGTGATCGAGCTTCGCTTCGGCCTGACCGGCGGGCAGCCGTGCACGCTCGAGGAGGTCGGCAAGGCGTTCGGCGTGACTCGCGAGCGGATCCGGCAGATCGAGAACAACACGTTGAAGAAGCTCGAGGGCCTACCCGAGGCGCAGGCCCTCCGCGACTGCGTCTAGCTCTCGTCAGTCCTCGGTGCGTTCCGCAGGCACGAACAGCCGGCAGTGCGGGCACTTGAAGCCGCGGTAGCGTTCGGCCGTTCCCTCGATCAGTTCGCCGCTGAACTGCTTCTTGCAGTGCGGACACACGACGATCACCGTCTCGTGTTCCCGCTCGGGGTGACTCAAGCGCTCTCCGCGAAGGCCACGGAGTCGATCGTGACGTCGTCGCGCGGGCGATCGCGGGCGTCGGTGTCGAGCTGCGAGATCGCGTCGACGACGTCCATGCCGGACGTGACGCGGCCGAAGACCGTGTGCTTCCCGTCGAGCCAGGGGCACGCTTCCGCCGTCACGATGAAGAACTGCGACCCGTTCGTGTTCGGTCCCGCGTTCGCCATCGCCAGGGCCCCGCGCTCCACCTTCCGGTCGTTGAACTCGTCTTCGAACTGGTAGCCGGGGCCGCCGGATCCGGTCCCGGTGGGATCGCCGCCCTGGATCATGAAGTCGGGGATCACCCGATGGAAGACGACGCCGTCGTAGAAGCCGTCGCGGGACAGCTTGACGAAGTTCTCGACCGTCTTCGGCGCGTCGCCGCCGTAGAGCTCGATCTCGATCGCACCGTGGTTTGTCTGCAAGGTTGCGTTGGTCATCCCGACACCCTACGTATGCGACCATCCGTGCGTGCGGAGCTTCGTCCGCCGGGCGACGGCGACCGGCGTCGCGCTCGCAGCAACCGTTCTGGTCGGCTGCGGCGGCGCACGCCCGCTGCACGTCTCCGCCGCGACCGCAGACCGCGAGTGGGTCGCCAATGCCGCGGGTGTGATCGGCCAGCTGAACACCGATGTCGCTGCGGCGGCGCCCGCCGGCGCCGACCTCGCGACGGCCAGGCACTCGCTGCGCGACGTCTCGGACCTCTACGGGCTGCTCGTCGCCTACACCGATTTCGGCGGCTGCAACAAGATGGTCGGCGGCACCGGCAACGCGCCGCCGGGGTTTGCACGGGTCGTCATGGAGCTCGCTCGGGCCTGCAGCGGGTTCGAGCGCGGTGCGGCCCTGTTCACGCGCGCGGCCAGCGGGAGCGGCGACGCGCGCGCCCTGATCGCCGCGTCGAAGCAGGTGAAGGCGGCTGCCGCGCTCCTCTACCGCGCGACGCTCGCGCTTGCCGCTGCGCGCACGGCGTCCGCGCGCTGAGTGCGGCTAGGACGTGGCGGCCAGGACCGAGGCGTGTGTGGCGAACAGGTCGGGCTCGCAGACCGTCAACGCGTCGATCACAGTGGGGTCGAAATGCGTCCCGGCCCCCTGGTGAAGCTCGCGGCACGCACGATCCCACGACATCTTGTCGCGATAAGGGCGGTCGTTCGTCATCGCGTCGAGTGCGTCCGCAACGGCGAAGATCCGGGCACCGAGCGGGATTGCCTCGGCAGCGAGCCCGTCGGGATAGCCGGTGCCGTCCCAGCGCTCGTGATGGGAGCGCACGACGCCGAGGCCTTCTCCATGGAGCAGCGGGACGTGTGCGAGCAGCGACTCGCCGATCGTCGTGTGCTCCTCCATCTGGCTCCGCTCCGCTTCGTCGAGCGGGCCGCGCTTGAGCAGGATGCGATCGGGAACGCCGATCTTGCCGACGTCGTGCAACAGGAAGCCCCACTCGAGACTCGTGTCGTCGATCAGCCCCGGCGAGAGCTCGACCGTCAGGCGCGTCGCGTACGAGGTGACGCGCTGCGAGTGCGCGCTCGTGCCGAAGTCCCGTGATTCGAGTGCGGCCGCGAGTGCCTCGACCGTCTGCCGGTAGGAGACCTCGAGCAGCTCGTGCTGGCGCTGGCCAATCGCGATCAACCGGCGCAGGTCGCCGATCACTTCCGGCTCGTAGCCGCTCGTCCTGGTGACGTGCTGGAGCGGGTCGAGCCCGAGCAGGCGCTCGAGCATGCTCAGGAGCTGCAGCGGATCGAACGGCTTCGCGAAGAACCCCTGGGCGCCCACCGTCAGCGCGGACACGCCGGCCTCGCGCGATCCGCTGATCACGATGATCGGCACGGAGCGCGTGCGCGGACTCTCGCGGAGCCGCTCGCAGTAGAAGAGACCGTCGACGCCCGGGAGGCCGACGTCGAGCACGATCGCGTCGGGCAACTCCGCCGCGATGATCTTCTCGGCCTCGATCACATGGCCGGCCTCGCGCATCTCGATGCCTTCGAGCTCGAAGGTCTCGCGAAGCAGATGACAGAGCAGTTGATCGTCGTCGACGACCAGTACGGTCGGCTTCCCCATGACGGGGGATACATCGGCGCCGATGGCGTTGACCGTTAGCGTCGGCGGCGATGATCCCCCTTTCGGGGGACGCGTCACGCGGCGAGCGGCGCCGAGGCGACCGTCATCCGCGGCGGGTCGGTCAGCGTCTGCAGCACGACGCAGTAGCGCTCCGTGAGCCTGAGCAGCGTCTCGAGCTGCTCGGGGCTCGCGTCGGTGTCGAGATCGAACCGCAGGCGGATCGCCCTGAAGCCGACCGGGGCCTCCCGGTCGACCGCGAGCGTGCCGCGGAAGTCCAGGTCGCCCTCCGCGTGCACCGACCCCGCGACGGGGATCTCGAGCGAGGTGGCGACCGCGCGCAACGTGACCCCTGCACAGGCGACGAGCGCCTGCAGCAGCATGTCGCCCGAGCAGACGAGACTCCCGTCGCCCCCGCTCGCAGGATGGAGCCCGGCCTCGGCGATCGCGCGCCCAGTCTGCACCGAGCACGCGATTCCCGCGTCCAGTTGGCCCGATGCCTGCAGCGTCACGATTGCAGACTCCGGGTCGTCTCGATAGCGCTGCTTGAGCGGTTCTTGCAGCGTGCGTAGCTCGTCGCGTTCCATCATCCCTCCAGGTAGCCGTCGCGTACGGTGCCGAGCAGCGTGCCGCCGTGCACGCGGTCGCCGTGCTCGGCGATCACGTCGACCTCGAAGCCTGGATACGTCGGCTGGAAGCGGCGGCGCTTCCAGTCCTTCACGTTGCTGCGGTTCTTCATCGCGCGACCGAACGGATACCCCGGCAGGTGCTCGCGGTCGCCGCGGACGTCCCGTCCGTCGAGGTGCCGGATCACCACCTTGAACCCCTCCACCCTGAAGATCCTCCGTTCGACCGCCCGCACCGTCGCCACCCGGCCGATCATGCCAGCTTGAGCCGAGCCGGCTAGAGGTGATCTGCGAAGGGCGAAGGCCGCGCGACGGCCGCGACCCGGCCGGCCGCAAGCGGCACGAGCGCAAGCAGGGCGAGCAGTGCGGCGACTCCGAACGGCCGCTTGAACGACGACGCGATCGCGTCCTGCTGGACGCGGTTGAGGGACTGCTGGAGCGCGTCCAGCTTCGGGACGGCGCTGCTGTCATCGCGGCGCGCCTTCTCGAACGCGCTCGTGAAGTCAGGCAGCTTGCCGTGGCCAGCGGCGCGCAGCGCGCGATAGAGGTTGATCGTCAGCGGGATCTTGTCGAGTAGCGGCACGGGCGCCTTCAGCACCATCACGATCCCCTTCGTCTTCGCGGCGTCGGCGTTGTGCGACAGATCGTCGGAGAGCATCGGGGCGAGCAACAGCAGCCCGAGCACGATTCCCGCGTGGCGTGATGCAACGCCCGTGATCCCGGCCTGCTCGCTCGTCGGCGGCAGGCAGATGCCGAGCCCGGCACCGCAGGCGATGAGCGCGAGCACGTTGACCGCGATCGAGCCGGGCGCGAGCGCGAAGAGGCCCAGCCCGGCCGCGAGGAGCACGACGCCGGCGGCCACGGGTGCCGCCCGGTACCACCGGCGCACGATCAGCGCCGCAAACGGGATCAGCGAGACCATCCCCGCCGCCGCGAGCGGCGTGAACCCGTGCCCCTCGACCAGGAGCACCACGGCGAGGAAGAGGGCGCCGACGAGCGCCCCCGAGATCAGGGCGACGGCGGCGACCGCATCGACGCGGCCGAGGCCGCGCGCGCGGAGCGGGACGTCCTCGGCCCGGGCGGCCGCCGCCACCGCGGCGAGTGCGATCGGGGCCTGAAACACGAAGATCGCCCGCCAGTCGAACACCTGCGTGAGCGTCCCCCCGAGTGCGGGTCCTGCCGCGGCGCCGATCGCGGCGGCGGCCGCCCACATCACAGGTCCGAGCTCGACGAACGCTCCGGCGAGCACGAGCGCGCCGCCGACGCCCTGCAGCGCACGCAGCGCGACGAGCATCGACAGCGAGGTCGAGACCGCGCAGCCGATCGTCGACGCCGCGAACACGACGAGCCCGGCGACGAGCAGTCCGCGCGTGCGCAGGCGGCTCGCGGCTGCCACCACCGCAACGCCCGTGATCGCGGCCGCCAGGTTGTACGACGTCACCACCCAGGCGGTGCTCGGGATCGAGCGCCCGAACCGGGCGAGCAGCTGCGGAAGCGCGAGCACGACGATCGCCGAGTCGGCCGCCGCGAGCGCGACGGCGGCGATCAGGACGATGCGTAGAAGACGCGACACGCCGCCGCCGTCTCCGCCGTCAGTCGGAGCTGCAGCGGGGATCGTGGTACACGGCGAGGGCCAGCAACGCGTCGTGGAGCGCCGCCCGGCCCGCGGCGTCGAGCGGTGCGAAGAACTCGTCCTCGACGCCGCGAATGATCGCGCGCAGCTTGACCAGCTCGCGACCGCCGTCCGCCGTGAGGCTCACGACGTGGCGCCTGCGGTCGTGCGGGTCGCGCCGTCGCTCGACCAGGCCACGGGTCTCCAGCGAGTCGAGGATCCCGACGAGCTGGCTGCGGTCGACGCCGAGGACGTCGGCGATCGTCGCCTGGGTCTCCCGTGCCCCCTCGCCGAGCAGCGCGAGCAGGCTGTAGTGGTAGGCCTCGAAGCCGGCCTGCTCGAACGCCTCGATCGCCCGCGCCTTCAGCAGCAGCCCGAGCTTCGCGAACAGAAAACCCCCGCTCGCGAGCAATTCGCTCGGCACGCGAGACAGCTGTTGGAGCTTCGGTTCAGGGGCGATCGATGCCATCGGAAATAAGTGTAGCGCCCAAGCGTTTGTTGTTGATATCGTGGAGCAAGTAAACGATCGGGGGATAGAACGAATGACTGCTCAAATTCTCGCAGAGCCCGCGGCTGCCGACCAGGCGGCCCGCCGGAAGTGGCTCGTGCTCGCGGTGGTGGTCGCCGCACAGTTCATGGTCGTGCTCGACGTCGCGATCGTCAATGTCGCGCTGCCGTCGATCCGCACCGACCTCAATTTCTCGCAGGAGAGCCTCCAGTGGGTGATCACCGCCTACGCGATCTTCTTCGGCGGCGTCCTGCTGCTCGGCGGACGGCTCGCCGACCTGCTCGGCCGGCGGCGATTGTTCATCGTCGGCCTCGTCATCTTCACGGTCAGCTCGCTGCTCGACGGCCTTGCCTGGTCCGAGGCATCGTTGATCGCCTTTCGCTCGTTGCAGGGGCTCGGCGCGGCGTTGCTGTCGCCTGCAGCACTGTCGATCCTGACCACGACCTTCCGCGAGGGCCGCGAACGGAACCTGGCCCTCGGTGTCTGGGGGGCGGCGTCCGGTAGCGGCGGCGCGGCGGGTGTGCTGCTCGGCGGCGCCTTGACCAGTGCGCTTGGCTGGTCGTGGATCTTCTTCATCAACGTCCCGGTCGGCATCGCCGTGATCGCGGTCACACCGTGGCTGCTCAGCGAGAGCCGTGCCGAGCTGGAGCACCGCCACTTCGACATCGCGGGCGCCGCGACGATCACGAGCGGGCTGATGCTGCTCGTCTACGCGATGACCCGCGCCACCCAGCACGGCTGGGGCACGACCGAGACGATCGGCCTCCTGGCCGCGTCGGGCGTACTGATCGCGTCGTTCTTCGTCGTCGAGCTTCGCTCGAAGGCGCCTCTGCTGCCGCTGCGGATCTTCCGGCTGCGGACGCTGGCCGCGTCGAACGTCAGCGGCCTGCTGATGGGCGGGGCGATCTTCTCGCAGTTCTTCCTGTTGACGCTGTACATGCAGGAGGTCCTGCACTACTCGGCGATCAGGACGGGCGTCGCGTACATCGGGCTGACGCTCACGATCATCGCGTTCTCCGCAGCGTCGCAAGCGCTCGTCACGCGCTTCGGCGTCCGGCTCGTCCTGCCGTTCGGGCTCGGCCTGTCGGCGGTCGCGCTCGTGCTGTTCGCACGGCTGCCGGTCGACGGGCACTACTGGACCGATTTGTTCCCCGCCTTCATCATCAGCGGCGTCGGTCTTGCGCTCGCATTCGTGCCGATGTCGATCGGCGCGCTGACCGGTGTCACTCAATCGGATGCCGGGGTTGCCTCCGGGCTGATCAACACCACGCAGCAGGTCGGCGGTGCGGTCGGCGTGGCACTCGCGACAACGGTCGCGACCACGTTCACGGCGCACTTCGTGAGCGACCACGCCGGCTCGACCGCATTCGGGGGCGCGGCGCTGACGCACGGGTTCGGGATCGCGTTCTACGTCCTGGCCGGTCTCGCCGCCGTCGGCGCCGTCCTCTCGGCGGTGATGCTCGAGTCGAAGCCGGCGTCGTCCGAGGCCGCCTTCGACGCCGACAGTCTCGAGCTCGAGGCGGCGGCGTGAGAGGCGACGACCGGAAGCGTGCCGAGCTGCGGCTGCAGCTCACCGGGCTCGTCCATGTTCGTGCACTCCTCGATCTCCGCGGCGCATCGGCCGCGGAGATCGAGGAGCACGAAGCCGAGATCGAACGGCTGCGCGCTCGGCTGTCCGACCTCGAATTCGCGGCCTGATCGCAAACCGATCGCGCGGGCGGGTCGTACTCCTGCGCAGACGATCAAAACGATCCGAAGGAGTATGAAATGGGGATTCGCATCGTGCGGCGGGTGTTGCCGCTTGCATTGCTCGCCGCGATCGGCGCCGGTGTCGCCGTCGCGGCGACGGGCACGCACACCGGAACGGTGAACACCGCCGCCACCAAGTACGGAAGGGTGCTCGTGAGCTCGAACGGACGGACGCTCTACCACCTGACGGCGGAGAAGCGCGGC
Source organism: uncultured Thermoleophilia bacterium (assembly GCA_963769545.1). GTDB lineage: Bacteria > Actinomycetota > Thermoleophilia > Gaiellales > Gaiellaceae > PALSA-600. The sequence continues at coordinate 622,962 of CAVYMB010000001.1, read as the reverse complement.
AAGATCGCGTGCACCGGTGCGTGCGCGAAGGCCTGGCCGCCGCTGACGATCAAGCAGGGGTCGAAGGCGACCGCGGGGACCGGGATCAAGCAGGCGAAGCTCGGGACGATCAAGCGCCCCGACGGCACGATCCAGGTCACCTACTACGGCTTCGCGCTGTACCGCTACGGCGACGACGAGAAGAAGGGCGATGTGAAGGGCCAGGACGAGAACCACGTCTGGTTCTCGATCGCGCCTACCGGCGCGCTCGTGAAGACGGCTGCGACCCAGCCCGCGACGACGACCACCACGTCGACGCCCGGCGGCACGACGACCACGCCGCCGACGACGACCACGCGGTATTGATCCACGCGGGGACCGGGCCGCCGAATCGGCGGCCCGGTTTCTGCGACGATCGGCGCCGTGGGAACGCCGCCCGATCCTGAAGAGCTGGAGGCGGCGGCAGGGGCCGTCGCCGCCGGGCTCCCGCCCTCGACCACCGTCGGCGCCGTCCACCTGACCGTCTCGGATCTCGAACGGTCGCTCCACTACTACCGCACCGCGATCGGGCTCGACGTGCTCGAGGAAGGCGACGGCCGCGCGTCGCTCGGAGCGGGCGGTCATGAGCTGCTCGGCCTCGTCGAGGAACCGGGCGCGCAACCGGCGCGTGGCGCGACGGGTCTCTACCACTTCGCCTTGGTCGTGCCCGAGCGTGTCGAGCTCGCGCGATGGCTGGCGCACGGCGCTCGCGATCGCGTTCCGCTCGTCGGCCTGTCCGATCACTACGTGAGCGAGGCGCTCTACCTGAGCGACCCCGATCGGCACGGGATCGAGCTCTACTGGGACCGGCCCCGATCGGTCTGGGAGGGCCAGGTTGCGTCGCGGCTGACCACCTTGCCGCTCGACGTCGACGGCCTGCTCGCCGAGCTCGACGATCCGGCGACCGAGCCGTTCGACGGCCTCCCGGCGGGAACGCGCATGGGGCACGTCCATCTCAAGGCGGCATCGATCGGGCCGACGGTCTCTTTCTACCGCGACGCGCTCGGCTTCGGCCTGATGGCGCAGCTCGGCGAGCAGGCCGCGTTTCTCGCGGCCGGCGGCTACCACCACCACATCGGTGCGAACACCTGGGAGAGCGCGGGCGGCAAACCGCCGCCGCCGGGTGCGGCTGCGCTGCGGCACGCGACGATCCTGCTGCCCGGCCTCGACGAGCGCGACCGGCTGGTCGCGCGGCTCGAACATGCAGACGTCGCCGTGCGCGAACTGCACGATCTGCCGCTGGTTGCCGACCCGTCCGGGAACGAGCTCGTGCTCGCGGTCACGCAGTAGCGTAAGATCGCGCCTCGAGGATGGTTCACTCAATCCGACTTGCTGGGGGTTGCCGTGGCCCAGGTGACGTTCGATCGCGTGAGCAAGATCTACCCCGACGGCACGCGCGCCGTCAACGAGATCTCGCTCGAGATCAGGGACGGCGAGTTCATGGTGCTCGTCGGGCCGTCCGGATGCGGCAAGACGACTGCGCTGAGGATGGTCGCAGGGCTCGAGGACATCTCCGAGGGCGTGCTGCGAATCGGCGAGCGCATCGTCAACCACGTCCCGTCGCGCGACCGCGACATCGCAATGGTGTTCCAGAGCTACGCGCTGTACCCGCACCTTTCCGTGTACGAGAACATCGCGTTTGGGTTGCGCCTGCGGAAGGGAATGTCGAAGGACGAGATCAATAAGCGCGTACAACGGGCTGCGGATGTACTCGGGCTCGACGAGCTCCTCAAACGCAAGCCGCGGGCACTTTCCGGTGGGCAGCGCCAGCGTGTCGCGATGGGGCGCGCGATCGTCCGGGAGCCGCAGGCCTTCCTGATGGACGAGCCACTCTCAAATCTCGACGCCAAGCTTCGCGTGCAGACGAGGGCGGAGATCGCGAAGCTCCAGAGCGACCTCGGAGTCACGACCATCTACGTCACCCACGACCAGATCGAAGCGATGACGATGGGGACGCGCGTCGCCGTCATGCGCAAGGGCGAGCTGCAGCAGGTCGACGACCCGCAGACGCTCTACGATCGTCCGCTCAACCTGTTCGTGGGCGGGTTCATCGGCAGCCCGGCGATGAACATGCTCGAATCGACGATCGTCAAGAACGGCTCGTACCAGGCGGTGATCGGTGACCAGAGGATCGCGCTCGGCGACGAGACGATGGCCCAACGTCCCGATCTGCAGCGCTTCGCAGGGAAGCCGGTGATCCTGGGGATCCGGCCCGAGGATCTCGAGGACGCTGTGCTCGTCCCGGATGCGCCGGCCGACCGCATCATCACCGGCAGGCTGGAGCTGCGCGAGGCGCTGGGCTCCGAGATCATGGCCCACTTTGCGATCACGGGACAGCACGCACAGACAGACGAGACGCGCGAGCTCGCGCGCGACGTCGGCTCGGACCCCGACGCCCCGATGGGCGTCGCAGAGCACGAGGCGGTCGTGGTCGGCCGGTTCGGTGCGCGATCACGGGTGCGCAAGGGAGACGAGATTCGTGCAGTCGTCGACACGCGTGCGCTCCATTTCTTCGACCCTGAAACAGGCCTCGGAATCTACGACGAACCCCCCGGGAAAGGAGCTCAAGCGTGAAGGCACATCGATTCGCGCTCACGACGTTCGGCGTCGCTGCGATCGTCGCTCTTGCTGTCCTCGTCGGCACGAGCACCGCGTTCGGCCGGCAGAGCACTCGGCCGGCCTCGCCACAGGCGGTGTCCGGCAACATCACGTTCGACGGGATCTGGACCGGCGCCGAGGCGAGTCACTTCGCCAACGTGATCAAGGTCTTCAACAAGACCTACCCGAACGTGAAGGTCAACTACAAGCCGGTGGGTGACAACCTCCCGACCGTGCTCGCCACGGCGATCGCCGGGGGCAGGCCGCCCGACATGGCCGACGTCGCACAACCCGGCCTGATCCAGCAATTCGTCGACAAGGGCTCGCTGAAGCCGATCACGTACGCGAAGGGGACGCTCGCCGCGAACTTCGCGCCCGCCTGGCTGAAGCTCGGCACGTACAACGGCAAGCTGTACGGCGTCGTCTTCAAGGCGAGCAACAAATCGCTCGTCTGGTACAACGCCCACGCGTTCAAGACGGCCGGTGTCGGCGCCGCCAAGACGTGGCCGCAGTTCATCAAGAACGCGGGCACCGTCAAGGCATCGGGAACGCCGCCGTTCTCGATCGGAGGCGCCGACGGCTGGACGCTCACCGACCTGTTCGAGAACATCTACCTCCGGCAGGCCGGGCTCGCCAAGTACGAGTCGTTGAGCGCCCACAAGACGAAGTGGACCGATCCGTCGGTCACGGCGGCGCTCAAGACAATGGGCCAGGTGCTGCAGAGCGCCAACATGGCCGGCGGCACGTCGGGCGCGGTGCAGACCGACTTCCCGACCTCCGTGAACAACGTCTTCCAGAACCCGCCGAAGGCGGCGATGGTGATGGAGGGCGACTTCGTGCCCGGTTCGGCGACGGTCAAGGCGTCCGCCGGCACCGACTACAACGTGTTCCCGTTCCCGTCGATCGGGGGCTCCGGCCCGGCGGTCGAGGTGGCAGGTGACACGATCGTCACGTTCCGCGACAACCCTGCGATCGAGGCGTTCGAGAAGTTCCTGGCGACGCCGCAGGCCGCCGCGGCGTACGCGAAGTACGGTGGCTTCGCCACCGGCAACCACAACGTCCCGGCAAGCGTCTACCCGGACAAGATCTCCCGGTCGAACGCAGCCGCCGTGTCGTCGGCGAAGAGCATCGTCTTCGACATGTCCGACGAGCAGCCGGGTTCGTTCGGTGCCACGGTCGGCCAGGGCGAGTGGGGGCTGTTCCAGGACTTCCTCCGCAACCCGTCCAACGTCTCGGGCATCCAGAAGAAGCTCGAGTCGGCAGCGACGGCCGCGTACAAGAAGGGCAAGTAAGGGCCGAACGTGGCCTCGAGCGCGGGCATCACGGTGGAGCCGCCTCCGGCGGCTCCACCGTCCGCCTCCGAGCCTGGCCGGCTCGGCCGGTACGGCGTCGGCACGCTCTTCCTGCTGCCGGCGTTCGTGATCCTCGGCGTCTGGATCGCGTACCCGACCGTCTACACGATCATCCGCAGCTTCTACAGCCAGTCGGGCTCTCAGTTCGTCTGGTTCGACAACTACAAGACGCTGTTCACGACGTCGTCGCTGCTCACCGCGATCAAGAACAACTTGATCTGGGTGCTCGTCGTGCCGGCGTTCGTCACCTCGATCGGCGTCGTCTTCGCCGTCCTGATGGAGAAGGTGTCGTGGGCGATCGCCTTCAAGACGGCCGTGTTCCTGCCGATGGCGATCTCGGCGTTCGCGACAGGCGTCACCTGGCGGATCATGTACGTGCAGGATCCGAACCTCGGCGCGGTCAACGCGCTCGGGCGTGTGCTCGTGGACGCGGTCAACCCGCCGGGCGTGCTCTCGGATGCGTCGCCGTCGACACCCGCGCTCACCGGTTCGTCGACGAGCGGCATGAAGCTGAACACGCCGCTGCACCCGGGCAGCGGCGTGGCGCTGCTCGGCCTCACCGGGATTCCGCCCGACGCCGTTCCTGCCGGTGCGAAACAGGCGGTGACGCCGCCGTCGAGACCCGGCCAGATCGTCGGCACCGTGTGGCGCGACTTCAAGCCCGGCGGCGGCAAGCCCGGCGTCGTCGAGAAGGGTGAGCTCGGGCTGCCGGGTGTGACCGTCCAGTTGATCTCGAGCAGCGGCAAGGTGATCCAGACGACACCCTCGAATGCCGACGGCAGCATCGTCTTCAAAGGCGTGCCGCCGGGGACCTACAAGACGGGCATCTCGGCAGGCACGTTCGCGAAGCCCTGGGCCGGCGTGCCGTGGCTCGGCACGAAGCTGATCACGCTGTCGCTGATCATCGCGTACATCTGGATCTGGGCCGGCTTTGCGATGGTGGTGATCGCCGCCGGCCTGGCGGCAATGCCTCGAGACGTGCTCGAAGCCGCGCGCACGGACGGCGGATCGGAGTGGCAGGTGTTCAGGCGCGTGACGGTGCCGCTCCTCTGGCCGGTTCTCACCGTCGTCCTGGTGACGATGATCATCAACGTGCTCAAGGTCTTCGACCTCGTGATCACGCTCGCGCCGGGCTCGTCGCAGGATGCGGCGAACGTGATCGCGCTCGCGATGTGGCGGACGTCGTTCGGCGGGGTCAACGACTTCGGCGTCGGCTCCGCGATCGCCGTATTCCTCTTCCTGCTCGTGATCCCGATCCTCGCCCTCAACATCCGCAACTTCAGGAGAGAAGCCTGATGGCAGCCACCGCCGAAGCCGCATCGGCCCCCGTCCGGATCTCCGAGCGCGATTCGTTCGCGGCCAAGGCGCTGCGCGGGCTCGCGAAGCTGCCGGTGCAGATCGCGCTCGTCGTGCTCGGTCTGCTCTGGCTGATCCCGACGCTCGGGCTGTTCCTCACGTCGATCCTGCCCGCGCAGGCGTTCACGGTGAAGGGCTGGTGGCAGGTCTTTTCGAAGCCGAGCGTCGCGACGTGGTCGAACTACAGCGCGGTGATCCACAACCATGCGATCGTCCACTCGCTGTGGGTGACCGTCGAGATCGCGGTCGGCAACACGCTCCTCGTCGTCTTCATCGGGTCGCTCGCGGGCTATTCGCTGGCATGGCTCGAGTTCCCGGGCCGCGACTGGATCTTCCTGATCGTGATCGCATTGATGGTCGTGCCGCTGCAGATGGCGCTGATCCCGACCTTCAACCTCTACAACCATCTTGGCCTCTACGACACGGTGCTCGGGATCATCCTCTTCCACACCGCGTTCGGCCTCCCGTTCGCGATCTTCCTGCTCCGCAACTTCTTCGTCGGCATCCCGCGGGACATCTTCGAGTCGGCGCGCATCGACGGGGCGTCGGAGCTGCGCATCTTCTTCCGGCTCGTGCTGCCGCTCGGCCTGCCGGCAATCGCGTCGCTGGCGATCTTCCAGTTCCTGTGGACGTGGAACGACCTGATCGTCGCGCTCACCTTCGGCCAGAACGTGCAGCCGATCACGGTCGCGATCTTCAGCAACCTCCGTCAGTTCGGCGCCAACATCGACCTGATCGCACCGGCGTCGTTCATCTCGCTGCTCGTGCCGCTTGCGGTGTTCTTCGCCTTCCAGCGGTACTTCGTCCAGGGTCTGCTCGCCGGCTCGGTCAAATGATCGCGGCGGGGGCAGCCCCGTCGGATACGGCGTCACGGTGCGCGATCGTCGGAAGCGGCCTCACGGCGCTCGCCACGTTCGCGACGCTCCGGCACGGAGGTCTCGGCTGCGAGGAGATCGTCGTGTTCGGAACCGACGCCGACCCGACCGAGCGCTGGCGGCAGCAGGCGGCGGCGATCCGGCAGCGGCAGATGCGCTCGGAGTCCGACGGCCATCTCGCGGCGGCCGACTTCCCCGGCCTCGCCCTGCGAGCGACCTGGCGCCGGCGCTCGCTCCGGCCGCTCCTCGAGACCGTCTGGCACGGCTATCACCCGCGGGTCGACGAGTTCCTCGCGCATGCGGCCGAGGTTCGCGTGCGGAGCGGCTTCGACTCGAGCTTCCGCTCCCACCGGGTGGTCGACGTCGTCGCCGGGCCGGGTGGTTTCGAGCTCGACGGCGAAGGGCCGTTTCCGCATGTCTTCCTCGCGACGGGCCATCCCGGCCTCGCGTTTCCCGACTCGCTCGACGGGGATCCACGGGTCGTGCACGCCTACCAGCCACACGATTACGCCGCGCAGGTCGCGATCGTGGGCGCGGGCATGGCCGCCGCCGCAGAGTGGCAGAACGCGCTGGCCGCCGGCTCGGAGGTCGTCTCGATCCGCCGTCGCGAGCCGCTCCGCCGCCCGCTCAACGTCCCGCGCCCGTTCTTCTCCAGACGTGGCCTCGCTGCGTTCCACGGCGCGCCGCGGGAACAGCGGGCTGCGACGCTGCGCGAGCTGTCGGCGCCGTCCTTTCCGCCGGATGCGCGCGGCGACGCCGTGATCGCGGCGGCGGCGGCCGAGGGGCGATTCCGGGTCGCCCCCGAGCTGAATGGGAGCGAGCAGGTGATCGCGGCCACCGGCTTCCTGCGCGGCTATCGCCACGACGAGCTGCTTGCGCGGCTCGTCGATCGACATCTGCTCGACGTGCACGACCGCTGGCTCGTGCTCGCGGGTGATTCGACCGTGCCGGCGCTGACCGATGATCGCCGAACGCTCTCGGTCGGGGGCGTCGCCGCACAGTGGGCGTTTCCGGCCGCCGACACGATCGCGGGCGCGAAGTACGCCGCTCGGCGTTTTCTGGAGCGCGTGTGTCGTACACGCTGAGAGGCCGGCTCGAGACGCGCCTTGTCGCCGCGCTGCCGGCGCTGCTCGTCGCGTTCGCGGTTCATCGCTGGTGGGCGGTCGACCTGGTGGCGATCATGCTGGCGATCGGCGTCGCGCTCGACGTTGCGGTGTACGACAGGTTGATCTCCTATCAACCCGCATGGCTTGCGCTGCCGCTCGGCGCGCTCGAGCTGGTGCTCGTCTACGCGGTGATGCGCGCGATCCCCGTCCACGCGCCTCTGGCCGCCGCGCTCGGGCTCTTCGCGATCGCGTGGCTCTCGGCGCAGCTGTTCGCGCACGCCGCGCTGCCGCGTCTTCAGCTCACGTACGCGGAGGCGGGCGGTGAGCTCGGACGCTCCGGCGTCCTCGCCGCGCTCGCCGCGCCGGTGCTCGTCCTCGGCGGCCTCGGCACGGCTTACGCGACGCGAGCGCCGACGGTGCACCTGCACGGGGTGGTGCGCGGGCCGGTCGTGGTCGAGCACGCCGAGACGCTCGTCGGCGGGACGATCCGCGGCGGCGTCGTTATCCGTTCCAGCCATGTCACCCTGCGGGATGTGACCGTCGTCGGCGGCGAGAACGGGATCGACGTCGAGAACGCGACGCACGTGATGCTCGACCACGTCCGCGTCCTCCGCGCGATCTCCGACGGGATTCACGTGCGCAACTCGGCCGTCATGGTCGAGCACTGCATGGTCGCCGACCCGGCCGGGCCGTGGGTTCAGGGAGTCGACATCTCCTATTCGCTCGGACTCCCGATGAGCATGGTCTCGGGCTGCACGATCGCCGGCGTGCGTGAAGGGATCGTCACGCACTCCGCCGGAGTCAGCGTGATGGACAACCACGTGCTCGACACGACCCTGCGCGGGATCGTTCTCGGTGAGATGTCGATGGACATGGCGAGCGGCAACGACGTCGAGGGAGCTCGGGGCGTCGGCATCCTCTGCCTCGACCACTCGATGTGCCAGATCGAGCACAACGTCGTGGCGGGGACGCGGATCGATCCGAGCGGCGACCCGGCGCGGGCCGGAGTCGCGATCGAGGCGCAGTACTACGCCCAGGCGGCGCTCGGCCCCAATTCGATCATCGCCAGCCCCGGCGGTACGAAGGGCTTCAGCAACTCGACGATCACGCGCTGACGCACACCTTGCATCCGGCGGCTCGCCGTGCAACACTGATGTTGCATGAATGCTCCAGATACGGTGCAGTCGGGTCCGCTGGTCGACGAGAAGCTCCGGCAGGCGACGATCGCCGTCCTCCGCGAGCGAGGCTGGAACGGGCTGACCCTCGAGCGCGTTGCCGAGGTGGCGGGCCGGGCGCGCTCGACCCTCTGGCGCCAGGGTCTCGGTCGCGACGAACTGCTCGGTGCGCTGGTGGGCGAACTGGCCTCCGACTTCCGTGCGGTCATGTACCCGGTGCTGACGTCGGCCGGCACGGGACGCGAGCGGCTCGAGCGGGGGCTCGAGGCGCTCTGCGATCTGCTCGACCGGCACCTGCCGCTGATGCTGGCGACCGACGAGGCGTTCCATCAGGAGCCGGCGCCGGGCTCGCCCCCCGACTACCTCCATCCCTTCATCCAGTTCCTCCGCCAGGGGACGGAAGACGGCTCGATCGCGCCGGTCGACGACCTGGTCGCGGCGGCCGACGTCGCCTTCAACGCGGTCGCCTGGCCGTACGTCCACCTGCGCGGCCGTCACGGCTGGGCAGCCGAGCAGGCGAAGGCGCGAATCGTGGGCGCGGTGCTGAACGGCATTGCGCCGGAGACCGAGGCACGACCACGGAAGGAGCAAAGACGATGAGCATGACCCTGCCGTACCAAGAGCCCCTCGTGCCGCGCGACCCCGGCACGCGGCTCGTCCCGGAGCCCCCGCGCCGCGGGGAACCGGGCGGCCCGCCGTGCGGGATCTGCACGGGCCGGGCGACGTCGGCGGTCTGGTCGGACGAGCACTGGACGCTGCACCCGCCCGTCGGCGGCAGCCTGCTCGGTGCCGTCTGGCTTGCCAGCCGGCTGCACGTGGACTCGTTCGCCGATCTGCCGGATGAGCTCGCGGCGGACTTCGGCCGCGTCGCGGCCCGCGTCGAGCGCGCGATCCTCTCGCTCGGCGACGTCGGCCGCGTCCACCTCTACCGCTGGGGCGACGGCGGCGCGCACTTCCACGTCTGGTTCCTGCCGCGGCCGCTCGGCATGGTCGAGGCGTCAGGGATGATGCTGCCGCTGTGGGAGGACGTCCTGCCGAACGTCCCGGACGAGGAGCTGGCCCTGGCGGCGGCGCGCGTCGCATCGGCCATGTGACGTGACTGCAGTCCCGCTCGTCCGGCGGCTCGGCACCGCGGACGCCGTGATCATCGGGCTCGGCTCGATGATCGGGGCCGGCGTGTTCTCGGCGTTCGGCCCCGCCGCGAAAGCCGCAGGCAGCGGACTGCTCGTCGGACTGGCGATCGCTGCCGCGGTCGCATTCTGCAACGCCGTCGCGTCTGCGCAGCTGGCCGCGCAGTATCCGACGTCGGGCGGCACCTACATCTACGGACGCGAGCGGCTCTCCGAGACATGGGGGTTCGTCGCCGGCTTCGGCTTCGTCGTCGGCAAAACCGCGTCGTGCGCGGCGATGGCGCTCACCTTTGCGGCGTACGCGGTTCCCGGCCCGGGGTGGGTGGAACGCCTCGCCGCGGTGGCGGCCGTGATCGCGCTCACCACCGCGAACTACCACGGCATCTCGAGGACCGCGGGCCTCGCCCGCCTGCTCGTCGCAGGGTCGGTCGTCGCCCTCCTCGTCGTGGTCGGCTCGATCCTCGCGAGCGGCGAGGCAGATGCCGGACGGATCGGTGGGCTCTCGTCGCTCTTCGACGGCGGCGTGTACGGGCTGCTCCAGGCGGCGGGGCTGCTCTTCTTCGCGTTCGCCGGCTATGCGCGCATCGCAACCCTCGGCGAGGAGGTGCGCGATCCGCGTCGCACGATCCCGCGTGCGATCCCGCTGGCACTGGCGATCGTCGTCGGGCTGTACCTGATCGTGGGCGTGTCGGCCCTCGCCGCCGCCGGCCCTGCGGCACTCGCAGCGAGCACGACGCCGCTCGCCACTGCAGTCGATGCGGTCGGCGCCGCGTGGGCCCTCCCGGTCGTCCGTGCCGGCGCCGCGATCGCGAGCCTCGGCGCGTTGCTGGCGCTGATCGCGGGCATCGGCCGGACCACGCTCGCGATGGCGCGCAACGGTGATCTCCCGCGCTGGTTGGGCTCGGTTCACCCCCGTCATCGCGTTCCCGATCACGCCGAGCTCGCGGTCGCCGCGATCGTCACCGTGCTCGTGTTGACGACCGACCTCCGCGGCGCGATCGGGTTCTCGTCGTTCGGCGTGCTCGTCTACTACGCAATCGCGAACGCCGCGGCGTACTCGCAGGATGTGCAACACCGGCGTTGGCCACGCGCGCTGAACATCGTCGGGATCGCGGGTTGCGTCGTGCTCGTCGCTTCGCTTCCCTGGCGGGCCGTCGTCGCCGGCATCGTCGTGCTCGCGGTTGGCGTGGGCGGGCGTGCGATCAGGTCACGGACGGCCGGTCGCGCCTGAGCAGCGCGGTGCCCGCCGGGCAGAGGGCGAGCGTCCCGAGCGCGGCGACGAGGATGGCCGCCGCCTGTGGCGGGGAGAGCGTGTGATGCTGGAGACCCAGCGCCGCGACGCCGGCCGGCACGCCGAGCTGGGCGGTGGCGGCGAGGCCGGCACCCACGGGCTGCCGGGTGGCGAAGGCGCCGAGCTCGTGCACCGCGACGTTCGCGGCGAGCAGCAGCGCGGCAAGCCCCAGGAGCGACGGGCGGTCGACCAGCGCGCGCAGGTCGAGCTTCGCGCCGAGCACGACGAAGAACAGCGGAACGAAGAAGCCGGCTGCGATACCGGTGACTTGCGTGGACAGCCGCTTCGGGCCTCCGGTCGCGGCGACGAGCAGCCCGACCGCGAAGCCGGCGATCAGGATGCTCGTACCGCTCCGCACCGCGATCCACGCCAGCGTGAAGAGCACGAGCAGCGAGAATCGAAGGTCGAGCGCCCAGGCGCGTCCGCGTGACTGGTTGCGGAGCCGACGGACGACCGAGGTTCGGCGCGTGAGCCGCGCGATCAGGAGAGCACCGATGGCGCCGGCGATGACGATGAGCCCGCCGAGCGCGGCATGAACCGCCTTGCTCGGTTGGATCACGAGCGGCAGCGCGACGATCGCGGCGACGTCGGCGACTCCGACCTGCGCCATCACGACGATCGCGCGCGGATCGGCGAGCAGCTGTTGCTCCTCGAGCACGGGCAGGAGGATCGCGGCGGATCCACTGGCCAAGAGCAGCGCGTAGATGGCGCTGTGGCCGTTCGGCGTCGCGGCCGCGACGCCGATCCCGGCAGGTACCGCGAGCACTGCGACGATGATCGCGGCGAGCGAGCCGCGTCGCACCCCGTGCGAGATCCCGGGCTGCCTGACCGGCACGTGCATGCCGGCCCCGAACATCAACATCGCGAAGCCGACATCGGCGAAGAACGCCAGGCCGGGGGTCGCCGGGTCGAGCCAGCGGAAGCCCGTGTTTCCGATCACCACTCCCGCTGCGAGCTCGCCGACGACGACGGGCACGACGCCGGATCGGCCCGCGGCGAGCAGCGGCCCTCCCAGGCCGGCAGCGACGATCAGCGCGAGCACTCCGAAGGTCACCGGGCAATCATCTAGGCCCTGATCTGGCGGTGACGGTTCGTTAACCGATGACTTCTCACCCCGGGTCGCGTCTAGGGTTCAGGTCATGACCGAACCGGGAAACGTCGAAGACGTGGATCAGAAGCTGCTGCAGGAAGAGGAGCAGATCGCCCACTCGGGCGGGCTGGCCGCGCTTGCCGGCGCGTGTGCACGGCATCCGGGGCGCGTGATCATCAGCTGGGTGTCGGTGTTCGTCCTGCTGATCGGGCTCAACGCGGCGTTCCACGGAAAGCTGATCAACGACTTCAAGATCCCCGGTTCGGACACGCAGAAGGCGACCGACCTGATCAACGCGAAGTTCGGCGGCCAGAAGGGGGCCGCGCTGCGCGTCGTGCTCGCGGCGCCCGACGGTGAGAGGCTCGACACGCCCGAGCGCTCGGACGCGATTGCGAAGATGCTCGTTGCGTCGCATGCCTCGCAGCGCTCGCTGGCGGTCGACACAAAGGACGTCGCATCGATCAAGAGCCCGTTGGCATCAGGAGGGACGAAGCAACTCGCCGACACCGGGCAGATCGCCTTCTTCGACGTGCAGTACGACCGAACGGGCTTCGAGTTGCCGCGCTCGGACATCGTCAACGTCGAGAATCAGCTGCGCGCGATCGGCGAGCCCGCGGGGATCCAGGTCGAGTTCACGGGAGAAGCCGAGAACGCGCCGCCCACCCAGGGCATCAGCGACCTCATCGGACTGCTCGCGGCGTTCGTGATCCTGATGGTGCTGTTCCGGGCGCTCGTGCCGACGGCGATCCCGCTGTTGTTCGCCATTGTCGCGGTGGTGGGGGCCTTCTTGCTTCTGTTCCTCGCGGCCCGCCTCACCCACTTCAACACGATCACGGAGATCCTGGTGCCGATGATCGGGCTCGGCGTGGGCATCGACTACACGCTGTTCATCGTCACCCGTTTCCGACAGTTCCTGCACGACGGGCTCTCGCCACAGGACGCTGCGGCCGCCGCAGGAGCGACGGCGGGTCGAGCGGTGATCTTCGCGGGCGTCACCGTGGCGATCTCGATCACCGGATTGGCGCTGATCGGGCTCGACTTCATCACGAAGCTCGGCATCGGCAGTGCGCTCGGCGTCCTGACCGCGGTCCTGCTCGCCAATTCGCTGCTGCCCGCCGTCCTGTCGCTGCTCGGTCCGCGCATCGACAGCGGACGGCTGGGCATGCGTCCCGTCGACGAGTCGCGCGAGGGGCAGCAGCACACCCCGATCGCGGCGTGGGGCCGCTTCGTCTCTCGCAACGCGAAGATCGTGCTGCCGGTGGTGTGCGTGGTCCTCTTGCTGCTCGCCTCACCGGTGCTCGCGGTGCGGCTCGGCCTCGCCGACGCAGGCACCGCGCCGAAGGACCAGACGACCCGTAAGGCGTACGACCTGCTGACGAAGGGCTTCGGGCCCGGCTTCACCGAGCCGATCCCGATCGTGGTCGACATGCAGTCGGACCACACTGCGCCCAAGCGGCTCGAGGCTGCGCTTCGCGCGACGCCGGGAATCGCGCAGGTCGACGCGCCGATCTACAACGCGAAGACACCCGAGAAGGCGTCCGTCGCGATCGTCAACACCTACGGCCAGTTCAAGCCGCAGGACGCGAAGACCGACCAGCTCGTCTCCAAGCTGCGCCACACCGTGATCCCGCAGACGCTCGAGGGGTCGAGCGCGCACGCGTACGTGTCGGGATCGAACGCGGCGTTCACCGACATCGGGAACCAGATCTTCTCGCACTCCCCGTGGTTCCTGCTCTACATCATCGGGATCACGTTCCTCGTGCTCGCGATGGCGTTCCGCTCGGCCGTCGTCGCCGTCAAGGCAGCGCTGACGACGCTCGTGTCGGCGCTCGTCGGCTTCGGAGTCCTGACGCTCGTCGTGCAGCTCGGCCACGGCATGGGGATCATCGGCCTCGATCGGACCGGCCCGATTGAGAGCTTCGTGCCGCCGATCGCGTTCGCGATCCTCTTCGGCCTGTCGATGGACTACGAGGTCTTCCTGATGAGCCGGATCCGCGAGGAGCACGTGCACGGGAGCCCGACGGTCCAGGCGGTGAAGGACGGGGTTGCAGGCGTCGGCCGGGTGATCGCGGCCGCAGCACTGATCATGTCGTCCGTCTTCTTCTCCTTCCTGCTCGCGCCGGACCGCGTGTCGAAGGAGTTCGGCCTGCTGCTCGGCGTCGCCATCCTGTGCGACGCGTTCCTGATGCGGCTGACGCTCGTACCGGCGCTCTTGACGCTGTTGCGCGAGCGGACGTGGTGGATCCCGCGCTGGCTTGACAAGGCGCTGCCGAGGATCACGATCGAGCCGCCGATCGAACGCGAGACGCCGCCCGCCTTGCCGCCACGTGGCGCGGCCGATCCGGCGCGGCCCTGATCGAGAGCAGAGAGGAGATCGGATGAGCCTCACTCCATGTCTGTGGTTCGACACCGAAGGGGAAGAGGCGGCGGAGTTCTACACGTCGATCTTCCCGAACTCGTCGATCCTGGAGACCAGCCGCTACGGGGACGCAGGGCCTCGCGAGGAGGGCACCGTGATGACCGTTGAGTTCGAGCTCGACGGACAGAAGTTCCTGGCCCTGAACGGCGGTCCGGAATTCACGTTCAGCGAGGCGATCTCGTTCCAGGTCAGTTGCCGTGACCAGGCAGAGGTCGACGACTACTGGAGCAGGCTCTCGGACGGTGGAGAAGAAGGTCCTTGCGGATGGCTGAAGGACCGGTTCGGAGTGTCCTGGCAGATCGTCCCGACCGCGCTCCCCAAGCTGCTGCAGAACCCCGATCGCGAGATCTCGCAGCGTGTGATGCGCGCGATGCTGAAGATGAAGAAGATCCAGATCGGCGAGCTGGAGCGCGCGGCGGCGGCCGGCTGACGGTCAGTCGTCGGCGAGGCGGACGTCGAGCTCGCCGTCGGCTCTGCGCTGGATCCTGAGCGGCCAGACATTCCCGGCCGGTGAGCTGAGCGTGAGCTCGACGGGCGCGTCGCTCAGCTCCACGCGACCGAGCGCGCGCCGCGCGGCCAGCAGCTCGCCGTGGCGGACGAGCGCGGCCCGGATCGCCGGGATCAGATCGGTCGCGCGGAACGGTTTCGACAGGTAGCCGAAGGCGCCGGCCGCGAGGGCGCGCTCGACCAGGGCTCGGTCTGAGTGGGCGGTCACGATCACGATCGGGATCGGCCGCTCGGCGTGAATCCGCCGCGCACACTCGATCCCGTCGACTTCCGGCATCCGGACGTCGAGGAGCGCGAGATCGGGCTCGAGCTCGCGGGCGAGCGCGATCGCCTCGGCTCCGTCGCGCGCCTCCCCGCAGACCACGAAGCCGTGTTCCTCGAGCATCTGGCGCAGGTCGAGCCGGATGATCGTCTCGTCCTCTGCGATCAGGACGCGCGCCGGCAGCCTGCTTTCCGAATGGTCGCCAGATTCGAGCATGCGTCCTCCTCGTCGTCGGACCAACAAAAAAGCCCCCAGCTGCCCGACCGGCAACTGAAGGCGTCTTCGCCTTCACGCCCGCGACGGTGCGGACGCGAGAGGCAGCATAGCGAAGCTGTCCACCTGCGTCCGCACGCCTCGCTTCAAAGAGTGAAGTGTCGGTCTTGACGCGGCCGACGAGGTCTGTATGGTTACGCGCACGTTCGCGGCGACGACGCCGCGCACGGAGGCAATGAGGCCTCAGGACTCCGACGAGTCCTGGGGTCTTTTTTTGTTGGGCGAACGAGAACGGGCGCGAGCGCCCCGGACAAGGAGAGGTCGATGCTGTATCCGCAGTGGTTGAACCCGGGCGACAACTCGTGGCAGTTGACGGCGGCAACGCTCGTCGGACTGATGAGCGTGCCCGGGCTGGTCGTGCTCTACGGCGGCGTCATGCAAAAGCGGTGGTCGGTGAACAGCATGATGCTGGCGTTCATCGCGTTCGCGCTCGTGCTCGTGGTGTGGGTGCTCTACGGCTTCAAGATGGGCTTCGGAACCCCGTTCCACATCGGGTCGAAGGGGGGCTTCTTCAGCAACTTCCTCGGCAAGCCGGGGAGTGTGCTCGATTCCCACGCGCTGCAAGGTCAGGCGAAGATCCCGAACCTCGGTGCTGCGGGAGTTCTCGACATCCCGCAATCGTCGCTCGTCTACTTCCAGTTCGTCTTCGCGGCGATCACTCCGATCCTGATGCTCGGCTCGGTGCTCGGACGCGTCAACTTCAAGGCGTGGATCCCGTTCGTCGTGCTGTGGACGACGTTCATCTACACCGTGAACGCGTTCCTGATCTGGGGCGGCGGCTGGTTCGCCCAGCACGGTGCGGTCGACTTCAGCGGCGGCTACGTCATCCACCTCTCCGCGGGCGTCTCGGGGTTCGTCGCCGCGTGGGTGATCGGGCCGCGCCTCGCACGCGACCGCGAGATCGACGCTCCGAACAACCTCGCAATGGTCGCCGTCGGCGCCGGGCTGCTGTGGCTCGGCTGGAACGGCTTCAACGGCGGCGATCCGTACAACGCCGGCGCCGACGCGGCAGCCGCGGTGTTGAACACGAATCTCGCGACAGCGGTCGCCTTCCTCGTCTGGGTCGGCTGGGACTACGCGACCGGACGCAAGCCGTCGCTGCTCGGCAGCGTGAACGGGATGATCGTCGGTCTCGTCGCAATCACCCCGGCCGCTGGCTTCGTCAACGGCTGGGGTGCGATGCTGATCGGCGTGATCGCGTCGTCGATCGTCTACGTGGCGTACAACTACCTCGCGCTCCTCCGGCCGTTCAGAAGCGTGGACGACACACTCGGCGTCGTCTACACGCACGGCTTCGCCGGACTGATCGGCGGCCTGCTCACCGGCATCCTGGCCGACTCGGCGATGCAGGTCGTGCCCGGCTTCTCGGTGACCGGCAGCCTGCACCTACTGAAGTGGCAGGCGTTCACCGCGCTCTGGGTGATCGTGTTCTCGGCGGTGGGCACGTTCGTGCTGCTCAAGCTCGTCTCCCTGGTCGTCCCGCTCCGGATGAGCGAGGCCGACATGGAGCAGGGCGACATCGCCGTCCACGGCCACGAGGTCTATCCCTCCGACATCCCGTCGCTCGGGTTCCCGTCGGGCCTTCCGGCCGGAGCCACGGCCGCGACAGCCGGCCCCGCAACTGCCGGATCGAGCTGACGTCTACCGTCCATCCCCGGTCCGTGGGCTCGCCCCGCGGGCCGGGGTCAGTCCCGGCGAGGTGACTCCAGAGAGGACAGCGTGGCCACGAAGATCATCGTTTCCTATGACGGCACGGGCTCCGACCGCGACGCGCTCGCCTTCGGACGCCTGCTCGCCGGAGCGGGCGCGTCGCTCGAGCTTGCCTACGTCCGGCACGCGCAGGAGAGCGAGAGCGCACGCGAGCGACTCGCCGAATCCGACGCGCGCGCGCTGCTCGCCGCCGGAGCCGAAGAGATCGGCCAGCCGGACGTGCCGACGCACGTGGTGTTGAGCGGATCGACGCCGGCCGGCCTGCGCGACCTCGCGGTTCGTGTCCACGCGGACATGATCGTGTTCGGCTCGGAGTACCGTACCGCCCGGGGTCACATCGACCCGCAGGCATCCGCGCGCCGACTGCTCGACGGGGGCCCGATCGCACTCGGGCTCGCCACGGCGGGCTTCCACGAGGTGGACGGCCATGCGGTCGCGGCGATCGGTGCGATCGGCGAGGACGGTGACCCGTGTGTGCTCGAGACCGCGGAGGCGCTCGCTGCGAAGCTCGGCGCAGAGGTCGCGCCGCGCGCGACTGCGAACGTCGACCTGATCGTGGTCGGCTCGAAGCCCGGAGCGGTAACCGGCCGCGTCACGATCAGCGCGGCCGCGGAGTACCTGATCGAGCTCGCGAACTGTCCGGTCGTCGTCCTGCCGCGCGGCGTCGCGCTGGGGTTCGGCTAGTGCCTGCGGAGGCGATCCGGTTCGAGTGGAGAGTCGGCCGCCGCGACCGCCGCTTCTTCGCGGCGCTCGCCTGCGCGGCGGTCGTCGGCGTTCCGGCGGCCGCGTTCGTGGCGCATCACGATGCGGCACCCGCGACGTCGGGGAACGCGTCGTGCATCGACGTCGCACATGCCGGTGTTCTCGGCGGCGGTGCCTACCACTACTGCGGCGCCGCCGCGATCGCCTTCTGCCGCCGGTTCGCGGCCGATGATGCCGTTACCGCGAAATGCGATCAGCTCTCGTCCTCGCCGGGCCGCGACGCGCGGTAGCTCAACCTGGCTCGGGCGAGTCGAGGGCCGGCCGCTGTCGGCGGTCCCAGAGAGTCGCATTCAGGAACGCCGCCGAGACGATCAGCCTGGCGACGATGTACAGCCAGAGCAGCAGCACGGTCGCCGCGCCGAGAGCGCCGTACAGCTGCGGCGAGCGCTCCAGTCTCGGCGCGAGATAGAACGTCACGGCGAGCTGCACGAAGATCATCCCGAGCCCCGCGAGCACCGCCCCGGGAACGAGGGCGAGCCACGGTGCGGAGCCGTGGGGCAGCAGCGACATCGCGGCGACGGCGACGGCGACATAGACGGAGAACATGACGAGCATCGTCAAGAACCCTGCACCCGTCCCCGACGTATGCCGCACCCACTGCATGCCTGCCCCGAGTGCGGACACCGCGAGCACGGTGCCGGTGAAGACCAGGCTCGCGCCGATCGGGTTGCGGAGCTTCGAACCGCGGTCGGCCCACGCGATCTGGTGCGTGACCCGGAGCGCGCGAACCGACCCGATTCCGAACCAGATCAGGAAGACGAGGCCGAGCAGCAGCAGATACCAGCGGCTGTGCGTGCCTTCGGCGAACGCAGTTCGTGCGCTGCGGGCGGCTGCGCCGCCGATACCGAACTTCCGGGCGGTGGTGACGACGCTCGATCGGTCCTCCTGCACCCAGAAGCTGCCGAGCGCCGCGAGCACCAGCCCGAAGGGCACGAGCCAGAGGAAGAGGCGATACGCGACGCCGCCGGCGATCAGCGACGAGCCCGCCGCACGCTCACGCTCGAGCGACTCGAAGATCGCCGGTCCGCCCGGCACACGGGCTCGTGCGGTCTCGGCCGCACGGAGGCCGATCGTGCGCAGCGCTTCGCCTTTCGTGCGCGTGTCGGCCAGGTTCATCGGGACTAGCCGATCGAGCCGCGGGTCACGGTCAGACCGTCGCCGCGTTCGCCTGCCGCGCGAGAGCCACTGCCTCGAGCCGGGAGTGCGCACCCAGCGCCCGCAAGAGGTGGCGGATGTGGTTCCGCACCGTCTCGAGGCTGAGGTGGAGCTCGTCGGCGATCTGGCGCGTCGAGTGGCCGTGCTCCAGCAGCCGCAGGATCTCCCCCTGGCGCGGCGTCAGATGGGGGTGAGGCTGGGTCTGCGGAGGGCCTTCGTTGCGGACCTGGCCGAAGACTCCGACCACCCGGCCGCCGCTGTAGAGCGGCACCGAGCAGATCTCGACGAGCACGCGCTCGCCCTCGGCATCGACGATCACGACCTCGTGATCCGTTCGCTTGGCAGTGCCGTGCACCTTGCGCGCAAACGACTCGCGCGCGCGCAGGACCTCCTCCGGCGCGACGACCGAGGTGAACTGCCGGCCGACGGCCGGGCCGACGACTCGTCTGGCGGCCGGATTCGTCCAGCGAATCACGCCGGTGTCGTCGATCACGTAGCTGGGGACGTTGATCGTCTCCAGTGCCTGCTCGACGTCACCACCAAGCGCACCCAGCGCTGACATGGCTCGAGTCTAGCTGCGCTTCGACGGATCTACGGATCAGCGCGGGTGATGCAGCGAAAACCGATGTGCGTGGTCGACGTGTCGACTGCCTCGCCCTGCCGCGCGGCAGGCCGGTAGCGGAGACAGTAGTTCGGTGCGCACAGATGCGAGCCACCCTTGATCACGCGCCGCGGGATGTGGGCGCCCGGTTGTCCGGCCGCGAAGCTCGCAGCGGGCGACGACACGCGGGGATTGCGAGGAGCACAGCACGCGTTCTCGGGCTCACCGGAATGCTGCGGCGCGAAGAAGTCGGTCGTCCACTCCCAGACGTTGCCGCAGACGTCGTACAGCCCATAGCCGTTCGGTCGGAACGACCCGACAGGCGACGTCCCCTCGTAGCCGTCGAGCTTCAGGTTCTGCCAGGGAAACTCTCCTTGCCAGCTGTTGGCCATCGCGGCGCCGCCCGGGAAGTGCTCGTCGCCCCAGGCGAACACGGCACCGTCGAGCCCGCCGCGCGCGGCGAACTCCCATTCGGCCTCCGTCGGAAGCTCCTTGCCGGCCCACGTGGCGTACGACTCGGCGTCCTCGAAGGCGACGTGGACGACCGGATGGCGGTCGCGTCCGTTGATCGTCGTGCCGCGACCGCCCGGGCGCTTCCAGTACGCACCCGGGACGTACTCCCACCAGTGCGTGACGTCGCGCAGATCGACCGGTCCCGCCGTCGGGCGGAAGACGAGCGAGCCCGGCACGAGCAGATCAGGCCTGGCGTCCGGGTACTCCGCCGGATCGATTGGACGCTCGGCGACGGTGACGTAGCCGGTCTCGCGCACGAACCGTCGAAACTCGCCGGCCGTCACGGGACGCTCGTCCATCCAGAAGCCGTCGACGGTGACCGGGTGGACCGGCGCTTCCTCCGGGTAGAAGCGCGCGTCCCCCATCGAGAAGGTGCCGCCGGGCACCCAGGTCATGCCCGGCTGTGCGTGTTCCTCGCGACCGACCTGTTGAGAAGCCATGGCCGCCAAGCAGCTTAGTGCGACTGCCCGGACCCGGAGGGCGACGGTTGCACGATGATCCGGTGACGATGGGCGAGATCGTTCTGCTGGCGTTCGGTTCGGCCTTCTGGCCGCTGCTGATCGCGATCACCGTGATCGCGCTGCAGGCGCCGAACCCGATGCCGTTGCTGCTCTGCTTCCTCGTCGGAGGTCTGCTCACGACGATCTCGATCGGTGTCGCGATCGTCCTGCTGCTTGCGGGCACGAGTCTCGTCGACCGTTCGCGACCGCCCCTCGACCCGGTCCTCGATTTCGTGGTCGCCGCGCTGATGTTCCTCGTCGCGTACGCGCTCGCACGCTCGCACGCGAGGCGGAAGTCGGCGCCGGCGCCGACCAAGACGGGGTCGTCGTGGCCGGAGCGGGCGCTCGCGCACGGTGCACCGCTCGCGTTCGTCTTCGGGATCCTGCTCAACGTCGTGCCCGGGTTCCTCCCGCTCGTCGCGCTCAAGGACATTGCCGAGCTCGGCGTCGGGACGGCCTCCGTGATCCTGATCGTCAGCGGGTTCTACGTCGTGATGTTCGCGTTTGTCGAGATCCCGCTGGTCGGCTACCTGTTCGCGCCCGACCGGACGAAGCTGCTCACCGCGCGATTCAACGTCTGGCTCTCGGCCAACGGGCGCATGGTCGGTGCCTGGATCGCCGCCGCAGCCGGTGTGTACCTGACCGTGCGCGGCATCGTCGCGGTGGCATAGTGAGCGAGGCGTCGACCTCGTCGCGCGTGACGTACGTCGGGCATGCGACCGTCCTGGTCGAGCTCGACGGTGTGCGTCTGCTCACCGATCCGGTGTTGCGCGGGCGGGTGCTCCACCTGCGGCGGCATGGTCAAACGAGCACCGGGCCGCTCCAGGATCTCGACTCCGTCCTGATCTCGCACGCGCACTGGGACCACCTGGACGTGCCCTCGCTGGCGTCCCTCGGCCGCGCCACGCGCGTCGTCGTGCCGCGCGGTGCCGGTCGGATCCTGCGCCGCCGGCGCTTCGCCGACGTCGTCGAGCTGGACGGCGGAGAGACCGTCGAGATCGGTGGCGTCACCGTGACGGCCACGTTCGCCGAGCACGACGCAGGTCGAGGCCCGCTGGGTGTGCGTGCGCCTGCCCTCGGCTACGTCGTCACGGGATCGAGGCGCGTCTACTTCGCCGGCGACACGGATCTCTTCCCCGGCATGGCGGAGCTCGGGCCGCTCGATCTGGCACTGCTTCCCGTCGCGGGCTGGGGGCCACGACTGCCGCCCGGCCATCTCGACGCGCACCGCGCGGCCGAGGCGTTGCAGTTGCTCGAGCCGAGCGCCGCGGTGCCGATCCACTGGGGAACCTACTCGCCGATCGCGATGCGGCGGGCGAGCCCGGACGCCTTGCGAGCACCGGCCGACGAGTTCGCCCGGCTCGCGGCGGAGCTCGCGCCGACCGTTGCCATCCACGTCCTGGCGCCGGGCGAGTCGCTCGAGCTGGGCTGATCTCGCGACGCGAACCGGGCGTCCTCCTCTACGTTTCCGCACTCATGGACCACGTCCACCCGCAGTACGGCGAGCGGCCGGCCTGGAAGCCCGAAGTGCCGCGCCTGCGCCCGTTTCGCCTGATCCTCACGTGGCTCGTCTCCGCGGCGGCGCTGCTCGTCGCGGCTGAGATCGTGCCGCAGGTCAGCGTCAACGGCTTCCTCGGCGCCGTCGTCGCCGCGGCGTTGATCGCGCTCCTGAACGCCGTACTGCCGCCGATCGTCGCCGCCCTGCGCCTCCCGTTCGCGCTGATCACGGGCTTCCTGGTCGTGCTCGTCCTCGATGCGATCATGCTGCGGGTAGCGTCCGAGATCGCCCCGGACGCGATCCGGGTCGACGCGTTCGGCTGGGCGCTCGTCGCCGCGCTCGTCGCTTCCGCTGTGACCGTCGTCCTCGACGCCATCTTCGGGACGAACGACGACGACACTTACACCTTCAGGGTCGTCCAGCGCATCGCACGCCGCTCGAAGGACCGGATCACGACGAACGTCCCGGGGATCCTGTTCCTGGAGATCGACGGCCTCGCGCTCCCGGTGCTCCGTCGCGCGCTGCGCGACGGCAACGCTCCGGTGATGGCGAGATGGATCGAAGACGGTTCGCACCGGCTCGACGAGTGGGAGACCGATCTCTCCTCACAGACCGGCGCGAGCCAGTCCGGGATCCTGCTTGGCTCCAACGAGCACATTCCTGCGTTCCGCTGGGTCGAGAAGGAGACGGGCACGATGATCGCCTGCTCGGCTCCGCCCGACTGCGCGGAGATCGAGCGCCGTCACGCGCGCGGGATCGGGCTGCTGCTCGACGGCGGAGCGAGCCGCGGCAACCTCCTCTCCGGGGAGGCCGAGCACGTGATCCTCACCGTCAGCCGGATCGAGGCGGAGAGAGGAGCGAACCCGGGCTATCGCGCCTTCCTGGCGAACGGCTTCAACGTCACGCGGATCCTCGTGCTCTTCACCTGGGAGGTGATCCTCGAGTGGCTCGCGGCGCTCCGTGCGATCCGCCGTGACGTGCGCCCTCGTGGCCATCGCGGCGGCATCTACCCGTTCCTGCGCGCGACGATGTGCGTCTTCGTCCGCGATCTGATCGTGTACGGCGTGATCACCGACATGATGAAGGGCCGTCCCGCGGTCTACGCGACGTTCTCGAGCTACGACGAGGTCGCGCACCACTCCGGCCTCGAACGCGCCGACACGCTCGAGGCGCTGCGCAAGCTCGACGAGCAGTTCGGACGGATCGAGCACGCGCTCCGGTTCGCAGCGCGGCCGTACGAGATCGTCGTGCTTTCGGACCACGGCCAGACCCAGGGCGCCACCTTCAAGCAGCGGAACGGCTACGGCCTCGCGGACCTCGTCGAGCGGTCGCTCGCGCGCGGCAGCGTGACCGAGGTCGCGGACGGCGACGAGCAGTCGAAGATGGTCGGGCATGCGCTGGGCGAGGCGACCGGGCACAAGGCCAAGCGCGCGAAGAACGACGTCTCGGATCGCCAGGTGGTCGTCCTAGGCTCCGGCAACCTCGGGCTGGTGTACCTGATGGAGGAGCCGCGGCGGCTCACGCTCGAGGAGATCGACGAGCGACACCCGAAGCTGCTCACGGCCTTGCGCGAGCATCCGCACGTCGGCTTCCTGCTCGTCCGCTCGAGCGAGCACGGCGCCGTTGTGCTCGGCCCGTCGGGAACCCGCTACCTCGCCGACGACCGCGTCGTCGGGGACGATCCGCTCGCCCCCTTCTCGCCGAACGCGGCGTCGCATCTGCGCCGGACCGACGGCTTCGAGCATGTCGCCGACATCATGGTCAACAGCTTCTACGACCCTCAACTCGAGGAAGGCTGCGCCTTCGAGGAGCTGATCTCGTTCCACGGCGGCATGGGCGGGCCACAGACGCGACCATTCATCCTGCACTCGGTCGGATTGCCCATGCCCGACGGCGAGATCGTCGGCGCCGCCGGCGTGCATGGGCTGTTGACCGGGTGGCGCCGGCTGCTGCAAAGGGACGGCGACGACGGCCGGCCTGCACCCTCGATCGAGACCCCGGCAGGAGATGCGGGTCTCGCCGGTGAACCTCGGTAGCACCGCTCGCGCGACGAGCGGCCGTTCTCCCGAGACCGAGGCCGCCCATGCAGATCCCGAGGTTCTGGCACCACGCCGGTCCTGCCGCAACCACCGGCGCGGACCAATCCGAGAGCCAGCTCCGCGTCGAGCAGGTCGTCGTCCAGCTCGACGACGATCAGCTGAAGGAGCTGTCAGGCGTCTTCTCCGCGCCGCGCTGGCTTCGCGATCTCGGTGTCGCCTCGTGGTTCCTCGTCGGCGTGGCCCTGCTCGGGGTCGGGCTCACCTGGGTGCTCGGCGTCACCTCGACGATCGTCGAGCCGGTCGTCACCGGTGGCGTCGTTGCGACCGTGGCTTCGCCGGCCGTCAGCTGGCTGCACCAGCACCGCGTCCCGCGCGCTCTCGGTGCCCTGATCGTGCTGCTGGCGCTTGCGGCGCTCGGCGTGGTCATCCTGCTCCTCGTGCTCGGCGGGATCGTGGGCGAGAGCGGCAAGATCTCGGCCGAGATCGGTTCCGCGGCGGACAAGATCCAGAGCTGGATGCAGAGTGTCGGCGTCGACTCGTCCGCCGCTTCGAACGCGAATGCGAACGTCTCTTCGTCGGTCCCGTCGATCATCTCGACGCTGCTCAAGGGAGTGGCAAGCGGGATCCGGGGGATCGCCTCGCTCGCGTTCGGGATCTCGTTCACGCTCTTCAGCATCTTCTTCCTGCTCAAGGACGGCCCGTCGTTCCGCTCCTGGGTCAATCGGCATCTCGGGGTCCCGCTACCTGTCGCCGAGACGATCACGGGCGGCGTCGTGCTGGCGATGCGCCGCTACTTCCTGGGCGTGACGATCGTCGCCTGCTTCAACGCGATCGTCGTCGGCGTGGGCGCCTACCTCCTCGACGTCCCGCTCGCGGGGACGATCGCGGTCGTGACCTTCGTGACCGCGTACATCCCCTTCATCGGCGCGGTCGTCGCCGGTGCCTTCGCGGTCCTGCTGGCGCTCGGGACGCAGGGCACGGCGGTCGCCGCAGTCATGCTCGTGATCGTCATCCTGGCGAACGGCGCACTCCAGAACATCGTGCAGCCGATCGCGATGGGCGCCACTCTCCGGATGAACCCGCTTCTGATCCTCGTCGTCACGATCTCCGCGGGCGCATTCTTCGGGACGGTCGGGATGATCGTCGCGGCGCCGCTGACCTCGGCGGCCATCCACGTCTCGGCCGATCTCGGGCGGGTGCGGAGCGTCGCGCGGAGTGCAAAGGTGGCCGAGCCGGGCGCCGCCGCGGAACAGCCGGCCTGAGGCGTGGGCGGCTCTTGGCGGCGGGTCGTTTAAGGTCCGCTCGATGAGCGTGCCGGTGGCGGGTGCGATGGGGGCGGGCTCGCGCGACGGGAAGTCGCGTGTTCGCCGGTTGGCGGAGATCGGCGCGTGGCTGCTCGGAATCGCGATCGTCGTCGTGATCCTCGATCTGCTCGGCGTCGACGTCACGGGCTGGTTCTCGGACCTCTGGCACCAGATCAGGGCCATCCCGGCCGGCTACGTCGTCGCCGGGCTCGTCGCGCAGAGCCTGCAGACCGTGTTCGCGGGCCTGTCGTACTACGGCATCCTCTCCGCGGCGTATCCGGGCGAGGTGACGATCGCCCCGATCGTCACCGCCTACGCGGTGGGCGTGGCCGGCAACAGCTTCCTGCCCGCCAACATCGGGACGTTCGTCACTCTCGTGATGTTCGTCGCGATCATCCCGAGCGCGACCCTCGGCGGCTCCTTTGCCGCCTACCTCGTGCAGAAGATCTTCTTCACGGTCGCCGGCACGTTCGTCTACCTCTATCTCTTCCTTTCCGTACCGGGCTCGTTCGCGGCCAACCTCGGCAACATCTCGGAGCATCCCGGATTCACGGTGCTCGTCGTCGTCGGAGGCGGGTTCCTGATCGTCCTGCTCGTGCGCGTGTTCTGGCGGCAGGTGAAGAAGCTCTGGGCACAGGCGAAGCAGGGCGGCGTGATCCTGTCCCAGCCGCGGCGCTACTTCACCCGCGTCTTCGCCGTCTCGTTCCTCTCCTACGCGGCGAAGTATGCGGTTGTCGGGATCTTCCTGGCAGCCTTCGCCATTCCCGTGACGTTCGAGTCGATCACCTGGGTCGTCGGGTCCGGATCGCTCGCCAACGTCGCCTCGTTCACCCCGGGCGCAGTCGGCATCACGCAGGCGACGAACGCGCTCGCGCTCAAGACCTGCTGCCAGGTACCGAACAGCACGGCCGTCGCCTACTCGACCGCGCAGCAGCTGATCACGACGGCGTGGAACGTGCTCTTCGCGATCGTGCTCGTGGTCATCGTCTTCGGCTGGACGGGCGGCAAGCAACTCGTCTCGACCTCGTATACCGGCGCCAAGGAGCAGGTCGCCGAGCGGCGGGAGGAGAGCCGGCGCAAGCGTGCGGAGAAGAAGGCCGCGAAGGCGGAGCAGGCCGACCGCGAGTAGGAGCATCTGCGAGACTTTGCGCCGCCATGCCTGGCAGGCGCAGCTCGGTCGCCGTGATCGGCGGAGGCATCGGCGGTCTGACCGCCGCGGCGTCCCTGCTCCAGGCGGGCTTCGAGGTGGACGTCTACGAGCAGGCGTCCGAGCTGAGCGAGGTGGGCGCCGGCATCCAGGTGAGCCCGAACGCGTCGCGGATCCTGCACGGCCTCGGTCTCGCCGACGAGCTCGCCGGGATGGGCGTGCGCCCGCTCGCGTGGCACCAGCGCCGCTGGGACGACGGTCGCACGCTTCTGCGCACGTCGCTCGGCGACGCCATCGTCGACGCGTTCGGCTACCCGCACTACCAGATGCACCGGGCCGACCTGCTTGCCGCGCTGCTCGGCCCGATCCCACCGGCGCGCATCCACGCCGGGCGCCGCTTCGTCGGGCTCAGGGAAGTCGGCGATCGTGTCGAAGCCCGCTTCGCGAACGGAGATCGCATCCGTGCCGATGTCCTGATCGGTGCCGACGGCATCCACTCGACGGTGCGCGACGTGTTGTTCGGACCGCTCTCGCCGCACTTCACGGGCTGCGTCGCCTACCGGGGCCTCGTGCCCGCGGAGAACGTCAGCGACCTCGAGCTCGAGGTCGCCTCGACGCTCTTCATGGGGCCGCGTGGCCACTTCATCCACTACTTCGTGCAGAGCGAGCGGCTCGTCAACTTCGTTGCGATCGTCGATCGCGACACGTGGACGCGCGAGTCGTGGACCGACCGCGGCGATCTGGCCGACGTGCTGGCGGCCTTCGACGGCTGGCACCCGCAGGTGCGTGCCATCCTCGGCGCTGTCGACGAGACGTTCGTCTGGGCCCTCTTCGACCGGCCGCCGCTCGAGCACTGGACGCGCGGGCGGGTGGCGCTGCTCGGGGACGCCTGCCACCCGATGCTGCCCTTCATGGCCCAGGGCGCGGCGCAGGCGATCGAGGACGGCGCCGCGCTCTCCGCCTGTCTCGCACGCGGCGGCAAGCGCGGCGTTCCGAAGGCCCTGGAGCTGTACGAGCACGTCCGGCGCCCGCGCGCGACGAAGCTCCAGGAGCTGTCGGCGGCGAACAAGGTGCGTTTCCATCTGCCCGACGGGCCCGAACAGCAGGCGCGGGACGAGGAGATGTCACGCGGATCGACGGACTGGTCGATCAACGCAGTCGCATGGCTGTACGGCCACGACGCACGCGTGATCGACGGTTCGCTCGTCGATTCGTAGGGCGAGGGTCAGGCGCCGAAGAACCGCTGCGGGTTCACGACCAGCATCTCGTCGATCTGCTCCCGTGTGACGCCGTTCGCGCGGAGCGCCGGAAGGATCGTGTTCGAGATGTGCAGGTAGTCGGGGCGCTCGTGCGCGAACGGCGGGTTGTTCACCATGAAGTCCATGAAGCAGGCGGCATCGTGGCCGAGGTGGATCCGGTCGGTGAGGCCTTCGGCGACGAGCGCCGTCAGCGTCTCGATCCGCCTGGCGTCCGGGTTGAAGTGCTCGATGTTGAAGCGGTCGCAGCCGAGGCTCGCTCCCGAGCCCGCCAGTGTCCGCAGGTAGTCGAGATCGTTGCTGTCGCCGGCGTGCGCGATCACGATCCGCCTCGGATCGACACCAGCCTTCGTCAGCGCGTCGAGGGCGAGCAGGCCGGTCCGTGCGACGGCGTTCGTGTGCACCATCACGGGCACGCCCGTCTCGATCGCAGCGGCCGCGATCAGCGCAAGGATCCGCGGGATGTCGCCGACGAGGCCGTGCTCCTCGACCGCGCATTTCAGGAATGCCGCCTTCACGCCGGTGTCGTCGATCCCCTCGCGGATCTCGCGCACGAACAGCTCGACCAGCGCGTCGTCGCTCCGGTAGCCGAGGAATCCGCGCAGCTCGAGGAACGCGTAGACGCCGGTCGCGACGAGGATGTTGAGATCGACCTCCGCGTTGATCCGCTGGATGCGCGGGATGCAGCGGCCGAGCCCGATCGCGGTCGGGTCGACGATCGTGTGGATGCCACCGTCGCGCAACCGCCGCAGCTTGGCGATCGCATCGGCGACGCGTACCTCCTCGTCCCAGTAGCTCTCACCCCACAGCCGCCCGTAGTTGTCGAGTGCCTCCGGATCGAGCACGAAGACGTGCTCGTGCATCAGCGTCGGCCCGAGCTGCTCGAGCTCGACGGGGCCGCGAACGGTCTCGACGATGACCGCGGGCACGGTCAGTCTTCGACCGCCGGCGGGGCGGTGAAGCCGCCCAGCTCCGCCTCGACGAGGCGCGCGAAGCGCAACGTCGTGCGGTCCTCGAGATAGGGGCCGATGATCTGGACACCCGCCGGCAGGCCGTCGACGAACCGGCCGGTCGGCATCACCGTCGCTGGAAGGTTCGAACAGGTCGCGACGCTCGGCCACATGAAGTTGTCGAAGTACGGCACGCGCTCGCCGCTCACCTCCAGCCTCCGCGCCAGCTGTGTGCTGTGCGGTCCGTCGTTCTCCTCGATGTCGTGCGGGAAGGCGACGACCGTCGCAGCGGGACAGAGGAGCACATCGACGTCGACGAAGAACTCCCGGAAGGCGCGGAAGAGGTGCTCGCGCCGCTCGAGCAGATCGAACCACTCGCCGAGCGGCATCGTCATCGACTCCGCGAGGCGTGCGGCGTACCCGGTCTCATCGTCGTCGGCGAGAGCGCGCAGCGCGTCGGCCTCCGCCGACCCTCCGACGATGGCGAACAGGGTTTGCAGGAACGTCGCATACCCGTCCGCGGGGTCGAACGGCGGCTCGACCTCGGCGACGCGTGCCCCGGCCGCGCGGACGTCGGAGACGAACGCGTCGAGTGCCTGCCGGTAGGAGACATCCACGCCGTAGCTGTCGCCGCCGAGCCAGACGCCCACGCGAAACTCGGTGAGCCGCTCGCCCCGGCTCGGCGGCAGCTGCAGCCGCCAGGCGGTCCCGCCGAGCGCGTCCGGGCCGGCGAGCACGTCGAGTGCGAGCTCGAGGTCTGCGGCGCTCCGCGCGATCGGCCCTACAACGCCGAGCGGCACGGTCAGCAGGCCGCCCGGCAGCGGCGGGATGTGCCCCCGCACCGGGACCGCGCCGTAGCTCGGC
Organism: uncultured Thermoleophilia bacterium; assembly: GCA_963769545.1. GTDB lineage: Bacteria > Actinomycetota > Thermoleophilia > Gaiellales > Gaiellaceae > PALSA-600. Next base: position 593,211 of record CAVYMB010000001.1, on the reverse strand, counting down.
TTGTGCCCGAAGACGCCGCAGAAGTGGGAGGGCACGCGAATCGAGCCGGCGATGTCGCTGCCGAGCTCGAGCGCCGCGAAGCCCGCCGCGATCGACGCTGCGGAGCCGCCCGAGGAGCCCCCGACCGTTCGCTCCGGGTCCCACGGGTTGCGCGTCAGCCCGTAGACGGCGTTGGCGGACTGCCAGTCGGCGGCGCCGGCGGGGACGTTCGTCTTGCCGAAGAGGATCGCCCCGGCGCTGCGCAGCTTTTCGACGGCGTCGGCGTCATGGTCGGGCCGGTGGTCCGACAGCTCCGGCATCCCGCACGTTGCGGTCATCCCGGCGACCTCGAACGCGTCCTTGATCGTCATCGGCAGGCCGGCCAGCGGCCCCTGCTCCTCGCCGCGTGCCCTGGCCCGGTCGACTGCATCTGCGGCAGCCCGCGCCTCGTCGGCTGCGAGCTCGACCACGATGTTGTACGTGGGATTGTAGGCCTCGATGCGCGCGAGGTGCAGATCGAGAAGCTCGCGGGCGCCGACCTGCTTGCGCTCGAGGCTGTCCAGCAGCTCGACGGCAGACGAGAATGCAGGGCTCGTGACGCTCGTCATCGCGCGATCTTGCCCGATTCCGCCGTGCGGCGGCTCCCGGTAGATGTCCGGCTGGGAGCTCGCTGCCGTCGCTGCGGTCGTCCTCGCATACGCCGCGACGTCCCGCCTGCTCGACCGCACGCCCGTCACGGCCGCGATCTTCTTCGTCTCCTGCGGCTTCGTGCTCGGCGACAAGGGTCTCGGCTGGATCGACCTCGGAGCCCAGAGCGAGTCGGTGCGGCTCCTTGCCGAAGTCACGCTCACGTTGGTGCTGTTCGCCGATGCGTCGCGACTCGACCTCGGCGCGTTGCGACGGGAGTACCTGGTTCCGGCGCGGCTGCTCGGCCTCGGCCTGCCGCTCACGATTCTCGTCGGCTTCGGGCTCGCGGTCGCGGTGTTCCCGAAGCTGAGCCTCGGCGAGGCGCTGCTGCTCGCGATCATCCTCGCCCCGACCGACGCCGCGCTGGGCCAGGCGGTCGTCACCGATCCGCGGCTTCCCTCCCGCATCCGTCAGGGCCTGAATGTCGAATCGGGGCTGAACGACGGGATCTGCGTGCCGCTGCTGTTCATCGCGCTCGCGCTCAGCGAGTCCGAGGCGCACCTCGAGGGGGCACACGGTGCGCTCGTGCTCGTCGAACAGGCGATCGGCTACGGCGTGCTGTTCGGCGCGCTCAGCGGTGTCACCGGCGGCCTGCTGCTGCGGGCGGGCCGCGCCGTCGGTGCGCTCGAGGCCTCGTGGGTCCAGGTGGTGCCGGTGGCGACCGCCGCGCTCGCCTACGGGCTCGCGGTTCCGCTCGGTGGGAGCGGGTTCATCGCCGCCTTCGTCGCGGGCCTGGTCTTCGGAGCGATCCGGCGCTCCGGCGCCGAGGCCACGTACCTCGTCGAGGAGCTTGGCGGCCTCGCGAACGCGGGCACGTTCATCATCTTCGGAGCGGCAGTCGTCGGTCCGATTCTCGCGGGCTCGACATGGACGACGGCGCTGTACGCGGTGCTGAGCTTGACGGTGGTGCGCATGCTGCCGGTGGCGGCGGCGTTCGCAGGGACGCATGCGCGGCTTCCCACGGTCACGTTCGTCGGCTGGTTCGGCCCGCGCGGGCTCGCCTCGATCGTGTTCACGGTGGTCGTGCTCGACGAGACGAAGCTGCCCTACGACTCGACGATCGCCACCGTCGTCGTCTTCACGATCGTGCTCTCGATCTTCGCTCACGGCCTCACGTCGAAGCCGCTCACCGCTCGCTACGCCTCCTGGTACCGGGCTCATCCACGCGATCGGCGACCCGCGATGGAAGCGGTTCATGCGGCGCCGCAGCGATGGCGACGAGAGACGCCCGGAGCCGGCGGAGCGGCACGCCCCTAGGATCGGGGCGTCGTCGTCGAACCGGGAGGGAGGACCGTGATGGTCGAGGAGGCGCAGCTGGAAGAGGTGGGATCGGGTCGTGCGCCTGTGAGCCCCGGTTGGTTCGTGGTCAACGTCGGCGACGCGGCGTGGGTGCGCAACGACGCCTTCGGCGCCCGCTGCGTGTTCGAGAGCAGTCCACGCGTCCTTGCGGAGCGGCCCGACGTCGACGCTCAGCGGTTCGCGGAGATCGGCTTCACGCTCGCGGTGCTCGAGCCGGGCAAGCCGACCGGGATGTACCACGCCGAGTCGGGACAGGAGGACTTCCTCGTCCTCGCGGGCTCGTGTCTGCTGCTCGTCGAGGAGCAGGAGCGGGAACTGCGCGCGTGGGACTTCGTGCACTGCCCCACCGGCACGCTCCACACGTTCGTCGGCACGGGCGCCCGACCGTGCGTCATCTTCATGATCGGGGCGCGGCGCGAGGGCGGGTCGATCGTGTATCCGCGGTCCGAGCGTGCAGACGTACACAAGGCGGGCGTCGCGACCGAGACTGCCTCGCCCGCGGAAGCGTATGCCCCGTTCGCTCATTGGCGACTCGGTCGGCCCGATGCGTGGGCGATGCTGCCCTGGGTCTAGGCGGCGCGTCTAGCCGGCGACGTCGACCGCGCCCGGGCCGGGAACGCTTTCGATCTCGTCGGCACGGAGGACGTCCGCGCCGCTCGGCACGAACGCGGCGATCACGCGGCGCTTGTCGGACTTACGGCGTGTGACACGGGGCGGCTTCTCGCTGACGTAGGCGTCACCCCACTGGCGGAGCCCGGCCAGCGCGATCTGCAGATCGCGTCCCTTCCGCGTGAGCCGGTACTCGTAGCGCGCAGGCCGTTCGCTGTAGCGGACACGTTCGAGGATCCCCTCCTCGACGAGCCGGTTGAGCCGGTCGGTGAGGACGTTGCGAGCGATCCCGAGGCTCTCCTGGAACTGGTCGAAGCGCCGCAGGCCGAGGAAGGCATCCCGAACGATCAGGAGCGTCCAGCGCTCGCCGACGATCTCGAGTGCGCGGGCGATCGAGCAGTTCTGTCCTGCGTAGTCGCGCTTGAGCACGCCGTCAGGGTAGCCGAGCGAGTTGCGTCACGCAACTAGTTGTGGCATACTCGTGACGAGGAGTTGCATGAAGCAACTGATGCGTGTGGGTCGAGAGGAGAGGTGCGAGATGACGACGACAGCAACCGCGTGGCAGGATCGGCAGGAGCGGCCGGCTCCGGCGCGCCCGCAACTTCGTCCGGTCCCGGCCGCGGAGCGGTGGACGCTGCCGAACCGCGCCGCCTACGCGCTGGTGGCCTTCGTGATCGGCCTGGGGCTGTTCGCGTCGCTCACGCCCTCGTCGCTCTATCGGGACTACAGCGAGCTCTGGCACTTTTCGCCGCTCACGCTGACCCTCGTTTACGCGACGTATGCGTTCGGCGTCCTGGTGACGCTGCTCCTGGCCGGGCGGGCCTCCGACGAGGTCGGCCGCCGGCCGGTCCTGCTCGCCGCGCTGGCGCTGCTGATGACGTCGACGGTGCTCTTCATGTTCGCGGACTCGGTCACCTGGCTGTTCGTCGCGCGCGGTGTGCAGGGCCTCGCCACGGGCGCTGCCCTGAGTGCGGCCAGCGCGGCGCTGCTCGACCTGCATCCGCGCCGTGACCCGGCCGGCGTCGGTCTCACGAACGCGGTCTCGGCCGCGACCGGTATCGGCCTCGGAATGCTGGTGTCGTCGTCGCTCGTGGAGCTCGGGCCCGCGCCGCGCGTTCTCCCATACGTCGTTCTCTTGATCCTCTTCGCCATCGCTTTCGCCGGTGCGTACTGGATGCCCGAGCCGGTGTCGGAGCGAAGACGCCTGCGGCTCAACTTCGAGCGTCCGACGGTTCCGGCGGTCGCTCGAGGGCCGTTCGTCCTTGCCGGTCTTGCGGTCCTCTCGTCCTGGTCGATCGGCGGGCTCTTCTTCTCGCTCGGCCCAGAGCTCTCCGTGCATCTGTTCGGCACGACGAACGCAATCGTCGCGGGGATCGGAATCGTCGCGCTGGCCGGCTCGGCGGCGGTCGCCTCCCTCGTGTTCGGTCGCAGCGCTCCGTGGATCGGCGCCGGCGCGGGCTCCCTCGCGCTCGCGGCGGGAATGGGGCTGATCGTCGTCGCAGCCGCCGCCGACTCGAGCGCCGCGTACCTCGCCGGTTCCGTCCTGGGCGGAGCGGGCTTCGGTGTCGCGTACCTCGGCGGCCTGCGGTCACTCGTCGCGGTCATCCCGAGCGAGCACCGCGCAACTGTCATGTCGGCGTTCTACATCGTCGCCTACGCGTCGATCTCGGTTCCCGCGATTGCCGCGGGGGCCTTGGTAGGCCGGCTCGGCCTGCCGACGACCTTCGAGCTCTTCGGCAGCATTGTCGCCGGCATTGCGCTGATCGTGGCTTTCGAAGCCTGGCGGACACGTCCGAGCGCCATCCTGATTCACCAACAAGCAAAGAGAGGAACAGCGTGACCATCCATCCTGAGACACGAGTCGTCGAAGTCGTCTGTGCCGCCTGCGGCACGTCGTTCAGCCTTCGTTCGACAGCCGACGTGCTGTCGGTCGAGGTGTGTTCGAACTGCCATCCGGCCTACACCGGAGTCGACCGGGCAGTGGAACGCGGTAGCCGGATCGAGCGCTTCAACCGGCGTCGCGCTCTCGCGGCGTAGCGACGGGGCGCTTGCGATCGGCCAGCTGACGGACCGACGCGGCGACTGTCACTGGCCGAGTCTGCGGTCGCGGTCAGTAACTCGTGTGCATGAGCTCGTGCACGTTGTCGAGGGTGGCGCTCGCGATTTCCCGCGCGCGGTCATTGCCGGCCCGCAGGACGGATCGCAGGTAGGCGTGCTCCCCTGCGAGACCGGTGCGGCGGGCGCGGATCGGTCGGAGGTGCTCGTTCAGTGCATTGGCGACGAGCTCCTTGAGGGCGGCCGCGCCACCGTCGCCGAGCTCGTCGGCGATGGCTTCCGGTGAGCGCTGTTCGCACAGAGCGGCGATCTGGAGCAGGTTGGAGACCTCGGGTCGCCGATCGGGCTCGTACGTGATGCGCCGTTCTGTGTCGGTCCTCGCGCTGCGAACCAGCCGCCTGGTTTCGTCTTCGTCTGTGGCGAGCGGGATCGCGTTGCCGCGGCTCTTGCTCATCTTCTGGCCATCGAGGCCGAGCAGCAGCGGGGTCTGGCTCAGGAGTGCCTGGGGCTCCGGGAAGTACGTCATGCTTGCGCTGTACCGCTCGTTGAATCGACGTGCGATCGTTCGGGTCAGCTCGAGGTGCGGTAGCTGGTCCTTGCCGATCGGTACGAGGTTTGCGTGGCAGAAGAGGATGTCGGCGGCCTGGTGGGCGGGGTACGTGAACATGAGCGCGGACGTCGAGCCGCCGGCCGTCGCGGCGATCTCCTCCTTGACGGTCGGATTGCGGCCGAGCTCGGCCACGCTGACCAGACTGAGGAACGGGAGCAAGAGCTGGTTCAGCTCGGGCACCTGGCTATGCGTGAAGATGAGCGCCCGCTCGGGATCGATGCCGACAGCGAGGTAGTCGGCGACCAGCCCTTCGACGTCTTGCGCGAGGCCGACCGGAGCGTTGCGGTCGGTGATCGTCTGGTAGTCGGCGATCAGGACGAGCAGCTCGACGCCGAGCTCCTGGAGGCGAACGCGGTTTTGGAGCGTGCCGAAGTGGTGGCCGATGTGGAGCGGCCCGGTCGGGCGATCGCCGGTCAGGATCCGAAACGACGTCGGGTCGCTGTGCACCGCGTGCTCGAGCCGGCGGCTGCGCTGTTCGGTCGCCGTGAGTGAGAGCGGTGCTGCAGAACTGGTGATGTTTGTCATGGATGTGCACCTCCGTGTGTCGGGCGAACGGTTGCCCTCGAGCGGTGCGAGTTCCTAGACGAAAACGAGCCGCTCGAAGGCGGCCCGTCGCGCATGCAGAAGCTACGGCCGCCTTAGTGCGACCACGACCAGCGGGTGTTCGGACGCCGGTTCATGAACCAAGTATAAAGGCCCGCCTCGAGCAGCCGGCGTTGTTCGCACGCGCGGTCAGCGGTCGTTCCCGTCTGCGTTGATGCGCGGGCTCCGTGTCCGGGGCTGCTGTGCACTGGCGCCTGTGATCAGGCGTTCGCGATCGAACATTCGCGAGACGACACGCCAGGCGGCGATGTCGGCGACGAGCAGGGCGAGAGCGAGCCCGATTGCGAGCGGGACCGTGGGGGTGATCAGCTGAAAGGAGATGAGTGCCGTGAACGCCAGGAGGGGCAGGCCCGCGAGGGTCGCGAGCTGCTGAGCGACGCGGACGTCGCTCGCGCGCGCCGAGATCCCGATCCCGACCCAGATCGACCAGGCTGCGAGCAGCGGGATGAACAGGAGTTGCGCGACCATCTGCGGCGCATGCCAGACGACCGCCCGCACGACGGGTGCTGCCCAGAGGCGGACGCTGATCGCAGCGATGAAGTAGATCGCGTAGGCGATCACGACCGACGGGACGAACGCGGCCGTAGCCTTCCCCAACAAGAGCTCGTCGCGGCGCACCGGCGTGGTCAGCACCGGCTCGAGCGTTCCCTGCATGCGCTCGCCGACGACCGAGTAGCTCGCGATCACCGGTGGGATCACGATCGGCACGATCAGGAGCAAGAGCGAGATCAGGCCGACGGCCCGCTCGACCTGCGTGCCCGAGGCCGAGTCGGGAATCTTGAAGAGTGTGATCATCGGCGTGATCAGGAAGATGAGCGGCAGCACGGCCATGGTCGAGATGACGAACCGGTTGCGTTTGAACTCGCGCACCTCCTTGCGGACGACCGGAACAACCCGTGCGAGGCTCACCGTCTTGCCTCGACGTCGTCGTCGATCAGCTCGAGGTAGACGTCCTCCAGCGAGTGCCGTTCCTCGCTCAGCGTGAGGATGTCCGCGCCGGCTGCCACGAGCGCGCGCGCAACGGCAGGGGCGGCGAGCCGTGTGTCCGACACGTGGAGCTCGTAGCCGGCCGAGGCGTCGCCTCGCCAGTCCTCCACGCCCGCGACACCGGCGAAGAGCTCTTCGGGCGCGGGCAGCGGCGCTCCAGTCCTGACCAGAAGGGTCTTCGTGAACAGCCGGTCGCGGAGCTCGTCCGGCCGGCCGATCGTGCGCAGGCTCGTGTTCAGGATGGCGACGCGGTCGCAGAGCCGTTCCGCCTCCTCGAGGCGATGCGTGGTGAGAAAGACCGTGACGCCGCGGTCGCGTAGCTGATCGATCAGGCCGTGCACTTCGCGTGTGGCGACCGGGTCCAGGCCGGAGGTCGGTTCGTCGAGGAAAAGGACCGCCGGGTCGCTGAGCAACGCCCGCGCGAGGCCGACGCGCTGCCGTAGCCCCTTGGAGAGGCTGCCGCAGAGATCGTTCGCGCGTGTGTCGAGGTTCACCGCCTCGAGCGAACGCTCGATCCGTGCCGCAGGTCGGCTCAATCCGTACAGGCCGGCGAAGAACTCGAGATTCTCGGCCACGGTGAGGCGGAGGTAGAGGCCAGGGTTCTCGGGCATCACGGCAATCCGCTGCCGGATCGCGACGCCGTTTGCCGGCACGAGCGGGATGCCGGCGACTGCGGCCGATCCTGACGTGGGGGCGATCAGCGTCCCCAGCATCCGCACGGTTGTCGTCTTGCCGGCGCCGTTCGGTCCGAGAAACCCGAACACCTCGCCCGCTGCAACGCTGAAGGACAGATCGTCGACCGCGATGCGCTCACCGAACCGCTTCGCCAGCTGCTCGACGACGAGCACCGTCTCGCCGGTCGGGGTCGCTCGCAACGGCGGCGTGTCGCGAACGCGTGGGGGTGCCTTGGTCGCCGGAAGCTCCGTCCACGCGGTGGAGCCCTCCGCTGTAGGTCTTGCAGGTTCCGACCGTCGCCCCCCGGTCAGGAACGCGACGGTCGCATACGCCGCGCAGATCAGAATCACGATCGGAATGCGCTCAGCCGACCCGCCGGTTTGCGTGACCGCGCCGATCACGCACGCAGCGGCAACGCCGGTGGTCAGCCAGCCCTGCCAGCTGACGGGCCGCCAACCAAGGCCGGTACGTCGCCGGCGAAACCACGGTCTCGCGGTCAGGGGCGGCACGGGTTGACTCGGTTTGACGAACGAAGCACGCTGAATCGACGCCGGGCCTGCACCGACTTCGCTCCAGCCTAACCGCGCAGGCCCGGGCGCGGCCGACATCATGAGCGTATGCATGTGCCCGTCGGCTACCTCATCACGGTGGTCGTACTCGCCTGGTGCACGCTGTTCGCGGTCGCGCCGCCGCGGCCGCGGCACTCGAGCCCGTCGAACCGGAGCTACTGGTTCGGCTTCCTGCTCAACGAGCTGCCGTTCCTCGCGTTCTACTGGCTGGCGGCCTCGACAGGACTTGCGCTCAGCGAGGGTGTCGCAGAATCCTGGCTCGGCAGGGCCGCGCTCGCGGTGGCCGGAGTCACCACGGCCGGGCTTGCGCTCGTCGTGTGGCGAGGGTTTCAGGCCCGCCGGGCAGTCGACGAGGCTCTGGACGGGGCGCTCGGGCCGCGCTGGCGCGGCAGCATCGACCCGGATCTGGCGGGGCGTCTGCGTCGACGTCTCCCGCTCGCACGAATCCTGCTCCTGCCCCTCGCGGTGCGGCGCAGGAGCGTTGAGCGGCTTGCGAACATCAGCTACGGCGATGCGGGTCGGTGGAACCTGCTCGACGTGTACCGGCACCGATCCCACCCGTCCGGTAGCCCGACGCTCGTGTACCTGCACGGCGGTGCCTTCCGCAGCGGACGCAAGAACCGGGAGGCGCGCGCCCTGCTCTACCGGCTGGCGAGTCAGGGTTGGCTCTGTATCAGTGCGAACTACCGGCTCAGCCCGGCCGCGCAGTTCCCCGACCATCTGGTCGATGTGAAGAAGGTGATCGCATGGGTGCGCGGCGACGGTCGTGCGTACGGCGCCGACCCGAACGTGTTGTTCGTGGCCGGCAGCTCAGCCGGCGGCAACCTCGCCGCCGCCGCTGCGCTGACCTCGAACGAGCCACGCTTCCAGCCCGGTTTCGAGGAGGTCGACACGTCCGTGACCGCCGCCGTCTCGCTCTACGGCTACTACGGCCGGTACGGCGGCGCGGCGGCAGCCGCATCCTCCCCAGCGTCGTACGTTCGCGCGGATGCGCCGCCGTTCTTGATCGCGCACGGCGACCGGGACACGATGGTGCTTGCAACGGACGCACGAGCCTTCGTCCAGACCCTCCGCTCGACCTCGTCGAATCCGGTCGTGTACGCCGAGCTTCCCGGCGGCCAGCACAGCTTCGACCTCTTCGAGTCCCTGCGCTTCGCGAGCGTCATCGACGGAATCGAGGCGTTCGCGGCCCACATCCGGTCCCACCCCGCAAGCCGACTTGGCACCGAACCACTGCCCGCGACCGTCTTCCCGGAGTGACTCAGACCGGCCGCGTGGCGACGGCGTCGGCGATCAGAGCCCGCGCGAGGTCGCGGGCGTCGCGAGCGGGCCGCGCCGAGCGCTCGAGCAGCGCCTGAGACTGGACGCCGCCGAACAGGAGCATCAGCCGCCGCGCGAGTTGCTCGGGATTCGCCGCGCCTGCGGCCTTGGCCCGGCTGAGGAGCCAGCGCCGGATCCGCTCCTTGTGGCGGCGGACGACCTCGTGTGCCGGATGGCTCGGATCGGCGAGCTCGGAGGCCGCATTCGAGAACGGGCAGCCGCGGAACTGGGGCAAACGCACCAGCGGTTCCAGCTGGGCGAAAAAAGCCTCGAGTTGCGCGCGCGGGTCGTTGGTCCGCGCCTCCACATCGGCCGTGAACATCTCGAACACCGGCAGGTCGAGCGCCTCGTAGGCGGCCGTGATCAAGCCGTCCTTCGAGCCGAATCGTTCGTAGAGCGTCCGCTTCGAGATCCCGGCGACACGGCTGAGCTCGTCCACGCCGGTCGCGGCAATGCCGTTCTGATGGAAGCACTCGGCGGCAAGACCGGCAATCCGGGCATCTTCGGCCGTCACATCTCGGGATGGTACCGATCAGTTTCCGGATGCACTGGAGTCTTGTGTATAGTCGCCGGTCGTTGAAACCGATCGGTTTTCAAACCGTTGGAAAAATAGGGGGCCGAGATGGCACGAGTGATCGTCCGCTACACCGTCAAGCCGGACCGGGTTGCCGAGAACGAGCAGCTGGTTCGCGACGTCTACGCCGAGCTGGCCCGCACGCAGCCGGATGGACTCCGGTACGCGACGTTCAAGCTCCCTGACGGCGTCTCGTTCGTGCATCTCGCCGTGCACGGGCAGGACAACCCGCTGAAGCGGGTTGCAGCATTCGGGCGCTTCCAGGAAGGCATTCGCGATCGCTGCGACGAGCAGCCCGTCGTCACCCACCTCGAAGAGGTGGGCTCTTATCGGCTGATGGAGGAGGCGACGTGAGCGGCGCCGGCACGAAGGACGATCCGTGGCGGCTGAAGACGCCACCACAGTCAACCGAGTACGAGATGTACATCGACGATCGCGACAAACAGCGCGTGATCGTCTGCGTCGTCGGTAAGACCACGCTGCTCTACGACGCCCGGGCAATCGATGATCTGCATGCCATGTTGAGGGCGCACGGCGACTGGTTGGAGCTTGGGAGCGCCGACGAACAAAAGCCTGCGAAGGAAGGGACCGTCGAGGCGTGGGGACGCTCGCCTGAGAACCCGATCGGCGGATGGTACGGCCAGAAGAAAGGTCTGCGCGGCCGGTTCGGGATGTACATGCCGCCCCTGCTCGAGGAGCTCGGCAAGGCGGAGCTCGAGCACAACCCGCGCAACAATCGCATGAGAGCGATCTGACGCCGGCGAACAGTGCGAACTGCCGCTCAGCACCGTCTCGAATCGGGTCGGTGTTCGCCTTGCGCGGCTAGTTCAGCAGCAATCGTCGCCGGACTGCTTCGTGCGGGCACATCTGATCCGAGTACGAGCAGAAGACGCAGCAGTCTCCGGGCAGCGGCTTGAGGAGCGCGCCGCAGGACGGGCAAGTGAAGAAGAACTGGCAGGCGTTCGTCGGCATCGTCTCGACCGTCACTCGCTCTCGTGCGCGCGCTGGGCTGATCGCAGACCTACTCGGCGAACCCTTTCGCGCGTAGCTCGTCGATCGCGGCCTCGGTCTTCTCGGCCTTGATGCCGATCCGATCGAGGACGCGGTCGGTCTTCGTGAACTGGATCTGGTCGTACTGGACGACCTGCACACGGTTTCCGCTCGGGTCGCGGAAGTCGAGCCGGTGTCCCGGCAGGATCTCCACACCCGCCTCCTCCAGAGCTCTTCTCGCCGCTTCCTTGTCGTCGACGACGAGCCCGAAATGTGCCTCCTCTTCGCGCGAGCCCCGCTCGAACAGCGCCAGGAACTGATCACCCATCTCGACGAACGCGGCGTCCTGCTCCGTGCGGTCGACCTGCGTAGCCTGGAAGACGCTCGTGTAGAACGCGACCGCCTCGTCCAGGTCATCCACCTGGAGCGCGACGTGGTTGATCCCGGCCAGACGGGGCTTCACGTCCGTCGATTTTACCGAGTCCGGCCCGGGCAACTTCCCCTAGGAGACTTTGACGGAGTGCGCGAGCGTCTTGTGGGAGTCGCTTCCGACTCGGTAGACGCCGGCTGACAGCGTCACTGTCCACTTGACCGTCCCGCGGAAGGGCACTCCCGTCTTGCGGTCGACGCCAGGCCCTTTCAGATGCAGGTTGTCGGTCTTGCTCAGGTCGTGGACGGTGATCTGATACTTGCCCTTCGCGAGCGCGCGCGGGAACGAGATCGTCTTGCCGGGGCCGACACGCGCGACGATCGCCTTCGGCGCCGGCGGCGTGCTTGGCGGTGCGGTGCCGCCGAAGAACTTGCCGTGCATCTGCGTCGGGTGGGCGTCGCAGAGGAAGATGTAGGTGCCCTGGGCGATGGTGATCGTGAATGTCATGTCGCCGACGAACTCGATGCCGGTCGCGGCCTTCACACCGGGGCCGCTTAGGTCGAAGTCGTGGATGGCGGACTGGTCGTGGACAAGGAGCGTGTAGGTCCCGGGGGCAAGCTGCGTGACTGCGTTGCCGGCGGCGTCCGTCAACGAGATCGAATAGCCCGGGCCGACGTTCCCGACAAGCTGGGTGTTGTCGGCGGACGTCGGCCCCGAGAAGACGAGCACGGCTGCAATGGCGGTGGAGACGAGCAGGAGGCTGCGCATGTAGCTGACTACGCGCACTTGTTCCGACCGGTTTTGCGCCAGCAGCGCGACGGTGTCTGTCAGGCCGTCGCGGGCGCGGCTGGACGTTGTCCGACCTTCCACGTTGCCGCCGCAAGCAGGCCGACGGCGAGCGTCGGCAGTACGGTCAGGAAGCGGTAGATCAGTGTCGCGGCGACGGCCTGGGTGTTGGACGCCCCGAAGGCGACGAGGGCGCCCGTCAGTCCCAGCTCGACGAAGCCGACGCCACCCGGTGTGATCGGGATCGCGCCAAGGATCCGCGCGAGCGCCCACGCCGCGAACGCCTCGACGATCGTCACCTCGGCGCGCGTGACGCCGACCGCGCGCAGCGATGCGATCAGGACGAGGAAGACGGTCAGATGTCCGGCGAGGGTCGCGGCCGTCAGGAAGAGCCAGCGATGGCGGATGAGCACGATCGTCTCGGCGCGGAATCGGACGAACGACGTGCCGTTCCACTTCACCGGCGCCTTGCGAAGGAGATGCTTGGCCCGGCTCACCAACGTGGCAGCCCGGTCGCCGACGCGCTTCGCGAGGCGCGCGCTGGAGAGGCCGATGGCGAAGCCGACGACGGCCACCACGAAGACGACGAGCGCGATCGCGGCCACGAGCTCGAGCGTCCGGTTCCGCCCACCCTGCGCGGCCAGCGCCGCCACGGCGACGATCGGAAAGCCGAGGATCACGAACTGGTTCCAGATGCTCTGCACGACCACGGCGAGCCCGACCGGCCGCCCGCTGAAGCCCCACGCGCGCAACATCGCAAACGACGTCGCCATCCCGACCGCCGCGCCGCCCGGGGCGACCGACGAGAGCGCGCTCGACGCGAGCGTCGTGCGCGAGGCGCGCAGGTACGAGAGCCCGGGTAATGCGGCGACGAGTGGAGGCCCGTACGTGACGAGGTTGAGCAGCGTCGCAAGCGCGAGCACGACGAGCCACTGCCACGAAAGCGTCTGCACCACGTCCCAGACCTCGCCGTAGTCCGCGATCCGTGGCAGCGCGAACGCGAAAACGCCGCCGATGACGAGAACAGAGACGACGATCCCAACGATTCTCGCGCGCCCCTGCCGGCGTTTCCGATGCGCCTCTTCCAGTTCCACCTGGACGAGCTCGTCCTCGGGCTCGGGCGACAGGCCTGCCGCGATCTCCACCGACGTCATGGCTCAGTATGCTCGGGCGCCAGTTTTTGATGCCTTCCTGCGGAAAGCCGGCCGGTCGGCTAGCAGTGGGGGGCGCCGAGACTGCGGCCGATTCCGATCAGCGCTTGAACCTGCTTCGGTGAGAGGCGGCTGAGGAAGTGCTCGGTGACCGCCCGTTCGAAGGTGGCGCGGATCTTCGTCAGTTCGCGTTCGCCTTTGCCGGTCAGACAGACGAGCGAAAGGCGACCGTCGTGCGGGGAAGCAGTTCGTTCGAGCAGCCCGCGGGAGACGAACTCCTCCGCGACCCGAGAGACGCGGCTCGGGCTGACAACAACCTGGTCGGAGAGATAGCGCACTGACGCCCCGTCCGGTATCTGCGCCAGCCGGGCGAGTAGCTCGAAACCGGTGATGCTCGTGCCGTGGGCCTGTTCGAGCTCGTCGTCGATCGGCCGAATCACGTACGCCTGCACGTGCAGTACCGCAACCAACGCTTCGAATCCCAATTGGGTCGGCGACCCAGCCTTGGGCCGCGCCAACGTCTGCGCTCGCGTCACCAGCCGAGTGTATCCGGGTTCGCCACCCATCCACACACGTCATGCTGCGCGCGCACCTACAGTTGCGCGCGCATGTAACGGCATGACACGGGTAAGCTCGCCGGAGTAGCTGCGCACGCACCGATCGATGCATGCGCAACAGTCAACAGATTTGCGGGAGGCTGTGTGACGGATCCGTCTGAGTTTCGGCCGAGAGTAGTGGTGATCGGTGGCGGCTACGGCGGCTACGGTGCAGCGAAAGCGCTCGACGGCGTCGCCGCCGTGACGCTGGTCGAGAAGCGCGACGCGTTCGTCCACAACGTCGCAGCCTTGCGAGCGCTCGTCGACCCCAGCTGGCTGACCAGGATCTTCCTCCCTTACGACCGGTTGCTCGAACATGGCCGAGTCATCCAGGATCGAGCGGTCGAGGCCGACGTCGGCCGCGTCCTGCTCGCCTCCGGCGAAGAACTCACCGCCGACTACCTGGTGCTCGCAAGCGGCTCTCACTACCCCTACCCGGCCAAGACCGACAGCGACAACAGCGTCGTGGCCGCCGCCCGCTACCGACGCTCGCATCACGATCTCAACGACGCGAAGCGGGTGTTGATCCTCGGCTCCGGGCCGACCGGGCTCGAACTGGCCGGCGAGATCAGCAGCGTCTGGCCGCACAAGCAGGTCACGATCCTCGAAGCCGGCCCCGACATCCTGCCCGGCCCGTTCGACTCCAGGCTGCGTGAAGAGCTGCACCGGCAGCTCGCCGAACGCGGGATCGAGGTGCTGCTCGGCGACGAGCTGGAAAGCGACCCGGGGATCCCTGCCGCCAGCTTTGCGCCGTTCACAGTGCGCACGCGCGCCGGGCGAACGATCGAGGCCGATATCCTCTTCCGCTGTTTCGGCGTCACCCCGGTCAGCGACTACCTCACAGGCGAGCTCGCAGCAGCCCGCGGGAGCGACGGCTACGTCGAGGTCACTCCACAGCTCCACGTCCCCGGCCTGCCCACCGTGTACGCGGTCGGCGACGTCTCAGCCGCCGACTACAACACCGCCGGCAGAGCCGGCCGTCAAGCCGAGATCGTCGCCGCCAACATCCAAGCCCACCGAAACGGGGATCCGCTCGTCGACTACGAGCCGATGCCGCCCGTCATCGTGATCCCCTTCGGTCCCGGCGGCGGCGCCAGCCAGCTCCTCGGCCAAGACACGATCGCCGGCGCTGAGGCTACCGCCGAGCTGAAAGGCCGACACCTCTTCATCGACCGTTACCGCGAGCTCTTCGGTCTGCAACCGCTCGCAACGCCATGAATCCAGCGATCACAAGACCACGGTGGCCGGAGTCGAGGGCCATCGGCCGCCTTTTCGCGGGCGTGTCGGCCGTCCTGGATGGGGATCGCTGATGCGTCAGGGGCCGCTCGCTGGTCGGTACGTCGCGGTCGCGGCGATGGTGATGTGCGCGCTGATCCCGTATCTCGCGCTCTCGTCGGCGCTTGGTCCACTGACACCGATCATCGGCGAGCAGTTGCACATGAGCGCGCAGACGCTCAGCTTGAGCTCTGGATTGGCGAATGCGGCATACGCGATGGGCACGGTGCTTGCTGTGGTGTTCGCGCAGCATTTTCCGCAGCGCCGAATGCTGCTTAGCTATGCGGTGCTGCTCGTGATCGGCTCTGTACTCGCTGCGGCCGCGCAGGGTCCGGGCATGTACATCACGGGTCGGGTGATCCAAGGGTTGTGCACCAGCCTGTTGCTGATCGCGGCCGTGCCGCCGCTTGCGATCGGCTACCCACCACACAAGCTGCGCGACACGGCTGTGATCATGAACATGTGCATTTTCGGCGCCGTCGCGCTCGGCCCGTTCATCGGAGGACTGCAGGCGGAAGCGAACGGATGGCGGCCGTTGTTTTGGATCGTCACCGGCATCTCGGTCACAGCCTTGGTTCTGGCCGTGTTGACGTTCGAGGACGCGCCTGCCGCCAATCCCGACTCGCCTCGCGACCTGCCGGCGATCGCGCTGGCGGCTTTTGGTTGCCTGGCGGCGTTCTTCGGCGCCTCCCAGCTCACCAGTCACCGTCTCCTCGATCCAGTGGTGATCGTGCCGTTGCTCGGAGGCCTGGCGGCGATCGTCGTCCTGGTCGTCTACCAGTACCGCGCCAAGCGACCGCTTCTGACGATCCGCACGATGCTGACCAGCACGATGCCGGTCGCGGGGATCGCGGTCGCGCTCTTCGCAGCCGCCGCATCGGTTTCTGCCACGGTCCTCACCGCGGCCGCGCTGGCCGGCCACTACAGCCCGCTGCGCATCGGCGTCCTCTACCTGCCCGAGGTGGCCGGAGCGGTGATCACCGCCGTCGCGCTCGGCCTCGTCATCACCAGGCGTGCGATGCACTATCTCCCGCTGGTCGGCATGGTCTTCCTGGCCGCTGGGATCCTGGTCTTCGCCATCCATGTGCCCTCGAGCCAAGCAGCGACGCTTGTCGGCTCGGGCCTGACCGGCATCGGACTCGGCGCCACGGTTGCGCCCGCGTTGTTCGTGGCCGGCTTCTCGTTACCGTCGGCCAACCTGCAGAGGGTCTTCGCGATCGTTGAGCTGCTGCGGGCCGTCGCGGCGTTCATGGTCGCCCCGATCTTTGTCTATTTCGCCGCGAACGTTGGCAGCAGCACAGATGTCGGGACGCAAATCGCGCTCTGGATCGGCTTCGGGCTCGCAGTCGTCGGCGCACTGGTCGGCGTGCTTCTGTATGCGCTGGGCGGCGCACGCCCGCAACCCGCGGACATTCCGCTCTTCCTGGGTGGCGAGAGGCCCGCTTGGTATTCACCGCCGCTGCTCGCACGGGTCCGCGCAAGGCTCACCGTCACACCCGTCGCGACCGAAAGCGCAGACTGAACTGACATCCACAGGCCCCGAGTCCACGGTTTCCGGACCTGTCCTGTTCGCCTACGACGGTTCCGCGCTCGCCCAGCTCGCCATCGAGCAAGCCGGTCAGCAGCTCGCGCACGGCCGAGACGCCGTCGTCCTCTGCGTCTGGCAACCGGCAGACGTCGGATTCATCCCCGTCACCGAACAACACTTCGACGCCCAAGACGCCTCCAAGGTGCGACAAGCAGCCGAACAGACCGCCGCCCACGGCGCCGCACTTGCCGAGAAAGCAGGCTTCCGACCGCAAAGCCTCGCGATCAACGCCTCGCCAACCTGGAAAGGCATCGTCGAAGTCGCACAAGAGCGCCACGCGAGCCTGATCGTGCTCGGCCCCCACCGCCGAACCGGCGTCATCGGACACCTCCTCGGCAGCGTGACTACCGCAGTCATCTCCCACTCGACCATTTCCGTACTCGTCGTCCATCAACGACCGTGAAACGGCACGGCCGCGTACTGGCGCCTCTACGGCCTGTCGCTCACCGGTGCCGGCGCGGGGACTTGTTCCGTTCGCTGTTTCCCTGGTTCCCCAACCAGAGGCGTAGCTCAGGGGACACTCGTTGGCTCAAGAGACAAGTGGCCGCTGGCAGCATGGGCCTTCGTCGGTTGTCCCAGCCGCCGCGGCCGCGGCAACGACAGCATCCGATGATCGGGTCTGGCTTACGCAGCCAGAAGCTGCCTTAGACCTGCCCGCACGTGGTGTGGAGCGTGCGAAGAAGAACTGCTTCTGACGTCTCGTATCCATTCGCCTTCCGCACGAGAGTCGCAATCGGGACCGTTGATCCAGTCCTTATTTCGTAGATCACGTGATGGAGCTCCGTGATATCGAAGGCGAAGTAGTGATAGAGACGTGTGACGATTTCTCGGTCCGAGCGGGCGGCCTCGACACGTTTGAGGGTGGCCACGAGCTTGACCCGAATCGCCGTGAGTTTCGGAAGCCCCTCGAGCAGCGAGGCCCGCGTACCTGCGTAGCGCGGAACGGCGGCGTACTCCGCTCTCTCAACGGCGCAGGCGTGGTTGGCGTTCGCCACCCACTTCGTGTGCGCAGAGGCCTGGCTCGCCGGCGAGACGATCGCGACGACGAAGGCGAGGAGCAGAACGATTCCGCCGGTTCGCCGAGTGATCTGCAAGAACCTCATGGGTTACCTGGTCAGATCGGCTGAGACGAACGACGGCTTGAGGCGCAGAGGCCGACAAACGGACACTCCGAACACCGGAGCAGGCGAGACTCCGAGTGCCGAAGCGGCTAGTCCGTCTCTTGGCCCGCCCGCAGGAATAGAGCGAGGTCCCAGCACTAGCTGCTGGGGTGCCCGTGTGAGACGATCGCTCTCCTGGGCCACGAGCGGGAGCGCACGCGATGTCGAGATTGTTTTCTGCACTGCTCCTGACTGCGCTCGTTGCCTGCGGGTCGGTGGTGGTTGGCGGCGCGGCGCGGGGCGACGCGGTCCCAACGGTCGGCACGGTTGTCGCTCAGATCCATGTGCTGACGCCGCTGGGGCTTACGGTCACGCCAGGAGCGGTCTGGGTCGGAGCGCACCGGAGCCAGTTCGTTGACCGGATCAGCACCGCAACAAACAGGGTCGCGGCGAAGATCAAGGTCGAAGACTCGAACGGTGGGGCGCCGGGCAGCATGTTGTCGGCCGACGGCCGTGTGATCGACGCGAACTACTTCGTTAGGACGATTGCGTTCATCAATCCGAAGACGAACGCCGCGAAGATCGTTGGCGTTCGCTTCGAGAGCTGCTGCGCGCCGGTCCTCGCAGCCGGCTCTCTCTGGGTGCTGGGGTTGTCATCATCTGCCGCCCAGGCGCCCGACCGGCTCTCGCGGCTCGACCCGAGGACCGGACGGGTCCTCTCCACGCGGACGATCGTCAACGCGGACGGTCTCGCCTACGCAGCAGGCTCGCTGTGGGCCTCGTCAAACGATCAGATCATCCGCCTCGATCCCACCTCGGGAAAGACGATCGGACGGCTGCCGGTTCACGGCCGGCCGTCGGCGTTCGCGGACGGCAGTATCTGGGCGCTCGAGAACGACACGGTCAACAACGTGGCGCACGTCCTGCGGATCGACCCCGCGAGCGGTTCGGTTGTCGCAAACATCGAGTTGCCCGATCTCGCCTTGCCCGTGGAGGCCGCGCCGAACGGCACGATCTGGGTCGGCGAGGACAGCGGGATCGCCCATCCGCACCTGTGGAAAATCGATCCGGCGACGAACGCGCTCGCCGGCCAGGTCGACCTCGGGAACGTGACCTCGTCGATCCAAGACCTCGCAGTCGCGGCCGACGGAACCGTCTGGGTACCACTCTTCGAGGTGAACCTCGTCCTGCGCGTCAAGCCCAGCTAGTGGCTGACACGCTCTGAGGCTGCCCACACGACGTCATCACGCTCCGCGACCTTCCAGCCAGGGACAGCCTTTTCGACCATGGGTGAGGGTCTTCCTTAACCCGCAAAAACCTGCATGTCCATGCTATAACGCGCACGTTGCTGACGGCTGAACGCAGACAGGCGATCCTCACGCGGGTCGAGCGCGACGGCAGGGTCGTCGCCTCGGAGCTGGTGGCCAGCCTCGGCGTGTCGGAGGACACCGTCCGCCGCGACCTGCGGGAGCTCGCGGAGCAAGGCCTGCTGTATCGCGTTCACGGCGGCGCGCTGGCCTCCGCGCTGCCGACCAGGTCGTTCACGCAGCGGCTCGAGCTCTCACACGAGGAGAAGGCTGCACTCGCGGAGGCTGCGTTGCCGCTGCTCGTCGGCGCACGCGTGATCCTCCTCGACGGCGGCACCACGACCCTGGAGCTCGCCCGCCGTCTCCCCCTGCTCTACGACGGCACCGTTGTCACCAACTCGCCGCCGGTTGCATCGGCGCTGGCGGACCACCCGAAGGCCGAAGTCATGCTCGTCGGCGGCCGACTCCTGAAGGACGCGCAGGTGGCGGTCGGGGCGGGCGCCGTCGAGGCGTTCCAGACGGTTCGGGCGGACATCTGCGTGCTCGGCATCTGTTCGTTGCATCCTGACGTCGGCGTCACGACACCCGACGACGAAGAGGCGTACGTCAAGCGGGCCATGGTGGCTTCGGCCGGTGAGGTGATCGCGCTCGCGACGGCGGACAAGCTTCGCACCGCAAGCCCATGGGTTGTTGCGCAACTCGCGGACATCGACCACCTGGTCACCGACGGTAGCGGCGAGCTGACACGCCCGTATACGAGCGCCGGCATCGACGTCGTGGCCGTATGACGCCGCGCCTGGCGACGTTCACGGTGTTCGCGATCAACGGCGCGATGATGGGAACCTGGGTCGCGCACATCCCGTGGCTGCAGGACCATCTCGGGGTCTCGAAGGCGACGCTCGGGTTGTGCCTGCTGTGCATCGCCGCGGGCGCGCTCGTCTCGATGCCGCTGACCGGCCACATCCTCAACGGCCGCTCGAGCGCCTCGGTGACGCGAGTCACCACGCTGATCTTCTGCCTGATGTTGCCGCTGCCGCTGCTGGCGACGAGCCCGATCACGCTCGCCGCGATCCTGTTCGTCTTCGGCGCGAGCGGCGGGGCGATGGACGTCTCGATGAACGCTCACGGCGTCGCCGTCGAGCGCGAGTTGGGCAGGCCGATCATGTCGTCGCTGCACGGTGGCTGGAGCGTGGGCGGGTTCCTCTCGGCAGGTCTGGTCGCGATCGCAGCCGCGGCGGGCGTCGACCCGCGACTGGAGAGCCTGCTCGTCGGCGTTGCGCTCTGGGTGGCTGCGCTGTGGATCACCAGGCGGCTGGGGAGGGGCTCGGCCCGTTCGGAGGCGGGGAGCGGGTTCGCGCTGCCCTCCCGTGCCGTGCTCCTGATCGGCGGACTGTGCTTCCTGGCGATGATGACCGAGGGCGCGATCGGCGACTGGAGCGGGATCTACCTCCGTCACGACGCCGGCGCGAGCGCCGCGGCGGCGGCGACGGCATTCACCGGCTTCTCTCTCGGGATGGCCGTCGCGCGTCTCGGCGGCGATCTGCTCAATGAGCGGCTCGGCGCCGCGGCGCTGATGCGCGGCGGCATGGCGCTGGTGGCAGTCGCGCTCGGCGGCGCGCTGCTGATCGGCGAGACGCTGCCCGCCGTGATCGGCTTCGCCGTCTGCGGTCTCGGCATCGCGAACGCCGTACCGCTGCTCTTCAGCGCGGCGGGGCGGCTCGATCCACCCGGTCCGTCGTTGGCCGCCACCTTCACGATCGGCTACACGGGCTTCATCGTTGGCCCGCCGCTGATCGGTCTGCTCGCCGATCGGTTCGGGCTGCCAACGACGCTCGCGCTGCTCGTGGTGGCGGCGCTCGCCGTAGCCGCGTTGGGCGGGCGCGCCGCGGCGACCAAGCCGCCGACGAGCTCTCTCGACGGCGATCTGCCGACTGTCGTCCCGAAACTAGAGACTGCGATCCACTAGACGGACGGCACGACGTGGCTATTCCTGATCGGGACAGTCTCGCCAACGGTCGAGTTAAGCCCGAGTTCTACGATCTCGGTGTGGTCTCCGCACTCGAAGCTTTTACAAGTGATGCAGGCGCGGGGATAGCCGCTCTCCTGCGCGAGCACGGCTGGTCTCGCCGCCAGATCATGGGGCAACTCGACGCACTCGATGCTCTTGCCGTATCGGAGGATGGGCTGGCGCGGATCGCCACGAGCGCTGGCGTGGTAGACGGTTTTGTTTCACTGCAGGTTCATGCTTGGAACCGGCTCGCGCAGATCCATGGACTTGCAGTCCGGCACGCGCAACTCCGGCGGGGATACGCAACCGGGCTGATCGAAGCAGCGGAGGCGTTCGCCATCGAGAAGGAGTGCCGCGGGATCTACGTCGACACTCCCACGGACAACGAAGTCGCGCGCGCGTTCTATCTGGCGCGCGGCTTCTCGGAGGACTACCGCATGAGCCGCTACTACGCCGACGACCTCGACGGAATCACTTACGTCAAGTTCTACGGGGAGAGGCAAATCGCGTAGGCGTCGACTTCGGCCTGAATCAGGGATGGTGCCGTCGCGCCTGCGAACCAACCGGTGTTGCCGCCTGACGCGAGCGGCTCGGTCGCCCACAACGCCAACCCATTCGTGTGAGCGCCGCCCGACAGAACCGCGGTACCGGCGGGGCAGGTCGCGGTTGCGCTGCCCACCGTTCCAGCGGCGACGCTCGTGGTCGCTGTCTGGAACGTGAGCTTTCCACCGATCGTGCCTGCCGGCCCCGTGGGTCCGGTTCGCCCTTGCAAGCCTCGAGGCCCTCTCGACCCCTGGTGGCCACGTAGCCGTGCGATCGCCCGGTACGAAAGATCGTTCAGGCCGATGCTGTGATCCTTGATCTGGGCGCCGGTGACCAAGTCGCCAGCGGCAACTGCCGAGCCACCAAGGGCAGCACCCAGGGCGATCAGGGCGACAACCATTGCGGGCGAAGGGAGATGCCGGTGCAACGTTGACCTCCTTCAAGTGGACCGGCTGCGCTCATTAGCCTTGCTTCACGTGGTTTTTCTCGAAGACCTTCTCCTCCACCCTGTGCTCCTCCTGCCGCTGAATCTCTCGGCCTGCCCACCCGGACTAGCTGACGTCGCGGCGGGCCGTGAGCGCTAGACCCGCGAGGGCGAGGGCTGCGACCCACGCGACGAGCACGGCGCCGCCGGCTGCGGCGGAGAGTAGGTGGTTGGTTGTCAGTCCGGTGAGTGCGCTTTCGGCCTCGCCAGGCGTCAGGCGCCCGACGGACGGGACGAATGCGAAGAGCAGGTTCTCGACGATGAAGCCCCAGGCGAGCAGGCCGACGATCGTGCCGATCTGGTTGCGGACGATTGAGGCGACACCCGCCCCGATCGCTCCGAAGAGAGCGACGCCGGCCACGGTTCCGAGCAGAAGGAGCGCCAGCGAGCCGCCGTGGAGCGCGAGCGTGATGCCGCGTGCGCGGAGGCACACATAGCCGATTGCGAACCCGACCCCCTCGCCCGTGGCGCCGAACGCAAGCCCGGCGAGCACACTCGCGACGAGTTTCGCACCGATCACGCGTGACCGTCGCGGCGTGAACAGGAACGTCGGCCGGATCGTGCCGAAGCGATATTCGCCGGTGACGAGGAGCACGCCTGCGAGGGCGGAGAAGACGCCGGCGAGGCTCCCAATGCCAAGCAGACCGCGCTGATTCTCGGGTGTCGTGAGGTTGTCGGGGTGCGTCAACAGCCCGGCCAGAAGTCCGAAGAGGGCGATCAGCGCGAGCATTCCCAGCACGAGCCCCACGGTCGTCCGTGTCGAGCGGAGCTTCAGCAGTTCGGCCTTGGTCTGCGCGATCAGGGCGGCGTCTCCGAGGTCAGCTCGAGGAAGACTTCTTCGAGCGACGAGCCTTCCGAGGCCAGCTCGTGGACCGGGACGCCGGCGGCGAAGGCGACGTCTCCGACCCGTTCGCTCGTCGTCCCGCGGACGAGCAGCGCGTGGTCGTTGCTGAGTGTCGCCTCGATCTGTTCGCGACGGAGCGCCTCAGCAAGCCGTTGCAATTGCGGGCTGCGGACCCGCACAGAGCCGCCGACGCGCGCCGTCAAGTGCTCGAGCGATGTCTCGACCACAAGCCGGCCGTGGTTGACGATCAGCACTTGATCGACGGTCTGGGCGACCTCGGCCAACACATGGCTCGAGACGAGCACGGTCCGTCCCTCGGACGCGAAGGTGCGGAGGAAGTCGCGCAGCCAACGCACACCCTCCGGGTCGAGCCCGTTCGCCGGCTCGTCGAGCACCAGCAACTCCGGATCACCGAGGAGTGCCGACGCGAGCCCGAGCCGTTGACGCATCCCGAGCGAGTACCCCTTGACGCGGCGCCTTGCGGCAGCGGTGAGTTCGACCAGGCGGAGGACCTCATCGACGCGCGAATCAGGCAGCTCGACGGCGCGGCTCAGCGTGCGCAGATGATCGCGGCCCGTGCGGCCGGGATGGAAATCGGTCGCCTCCAACACAGCACCGACACGACGTGCCGCACCGGCCAGCTGCGCGTACGGCTGGTCAAAGATCAACGCCCTCCCGCCGGTAGGCGCCGCCAGTCCGAGCAGCATCCGCAGCGTGGTCGTCTTCCCGGCCCCGTTCGGGCCCAAGAAGCCCGTAATCGTCCCCGCCTCGAGCGCAAACGACAGATCATCCACAGCCGTCAACTTGCCGAACCGCTTCGTCAACCCCTCGCTCAGAACAACCGACACCGCTCGTCCCTCCCCGAATCGTCAGCCAGCCGCAAACGGTACAAGCTCGACCAACCGACCACAGTCTGTCGAGCTTGCGCACTCGGACGTCTCAACGCGGTCTTCGCTCGACGGCGATCTCACCGCGTAGAGCGGAGCGAGTCGGCCGGGCTCTCTCGACGAGTGAAAGGCGACTCAAGCGAGAGGACACTCGTGCACGCGAGTCGCCTGAGCTGCAGCAGTCGCCCGCGAGAGTCTCTGCGGCGCCGCTCAGGAAAGTACGCGTTCGAGCGCCGCGCGATCCGTCGGCTCGCCGTGCGCGGGCAGCACGAGCTCGACCGGCAGATCGAGCAGCGGACGGAGCCGTTGGACGACGTCGTCGCGCGTCACGTGCTTGCGACCGCCGAGCTGGATGTCCAGCCCGTCGCCGAAGTCGGAGAGCGAGTCGCCGGTGACGATCGCGTTGATCGACGGTACCCAGAGGATGAGATCGTTGTCCTCGCGGCCCGTGTACGCGTGGACGCCGAACGGCCACGCTCCCGGACCGTGGAAGTGTCCTTCGCCTTCGCCCGCACGCAGCCAGGCGAGGTCCTCACTCTCCATGCCGCGTACACGGTCGGGGTCGACGCCGAACTTCTCGACCCAATCCTCCCAGGTGTCGGCGGGCGGCGCATGCACCGGGAGGCCGAGCCGGCGGGCGTCGCGCTCGTGGTACGGCGCGGTCAGGAGGACGGCGGTCGCGCCGTCGCCCAGCTCGTCGGGAACGGAGAGCGGGTCGAACAACAGAACGTCGTCGTCGAGCTCGATCGCGTACGACGATACGAGCTCGGGCCACCACTGCTCCTCGTTCCAGTCGGGATGCGGCGACTGCCAATGCCAGACACCGGGGCGCAGCTCACGCATCCGGCGCGATGCTATCGGCGCGGGCGTCGAGAAGACGATCGCACCCATTCCTTCCGCCTCGCGCACTGAGGTAGGTCGCCATCGGCGTACCGGAGGACGCGAGGCGCGATGTGCCCGTATACGCCCTCGGCCGCGTGCTCCGTGTCGTGCGCCGCCGCCGCCGCCGCGCCATGCCTCTTCGCGACCTCGACGGCAACGTACCGCACGGCTGAGCGCGCAGCGCGTGTACTCACCGCGACGATCACAGAAGGCCCTCCACCCGGGGTAAGCACGAGCTGCGCAGATTGGTGGTCAGCGGTAGGCGTAAAGCGAGGTCGACCCGCTGTGCGACGGCGAGTTCGGAACGCGCCTTCCGGAGGAGCGCTCGGTCGGCATCGCTGATGCGGCGGAGCTTCTCGATTTAAACCGCCTTGCCTCCGTGTTGCGAAGCGGGCGCGAGTTCATCTACAAGGAGCGTCGCAGCGAGACTCGAAAGGTCGGCCCAGCTCAGGAGGGAGATGTCCTCGTCGCCCTCCTGCAGCTAGTCCGGCTGCTCAAGTCGCAGGCGCAGGCGCAGCGGCCAGTCCGAGTCGCGGTCGGCGCGCATCCGGGCCAGCACTTCGTCGGCGTCGTAGCTCACGCCGTTCTTCGCGCCGCCCGGCCGGTTGTAGATCGCGCCGCCCTTCGCGACGTTGCGTGCCGTGATCGCGCACAGACGGGCAAGCGCCGTCGCCTCCTGGGTCTCAAGCTCGGCGATCCGCTCGCGGGCCTGGGCGGCCAACTCGCGCTGCTCGATCGCCTGGACGTTCTTGTCCTGCTGCGTGTAGAGCTGGGCAAGCCGGTCGTGTTCGGTGGCGGCCAGCCGATGGAGCAATAGCTCTTCGAGCAGGCCGCTCGGGGTACGTGCTTCCACCTGACCTTTCATAAGTTCCCTCCGCTTATTGGCTCGAGCGGCCTCCCACTCGGCATCGGGACGTCGCACAAACGTCGACCGAGTGCTCGCGTGGCCGCGATCTACCTAGATAGTCGCGCGGCTCGCATCGGATCGCCATGGCCTAGTTGAGCCAAGTGCATCGTCGGGTCAGGGGTGGCAAAGGACCACTGAGTGAAAACCCTTGCCGACGCTCCCACTCATCTGCGAAAACAACCCGCCGCGCGTTTTCCTGTCACGGCTTTTCGCGCGCGTTGTTGTTTCCCGCAGGTCTTTTCTGGGAACTCGACGGCGTCGACTTCTTTGGGGGAAGAGAATTGTCCGGACGGCGCTCGATCTGCCGGTTGGGAGCGGTTAGCACCGCCGCCTTCTGTGTCGCGCTGCTCGCCTCTGTGGTCTCGGCGGACGCCGCAGTCGCCCGGCCGGACGTAGTACTCCAGCCGATTCCGGTCATAAAGCCGCCGTACGTGATCTGCATCGAGACGGCGGGCTCGTGGCAGACCGTTGGCGACATCAACGCGCTGCAGTCATGCAAAGACAAACCGAAGTCGATACCTGTGACCTTCGAGGAGCTGTTCGGCCCTCTCACCGGACCGGCGGGACCTCGAGGCCCAACGGGAACGCAGGGGCCGCAGGGCGCCACCGGGGCAGCAGGACCGGCGGGCGCGCCCGGCCCAACCGGGTCGCAAGGCCCGCCAGGGCTGCAAGGGCCGCTCGGTCCAGCTGGCCCAACCGGTGCAGCCGGTGCATCCGGGCCAAGCGGTGCCGCCGGCGTGTCGGGCGCTCAAGGGCCGACTGGTCTACGAGGAGCAACGGGGGCATCAGGTCCGACTGGCTCACAAGGTCCGGCAGGGTCTCAGGGACCGAGCGGTGCAACCGGAGCAGCCGGGCCGACGGGCGCGATGGGCTCGACGGGTGCAACCGGGGCGAAAGGGGCAACCGGTAGCACCGGCCAGCGCGGAGCCACCGGCGCGACGGGCGCAGCCGGTGTGACCGGGCCGCCCGGCGCCGCAGGCCCGACCGGCCCTCGCGGCCCGATCGGCGTAACCGGTGCGACCGGCGCAAAGGGCGCGACCGGCGCAAAGGGCGCGACCGGTGCCACCGGTGCGACGGGCTCGAACACGGTCACCGTGGTCACGCGAACGGCCAATGCGACGGCCGTGACTGCCGTCTGCGCCGCCGGGAGCCACGCCGTCGGCGGCGGCGGAACCGCCGCCGGCATCACCGTCACCGGCGGCAACGCGTCCAACATGCAGGGCACCTTCGCCTCGGACGCAGCCGGCAACCTGGCCGCGACCGGGACGACGAATCCCCCCGCCTGGACCTCGGTGTACTTCAAGGCCGACCCGAGCAACACCGCGATGGCGCTCTGCGAACCCAACTAGTCCAGGCCAACCCCCAGAAGGAGACTTGGAGATGCCGCTGTTGAGAGGCCGCCGCGACGACGGCGGGGGGACGAAATACCAGATGCGGGAAAAGATATTCGCGATCGGCGACGACTACTGGATCGAGACCGACAGCGGCGAGCGCGCGTTCAAGGTGAACGGGAAGGCGCTGCGGGTCCGCGACACGCTCGTCCTCGAGACGCCCAGCGGCGACGAGGTGTTCACGATCCAGGAGAAGAAGCTGAGCGTGCGCGACAAGATGCAGATCGAGCGCGAGGGCAAGACCGCGGCGACGGTGAAAAAGGCGCTCATCAGTCCTTTGCGAGAGCGCTTCTCGATCGACGTCGAAGGGGGCGAGGACATGGAGGCGAAGGGCAATATCGTCGACCATGAGTACAAGATCGAACGGGGCGGTCACGATGTCGCTGAAGTGTCGAAGCGCTGGTTCAGAGTCCGGGATACGTACGGGATCGAGATCGCCTCTGAACAAGACGACGCGCTGATCCTGGCGATCACCGTCTGCATCGATCAGATGACACACGACGTCGGCTGACCCAGCCGACTACCTCGCCTACATCGCGGGAGTCACCAGAAGCGGGCCATGGTCATGTCTGGTGTCGACCGATCCGACTCGTTCAAGAGACCTGGTTCCGGTAGGCGGTCTCTGTGGCTTACCGCACGTCGACGTAGATGACCCGATGGGTTGCTGCACGGGCCGACTGTCGTCGGCCTTGCCATCGCCTCCACCCACGCCCGCGGCGTCGAGACCTACCTGATTGTGTCCTACCCAGCCGGCCGCAGCGCTTCTAGATTGGGAGGCAGAGAGGCCACGGACACCGGCGTGAACGTCGGACTCATCCTGGCGGGCTCTCTGTCAATCCCACACGATTTGGAGAGGAACACCCTTGAAGAAGATCATCTTCGCGGTCGCGGTTTCGGCGGTCGCAATCATGGCGGTCGCTTCGGCCGCTTCGGCCTCGACGCCTTCCTACACCCCGCCCGCGCCGATCACGAAGCAGCTCGAGGCGGACACCCACTTCAACGGCGTCACCTACGTCCACAAGTACACGATCACGATGAACCTGTTCGGTGGCTTCACCGGCGTCGCCAACACCGGCTCGATCGTGCCTGGTGAGAAGGTGCAGGGTGTGCTCACTCCCTTCGGGATCGCCATCGCCGGCGTCTACCCGGCAAACGCCAACGACCCCAACTACACCTGGTCGTACGTTGGCGCGTACAAGGGCGGAGCCGTCCTCTGGCAGCACGACTCGCACGACCTGAAGTGGACGACCGACTTCACGGTCAGCTAAGGATCTTCAACAACCAGCTATTCCACCGGGGCGGCCTCGCGGCCGCCCCTAGTCGTGCAGCGCCCGCCTCCACGATTTTCACCCGGCCATCTCCGCTGGGGTTGCCGGGCGGGGTGGGCACGAGCTGCCGATCGCGCGGTCGACCCGAATGGACGACCTCGCCGAACTGACGTTCAACGCACTCGCGGCAAAGGCGGGAGTGGGGAAGGCCTGGGCGCGGACGGAGGCGGAGTACCGGCGTCGCTGGCGTCTGCATCTGTCGCCAAAGATCGGGCGGCGGCGGCTCAACGACGTGACGAAGGCGACGGTGCTCTCTCTGCGGGACGAGCTTCGTGCCGCTGGCCTCGCCGAGTCGAGCGTCGGTTCCGTCCCCGTCGTCCTTCGCTCCGTCTTCGCGTTCGCCCGCCATGCCGACTTCACAACAGCCGACCCGTTCCGTGCGTTCGTCGAGGGAGCTCCGTCACCCTCGGACTCCGTGAAGGAGAAGAGGGTTCTTCGGGCCGATGAGATCTGGAGGCTGATCGACGCGACGCGTTGCTGAGCGGGGCATCCCGCCGAACGTGACACGCACGCGTGAGCGTTGGTCGACTCAGCCTGACTGTGCGCCCGGGCCGGCTACGCGCGGTAGCTACGACTTATTTCATCGCCGCTTCGACGATGGCAATGTCCTGTTCCGTCGTTCCGCCGCTGACTCCGACGCCGGCGATCACCTGGCCCTCACTGGTGAAAGGGACGCCGCCGCCAATCGCGGAGTACCTACCGCCGGAGACGGCGAGGAGAGGATAGAGCGGCGCGCCTGGTTGCACGAGAGGGACGAGGTCAGCCGTGCGCACGCCGACGAGGGCGGATGTGTAGGCCTTTCGCTCGGCGAGCTCGAGGGAGAACGCGGGCGCTCCGGTCATGCGGTGCGTGAGAACGATGTTGCCGTGCGTGTCGATGACGGTAACCGCGACGGGCACGTCGTGTTTTGCCGACTCGGCCTCGACGCGGTCGGCGATGTTCTTTGCGATGGTGAGTAAGTCCATGGTCTGTGCTTCCTTTCAGAGACTGAGATGGGGACGTTCGGATTTCAGTGCTCCGCCCTGAGCTGCCCGACGTAGAATCCGAGCCGATTTTCCGCGTCTCCGGGCTTCTGAAGACCTTGGTCCAGGAGCGCTTTGATGCTTTCCTGCGCCGCCGGTCGCTTGACGGAGGCCATGCAGGCGTCCCAGCCCGCTCTGATCTCGACGTCGGGCGGCAGGCTGGCCTCGTTGACGAGGCGCTTGGTGTTGGCGATCGCCCACTTGTCGAACGAGGCGATCCGGGTTGCGAGCGCGTCGACGAAATCGTCCAGCTCGGCGTCCGGTAGCGCACGGTTCACGTAGCCGAGGAACTCGGCGTCGGCGCCGCCAATGTCATTCGAGCTCAGGAGGACTTCGAGGGCACGTCCCCGTCCCACGACCCGCGGCAATCGCGCCATGGGACCTCCACCGGCGACGAGGCCGACGCCCACTTCCCACTGCGAGAAGAGCGCCCTGTCGCGGCTCGCGAAGCTCATGTCGCATGCGAGCGCGAGCTCACTTCCGTTGCCGGTCGCCCGCCCGCGGATCAGCGCGATCGAAACGAACGGGGCGCGCGTCAAGCGCACCAGAACATCGGGCCATGCCTCGAGCCCGGTCGGGCCTTGCGGGATGCTCGTGAGATCCTCGAAATTCGCGAGGAAGTCGGAGTGATTCAGAAAGAAGCCGTCGACGGCGCTTTCGAAGACCACCACCTTCACTCGGTCGTCGTTTTCGAGCTCCGTGACGATGTCGCGGATCTGCAGAACGAATTCCGGGCCCATGAGATTGAGTGGCGGGTTGTCGAGTACGACTCGACAGTGTGAAGGTGTAACTCGATTGAGCCTGATTTGCGCGGCCATCGTTGTTGAGGACATGACGCTCCTGCTTCTGATGTAGGGGATGAGGTGTGTGACTCGACATTGCCCCAGGGTGCGCCCGTTCGCGCCCGGGTACATCCGGGTCAGGTTCCCTGGTCCGCGTCACGTTTGAGCGAACGTTGCTCGCGTGCCGGTCGAGCGCAGGACCGCTCTCGACGAACC
Organism: uncultured Thermoleophilia bacterium; assembly: GCA_963769545.1. Taxonomy (GTDB): domain Bacteria; phylum Actinomycetota; class Thermoleophilia; order Gaiellales; family Gaiellaceae; genus PALSA-600. Next base: position 562,787 of record CAVYMB010000001.1, on the reverse strand, counting down.
CGGTGGGGCGTCGCCGCCGCGTCTTCGGGCGACTCCGGTGCGACGTTGTCCTTCGGTTGGGGTGCGCCGTCATCACACGCCGGCTGAGGCGACTCGCTAGACAGCCGCGCAACGACCCGAGCAGACTCGATCTCCTGGAACCAAAACATGTTCGGTAACCGATTGCGCTCGGCCGCTCTTGGTGCCGCCGGCGCACCACGCGCCGGCAGCACCAAGCAACGACTCACGGCTTTGTCGTGACTTTCGCGCCTGCAGCCGAGACGGTCCACCAGGCCCCGCCGAAGTGCACGTAGCCCTGGCCCTTGATGTCGCCGGGCTTCTTGTCCGGCTGGAAGAAGTAGAGCGGGTGACCGTTGTACGTGACCTGCAGCTTCCCATCCTTGCGCTTGGCCGTACCGAGCTTCGACGCGTTCAGGCCGGTACCCGCGGTCGGCGTGCCGGCGATGAGCGGCGGCCAGAACGTTGCGCACTGTCCGTAGCACGCGCTCTTCGCGTCCTTGTCGGCGGTGAAGAGATATAGCGTGCGCCCACTCGCACCGACGAGCACCTTGCCGACGGCCGTTGACTTCAGCGCGATGGTCGACGTCTTCGTCGACGCGAAAGCGGCTGTCGCCAGCACACTCGCTGCAAGCACCGTCACAAAGACGGCGAGCTTGACCTTCTTCATCTTGACTCTCCTCTCGAGCGACAGGCATCACGGATGCCACTTGATTTCGGAGAGATCAGACTCGCCTCTTGCGCTGAAGATCGCGCCTGTAAACGCACTGGTCCGTCCCTGGTCCCCGCCTACGCGGCAAGCCCGTCGTCGCCGGGACCGACGTGAGCGTAGGGGTGGTAGTAGACGTCGAGCGCGAAGTCGCGCTCAGGGTGGATCTCGAAGTACACGTCGCGCCGCTCGTCGTACACGCAGACGAGCAGCTCGTCGGTTTCGGCGCTCCACGAAAGTGTGACGTCGACACCGTTGTTCGAGCGGTGTGCCAACTCGCGGAACTGCGCGTCGGTGTCCGTCGATCCGTTGTGCGCATGTGTGCTCATGTTCGTCTCCCCGGTGCGAGTGCTATCGCGTCAGCGACCTACACAGTCGCAATGCGCCGACCTGCCGCGCCGTCCACAAGCTGCGCAGCGCGTCGGTGAGCGAACGACGAACAGTTGCTTGACTACAGCAGAACGCACCATCAGCGCGCCGCAAATTGCACCGGGAATTGCCTGAGCGAATGCGTGAAGCGCGAGCTGGTTCATGAACAACTCCTCTTGTCGTGAAGAACGGTGTGCTTCAACGCAAGACGACTGCCGTCGTTGTGATGTCTGCAGCTTGGAGTTGCCGCTGGTGCGTCGCGCCGGTGAACACCCCGGTGCAGCCCCGGGTCTCGACTGCAACTACTCGTCGGCTTCGCAGCCGGTCGTCGACGCCAGGGATCGGACCAGTGCAACCACGGGAGCGATCTCGGTAGCGCGAACGCAGACTCCGCGCACAGTCATCTATTCATTCGAACGCGAAAGGAATTCGCATGTCCACGCCAACCATCGCTCTCGTCCACGGCGGTTCGCCGTCGGAGCCATGTTCGCTTCGAGCCCGGAGCGAGCGATGAACGACAACAGACATCAGGATGGCATCTACCCGTTCCCGGCCGGTATGCAGTCGCGTGAGATCGAAACCAACGGCGCCAGGATCCATGTGCGCGTCGGCGGGCGTGGTCCAGCGGTCGTCATGCTGCACGGCTTCGGCACAACAGGCGACATGTGGGGTCATCTGGCGAGCGCACTCATCGAAGATCACATGGTTATCGCGCCCGACCTGCGTGGGTTGGGCCTCTCGTCGAAGCCCGACGGCGGCTACGACAAGAAGAATCAGGCGGCAGACGTGTGGGGTGTCCTGGACACGCTGAGTGTCCATACGGCCGAACTGGTGACGCACGATATCGGCATCATGGTCGGCTTCGCAGCTGTCGCCACCCACCCCGAGCGCGTGAGCCGATGGGTGGCGATCGATGCTCCGCTGCCCGGCATCGGAGGCTGGGATCAGATCACGCAGGATCCGACCATGTGGCACTTTGGCTTCAGTGGTCAGGACGTGGAGCGCCTGGTCGCCGGCCGCGAGCGCATCTATCTCGACCGCTTCTGGAACGAACTTTCCGTGGACCCGAAGCGCTTTGATGAAGCAAAGCGCCAGCACTATGCAGCGCTCTATGCGCAAGACGGCGCAATGCGAGCAAGCTTCGCCCAGTTTCACGCGTTCAGCCAGGATGCGGCCGACAACAGGACGTTCCTCGCGCAGGGCAAGCTTAAGATGCCGGTCTTGGCCTTCGGTGGTGAAGCGACATTCGGCCCTGGGATCGGTGAGGTCATACGGTGTGTCGCCGATAATGTCGAAGACGCGATCATTCCGGATTGCGGGCACTGGATCACGGAAGAACAGCCGCAGGCCACGACAGACCTGGTCGTCGACTTCCTGCACCGGGCGCGTTGAAAGCCAGTCCCGACTTCTGAGGCGGCCGACGCCCGTGATGGGTGCAGCTCGGGACTTGCCGGTGGCGCGCAGCGCCCGTGAACACCGCAGTCGAGACGTCGGTCTCGACTGCGGCTGACCGTCGGCTTCGCAGCCGGTCGCCGACACCGGGGATCGGACCAGTGCAACCACGGGCGCGATCTCGGCCGCGCGAACGCAGACTCGGCGCACAGTCACCTGTTCGTCCTAACCCGAAAGGAAATCTCATGTCGAAACCAACCATCGTTCTCGTCCACGGCGCCTTCGGAGATGCCTCGAGCTGGCGCGGCGTCTTCGACCTCCTCGACGGCGGCGAGTACTCGCTGCTCGCCGTGGCGCTCCCCCTGCGTGGGGTGGCCAGCGACGTGGCCTATCTCGGAGCCGTCATCGACCAGCTCGACGGCCCCGTCGTTCTCGTCGGCCATTCGTACGCCGGCTGCGTGATCACGGACGCGGGTGTCTCGGACAAGGTCGCCGCGCTCGTGTACGTCAACGCATTCATGCCCGATGCGGGCGAGTCGATCACCGATCTGCAGACCCGGTTCCCGTCGCTCATCATGGGGGACTTCCTCCAGCAGCGGCCGCTGCCCGACGGAAGCGTCGAGCTGTCGGTCGAGCCCGACCGGTTCCAGAACATCTTCTGCGCCGACGTGCCCGACGACGTTGCCGCGTTCATGGCGCATTCACAGCGTCCGCTCGCGGCCACCGTGTTCGACGAGCGGGCCGTGGCTGCCGCCTGGCGCACGAAGCCGTCCTGGGCCGTGTTCGGAACCGGTGACCACCCGATCGCTGTGGAGTTGCAGCGCTTCACCTACGGCCGGGCTGGTGCGACGGTGACCGAGATCGAGGGCGCGTCGCACTTTTCGATGGTCTCGAATCCGGAAATCGTCGCCGGCGTCATCCGGGCCGCTGTCATGTCGTCCGCGGCAAACCTGGTCGCATGACACCGCCGGTCTCGCGCGGGTTCCGCGGGCGTCGCAGCGAAGCGTCCGACGCCGGGCGAGTGCCGCCGGGCCAGTACGTCACGCACGACTTCCCGGTGCTGTCGGCTGGGCCGACGCCCCACCAGTCGATCGACTCGTGGAGCTTCGAGATCCGCGGTGAGGTCGACGAGCCGAGGTCCTGGACGTGGGAGCAGTTCGCCACACTGCCGAGCGAGCGGATCACCGTCGACATCCACTGCGTCACGAAGTGGTCGAAGCTGGACACGTCGTGGCGAGGCGTCTCGCTCGAGACGCTGCTCGACGGCATCGATACGAGCGCCGAGTACGTTCTCGCGTTCAGCGACGGCGGCTACTCCACGAACCTGCCGCTCGAGGATGTCCGCGACGGCAAGGCGTGGATCGCCTACGAGTACGAGGACGAGCGGCTCGAGCCGGAGCACGGCGGGCCGGCACGGCTGCTCGTCCCCCGCCACTACTTCTGGAAGAGCGCGAAGTGGGTGCGCGGCATCGAGCTGCGGCAGGACGACACGCCCGGATTCTGGGAGGGCTACGGCTACCACAACTATGGGGACCCGTGGAAAGAACAGCGGTACGCGGGCGACTGAACTGGCAGCGCGCGCGGGTCGTCGAGGGCGTGACTGAGACCGCGCGCACGAAGAGCATTGCGCTCGATGCCGTCGGCTGGTCGGGGCATCTGCCGGGCCAGCACGTCGACGTACGGCTTACAGCAGACGATGGCTACCAGGCGCAACGCAGTTACTCGATCGCGTCGGCGCCGGAGGACGAGCACGTCGTGATCACCGTCCAACGGCTCGATGATGGCGAGGTGTCGCCGTACCTGACGGAGACGCTCGCTCCTGGAGACGAGCTCGAGCTGCGCGGCCCGATCGGTGGCTACTTCGTCTGGCAGGAAGCGTTGGGCGGTCCCGTGCTCCTGATTGCCGGCGGGTCAGGCGTCGTGCCGCTGCGGGCGATCTTGCGACACCACCGGGCAACTGCGAGTGAGATCCCCGCCCGGCTCCTCTACTCCGCGCGTACACGTGGCGACCTGATCTATCGCGACGAGCTCGCGAATTACGACACGGTCGTCACGCTGACGAACGACCAGCCGCAAGAGTGGGGCGGTCGAACGGGCCGCATCGACTCCGCGTTCCTCGCGGAGACGGCTTGGTTGCCGGCGGAGCGCCCACTCGTCTACATCTGCGGGCCAACCGGATTCGTCGAAGCGATTGCCGACGGGCTCGTCACACTCGGCCACGATCCGAGTCGCATCAGAGCAGAAAGGTTCGGCCCGACGTGAGCGCCGTCCCCTGCTCGCAGCTCGACACGATCGAGTTCACCGAGCCCGTCACCTCACTTGTGCGGGCGACCATCGGGCTCGGTCAAGCTGTGGCGCTTTACCTCGGGGCGATTCTCGGAGCGGGCGTCCTCATTCTTCCTGGCGTCACCGCATCGGAGGCCGGCCCGGCCGCGATTCTGTCGTGGACGTTCATCGCCATTCTCGGACTGCCTCTCGCGCTCACGTTCGCCCGCCTCGCGAAGCGCTCCCCCGACGCAGGCGGCGTAGCGGCCTTCGCACGCGCCGCCTTCGGCGACGCTGCCGGGGCGGTGAGCGGCTGGTGGTTCTTCATCGCCGGATCGGTCGGCCAGGCCATCGTCCCTCTTACCGGGGCCTACTACGTGTCCGCTGCGCTCGGCTCGGGCAGGCTCGGTACCTTCGCGACCGCTGCCGCGATCCTTGCAGTTGCATCAACTCTGAACGTCGTCGGCCTGCACATCGGAGCGAGAGTGCAGCTCGCGCTGGCCTTCGCTGTCGGAGGCGTCCTTGTCGTAGCGATCGCGACGGCAATCCCGCACGCGAGCGTGGCGGACCTCCACCCGTTCTTCCCTCACGGCACCGGGGCAGTGCTGACCGCGGCGATCCCTCTGTTCTACGCCTTCGCCGGCTGGGAAGTGATCACGCACCTGTCGGCCGAGTTCCGCAATCCGGACCGCGATCTCGTACTCGGCACCCTTCTAACGGTCGGCATCGTTGCCTTCCTGTATGTCGGCGTCTGTTTTTCGGTCGTCGCCACAGGTGCCTACGGGAATGATTCGGCGAACCGCGTCGCGGTGACTTCGCTGCTGACACCGTTGCTCGGAACCTGGGCAGCGAAAGCGACAGCTGTGCTCGCGGCCGTGATCGCGCTCGGCACGACGAACGCATACATAGGTGGGACCTCTCGTCTCGGCTATTCGCTCGGTCGCGACGATGTGATGCCACCTTGGATCGGTCGACTCGCCGCCAACGGAGTCCCGATTCGATCCGTCCTGATCGTTTCATTGATCGCCGGCGGCTCGCTCGCTGGTGTGGCGGCCTCAGGTGGCAATGCCGAGGACATCCTGTTCATTCCAGCGGCTCTTGTCGTCGCGACGTACCTCATGTCGATGGCGGCCGGCGCGAAACTCTTGAGCGGCGGCGCGCGCCTGACAGCGTTGATCGCCTTGCTTCCCTGCATCGTGTTCCTCTTCTATCTGGGGCCGCGCATTCTCGTCCCGGTGCTCGTCGGCATCGCCGCCCTCGCGCAATGGCGCCGGAATCGTCAGTCCGCCGATCGCGGGCTCACCTAGAGCCAGATGCGTGTGGTGAATCCGGCCGGCGAGTGAAAGAACTCGAGCCGCCAGGTCAGCTGCCGGGTGACCCAGAGGCCGGTGCCGATTCCCTCGCGTGGCGCGAGATAGCCGGCTGCGGGGTCGTCGAAGCCGTCGCCTCGGTCGACGATCTCGCAGACCAATCGTCCTCGGATGCGTCCGACACGGACTTCTTGGATGCCGCCGCCGTGTTGCATCGCGTTGTTCCCGATCTCGGTGGCGGCGAGCAGCAGGTCCAGCGACTGCGCGTCGCTTATCCCGTCGGCTGCGAGTTCGCGGACGAGCTGCTCCCGGAGCTCCTCGGCGCTGCTGCCGAATGGGATCGGCCGCAGGCCTGTGAGCGGCGCCGGCGCCGGCGTGATGCGACGCAGGAGTTCGTCGGGGTCCTCGTAGTGGTCGCTGCTCGACCAGCGGTCGCCGGCGACGACCTCGGCATGCGTTTGCCAGACGCCCTCGATGATCGGATCCGGGGTGCCGTTCGCGTCGTAGGAGCAGAGCACCCACGCCGGCAGGTGCTCGAAGGCGCGGTTGAACACCGCCTCATATCCGGTCCAGATGTCCCACTCTTTGGGATCAGGGCCGAACTGGACGTCGGCGACTGCGCGCAGCGTCGGCGTCTTCCGCAGCTGTTCGACGTAGACGTTGTGGTAGGCGGCGAGGGTTCGCGCCGGCCGCGTGTAGGCGGCGCTGACGTCGACGAACGTCACATGCGCGGCTTCGGGGCCGAGCGCCTCGCGCACATCGCGAGCCCCGGCTTCGTGTGCGCCACAACCGCTCCTTCGCCCGCCTCGATACCGGCTTTGAGGAATGGCACCGCGCGTGCGAGGTACTCGTCCGTCGACTCGTAGACGAGGGCGTTGTGCCGGAGTGTTGTCCCGTCAGAGCTCATTGGTCATCGATGCAGCCACCTGTGCTGCGTGTCCGCATCAACTGTTGTAAGCCGGCAAGCCGCGGTTTCAAGTCGCAGCTTCTCCCGATAGGCGCGGATTCCGAGAGCGCTGCGCGCAGCTTGCTCAGCGCACCGGCTTCGATCTGCCGGGCGCGCTCGGCGGTCAGCCCAAGCCCGGCGCCGATCTCGCTGAGTGTTTGGGCGTCCTGGCCGAGCCCGTAGTGGGCCCGGATCACGATGCGCTCACGTTCGTCGAGCTGTTCGGTCAGATCGCGCACGTCGCGGATCTCGAAGGCGTCGAGCACCTCCTGGTAGGCCTGCTCGGCGGTGGGATCGATGATCGCGTCGCCGATGGTTGCCGTGGCTTCATCTCCGTCGGTCAGCTGTTCCTGCGTGCTGCGCGGCCTGCGCTCGGTCGCCTGCAGGCGCTCCAGCTGCGCCGCTGTCAGGCCGGTCGCACGGCTGAGCTCCTCGGTGTTGGGTTCGGCTCCATGCATCTGGAGGTGTTCGCTGCGTGCTCTCCTGATCTGTGCGAGCTCGCGGACGGCGCGATCCGAGAGTGCCACCGGCCGTGCCAGCTCGGCGACGAGCTCCTGCATCGCTTTGCGGACCCAGAACGAGGCGTAGGCCCAGAAGGGTGTAGTCAGCGTGCTGTCGTAGCGCCGCGCAGCGACGAGCAGGCCGGCGACGCCCTCCTGAAGGAGCTCCAAGCGTTCGACCCTGCTCGATTTGAAACTGCGGGCGAGATCGCCGATCGCCGGCAGAAACGCCTCGACCAGTTTCCGGCATGCGTCGGAGTCGCCGGATTCGGCCGCGATCACCAGATCCCGCTCCTGCAAAGCGGTGAGTCGTTGCTGAACCACAGGCCCCGTTCGGGAGAAGGTCTCGATTCTCCCACTCCGGGCTTGAGTTGTCGCGCCGGCGGCTTATTGGACTATGCGACCGCGGGAGGCCGTATGAGCAACGTCCAGATCCGTAGCCAGACCGAAAGACCAAAAGCGGTAGGCCCGAGACTCGTCCCCACGGTCTCGGGGCCCGTGCTTCGTGGCCGAGCCCGCGAGAGTGCGAGGCTCGACGAGTTGCTGCGCGCGATCGGCCGTGGAGAGAGTGGCGCCCTCGTTCTGCGCGGAGAATCCGGCATGGGAAAGACGGCTCTGCTGGATTACGCCGCCAGCCACGCCGAAGGTTGCACGGTTGTTGGCGCCGTTGGTGTCGAGTCGGAGATGGAGCTTCCGTTTGCTTCGCTCCACCAGCTGTGCCTGCCGCTGCTGGAGGGCCTCGAGCAATTACCGCCGCCGCAGCGTGACGCGCTACGAACGGCGTTCGGCCTGAGCTCGAGTGCGCGGCCCGATCAGTTCCTCGTCGGCCTCGCGGTGCTGACGCTGTTGTCGGACGCGGCCGAAGACCAGCCGGTCATGTGTCTCGTCGACGACGCGCAGTGGCTCGACCGCTGCTCGGCGCACGTCCTCTCGTTCGTGGCACGACGGTTGCAGGCGGAGTCGGTGCTCATGTTGTTCGCCGAGCGCGACCATGACCAGCCAACCGAGCTCGCTGGGCTGCCCGAGCTTGCGCTGGAGCCATTGTCGAACGCCGACGCACGCAAGTTGCTGGCGGCCTCGGTCCTGGGACCGCTCGACGAACGCGTCGGTCTGCGGATCATTGCGGAGGCGCGAGGCAATCCACTTGCGTTGCTCGAGCTGCCTCACGGCCTTTCGTCCGCGAGCCTCGCCGGCGGCTTTGCCATTGCACCTTCGTTGCCGCTCACGCGCCGCGTGGAAGGAAGCTTTCGCCGTCAGGTCGACCGGCTTCCGCCGGACACGCAACGGCTGCTGCTCGTCGCCGCTGCCGACCCCGTCGGCGATCCGATGCTTCTCTGGCGAGCCGCTGCCGAGCTTGGCATTCCGACCGAGTCGGGAGCGGAGGCGGAGGGAGCCAACCTGATTACTGTCGGCACACGAGTCACGTTTCGTCACCCGCTTCTCCGTTCGGCGATCTACCATGCCGCTCCCCCGAACGAGCGACGGAACGTACATCGCGCGCTGGCAAGTGCCACGGATCCTGACGTTGATCCCGATCGCCGCGCCTGGCATCGGGCTCATGCCGCGCTCGCGCCGGACGAGGAGGTTGCCCTCGAGCTCGAACTTTCGGCTGACCGGGCTCAGGCTCGCGGCGGGATCGCCGCCGCGGCCGCATTTCTGCAGCGCGCCGTTGCGCTGACAGCCGACCCGGCGCGGCGTGCCGAACGCGCGCTGACGGCGGCTCAAGCGAGCCTCGAGGCTGGTGCGTTCGACGTGGCACTCGGGGTGTTGGACACCGCCGAGGCTGGGTCTCTCGACAAGTTTCAGCGCGCACGCGTCGATCTGCTGCGCGGGCGGATCGCGTCGGCCTCGAGCTTCGGGATTGGCGCCGCGCAGTTGCTCAAGGCGGCGAAGCAGCTCGAGCTGCTCGACGTCGACCTCGCGCGTCAGACGTATCTCGAGGCCTGGGCCGCCGCTGCGGCTGCGGGCGAGCTTGCGAGCGCCGGTACATTGCGCGATATCTCGCGCGCTGTCTGCGCCGCTCCGTCACCGGCGCACGAGCCGCTCGCGTCCGATCTTCTGCTGGACGGCCTCGCGCAGCTGGTCGCGGAGGGACTGGGACCGGCGGCGCCGACGCTACGGAAGGCGGTGAGCGCGTTTCGCGACGATGAAAAGGTGCTTCAGTTCGGGGGGATGGCCTCGAGGGCCGCCGCCACGCTCTGGGACGTGGAGAGCTGGGACGCGATCATCACCCGGCAGTTGCAAAAGGCACGTGACACCGGAGCGCTCGCGCAGCTCGCGACCGCGTTGCAGGGCAAGGGGATCTTCGTCACCTGGAGCGGCGACTTCGGCGAAGCGGGCTCGGTGATCGCAGAGGCCGATGAAGTCACCGCCGCGACCGGCATCCACATCGCCTCGTACGGCGGAATGCTGCTCGCGGCGTTCCAGGGGCGCGAAGCCGAGGCCTCCGCGCTGCTCGCGACGACGATCGAGAACGCCACCGCCCGGGGCGAGGGCGTCGCCGTTCAGTTCGCACGCTGGACAACGGCAGTCCTCCTCAACGGCCTCGGCCGCTACCGCGAAGCATTCAGCGCAGCGCGGCAGGCGAGCGAGGCAGCGCCCGAGCGCCTCAACCTCATCTCCCATTGGGCCTTGGCCGAGCTGGTCGAGGCCTGCGTCCGAAGCGGGAGCTCGAACCTCGCCGTCGAGGCTCTCGAGCGACTCGTCGAGGCCACGAGCGCGACCGATGCCGATTGGGGACTCGGGATCGTGGCGCGCGCGCGGGCGCTGCTGCGCGAGGACGAGGCGGCGGAGGACTTGTATCTCGAGGCGATCACTCGACTCGGCCGCACGCCGCTCCGACCGGAGCTTGCCCGCACGCACCTGGTCTACGGGGAATGGCTACGGCGTGAGAACCGTCGCGCGGACGCGCGCACGGAGCTTCGCACCGCCTACGAGCTGTTCAGCAGCTTCGGCGCCGACGCATTCGCAGAGCGCGCCCGCCGCGAACTGCTCGCAACCGGCGAGAAGGTGCGCAAACGTAGTGACGAGACACGCGGCCAGCTCACCGCGCAGGAGGAGCAGATCGCGCGGCTCGCCGCCGACGGGGAGACGAATCAGGAAATCGGCGCGCAGCTCTTCCTCAGCCCGCGCACGGTCGAGTGGCACCTACACAAGGTGTTCACGAAGCTCGGCGTCGGTTCTCGAATGCGTTTACGCGACGCGCTGCCCGACGCCACACGCGCCGGCGCACCGGCCTAGCCACCGGAACCGCAGACCAGGGCAAGCGACCAGGGACTCCTCGGGCGCGACGGGGCTGCCCCATCGCGCACGCTGTCGCCATGGCCGCTTGCAGAGCCTACGAGAAGGAGGAATGAGCATGCCCAGCATTGCTGTTGGAACTGAGAACAACGCTCCGATCGAGATCCACTACGAGGATCACGGGAGCGGCCGGCCGGTGGTTCTGATCCACGGCTACCCGCTGAACGGGAACTCGTGGGAGCGTCAGGAGCGCGAGTTGCTCGCGCACGGCCATCGCGTGATCAGCTACGACCGTCGTGGGTTCGGTCGCTCGAGCCAGCCGACCGTCGGCTACGACTACGACACCTTCGCCTCGGATCTGAAGGCGCTGCTCGAGCACCTCGACCTCTGCGACGTCGTGCTCGTCGGGTTCTCGATGGGCAGCGGTGAGGTCACCCGTTACCTGGGGACCTACGGCTCGAAGCGCGTGCACAAGGCAGCATTGCTTGGGACCATCCCGCCCTTCGTCCTCAAGACCGCCGACAACCCCGAGGGTGTGGACGGACAGGTCTTCGAGGGCATCAAGGCGGCCATCGTCAAGGATCGCTATGCCTTTTTCGAGGACTTTCTCAACGACTTCAACAACGTCGATGTCCTCGGCGGCAGTCGCATCAGTGATCGTGCCTGGCAGGCAAGCTTCAACGTCGCTGCCGCCTCGTCCCCGTTCGCAAGCTACGCCTGCGTCGACACCTGGCTGACCGACTTCCGCGATGACGTGTCGAAGATCGACGTCCCCGTGCTGGTCGTCCACGGCACCGAGGACCGGATTCTCCCGTTCGAGGCGACCGCAGCACGGCTGCAGGCCATGATCGCCGACTGCACGCTCGTCGCCGTCGAGGGCGGCCCGCACAACATCGCCTGGACGCACTCCGACGAAGTGAACAGCGCTCTCCTCGAGTTCATCGCCGCGAAGGCGACGGTGACCCGATGATGGAGTTCCTGGTCGAGTTCGTGCTCGAGGTTCCTGCCGGCACACCTCACGAGGAGGTCGAGGGACGCCAGCGCGCCGAGTCCGCCGCTGCGGCCAAGCTCGCGGAGGACGGGCACCTCATTCGGCTGTGGAGACTCTCGACCAACGGTGACGGAGCAACGGCGATCGGGCTGTACCGCGCCGACAGCGAGGTAGAGCTCGACGGTCTGCTTGCCGCCTTGCCGCTGGCCGACTGGCTGCTCGTAACCGTCACGCTGCTCGAGGGGCACCCCAACGATCCGGTCGGGGGAGAGCGATGATCAACGTGCTCCCCGATCCTTCCCTGAGCCTGGTCTACCGCCTCGAAGCTGTCCTCGGCGAGCCGCTCGAAGTCGGCGAGGTGAGTCAGGGGCGCCGGCGCATCGTCCCCCTCACCGGCGGCACGTTCGCGGGTCCCGAGCTGAACGGAAAGCTGCTGCCGGGTACGAGTGCGGATTGGCAGATCGTGCTGGGCGATGGCACGGCTCTCGGCGACATCCGCTACACGTTGCAGACCGACGGCGGTGCCCTGCTCTACGTGCTGTCACGAGGCGTGCGCCACGGGAGCCCGGAGGTTCTCGAACGTATCGGCCGCGGCGAGGATGTCGATGGGAGCGAGTACACCTTTCGCACCTCCACGCAGATCGAGACCGCGTCACGCGAGCTCGCGTGGCTGAACAAGGGTGTCTTCATCGGCGTCGGGGGCCGTAGCGCCGGGTGCGTTGTCTACGAGACGTACCTCGTCGGATGACCCCGCCGGCCGAACCGCGGAAGGTGGTGATCGTGACCGGTGCCTCGCAGGGGATTGGAGCCGGGATCGCACATGGATTCCTCGGGCTCGGTTACCGCGTCGTTGCGACCTTGCGTTCGATTCCCCTTCGCACGCGGCTGACGTGCACACCGTCCAAGGCGACATCGCGCAAGCCGAGACCGCTCAGCGCATCGTTCGCGAAACGCTCGACCGCTACGGGCGAATCGACACGCTGATCAACAACGCGGGGATCTTCATCGGCAAGCCGCTCCTCGACTACACGACGACTTCGCCCACGAGCCTCGTCGAACACGCGCGGGTCGCGTCGTCGTCTGCCCTCGCGTCGCTGACGAAGGGAGGGCTCGATGCCGTCACGCGATCGCTGGCCACCGAGTTTCGCCGCCCGCGGAATTCGCGTCAATACAGCGGCGCCCGGGGTCGTGAAGACGCCGACGACCACCGATGCGGACTACGAGCGACTTGCTGCCCAGCACCCTCTCGGTCGGATGGCCGAGATCGGCAACATCGTGCAGGGAGGGCCTGACCTCGGAGACGTGGTGCTGGCGGATCCTTCAGTCGCCGCCGTCGCGCTGCAGCACGAGTGATAGGTGCACCGAAACCTCCCAACCGTGAAGAACAAACCCCCTGCCGATATAGCGGGAGCTCAGGCCAGCGAGGGGTCACGCGACGCGTCGTAGAACTTGCGATCAGGCGGCGCCGCGAGTGCGTCCGCAAACAGCGCCATCGCCGCCTGGACCTCAGGAGCCGACTCCTGTCTTTCAACTGCCGCAGCGTCCTCGTAGACCGCAGTCGCGACGAACGAATCGGGGTCGAGAAGCTCGCGTGCGATGTCGAGGCTGATGACGCCTGGCGTGGCTCGCGCAACCGGGATGATCGCGGCGAGCGCGGCCCACACGTCGTCGAACCGCTCGGGCTTGGAACGCATTTGCTGACGAAGAATGACCATCGGTCCTCCAGTGAGTGAGATGTCGTTGAGCGACACGATGCTTCTTGCGTCTGCGTTTCGCGCCCGTGTGAACCCTGGTCGGGCTCCTGGCTCTCGTTGTCCTGGGTGCATGCCGTCGTGTGACGCGACATGACGAGCGCGAGGCCAGGGGCGATGACAGTGGCTCAACGGCGAGATGAGTTTCAAGATTCCGGTCTCTGGCCTGGACCGAAGCGACCCTCGCCGATCCCGTCAAGACGCCGTCCGTGACGATCGGCGTCGAAGTCGTCGAAGCCAGCGGTGAACGTGCCGGCCATGTAGACCGCTTCGTCGCCTGCGCGGACAACAAGATTCCGATGCCCTCCGCTAGAGGAGTTGGGTGATTGGTCGAAGGTACGAGCGCCGTACCGTCCATTCTGCTCCGCTCATCCATTGCGAATCCAGATGGTTGAGCGAAGCGGATACCAGGATTCGCGCGGTGAAGCGACCGCGTGTGCGGGACCGGTGCCGGAATGTGATCCACTCGCGCACCGCGCGGGTCTCACGGCCCCAGGGGCGCCGACAAGAGGAGTCCGGGGAGGGTTTTGTCGGGTGTCGGAGCGACCACCAGCTTTGTGGATTCGGCCAGTGACTGGACAGGGTGCGGTCTCCCTGGCTAAATAGCACTGCCGTAACAAGACGGAGGGTTGGTGTGTCAACGGCCGTCGAAGAGCATCCGGCCGTTTCGGCCGGGACCGTCTCGGCCGGGACCCTCTCGGCGATCCTGGTTCGACGCGAAGTCCTGATCGCCCTTGCGAGCGGCGGAGTTCTCGTCGCGATCGGGGCGGGCCTCCTGCTCGCGACGAGCAACCACCTCGTTCATCCGATTGCCTACGGCCTCATGATCGCGCTGATGGTCGCGGGGTCATTCGGCGCGGCCCTCTACTGGTTGGTGCGACGCCCTGGCAACCGACTCGGTCTCTTGCTTCTCGCGCTGGGGATCGCCACGGCGGCGGTCTCGCTTCAGGGAGCGTCCGAGCCGCATCTCCACAGCGTCGGTGCGTTGGCCGATTCGGCCTGGTTCCTTCTCGCGTATTACGTCGTCTTCGCCTTCCCGGAGGGTCGCATTGGGAGTCGCTTCGGATGGGCGCTCATGGGGGCGATCTTGCTCTATTACCTGGACCGGTACGTACTTTCGGGTCCTCTTCTCGCCGGTCGTCTATGGCGGTGCCCCGCTTGCTGGCTGCAACGCTGCGTGTCCCGCGAACGGCTTGATGATCGCCAATCGACCGTCGATCGCCGACGGCATCGGCGGTCCCGACATTTCGCCCTACGTGATAGTGGAAATGTCCGCAATCCTCGCCTTTCTTTGCTACCGACTAGTGACGGCGACGCGGCCGCGGAGACGGGCGCTCCTCCCTGTTTATGTCCCGGCTGTAATGGCCACCGTTCCGGTGCTCGCCTACTACGGAGTGCTCCAGCGGGTAGATGTGACGGCGAGCACCCTCTCGAAGGTGGGCTGGGTGGCCACCGTTGGTTACAGCACACTGCCGTGGGGATTTCTGGTTTCGGTCGTGGTGAGCACGTTCTTCGCCGCGACGGCGTTGAAACTGATCGTCTCCCGTCTGGTAGAAAGCCCGAGCGCCTCTCAGCTGCGCGCAACGCTGGCCGATGCACTCGATGACCCATCGCTCGAGCTCGGGTTCCGTCTCGAGCGGGGAGGTGGCTTTTTCGACTCGAGCGGCATGGCTCTTGCTCCAATGCCTCCGGCCGGCCAGTCAGCGTCTCCGATCACACAGAACGGCGAGACCGTGGCCGTGATCATGCACGACGACGCTTTGGACACCGACCCAGAACTCGTCGGAGCGGCAGGTCAGGCCACGCTGCTGGCCATTGAGAATGGTCGCTTGACGGCCGCGCTCCACTCGACGACCACGGAGCTGCAGGCAATGCGTGGACGCATCGTGACTGCGGGCGACGCCGAGCGCCGAAGGGTCGAGCGCGACCTCCATGACGGTGCGCAGCAACATCTGGTGGCACTCATCATCAGAGTTGGCCTGGCCAGCGAAGTCGCGGATCCAGAGGTCGCAGAGCGCCTCGACGAGGTAGGCAAAGAGCTCGACGAGATTCTGCAGGAGCTCCGCGACCTCGCCCATGGCCTCTACCCGACTGTGCTTCGCGACTTGGGACTCCAGGCGGCTCTGGTCACCCTTGTGCGGCGGTCGGTTTCACGGGTAAGGGTCGAGACAGGAGCGATCGGCCGCTACTCCGAAGAGGTCGAAGCCGCCGTCTACTTCTGCTGCGCAGAAAGTCTCCAAAACGTCGACAAGCACGCCGGGTCGGGTGCAACCGCCGTCATTCGGCTATGGGAGGGCGATCGCCGGCTCTTCTTCGAGATCGTCGACGACGGCGTTGGCTTCGACGTCGAATCGACCGATCACGCGGGTCACGGGCTAGCGAACGTGTCAGAGCGGATCGCCGCACAAGGAGGGACCCTCGTCGTCGAGTCGGCGCAGGGACGGGGTACGACGGTCCGGGCGAATATCCAGGTCCCCGATGCCGCGGCGCAACGAATTGGTCCTGTCGCCCGCTCCGGTTCCTAGCGTCGCAGCCACCTGCAGCTTCTTCCTGCGGACAGCACCGTAGTAGAGGTTGAATCCGTCGACGCTCACGCACGCTGACACGTCGCGAGCCTACGGCCGAGCGCGAAGCTGCTGCATGCACGGGGCGTAGTCGATCGGCGCAGGGCGTGTGCATGCGCCGAGTGGCACGGAATCCGAAGCTCATCCCGTCGGGGTGAGGCGCAACCTCATTCCTGGCGCCAGACTCGGGTGCAGCGGGTACCTCGTCGCTACTCGAAAAAGAGGGAGGCCTCATGTGGTGGGGGATCGGAATCGGCGGTGTCTTCCTGTACCTCGTTCTGGCGTTCACGCTCGGCCTGATGACGCTTAGAAACGGGCATGGCTGGATCTTCTTCTTCGGGATCTTCTTGCCTGTTCTCTGGCTCTTCGGCGCATTCATGCGGCCGCCGGAACCGACGGCGTCGACGTACTAGAGGTTCGCACGCTCAGGTCCACGTTGTGCATCGTTTCGTAACGAGGAGAGGAGCAACAGCTATGAGCAGTGAGGAGATGCTGGGACCGGTCGACTATCTCGTGGTCGAGTTCCCGGCCGACAAAGCCAACTTCTCCGGCGAGATGGCGGTCGAGCTGGAGTCCCTGGTAGATCGCGGGCTCGTTCGCGTACTGGATCTGGTGCTGCTTGTGAAGAACGAGGATGGATCGGTCGAGGCCGCCGAGCTCTCGCATGCCGACGCGGCCACCGTAGGCAAGCTGCTGTCGCTCGAGGGTGATCTGGCGATGCTGCTCGCCGCAGAAGACGTCGACAAATTCGCGGAAATAATTGAGCCTGGCTCCATAGCCGCCGTGCTGGTGTACGAGAACCGTTGGGCTGCACCGTTTGCGTCCTCCGTGCGTCGGTCAGGCGGCGAGCTCGTCGCCAACGGTCGGATTCCGACACAGGCGCTGCTCGCTGCGATGGAGTCCGAAGTCGCTATGGAAGGAGTCTGAGATGCCGCTGGGACCTGGACGCGCGGGCAGGCGTGGTGTGATCGGCGGACCGGTGACACGAACGGCAGCGGTCGTCGGCACCGCTGCGGTTGTCAAGCACGGTCACGACAGAAGAGATGATCGCCGCGATGATCGTCGGGATCGCCGCGAAGATCGCAGAGACTGATCGAGGAGCTCGTGCCAAGGCGACGATCCGGGCGATTGGGTTGCGTGGAGTTGCGCTAGCTCGATGTTGAGCGGTTCTCCGTTATCGGTATGCACAAGCTCGCGTCGACCGGGGACTGTTCCCGAGCTTAGATGCGGCTGCTGCACCAACGAGGCCGTGTGATGACGGCGGGCGGGCGGCCGCGCGTCCTGATCCTGGGCGGTGGTTTCGCCGGCGTGGGGGCTGCTCAGAATCTCGCGGACGCCGACGCGGAGGTCGTGCTGGTCGACAAGCACGACTATCACACGTTCCAGCCGCTGCTCTATCAGCTTGCCACGGGTGTGCTGGAGACGACTGGAGTCGGACACTCGTTGCGCGACCTCCTCAACGACCAGGACAACGCCGCCGTGCACCAGACGAGCGTGACCGCGATCGACCTTGACGCGCGTGAGGTGCAGTTCGCGGAGATGGCCTCGCTCGGCTACGACTATCTCGTCATCGGTCTCGGCGCCGAGGTGAACTTCTTCGGCGCCGAAGGCGCAGTCGAGTACGCCTTCCCGATGTACACCCTCCCGGACGCTGTCCGCCTCAAGGATCATCTGCTCGCCCGCTGGGAGGCGGCGGATAAGGATCCGGGCCTGATCGACGAGGGCGCGCTCAACATCGTCGTCGCCGGGGGCGGGCCGACGGGCGTCGAGTGCGCAGGCGCGCTGGCGGAGCTCTATCGCGCTGTGTTCGCCAGGGACTATCCGAACATCCCGCAGGACAAGGCGCGCATTGTGCTGGTCGAGGCTGGCCCCGAGGTCTTCTCGATGTTCAAGCCCGATATACGCGCCTACACGGAGAAGGCGCTCGCGGAGCGCACCGTCGAGGTCATGACCGGCGAGATCGTCACCTCGGTCTCGCCGACGCGCGTGATGCTCAGGTCGGGCAGCAGGCTCGACGCGCACACACTTGTCTGGGGCGCTGGCCTGCAGGGCAACCGGCTCGTCACGTCGCTCGGGCTTGAGCTGGAGCACGGCAACCGGATCGCGGTCGGGCCGGATCTGACGATTCCGGGGCATCCCGAGGTGTACGTGCTCGGAGACATCGCCGCGATCACCGACGAGAAGACGAAGCAGGCCCTGCCGCAGCTTGGCTCGGTCGCGCTGCAGTCTGGCGAGCACGCCGGCAAGACGATTGCGCGTCGGCTCGAGGGCAAGGAGTTCGAGCCGTTCAAGTACCGCGACAAGGGCACGATGGCGACCATCGGCCGGGGCGCGGCGGTCGTGCAGATGCTCGGCGGCAGGACGAGGAAGGGGAAGGCCGCGCAACTGGCGTGGGGCACCGTCCACCTCGCGCTCCTGCCGACGAACGAGGACCGCGCGAAAGCCGTCGTCGACTGGGCCGGTGCCGGGCTTACACATCAGCGCGCCGGCCGGATCACCGTTGGGAGCGACTGACCCGTTTCTTAACCCGTGCGGTGAAGAGATCCACGCCGGAAGGAAGCCGCAGGGTTTGGCTTCGGTGAGCTGAAGCGCACGACGCTTCAGAGCGCCGCGCCGGCGTTGGCGAGAAGCACCACGCCGAGGAGGACGAGCGCGCCCATCGTTGCAGACCGTCGGTGCCGGGCCAACCACTCCAAGCCGCGATCCACCTGGTTCACGGCGCTTTGCCCGAGCAGCAGATAGCTGAGAACGGGCAGCCAGACGACGATCGTCGCCAATGCCGAGTACCAGAGAATGAGCGTCAGCTGATCAGAACCGGTGAGCCCTGTGGCTGCGATCGAGGCGGAGGCGAGCGTAGCGACCACGAGACGCTTTGGACCTCCGATCCCGAGCATCACGCCTGCGGCAACCGCCGTGAAGGGGCGAACTCGGGCCAGTCGTTCAAGAACCCGTTTGGACCGTCCGCTGCTTCGGTTCGAGCCGCTGGTCACGATCGAAGGACGACGGTGAATGACCACCGCCAACGAAAGCAGGGCGATCCCGAGGCAGAGATCGAGCACGCCCTGGATCGTCCCGTGGCTCGAGTCATTAGACGGGATCGAGAAGCCTCCGACGACGACCAGAATCGAACAGGTGAGGAGCTGACCGAGAAGAGCGCCAAAGGCGAAACAGAACGCGCCCAGGCGGCCGGTCCGCATCACTGTGATCGTCGCTGCTAAGCCCAGGGGGCTGAGCGTGGCGAGGAGCGCGTACGGGATGAGGTGCGCCGCCTCGCCTAGCACGAGCGTGTTCTCTCAGCACGGGGCCGGCGACTCACGAGGTTTCGCTCGCTCGCGACGATTCGAACGCGGCTACGGCCGCCCTGACGGTGGGGAAGAATCGGCCCGCGCCGATCCGCGTGGTGAGGCCGGTCTCATCGAAGATCTCGCGCTCCCGTCCCTTCAGGCGGGCGATGCAGAGGGTAACCCCGCGTGTCTCGAGTTCGGCGTGTAATTGCGTGAGTGCGTCGATCGCAGTCGCATCGAGGAATGTCCAGGCCTCCGCGTTCAGCACCAACCACCTCACGTCTTCGGTGGCATCGGCGAGCGTCAGCACGCGCCGCCGCAGATATTCGGCGTTGACGAAGAACGGTGGAGCGTCGAAGCGGTAGACGAGCAGGCCGGGGACGGTTTGCGCGTTCCGGAACTGTTCGATGTCGTGGTAGCCGTCGACGTCCTCCACACGACCGAGCACGGCGTCGTGGGGGCGCGCCGACCGGTAGAGGAAGACGCCGATTGAGAGCGAGATCGCGACGACGACGCCGCCGAGCACGCCGAAGACGAGCACGCCGCCGAACGCGACGAGCGCGAGCCCGACTTCCGCGGGACGTACGTGTCGGAGGCGCCAGATCGAGCGGACGTTGATCAGCCCCGCAGCCGCGACGACGATGATCACTCCGAGCGCTGCCGTGGGCAACGGCTCGATCAGCGGCATCGCGAAGACGAGAAAGAGACCGACCACCGCGGCCGCGACGACGACCGCAGCCTGCGACTTGGCTCCGCTCGAGTCGTTGACCGCCGAGCGGGAGTTGGAGGAGGAGACCGGGAACGCGCTGGTGAGCCCGCCCATAAGGTTGGCGGCGCCGAGCGCGTTCAGTTCGCGGTTGGCGTCGATTTCGTACGCGTGTTTGCTCGCGAATGTGCGCACCGTCGCGACGAGGTCGGCGAACGCAACGAGCGCAAACGCCCCCGCCGGAAGCAACAGATCGACGACGTCGTCTGCTCCAACGTGCGGCAGCGCGACGGGCGGTAGGCCACCGTTTACGTGCCCGACGTCGGCAATCCCCTTGGCATCGAGATCGACGACGGCCGCGACCACAAGCGCGACGACGAGCACGACGAGTGAGGGGGGTACAGCGGGAAGGAATCGTTTGACCACGACGGCGGTGGCCAGGAGGCCTGCGCTCAGTACCACGGTCGGCCCGTTCGCTCCGCCCAGCTTCGGAACGACCTCTCCGAGGATGGCGAAGAAGTCGCGTGCGCCGACCGTGATCCCCAGGAGCTTGCCGAGCTGGGAGGCGATCACGATCAGCGCGACCCCGTTGATGTACCCCAGCAGCACCGGCTTGCCGAAGAAGTCGGCGACAAACCCCAACCGAAGCAAGCCCGCCACAAAGAGCAAGGCGCCCATCGCCAGCGCCAACGCCGACGCCAGTGCGACATATCGCGCTGGGTCAACCTTCCCCGCAACCATCGCCATCGGCCCTACTGTCACCGCCGTCAGGGCGGCCAAGGTCGAGTCTGGCCCGATCACGTGCTGCCGCGAAGTGCAGAGCAACCCGTAGACCGCAAGGGGGAGAAACGTTCCGTAGAGGCCGTAGACGACGGGCAGTCCGGCCAGCTCCGCCATCGCCAGTGAGGAAGGGACGGCAACAGCCCCGACCGTCACTCCCGCCACGAGGTCCGAGCGCAGGAACGAGCGCGGGTAATGCAGCATTGTCGCCAGTCCCGGCGCGACCCGGGTCAGCGACCACCGGCCGGGGATCGTGGCGGACAAGGCCCGCTCCGGTGTGTCAGCGCCTGTCACGCTTCTGGACCTCCGACCCGAGACGCTCGACCGTACCCAGCTCTACCAGTCCGACGCGAGGCTGTCCTCGGGGAGCACGAGCCGAGTCCCCACCTCTGCCGACAGAGGCTAACGCCTCGCCGCGACCGGCCGAGCGCCGATCTTCACCCCGACGGGACGATGCGCGACTCTGGAAGCGGCGGTCCACTCTCCTGGGACGGTGCAGCGCTACGAGCGGACCCTGCGCAGGCTTGCGATTCGAGACGACGCATACCTCGACGGTTTGCTGGGTGACGGAAGAATCAATCTCCAAGCCTCGACGCTCGACGCAAAGACGCACGCGCTCGTCGGCGTCGCGGTCCTGGTCGCCCTCGACGCTTCCCTTCCCTCGTACCTCCAAGCGACCGACGCCGCCCGCAGGCATGGCGCCTCCGACGAAGAGATCGTGGGAGCGTTGATCGCCGTGCTGCCGGCCGTCGGCGTGGCGCGGGTGGTCTCGGCGGCCCCCAAGGTCGGCCTCGCACTCGGTTACGACGTTTCGGCCGCGCTCGAGCAACGCTGAGCGGGCGAGGCTCAGAAGAGCCCGACGAGACCGCGGACGATCAGGAACACGCCCAGGCCGGCGAGGAAGTCGGTTGCGAGGCGGTTCGCGTTGCGATCGAGCCACGCGTTGAACGCAACGGTCCGGTCAGCGGCCTGTGCCGGCGCGACGGAATACCCGATCAACGGGAGCTCGATGAACGAGAACATGATCAGGTAGAACCCGATGACGACGGCGACGGTCGCCGTCGCTGAGTATCCGAGCTGGGCGATGTCCTTCATCGCCACCAGCGCGGAGAACCCCGGGAGCGCGCACAGCACGATGCCGGCGACGAATGCATACGGTGCGCCTCGGTCGAGCGCGCGGTTCAGCCGGTTCGGCTTCTCGTCCAC
Organism: uncultured Thermoleophilia bacterium; assembly: GCA_963769545.1. Classification (GTDB taxonomy): domain Bacteria; phylum Actinomycetota; class Thermoleophilia; order Gaiellales; family Gaiellaceae; genus PALSA-600. Next base: position 540,777 of record CAVYMB010000001.1, on the reverse strand, counting down.
GTTTTCGTCGTTCGGATCCTTCCCCTGTTTGACGAACAGTTGCTTCCGGCGTGCCACCCAGGCGGCAAGCAGAGAGAGTGCGCCGGCGACGAGGTAGACGGCCGGATCGAGGGAGGAGCTCGACGTCGAGTCGACAGACGCACCCTGGAGCGAGAAGACGATGACGAGGCCGACGGTGATCGCCGACAAGAGACCACCCGCGAGGAAGCTCGCCAGCAGCCGCTGTGGATGGCCGGCACGGAGCGCGACCAGGACGACTGCGAGCAGCGCTGGGAAGAACATCGCAACCACCGCCAGCAGGAGAATCTCGAACAGGTCACCCATCTCGAAGCGTTCCGCCATCGACGCCGTGCTCGTCAGAAAAATGGGATCTGGGTGTCATGTCACCTGCTTGGGGAACTACTGGCGAGGAAAGTGCCAAGGTGGGGCCATATCCGACCCCACCTCGCTGCAAGTCAGCTCGCCGCCGACGGTGAGCAGTTCACGGACGACGCCGTCGACTGGGCAGCGGACGCGAGCGCCTGCGCTGACGAGGAGACGCTCGAGACTGCATCGGACGCCGACGACGCGTTCGGCACGTTTTTGACGGCCGACTCGAAGTCGTCCCAGGCGCTGTCCAACGACCCGGTTGGTGCATTCTGCACGGCCTCCGCGTCGCTCTGGACGGTGCTCCAGTCGTTCTGGACGGCGCTGACGGCCGACTGATATTCGCTCGTCGTTGCGGTCTGCGGATCGAGGCTTGTCAGGCTCTTCACCGAGCCTTCGAGCGTCGAGAGACTCGTACAGAGACTCGAAACCGCCTCGGTCTTCGACGGCTGATTTCGTGTTCCGAGCACTCCGATCAGGACTGCGAGCGCGACACCGACGGCGACGAGGATCACGACGATCCACCAGGTCCTGCTCATGTTTCGCCCCTGACGGGACTCGCTGCCAGTCCGTACACGACCAGTACGCCGACGACGATCGCGGTCGCCCCGTACCACGGCGCGAGGTTGATCACCGCGAAGCCCTGAACGATCACCAGCACCCCGGCGATGTAACCGAAGACCCGTCCGAAGCCGCCGCCGGCGAGCACCGAGAGGCCCGCGATGATCGCGAGTGCCGCGACGACAAGATCCCAGACGCCCCATGCCCAGTTGTGCGAGCTGAAGAGGCCGTTCGTCAGGTTGTTGATCTTGTAGCTGTTCGCGAAGTACGTGATCGCCGAGATGATCCGAAAGAACCCGATCGCGAAGAGCACGACGGCGGCGAATTCGATCCACCCGGACGGCCGGTTTTCGGCCACCTGCATCGACATGTCTCCTCCGTTCAGCTTGATTTGCCTGCTCGGGACTGGTCGAGCTGCCCCGGCCTCACAGGCCGGTCTCGGCCTTGACCCGGCCCGACTCGACCGCCTGCTTCAGAGCGTCGTAGTCACGCTCGTTCTGGTCGGCGTACGTCTCCGCGAAGGCGGCAAGCGCGTTTTCGAAGGCGTCGCTTTTGCCGATATAGCTCGCGATCGCGATCGCGTCGCCCGATCGAGCATGAGCCTTCGCGAGCGTGACGCCGCAGAGCTGCCCGTAAGCCGCCATCGCATCCGGCTGCATGACGTCCACGATCGCCGATCCTTTCGCATCCCAGAGCTGGCGAATGTAGAAGTCGCGCTCGACTCCGTCGAGCCCGGTCGTGTGGATCCAGCCGAGCAAGATGTCGCTTGCCGCTTGCATCAGCCGCTGCCCCTCAACCACCCGTTGGCCGTGATTTGCGAACTCGCTCTTCCCGAGGAAGGGTTCGAGGACCGACGGCTCCGCCTCCTTCGCCTGCAAGAACAGGGGGTCCTGGTCGTCGCGGCCGAGCATCAATACGATCCACGCCCGCGTACCAACGCTGCCCACGCCGACGACCTTCCGTGCTGCGTCGACGAGGCGGAACCGCTCGATCAGCTTGCGCCGGTCGCCCTGGAGCGTGCGCCTGTACTTCCGGACCAGGTTGCGCAGCACCTCCAGAGCCGCTTCTTCGTCACCCGGTGGCGCAAGCTCCGCGATCGGGATGACGAGCGGTGGGTTGCTGACAATCCGCGGCTCGCCGTCGACGACCGCGGTGAGCTTGCCGAACGCCGCCAGGCTGTCCTTCGTACGCGTCTTCGCCAGGTTCTTGTCCAGTCGCTTCCTCTGCTCCGCTGACCCTTGCGCCCTGAACTGCTTCACGATCTCCTCGACGTCGATGCGCCCGTACCAGAGGTCCATGTTCCGCATCGCGGCGTATTCGTGGATCGCCTGCCTGTACGCCGCCGCGACGACTCCATTGATCCGGCCGCGCGTCTTGTCGTCGAAGCCCCTGTCCCGTCCCGCGACCGCGAAGCTCGCGACGAGACGCTTGACATCCCATTCGAACGGACCCGGGAGGGTCTCGTCGAAGTCGTTGACGCTGAACACGAGCCGGCGGTCGGGCGCCGCGAAGGCTCCGAAGTTCGAGAGATGAGCGTCGCCGCACAGTTGCGCGTGCAACCCGGTCCTCGGTCCGCCGGACAGGTCGGAGGCCATCAGGTAGGCCGCGCCGCGATAGAACGTGAACGGGGAGACGAGCATGCGCCCGTACCGGATCGGGACGAGGTCAGGGACGCGCGTCGCAGCCTGCTCTTCGAGCAGATCCACTGGGTTGGGGCGATTCGGTGCCGGCTCCCAGTCCGCATGGTCACGCCTCGGTACCTCCGCGCGGGCTGCTTTCCCCCGGGAGGCGCGTTCGGCGGTTGTGAAGTGCTCGACCTTGCGGACCTGGCCCCCACGGCTCACAGACTCGGCTTGCGCGGTGCTCATGGATCACCCCTGGCTTTTGTCAGTCATTCGCTCGATCTTGCAGCCGGGCGCCCGGCGATCCATCGTCCAGATCGGATGAATCGGCTCCTCCGGTTGCCCTTCGCGCAGTTCATCCTGATCGGACGATGGATTCATCGACTCGGTGACGCACGATTGACGCTCAGCAATCCGCTCAAGGAGGACTGATGAGCCAGGTTGGGAGTTCCGACGAAGTCACCGAACAGCACCTCGAGGAGATCGAGTCGCTGTTCGTTCAGACAGCACGCGGTCTTGCCGCAACGGCTGACACCATGACGCTCAAGTCCGTATCACCCTCGACCCTCTACTTCGCCGACCGGCCCCAACGCGACGTCGGGCACATGTCGTCCCGGCACTTCGTGAACATCTGGAACGAGGGCGAGAACAGCTTCGAAGACGACCCACCGAATGCCGTCGTCTCATACCTCGACCCGTCCCACGAGTTCCCCGAAGACACGGTGGTCGTGCTCAGCCGACCGCGTTTCGACGGCGAAGACCTGACGTATTCGATCGACGTCCTGGATGGAACACCGCCCTCGATGGCAGGTCCCGTCGCGCTCTTCATCGACCCGTTCGGTCGCCCGCTTTCTCCGGTCTCGGCCGCCGGGATCAATCGACGCGGGCGCCGGCGCGAGCGACGCCGCTTCTAGACTCGCGACGCTGCCCCGCAGCCCGCTAAACCGTCGACATCAGGGAGGAAAATCATGTGGCGGGGAATCGGGATCGGCGCGGCGTTTCTGTATTTCATCCTCATGTTCACGCTCGGGCTGATGACGCTCAGGAAGGGCCACTGGGTGATGTTCGTCTTCGGGATCGTGTTTCCGCTCTTCTGGCTGATCGGCGCCCTGATCCCGCCCGCCGACGCCCAGACCGCGTAGCAGAGAGACCGTCGACCGGGGCTCGATCGCCAGGGATCCGGCGGCCGGGCCCCAGTGCCCGCTGTCGTTTCCACCTTCGGGTGACGCGCGCGTGGCCCCACGGCGCAGATGGCTTCGGCTTCGTTCAGACGCGCTGACCGACCACAGCGCATGGTGTTTTTACACGCGCGATGTCGTGGCGGCACGCTTGAGGCGACGCGTGTGCGATCGGATACTCGCGTGCAGGCGCAACACCATGTCCACGCACACCTACGGTCAACTGCTCGAGCTCCCACCGCGCCGACCAGCCGCGCTGGACGTCGTCCAGGGAAAGCTACGGGTGCCTCCCTTGCGGACGGGAAGCGTCCGGCGAACCGCGCTCATCAATCGGCTGCGCGGGGCTCGCACGTTTCCGGTCGTGTCGATCGTCGCGCCGGCCGGCTACGGCAAGACAACCTTGCTCGCCCAGTGGGTCGAACGGGACGAGCGTCCGTATGCATGGGTGTCGCTCGACCGCCGCGACGACGATCCGAAGCGCTTCCTGCTCCATCTGGCAGCAGCGATCGACGCGATCGCGCCGCTCGGCGACGCGGTCCTCGACGCGCTGCATACGAGCTCGGTTTCGATCTGGAGGACGCTCGTCCCGAGGTTCAGCGACGCACTCGTCTCGTTGGCCGAGCCGACGATCATCGTGCTCGACGACATCGGCCGCATCTCCTCCTACGAGACGCTCGAGATCGTCTCGGCGCTCGCGCACCAACTACCCGGTGAGTCCACTCTCGCGCTGGCCGGGCGAACGGAGGCCGGCGTGCGGGTCGGCACGCTTCGAGCGGACGGTCTCGTGCTCGAGATCGGCGCGGACCTCCTGTCGATGAACCGGCATGAGGGAAGTCATCTCCTCGCGGCGAGCGGCGTCGAGCTTTCGGATGCCGAACTGACGATCCTGCTCGATCGAACCGAGGGCTGGGCTGCAGGCCTCTATCTCGCCGCGCGCGCACTCAGGGATCGAGCGACATGTGAGGCGACGCCATTCTCGGGCGCCGATCGGAACATCGCCGACTATCTGCGCGCGGAGTATCTGCAGAGGCTCTCCGGCGAGCGGCTCGAGTTCCTGCGGCGGACGTCGATCGTCGACTCCCTCTGCGGCTCGCTGTGCGATGCGCTGCTCGAGCGCAGCGACTCGGCGTACGTGCTCGAGGCGATCGAGCGTGAGGATCTCTTCCTCGTCCCGCTCGACCGACGCCGCGAGTGGTTCCGCTACCGGCACCTCTTCCGCGAATTCCTTCTCCACGATCTAGAACAACACGATCCCGGCGAGCTCGCGGGGCTCAACGCGCGCGCTGCAGCCTGGTACGAAGAGCGTGGCGATCTCGCTGCGGCCGTCGCGCATCTGATCGCTGCGAACAGCCCGGAGCGAGCCGCGCAGATCGCCTGCACGCTCGTGCCCGAGGCATGTGACGCCGACCGCATGGCCGAAGCCGAGGGTGTGATCGCAGCGTTCGACGGCGTTCGATACATGCGCGATCCAGTGGTGACGGCCCTCGACGCCTGGCTCCACCTTCTTCGTGGACACGAAACCGAAGCTACGCGGCTGGTCGCGCTGGGCACACGCGAGGCAATCGCCTGGGCATCCGAGGCGAGGACCTCTGCGGCAGACGGGGTCATCGCGCTCGTCCGAGCGGCGCTCTGCCTCGAAAGCGTCGGGCAGATGCTCGTCGACGCGCGCAATGCAACCGATCGACTTCCGCCGGGCTCGCGGCTTGCTGCCGTCGCGCGCATGCTCGAGGGGGTTGCGCAGTCTCTCGCCGGCGAACTCGACCTTGCCGACGCAACCCTCCGGCGCGCAATCCAGGAAGCGAGCGCGGCCGGCGCGGCCGAGGCCCTCGTGACCCCGACCGCGCAGCGCGCGTTGATCGCTGCGGACACCGGGAATGACGCGGCGGCCTTGGCGCTGACGGCCGAGGCGGGCGGGGCCGCGCGGCATGGCGGCGTGAGTATCGGCAATGGCGTGCTCGAGCTGGCCCTGTCCGCCCGTGAGCTCCTGCGCCGGGGCTCGTGGCAGCTAGCCGTCGCCGAGCTCGAAACAGCCGAGGCCGCCTTCGTGGACGCCGCTCCTGCGCCCGGCTGGCTCGCCGTGCAGGCGGCGCTTGAGATCGCGCGGGTACGGATAGCGCTCAATGACCTCGCAGCCGCCGGCAAGGCACTCGAAGACGCCGACAGAATCCTCGAGCGGCATCCGCAACTGTGGACGCTCCGCGCTCGCGCTGCCGGGGTGCGAGCGCTCGTGTCGTCGGACAATGAGAGACAAGCCGGGTTCACCAGAGCCGAGCTCCGACTCCTCCCGTTGCTTGCGACGCACCTCTCCTTCCGAGAAATCGGCGCCCGTCTCTACGTGTCCCGGAACACGATCAAGACACAGGCGCTCTCCGTCTACCGGAAACTCGGCGTGTCGAGCCGCAGCGAGGCGATCGAGCGAGCGACCGAGATCGGTCTCCTTGCTGGGCGAGTCCCACCGCAGCTTTCTTCGTGCATCGTCTCAGCCAGCCCGTGGGTAAATGCTCCGAGCAGCTAGCCGCCGCTCTCCTCGGAGTCGGCTGGCGAAGGCTTTAGGCTGGCTCGGCCGGTGAGCACTGTCTCCGCGCCTCCTGATCCTGCTGCGCTGATGCGCAGCCGCGAATACCGCGTGCTCCTGGTGCTGGCGGCGCTCGTGGGGCTGTTCGTGTCGGTGGCGTCGTGGTGCTTCCTGGAGGGGGTTCACGAGCTTCAGGTGTGGGTGTACGAGCATCTACCCAGCGAGCTTGGCTATCACGCCGTCCCGGTCTGGTGGCCCCTTCCCTGGGTGGCGTTGGCGGGACTGTTGACCGCGTTCGCGGTTCAGCGTCTGCCAGGGCATGGAGGTCATATCCCCGCGGACGGGCTCAAGACGGGCGGCGCGCCGTTCCGTCCGATCGACCTGCCGGGGGTGCTGCTGGCGGCCCTCGCGACACTCGGTCTGGGACTGGTGCTCGGGCCGGAGGGCCCGCTGATCGCGCTCGGCCTCGGGTTGGGGACGATCGCGATGCGTCTGGTCAAGCGTGACGCGCCCGAGCAGGCGGTGGGCTTGATGGCGGCCGCGGGGAGCTTCGCGGCCGTCTCGTCGATCTTCGGCTCGCCTGTCGTCGGGGCGGTGCTGGTGATCGAGGCGGCGGGGCTCGGCGGGGCTACCTTGCCGTTGGTCCTGCTGCCGGGTCTCCTGGCTGCGGGGGTCGGCTCGCTCGTCTTTATCGGGCTGGGTTCGTTGTCGGGCTTGAGCACGGCCGCCTGGTCGTTGAGCCCGTTCCCGCTGCCGAGTTTCGGGGGCCCGGGATGGGGCGACTTCGGCTGGACGATCGTGCTGGCGGTCGCCGCCGCCGTCACGGTGTTCGCGATTATGGAGCTCGCCCGCTGGGCGAGGCGAGTCGTGGACCTGCACCCGTTTCCGTTCACGATCGCCGCCGGCCTTGCGGTCGGTGGACTCGCGATCGCCTTCGCGGAGACGACGACCGGCCAGTCGCCCGACGCGGTGCTCTTCTCGGGCGAGGACGCCTTCGGATCGCTCTTCGCGCAGGCGGCGACCGTCTCCCTCTCGACACTCGCATTGCTGCTCGTGTTCAAAGGGCTCGCGTGGTCGATCTCACTGGGCAACTTCCGCGGCGGCCCAACGTTCCCGGCGATCTTCCTCGGAGTAGCGGCCGGTCTGATGGCAGCGCACCTGCCCGGCTACGCCGAGACTCAGGCGGTGGCGTCACTGGTCGGCGCGGGGTGCGTCTCCGTCCTCCGGCTGCCGCTCTCCTCGGTGATGATCGCCTCGCTGCTCTGCCTCAAGGCCGGGCTCGCGGTAGCGCCGTTGATTGTCGTCGCCGTCGTGGTCGCCTACCTTGCAAGCGAGGCACTGACCGCATTCGTCGACAGTCGAGTCGGCGCCGCACCTGAAGGGAGCCGGTCGGCCAGCGCCTCAACTGCCACATGATCGCGACCGTGCGCGTTCGCCGGTTCATGCGATCAAGATGACGACGCTCGCCAGCTGATCTGGTTCGATCGAGTCCATGCCGTGCGCGCCTTCCGAGGCCGAGCACGTGCCCCGACGGGCGCAGCGGCTCCGGGTTCCGGTCACAGCCCGGAGCGGGCTTGGTGTGTGTGCCAGATCGTCTCGAGAACGCCGTGTCGGAGCTCGGCTTTCCAGACAATCTCGTCGGCACGGCTTCCCGAGGCCTCGATCGGGAGGTCGTCCGGGTGGGTGGTGGAGACGAGCACGACGACGGTTGCCGGTCGCTCGGCTTTTATCTGGCGCGCCGCGGCAATGCCCCCGATTCCGGGCATCACGATGTCCATAACGACCATGTCCGGCTCGAGCTCCTTCGCCACGTCGACCGCCCGCTCGCCGGAGTCGACTTCTCCCACCAGGCTCAGCCCCGAAGCGAGTTCCACGAGGCGTCGGAGGATCTCGCGGAAGGTCTCCTGATCATCGACCGTCAGCACATCCGCGGGAGAAGGCGGACAAGAATTGGTGTCCCTGGATGACGCCATGTTTCGGACCGGTGACATATTTCCACCGGAGTCGCAGCGTTCGCCACCGTGCGTCCACGTGCATTCGCCGGGTGCTAGCCGAAGGGCGAGCGCGACCAGCTTCGGCGGTCAGCGGCTTCCATCAATTTCGCCGGCCGGTGTGACGAGCGAGCCGTTCAGGTACAGCAGCACGGACTTCACGCGTCTGCTGACATCCTCGCCGTCGCCGAGGTCGAGCTTCCAGAAGATCTGGTTGATGTGGCGCTCGACCGCGCGCTTGGTGACGACCAGCTTCGCGGCGATCGCGGTATTGCTTCGGCCCTCTGCGATCAGGCCGAGAATCTCGAGCTCTCGGGCGGTCAGCTCGTCGAGCTTCGAGTCGTCGCGACGGCGCTGGAACGCGACGAGCTCCTCGACGATCCGTGAGTCGACGACAGACCCGCCGTCCGCGACCTCCTGCAACGCCCGCTGTAACTCGTCGCGGTCCTTGACTCGCTCCTTGAGCAGGTACGCGCGACGTGCAGACCCCTGGTCGAACAAGGTAGTTGCATACAGCGGCTCCGCGTGCTGGCTGAGCACGACGACGCCGATAGCCGGATGCGAGGATCGGAGCTCAGCCGCGAGGCGGACACCCTCGTCGGTGTTGGTCGGCGGCATGCGGATATCGGTGAGTACGACGGCGGGAGACTCGCGCTCGATCGCGGCGCGCAGCTCGTCCAGGTCGCCGCAGGTAGCGATCAGGTCGACACCGTCCATCGCCGCGAGCGCGCTGACGATTCCCTCGCGTGCGAGATAGCTGTCCTCGCCGAGCACCACCCGAATCGCCACCTCTGCTCACAGAGGCTAACGCCTCCCGGCGACTCGCCGAGTGGCAATTCACCCCGACCGGACGATGCACGATCGCGCGAAGCGACTACGCTCGGCACGCTTGCTCTGTCCCGCCATCCGTTTAGGTAACAGAGGAGGAGACGATGGCTGACACGCCGACCGACGTTCTCGTGGCCGGATACCAGGAGATCGACGAAGCAACACGCGACTTCGAAGCGCTGGTCGCGCTCGTCAAGGAAGGGCGTGTCGAGATCGAGGGCGTGATTCTGGTCACTCATGCGCAGGACGGCAGCGTCGCCGTGCGCCAGACGGGCGACAACCTTGGCCGCAAAGGTATGGGTTGGGGAGGAGGGGTCGGCCTTGCGGTCGGCTTGTTCGCGCCGCCGCTGCTCGCCTCGGTGGCCGTGGGCGCCGTGGCGGGCGGTCTGATCGGTAGGTTCGTCGACCACCGGGTCGAGAACGAGATCCACGACAAGATCGGCGAGAATCTGCCGCCCGGGTCGGCCGGGATCATCGCGATCTTCGACGACGTTCAGCGGCTAGGCGTCGAGCAGGCGCTCGGGGCGGCGCTGCTCCGCTCCGTCGTGCAGGGCGACAAGAGCGGTATGGGTGCGCTGAAGGAGTCGCTCGCCGAGGCGATGGGGAAGTTCAGCCCGGACCGGACGTCGTTGCCGATCCCGGACCCGAACTTCGGCGGCACGATCGGGCGCACGCTCGACACCTCTGTTGCCGACTGGACAATCAACATGACGCCGAAGCCGCCCGACGGCGCGCCGAACGTGCTGCTCGTGCTGATCGACGACGCCGGCTTCGGGAACCCGTCGACGTTCGGTGGGCCCGTCGACACGCCGGCGATGACCCGGATCGCGGAGCAGGGTCTCAGGTACAACCGCTTCCACGTTACGGCGATCTGCTCGCCGACCCGCGCGGCGCTGCTAACCGGTCGCAACCACCATACGGTCGGGTTCGGCTCGATCGGGGAGCTGCCGGGACCGTTCCCCGGCTACTCCGCGAGCGTGCCCAAGGACTGCACTCCGTTCGTCCGGGCGCTACAGGGCAACGGCTACTCGACCGCAGGATTCGGCAAGTGGCATCTGACCCCCGATCACGTCCAGGGAGCGGCGGGGCCCTTCGACCGCTGGCCGAACGCGTGGGGATTCGACCGCTTCTGGGGCATCCTCGGCGGCGAAGCGGGCCAGTACGACCCGCTGATCACGCAGGACAACACGACGATCGGCGTCCCGGAGGGCGAGGACGGCAAGCAGTACTACTGGCCGGACGACCTCACCGATCAAGCGGTGGGCTGGCTGCACTCGGTGCGCGCCCAGGACCAGGAAAAGCCGTGGTTCGTCTACTACTCGACCGGGTGCTCACACGCGCCGCACCAGGTCGCGGTTGAGTGGAGCGAGCGCTACCGCGGCAAGTTCGACCAGGGCTGGGATGTGCTGCGAGAGGAGACCTTCGAACGGCAGAAGGCGCTGGGCGTGATCCCGCCGGATGCCGTGCTCACTCCGAGGCCGGACGACCTCCCCGCCTGGAATTCGCTCTCCGATGACGAGAGGAAGCTGTACGCGCGCCAGATGGAGGTCTACGCCGGCTTCCAGGAGAACGCCGACTGGAACATCGGCCGCCTGCTCGACGCGGTCGAAGATATGGGCGAGCTCGACAACACGCTCGTCATTTACATCTTCGGCGACAACGGCGCAAGCATGGAGGGGACGATCACCGGCTCGTTCAACGAGCTGACGATGCAAAACGGCATTGCGCTCACCGCGGAGCAGCAGCTGTCGCTGATCGAGCAGTACGGAGGGCTCGGCGCCTGGGGCACCGATGCGTATGCGCCGCACTATGCGGCCGCGTGGGCCTGGGCAGGGAATGCGCCGTTCCAGTGGGGCAAGCAGGTCGCCTCGCACCTCGGCGGCACCCGCAACGGCATGGTCGTCGCCTGGCCCCGGCAGATCACCGACACGGGCGGGTTGCGATCGCAGTTCACGCACTGCATCGACATCGGGCCGACCATTCTCGAGGCGGCCGGCCTGCCCGAGCCCGAGATCGTCGACGGGATCCAGCAGAAGCCGATGGAGGGCACGAGCTTCCTCTACAGCTTCGCCCAGGCGAGCGCCGCCGAGCGGCACACGGTGCAGTACTTCGAGACGGTCGGCAACCGGGCGATCTACAAGGACGGCTGGTGGGCGGCTTGCAAGCTCGACCGCATCCCCTGGGATGTCTCGCCACCTACGCTGGCACGGTTTGCACCCGGAACGTACGACCCGGAGCAAGACACGTGGGAGCTGTACTACCTGCCCGACGACTTCAGCCAGGCGAAGGACCTTGCCGCCGAGGAGCCGGAGCGGCTCGCCGAGTTGAAGGAGCTCTTCTGGGAAGAGGCCGAGAAGCACAACGTGTTGCCGCTGCTGGCGGCGTTCTCGGTCTTCTTCGGGATCCTGCCGCCGATGCCGACGATCACGACCCAGACGTTCTACGGCGACGTCCAGAACATCGCCTCCGGGATGATCCCGCGCATCTACGGCCGCTCCTATGCCATCGAGGCCGAGCTCGTGGTTCCCGAACAAGGCGCGGAGGGCGTGGTGGTCGCCGAGGCCGACGAGATGGGCGGCTTCTCGCTCTGGGTCGACGAGAACAGACTGCTGCACCACAGCTACTCGATGATGGGTGTCGACCGGTATGAGCAGGTCTCGACCGAGCCGATCCCGACCGGCGATGTCACCGTGCGGATGCAGTTCGACGCCGACCGCCAAGAACGCTCGGCCGGCGGAGACGTCTCGCTCTACGCCAACGACCAGAAGATCGGCGAGGGGCGGATCGAGAAGACGGTCGCCGTTCGTTTCTCCGGTTACAGCGGCATGGACATCGGCCGCGACAACGGTCTCGTCGTCGACCGTACCTACGCCGCCAAGGCCCCCTACGCCTTCACTGGAACGATCAACAAGGTCGTCTTCGACCTCAAGCCAGGCAGCCACGACGACGAAAAGGCGCTGCACGAGGCCGGCGCGCACGTCGCCACCGCCCACGGGATCAGCGCCTAGGCGGCGTCAGTGATCGTCGCCACGACAAGGAGAACTCCATGAGCCAGAGTCATCTCGTCATCGACTTCCCGATCAACGGTCCAGCCAACGCCAAGGCGTTAGCCGAAGAGCTGCCCCCGCTGATGCCCGACCTCGCAAGAGCACAGGACGATCTCGGCAACGTGCATTTCTCCCGGTTCATGGTGGAGGGTGACGAGAAGCTTCTCTTCCTGTCGGACATCGACGGCGAGATCGACGAACATATCGAGCGGCTCGTGGAGAGTTCCAGCTCGCTGTTCGACGCCATCTTCGAACACATCGACGACCCTCCAGGTACTCCTGTTGCTGCCAACGAGCAGAAGGTCGTCAGATGGCTGAGGCGCAACGTCCGTGAGCCTCTCGACACGTACTTCGCTTACGGGGACGCGTCCGTTCAGGACATCAAGGCGTGCGTGCGTGCGGCGGCCTTCACGGGCAATACGTCGCAGAGCCCCTTGCTGACATACATGTCCTTCAAGTCACGCCTGCAAGCCTTTGCCGTCAAGCTCGTCGCGGGGGCCCTGGTGGGAGAGAAGGGACACAAGGCGTCGGATTCTCTCGGAACGCTGCATGTCGCCCATTTCGTCCCCTTCGAGAACAACCACATAGGCTTCTTCACGGTCTACGACGGGGACATGGAGAAGTACTTCCAGGACTTTGCCGATAAGACCTCGTTCGTCTTCGACGCTCTCTTTCCACATGTCGTGGGCGCGCCGCCAACGCCGGTCGCGAAGAACGTCAAGGCGTTCTACCAATGGGGCCTGAACAACAACTATCCGCCAATCGGGTTTTACAGCGCCTATCCCGGCCTCTCGGTTCAAGACGTCCGAGCCCTGCTTGCAGATCACGAGTCACAGTTGGCCACGGCGTGAAGGCACTAGGAGTGACGTGGTCGCGAACCATGATCAACCAGCGTTCAGGCGTTGGCGGCGAAGTGGAACCAACAAGCAGCGCCGGCGATGAAGGCCCCGGGGCCGCTCCGCGGACTGTTTGCTCGACTGCGGCGTGAACGCCCGGAGAATCGGGGCGATCGCGTCGCAGTCGAAGGACCTGTGCTCGTCCTCGGCGACATTCAGGGGTTCGTTCTTCGCGGTTACCGAATGCCGATGGTGCGGCATTTCTTGCTGACGGTAGGAGATCCAGCACTCGCCCGCCGACAACTCGGACGGCTCGTGAACAGCGACGAATCCGACGTCCCGCAGATCACCACTGCCGAGGACTGGCATGTGGGGTTTGGGCCGGGACCTGGGGACAATCTCGCCGATGCCCCGCATCGCAAGCCCGACTATTGCCTCAACGTCGGGATCACGTGGCCCGGACTAATGGCGCTCGAGCTAGATGCACGCGTCCCGACGTTGTCCTTCGAGTCATTTGGTGCATTTACCGAAGGAGCCGCGCACCGTGCGGAGCTCGTCGGCGACACGGGAGCAAGTGCGCCCGAGAACTGGATCGGCGGTTTTGGGAGCGGGGGGGATCACGTCCTCGTAACGCTGCACGCCACCAGCCCGGAGGCGATGACGGGCTACAGCGACAGGTTGCACGCCGTGTTTGCCGAGGGCGGCGCCTTTCGAGAGATCTGGCGTCAGGACGGGATGGCGTTGATGGAGATCCAGAACGGCCAACCCGTGCCCACTGGCAAGGTTCACTTCGGTTACACCGATGGAATCAGCACGCCGACGATTCGCGGAGGCCCGGAAGAATATCCTCCCGATCACCAAGAGCCCTGCGAGCCATGGCTCTTCGTCTTGCGAGAAGACGCGGAGAGCTACGTCGTTCCGGAACCGGCGCAACTTGGCCTGAACGGTAGCTTCGCGGTCTTCAAGAAGGTCGAGACCGACGTCGTCGGGTTCGAAGACTTCTTGCAGTCGAACAGCGACAAGATCGATCCTGAACTGCTCGCCGCAAAGATGTGCGGGAGATGGCGCACCGGCGTTCCTCTCACCTTGTCACCAGACACGGATAGTCCTGCGGAAGGCATCTCTGTCGACCGGTTGAACGATTTCGAGTATGTGAACGCCGATGGCTCGGGAGATCCGAAGGGGATCCATTGTCCCGTCGGCGCGCACATACGCCGCGTCAATCCGCGAGGGCAGCCAATCGCGGGCCAAGGCATACCGGGCGGCAGCAACAATTCTCACCGGCTTATCCGTCGGGGCCTGCCATATGGGCCGGCCTATGACCCAAACGAACCTCACGACGGCGTCGAGCGCGGGATGCTCTTTCAGTTCATCAACGCGAACATCGAGAACCAATACGAGTTCGTGCTGCGGCGATGGGTCGGTGACAGCGAATTCGCTGGAGCTGTGAGGCTCGACCCGAAGTCGAAGGATCCTCTGATCGCGCCCCACGACCCGGGGGAGAGCAACTTCGTCATAGCGCAGGCTGATGGCCGTTCGCCGATCGAGCTCACGGGTCTCTCGAGCTTTGTTACCACGAGAGCTGCCGCGTACTTGTTCCTGCCGAGCATCACGGCCATCGGATTTATCGCCACGTTGTGATGAGGCGGCCCACAAACAGCGACGTCGACCCGGGGCCGCAGCGCCTCGAACGGCCGAAGCGCCTCTACGGCTCCGCGCAGGCTCACGGGACTCGTTACTACGAGCGCGGCCGGTTCTGGGTCGAGAGCCGGGATCCGGCGTCGATGCCGGGTACGACGATTGGATGGTTCAAGCGGTACCGCGCGGCGGACGGTCAGCTCTACGCCGTTCTGCTCACGGCGTACTTCTTCCTCACGCTCGCTCCGTTGCTGATCATCGAGACGAGCTACGTCTACAAGGATCCGGAGGCGCTCGGTAGGCACCTAGGGCATCGATTGCACCTGAGCGGATCGACCAGCCACCTGCTCGAGACGGTGTTGGCAGGCACCAGCGGCCACAAGTTCTCGGCGGCGATCATCGCGGTGATCAACCTGTTGTTCTTCGGCGTTGGTTTCGGCCGGGTCCTGCAACTCGCACATGCCCGCTCCTGGGGCCTCGACTTGCGTAAGAACGCGCTGGTCGACCAGGGCACGTACTACGGCATTCTCGTTGCGCTCGTGGTGATGTCAGCCGTCTACGTCGTGCAGACGCGGGCGTTGCGGAACTCGCCGACGTGGGTCGGCTGGGTGCTCGACATCGGCTGGCTGGCTCTGCTGATCGGGTTCTTCACCTGGGCGCCGTGGTTGCTCCTGCACCGGAAGGTGGAGTGGCAGGACGTCCTGCCCGGCGCGGTCTTCACGCTCGTCTGCTTCGTCGGACTGCGGATCGTCTCCGCGCTAGTGCTCAAGAACTGGCTGAACTGGTACTCGAAGACCTACGGCGCGCTCGGGATCGTGATGGCGATCTTCTTCTGGCTCGTCATCTACTCGACGGTGATGGTGCTTGCGGCTGCGCTGTCGCCCGCGCTCGCCCACCGTCGCGATCTGCGGCGTGCCCGGCCCGAGGCGTCTAGTTCGTCGTGAACCCTGCCGCCTTGCATCCGTAGGCTCCGGCACCACCGAGCGAGCGTCGATCGCGGCTTCAGAATGACACACAGGCATCCTGTGAACGATCGATCTCTCGCGTCTACGCGCCGGCCCCTGTGGAGGCGCTTGCTGAGGCCGCTCGTCGTGATCGCAGTGCTCGTGTTCGTCTTCGGGTGGGTGCTGCCGAGCGTCATCGACTACGAGACGGTCTGGGCGGCGTTGAAGGAACTCGACACTTGGGAGGTGATCGTCCTCTTCGGGTTGGCGTTTGCGCGTGTTCCCAGTGAGGCTCTGATGTATCGGGCGTTTCTGCCGGGGCTCGGTGTGTGGCGCGGGAGCGAGGCGTACCTTTCGTCGAATCTGGCAGCGCAGGTGCTTCCGCCTCCGGGTGCGAGCGTCGTTCAGTACGGCTATTTCCGCGGCGGTGGGTACTCGGTGGACATCGCAGGCCTCGCGGCGCTCGGCTCGTTTCTGTTCCCGACGTTGGGTCGGCTCCTCCTTCCGTTTGCGGCGCTCCTGGCGCTGCTGGCCGTCGGTGAGGTCGACAGCCTGATCTTGCTGGTGAGCGCGCTCGCGCTGCTCGTCGTCGCCGTCTTCGGCGTGGGAAGCTACTGCCTACTGCACACAGAGCGCTCGGCGCGCTGGCTCGGAGCGCAGCTGCAGCGTCCGCTCTCCTGGGTGCTTCGGAAGCTCGGGCGGAGTCCGATCGACGACGGTCCAGGTGCGGCCGTCGAGCTTCGAGCCAAGACGCTCGTGGTCCTTCGCGCGGGATGGACGCTGGGATCGATCGGGGTCGCAGCCAATCTCTTCCTGACATACCTGATCCTGCTCGCCGCGCTCCGTTTTGTCGGCGTATCTCCCACCGCGCTCTCCGCTGTCGACACATTCGCCGCGTTTGCGATCGCGTTCTGGGCCGGGACCGTGATACCGATCACCGGCAGCGGTCTCGGAGTCGTCGACAGTGTTCTCATCGCCGCGCTCATTGAGCTGATCAGCGCCCCCGATGAGGCGCTCATCGCCGCCGCGCTCCTCTGGCGCGTTTTCTACTCGTTCGTCACACTGCCGCTCGGCGCGATCACGTTGAGTCGCTTTCGTAGGACCAACCCCGAACTCTTGCGCCGTGCGACCGCTGAGAGCGGGTAGACCACGGCACCGGGTGCTTGGTTGATTGGTTCGGGCCAGATGCTGATGTCGTGAGCCGTCGTGGGCTGCGCGCCGGGCGTCGTGTTGGCAGTAAACGGGGTCCCATGACGAGCACTCGCCAGCTGGTTGCCTCGCCTCCCGTACAGCGTCCTAGCGCGCCGGCTCAGCGTCGTCGTTCCAAAATTGGTCCCATTGCGCCGGCGACGTTGTCACCGCAGAAGACGGTTGACGCGAGAACCCGCTAGGCGAGCGGGTTCTCGAGAGAGCCCTCTGACGGACTCGAACCGTCGACCCCCTCCTTACCATGGAGGTGCTCTACCAACTGAGCTAAGAGGGCGAGCCGGTCGAAGCCTAGCGTTAGTCGGAGGCGGCCGACAGTGGCTGAGGTGCGAAGCAGGCGAGTCCGGCGGGGATGCAGAATGGCAGACCCGAGATGCCCGACACGACTCGTGGTCCGGTTGCGCGCGTCGCTGCGTTCGAGCGTGGCGCTGCAGTACTTCGCTCGCTCGGCCTCGGCCGAGGGGTCACCGCGATCGCTGCCCGGTTCGGTTCTCGATTCTCACGTTTCGAGATGGAGATCGACGGCCTTCGTCTTGGCGGCGATCAGCTTGGGCATCTGTACTACGCGCGCGAGCTCGTCGTGGACGACCGGGAGTCCTACTTCCGCGAACTCTTCATCGACAGCATTCGGCCAGGCGCGACCGTGCTCGAGGGAGGGCCGTACATCGGTTACCTGACGATCAGCGCCGCTCGCGCCGCCGGAGCCGACGGGCGTGTCGTTGCGGTCGAGCCGAATCCGGCCACGATCGGTGTGTTGCGGACCAACGTCGCGCGCAATGGATTCGAGCAGCGGGTGCAACTGGTCGAGGCTGCACTCGGTTCGGAGCCTCATCGTGCCACGTTCCACGTCACCGAAGGCGGCGATACGAGCAGCCTGCACCCGCCGCCTTATCCGTCGCGCGTCGTCGAGGTGGACGTCGTTCGGGGCGATGATCTGCTTCCGGCGGTCGACGTCGTCAAGCTCGACCTCGAAGGAAACGAGGTACAGGCGCTGCGAGGTCTGGAGCAGCTGCTCGAGCGTTCGCGACCGGTGCTCTTCTGCGAGTGCAACGCGGGCATGCTCGAGGCCGCGGGCTCGTCGACGTTTGAGCTCCGACGCGAGCTCGAGCGGCGGCGATACGGGGTCCGCTGGATCGACGAGTCGGCACGTGCCCTGCGATCGCTCGATCAACCCGTGGGAAGTGACCTCGTGAACCTCAGGTGCGAGCCCCTCTGACGTTGCGGCGGCGAGCGGTCAGGCGAGATGCGCCCAGACGTTCGCGAGCAGCTGCTGGGTGGCCGGCCAGAGCATGATTTGACCGCCGAAGTTGAGAGCGCCCGCCGAGAACACCTTCGCGCCGCTCGAGTGCTCGTAGTACGTCATCTCCGCCGAGCGTCCCGCGCCGAACAGATCGGGGATCGTCGCCAGCACCTGGACACCCGGCGGCGAGGCCGGTCCTCGCGCGTCGATCTCGATCCCGTACATCCCGAACTGCGCGCCGTTGTAGAGCCCGGTGTTGGCGAACGCCCACGGTGCGACATCGGCGCCGACCACCGTGAACGGCGCGTGCCGTTGACCGCGGTCGCTCGCGATGTAATGGACGCCGAGCAACGCCTCCTCCGGCCGGCCGAGGTCGCGCCACTCGTCGATCAGCTTCAGCCGGGCGCCGCTTCGGTCGATCCGGCGGAAGAAGTTGTTGGCCGAGAGGAACATCAGGTTGCCGCCGAGGTCGCGGTACCCCTGGATCAGGTTGTAGATGCGCCCCGTCACGTACTCCGTGTGCCCGGGGAAGACGATCAGGTCGTAGGCCGCACGCAGCGCGTCGGGCGACGCGAAGGCCTCGAGATCCTCGTCGCCGTAGGAGTCGACGTTGGTGTACGTCTGCGTCAGCCAGTGCTGGAACTGGAGGTCGTAGCTGCGGTAGCGGTACGGGATGCCGCGGTTCGGGTGCGGCCGCGTCACGTCGACGAAGCTGGTCTTCCAGCGCGCGTACCAGGTGTCGCCCCAGCCGTCGCCGTTCGCGTCGTAGAAGTTGTACGCCTGCCAGGTCGACGTCGGGATCACGACCGCGATCCGCTGCGACGGCGCCGGCGGATGGATCACGATCGGCGCGAAGCCGAACCGGCCGTCGTCGGCCTCGATCCGGGCGAAGTAGATCCCCGTCCCCCAGTCGGAGCCGAGCGGCACGGGCACCGCTCCCGGCTGGTTTCGGTACGACCGCCAGTCGATCGGCATCGGGCTGCCGACCGGGATGCCGTTCAGGTCGTCGTTCGAGTACGTCGGCACCTGCTCGAGGCCGCTCCGCATCATCTGCAGCGTCAACGACGAAGCGTCGGTGCGCAGGAAGAGATCGACCGTGTCGCCGGCCTTCGCGGTGCGCGTGGAAAACGCGGCATCGACGCCGAGGACGCGTGCGACAGCGTGCGTCGCGACCGGTGCCGTGAGGCCGTGCCGCGGCTGGGCGGAGAGTCGGAGGATGTACGTGCGCGCGGGCAACGTCGCCTCCGGCTTCCATTCGAGCACGTGCTCCCCCGGAGGAAGCGTCACCCGTTGCGCCGACAGTTCCGATTGGCCGACGGCGACAGGTTTTTCCGACGCGGCGCCCTGGCCGGTCTGCAGGACCTCGAGCGTGACCGAGGACGCGCGCGCCAGCGCGAACCGGAGCCGCGCTGCGGTCCGCCCCGAGCCCGAGCCGAGCGTCGTCAGGTGCACCGTGTCGCCGGCGAACGGATGACCGCCGTTGTCGACGCTGAAGCGCGACAGGAGCGGCGTCGCGGCGGCCGCCGAGGACAGACGTCCGAACGAGGCGGCGACTCCGAGCCCGGCGAGGGCGACCAGGCGCCTGCGCGTACCGGTCCAGCTCATGCGACTGGCCAGCGTACCGGGACGCGTGTAAGGTGCGCCTTACAGATGCGGCTGCGCTGCACTACCGTCGAGGAGATCGCGGAGCGGAAACGCCTGCTCCGGCGCGCGGCCTGGTCGCTCGTCGCGGCTGCGGCGGTGGCCGCGCTGACGTGGAAGGCGATCAGCGCTCCGGACGGTGTGCCCGATCCCACCGCTTCCGGAGCCCACTTGAGCCACGGCGCGGTCGTCGTCGACAGCGCCTTGCTCGTCTTCCGTGAAGGGCTGGAGGCGGTGCTCGTGCTCGCCGCCTTCACCGCAAGCTTCGTTGGCGCCAACCGTGGGCTGCGCCGCCCGGTCGCGGGCGGTGCGTCGGTTGCGCTCGCGGCGTCGGTCGCGACCTGGTTCCTCGCGATCTGGGTGATCGGAGCGCTCGGCGGGCCGGGACTCGACGTCCAGGCCGCGACGGGGCTGCTGGCGGTGGCGGTTCTGCTCGTCGTCATGAACTGGTTCTTCCACAAGGTCTACTGGACGGGCTGGATAGCGGCCCACAACCGGCGCCGGCGCGAGCTCCAGGGGACGCCGGGCGCAGGGCGGCGGCTCCTGTTCGGCCTGGCGCTGCTCGGCTTCACCGCCGTCTACCGCGAGGGCTTCGAGATCGTGCTCTTCCTGCAGAACCTGCGTATCACGGCCGGATCGACGACCGTCCTCGAAGGTGTCGCCCTCGGTGTCGCGCTGACTGTGGCGGTCGGCATCGCCACCTTCCGCCTCCAGCACCGGCTGCCCTACCGGCGCATGCTCGTGGCGACCGGCGTCCTGCTCGGCTTCGTGCTGCTCGTGATGGTGGGCGAGAGCGTGCAGGAGCTCCAGCTCGCAGGCTGGCTGCCGACCCACACGCTCGGTGTCGGCTTCCCCGGCTGGATGGGCCTGTGGCTCGCGCTCTTCCCGACCGTCGAGGGAGTGGTCGCCCAGCTCCTCGCGGCCGGGCTCGTCGTCGGCTCGTACTTCCTCGCGGAGGAGATCCGCGTGCGGCGACCGCGTCGCCGTGCCGCCGCGCTCGCACAGCCCGCAGGGCCCGCACAGCCCGCACGGCTCTAGCGGATCGTGCGCAGCCGCCGGATGATCACCGTCGTCGGCTGCCACGCCGGCGGCGAGATCGGCAACGTCATCGTCGGCGGGGTCTTGCCTCCGCCGGGGAAGACCGTCTTCGAGCAGATGCTCGCGCTCCGCGCGGACGACTCGCTTCGGCGCCTGCTTCTGCGCGAGCCGCGCGGGAGTGTCGCCGTGCACGCCAATCTCGTCGTCCCGGCGACACGCGCTGATTGCGACGCCGGCTTCATCATCATGGAGCCGACGGAGTATCCGCCCATGTCGGGCTCCAACACGATCTGCGTTGCCACCGTTCTGCTCGAGACCGGGATGGTCGAGCTGCGTGAGCCCGAGACGACGTTGCGGCTCGAGGCGCCTGCGGGGCCCGTCGAGATTCGAGCCGCGTGCAGTGACGGGCGCGTCGACAGTGTCGAGCTGACGAATGTGCCGTCGTTCGTCGGGCAGCTCGATGCCCGGCTCGAGGTTGCGGGGCTCGGCACGATCACCGTCGACGTCGCCTACGGCGGCATGTGGTACGCGATCGCGGATGCCGCCGCGCTCGGCTTCGAGCTCGAGCCGGGCGAAGCGCGAGAGCTGAGCCGCGTCGGTGAGCTGATTCGCGACGCCGCGCGGGAGCAGCTCTCGTGCTTCCACCCGGAGAATCCGGAGATCTCGGGCGTCAGCATCGTCCAGCTGGCCGAGCCGTGGCGCGGAGTGGGGGCGGTCACGCGGAACGCCGTCGTCGTCGCACCCGGCCGGCTCGACCGTTCGGCCACCGGCACCGGACTGTCCGCGCGAATGGCGGTGCTGCATGCGCGCGGTCTTCTCGGCGTCGGCGATGCGATGACGCACGCGTCACCGATCGGCTCGACCTTCGACGGGCGGATCGTCGCCGAGACGTCGGTTGGCGGTAGGCCCGCGATCGTGCCTGCGATCCGCGGCAGCGCGTTCATCACCGGCATCACCCAGGTCGTCGTCGACCCGCGCGACCCGTTTCCCGAGGGCTACCTGCTCTCGGACACGTGGCCGGGCGCCGACGTCCAGTAGCGCTCGACCCGGGCGAGTGCCTGCTCGGGCGTCGAGCCGTAGGTCGACTCGCCGAGCAGTGCGGTCGCCAGTTCGTTGGCCTCGCGAACCACGCGTTCGCGGCGCGCGTCGACCTGGCTCGCAGCGACGAAGAGCGCGGCGTGCGCCCGCGACGTCCAGTCGACCAGGTCTCCGTCCGGCGCCGGCAGCTCACTCGGAATCTCACGCATGAGCTCGTGTGCACGTTGCTCGAGTTGCGGCAGCTCGCGCGTCAGCTGGTCGGCGGTGTGTTCGAACGCCGCGCGTTCCTCGGCCGCCCGCTCGGCCGCGCGCGCCGCGATCTCGGTGTGATCGCGTGCGCGCCTCAGGCGTTGTTCGGCGTGCATGCGCTCGGTTTCGCCGTCGACCCGGGCGAGCTCGGCCTCCGCCTCGTTCACCTCGGCGGCGCGGCGTTCGGCCTCTCGGCGCGCCTCCTGCTCCGCGAGCCCGAGGCGGTGCTCCGCATCGCGCTCGGTGGCGAAGAACTCCGCGATCGCCTCTGCGCGCCGCCGGACCTCTGCGACCTCGGCGTCGAGTGAGTGGAGGCGCTCCGACTCCTTCGCCTCGTCTCGGTCGCGGCGTACGAGTTCTCTGAGCTCGTCGACCATCGAGTGGGGGCGGGAGGATTCGAACCTCCGTAGGCTGAGCCGACGGGTTTACAGCCCGTTCCCTTTGGCCACTCGGGCACACCCCCTTGGAGCGCGCGCATTGTAGCCTCAGGTCGTGCAGCGCTTCGATGTGCTCGTCGTCGGTGCCGGCCCGGCGGGGTCGGCAACGGCACACCGGCTCGCCGGCGCCGGCGTCTCGGTGCTCGTGGTCGATCGCGCGCGATTTCCGCGCGACAAGCCGTGCGGCGGCGGACTGACGACCCGTGCGTTTCGCCGCTGTCCGGTCGACCCGACGCCGGTCGTCGAGGAGCGCGTCGACGTCGTCGAGCTGCGCTTCCGTTACGGCGACGCAGTCGTGCGCAGGTCGAGCGAGCCGGTGATCTGGATGACGCAGCGGCGGCGCCTCGACGCCTTTCTGCTCGATGCCGCAAGGACGGCGGGAGCCGAGGTACGGGAAGGGGTGCAGGTCTCGCACGACGGCGGGATCAGCATCCGCGGCGAACGGATCGAGGCGGATGTGGTCGTCGGCGCGGACGGCGCCAACGGGCAGACGGCGAAAGCGCTCTCACTCGGCGGAGCGATCGTGCACGGCGTCGCCCTCGAAGGAAACGTGCCCTACCGCTCGCTCCCGCCCGATCGGTACCTCCATCGTGCCGTCGTCGAGCTCGCGGACATCCCGGGAGGGTACGGATGGGTGTTTCCGAAGGGCGACCACGTGAACGTGGGGGTGGGCGCGTGGGCAGCAGAAGGCCCGCGCCTGCGCGAGCACCTCGCTCGCGTGTGCGCAGCCCACGGCCTCGCGATCGCCCAGCTCGAAGACGTCCGGGGTCACCGGCTGCCGCTCCGCCGTCCCGGCACCAACCTGGCGTCGGGTCGCGCGCTGCTCGTCGGCGACGCGGCAGGCCTGATCGATCCGGTCTCCGGCGACGGCATGTACGAGTGCTTCGTGTCCGCCGAGCTTGCCGCCGCCGCGATCGCCGATCTCCTCGGCGGGCGCGCGTCGTCGCTCGAGCCGTACGCCGCCGCGCTCGACTCCGAGCTGGCGCCGCTCCATCGCGCCTCGTGGAAGCTCAAGCGCGCGCTCGACCGCTGGCCCCGCGCCAGCTGGCAGGTCGCGCGGACGCGGCTTCTGTGGCGGTCGGTAGAACGGCTTCTGCTCGGCGAGATCGGCGCGCCGGGAGAGCAGCGCGGGCTCGCCCGGCTGCCGCTGCGACTGCTGGACGGGCTCGGCTCCTAGCCGCGCGAGCCTGCGACGGCAGTGAGCCGCGGCGGGGCCGACAGGAAGCTGACCTGTGCGTTCCCGCGGTAGCCGTAGCGGTCGCAGCGCCAATGCACGATCCACGTGGCACCGGCCGGGATCAGGAACGAGATCGTGCGGGTCTGTTCCGGCTTCACCGTCAGCGAAGCGCTCACGCCGCTGCCGGTGAAGTGAATCGCGTCGGTTGCGGCGCGCGGGTCCGGCAGGCTGATGCGAAGGGCCAGGCGCCTTGCCGTCGACGCCCGCCAGACGGTGAGGACTCCGGTGCGCATCAACCAGCCGTCGGATCGCAAGCCGATCGCCTGGGCGGCGAGCCGCACGCGCGAACCGGTGGGCGCCCACAGGTCGAACGGAGCCGCGGTCGTGCCGACGGTGCTGCGCACGAGCCGCGCTCCCGCGACCGATGTCCATGTGTTCCCGCGGTCGACCAGCACAGGCCCGTCGATCGGCCGGCCACCCGCGGAAAGCGTGCCGTCGGCGAGTGCGTGTGCAGAAAGGTTCGTGTGCGAGTCGACAAGACTGGCGTGAGGCAGGAGCGCAACCTGCGTCAGCGAGCTGTTCCAGAGGAGCTCTTCGATGCCGGCCCCGGAGTCGTCGCCCGCAGGCTCGACGAGCGTCACGGGTCCGACGTTCGCGTCATTCACCCATTCGAGCCGGGGCGGAAGCGCGCCTCGATCGACGCTGCTCAGGCCGACGGCCCACGACGTCGCAGCCACCGCGACAGCCGCCTGAGCGACGATCGCCACGACCAGGGCAATCAGGGCGCGTTTCTGTGGCTTCCACCCCACCCAGGCGGCGGTCGCTGCGAGCAGCACGGCGACGACGCTGACGGCGAGCGCCGCTCCGCCGGTACCGAAGAGAGCTCGAACCCGGTCGACCGCCCACAGCATGGTCGAGTCCGAGCTCTGCGGCGCGTAGTGTGAGAGTTGAGCCCGCATCGCAAGGACCGCGAGCACGCCGGCGAGCAACAAAACCGGTGTCCGCGCGCCGCCGCGCCGCGCGTAGAGGCCGAACGAAATTGCGAACAGCGGGAAGGCGACGAACACGTAGCGCTCACCGAAGTTGCCCGAGATGGTCGCTCCGATGAACACCGCCTGGGCGATCAGGCCGGCCGTCAGGAAGACGGTGATCGCCGCGAAGGCGCTCTCGGCTCTGGACGCCGGCTGCGCCAGCCCACGTGCGAGGCCGACGAGCGCCCCCGGGACGAGCACGATGCCGAGAGCGAACGGGATCAGCAGCGCGTGAATGCCGATCTGGTGCACAACCGTTTCGAGCGGAGCACGGAGATCGAACACGACCTTGTACGTGCCGAGGATGCGCTGCGGTCCTGACACGACGGCGACCAGCCCGAGGACGCCGAAGCAGAGGGATGCGAGCCCGAAGCTCGCGCGTAGACGGCGAAGGTTGCCGCGTTCGACGACGATCGCCGCCAGAACCAGCACCGGGACGATCAGGACGTATTGAACGCGCGCGAAGGTCGAGAGTCCGACGAGGCCGACCACGGCAAGCTGAGCCCGACGAGACGGGGATTCCAGCGCGACGACCGCGGCGTAGACCGAACCGAGCACGAGCGGGAACGCGATTGGATCCGAGACGACCAGTGCGCCGAGGATCAGATTCGGCGAGACGAGGACGAGCGTTGCAACGGCCAGCGAGAGCCGTGATCCGAGGCCGAGGCGCCGCGCGAGCAGGTACACCGGGATCGCGCCGAGCGAGATCGCGATCGAGTTTTCGGCCTGGGTCAGCCGGAACGCGAGCTCCGGGTTGTGGAAGAGCCAGAACGGCGCTGCGAGGAGCGGCTCGAGCAGTGCCGGAAAATGGGCAGGCTCGCCTCTGATCAGCGGATGGCCCGACTCGGCGATGCTGCGTGCAAGCGCGGAGTAGGTGTACTCGTCGGGCAGGTAGAAGGGCGTCTGAAGCCGGAGCGCCGAGAAGAGGAACCGAACGACCGCGCTGAGGGTGATCAGGACGGCCAGCGCTGCGGCGCAGGGGATGCTCCTCGCGCGCAGGCCGGCGCCGATGACCCTCGTCGAGATCGCGGCGTCCATCCCGACGTCTATCGGCAGTGCGACAGGTGTCCTTGAACCGCGACGGCGGCCACAGTGGGCCGCCGTCGAGCTTGCGTTCAACCGGTTTTGTCTAGTGGACGAGCTTGAGCATCTTGAACATCGGCATGTACATGCTGATGACGATCACGCCGACCATGGCGCCGACGCCGATCATCATGATCGGCTCGATGATCGAGGTCAGTGCGGCGACTGCCGTGTCGACCTCGTCCTCGTAGAAGTCGGCGATCTTCGAGAGCATCTTGTCGAGCTCGCCGGTCTCTTCACCGATCTTCACCATCTGGCTGACCATCGGCGGGAACACATCGTTCTCGGCCATCGTCTGCGCGATGCGGGCGCCTTCGTTCAGCCGCTGACGAACGTTGACGAGCGCCTCCTCGAGCACTGTGTTGCCGGCGGTCGTCCCCGTGATCTCGAGCGCCTTGACGATGTCGACGCCGGCCGAGACGAGCGTCGCGAGCGTGCGCGAGAACCGCGCCATCGCGACCTTCAACACCACGTCGCCGATCTTCATCGGCAGCTTCAACTTGAGGCGGTCCCACAACGCCCGGCCTTGCGGTGTCTTCTTGTAGCGCATCAGCCCGAAGATGGTGCCGCCGACGACGGGGAAGATGATGAACCAGTAGTCGCGTAGGGCGTTGGACATGTTGACGACGATCTGCGTGATCGTCGGCAGCTGCCCGTTCAAGCTCTGGAAGATGCCCACGAAGATCGGGACCAGGAACATCAGCATCCCGACCAGGACGAGGGTCGCGAAGGTGAGCACGACTGTGGGGTAGAGCATCGCGCTCTTCACGCGGCGCTTGAGCTTGGTGTCCTTCTCGATCTGGATCGCAACACGGTCGAGGACCAGGTCGAGTGTTCCGGAGGCCTCGCCGGCCTCGATCATCGCGACGTACAGGCGGTTGAAGACCTTGGGGTGCCTCGACATCGCACGCGAGAGCACAACGCCGCTCTCAACGTCCTCGCGGATCTCGGCGATGACGACTGTCAGCTTCTTGTCGTCAGTCTGCTCCTCGAGGATCAACAGCGCCTGAACGATGCTCACGCCCGCCTGAATCAGCGTTGCGAACTGGCGCGAGAAGATCTGCAGTGACTTCGGCTTGATCTTCGCAAACCGCGTGCTACCGGCAGAGGACGTCTTCTGCTCGGCAAGCGACTGTGCGAGAAGCCCTTGCTGACGCAGTTGATCCTTCGCCGAAACGGGATCGGCTGCGTGGAGCACGCCCTTGGAGACGAGCCCCTGGGCGTTGATGGCCGTGTAGGCGAAGGCGGTCATTCACTCCTCACTTTTTCACCGGCCGCCGATAGGCGGACCCGTAGCCGTGTGCGCGTGCATCCTGAAGCCCGGCGTTTGCTGCCGCGACCGTCGAGAACTTGCTCAGATAGACGACCCAGTAGCCGTGGCGCAGTGTCGTGTACCGGGACGAGTAGAGGATCGCGGCGCCCGTCAGGCCGTTCGCGTGCGCCTTCCGGACCTCCTGCCTCGCTGCGGCCTTGCTGTCGAGCGAGCGGAGGATCACGATGTACCCGAGCGGTGCTGCCGATTGCCTCTTCGTCGACTTGTGCGTCGACGTTGCCGACGTCACCGGGGGCGGTGTCGCGAGCGGAACGGCCGGAGCGGCATTCGCCGGTGCCCCGACCTGGATCTTGAACGGGTCCTTGACGACGAAGTGGGAGAGCCGAACGTGCGGGGCTCTAGCGGGCGGCTGCGAGGCGGTGGTCACCGATCCGTTCGCGTCGAGCTGCGGCTTGAACGGATCCTTGGACGGTAGCTTCGCGATCGCCTTGAGGTCGTTGCGAACCGCCACAGCGCTCGGCAGCCCGCCGACGGCTGCCGCCGACGGCGCCGTGGCGACCGCGGCGGGCGGAGGCGTCGGGGAGGGGGCCGAGGAACTGCTCGACAGCATGCTCGGGACCTCGATCGCGAGCACCGCGAGGAGAACGACTCCGCCGCCGACGAGCAGGATCTTGTCGCGCTTGGACTTTGCGGCGAGCTTCTTCTGCTCGTTCTTCTGGCGCCGGCGGATCGTGCCGGTGGCGACTGCCATCAGTTCGTGCTCCCGGCAGGAGCGGCGGCGGCGGCCGTGGTCGCCGCGGTGGCCGGCGCGACCGGGGTCGGGACGCTGTAGATCCCAGCATTGACGGCGATCGTCCCGGCGAGCTGCCCGGTCGAGTTGCCCGGAGCGATGCTGACGGACTGGACGTCGAACAGGCGCCCGGTGGCGACGATACGGCCACCCTTGCCGACCCGCACCTGATTGCGCAGCTTGTTCAGGAAGGCGCGGATCTGGAAGTACGTTCCGTCGACCGTCACCGTGAGCGGGACGGCGGTTGCGGTCGCGCTCGTCAGGTTCGGCGTCACGCTCGCGATCATCACCTTGGTCTGCTTTCCGAGCGTGTTCAGCTGGTCGAGGATCCCCGGCTGATCGGAGACGCCGGGCATCGCGCGCAGCGACGCTGCGGCCGCGGCCTTGTTCGCGACCGCGGCAGCCTGCGTTGCCGTCGCGAGCTGCGACTGCGCAGCGGCCACGTCGGTCTTCAGCTGCGACACGTGCGAGCGCTTGGGCGAGATGACGCCGAACCACGCTGCCACCGCGACGAGCACGATCACGAGCCCAATGGTGATCGCCGAGGCCCGGCGCGAGCTCTTGATGCGAGTGGTGAGGGAGCTCACGATGCCTCCTTAGCGGGGAGCGCGTTGACTCCGCCGACGATGGTGAACTGGTACACGGAATGCGCGCCGACCGTCGTCACGTTGCTGCTCTGGAGGCTGACGTCGGAGAGCCAGGGCAGCATCGAGAGCCGGCGCATCAGGCGGGCGACCGAGGCCTGGGAGTAGGTGAACCCGGTGACGGTGAAGCCGGTCGGAGCAACGCCGGGGACCGGCGTCGTCGGCGCAGGCGCTGCCGGCGCGGCCGGATCCGTGCTCGGAGTGACCGGTGCCGTCTCCTGGATCGAGAGCGTGCTCAGCCAGACGTCTTCGGGAAGAACGCGAGCGAGCTTGACCATGAACCCGTCCCAGGAGACGCGGCTCGCATCGGCCGTCGTGAGCTCCTGGACCCGTTCGCGAACGCTCTGATCGGCGGCATTGAGCGGCTGCGAAACAGCTGCGATCCGCGCCTGCAGAGCGTCGAGAGCGTTCTGGTTCCGCGTCGCGTCCTTCGAAGCCGACTGGTAGGACACGCCGAGCAGTGCTGCAACGACGACGGCTGCCGCCGTGCCGCCGAGCGCGACAGGGTGCTTCGACAGACCACTGCCGAAGCTGGCCTGCCGAACCTGCTTGTAGTCGGCGGGAAGAAGGTTGACAGCTTTCATCGCTAGTCCTCGATTCCAAGTCCGATTGCAACGGCGAACGAACCAAGCTGCTCGGGCAGCTCGTCGGGCCTGGTGACGCGCAGCAGCGGATCGGCGACGAGCATCTTCACGCCGAGCTCGCGCTCGAGCTCGGTGACGAGACCGGGGATGCTGGTCGTGCCACCGGAGACGAGGATCTCGCCGATGTCGAGCGAGCCAGGCTGAGACTGGTAGAAGCGCAACGACGAGAGCAGCTCGCGGACGAGCGACTGGAGCTCGGCCTTGACGGCGCGTACTGCCTCGCCGACCTGGTCCGGCTCGAGGCCTTCGGCGGGCTCGGCGCCCGGCTCGAGCGACAGCTTGCGCTTGAACTCCTCCGCCTCGGCCGGCGAGATCCTGAGTGCGCGCGACAGCACGTTCGACAGGCTGGCGCCTCCCCAGTCGATCACCCGGGCGAACGAGCAGATGCGGCCGTCAGAGACTGCGAGCGTCGTCCGCTCGTGGCCGATGCACACGGCGACGAGTGCGCTGCGTGCGGGCTCGTCGAGAGGCCGCGGCTCGGTCAGGGCGCGGAGCAGTGCGAATGCTTCGAGATCGACTGCGGCGACCCCAAGCCCGGCTGCGTCGGTTGCGGTCAGGTAGCGGTCGAGGGACTCCCGGTAAGCGATCGCGACGACCACCGAGCGGTTCAGCGTTCCTTCCTCGTCGCTCTCCTCGCCGACGACGTGATAGTCCATGACCGCTTCGTCGATCGGGATCGACAGGAGCTCGTTGGCCCTGAATCCGATCGCGTTCGCGAGCTGGTTGTCGTCGTCGACACCGGCGATCTCGATGAGACGCACGCCGACACGCGTGTTGGCGAGGCCGAGCCGCACGTTCTTCTTCGGGAGGTCGTACTTCTCGAAGAAGCTTGCGAGTGCAGCTCCGAGCGCCACCGGGTCGCGCACCTCGCCGCCGGACATGATTCCGGCCGGCAGCGGCTCGCGACGCAGCTGGTGCAGTTTCTTCTCGCCGTTGTTGGTGACGTGGGCTGCCGCGATCTGCGACGAGCCGAGCTCGAGACCCACGTACTCCTTCGGGCCGCTCGCAACCTGCTTCTTCTTCGACTGCTTGCTCTTGGGCTTCGACGTCTTCGTCGATCCGCCAGCTTTGCGGCCGAAGAGATCCGACAGCTTGATCTCCTGCTTCAAGTCCATTTTGTCTAGGCCTCCGCCAGTCTCAATCCGGGCTCGGGAGCTTGCGCCCCGACCAACGTCACACCGCGTTCGATCAGGCCGACGAGCATCTCGGGTCGGCTGGAGCGGTTAATGGCTTCCTCCCGTGTGATCACGTGCCGGAGCACGAGGCTCGCGAGCGACTGCTCCATCGTCTGCATGCCGCTGGCGGTACCGGTCTGCATCCCGGAATAGATCTGCTCGATCTTTCCCTGGCGGATCAGGTTCCGCACGGCGTCGTCCGGGATCAGGATCTCGAGCGCCGCGGTGCGGCCGCGACCGTCCGCCGTCGGGACGAGCGTCTGCGTGACGATTCCCTGCAGCGTCCCGGAGAGCTGGACGCGAACCTGGTCCTGCTGCTCGGCGGGGAAGACGTCGATGACGCGGTCGATTGTCTGCGGCGCGCTCTGGGTGTGGAGCGTTGCGAAGACGAGATGCCCCGTCTCTGCCGCGGTCAGTGCGGTTCCGATTGTCTCGAGGTCGCGCATTTCGCCGACGAGGATCACGTCGGGGTCCTGGCGGAGCGCTGCGCGCAGAGCCTCGCCGAACGTCGTTGCGTCGCCGCCGATCTCGCGCTGGTTGACGACACAGGAGCGGTGCCAGTGCAGGAACTCGATCGGATCCTCGATGGTGAGGATGTGCTCGCTGCGCGTGCGATTGATCATGTCGAGCATTGCTGCAAGCGTGGTGGACTTGCCCGAGCCGGTCGGGCCGGTGACGAGCACGAGACCGCGCGGCTTCGCGGCGAGATCCGAAAGCTGAGGGGGCAGTCCGAGCTCCGCGAGCGACTTGATCTCGCTCGGGATCATCCGCAGCGCGGCGCCGATCGCCTGCCGCTGGAAGAAGGCGTTGACGCGGAATCGCGCGACGCCGGGAAGGGAGTAGGCGAGGTCGACGTTGCGCTTCGTCTCGAGCGTCTTCTGCTGCTGGGTCGAGAGGATGCGATAGACGAGCTCGCGGGTGACGTCGGGCGACAGCTTCTCGAATTCCTCGAGGCGCTGGAGCTTGCCGCGGACGCGCACGACCGGCTCGGTGCCGGGGGTGATGTGGAGGTCTGATGCCTCCAGCTCGTGTGCTCTCCGGAGCAGATCGTCGATTGAGTACTCGGTGATGGCGGCCATGTCGCGTCTCCTATCGGCAGCGTCGTAAGGTGACTTGAGGGGGTTTCAGGACTCGGTCGGGGAGTGGCATGCGCCCCCCTGAGCGAACCGGGGTGTCGTCTGCTTCACCGAGACCACCCTGAAGTCGGGAAGGAACCGCGGAACGGCCTTGAAGCTCCGCTTCCACGGCCTGTCGGTGTCGATGCAGAAGCTGAATCTCCTGGCCGTTCCCGGCCTGATCGTCGCGGTCCGGTGCCCGAAGGTCAGGGCAGTCGGCTTGAATCCGTCGGGCAGCGTCACGACGAAGGTGAGGGTGCCGCGCAGTCGCTTTCCCGGCTTCGGCCACACCGTCAGGCCGCCGGACGCTCCGAGCCAGCCGTCGTGGTAGCGGCCGGTCTCGAGCAACCCGAGACGTGCGACCCGCGCCGGCTTCCAGAGCGCAAAGCTTGATGTCTGGGCGACGAGCTTCGCCTGCTGGAACCGGGCAGTCGCGCCGAACTGCTCGAACAGGATCGGCGTTCGCAGCGGCCCAGCCGGTGTCGTGAGCGTCCCGTCGCCCGCCACCCTCACCGGCGACGCTGCGAACGCGTCGGTTGGATCGGCGCCGGACAGGACCACCTCACGGTCGATCGACCGGTTCCAGTACAGCTGCTCCGTCAGCAGCCCGGTGTTGGCGAGCGGCGTCGCGACCGCCGTGACCTTCCCGACGTTTGCGTCGTCGACCCAGGTCGGGTTGGGCGAGACGAACTGTGCACGGCTCAGGCGAACATTTGACAGGTCGGCCGACGTCGCCCCGACCGACGCGGCGACGAGGAAGATGATGGTTGCCCCGAACGCGACGCGTGCTCGGAGCCCGAACGCGACCAGCCCGGCCAGGGCACCGGCGATCGCGACGTAGACGGCGACGAGCAGGGAGCTCGTCCCGAGGCTGACGAGATTGTTGAGCCTGACGACCGCCCAGAGCAGGGGCGAGTCGTTCGAGCCGGTGCTGGCCGCGAAGCCCGACAGCGGAACGCGCATGCCGACCAGGACGAGCACCGCGCAGATGGCGAGGACGGCGACGCGTGCGGGGCGCCCGTGGCGGATGAACAGACCGAACGCCACCGGGATCAACGGCAGAATCGAGAAGAGGTAGCGCTCCTGGAACCGTCCGGCGCCGTTCGATGCGTACAGGCCGGCGGCGACGACCAGCGCCAGCGTGTAGAAGCCCGTGAAGACGGCGAACGGGACCTCCTTCGGGCCGCGAGCCGCAGCGAGGCCGACGAGCGCTCCCGGCACCAGAACGACGCCTCCGGCAATCGCGAGCAGGAAGAGATCGGTCACCGCCCAGTCGAGCATTCCGCGGCCGACGTGGAGGTTGGCGACGACGGAGTAGTAACCGAGGATGCGCGACGGTCCGAGGCTGAGTGCAGCGAGCGCTCCTCCAAGGAGCAGCGTGAGCGAGAGCCGGTGCGAGCGCAGCGCATGCCCGCGCCGCGTGACAAGCAGCGCGCAGAGGAACGCGGGAATCAGCACGACGTACTGCACGCGCGCGAACGCCGCAATGAACGCGCACGCGAGGAAGGCGATCTCGCGGCTCCGCGACGACCGCTGCAGACACAGGACACCGAGGTAGAAGGCGGTCAGGGCGAGCGGGTACGCGGCGGGGTCGGCGAGTGTCCGCCCCGCGAAGGCACCGTCGGGGATCACCACGGCGAACAACGCGCAGGCAAGTGGATAGGGACCTCGAAACTCGAGCGCGCGTGCGAGGAGGTACACCGGCACCGCCGCGAGCGAGATGAACACCGCGTTCTCGACCTGGACGAGGTGGTACGCCGTCGCGGCGGGCGCCAGCGCCCAGAGAGGCGCGGCGAGCAGCGGCTCGAGCAGCGCGGGGAAATGAGCGGCGGCTCCGCGGATCAGCGGGCGCCCCGAGGAGCCCAGCGAGCGGGCGAGCGCCGTGTAGATGTACTCGTCGGGGAAGATCGTCGGTGCCGAGTGCGCGGTCGCTCCGAGCGAGCGAAAGACGGCTGACAACGCGACGATCAGCCCGAGCACGGGGGCGGTGCCGACCGCTGCGAGCCGGCGCGGGCGGGTCAGCAGCCGGTTCGACGCGGGCAGCGCAAGGCGCGGAGAGCTGTCGACCGCCATCTCCGCGTCTATCGACATGACGGCAAGTTCGCTTGAGGCTCGCGAGGCCAGATATTTGCGCCCGAGAACGTCGAAGGCGGCGGGTTTTCGGCCCGCCGCCTCGAGTGAACGAAACTGTCGTTCGGGTGTGCTTAGCAGCCGCCCGGGTTCGTCGACGTGACCGACCCGCCGGGGCCCGCGAAGTACCAGGTCACGCTCTGCTGGCCCAGAGCCTTCAGGCAGTACGTCGTCGGGGTCGCGTACCCGACCGTGACGGACGGCGAGAGGCCGCTGTCGATCGCTTTGAGGGCGGTCGTCGTCATGCCCGAGTAGGTGCTGTTCGTCGCGTAGAAGGACTCGGCCGAGGGGACGGCCTCACGGACGTTCGCCTTGCCGGCGGTGTCCTGAGCCTGCTTGCGAAAGCCGAGGTAGGACGGGATCGCAATCGCGAGCAGAATGCCGATGATCACGATCACGACCAACAGTTCGATCAGCGTGAAGCCCTCGCTCGATGCGAGGCGCCGCCGCAAACGATCCATGTGGTTCTCCTTGGAAGACAACATTGGCCTGCTCGTTATCGCCACGAATTCTCGGGCGGCCTACCCCACAATGGGTGATTCAGACGCCCTTCGGGTCACCCAGCGCAGGGGATCACTCGAATGAGTGCTGCTGAGAAAACCAAGCCGCAAACGAAGAAGCGGCGGGCCGATGGCCCGCCGCTTCGAGTGAGACGAAACTGTCGTTCGGGTGTGCTTAGCAGCCGCCCGGGTTCGTCGACGTGACCGACCCGCCGGGGCCCGCGAAGTACCAGGTCACGCTCTGCTGGCCCAGAGCCTTCAGGCAGTACGTCGACGGGGTCGCGTACCCGACCGTGACGAGCGGCGAGAGGCCGCTGTCGATCGCCTTGAGGGCGGTCGTCGTCATGCCCGAGTAGGTGCTGTTCGTCGCGTAGAAGGACTCGGCCGAGGGGACGGCCTCACGGACGTTCGCCTTGCCGGCGGTGTCCTGAGCCTGCTTGCGAAAGCCGAGGTAGGACGGGATCGCAATCGCGAGCAGAATGCCGATGATCACGATCACGACCAACAGTTCGATCAGCGTGAAGCCCTCGCTCGATGCGAGGCGCCGATGCAGACGATTCATCCGATTCTCCTTAGAAGACGACATCACGCTGTCTATCGCTTGGAACGGCAAGATCCCGCACCCCTCCAAAGGGTGAGCTTGCGTAAGCGCTGTCGCGCAGCTGTCGCTCAGACGAGGACGCGCGCGAGCTCTTCGACCGACGTCACGCCGTCGCGAACCTTCGCGAGACCGTCCTGCCAGAGCGGCCGCATGCCGCTGTCGTACGCGGCTTGTTCCAGGACGTCGCGGCTCGCCCCGGACGCGACGAGCGACTCGAGCTGGTCGCTCATGCGCAGGAGCTGGAAGATGCCGACGCGGCCGCGATAGCCGGTGTTCGAACAGCGCGGGCAGCCGGCCGCGCGTCTGAACGACGAGTTCTCCATGTAGTCCTGGAACTCGTGCTCGGGGACGCGCGCCGCGCGTAGGTCCGCCTCACCCGGGCGATATTCCTCGCAGCAGCTCGTGCACAGCTTGCGCGCAAGACGCTGCGCGAGGACCGCCGAGATCGCCGAAGCGGTCAGGAACGGCTCGACGCCCATCTCGTTGAGGCGGGTGATCGTTCCGGGGGCATCGTTCGTGTGCATCGTCGAGAGCACGAAGTGGCCTGTCAGTGCCGACTCGATCGAGATCTTCGCCGTCTCGACGTCGCGAATCTCGCCGACCATCACGACGTCCGGGTCCGAGCGGAGGATCGAGCGGAGCGCGGTCGAGAAGGTCAGGCCGGCGCGCTGGTTGATCTGCACCTGCTCGATGCCGGCGAGCCGGTACTCGACCGGATCCTCGACGGTGATCACGTTGATCTCCGGGCTGTTCAGCTCGGCGAGCGCGGCATAGAGAGAGGTCGACTTGCCCGAGCCGGTCGGTCCCGTCACGAACAGGGCGCCGGTCGGCTTGGAGACGATCTCGTGGAACTCCGATCGCATCGCCTCGGTCAGGCCGAGCTCTTCGAGCGTCGGCGGCGTGCGCGACTTGTCGAGCAGGCGCATCGTCACCGACTCGCCCTCGACCGTCGGCAGGGTTGCCACGCGCACGTCGAGCAGGCGCCCGGCGGCGGCGGCGTCGAGCGAGATGCGCCCGTCCTGGGGCTTGCGGCGCTCGGCGATGTCGAGCTTCGCCAGCACCTTGAGACGAGTGACCATGCCGGAGAGAAACTTTCGCGGCACCCGCTGTGCGACGCGGAGGACGCCGTCGATGCGGAACCGCACGATCACCGCATCCTCCTGCGGCTCGAAATGCACGTCGCTGGCGCCTTCCTCGGCGGCCTGGAAGATGATCGAGTTGACGAGTCGAACCATCGGGCCGTCGGTGATGCCGTCCTCCGCCTCGAGGTCGTCCGCCTGTTCGTCGACCGGGACGAGGTCGTCGTCGAGCACGGAGCTGAACGCCTCGTTGGCGCGCGACAGGCGCCGGATCTCGAGCAGGACGTCCTCCTCCGGGGCGATCGCGAACTGCACCGCATACCGGGTGGCGAGGCGGAGCTCGTCGATCGAGTGCACGTTCTCCGGGTCGGTGATCGCGATCGAGAGGACGTCGTCCTCGAAGGCGAACGGGATCGCGCCGACGCGCTCGAGCACCTTGAGTGGGATCTCCTTCGTCGCCTCGGGGTTGATCCCGACGACGGCGAGGTCGACGAGTGGCATCCGGAAGCGCGCGGCGAGCTCGCGGGCGGCGGTGATGTCCGCCGGCGGGGCTGCGGCCGGGGTGCTGGCTCCGCCGCCGTTCGCGTGCCCGTTGTCCTCGGGCGTTGCGTCCGATTCGGTGCGTTCTGTGTCGACCGACATCTCTCTACCTATCGGCGGCCTGGTGCCGCCCCTTGAAGAAACCTGCGCTCACGGCTCTACCGTCCGAGCGTCAGCCACCAGTGCAGAATCGCCGGCCCGGCGAACAGGGCGACGACCGCACCGAAGGCGAGAAACGGCCCGAACGGGATGGCCATCTTGCGTGCGGCGCGGCCGTGGCGCACCAGCAGGACGACCGAGGGGACGAGCGCGGACAGCATCCCGAGCATCAGCCCGACCGGCGTCGACACTCCCAGCCCCGCGCCGATCAGCAGCGCGAGCTTGACGTCACCCATGCCCATGCCGGCCGGATAGGCGAGCGCGGCCAGCAGCAGGAAGCCGGAGGCGGCGACGGCAGCGATCGCCCACTGCGGGCTCGGGTCGACGACCGTCATGCCGACGAGCACCACGGCCGCCGCGGGCAGGACGATGCGGTTCGGGATCACGCGTCGAAGGACGTCGGTGGCCGAGACCGTGACCAGCGTGGCGCAGAAGAATGCAGCCACGAGGGCATGCAGGGTCGGGCCGAACTTGAGCAGGGAGGCCGCGATCAGGGCGGCTGCCGTCAGCTCGACGGCCGGGTAGATCACGCCGATCCGCGTGCCGCAGGAGCGGCACTTGCCCCGCAGGACGGCATACGAGACCAGCGGGATGTTGTCGTACCACGCGAGCGTCGTCCCGCAGCTCCCGCACGCCGACCGGGGCTTGACGACCGACCGCTTCTCGGGGACCCGCGCCGCGACGACGTTCAGGAAGCTGCCGACCGCGAGCCCGGGAAGGACGCCGACCGCAGCCAGCATCGGTTCCATCTCAACCGGCCTCGGAGAGCAGACGCAGAGGCGGTGCCTCGTCGTCGCGCGCCTTGGGCTCCTTGCGGTTCGGGCGGCCGGGATCGTCCTGCGGCGGGTTCACAGCACGGGCCGCACGCGACTTCTCGGCCTGAGTGAGCGCGATCATGAAGTCGTGCTTGTTCGGCGCGACGCCGGCTGCGGTCTCGCGATCGACCATGCCTGCGAGCACGAGGTCGATGAGAGCGCGCGAGAGCGTCTGCATCTCGTAGAAGGAGCCCTCGTCGATCGCGGCAGGGATCTCCTCGGACTCCGCCTCGCGAATCAGATCGGCGATGCGCTCGTTCGTGACCATCACCTCGACGGCGGCGATGCGGCCGCCACCCTTGCGCGGAAGCAGTCGCTGCGAGACGACGCCGCGCAGGACGCCGGCGAGGATCGAGCGAATCATCTGTTGCTTCTCGGCCGGGAAGAACTCGACCAGGCGTCCGATCGTCTCGGCCGCGTCGACCGTGTGCATCGTCGAGAGGACGAGATGGCCCGACTCCGCCGCCTGAAGCGCGGTGGTCGCGGTCTCGGCGTCGCGAAGCTCACCGATCAGAATGGTGTCCGGGTCCTGCCGCAGCGCGCGCCGCAGCGCTTCGCTGAACGATCCCGTGTCGATTCCGATCTCACGCTGGTTGACGATGCAGCTTTCGTCCGGGATGGATGACCTCGATCGGATCTTCGATCGTGACGATGTGCTCGCTGCGTGTCTTGTTGATGTGGCGCACCATCGCCGCAAGCGTGGTCGACTTGCCGGCGCCGGTGGCGCCCGTGACGAGCACGAGCCCATGGCGCATCTCGGCGAGGCGACGGATGCCCGGGCGGCATGTGCAGGTCCTCGAAGCTGGGGATGCTGCGCGGGATGAAACGCAGGGCGATCGAGATCGAGCCGCGCTGGCGGAACGCGTTCACGCGGAAGCGCGTCTCCTGATCCGTCTCATACGAGGCGTCGAGCTCTCCCGTGTCGCGGAACGTGGCGAGGCGGTGCGGGGCTGCCGAGCCCGCGACCTGGAGCAGTGCAGTCAAGTCATCGGTCGAAAGCGTCGGAGCGCCGGTCATAGGTCCGATCGCTCCGTCGACGCGCATCATCGGCGGCTGACCGACCTTGAGGTGGATGTCGCTGGCGCCCGCATCGACCGCACGTGCCAGCATCTCGTCGAGGTTCATGCCGCTGCTATCGGCTGGGGCAGCGGCTGTTCTTTAGCCCGGTGTTTGCGCCTCTTGTTTGTGGGACTCAAGGAGAACGCCGTTGCAGCCGAAACAATCACTCGTGACGCCTCCCGCGAGAATGACGGATGCCGGAGATGCCGTCGATCCGGTTGCGCCGGACGCGATGGCCGCGGCCGCCGTGGCCGACGCCCTGGTTCGCGCACTCGAGCTCCGCGACTACCGGCGCGGCAAGTTCGCCGAGACGCGCGAGCACGCCGACCGGGTGACCTTGCTCGCTGTCAAGCTGGCGACGAAGGTGGCGCCGGACCTCCTGCTGGATCCCCGCTTCGAGCACGGCTGCCGGTTGCACGACATCGGCATGCTCGCCGTTCCCGATGCCGTGCTGCTGAAGCGCACGGCGCTCACCTCCGCTGAGCTCGACGAGATCCGGGAGCATCCCTGGCTCGGGGAACGCATCGTGGCCACCGTCCCCGGGCTCGATGGGCTCTGCCGGCAGGTGATCGGCTCGCACCATGAGCGCTGGGCCGGCGACGGCTATCCACGTGGGCAGCGTGGCGAGGACATCCCGCTCGCGGCCCGCGTCTTCACGATCGCCGATTCCTTCGATGCGATGACACACGAGCAGCCGTGGCGCGCCGCGCTGCCCGTCGAGCTGGCGCTCGAGGAGCTGGGCCGGGGCGGAGGCTCGCACTGGGATCCTGAGCTCGTTCCCGTGTTCGTCGACGAGCTGACGGCCGCGCAGTCCGCTCTTTCGGGTTAGTTCGAAGTAACCCGGTCGGGGGGATAAAGATTCGCGTGCACCGTGCCGATACGGCCGATGCGGCATGGACGGAGCGAAGTTTCAGCCTGCGGCGGCTCGGCGTCTCTTGAACGGCGTTCGCAGCTCCGAGTCGGGCCAGACCCTGATCGAAGTGCTGATCGCTGCGGGGATCTTCGCGATCGTCTCGGCGGGCCTGATCTACATGCTGACGTCCACCGTCAACATCAGCTCGCTCGCGCGTCAGAAGACACTCGCGCAGCAGGCGGTTGCGTCGGAGGTCGACTACATCCGCAACCTGCCCTACGCCTCCGTCGGGAACGTGTCCGGCAACCCGTCCGGCGCGATTCCGCTGACCCAGTCGATCAACATCGGGGGCAAGACCGGGACCGCCAACGCCACCCAGACGACCAAGATCAGCTACGTCAACGATCCGACCCCGCTCTCGTACCAGTCGTACGCGAACTACAAGCAGGTGACGATCACGATCACTCGCAGCGACGGAACGCAGCTGGCGCGCGAGGTGACGAATATCGCTCCGCCGGTCAAGGCGTCGCAGAGCCAGGCCACGATCATCGTCACCGTTGTCGACACCGGAAACAACACGGTCGTCCCGAACGCGACGGTGAACGTCGCGAACGGCCCGAGCGGAACCGAGAGTGACACCACCGACGCGACGGGCAAGGTGACGTTCGCCGGCCTGCTGCCGACGACGACCGGGCAGCCGAACTACGACGTCACCGTGACGCCGCCCGCGGGCTACGTCGCGCTGAAGGACACCCAGCCGCCGAACACCGTGGCGCATTTCCCGCTGTCGCCCGGCCAGACGCAACCGGCCGCGATCCAGATCTATCAGCCGGTGACGATCTATGTGCAGCTGCAGAAGTACGACGGGACGACCTACACGGGCGCGGCGACGATCACCGTCTCATCGAGCCGCGGCACACAGACCTTTGCGTACACCTCACCGCAGACCGCGATCACCGCGATCAACAGCGAGTTGCTGGTTCCGGGGCTCAACTACACGATCAGCGTCTCGGCGGCGACCTTCTCGGGCGCCTCGACGACGGCGACCGTTCCGGCTAACAACTATCCGACCAACCTCAGCTCGACCTTCGTGTTCACCGCCGCGACCCCGCCGACGAACACGGTCCTGCCGACGATCTCGGGGACGCCGAAGGTCGGACAAACGCTGACCGCGACGACCGGGACGTGGACGGGCACCGCGCCGATCTCCTACAGCTACCAGTGGCAGAGCTGCAACCCGGGCTGCACGAACGTGGGCACGAACCAGGCCACCTACACGCCGGTCGGCAGTGACGGCGGCGCGACGATCCAGGTGATCGTGACCGCCAGCAACCTCGGCGGAACCGCGACGGCGACGTCCGCCGCGACCACCACGGTCACCGGGCCGCCCGTCAACACCGCCGTCGCCGACGATCTCCGGAACCGTGACCCACGGGTTCACGCTCACCGCTGCTCCCGGCACGTGGTCCGGGTTCCCGGTCCCGACGTACACCTACCAGTGGCAGCGCTGCGCACCCCCGTCGCCGTACAGCAGCTGCGCCAACATCGCCGGCGCCACCGGAAGCACGTACGTGCCGGTGAATGCGACCCCGGACAAGACCTACAAGCTCCTGGTGATCGTGACTGCCACCAACAGCCAAGGCACCGCGAGCCAGGCGTCGGCCAAGACCGCGACCGCCGTCAACTGAGCATGCGGACGATCTCCATACAGCGAAACGCCGAGAGCGGCTTCACGCTCGTCGAGGTGATCGCGGCGATGGCTGTTCTGACGATCGTCTTCGCCGCATTCGTGCAGCTCCTCTCGTTCACGATCACACGCAGCGGGCGCACGGAGGAGCAGAGCACGCTCCAGACCGAGGCGCGCGCGGGGCTGGACGCCTTTGCAACCGACCTGCGCCAGGCGATGTGCAACGACACGACGACGCCCGTGACGGCCGCCGGTGCGTCTCAGATCACCTTCTACACGCCCGACCGCCTGACGCCATTTCACCTGCGCCTGGTCTCGTACCAGGTGTCCGGCAGCTCGTTCCAGC
Source organism: uncultured Thermoleophilia bacterium (assembly GCA_963769545.1). Taxonomy (GTDB): domain Bacteria; phylum Actinomycetota; class Thermoleophilia; order Gaiellales; family Gaiellaceae; genus PALSA-600. Next base: position 499,701 of record CAVYMB010000001.1, on the reverse strand, counting down.
GTGAGTTCGTGACCAGCACGAACGACGCCAGCACCGGCCCGCCGTGGACGATGCCGAACATGTCGACCGCTACGTGGATCCCGGTCTTCGGATCGGTCAGCGCAGTCGGCGCCACCCCGTACTTCAAGTACTACGACGCGACGAACGCGGTGACCACCAATCCGACGCAGGTCGCGCGCGTCGACATCGCGCTCAGCGTGACGCCGAAAGGGACGACCGGCAGCGACGGCGCCACCACCTACACGCAAACGATCAACCTGAGGACTCCAGATTGCAACTGATCCGCTCTCTCCGTCTGCACGACGAGCACGGCATCGCGATGGTGATGGTCGTGCTCCTGTCCGCGGTCCTCTTGCTGCTCTCGGGCGTGATGATCGACGTCGTCCAGTCGGACTCGACGCGCAGTGCCACCAGTGTGCAGCGCGGCACCGCCCTCGAGGCCGCCGAGGCCGGCATCGACAACTACCTGTCGAAGCTCGTCGACGACAACCAGTACTACCTCCACGACGTGGCCGCGGGCGAGTCCACACGTCAGTCGGGCGCGACGACCGTCGCGGGCTCGTGCAGCCCGACGCCGACCCCTGCAGCCTGGACCGGCGCGGGTGCTTCGTGGACCTACCCGAACGGCAAGGATCAGTGGTGCTCGCTCGGCAACGGCTACGAGTTCAATCTGCAGGTCACCGCGCCATCGGCCGGCTCGCAGGTCGTCGACATCATCTCGACCGGCCGAAAGAGCGGGACGACGAACAACTACCGCATCCTCGAGACGCAGGTCCGGCCGTCGTCGGTTGCGGACTTCCAGATGCTGGCCAACGCAGACATCAGCTACGGCTCGACCGCGACGACGTACGGAAAGATCTACGCCGGCATCGACTCGAGCGGCACCAAGCACAACATCGACCACCAGGGAACCGCCTACGGCAACCTGTACGCCGAAGGGACGATCACCGGCAGCCCGACCATGGCGGGAACCCCGCAGGCCCAGAAGTACACCGGCGCTGCGGGGACGATTCGCGCGGTGATCAAGCAGCCGATCAACTTCTCGAACTTCACGACGTCGCTGACCGACATCAAGCGCGCCGCCGACCTGAACCTGGTCGGCGGGCAGAAGGTCTACGACCTCAACAACACCAACTATGACGTCTGGAAGCTCACGTTCAACAGCAACGGCACCGTCGCCGTCGCGGGCTGCAAGGACTCCGGCTCGAATGCGCCGGAGGACGTCAAGCCGACGACGTGCACCACCGCCACCGGCTCGCCGTACGCGATCCCGACGAACGGTGCGATCTATGCGCAGCAGAGCGTGATGATCTCGGACGGCACTTCGACGTGCGGCGTGATCACCAGCGGCAACTGCGTCAACGGCCGCGTCACCGTCGCGTCGGCGAACGACATCATCATCGGCGACGACATGGACTACGTGCAGACGGGCGATGACGTGCTCGGGCTGATCGCCGGAAACGAGATGATCGTCGCGCAGTGGGCTCCCACGAGCATCAACTGGCGCGCGGCCACGATCGCCCAGACCGGCCAGTGGCGGTCGGCCGTCTCGAACCAGACCCACAGCGGCACGATGACCTTCACCGGCTCGACCGCGACCAACGGCGGTGGCTACATGAGCATGTACGCGACCCGCATCTATCAGTACGACAGCTCGCTCTCGTACTTGCAGCCGCCGTGGTTCCCGACGATCGACTACGCCTACACGGTCCTGCTGTACCGCGAGTTGCCTGCGCCCTAGCACGCGCAGGCGGTCCGGGCAATCACTCGTTTCAGGGGCATAGGGGGCGGCACCCGCGGACGATGCAACTTCGAAAGCAGCGATCAAGCCAAATGGCCTCATCCATACCCGCCGCCATCCCCCCTGTCGATTCCGCCAAAGAGGCGGAAGCGCAGGCGCTCGCCGAGGAGCGGCAACTCGAGTTTCGCGCCCGGCACCAGCTGACGATCGACGCGCAGGCGCACACGCTGCTCGACCCCAAGTACGCGCGCGAGATGCGCGCCGTGCCACTCGGGATGGAGTCGGGTCGGCCGGTCGTCGCCGTCGCCGATCCGAGCGAGAAGCGCCTCGCGGCGATCCGCGAGCTGGTCACAGGCGATACCAAGTTCGTCCTCGTGGCGCCCGAGTCGCTGGATGCGCTCCTCAAGAGCCGCATCTTCAGCGAGAGCGACGGCGTCGAGGTTGCCCCCGCCCCCGAGCAGAAGCTCACGACCACGGCGGCGGCGGAGCTGCCCCAGGCACCCGCCGAGCCGGCGCCGGCCGACGCGGCTCCGCCGCCGGCCGCACCCGAGCCCGAGGTCGTCGCGCCACCCGTCGAGGCGCCCGCCGCCGCCCAGGCGGCTACGACGCCGGCACCGTCGGCACAGCTCCCCAACGAGCTGTTCGACGCAGCGAACGTGAGGCAGCTCGCGCAGCAGCTCGCACAGGCGGCCGAGACGCTGATCGCTCTGCAGACCCAGGTCCAGGGCATCGCCCAGCAGTTCGACCAGACGCGCCAGGAGCTGCGCGAGCAGAAGGAGCAGCTCGCCGCGGCGGCCGCCAAGGCGGATCAGGACCGCGCGCGGATCAAGTCCGTGGCTGCGAGCCTCGCCGAGGACGTCGCACGGCTCGACCAGACGAAGGCCGACCTGTCCGAACGCCTGAGCGGCCTCGTCCAGGACGATTAGCCAGGGAACCCTGTACTTGCCTGCCGGCCGACGCCCGCGTCATGATTCGGCAGGAGGGAGCGTGGATGCGGCGAAGCTCCTTCCGCGAACGAGCTTGAAGACGTAGGCGCAGGTCGAAGGCACATTGACGGGTGGTGTCGGGACGAGGTGCCAACTGACCCACCGACCGCAAGCGCCGATCTCGACGACAACTCCACGCCGCCGGCCCGCAAGGCCGGCGGCGTCGTTTTACCTGGTGCTTACACAGGGCCAACCCGCAACTGACCGGGCAGGACGATAGTTCCCACATGAGGCTGCTCGCGGTCGTTGCGTTGATTCTCTCGCTCGCGGGTGCGGCAGCCGCGGCACCCCGGCTGCCTGCGGCACAGCCGGGTGTGCCGAACTTCCCGAAGGTGCCCGGCAAGTGGTCGCACGTCGACATCAACCTGACCATTCGCCGGCAGCCGCACACGATCACGCTCGACCGCGGCCGCATCATTCAGATCTCGACCACCCAGCTCACGCTTCGCGAGCCCGACGGGACGCAGCCGGTCATCCCGTTGACTCCCACGGCGATCGTCATGATCCTCGGCCGGCCGGCGACCATCTACGACCTCCGCAAGAAGGAGCAGGTCGAGACGATGCGCATCGACGGCGGGGCCGCGGTGCGCATCCGGGTGACGTCGCGGGGCTGACGTACCCTTTCGCACATGGCCGGGACTGTTCTCCTGGTCGAGGACGAGCCCTCCGTCGGGGAGCTCGTCCGCGGCTACCTGACCCGCGACGGGTATCGCGTGATCTGGGTGCGCTCGGGCGACGAGGCGCTCGTCGAGCTCGAGCGCCATCCGGTGCGCCTCGTGCTCCTCGACATCGGACTGCCGGGCAGGGACGGGTTCGACGTCTGCCGCGACATTCGCGCGCGCTCGCAGGTGCCGATCCTGATGCTGACCGCTCGCGACGAGGAGCCGGACCGGATTGTCGGCCTCGAGGTCGGCGCCGACGACTACGTCACCAAGCCGTTCTCTCCACGCGAGCTGGTCGCGCGGATGAAGGCGGTGCTCCGGCGATCGGAGCCGCAGGAACGGCACGAGTCGATGACGCTGGCGGACGTCGTCCTCGACCGCGAATCGCGCGACGTCAGCGTCGCGGGCACGCCCGTCGAGCTGACCGCGAAGGAGTTCGACCTGCTCGCGTTCTTCATGGCGAACACCGGGATCGTCGTCTCGCGCGACCTGCTGCTCGACCGCGTCTGGGGCGTCGAGTACCCGGGCGGAACGCGCACCGTCGACGTGCATGTGGCGCAGCTGCGGAGGAAGCTGGGCCGACCGGAGCTGATCCGAACCCTCCGCGGAGCGGGTTACAAGGCCGTCGCGACGTGAGGACGCTGCGCGGGCGGCTGTTCGGGGCCACGCTCGTGGCTCTCGCACTCACGCTCGCGCTGACAATCGGAATCGGCGCCACGCTCACGCGACGCCAGGTCGACAAGGCGCAGGCGGCTGCGCTCGCGGCGCGTGCCGACGACCTTGCGGCCCAGCGGCGGCGCAACGTCAGCTACCAGAATCAGAACCAGGTCGCGGCGAGCGTGCGCGTGATCGTCGACAAACGTGCGCACCTTGGAGCCTACGTCCCGAACGTGAATCGTGACTCGGACGGCCGGACGACCTACCTCGGGGCACCCGAGCTCTACTCGTACCGCACGCTGCCGCACCGCGGCCTCCTGCTCTTGCGGCCGCCGAGCTCGGCCGCCTGGCGGCCCTACCTCGGCGACCTGCTCGTCGGGGCTCTCGCGGGCATCGCGCTCGCGGCGATCCTGACGTTCTTCGTCGCCCGCTCCGTCGTCGGCCCGATCCGCCGCATCGGGGATGCCACGCGCGCGCTGGCCGCCGATGAGCGCCATGAGCCGCTGCCCCGCGAAGGCACCGCCGAGCTGGCGTCGCTGGCAGATGCGTTCAATGCGATGACCAGGCAGCTCGAGGCGTCGCGCGAGGCCGAGCGCAACTTCCTCCTCTCGGTCAGCCACGAGCTGAAGACGCCGCTGACCGCGATTCGCGGATACGCGGAGGGCCTGGCCGACGGCGCCTTCGAGCCCGACGAGGCGGCGCGCACGATCATGCTCGAGTCGAGGCGCCTCGAGCGGCTCGTTCGTGACCTCCTCGACCTGGCGCGCATGAACCGCAGCGAGTTCGCGGTACGCAACGAGCCGGTCGACCTGGCCGAGATCGCCCGCGAAGCAGCGCAGCGCCACGAGACCTCGGCGTCGCAGTTCGGCGTGGCGCTCGTCGCCGAAGGAGACAGCTCGCTGGTCGAGGCTGACTACGACCGGCTGCTCCAGGTCGCCTCGAACCTGGTCGAGAACGCGCTCCGCGAGTCGCCGGCGGGCAGCACGGTGACGGTGCGGGCCGAGCCGGGGACGCTGCTCGTCCTCGACACGGGCCCCGGCATCGCCGACGAGGACCTCCCTCGGGTCTTCGAGCGCTTCTACCTCTACGACAAGATCGGCAAGGACCGCCCGGTCGGGAGCGGGCTCGGCCTGGCGATCGTCAAGCAGCTCGTCGTTGCGATGGGGGGCCAGGTGCGCGTCGAGAGCGGGCCCGGCCGCGGCGCGACGTTCGTGGTGTCGCTGCGGCGCGCCTACGGCCGCAGCTTCGAGGTGTCGACCACCTCGAAATCCGCGCCGGTCAGCTGACCCAGCGCGTGCAGCTGGTCGTTCGACCAGCGCGGGCTCGGCGCCCCGCTGACGTACCAGCTCGAACCGTTGTCGGCGAGGATCATCCCGTAGCGCTTCATCGCCGTCGCGACGATGCGCGCCTGCGGCGGCAGCTTGCTGATGTCGACGCTCGCTTTGAGCCGGACGCGGAGCCCCATCGGCGGTAGCGAGGCAGCGCTGTCGCTCGACGCCTCGTGGCGCGCCGGGTAGATGAAGGTGTTGCGCGTCCGCTCGGCAGTGAAACGGAGCGCATGGTTGATCGCACCGGTGGACGCATCGCCGTCCCATCGCGCCAGTCCCGGCAGGATCGGCAGGCCCGCCGCGTCGGCCGACGTCCAGCCGGCAGGGCGGAGCGCGTTCGAGCGGAGGTTCCAGATCGCCCCCGATCCCGCCGCCCAGCGATTCCCCTGCCGGTGCAGGGCGTACAGCTCGTAGAGCTTGCACGAGTCACGGTCGAGGATCAGGGCATGCCGGTCGCCGTCGGTGACCGCGGGCTGGCCCTCGATCGGGACGTTCGCCGGGATCGGATACGGGCCCTTGTCGCTCTCGTCGGCGTATTCGAACGCGACGCGCGCCTTGGGCGTCTTCTTCCCGTGCACCACGACGTAGGGGATCCCGATGCGCGAGCCGTCCCACAGCCCCGAGCCGAAGTCGGCGTGAACCGGCGAGTCGAGCCCGATCGAGGCGATCAGGGCAGCCGAGTCCGCGGCGACCGGAAGCGTGTCCACCGGCTGATTCCAGACGCTCGTCGCGGGGAAGACCGGGCAGCCGCCGAGCGTCGGCGAGGCGGGTGCGCTTCCGGCGAGGGCGACGGTGGCGAGTGCCAACGCGGCTCCGGCTGCGGCGACAACCCTCACGGTTGGAGAAGTAGCACCTCCCATTCGCCGCCGCGTCGCCTGAACGAGTGACGCTCGTGCAGGCGGTCGTCGCGGTGTCGCCAGAACTCGTAGGCATCGGGGATCAGGCGATAGCCGCCCCAGTCCTCGGGCCGTGGCGGCTGCTCCGGCTGCCGCGCGACGGCAGCTTCGAGGGCCGCCCGCGACTCGATCGGGTCGGACTGCTGCGAGGCGGCGGCGCTGCGCCGCGATGCGGGCGGCCTCGTCGCCCAGTACGCATCGGACTCCTGCGCCGGGACGCGCGCCACGGGGCCTTCCACCCGCACCTGGATCCCGGGGCGGTGGAAGAGCAGCGCAGCCTGCGCGTTCGCCTCGAGCTCGCGACCCTTGCGCGACCCGTAGTTGCTGAAGAACGTGAATCCACGCTCGTCGGCGCTCTTCAGGAGCACCATCCGGACCGAGGGGCGGCCGTCCGGTGTCGCCGTCGCCAGCGCCACCTCGGGGCCTTCCACCCATTCGTGGAAGAGCGCGAGGGGGTCGCCGGCCGGCGCGTCCGTCACGACGCCCGGATCGGCGCCGTGATTGCGGCCGGCGCAGGCTGATCGCAGGCCGTCTGCGGCTCACCCTCGCAGCAGCCGAGCTTGAACCGGCAGCGTGCGCACTGCCACGTTCCGTGACGCCATTCCATCTCGGCGTTACAGCGCCAGCACCGCTCGCGTTCCATCGCCCCAAGGCTAGGGGCGCGGGAGGACGTTGGTAAAATGCGTTCGCGCGTGGCGGCGTAGCTCAGCTGGTTAGAGCGTCGGACTCATAACCCGAAGGTCGGTGGTTCGAGCCCACCCGCCGCTATCTCCGGTCGACGCTGCGCGTCGACCGAGTCACGTCACCGAGGGTCGGTGGTTCGAGCCTACGCGCCGCTTTCTCCGGTCGACGCGGCGATCGCACCGGCCGCCTCTGCTAGAACCCGTCCTCTCATGCTCGGACGTGCACAGGCATCCAGCTTTCTCGGCACGGCCGCGCTCGTGCTCGTGCTGGGCGCGGCCGTGGCGGCGCCGTTCGCCCTCGCCGGCGGCCGCGTTTCCTCCACGACGCACTCGCCTGACCCGAAGGTGATGGTGCTCCGGCTCGGCGACCTGCCGGCATCGGGCTTCGCCAAGCGGCCGAGCAGCGGCTACGTGACCACTGCGAAGGCCCAGGCGACCGAGGCGCGCAAGGGCGAGAACTTCGCCGCGCTCGGCCGGTCGAACGGCTACGAGGAGTCGTTCGTCGGGGCGACCCAGGGCGGCCAGGTGACGGTCGCCTCGAGCGCGACGGTGTTCACGACGGTTGGCGGCGCCGACCGCGCCCTCGGCTTCATCGAGCGCGACGGCGCCGATCCGAACCGCTATCGCCAGATGCCTGCGGTTCGAGTCGGGGCCGAGGCTCGGCTCTACCAGGTGCTGGGCGTCGCCTTCACCTACGAGATCGCGTGGCGTTCGGGCCACGTGCTCTCGACCGTCGTCGTCGCCGGCGCGCAGGCGAGCGATGCAGTGTCGCTCGGCCTGCACCAGCAGCGCCGCGTCGCCGCGGCAACCCCGTAGGGAGCGGCGCAGGAGGTCCAGAATCGGACCTCCATGCAACGTCGCGTCGAAGGAGGCTCCAGGATGAATGAGGCGCCGAGACCTGACGGGTTGACGCTCGTCGTTCCACGGATCGAGTTGGGGGACGCCGAGGCGGGCGCCGACGCCGCCGCGTCCGAGGACACGCGCGGCCTCGGCTCGCGGCTCTTCCACCGGACGGAGACGATTCCCGACCTCGCAGGGGTGCGGGCAGGGCTCGAGCGGGTGGAAGGCGAGCTGGACGAGCTGTTCCGTGGCGTTTCGGAGCGGCCGGCCGGCGGCATGCACCTGCGCCAGATCGAGGTCGGCCTGGCGGTCACGACGGAGGGCAGCATCGGCATCGCGTCGGCCGGCGCGCAGGTCTCGCTCACGCTCGTGTACCAGCGAGAGCAGGCTGACGGGGACGGCGTCGGCTGAAGCCCGGTCGACCTCCGCCGGACCGATCGCGCGGGGGTCCCGCTACACTTCCGCAGCCCGACGGCGGTGCGTCAGCATGCCTGGGCTTCCCACGACCTCGTAGAGAGACATGGCCAAGACCGGAGTCAGAGTTGCGATCACGCTCGCCTGCACCGACTGCAAGCGGCGGAACTACCAGACGATGAAGTCGAAGCGGAACACGCCGGACCGCGTGGAGTTCCGCAAGTACTGTCGCTGGTGCGGCACGCACACTGCTCATCGCGAGACGCGCTAGATGTCCGAGCTCGGATCAGACCGGCGGGCAGCCAGGCGCGAGGCGCGAGAGCGGAACGCCGACGCACGCCCGCAATCGCCGTCGCAGCATGCTGCGCAGCCGGAGGAGAAGAAGCGGCGCTCGAACTTCATCAGCGAGTCCTACGCCGAGCTGAAGAAGGTCGAATGGCCGGGCCAGAACCAGGTTATCCAGGGCACCGTGGTGGTGCTCGTCGCGTGCTTCGTGGTGGGGCTGTTCCTCTATGTCAACGACACGGTCTGGAAGCACGTCGTGTCCAAGTTCCTGCTGGGGCAGTAAGGAGCCAGATGTTTCGCTGGTACGTCGTCAACACCTACTCGGGCCATGAGAACAAGGTCAAGGCCAACCTCGAGCATCGGATCGAGTCGATGGGGCAGCGCGTGCGCTTCCGCCGCGTGGTCGTCCCGACGGAGCAGGTGATCGAGACGAAGGACGGCCAGAAGGTGCAGACCGACAAGCGTGTGCTCCCCGGCTACGTGCTCGTGAACATGGATTTGAACGACGACGCCTGGACGGTCGTGAAGAACACGCCCGGTGTCACCGGCTTCGTCGGGGCTGGCTCGAAGCCTGTCCCGCTCTCGCAGCCCGAGGTCGACAGGATCCTCAAGACGGGGGCCTCGGCCGGCGGCGACCGCCCGAGGGCCCAGGTCGAGTTCTCGCTCGGCGAGTCGGTCAAGGTGACGAGCGGTCCGCTCACCGACTTCGACGGCGAGATCGTCGACGTCAACCCGGACCAGCAAAAGCTGAAGGTCCTCGTCAGCATCTTCGAGCGCGAGGTTCCGGCCGAGCTCTCGTTCGACCAGGTCAAGAAACTGGACTAAAGGAAACAAGGATGGCGAAGAAAGTCCTCACGCTGATCAAGCTGCAGATCCCCGGCGGCCAGGCCAACCCGGCTCCGCCGGTCGGGCCGGCGCTCGGCCAGCACGGCGTCAACATCATGGAGTTCTGCAAGGCGTTCAACGCGCAGACCGCCCAGGAGAACGGCCGCATCATCCCCGTCGAGATCACGGTGTACGAGGACCGGAGCTTCGACTTCATCACCAAGACGCCGCCGGCGGCCGTCCTGATCAAGGAGGCGCTGAGGCTCGAGAAGGGGTCGGCCGAGCCGAACCGGGCGAAGGTCGGGAAGCTGACCCGCGCCCAGCTCCGCTCGATCGCCGAGGCGAAGATGCCCGACCTGAACGCGCGTGACGTCGAGCAGGCGATGCTCGTGATCGCCGGCACCGCCCGGTCGATGGGTGTGGAGGTGGAAGCGTGAGCGCACACGGAAAGCGCTACAGCGCGGCGCGCAACGCGATCGATCGCGAGCAGCTGTACTCGCCGGTCGAGGCGATCCGGCTGCTGCAGGGCGCGCCCGACGCCAAGTTCGACGAGACGGTCGAGGTGCACATGAACCTGGGGCTGAACGTCCGCCATGCGGACGAGCAGCTCCGCGGCACGATGATGCTGCCGCACGGCACGGGCCGTGAGGCACGCGTGGCCGTCTTCGCCGACGGCGACAAGGCACGCGAGGCCGAGGAAGCGGGTGCCGACGTGGTCGGCACCGCCGACCTGGCAAAGCGCGTCGAGGAGGGCTTCACCGATTTCGACGTCGCGATCGCGACACCGGATCAGATGGGTGTCGTCGGACGGCTCGGACGGGTGCTCGGCCCGCGAGGGCTGATGCCGAACCCGAAGACGGGCACGGTCACGTTCGACGTCGCGAAGGCGGTCAAGGACGCGAAGGCCGGCAAGCTCGAGTACCGCACCGACCGGGGTGCGAACGTCCACATCCCGATCGGGAAGCGCAGCTTCGACGAACGGCAGCTGGTCGAGAACTACGCGGCGCTGATCGAGGAGATCGTCCGCGCGAAGCCGGCCGCCGCCAAGGGCCGCTACATCAAGAAGATAACCGTCACGTCCACGATGGGCCCCGGAATCCACGTCGACCCCTCGGTCACGCGCGGGATCGCCGAGGAGCTCGACGGCCGGCCCACCGGCGAGGTTGCCGCGACGGCCTAGCTCTCGACAACACGCCCGCGCCAGAGACAGCCGGCAGCCGCGAGAGCGGCAGAAGACCGGCCGAGGCGGTACGAGCTCGCTGGTCCTCCAGCGCATTCGGCCCGCCGTGAGGTGGGCCGATTCTGCGAAGGAGGGAAATGCACAGAGACGACAAGGAACGCGTGGTCGCCGAGCTGACGGACCGGCTCCGCGCCACCGACACGCTGATCGTGGCCGACTACCGCGGCCTGACGATGCCCCAGATCGACGCTCTGCGGGGCAAGCTGCTCGAGCAGGGGGCGCGGTTCTCGGTGGTCAAGAACACGCTCACCCGGCGCGCCGCCGAGGCCGCGGGCGCCGACCAGCTGCTCGCCTTGCTCGACGGGCCGTCGGCGATCGCCTTCGTCGAGTCTGACGGCGACCCGGCCGCGGTCGCGAAGGCGCTGGCCGACTCGGCCCGCGACACGAAGGTGCTCGAGATCCGCGGCGGGATCATGCAGGGCCGCACGATCTCGTCCGGGGACGTCGAGGAGCTCGCGAAGCTCCCGCCGCTGGACGTCCTGCGCGGTCAGGTGCTGGCCGCGGTGATCGCGCCGCTGACGAGCCTGCTCGCGCTCGCGAATGCGCCGCTCCAGAACCTGATCGGGCTGATCGACGCACGCGTCGAGCAGCTGCAGGCCGGCGGCGAGGCCGAGCCGGCGGTCGAGGCCGAGGCAGCGCCGGAGCCCGACGTCGCTCCGGAGCCCGAACCGGACCCGGAGCCAGAGCCAGAACCGGAGGCCGCGGCGGAGCCCGCCGGCGAGCCCGAGACCCAGGAATCCACTGAAGACCAGGAGGCGTGAACGATGGCAGCAGTTGACACCGTGTTCGAGCAGCTCGGGAGCATGACCGTGCTCGAGCTGGTCGAGCTCAAGAAGAAGATCGAGGACGAGTGGGGCATCACCGCCGCCGCACCGGTCGCCGTCGCGGCAGTCGGGGCGGGCGGCGACGGTGCCGCCGCCGTCGAGGAGAAGACCGCCTTCGACGTCGTCCTCACGGCGGCCGGCGGTCAGAAGATCCAGGTGATCAAGGTCGTCCGCGCGGTCACCGGGCTGGGCCTCAAGGAGGCCAAGGACCTGGTCGACTCCGCCCCTCAGGCGGTCAAGGAGGGCGTGAACCAGGAGGAGGCCGACCAGCTCAAGGGCCAGCTCGAAGAGGCCGGCGCGAGCGTCGAGATCAAGTAGCGGTCGCACACCGGTGCCAGGCACGTTGGTGCCTGGCACCGGTTCTACCCGGCCAACCGTGCACGGATGCGCGCGGCCTGCACCGTGATCCCTTTTTGTTCGTAGAGGCAGAGCGCGCGCTCGAGCTCAGTGCGCGCCTCGTCCGTCCGGCCGGCCAGCTCGAGCACCTCGGCCAGGTCGGCTCGGGCGAGCGCGTCGTTCTCGAGGTAGTCGGTGTGTGAGGCGAGCTCGACTGCCTCGCGGGCGAGGCGTTCTGCCTCGTCGAACTCGTCCCGGAGCGCGAGCACCCGCGCCTTGATGCGCCGACGGCCGATCTGCGGGTCGATGTCCTCCTGCATCGCCCACACCTCCGCCTGGTCGGCGAGCGCCTCGGCTTCCGCCGCGCGCCGCTGCTCCAGCAACGCGTCGGCGAGCACGATCGCCGCGGTCACCCAGTGCCCGTGGTTGCCGATCCGCTCGAGCATCTCGAGCCCGGGCCGAAGCTTCCGCTCCGCTGTCGCCGGGTCGCCGGCGAAGAGCTCGGCCCGCGCCGCCTCGAACCGGACGCTCGCCCCGGTCACCTCGAGGCCGAGGTCGTCGGCGATCGCCTCCGCCTGGGCCACGAGGAGCCGAGCTTCGTCGAACCGGCCCGCCATCGCCTCGAGGTTGATCCTGCAGCGCAGCGCCGCCACCTCGACCCGCCGGTTGCCGGGAAGCCGCTCGGGCACCCGCTCGCAGAGCGCGAGCGCCTCCGGGACGGGTGTCGGTCCGTGCAGCGACGCGATCAGGACGTAGCCGAGTAAGTGGCTCTCCTGCTCGCCGTCGCCGGCCTTGCGCGCGTGCTCGGCGGCTCGCTCCAGGTCGTCGATCGCGGCTGCGGCGTCGCCGGCCCAGAAGCGCAGCTGGCCGATCAGGCCGAGCGTCCGGGCGAGCCCACCCTCGTCGCCGAGCTGCTCGAATACGCGGAGTGGCTCGGCGAGCAGCGCGCGCACCTCGTCGTGTGATCGGAGCACATCGGTGAACATCTCGATGTGGACGAGTGCGACGGTCGCCTCGGCCCAGTTGCGCCGGTCGCCGACCTTCGCCGAGCGGTCGCGGGCTTCCGCGAGCACGGTCCGGGCGCGGTCCCAATCACCCGTGTCCAACAGTGTGCGCCCGAGTGTGGGGAGGACGTCGAGGCGGTCCGGGTCGCCGGGCGCGAAGAGCTCCTCCGCCCGGCCGAGCAGGCTCGCAGCCGCCCGCAGGTCGCCCCGGGTGCTCGCCCTACGACCCGCTGCGGCGAGTCGTTCCGCTGCGCGGCGTGCGAGCGCCTGCGCACCGGGTCCGCCCGGTCCCAGCTCGACGCGATAGCGGTAGGCACGCTCGAGGTGGTAACCCGTCACCTCGTCGAGCTCGATCAGGCCGACTCCGTGCTCGGCCAGCCACATCGCGAATCGCTCGTGAAGCTCCGCGCGCACCGTCTTCGGAAGCGCGTCGTAGGCCGCGTCGCGGATCAGCAGATGGCGGAAGCGGTAGGCATCCTCGCCCGGGAACTGCGCGCGGTCCGGTCGCACGAGCTCGCGGCGGACGAGGGCCGTCAGCGGCGTGCGCAGCTCGACCTCGGTCGGGGAGAGCGCCTGCACCGCGCCGCGATGGAATGTCCTGCCTTCGATCGAGCCGCGCTCGAGTACCTCGCGCTCGGTCGGATGGAGCTGGTCGAGGCGGGCAGCGAGCAGTGCCTGGATCGTCGGCGGAACGCTCACGTTCCCATTGGGCGAGTCACGGACGAGGCCGACCATCTCCTGGACGAAGAGCGGGTTCCCTTCGGCTGCGTCGAGGATCCGGCCGCGCAGCTCGTGACCGACGTCGGCTTTGTCGAGCAGGCTCTCGACGAGCTCTTCGGCCTCGCCCGCGCCGAGCGGCTCCAGCAGCACAGTCGTGGCGTTCAGCTTGCCGCCACCCCAGTTCGGCCGGCGGTCGAGCAGCTCGGGCCGGGCCATGCAGAGCAGCAGGATCGGCGCGCCGCGGCTCAGGTCGGCGATGTGGTCGACGAGGTCGAGGAAGGCCTCCTCGCCCCAGTGGATGTCGTCGAGCACCGCGACGAGCGGCGCTCGCGCGGCTTCCGCTTCGAGCAGGCGGCGGGTCGCCCAGGCGATCTCCTCGGCCGAGGTCTGGACGCCGCCCTCGCCGAGCACCGCGTGGAGCGCTCGCGTCGCCGACTGGTCGAGGCCGAGCTCCTCGAGCCGCCGGTCGCTGTCCTGCCCGAGGAGCTGCTTGACGATCTCGACGATCGGCCAGTAGGTGATGCCTTCGCCGTAGGACAGGCAGGTCCCGCGGACGACGGTCGCGTCGACTCCCTCGAGGAACTCGTATGCCAGCCGCGACTTGCCCGACGCCGGCCGCCCCGAGCACGGTGAAGAGCTGGCAGGAGCCGTCGGTCACGGCCTGGGCCATCGCCGCCTGCAGCCGCTCGAGCTCGCGCGTCCGGCCCACCATCGCGGTGCCGAAGCCGCGTGACGGTGCCCTCGCCGAGACCGATTCGAGGCGGTGTGCGGCGACCGGATCCGCCTTGCCCTTCAGCTCGAGTGGTGCGACCGCGGTGGAGACGACCGAGCCCCGCACGAGCGCCTCCGTCTCGGGGCCGAGCAGGATCTCGCCCGGTTGCGCCGCCTGCTCGAGGCGGGCGGCGACGTTGACCGCGTCACCGGTGGCGAGCCGCTCCTCGGTCCCGGTGACGACCTCGCCGGTGTTGACGCCGATCCGGAGCTCGAGGCGCGTCCCGTAGTCGCGCTCGAGGTTGTCGTTCAGCCCGGCGAGCCCCGCTCGCAGGTCGGACGCGGCCCGGGTCGCGCGGAGCGCGTCGTCCTCGTGCAGCACCGGAACGCCGAACACGGCCATCACGGCGTCGCCGATGAACTTCTCGACCGTGCCGCCGTGCCGCTCGACCACGCGGCGGGCCAGCTCGAAATAGCGCGCCATCACCGACCGAAGGGACTCAGGGTCGAGTTGCTCGCCGAGCGCCGTCGAGCCGGTGACGTCGCTGAAGAGCACGGTCACCGTCTTGCGCTGCTCCCCGCCTGCTTCCGGAGCGGCGAGCGGTACGCCGCAGGCCTCGCAGAAGCGGGCTCCGGTCCGGTTTTGGTGGCCGCAGGCGGTGCAGTCGGACATGCGCCGAGTCTAGAAGCGGCAGCGTAGAATGGGCGCCTGCCACCGGGCTGCGGGGCACCGTTTTCGAGGCATGAAGCGGCCTGGGTGTGGTATCTTGCCGCGGTCGGCCCGACGAGGCCCTCGCCGCATGCCTTGCGGCTCGAGGGCTGCTACCGCTATCGTGGTGGGTTCGCGCCGAACGTCCGGACACCGCATCCCTGCACGCATTCGCCGCTTCTGCTGCACCGCTTCTCACTTCATAGCCACTAAGGGAGGCTGTTCTACTTGGCCAAGACGGTCACAGCGCCTCGCGCGCGCAAGTCGTTCTCACGTCTCAAGCACGTCCTCGACCTCCCCAACCTGATCGACATCCAGCGGGAGTCCTTCGACTGGTTCCTCTCCGAAGGCCTCCGCGAGACGATCGATGACATCTCCCCGATCGAGGACTACACCGGCACGCTCGCCGTCGAGTTCGGCGAGTACCGGTTCGGGGAGCCGCAGTTCTCAATCCAGGAATGCCGCGAGAAGGACCTGACCTATCAGGCTCCGCTCTCGATGACCGTCCGCTTCGTCAACAAGGAGACGGGCGAGATCCGCGAGCAGACGGTGTTCATGGGTGACTTCCCGATGATGACCGAATGGGGCACGTTCATCATCAACGGCACCGAGCGCGTGATCGTCACGCAGCTCGTCCGCTCACCCGGCGCCTACCTGATGGAGCCGAAGGACGCCACCAAGCAGGTCTTCACCGCCAACCTGATGCCGAGCCGTGGCTCGTGGCTCGAGCTCGAGATCGACAAGAAGGGCGTCGTCTATGCCCGGATCGACCGGAAGCGCAAGCTCCCGATCACGACCCTGCTGCGGGCGCTGCCGGCCGAGGACCCGACGACCGGGTTCCAGCTCGACACGTCCACGAACGAGGCGATTCTCGCGCTCTTCGACGATTCGCACTTCATCCGCAATACCCTTGAAAAGGACCCGACGACGCGCGAGGAAGAGGCGCTGATCGAGGTCTTCAAGAAGCAGCGCCCGGGCGAGCCGCCGACCCTCGACAACAGCCGGAACCTGCTGCGATCGCTGTTCTTCGACCCCAAGCGCTACGACCTGACGAAGGTCGGCCGCTACAAGCTGAACCAGCGGCTCGGAGTCGACGTGCCGGAGTCGACGCGCGTGCTCACCACGCAGGACATCCTCGCGCTGGTGCAGAAGCTCGTCGCCCTCCCGCACGCGATCGGCGTGCCCGAGGAGTCGAAGGACTTCGCCGCCGACGCGATCGTGCTCTCCCGCGACCCGATCCGCACCGAGCTCGACGAGTACGAGCACTTCGGGAACCGCCGCCTGCGCACGACCGGCGAGCTGATTCAGGAGGCGTTCCGCGTCGGCCTGTACCGCATGGAGCGCGTCGTCCGCGAGCGCATGACGACGGAGGACGTCGACACGATCACGCCGCAGACGATCATCAACATCCGCCCCGTGGTGGCGGCGTTGAAGGAGTTCTTCGGCTCGTCCCAGCTGTCCCAGTTCATGCAGCAGACGAATTCGCTCGACGGCCTCACCCACCGCCGGCGGCTCTCCGCGCTCGGTGCGGGCGGCCTGACGCGTGAGCGGGCGCCGATCGAGGTGCGCGACGTGCACCCGACCCACTACGGCCGCATGTGCCCGATCGAGACCCCCGAAGGCCCGAACATCGGACTGATCGGGTCGCTCGCCTCGATGGCGACCGTGTCGCAGTTCGGCTTCATCCAGACGCCGTACCGCAAGGTCGCGAACGGCAAGGTGTCGGACGACATCGTCTACCTGGACGCCGCCGAAGAGGCGCTGTTCACGATCGCCCAGGCGTCGGAGCGGGTGGACGACAAGACCGGCAAGTTCCTGCACGACCAGGTGCTCTGCCGCTCGGCCGAGGGCGAAGCCGTGATCGCCAACGCGAAGGACGTCGACTTCATGGACGTCGCACCGGCGCAGATCGTGTCGGTCGCGACCGCGATGATCCCGTTCCTCGAGCACAACGACGCGAACCGCGCGCTGATGGGCGCCAACATGCAGCGTCAGGCTGTGCCGCTGATGATCCCGCAAGCGCCGCTCGTCGGCACCGGCGTGGAGCACCGTGCAGCCGTCGACTCGGGCGACGTCGTCGTCTCCAACCACGCCGGCACGGTGGTCGAGCTCGACGCCAACCGTATCGTCGTCGAGGGCCGCGGCACGCGTGACGAGTACGACCTGACGAAGTTCATGCGCTCCAACCAGGGGACGCTGATCCACCACAAGCCGATCGTCCGGCAGGGCGATCGGGTCGAGGCCGGGGCGGTGCTCGCGGACGGTTCGTCGACCGACCACGGTGAGCTCGCGCTCGGCGCGAACCTGCTCGTCGGGTTCATGCCGTTCGAGGGCTACAACTTCGAGGACGCGATCGTCCTCTCGGAGCGGCTCGTGAAGGAGGAAGTGCTCACTTCCATCCACATCCACGAGTACGAGATCGACGCGCGGTCGACGAAGCTCGGCGACGAGGAGATCACCCGCGACATCCCGAACCGCTCGGAGGAGTCGCTCCGCAACCTCGACGACCGCGGCATCGTCCGCGTCGGCGCCGAGGTCGGCTCGGGCGACCTGCTCGTCGGCAAGGTGACGCCAAAGGGCGAGACCGAGCTCACGGCGGAGGAGAAGCTGATCCGCGCGATCTTCAAGGAGAAGGCGCGCGAGGTGCGCGACACCTCGCTGAAGGTCCCGCACGGCGAGGGTGGCGTCGTGATCGACGTCAAGACGTTCTCGCGCGACGGCGGCGACGACCTGTCGCCCGGCGTCAACGAGCTCGTCCGCGTCTACGTCGCCAAGAAGCGCAAGATCTCGGAGGGCGACAAGCTCGCCGGGCGCCACGGCAACAAGGGCGTGATCTCGAAGATCGTCGCCGAGGAGGACATGCCGTTCCTCGAGGACGGCCGCTCGGTCGACATCCTGCTCAACCCGCTCGGCGTGCCGAGCCGGATGAACATCGGGCAGATCCTCGAGACGCACCTCGGCTGGGCGGCCGCGCACGGCGTCTTCGAGGGCGACGGCGTCGAGGTCGTCAACGGGACGGCGAGCCGTGTGATCAACGCGCCGAACCCGACCCCGGTGGCGACGCCTGTCTTCGACGGTGCGACCGTCGAGGACGTCGACAACGCACTGCTCGCGTGGGCGTCGCGCGAGGACAGCCCGATCAAGTTCGTGGTCGACACGAAGGCGCCCCCCGGGCGTCGTGTCTCCGGCAAGGCCCGCCTGTTCTCGGGTCGCACCGGCGAGCCGTTCGAGCAGGACGTCACCGTCGGCTACATGTACATCCTCAAGCTGCTCCACCTCGTCGACGACAAGATCCACGCGCGCTCGACCGGCCCGTACTCGCTCGTCACCCAGCAGCCGCTGGGCGGCAAGGCGCAGTTCGGAGGCCAGCGCTTCGGCGAGATGGAGGTGTGGGCGCTCGAGGCGTACGGCGCGGCCTACACGCTCCAGGAGATGCTGACGATCAAGTCCGACGACACCGTCGGCCGCGTCAAGGCGTACGAGGCGATCGTCAAGGGCGAGAACATCGCGGAGCCGTCGATCCCCGAGTCGTTCAAGGTGCTGCTCAAGGAGATGCAGTCGCTGGCGCTCGACGTCGGCGTCATCTCCGAGGACGGCGGCGAGGTCGAGGTCCGCGAAGAGGACGACGAGCTGCTCCGCGCCGCGGAGGAGCTCGGCATCGATCTCTCGCCCGGCTCGCTGCGCGCTGCCGCCAGGCAGCCGACCCCCCAGGAGGTCGACGAAGGCGAAGACCGCGTCGACTCCGACGGCGAGTTGCAGCTGCCGGCCGACGAGTCGCTCGAGGACGTCGACGCGATCGAGCTGGACAAAGAGCCTGAAGGCGAGGAGCTCGACGCTCCCGTCGGCGCTGCCGAGGAAATCGAACTGGACGACTGAGCTGGACCACGAAGCATTGTGACGACCGAGAAGAAAGAGGCGAAACACCTTTGATCGACATCAACGAGTTCGACGCGATCCGGATCGGTCTCGCGTCGAGCAAGCAGATCCGCGACTGGTCGTCTGGCGAGGTCACCAAGCCTGAGACGATCAACTACCGCACGCTCAAGCCCGAGCGCGACGGTCTGTTTTGCGAGCGGATCTTCGGCCCGACCAAGGACTGGGAGTGCTACTGCGGCAAGTACAAGCGCGTCCGCTACAAGGGCATCATCTGCGAGCGGTGCGGCGTCGAGGTGACCCGCCAGAAGGTGCGCCGTGAGCGCATGGGCCACATCGATCTCGCGGCACCCGTGTCGCACATCTGGTTCTTCAAGGGCGTCCCGAGCCGCATCGGGTACCTGCTCGACATCGCCCCGCGTGAGCTCGAGAAGGTGCTGTACTTCGCGGCCTCGATCGTCACGAACGTCGACAACGAGGCTCGCGCGAAGGATCTGAACGGGCTCGAGGACAAGGTCAAGGCCGAGTCCGAGCGCATCTACGTCGACCGCGACGAGCAGCTCGCCGACCTCGAGAAGCGCCTCAAGCGCCGCCGGGACTTCTTCTCGGCCGGCGCCGAGAAGGGCTTCGACGAGGACGACGACTTCTGGACCCGCGGCCTCGCGACCTGGGCCGAGGAGCAGGCGCTGCCGCCCCTCGAGGACGCGCGCAAGCTCGTCGGCGGGCTCTTCCTCGAGCTCGTCCCGCAGATCACCACCGAGGACTCGAAGAAGATCCGCGAGCTCGTCCGGAACGCTGCGATCCGCGACGATCGCAAGCTCACCCCGCGTGAGCTCGAGCAGGTCGCGTCGGCCGGCGAGCAGATCCTCGCCTCGATCGCACCGCTCGAGAAGGAGCTCGAGAAGGCGACGGGGGCGAAGAAGGGCGCGATCACCAAGCACATCCACCGCGTCGTCGACGCGCAGCTTGAAGGCGCCGGCGCCCACGACGACGATGTCGAGCTCGTTGCCGGGATCGACCAGAAGAACATCGAGAAGGCACGCGACCTCGGCAACGGCCTGCTCAAGGACGTCGTCGACTCGTGGGAGCCCGGCCAGGACATCCGCGAGCTGACGAACGACCTGTGCCTGCGGACGGACGGAAAGATCCAGAAGGAGGATCTCGACGCGATCGTCCAGTGGGCGCTGAAGGTACGCGAGATGTACCTCGACATCGAGTCGCGTCGCGAGGACACCCGCGAGGCAGCTGTCGACTCGGTGCGGCGCCTCGAGCAGACGTGGCAGCTCTTCCGCGACCTCGAACCGAAGATGGTCGTCAACGACGAGCAGCTCTTCCGCGAGCTCAAGGACCGGTTCGGATCGCCGTACGGGTTCGGCGTCTACTTCCGCGGGGGCATGGGGGCGGAGTCGATCCGCGACCTGCTCCGCGATCTCGACCTCGACCTCGAGGCGGCGTCGCTTCGCGACACGATCAAGACCTCGAAGGGCCAGAAGCAGCAGCGCGCGATCAAGCGGCTGAAGGTCGTCAACGCGTTCATCAAGTCGGAGAACAAGCCCGACTGGATGATCCTCGAGGCAGTGCCGGTGATCCCGCCGGAGCTGCGCCCGATGGTGCAGCTCGACGGTGGTCGCTTCGCGACCTCGGACCTGAACGACCTCTACCGCCGCGTGATCAACCGGAACAACCGCTTGAAGCGCCTGCTCGACCTCGGCGCGCCGGAGATCATCGTCAACAACGAGAAGCGGATGCTGCAGGAGGCCGTCGACGCGCTGTTCGACAACGGGCGTCGTGGACGCGCGGTCACCGGCCCGGGGAACCGGCCGCTGAAGTCGCTGTCCGACATGCTCAAGGGCAAGCAGGGCCGGTTCCGCCAGAACCTGCTCGGCAAGCGCGTCGACTACTCCGGACGCTCCGTGATCGTCGCCGGCCCGAACCTGAGGCTGCACCAGTGCGGCCTGCCGAAGCTGATGGCGCTCGAGCTCTTCAAGCCGTTCATCATGAGCCGGCTCGTCGAGCGGAAGTCCGTCCAGAACATCAAGGCCGCGAAGAAGTACGTCGACTCGATGACGCCCGAGGTCTGGGACGTCCTCGAAGAGGTGATCGCCGAGCACCCGGTGCTCCTGAACCGTGCACCGACGCTGCACCGCCTCGGCATCCAGGCGTTCGAGCCCGTGCTCGTCGAGGGCAAGGCGATCCAGGTGCACCCGCTCGTCTGCCACGCGTTCAACGCCGACTTCGACGGCGACCAGATGGCCGTGCACCTGCCGCTCTCCGCGGAGGCGCAGGCCGAGGCGCGCATCCTGATGCTCTCCTCGAACAACATCCTCTCGCCGGCGAGCGGACGACCGCTCGCGACGCCGACGCAGGACATGGTGCTCGGGATGTACTACCTGACCTACTCCGAGCACGACCTGCCGTCGCTCGAGCCGTCCTCGCTCAACCCGCGGCCGCGCCGGTTCGACTCGGCCGACGAGATCGAGGTCTCGCTGGAGATGCGCGGTGTCGGTCTCCAGGAGCCGATCGAGTTCCGCTTCGACGGTGAGCTGCATCTGACGACGCCGGGCCGCGTGCTGTTCAACTCGGCCGTGTACCGGGCGCTCGACGACCTGCTGCCTCCCGACGAGGCGCTCGAGTATGACTTCGTCAACCAGACGCTCGCCAAGCCGGACACCGACCGGTACGTCCTGTCGCTGTCGGATCGCTACGGCGCGCACACCCTGGCGCCGGTGCTCGACACGATCAAGACGCTCGGCTTCCGCTACGCGACGAAGGCCGGCGTGACGATCTCGAAGAACGACATCGTCATTCCGCCCGACAAGGAGAAGATCCTCAGCGGGTACGAGAAGCGCGTCGAGGAGGTCCACCGCCAGTACGACATGGGGTTGATCACCGACGAGGAGCGCCACGAGACGATCGTCAACATCTGGACGGAGGCAACCGATACCGTCGCCGACGCGATGCAGGAGAACTTCAACGAGCTGAACCCGGTCTTCATGATGGCCAACTCCGGGGCGCGCGGCTCGTTCAAGCAGATCCGGCAGCTCGCCGGCATGCGCGGCCTGATGGCGAACCCGAAGGGCGAGATCATCGAGCGGCCGATCAAGGCGAACTTCATGGAAGGCCTCTCGGTGCTCGAGTACTTCATCTCGACCCACGGCGCCCGCAAGGGTCTCGCCGACACGGCGCTTCGCACCGCCGACTCGGGGTATCTGACCCGGCGTCTCGTCGACGTCTCCCAGGACGTGATCGTCCGCGACCACGACTGCAAGACAGACGACCACATCGTCCTGCCGCTCCGCACCACGGAGGGCTTCAACAAGTCGCTGCTCGGCCGCGTGCTGGCCGACGACGTCCGCCGGCCGCTCGCGTCCGGGAAGCCTGGGAAGACGGTGCTCGCCGAGAAGGGCCAGACGGTCACGCTCGGCATGCTCGAGGAGCTCGAGACCGAGCTCGGCGAAGAGCTCGAGATCCCGGTCCGCTCGGTGCTCAAGTGCCATGCCGAGACGGGTGTCTGCAAGACGTGTTACGGCATCTTCCCGGCGACGGGCGAGATGTGCGAGATCGGCGACGCGGTCGGCATCATCGCCGCGCAGTCGATCGGCGAGCCGGGCACGCAGCTGACGATGCGCACGTTCCACACCGGCGGCGTCGCCGGCTCGGACATCACGCACGGCCTCCCGCGCGTGGTCGAGATCTTCGAGGCCCGGAACCCGAAGGGTGCCGCCGTGCTGGCGGGCGCCGCCGGACGGGTCGAGGTCGAGCCGAGCGAGCGTGGCCCGAAGGTCACGATCCAGCCCACCGAGGTGGGCTCGAACGGCGAGCTCGAGGATCCGGTCGAGTACCAGCTGCCGCGGCGCACACGCCTGCTCGTCACGAACGGCGAGCTCGTCGAGCCCGGCGACGCGATCAACGAGGGCTCCCAGAACCCTGCCGACCTGCTCGCGCTCAAGGGCTCGACGAACACCGAGCTGTACCTGGTCGGTGAGGTGCAGAAGGTCTACAAGGGCCAGGGCGTCGAGATCCACGACAAGCACATCGAGCTGATCGTCCGGCAGATGCTGAAGAAGGTTCGCGTCGAGTCCGCCGGCGAGACCGAGCTGCTCCCGGGCCAGCTCGTCGACCGGGTCGTGCTCGAGCGCGAGAACGTCCGGGTGAAGAAGGCGAAGGGCGAGCTCGCGACCTACGAGCCGCTCATCCTCGGGATCACGAAGGCGTCGCTCGCCACCGAGTCGTTCCTCTCGGCGGCGTCCTTCCAGGAGACGACCAAGGTGCTGACGGATGCGTCGATCGAAGGGAAGATCGACCGCCTGCTCGGGCTGAAGGAGAACGTGATCATCGGGAAGCTGATCCCGGCGGCCACGGGCCTGAAGCGGTACCGGCAGATCGAGATCGCCCCGGCGGAGCCGATCGTGCGCGAGGCGTACGAGCGCGACGCACTGTTGCAGGCGCTCGAGGAGATCGGCCAGGACGGCGGCTCCGTCGCCGACTTCGGGTCGCTCGGCCTGACGTTCGGCGGCGAGCCCGGGTCGGAGACGACCAACTCGCACGATGCCGGCGAGGCCGAGGAGATCCCCGAGGTCGACAGCCCCCTCGACGGCTGACGGGTGATCGAGCATCGGTGCCAGGCACGCCCGTGCCTGGCACCGGCGCTCACACCGGTCAGCCGTGCGTGCGGAGGCGGTACAGCTGAATCCCCGACACGCTGCCCTTCGAGACCGCGAGGATCACGCCGATCCTGGTGCCGCCCGCCGTGGCGGTGCGGCTCATGGTGAAGGTGCCGTTGTTTCCGGCCTCGAGCGTGTAGTTGCGCCACTGCTTCTTCCGCGGGACCTTCGTCCCGTCGGCCACGCCGTCCGGGAGCGCGAAGCCGGCCGGGCAAGGTTCGAGCAGGTGGGCTGCTCCACATTCGAGGTCGGCGACCTTGCCCGAGACGAAGGCGACGGAGACGACCCCCTCGGCGATCGGGTAGGTCGTGATCGTTGCGGCAGCGCCGGCCGAGCCGAAGCCGTGCGCCTTGTAGACGGCCGCACGGGTCGTTCCGATCGAGAAGGGGCCCATGCTGCTCCAGTTGCGGCTGGAGGCCGGTGCAGCAGCGGCGCCGCTCGTCACCGACGCCAAGGCGCTGAGCCCGGCCACGGCGATCAGCACGCTGCGGGCTCGAGCGGTCACGCGGTTACTTCGGGAGCGTGATCGCCGCGAGCCGCTGCGGCACGTCCTGCTGCAGCCCGTGCGGCCAGACCGCGCCTGAGACCGGCCCGCCCGGGGCCGCCGGCCTGGGAGAGAAGAACTGCCGCAGGTCCTGGTAGACGCTGACCGTCTTGCCTCGTTCGGAAGGCGGCAGGACGAGGCGGAAGTTGCCGTGCTTGTCGGGCCAGTTGCCGCCGACGGGGACGACCACGCCCTTCGGTCCCTGGACGCCGACCAGCAGTCCCTCGTAGATCGCGCCCGGGCGGGTCGTCGGCGACGACGGCGTCGGATTGCCGCCCGGCGTCGCGGGCAGCTGGAAGTTGACGCTCGCGCTCTGCAGTGCCTTGAAGCTCACGTTCACGCCGAGTGGTGCGCCGTAGGCGACGCTGCCGAGCGTCACCTGCATGCTGAGCGGCACCGGATCCTTCCCGGCCTGGTCGGAGGCGGTGTAGAAGGAGCGGAAGTCGCCGTTCGCGTCGGACGGCTGCGAGAACGTCCAGAAGTTGCGGTCCTGGGTGCGCGTGACGACGAAGGCTCCCTGGACGGGATGCCCGCTCGAGTCGGTGATCTGACCCGTGAGCTGGTAGGTGTAGAGCACGACGGTCGGCGGCGCGAGGGCGCTCGTGTCCTGCAGGTGACCGGTGAGGATCACGTTGCCGCCCTTGCCGATGTGCGCGCGCAGCCCCGACACGGCGTACGAGACGCTGAAGGCGCTCCCGGCCTGGAGCACGGCGCTCCGTTGGCCTGCGGTCAGCCGCTTGCCGCCGATGGTCGCCGACTTGGCGCCTGCGATCGTGACGACGTGCCGCCGGGCGAGCGTGAAGTCGACCGGATACGAGAACCCGCCCTTCGGTCCGGTCGCCTTGGGCAGCACGTACGAGTCGACCCGGATCAGTGCTCCCTTCACGGGACGGCCGTCGAGCAACAGGTGGCCGGTCACCGGCAGCGTGTCGTTCGAGGAGGGTGTCCACGCCCGCACGGTCACGTGCGAGAGGTCGAGGGCAATGCGGGCCGCTCCGGCCGCCGCGGCCGTCCGTTGCTCGCCGCGCGCCGCCGTCGTCCGGTGCAGCACGGTGTCGACCGGCGCCGCCGGCGTCGACACGGGGCTCGCGACGATCTTCTTTCCGTGTGACGCGCCGAGCGCGAACACCATCAGCTGCGCGGCCGTCCCGCCGCCGGAAGAGGTTGGCGTCCCGCCGACCGTGATCGCGACGTACTCGGTGCCGCCGATCGAGAAGATCGTCGGGCCGGCGGCGATCGGGGGGCCGGCCTTGAACGTCCAGAGCACGTTGCCGGTCTTCGTCGAGAACGCCCGCAGCACGCCGTCGCCGCCGCCGTCGAAGCCGAGTCCCGACGCCGTGGTCGTCACGCCTCCGCGCTCGGGCTCGGGCGTCGTGATCTTCCAGACGCGCTTGCCGGTGGCGACGTCGATGGCGCTGATCGAGCCGTGGTCGTGCCAGCCGGGAAGCAGCGTTCCGAAGTCGCCGTTCTCGAGCCCGAGGAAAACGTCTCCGACCAGCTTGTGGGCGAGCTGGGTCGGCGTCAGCTCGGCCTGGTCCTCGACTGCCGCGGTCTCGGCGGCGCCGTTGATCACGTAGCCGGTTGTCGGGTCGAAGGAAGCCGGCGAGTAGTTGACGCCGCCGAGCGACGACGGATACACGACGACGGGCTTGCCGGGCTGGAGCGCGGGATGCTCCGTGCGGTCGATCACCTGGACGCGCTGGTAGATCGGCTTGCCGTTCGCCGCGTCGTAGGCGAACCAGACGCCTTCCATCGTCGCGACGGACACGATCTTCCGCGTCTTGCCGCCGATCTTCGCGTTGTAGACGAGTGGGGGTTGCGCCGTGTCGTACGACCATTCGTTGAACGCCATCTGCTGCTGCCACCACTTCTGGACGCCCGTCTGCAGGTCGAGGGCGATCAGCGAATCGGCGCGCGCGTCCTTGCCGGGACGCAACGTCGGGTAGTAGAGCGGGGTCGCCGAACCGGTCCCGAAATAGAGGGTGTTCGTGCTCGTGTCGATCGTCTGGGGCGTCCAGTCGACGCCGCCGCCGACGAGCCGTCCGGCCTTCCGCCACTCGGTCTGCTCGGGCGGGATCGTCCAGTACGGGTTGGCCCACGCCGGCGTGAGGTCGGTGTGGTAGCCCATCACGAAGCCGCGGACGCCGTACTCCGAGCCCGCCGCGCCGACGACGAGGATGTGGTTGGCGCAGACCGGGGCGCTGGTCTCCGAATAGCCCAGGTTGGAGGCGGCGCCGGGGACGGCGGCCGAGATCGGCACGCTCTTGATCAGGTGCCCGTCGCCGGGGGAGAGCGCGTCGATGTGCATGTCGAGCGTCGCCAGGAACAGCTTGCCGTCGCAGTAGGCGAGGCCGCGGTTGGCGACGATGCCGAAGTTCTTGAACAGCGCCACGTTGGGCGGCTGGAAGCGCCAGAGCACCTTGCCCGTGGTCGCCTGGATCGCCCAGACGTTGTCGTCGTTCGTCGTCAGGTAGAGGACGCCGCCGAACTCGAGCGGGAAGGACTGCTCGCCGTTCTTGATCGTGGCGTCGATCGCCCGGAAGTTGACCGTGTACTGGCGCTGCAGGGTCGAGACGTTCGCCGGCGTGATCTGGTCGAGCGGGGTGTGCCGGTTCTCGTCCGGCGTTCGGCCGAAGCCGAGCCAGTCCGAGTTGGCGAGTGCGACCCGGGCATGCGTCGGCGGCGAGGAAGCGCCGAGCGCGAGCGGGACGAGGAAGGCTGCTGCCGCGAGCGCAATCGTGACAGCGCGGATGCGGCGTCGCGACATAGGCTGTCGATGATACTCCGACGGCGGCCTTCGTCCGCGTCGGATTCCGCGCGCGTCTTAACTAACTAATCAGCCGGTGGCGGTGTAGTTGCCGCGCTTGACGGTGATGAAGCCGTGAGCGCTGCGCGGGCAGTTGAGCGAGCAGCGGTACTCGTACTTGCCGAAGTCGTCGAACGAGACGGCGAAGTCGTCGAACTGTCCAGGCGCGATCGCGTTGGTGGCGTAGTCGCCGACGATGAAGTTGTGCTTCTTCTTTCCGACGTTGCGGATACGGAAGCCGATCACCTGGACGCCGCTCGACGCGTGACGGTTCAGGATCAGCCCCTTGTCGGAGATGCGCACGTTGATCGTCGCGAAGGTGCCGGGGATGCCGGTCGTCGCGGGCCGGTCTGCAAGCGCGACTGCCGAGAGGACGGCTGCGGCGACCACGGCGAACACGACGATCACGAGCCTGCTCCTCTTCATCGATCCAACCCCTTCCGTCTCGCTGGCGATCCGTTCCGCACGCAATGCTAGCTGCCGATCACGGCGCGACGAGCAGGCGTCGCCGGAGGACGAACGCGAGCGGCACGAGCGAGGCGAGCGCGATCCAGCCACCGACCGGTGTTCGTTCCGTCGACGTCGTCGCTGCGACGGTCGGTCCGGGCCCGGCAGCGCGCTCGACCGCGGCGGCTGCCGCTGCGACGTTGCCCTCGCCGAAGACGCGACCACCGGTCGCCGCCGCGAGTTCGGCGGCCATCGTCTTGCTCGTCGGGTCCGGGCGATAGGCGGGCTCGGGGGCTCCCTCGTCGAAGACCCGCTCGTTCCCATGCCAGAACCGCAGCACGATCACCGGTGTCCCTTTCAGATCGGAGAGCGAGCCCGGGTCGTACGGCTTGCTCTCGCCGTCGGTCAGCAGGACGACGACCCGACGGCGGGTCGACGGAGCGAAGAAGCTCTGCGTCGCGAGCTTGTCGAGCGCGGAGAAGTCCGTCGCGTTCGCGGCCAGCTCGAGCGGAGGCGGCCCGTTGACCCGGACGGCGCGGCGCACCGTGGTGTCGAAGACCGCCTGGCTGCCGGTCGGGAAGAGCAACGGCACGACCCGGTCGGTCAGCGTCGCGACGCCGAAGGGCAGCTCATGCACCTTGCCCCGCAGCGCGATCGCCGCCGCCTTCGCACGCTGGAGGCGCGACGGAGCGTCCGGCGATGCCGAGGCGAGCATCGAGCGCGTGACGTCGATCACCACGAACACCGCTGCGTCGCTTCGCGTCCGCTGCGTGACGTCTCGCGTCAGCGCCGGCTGCATCGCGGCGAGGGCGAGGAGAAGCGGCACGACCGCGAGCAGGATCGGTCCCGCCGGATCGCGGCCAGGCGGCCGTAGGCCGAGCGCCTTCCGCACCCTCGTGCTCCTCGCTGCGCCCGCTGCTGCGGCCGCGAGTGGCACCAGTGCCGCAACGGCGGCCAACCCGGCGGCCGGCGTCAGGAAGGTCAACGACACCTCAGTAGCCTTCGCCCGGAACGCCGGTGCCCGCGCCCCGGTGCCCGGTCGCGTTCGGCCCGGCCCCTGCGTTCGGCCCGATCCGCGTCCCGTGCGTCTCGAGCAGTCGGAGCGCCAGCTCGAGGTTCGCCTTGGCGTGCTCGTTGCCACCGTCGAGCTGCACCGACTGATCGAGGTCGTCGACGGCGCGGATCGCGGCAGCCGTGCCGCTGCCCGCGGACGAGTCGCCGAACAGCAGCAGCCCGAGCAGGTCGAGCGCCTGCGAGGCACGCCCGCCGTTCGAGTCGCCCGCGCTTGCGGCGAGTGCCGCCTCCGCCTCGTCGCGTGCCTCCACGGCCGAGAGCCCACTGTCGAAGCCCGGCGGGGTCGCGTACGTCTCGTCGAACCGGCGGATCGCCAGCCGGAGCGCCCGGTCGGGCCCGAGCCCGAGGGCGCCCTCCGACCATCCCGACGGCAGGATCGTCGACGGCTTCCAGGCCGTGGCGCGGCCGGCCTGCGCGCGGACGTCGCCCTCCGCCAATGCCGACGACCACGCGCGCAGGTCGTGCGCGAAGAGCGCGAGCACCACCGCTGCGACGGCCAGCACGCAGATCGCGGCGACGCGTGCGTACCTCACCGCGCCGCCTCCGCCCCGAAACGGAGCGTCGGGAAGAACAGCTCCCCGGCCGCGAGGAGGGCCGCGGCGAGCAGCGCCGCGATCACGAGCCCGGTCGGGAAGGCAGTGTGCGAGGAGGTGGGAGCCGTGCCGGGAGCAGGGGCGTTCTGGACTGCCCCGTCCGGGCCGAGCAGCCGGGAGAACAGCTGCTCGTCCGAGGCCTGCGCGCTCAGCGCCACGACGTGGATCGGAATGTGGTCGCGTCGCAGCGCAAGCGCGGATGATGCGACGCGGCGAAGGTCGCCGGGGTCGTCGCTCAGGTCGCTGATCAGCAGCACCGAGGGGCGGACCAGCTGCTCGCGTCGCGCCAGGTCGAGGGCGAGATCGAGCCCGCTCGAGATCGCCGTGCCGGCGCTGAACGAGGTCGTCCACGGATTGGTCGGGAACGTGCTGCCGAACCCGTTCTGTCCCGGGACGAAGTGGAAGAAGCGGATCAGCGAGCCGAGCTCCCGCGCCGGCGTCTCGGGAGGAAGCGCCAGGTAGGCGGTCGACGAGAAGACGATCAGGCCGTAGCGTCCGCCGCTTGCGGCGAGCCGCTTGAGCGTCTCGCCGATCTGCTGGTACGAGTCGGTCGAGATGCTCGCAGACAGGTCGAGCACGACGATGCCCGTCGACCCGGGCGGCAGGTACGGATGCGCGGTTGTTGCCGGATGGCGGGCCAGGACCGACGCGACCAGCACGATCGCGACGAGCCCGGCGGCGAGGGCGATACGGAGCGCCCGGGTGCGGAGCGCGAGACGCCGCAGGAGCGGAGCATCGGTGAGCGGCAGCGTCGTCACCGGTGCTCCTCGATCCGCCGTGACAGCTCGGAGAGCTGCTCGGGTGTCGGGTCGTCCAGAGACCAGGCTGCCACTGTGGCGTCCTCCGCCACGTCTGTCTCCTCGGGTCGCGGCGTGACGCGGGAGAGCAACGACAGCGCCCGCCGCCGGTCGGGAGCCGGGCGCTGCTCCGCCTCACGGAGCAGCGTGAGCGCGCGCGCGAGCGGGGAGATTGCGGGTGTGGTCCGCCGGCGCCGCCGACGGACCTCGACGACGGTCAGCCACACCGCTGCGAGCCCGAGCAGCACGGCGGCCGCGTCGAGCACCCAGGCCGCGAACGACGGCGACACGCGGGCCGCGACCGGCGGCGGTGTCGTCTGCAGCTCGAACGGGGGGTTGGTCGCGGACGCCGCGCCCGGCGGCAGCCGGCTTGCGACGACCAGCTTCGGCCACGCCGCACGGCCGGCCGTGACGCCACCCGCCCGTCGCCGCACGGTGAAGGTCACCGGCGGCAGCCCGAAGACGCGGGAGGACCGCGCGGGCAGGCAGGCGGTCGAGCGGCACACGATCGTGATCGTGAGGCGGCGCGAGGCAAGGCTGCCGGCGTGGGTCGTGCTCGCTGCTTCGCGCGCGGCGACGGTCCACGGAGCGGTCGGCGTCGAGATGACGATCGTCGACGGGTCGTCGATGCGACTGTCGACCGTGACCACGACTGTTGCCTGGACGGGGTCGCCGAACAGGATTGCCGGCGGCGACAGGCCCGTTCTGACCACCGGTTGCGCGGCGCCGGCCGACGGGGCGACAACGCCGGCCACCAAGCAGGCGAGCAGGAGGCGCACTTTCACGGGCGCATCCAGGCGCGACGAACTCGGCGTCGGCGTGCAGCCCACGCGGCAAAGGCAGCGTCGACCTCGCCCGCTGCGGCCGACGCGATCGAGACGGTGTCGACGCCGAGGCCGCGAAAGCCGTCCCGGAGCCTCGCGGCGCGCGCCTCGTTCTCCATTCGACGCTCCGTTGCCTCGGTCCGTGTGAGGCGCACGCCGACCGCACGGCTCCCGGCGGGGTCGCCGACCGGGACCGTCACTCCGGCGACGTCGGGGAAGCTCGCCTCCCAGAGCGGGTCCTGGATCACGACCGGAATGACGTCGAGCCCGCGCGCGAGCGCGAGGTGCCAGAGCTGTCGCGACGGCGGTGCGAGGAAGTCGGACAGGACGAAGAGAAACGTCCCGGGGGGCGCCTCCGTCCGCCGCCGGACGACGGCGCCGATCGCGCTCTCGAGGCCGTCCGTCGGCCCGTCCCACGCCGCGGCCAGCCGGCGTTCGACCACGGCGGACGCCAACACGTTTCGCGGCGGCAGCCAGGTCTGCCCCTCGCCGGTCACGTCGCACCAGCCGATCGCTGCGCGCGCCGCGCGTGCACTGGCCGTGATCGCTGCCACGCATTCGAGTACCGCATCGTGTTTTGAGACGAACGGAAGCCCCGCCGGGTAGAGCGCCATCGCAGGCCGGCGGTCGCAGACGATCACGACTTTCGGCGCGTCGTCGCTGAGCGTCTCGCGAACGACGAACTCGTCGCGGCCCGTCACGGCCGAGAGTCGCGCCGAGGCATGCCAGTCGACGGCTGCGAGGCGATCACCCGGCACGTACGGGCGCGAGCCGATCACGTCAGCGCCCGGCCCGCGTCGCTTGCTGCGCGCGGTGCCGAAGGGATTGCCGACGAGCGGCCGGCGCGGCACGAGCGGGAACGTCCGCCGCTGGCCGGCGATCACTGGGCCGGCGAGCTGCGCGCCCGCTCGGGCCCGCTGAGGTCCCACTCGGGCTCGGGCCGTGGGACGCGCTCGAGACAGGCGGTGCGGACCGCCTCGAGCAGGGAGGAGGTGGTGACGCCCGAGTCGGCGAGGGCGAACGGGTCGAACACCAGCCGGTGACCGACGACGGGGATGAACAGCAGCTCGACGTCGTCGGGCAGCACATAGGTGCGGTCGTGCAGCAGCGCCCAGGCGCGTGCGATCCGCTCGAGGGCGATGCTGGCCCGCACCGACGCACCGAGCGCCACGGTCTCGAGCTCGCGCGTCGCACGCACGAGCTCGGTCAGCCACTCGAGCAGGAGGCGGTCGACGTAGATGTGCTCCAGCGCGGACTGGAGGCCGAGCAGGTCGTCGAGCGTGGCGACCGGGCGGACGTCGTCGAGCGGGTGGTGTCCGCGCTGCGCGTCGATGATCTCGATCTCGTCGGCGAGCGAGGGGTAGCCCAGAGTCGTTCTGATCGCGAACCGGTCGAGCTGCGCCTCGGGGAGCGGGAACGTCCCCTCCTGCTCGATCGGGTTCTGCGTGGCGAGGACGAGAAACGGCTTCGGTTGGGGGCGCGTCACCCCCTCGACGGTGACCTGGCCCTCTGCCATCGCCTCGAACAGGGCCGACTGGGTCTTCGGCATCGCTCGGTTGATCTCGTCGACGAGCAGGATGTTCGTGAACACCGGTCCCGGGCGGAACTCGAACTCGCGCTCGCGTGGGTCGTAGATCGACAGGCCGGTCACGTCGGTCGGCTGGAGATCGGGCGTGCACTGGATCCGCGAGAAGGCGGCGCCCTCGACGCTCGCGGCGAGCGCCCGTGCCAGGACGGTCTTCGCCGTGCCCGGGACGTCTTCGAAGAGTACGTGGCCGCCCGCCGCGACCGCCGCGACCACGAGCCGGATCTGCTCCGGCTTCCCGCGCACCACGTTCGCGACGCTGCCGGCCAGCCGGGCCGCGGCCGCCGTTGCCTCGCCGAGGCCGTCCGCCTGGCCGGGTGTCGCCGGTGCCACGCCGTCTGTCATGCGTGCATCGTAGGCTTGCCGATATTGTTTCACGGCGTTAACCAAATGTGATTGAGTTCAGGGGTGACGCCGTCGGCGTCGCTCTATCAAGTCCGGCTCCCAGGGGGTACTAGATGCGTCTTGGAAGTATGATCGCCATCGCCATCACGGCGATGTTCGTCGTCGCTATGTCGGCGGCTGCGCGGCCCCAGTCCAACCAAGCCGCCAAAGCGATCACAGCTGCGCCCGCATGGACCGCAGCGCAGCTTGCGGCAAGTCCAGACGGCGACTGGATCACAACCGGGGGAAACCTCGCCAATCAGCGGTACTCACCGCTGAGCGACATCAACACGTCGAACGTTTCTGGACTCAAGCAGGTGTTCGAGACGCACCTCGACGGATCGGGTAGCGCGTCCAAGTACTCGCAGGAGGACTCGCCGCTCGAGTACCAGGGCGTTCTCTACGTCGTCACGGGGAACGACGACGTGTTCGCGATCGACGCGGTCACGGGCCAGCATCTCTGGACGTACCTGTCGAACACGAACCAGAAGAACGCCACGGTCTGCTGTGGGTGGGACGCGCGTGGTGTCGCACTGGGCGGTGGGCTGGTCTACGTCGCCCAGCTCGACGGTGACCTTGTCGCGCTCAACCAGACGACCGGGCAGATCGTCTGGAAGGTCCAGAACGTCTCGTGGACTGACGGCCAGACGATGACCATGTCGCCGGAGTACTACAACGGCATGGTGTACGTCGGTATGTCCGGCGGCGAGTTCGGCGGTCGCGGTAGTGAGACCGCCTACGACGCGACCAACGGCAACCTCGTCTGGCGGTACTACACCGTGCCGAGCCCCGGTGACGTCGGCTTCAGCACGTGGCCGGACAACGCCGAGTGGATCCACGGCGGGGCGACGATCTGGAACAACCCGTCGATCGACCCGACGTCGAACACGTTGGTCTTCACGACCGGCAACGCCGATCTGTGGAGCGGTCGCGGCCCGGGCAAGGACCTGTTCAACAACTCGTTCGTCGCCCTCAACCCGCAGACCGGCCAGTACAAGTGGCACTACCAGGTCGTCCACCACGACATCTGGGACTACGACTGCCCGTCGCCGACGGTGCAGTTCGACGTCCAGATCGGCCCCGTCATGCAGCACGGCGTGGCCGAGTCGTGCAAGACCGGCTGGATCTACGAGATCAACCGGGATACGGGCAACCCGCTGATCGCCGGCAACATCGTGGAGAAGAAGGTGCCGCAGGACGCGTTCCAGCACACGTGGCCGACGCAGCCCTACGTCCAGAGCAAGGCGCTCGTACCGCAGTGCGCGCGCAAGCAGGACTTCAAGGGCAACTCGCCGGCGGGCACGCCGTACAGGATCGGCTGCATCTTCACGCCGTACAACACGAAGACCTACGCGGCCTTCGCACCGACGGCGCTCGGAGGCAACAACTGGCCGCCGATCAGCTTCGACCCGCAGACCCACTCGCTGTACGCGTGTGAGTCGAAGACCGACATGGCGCTCGGTGCGATTCCGCCGGCGCTGAAGAAGCCGTACGTCGGAGGTCAGGGCTACACGAACGTCGGGTTCGGCAAGCTCGTGAACTTCGGCGGGACGATCTCGGCCGTCGACGCCACGACGAACCAGATCACGTGGCAGATCAACACCCCGTCGAGCGCCTTCTGCTACGGCGGCACCACCACGACCGGTGGCGGGCTGCTGTGGTACGGAACCGTCGACGGCAACTTCCATGCCGCCGACGCGTCGAGCGGTAAGGAGCTGTGGTCGCAGAAGCTGCAGTACGGTGCCGACGCCCCGCCGATCACCTACACGGTGAACGGCAAGCAGTACGTTGCGATCGTTGACGGCGGCAGCATCATCGCCTCCGGCAAGGGCACCGCACCGCACGGCGACGGCGTGTACGTGTTCGCACTGCCCGGCTAGTCCGTTTGTAAAAGCCTGGCAAAACCGCACGAGTCAGGGCCCTCCGGGGCCCTGACTCGCGTTAGCACGCTGGTACCTTGGAAACACGTATTCGAACTGCAGGCGTGGCGCATCGAAACGCTGCAGGTGAACCGCTCACAGAAGGAGCATCAGTTGTCTCGCATTCGTTTTGCCGTGGCAGGCCTCGCGCTGGTCGCGCTGGTCGGGGTCTTCGTCGGGTCGGGTCTCGCCGCGGCGAAGAAGCCCGCCGTGACGGCGACCACGATCAAGGTGAGTGGCAAGGAGTTCCACTTCACCCTCTCGAAGAAGTCGATCGCCAAGCCTGGAAAGGTGATCTTCAAGTTCACGAACGCCGGGACGGAAGGCCACAACTTCGTGTTCCTCTCGGGCATCAACAAGGGCACCCCGGTGATCGGCGCCAAGAAGACGGCGACACTCACGGTCACCTTCAAGAAGAAGGGGACGTACACGTACGAGTGCACCGTCGGTGAGCACGCCGAAGAGGGCATGCTCGGCACCTTCATCGTCAAGTAGCGACGGAGCTGTCCAGCTTGCGGCGGCCACTGCTCTGGAGGCGGTGGCCGCCGCGGTCGTTGTCCGCTCTTGCCACGACGCTCGCGCTGACCGCGATCGGAGCCGCCGGCTGTGGCGGCCATTCCCGTTCCGCGGACTGGGCGGTACCGAACGGCGATCTCGCAGGCACCCGCGTCGCAGCCTCGACGCTCGACTCGTCGAACGTCGCAGCGCTGAAGGTCGCCTGGCGCTTCCGCCTCACCTCGGGGTCGACGTTCTCGGGTCGCGTGGCCGCGACGCCGCTCATCGTCGGCGAGCGTGTGTACGTGCAGGACCTCGACAGCAACGTCTACGCGCTCGAGCGCTCGAGCGGGAAGCTCGTATGGCGCCACCGCTTCGGCTCGCCGAGCGGTGGTCCGAACGGCCTCACGTACGCGGACGGGCGGCTGATCGGCGATACGAACGTCGGTGTGTTCGCGCTCGACGCCGAGACGGGACGGCTGTTGTGGCTCCGGCAGCTCGCGTCGACCGAGGCGCCGCTCACCGGTGCACCCCTCGTCGCGCGCGGCGTCGTCGTGGCGACGAACACCGCGGACGCGCCCAGCGGTCGCGGGATGATCGTCGCGCTCGACGCGGCGTCGGGTCGCGTCCGCTGGAGCTTCGACACGATCGCGAAGCCCTGGGCCCATCCCGGGCTCGCGGGCGGGGGCGGCGCGTGGCAGACGCCGACCGTCGACGACGCCGGTCACGTCTGGGTCGGAACGGCGAATCCGAATCCCTGGGGCGGCTCGCGGGCGTTTCCGAACGGCGGCATGTACCCGGGCGCGGTGCGCTGGACCGACTCGCTGCTCGAGCTCGACCTCGAGACGGGCCGTCTGCTCTGGGCCGACCAGGTCACGCCGCACGACGTTCGCGACTACGACTTCCAGGATCCACCGGTGCAGGCGGGATCGCTCGTGATCGGCGCCGGCAAGGCCGGTCGCGTGATCGCCTGGGACCGTGGCTCCCATCGACGCGTCTGGTCGACGGCGGTCGGTCTGCATCGCAACGACACCGGCCCGTTGCCGCCGACGGCGACGCCGGTGTGCCCGGGGCTGCTCGGCGGTGTCGAGACCCCGCTCGCGGTCACCGCCGATCGCGTGTTCGTCCCCGTCGTCGACCTCTGCTTCTCCGAGAGCGCGCTCGGCACCTCGTTGGCGGGCTTCCTCGCGACCGACTACGCGAAGGGTCGCGGTGCCCTGGTGGCGCTCGACCTGCACTCGGGCCGGCCGGTGTGGGTACGGCGGCTCGCCTCGCCGGTCTTCGGCTGTGCGACCGTGTCCAACGATGTCGTCTTCACCGTGACGTACGACGGCTCCGTCGTCGCCCTGCGCGGGTCGGACGGCCGTCTGCTCTGGCACGCGACCGCGCCCGCGGCAGTCAACGCATGCCCCGCGGTCGCCGGGTCGCTGCTCGTCGTCGCCGCGGGCGCCGCCTACCCCGAGCCGCGGGTCGCCTCCGACGAGGTGGTCGCGTATGCGCCTGCTTCGTAAGGGCGCTGCCGCCGCGACGGCGGTGCTGGCACTGGCCGCCGCCGGCTGCGGCGGGACACAGGGGCTCCCGGTCGCCGCTCCGGCAGTCGTCGTCCCGCCGGTCCCGGCGGTCGTCGACGCGAGGGAGTGGGGAACACGGGACGTCGCCCTGGCGCGCACACCGGGGCGTGCGACCGTGTCGGTCGTCGACGACCAGGGCCACGGGGTCGACGGGTTGGCCGTCCGGATCGACGGCAGCCAAGCCGCTGCCTGCCGGAACGGCTGCTACCGCGGACCGGCCGCTGCCGGGCCGGTGCTCGTGCAGATCGGCGGCCGCTCGTGGCGCTTCACGATCCCGGCCTCGGCGCCTTCCGGGCGCGCACTGCTGCGGCGCGCGATCACGGCGTACGCCGGGCTCCGGACCGCGGCGCTGCACCAGCAACTCTCCTCGGGACCGGAGGCGCCGCTTGTCACCGACTTCGTCTTCGTCGCGCCGAATCGGCTTCGCTATGCGATCCACGGCGGTTCCCAGGCGGTGGTGATCGGCTCGAGCCGCTGGGACCGGCCCTCGTCGACAGGCACGTGGCAGCGCTCGCCCCAGGACCCGGTGCGCGTGATGCGCCTGCCCTGGGAGCGCGCGATCGACGTCCGTCTCGTCGCGCCCCGGACGATCACCTTCTTCGACCTCGCGACTCATGCCTGGTTCCGGGTCGTGCTCGAGCCCGCGAGCGGCCTGCCGGCGACGGAGCGGATGACGGGCATCTCGCACTTCATGCTCAATCACTACTCGGGCTACAACGCCCCTGCGAAGGTCGGCCCTCCCTAGGGGGTCCGGTTGCAGCGCCCAAGCCGTTTCGCTACCATGCCCGCCGGTTCGGTGGGGGCTGCCCCGTGCGCTCCCCCGGCCATCCGTCTATATACGACCTGCACCTCGTCATCGTGCTCCCTCGCGAGTACGCACAGGAGAGAACCTCTCAGCATGCCGACCGTCAACCAGCTGATCCGCAAGGGCCGCGCCAAGAAGAAGGCGAAGGTCAAGACGCCCGCGCTCGCGGGCGCGCCCCAGCGGCGCGGGGTCTGCACGCGGGTCTCCACGACCACGCCCCGCAAGCCGAACTCGGCGCTGCGCAAGATCGCGCGCGTCCGGCTGACGAACGGGCTCGAGGTCGGCACCTACATCCCCGGCGAGGGGCACAACCTGCAGGAGCACTCGGTCGTGCTCGTCCGCGGCGGCCGCACGAGCGACCTCCCGGGCTTCCGCTACAAGGTGATCCGCGCGGCGCTCGATGCCTCCGGTGTCGCCGACCGCAAGCAGGGGCGCTCCAAGTACGGAGCCAAGAAGGCAGCCGGCTGATGCCGCGTCGCGCCGAGATCCAACCGCGGCCGACCGTCGCCGACCCGGTCTACGACAGCCAGCTCGTCACGCAGCTGTGCAATCGCGTGATGCTGGACGGCAAGAAGTCGGTGGCCGAGCAGATCGTCTACACCGCCCTCGAAAAGGTCGGCGAGCGGACGGGCCGGCCGCCGGTCGAGGTGCTGGAGCAGGCCGTCAAGACGGTCACGCCGGTGCTCGAGGTGAAGTCGCGGCGCGTCGGCGGGGCGAACTATCAGGTCCCGGTCGAGGTGCCGCAGCGCCGGGGTCGCACGCTCGCCCTGCGCTGGCTCGTCACCTACGCACGCGACCGGCGCGAGAAGCACATGGCCGACAAGCTGGCCGGAGAGATCATCGACGCGCTCGAGCAGCAGGGAAACGCGTTCAAGCGCAAGGACGACATGTATCGCATGGCGCAGGCGAACAAGGCCTTCGCCCACTACCGCTGGTAAGGCACCAGGAGAAAGCAGAGCAGAGCATTGGCAGCAACGGAAACACGGGTGGCGCTGGACCGCGTCCGCAACATCGGGATCATGGCCCACATCGATGCGGGCAAGACCACGACGACGGAGCGGATCCTTTATTACACGGGCCGCACCCACAAGCTGGGTGAGGTACACGAGGGCGCCGCGACGATGGACTGGATGGCGCAGGAGCAGGAGCGCGGCATCACGATCACGTCGGCGGCGACGACCGCGTTCTGGCGCGACCATCGCATCAACATCATCGATACGCCCGGGCACGTGGACTTTACCGTCGAGGTCGAGCGGAGCCTGCGCGTGCTCGACGGCGCGATCGCCGTCTTCGACAGCGTCGCGGGCGTCCAGCCCCAGTCCGAGACGGTCTGGCGCCAGGCAAACAAGTACAAGGTCCCGCGGATCGCGTTCATCAACAAGATGGACCGCACCGGCGCGAACTTCTTCGCCGCCGTGCAGTCGATGCGCGAGCGCCTCGGCGCCAACCCGGTGCCGATCCAGATCCCGATCGGCCAGGAGGATCAGTTCCGCGGCGTGGTCGACCTGGTCGAGATGAAGGCGATCGTCTACAAGGACGACCTCGGCCAGGACTTCGACGTCACCGAGATCCCGGCCGAGCTTGCCGAGCAGGCGGCCGAGTACCACCACCAGCTGATCGACGCGATCTCGCACTTCGACGACGAGGTGCTCGAGGCCTACCTCGAGGACGAGTCCTCGGTCGCGCCCGAGATGATCAGGCGCGCCGTCCGCGCAGGGACGCTGTCCGACGAGATCACCCCGGTGCTGCTCGGCAGCGCGTTCAAGAATAAGGGCGTGCAGCCGTTGCTCGACGCAGTCATCGACTACCTGCCGAGTCCGCTGGACGTGCCCCCGGTGACCGGGATCGACCCGAAGACCGATGCCGAGGCG
Source organism: uncultured Thermoleophilia bacterium (assembly GCA_963769545.1). Taxonomy (GTDB): domain Bacteria; phylum Actinomycetota; class Thermoleophilia; order Gaiellales; family Gaiellaceae; genus PALSA-600. The sequence goes on along the minus strand of CAVYMB010000001.1, from coordinate 460,588 downwards.
GAGCGGAAGGCGTCGGAGGACGAGCCGTTCAGCGCACTCGCGTTCAAGGTGATGTCCGACCCGTACGTCGGCAAGCTGACCTACTTCCGCGTCTACTCGGGCCGGCTCAAGGCCGGCGACCGCGTGCTCAACGCGACCACCGGCAAGACCGAGCGGATCGGGCGCATCCTGCAGATGCACGCGAATCATCGCGAGGAGCGTGACGAGATCGTTGCGGGCGAGATCGCAGCGGGCGTCGGTCTGAAGACGACGACGACCGGCGACACGCTCGCGGTCGAGAGCGCGCCGATCGTGCTCGAGTCGATGACCTTCCCGGAGCCCGTGATCTCGGTTGCCGTCGAGCCGAAGTCGAAGGCCGACCAGGACAAGCTCGGGAGCGGCCTGGCGCGGCTCGCCGACGAGGATCCGACCTTCCGCGTCACCACCGACGACGAGACCGGCCAGACGCTGATCGCCGGCATGGGCGAGCTCCACCTGGAGATCATCGTCGACCGCCTCAAGCGTGAGTTCAACGTCGACGCGAACGTCGGCCGCCCGCAGGTCGCCTACCGCGAGACGATCTCCAAGCCGGCCGAGAAGGTCCAGGGAAGGTTCGTTCGGCAGACGGGAGGCTCCGGCCAGTACGGCGACGCGGTGATCAATCTGCTGCCGCAGGAGCCCGGGACGGGCTACGAATTCGTCGACAAGATCGTCGGCGGCAAGATTCCGAAGGAGTACATCAAGCCGGTGGACGAGGGCATCCGCGAGGCCATGGGCTCGGGTGTGCTCGCCGGCTATCCCGTCGTCGACGTGAAGGTCGAGCTGGTGGACGGCTCGTACCACGACGTCGACTCGAGCGAGCGGGCATTCAAGATCGCGGGCTCGATGGCGTTCAAGGAGGCGATGAAGCGGGCGAAGCCGAAGCTGCTCGAGCCCGTGATGGCCGTCGAGGTGACGACGCCCGAGGACTACCTCGGCGACGTGATGGGCAACATCAACTCACGGCGCGGCCGCATCGAGAACATGCAGCCGGTCGGCAACGCCCAGGTGGTGAAGGCGGTCGTCCCGCTCAGCGAGATGTTCGGCTACGCCACCGACCTGCGCTCGATGACCCAGGGGCGCGCAGATTTCCACATGGAGTTCGACCGGTACGAAGAGGTGCCGGCGTCGATCGCGAGTGAGATCACCGAGCGGACCTCGGGATCCTAAGTCAAAGGAAGGAAGGAATGGCCAAGCAGAAGTTCGAGCGCACGAAGCCGCACGTCAACGTCGGCACGATCGGGCACATCGACCACGGGAAGACCACGCTGACGGCTGCGATCACGAATGTGCTCGCCAAGCAGGGCGGCGGCGTTGCGAAGAGCTTCGCTGAGATCGACAACGCTCCCGAAGAGCGGCAGCGCGGCATCACCATCAACACTTCGCACGTCGAGTACGAGACGGCGAACCGTCACTACGCGCACGTCGATTGCCCGGGCCACGCCGACTACATCAAGAACATGATCACGGGCGCCGCCCAGATGGACGGCGCGATTCTCGTCGTCTCGGCCGCTGACGGCCCGATGCCGCAGACGCGCGAGCACATCCTGCTCGCGAGGCAAGTCGAGGTCCCCGCGATTGTGGTGGCCCTCAACAAGGCGGACATGGTGGACGATCCGGAGCTGCTCGAGCTCGTCGAGCTCGAGGTACGCGAGCTCCTCTCCAAGTACGAGTTTCCCGGCGACGACATCCCGGTCATCCAGGTGTCGGCGTTGAAGGCGCTCGAGGGCGACGAGGCGTGGGAGGCGAAGATCGTCGAGCTGATGGACGCGGTCGACTCCTACATCCCGGAGCCGACGCGCGACGTCGACAAGCCCTTCCTGATGCCGATCGAGGACGTGTTCACGATCACCGGCCGCGGCACCGTCGTGACCGGGCGCGTCGAGCAGGGCAAGATCGAGGTCGGCAACGAGATCGAGATCGTCGGCATCCACGAGAAGGTGGAGAAGACGGTCGTCACCGGACTCGAGATGTTCCAGAAGTCGCTCGACTTCGCGCAGGCGGGTGACAACGCGGGCGCGCTGCTACGCGGAGTCAAGCGCGAGGACGTCGAGCGCGGCCAGGTGCTCGCCAAGCCCGGTTCGATCACGCCGCACACGCAGTTCAACGCGGAGGTCTACGTCCTCTCGAAGGACGAGGGCGGGCGTCACACGCCGTTCTTCAACGGCTACCGGCCGCAGTTCTACTTCCGCACGACCGACGTCACCGGCTCGATCAAGCTGCCGGAGGGCCAGGAGATGGTCATGCCGGGCGACAACACGAACATGGAGATCGAGATGATCCAGCCGATCGCCATGGACGAGGGCCTCCGCTTCGCGATTCGCGAGGGCGGCCGCACGGTCGGCGCCGGCGTCGTCACGAAGATCCTCAAGTAGCGACGAGAGCGAAAAAGACATGGCACAGGGAAAAATCCGGATCCGCCTGAAGGGCTATGACCATCAGCAGTTGGACCGGTCGGCCCAGCAGATCGTCGACACCGCGCAGCGAAGCGGTGCGACGATCACTGGGCCGGTCCCTCTGCCGACCGAGAAGAACGTGTACTGCGTGATCCGCAGTCCGTTCAAGGACAAAGATTCGCGCGAGCATTTCGAGGTGCGTACGCACAAGCGGCTGATCGACATCCTCAGCCCGACCCCGAAGACGATCGACCAGCTGATGCGCCTCGACCTGCCGGCGGGCGTCGACATCGAGATCAAGCTCTAGGACAGAGATGGCAAAGGGAATCCTCGGACGCAAGCTCGGCATGACCCAGATCTTCGATCCGGAGACGGGTCGCGTCACGCCGGTCACCGTGATCGAGGCCGGCCCGTGCCCGGTCGTCCAGGTGCGGACCGCCGAGACCGACGGCTACGAGGCCGTCCAGCTCGCGTTCGAGCCGGTCGCCGAGCGCAAGCTCACCAAGGGCGAGCTCGGGCACCTCGCGCGGTTCAAGGTTGGCGCCCACCGCCGGCTGGTCGAGTTCCGCGGCGGCATCGACGGCGCGGTCGAGGGCGAGTCGGTGACCGTCTCGGTCTTCGAGCCGGGCGACAAGGTGAAGGTCGCCGGGATCGGGATCGGCAAGGGCTTCCAGGGCACGATCAAGCGCCACAACTTCAGCTCCGGCCCCCGTTCGCACGGCTCGCACAACATCCGCAAGCCTGGCTCGATCGGCGCGTCGGCAACCCCGTCGCGCGTGTTCAAGGGCATCAAGATGGCCGGCCGCATGGGCGGCAAGCGCGTCACCCAGCTCGGGCTCACCGTGCACGACGTCGACGCCGAGCGGAACCTGCTGCTCGTCAAGGGCGCGATTCCCGGCCCGCGGAACGGCTTCGTGGAGGTGAGAGGCTAGTGCCCGCGCCGCACGCCCCGAAGCTCGATCTCCAGGGCAAGAAGGCCAGCGACGTCTCGCTCGAAGAGAGCGTCTTCGCCGCTGAGATCAAGCCCCACCTCGTGCACGAGGCCGTGCGCTCCGAGCTGAACGCCGATCGCTCCGGCACGAGTGCGACCAAGAGCCGCGGGCTCGTCTCCGGCGGCCGCGCGAAGCCGTGGCGCCAGAAGGGCACCGGACGCGCGCGCCAGGGCACGATCCGTGCGCCGCAGTTCACCGGCGGCGGTCACGCCTTCGCCAAGCAGCCGCGCACGTACACGCAGAAGGTCAACCGCAAGGCGGCCAAGGCCGCCCTGCGCTCCGCGCTCGCGAGCCATGCGGGCGAGGGGACGATTGCGATCCTGCCGGCGGCGTCGTTCGACGAACCGTCGACCAAGTCCGCGAAGGCGCTGGTCGAGGGCTCGGGCCTCTCGACGCCGCTCGTCGTCGTCGCGCAGCCCGAGGAGCAGGCGCTGATCAAGAGCTTCCGCAACCTGGAGCGGGTCGCGATCGTCTCGCCCGCCGAGCTCGAGGTGGGCGCGGTGGTCTGGGCGCGCTCGCTGCTCGTCACCGACGGCGCGCTGCCGATCGTCACGGGGAGGGCGCAGTAGTCATGCATGCATCCCAGGTTGTGCTCAAGCCGATCGTCTCCGAGAAGAGCTACGCGGGGACGACGCGCGGCAGCTACACGTTCAAGGTCCATCCGGACGCACACAAGACGCAGATCCGCCAGGCCGTCGAGGAGCTCTTCGACGTGAAGGTCGAGCGCGTCAACATCGTCAAGGTTGCCGCCAAGCCGAAACGGCGCGGGATGCATCGCGGCATTCGCCCCGCGTGGAAGAAGGCCGTCGTGCAGCTGCGCGCCGGCGACACGATCGAGATCTTCCAGGGAGCGCAAATCTGATGCCGGTTCGCAGGTTCAAGCCGACCAGCCCGGGCCGCCGCTTCATGTCGGTGTCCGACTTCGCCGAGGTGACGAAGTCGACGCCCGAGAAGAAGCTGACGGAGAAGCTGACGAAGAAGGGCGGCCGGAACAACAACGGGCGCATCACCACACGCCATCAGGGCGGTGGGCACAAGCGCCGGTACCGGATCATCGACTTCAAGCGGACGAAGGACGGCGTGCCGGCGAAGGTCGCCGCCGTCGAGTACGACCCGAACCGCTCGGCGCGCATCGCGCTGCTGCACTACGCGGACGGCTTCAAGAGCTACATCCTCGCTCCGGCCGGCATCCGCGTCGGCTCGTTCGTGCAGTCGGGCCCCGGCTCCGACATCAAGCCCGGCAACGCGCTGCCGCTCGAGAACATCCCGACCGGCACGCTCGTCCACAACGTCGAGCTGAAGCCGGGTCGCGGCGGGCAGATGGCCCGGTCGGCCGGCTCGGGCATCCAGTTGGTCGCCAAGGACGGGGGCTACGCGACCTTGCGGCTTCCCTCCGGCGAGATGCGCCGCGTGCTGCTGACGTGCCGCGCCACCGTCGGGCAGGTCGGCAACGTCGACCATGGCAACATCACGGGCGGCAAGGCGGGTCGCAGCCGGTGGCTCGGCAAGCGGCCGACGGTGCGCGGCTCGGCGATGAACCCGGTCGACCATCCCCACGGCGGCGGCGAGGGCAAGTCGAAGGGCGGCCGGCACCCGGTCACGCCCTGGGGCGTGCCGACGCTCGGCAAGCGCACCCGCTCCAAGCACAAGGAATCGGACAAGCTGATCGTTCGCGGCCGTCGCCGCGGGAAGGACAAGCGTTAATGAGTCGGAGCTCCAAGAAGGGCCCCTTCATCGAGGAGCGGCTGCTCGGCCGCATCGAGGCGATGAACACGTCGGGCTCCAAGCAGATGATCCGCACCTGGTCGCGGTCGAGCACCGTCTTCCCGCAGATGGTCGGGCACACGATCGCGGTCCACGACGGCCGCAAGCACGTGCCCGTCTTCATCTCCGAGCAGATGGTCGGCCACAAGCTCGGTGAGTTCGCGCCGACGCGGCACTTCCGCGGCCACGCGGGCGACCAGAAGACCCAGGTGAAGAAGCGGTAGTGGCTGCGGCGACCGACACCACGAGGACCGTTCAGGCGGTCGCGAAGTTCGTCCACGTGTCGCCCCGCAAGGCGCGGCTCGTCACCGACCACATCCGGGGGCGCACCGTCCCCGAGGCGCGCACCGTACTCGCGTTCACCGAGCGCGCGGCTGCGTTCGAGGTCGAGAAGGTGCTCAGCTCGGCCGTCGCGAACGCCGAGTCGAACCCGGCGTTGAACTGGAACGGCGACGACCTCGTGATCGCCGCCGCCTACGTCGACGAAGGGCCGACGATCAAGCGCTGGCGCGCCCGTGCGCGCGGCCGCGTCGCCCGCATCCGCAAGCGCACGTGCCACATCACGATCAAGGTCGCCCAGAAGGAGACGAACGGCTAATGGGACAGAAAGTTCATCCGGGCGGTCTGCGCGTCGGCGTCATCCACGACTGGAAGTCGAACTGGATGGTCGGCAAGAAGGAGTTCGCCGGCGCCCTGATCGAGGACATCCGGATCCGTGAGCACATCCTCAAGAAGCTTTCGCACGCAGGGCTGTCGGACATCCTGATCCGCAAGGACAAGCAGCGGATCACGATCGACATCTACACGGCGCGCCCCGGCATCGTGATCGGCAAGTCCGGCGTCGAGGTCGATGCGCTGCGCAAAGAAGTGCACGCGATGACGCAGAAGAACGTCCACATCAACATCAACGAGATCAAGCGTCCCGAGCTGGATGCGAAGCTCGTCGCGCAGTCGATCGCGGAGCAGCTCCAGAACCGCGTGTCGTTCCGCCGCGCGATGAAGCGCTCGCTCGCCTCGGCGATCCGCTCAGGCGCCGCCGGCGTGAAGGTGCAGTGCTCCGGCCGCCTCGGCGGTTCGGAGATGAGCCGCTCCGAGCAGTACTCCGAGGGCCGCGTGCCGCTGCACACGATCCGCGCCGACATCGACTACGGCTTCGTCGAGGCCAAGACCCCGACCGGGCGCATCGGCGTCAAGGTCTGGATCAACAAGGGCGAGATCATGCCCGAGGGCTACGGCGTCCCGGGTGGGACGCGCGAGACGCGCCTCGGCGACCAGGACACGGCGCGCCGCCGCGGCGGTGTCACCGAAGGGCTCGGAGCCTCACGCGAGTCCGGTCGCGGCCGCCAGCAGGATCGCGAAGGGCTCGGCCCGGTTCGCCGGGGCCGGCCCGGGCAGCGGAGTGGTGGCGGCGGTGGCGGTGGCGGTGGGCGCGGTCGTGGCGCCCCCTCCGGTTCGACCTCCGGCGCCGGCCGTCCGGCGGCCTCCTCCTCGCGTCCCTCGTCGGACCGCTCCCGGAGCGCCTCGGCGCCGCGGCGGCGCCCGCAGACCGAGCAGCCGCCCGCCGTCGACGAGACGACCGTGGCCCCGCCCGCCGAGGAAACGGTGACCGAGAAGCCGGCCGAGCAGCCCGCCGAGCAGCCCGCCGAGACGCCTGCTGCGGCACCGGAGGCCGTCGAGCCGACGCCCGCTCCCGAGGCCGAGGCGGCTCCTGCCAAGAAGCCGGCGCCGCGCCGGAAGAAGGCTGACGACTGATGCTGCTCCCGAGGAAGACGAAGTTCCGCAAGGTCCATCGCGGCCGCCGGCGGGGCGAGACGAAGGGACAGGCCGTGGTCCAGTTCGGCGAGTACGGGATCAAGGCACTCGAGAACGGCTGGGTCACGAACCGGCAGATCGAGGCCGCCCGGATCGCGATGACGCGCAAGATCAAGCGCGGTGGGAAAGTGTGGATCAACGTCTTTCCCGACAAGCCGTTCACCAAGAAGCCGGCCGAGACGCGCATGGGCAAGGGCAAGGGCTCGCCGGAAGGCTGGGTCGCCGTGATCAAGCCCGGGCGCGTGATGTTCGAGCTCGCCGGCGTGTCCGAGCCGCTCGCCAAGGAGGCGCTTCGCCTCGCCGGCCAGAAGCTTCCGATCAAGACGAAGTTCGTGACGCGCGAGGGCGGTGATCTCTTTGCGGGCTAAGGACATGAACGATCTGACCGACATCGAGCTCCAGGACCGGCTCGCCGACACGCGGCAGGAGCTGTTCAACCTCCGCTTCCAGGCCGCGGCCGGCGCGCTCGAGAACACCGCGCGCCTCAAGCTGGCCAAGCGTGAGATCGCGCGCATCTTGACCGTTCAGCACGACCGAAATGTGAGGGTGAAGAGCTAGCCATGGCCGACGACGAGAAGACCCCCGAGGTGCCTGACACCTCCACGACGGACGAGGTTGCCGACGTGCCCGAAGAGGCGCCTGCCACCGAGCCCGCTCCCGAACTCGAGCCTGCCGCCGAAGCCGGGCCCGCTGCGGAGGCCGAGCCTGCCGCCGAGCCCGAGCCCGAGCCCGAGCCCGAGCCCGAGCCTGCCGCGGTCGCCGAGCCCGAGGTCGCGAAGCCGACGCGTTCACGCAAGCACGTCCCGCGCTCGCAGCGGCGCACCCGGCCGCGGCCGAAGCGCGAGCCCAGCGCGCCGCGCAAGCCGATTACGCGGACGCCGAAGCCCGAGGGCGAGCGCGGGCGGCGCCAGGAGCGCCGTGGCGTCGTCGTCTCGGACGCCGGTGACAAGACGATCGTCGTCAAGGTTGACGTGATCAAGAGCCATCCGCGCTACAAGAAGGTCGTCCGTCGCACCGTCAAGTTCCACGCTCACGACGAGCAGAACACCGCGGGCGTCGGTGACACGGTGCGGATCGTCGAGACGCGGCCGCTGTCGAAGACCAAGCACTGGCGTCTCGCCGAGATCGTCGAGAAGGCGAAGTAACGGACGATGATCCAGCAAGAAACACGTCTGAAGGTCGCCGACAACACGGGTGCCCGTGAGCTACTCTGCATCCGCGTTGCGGGCGGCTCTCGTCGACGCTACGCGCGTGTCGGCGACATCATCACCGCGACCGTCAAGAGCGCTGCCCCGCAGGGCGCGATCAAGAAGGGCGAAGTGGTGAAGGCGGTCGTCGTGCGCACGAAGAAGCCATTCGGACGCGACGACGGAACGCTGATCGCGTTCGACGAGAACGCGGCAGTGATCATCGACAACGCACGGAACCCGCGCGGAACGCGCATCTTCGGGCCGGTTGCCCGCGAGTTGCGCGAGAAGAACTTCATGAAGATCGTGAGTCTGGCTCCAGAGGTGCTTTGAGATGGCGTTGAAGGTCAAAAAAGGCGACACCGTGCAGATGCTGACCGGCAAGGACCGGGGCAAGCAAGGCCGCGTCCTCGAGGCGCTTCCGCGCGATCGCAAGGTGCTCGTCGAGAACCTGAACATCCAGAAGCGACACCGCAAGCCGCGCCCGATCCGGGACGCGAGCAGGATGGGCGGCACCCAGATGGCGCCGGGCGGGATCATCGATCGCGCCTCGATCGTCGACGTCTCGAACGTGATGGTCGTCTGCCCGACCTGCAAGTTGCCCACCCGCGTCGGCTATCGCTTCAACGAGGCCAAGGGCGGGGAGTTGGTCAAGGTGCGCGTCTGCAAGCGCGACGGCTGCGGCCAGGAGATCGACCGCTGATGGCTGCGATCGAAGAGACCTACGTGCCGCGCCTGAAGCAGCGCTACAACGACGAGCTCCGCGGCAAGCTCAAGGACGAGCTCGCACTCGACTCGATCATGCAGACGCCGACCGTCGCCAAGATCACGCTCAACATGGGCGTCGGCGAGGGCAAGACGGACGCCAAGCAGATCGACGCCGCACTCGAGGAGCTGACGATCATCGCCGGCCAGCGCGCGCAGGTGCGCCGCGCCCGGAAGTCGATCGCCCAGTTCAAGATCCGCGAGGGAATGCCCGTCGGTGTGCGCGTGACGCTCCGCGGCGACCGGATGTGGGAGTTCCTCGACCGGCTCGTCTCGATCGCGCTCCCGCGCATCCGCGACTTCCGCGGGCTGAGCCCCGACTCGTTCGACGGGCGCGGCAACTACTCGCTCGGTGTGCGCGAGCAGATCATCTTTCCCGAGATCGACTACGACAGCATCAACCAGATCCGCGGCCTCGACGTCGCGATCACGACGACTGCCGCCGACGACAGCCAGGCCCGGGCGCTCCTCACGGAGCTCGGCCTGCCGTTCGCGGCGGAAGGGCAGAGGAGCTAACCAGGGATGGCGAAGAAGTCGTTGGTCGTCAAGGCCTCGCGGCCTGCGAAGTACAAAGTTCGCAACTACACGCGCTGCAATCGCTGCGGCCGTCCGCGCGCAGTCTTCAAGCGGTTCGGGCTCTGCCGCATCTGCCTGCGCGAGCTCGCCCACCAGGGCGTGATCCCAGGCATGACGAAGAGCTCCTGGTAGGAGGGAACGAGCCGAATGCTGACCGATCCAGTCGCCGACATGCTCACGCGCATCCGCAACGCCAACAAGGCGCTGCACGACCGCGCCGAGATGCCGAACTCGAAGCTCAAGGTCGAGATCGCGCGCATCCTCAAGGAAGAGGGCTACATCCGCGACTTCCACATCGCCGAAAGCGGCACGCACCCGAAGCTCGTCGTCGAGCTGAAGTACGGCCGTGGTCGCGAGCGCGTTCTGACCGACCTCAAGCGCATCTCGAAGCCGGGGCGCCGCATCTACGCCGGCAAGGACCGGCTGCCGCGCGTGCTCGGCGGCATGGGCACCGCCATCCTGTCCACCTCTCGCGGCGTCGTCACGAGCCGCACCGCCGAGCGCGAAGGCATCGGCGGCGAAGTGATCTGTTTCGTCTGGTAGAGCCGCATGAGTCGCATCGGTAAGAGACCTATCGAGGTACCCGCAGGCGTGATCGTCTCGGTCGACACCGGTCGCGTGACCGTGTCCGGGCCGAAGGGCGAGCTGCGCCAGGTCGTGCCGACGCGCATGGAGATCGCACAGGAGGAGGGCACGATCACGGTCACGCGCCCGACCGAACGCGGCGAGGATCGCGCGCTGCACGGGCTGACGCGCACCCTGATCGCCAACATGGTCGAGGGCGTCACCACGGGCTTCGAGAAGCGCCTGGAGATTCAGGGCGTCGGCTACCGTGCCGCCATGGCCGGATCGGATCTGGAGCTCCAGGTCGGCTACTCGCACACCGTGAAGGTCAAGCCCCGTGAGGGCATCTCCTTCGAGGTGCCGGTGCCGACCCAGGTGGTCGTGCGCGGCATCGACAAGCAGGTCGTCGGGCAGACGGCCGCCGAGATCCGCAAGGTCCGCCCGCCCGAGCCCTACAAGGGCAAGGGCATTCGCTACGAGGGCGAGTTCGTCCGCCGGAAGGTCGGGAAGCGCGCATGAGCAGTCGGCTCTCGACGAGAGAGGCGCGGCTGCGGCGTCACCGGCGGGTGCGCGGGAAGGTCCGCGGCACCGCCGAGCGCCCCCGCCTGGTCGTGTTCCGCTCGAACCGCGGCATCTTCGCCCAGCTCGTCGACGACGACTCGGGCCGCACGCTGGCCGCATCGTCGTGGCTCGACCTCGGCAAGGCCGGCACGGACAAGACCGCGCAGGCGGCGGAAGTCGGGAAGGCGCTGGCCGCCGGCGCAAAGAAGGCCGGCATCGAGCGCGCCGTGTTCGACCGCGGCGGCTACCTGTTCCACGGTCGCGTCAAGGCGCTGGCCGACGGCGCCCGTGAAGGAGGACTGAGTTTCTGATGGCGATCGACGTTGCCGAGACGAGAGAGCTCAAGGAGCGCGTGGTGGAGATCAACCGCGTTGCCAAGGTGGTCAAGGGTGGGCGGCGGTTCTCGTTCACCGCGCTCGTGGTGGTCGGCGACGAGGTCGACCGCGTCGGCGTCGGCTACGGCAAGGCGCGCGAGGTGCCGCTCGCGATCTCGAAGGCCGTCGACGATGCGAAGAAGAACCTCTTCACCGTGCCCAAGCATGGCCAGACGATCACGCACGAGTCGCTCGGTCGGTTCGACGCCGCGCGCGTCCTTCTCCGGCCCGCCTCTCCCGGCACCGGCGTGATCGCCGGCGGCGGTGTGCGCGCGGTGCTGGAGCTCGGCGGAATCCGCGACGTGCTCGCAAAGTCGCTCGGCACGACCAACCCGATCAACATGTTGAAGGCGGCCGAGGCCGCGCTGCGGCAGCTCCGCCGCCCCGAGGACGTGGCGAGGGCACGCGGCAAGTCGATCAGCGAGGTGCTCCCCTACAAGGCGCCCGTCGTGACTGCGGAGCCGGTGAGCACGGGGGAGGTGAGCGCGGATGGCGAAGCTCAAGCTGACGCAGGTGCGTAGCGCGATCGGCCAGTCCCAGCGCCACCGGGGCACCCTCCGCGCACTCGGCCTGGGACGCATCGGCAAGCAGTCCGAGCAGGAGGCCGGCCCTGTGATCGATGGCATGCTTCGGAAGGTGCGTCACCTGGTGAAGGTCGAGGAGGCCTGATGGCCGGAGAGCTGAACCTGTCGAATCTGCAACCTGCGCAGCCGCGGAAGGACCGCAAGCGCGTCGGTCGCGGGCTCGGTTCGGGCAAGGGGCGCTACTCGGGCCGCGGGATCAAGGGCCAGAAGTCACGCGCCGGCTCGCACGCGATGCGGGCCGGGTTCGAAGGCGGCCAGATGCCGCTCTCGATGCGCACCGCCAAGCTGCGCGGGAACACGTCCGCCGACGCAATGCCGATCGGCCCGTTTCGCACCTTCACCCAGGGCGTCAACGTCCGTGACCTCGACCGCTTCGACGCAGGCGACGAGGTGACACCCGAGACGTTGAAGGCGAAGCGCCTGATCCGGTCGGTGCGCAAGGACGTGAAGCTGCTCGGCTCGGGCGAGCTGACCAAGAAGCTGACCATCACCGTGCACGCCGCGTCGCAGACCGCGCGCGAGAAGGTCGAGGCAGCGGGCGGCACGCTCACCCTGCTGCGCGAGCCGAAGCAGCGCAAGCCGAAGAACCTGAAGCGCCGCCCCGAAGGCCGCACACGCGCGACCGGCGATGCCGCCGACGAGCCCGCCGGAGACGAGGCCTAGCCGATGCTGAGCTGGCTCGCGAATGCCTGGCGCGTTCCCGAGTTGCGCCGCCGCCTGCTCTTCACCGCGGCGGTCCTGTCCGTCTACCGGCTCGGTTCGTTCCTGCCCGCCCCCGGGGTGGACTCGGCTCAGATCCAGAGCTTCTTCAACAACAACGGCGGCTCGATCCTCGGCCTGCTCAACCTGTTCTCGGGCTCGGCGCTCTCGCGCTTCTCGATCTTCGCGCTCGGGATCATGCCGTACGTCACAGCCTCGATCATCATCCAGCTGATGACGGTCGTGATCCCGTCGCTCGAGCAGCTGCAGAAAGAGGGCGAGGCAGGCTACGCCAAGATCAACCAGTACACCCGCTACCTGACCGTCGTTCTGGCGGCCGCCCAGGCGGCCGGGTATGCCTACCTCTTCCATCGCCAGGGAGCACTGCCTGCCAACCCCGGCCGGCTCGTGCTGATCATCGTCACGCTCACGGCAGGCACGACGTGCCTGATGTGGATGGGCGAGCTGATCACCAAGCGCGGGATCGGCAACGGCATCTCGCTGCTGATCTTCGCCTCGATCCTCACCTCGGCGCCCGCGGGGATCAACGCCTGGATCAACGGCGGGCCGCTCGAGAAGCTGTTCTTCCCGCTGATCGCGCTCGGCGTCGTCGTCGCCGTGGTGTTCGTCCAGGAGGGCCAGCGGCGGATCCCGATCCAGTACGCCAAGCGCATGGTCGGGCGCCGGCAGACGACCGGCGGCTCGACGTACATGCCGCTGCGCGTGAACATGGCCGGGGTGATCCCGGTGATCTTCGCCGCGGCGCTGCTCGCGCTGCCGCAGACGATCGGGTCGTTCACGCCCGGCACGCAGACGTTCATCAACCAGCACTTCTCGCCGGCCTCGTCGACCTACCTGATCGTCGAGGCATTGCTGATCATCACCTTCACGTTCTTCTACACGGCCGTGCAGTTCAACCCCGTCGACCAGGCCGACAACCTGCGCAAGAACGGCGGCTACATCCCCGGCATTCGTCCCGGCCCGCCGACCGCCCAGTACCTCGACCGCGTCCTGACGAGGCTCACGCTGCCGGGCTCGCTGTTCCTCGCGGCCGTGGCGGTGCTGCCTTCGATCTTCATCAACCACTTCGGCTTCTCGCAGGCGACTTCGCGAGCGCTCGGTGGAACGTCGGTGCTGATCGTGGTCGGCGTCGCGCTCGACACGATGCGCCAGATGGAATCGCAGATGATGATGCGCTCCTACGAAGGGTTCTTGCGCTGAACCTTCTGGTGCTCGGCCCGCAGGGGGCCGGCAAGGGGACGCAGGCTCAGCGGATCGCCGCCGAGTTCGGGATCCCGCACATCTCGACGGGCGACATGTTCCGAGCGGCGATCGCGGCCCAGACGCCGCTCGGACGGCGCGTCCAGCCGATCCTCGCGGGCGGCGAGCTCGTTCCGGACGCGTTGACGATCGAGGTGATCGGCGAGCGGTTGTCCGAGGCCGACGCGGAGAACGGCTTCGCGCTCGACGGCTTTCCGCGGAACCTGGAGCAGGCGGCCGCGCTGGACGACCTGCTCGAGCAGCTCGGCCGCCGACTCGACGCGATCCTCTTCTTCGACATCCCCGACGACGTCGCCGTCGAGCGCCTGACCCGGCGCGCCGGCCTCGAGGGCCGCGCGGACGACACACCCGAGGTGATCGAGCGGCGCCTCCGCATCTACCATGACGAGACGGAGCCTGTCGTCGAGCACTATCGGACGACCGGCCGGCTCGTTCCGTTGCACGCGAGTCGGGAGATCGCCGAGGTGTGGGCCGAGACGCAGGCCGCGCTCGAGCAGCTCCGCAGGACGCCCGCATGATCATCCGCAAAAGCCCACGCGAGATCGAGACGATGAGCCGCGCAGGTGCGGTCGTCGCCGGCACGCTCGCGCTGCTCGAGCAACACGTCCAGGCAGGCATCACGACGGCCGAGCTGGATGCGATCGCGGAGGAGTTCATCCGCTCGAAGGGCGGATCGCCGACGTTCAAGGGCTACAAGGGCTATCCGGCGGCGACCTGTTTGTCGCCCAACGACATGGTCGTGCACGGCATCCCTGGAGCAGGGACGATCGAGGACGGCGACATCCTCTCGGTCGACGTCGGCGTCACGCTCGACGGCTTCGTCGCGGACTCGGCCTGGACGTTCCCGGTCGGTGCGATCGCGCCGGAGGCCCAGCGCCTGCTCGACACTTGCCGTGCCGCCCTCGCCGCCGGCATCGAGCAGGCCACGCTCGGCAACGCGATCTCGGACATCTCGCGCGCCGTCCAGGAGGTGACCGAGGGTGCCGGCTTCAGCGTGATCCGGAGCCTGGTCGGTCACGGCGTCGGCCGGTCGATGCACGAGGATCCGCAGGTGCCGAACTTCGTCTCGTCGCATCGCGGGCCGGAGCTGCGCGAGGGGATGACGATCGCGATCGAGCCGATGATCACGGCGGGCGGTCCCGAGGTCTACCTCCACGACGACGGCTGGTCGATCTCGACCTCCGACGGGTCGCTCGCGGCGCACTTCGAGCACACCGTCGCAGTGACCCTCGAGGGGCCCCGGGTGCTCACTGAAACCGCAAGGGTCCTGGTACCATGACGCCTCGCGTCGGCAGGCGCCCGCCTGTGCGCGCCCGCCGAAATCCCTTTCGAAGAAGGCGAAGCTCATGAAAGTCCGTCCGTCCGTCAAGCCCATGTGCGAGCGCTGCCGTGTGATCAAGCGGCATGGGCGCACCATGGTCATCTGCACGAACCCGCGCCACAAGCAGCGTCAGGGATAAAGGAGCGAGATTGGCCCGGATCGCAGGCGTCAACCTGCCAAACCAGAAGCGACTCGAGATCGGCCTGACCTACATCTACGGGATCGGCCAGCCGTCGGCACTCAAGATCTGCGAGGCGCTCGGGCTCTCGCCCGACACCAAGGTCCGCGACCTGACCGAGGACGAGGTCGCCAAGCTCCGCGACTACATCGACGCCAACCAGCAGGTCGAGGGTGACCTGCGCCGCGAGCGGACGCAGGCGATCAAGCGCCTGTCCGAGATCGGTGCGTATCGCGGCCTGCGCCATCGGCGCAACCTGCCCGCCCGCGGCCAGCGCACGAAGACGAACGCGCGTACCCGCAAGGGCCCGAAGAAGACCGTCGGCCGCGGCAAGAAGGCGAAGTAGCGTGGCACCTCCTCGCAGAGCCGCGACACGCGGTCGCACGCGCCGGCGCGTCCGCAAGAACATTGCGATCGGCCAGGCGCACATCAAGACGTCGTTCAACAACACGATCGTCGCCCTCACCGATCACGAGGGGAACGTGATCGTGTGGGAGTCGGCCGGTTCGGCCGGGTTCAAGGGCTCGCGCAAGTCGACGCCGTTCGCCGCACAGGTGACGGCCGATTCGGCGGCGCGCAAGGGAATGGAGCACGGCCTGCAAAAGGTCGAGGTGTTCGTCAAGGGGCCCGGCTCCGGTCGCGAGACCGCGATCCGCTCGCTCCAGGCGGCCGGGCTCGAGATCCTCGGCGTGAAGGACGTCTCCCCGCAGGCGCACAACGGTGTCCGCCAGAAGAAGCGGAGGCGCGTCTAGTGGCCCGCGACCGCTCACCCAAGTGCAAGCAGTGCCGTCGCGAGGGGATCAAGCTGTTCCTGAAGGGCGAGCGCTGCCTGACCGAGAAGTGCGCGATCGAGCGGCGGTCGTATCCGCCGGGCGAGCACGGCCGCGGCCGGATCAAGCAGAGCGAGTACCTGCTCCAGTTGCGCGAGAAGCAGAAGGCGCGGCGCTACTACGGCCTGCTCGAGACGCAGTTCCGCACGTACTACGAGAAGGCCAACAGGCAGGGAGGCATCACGGGCGACAACCTCCTGCGGATGCTGGAGACGCGTCTCGACAACGTCGTCTACCGGCTCGGCTTCGCGGCTTCGCGCGCGCAGGCGCGCCAGCTCGTCCGGCACGGCCATTTCCGCGTCAACGGCCGCCGCGTCAACATCCCGAGCTACCAGGTCACGCCGGACGATGTCGTCACCCTGAAGACCGGATCGACCGCCGAGCAGATCGTTCGCGACGCGACCGATCTGACGGCCGCCGTCGCCCCATGGCTGCAGGCCGACCACGACGGCCTCGCCGGCACCGTGCTCAAGTGGCCGGAGCGTGCCGAGATCGACACGCCGGTCTCCGAGCAGCTGATCGTCGAGCTCTACTCGAAGTAGACCCGAGCACCGCTCGACTCCGAGAGTTTCAAAGCAAGCAGCGAGAAAGGACAACATGGCAGTACGCGCGACCGATTTCCAGGTCCCCAAGATCACCCACGAGGAGATCACCGAGCACCACGGCGTCTTCGTGATCGAGCCGCTCGATCGCGGTTTCGGTTACACGTTCGGGAACTCGCTGCGCCGCGTGTTGCTCTCGTCGCTCGAGGGTGCGGCCGTGACCTCCGTGAAGATCGAGGGCGTCGCCCACGAGTTCACGACGCTCCCCGGCGTCCGCGAGGACGTGACCGACATCATCCTCAACCTGAAGCAGCTCGTCTGCATCCTCCACGGGGAGTCTCCCGAGGTCGAGGTGCGCCTGACGAAGCGCGGCGAGGGTGTCGTCACGGCCGCCGACATCGAGGCGCCGGCCGACCTCGAGATCCTCAACCCGGACCTCGAGATCGCCAACCTCTCCTCGAAGGGCCGCCTCGAGGTCACGCTGACGATCGGCCGCGGTCGCGGCTACGTGCCGGCCGAGGGCAACCGTGGCCAGGCGCACACGATCGGCGTGATCCCCGTCGACTCGATGTTCTCCCCGATCAACCGTGTCTCGTACGACGTCGAGGCCGCGCGCGTCGGTCAGCGCACCGACTACGACAAGCTCATCCTCGACGTCACGACCGATGGATCGATCGACCCGAAGGACGCGATCGCCGAGGCCGCCGAGATCCTGATCCGGCAGCTCGCCATCTTCACCGACCTCGACCGCATCGAGCACTACCGCGACGCGCTCACGGACGGTGACGGCGGCGGCGAGGCCGGTCCGCCGATCGCCAACGGGATGGAGAACTTCCCGATCGAGGAGCTCGAGCTCGGCGTCCGGTCGTACAACTGCCTCAAGCGGGTCGGCATCGAGACGATCGGCGACCTCGTCGTCAAGTCCGAGTCGGAGCTCGCCGCGATCCCCAACTTCGGCAAGAAGTCGATCGAAGAGGTCAAGGAGACGCTCGCCCAGCACGGCCTGACGCTTCGCGGCGGCAGCATCAACGGCGCGGGCGAATAGGCGGAACCGGTGCGCCACCAGCGGACAGGGAAGAAGCTCGGCCGCGACGCCGCGCACCGGAGGGCGCTCTATGCGAACCTCGCGGGCGCGCTGATCGAGCACGGCCGCATCAGGACGACCGTCACGAAGGCGAAGGCGGTCAAGCCGCTCGCCGAGCAGATGATCACGCTCGGCCGCCGCGGCGACCTGCACGCACGGCGGCAGGCCACCTCGGTCCTCCGTTCGCGCGACGTCGTCCACAAGCTGTTTGCCGAGGTGGCGCCGCGGTTCAAGGACCGGCCGGGCGGCTACGCGCGGATCGTCCGCATCGGCCCGCGCGCGGGCGATGCCGCAGAGATGGCCTACCTCGAGCTCGTCGACGAGGAGTACGTCGCGGCGCAGCGTGAGGAGCGCGCGACGACGGCGCCTCCCGCCGAGGTGGTCGCGCCCGAGTCCGAGGAGGCCGAGGACGACGAGCTCGAGGACGACGACGCCGAGCCCGAGGCCGACGAAGACGCGGACGAGGCCGAGGACGACGACGAGCCGACCGGCGAGGCCGACGTCGAGCCCGAGACTCCCACCGAGGACGAAGCGAAGTAGACCCCGGTGCCCGGCACCTTCGTGCCAGGCACCGACACGTCGCTCACGCGCTCGAGCCGATCAGGGCGCCGACGAGCGCGATCACCGCACCGCCGATCGAGACCGCGAGCAGCGAACGGCCGAAACCGGTGCCGAAGAAGCGCCAGCGGAGGATCGCGAGGCCGACGAGCTCGAACGCGACGACGATCGCTGCAGCGATCACCGCCTCGCGATAGTGCGGGATCAGGAACGGCAGCGTGTGGAGAATGCCGCCGATGAACGTCGCCATGCCCGTGATCGCGCCGCGGACCGCCGGGCTGCCGCGCCCCGTCAGCTCGCCGGTGTCGGACAGGCCTTCCGAGAACGCCATCGAGATGCCGGCGCCGATCGCCGTCGCGACGCCGGCGACGAACGCCGCGTGCGGCTTGTGGGTATAGAAGGCGATTCCGAAGATCGGCGCGAGCGTCGACAGCGATCCGTCGATCAGGCCGATCATCGCCGGCTGGACACGCTGCAGCAGGAAGCTCTGCTCGGTCGTCACGAAAGTAGAGTGTATCCAAAAGCATGCAAGTGCATAGAGCATATGGAGCGCCTTACAAGATCGGTCAGGAGCGCCTGACGTGCGTCTGAAGCTGACGGTCGAATACGACGGCATCGGCTTCCAGGGCTTCGCCGTCCAGCCGGGGCGACGCACCGTGCAGGGCGAGCTCGCACGGGCGCTCGACGCCGTCTATGCCTCGCATGCGAGTCTCGCGGTCGCGGGGCGCACCGATGCGGGCGTCCATGCGCTGGCGAACGTCGTGTCGAGCGATGTCGAGGGCGGTCCGCCCGTCGCACGCGCGTCGCAGGCACTGAATGCGGCGCTGCCGCCCGACCTCGCCGTCGTCGCCGCCCAACAGGTGGCCGACGGGTTCAGCGCACGCTTCGACGCGGTCGCGCGCTCCTACCGCTACCGCATCTGGCGCCGGCGCGAGCGCTCGGCACTCGAGTTCGGGCGGTCGCTCTGGCATCCGCGCGCCCTCGACCTCGACAGGCTCGACGCGTACGCCTCGCTCATCGTCGGGGAGCACGACTTTCGCGCGTTCACCCCGACCGAGACCCAGCACGACACGTTCGTCCGCGTGGTCGAGGTCGCCCGCTGGCTCGAGCTCGACGACGAGCTCATCGTGTTCGACGTGACCGCCGACTCGTTCCTGCGGCACATGGTGCGAACGCTCGTCGGCACGATGCTCGAGGGGCGTGAGCTCGCGCCGCTGCTCGACGGCCGACCCCGCAGCGATGCCGGCGCGACGGCGCCGCCTCACGGGCTCTACCTGACCGGTGTTCGGTACAAGTAGGCGCATGCGCTTCCCGGTCGTCCTCTTCGATCTCGACGGCACCGTCGTCGACTCCGGCGGCATCATCCTCGCCTCGATGCGCCATGCGGCCCGGATCGTCCTCGGGCGCGACTTCAGTGACGACGAGCTCCTCGTCAACGTCGGCGGCCCTGGGCTGGAGGCGCAGATGGAGGCGCTCGGGCCGGGACGCAGCGCAGAGCTGGTCCGGGTCTACCGCGAGCACAACGAGCCGCTCCACGAGACGCTCGAAGGCTTCGAGGGGATCGAGGCGACCCTCGAGGCGCTGCGCGACCGAGGGCAGCGCCTCGGGATCGTCACTGCGAAGCGGCGCGCCACGGTCGACCTTGCCTTCGCGCAGCTGCCGCTCGCCCACCTCTTCGAGACGATCGTCGGCGGTGACGAGACCGAACGGCACAAGCCGGATCCGGCGCCGTTGCAGCTCGCGCTCGAGCGGCTCGCCACAGACCCGCCGGATGCCGCCTACGTCGGCGACTCGCCCTACGACATGCAGGCGGCGCGGGCGGCCGGCCTGTTCGCCGTCGGCGTCACCTGGGGAGGCATCCACGGTCGCGAGGTGCTCACCGACGCCGAGGTGATCCTCGACCGGGCCGAGGAGCTGCTCGATGTCCTCTAGCGTCGCCGATCGGGCCGCCGAGCTCCGCGGCCTCCTCGGCCGCTGGCTCTACGAGTACCACGTCCTCGACGATCCCTCGGTCGACGACGCGACGTACGACCGCGCCTACGACGAGCTGCTTGCGCTGGAGCGCGACCGTCCCGAGCTCGTGACATCCGACTCGCCGACGCAACGGGTCGGCGCGCCGCCCTCGGACCGCTTCCGGAAAGTGCGTCACCTGACTCCGATGGGGTCGCTCGAGAAGGTGACCGACGAGCAGTCCCTCCGCAAATGGGACGAGGACGTCACCCGCCGGCTCGACGAGCCGCGCGAGCCGGTCGCCTACGTGATCGAGCCGAAGATCGACGGGCTCGCGATCAACCTCACCTACGAGAACGGACTGCTCGTCCGTGGGGCGACGCGCGGCGACGGCGAGGAGGGTGAGGACGTGACGGTCAACCTCCGCACGATCCCCTCGGTGCCGCTGCGGCTGCTCGGCGCCGATCCGCCGGCCCTGGTCGAGGTGCGCGGCGAGGTCTACATGCCGTTGTCGGGCTTTCGCGAGCTGAACGAGCGGCTGCTCATCGCCGGCAAGAAGACCGCGCCCAATCCGCGGAACGCCGCCGCCGGATCGCTGCGGCAGAAGGACTCCAAGATCACCGCGGAGCGGCCGCTCGCGGTCTGGGCGTACGGCATCGGCGCGCGCGACGGGCTGGAGCTCGCGTCGCACACCGAGACGCTCGAATGGCTCCGTTTGCAGGGATTTCCGACGAACCCGTTCGCAGAGCGCCTCGAATCGATCGAGGCCGTCGCGGAGGCGTGCCGCGCGTGGGAGGTGCGGCGGGCCAAGCTCGACTACGAGATCGACGGCATCGTCGTGAAGGTCGACTCGCTTGCGCAGCAGCAGGCCCTCGGCGCGCTCCACTCGCGGCCGCGCTGGGCGCGCGCCTTCAAGTGGGCGCCGCTCACGGCCGTGACCCGCCTCGAGCGAATCGCGGTCCGGGTGGGCCGGACGGGCGCGCTCAATCCGTGGGCGATGCTCGCTCCCGTCGAGGTTGGCGGCGTCACGGTCTCGCGCGCGACGTTGCACAACGAGGAGGACATCAACCGCAAGCAGATTCGTGAAGGCGACGACGTGATCGTGCAGCGCGCGGGCGACGTGATCCCACAGATCGTCGGCCCGGCCGGTCCGCATCGTCGTGGGACGAAGCCGTTTCGGATGCCTGAGCGCTGCCCGCTCTGCGACACGCCGATCGTCAAGCCCGAGGGCGAGGCGATGCATCGCTGCCCGAACCGGGCGTGCCCGTCCCGCGGGCTGGAGTCGCTGATCAACTGGGTGCAGGCGGCGGCCGACATCGACGGCGTCGGCGAGCAGCTCGTCCGCCGCCTCTGGCAGCTCGGGCTCGTGCGCTCCCTGCCCGAGCTCTACCGGCTGACGAAGGAGCAGCTCCTCGAGCTCGACGGGTTCGCGGAGATCTCCGCGACGAACGCGGTCGAGGCGATCGCCCGGTCGAAGGAGATCCCGTTTCGGCGCGTGCTGTTCGGGCTCAACATCCCCGACGTTGGCTGGGTGACGGCCCAGAACCTGGCGCGGCACTTCGGGAGCGTCGAGCAGCTCGGGACCGCGTCGCAGGAGGAGATCATGGAGTGCCCGGGGATCGGCCCGGAGCGGGCCGAGGCGATCGCCGAGTGGTTCGCCGACGAGGACAACGAGGCGCTCGTCGCCGAGCTGCGTGCGCTCGGGCTGCGCTTCGAGTCCGACGCCGACGACCGACCCGCCGAGGGCCCGCTGACGGGACGCCAGTACGTGATCACCGGGACGCTCGAGTCGATGACGCGTGAGGAGGCGCGCGCCGCGCTCGAGGCGCTCGGGGCGAAGGTCTCCGACGGGGTGTCGCGGAAGACGACGGCGGTCTTCGTCGGCGAGTCACCGGGGACCAAGGTCGCGAAGGCCGAGCAGGCGGGCGTGCCGCTCCGGGGCGAGGCGGAGCTGGCGGCGCTGCTCGCCGATCCGGGGCTCGAGGCCCCTTAGGGCCCGGCTGCGAGCGCCGTCGCGAATCGGTCCTCGGCCTTGTGCGCCTGCCAGTAGGCGACCGGGCTGCCGTTCTCGAGCACGGCGAAGGCGTACCGGGTGCGGACGTACCCGGACAGAGCCGACGCCTCGTCCGTGGTGCCGGTCTTCGCGCGGACGGTGCCGCGAGTGGGCGCGGTCTCCAGTCGGTTCCTGAGCGTCCCGCTCACGCCTGCCACCGGCAGCGCCCCCCAGACGATCTCGTGCATGGTCGGGTCGTTCCAGAACGCGAGCAGGAGCGACGCCAGCGTACGCACGGTCAGCCGGTCGTCGAGTGACAGGCCGGAGCCGTCGGCGATGCGAACCCCGACGACCGGGATCTCGCCGGCGCGGAGCTCGGCCAGGACCACCGCGGCGCCGGCAGCCGACGAGCCGCCCGTGCCCCGGACGGCGCCGAGCTGCTTGAGCAGCATCTCGGCCGTGAAGTTGTCGCTCTGCCGGTCCATGAACTTGACGATCTGCGAGAGCGGCGGTGAATCGATCCGCGCGAGCGGGACCGCGACGGGCGGCGCGACTCCGACCGCCACCCCTCCCGTGGTGATCCCGTGCCGGCGCAGCACCTGCCGGAACCGCCCGCCCGCGGCGAGTGCCGGCCGGAGCGCAATGTGCTTTTCGTAGACGCCGCGATCGACCACGAGCGCCGACAGCGGCGAGCACTCGTTGATGAAGAACGACGATTTCCAGCCGGGCGCCGTCCGGTGTGCGTCGAACCATGACTCGTCGCCGATCAGCCGTCCCTGCACGCGGACGATGCCCTGTCGTTCGAGCGCCGCCGCGAGGCGTGCGAGCCCCGCCGAGGTGAGCGTCGGGTCGCCGTACCCCTTCAGGTAGAGGTCGCCCTGCCAGGTCCCGCCGACCTGCCGGCCGCGGCCGAGCACCTCGGTGGGAAAGCGGTACGACGGCCCGAGCGAGCGTAGCGCCGCGAAGGTGATCGGCAGCTTCTCGTTCGAGGCGGGGGCGAGCGGTTTGTCGGCGTTCCGCTCGAAGACGACGCCGCCCGACGAGAGGTCGATCGCGATCGCGCCCGACGAGGCGGCCGAGAGCGACGGCACCTCGAGGGCGTGTGCGAGACGTGTGGGCAGCGGCAGGTGCGCGGACATTGCCGCCGGGGTGAGCAGCAGCACGGCGGCGAGAACGGCGACGACGACCCGCATCTCGCTGGACAGTGTGACCGAGACGGCGGCCGGTTTCTTGGGTCCGCGGGACTCGAAAGATGGGTCCCCCGGCCCTTGCCCGGGTGCCTCGCTCTGTCGAAGAATCGGCATGCGGCAACCTCTCCCCCTGGATGACTGAGCTCCTCGACCGGATCACGACGCTGATCGACGGGTCCGAGCGCGACCTCGACCGAATCGAGCGGACGCTGACGGACGGCTATGCGCACGCGCTCTCGCTCGAGGGCGAGCGCCTCCGCCTCGAGCGTCGCCTGTCCGAGCTGGCACGGGAACTGAACCGCGGCGACACCGCGACGAAGACCCACGAGCTGTCGTCGGTCGCGAGGCGGCTCGACGGCAACGCGGGCGATCTGGATCGTCTGCGCGCCGCACTCGCCGACCTTCGCCGGCACGCCGCTCGCGTTCGCTAGACGAGGCCGGAGCGGACGGCGACGACCGCAGCCTGGATGCGGTTCTCGATCTGCAGCTTCATCAGGATGTTCGAGATGTGGTTCTTGACCGTCTTCGGGCTGATGTGCAGGTCGGCCGCGATGTGCGCGTTGTCCTTGCCGTTCGCGATCAGCTTCAGCACCTCGATCTCGCGCTGCGACAGCTCCGACCGGATCAGCTCCGCCTCCCGCCTTGAAGCGTTCGACGCCCGGACGTGCTGGAGCACCTTCGCGGCGATCGCCGGGGAGACGAGTGCCTCGCCGACGGCTGCGGCGTTGATGCCGGCGATCAGGTCGTCGATCGACGAGTCCTTGAGCAGGTAGCCGCAGGCGCCGGCGAGGATCGCCTCGAGCACGTCGCCGTCCTGGTCCGAGATCGTGAGCACGAGCACGCGGGTGAGCGGCGCGACCATCGCGATCTGGCGGGTCGCCTCGACCCCGCCGATGCCCGGCATGTTCAGATCCATCACCACGACGTCGGGAGCGAGCTCGCGCACCGCGCGCAGCGCCTCGTCGCCGTCGTCGCACTCGCCGACGATCTGGACGCCCTGCTCGGAGAGGAGCTTGCGCAGCCCCGTCCTGAACAGGTCGTGGTCGTCGACGAGGAGGACGCGGGGGTTGACGTGCTCCCGTGTGTCGATTGGCTCGCTCACCTGGGTCAGGTGAAGGTAACTAATGGAGGGTGATCGTCACAACGCGCCGGCCCCAGGCCATCGCCTGGGCGGTCGTCGGGAACCAGAGGTCGATCGTCGCTCCGACGATCGCTCCTCCCGTATCGGCGGCGACGGCCTCGCCGTAGCCCGGCACGGTCATGTGGGTGCCGAGCGGGATCACGCTCGGGTCGACCGCGGCGACACCCCAGCCGACCGGCAGGCCGGTCGCCGTCGCCCCGCCGAGCGAGTAGCCCGTTGCACTGACCGTGAGCGTCCGGCCGCTGACGGAGGACACCGCCGTGGCGGACTGCGGAGCGGCAGCGCTGAGCGTCGTCGGCGCCGTCGTGATCGAGGCGGTGCGGGCATCCGCCGCGTGCACCTCGGCCTCGAGCGCCGAGAGCTGCTGCTGCGTCAGACGCTGCTTCGCGGCGAGCGACTCGAGGTACGCCGCCCGCGAGGCGCGAGCATCCTCGAGCGCGCGGGTCGTCGCCCGGGCCTCACCGAGGGCCATTGCCAGCGCCGCCGTCCGTTCCGCCAGGTCGCTCGAGGCAGCGTGCAGCTGCCTGCGCGCGGCCTGGAGATCGTTCACCACGTCTTCTCCCTGGTTGCTCGCCCGCGAGAGGCTGTCGAGCTCCGCCATCGCGTCGTCCAGGCTCTTTGCGCCGAAGACGATCTCGAGCGGCTCGACGTTGCCCTGCTCGTACAGCGCGCGCAGGCGGACAGCCAGGCGCTGCGACGCGATGCGCGTGCTGCTCCGTTCCACGGACTGCTCGTGCCTGAGGTCCCGCCGCTCCGCCCGGAGCTCGCCTGCCTGTGCCTCGAGGGCGCTCAGGCGCGCCTGCGCCGAGGACAGCTGCTGGTCGAGCGAGTAGAGGGAGAGCGTCGAGGCGCGGGCCTCGTGCGCGATCCGGGCGTCCTGCGCGCGCAGCGACGCCTGCGACGGAGAGGACCCGGCGCCGCCGACGGCAGGGGCGACCAAGATCCCCAGCGTGAGCAAGACGAACGGAAACAGACGCCTGTTCGGCGTGTGTGCCTGCCCGAGCACGGGGCGGGACCGTACCACAGTGTTCGAGGAGGAGGCGCACACTTCGTGCAGAATTGCTCAGGTTTCGGGAACGTTCCCGGTTGACGACCATCCGGCAACCCTGCTAGCCTGCCCGACTCGTGACGTACCGGCCCCTCCCGGTGCGCCCGTCCCGCCCCCGAGCTGGGGGTTGCTATCCGTAGGTTGGGACAGGCGCCGTACGTTCTCGTCGGGATCTGTTTGGCTCTGGTAGCCGCAGTTCCGGCGTTTGCGGACCCTTCGATCGGGTCGAAGCGCGCCGAGGCACAGGCCGTGATGGGCCAACTGCAGAGCCTCTCCGACTCGCTCGAGCGGGCGCGCTCCCAGTACGACGCAGCGAGCTTCCAGCTGGCCGAGACGAAACGGCAGCTCCGTGAGAACGCCTACGAGCTGAAGATCGCGCGAGGGAACCTGCGGGCGAGCCAGCGTGCGATTCGCAGGCGGCTGGTGACGCTCTACACGAGCAACCAGGACTCGACGATCGAGGTGATCCTCGGCTCGAGGAGCCTCGACGACATGATCAGCCGCATCGACAGTGCGAGGAACGTGACCAACCTCGATGCGCGCGTCGCCGGCGAGGTCACCCAGTTCCGCCGGTCGGTGACCGAGCATCGCACGCGGCTGGCGGCGGCCCGGGCCCAGCAGGAGCACCTCGTGGCCGTGCGCGCCGCGGCGAAGGCCTCGATCGAGTCGAAGATCGCCGAGCAGCAGCAGCTCTACGCCTCGATCAAGAGCCAGATCGCGCAGATGGTGCAGGCCGAGCAGGCGCGCCAGCTGCAGATGGCACGGATCGCACAGGCCCGCATGGTCGCGCAGCGCCAGGCGCAGGTCCAGGCCACACAGGACACGGTCGTGGGCATCTCGGCGGTCACCCCGCAGTCCGACACGGTCGTGGCGCCGCCGCCGACGCACGGTGGAGTGGTCGCGATCGCGATGTCGCAGCTGGGAACGCCCTACGTGTGGGGCGGTGCAGCTCCCGGCGGTTTCGACTGCTCGGGCCTCGTCATGTGGGCGTACGCGCAGGTCGGCGTGTCGCTGCCGCATTCGACCTATGCCCTCTTCGCGATGGGTGTGCCGATCTCGCGTGACGAGCTGCAGCCCGGCGATCTCGTCTTCTTCGACGGCGTCGGGCACGTCGGCATCTACATCGGCGGCGACCAGTTCATCCACGCGCCGCATACGGGCGACGTCGTGAAGATCTCCAGCCTCGACGATCCGTGGTACTCCGCGGAATACGTCGGCGCGCGCCGGATTCTCTAGTCGCTCTTCGCGTACAGGGCGTCGACGTCGTCGGCGAAGTGCTCGAGGATCACCTTGCGCCGCAGCTTGAGCGTCGGCGTCACCTCGTCCTCCTCGATGCTGAAGTCGCGCGGCAGGACGCGGAACCGCTTGATCTGCTCGAAGCCGGACCGGTCGGTGTTGACGTCGTCGATCGCCGCCTGCACCGCGGCGTGGACTGTGTCGGCGGCCAGGCCGTCGACGGCCTCGGGGTCGACCGTGACGAGCGCGGCGATGTACGGCCTGCGGTCGCCGATCACGACGGCCTGCGAGACGATCCGGTGTGCCTTCAGGTCGTTCTCGAGATTCTGGGGAGCGACGTTCTTTCCGCCGGCGGTGACGAGGATGTCCTTCTTGCGGTCGGTGATCACCAGGAAGCCGTCGGCGTCGAGGTAGCCGACGTCGCCGGTGTGGACGAAGCCGTCGTCGTCGAGCGCGTCCCTCGTTGCCGCCTCGTCGTGGTAGTAGCCGGCGAAGACGGTGTTCGAGCGGATCAGGATCTCGCCGTCCTCGGCGATGCGCAGCTCCACGCCGGGCAGCGCCTTGCCCACCGTGCCGAACCGGAAGTCGTTCGGCCGGTTGACGGTGGCCGCGGTCGTGACCTCCGAGAGGCCGTAGCCCTCGAGGATCAGGATGTCGAGCGCGTGGAAGAACTCGGCGATCTCGCGCCCGAGCGGCGCGCCGCCGGCATTGGCGAGCCGCAGCCGGCCCCCGAGACGATCCTTGACCTTCCGGTAGACGAGCCGGTCGGCAAGCCGGTGCTGGACGGCCAGGAGCGGCGGCACCGGCTTGCGCTGCTGGCGCAGCCGTGACACGCGCCTGCCGACGTCGAGCGCCCAGTCGGCGACCCGCTTGCGCGGCCCGCCGAGCGCCTCGAACTGGCTCGTCACGGCCATGTGGATCTTCTCGTAGACGCGCGGCACGCTCGGAAAGATCGTCGGCCGCACGCGCTGCAGCTCCGCGCCGGCCCGCAGCGGGTCGGGCAGGAACGCGATCGTGAAGCCGATGTACGCCGCCGAGAGATGGAGCAGGCGCCCGTAGTTGTGGGCGAGCGGGAGGTAGAGCAGCATCACGTCGCCGGGCACGGTCAGCCGCTCCTCGAGCTCGTCGCCCTTCTGCACCATCGCGTAGTAGTTGCGGTGGCGGATCATGCACGCCTTCGGCGGCCCTGTCGTGCCCGACGTGTAGATGAACGTGAAGAGATCGTCCTCTCCGATCTCCGCCGTCCGCGTCGCGAGCGCGTCCGGGCGGGCCGTGGCGAACGCGCGCCCGTCCGCGCGGAGCGCGTCGAGGTCGGAGAACGTGAGCACGTAGCGGAGGCGCGACTCGTCCACCTTGCCACGCTGAACATCGTCCTCGGCGAGCACCCCGACCGCATCGGAGTGCTCGAGCAGGTACTGCACGTCGCGCGACGAGCTCGACGAGTAGATGGGTGCGCCGACTCCGCCGACGAGCGCGAGCGCGAAGTCGAACAACGCCCACTCGAGGCTCGTGCGGGCGAGCACGCCGAACGTCTCGCCGCGCTCGACGCCGAGCGCCAGCAGCCCGTTCGCGAGCTCGTCGACAGCGCGAGCGGCCTCGTCCCAGGAGACCTCGCGCCACTCGCCGTCCACCTCGTGCAGGTACGCCGGCCCCTGCCGACCGGCCCGGGCGGCGTCGAGCCAGAGCCGCGCGATCGTCCGGTTCTCGTCCACCGATTGCAATGTACTCAGCGCCGGCGGAGAGGGAACCGGTCCCCGAGCACGAATCTGGCCGGTCCCCGATACGATTTCACCTGCAGATGCGTACAACCTGGAACGGCTCCGTCAGCTTCGGTCTTGTCAACATCCCCGTCGGGCTCGCGCCCGCGACGGCCCCGGCCGCGCGCCAGTCCGACGTCTCCTTCCGGATGCTGCATCGGGAGTGCGAGACCCCGATCAAGCAGAAGCGGTGGTGCCCGGTTCACGACCGCGAGGTGAGCGGCGACGAGCTGGTACGCGGATTCGAGGTGGCGAAGGGGCAGTTCGTGCTCGTCGAGGATGCCGACCTCGAGGCGATCGAGCAGCACGACACGTCGCGCAGCATCGAGATCAGCCGCTTCGTCAAGCTCGAGGAGGTCGACCCGATCTACTTCGACCGCACGTACTTCCTCGTCCCGGCAGCAGCCGAGGCCGCCCGCCGGCCGTACGTCCTGCTCCTCGAGGCGATGAAGTCGAGCGGCGTCGCGGCGCTCGGCCGGTTCGTGCTCGCCGGCAAGGAGAAGCTCTGCTTGATCCGCTCGATGGGCGAGGCGCTCGCGCTCGAGACGTTGTTCGTCCAGGCCGACGTGAAGGATCACGCCGAGATCGACGATGCGGTCGCAGGCGCAGAGTTGAAGAAGCCCGAGCTCGAGCTCGCCAGGCAGATCATCGACTCGCTCGAAGCGCCGTTCGATCCGGCGGAGCTGCGCAGCGAGTACCGGGAGTCGTTGCGCGAGGTGCTCGAGGCGAAGCTCGCGGGCAAGGAGTTCGAGCTCCCCGTCGAGGCGGAGCCCGCACCGGTGGTCGATCTGATGGCGGCCCTGCGCGCGTCGGTCGCGGCGGCGTCGGAGAAGGAGCCGCCGAAGAAGAAGCCCGCCGCGGCGCGGAAGCGCGCGGCGGGCTCCTCGCGCTCGTAGGTCAGTGCGCGGCGGGCAGTGCGCCGAGCGCCTGCAACTGCGCCTGGAACAGCGTCTTGTCGATCTTGCCCTGGTAGATCGGCACGTGCTCTTCGAGGCAGATCCTGATCACCTCGTCGCGCTCGATACCGACCTCCTTGGAGAGCTCTTCAGGCGTCAGGTGGTTGGCCAATGCCGCTCCTCTCGCTCGTCTCTCGTCATGCACAAAAAAGCCCGCCGCGCTGAGCGCTGACGGACCGGATCGAGAAGCTCTGTGGCGGGGCCGGGAAGGATCTTCACGCGACCCTCGCTGCGCCGACAGAGCTCATGCCCACACGATAATCGAACCGTGTGACGGATGCGACCATCATCTACGCTGTACCCGCTTCGCGGGGTGTGGCGCAGCCTGGTAGCGCGCTCCGTTCGGGTCGGAGAGGTCCCCAGTTCGAATCTGGGCACCCCGATAAACGCGGGGGAACCCATGGTTCCCCCGCGAGCCCCGTCCTTCCGCGAAGCTCCAGGCGGGCTGAGCCCGTACCCTTGCCAAAAGCTGGCTAGGGTCGGGTCGTGGCGGTGGTTCGGGCTGTGGTCTTCGACGTCGACTTCACGATCGCCGAGCCCGGGCCCGACCTCGGGGCGGCCGGGTACGCCGCGCTCGGGCGCCGCTACGGGCTCTCGCTCGACCCGGCGCTGCACGACGATGCCCGGCGCTCCGCGCTCTCGACGCTCGAGCGGCACCCCGAGCTCGACCACGACGAGGAGCTCTGGGTGCTGTTCACCGAGCGGATCATCCAGGGGATGGGCGGGGCGGGCGGCGCGGGCACGCACGCAGCCGCCGTCGAGATGACGCGGGCATGGGAGGAAGCCGGTCACTTCGAGCTCTACCCCGACGTGGCCCCGACGCTGGCAGCCCTCAGACGGCACGGCCTGAAGGTCGGGCTGCTCTCGAACACCGCGCGCGATCTCGACCAGTTCGTCGCCCATCACGGCCTCGCCGTCGACGCGCTCCTGACCTCGCGATCGCACGGGAAGACGAAGCCGCACCAGTCGATCTTCCGCGAGCTGCTCGGCCGGCTCGCCGTGACGCCGCCAGAGGCCATGATGGTCGGCGATTCGCTCGAGGAGGACGTCGAAGGCGCGCTGGCGATCGGCATGCAGGCGCTGCTGGTCGACCGGGAGGGGCGCTACCCGGACCGGCCCGATCGGCTCGAGGAGCTTGCCGGCCTCCCGGCCGCGCTCGGTCTGTAACCGTCTCTACGCTGTACACCAGATGCCCGCATGGCTGATCTGGGCGATCATCGCGGTCCTGCTCGGGATCGGCGAGATGGTGACGCCCGGCCTGTTCTTCCTCGGCCCCGTCGCCCTTGCTGCCGGCGCCGCCGCGCTTGCCGCGCTGTTCGGCGGCGGGACGATCGTCAGCCTGATCGTCTTCATCGTCGCCTCGGTCGCCTCGCTGGCCTTCCTGCGCCCGATCGCCCGGCGGCACGTGCGCATGCCGGCGCTCTCGCGCACCGGCACGGATGCGCTGGTCGGCCGCAAGGCTGTCGTGACGCGTCGGATCGACGCGCACGGCGGCCGGGTGCGCATCGGCGGCGAGGAGTGGTCGGCCCGAACCTACCTGGACGGTCAGGTGGTCGAAGAAGGCAAGAGCGTCGATGTCATCCAGATCGAGGGGGCAACCGCCCTCGTGTCCGAATAGGAGGCCGCAGTGGGCGGAACGCTGGCAGCACTGATCGTGCTCGCAGTCGTCGTGCTCTTCATCCTCGTCACGCTGGCGAAGACGATTCGCGTGATCCCGCAGGCACGGGCCGGAGTCATCGAGCGACTCGGCCGGTACTCGCGCACGCTCACGCCGGGGCTCGCGATCGTCATTCCGTTCGTCGACCGCCTTCGGCAACTGCAGGACATGCGCGAGCAGGCGGTGTCGTTCGAGCCGCAGCCGGTGATCACCGAGGACAACCTCGTCGTCAACATCGACACGGTCATCTACTTCCAGGTCACCGACGCCAAGTCGGCGACGTACGAGATCAACGATCCGGTCAACGCGATCGACCTGCTGACGGTGACGACGTTGCGCAACGTGATCGGCGGGATGACGCTCGAGCAGACGCTCACCTCGCGCGAGCGCATCAACGACCAGCTGCGCGGCATCCTCGACGAGGCGACCGGGAAGTGGGGCATCCGCGTCCACCGCGTCGAGCTGAAGTCGGTCGAGCCGCCGCCGTCCGTGAAGGACACGATGGAGAAGCAGATGAGGGCCGATCGCGAGAAGCGCGCGGCGATCCTGCAGGCGGAGGGCATCAAACAGGCGCAGATCTTGACCGCCGAGGGCGAGAAGCAGTCCGCGATCCTGAAGGCCGAGGGCCAGAAGCAGGCGGCGATCCTCGCCTCGGAGGGGCAGGCTGAGGCGATCGGGACGGTCTTCAAGGCGATCCACGACGGCAACCCCGACCCGCAGCTGCTCGCCTACCAGTACCTGCAGGTGCTGCCACAGATCGCCCAGGGCGACGCCAACAAGGTCTGGGTGATCCCGAGCGAGCTCACCTCGGCGCTCGGGAGCATCTCGGAGCGCGTGCTCCCCCGTTCAGGGGAGGGAACAGGAACAACCTGAGGGATGCGGCGGGGGCCGCGGCCGCCGACGATCAGGCCAGGTGTTCACCCGCAGGCGGCTCCTCAATGGATTGTTCGTGCTCTCGGCGCTCGTCGTCGGCGGGCTCGTCACGCGCCACTTCGCAAGCGCCGGCTGGCCGCTGCACCGCGCGAACGTGTGGCTCGTCGTCCTCGCCGCCCTGATCTTCCTCGCCGCCTACGCGGCCAAGGCCTGGGGCTGGCAGCGGCTCTTCTCGACCGACCAGCGCCCGGCCGTCCTGACCCTCGCTGCCGCCGGGGGCGCCGCCTCGGTCGGAGGCATCGCCCTGCCCGGTCGTTGTGACGACGTGATCCGGATCGCGGTCGTCCGCCGGTGCCGCCGGCCCCGGGCGAGCATCGGGGCCGCAGCGCTCTCGATCTTCCTGCTCGCGCTGCTGGACAGCGCGGCCCTGGCGCCGCTCGCATCGCTCGCGGCCTTCATCGCGCACGTCGGGGGCTGGCTGCAGGCAGGCCTGTTCGTCGTCGCGGGCGCAGGCGTCGGCGCCGCGGCCGTGGTGCTCACCCTCGGCAAGCTGGCGGGCCTGCGGCCGGTCGCCCGGTTCCGGATCGCCCGCTTCGTGGTCGATCACGCCACCGGGCGCCGCGAGGCGATCCTCGCGTGGTTCGCGGTGGCGGTCTCGTGGGCGCTCCGCGCTCTCGCCGTCTTCGTGCTGCTAGCGGCGCTCGGTCTCGGCACCGACTTCGCGCTCGCGCTGGCGTTCGTCTGTGCATCCTCGGCCTCGGCCGTGCTGCCGGTCGCGCCGGCCGGTGCTGCCGTCCAGGCCGGCGCGGGCGCGGCGATGCTCGCCGCCTCCGGGATGCGAACGGAGGACGCGGTCGCCTTCGGCATCGCGGCACAGGCCCTCGTGATCGCCGTGGGCGCCGCGTGTGTGCTCGGGCTCGGTGCCTGGCATCTGCACGGACGCCTCGCGCCGGTCCCGCTTCTTAAGCGCCGGGCAAGCCTGGCTTAAGCGCCGGCCCGGATCCTGCGGCCGTCATGCGCCGCAGACTTCTCATCGCCGGGCTCATCGGATTCGTGCTCGTGCTCGCCGCTCTCGGTCTCGTGCTCGACGCGGGCCGCCGGTTGCGACTCGTCACGGTCTAGCCGAGCTCGGCTGCCGCCTCCTCGAGCGTCAGCACGGGGCCGACGCACGTCTCCTTGCCCTCGAGCAGCTCGAGCCAGTCGCCGAGCGAGCGGGTGCGGAGCAGCTCCTCGAGCTCGGGGAGCCGCGGCTCGAACGCCCGGCCGGCGAGGTCGGGCCGCTCGAGCAGCTCGCAGAGGCGGCCCCAGAACTTCGGCTCCAGCGCGGCGACGGTCAGGTACCGGCCGTCGGCCGTCTCGTACAGGCGGTAGCAGGCCGCGCCGCCCGTGAGCAGCCGCGGCAGCGGCTCGCCGTGCAGGCGGTGCGAGGCGAAGCGGTGCGCTCCGTGAGTCATCGACACGACGACGCGCGTGCCGCGCCCCGTCCGCTCGCGGTCGAGCAACGCCGCCAGCACTTCGATCACCGCGCCCTGTGCCCCGGCGCAGAGGTCGGCAACCTGTACCGGCGGGAGCGCCGGGGCCGTGTCGGCGAGGACGCCGGCGTAGCCGAGGTAGTTGAGATCGTGGCCCGCGTCGCCGGCGCGAGGCCCGGCCGCGCCGTAGCCGGTGATCGAGCAGAGGATCGCCTCGTCGCGGAGCTCGACGCCGAGCCGCTCGAACACGCCGGGGCGGAACCCCTCGAGCACGACGTCGGCCTCGGCCAGGAGCGGCGGCGGCGGCTCGCTCCGCGCATCCCAGACAAGCCGCTCCTTGCCCTCGTTGAGCGCGCGGTACCAGCCCGGCGCCGTCGCCTGGACGGGGTCGCCGTCGGGCGGCTCCACCTTGACGACGCGCGCCCCGAGCGACAAGAGCTCCCGCGACGCGAACGGGCCGGGGAGGTAGCGGGTCAGGTCGGCCACCGTGACTCCCCCGAGCGTGGCTGCACCCATCGGCCGATTATGCTGGGCGACCTTGGCCGAGCGGTCGACCGAGCGGCGGAGCGAGCTGTTGCGCGCGGCGGTGCGCGTGTTCGCGCGGAAGGGCTTTCGTGCCTCGCGGGTCGCCGACATCGCCGAGGAGGCCGGCGTCGCGCACGGGCTCCTCTACCACTACTTCCGCTCGAAGGACGAGGTGCTGGACGAGATCTTCCGCCGCACCTGGTCGAATCTCGCCGAGGCGCTGCGCGAGATCGAGGCGTCGGGAGCGCCGCTCCGCGAGCAGCTGCAGCGCTTCGCTGCCGTCTACCTCGGCTCGTGGCTCGAGACGCCCGAGTTGATCCGCGTGCTGGTGCGCGAGATCGCGCGCGGGCCTGACGTCGGCGTGCGCGCCGACCAGATCCAGGCGGTGCTCGGCTCGGTCGCCCGGCTGATCGACGCGGCCAAGCGACGGGGCGAAGTGCGGCCCGAGGTGGACGCGCGCTTCGCCGCGGTCGCGATCTACGGCGCGCTCGAGGAGATCCTGACGGGTTTCGTCCTCGAGCAGCTGCCGTCGGACGCGGGTGACGTCGAGCGCGCTGTCGCCGGCGTCGTGGACGTCGTTGCGGCAGGATTGGACGCGTGACGAAGGCCTTCAACCTGGCGGGCGGTCCGCTCGGTGCCGAGCGCGACCGCGACGGCTGGCGCATCCGCGCGAAGCGCGTGGGTGACGAGCTCGGCAGCAGGATGATCGGCGGCGGCATCTACGAGCTGCCCCGCGGCGAGCGCAGCTACCCGTTCCACTATCACCACGGCGTCGAGGAGTGGCTGCTCGTCGTCGACGGGACGCCGTCGGTGCGAACGCCCTCGGGCACGCGGAAGCTCGAGCCCGGCGACGTTCTCTGCTTCCCGCCCGGGGCCGAGGGGGCCCACGATGTCACCGGCCCGGGCCGGGTGCTGATCCTGTCGAGCGGCGGGCCGCCGTCGATCTCGGTCTATCCCGAATCGGACAAGCTGGGCACGCGCTCGGGCGACGCGGACGACACACGCGACTTCCGCCGCGCCGACGCGGTCGACTACTGGGAGGGCGAGGGATGAACGTGGCCAACCTCTTCGGGGTCGAGCTCTCGCTCGACGAGGGCGATCCGGACGGGTACCACACCGCCTACGCACGCGTCGGCCCGCTCGTCGGCGGGAGCCGCCTCGGCCTGTCCGTGTACGAGCTGCCGCCCGGCCAGAGCATCTGCCCCTACCACTGGGAGGCCGGCGACGAGGAGTGGCTCGTCGTGCTCACCGGCCGTCCCACCCTGCGCACTCCGGCCGGCGAGCGCGAGCTCGAGCCGTGGGACGCCGTGTGCTTCCCGGCCGGCGCCGACGGCGCGCACAAGGTGACGAACCGCGGCGGGGAAGCGGCCCGCGTGGCGATGCTCTCGACGAAGAACGACCCGGGCATCGCGGTCTACCCCGACTCGAACAAGATCGGCGCCTGGCCGCCGGGCAAGCTGTTCCGCCTCGACGACGCCGTCGACTACTGGGACGGTGAGGTCTAGATCACGACCGTCTCGCGGCGGGGAGTGCCGCGGGCAAAGCGCTCGACGTCGAAGGCCGAGAGGTCGAGCGAGGGCTCGCGGCCTGCGATCAGCTGCGCCACGTGCTCGCCCGCGGCAGGCGACTGCTGGAAGCCGTGCCCCGAGAAGCCGGTCGCGTAGAGGAAGCGCGACACGCGCTCGCTCTCGCCGACGAGCGCGTTGTGGTCGGGCGAGACCTCGTAGTACCCCCACCACGAGGAGGAGATCGGCAGATCCACGAGCACCGGCAAACGGCGCGCGGCGTGCTCCGCAACCTGTTCGAGCTCGGGCTCGCGGCCGCCGAACACGAGGCCCGGGCCCTCGCGGTGGAAGTAGAAGCTCGTCGAGAAGTCGACGGTGAGCGGCAGCTCGGCGGGCAGACCGCCGTCGGTCGGCGTGAACCAGAGGTGCCGCGGCTCCCCCTGGACCGGCAGCTCGACGCCCGCGAGCGCAGCCACCTCGCCCGACCAGGCGCCGGCGGCGCAGACGACCGTCGTCGTCGCGATCTCCCGTCCGCCGGCCTCGACCGCCTCGATCCGTCCGGCGCGCACGCGGACGGCGGTGAGCGGGCAGCTCTGGCGGATCCGCACACCGCGCTCCGCCGCTCCACGCGCGTACCACTGGACGACCGCCTCGGGCGAGCAGTAGCCGTCGAGCGGGCAGTAGGTCGCCGCGAGCACACCGTCCAGGTCGAGCTGCGGGACGATCTCGAGCGCCTCGTCCGGCGTCAGCTCACGTGCCGGCACCCCGAGCGCCTGCTGCATCGCGAGCGCGGCGCGGAAGGCCGGCAGGTCGTCCTGACGGTCGAGCAGGAACAGGTATCCCCACTGGCGCAGCTCGATCTCGTCACCCATGCCGGCGAGCTGGGCGAGCGAGCGCTGGGCGATGCGGACGTTCAGCTCGTCGCCGAACTGCATGCGGAAGCCACCGGCGGACTTGGCGGTCGAGCCGGAGGCGAGCGTGTCGCGCTCGAGCAGGACGACGTCGGTGATCCCGAGGTCGGCGAGGTGCCAGGCGACCGAGGCGCCGAGCGCGCCGCCGCCCACGATCACGACCTCGGCGCTCTCCACGCTAGGCGGTGGCGTGGACGGGCGCCAGCGCAGGCGCCCACGAGCAGAGCGGCGAGACGTCGCCGTTCCGGCCGTTCAGGCTGCGGTAGCCGAGGGCGTGCTCGGCCTGCATCATCTTGTGGATCTGGGTCGTGCCCTCGTAGATGATCGGCGCGCGGGCGTTGCGGAAGTACCGCTCGATCCCGTACTCGCCCGAGTAGCCGTAGGAGCCGAACACCTGGATCGCGAGGTGCGCAGCCTCGAACGCCGACTCGGTCGCATGCCACTTCGCGAGCGACGTCTCGCGGGTGTTGCGCTTCCCCTCGTTCTTCATCCACGCGGCCTGCATGACGAGGAGCTTCGACGTTTCGTAGCCGAGCACCATCGTCGCGATCATGTCCTGGACGAACTGATAGCGCCCGATCTCCTGGCCGAACGTCTCGCGCTCGCGCGCGTACTCGACGCTCCGCTCGAGGCACGCACGAACGACGCCGCACGCTCCGGCGGCGACGGTGAAGCGGCCCTGGTCGAGCGAGTGCATCGCGATCTCGAACCCCTGGCCCTCGGTGCCGATCAGGTTCTGGACGGGTACCTCGACGTTCTCGAAGAACAGCTCGCCGGTCGAGCCGGCCCAGATCCCCAGCTTGTGCTCCGTGTCGCGGGAGGTGAAGCCGGGCATGCCGCGCTCGAGCACGAATGCGCTGATCCCCTTGTGCGCGGCAGCCGGGTCGGTCTTGGCGAAGACGAGCGCGTGGTCGGCGACGGTGGCGTAGGAGATCCAGTTCTTCTGCCCGTTCAGGACGTAGACGTCTCCCTCGCGCCGCGCCGTCGAGCGCATGGCAGCGACATCGGAGCCGGCGCCGGGCTCGGTGAGGCCGAAGCACGCCAGCTTCTCGCCCTTCGCCTGAGGCGTGAGCCAGCGCTGCTTCTGCTCCTCGCCGGCGTACTTGAGCAGCGACAGCGAGTTCAGCCCGACGTGCACCGAGATCAGCGTGCGGAACGCCGCTTCGCCCCGCTCGATCTCCTCGCAGGCGAGCGCCTCGGCGACGTAGTCGAGGCCGGCGCCGCCATATTCCTCCGGGATCACGATCCCGAGGATCCCGAGCTCGGCCATGCCCTCGATCAGCTCGAGGTCGAGCTTGTGCTCGATGTCGTTCCGGATCGCCACCGGCAGCACCCGCTCGTCCACGAACCTGCGGACGGTTTCCTGGATCAGCCGCTGTTCGTCGGTGAGCTCGAAGTCCATGGCGGCCGAAGCCTAGCGCCCGTCGTGGCCCGGGCGGTCGCGAGGCGCGGAGGCCGCCGCTACGATTGTTGACTGACGGATCAATCAACCTGCTGCCCGGCGCCCTGGTGCCCGGCGCCGACGTGAAGGAGTGGATCGCGCATGGCCACGGCGGAGCAGACCTCGACGGGTGTCTCGTTCGCGCTTACCGACGAGCAGAAGGAGCTGCGCACGCTCGCGCGCTCGTTCGCCGCCAACGAGATCCGGCCCAAGGCGGCCGAGTACGACGAGCACTCGACCCATCCCGTCGACGTGATCGCGAAGGCGCACGCGCTCGGCCTGATGAACCTCCACGTGCCGGAGGCCTACGGTGGGCTCGGCCTCGCCTCGTTCGACGGGATGCTCGTCGGCGAGGAGCTCAACTGGGGCTGCTCGGGGATCGGGACGTCGATCGGCGCCAACAGCCTGGGCGCCGGGCCGGTGATCATCGCCGGCTCCGACGAGCAGAAGGCCCGTTGGCTGCCGCCGCTCCTCGAGGAGCCGATCCTCTGCTCCTTCGGCCTGTCGGAGCCGGGGGCCGGCTCGGACGTCGCCCGCATGGGCACGACCGCGGAGCGCCGAGGCGACGAGTACGTCCTCAACGGGTCGAAGACCTTCATCACGAACGCCGGTCACGCCGCGTGGACGGTCGTCTTCGCCAAGACCGACCCGGCGAAGGGCCACCGCGGCATCTCGGCGTTCGTCGTGCCGATGGACACCCCGGGGGTGACGATCGAGAAGCACCTCGACAAGATGGGCCAGCGCTCGACCGACACATCGGCGTTCGCGCTCGCCGACGTGGTCGTCCCCGCCGACAACCGGCTGGGTGAGGAAGGCGAGGGCTTCAAGATCGCCATGCAGACGCTCGACTTCACGCGCCCCGGCACGGCGGCGGGCGCTGTCGGCGTCGCGCAGGCCGCGTACGAGCTCGCCGTCGAGTACGCGAAGGAGCGGATCACCTTCGACGTTCCGATCGCGATGCACCAGGGCGTGAACTTCCTGATCGCCGACATGGCTACCGAGATCGAGGCGTCGCGCCTGCTCACGTGGCAGGCGGCGTGGCTGATCGACCGCGGCGAGCGGGCGACGCTGCACTCGTCGTTCGCGAAGCGATTCTCCGCCGACACGGCGATGAAGGTCACCACCGACGCCGTGCAGGTCTTCGGCGGCTACGGGTACATGAAGGAGTACCCGGTCGAGAAGCTGATGCGCGACGCGAAGCTGTTCCAGATCTACGAGGGCACCTCGCAGATCCAGCGGTTGGTGATCGCCAAGGAGATCTTCCTGCCGCGCGGGTAGGGCGTAGAGTCGCAAGACGTGAGCCTCGAGATCGACCTGACCGGCCGCGTCGCCCTCGTCACCGGCGGC
Organism: uncultured Thermoleophilia bacterium; assembly: GCA_963769545.1. Lineage (GTDB taxonomy): Bacteria > Actinomycetota > Thermoleophilia > Gaiellales > Gaiellaceae > PALSA-600. The sequence continues at coordinate 421,500 of CAVYMB010000001.1, read as the reverse complement.
TCGCGCGGGCTCGGGCGCGCCGACGCACTGACGCTCGCTCGTGCGGGAGCCGACGTCGTGATCGCCGATCTGCTCGTCGAGTCGGAGCTGTCCGAGGAGACCGATGTCTACGGGCCGCTCGCCCAGGTTGCGAGGACGCAGGGGCTCGTCCATACCGAGTCGACCGTGGAGGAGATCCGCGCGCTCGGCCGCCGGTCGCTGGCACTCCGCTGCGACGTCACCGACCGCGAGCAGGTGGCGGCGGCGGTGACCCGGACGGTCGACGAGCTCGGCAGCGTCGACATCCTCGTGAACAACGCCGGCACGCTCGACCACGTCGGCCAGTTCGCAGACCAGCAGCCGGCTCTGTGGGCGCGCGACCTCCAGGTGAACCTGACCGGCGCCTTCAACTGCGGCCAGGCCGTCTGGCCCCACATGAAGGAACGTGGCTTCGGGAGGATCGTCAACATGGCTTCCGTCGCGGGCACGCTCGGCGGCTTCGGGCAGGCGTCGTACTCGACGACGAAGGCCGGCCTGATCGGGCTGACGAAGACGCTGGCCATGGAGGGCGGCCGTCACGGGATCACCTGCAACGCGATCGTCCCGGGGATCATCGGCACCGAGGCGTTCCACATGGCGAACCCGGCGATGAACGAGCGGATCGCCAACCGCACGGTGTTCAAGCGGCCGGGCGAGCCGCAGGACATTGCGAACGCGATCGCGTTCCTCTGCTCCGACCTCGCCGCCTACATCACCGGCATCGAGCTCAACGTCTCAGGCGGCGTCGAGTTGTTCGTGTTCTAGAAGTCCGAACAGCCGCTAGGATTCGGCGGCCGTGGCCGCCACCTCCCCGGCCATCCTTGCACGCCGCCGCGCCGCCGCGCGCAGGCGCTTCTGGACCCGAATGGCCTGGCTGGGCGTGTTTGCCGTCGTCGTGGCACTCGGCGTCGGTCTCGCCTTCGCGGGCTCGGCGAGCCGCCTGGCCGACGGGACGCGCGTCGCCGGCGTGGACGTCGGCGGGCTCAGTCCCGCGGCGGCGCAGCGTGAGCTCGAACAGCGCTGGCAGGGCATTGTCGCGGCCCCCGTCGCGTTCACCTTCGGCAGGCACCGCTTCCTCCTCTCGGCGAAGCAGCTCGGTGTGCAGGTCGACTGGGCCGCCGCGGTCGCCGCCGCCCGCCACCACGGCGACGGCTTCGGGTTCGTGCGCGGGTATCGCCGGCTCGCCCTGAAGCTCTTCCCGGCCGATCTCACGCCGACGGCCCGGGCGTCGGATGCCGCGCTCGCCTACGAGCTCGCGCAGATCTCCGCCGTCACCGACCGGGGCTCCCGCGACGCCCGCCTCACCCGCCGTGGGCTCCGGTTCGCCGTCGTCCCGGGAGCATCGGGCCGCCTCCTCGACCGCGAGGCCGCCGCCGACCTCATCGTCTCCGCACTCGTCTCGTTCGACCGCAACCCGGTCGCCCTGCCGGTCGAGGTCGACCCGCCGACGGTCTCGGCCGCTTCGCTGGCGCGGGCACGGCGGTCGGCGACCGTCGCCGTGTCCGCGCCCGTGACGCTCGTGATCGGGCAGACCCGGATCAAGCTGCCGCGCTGGCGGATCGCGAAGCTCCTCGACCTGTCGCGTGCGTCCTCCGGGCTGCAGCTCGGAGGGCCTGCGGCGACCGGCGAGCTCCGGCGCCTGCAGCAGGCGGTCGACCGCGCGCCACGCAACGCCGACTGGGCGGTCGGCGCGGGTGGATCGGTCCGCGTCGTTCCCGCGCAGCCCGGGATCACGCTCGACGTCGTGAAGTCCGCCGCCGCGATCGTCGCGGCTGCCGAGCGATCCACGAACCGCGTCGCCAGGCTCAGCCATGCGGTCGCCGAGCCGCAGCGGTCGACGGCGCAGGCGGCGGCGCTCGGAATCACGGGCACGGTCGGCGCCTACGAGACGTTCTTCGGCGGCGTTCCTAACCGGATCCACAACGTCCAGCTCGTGGCGCACCTGGTCGACCGGAAGCTGATCGCGCCCGGCGCCACGTTCTCGTTCAACCGGACGACCGGCGACCGGTCTGCCGCGAAAGGCTTCCTCCAGGCGCCCGTGATCATCAACGGCGAGGTGGAAACCGGTCTCGGCGGCGGCGTGTGCCAGGTGTCGACGACCGTTTTCAACGCCGCGTTCGTCGCAGGGCTGCCGATCACCGCGCGAACCAACCACGCGCTCTACATCTCGCACTACCCGCTCGGGCGAGACGCAACCGTCGACTATCCCGACGTCGACCTCAAGTTCGTCAATGACACGGGCCACTGGCTCCTGCTCCGCACCTGGGTCAGCTCGTCCTCGCTGACGGTCGCGCTGTACGGGACGCCACAGCACCGGCGCGTCGAGTCGGTCACGCAGCCGCTGCGCACCGTTGCGCCGCCGCCCCTCCAGAAGACCGACGATCCGAGCCTCGCCGTCGGGCAGACGATCGTCGACGACCCCGGCGTTCCCGCCCAGGCGACGAGCGTCGAGCGAAAGGTCTACTCGGCCGCCGGCACGCTCCTCTCCGACCAGACCTGGTCGTCGTACTACCGGGCCGTGCCGAAGCTGGTCACGGTCGGGGCGAAGAAGCCCAAGGTGAAGAAGCAGCCGCCGCCGACGACGACGCTCAGCCAGGCGGGGACGGCGCCGACAGCTCCGCACTAGCGATCGCGTCGAGCAGCCAGGACGGGAGGCGCGTCGGGCGCAACGTCTTTGCGTCGACGGTCGCGTGCACCGTCCAGCCGTCGGCGATCGTCTGCTCGGCGCGCCGAACCAGGTACTCGTAACGGAAGCGCGCGCCCCTCACGTCGACGCAGCGCGTGAAGACCTTCAGCCGGTCGTCGAAGACTGCCGGCTCGATGTAGCGGGCGTGCGATTCGAGCACCAGCGCCTCGATCCCCTCGTCGCGCAGCCGCTGGTAGCCGTGGGCGTATTCCTCGAGGTATTCGACCCGCGCCACCTCGAACCAGACGAAGTAGCTCGAGTTGTGCGCGATCCCTTGCGCATCCGTCTCGGCGAAGCGCACGCGGATATCGGTCGAGAAGCTGTACCCCTGCACGGAGGGGTCATGCTCGCAGACGCGAGCGCGTCAGGCTGCTGCGCGCTTGACGGACTTCTCGTCGAGGACGCGCAGGCAGGCGGCACACACCTGCTGCTCGATCTCGTACGGGACTCCCGCGCGTGCGATCAGCACCCGGATGCGCTTCGGGTCGTGCTGGTGGTCGTGCGGTTCTTTCGGCGTGCTCGTCGTCATCGTGCTTTCAGGGTAATCGGCAGGCCAGCGTGACGAACTGAGCAATTCGTGTCATTTGTGAGACGATTCAGACGCCTGCCGGCAGCGAGAGCTGCACGTGGTCGACCAGTCCCGAGACGCCGACGCCGACCAGCCGCAACGGGCCTGGCCGGTCGCGCAGCGCCCGGTCGAGCAGGTCGCAGGCGAGGGTGCCGATGCGTGCCGCGTCGTCGATGCCGACGGTCAGCGACGTCGACCGGGTCCGGATCGAGAAGTCCGGGTAACGCAGCTTGGTCGTCACGGTTCGCGCAACCTGTCCGTGCCGCGTCAGGTGCGCAGAGAGCCCGGTCGCCATGCGCCGCAGCTCGTCGTGCAATCGCTCGACATCGTCGACGTCCCGCGCGAAGGTCTCTTCCTGCGAGATCGAGATTCGCTCGGTCGACACCTCGAGCGGGCGCGGGTCGATCCCGCGCGCCCGGTCGCGCAGCTCCGTCCCGACCTTGCCGCGCAGGACCGTGCGCAGCGCCTCGTCGTCGAGTGCCGCGAGCGCGCCGATCGTCGTCACGCCGACCGCGGCGAGCCGCTCCTCCGCACGGGGCCCGACCCCGGGGAGCACCCGAATCGCGAACGGGGCGAGGAACGCCGCCTCTCGGCCGGGGCGGACTGCGGTGAGCCCTGCAGGCTTGCGCCGGTCCGAGGCGATCTTCGCGACTACCTTCGACCCGGCGATCCCGAGCGAGCAGGAGAGCCCGGTGCGGCTTCCGACGACCGCCTGCACGGCCTCCCCAACGGCGCGCGCGTCCTCGAAGGACGGCGCGACCTCGCCGAGATCGAGGTAGCCCTCGTCGATCCCGGTCTGCTCGACGGTCGGCACGATCTCGCGCACGATCGACCAGACCTCGCGCGAGTAGTCGCGGTAGAGCGTGTGACGCGGCCGGACGAACGTCGCGTGCCGGCAGCGCCGCAAGGCCTCGGCGCAGGACATTGCGGAGTGGATCCCGAACCCGCGCGCCACGTAGTTCGCCGTCGCGACCACGCCGCGGCCGTGTGGGTCACCGCCCACGATCAACGGCACGGTGCGCAGCGTCGGGTCCTCGAGCTCCTCGACGGCCGCGAAGAAGGCGTCTAGATCGAGGTGCGCGACGATCACCGAGGCAGCGTAGATTCACGGTCAGATGCAGAGGTTCTCGGTCTTCGCGGCGCTCGCGCTCACCGTCTCGGCCGCCGCGGCGCCGGGTGCGCGGTCCGGCGCCGCGGGCTGCGCCGAGCGGTCGCTCGGGTCGCCGCGGCTTGCCTATGCGGGCTGGGCGACGCACGGCGCCGCTGCGTTCGCCCGCCCGTCCGGCGCCGTCGTCGCGCGTTTCGCCGCGCACAACGCGAACGACTACCCGACGCTGTTCGGGGTCGTCGGCGTCGCCGCCGGCCGCGCGTGCGAGGGCCGTTGGTATCGGGTCGAGCTGCCGTTGCGGCCCAACGGGCGCACGGCCTGGGTGCGCGCGAGCGCGCTCGAGCTCGAGCCGGTGCGAACGCGGATCGTCGTCGACCTCTCGGCGCGCCGCCTGTGGCTCTACCGGAACGGCCGCGTCGTGCTGCGCGCGCCGGTCGGGATCGGCGCGCCCGCCACACCGACGCCGACGGGGCGCTTCTACGTCAACCAGCGGCTGGTTCCGGCCGACCGCGACGGCCCGTTCGGCCCGGCGGCGCTCGGGCTCTCGGCGTTCTCCCCGGTGCTGACCTGGTGGTCGCAGGGCGGGCCGATCGCGATCCACGGGACGGACGAGCCCGCCTCGATCGGCCGCGCCCGTTCGAACGGCTGCATCAGAGTGCGGAACGCAACGCTGGAGCGTGTCTTCGCCGCCGCCGGCGCCGGTACGCCGGTTGTCGTCCGGCGGTAACGCCGCGCTGCCCGCCGCCGCCGCGTTAGGCTAGGCGCCTCAGATGACCGAGACCAAGAAACCCTTCTCCCAGCTCTCCTCGTTCAGCGAGGACCTGCTCGACAAGGCGTCGAAGAACCCGGCGGCGACGAAGTTCCTCCAGGGGGCGAATCAGCTGCGTGACCGGGTCGACGACCTGTCGAAGCGCGTCCGCGGGCTCGACGCGCTCGAACAGCGCGTCGCCGAGCTCGAAGATCGCGTGGCGACGCTCGAGAAGCCGCGGAAGCAAGCGGCGCCGAAGCCGAAGCCGAAGAGCGACGAGGCGTAGGCCGCCGGTCAGCGCGGGACGCGAACGCGGAGCGCGCCGGGCACGATCTCGAACGCCGCGGGCGTCGTTCCGATCTGCTCGCCCTCGACCTCGATCGGAAGACGCTCGGGAGCTTCGACGGTCACCGTCGTGCTGCGCAGCACCTCGACCTTCGGATGACCGACGTGGCGCCCGGTGTAGAGCTTCGGGGCAGTCGTCAGGAAATCGCCCTTCGAGACGTCGCCGATCAGCACGACGTCGAACAGCCCGTCGTCGGGTTGCGCCCCGGGGGCGAGCTTCATCCCCCCGCCGTGCCACGGTCCGTTGGCGACGATCACGTCGTGCATCAGCCCGCGCCGCTCGGCGTCGTCGAGCGTCACCGTGACCTCGGTGTTCTGCCACGAGAGAAACACGCGGGTGAGCGCATAGAAGAACGTCACGCGTCCCCCGAGCGCCTTGGACATCCCGTTCGCCCGCTGTGCGACCGCACCGCTCATCCCGACCGTGCCGACGTTCCCGAACCACCGGACAGCCTCCTCGCCGCCCCACGTCCGGTAGCGCACGCGCCCCGCGTCGATCGTACGCGGCACTCCGTCGCGCGCGACGCAGACGGCGTCGTCGAAGCGGGTCGGGATGCCGTAGGCGCGCCCGAAGTCCATGCCGGTGCCGAGCGGGATCGTGGCGAGGTCGACGTCGCGCTGCGCCACGCCGTTGATCACCTCGTTGAGCGTGCCGTCGCCGCCCGCGGCGACCACGAGCTCGGCACCGCCGTCGACCGCCTTCGCGGCGAGCTCGATCAGGTGGCCCGGCCGCTCGGAGAAGAGCGACTCGCCCTCGAGCCCCGCCTGCGCCGCGCGATGTGCGAGCTCGGCCCAACGTCGGCCGGTGCGTCCGTTGTCGGAGGCTGGATTGACGAGGAAGACGGTCTCCGGCATCTCGCCGAGCGGCGACGTCAGCCGGAGATCGCGACGTCGAGCGCGATTCGCGTCATCCGGTCGACTGCCGCCCGCAGGTCGTCGTCGCTGATCCGTGTGAACTCGCCTTCGACCACGATGTCCGAGACGGTGAGCAGGCACCCGCTCTCGACCCCACGTAGCGCTGCGAGCGTGAACAGCGCCGCGGCTTCCATCTCGACCGCGAGCACGCCGCGCTTCGACCAGCGCTCGTACTGGCCGCCGTCGGGGTTGTAGAAGAGATCGCTCGAGACGATCGGCCCGACGTGCACCGGGATCCCCTGCTCCTTTGCCGTGTGCACGGCGCCGTGGACGAGGCTCCACGCAGCCGTCGGACAGTGCGGCTCGTTGCCGACGAGGTGCGACGCCGTCGAGTCCGCCGGAACGGCGGTCAGCGCGACGATCAGGTCGCCGAGCGCATGATGGGGCTGCAGCCCGCCGCACGTGCCGACCCGGATCAGCTTCTTGCAGCCGAGCTGGATCAGCTCCTCGAAGACGATCGTCGCCCCGGGGCAGCCCATTCCGGTCCCCTGCACCGAGACGGGCTTGCCCTCGTAGGTGCCCGTGTAGCCGAGCAGCCCGCGCTCCCCGTTTCGCTGCTCGGCGTCGGCGAGATAGGTCTCGGCGATGTACTTCGCGCGCAGCGGGTCGCCCGGGAGCAGCACGGCCTCGGCGTAGGAGCCCGGTTCGGCGCGGATGTGGATCGGCATGGCGGCGGACTCTATAGAACACCTCCGCGATGACCGTCTTCCAGCCGACGACGCCGGATGTGCTCTCCTTCTGCGCCGAGGCGCCCGTCGAACGCGTCTTTCTCGAGGACGTGGCGCGACGGGGCTTCGGCCGGTTCGTCGCCGTCGGAGCGCGGGGCGCGCTGACTGCCCTCTGTCACGTTGGGGCGAACATCGTTCCGTCCGGAACCGGTTGCGCCGCGTTCGCCGCGGACGCCGCCCACGCCGACGTTCGCATGTTGATCGGCGAGGCGAGCGCGGTCACGGAGCTGTGGAACGCTGCGCGCCGCGGGCTGCCGCGAGCGCGCGAGGACCGTCCCGGCCAGCCGGTGTTCGCGATTCGCGAGCCGCCCGCAGCGGGAGAGACGGCGCTCCGACGCGCGACGATCGACGACGTGCCGCGGCTCGTCCCTGCATGCGCCGCCGCGCACCAGCTCGAGCTCGGGATCGATCCCCTGGCCCGCGATGCCGACGCCTTTCGCTGGCGCACCCAGGCACAGGTCGAGGAGGGCCGCTCGTGGCTCTGGCTCGAGGACGGCGTCGTGCGCTTCAAGGCAGAAGCGTCGGCCTGGACCGGGACTGCGGTGCAGTTGCAGCAGGTGTGGGTCGACCCGGTCGCGCGCGGCCGCGGTTACGGTGCACGCGGCCTGGCCGATCTGATCCGACTGCTGCTTTCGAGCACGCCTGTCGTGACGCTGTTCGTCCGCGCGGAGAACGCTCCGGCGATCGCCCTCTACGAGTCGGTCGGCATGAACCGGGAGCTCGAGTATCGGAGCGTGCTCTTCTGAGCGGCGTGCTCGTTCGCCTCCTGCGGCTCGCCGCGCTCGCCTGGATCGCGCGCTGGGCCGCGCTCGAGGTCGCCTCGGCGCTCGCACGGCGTCGCCCTCCTCGTTGAGGTGCAAGACTGTGCGCTTGGAGCTACTCCAGCGGATCGAGGCGCACATCCGGCGTCACGACCTGATCGCGCCGGGCGGCGACGTGCTCTGCCTCGTCTCGGGTGGCGCCGATTCGACCTGCCTCTACCACGTGCTCGGCGAGCTCGGCTATCGCACCTCCGCGCTGCACGTCGACCACGGTCTCCGCGGTGAGGAGTCGGACGAGGATGCGCGCTGGTGCGCCGAGCGGTTCGGCGCCGAGGTCGTCTCGGGCGCCGCGAGTCGCGCGACCGAGGGCGAGCTCCGCGCCGTGCGTTATTCGTTCCGGGCGGGCGAGCTGCGCGCGACCGGTCACACGCTCTCCGATCAGGTCGAGACGATCCTCTTCCGGCTCGTCTCGAGCGGGAACACGAAAGGGATCGGCGTTCGCCGCGACGACCGCGTCGTCCGGCCGCTGCTCGGCGTGTGGCGTGAGGAGACCGAGGCCTATTGCCGCAAGCGAGGGCTTGCCTGGCGCGTCGACTCGACGAACGCGGCGACGGTTCGCGGCCTGATCCGGGACGAGGTGCTGCCCGTGCTCGAGCGGATCCATCCGGCCGCGCGCGAGAACGTCCTGCGTGCCCTCGACCGCCGGCGCACGCTGCCGCCGGCGCTCGCCGAGCTGATCGACGCCCCCGTCGGGTCGAAGCGCGTCGATCTCGGCGGTGGTGTGCAGGCGGTCCGCGAGCACGAGCGGCTGTGGCTCGAGCAGGGGCCCGTCGCGCTGTCCGGGCCGGTCACGTGGGGCCCGTGGCTGATCGAGTCGCGGCGGGCCGGGCTGAAGGTGCGCGGGTGGCGGCCGGGCGACCGTCTCGCAGGCCGGACGAAGAAGGTGCAGGACGTGTTCGTCGACGCGAAGATCCCGCGCTCCGATCGTGAGGGCTGGCCGCTCGTCGTGCGCGGCGACGAGGTCGTGTGCGTTCCCGGCATCGTCGAGGCCGAGGGGGTGACCGCGAGCCGTGTCGATGGTTGACGTCGAGGCAGGTGTCGGCGAGATCCTGATCAGCGAGGCGGAGCTCCAGGCGCGCATTCGCGCGCTCGGTGCCGAGATCTCGGCCGACTACCAGGGTCGCGAGCTGCTGCTCGTCGGTGTGCTGAAGGGAGCAGTCTTCTTCATGGCCGACCTGATGCGCGCGATCTCGGTCGCGTGCGAGATCGACTTCATGGCGATCTCGAGCTACGGGGCGGCGACGGACTCGTCGGGCGTCGTCCGGATCCTCAAGGACCTCGACATCAACATCGACGGTCGTCACGTGCTCGTGGTCGAGGACATCATCGACTCCGGGCTGACGCTGTCGTACCTGCTCCGGAACCTCGAGTCGCGCGAGCCGGCGAGCCTCGAGATCTGCGCGCTCCTGACGAAGCCCGATCGGCGGGAAATCGACGTCCCGGTGCGCTACATCGGCTTCGAGATCCCGAACCGGTTCGTGATCGGCTACGGCCTCGATTTCGCCGAGCGGTACAGGAATTTGCCCTACGTGGGCGTCCTGAGGGACGATTTGATGCCCGAAGGCGCCTGATCCTGCAAAACGGGCAGGGTTAACCGGGGCACACCGGGAACATGCAAGCGGCTACCCTAAGTGAGGACCCGTGAACCGCTTTCTCCGCAGCGCGTTTTTCCCGCTCATCGTGATCGTCGTACTCGTCTGGCTCGCCAGCCAGACGCTGATCCACACGGGCGGGACGGCCGAGAAGCGAACGACCTCGCAGGCGATCTCCGACATCCAGGCCGGCGACGTCTCCTCGGCGGTCTTCAACCCGAGCAAGCGGTCGGTCGCGCTGAAGTACACGGACGGCAAGCACGCCACCGTGCACTACGCGTCCGACCAGGCGCAGATCAAGTTCCAGGACCAGCTGCAGGCGAAGGGCGTGCTCTGGGACTCGAAGGGCACCGGAGGCTTCTCGTGGACGGCGCTGATCGGAAGCTTCCTTCCGTTCCTGCTGCTGATCGGCTTCTGGATCTTCCTGATGAACCAGGTGCAGGGCGGCGGCTCGAAGGTGATGAGCTTCGGCAAGTCGCGCGCGAAGCGAATGGCACCCGACTCGCCGAAGATCGGCTTCAAGGATGTCGCCGGCGTCGACGAGGCCGTCGAGGAGCTGCAGGAGATCAAGGAGTTCCTCGAGAACCCGAAGAAGTTCCAGGCGCTCGGCGCGTCGATCCCGAAGGGCGTTCTGCTCTACGGCCCGCCGGGCACCGGTAAGACGCTGCTCGCGCGCGCAGTCGCAGGCGAGGCCGGCGTCCCGTTCTTCTCGATCTCCGGCTCCGACTTCGTCGAGATGTTCGTCGGCGTCGGCGCCTCGCGCGTCCGCGACCTCTTCGAGCAGGCGAAGCAGGCCTCCCCGTGCATCGTCTTCATGGACGAGATCGACGCGGTCGGCCGCCATCGCGGCGCCGGCCTCGGCGGCGGTCACGACGAGCGCGAGCAGACGCTGAACCAGCTGCTCGTCGAGATGGACGGCTTCGAGATGAAGGACAACATCATCCTGATCGCCGCAACGAACCGTCCCGACATTCTCGACCCGGCGCTGCTGCGCCCCGGTCGCTTCGATCGTCAGATCGTCGTCGATCGGCCCGACCGCAACGGCCGGCGCAAGATCCTCGAGGTGCACTCGAAGGGCAAGCCGCTCGCCTCCGTGATCGACCTCGACTCGCTCGCCGCCGGCACGCCGGGCTTCACCGGCGCAGACCTCCGCAACCTCGTCAACGAGGCCGCCCTCCTTGCCGCACGTCGCGGCAAGAAGGTGATCGAGCAGGAGGAGCTCGAGGAGGGGATCATGCGCGTGATCGCCGGCCCCGAGAAGAAGGCCCGACTGCTCTCCGAGAAGGAGCAGCGGATCACCGCCTACCACGAGATGGGCCACGCGCTCGTCGGGCACTTCCTCGAGAACACCGACCCGGTGCACAAGATCACGATCGTCTCGCGCGGACAGGCGCTCGGCCTGACCATCTCGCTCCCCACCGAGGATCGCTATCTCACGACGCGCAAGGCGCTGCTCGAGCAGATCGCGATGACGATGGGTGGTCGCGCGGCCGAGGAGCTCGTCTTCAACGAGGTCACCACCGGCGCCGCCAACGACATCGAGAAGGTGACGGCGACCGCCAAGCAGATGGTGATGCGCTTCGGGATGAGCGAGAAGCTCGGCCCGCGTGTGCTCGGCCGCAACCACGACATGCCGTTCCTCGGCCGGGAGATGGGAGCCGAGCCCGACTACTCGGAAGAGGTTGCGCGCGAGATCGACGACGAGATCCGGCGCATCATCGAAGAGGGCCACGATGTCGCCACGCGTGTGCTGCGCGAGCACATCGACGATCTACATCGGATCTCGCAGATCCTGATCGAGCGTGAGACGATCGACAGCGATCAGTTCCAGCGCCTGCTCGCCGGCGAGTCGGAGGACGCAGTCTTCCCGCCGCCCGCGCCCGAGGAGCCGTCCGCCGAGCCGGCGGGTGAGCCCGAGCGCCGTCCGCAGCCGAAGCCGCGGCCGTTCCCGCTCCCGGGCGGTGCCGCGATGCAGCCGCCGGAGCCCGAGGCGAGCTAGCTCCGCGCGGGTTCGCCCGCGCAGCGACGTACGCGTGGAACGCCCCAGCCGTGCGGCGGTCGGTCAGCTCCTCCTCGTCGCCGTGCTCTTCGGCGGGACCTGGCCCGCCGGGAAGGTTGCGGTCGAGCACGCGCCGCCGCTGACCGTGGCGACCGCACGCTTCCTGCTCGCGACCGTGCTGCTCGCCGGCCTCGTGCGCCTGCGCGGCCGCCCGCTCGCGCTCCCGGCCCGGCGCGACGTTCCGCTCGTGCTGGCGCTCGGCCTGACCGGGGTCGCGGCGTACCAGGCGTTCTTCCTGATCGGGCTCGTCAGGACACCGGCGAGCGACGGTGCGATCCTCGTGCCCGGGCTGATTCCCGTCTTCACGACGCTGCTCGCCTGGCGCGTCTTCGGGGAACGTCCGTCACGACGCGTCTGGCTCGGCTTCGCGATCGCAGTGGTCGGCCTCGTCGTCGTCGTCGACCCGGCCGGCGCGGTCAGCTCGAGCCGCCTGAGCGGCGATCTGATCCTCGTCGGCGCGTCGGTGTGCTGGGCGGCGTACACGATCCTCGGCCGCTCGGCGACGACCCGCTTCGATCCGCTGCTCGCCACGACGTACGCCTCCGCGGCCGGAACGCTGATGCTGGCTCCGTTCTCCGTCACCGGGTGGGGGACGCTCGTCCACGCGGGCGCGGCGACCTGGCTCGCGGTGCTCTACCTGGCCCCGCTCGGGACGGTGCTCGCGTTCGTCCTCTACTACGACGGCGTGCGCTCGCTCGGGGCAGCCAGGGCGTCGGCGTTCACGCTGCTCGTGCCCGTGTTCGGCGTGTCGTCGGCGATCCTCGTGCTGGGCGAGCCGCTCCGGGCTGGCCTCGCCGTCGGCGGCCTGATCGTCCTCGCCGGGCTCTGGCTCGTCCAGCGTCCCGGCCGGGCTCACACGGCGGCGTCGGCGCCCAGCCCCGCCTGCCAGGAGGCCCACAGCCGCGCGTAGCGAGCGCCGTCGCGCACGAGGTCGTCGTGCGACGCGAGCTCGACCAGGCGACCGCCGTCGAGCAGCGCAACCCGGTCGGCCCGCTCAGCCGTCGAGAGGCGGTGGGCGATCGTGATCATCGTGCGACCCTTCGCCACGGTCGCGAGCGCGCGCTCGACGGCCGCCTCGCTGCGCGGGTCGAGCGCCGACGTCGCCTCGTCGAGGACGATCACCGCCGGGTCGGCGAGCGCGACGCGCGCGATCGAGACCAGCTGGCGCTCGCCGGCCGAGAGCCGGACGCCGCGCGACCGCACGTCGGTACCCAGCCCGTCCGGGAGGCGCTCGAACCGCTCCAGTGCGCCGATCGCGGCGAGCGCCGAGCGCACCTCGTGGTCGTCGGCGTCCGGCCGGCCGAGCCGGATGTTGTCGGCGAGCGATCCCGAGAACAGATGCCCTTCCTGCGGCACGAAGACGATGCGCCGGCGCAGCTCGTCGGCCGCGACCGTGCGCAGGTCGACGCCGGCGAACGCGACCGCTCCTTCCTGCGGGTCGTAGAAGCGAACGAGCAGCTTCGCGAGCGTCGACTTTCCGGCGCCGGTGGCGCCGACGAGCGCGAGATGCTCGCCTGCGCCGACGCTCAGCGAGATGCCGGCCGCAGCGGGCACGCCGCCGCCGTAGGCGAATGTGGCGCCCGTCGCCGACAGCATCCCGGAGTCAGGCAGCGACGCGGTCCCTGCGCCGACCGTGACAGGCTCGGCGAGCAGTTCCGCGATCTTCGTGAGCGCCGCGCGTCCCGACTGGAACTCCGTGTACCAGTCGCCGAGCCTCGCGATCGGATCGAAGAGCGAGATCAGATAGAGCGAGAACGCGACGATCGTCCCGACGGTGACGCGGCCGTGGCGTTCGAGGTAACCACCCACGACGAGCACGGACGCGAGCGCGAGCGACTGGGCGAAGGCGATCATCGGGAAGAAGCCGATGTTGACGAGCGAGATCCGCCGCCACGCGGCGACCTGTGCGCGCGAGCGAACGCGGTACGACGCATAGCGGTCGGTCTCGCGGCGGTACGACTGGAGGACGCGGACACCCGTGAGCCCTTCCTGCAGCGACGACATCGTCTCGGCGACGCGGTCGCGCAGGTCGAGGAACGCGGGCCGGGAGCGCTTCCCGTAGCGGAGGGACGACCAGACGAGCAGGGGCACCGAGATCAGCATCACCAGCGAGAGCAGCGGCGACAGCGTGACGAGGATGACGAGTGTGACCACGAACAGCAGCACCGACCCGACGACCTCCACCAGCACCATGCGCGTGAACGTCGTCAGCGTCTGCACGTCGTTCGTCAGCCGGGACACGAGCACCCCGGCCCGCGTCTCCTCGAAGAACGGCATCGAGAGCTGCTGCAGCTTGTCGAAGGCGGCGACCCGGAGGTCGCCGAGGAACCGTTCGCCCGCACGTGCGCTCCCGAGCACGACGATCCGCTCGAACACCGGACGTACGAGCACGAGCACGAGGAAGATGCCGGCTGCGACATTGATCGCGCGCGCGTCGCCCTTCGAGATGCCCTGGTCGATCGCGTACTTGGTGAGCAGCGGGGCCGCGAGCGAGATCGCCGTCGCGCCGACCATCGCCAGGGCGGCGACGACGATCGGGCGCCGGTGCGGGCGCAGGATCGGGCCGATCTGCTCGCGGATCACGCCGCCTCCGACGTCGTGAGCGCGAGCAGCGACCGGTAGCGCGGCGAGCGCGCGAGCAGCTCCGCGTGCGTGCCATGCTCGCCGACGCGCCCGGCGTCGACGACGGCGACACGATCGGCGAGCGCGATCGTCGCGGGCCGGTGCGCGATCACGAGCGTCGTCCGGCCACGCATCACCTCGGCCAGGGCCGCGCGGATCTCGTGCTCCTTCGTCGCGTCGACGGCAGATGTCGCGTCGTCCAGGATCAGCACCTGCGGATCGGCCAGGATCGCACGGGCGATCGCGATGCGCTGGCGCTGGCCGCCCGAGAGCGAGAACCCGCGCTCGCCGAGCATCGTCTCGTAGCCCTCGGGCAGCTGTTCGACGAACTCCTCGGCCCCGGCGAGCTGCGTCGCGCGCTCGATCGCTTCGTCTCCCGCCTGCGGTGATGCCAGCCCGACGTTCTCGCGCACCGTGTCGCCGAACAGGAAGACGTCTTCGAACACGATGCCCGACGCCACGTCGCAGCTCGCTCAGCCTCAGATCGCGCACGTCGACGTCGCCGATCGTCACGCGCCCCGCGTTCGGGTCGTAGAAGCGGGCGAGCAGCGCGGCCGCCGTCGACTTGCCCGAGCCGGTTGCGCCGACCAGTGCCAGCGACGTGCCGGCCGGGATGTCGAGGTCGAAGCCGTCGAGCACGAGCCGCTCGTCGTCGTAGGCGAATTGCACGCCTTCGAAGCGGATCCCGGCATCGGCCGGAAAGGGACGCGGGCGCGGGGACTCGACCACGACCGGCTCTGCTCGCAGCACATCCGTGACGCGCAGCCCCGCCGCGACCGCACGCTGCACCGTCCCGACGCGCTGCCCGATCGTCCGCAGCGGGTTGACGAGGAGCGCGATGTAGAAGCCGAACGCCGCGAAGGTGCCGATCGTGATGTCGCCGCTGAGCGCCTGGTGGCCGCCGTACCAGAGCACGACGAGCATGCCGATCAGCGGGAGCATCTCGAGCGCCGGCAGGAAGACCGCGTCGACGTTCGCGACGTCGAGCGCCGTGCGGACGACGTCGTCGGAGCGAGACCGGAAGCGCGCCGACAGCGCCGCCTCGGCACCGAGGCCCTTCACGACGCGCACGCCGGCGATCGACTCCTCGACGAGCGAGGTCGACTCGGCGAGGCGCTCCTGGTTGATCTTCGTCCGCTCGGCGTAGCGCTCGGAATAGCGGCCGAAGCCGACGCTGAGCAGCGGCAGCGGGAGCAGGACTGCGAGAGCGAGCCGCCAGTCGAGCACGAACAACACGACCGACGTGCCGACGATCGTGAAGACGTAGCCGATCGTGTGTCCGATCGAGTCGAACGCGCGCGCGACCAGTTCGGCGTCGTTCGAGGCGCGGGAGATCAGGTCGCCCGCGCCGACGCGGTCGTGGTAGTGCGCGTCGAGGTCGAGCGCGCGGCGAAAGATCCCGTCCCGAACCTCGGCGTCGGCGCGCGCGCGATTGCGGATCGCGAACACGTGCCGGAACGCGCCGGAGACCGCCTCGACGGCTCCCAGCAGGACGAGCCCCGCACACGACCACCACAGGGCGGTGCTGCTGCCCCCGTCGATGCCGGCATCGACGGCGTGCTTGATCAGCAGCGGAGCCGCAATTGCGGCTCCCTGCCAGGCGAGCCCGGACACGACGGCGCCGGCGATCGACCACCGCAGGCGTCGAGCGATCAGGACGAGATAGCGCCAACCACTCTCCACCCGCGAAAGTATCCGGAGGTGTCAACCAGGGCTCCGATCGAGCAGCGGTTCCCGCGCCCGTCGGTGATGGGTGTGATCAACGTCACCCCGGACTCGTTCTCCGACGGCGGTGTCCACCTGCGTGTCGATGCGGCGGTGACGTCGGCGTGGGGGATGCTCGAGGCCGGCGCGGCGATCGTCGACGTCGGCGGCGAGTCGACGCGACCCGGCTCGCTGGGCGTCAGTGCCGAGGAGGAGCTGGCTCGGATCGAGCCGGTGCTCGCCGATCTCGCCGGGGCGCCCGTGTCGGTCGACACCTCGAAGGCCGAGGTTGCGCGCGCGGCAATCGGGTTGGGCGTCGAGCTCGTCAACGACGTGACGGCTCTCCGCGGCGATCCCGAGCTGGCGGGCGTTGTCGCCGACGCCGGGTGCTACCTCTGTCTGATGCACATGCTCGGCGAGCCGCGAACGATGCAGGACAATCCCGTGTACGAGGACGTCGTCTCGGACGTGAAGCGGTTCCTGACGGAGCGGCTCGAGTTCGCGGTTGCCGCGGGCGTTCGCGAGGAGCTGGTGTGCCTCGATCCGGGCATCGGCTTCGGCAAGACCGTCGCGCACAACTTCGAGCTGCTGCGCCGGCTGGACGAGCTCACCGCGATCGGGCGGCCGGTGCTCGTGGGGGCGTCGCGGAAGAGCTCCCTCGGGCGGATTCTGGGCGATCCGAAGGCACGGACCGGGTCGACCGCGGCTTCCGTCGGGGCGGCGGTCTCCGCGTACGGGCGCGGCGCGACCATCCTTCGCGTCCACGACGTCCGGGACCACGTCGAGGCGCTGGCGGCGGCGCGCGAGGTCGCGGGGTGATCGTCGAGCTGCGAGGGCTCGAGGTGTACGGCTACCACGGCGTCCACGAGGCGGAGCGCACCGCCGGACAGCCGTTCTGGTTCGACGTCGAGCTCGAGGTCGGCGACCGGGGGGCGGACGACAGGCTGGCGGGTGCCGTGGACTACACGAAGGTTGCCGCCGCGATCCGTGAGGTGAGCGACCGGCAGCGGTTTGCGCTGCTCGAAGCGCTCGCGGGAGCGGTCGGCGACGAGCTTCAGCGCCGGTTCGCGCCGGCGCGGCTGAGCGTGAAGGTGCGGAAGCGACCGGCCGATCTGCCCGTCGAGTGGTCGGCGGTGACCGTGAGCCGGCCGTGACCGTCGCCTACGTCGGGCTGGGGGCGAACGTCGGCAACCGTGAGGCGCAGATCCGCGAGGCGGCGCAGCTGATCGGCGCCGACCGGCTCTCGAGCCTGATCGAGACCGAGCCGTGGGGGCTCGAGGACCAGCCGCGCTTCCTGAACGCAGCCGCAGAGGTCGACACCGCGCTCCCGCCGCGCATGTTCCTCGAACGGCTGCTGGCCGTGGAGCGCCGGCTCGGCCGGCTGCGCACCGGCAAGCGCTGGGGGCCGCGGACGATCGACCTCGACCTGCTGCTCTACGGCTTCGAGACGATCGACGAGCCGGGGCTCGTCGTCCCTCACCCGTTCCTGCTCGAGCGCGCCTTCGCCCTGGAGCCGCTCTGCGAGCTCGCGCCGATGCTCGAAATCCCCGGAAACGGCACGGTCCAGGAGGCGCTCGCGGGGTTACAATCGGGGCCGTGAGTCACCTCGACGAGCTCGACGAATTCGAGGCCGAGGCCGAGCTTCGGCTGAAGAAGGAATACGGGGCGGTCTTCGGCCTGTTCCGCTACTGCGTCCTCACCCAGGACGCGACCTACCTCTGCAACAAGCTCGACCTGCAGTACGTGCCTCAGCCGAGCTACCCGTTCTTCCACGTCCGCATGGAGGACGTGTGGGTATGGGACAAGAACCGCCCGACCAGGATGATCCCGCGCGCCGAGGTCTACACCTCGAGCGACGTCACGATCGAGGAGCTCCGGGGCGAGGGCGACGAGCCGATCCTGACGGCCGAGGCACTCGCGAAGCGCATCGGCGAGGGTCGCAGCGAGATCGAAGACCTCTAGCGCGTGCTCCTCGCGATCGACGTCGGGAACACCCAGACGGTGTTCGGGCTGTTCGACGGCGAGCAGCTGACCGAGCAGTTCAGAGTAGGGACCGACGGAGCGCACACCGGCGACGAGCTCGCCGTGATGCTGCGCGCGTTCGTGGAGCTGGAGTCGCTCGAGGGGATCGTCCTGTCGTCAACCGTGCCCGCGCTCGTTCGCGAGTACGAGGCCTTCGCCGAGCGCTGGGCCGGCGTCGACCTGCTCGTCCTCGGGCCCGGCGTCGCCACCGGGGTGCCGATTCGCTACGACGACCCGCGCGAGGTCGGGCCCGACCGGATTGCCAACTCGGTCGCCGCCCGCGAGCGGCACGGCGCGCCCGTGGTCGTGGTCGACTTCGGCACGTCGACCAACTTCGACATCGTCTCGGCCGCCGGGGAGTACGTCGGCGGTGTGATCGCCCCCGGGGTCGAGATCTCGATGGAGGCGCTCTTCGCGCGTGCCGCCCGGCTCGTCCGCATCCCGCTCGAGGCGCCGGCCCACGTGATCGGGAAGACGACCACGCAGGGCCTGCAGTCAGGGATGGTGTACGGCTTCGCCGGCCAGGTCGACGCGATCGTCGACCGCATCCGGGCCGAGCTCGGGGCGCTCGACGCGCCGGTGATCGCGACCGGCGGCCTGGCCGACCTGATCGCGCCGCACACGCGCACGATCACCGCCGTCGACCCGGAGCTGACGCTCCAGGGCCTGCGCCTCGTCTGGGCGCGCAACCGCCTGTAGCACTCGTCCCGAGATGCGCGGCCGACGTTTGGGGCCGGAGCCCGGCTCGGCCGGGCGGGAGGCCAGTTGCGCGCGGCGTCGGCGCGCGAGAAAGAAGGGGGTCACTGGGGAAAACATGGTTTCCCCAGTTTCAGCCGCCTCCATAGATGGAGATCGGGAGCGAGTCGAGCAGGACCTCGTCGGCCGGGTCCGGGAGGTCGCGAAGCAGGCGCTCGAGGGTGAGCCGCGCGCCGGGCGCCGCCGCGAACAGGCGGCGCTCGACCTCGTCGAGCGAGGGCAGCATCACCAGCTCCTGCTTGAACGGCCGCGGGAACCGGCCGTGGCCGAGGTACCAGCCGTAGAACTTCTTGAGGAAGCCGAACGCACGCTCCGGGCCGAGCTCGCGCACCGTCTCGCGCATGAACAGGACGAGCTCGGCGACGACCTCCTCGCGCGTCGGTGAGCAAGGCTCGCCCATGATCTCGGCCAGCACCCACGGGTTGCCCTGCGCTGCGCGACCGACCATCACGGCCGCCGCGCCGGTGGTGGCGAGCACCGCCTGTGCCCGCGTGCGCGATGTGACATCGCCGGAGGCGATCACCGGGACGTCGATCAGCGAGACGAGCTCGGCGGTCAGCGAGTGGTCGGCCGTCCCGGTGTACATCTGGCGGGCCGAGCGCGGGTGCAGCGTCAGCGACGCAGCGCCGGCCTCGACGAGCCGCGGGCCGACCTCGAGGCACGTGCGCGAGCCGTTCGCGACGCCGCGCCGCATCTTCACCGAGACCGGCAGCGAGATCGCCCCGGCGACCGCCTCGACGACGCGGCAGGCCTGGTCGGGGTCGTCGAGCAGCGACGCGCCCGCACCCGTCTTGGTCACCTTCTTCACCGGGCACCCGAAGTTGATGTCGACGAGGTCGGCCCCCGCCGCCTCGACGATCCGAGCCGCCTCCGCCATCGCGCCCGGGTCGGACCCGAAGATCTGGATCGCCAGCGGCCGCTCGTCCGGGCCGACGCGCAGGTAGCCGAGCGTCCGCTCGTTCCGGTGCTGGATCCCGGCGACCGAGACCATCTCCGAGCAGACCAGGCCGGCCCCGAACCGGCGCCCCTGGCGGCGAAACGCCTGCACACTGACCCCTGCCATCGGGGCCAGCACCAGCCGCCCGGGGATCTCGACGCCGCCGATCCACCAGCGCTCCCGGAGGTCGATGTTCACGGTTCGTGAATGGTAGCCGGGTCGAGTTGCGCCTCTCCCGGCCTCGTCGCTACCATTCCCGCCCGTTTTCCGACGGGTCTGGAGGTCACTTGAAGGAAGTCATCCTTACGTCCGAGGGCTACGAGAAGCTGCAGGGCGAGATCGATCATCTGCGCGGCGAGCGGCGCCGTGAGGTCGCCGAGCGCATCCGCGTCGCCCGCGAGTTCGGCGACATTGCCGAGAACGCGGAGTACGACGACGCCAAGAACGAGCAGGCGATGCTCGAGCACAAGATCGCCCAGCTCGAGGAGCGCCTGCTCACCGCGCGCGTGATCACGAAGAAGGAGATCTCGAAGGACGCTGTCTCGGTCGGCTCGAAGGTACGCCTGCGCGACATGCAGGCGAACAAGACGTTCGAGTACCACATCGTCGGCTCGATCGAGGCCAATCCGGCAGAGAACAAGCTGTCGAACGA
Organism: uncultured Thermoleophilia bacterium; assembly: GCA_963769545.1. Lineage (GTDB taxonomy): Bacteria > Actinomycetota > Thermoleophilia > Gaiellales > Gaiellaceae > PALSA-600. Next base: position 401,219 of record CAVYMB010000001.1, on the reverse strand, counting down.
GTCTCCGGTGGGCAAGGCGATCATCGGCCACAAGAAGGGCGATGTCGTCGAGGTGTCGGCGCCGCGCGGCGCCCTCAAGTTCAAGATCCTCGAAATCAAGGCCGCCTGACCGGCGCCCCGACCGACTAGGGTCGCCCGTCGTGGAGATCGTGCGGCTCGAGCCGGACGCCTACGGCGCGGCCAGCGCCGTGCTCGCGCGGGCGTTCTACGACGATCCGGCCTGGATCTGGCTGATCCCCGATCCCGCGCGGCGGGCCCGGCTCCTGCCGCCCCTCTTCCAGGCCGGCTTCGACGTCACGGCCGCCGACGTGTGGGCGAACGCAGGCCCGGTTCGCGGCGCGGCGCGCTGGCTGCCGCCGGGGCGTCCCGCGGTCCGTGTCGCGGCCACGCTGCGGGCGCTGGTCACGACACCCGCCCGGCTCGGCCGGGCGACCGGGTCGTTCCTTGCGTACGGCCGGTCGGTCGAGTTGATGCGCACCGAGGTCGCGGGCGGCCCGCACTGGTACCTGGCCGGGATCGGCGTCGATCCGCAGGCCCAGCGCCAGGGCATCGGCGGGGCGCTGCTCGGCCCGGGCCTCGACGGCGCGGCCCGGCAGCACCTCCCGGCCGTGCTGCTGACCAACAACGAGGCGAACCTCCCCTTCTACCGTGGTCACGGCTTCGAGGTCGTTCGCGAGGGCGAGACGCCGAAGGACGGGCCTCCTGCCTGGGCTATGGTCAAGCGCCCATGACCGAGCTGCCGAAGCGCTTCCCCGATCGCGACGAGGTCGCAGTTGTCCGGGCCGAGGCCGACGAGCTCGAGCCGGGCGCCGAGTCGCCCGAGTCGCGCCGGCTCGCCGGACGCGTGCTCGCGCGGCGCGACATGGGGAAGCTCGTCTTCCTCGATCTCGTCGACCGCTCGGGGCGCATCCAGCTCCTGTGCCCGCTCGCGCGCACCGGCGAGGTAGACGTGCACCTGGGCGATGTCGTCGGCGTCACCGGGCATCCGACGAAGAGCCGGCGTGGGGAAGCCTCGCTGATCGTCGACGAGCTCGTGCTGCTCAGCCGCATCCGGGCTCCGCTTCCCGACACGTTCCACGGTCTCACGGACGTCGAGCAGCGCTATCGCCGTCGGTACCTCGACCTGCTGATGAACGAGGAGGTGCGCGCCGATTTCGTGCTGCGCGCGCGAATCGTCACGGCCGTGAGGCGTTTCCTCGACGCGGAGGGCTTCGTCGAGGTCGAGACGCCGGTCCTGCAGCCGCGCTACGGCGGGGGCTTCGCCGAGCCGTTCATGACGCACTCGAACGTGCTCGACCAGGATCTCTATCTGCGCATCGCCACCGAGCTGTATCTGAAGCGGTTGATCGTGGGCGGACTCGAGAAGGTCTACGAGCTCGGCAAGGACTTTCGCAACGAGGGCATCAGCTACAAGCACAACCCGGAGTTCACGCAGCTCGAGTGGTACGAGGCCTTCGCCGACTACCGCGACACGATGGAGCGGATGGAGCGGATGGTCGAATTCGTCGCGCTCGAGACGCTCGGAACGACGCGCGTCACGTTCAAGGGCCACGACGTCGACCTGAAGGCGCCGTGGCGGCGGGTCAAGCTCGTCGACGAGCTCGATGCGGCGGGGCTGTGGACGCGCGACTTCGACGAGCTGAGGGCGCGGCTGCAGGCGCGTGGCGTCGAGGTCGGGCAGGACCGCACGTGGGCACAGCTGGTCGACAAGGCGATCACGGCCTACGTCGAGCCGCGCCTGATCGAGCCGACGATCCTCTACGACTATCCGATCGAGCTCTCGCCGTTCGCACGGTCGACCGACGACGATCCGTCGATCACCGAGCGGTTCGAGTTCTACGTCGGCGGGATGGAGCTCGGCAACGCCTTCTCCGAGTTGAACGACGCCGAGGAGCAGGCGCAGCGGTTCTCGATGCAGGCGGAGGAGGGCGCCGGCGGCAACGTCGAGGCCGAGCAGGGCGACCCCGATTACGTCGAGGCGCTCTCGTACGGGATGCCGCCGACCGGTGGGCTCGGCGTGGGGATCGACCGGCTGGCAATGGTGCTCGCCGGCAAGGAGTCGATTCGGGACGTGATCCTGTTCCCGGCGCAGCGGGAACGCCATTAAGAAGCGGCGTCACCGACGCCACCCCCGGAAGGGCGAGTACGATGAGGCACTCGGAAAGCCCACGATCCCGAAGCGCCGCTCGGCGGCGAAAGAGAGGAATCTGAGTGTTCGAACGGTTCACCGAGCGGGCCCGCCAGGTCGTCGTACTCGCGCAGGACGAGGCGCGCGCGCTCAAGCACAACTACATCGGTACCGAGCACATCCTGCTCGGTCTGCTGCGCGAGGAAGAAGGTCTCGCGGCGCGTGTGCTCGAGTCGCTCGACATCACGGTGGAAGAGGTTCGCGCCCAGGTGGCCCGCATCGTCGGGCAGGGCGACGAGGTGACCACGGGCCAGATTCCGTTCACACCGCGGGCGAAGAAGGTTCTCGAGCTGGCGCTGCGCGAGGCGCTCTCGCTCGGGCACAACTACATCGGCACCGAGCACATCCTGCTCGGGCTCGTGCGCGAGAACGAGGGCGTCGCAGCCCGGATCCTGCTCGACTTCGACGCCGACGCGGAGAAGATCCGCAACGAGATCATCCGCATGCTCTCCGGCCCCGGCCGGCGGCAGGGGGGAACCTCGGGCGCCACGAGCGAGAAGGGCAAGAGCTCGAAGCTGCTCGATCAGTTCGGCCGCAACCTCACCAAGCAGGCCTCCGAGGGCAAGCTCGACCCGGTGGTCGGGCGGCAGACGGAGATCGAGCGCGTGATGCAGATCCTGTCGCGCCGCACCAAGAACAACCCGGTGCTGATCGGCGAGCCCGGCGTCGGCAAGACCGCCGTCGTCGAAGGCCTCGCCTCGCGCATCTCGGCCGGCCAGGTGCCGGACCTGCTGAAGAACAAGCAGATCTACACCCTCGACCTGGCGGCCCTGGTCGCCGGCTCGAAGTACCGCGGCGAGTTCGAGGAGCGCCTGAAGAAGGTGATGAAGGAGATCACCCAGCGCGGCGACATCATCCTGTTCATCGACGAGCTGCACAATCTCGTCGGGGCGGGGGCCGCTGAGGGAGCGATCGACGCCGCGTCGATCCTGAAGCCGGCGCTTGCGCGCGGCGAGTTGCAGACGATCGGCGCGACGACGCTCGACGAGTACCGCAAGTACCTCGAGCGCGACGCCGCGCTCGAGCGGCGCTTCCAGCAGATCCGCGTCGAAGAGCCCTCGACCGACGACACCGTGCAGATCCTGCGTGGGTTGCGCGACCGCTACGAGGCGCACCACCGTTGCAAGATCACGGACGAGGCGCTCGAGGCGGCAGCGACGCTCGCGAGCCGCTACATCCAGGACCGCCACCTGCCGGACAAGGCGATCGATCTGATCGACGAGGCCGCGTCGCGGATGCGGATCAAGACGATGACCGCACCGCCGCGCTACCGGGAGCTCGAGGAGGAGATCGAGAAGGTCCGCAAGGACAAGGAAGACTCGATCGAGAACCAGGAGTTCGAGAAGGCCGCGTCCCTGCGCGACAAGGAGCGCAAGCTCACGCAGAAGAAGCGCGAGCTCGAGGACCAGTGGCGCGACTCGGAGCAGACCGAGCAGCCGTCGATCGGCGAGGACGAGATCGCCGACATCGTCTCGATGTGGACGGGGATCCCGGTGTTCAAGCTCACCGAGGCCGAGTCGCAGCGGCTCGTCCGGATGGAGGAGGAGCTGCACAAGCGGGTGATCGGCCAGGACGCGGCGATCGTGGCCGTGTCGAAGTCGATCCGCCGCGCTCGCGCCGGGATCAAGGATCCGAAGCGGCCGACGGGCTCGTTCATCTTCCTCGGGCCGTCAGGCGTCGGGAAGACCGAGCTCGCTCGCACGCTCGCCGAGTTCCTGTTCGGCGACGAGGAAGCGATGATCCAGATCGACATGTCGGAGTACATGGAGAAGCACGCCGTGTCCCGGCTCGTCGGCTCGCCCCCCGGCTACATCGGCTACGACGAAGGCGGCCAGTTGACCGAGGCCGTGCGCCGCAAGCCGTACTCGGTCGTGCTGTTCGACGAGATCGAGAAGGCACATCCCGACGTGTTCAACATCCTCCTGCAGATCCTGGAGGACGGGAAGCTGACCGACTCGCAGGGCCGCAAGGTCGACTTCCGGAACGTGATCGTGATCATGACCTCGAACATCGGCTCGGCGTCGATCTCGAAGAACGTCTCGCTCGGGTTCACGCTGTCGAACGAGGACGGGCTCTCCTACGACGACATGAAGACGCGCGTGATGGCCGACCTGAAGAAGGTCTTCCGGCCCGAGCTCCTGAACCGGATCGACGAGATCATCGTCTTCCCGAAGCTCACGAAGAACGAGATCCTGCAGATCGTCGACCTCCTGATGAACCGACTGCGCGTGCAGATGGCAGAGCACGAGGTGACGATCGAGCTGACCGACGAGGCGAAGGACCTGCTCGTCGACAAGGGCTGGGACCCGACCATGGGTGCCAGGCCGCTCAGGCGGGCGATCCAGCGCTACATCGAGGATCCGCTCGCCGACTTCGTGCTCGGGCGCCAGCTCGAGCCCGGCTCGACGATCCTCGTCGCCCGCAAGAACGACGAGGAGGCGGACATCACCGTCCTGCCGCCCTCTCCGCCGGAGGTGATCGGCGTCAGCGCGGCGCCGGACGCACCGCCGGAGGACGTCACCGCGGATCAGTAAGGGTCAGTAAGGCTGGGTGCCTGGCACTTCGGTGCCAGGCACCTTGCTTCCCTCAGGGTCGACCCATCCTTCGAGGCCGGAGCCGGGCTTGGCCCGCCGGGAGTCCTGACAAGCCGACGAGCTGTAGCGCGAAGAAGAAGGGGGCCAACGGGGGAAACATGGTTTCCCCCGTTCTCACTAGGCCGAGAGGCGCTCGAGGTAGGCGCAGGGCCGGCCGTCGAACGGCAGCGGCGAGCGCCCGATACGCGACACGCGCAGCATCACGTCGTCGAACCCGTCGAGCTCGACGACCTGGCCGAGGTACGGCGCGGGGCCGTCGCACTCGACCAGCCGGTAGCCCTCGCCCGCGGGGACGAAAGCGACATAGGACTCTTCGCCCGCCGGTTCCGCGGCGGCGGCGGCACCGCTGCCGAGGTGCCAGTCGGCGTCCGTGATCGCGAGGCCGAGGCCCTCGATCGAACGGCGGAGCGACCGTCCGCTCTCGAAGTAGGCCTGCTCCGACGCGGTGAGCCGACGGCCGAGCTCGGCAAGGCCGTCGCGAATTGCCTGTCCCGTCACCTGCGCGGCCGCGTCCTCCTGGCCCTGCCGGTCGAGCAGCTCGGTGAGCTCCTGCTCGAGCCGCTGCCGGAGCGCCTCCAGCTCGCTGCGATCGGCGGTCGTCGCCGCGACCTGCTCGACTCGCGCAACGAGATCGGAACGAAGTGCATCGAGCTCGGCACGGCGATCGGCGTCCTGACCCGCTGTGTGCTCGGTGAGCGACGATTCGAGCTGTTCGAGCCGTTGGTCGAGAGCGTTCGCATCGGCGTGACGCGCGTCTGCGGCTGCCTCGGCGACGCGCTGGGCCTGCGCCGACAGTTCCTCGCGGACGGTGTCGAGCGCCTCGTCGTGCGCCGAGGCGGCGCCCGCGACGCTGCGGTAGAGCTCGTCGCGAAGCTGGTGGCGGAGCGCGTCGAGCTCGGCATGGCGATCTGCGTCGTGATCCGTCGTGTGCTCGGTGAGCGACGATTCGAGCTGTTCGAGTCGGTGATCGAGTGCGCTCGCATCGGCCCGGTGGGCGTCGGCGGCGGCGTCCGCGACGCGCTGGGCCTGCGCCGCCAGCTCCTCGCGGACGGCGCCGATCGCCTCGTCGTGTGCCGAGGCTGCGCCGGCAACGCTGCGGTGAAGCTCGTCGCGAAGGTCGTGACGAAGGGCGTCGAGCTCGGCGCTGCGCTCGGCCGACTGCGTCGCGGCAAGCTCCGAGAGCCGGTGCTCGAGGTCGGCGAGCTGCGTCTGGAGTGGCTCGATCGCCGAGCTGACGGCGGACGTGTCGGTGAGCGAAGCTTCGAGTGCATCGAGCCGCTCCCGGACCGCCGCCTTGTCGGCGCGGCGCTTCTCGGCGGCTTCCTGGGCGCGACGGGCCTGGGTGCCGAGCTCTTCGCGGACGGCGTCGAGCGCGGCTCCGTGTGCGGATGCGGTCTCGGCAGTCGCGTCGGCGAGCTCGTCGACGCGGTGCAGCGGCGCGAGCTCCTCGATGCGGCGTCCGAGCTGGTCGAGACGCGCGTCGTCGGAGGCCAGCCGCTCCCGCAGCTCGTCGACCTGGTGGGAGACGCTCTCGATTCCGTCGTTCGAGGCGGCGTCGGAGACCTCGCGCTCGAGGCGGTCGATGCGCTCGCGCAGGCGAGAGGACAGCGACTCGATGTCGGCGTGCCACTCGCCCGAGGGTGCGGCGACCTCGTCGAGCCGCACTGCGAGCGCTGCGACCGCGTCGCGCCACTCGTCCGACGACTGGGCCGAGTCGATCTGAACGGCGAGCGCGGCGATCGCCTCGCGCCATTCGTCGCTCGGAGGCGGGATCGAGTCGACGCGACCGCGTAGATCGTCGAGCTCGTAGCGGAGCTGGTGCGTCTGATCGCGCGTGGCGGCGTCGGCGACGCCGTGCGACAGCTCGTCGAGTCGCGCCGTGAGCTCTCCGGCGAGCCGGGCGAGCGTGTCGACACGCTCGTCGCGATGGCGTTCGTCGTCGTCGCCGGCGTCGATGCGGGCGGCGAGCTGCTCGGCCGCCGAACGTGCCTGGGTCGATCCTTCGGCGAGCTCGTGCAGACGCACGTCGAGCGCCGCGACGGCGTGCCGCCACTCGTCCGTCCCAACGGTGAGCGACTCGAAGGCCGCGCGAAGCGAGTCGAGGTCGCTGCGGAGCGCCTCGGCCTGCTCGCGGCTGGCGACGCCCTCACCCAGGTGCTCGAGCCGCGCCGAGAAGCTCTCGGACAGGTGCTCGACCCGCCGGGCGAGCGTCTCGAGCTCGTCGGTGGGAGCCGGGAGCGCGTCGAGCGCGGCGCGGACGTCGTCGAGCTCACGGCGAAGCCGTTCCGCCTGGTCGCGCGTCGCAGCCTGAGCCAGGCTCTCGCCGACGTGCTGAATGCGTGCGTTGAGGCGGTCGTCGAGCTCGGCGAGGCGCCCCGAGAGCTCATCCAACTCGTCCGAGGGAGCGGTGAAGGCGGCGACGGCCGCGTGGAGGCGCTCGAGCTCGCTGCGAAGCCGCTGAGCTTCGTCGCGTGTCACGGCGGCGGCCAGCTGCTCGGTGAGCTGCTGGACGCGCGCGTTCAGGTGCTCGTCGATCCGGGCGACGCGGTGGGCGAGCTCGTCGACCGCGCCGGTCGGCGCGGGCAGTTCGGCGAGCGTGGCGCGAAGGTCGTCGAGGTCGCTGCGGAGCGCCTCGGCCTGCTCCTTGCTCGCTGCGACGCCGATGCTCTCTGCGACCTGCTGGAGGCGCAGCGCGAAGCTCTCGGACAGCTGCTCGACTCGATGCGTGAGCGCGTCGACGTCGTCCGTGGGGGTCGGTAGGGCGTCCAGCGAGGCGCGGAGGTCGTCGAGCTCGCGCCGGAGCCGCTCGGCCTGGTCTCGCGTGGCTGCGGTGGCGAGACCGTCGGTGACGTGCTGGAGGCGGGCGGTCAGGTTCTGGGCGAGCTCGCCGACACGGCCCGAGAGCTCCTCGAGGTCGTCCGTGGGCGCCGGCAGTGATTCGAGGGCGGCGCGGAGAGCGTCGAGATCGTCGCGGAGGGCATCTGCCTGCTCGCGGCTGGCCGCAGCCGTGACGCTGTCCGCGACCTGCTCGAACCGCGTAGTGAGGTCGGCGGTGAGCTGGTCGACCCGCTGCGCGAGTGTGTCGAGCTGGGAATCGAGGTCCCGGTCTGCGGCTCGTTCCGCCTCGAGCTGTTCGGAAAGTCGTTGCAGCGTCGACTGCGAGACGGCCGACCCGTCGGCGAGCTCGTCGATGCGGCCGCCGAGCGTGGAGACGGCCTCGCGCCACTCGTCGGAGCCCTCGGGCAACTCGTCGAGCCGGACGGTCAGCGCGGCGATCTCCTCGCGCAGGCCGGCGACCGTGTCGTCGATCTCCGCCGTGGGAGCCGAGTCGTGCGCAGGCCGCGGCGCGGGATCCGGGCTCGGCTCGGGTTTCGGCTGCCAGAGCTCGGGGTTCGGCGTATGGCTCGAAGCGCCGTCCGCCAGCGCCTCCGAGGCGACGCGCAGGCCGGGCATCCCCGTGCCGCCGTCGGTGGACGGCGACTTCGGATCGACCTCGAAGCTCGCAGCCTGGTCCTCGAGCGCATCCCAGAGCCGTAGCCGTGAGAGCTTCCCCTGCGAGACGAGGATCTCGCCGAGCTTGCGTCCGCTCAGCTTCTGCTCGTCCAGCGCGTCCTCGAGTTGGCCGCTCGTGATGAACCCGCGCTCGACGAAGATCTCGCCGATCGGGCGCTTCGGGGCCTCCTCGTTGCGACCCCACTCGTCGAGCAACCGGGCAAGCTCGCGGACGGCGGCGTTCGCCTCGCTGTCCTCCTGGGCGCCGAGCGACTGGTTCTCCGCGCGCTGGGCAGTGAGCGCGCTCTCCAGGTCCGCCCGCGTGACGCCGAACTTTGACATCAGGATCTCGCCCAGGCGGGCGCCCGTCGTCCGCTGCTCCTCCAGGGCGAACTCCAGCTGGGCCTCGGTGATCAGCCCTTTTTCGACGATGAGCGTCCCGATCAGACGGGACGAGATTGCCGACGCGTCCACACGACCCGTATCGGCAATCCCTCGGTTGAGCTATAGCCCTTCTCGGTCGGGCAGCTGCCAGATGTTTTCGCGCAGCAGCGGGACGGTCGTCCCGCTGCGCGTCAGCGCGTCGACCGAGACGCCAGGCCCGCCGATCATGAAGTCCGTGTGCACCGCCGAGACGTTCACCCCTTCGATCCGGCCGCCCTCGACCGCCTCGGCGTAGGCGTCGCCGTAGGCGACGTGGCAGGTCGCATTCTCGTCGTACAGCGTGTCGAAGAACGTCAGGCCGGTCGCGCCGATCCGCGACGTGCCGTCGACGAGTGCCACCTCCCCGAGCGCCGCCGCATGCTCGTCGCTCGCCAGCTGGCCGCGGATCACGTCGGCGCCGTGTTCGGCCTCGACCTCGACGATGCGACCGCCGCTGAACCGCGCGCGGAGCCCACTGACGATCGTGCCGAGGACGGCGAGCGGCATCGTCGAGGTGACGACGCCCTCGGTCCGGCGGGCATCCGGCGTCGTGTAGACCTCCTCGGTCGGCATGTTCGCGACGTACGTGACGCCGTCCACCGTCTCGGACTCGACTCCGAGCCAGCGCGACTCCGGCAGCAGCCCGACGGTCAGATCGGTTCCCGGGCCGTGGAAATGGATCGCGTCGATTCCCAGGTCGTCGAGCGCCTTCGCACGCCGGCCGAGCCGCTCGATGTGCGTGTGCCAGGCCGCAACCGGATCCGGCTCGTCGAGCCGGACGCAATGCTCGACGAGGTCCCACAGGCGGTCGACGTCCGGCTCGCCGAACATCTGCGTTGCCCACCCCTCGTTCGGCACGCCGACCACCGTCCAGTTGCACAGCCCCTCGGTGACCTGCCGCGAGGACTCCTTCGCAAGCTCCAGCATGCGCGCCTTCCCGACGCGCTCGCCGGGCAGGTCGCCGAGGAGCTGCGGCTCCGCATCGCCGGTCAGCGCGACGACCGCGGCGCGCTGCTCGCCGAACGTGCGCTCGCGCGAGAGCAGCCACGGTGGCGTCCACGAGAGGATGTCGTCCCCGGCTGCCGACTCGATCAGCGCGCGGCGGATGTGGGGGTCGACGTAGCGCACATCGACGTAGCCCGCGCCGGCGCGATAGGCGGCACGTGTGACCTCGCGCACGATCGGCGCGTGCTCGAGCCCAGCGAGCACCTCGACCAGCTGGCCCGGCTGGACGTTGGCGCCGACGCGCACGACCAGCTCCGCGTAGCGCTCCTCGCGCTCGGATGCGGTCATTCCAACAGCTGCCACACGTCGTCGCGGAGGAGCGGTACCACGCGACCGTCGCGGGTCACGCCGTCGACGTCGACCTCCGGGCCGCCGATCATGAAGTCCGTGTGCATGGCCGAGACGTTGATCCCGTCGTCGGGCTCGGCACCCTCGTGGCCTGCCGCCACGGCGGCGCCGTAGGCGATGTGGCAGGTCGCATTCTCGTCGTACAGCGTGTCGAAGAAGATGAGGCCGGTCTTGCCGACCCGCGACGTCCCGTCGACGAGGGCGACCTCGCCGAGACGGGGGGCGTTCTCGTCGGCCTGGAGCTGGCCGCGGATCACATCCGCGCCGCGCTCCGCCTGGACGTCGACGATCCGGCCGCCCTCGAAGGTGACCCGGAGCCCTTCGACCACGTCACCGCCAACCGCGAGCGGCTTGGTCGAGCTGACGACGCCCTCGGCGCGCCGCGCGTCGGGCGTGGCGAACACCTCCTCGGTCGGCATGTTTGCCACGTACGGGCGGCCATCGACCGTGCGGAAGAGCGCCGAGCCGAAGCGAGACCGCGTGAGCAGGCCGATCTCGAGCTCGGTGCCCGGGCCGCGGTACGTGAGCCGGTCGAGCTCCAGGGCGTTGAGCGCGCGAGCCCGGCCGTCGAGGCGGCCCATGTGCATCCGCCAGGCCTCAACAGGGTCGTCCTCGTCGAGGCGGGTACAGGTCGCGACCGCTTGCCACAGGCGCTCGACATCCGGCTCACCGAATACCTGGCGCGCCCAGCCCTCGTTCGGAAAGGCGACTCCCGTCCAGTTCATCGTGCTCTCCGTGATCAGCCGCAGGTGCGCCTTGATCACGTCGGTGGGACGGGCGCGGCCGACCCGTTCGCCGTCGAGGTCGGCGAGCAGGTGCGGCGCCGGGTCGCCGGTGGTGGCGATCATCGCGTTCCCGGCGAACGCCTGGACGCGCTCGACCTGCCAGGCGGGCGAGTGGTCGAGCGCCGAGTCGGGCCCGAGCTCGATCATCGCCTTGCGCACGTGCTGGTCGCCGTAGTGGACGTCGACGTACCGCGCGCCCGCTGCGTACGACTGGCGTGCCAGCGCGCGTGCGAGTGGGGCGTGCTCGACCAGTGATCCGATGAACACGTTCTGGCCGTCGCCGACGTTGGCGCCCACGCGCACCGCGACCGCTGCGTAGCGTTCGAGCAGCTCTAGCTCTCGAGTTGCCACGCGTCCTCGCGCAGGATGGCGACCTTCCGGCCGTCGCGCGTCGTTCCGTCGACGTCGACTTCGGGGCCGCCGATCATGAAGTCGGTGTGGATGTTCGAGACGTTCGCACCCCGCGCCCGCAGCTCGTCGGGCTCGAGCCCCTCGTACGCCTCCGCTCCGAAGAGCACCGCGGTGCCGTAGGCGATGTGACAGGCCGCGTTCTCGTCGAACAGCGTATTGAAGAAGATCAGGCCGGTCTTGCCGACCCGCGAGGTTCCGTCGACCAGTGCGACCTCGCCGAGCCGGTTCGCGAATTCGTCGGCCGAGAGCTGGCTCCTGATCGCATCTCCGCCCGAGCTCGCTCGTACCTCGACCGCCTCGCCTGCCGCGAACGTCAGCTCGAGGTCGCGCACGACCGTTCCGCCGAGGGCCAGCGGCCGCGTCGAGCGGACCGTTCCCTCGGTGCGGCGCCAGTCGGGGGTCGAGAAGACCTCCTCGGTCGGCATGTTCGGGATGTGCTCGATGCCGGACGCGGTCGTGATCCCGCCGCCCAGCCAGTTCACGTTCGGAAGCAGGCCGATGGTCAGATCGGTCCCGGGCCCGCGAAAATGGAGGCTGTCGAGATCGAGCTCGTCGAGCCGGTGGCAACGCTCGCGGAGTCGCAGGTCGTGCTCGCGCCACGCGGCCACCGGGTCCGCTTCGTCGAGCCGAACAGTGTCGGCGATCGCCTCCCACAGCCGCTCGACGTCGGGCTCGCCGAACATCTGCGTCGCCCAGCCCTCGTTCGGGAACGCGGCGATCGTCCACGCGACCGTCCGCGCCGACTGGGCGACGTGGAGCGCATCGAGGAACGCCCGCGGTCGCGTGCGACCGACCCGATCCTGATCGAGGTCGGCGAGCAGCTCCGGTTCGGGGTCGCCCGCGATCATCACCAGCGCGCCGTTGTCGCCGATCGCCTTTGCCTGTTCGAGCAGCCAGGCGGGTGTCTCCGTGAGGACGTCGTCGTCGGCCAGCTCGATCATCGACCGGCGGACGTGCTGGTCCGAGTAGCGGACGTCGACGTAGCGGGCGCCGGCCTCGTACGCGGCACGGGCGATCGCGCGGGCGAGCTCGGCGTGGTCGACCAGGCCGTTCACGAACAGCGTCTGCCCCGGCTGGATGTTCGTCCCGACGCGGACGATCAGCTCGGCGTAGCGCTCGAGGCGGCTCACGGTGTTCACAATAGAGAATCCACTATCAAGTGTCGAGTGGGACGTCGTCCCAGCTCTCGCCGAGGCCGCAGAGCCAGTTGAGGGCGTGATGGCGCTCGGCGGCGATCGCGTGCGCCTCGGCGAGCTGCTCGGAGGACAGGTGCCGGTAGACCTTCCCGTAGGCCGGGAAGTCGCCGCGCATCGGCGCCGGCAGGAGCTCCTGCTCGAACCCCCGCATCGCCGTTGCCGCGATCAGCTGGTCGAAGGAGGCATACGGGGGCGGGACCCCGACCTCGCCGGCCGCCTGCAGCGCCGTGGTGCGCGCCCGCCAGTGCCAGAGGCGGGCCGACTGGCGCTCGAGGTCGACGTCCTCGGGCTCCCGCATGCGCGCCCGGGCGAGGTCGGCCCGTGCGACGGCGGCCGAGTCGAACGGCCGGTCGTACGGGGGCAGTTCGGCGAGCTCGACCGACCAGAGCAGTGTCCCGAGCGCCTCGCCACGCCAGATCGCCGAAGCGGCCGCCGGATCGGTGGAGCCGCCGGCGGCGTGCTGGAGGCCGGCTTGCACCTCCCCCTGGAGCGCACGGCAGCGCTCGATCACTTCACTCTGCGAACGGAGCTTCGGCCGCGGCACGTGGTGAATCTACTTACCCCCTCTAGGCGGCGAGGATCGCGTCGATCTCGGCCAGCGTTGCCTCGTCGAGCGAGACGTCGGCCGCGACGGCGTTCTCGCGCACCTGGTCGGGACGCGAAGCGCCGACGATCGCCGCCGCGACGTTGTCATCGCGGAGCACCCACGCGAGCGCGAGCTGGGCCGGCGAGAGCCCGAGCCGCTCCGCGACCGGCAGCAGCCGCTGCACGCGCTGGAGCACGTCGTCGTCCAGCCACCGATCCATCATTCGTCCCATGCGCGGGCTCGTGGCGCGCGAGTCGGACGGTGGCGGCTCGCCGGGGCGGTACTTCCCAGTCAACGCGCCCTGCGCGAGCGGCGACCAGACGATCTGCGAGATCCCGTTCGCGCGGCACAGCGGGATCACGTCGGACTCCGGCTCGCGCCAGAGCATCGAGTACTGAGGCTGTGAGGAGACGAACCGCTCGAGCCCGCGCTCCGCGCTCAGGACGAGCGAGGACTCGATCTGAGCGGCAGTCCACTCCGAGAAGCCGATGAAGCGCGCCTTTCCTGCGCGGACGACCTCGGTCAACGCCTCCATCGTCTCCGCGAGCGGCGTCGCGTGGTCGTAGCGGTGGCACTGATAGAGGTCGACATGATCGGTGCGGAGACGGCGCAGCGACTCGTCGATCTGCTTCAGCACCTGACCCCGGGACAGCCCCTGGTTGTCGCCGCTGTCGTCCATCGGGAAGTAGAGCTTCGTTGCGAGCACGTACGAGTCGCGCGGCCTGTCGGCGAGCACCTCGCCGAGGAGCTCCTCGGCGGCTCCGAGCGCGTAGACGTTCGCCGTGTCGATGAAGTTGATCCCTGCGTCGAACGCGGCGTCGACGCAGGCTCGCGCCTGGTCGTCGGCAACGCCGCCCCCGTAGGTCAGCCAGGAACCGAGGGCGATCACCGAGACCTCGAGGTCGCTGTCACCGAGCCGGCGGTACCGCATGGGGACAGATCGTTCCAGAGCGGGCACGGGTGCCGTCGGAAGGCCTCGCTACCGTCATCCGCGTGGCGAAGGTGGCGGCCGTCCAGCACGCGTGCACCGAGTGCGGTACCGCCTCGAGCCGGTGGCTCGGGCGGTGCCCTGGCTGTGGGGAGTTCGGCACGATGGTGGCCGAGACGCCTTCTGCGCGTGGACAACGGGGGCGTGCCCGCGTCTCCGAGCCTGCTCGGCGGTCGCCGCTTCGCCTCGTCGACGTCGTCGCGGAGGACGCCGCGCGACTGCCGACCGGCGTGCCCGAGCTCGATCGTGTGCTCGGCGGCGGTCTCGTCCCGGGGTCACTCGTCCTCGTCGGCGGCGAGCCCGGTGTCGGCAAGTCGACGCTGCTGCTGAGCGCGCTCGGATCGATGGCCGCGCTCGGCCGCGCGCTGCTCGTCACGGGGGAGGAGTCGATCGCCCAGGTCAAGTTGCGTGCGGCCAGGCTCGGCGGCTGCGACGCGGTCGAGATCCTCGCCGAGACGGAGCTCGACCTCGTGTGCGAGACGCTCGAGCAGGAACGGCCACGCGTGTGCGTCGTCGACTCGGTGCAGACGCTCTGGTCGCAGGAGATCGGCTCCGCTCCCGGATCGGTCTCGCAGGTGCGCGAGGCCGCGGGACGCCTCCTCCGCGTGGCGAAGGAGAACGACGTCGCCGTCTTCCTCGTCGGCCACGTGACCAAGGACGGCGCGGTCGCCGGGCCGCGCGTTCTCGAGCACCTCGTCGACTGCGTCCTGCAGTTCGAAGGCGACCGCTACCGCGCTCACCGCGTGCTGCGCGCGGTGAAGAACCGCTTCGGCTCGACCAACGAGATCGGAGTGTTCGAGATGACGGGCGCCGGGCTGGTCGGGGTCCCGGAGCCGTCCGAGCTGTTCGGCCGGTCGGAGCCGGGCGAGGTCGGTGCCGCCGTCACGTGCACGCTCGAGGGCACGCGGCCCCTGCTGCTCGAGGTGCAGGCGCTCGTCGCGCCGACCGACCTGGCGATGCCGCGGCGCGTCGGCACCGGCGTCGACCCGAAACGGCTCGCGATGATCGTCGCTGTGCTCTCGCGCCACGCCGGCCTGCCGCTCGGCGGCGCTGACGTGTTCGTGAACGTCGCCGGGGGCGTGCGCATCGACGAACCCGGCGGCGATCTCGGGATCGCGCTGGCGATCGCGTCTGCGGCCAGGGGCGCGCCGGTGCGCGAGGGGGTCGCCTCCTTCGGCGAGATCGCCCTCACGGGGCGTCTTCGCGCGGCCACGCAGGCCGAGCGCCGGGTGGGCGAATGCCACAAGTTCGGGCTCCCGTCGGTGCTCGCGCCGACCGGGACGCCGGGGGCGACGCTCGAGGCCGACAGCCTGCCCCGGGCGCTTCGTTCCGGACTGTCCGAGAACCCGTCCTGAGCAGGGATTTTCCGACAAAAGCCCTGCAAAACTCGCGGTTTTCGGCCGGACGTGCTACCCTGTCGTTCCCGCCGGTGGAGCCGTCAAGGCCACCGGCACTTTCGCGACTACAGACGGAAAGAGGAGCAGAGTTTGTACAAGGTCGGCGACAAGGTGGTGTATCCCCACCACGGTGCAGGCACGGTCGTGAAGCGCGAGAAGAAGGACGTTCTCGGCGAAAAGCGCGAATACCTCACCATCAAGATCCTGCACAACGACATGACCGTGAACGTTCCCGCCGACAACGCTGAGCGTGTCGGGCTGCGGAAGGTGATCGACGAAGAGGCGGTCAAGAAGGTCGTCAAGTACCTGACTTCCGGCGGGACCGAGATGCCGAAGAACTGGAATCGCCGCTTCAAGCACAACCGGGACAAGATGAAGACCGGCGACATCTACGAGCTGGCCGAGGTCGTGCGCAACCTCGCGCTGCGCGATGGCGAGAAGGGGCTCTCGACGGGCGAGAAGCAGATGTACGTGAAGGCGAAAAAGATTCTCGCTTCCGAGCTGATGTACGCGAAGAACATGACCGAGGACGAGGCCCTCGAATGGCTCGAGGAGACCTTGACCGAGGGTGCGAAGCCGAAGGCGACGGCGCGCCCCGCGGTCGCGGCGAAGACTGCGTCGAAGCCGGCTGCGAAGAAGGCGCCGGCCAAGAAGACGCCCGCCGCCGCCTAGGCATACCTGGAATGAGCGTCTGGGCCGTTCTCGTCGCCGCCGGGCGAGGAGAACGGCTCGGGGGCGACCGCCCGAAGGCGTTCGTCCGGCTGGGTGAGCTGCCGTTGCTGGCGGAGCCCTTGCGGCGGCTCGACGGGTGCGATGCGGTCGATGCGGTCGTGGTCGTCGTGCCGGAAGGGTGGGAGGAGCCGGCGATCCTGCTCGCCGAGGAGCTCGGCACGGGCAAGGTGACCGCCTGCGTGATGGGCGGCGAGACCCGGGCCGAGTCGGTGCGGGCCGGCGTCGCCGAGGTGCCCGCCGACGCGGCCGTGATCCTCGTCCACGATGCGGCGCGTCCGCTGCTTCCGCCCGACGTGATCCCGCGCCTGCTCGGCGCGCTCGCCGAGGGGTTCGACGGGGCCGTGCCGGGGCTCGCCGTCTCCGACACGGTCAAGCGCGCGAGCGGCGGCGTCGTCGCCGAGACGCTCGAGCGACGCGAGCTCGTGTCCGTGCAGACGCCGCAGGCGTTCGCGGCGAGCGCGCTGCAGCAGGCACTCGACCGCGCGAGCGGCGAACCATCTGATGCCCCGGACTGCGCCTCGCTCGTCGAGGCCGACGGTGGCAGGATCAAGGTGGTGGAGGGTGACGAGCGCCTGCTCAAGGTGACGACCGCCGGCGACCTCGAGCGGGTGGCGGCCTGGATGGCCCAGGCGCCGGCGTGACCTTTCGGGTCGGCATCGGTGTCGATGCGCATGCACTCGCCGACGGCGTCCCGCTCGTGCTGGGCGGCGTCCGGTTCGACCATCCGCGGGGGCTCGCCGGGCACTCCGACGGCGACGTCCTCGCCCATGCCCTGATCGACGCGCTGCTCGGCGCCGCGGGGCTCGGCGACATCGGTTCGCTGTTCCCGTCCGGCGACGACCGCTACGCGGACGCATCGTCGCTCGATCTGCTCGCCGAGGCGTACGCGCAGGTGCGTGCGGCGGGCTGGGCGCTCGTCAACGCCGACTGCGTGCTCGTCGGCGAGGAGCCGCGGATCGCCGACCGGAGAGACGAGATGCGCCGGCGGCTGTCGGCGGCGGTCGGCGACGGAGAGGTGAACGTGCGGGCGACGACCACCGACCGGCTCGGCTTCACCGGCCGCGGCGAGGGGCTCGCGGCGCACGCGGTCGCGCTGCTCACGTCGCCGTCCACCGAGCCGTAACCACCGCTCAACCCGCCCGCGACCCACGGCCGCCCGTCGTCGCGGCAACGTGCCGGCATGGAGTTCGAAGTCCAGGCTCATCGCGGCAACGATGCGCTCGTGCTGCGGCGGCTGCTCGCGACGGGACCGTCCTCCGTCGAGGCCGATGTCGGGCTCTCCGCCGCCGGCCTCGTCGTCGCCCACGACACCGATCTCGGCGACGCAACGGGGCTGACCGTCGCGGAGCTCTGCGCAGCCGCGGCGGGCACGCCGGTCATCCTGGACGTGAAGTGCTTCCCGCCGGCCACGCCCGGGCCGTACGCCTTCGTCCGGGCGCTCCGCCCGCTCCTCGACGCGGTGTCGATCGCCTCGTTCGACGAGCGCGTCGTCGACGAGGTCGCTCGCCTTCGTCCGGTGACGCAGACGACGTTTCTCTTCGAGCGGCCGCTGCGCGCGGCGACGGTGGCCCGGACGCTCGGGCCGCGGCAGGATCTCGTGACCCGCGACCTGGTCGAGGCCGCACACGCGGTCGGCGTGCGCGTCGTCCCGTGGACGGTGAACGACGTCCAGACGATGGCGGAGCTGGTCGACCTCGGCGTCGACGGGCTCGTCACCGACCAGCCCGCGCTCGCGCGGTCGGTCGTCGTCGCCCGCCTAAGCGGGCAAGGACGCCTCTCCGTCGCGTAGCACGACGAGACCGTCGCGAACGAGCGCGGCGACAGCCTCGTCGTCGGCGGGCCGATCGCCGGACGCGACCGCACGGAGCGCGACCGCGCGACGCTGCCGGAACGAGCCGTCGAATGCCCCTTGCTTGCGCAGCGGCTCGTAGCGCGAACCGCGCGACGGACAGCGTTCGGCGAGTGGGCAGCTGTCACAGCGCGGAACGCGGGCGAGGCATACGGTCGCGCCGAGGTCGAAGAGCGCCTGCGCGCAGTCCGCGTCGAACGAGACGCCGGTCCGCTCCTGAACGCGCAGGACGTTGGTGTCGACCGGCAGTTCGGCTCGTCCGAACGCGAAATTGCCGACGGCGGCGGCCGTGTACGGGCCGACGCCCGGCAGTTCCGTCAGATCCGCCGGCCAGCCATTGGCCGCGATCTGCGCTGCGGCGCGGTGCAGCTGGAGCGCGCGCCGGTTGTAGCCGAGACCCTGCCACTCGACGATCGCGTCGGACGCCGGCGCGGCCGCGAGCGCCTGGGCGGTCGGCCAGCGCTCGAGCCACCGGTGCCAGCGCGGGACGACACGATCGACCTGGGTCTGCTGCAGCATCACCTCGGAGACGAGGATGGCGTAGGGATCGCGTGTCTCGCGCCAGGGGAGCGGGCGCCGGTTCTGGCTGTACCAGCGGAGCAGCAGCTCCTTCACCGTCCTGAGCCTAGAGGGCGGAGTGGCGCGCACGGCGCGTAGTCTGAGCGCAGGATGCAGATCGCGCTCCTGCCGTTCCTCGCCATCTCGATCCTGCTGATCGTCATTCCCGGGCCGGACACGGCCGTCGTGACGAAGAACGCCCTGCTCGGCGGACGCCGCGGCGGGATGCTGTCGGCGGTCGGTGTCTCGACGGGGCTCACGATCTGGACGCTGGCCGCGGCGCTCGGGATCGCGGCCCTGCTCAGGGGCTCGGCGGTCGCGTTCCTCGTGCTCAAGCTCGCCGGTGCCCTCTATCTGATCTGGATCGGCATCCAGATGCTCCGGGCGCGCGACCAGGTGATCTCCTCCACGGGCCGAAGCTCGGCATCGGGCGCAAAGGCGCTGCGGCAAGGCCTGCTGAGCGACCTCGGCAATCCCAAGATCGCCGTCTTCTTCACGAGCTTCCTGCCGCAGTTCGTCCACGGCGGCGCCGTGTTCCTGCCGTTGCTGCTGCTCGGCGGCCTGTTCGCGGTGCTGACGCTCGCCTGGCTCGCCGTCTACGCCCTGCTGATCGGCCGCTCGTCCGGCGTGTTGCGACGTCCCGCCGTGCGCAGGGGGCTCGACCGCTTCACCGGCGTCGTGCTGATCGCGTTCGGCGTGCGTCTCGCGCTCGAGCGCCGCTGACGTCAGACCGGCGGTTCGGGGTCGTACTGGATGTAGCGGCGCACCTCGCGGGCGCGCTCGACGGAGTGGAGTCGCGCGACGAGATGCAGTGCCATGTCGATGCCGGCGGAGACGCCTGCCGCGGTGATCACCTCGCCGGCGTCGACGAAGCGCTCGTCGCGCACGTCGACGCCGAGCTCGCCGAGCCGCTCCATCGCGCCCCAGTGCGTGGTCGCCGGCTTGCCCGCCAGCGCGCCGGCCGCCTGCAACACGAACGGACCGGTGCAGACGCTCGTCAGCAGGCCGCCTCGCGCGCCGATCGCGCGCAACCGCTCGAGCAGCGCCCTATCGGCGCTCGGGCCGCGCGCGTCGCCGCCCGGAACGACGATCACGTCGATCTCAGGCACGTTCTCCCAGGTGTGGTCGCCGAGCACCCGCAGGCCCTTCGCGCAGAGCACCGGCTCGGTCGAGTCGGTGATCGTGAAGGCCGTCACGCCGTCGTCGGGCCACCGCCGCGCCCACGCCGACAGCACCTCCCACGGACCTGCCCAGTCGAGCTCCTCTGCGCGCTCGTAGATGTAGATGCCGATGTTCACCGCTCGATTATCTCCTCTGGCGGACCGGGCTCGCGCCGCTCGGATCGCCACGTGACGACGCCGACGCCGAAGAGCACCAGCTCGACGATCGTGATCGCGAGGCGATTCAGGAGCGTCGCGCCGAGCGCGGGACCGGGGGTGGTGATCGCGAGCAGCAGGCCGTACATCGACGCCTCACGGGCGCCGAGCCCCGATGGGACGAAGATCGCGAGCACCGAGACGATCGCGCCCACGGCCGAGACGCCGCCGAGGAACGGAACGGTCGCCAGGCCCGGGTTGGTGCCGAGCGAGCGCAGGAGGAAGTAGACCGCGAAGCCGCCGATCAGCCACGTGCAGCAGTAGAAGAGGAGCAGGCTCATCATCAGCGGGAAGGGCAGGGGGTCGATCGCGCCCGCGCCGAACGGCCGTAGCAGGCGATCACCGATCGGCCGGAAGATGCGCGGGTGCAGCAGGAGCGCACAGAGGATCGCGAACAGGACCAGCGGCAACAGCGGCGCATCCACGCCTCGAACCCACGCGAGGCTGACGACGAACACGACCACGCCGGAGATCGCCGAAAGCGCCGCCTCGACGAGGATCGACGCCAGCACGGTCGGCGTCTCGGTGACTCCCGCCGACTTGCGCAGTGCGACCGTCCGCGCAGCGGGCGTCCAGACGCCGCCCGGCAGGTACTTGGCGAGCATCGAGACCATCTCCGCCTGCAACGCGGGGCGGTACGGCGTGTGGATCCCCCACGCATCGAGCATCTTGATCCACCCGAGGATGAAGACCAGGTAGTAGACGGCAACCGTCAGGAACGCGACCGCGACGTACCCGAGCTGCGCGTGCTCGAGCAGCGGCGCCGCTTTCGACCACTCCCCGCGCACCGCCCAGACGCAGAACGCGACGGTCGCGACGACGATGATCAGCTGGAGCGCAAGCGAGACGCGCCGGTGCGTGCGGAGGTAGGTCGCCGTCGCACGTACGCGACCAACGATTGCGATGTAGCTGACCCCGGCCACCCGCCCGGAGTCTGCCGGTCGGAGCAGTCAGCCCGAAAGGCGAACGCCGAGCCAGAGCCCGGCGATTCCGCCCACGGCCGCGAACAGAACGCCCTGGACGCCGAGCCCGTTGTTGCCCCACACAACAGGCACGAACCCACCGACGAACGTCCCGAACACCGCGCAGAGAGTCACTACTGAACGACCCATGGACTACGAGTCGGCTCGCGCCGGCCCTTGGTCGACCCCCGATCGGGGCGTATGGTCTCGAGCCGTAGCGCGAGCATCGGGCATTCCGCCACGGCTCGCTTCGCGTGGCGCTCGAGTGATCGCGGGAGCGGCGCTCCGTCGACGATCGGAAAGCCCCATTCGTCCAGTGTGATGCGCTCCGGGAAGAGCTCGGCGCAGAGCCCGCGACCGTCGCAGGCGATCGGGTTCACGCGCAGCGCCTTCACGCGCGAAAGGGTTCCGGGAGCGGGAGCACGGAGATGTTCTGGCGGCCACAGCGTCCGCGCTTCGCATGCTGGGCGAACTCGTCTGCGAAGACATCGAGTGCGCTCCGCAGGAAGCCCGCCGCGCCGTCGGGATGCCGGCACGCCCCGCGACGGCTCACCAGGCCGGCGAGCTCCTCGAGCCGCCGGCGGCGAATGCCGGTCCCTGTCGCCGACAGCGCCTCGGCGATCGCTCGAAGGCCGTGGACGCAAGGGCCGCACTGGCCGGCGCTTTCGTCCGCGAGATATGCGAGCACACGTGCGCACTCCGCGACCGCGCAGGCGTCTGCCGGCAGTACGGCGATCGCGCCGGCTCCGAGCACGTCGGGCGTGAGGCTCAGTTCGTGCGCGTCAGCCGGCGTCACCCAGCGGCCGAAGTAGCCTCCGACGAGGATCCCTTGCGCGGGTCGCGTCGTTCCTCCGGCGTAGTCGAGGGCTTCGTCGAGGAAGGTGCCGAGCCCGATCTCGCACACCCCTGGTCGCGCGACCGCGCCGCCGACGGTGACCAGCGCGGTGCCGGGAGCGTCGTCGGTCCCGGCACCGCGGAACCAGCTCGCACCGAACCGCGAGATGAGTGCGACGTGCGCGAGCGTCTCGGCGTTCGCTACGAGCGTCGGCGCCCCGTCGACGCCTTGCTCGAACGGGAACGGCGGCTTGAGCGACGGCTTCGCCTCTCGGCCGGAGAGCGCGCTCACGAGTGCCGTCTCTTCTCCGGCGACGAAGCGGTCCGGAACCGCCGCGGTGCGAACGCGCACGCCGCCGTCGCGCGCTCGTCGTTGCCCGATCGCCGTCTCCACGATCGCGCGCTCGCGAGCCGATCCGGACGAGATCGCGACGATGGCGTCTCTGGCGCCGACCGCGTGACTCGCGGCCACGACGCCGTCGAGCACGAGGTGCGGTGCGACTCGGAGCAGGGCACGATCCTTGCCGCTCGCGGGCTCACCCTCGACGGCGTTCGCGACTACAAGCGGCCGTCTGCCGGACGCTGCGACGGCGCGGAGCTTCGTCGCGGTCGGAAAGGCGCCGCCGCCACGGCCGACGAGGCCGGCCTGTTCGACGGTGACGATCAGATCGTCGTGCCGTTCGAGCGGGCCGAAGAGCTCGAGATGGTTGTCGAAGGATGGTGCGAGGCCGGCTGCCAACCCCGCCAGGAGACGGGATGCGCTCAATCGCTTGCCCGGCCCGCCGGGACGAAGGCGGAGAGGTCGCCGCGGACCGCGCTCGTTCCGCTGTCGATGCCGAGCGCGAGGGTGAGTCGAAGACGGTCGCCCGCGGCGTCCACCACGTCGGCGGCGACCGCATTGCCGTTGAGACCGATCACGTGGCCCTCGTAGACGGCAGCCGTCGTCGCGGGCACGAAGGAGACGCCACTCGCCGTCAGGGAGACGCCACTTCCCGAAGGGATGCCGCGAAGGTCGATTCGCAGTGCACCGCGAGGCGCATTCTGCAGGTGCAAGTCGAGGCGAACGGTGACCTCGCCGCTCGCGTCGGCGTGTTGCGAGACGGTGCCGCTGATCCGCGATCGGAAGGTGTGTGGTGGGTGCTGCGTCGTCACCGCGGCCACCGGCACCGTGGCGTGTGCGAGCAGCGACGACGGTGTCCCGGCGCGATGCGCCCATCCTTTCTTGAGTGGGCCGTCCCGATACCAGCCGAGCAGGAGCAGGGGTACGAAGACCACGGCCAGCAGGCCGGCGAGCCGAGCGTTTCGCGGCCCGGTTCCCAAGCCGATTCGCGTGACGACGGCGAGCGCGACGACGACGAGCGAGGCAATGCCGATCGCCGCGAGCCAGGCGGTCCGAGGATCGCTTCCCGTGCCGAGCGCGTGCACGAGCGCGACGGGCCATGAGACGTATGCGAGCCAGTGCACGGCGCGCCAGGTGCGCACGCCGATACGAACGCGAAGCAGGCTCGTCACGACGAGCGCGAGCAGGAGGTCGAAGGCGACCGCTCCGAAGCCGAGCCACACAGGCCGGTAGGCGGAGACGAACGGGACGATTGCGTCGGTCAAGCGGATCGGCGCATAGCCGTCAGCGATCGTCGTCACGACGTGGACGACGACGAACACGATCGCGAGCAGCGTCAGGTTGCGGTGCAGGCCTGAGACTGCAAAGCGCGGCCAGCGGCGGAGTCGCAGCCCGAGCGTGGTCGTCACGCCGAGCACGACCGAGGTCGTCAGCAGGAGCAGCGCGACGACGCCGGTCCCCCGTGTCAGATACCAGAGCTCCCTGGCGCTGCCTGCCGCGGCGATCAAGCGGCCTCCGCGGTGCGCGGCCAGTCCCCGACGTACCGGATTGTCCCCGCCGTGGCGACAAGCCGGGCATGGAGCGATCGAGCGCGCAGCCAGTCGAGCGCTGCGTCGCCGAGGATGACGGCCGCCGTGGCGGCGATGTTCGCCTCGAGGCACGACGACGCGGCGACGCTGACGGTTCGCCATGGTGTGTCGGCCGGTCGACGGGTTCGCGGGTCGATCACGTGGTGCGCTTCGCCTGCGCTGGTCGGCCAGCGCCGGACGGTTGTCCCGGACGTCGCCAGGCCGCCCGTCTTCAGCAGGACAAGCGGGCCCTCGCCCGCGCGTCGGTCGGCGTGATCGTCCGCGATCCGGACGCACCAGCCATCCGCGGGCGAAGCGCCGGCGACGGCGATGTCCCCTCCCAGCGAGACGAGCACACCGGTTCCAAGCGCCGCGACCAGCTCGCGCGCGGCTTCGTCTGCTTCGCGCGCCTTCGCGGTCGCGCCGAGGTCGACCTCGACGCCCTCCGGGATCGTGAGCGTGTGGCGTTCGTTGTCGACGATCACGCCGAGCCGCCGAGCCGGGGAAGGCTCGCGTGCCAGGATCGTCCAGCTGCCGCGGCTGCGCACGAGCGCGAACGTGCGGTCGTAGCCCGCGTCCCGCAGTGCGCGGCCGATCGTCGGGTCGACCAGACCGCCCGTCTCGTCCGCGGCGGCGAGCGCGACTTCGACCGCGGCACGCAGCTCCGGTGTCGCGTTCCGAGCGCGGCCCGCGGCCGCGTTCGCCTCTGAGAGCTCCGAGTCGGGACGGAAACGGCTGCAGCGTCGATCGAGCCGGTCGAGCCGCGACTCGAGCAACGTGCGCGCTTGCGGCAGAAGCTCACGCCGCGCCACCGCAACCGTGGCCGTCGTTCCGAGGGCCGCGAACGTGTCCGTCCCGAGGAGCGACGGGCCGTTCACGAGCCCCCGGAGACGGCCACGGGAGCGGTGGCGGGTGGCGCCGCGGCCGGCGCTGCCGCAGGAGGCTGCGCAGCGTGGTCGGCTGCCTGCGAGACCGCCACGAGCGGCGGCGCGGGCGCGATCACAGGTCCACGAGCGCGACGGCTCGGCGGGGCCGATGGCGGCGAAGCGGTTCGACGCGAGTGCGTCGAGGACGACGCGAGCGCTGCGAATGTCGCGCCGAGCGCGACGCAACCGGCGGCAACGAGGGCGGTTGTGGCGCGTACGCGATTCAGTGCTGCGTCACGTGCGGCGATCGCGCCGCGGAGCTGGGCGGGACCCGGCGACATGCTCGCAATCGTCGCCGACGGTGATGAGACGCTCGTGAGCGGACGCGGTCTTGCTACTCGGCCGGGATCACGATGCACACGTCGGCTCCGCCACCCGGCGCCGCACCGACGCGTGCGTTGCCCCCGTGCGCCCGCGCGATCAGGTCGACGATCGCGAGACCGAGCCCGGCGCCGCCGCCTTCACGCGCGTCGTCCGGCCGGCTGAACCGGTCGAACGCGCGCTCGGCGAATCCGGCCGGCAGGCCCGGCCCGCCGTCCGTGACGTGGAGCTCGACGACGCCGTTCGTCCTGAACGCGCTGAGCGCGACGTCGCCGCGCGCGTGGACGAACGCGTTGTCGACGAGATTCCCGAGTGCCTGCTCGAGGCGAACCGGATCGGCCTGGAAGGTCATGTCTGCGTCGTCGGTGACGGTCAACGGCCGCTCGAGCTCGGCGGCTCGAACGGCGAATCGCGCGCAAACGCGCTCGAGCAGCTCGCGCCCGTGAAGCTCCTCGCGGCGGATCGGCAGGCGCCCTTCGTCGCCGCGGGCAATCAGCAGCAGGTCCTCGGCAAGCCGCGACAGCCGTTCCGTTTCTTCGACGGCGGAGCGAATGGCATCCACGTACTCGTCTCGCCGGCGCGGCCGGCGCAGCGCGAGCTCGAGCTCGGCGCGCAGCAGCGCCAGTGGCGTGCGCAACTCGTGACTGGCGTCCGCGACAAATCGGCGCTCGTGCTCGAACGCCGCCTCGAGACGGTCGAGCATGTCGTTGAGCGTGACGGCCAGCGCGGCGATCTCGTCGTGAGCCGGGGGCACCGGCAGCCGTCGGCCGGGACTGTCCGCGGTCACGGCTGCGGCTCGTCGCCGCATCGCCTCGACCGGGCGGAGCGCGGCTGCCGCGAGACCGTACCCCGCGAGGATCGCCAGCAGGAGCGCGGCCGGACCGGCGAGCAAGAACTCGCGGCCGAGGCGGTCGAGCGACTCTTCGCGTGCGGCGAGCGACCGACCGATCACGAGGACGCCGGCTCCGCCGCGCAGGCGGACCGGCACGGCGATCGTTCGCCAGTCGCCGCGGAGCCCGTCGAGCGTGGTGGTCGTGCGAACGCGGCGCCCGGCGGTGACCGCCGAGCGAATCGACTCGGGCACGATCGGCCGCAGCCCGGCCGGGGACGATTCGACGACCGCGCCGTCGAGCAACTGCGCCTGCGCCACGGTCGGGCCGTCGCTGACGTCTCGATCGAGCAGTCGCTGTCGTCCTTCGCTGGCGTGCGACGTTGCCTCGGCTACCTGTGCGTCGAGGTTCTGGTCGACGCTGGTGAGCAGTGCGCTGCCAACGCGCAGGTAGAGGACGATTCCCATCGCAGCGAGGACCGCGGCCATCACGACCGCGAAGGGCAGCGTCAGCCGGATCCGGATCGGCAGCCGGCTCACGCCGCCGTTCCGCCGTCCTCGCGCAGGCGGTAGCCGACACCCCGGACGGTCTCGATCGACGTCTTTCCGAATGGGCGGTCGATCTTCTCGCGCAGGTAGCGGATGTAGACGTCGACGATGTTCGACCGGCTCTCGAAGGCCATGTCCCAGGCGCCCTCGAGCAGCTGCAGACGCGTCAGCACGTGACCGGGCCGACGCATGAACAGCTCGAGGATCGTAAACTCGCGGGCAGTCAGGCTCAGCTCGACCGCGCCTCGCCATGCCCGTCGTGCCGCCGGGTCGAGGCTCAGGTCGCCGACCTCGACGATCGTCGGCCGCTCGACAGGCCCGCGACGTGCGATTGCGCGCAACCGGGCGAGCAGCTCGTCGAAGGAGAACGGCTTCGTCAGGTAGTCGTCGGCTCCGCCGTCGAGCCCGTCGATGCGGTCGACGATCGCATCGCGAGCGGTCAACATCAGCACCGGCGTCCAGATCTCCTTGGCGCGCAGCCGTCGCAGGACCTCGAAGCCGTCGATGCCCGGAAGCATCACGTCGAGCACGATCGCGTCGTACGGCGCTGCCTGCGCCATCCAGAGCGCGTCATTGCCGTGCGCGGCCACGTCGGCTGCGTGGCCGTCCTCCCTCAACGCCCGCGCGACGAGCGCAGACAGCTTCGGTTCGTCGTCGACCACCAGTACGCGCATTCCGGCATTGTTCCCTCGCGAGCGTGCGTCTGAGGGTCGCGCTCATGCAGCTCTCATGATCGTGTGGAGGACTAGCGGCCGTGTCGGCCGAAGGGAACGCTCGGCTCACGGCTGCGACGGCAGCGGTCCTGCTCGTCCTGCTCGCGGCGGAAGGGGCGACGATCCCGTTCATCGGCCGGCTCACGGTCGCCCACATCTTCCTCGGGGTGTTGCTCGTCCCGGTGGTTCTCCTGAAGGCGGGCAGCTCAGCGTGGCGCTTCGCGAGCTACTACCTCGGCCGCGACGACTACGTGCGTCGAGGGCCGCCACCCGCTTTGCTCCGGCTCGTCGTCGCGCCGCTCGTGGTCGCCTCGACGGTCGTCCTGTTCGGAACAGGGATCCTGCTGATCGTCCTGAGCCCACAGAGAGGGCAGTTGCTCGGCCTCCACAAGGCGTCGTTCATCGTCTGGGTCGCGGCGATGACCGTGCACGTTCTCGCACACGTCCTGCACCTGCCCGGTCTCGTCCGGGACGACCTACGTCCCGGTCAACGCGGCTCGTCCGGGCGGCAACTGCTCGTCGCCGGTGCGGTCGTCGTCGGCCTCGTCGCAGCCGTCGTTGTGCTCCCGCAGGCCCACACCTGGACGCGTTGGGCGACGACACACCACCACCTTCACGACGGCGGGTGACCCCGTCCTCCCGCATGGCCGTTACGCTCCCATCGCATGACGCGTGTCCGCTTCGCGCCCAGCCCCACCGGGACGCTGCACGTCGGCAACGCGCTCAGCGCGGTCGCGAACAGGAACTTCGGCGACTGGCTGCTCCTCCGGATCGACGACACCGACCCGTCGCGGAACATCGCCGGTGGCGAGGAGGCGATCCTGGCCGACCTGGCCTGGCTCGGCGTCGACTGGGACGAAGGCCCCGTTCGGCAGAGCGAGCGGGTCGAGCGGTACCGCGAGGCAGCGGAGACCGCGGGGCTCGACCAGCGGTTCGAGGGAGTGATGCTGTGGCGCGACGACGGCTCCCCGACGTTCCATCTCGCGAGCGTGGTCGACGACCACGATTTCGCGATCACGCACGTGATCCGCGGCTCCGATCATCGTGCGAACGAGGATCTGCATGCGGCGCTGCACCGCGCGCTCGGCTTCCAGCCGCCCGTTGTGATTCATCACGGGCTCGTGGTCGGCGCCGACGGGCGCAAGCTCGCGAAGCGCTCGGACGGTGCGACGGTCGCATCGCTCCGCGATGCCGGCTACCCGGCGGAGGCGGTGCGCGCCTACCTGGAGGAGCTCGGGCTCCCGCGCCACGACGTCCACCTCGATCTCGACCGGATCCGCTCGCTCTCGGTCGACGTCCTCGACGCGCTGCCGGACGATGAGCTCGCGCTGCGGGTCCGTGTCCCCGTCGAGGCGGTCCCGCTCGTGCGGGGTGCGCACGACCTGGTCGAGGCGCGCGCGCTGGCGGGCGACGTGCTCGCGCCGCCGGAGGAAGGCGGCCGTCCGGTGCGCAGCCCCGAGACGCTGGAGCGGTTCGTCGAGCTTCGCTCGCCGCTTGCAGAGGTGCTCGACAAGGACGCCGCGAAGCTCGTGCTGCGCGAGCTCAAGGCCGTCGGCGGCGACCTGCGGAGCCTGCGCGAGGCGCTGACCGGCCGCGATCGCGGTCCCGAGCTGTGGGCGGTCCTGCGGGCGCTCCCGCGGGACGAAGCGATCCGCCGCGCCCGTCTACCCTAGAGCGGGTGCGCCTCTACGACACACTTTCGCGCTCGCTCGTCGAGCTACCGCCGCGCGCCTGGCCCGGTGCGCATGTACTTCTGCGGCCCGACGGTGTACGCGCGGGCGCACGTCGGGAACGCCCGCCCGTTTCTCGTCGGCATGTGGCTGCGGTCGTGGCTCCGCGAGCGCGGTTACGACGTGACGCTCGTCCACAACATCACGGACATCAACGACAAGATCTACGATGCCGCACCCGGCGCCAGCGCTGCGCTCGCCGCGCAGGCGACGGAGTGGTACCTGGAGGACACGGGCGACCTCGGAATCGGACAGCCCGATCACCTGCCGCGCGCCACGGAGTCGGTTCCGCAGATCGTCGAGTTCATCGAGCAGCTGATCGCGTCCGGGCACGCGTACCCGGTCGCCGGCGACGTCTACTTCCGCGTGTCGAGCTTCCCTGAGTACGGGCGCCTGTCCGGGCAGCGGCCCGACCAGGTCGAGGAACAGGAGCCGAACCCGCTCAAGGAGGACGGCCGCGACTTCGCGCTCTGGAAGGCGAACAAGCCGGAGACCGAGGACACGTGGTGGGAGTCGCCGTGGGGACGCGGGCGGCCGGGCTGGCACATCGAGTGCTCGGCGATGGCCGAGGAGCTTCTGGGGCCGGCGTTCGAGATCCACGGCGGTGGGCTCGACCTCGTGTTCCCCCACCACGAGAACGAGGTGGCGCAGTCGCGGTCGCTCGGGCATCCGTTTGCCTCGATCTGGACGCACAACGGGATGCTCCGGTTCACCGGCGAGAAGATGTCGAAGTCGCTCGGCAACGTGACGACGTTGCGCGAGGCGCTCGACGAATGGGGCCGCGAGGCCCTGCTCGTCTTCTTTCTCACGGGTCACTGGCGCAAACCGATCGACTTCTCGGAGGAGACGATGGCGCAGGCAGCCGCCCGGGCGGAGACGCTGCGCAATGCGTTCACGCGGGAGCAGGCCGTCGATGCGGGAGCCGGCTGGAGCTCCTTCGCCGCGGCGCTCGAGGACGACTTCGACACGCCCCGCGCGCTCGCGGTGCTCCACGGCTTCGCCTCCGATGGGCGGCTCGACCTGCTGCGGCGCGGGTTGGCGATCTTCGGCCTCGGCTCGCTCGCGGTGCGCGAGCAGGCTCCCGCAGAGATCCTGGAGCTCGCTGCCCGGCGCGAGCAGGCGCGTGCCGCCCGGGACTTCGAGGCGGCGGACCGCCTGCGTGACGAGCTCGCCGGGGCGGGGTGGGAGATGCGCGACGCGCCGGACGGGGGCTTCACGATCGTGCGCCGTCCGTGACGCCGGACCTCGTCTACGGCCGGCGCGCCGTCCGCGAGGCGGTGCGCGGGAACCGCCAGGTGCTCGAGCTCTGGGCCACGGAGCGGGCGGTCGCCGCCGAGTCGTGGCTGGCCGAGGCAGCGCCGAGGCAGAAGGCCGACCGCGAGCTCACCGAGCGAGCCGGGACCCGTGACCACCAGGGCGTGCTCGCCCTGGTCGAGCCTTACCGCTACGCCGATGCCTACGAGCTGGCCCGCACGGAGCGGCCTCTCCTCGCGGTGCTCGACCGGGTCAGCGATCCGCGCAATCTCGGCGCCGTCTGCCGCAGTGCCGAGGGCGCCGGCGCGACCGGCGTGGTCGTGCCCGCACACGGATCCGCGGTCGTGACGCCCGCGGTCGCCCGTGCCTCGGCGGGGGCCGTCGAGCACCTGCCGGTCGCAGTCGTCACGAACCTCGCGCGCTATCTCGAGGAGGTGAAGAGCGATCGGCTCTGGGTCTACGGCGCCGCAGGCGACCACGGCGCCTCGCCGATGTGGCAGGCCGATCTCTCGGGCGGGCTCGCGCTCGTGCTCGGCGCCGAGGGCAAGGGCCTGCGGCCGCTCGTCCGTCGCACGTGCGACGCGCTGGTCTCGATCCCGCTGGCCGGGATGGTCGAGTCCCTCAATGTGAGCGTCGCTGCGGCGGTGCTCCTCTACGAGGCGAAGCGGCAGCGTGGCTGACACCACGCTGTATCTGTTCGACGGCTACAACCTGCTTCACGCCGGCCCGTTCGAGGTGGCGCGCGAGCTCGCCGACGCACTCGCGTCCTTCGTGGCGGAGCGCGGCGCCCGGGGCGTGGTCGTCTTCGACGGGGTGGGAGAGGACGCCGTCTACGGACCGCTCGAGGTTCGCTTCGCCGCTCACGCCGACACGCTGCTCGAGCGACTCGCCGCCGAGAACCGGCGACGGGCCGACGTCGTGCTCGTGACGAGCGACGGCACCGTTTCCGCGGCCGCCGGGATCGACGTCCAGCACGTCTCCTCGCAGACCTTCGTCCGCGAGCTCGAGCCGACGGCCAGGCGGCCGGCACCGCCCGGCGGGCTCGCGGGCAAGCTCGACCAGGCGACGCGGGACCGTCTGGAACGGCTCCGCCGGGGCGAGTAAGCGGGTCCCCTGCAAATGGGGCTTGTGCTCCTTGCGGGTCCCTGCTAGATTCACCTCAAGTTCAGGGTGAGACTTCAGGCGGACTGGCTCGAAGGCTCACGTCAAAAAGCCGTCGAAATCCGGGGGTAAGCGCCGTGGCCGTCCGCACCGCAACCGCGCAGAAATCACCGCAGAAGGCTCAACGGGAGCTTGAGGATCTTCAGCTGGTGCTCAAGGCCGCCAACGGCAGCTCGGTGGCGATGGACCAGCTGATCCGCCGGTACACCTCGTTCGTGCGGCTGAAGGCGAGCTCGTACTTTCTCGCCGGCGGCGACTCGGACGACCTGATCCAGGAGGGGCTGGTCGGCCTCTACAAGGCGGTCCGTGATTTCCGGCCGGACAAGGAGACGTCCTTCCGCTCCTTCGCCGAGCTCTGCGTGACCCGGCAGATCATCACGGCGATCAAGACGGCGACGCGGCTCAAGCACGCCCCGCTCAACACCTACGTCTCGTTCAGCCACACGCCGGCCGGCCAGGAGTCGGAGAGCGAGTGCTCGCTCGGCGACGCCCTGCCGGCGTCGCACGTCCACGAGCCGGCGGTCAAGGTCGTCTCGACCGAGGAGCTGCAGGCGCTCGTCGGCTGCCTGTCGTCGTCGCTGTCACCGCTCGAGTCGGACGCGCTCCGGCTCTATCTCGAGGGCTCCTCGTACGACCAGATGGCGGACGAGCTCGGCTGCGACACGAAGACGATCGACAATGCGCTCCAGCGCGTGAAGCGAAAGATCATCACGCACCAGCAAGGCCGCCAGGTTCTCGCCTAGCACGGCGTACGATTCGGACGTTCGCCGGAGTAGCTCAGCTGGTAGAGCATTCGCCTTGTAAGCGAAAGGCCGAGGGTTCGAGTCCCTCCTCCGGCTCTGTCGGCTAGGCGGCGTGCGCGAGTGCCTGCTCGAGATCGGCCCAGAGCGCCTCGACGTCCTCGAGCCCGACCGAGAGGCGGAGCAGCCCGACGGGGATGCGGTCGCCTTCCCACCGGTGCCGGCTCTCCATCGAGGAGGAAACGCCGCCGAGGCTCGTCTGGTTCGCGATCAGCGTCGTCGAGGTCTCGACCGGAAGCGGGTCGCCTGCCACGTCGAACGAGATCAGCCCACCGAAGCCGGGGTAGCGGACGAGCTGCACCGCAGGGTGCGCCCGCAGCCGGGCCGCCAGCTCGCGGGCCGATTCGGTATGGCGGTGCATCCGCAGCTCGAGCGTCTGGAGGCCCCTGAGCAGCGAGCCGGCGGCGTCGGGCGCGGAGCTGAGGCCGCTGTGGCTGCGAATCTCGCGGAACCGCGCGGCCGTCGCCTCGTCGCGGGTCACCAGAGCCCCGAGCAGCGCGTCGTGGTGCCCGGTCAGGAACTTCGTCGCCGAGTGCACGACGACGTCGGCACCCTCGTCGAGCGCACGCAGGTAGACGGGCGTGGAGACGGTCGCGTCGCAGATCTTGATCCCCGGATGGCTGCGCACCGCGTCCCAGTCCGGAACGGAGAGCAGGGGGTTCGCCGGCGACTCGACCCAGACGATGTCGACGTCGGCGGGAGGCGGTCCCGTCTGGTCGAACTCGACCACCTCGAGCCCCCAGGGCGCGAACTCCGAGAAGGCGACGGAGGTACCGAAGTACGCGCCCTTCGCGATCGCGAGCCTCGTCCCCGGTTTCGCGAGGGCGAGCACGGTCGCGGTCGCAGCCGCGGTGCCGGATCCGAACAGCAGGGCCTCGCCGCCCTCGAGCGCCCCGAGCGCCGCCTCCGCCTCCGCGCCGGTCGGGTGCGCGTAGCGCTGGTAGACGAACTCGCGCGGTCGCCCCGACTCGTCGTACGGCCACACCGTCGCGTGATCGACCGCGTGCATGCTCTCGACTCTACGCGAGCCCTGCAACGCACTCGACCAGCCTTTCGAGCTCCTCGTCGCTGTTGTAGTAGTGCACCGAGGCGCGCACGAGCTCGTGGATTCCGCGGCCGTCGAGATCGAGGCGGGCCGCGGTCGCGTCGGTCACCGACACGTTGACGCGCTGGGCCGCCAGCGCCGCACGAACGTCGTCCGCCGCTCGTCCTCGAACCGAGAACGTGACGATCGCGCCGAGCACTTCGCCACGGTCGGCGACCGTCACGCCGGGCAGCTCGGCGAGCCCGGCCCGGAGCGTCTCCGCGAGCAGCTGGATGCGCTCCCAGGCCGCGTCGACGCCGACGTCTGCGGCGTAGCCCGCGGCCACGCCGAGCCCGACCTTCCCGGCGACGTTCGTCTCCCAGTTCTCGAAGCGGCGCGCGTCGGGCCGGATCGCGTAGCTCCCGTCGCGCTGCCATTCGGCTGCATGCATGTCGAGAAACGGCGGCTCGAGCCGTTCGATCAATCCGCGCCTCACGTACAGGAAGCCGGTGCCGCGCGGGCCGCGGAGGAACTTGCGTCCGGTGCCGGAGAGGACGTCACACCCGATCTCACGCACGTCGACCGGCAGCTGGCCGACCGACTGGCAGGCGTCGAGCAGAAGCGGGACGCCCGCCGCCCGCGTGACGCGCCCCACGGCCGCGGCGGGGTTGACGAGCCCGCTCTGGGTCGGGACGTGCACCAGCGAGACAAGCTTGACGCGGTCGTCGAGCAGGCACTCGAGCGCCTCGACGTCGATCTGGCCGGCCTCGTCGTCCGGGACGACCTCGACGGTCGCGCCCGTCCGGGCGGCCACCTGGCGCAGCGCGATCCAGTTCGACGCGTACTCGGCGCGTCCGGTGAGGATCCGATCGCCCGGGGCGAAGTCGAACGCGTAGAACGCCATGTCCCACCCGCGCGTCGCGTTCTCGACGACCGCCAGCTCGTCGCGGTCGGCGCCGATCAGCGCCGCAAGCGCGTCGTAGCAGTGCTCGAGGCGGTCAGACCGTTCCGCCGCGGCCTCGTAGCCGCCGATCTCGGACTCGCGGCGGAGATGGTCGACGACCGCGTCGACGACGACGCTCGGCGGGAGCGAGGAGCCTGCGTTGTTGAGGTGAGCGACGTTGGCGCAGCCCGGCGTCTCGGCGCGAAGGCGCGGAACGTCGAGCGTCACTCGTCGAGCACCGTGAACAACGTGAGCTGCGTGCCGTCGGGTGCCTCCAGCCGCACGTTGCGATGCTGCCACGGCGTGACGACGGGGCCGCCGAGCCGCTGTGCGCCCGCGGCCTCGAGCGAGTCGGCCATCGCTGCCGAGTCGTCGACCTGCAGCGCCACGCGCACCGGCCCGGCGACGCGCCGGCCGACCTCGAGTGTGTCGACGGCGTCGGCGTGCTCCGGATCGAGCAGCTCTAGCGTCGCCCGCCCCGCATCGAGCAGCGCGACGCGGCCCGCCGGCTCGCTCCATACCTCGAGCACCCGCAGGCCGAGCGTGTCGCGGTAGAACGCGAGGGCGCGGTCATAGTCCTCGACGGTCAGCGCCAGCCGCAGTTCGTGGACGGGCATGCCTCGACTCTAGACAGAGCGTGCGCATAGGCTCCGCGGCATGGCGAAGGCCGAGAACCCGGGCATCCACTCGACCACCGGGGAGAAGCTCGACTGGATGCGCGAGTTGCGCGAGGAGGCGCTCCATGCCGGCACGGCGGCGTCGGTGGAGCGGCAGCGCGAGTCGGGCAAGTTGTTGGCGCGGGAGCGTGCGGAGCGGCTGTGCGACGAGGGGTCGTTCGTCGAGCTGGATCGGTTCGTTCGCCATCGCGAGGCGAATTTCGGGATGCTCGACCGGCGTCCGTACGGCGATGCGGTGGTCACCGGGTACGGGACGATCTTCGGCCGCCGCGTGTTTGTGTTCAGCCAGGATTTCACGGTGTTCGGCGGGTCGCTGTCCGAGGTGTTCGCCGAGAAGATCTGCAAGGTGATGGACCTCGCGGCCAAGTACGGCTGCCCGGTGATCGGGATCAACGACTCGGGTGGTGCGCGCATCCAGGAGGGCGTTGTCTCGCTGGCCGGGTACGCGGAGATCTTCTGGCGCAACGTGCAGTCGTCGGGCGTGATCCCGCAGATCTCGCTGATCATGGGGCCGTGCGCCGGCGGTGCCGTCTATTCGCCCGCGATCACCGACTTCGTGCTGATGGTGGAGGGGACGTCGTACATGTTCATCACCGGCCCCGACGTCGTGAAGACGGTCACGGGCGAAGAGGTGACCTTCGAGGAGCTGGGCGGAGCCTCGGCGCACGCGGCGAAGTCGGGCGTCGCGCATCTCACGTCGGCAGACGAGGGGGCCGCGCTCGAGGACGCGCGCTACCTGCTCAGCTTCCTGCCGCAGTCGAACGCGCAACCGACGCCCTACGACCCCCCGGCCGATCCCGTCGACCGCGAGGCGCCCGAGCTGGACGGGCTGATCCCGGACGAGCCGACCAGGCCGTACGACATCAAGGATGTCGTGACGGCCGTGGTCGACGACGGCGAGTTCCTCGAGCTGCAACAGCAGTACGCGCAGAACATCGTCTGCGGCTTCGCCCGTCTCGGCGGGTACAGCGTCGGGATCGTCGGCAACCAGCCGAAGGCGCTCGCCGGTGTGCTCGACATCGCCGCTTCCGAGAAGGCTGCGCGGTTCGTCCGGACCTGCGACGCCTTCAACATCCCGCTGATCACCTTCGTCGACGTCCCGGGCTTCTTGCCCGGAACGGCGCAGGAGTGGGGCGGCATCATCAGGCACGGAGCGAAGCTGCTCTACGCGTACTGCGAGGCGACCGTGCCGAAGCTGACCGTGATCACGCGCAAGGCCTACGGCGGCGCGTACGACGTGATGAGCTCGAAGAACGTCCGCGCCGACTTCAACTTCGCCTGGCCGACCGCGGAGGTCGCGGTGATGGGCCCCGAAGGCGCCGTCAACATCATCTTCCGCACCGAGCTCGCCGCCGCCGAAGATCCCGAGGCGCGCCGGGCCGAGCTGATCGCCGAGTACCGCGAGCGTTTCGCCAACCCGTACACGGCGGCGGAACGAGGCTACGTCGACGACGTGATCGAACCGCGGCGGACGCGGCCCGTGCTGATCGACGCACTGCAGACCGCGATCACCAAGCGCGAGCGCCGGCCGCCGCGCAAGCACGGGAACATCCCGCTTTGAGAGCTACGCGGTCGCGAGCGACCGCGGCTCGACCGTCGCGATGAACGCGTCGACGACGTCGGGGTCGAATTGCGTGCCGGCGCAGCGCTCGAGCTCGCGAACAGCGTCCGCGCGACGCAGCGCCGGACGATAGGGACGGGTCGACGTCATCGCGTCGAAGGCGTCGGCGACGAACACGATGCGCGAGCCGAGCGGGATCGACTCCTGCGTCAGTCCCTCGGGATAGCCGGTGCCGTCCCAGCGCTCACACTGGTGCAGGATCCAGTCCGCGATCGGCTCGACGCCGAGGCTGGCGAGCATCCGGTAGCCGATCTGTGGGTGGCGCTGCATCAGGCGGCGTTCGTCGAGCGTCAACGATGACGGCTTGCGTAGGAGCTCCTCGGGGATGGCGAGCTTCCCCAGGTCGTGCAGGCTGCCCGCCAGGCGCGTCAGCTCGACCTGCGAGTCGGGAAGACCGAGCTGCTCTGCGATTCGGCCCGCGAACAGCGCGACGCGCTCGGAGTGGTTGCCCGAGTCGGCGTGGCGGGCGTCGACGACGCGGGCCAGGGAAGCCGCGGCGCGGATGCGCGCACCCTGGTCGCCGACGGCGCCGCCGGCCTGGAGCGCTGCGAGATCGGCGATGTCGCGGGCCGGGCGCACCTGATTCTTTCCCTGTTCCTTCGCCCAGTAGAGCGCCCCGTCGGCCATGCGGATCAGGGTGTCGCGGTCGCGGCCGTGCTGCGGGAAGGTTGCGACGCCGGCGCTCACCGTCAGGCCGCCGCCGGGGCTGACCTCGGCTGCACCGAGGCGCGTCACGATCGACTGTGCCGACGCCAGCGCAAGCGGCTCTCCGATCTCGGGGAGGAGCAGCGCGAACTCGTCGCCGCCGAGCCGGAACGCCTCGCCGTCGGAGCGCAGCCGCGTCGCGACCCTCGACAGCACCCCGTCTCCGGCCGGGTGGCCGTACTGGTCGTTGATCGCCTTGAAGTCGTCGAGGTCGAGCAGGCACAGCGAGAGCGTCGTCCCCGCGTCGCGCGCAGCGGCGATCGCCTGCTCGAACCGCTCGTGGAAGTGACGGTGGTTGCCGAGGCCGGTCAGCGGGTCGGTCAGCGAGAGCCGAACTGCGCTCAACGCTCGGTGCGCCGAGCGCTGGTACAGCGAGATCGCCGCCAACGGCCCCGCCAGTGCTGCGAACAGGTACGGCGTTCGCTGCCAGAGGACGACCAGCATGAGGGCGGTCGACGCCATCAGTGCGAAAGGCAGGATCGTCCAGTGCACGTTCGAGCGGATCAGCCGCCCGTAGCCGAGCTCCGAGCCCGACGCCGAGATAGCGGCCGTGACCAGCAGGAGGTTCGCCGCGTAGAGCACGGTGGCGGTGAGCGCGACCTCGAGCAGGACCGCCGCCGGGCCCGTGCCGTGGACCAGATGGAGGATCAATCCGGCGAGCGTGCCGACGACCCCGAACACGCCTGCGTTGTAGACCGTCCGGATCAGCGGCTTGCGTTCGAGCAGCGCGGTCACGGTCGGTGCGCTCACGTAGACGAACGTGCCCGCTGCCCAGCCGAAGAGCACGAGTGCGGCGACGGCGAACACGAACCCCAGGGAGACGCCGTTGGCGTCGGCGCCTTCGACCGGCACCGGGAAGCGCTCGGCGAGCGTCGATGCCGCGAAGAAGGCGGTCACGCCGATCAGCGTCGTGATCGACGGCTGCGAGTGCACGAACCAGGCGGTCGCTGCGAGATACGCCCCGATCCCGATGACCGAGACCGGTACGACGACCGCGAGGAGTCTCGCGGGTGGAAGCGAGGCCCTGGTCACGCGCTCGGCAGGCCTGCTACCAGGTGAAGTTGAGGGGGTCGCACACGCCGAGGAGCGCGGCGAGCGCGATCAGCGCCACCACGACAACCACGAGTTTTGCGTTCCACTGAAGCATCTGGGGATTCCTTCCTGGCGGTTGCCGCATCGCGATCGATTCTTGCGGCGAGCAGGGTATTTGGACATCACCCGGATGGGGGAACGGCGGGTGGGGCGCGCTCAATCCCTCGAACGGGTGACTGCGGCGGTGCGGCCGGTACGCTCGCGGCGATGGACGTGGAGCTCGATCCCGAGCAGCCGGCCGAGGTCGCACAGGCCGTTCGCGCGCTGCTCCTGCGGGGAGCCGTCACCCCGGATCCGTGGTGGCAAGCCGGGCTCGAGGAGTCGCTCGACTCCGCCGGCGACGACGTAGCGTGGGCCGACGCGCTCAGCCGGAGGCGGCGGCGCGCTGGCGAAAGAGCCGCGGCGCCGAGCGGGCGTAGTCGATCCCCGACAGCCACGTCAGGACGAGCGCGACCAGCAGCGCCCACCAGGCGACGTCGTCGCGCCAGACGCCCGCCGCGGCAAGGCCGCCGACGGCGGCCGCGATCGCCTGCGCCCACGTCTTCAGCTTGCCGAGGTCGCGTGCCGCGATCACGATGCCGCGCTCGACCGCCGCCTGGCGGAGGCCGGTGATCAGCAGCTCACGCGCGACGATCGCGGCGACCATCCAGGCCGGGAAGACGTCTTGGCCGAGCAGGACGATCAGCGTCGAGAGGACGAGCAGCTTGTCGGCCACCGGGTCGAGCAGCGTTCCGAACGGCGAGGTACGTCCCGAGCGGCGCGCGATCCGGCCGTCGAACCAGTCGGTCGCCATCGCCGCGCAGAACACTGCGGTGCCCCAGTAGTCGTGGCCGCTGAACGGAATCGCGAACAGCGCGACCACGACCGGCACCGCGAGCGCCCGCGCGACGGTCAGCTGGTCGGCGAAGCTCATTCGCAGGGGAGAATACGGCCGTGTTCACCAAAGTGCTCGTGGCCAATCGAGGCGAGATCGCCGTTCGCGTGTTCCGCACCCTCCGCGACCTCGGGATCGCCTCGGTTGCGGTGTACTCCGACGTCGACCGGGCGGCGCTGCACCCGCGGTTCGCCGACGAGGCATTCGCCCTGGGCGGGGAGACGTCGGCCGAGTCGTATCTCGTCGCCGAGAAGTTGCTCGATGCCGCTCTGCGCTCGGGCGCCGAGGCGATCCATCCCGGCTACGGCTTCCTGGCCGAGAACGCGGGCTTCGCGGCGGCGGTGGAGGCGGCCGGGCTCACCTGGATCGGCCCGCCCCCGTCGGCGATCGAGCTGATGGGTTCGAAGACCCGGGCGCGCCAGGCGATGCTGGCGGCCGGCGTGCCGATCATCCCCGGCACGACGGAGCCCGTGGAGTCGGCCGCCGAGGTGGTTGCCCTGGGCGAGGAGCACGGCTATCCGTTGCTGATCAAGGCGGCCGCCGGCGGCGGCGGCAAGGGGATGAAGGTGGTGCGAAGCCCGGGCGAGGCGGAGCAGGCGCTCGAGTCGGCCCGGCGCGAGGGTCGGTCGTACTTCGCCGATGAAGCCGTCTACGTCGAGCGGTACCTCGAGCACCCGCGGCATGTCGAGGTGCAGGTCCTGGCCGACGCGCACGGGAACGTCGTGCACCTCGGCGAGCGCGACTGCACGATCCAGCGCCGCCATCAGAAGCTCGTCGAGGAGACCCCTTCGCCGGCGGTGGACGAGCGGCTGCGCGCACGCATCGGTGCGATCGCCGTCGATGCAGCCCGCGCGGCCGGTTACCGGTCGGCCGGGACGATCGAGGGGCTGCTGGCCGACGACGGCTCGTACTACTTCATGGAGATGAACACGCGGATCCAGGTCGAGCACACGGTGACCGAGCTCGTCTCCGGGATCGACATCGTGCGCGCGCAGGTCGAGATCGCCGCAGGGCGGCCGCTCGCGTTCAGCCAGGACGAGATCCGGTTGCAGGGTCACGCGATCGAATGCCGGATCAACGCCGAGGATCCCGGTCGGGGCTTCCTGCCGTCGCCGGGGCGGATCACGGCCTATCGCGAGCCGTCCGGGCCCGGTGTCCGCGTCGACTCCGGCGTCGACGTGGGCTCGGAGGTCTCGCCGCTCTACGACCCGATGATCGCCAAGGTGATCGTGCACGGAGCCGACCGCGCCGACGCGATCGGGCGCATGCTGCGGGCACTCGGCGAATACCGGATCGAGGGCGTGCAGACGCTCATCGGCTTCCATCGGGCGCTGCTCGCTCAACCGTGTTTTCGCGCGGGCGAGACGTGTGAGGGGATCGTCGAGTCGAGCGAGCTTGCGCAGCAGGCGGAACAGTTGTCTCATCGGACAACGAGCGTAGCGAGGGCGCCGGACGGCGTGTTGTCGATCGTGGCGACGGAGGTGGAGGTCGACGGGCGACGCGTCTCCGTCAAGGTGCTCTCGCCGGAGCCGCCGTACCGCGCCCTCGCTCGGCGGAGACGCGAACGGGAGGCGGCGGCCGCCGCAGGCTCCGGCTCGGGGACGGTGCGCAGCCCGATGCAGGGCACGGTGATCGACGTCAAGGTCGCGACGGGGGACGAGGTCGCTCCCGGCCAGGTCGTCTGCATCGTCGAGGCGATGAAGATGGAGAACGAGATCGCGACGCACCGGGGCGGCGTCGTGGCGGGCGTCTCTGTCGCGGTGGGCATGGCCGTCTCGATCGGGCAGCCGATCTGCGCGATCGACGCTGATGGATCGGGGCCGGCCTAGAGCGACCGCTGGTACGCGCGGAACGTCGAGGTCGCCCACGCCGCGGTGACCGAGGTGAGCACGAGCAGCAGCAGCAGATGCCAGCCGACGGTCGCCCAATCGGTGTTGGGCAGGACGACCTCGCGTGCCGCGCGCACGCCCCAGTCGACCGGGTTGAACTTCGCCACCGTCTGCATCCAGCCCGGCATTTGCCTGACCGCGATCATCGTCGACGAGAGGAACAGCAGCGGCAGCCCGATGAAGTTGGCGACCGCGATCATCGTCGCCTCGCGACGGGTCAGGAGCGCGATCGCCTGCGAGACTCCGGCGAACGCGCTGTTCACGAGAATCGCGGCGAGGATGATCGTCAGCCAGCCGAGCGCACCGGTGTGGATGCGCACGCCGAGCGCGAGCGAGACGAGCAGGATGATCACGGCCTGGATCGCTGCCGTGAGCGCAGAGCGGACGATCTGCGAGAGCACGATCGAGAAGCGCGACGCCGGTGTCGCGAGGAACCGCTCGACCACCTTGTGGTCGAGGTCGTTGATCATCGACATGCCGCTCCAGGTCGCGCCGAAGAAGGCGTTCATGACGACGATCGCCGGCGCAAGGAACGTGATGTACGACTCGGTCCCGAAGCCTCCGAGCTTCGTCACGTTGCGGAACAGCTGCCCGTAGAGCACCAGCCAGACCATCGGCTGGATCAGCAGGAGCGCGATCCAGATCGGCTCGCGCATCAGGTTGCGTGCCTGCCTCACCGTCATGAACCAGGTGTCCCTGAGGACTCTCATCCGCGGTCCTCCGCGCTGAACGCGCGGCCCGTGTAGTGAAGGTAGACGTCGTCGAGCGACGGGCGCGAGAGGGAGACCGATGCGACCGCGATGCCCGCGGCTTCGAGGGCGGAGATGATCCCGGGCAGCTCGCGGCCGCCGTTCGAGACGCGCGAGACGATCGTGCGGCCGTCGATCACCTGCTCCGGCCGCGCACCGACGCCCGCGATCACCCGGCGGGCCTCCTCGACGGCTCCGTTCTCGAGCTCGACCTGCACGGCGTCGCCGCGTAGGCCCGCCTTCAGATCGACCGGCGTGCCTTCCACGACGACCTTCCCCTGCGAGACGATCGAGAGCCGGTCGGCGAGCTGGTCGGCTTCCTCGAGGTAGTGAGTGGTGAGCAGGATGGTCAGCGCCTCCGTCTCGGCAAGCCGCGACACCTCCGCCCACATGGCGACCCGCGCCTCGGGGTCGAGGCCCGTAGTCGGTTCGTCGAGGAACAGGACGCGGGGCCGATGGACGAGGCCGAGCGCGATGTCGAGCCGCCGGCGCATCCCTCCCGAGTACGTCTTGACGATCCGGTCGGCCGCGTCCGCGATGCCGACGAGCTCGAGGAGCTGGTCCACGCGCATCTGCAGATCGCGCCCGCTCATGCCCTGAACGTGCCCCTGCAGCGTCAGGTTCTCGCGGCCGGTGCCGAACTGGTCGACGCCGGAGTCCTGCGGCACGTAGCCGATCGATCGGCGCACGGTGTCGGCGTCGCGCAGCACGTCGTGGCCGCGCACGGACGCGTGACCCGAGTCTGGGTGCGTCAGCGTGACGAGCACGCGCACTGTCGTCGACTTGCCGGCGCCGTTCGGCCCGAGCAGGCCGAACACCTCGCCCTCGCGCACGGTGAAGGAGACGCCGTCGAGCGCCTGGACGTCGCCGTAGCGCTTGCGGAGCTCGGAGACGACGATCGCGTCCATGTCTTCGACACTAGCGACGGTCGGCCGTCCCCCGTGGGTAGAGTGCCGCGCGGCCGATGGACCTCTTGGAGTACCAGGGCAAACAGCTCTTCCAGCGCTTCGGGATTCCTGTTTCCGAGGGGCGACTCGCCACCACGCCGGCGGAGGCACGCGCTGCGGCGGAGGAGCTCGGCGGTCAGGTGGTCGTCAAGGCGCAGGTGCTGACGGGAGGTCGCGGCAAGGCGGGCGGCGTCAAGCTCGCCGACGACCCAGACGACGCGGACCGGAAGGCGCAGGAGATCCTCGGCCTGGACATCCGCGGGCACGTCGTCGAGAAGGTGTGGATCGAACGCGCCTCCGAGATCGCGAAGGAGTACTACCTCTCGGTCACCTTCGACCGTGGTGCGAAGCGACCGCTGCTGATGTTCACGACACAGGGCGGCGTCGAGATCGAAGACGTGGCGGCGAACGATCCCGACGCGCTCGTGCGCCTGCACATCGACCCGCTGGAGGGCTTTCAGCCGTGGGTGGCGCGGCGGCTCGTCTTCGGCGCCGGCGTCGAGGATCCGGGCGAGCAGAAGCAGATCGCTGCGATCGTCGAGCAGCTGTATCGCTGTTTCGTCGAGAGCGACGCGATGTTGTGCGAGATCAACCCGTTGATCGTGACGCCCGAGGGCGAGGTGAAGGCCCTCGACTCGAAGTTCACGGTCGACGACAGCGCGCTCTACCGGCATCCGGACATCGCCGAGCTACGCGACACGAGCGCCGCAGACCCGTTGGAGGCGCTGGCGCGTGAGAAGGGCGTCACCTACGTGAAGCTCGACGGCAACGTAGGCATTCTCGGGAACGGCGCCGGCCTGTCGATGTCGACGGTCGACGTCGTCGTCACCGCGGGCGGGCAGCCGGCGAACTTCTGCGACCTGGGCGGCGGCGGTGACGCCGAAGGAGTCGTCGACGCGCTCGAGGTGATCACCCGCGATCCTCAGGTCAGGTCGATCTTCTTCAACATCTTCGGCGGCATCACGCGCTGCGACGAGGTTGCGCGGGGCATCCTGGAGGCGCTCGACCGGATCGAGATCGCCGTTCCGATCGTCGTTCGCCTCGACGGCACGAACGCGGAGGAGGGCCTGAAGATCCTCGAGGACGCTGCGCCGCCGAACGTGCACCTTGCACCGACGATGCTCGAGGCGGCGAAGCTGGCCGTGGAGCTCGCGAGGTGACTGACGCCTGGAGCGAGCGCGCGGAGGCGTACCGGACGAGTGCGATTCACTCGGCAGGTGAGGACCTCGATCTGGTCGTCGAGTGGTGCGAGTCCGGTGCGGGTGTGACGGTGCTCGACGTCGCGACCGGCGGCGGGCACGTCGCGCGGCGGCTGCGCGACCTCGGGACGACCGTCGTGACCGTCGATCCTGCGCCGGGCA
This sequence comes from uncultured Thermoleophilia bacterium, assembly GCA_963769545.1. GTDB lineage: Bacteria > Actinomycetota > Thermoleophilia > Gaiellales > Gaiellaceae > PALSA-600. The sequence continues at coordinate 357,422 of CAVYMB010000001.1, read as the reverse complement.
TGCAGGCCGACACGACCGCGCCCGCCGAGGCGCTTCCCTTCGCCGACGGCAGCTTCGACGCGGTCGCCTGCCGCCTTGCCGCACACCATTTCGTCGACATCCAGGGGTCGGTCGCGGAGATGGCACGGGTTGCGAAGAGTCGTGTCGTCGTCTGCGACAACACGTTCGTGAGCGTGCAATCCGAGGAGGCCGACCGGCTCCGTGACCCGAGCCACGTTCGCAACTACGCCGTCGCCGAGTGGCATGTGTTCTTCGAGTCGGCAGGGCTTGCAATCACCGACGAGCGGTTCATGGAACGGCCGCTCGAGATCGAGCCGTGGCTCGAGCGTGTGGGCTGCGGCGGTGAGGAGGCAGCGCGGGTTCGTGCGCTGCTCGGCGACCGGATCGCCGACGGCTGGATGATGTTGCCGACGCTGGTGCTGCGTGGCGTCAAGGGGGCGGCCTGATGGCGATCATCGTCGACGAGGAGACGCGGCTCGTCGTCCAAGGCCTGACCGGATCGGAGGGTCGGTTCCACGGCCTGCGGAATCGCGCGTACGGGACGAAGGTGGTTGCGGGCGTCACGCCGGGCAAAGGCGGCCAGGACGTCGAGGGCATCCCGATCTTCGACACCGTTGCCGGTGCAGTCACCGAGGCCGGCGCCAACACGGCGATGATCTTCGTGCCGGCGCGCTTCGCGCCCGACGCGATCTACGAGGCGGTCGACGCCGATATCGCCACGGTGATCTGCATCACGGAGCACATCCCGGCGCACGAGATGCTTCGCGTCTACACGTACATCCGCCCGAAGGGCGTGACCCTGATCGGACCGAACTGTCCGGGCGTGCTCTCACCGGGGAAGGCGAACGTGGGGATCATCCCGGCGCAGGTGTTCCGCGCCGGCAACATCGGGCTCGTCTCGCGCTCGGGAACGCTCACGTACCAGATCGGCCACGAGGTGGCGCAGCGTGGGCTCGGCAACTCGTCGATCGTCGGGATCGGCGGCGATCCGGTCGTCGGGTCGGGCTTCGTGGACATCCTCGCCAAGTTCGATGCCGACCCGGAGACCGAGTACGTCGTGCTCGTCGGTGAGATCGGCGGCGACGAGGAGGAGAAGGCGGCGCGCTGGGCGGCCGAGCACATGTCGAAGCCGGTGTTCTCCTACATCGCCGGCTTCTCGGCGCCCCCGGGAAAGACGATGGGGCACGCGGGCGCGATCATCTCCGGCTCTTCCGGAACCGCGCAGGCGAAGAAGGACGCGCTCGAGGCGGTCGGGATCAAGGTGGGGACGACGCCGACCGAGGTCGCCGAGCTCGTCGTTGCCGCAGCCGGCGCCTGAGTTCGAGCCACGACCGGTGCCTGGCACCGGGGTGCCAGGCACCAGATCGACGGACTTCGCTAGGCCGCCGGCTCGCCGGTCTCGAGCAGCGTCTTCACGCCGTTGAGGATCGTCATCCAGCCGCCCGACACGGACGCCGCCGTCTTCGGCGCGCCTTCGAGCTGGTCGTGCGTCACCGTCAGCTTGCAGACGCCGCCCTCCAGGGGCTCGATCTCCCACGTGACGCGGCTCGGCTCCTCGGCGGCGAGGTCAGGGTCGTACAACGACTGCCAGCCGTGCACGAGCCTGCGCGGGGGGTCGAACTCGAACGTCGGGGAGTCGCCCCAGTTCTCTCCCGCAGGCCCGAAGGCGCGGTAGCGCGTCGGTGTGTTCTCGACGCGGGCGCCGTGGAAGTAGCGCACGGTGAACTCGGGCTTCGTGATCGCCTCCCAGATCGACTCGGGCGACGCCTTGATCACCACCTCGTAGACCTGGGTCGCGAGTTCGCTGCTCGTCGTCGTGCTGCTCATGATGCCTCCAGTTCGTTCTTGAGGTCGGCGAGCGCCGAGACTCGACGCTCGGTGTACTTGTCGATCCACCGGTCGTGGATCAGCCGGACGGGAACCGGGTTCAGGAAGTGGTGCTTCTCGCGTCCCGAACGGCGCGTGACGACGAGGCCTGCGTCCTCGAGCACCCGGAGGTGCTTCATCACCCCGAAGCGCGTCATCTCGAGCTCCGACTCGAGCTCGCCGAGCGTGCGGCCGTCGCGCTCGAAGAGCCGGTCGAGGAGATGGCGGCGCGTGGGATCTGCGAGCGCCTTGAAGACCCGGTCGTCGTCGTCCATCGCGAGAGAATAGGTGACCATAAGGTCACATGTCAAAGCGCGGCGTTCTTGGGTGTTTCTTGGGTGGCACTGGGGGTGTTCTTGGTCGTCGCAGGTGTGCTTTGCATCTGGTGGTGCAGGCGGACGAAGGGAGCGACCGATGACCTTGCAACACGAGCACACCTCGGTTTCGCGGCACGGCGGCCCGATCGCCGCCGCCGCGGCCTACCTCGGCCTCGACGAGCACGAGCTCCGCGAGCGCCTCGCCGACGGGCGCACGCTCGGGCAGGTGGCGCTCGAGGAGGGCCGGTCGGTGCGCGGCCTCGAGGACGCGCTCCTGGCCGACCTCAAGTGGCACCTCGATGCCGATGTCGCCGCGGGCAGGGTCGCGGGCGAGCGCGAGTCGCAGATCCTGACGGCCGTCAAGTCGCGGATCGACCGGATGGTCGAGTGCCGGAGCCGGCACCCGCCCTCGGCGTCTGCCGCCTGACCTGCTCGAGCGTCGTCAGGCGGTCGGCAGGACGAGCCGGAAGCGCGCCCCCGAGGGAGAGCTCTCGGCGGTCGCGCGTCCGCCGTGTGCCTCGGCGGCCTCGCGCACGATCGCGAGCCCGAGGCCGGCGCCCGGCTTGGAGCGTGCGGCGGCCGCGCGGTAAAAGCGGTCGAAGACCCGCGGCAGGTCCTCGTCGGCGATGCCCGGGCCGTGGTCGGCGACGATCACCTCACCGCCGCGAACGGACACCTCGATCGGGGCGCCGTCAGGGCTGTACTTGACCGCGTTGTCGAGCAGGTTCGAGACCGCCCGCTCGAGCAGCACGGGGTCGGCCGTCACCTGCGTCGGCGACAGCGCGGTGACGAAGGTCACCTGCGGCGCCCGCGCCTGCGCGCGCTCGACCGACGCGGCGACGAGATCGTCGAGGTGCACCTCCTCGAGGCGCAGCTGGCGCTCCTCGCCGCGGGCGAGCTCGACCAGGTCGGAGACGAGCCGCGTGAGCGCGTCGAGCTCGACCGAGGCCTCGTCGAGTGCGTGTCCTTCCTCCTCCGCCGGCAGCTTTCCCTCGCGGAGCAGGTCGATGTTCGTGCGCACGGCCGTGAGCGGGGTGCGCAGCTCGTGCGACGCGTCGGCGACGAGCCGGCGCTGGGCGCCGACCGAGCTCTCGAGCGCCGTCAGCATCGCGTTGAACTGGGTCGCCAGGCGTCCGAGCTCGTCGTGACCGGTCGCCTCGACGCGCTCGGTCAAACGGCCGGTCGCAGCAACGTTCTCGGCAGCGGCAGTCAGCCGCCGCACGGGGCGCAGCGCGGCCGTCGCGACGAGTGCTGCCAGTCCGGCGGCCAGCGCGATCCCGATCAGGCCGACGAGGGTGATCCAGAATCGGATCCGGTGCAGAGCGTGTGTCGTCGGGGCGAGCGGTGCGATCGTGACGACGGCGCCGCCGCCCGGTGCTTGCGCGACGAGCTCGCGTACCGGTGTCTGGGCGACTTTCGTGTTCGTGTAGTAGCCGCTTGCCGTGCCGTTCGCGACCTTGAGGGCGCGCGCGGTCACCGGGACGAAAGGTGACCCGTGACGGTCGCCGTCCGGGCTGAGGACCACGGTCAGAGCGTTACCGCCGCCGAACGGGCCCTGCAGCCCGCTCTTCGCCTGAAAGATCAACGTCGAGTCGAGCTGCGAGTAGAGCTCGTGCTTCGCGATCATCCAGACGGCCACGGAGGCGCCGGCGACCGTGACGGCGATCGCGACGGCCGTGAGCAGCGCAATGCGTGCTCTGAAGCTCACAGTTCCTCGCGAAGGGCGTATCCGACGCCGCGCACCGTCTGGAGCAGGCGCGGCTCGCCGCCGTCCTCGAGCTTGCGCCGCAGGTAGCCGACGTAGACCCAGAGCGCGTTCGAGGTCGCGCCGAAGTCGTAGCCCCAGACCCGCTCGTAGATCTGCGAGCGGGTGAGCACCTGCCGCGGGTTGCGGAGGAACAGCTCGAGCAGGTTGAACTCGGTGCGGGTGAGCTGCAGCCGCCGGTCGCCGCGGAACGCCTCGCGGGTCGCCGGATCGAGCCGCACGTCGGCGAACGCGAGCTCGTCGCCGCCGGTGCCGGCGCGGCGAAGCAGCGCCCGAACGCGGGCCCGCAGCTCGTCGACCGCGAACGGCTTGACGAGGTAGTCGTCCGCGCCCGCATCGAGCCCTTCCACACGGTCCGAGACGGCGTCGCGCGCGGTCACGACGAGCACCGGGACCGAGTCTCCGCGCCGTCGGAGCGACCGGCAGACGTCGAGACCGCCGATCTCCGGCATCAGCAGGTCGAGCACGATCGCGTCCGCCGCGGTCGCGGCGTGACGTGAAAGCGCCTCCGAGCCGTCGGCCGCCTCGTCGACGTCGTAGTCGACCCGTAAAGCGCGTGCGATCGCGGCCCGGACGGCAGGGTCGTCGTCGACGACAAGAACGCGGGATGTCATGTGGGGATTGTCACCCGACTCCCTAAGAGTCTGCTGAGATGATCGGCGGCCATGGAGATCGCGCGCGTCAGCGACGAGTACGACCGCACAGTCGTGCGGCGGCTCTATCCGCTCTACCTCCACGACCTCTCGCAGTGGTCGAACCACTATGCGCTCGACGCCGACGGTCGATGGCAGCCCAGCTACATCGACGACTTCCTCGCACGTGAGCGCTGCGCGGCGTTCCTGCTGCGTGAGGGCGGTGCTGCCGCCGGCTTCGCCTGGGTCGGCGGTGGTGACTTCCCGCGCAAGCGCGCCGACCGCGACTGGCGGCTGGCCGAGTTCTTCGTCGCCGCGCCGTTCCGCCGCCGTGGCGTCGGGCGTGCGGCGGCCGCCGCCGTACTCGACGGTTTCGCCGGTAGGTGGCAGCTCGAGGTGGTCGACGGCAACGAGCCGGCGCTCGCATTCTGGCGGGGCCTGCTCGCCGCCCGCGGTGCGTTCACCGAGGAAGAGGGGGAGGGCGACACCGTCTTCCTCTTCCGTCAGTAGGCTGACGGTCGATGGCGATGATCTCTTTCGCGCGCGGCATTCCCGCCCCGGAGTGCCTCCCCGTCGCCGAGCTCGCAGACTGTGCGCGGACGGTGATCGAGCGAGACGGCACCACCGTCCTCTCCTACGGCCCGTCGCCCGGCTACCGCCCGCTGCTCGAGTGGCTCGCCGACCGCCACCAGGTCGATCCGGCGCGCATCTTCACCACCAACGGCTCGCTCCAGGGCTTCGTTTTCCTCGCTCAGCGCCTGGCCGCGGGCAAGCGGGTGCTCGTCGAGCGACCGACCTACGACCGGCCGCTGAAGATCCTCCGCGAGCTCGGCGCCGAGATCGTGCCGCTCGAGTGCGACGAGGGCGGGCTCGACCCGGATGCGCTCGAGCGCGAGCTCGACGCGGGCGACGCGGCCTTCCTGTACCTGATCCCGACGTTCCAGAACCCGAGCGGACGAACGCTCGACCTCGAACGGCGCCGGCGCGTCGTCGAGCTCGCCGAACAGCACGACCTGCTCGTGCTCGAGGACGATCCGTACGGGCTCGTGCGCTTCGAGGGCGAGCCGTTGCCGTCGCTCTTCGAGCTCTCGGGCGGGTCGACGGCGTACAGCTCGTCGTTCTCGAAGACGATCGCTCCCGGCCTTCGCGTCGGCTGGTTCGTGCTCCCGGAGACGCTCGCCGGCGAGATCGCTGCGACCGCCACCGGCACCTACATCACGCCCGTGCTGCTCGGCCAGGCGACCGTCTACGAGTTCGTCGCGCGCGGTCTGTTCGAGCCGAACCTGAAACGCGTCAGCGGGTTGCTCGGCGCCCGCCGCGACGCGATGCTCGCCGCACTCGCTGCCAGGCTGCCGGACTGCGAGTCGTCCAGGCCCGAGGGCGGCTATTTCGTCTGGCTCTCGATCAACGGAGCCGACGGCGGCGAGCTGCTCGCTCGTGCGGAGCAGGGAGGCGTCACGTTCGTCAAGGGCACGGACTTCGGCGGCGACCCCGATTCGCTGCGTCTCGCCTACAGCTTCGTCTCGCCCGCCGAGATCGCGGAAGGCGTCGAGCGCCTGGCGTCAGCTCTTGCCGGTTCGCCGGCGCCGGCGTAGCTGCGGCACGAACAGGCCGAGCACGACCCCGAGCCCGATCGACAGCAGGATCACCCAGATCACCGACAGCTTCGTCGAGCCGAAGACGAAGTTCACGGTCGCGTGGTGCGTGTTGAACGCGATGAACAGGATCGCGTAGACGGCGACCAAGCCGAGCACGATCAGGCGGACTGTCGCTCCGCGCCCGCGCCCCGCCGTTGCGGGTTTTGGCTGCTCGCCCGGAGTGAGCCCCGCGTCGGCCATGCCGCGCGAGCTTATGCGACGGCGCCGGCGGCGAGCGGCGCCAGCGGGACGAGCCGTGGGACGGGCTGCGGCATCAGCCGCACCGATCCGGTGCGGAACGTCGGACAGATCTGCTCGGGGCGCATCGCGCACAGCCCCGCCCGGCGGAAGTAGCAGTCGTCGCAGCTCGGCGCGTCCTTGGGGGTCACTTTTACGTCCTTCCGGGGGTTTAGCGAGGAGTGGGGTTGCGCGCTCCTCGTTCAGGAGCCGGGGATGCTACGCCGCCTCACTCACCCCGAAAAGGGCTTGCCTAGATGGAAAACGTGCACTTTCCGGCGAGTTCCCACGGCCGCCACGGGCGCGTTTTCTAGCCCCTGACGGGCAGTGTCGCCAGGGCGTGCAACGCCTGTGGAAAGCTCTTCACAGCCACGATCCGCAGCCCGTCCGCTTCCTTCCGGGCGTCGACCGCGTTTTCCCCAGCGGGGACGAGGAAGACGTCCACACCGGCCTCGCGCGCACCGATCGTCTTCTGCTTGATGCCGCCGATCGGCCCGACCGAGCCGTCGGGGAAGATCTCACCGGTCGCGGCCACGCGGTGGCCGTGGAGCACGCCTTTCTTGAGCTTCGCCAGGACGTCGAGCGCGAACGCGAGCCCGGCCGACGGGCCGCCGACGCCTCCTGCGTCGATCCTGACGGGAATCGGAAGGCGGACGTCGACCGCGGTCTCGAGCAGCACGCCGACGATTGCGCGTTTCGGCGGAGTCGGCGAGGCGACGGTGCGCAGCGGGACGAGCAGCGTCTTGTTGCTCCGGCGGATCGTGAAGCGGACGAGGTCGCCGGGCTTGCGCTTGCTCATCGCGTCGAAGACTCCGCGCGGGTCGCGGACCGGGGTGCCGTCGACCGCCGTGATCACGTCGTCCGGTTCGAGCTTCCCGTCCGCGGGCAGCCCGGGCTCGACCGCGTCGATCAGCGCGCCGGTCGATCGCAGCACGACCTTCTTCCCTGCTGCCTTCAACGCGACGGCGGCCGCGATCTCCTGCGAGCGGTGCATGTCCTCGAGATCGATGCGCTGACGCCCGCTGTCCGAAACGCCGGGTGGATCGACAGCCGAGGCGGGATAGAGGTCGGCGCCCTGGTGGAGCCCGCCGAACAGACGCTCGAGCAACGTCGCCTTGCGAACGACCACGTCGACGAAATAGACACCGCCCGTCTTCGGATCGTGTCCCCCCGGCACGCTCACGAGCGGTCCCACCGGGTGGGCGCGGTCGGGCAAGAAGATGTACTGGCTCGACGGCAGGAGGACGAGCGCCAGCGTCGCGGCGAGCAGCGCGAGCCCGAGCGCCAACAGCCGCCCCGGGGTGAAGATCTTCCTCATAGCAGCGAGCGCGACGCCCCGCCGTCGACCGCGAGCGTAGTGCCGCTGACGTAGGCGGCCCGGTCCGAGGCGAGGAAGCAGACGACGTCGCCGAACTCCTGCGGCGTGCCGAGGCGGCCGAGCGGAATGCGCTCGATCTCTGCCGGGGGCGGCCCGGCTTCGCCGTACAGCTCGGTCATACGCGGCGTGTCGATCCGGCCGGGCGCAACGCAGTTGACGGTGATCCCGGCGGCGCCGAGCTCCTGCGAGAGCGACTTCGCGAACCCGGCGATCCCGGGTCGGACCGTGTTCGAGAGGGCGAGGTGAGCCGTGGGCTCCTTCACCGCACCCGATGTGATGAAGACGATGCGCCCGGCGCTGCTCGCTTCGAGCAAGGGAAGCGTGAGCCTGACCAGGCGGACCGCCGGCAGCAGGAGTAGCTCGAAAGCCGCCTCCAGGCGCTCGTCGGTGATGTCTATTGCCTTGCCGGCAGGTGGGCCGCCGCCGTTCCAGACGAGGATGTCCACGCCGCCGAAGGCCTGGACCGTTCGCTCGACGAGTCGGTCGAGATCCGCCGTGTTCGTCACATCACCTCGTACGGCGAGGGCACCCAGGCGGTTCGCGTGGAGCTCGAGCTCTTCGCGGCGACGGGCGAACATCGCGACATTCGCGCCCTCCGCCGAGAACGCCTCGGCGGCTGCCAGGCCGAGCCCCGACGAGGCACCTGAGACGATCGCCGTCCTGCCGCGCAGACCGAGATCCATTCCGGCGCCACGGTATCGCGCCCGCCGGGGGCAGGCACCGGCCAATCTAGGTCAATTTGCCACTAGGTCGTCAGGACGCCGACGACCTCGCGCACCGCATCGGCCGACGCGGCGAGGGCGGCCCGCTCGGTTTCGTCGAGCTCGACCTCCAGGATCTGCTCGACGCCGGTGCGACCGAGCTTCACCGGGACCCCCATGTAGAGGCCCTCGATGCCGTACTCGCCCTCGAGGTAGGCGGTGCATGGCAGCACGCGCTTCGAGTCCAGCATGATCGAGTCCACCATCTGCGCCGCGGCGGCCCCGGGCGCGTACCACGCCGACGTCCCGAGCAGCTGTACGACCTCGCCGCCGCCCTTGGCGGTGCGCTCGACCATGGCGGCGATCGTCTGCTCGGAGAGGAGCTTGCGGATCGGCACGCCGCCCACGGTGGTCGCCGAGACGACGGAGACCATCTGGTCGCCGTGACCGCCCAGCACGACGGCGGCAACGTCCTGCACGGAGGCGCCGGTCTCCCAGGCGATGAACGTCTTGAGGCGGGCGGTGTCGAGGATCCCCGCCTGGCCGAAGACGCGTTCCTTCGGCAGGCCGGAGACGTTCTTCGCGACGTGGCACATCGCGTCGAGCGGGTTCGAGACGACGATCAGGATCGCATCGGGGCTCTTCGCCACTACCTGCTCGGTGACGTCCTTGACGATCTTCTCGTTCGTCTGGACGAGATCGTCGCGACTCATTCCCGGCGAGCGAGGAAGCCCGGCGGTGATCACGACGACATCGGAGCCGGCCGTCGGCGCGTAGTCGTTCGAGCCGACGACGTTCGGCTCGTAGCCGAGGACGGCTCCCATCTGATTGATGTCCAGCGCCTTGCCCTGCGGCAGCCCTTCCTTGATGTCGACCAGCACCACGTCGGCGTAGTCGCTGACGGCGAGGACCTGCGCACACGTCGCGCCCACGTTCCCGGCGCCGACGACGGTGACCTTGCGTCTCCCGCTCACGATTCCTGTCCTTTCAGCGTCTCGATGATCGCGTCGGCGACCTGACTCGTGCCCACCGCGGTCGGGTCGTCGCGGGTCGGCTTCATGTCGTAGGTGAGGCTGCGGCCGTCCTCGATCACCGCTGCGATCGCCTCCTCCAGGCGACGAGCAGCATCGTCCTCGCCGAGGTGCCGCAGCATCAGCATCCCGGACAGGAGCTGCGCGATCGGGTTGACCTTGTTCTGGCCGGTGTACTTCGGCGCCGACCCGTGCGTCGGCTCGAAGACCGCGACCGACTCGCCGTAGTTCGCTCCCGGCGCGACTCCGAGGCCGCCGATCATCCCGGCACACAGATCGGAGAGCACGTCGCCGTAGAGATTGGGGAGCACGAGCACGTCGTACTCGTCGGGCCGTTGGACGAGCTGCATGCACATGTTGTCGACGATCCGGTCGTTGAACTCGATGTCCGGGTTCTCCGCCGCGACCTCGCGCGCGACGCGCAGCCACAGCCCGTCCGAGAACTTCATGATGTTCGCCTTGTGCACGGCCGTGATCTGCTTGCGGCCGTTCCTGCGCGTCCAGTCGAACGCAAACTCGAAGATCCGGCGCGTGCCGGTGACCGAGATCGGCTTGATCGAGATGCCGGCGTCGCGCCAGCGCAGCGCGCCGCCCTTCGACTCGATCCAGGTGATCAGCTCTTCTGCGTCTGCACTGCCTTCCTCGTACTCGATGCCGGCGTAGAGATCCTCGGTGTTCTCGCGGATGATCACGAGGTCGACGTCGTCGAACCTCGTGCGAACGCCCGGATACGTCTTGCACGGCCGCACCTGCGCGTACATGTCGAGCGACTTGCGCAGGCCCACGTTCACCGACCGGAAGCCGCCGCCGACCGGGGTCGTGATCGGCCCTTTGAGCGCGACGCCGTTCTTGCGGATCGACTCGAGCGTCTGCTCCGGCAGCGGGTTGCCGTCGTGATCCTCCATCGCCTCCTCGCCGGCCGGCTGGAGCTCCCACTCGAACTCGACGCCCGTCGCCTCGAGTACGCGGCGCGTCGCCTCGGTGAGCTCCGGCCCGGTGCCGTCGCCGGGGATCAACGTCACACGGTGCGCCATGGCCGCGCCGGAGCCTACCTATCGACGGAGCGGGCCCGTTCGGTACTGTCAAGTGCGGCGTGAGCACCACGAGCGATTTCAAGCCTGGGCTCGAAGGCGTCGTCGCGGTCGAGACGGAGATCATGGAGCCGGATCGCGACGGCGGGTCGCTTCGCTATCGCGGCGTCGACGTCGAGCCGCTCGTCGGTCAGTACCCGTACGAGAACGTCTGGGGACTGCTGGTCGACGGCGATCTCGGCTCGCGCATGCCCGACCCGGAGCCCTACGAGCCGGCCTCGCTGACCGGCGTCGCGCCCGCCGACCTCCAGGCTGAGACCGCGCGTCTGGCGGGCGTGTGGAAGCTCGGCAAGCTCAGCGAGATCTCGGACGAGGAGGCGCGGCAAGACCTCGGTCGCCTTTCCGCGCAGGTGATGTCGATCGTCGCCCGCTCCGCCCGCGTCGCCGACGGTCACACCGGCGACGTGCCGGACGACGTCGTCGCGCGCGGCAAGACGGCAGCCGAGAAGTTCCTGCTCCGCTGGCGCGGCGAAGCCGACCCGAGGCACGTCAAGGCGATCGACACCTACTGGATCTGCACCGCGGAGCACGGGCTCAACGCCTCGACGTTCACTGCTCGGGTGGTCGCGTCGACGGGCGCAGACTGCGGCGCCGCGCTCTCCGCCGCGGTTGGAGCCCTGTCGGGGCCGTTGCACGGAGGGGCGCCCGCGTACGTGAAGCCGATGCTCGACGAGGTGGAGGAGCTCGGCGACCCGCAGCGCTGGGTGGACGAGGCGCTCGCGAGCGGCCGCCGCATCATGGGCTTCGGCCACCGGGTCTACCGCGCCGAAGATCCGCGCTCGCGGATCCTCAAGCAGACGGCGAAGGAGCTCGATTCGCCGCAGGTCGCCGTCGCCGAGGAGCTCGAGCAGGTCGCCCTGGCGGCCCTGCAGAAGCGGCACCCCGAGCGCGTCCTCGCCACCAACGTCGAGTACTACTCGGCGATCGTGCTCGATGTCGCCGAGATCCCGCCGCCGCTCGCACCCGCGATGTTCGCGTGCTCGCGCGTGGCCGGGTGGTCGGCGCACATCCTCGAGCAGAAGAAGACCGGACGGCTCTTCCGCCCGTCGGCGATCTACATCGGGCCGCCGGCGCGCACCCCGGACGAGCTGTGAGCACGCTCGCCGAGGCGGCGGTGGACGCCGACGCCCTCGCCGAGCAGGGCAACGAGCAGGAGCTGTCGCAGCTGCGGGCCCGTTTCGACGACGAGCTCGAATCGGCGGCGCGTTCGCCCGATTTCCGCCAACGTGCCGTCGCATTCCGCGCGATCGGGCAGTTTCGCTTTCGCGCCAAGACGGAGCTGCTCCGGCGTGGCCTCGGCGACGAGAGCCCTGCCGTCCGCGGCTCGACCCTGCTCGCGCTGGAGCTCTTGTCGCGCGATCACCCCGGCGTCGTCAACGACGTGCGCCCACTCCTGCACGAGATCGTTGCCAACGACGGCAACGAGGCCGTACGGCGGCTCGCGGTCGCCTCGCTCCGGAACGGCTCGGCGCGACCCGACACGATCCAGATCCTGACGAGCCTCGGCGACGACGACGAGCAGCCACGCGACCTCCGGCAGGCCGCGACGAAGGTCGCGCAGGACCTGCGCCGCAAGACCCGGCCCTCTAACTAGTCGGGCCGTCGCCGCGCATGCGGGTGCGCGTCGAAGTACACGGTCCGGCGGCGCCGGTCCGAGACGTGGGTGTAGAGCTCGGTCGTCGAGAGATCGGCATGCCCGAGCATCTCCTGCACCGAGCGCAGGTCGGCGCCGCCCTCGAGCAGGTGCGTCGCGAACGAGTGCCGGAGCAGGTGCGGGTGGATGCGGAGCGGGTCGAGGCCCGCTTTCTCCGCGAGGCGGCGCAGGATCAGAAAGGCGCCCGCGCGGGTCAGGCCGCCGCCGCGCGCGTTCAGGAACAGCTCCGGCCGGTGGCGCGTGTCGAGATAGGGGCGGCCGCGTGATAGGTACCGGCGCAGCGCGTCGACGGCGGGACGTCCGACCGGGACGATCCGTTCCTTGCCGCCCTTGCCGACGACCTGCACGAGCCGCCCGTCGAGGTCGACGCCGGTCTTGCCGAGGCCGACCGCCTCCGAGACGCGAAGACCGGCGCCGTAGAGCAGCTCGACCAGTGCATGGTCACGGAGATCGCGAGGCTTCGTCCCGACCGCGGCCGCGATCAGGCGCTCGGCCTCGCCGGCGGAGAGCGTCTTCGGCAGCGTGCGCGCCCGGCGCGGCAGCGTCAGCGCCGCGGCCGGGTTGTCCTCGCGTTTCCCGAGCAGCTGGAGGTGCTTGTAGAAGCTCCGCGCCGCAGCGGTCCGGCGTGCGATCGTCGTGCCGGCCAGCCCGTCGGCGCGCAGCTCCGCCGTGCACCGTTCGAGGTCGTCGATCGTGGCCTCGGCGAGCGGCTTGTCGAGAGCGGCGGCCAGCGCATGCAGGTCGCGGCGGTACGCCTCGACGGTCGACCGGGCGCAGCGCGCCGCGAGCAGCGCGAGGAACCCGTCGAGGTCAGGATCGCGGATGGGCATGGTCGTAGACCCGGCGGAGCCTGCGGGCGTCGACGTGGCTGTACATCTGGGTCGTCGAGAGCGACGCGTGGCCGAGAAGCTCCTGGATCGTTCGCAGGTCGGCGCCGCCCTCGAGGAGATGTGTCGCGAACGCGTGCCGGAGACGATGCGGGTGGGGGACGAGGCGCCGGAGCGTCGATGTGTCGAGCCGTCTGCCCCGGGCGGACAGGAAGAGGGCGTTCTCGGCTTCGCGGACGAGCTGGGGGCGTGCCTCGTGCAGGTAGCGCGCGACGAGGTGCGCGGCCTCCTCGCCGAGCGGCACGACGCGGTCCTTCGCCCCTTTGCCGTGGCGCACGTGCACGAGCTCTTGCTCGAAGTCGACGTCTCCGAGGTCGAGGCCGACCGCTTCGGCGCTGCGCAGGCCGGCCGAGTAGACCAGCTCGATCAGCGCGCGGTTGCGGCGCGCGAGCGCCTCCTCGCCGGCGAACCCGGCGACGATCGCGTCGACCTCGGCCGGTTTCGGCGCATCGGGCAGACGGCGAGGCCGGCGCGGTGCGAGCGCCGCACCGGGCGTCAACTCCGCCCCGAGCGAGTAGCGGAGCAGCGCGCGGACGGAGGCGAGCTTGCGGGCGATCGTCGCCGGGGCGAGCTTGCCGCCCGGCCTGGCCCGGCCGAGCTCGGTGACCCAGTCTGCGAGCACGCGCAGGTCGACGTCCTCGACCGGAGAGTCCGGCCCGAACCAGCCGGCGAACTCCTCCAGATCGGACGCGTACGCGCGGCGGGTCGCGGCCGAGATGCCCGCACCCGCGAGAAAGCGCTCGATCGCAGCCTCGACCGTCACGATTCGGTGTTCGGCGCGGCGGGTAGGATCGCCTGCCGGTGGATCCCGCACGTTTCCGACCGTTGGCTGAGCTCGCCGTTCACGGCGCGAACGTCCAGCCCGGTCAAGTCGTGATCGTCTCGGCCGAGCTCGGCCACGAGCCGCTCGCCCGGGCGGTCGCCGCGGCTGCGTACGACCGCGGCGCCGAGTTCGTCGACGTCGGCTACTTCGACCCGTACGTGAAGCGGGCACGGATCGCCCACGCCGATCCGGACACGATCGAGTTCGTGCCGCCCTGGTACGGGCAGCGCCTGCTGGAGCACGCCGACGGACGCGGTGCCCGGGTCACGATCGCGGGGCCGACGGCACCGGGGCTGCTCGACGACTTCGACCCCGAGCTGACCGGCCGCGACCGGCTGCCCTTCATGCGCGAGATCCCGCAGATCATCTCGGCGCGCACGACCAACTGGTGCATCGTCCCGTGCCCTCACCCGGCGTGGGCCCGGCTCGTCTTCCCGGAGCTCTCGGAGGAGGATGCGCTGGAGCGGCTCTGGCAGCAGCTCGAGCACGTGCTGCGGCTCGACGAGGACGATCCCGGCCGCGCGTGGGACGAGCGCATGGACGCGCTCAATGCATCGGCGTCACGCCTCACCGAGCGCCGGTTCGATGCGATCGAGCTGCGCGGGCCCGGCACCAAGCTTCGGATCGGGATGCTGCCGAGCCACCGCTGGCTCTCCGCCGACTTCGTCACCAGCGAGGGCGTGCGGCACGTCGCGAATCTCCCGACCGAGGAAGTCTTCACGACGCCCGACCCCGTTCGCACCGAGGGGCACGTGACGAGCACCAAACCCCTCGTATTGCGCGACGGGTCGATCATCAGGGGGCTGAAGGTCAGGTTCGAGCAAGGCCGCGCGGTCGAGATCTCCGCCGACGCTCGCGCCGACGCGCTCCGCGCGCAGCTGTCCGTCGACGACGGCGGCTTCCGGCTGGGTGAGCTGGCGCTGGTCGACCGGGCCGGGCGAATCGGCCCGCTCGGGACCGTCTTCTACGAGACGCTGCTCGACGAGAACGCCGCCAGTCACATCGCGCTCGGCGGCGGGTTCTCGTTCAACGTCGAAGGCGACGACGTCGATCGCATCAACTCGAGCGGTGCGCACGTCGATTTCATGATCGGCTCGCCCGACCTCGAGGTGGACGGCGTCACGGCCTCCGGCGAACGTGTTCCCGTCCTCCGTGATGGTGACTGGCAGATCTAGGCATACCATAGGCTTTCGGCCATGACGACGACCGAGCTGCCAGGCGGCGTGGATCTGTCCGAGCACGGGATCGACGCGAGCGGCCGGATCTACCAAAACCCGACCACGTCGCTGCTCTACTCGCACGCGCTGGC
This sequence comes from uncultured Thermoleophilia bacterium, assembly GCA_963769545.1. Lineage (GTDB taxonomy): Bacteria > Actinomycetota > Thermoleophilia > Gaiellales > Gaiellaceae > PALSA-600. The sequence continues at coordinate 342,094 of CAVYMB010000001.1, read as the reverse complement.
GCGGGGTGAGGGGCGGCTGGGAGAGGGCGGCCCGCTCGTCGTCGACACCGGCCGGCACACGGGACGTTCGCCGAAGGACAAGTTCATCGTTCGCGAGCCGGCCTCGGAGGATCGGATCTGGTGGGGGGAAGTCAATGGCGAGCTGTCCGAGGAGCACTTCGACGGCCTTCGCGACAAGGTGACGCGCCGCCTCGCCGACGCGCCGACGCTGTACATCGTCGATGCCTGGGCGGGCGCCGACGTCGCGCATCGCATCGGGGTGCGGGTCGTGACCGCTCACCCGTATCACGCGCTGTTCGCGAAGACGATGTTCATCGATCTCGACGAAGGAGAGCGCGAGGAGTTCGAGCCGAAGGCGCTCGTGCTGCACACGCCCGATGTGCAGGCCGACCCCGAGGTCGACGGCACCAGGACGGAGACGTTCGTCGTGCTGCATCCGACGCGCACCGAGGTGCTGATCGGCGGGACGTACTACGCCGGCGAGATCAAGAAGTCGATCTTCACCGTGATGAACGACCGGCTCCCGCTCGAAGGCGTGTTCCCGATGCACTGCTCGGCCAACGTCGGCGACGACGGTGACGTCGCTGTCTTCTTCGGCCTGTCGGGCACCGGCAAGACGACGCTCTCCGCCGATCCGGAGCGCCGGCTGATCGGCGACGACGAGCACGGCTGGGGGCGGAGCGGCGTGTTCAACATCGAGGGCGGCTGCTACGCGAAGACGATTCGTCTCTCGAGGGACGCCGAGCCCGAGATCTGGAACGCAGCGCACTCCTTCGGCACCGTGCTCGAGAACGTCGCCGTCGACGAGCTCGGCCGGCTCGATCTCGACGACGACTCGAAGACGGAGAACACGCGCGCTGCGTACAAGCTCGAGTTGATCTCGCACGCGCTCCACGCGAAGCGCGCCGGCCACCCGCGCTCGGTCGTCCTGCTCACCGCCGACGCCTTCGGGATCCTGCCGCCGATCGCGCGGCTGTCGCGCGAGCAGGCGCTCTACTACTTCCTGTCGGGCTTCACCGCCAAGCTCGCGGGCACCGAGATCGGCGTCACCGAGCCGCAGCCGACCTTCTCGACCTGCTTCGCCCAACCGTTCCTGCCGCAGCCTCCGGCCGTCTATGCCCGGATGCTCGGCGAGCAGCTCGATGCGCACCGGGCAACTGTGTGGCTCGTGAACACGGGCTGGACCGGCGGCCCGGCCGGCGAGGGCAGCCGGATGCCGATCGCCGCGACGCGCTCGATGCTCGCGGCCGCCTTGTCGGGCGAGCTCGACGACGTCAACCTTCGCACCGACGAGCTGTTCGGGTTCGCCGTGCCGGTGTCCGTGCCGGGCGCGGACGCCGGGCTGCTCGATCAGCGGTCGACCTGGAGCGATCCCGAGGCGTACGACGTTGCTGCGCGCCGGCTCGCGCAGATGTTCGTCGACAACTTCAGCGCGCGCTTCTCGGACGCCGCCGAGTCGATCCGCGCCGCCGGCCCGCGCCTCTAGCCGTGCGTTCCTGGCGGGTCGCGATCATCTGCGTGGTTCCGCAGATCGGGCGGCTGTACGGCTCGCTGCTGGCCGAGCTCGGGCATCAGCCCGTCGTCGTGATCACGCCGAGGCGGATGCGGCCCGATGCGCCGCCGCTTCCCTTTGCGATCGAGCACCTCACCGCCGCCCCGGACGAGTGCGACGTCGTCTTCGCGGCCTCCCGGCGGTCGATGGTGCGTCTGCTGCGCGCCTACGACGTCGACCTGGGGCTGTGCACGACGTTTCCGTGGCGGCTCTCCGCGGAGGCGATCGCCGTTCCGCGGCTCGGCGTCGTGAACGGCCATCCATCGCTGCTGCCGCACTACCGGGGTCCGTTCCCGATCGCCTGGGCCGTGCGAAACGGGGAGTCCGAGATCGGGATGAGCTACCACCTGATGGACGCGACGCTGGACACCGGCAACCTGCTGGCACAGCAGACGGTGCCGCTCGAGGACGAGGACACGTTCGAGACGGTGCTGGCGCGGCTCGCGCCGGTTGCGGCCGAACTGCTGCCGATCGCCCTCGGTCGGCTCGAGCGCGGCGAGCGAGGCGATCCGCAGCACGGCGGCGACTACCAGAGCGGGTTCGAGGACGACTACCGGTACGTCGACCTCTCGCAGCCTGCGGCGACCGTGCACCGCCAGGCTCGCGCCTGGCGCTTCATGCCGCCGATCCCGAACCGCGGTCCGATCCTGGAGCGGAACGGCACTCGCAGCAGACTCGTCGAGACGAGCCTGGCGGAGGTGGAGGGAGCCGAGCAACTCGACTGCGCCGACGGGCCGTTGTGGATTCTCGAGGCGGAAGACGTGTGACGCGGCAGCGGCCGACGATCTGGAAGCCGCGGTCGCCGTCGCGGACGACGCGCGAGCGTGCGTGGGCGAACGCGGACCTGGCCCGCGAGCGGGCCGTGCGCGGCGTCCCTCGCACCGGGCAGCTTCTCGCCCGGCTCCGGCAACTCTTTCGGTAGCGTCCATCGACGTGGAAGCGACGCACGACGTCCTCGTCGTCGGTGCCGGGTGCGCCGGCATGCGGGCGGCGATCGAGGCACACGACGCGGGTGCCGACGTCGGTGTCATCTCGAAGCTCCACCCGACCCGCAGCCACTCCGGCGCCGCCGAAGGCGGGATCAACGCGGCGCTCGGGAACGCTGCCGAGGACTCGCCGGCGACGCACACGTTCGACACCGTCAAGGGCTCCGACTACATCGGCGACCAGGACGCGATCGAGATCCTGTGCAGCGAGGCGCCGGGCGACATCTACCAGCTCGAGCACTGGGGTGCGGTCTTCTCGCGGCGCGAGGACGGGAAGCTCGCACAGCGCCCGTTCGGCGCAGCGGGCTCGCCGCGCACGGTGTTCGCGGCCGACATCACCGGTCACGTCCTGATCCAGGTGCTCTACGAACAGCTCGTGAAGCGCGACATCACGGTCTACGAGGAGTTCTTCGCGTGGAAGCTCGTCGAGAACGACGACCGCTGCCAGGGCGTCATCTGCTGGGATCTGTTGAACGGCGGCCTGAAGACGGTGGGGGGCAAGACGGTCGTGCTGGCGACGGGCGGTCAGGGCCGGATCTACCGCACCACCACGAACGCGTATGCCTGCACTGGCGACGGCGCCGCGATGGCGCTCCACCTCGGGCTGCCGCTGAAGGACATGGAGTTCATGCAGTTCCATCCGACCACGCTGTACCCGACGGGGATCCTCCTTACCGAAGGTTGCCGCGGTGAAGGCGCCTACCTGATCAACAAGGACGGCGAGCGGTTCATGAAGCGCTATGCGCCGAACGCGATGGAGCTCGCATCGCGTGATGTCGTCTCGCGCTCCGAGCAGACGGAGATCGACGAGGGACGCGGGATCGACGGCTCGGTCTTCCTCGACATGCGGCACCTCGGCGCGGCGAAGATCATCGAGCGGCTGCCCGGCTCACGCGAGCTGTCGATGACGTTCGCCGGCATCGACCCGATCTACGATCCGGTGCCGGTACGGCCCGGCGCTCACTACCACATGGGCGGTGTCGAGACCGACAACGACGGGGCGACAGAGCTGACCGGCCTGTACGCCGCGGGCGAGGTCGCGTGCGTGTCGGTGCACGGCGCGAACCGTCTCGGCGGGAACTCTCTGATGGAGACGATCACGTTCGGCCGGCGGGCCGGCCGCGCCGCCGCCGAGTGGGCGCTCTCGCACACCACGATCGACGTGCCGCAGAGCGCCGAGACCGATGCCGCCCGCGAGCTGCGCGACCTGCTCGAGGTCGCCGAGGGCGAACGGCCGTGGCAGATCCGCAACGATCTCGGCTCGTCGATGCTCGACAACTTCGGGGTCTTCCGCCGCGAGGAGCAGATGCTGGAGCAGCTCGACACGATCGAGGTGCTGCGCGAGCGCTATCACCGCGGTGTGGTGATCGAGGACAAGGGAGACGTCTTCAACAGCGACCTGACGCAGGCGATCGAGCTCGGCAACATGCTCGACCTCGCCTGGTGCATGGTGCAGGCGGGCATCGCGCGCAAGGAGAGCCGCGGGGCGCACGCCCGTCCCTACGACTACCCGACTCGCGACGACGAGAACTTCATGAAGCACTCGATCTCCCGCTGGGTCGACGGCGCGCCGCAGCTTTCCTACTCGGACGTGCGCGTCACCGAGTACGCGCCGATGGAACGGACGTACTGACGATTCCCCGAACAAGGACGGCTTCCAACGGCTGATCGGCTCCCGACGCCGAGGCCGTCGCTAGGATCGGCGTGGATGCAGGTTGGGCTGAAGGTCTGGCGCTTCAACGCGCGAAGCGGCGAGCGCGAGCTGGCCGAATACGAGGTCGACGCGCCCGAGGAGGCGACGCTCCTCGACGTCCTCGACATCGTCAAGGACAAGCACGACGGGACGCTCGCCTACCGGAAGAGCTGCCGGATGATGATCTGCGGCTCGTGCGGCATGCGCATGGACGGCGTGGCGGTGCTCGCCTGTCAGACGCGCATGTACGACATCGCGGAGGAGGGGCGCGTGCCGGTGATCTCCGCGATGGGCAACCTCCCGATCGTCAAGGACCTCGTCGTCGACATGACGCCGTTCTGGGACAAGTTCAGGAGCGTCGACCCGTTCCTGCGCCCCGGCTACGACGAGCCGCCCGAGGGCAAGGAGAACCTGATCCGCCAGGAGCGGATGAACGTGATCCACAAGGAGTCGCTCTGCATCAACTGCGGCTGCTGCGTGTCCGAGTGCAACGCGATGGAGTCGGATCCGCGATTCACCGGCCCGCAGGCGCTCGCGAAGGCGATGCGCTTCGTCGGCGATCCTCGCGACGGCCACAAGGTGGAGCGCCTCGATGCGCTGAACGGCGAGCACGGCATCTGGGAGTGCACGCGCTGCTACTTCTGCAACGAGCGGTGCCCGAAGGGTGTCGATCCACGTGACGCGATCGCCAAGCTCGGCGCCGAGTCGATGAAGGAGGGCATCGACCGCGACATGGGCGCGAAGCACGCGAAGTGGTTCGTCACCTCCGCCAAGACGACGGGCTGGCTGAGGGAGACCGAGCTCGTGCCGAAGACGCAAGGCGTCGTCGCCGCGATCAAGCAGACGCGCTTCGCGCTCGATCTCGCCGTCAAGGGCAAGGTGCCCCCACCGGTTCCGCCGCACGTCGCGAAGAACGTGCGCGAATCGCGCCGGCTCTACGAGCTCGTCCGCGAGCAGGGCGTGAGCGGCTATGCCGGCATCGTGCAGGGGGAGCGCGCCCTCGGGAAGCTCGCCCACGGGCACGGCGCGGACGAGACGCTCGAGCAGATCTACGAGCGTCCCGGCGCCTTCCCGCGTCCTTACGTTCTCGGTGAGGACGGACAACCGACCGAAGGAGCGGCAAAGGCATGACGCAGACGACAGGCCTGAGGCGCGTCGCGTACTACAAGGGCTGTCTCGCGTCGCTGTCGGCGAAGGAGCTGGACTCGGCCACACAGGCGCTCGCGCCGAAGGTCGGCCTCGAGCTCGTGGAGCTGGAATCGGTGACGTGCTGCGGTGCAGGCGACATCCACGAGGCCGAGCCCGACTACTACCTGCACCTGAACGCGCGGATCCTCGCGTACGCGGCCGCCGAGGGAGTCGACACGCTGCTGACGGTTTGCAACGTGTGCACGCTCAACCTCCGGCAGGCGAACTTCATGCTGATCGGAGATTCCGACCTGCGTGCGCGGATCAACGAGAACCTGGCCTCGATCGGCGTGCCTGCGTACGAGCGCGACGTGGACGTACGCCACCTCCTGTGGGAGATCGCCGAGGGTGACGGCTACGAGCTGCTGAAGAGCTCGGCGCACCGCGGTCTCAAGGGCCTGAAGATCGCACCGTTCTACGGCTGCCAGATCCTGCGCCCGTCGCGCATCCAGGGGTTCGAGGACCCGGACCGCCCGTGGTCGCTGGAGCGGATCATCGAGGCGTGCGGCGGCGAGGCCGTCGACTATCCCGCCAAGATCAAGTGCTGCGGGTTCCCGATCATCCAGGCCCGCGAGGAGACGGCGCTCGGCGAGCTGATCCAGCCGATCGAGCAGGCTGTGGAAGCCGGAGCCGACGCGATGGTCACGCCCTGTCCGCTCTGCCATCTCTCGCTCGACGCGTGGCAGTCGAAGCTGAAGGCCACGACGGGGCGGGACTTCAAGATGCCGATCCTGCATCTCTCGCAGCTGGTCGGAGTGGCGGCAGGTCTCCAGGAGTCCGAGCTCAAGTTCAAGCGGCATGTCGTGTCGGTGAAGCCGATGCTCGAGAAGATCGAGGCCTGAGAGCGCGGCGCGAGCACGCCGCTGCGGCGAGTGCGATCGCGCTCGCGGGGCTGGCGTGGGGTGTGTTCGAGGCCGGTTGGGTCCGGCTGCAGGTGCTCGAGCTGCCGCTGCCCGGCCTGCCCCCGGAGCTGGACGGGCTGCGCATCGCGCACTTGTCGGATCTTCACCTCGGCGTCCCGTCGCGCGGCCGTCGCGCGGTCGAGCGGGCGGTGGAGTGGGTCGCCGGCCGCGGGCCGGACCTGGTGTGCGTCACGGGCGATCTCGTCTCGCGCCCGGGGGGGACGCCGCTGCTCGAACGGCTCCTGGCCGAGCTCGGCTCGCCGTTCGTCGTGCTCGGCAACCACGACCATGCGTTGAGTCGCGATCCGTTCTCGCGCCCGGTCTCGTTCGAGGGCGTCGCCGCCGGGCGATTGCTCCAGGACGAGAGCGTCGAGATCGTCGAGCGAGGCTGCCGGATCGAGGTCGCCGGAGTCGATCCGCGCTCGTGGCGCGCGCGGCGGGGCAGCGGCTTCCCGCCGTCGGACGCGCCGTTTCGGCTGCTGCTCTGCCACTTTCCGCGCGCCCTCGACTTCGTCGCACCCGGGCGCTGGAACCTGATTCTCTCCGGGCACCTGCACGCGGGGCAGATCGTGCTCCCGTACCGCGGCAGGCGGCTTCTGCTCGCCCATCCTCGGGCTCGCTACGAGCAGGGGATCTTCCGGCGCGAGGGCACGACGATGCACGTCTCGCCGGGCCTCGGCACGACGTTCGTCCCGTTCCGCTACTTCGCCCGCCCCGAGGCGACCGAGCTCGTCCTACGATGTGCAGCAGAGCCGTGGAAGGACACAGTGTGATCTCCCCCGAAGTGCTGGCCCGGTATGCCGTCGATGCCGCCGCCGAGGTGCCGGGGGTGCACACGAAGCAGCGCAGGGCGGCCCGCGCGTCCGACGGGGAGATCGAGGTGCACGTCGTCGTCGACCATGGAGCCGACATTCCGGCTGTTGCGGCAGAGGTGCAGGAGCGCGTGCTCGACTACCTCGAGCGCATGACTGCCGTGCGGCCTGTCGCAGTCCACGTCGTCGTGGACGACGTCGCGCGTCGCTGATGGCCACGCGCATCGCTGGTCTCACGAAGCTGACGCTCGAAACGGCGCCGTCGGTCTGCCACGAGTGCGTGTGGTGGCAGACGCGCGGCCGGCGCGCGCTCGACAAGGACCGCTGGATGGAGAAGGTCGAGCAGGAGTTCGGTGCCTTCGGCACCGTCTACTACGACGCCGACGGGCGGGTGCTCGCGTCGATGCAGTACGGCCCGGCGCAGTCCTTCCCGCGGGCGTACGAGCTGCCGGGCGGGCCGCCGACGAACGACGCGATGCTCGTCACGTGCGCGTACCTCGTGGAGCCGTCGAGCCCGTGGGCGCTGCAGTCGCTGTTTCTTGCGGCGATCGGCGAGGCGCGCGATCGTGGTTTCCGCGGCCTCGAGGCGTTCTCGTATCGCTACTCGGAGGGCGAGTCGAGCTACGAGCGGTTCCGCGTGCATCGCACGGTCTTTCCGCAGGACTTCCTCGCCGACTTCGGCTTCCACGTGCTGCGCGCAGCCGGCCGCGTGTCGCTGTCGCGGCTCGAGCTCGGAGGCCTGCAGCCAGTCGCGGAAGGCACGAGGGAGAAGGTCCTGCGGGTCGTCAAGGAAGCCTTCGGCGTCCCCGAGCCGGTACCGGCGCCGCGGCCTTGATGGGAAGGGAACCTGCGGTTCCCTTCCCCGGCGGCAAGGGTGGGCTTCGTCCTGGCGGCGGAGAGAGAAGAACGACGATCCGGATTCTCACGCGGCCGTAGGTCGGTGCCAGGAACCGACCTACGCTTCTGCCGCGCGCTCGCGGTCGAGCAGGAGCTCCGCGATCTGGATCGCGTTCAGCGCCGCGCCCTTGCGCAGGTTGTCGGCTGCGATGAAGAGTGCGAGGCCGCGCTCGACCGTGGGGTCGCGACGGATTCGGCCGACGAGCACCTCGTCCCCGCCTCGCGCCTTGCCCGGCGACGGGACGTCCTCGATGCGCACCGAGGGAGCTGCGCCGAGCAGCTCGCGCGCACGGTCGGCCGACAGATCGTCCTCGAGCTCGACCCAGACCGCTTCCGCGTGACCGACCATCACCGGGACGCGCACGCACGTCGCCTGGATCGGCAGGTCGGGAAGCTCGAGGATCTTGCGCGTCTCGTCGCGGAGCTTGGCCTCCTCGTCGAATTCCTCGCCGTCGAACGTCCAGTCCATGCGAAGGTCATGCTCGGTCTGCGGCTCCGTGCGCAACCGCTCCATCGCCTGGGCGCCGGCGCCCGACACCGACTGGTACGTGGCGACACGGACGCGGACGAGCCCCGCCGCGTCGTGGAGCGGCTTCAGCGCGCAGGTGAGCGGGATCGCACAGCAGTTGGGGTTTGCGACGATCCCCTGGTTCTCGCGGGCGCGGCTGCCGTTCACCTCCGGGACGACGAGCGGCACGCCGGGCGCCAGCCGGTACGCGGCCGACTTGTCGATCGCGATCGCACCGCCGCGCACCGCGTGCGGGACGAGCTCGCGCGACGCGCTCGTGCCGACCGAGAAGAGGAACAGGTCGATGTCCCCGCGCGCCAGCGCCTCGGGCGTCGCCTCTTCGACCGTGGTGCCTCCGGCCTGCTTGCCGGCCGACCGTGCAGAGGCGAAGGCGCGAACCTGATCGAACCCGCGCGCACGCAGGAGCTCGAGCGTGACCGTACCGACCGCGCCCGTGCCGCCGACGACGCCGATTCGCTGCTGCTCAGCCAAGGTCGAATGCCTCGTGGAGCACGCGCACGGCAGTCTCGACCTGGGACGCCTCGATGTGGCACGCGATCTTGATCGGCGAGGTCGACACGACCAACGGAGCGATTCCGGCCAGCTCGAGCGTCGCGAAGGTGCGTGCCGCCACACCCGGATGGCTCTTCATCCCGGCGCCGATCACCGACACCTTGCCGAGGTCGTCGCGCGCCTCCCAGGACGCGCCGAGCGCGTCGAGGGCGCCGACGGCGGCGTCGCGGTCCTCGGGCGGCGCCGAGAACACGACCTCGTCCATCCGCTCCTGCAGGATCGTGTCGACGTTGACGTTCGCCTCCGCCAGCGCGGCGAACAGCCGGGCCGGCGTCGCGCCGCGGGCGCGATAGACCGTCTCCTGCCGCTGGTGCACGACTGCCGAGATCAACGCCTTCTCGAGCATCGGGTCGTCCTCCTCCGTGATCAGGGTCCCGGCGTCGTCCTCGAACGAGGAACGAACGTTGAGACGAACAGTGTGCGTGCGCGCAATCTCGATCGAGCGCGCCATCATCACGCCGGCGCCCGACGAGGCCATCTCCAGCATCTCCTCGAAGCTGACGCGGTCGAGCTTGCGTGCGCCCGGGACGAGGCGCGGATCGGCGCTGAACACGCCGCGCACGTCCGTGTAGATCTCGCAGGCGCCCGCGCCGAGCGCGGCCGCGAGGGCCACCGCGGTCGTGTCCGAGCCGCCGCGGCCCAGTGTGGTGACGTCGAGCGATTCGCTCGAGACGCCCTGGAACCCGGCGACGAGGACGATCTCGTCGCGATCGAGCGCCTCGTGGATCCGGCCGGCGCGAACCTCGACGATCTTCGCCTTCGTGTGCGAGGAGTCCGTGACGATTCCCGCCTGGGAGCCGGTGAGCGAGATCGCGCGATGCCCGAGGTCGACGATCGCCATCGCGACGAGTGCGCATGAGATCCGCTCGCCGACAGACAGCAGCATGTCGAGCTCGCGCGGCTGCGGGCTCGGCGAGACGTCGTGGGCAAGGGTCAGCAACTCGTCGGTCTGCTGCCCCATCGCCGACACGACAGCGACGACCTTGCTGCCCGATTCGCGCGCGGCGACGAGCCGGCGCGCGACACGCTTGAGGCGTTCGGTGTCGCCCACCGATGTACCGCCGAATTTCATGACGACGACGCCCGGTGACCGGGGCGCCTGCTCGAGGTTCGGGATCGCTTCGTACTCGGCTATAGCCATTCTGCGACAGTGTAGGGACGCCTTGCGCCATCGCTCGAGAACCATGCGCGACTGGGTCGTCCCGGTCTTCGGCGCGATCGGCGTCCTGCTCGTGCCGTGGACGATCTGGCTGTCGACGTCGCTACCGCCGGCTCACCTGTCGCGCCGCTGGGACGTCGCGTGGACCGGGTTCGACATCGGGCTCGCCCTGTGCTTCGCTGGAACGGCGCTCGCCGCGTGGCGCCGCTCACCGTGGGTCACGGCCTTCGCGGCCGCGACCGGGACGCTCCTCCTTGCGGACGCCTGGTTCGACGTCGTGCTCGAGAGTCGAGGCGCCGAGACGCGGACGGCGATCGTCGAGGCGGTCTTCGCGGAGTTGCCGGTCGCGGCGCTCTGCTTCTGGATCGCCTACCGGGCCGAGCGCTTCCTGGCGCTCGCCGTCGGCGTCGCGCTCGGCCGGGAGGATCCGTCACATCTCGCGGCGGCCCGTCAGCGCGCGGCCGAGAGTGACCTCGTCGGCGTATTCGAGGTCGCCGCCGACGGGGAGCCCACTGGCGAGTCGCGTGACGCGGACGCGTCCGCGTAGCCGGTCGGCCAGGAACGCCGCGGTCGCCTCGCCCGTCATGTTCGGGTTGGTTGCGAGCACGACCTCCTGCACCCCGTTCGCCTCGACACGATTGAGCAGCTCGTCGATCCGCAGATCGCTCGGCTCGACGCCGTCGAGCGGGCTCAGCGCGCCGCCGAGCACGTGGTAGAGGCCGCGGAACTCGTGCGTCCGCTCCAGTGAGACGAGATCCACCGGCTGCTCGACGACGCAGATCACCGCGTGGTCCCGGCGGGTGTCGGTGCAGATGCCGCAGCGTTCCTCCTCGGTGAGGTTGCCGCACTCGCTGCAGAAGCGAACGCGTTCCTTCACGTCCGTCAATGCGGCGGCGAGCGCGAGCGCCTCCTCGGCAGGACGCTGCAGGATGTGAAACGCGAGCCGCTGCGCCGTGCGCGCGCCGATGCCGGGAAGCCGCGTCAGCTGCGCGACGAGGTTGTCGACCGAAGGGCTGAACACGGGAGCATTGTGCCCCCGCGCATCGGCTGGGAAGGCCTACAGGCCGGGCAGCAGGCCGCCGAGCCCGGGCGGCATCGCCTCGCCGAGCTTCGTCGCCAGCAGCGCCTGGCCGTTTCGGAGCGCCTCGTTGACGGCCGCCGTCACGAGGTCGGCCAGCAGCTCGGGGTCGCTCGGATCGATCGCCTTCGGGTCGATCTCGATCTGCCTGATCTCCCCGGCCGCGGTCGCGGTGACCTTGACCATCCCGCCCCCGGCGCTCGCGGTCACGAGCTCGTTCCCGGCCTCCTCCTGCACCTTCTGCACCTGGGCCTGCATCTCTTGCGCCTGCTTCAGCAGGGCGTCCATGTCGAAGCTCATGCCCGCTCCAGCGCCGGCGGAGCCGGCGCCTCCGCTCCTTGTGAGCCTCCGTCGAGCCTACGGCTCATTCCTCCAGCTCCCTCGCGTCGAAGGTGCTCTGCAGCAGCTTGAGCACGTCCTCCTCGCCGGCCGGCTCCTCATCGGCGGCGGCCTCCTCGGCCTCACCGAGCTCGAAGGCGACGGCGAGCTCGCGCCCGGTCACCTCGTACAGCGCCTCCCGCAGCATCGCCGCGTTCTTCGGATCCTCGGCGAGCCGCAGGTGGAACGCGGCCGTCTGCGGGAATTCCAGCGTCAGGGTGTTCCCCGCGAGCCCGGCCGGGTGCGCCTCGGCGAGCGTCTTGCCGATCGGGATCGACCGCTGCTCGATCGCGGGCAGGATCGAGCGTCGCCAGGCCTCCTGCAGCTGACCCAGCTCGACCGTGGGGCCCTCGACCGGTGCGGGCGCCGGGTCGGCGGCGGAACCGGCGCGCGGTTCGGCCGCCGCCGGCGGCACCGCCTGGCGTGCCGGAGGCGCCGGCGCGCCCGCTTCGAGCCGGTCGAGCCTGAGGGCGACCGACTCGCGCGACAGGTCGGACGCCGGCCGCGTCACCTTGACGAGTGCGAGCTCGAGTGGCAGCCGCGGGTCGCCGCCCTGGCGCATGTCGTCGACGGCGACCGCCAGCAGGTCGATCAGGCGGATCACTGCGGGCGGCGGCAGCTGGTTCGCCTGCTCGCGCAGCCGCTCACGCGACTCGTCGGTGACCGGAAGCGAGCTCGGCACCTCGCCCAGATGCTGCACGAGCATCAGGTGGCGCAGATGCTCGAGCAGGTCGGTGACGAGCCGCCCCAGATCCTGGCCGCGCTCCGAAAGCTCCTCGAGGAAGGTCAGCGCGCCCGCGGTGTCGCTGTCGACGACGAGGTCGCAGAGGCGAAACAGCACTTCGTCCTCGACCGTCCCGAGCAGCTGCAGGACGTCCTGCACGGCGACGGCGCCGCCGGTCGCCGACGCGAGCTGGTCGAGGCTCGATTCCGCGTCGCGGTAGGCGCCCCGGCCGCTCCGCGCGAGCAAGTGGAGCGCTGCGTCGGGCACCTCGATGCCCTCTCCGTCGGCGATCCGGCGGAGCTTGCGGACGAGGTCGGGTAGCCGCGGGCGCTCGAAGACGAAGGCCTGGCAGCGTGAGCGCACGGTCGGCAGCACCTTCTGCAACTCGGTGGTGCAGAAGATGAAGAGCAGGTGGGGCGGCGGCTCCTCGATCAGCTTGAGCAGCGCGTTCCACGCCGCGTCGGTCAGCTGATGCGCTTCGTCAAGGATGTAGACCTTCATCCGCCCTTCGACCGGTTGCAGCGCTGCCCGGTCGCGGATCTCGCGAATGTCGTCGATGCCGCGCTGCGAGGCGGCGTCCATCTCGACGACGTCGAGCGAGGTTCCGGCCGTGATCGCGACGCACGAGTGGCACGTGCCGTCGGGTGTCGCCGTCGGGCCGTGCGCGCAGTTGATCGACTTGGCGAGGATCCGGGCGAGGGACGTCTTGCCGGTGCCGCGCGGGCCCGCGAACAGATAGGCCTGCCGCACCTTGTCCTGCTCGATCGCGTTCGTGAGCGTCCGCACCACCGCTTCCTGCCCGACGACCTCGGCGAACGTCTGGGGCCGGTACTTGCGGTAGAGCGCGGTCACCAGTCGATTGAAGCAGATCCGGTCACTGCGCCCAGGCCGGGCCCCGGCGCCTCCTCGAGCCCGGCGGCCGATGCGTGCAGAACGGGCAGCCGCAGGTCGAATGAGGCGCCGCCCCCTTCGTCAGAGCGGGCCGAGCACGATCCGCCGTGTGCGCGGGCGATCGCGGCGACGATTGCGAGGCCCAGACCGGCCCCGCCTGCTCGCCGCGACCGCGACGCATCGGTGCGGGCGAACCGCTGGAAGATCTCGTCGAGCTGGGAGGGTACGATCCCGTCTCCGTCGTCGGTGACCGAGATGACGACCGAGTCGCCGTCGCCGTGCGCGGAGAGTGCGATGTGGCCGTACTCGTCCGTGTGCTGGACGGCGTTCTCGAGGAGTGCGTCGAGCGCCGCCCGCAGCCACGTCTCGTCGGCCATGACGGTCACGTCGACGATCTCACCGAGCAGCCACGCACGCGGAGCGATGCCGGCCCAGCGCATGAGCACGTCTTCGAGGAACGAGACGAGGGGGATCGGCCCGCGGACGAGCCAGTCGCTGCGCTCGGCCTGTGCGAGCAGGAGCACCCGCTCGACGATGCGCTCCATGCGCGCGAGCTCGTCGAACGCCACATCGAGCTCGGGTGCCTCGCCCTCGAGCCGGCGCCCGAGCAGCTCGAGGTGGCCGCGGGCAATGGTCACCGGCGTACGCAGCTCGTGGGACACGTTGTGGAGCAACTGTTCCTCCTGTTCGAGCAGCGATGCTCGCTCCTCGGCGAGCGCCTCAACGGTGGCGAGTGCCTGGGTGCGGCGACGTGCGTGCCACACCATTGCGACGAACATCGCCGACATCAACGGCACCTCGAACAGCTCGCCCCACAGCTGGATTCCTTCGAAGGCGTCGGCGAGGATCGACGCGCCGGTGACGAGCGCGACGCCCCCGAGGACGGCGCCGGTCGTGGCGAGCCCCCAGACGCGGAATCCGTAGAGCAGCGTGAGGCTGATCCAGATGACGTGGAACGGGATCGTCTCCCAGGACGGCGACATCACCATCAGGAACACGCAACAGGCGGCGAGCGCGGCCCAGCCGAGCTCGAGGAGATCAGGCCGTGGCCAGCCGATAGCCCGCATGTCGCACCGTCTCGATCGGCCAGGCGGGTCCGAGCTTCTTGCGCAGGCGGCGGACGCACACGTCGACGACGTTCGAGCCGGGATCGAAGGAATAGCCCCAGACTTCGGACAGGAGCCGCTCCCGGCTCACGATCTCGCCGGCATGCGTCACGAGGTGATAGAGCAGTCGGAACTCTCGATCCGAAAGGTCGATGCTGCACGACTCGGTCTCGGCGCGGCGTCGCGCCAGATCGAGCGACAGGTGACCGAGCCGCAGGCTGGCTCCATCGGTTGCGTCGCGGCCGCGGCGGAGATGGACGCGCACCCGCGCGACGAGCTCGTCGAACGAGAACGGCTTCGAGAGGTAGTCGTTCGCCCCGAGGTCGAAACTGCGCAGCTTCGTCGGGAGATCGGAGCGCGCCGAGAGGACGAGGACCGGAAGGTCGGCCCGCTCGCGGCGCAGCTCGGCGAGGAGACGGAGCCCGTCGAGGCGGGGCAGCAGCAGGTCGAGGACGACGAGCTCGTACGGCTCGGACAGCGCTGCCGAGAGCCCCGCGGCGCCGTCCTCGACGCCGTCGACGGTGAAGCCCTCGGCCTCGAGCCCGAGCCGTAGGAACTCGAGGATCCGAGGCTCGTCCTCGATTACCAGGATCTTCATTCCGCGTCGGCGGCGAGTCTATAGCGCCGCCGACGCGGTAGTTGCGGCGCGGTTAAGCCGCGATCCGGTCGCTGCGCTCGCGACGGCGTGCCGGATGCGCCGCAATGCGTGCCGCCCGCGCGCCGCGGTCAGCGCGAATCGCGGAGCCGAGCAGCACCACGATTGCGACGACGACGAGCACGGCCAAGGTCGCGTTCAGTGTGATCAGTGATGTGAGTGTCATGACCCTGAGTCTTCCCGCGGTTCCCGCGACTCTTCTGAGTGGTTCCTGAGAGATCGATAGGAGCGTGGAGATGACGGCCAGATGACGGCGAGATGACAGTTTCGTCAGAAACGTGCGTCGCGTGAGCCGAAGGCGTATATGCGCTGGCGGTGAGCTCGACCGCCCGCAAGAGCGTGATCGTCGCGGCTTCCGTCGTCATCGCCGTCGCCCTGATCGCTTTCTACGTCGCGTTCCTGACCAACGGCCCGACGCCGTACTCACCGGCCGTAGCGAATGCGGCCGGTGCACCCTCTGTGAACCTGACCTTGCAGACCGTCGCCGCGGTCGGCCCCAAACTCTCGCCGAACGCGAGCTGGGTCTCCTACCTGACCAAGATCAGCGGAACGTGGCGTCGCACCACGGTTTGGACGCTGCCGGCCCACGCGAACGTGCACGTGACGCTCTACCAGTTCGATGGCAACAGCGGGCTGCGCAACCCGTTCCTGTCACAGTCTCGCGGGCTCGTCGGGGGAACGTTCACGGTCAATGGGCAGACGATGAGCAGGATCCCGCCCGACGATGCGTCGCACACGTTCGCGATTCCCGCACTCGACGTGCTCGTGCCGCTCAAGGGCGTGGCGGACGACGCGAAGAACCAGTGCGACGTCGCGCCCTGCAGCCTGTCGAACGCCCACAACACCGTCACCTTCACGTTCAGAACGGGCGCCAAGGGTCACTACCGGTGGCAGTGCTTCGTGCCGTGCGCCGCCGGCTTCCTCTACGGGTTCGGTGGGCCGATGCAGACGATCGGCTACATGGACGGGTTCATCAATGTCGTTTGACGCTGGTCCCGACCGCGAGGGTCACGCTCTACGGATCGCGCTCATCACCGTCGTCCTGACGCTGATCGCGCTGCCACTCGTGATCTGGGTCCTCGGCCCGAACATGCCGCCCGGCAAGGCGACCGACGTTGCCAAGGCGCAGGTCTTCTCGAACACGGTGATGCTCGTGGTGCTGACGCCGATCGCGATGTTCATCCTCGTCTACCTCGGCTATGTGCTGACCGTGTTCCGCGTTCGTGAGGACGGCGAGTCCAGCGACGGTGCACCGATCCGCGGTAACACACGCCTGCAGGTGATCTGGCTGGTCTCCACGTCGGTCGTCGTGCTCTTTCTCGCGATCTTCGGCTCGGTGACACTGATCACCTCGACCGGTGCAGGCGGCGGGCAAGGGCCGCACCCCTTGTCGAAGCCGAGCAACGTCGCGCTTCCGGTGCAGGTGATCGCACAGCAGTGGGAGTTCACGTATCGCTATCCCACCTACGGCGGCGTCGAGACGCCCCAGCTCGTGATCCCGGTCGATCGCCAGATCGCGTTTCACGTGACGTCGCTCGACGTGATCCACTCCTTCTGGGCTTACCAGCTCGGCGTCAAGGCCGATGCGAACCCCGGCGTCGACAACGTCGCCTACGTCAAGCCGAAGACGGTCCGGACGTTCACGATCCGCTGTGCAGAGCTCTGCGGACTATGGCACGGCTACATGTTCGACACCGGGAAGGTCGTGAGCGGCAACACGTTTGCAAGCTGGATCGCGCAGCAGCAGCAGATGTTCCGCGAGGTGACGAAGGAGCTGCCGCCGTACGCGAGGTACTACAACCCGCAACCGCCGGGTCGTGCGGGATGAAGCTGCGCCGCCTCTTCGGCTTCAACCTTCTGAGCGCCGTCGTGCTCGGGATCGTCGGCTTCTATGTCGGCTTCTGGCTCGGGCACCAGATTCACGCGAAGAGCATCGACTTCTTCAGCGATACGGGTCAGAACGACATCGCGCTGTTCACGGCGTACCTCGTCGGCGTGGTCGGGTTCCTCGTCGGGCTCGGATTCGCGAACTACCCGGTTCAGCGCCTGCTCGGCAAGCCCGCCAGCCTTCGCGAGAAGGAGACGGCCGGCGTCGGGCGCTACTTCGGTCTCTGCACGGACCACAAGGTCGTGGGGATCCAGTACCTGATCGGTATCGGCGTGTTCATCTTCATCGGTGGCCTGAACGCCATGCTGATCCGCTTCGAGTTGTTGACGCCGAACCAGCACGCGTGGAACGGCAACAACTACCTCACGCTCGTCGGCCTCCACGGCACGATGATGATGGGGATGATGACGAGCGGGATCCTCGGCCCGTTCGCCAATTACCTGTTGCCGATCATGATCGGGACGCGGCGCATGGCGTTTCCGCGCATCGAGGCGCTGACCTTCTGGCTGTTGATGGCCGCGGGCGTGATCCTGATGACCGCATTGGGATTCGGCGGCTTCCCGACCGGCTGGACCGGCTACGAGCCGCTCGCCAATCAGGCGAACTGGGGAATGGATGCCTACATCGCCTTCTTCGCGCTGGTCGGCCTGTCGATGGCTCTGCTCGGGCTGAACATGATCACGACCGTCATCACGATGCGCGCGCCCGGGATGACGTGGGGGCGCCTGCCGATGTTCGTATGGGGCGCGTTCTCGACGGCCATCTTGATGGTGCTCGCAGCGCCGGTGCTGATCTCGGCGCTGCTGATGGTGACACTCGACCGAACGGCGCAGACCGGATTCTTCAACCCGCAGGCCGGCGGCAGCTCATACCTCTACGAGAACCTCTTCTGGATCTTCGGACACCCCGAGGTCTACGTCCTCGCGCTGCCCGGAATGGGGATCCTGCTCGAGATCCTCCCCGTGTTCTCGCGCAAGCCCGTCTGGGGCTACCGCCTAGCGGTGAGCGGGATGCTCGGGATCACGCTGCTCTCTTGGCTCGTCTGGCAGCACCACCTATTCGTCAGCGGCATCAACGCCGACCTGCGTCCCTTCTACATGCTGTCGACCGAGCTGATCTCGCTGCCGACGGGCTTCATCTTCCTGTGCGCTCTCGGCACGCTCTGGGCGGGGCGGATCAGGCTCACGGTGCCGATGCTCTTCTGCCTCGCGTGGCTCTTCAACTTCCTGATCGGCGGGTTGTCAGGCGTCTTCCTCTCTGATGTGCCGAGCGATGTCACCACGCACGGGAGCTTCTTCTCGATGGCGCACTTCCACTACACGATCATGGGCGGGCTGATCTTCACCTTCTTCGCGGCGATCTACTACTGGGTGCCGAAGATGACCGGTTACATGCTCAACGAGAGGTGGGGGAAGGTCCACTTCTGGCTGATGTTCGTCTCGTTCAACACGACCTTCGGGCCACTCCTGGTGATCGGCTTCCTCGGCATGCCGCGGCGCTCGGTCACCTACGCCGGCTACCTCCAGGGCGCGAACCAGTGGGTCTCCATCTCGGCCTTCGTGCTCGGCTTCTCGATGCTGATCTTCATCGCCAATTTCGTGTGGTCGCTCGTGTTTGCGCGCGTCCCGGCCGGCTCGAATCCATGGGCCTCGAAGTCGATCGAGTGGCAGCTGCCCTCGCCGGTCCCGGTCCACGACTTCGACCGCATCCCAACGTTCGGGCCTGACCCGTATCCGTACGGCGACGGAGCCGGAGCGCCGACCCGTCCGCTCACCGCCCCCGCGAGGCCCACGCGATGACCGACCTTGCAAGCGCCACGACCGACCACCAGGTCATCGAGCGCGAGCCACCGGAGGTCATGGGGGCGAACCTTCGCGTCGGCTCGCGTCTCTGGGCATCTGCGACGGTGTTCTTCTTCTTTGCGTTCCTGTTCGCGTACTTCTATCTCCGCTCGCTGAACTCGCACGGCCTCTGGCGGCCGTCGCACGTCGATCCACCGCAGACGATCGGCCTGCTCGTGACTGCCGCGATCGTCCTCGCCGCCGCACTCGTCAGGCTCGGGCTGCACGATCACATCGGCGATCGTCTTCCCGCCTGGCGCTTGAAAGGGCTGCTCGCCCTGGTGGCGTTGCTCGTAGCGGTCGCGCTCCAGATCGTCGGCTGGGCGACGCAGGGATTCGGCCCGACCGAAGGCGGGTTTGCGAGTGTCTACGTCGGGTGGACCGGTCTACAGGCGGTGTTCGTGCTCGGTCTCGCCTACTGGATCGAGACGACGCTGGCGACGTCGATTCGCTACCGCGGTGCGCAGAACGAGCGCGCCACGGCCGAGGCGTCGCGGGCAGCCGAAGGCTCACAGCCCGATATCGACGATCCGCTCGCGCTCGTACGGCCCGCACTCGAGGCAGTGTCGTTCTACGCCGTGTTCTTCGCCGGGCTCGCGGTCATCGCCTGGGCGATCCTCTACCTCCTCTGATGCTGCGCGCCGCGAACTGGCCGCTCGAGTGGCCGTTGGCGGCGATCGTCGCTGCCGGCGTCCTCTACTTCTTCGGCGGCCGGTCGAGCGCCACGCCGGGAGACGCCGCCAAGCGCGCCCGCGGCGCCGCCTTCTACCTGGGGCTGCTGACCCTCGCGCTGGCGATCGACTCGCCGATCGACGCCTACGCGACAACGCTGTTCTGGGTGCACATGGTGCAGCACATCCTGCTGATGATGGTCGCGCCGCCCCTGCTCCTCCTCGGCCGGCCCTGGCCACGCATCGTGCGCCCGTTCCCGCTCGCGCTGCGGCGCCCCGTCGCGCGCGCAGCCCTCGTTGGCGAACCGCTCTCGCCGATTCGCAGTGCCGTCGAGTGGCTGGCGTCACCGTGGCCGGCCTTCGCGTTCTTCAACGGCATGTTGCTGGTCTGGCATCTCCCGTGGCTCTACGACCTGACGCTCAAGGACGGCCCCGTGCACGAGCTCGAGCATGCGCTGTTCTTCGGCTCGGCGCTGCTCTTCTGGGTGCACCTGCTCCCGAGCCCGCGGCCTCGCCTCTCTGCCCTCGGCTGCGTCGCCTACGGTACGGCCGCGATGCTGGTCAGCTGGGCGCTCGCCGTCGTCCTCGGCCTGGCGCCGCAGGCGCTGTACAGCGGCTATGCCGACCTTGCGAGCCGGCCGGGCGGGTTGTCGGCGATCGCCGACCAGCAGCTCGCGGCCGGCGTGATGTGGGTGCCCGGGTCGGTGCCGCTCATGATCGCCCTGTTCTTCGCCGTCTCGCGCTGGCTCGAGCCGGCCGCCGGGGCGGGCCGCGCGCGTCGTCCGCGAACCGCCGAGGACCTTCGACCGAGGGAGATCTGATGACCGTTGCCTCCTTCCAGACCGGTGCGCTCCTGACACTCGTCTTGCCGGTCGCGCTGCTGCTGCTCGTCGGCGGCTGGTGGGTGTGGGCCGCTCGGCGGCGTCGCGAGCTGTGAGCCGATGCGGCGCCTGACGATCCTCTGCCTGAGCGCCGCGGCGGTCGCCGGGGTCGTCATCGGCGCCGCGCTGCACGGCCGGCTCGCCGCGTCGCCGGCCGCGGCGAAGCCGGTGGCGCCGAAGCTGCCGTCCCTCAACGGTCAAGCGACGTGGCCGGCAGGCGCGCGGCCTGCACCGGCGATCGCGCTCCGTGACCAGCACCGCCGGCGTGTGTCGCTGCGCTCGCTTCGGGGTCGCACGATCGTGCTGATGTTCGAGGACTCGCTGTGCAAGCAGGCGTGCCCGCTCGAGGGAAAGATGACGGCCGCGGCGATCCGTCAGGTGCCGGCGGCGATCAGGCCGCGGGTGATCGTCGTCAGCGTCGATCCAGCCGGGGACACGCCCCGGACGGTTGCGATCGCCGTCCACAAGTGGCGGCTTCCCGGAAACGTGTCGTGGCTGTTCGGAACGCGCGCCCAGCTGCGGCCGGTCTGGCGCGCGTACGGGATCACGGTGATCCCCGTTCGCGGCGACATCGTCCACTCGACGGCGCTCTATGTGATCGACCGGCACGGCGATGAGCGGGCGGGCTTCCTGATGCCGTTCGCGGCGGGGCTCGTCGCCCGCGACCTGGACAAGCTGGGCCGGGCCGTCTAGCGGTCAGACCCGCTCCCCGGCGCGCACCTCGAGGGCGAGCCGGTTCTCCGGGGGCGCCAGCGGGCAGACCCAGCGTGCGTCGTACGAGCAGGACGGGTTGTAGGCGAAGTTGAAGTCGAGCACGAGCTCTCCGTCGCGCTCGCCCAGGTCTGCGCCCTTGACCGTGTCGAGCAGGTAGCGGCACGCGCCGTACGTCTCGCGGCCGCTTGTCGCGTCGGCGAATGAGAGGAACGTGCCGCCGCCATATCCCTCGAGCCAGAAGAGGTCGAGCGTCCGCTCTTCGTCGGCGAGCGTGAACCGAGCCCGCGCAAAGCGGCGGAAGGTGTACGGCTGCTCGCCCGAGGTCGCGATCTCGCGCAGCACGGGCTCGGCGGCCTCGACCGTCGCGCACACGCGAAACGCAGGGTCGTAGTCGAAGTAGGGAAGCCCCTCGAACATCGGGCGCCGGTCCGCGGGGACCGGTGATTGCGGGTGCGACCGGAACAGCTCGTTGCGCGTCGCACGCCATCGGCGCCACGCATGCTCGGGATCCGGGTCGGCGCGAATCGAGGCGTAGAGCTCGAAGATGCGTCGCTTCCAGTCGAGCAGCGTGAGCTCGTCGAGCGCTTCCATGCCGTCAACTATTGCGGTTTGCGGCGGAGCCGTCGTTTCTTTACTCTTTGAAGCGATGATCGTCGTCGCGAACACGATTGCCGCCTCCAAGCGCATTCTCACGTTCGCGCGCCCGCGACTGGGCTAGCCGGCGAAACTCCTCCGCTCCCCGCCGGACTAGCAGCTCAAAGGAGCGGGAGGGAGCGGGAATGAAGGCGCAGGGCCTCTACGACCCGGAGCGCGAGCACGACGCCTGCGGCGTTGCCTTCGTTGCGCGCCTCGGCGCCGGCCCGCAGCACGAGGTGGTCGAACGTGCGCTCGCCGCGCTCGAGCGCCTCGAGCACCGCGGAGCCGCCGGCGCCGACGCCGAGACCGGAGACGGGGCCGGCATCCTCGTCCAGCTTCCGCATGCATTCCTCGCGCGTCAGCTCGACCTGCCGCCGCCGGGAGGCTACGGCGTCGTGGTGTGCTTCCTGCCGCGCGAGGCCCGGCGTCGTGCGGAGCTCGAGGAGTTGCTCGCGGCCGCCG
This sequence comes from uncultured Thermoleophilia bacterium, assembly GCA_963769545.1. Lineage (GTDB taxonomy): Bacteria > Actinomycetota > Thermoleophilia > Gaiellales > Gaiellaceae > PALSA-600. The sequence continues at coordinate 319,899 of CAVYMB010000001.1, read as the reverse complement.
TGGCGAACGAGGGGCAGGAGGTGATCGGCTGGCGCGACGTTCCGGTGGAGCCTGCGGAGGCGGGAGCGACGGCACAGCTGCACGCGCCCTGGATCAGACAGCTCTTCGTGCGCGCGTGCGGGCCGCCGGCCCACGACCAGGAAGCGTTCGAGCGCAAGCTCTACGTGATCAGGCGGACGGCCGAGCGCCAGGCCGGGCCCGACCTCGTCATCCCGAGCTGCTCGTCACGGACGGTCGTCTACAAGGGAATGCTGACCGCGCCGCAGCTTCGGCGCTACTTCCCCGACCTGCGCGACGGCGAGTTCGCGAGCGCGCTCGCGCTGGTGCACTCGCGGTTCTCGACCAACACCTTTCCCAGCTGGGAGCTGGCGCACCCGTACCGGTTCGTCGCGCACAACGGCGAGTTCAACACGATCCGAGGCAACGCCAACTGGATGGGCGCGCGCGAATCGCAGCTCGCGTCCGAGCTCTTCGGCGACGACCTGGCGAAGGTGCTGCCGGTGGTTCGCGCCGGCGGCTCGGACTCGGCGACCTTCGACAACGTGCTCGAGCTGCTCGTGCTGTCGGGGAGGTCGCTCCCGCACGCGTTGATGATGATGATGCCGGAGGCCCACCGCCCCGGCGACCTGTCGCCCGAGCTCGAAGGGTTCTACGCCTACCACGGCTGCCTGATCGAGCCGTGGGACGGCCCGGCGGCGCTGGCGTTCACGGACGGGCGGGTGATCGGCGCGACGCTCGACCGGAACGGCCTACGCCCCGGCCGGTGGTTGCAGACGAACGACGGGTGGGTCGTGCTCGCCTCGGAAGCAGGGGTCTTCGACGTCCCCGCGAGCCAGGTCGAGCGGAAGGGGCGCCTCCAGCCCGGAAAGCTCTTCCTCGTCGACGTCGAGTCCGGCCGCGTCGTGCCCGACGACGAGGTGAAGGGCGATGTTGCGCGCCGTCGCCCCTACCGCGACTGGTTCGAGCGCGAGTCGGTGCGGCTCGCCGATCTGCCCCCGCACGAAGGCCGTCCCCTAGCCCAGCCGCTGCGCAGCCTGCAGCTGGCGTTCGGCTACACGCAGGAAGACATGAAGGTGATGCTTGCGCCGCTCGCTGCGAATGCCGAGGAGGCGGTCGGGTCGATGGGCAACGACACGGCGCTGGCCGTGCTCTCCGAGCGGCACCCGCTGCTGTACTCGTATTTCAAGCAGCTGTTCGCGCAGGTCACCAATCCGCCGATCGACTCGATCCGCGAGGCGGTCGTGATGAGCGTGCAGACACTCGTCGGCTCGGAGCACAACCTGCTCACCGAGTCACCCGAGCACGCGCGGCAGCTGGTGATCGACAACCCGATTCTCGACGATGGGCAACTCGAGCGCCTGCGCGCCGTCGACTCCGAGGTCTTTCGCGCCGCGACGATCGACACGACCTGGGCCGTTGCCGACGGCCCGGATGGTCTCGAGCGCGCCGTCGACCGCATCTGCGCCGAGGCGGACGGCGCCCTGGCCGCGGGAGCGAACATCCTCGTTCTCTCCGACCGCTCGGTCGGACCGGCGCGCGTCGCGCTGCCATCGCTGCTCGCGACCGCGGCCGTGCATCACCATCTCGTGCGCGCGGGAACCCGGCTTCAGGCCGGGCTCGTCGTCGAGTCGGGCGAGCCGCGCAGCGTCCAGAGCGTCGCCGTGCTGATCGGCTACGGCGCCGCGGCGGTGAACCCGTACCTGATGCTGGCGACGCTCGACGATCTCGTCACGGACGCCGTGCTCGACCTGTCGGCGGCCGAGGCGCGTGCGCGTGCGGTCAAGGCGATCGGCAAGGGTCTCCTGAAGACGATCTCCAAGATGGGGATCTCGACCGTCCCGTCGTACTGCGGGGCGCAGATCTTCGAGGCGGTCGGCCTCTCGCAGAAGCTCGTCGACCGGTACTTCACCGGGACGCCGTCCCGCATCGGCGGGATCGGCGCGCATCAGCTCGCCGCGGACGCGCTCGCGCGCCATGCGCGTGCGTATCCGGGCGACGCCGATGCCTTCCTGCCCGTGGTCGGGCTGTATGCATGGCGGTCCGGCGGCGAGCATCACCAGTGGAACCCCGAGACGATCGCGCTGCTGCAGCACGCGGTTCGGCACGGCGGCTACGAGACGTACGAGCAGTACTCGGAGACCGTCAACACTGCTTCTGCGCGGGCGTCGACGATCCGCGGGTTGCTGCGCTTCCGGCTGGCCGACGACGGGGGCGTCCCGCTCGACGAGGTCGAGCCGGCCGCCGAGATCGTCAAGCGCTTCTCGACCGGTGCGATGTCGCTCGGCTCGCTCTCGCGCGAAGCGCACGAGACGCTCGCCGTCGCGATGAACCGGATCGGCGGCAGGTCGAACACCGGCGAGGGCGGAGAGGACCCGGTGCGCTTCGGCGATGAGCGGCGCTCGAAGATCAAGCAGGTCGCCTCCGGGCGCTTCGGCGTGAACATCGACTACCTGACCAACGCCGACGAGTTGCAGATCAAGATGGCGCAGGGCGCGAAACCGGGCGAGGGCGGTCAGCTGCCGGGCCACAAGGTCGACGCCTACATCGCCGGCGTCCGTCTCACCACGCCGGGCGTGGGCCTGATCTCGCCGCCCCCGCACCACGACATCTACTCGATCGAGGACCTCAAGCAGCTCATCTACGACCTCCGCTGCGCGAACCCGGAGGCGCGGGTGTCCGTGAAGCTGGTCGCCGAGGTCGGCGTGGGCACGGTCGCCGCGGGCGTCGCCAAGGCGAACGCCGACCACGTGCTCATCTCGGGGCACGACGGCGGCACCGGCGCGTCCCCGATCTCGTCGATCCTGCACGCCGGGATCCCGTGGGAGATCGGGCTCGCCGAGACGCAGCAGACGCTCGTCCTCAACGACCTCCGCTCCCGGATCTGGGTGCAGACGGACGGACAGTTGAAGACCGGGCGCGACGTCGTGATCGCCGCGCTGCTCGGCGCCGACGAGATGGGGTTCGCGACCGCGCCGTTGATCGCGACCGGCTGCGTGATGATGCGCGCCTGCCATCTCAACACCTGCCCGGTGGGGATCGCCACACAGGATCCCGAGCTGCGGGCGCGCTTCCGCGGTCGGCCGGAGCACGTGATCGAGTTCTTCTTCTTCGTCGCCGAGGAGGTGCGCCGGCTGATGGCGCAGCTCGGCGTTCGCCGCTTCGAGGATCTGGTCGGCCGCGTCGACCTGCTCGAGCCCGACGACGCGATCGCCCGCTGGCAGTCCCGTGGCATCGACCTGTCGAACGTCCTGCGCGCGCCGGACGCCCCCGTCGGGACACCGCTGCGCCGCACGCGCCCGCAGGTCTCCCCGCTGGCCGGCGCGCTCGACTTCGAGTTGATCGAGGCGGCGCGCGACGCGATCGAGGACGGCGTCCCGTTCGAGGGCAGCTTCCGGCTCGGGAACTCGAATCGCACGGTCGGCGGCCTGCTCTCCAACGCCGTCACGAAGCAGCACGGCCGCGCCGGGCTGCCGGCCGGGACGATCCGGATGCTCCTGCGCGGATCGGCCGGGCAGTCGTTCGGCGCCTGGCTCGCGCCGGGCATCGAGCTGACGCTCGTCGGCGAGGCGAACGACTACGCGGGGAAGGGGTTGTCAGGCGGCGTGATCGTCGTGCGCCCGCCCGAGGACGCGGCGTTCGCGGCCGAGGAGAGCGTGATCGTCGGCAACACCGTGCTCTACGGGGCGACCGCCGGGCGCGCGTTCTTCCGCGGGCTCGCGGGCGAGCGCTTCTGCGTGCGCAACTCCGGTGCCCAGGCGGTCGTCGAGGGAGTGGGCGACCACGGCTGCGAGTACATGACCGGCGGCCGGGTGGTCGTGCTCGGCCCGACGGGCCGTAACTTCGCCGCCGGCATGAGCGGCGGCGTCGCGTACGTGCTCGACGACGACGGAACCTTCGCCTCGCGCTGCAACGCCGAGCTCGTCGGGCTCGACCCGCTCGACGAGGACGACGTAGAGGCGCTGGAACGGCTCGTCGCCGAGCACGCCGAGCGGACCGGCTCGCCCGTGGCGGCGCGGCTGCTCGACGACTGGGAGAACGCACCGGGGCGGTTCGTCAAGGTGATGCCGCACGACTTCCGGCGTGCCCTCGCCGAGGCCGTCTCGGCCGGCGGCGTCGGCTTCCTCACCCGCGAGACGGAGGCTGCATAGATGGGCAAGCTGCGCGGCTTCCTCGAGCACCAGCGCAGGCCCGCCCCCGAGCGCGATCCCCGCGCACGCGTGGGAGACTTTCGCGAGTTTGTCGGGACCCTCCCGGTGGTCGGGATCCGTGAGCAGGCGGCACGCTGCATGGAGTGCGGCGTGCCGTTCTGCCACCACGGCTGCCCCCTCGGCAACCTGATCCCGGACTGGAACGACCTCGTCTATCGCGACCGCTGGCGCGAAGCGATCGAGCAGCTCCACCGGACGAACAACTTTCCCGAGTTCACCGGCCGCGTCTGCCCCGCGCCGTGTGAAGCAGCCTGCGTGCTCGAGATCAACGAGGGCGAAGCCGTGTCGATCAAGCAGATCGAGCTCGCGATCGTCAACCGCGCGTGGGACGAAGGCTGGATCGTGCCGCGGCCGCCGGTCGCGCGCACGGGTCGGACTGTCGCCGTGATCGGCTCCGGCCCGGCCGGGCTCGCGTGCGCGCAGCAGCTCGCGCGCGCCGGCGAGACGGTGACGGTGCTCGAGCGCGACGAGTCGGCCGGGGGTCTCGTGCGCTTCGGCGTGCCCGAGTTCAAACTGGAGAAACGGCTCGTCGACCGCCGCGTCGAGCAGCTTTCGGCGGAGGGCGTCGAGTTCGTCTTCGGTGTCGACGTCGGTGCGGATGGGCGGGCCGAGGAGCTGCACGAGCGCTACGACGCCGTCGTGATCGCAACCGGCGCGCGGGTGCCGCGCGACCTGCCGGTTCCCGGCCGCGAGCTCGACGGCGTGCACTTCGCGATGGATTACCTGTACGACCGAGCACGTGTCGTCTCCGGGACGGCCGGCGGTGCGATCAGCGCCGCCGGCCGCCACGTCGTCGTGATCGGCGGCGGCGACACCGGCGCCGACTGCATCGGCCATGCGCACCGCGAGGGGGCGGCCTCGGTGACCCAGATCGAGCTGCTCGGAGAGCCGCCGCCGTCGCGCCCCGACGAGGTCACGCCGTGGCCGCAGTGGCCGATGAAGCTCCGGACGTCGTACGCCCTCGCGGAGGGGGGCGACCGGGACTTCTCGATCTCGACCACGCGCCTCAGCGGGAGCGAGGGGCGCGTCGAGGAGATTCACTGGCAGCGAAACAGCGGCCTGCCTCCGTTCGACCTCGTCGCCGGGACGGAGGAGTCGAGGCCGGCCGGCCTCGTCCTGCTCGCGATGGGGTTCCTCGGCCCCGAGCCGGAGCTGCTTCGGCAGCTCGGAGTCGAGCGCGACGGGCGCGGAAACGCCGAGGCGAAGGGGTATGCGACCTCGGTCGACGGGGTGTTCGCCGCCGGTGACGCGCGGCGCGGACAGTCGCTGGTCGTCTGGGCGATTCGCGAAGGACGGGACTGCGCCGACGCGGTGCGGACCTGGTTGGACGGAGCCGCCCCGGCGTCGTCACGGCGCGGTGGCGCTTTTGTTTCGATAGCTACGAGCCGCTCCACGCAGTAGACTGCGGTTCGATGAAGCGCACGATGAACGACGTCCACGACGGCAACTGCGCCGTCGCGGCAACGGCGGAGATCATCGGCACCAAGTGGACGGCGCTGCTCCTGCACGACCTCTCGGAAGGCCCACGCCGGTTCATGCAGCTCGAGCACGCGTGTCCCGGCATCAGCCCGCGGACGCTCTCGGAGCGCCTCGACATGCTCGAGCGGCAGGGTGTCCTGATCCGCTGGAGCTATCCCGAGTCGCCTCCGCGCGTCGAATACGAGCTGACCGAGAAGGGACGGGCGCTGCTGCCGGTTATCCGCGAGATGCGGCGGTTCGGCCGCTCCTGGATGGTCGTCGAGCCGACGCGCCGGCGCACTGCCTCTGCCCGCCGCTGAGCCCCTGTCACTTCCGAAACTGAAGTGCGGTGCTTGACAGCGTTGCCTGCACTGGGCACACTTCTCCCTGAGATGACTCGCGACCTTTGCCTGTGCGCACCGACGGCCTTTGCGGCCGTACCCGCGCGCGGCGTCGTCGTCCTTACGATCATCTCGATTCTCCCCCTCTAGGGGGAGGACGCACTCACGCGGCCAGCAGACGCCGCACACGCCGACGTCAGACGGAAGAAGTGCGCCTGCAGTGCGGGCGCCGACCGAGGAGCGAAGAGTGCGCAGGATCCGGGTTTTGGACACGACATTGCGAGACGGGGAGCAGTCGCCCGGCATCGCCCTGCGCCCGGAAGAGAAGAGCACGGTCGCGACGACGCTAGAGCGACTCGGCGTCGACGTGATCGAGGCGGGCTTCGCAGCGTCCTCGCCCGGTGACTTCGCCGGGGTCGAGGCGGTTGCCGATGCGGTCTCGCGGGTGACCGTCGCGTCGCTCGCTCGAGCGACCCGCCAGGACATCGCCGCTGCTGCCGCCGCGCTGCAGGGCGCTCCCAGGACCCGTGTGCACATCGTCATGGCGACGAGCGCGCTGCACATGGAGCGCAAGCTCGGTCTGGCACCGGCCGAGGTGCTCGATCGCATCGCATCGTCGGTCGGCTATGCAGCCGACCGTGTTGACGAGGTGGAGTTCTCCGCCGAGGACGCGACGCGCTCCGACCGTGCCTTCCTCGCACTGGCGTGCCGCACGGCCGTCGCCGCCGGTGCGACGGTCGTCAACGTTCCCGACACGGTCGGCTTCGCGACTCCGGACGACTACGCCGATCTGCTCGTCGAGCTGGTCGAGCGGTGCCCGGAGCTCGAGCAGGTCGAGCTGTCGGTGCACTGCCACAACGACCTCGGCCTGGCCGTCGCCAACACGCTCGCCGGCATCGGTGCGGGTGCGAAACAGGTCGAGTGCACCGTGAACGGGATCGGCGAGCGCGCCGGCAACGCCTCGCTGGAGGAGGTCGTGCTCGCGTTGCGTGTGCGGGCCGATGCCTTCGACGTCGACACGGCGGTCGATCCGCGCATCATCCCGGAGGCGTCCGCCCTGGTCGCCGAGCTGACCGGCTATGCGGTCGCCCCGAACAAGCCGATCGTCGGCGCCAATGCCTTCGCGCACGAGTCGGGCATCCACCAGGATGGGATGCTCAAAGATGCCCGCACGTACCAGATCATCGATCCGGCCGACCTCGGCGTGGTCATGACGCTCCCGCTCGGCAAGCACTCGGGCAGGCATGCGTTCGCGCGGGCGTGCGCGGACGCCGGCCGCACGCTCGACGGCGACGAGCTCGTTTCGGCGTTCAAGCGGTTCAAGGTGCTCGCCGACGGCGGTGCGCCCGTTTCTCTCGACGATCTCTTCCAGGAGGTTCGTGTATGACGAGCAAGACCGTTGCATGCCTTGCAGGCGACGGCGTCGGCCCCGAGCTGATGGCCGCTGCGACGCGGGCTCTCGACGGTGTCGCGAAGCTCCACGGCTGGTCGCTCGACGACGTGCACCTGCCGTTCGCGGGCGAGGGGGTGACCCGCTCGGGGCATCCGCTGCCGGCGGAGACGCGCGCGGGCTACCGCGAGGCCGATGCGATTCTCGTCGCCTCGTCGGCCGAGCCGGCACTCGAGGGCGTCAAGGCCGACCTGCAGCTCGCCTGGCGCGTCGCCGGCATCCATCTCGGCCCGGGCAACGACCTGGTCGTGGCGGCTCCGGTCGGGGATTGGGCCAACGAGATCGCCGTCGAGCGCGCCTTCGCGTGCGCAGGCGCGCGCCGCGGCCGGATCCTCGCCGTCGGCGAATCCCGCGACTGGCGGACGGCGGTCGAGCGGGCTCGGGGACGCCACGACGGCCTCGAGGTCGAGCAGGCCGGTCTCGGCGAGACCCTGATCCGCCTGCGTGAGCGGCCCGGCGAGCTGGACGTGATCGTCGCCGAGGCGCAGCTGCACTCGGGCATCGTCGACGCGGCGGCCCACTTCGCCGGTGCGCAGGCGTCGGTCGCGCACGCCTGGCTGCCCGACGAAGGCCCGGGCGTCTTCGCGCCGGGCTCGTCGGAGGCCGACGACGTCGCCGGGTTCGGTGTGGTCGATCCGACCGGGATGCTGTTGACCGCGTCGCTGCTGCTCGCCGAGGGCCTCGAGAGCCGCGCCTCGTCTCGAACGCTCGAACGTGCGGTGGGGGAGGCGACGACGCGCGGCAACGGTGCCGCTCGGCGTGACACCCGCTCGTTCACCGACGCGGTGATCGAGCTCCTGCCGCAGGCGCGCACCGACGTGGATCACTTCGACGAGGTGTGGCGGTGAGCAGGTCGACGCGCATGCTGGGCTCGGATGCGCTCCTGCGCGCCCTCGAGCATGAAGGCGTCGATGTCGCGTTCGGCATTCCGGGTGGCGCGATTCTCCCGACGTACGACGCGATCGCCCGCGGCACCACCGTTCGGCATGTGCTCGCACGGCACGAACAGGGTGCGGGTCACATGGCAGAGGGCTATGCCCGCGCGTCGGGCAAGGTGGGCGTCGCGATAGCAACGTCAGGGCCTGGCGCGACGAACCTCGTGACGCCGATCGCCGACGCGTGGATGGACTCGACGCCGCTCGTCTGCATCACCGGCCAGGTCAAGTCGGCGCTGATCGGGACGGACGCCTTCCAGGAGATCGACGCCACCGGCATCACGATGCCGATCGTCAAGCACTCGTGGCTGGTGCAGGACGTCGAGGAGCTGCCGCACGTGCTCAAGGCCGCATTCCACGTCGCCCGGACCGGGCGACAGGGGCCGGTGCTCGTCGACATCGCGAAGGACGTGCAGGAGGCGGAGTTCGACTTCACGTATCCCGAGGAGGTCGACCTCCCCGGCTGGAAGCCGCCGCGCAAGGTGCACCCCAAGCAGATCCGCGAAGCCGCACAGGCGATCGCAACCGCGCAGCGGCCGATCGTGTACGCGGGCGGCGGCGTGCTCAATGCCGACGCGTGCGAGGAACTGCTGGCGCTCGTCGAGGCGGCCCGGCTGCCCGCCGTGGTGACGCTGATGGGCAAGGGCTGCCTCCCCGACTCTCACCCGCTCAACTACGGCCCGCCGGGGATGCACGGGTCGAAGTACGGCAACTGGGCGCTCAACAAGGCCGACCTGGTGATCGCGATCGGCACGCGCTTCGACGATCGTGTCACTGGGAAGCTGTCCGCGTTCGCTCCCGGAGCGCAGGTGATCCACTTCGACATCGACGCCGCCGAGGTCGGGAAGATCCGTCATGCGGACATCCCCGTCGTCGGGCCGCTGTCGATCGCGCTCAGCGAGCTGAGCGATGAGCTGGGCCGGCTGCGCGAAGGCCGCGCGCCGGTGCACGAACCGTGGCTCCGCCAGCTCGAGGAGTGGCGTGAGCAATTCCCGTACCGCTACAGCAAGGCCGACGGCGTGCTCAAGCCGCAGACCGCCGTCGAGGCTCTCCGCGATCTCGCCGCCACGCGAACGGAAGATGTGATCTGGACGACCGGCGTCGGCCAGCACCAGATGTGGGCGATGCAGTACCTCGTCTGCGACCGGCCGCGCTCGTTCATCACCTCGGGTGGCCTCGGCACGATGGGCTACGGGTTGCCGGCGGCGATCGGTGCGAAGGCGGCCCGGCCTGATGCAACGGTCGTCTGCGTCGACGGCGACGGGTGCTTCCAGATGACGTGCCAGGAGCTCGCAACGGCGGCGCTCGAGCGGCTCCCGATCATCGCCGTCGTTCTGAACAACGGCTGGCTCGGCATGGTGCGACAGTGGCAGGAGATGTTCTACGACGAGCGCTTCGCCCAGACGCACCTGACCCATGCCGTGCCCGACTACGCGCAGCTCGCCGAGGCCTACGGCTGCGCCGGGTTCACGGTCGAGACCGAGGAAGAGCTCGAGGCATCACTTGCTGCTGCGTTCGCGGCCGGGCGGAGCGCCGTGGTCGACGTCCGCTGCGACCCGGAGGAGAAGTGCTTCCCGATGGTGCCCGCCGGCGCAGCCGCCGTCGACGTGATCGAGGCGCCGGACGAGGAAGTGCGGGTATGAGCACACACACGATCTCCGTCCGTCTCGAGAACAAGCCGGGAGCGCTGGCTCGGGTGTCGCAGCTGTTCTCGCGCCGCGGCTACAACATCCAAAGCCTGGCGGTCGGGCCGACGGAACGGCACGACATCTCGCGGCTCACTCTCCGCGTCGACTGCAGCGAGCATTCGCTCGAGCAGATCGAGAAGCAGATGCACAAGCTGGTCAACGTGCTTCGCGTGACCGAGCTCAAGCCCGACGAGGCCGTGGAGCGCGAGCTGGCGTTGATCACGGTCGCCGTCGCCCCGGATCGCCGGGCGGATCTCGTTGCCCTGAGCCAGGTGGCGGGCGCGCGCGTCGCCGACATCGGCCGCGACGCGATCATCTTCGAGTTCGTCGGCCGGCCCGACCAGGTGGAGGCGTTCGAGGAGCTGATCCGCCCGTATGGTGTTCGGGAGCTTGTCCGCACCGGTCGGGTCGGTCTCCGGCGTCCGAGCGCGTCCGGCCGCACGACCACTCCGTCCGTCCAAGTCTGAGTCGAAAGGAACCGCATGGCCGAGATCGTGAAAGAGGGGAACGTCGGGCTGCTCGACGGCAAGGTCGCCGTGCTCGGATACGGCAGCCAGGGTCACGCGCATGCGCTGAACCTCGCCGACTCGGGCGTCGACGTCGAGGTGGGATTGCGCGAGGGCAGCTCCTCGAAGGCGGCTGCCGAGGAGGCCGGACTGCGCGTGCGCTCGGTTCCCGACGCGGTGCGGGGCGCACAGCTCGTCGTCTTCCTCGTCCCCGACGGCGCACAGCCGTCGGTCTACGAGAGCGAGGTCGCGCCGAACCTCGAGCCGGGTGCGGCCCTGCTGTTCGCGCACGGCTTCAATGTCCACTACGGCCGGATCACGCCGCCGGCCGGGCACGACGTGATCATGGTGGCGCCGAAGGGGCCTGGTCATATCGTGCGGCGCCTCTACGAAGAGGGCTACGGCACGCCGGCCGTCGTCGCCGTCGCGCAGGACGCGAGCGGGCGGGCACTCGAGCTGGCCTTCGCCTACGGCGCAGCGCTCGGTGCCGCGCGCGCCGGGATGGTCGAGACGACGTTTGCCGAGGAGACGGAGACCGACCTGTTCGGCGAGCAGAGCGTGCTCTGCGGCGGCGTGACGCAGCTGATCCGCCTTGCGTTCGAGACGCTCGTCGAGGCGGGCTACCAGCCGGAGATCGCCTACTACGAGTGCCTGCACGAGCTCAAGCTGATCACCGACCTGATCTGGGAAGGCGGCATCGAGCGCATGCACTACTCGATCTCCGACACCGCGGAGTACGGATCGCACATGGTCGGGCCGAAGGTGGTCGACGAGCACGTCCGCGAGAACATGCGGGCGGTGCTGGGAGCAATCCAGGACGGCTCGTTCGCACGTGAGTGGGTCGCGGAGATGGACCGAGGCTCACCGGCGCTCGACGAGTACCGCCGGAAGCTGGCCGAGACCCAGCTCGAGCAGGTCGGTTCGCGGCTGCGGGCGCTGAACGTCCGTGAGGACTCCGCGGAGGTTCATGGCGTCCGTTGACGTTCCGATCGCGCTGCTCGGCTACGGAACGGTCGGCGCGGCCGTCAACCGGCTGCTGACGGAGTCGGCGGCCGACATCGAGCGGGCCACGGGCCACCGTCTTCGGGTGGTCAAGGCGCTCGTGCGCGATCCGGGGAAGGAGCGTGACTACCCGCCTGCCGGCGGTGTGCTCACCGGCGACTTCCGCGAGATCGCCGACGACCTGTCGATCGCTGTCGTCGCCGAGGTGATGGGCGGGCTCGAACCGGCCGGCGACTATGTGCTCGAGCTCCTGCGGCGCGGCCGGCATGTCGTCACCGCGAACAAGCAGCTGGTCGCACGCCGCGGAGCAGAGCTGTTCGCTGCGGCCTCCTCGCAGGGGGTGCAGCTGCGCTTCGAGGCGAGCGTCTGCGCGGCGATCCCGGTGATCAAGGTGCTGCGCGAGTCGCTGGTCGTGACGAACGTCCATCGCGTGCTCGGCATCGTCAACGGTACGACGAACTTCGTGCTCACCGAGATGGAAGCCGGGAGCACCTACGACGAGGCGCTCGCCGAGGCGCAGAGGCGCGGCTTCGCCGAGGCGGACCCCACCGACGACGTGTCGGGGGCCGACGCGGCCGCGAAGATGGCGATTCTCGCAACCGTCGCCTTCAAGTCGCGCGTCGAGCTCGACGACGTCGACTACTCCGGCATCACGACGATCGATCCGCTCGACCTCGCCGCCGCACGCGAGCTCGACATGGTGATCAGGCTGGTCGGCACCGCGCGGCTCGTCGACGGGCACGTCGACGTGCACGTCCAGCCGGCGCTCGTCGACCAGCAGCATCCGCTTGCGAAGGTCGACGGTGCGTTCAACGCCGTGATGCTCCAGGGCGACGCGATCCGCGAGATCACCCTGGAGGGGCCTGGCGCGGGCGGGATCGAGACTGCGTCCGCGGTCGTCGCCGACATCACGAGCGTGCTCGGCACGATGGGCACCGGCTTCCTGCAGAACGACGCGGCCTGGCGCCAGCTGCCCAGGCTGCCGTCGGGCGACAGCCGGTCGGCGTTCTACTTCCGCCTGTCGGTCGAGGACCGGCCCGGCACACTCGCTCGAGTCGCGGAGGAGCTCGCCGAGCGCGAGATCTCGATCGCACGCCTCGTCCAGCATGCGAACGGCTCGGGTGCCGCGCTGCACGTCGTCACGCACGAGGCGCGCGCGGGGGCACTGAGGGATGCACTGGACGCGCTGGGCGCGCTCCCCGAGGTGCACGACCGGTCGCTGCCGCTGCCCGTCGTCTCCGAGCGCGGCGTCACGGAGCTCGGATGGGCGTGAGCGCCTCCGTCTCGTCGATCTCGCTCGGCGAAGGGTCGACCCCGCTGGTTTCCGCGATCCGGCTCTCCGAGGCGCTCGGGGTGGATCTCCATCTCAAATGCGAAGGCCTCAACCCGACCGGGAGCTTCAAGGATCGCGGCATGGTGGTCGCGGTCGAGCGCGCGCTTCAGGCCGGCGCGCGCGCAGTCGTCTGCGCGTCGACCGGCAACACCGCGGCCAGCGCCGCCACCTATGCGGCTCGCGCAGGTCTCGAGGCGGTCGTTCTCACGCCCGCGGGCGGGACGGCAACGGCGAAGCGCGCGCAGGCGAGCGCCGCCGGTGCGCGCGTGATCGAGATCCAGGGCAGCTTCGACGACGCCCTGCGGCTCGCGTTCGAGCTCTGCGAGCGCGACGGGTTCGTGCTGGTCAACTCGGCCAGCCCCGACGGAAATCGCCTCGACGGGCAGAAGGCGGTGGCACACGAGATCATCGAGCAACTCGGCGCCGCGCCCGACGTGATCGCATTGCCGTTCGGGGGCGGCGGCAACGTGAACGCAGTCGCGCTCGGGCTGGAGGAAGCAGGCGCGTCCTGCCACCTCGTGATCGGGCAGGCGGCGAATCGCCCGACGACATGGGCGTCGGCGATCCGCATTGCCGAGCCGGCACATGCGGCCGAGGTGGAGCGGCTCGTTGCAGCGGGCAGGCTTGAGGTGGTGACGCTCGACGAGGACGACCTTCGGCACTGGTGGCACCGCCTCTCGACGGAGGAGGGCGTGTTCTGCGAGCCGGCGTCCGCGGCCGGGGTCGCGGCGCTGGCAAAGCTCGGTGCAGGCAACGCCCGCACGGCGGTCGCGATCATCACCGGTCACGGTCTGAAGGACACGGAGTCCGTCGACCAGTCGTCGTCGGCCACGGTCGCGCCCACGCTCGAGGCGATCCTCGCGGAGCTCGGATGACGATCCACGCGCTCGCACCGGCGTCCACCGCGAACCTCGGCCCCGGCTTCGACGCCGCGGCGGCTGCGCTCGATCTCTGGAACGAGGCGATCGTCGAAGAGTCCTCGACAGGGCTTGCCGTCGAGATCGAAGGCGAAGGCGCCGACGAGCTGCCGCGCGACGCGAGCCACCTCTCGCTGCGTGCGTTCGAGCTGTTCGCGCCGGCCGAGCACCGCTCCTTTCGGTTCACCAACCGCATCCCGTTCGAGCGCGGGCTCGGCTCGAGCGCGGCGGCGATCGCGATCGGTCTCGTTGCCGGCGCCGAGGCCTCCGGCCGCGACCTCTCGCGGGTCGAGCTGCTCGCCGCCGGTGAGGAACTGGACGGACACGCCGACAATCTGGCGGCGGCGCTTCTCGGAGGCGTCTCCGTCACGTGGCGGCAGAACGGCGAGCGCCGCGTCGCCCAGATCGCAACCGATCTGCCGTTGACGCCGGTGATCGCCGTGCCCGCGGAGCGGACGAACACGGCGCACTCGCGCAACGGGCTGCCGGCGACAGTGAGCCACGACGACGCCGCGGTGAACGCCGCCCACGCGGCTCTCCTCGGCGCCGCGGTCGCAGCGGGGGATGCCGGCCTGCTCGGCGCAGCCTTCTCCGACCGGCTGCACGAGCAGTACCGCCTCGACGACGCGCCGCTGCTGCGCACGCTCCGCGAGCGGCCGCCCGCGGACGCGGCCGGGGTGACCCTGTCCGGGTCCGGGCCGTCCGTTGTCGTCTGGGCCGAGCCCGACCGGGCCGCCGCCGTGGCGCTGGAGCTGGAGTCCTCCCTGCCGGCCGGCACCACGGTGCTGACGCTGCGCGTTGCAAGCCGGGGAGCTCGGACCGAGTGAACGTCTACGGCAAGAGCCATCCGGCCAAGCGCCACAGCGCGGCGCTGACGGACGGCGTCGACCGCGCGCCGGCGCGCGCGATGCTGAAGGGTGTCGGCTTCACCGACGACGACCTGGCGCGTCCGCTGGTCGGCGTGGCCACCACGTGGATCGAGACGATGCCGTGCAACCTGAATCACCGGTTGCTGGCCGGCTACGTCAAGCAAGGGATCCGCCGGGCAGGTGGAACGCCGCTCGAGTTCAACACGATCGCGATCTCCGACGGCGTGTCGATGGGAACCGCCGGGATGCGGGCCTCGCTCGTCTCGCGTGAGGTGATCGCGGATTCGATCGAGCTGGTGGCGCGCGGCCATCTGTTCGACGGCCTCGTCTGCATCGTCGGCTGCGACAAGACGATTCCCGCCGCCGTGATGGCGCTCGCGCGCCTCGACCTGCCGGGGCTCGTGCTGTACGGCGGCTCGATCGCTGCCGGCCGCTTTCGCGGCCGCGACGTCACCATCCAGGACGTGTTCGAGGTGGTGGGAGCCCGCGCTGCAGGGACGGCGACCGACGCCGACGTGCACGCACTCGAGAGCGTCGCGTGTCCCGGAGCGGGTGCATGCGGCGGGCAGTTCACCGCCAACACGATGGCGTTGACGCTCGACTTCCTCGGGATCAGTGCTCCGGGCCTCAACGAGATCCCCGCCACGCACCCGGGGAAGCCCGCCGCTGCCGTGAGCGCCGGCGAGCTGGCGATGAAGCTCGTCGAGGAGGACCGGCGACCGTCGCACGTGCTCACGCGCGAGGCCTTCGAGAACGCCATTGCGGCGATCGCTGCGACCGGCGGCTCGACCAACGGCGTCCTGCACCTGCTCGCGATCGCCGCCGAGGCCGGCGTCGAGCTCTCGATCGACGACTTCGACGAGATCGCGGCCCGGACACCGATCGTCGCGGACATCAAGCCCGGCGGACGCTACGTCGCGACCGACCTCTACCGCGCGGGCGGCGTTGCGCTCGTCGCGCGCGAGCTCGTCCGGGCCGGCATCGTCAACGACGACGCGGAGGGGGTCGACGGACGGTCGCTGCGGCAGGTCGCCGAGGGCGCCCACGAGCGGCCCGGGCAGGACGTCGTCGTCTCGTGGGACCGGCCGCTGAAGCCGAGCGGCGGGCTGGCGATCCTGCGCGGCAACCTCGCCCCGGACGGCTGCGTCGTCAAGCTCGCCGGCCACGAGCGGCTCCATCACCGCGGCCCGGCGCGCGTCTTCGACTCGGAGGAGGACTGCTTCGCCGCCGTCAAGGCCCGCTCGATCCAGGCCGGCGACGTCGTCGTGATCCGTTACGAGGGCCCCGCGGGCGGACCCGGGATGCGCGAGATGCTGCACGTGACGGCCGCGCTCGTGGGCGAGGGCCTCGGCGACGAGATCGCCCTGATCACGGACGGCCGCTTCTCCGGTGCGACCCACGGCCTGATGGTCGGTCACGTGGCCCCGGAGGCGGTTCGCGGTGGGCCGATCGCGCTCGTGCGCGACGGCGACACCGTCGTCGTCGACGTCCAGCGTCGCGAGCTGGTGCTCGACGTCCCCGACGATGAGCTCGCGGCCCGCGCGGCCGCATGGCAGCAGCCCGCGCCGCGCTACACGAGTGGCGTGTTTGCGAAATACGCGGCGAGCGTCGGTTCGGCATCCGAGGGAGCACGGACGTCGTGAACAAGCAGCGAGCCCTGGAGGGAAGATGCCCGTCGACACGCTGAGATGTCGCGTCTGCGAGGCGGAGTACCCCGCCGTGGCAAGCGGAACGTGCGTGCGCTGTTTCGGCCCGCTCGAGCCCGTGTACGACTGGGACGACGTCGCGATGCGTGCGACACGCGCGCGAATCGAGGCCGGGCCGCACTCGCTGTGGCGGTACGAGGCGCTGTTGCCCGTGCCGGCGCCGCGGGATGCGGCGAGCGGGCCGGGCTTCACCCCGCTCCTGCCGGCGCCACGGCTGGCCGACGCGATCGGCGTCGGCGAGGTGTGGCTGAAGCTCGACCACACGAACCCGACGCACTCGTTCAAGGACCGCGTCGTCGCGGTCGCGGCCGCGAAGGCCGCCGAGCTCGGCACGGAGACGCTCGCATGCGCGTCCACCGGCAACCTCGGCAACGCGGTCGCTGCACGCGCGGCGGCGAGCGGCATGCGCTCGGTCGTCCTCTATCCGAGCACCGTCGAGCCGGAGAAGTTGTTGCAGACCGCGGTGTACGGCGCGGAGATGTACGCCGTGCTCGGTAGCTACGACGACTGCTCGCGCATGATCGTGGAGCTCGCGGGCGAGGTCGACTGGGCGTTCGTGAACGTCAACCTGCGCGCCTACTACGCGGAGGGGTCGAAGACGCTCGCGTTCGAGGTCGCCGAGCAGCTGGGCTGGGAGACTCCCGACGCGGTCGTCGCCCCGATCGCCTCCGGGTCGCTGTTCACGAAGCTCTGGCAGGGATTCGAGCAGTTCCGGCGCCTCGGCCTGGTCGCGGGCGAGAGCCCGAGGCTGTACGGCGGCCAGGCTGAGGGCTGCGCCCCGGTCGCACACGCATTCGCCGACGAGCGGCCGGTCTCGCCGGTCCGCCCGGCCACCGTCGCGCAGTCACTGGCGATCGGGGCGCCGGCCGACGGTGACCTGGCGATCGCGACCGCGCGCGCGTCGGGCGGCGCCGTCTACGCCGTCCCCGAGGCGGACGTCGGGCCGAACATGGCGCTGCTCGCCTCGACCAGCGGTGTCTTCGGTGAGACTGCCGCGGGCGTCACCGTCGGCGCGCTGCGCGCTGCAGCGGCGGCGGGTGCGATCGGCGAGAGCGACCGGGTGGTCGCGCTCGTCACCGGGACCGGGCTGAAGACGCCGCAGGTGGTCGAGGTGCGCGGCGGAACCGAGATCGCCGCAGACGTCGACGAGCTGCTCGCCGAGCTCGGGGTGATCGTATGACGCTGCCGGGACAGGAGCCGGCGGCCTCCGTTCCGGAGACCGACCCGGTGATCAAGTCGTTCCGTGACGAGATCGTGGCGCTGGACGTGCGCCTGCTCGGGATCGTGAACGCGCGGATCCAGGCGGTCGAGAAGCTGCGGCGCTACAAGGAGCAGCGGGGCATCGGCTTCCTCGACCCGGCCCGCGAGGCGTGGCTCGAGCAGTACCTGAAGCGCATCAACGGCGGCCCGCTTTCCGACGACGGCCTGGGCGAGCTGCACCGATTCGTACTCGACCTGGTCAAGCGGGAGGTCAGCGATGGCTGAACGCATCGCCTGTCTTCCGGGTGACGGGATCGGGCCGGAGGTGCTCGAGCAGGCGGTCCGCGTGCTCGAGCAGTTGCCAGTCGACGTCGAGATCGTCCGGCTCCTGTTCGGCGGCGCGGCGATCGACGCGACCGGCGACCCGCTACCGGCCTCGACGCTGGCGGCCTGCCGCGACTCGCGAGGCGTGCTGCTCGGCGCCGTCGGGGGACCGCAGTGGGACGGCGGGGCGGTTCGACCCGAGGCCGGCTTGATGGGGCTGCGCAAGGCGCTCGACGTCTACGCGAACCTGCGACCCGCTACGTCGGGCGACGTCGACGTGCTGATCGTCCGGGAGCTCGTCGGCGGCCTCTACTTCGGTCGCCGTGGCGTGCTCTCCGACGGCACCGTCTTCGACACCTGCGAGTACCACCCGTCGCAGGTCGAGCGGATCGCGCGCCGGGCGTTCGAGCTGGCGCGCACGCGCTCCGGAGCGCTCGTCTCGGTCGACAAGGCGAACGTGCTCGACACGTCGCGGCTCTGGCGGCGGGTCGTCACCGAGGTGGCGGCCGACTTCCCCGATGTCGAGCTTCGGCACGCGCTGGTCGACAGCGCCGCGATGGAGCTGGTCACGAGCCCCGCCCGCTTCGACGTGATCGTGACCGAGAACACGTTCGGCGACATCCTCTCGGACGTCGCCGCGGCCGTCACCGGCGGTCTCGGTCTGGCCGCGTCGGCGAGCCTCGGCGACGCCGGCCCCGGGATCTTCGAGCCGGTCCACGGCTCGGCGCCGGACATCGCCGGCACGGGCACGGCCAATCCAGCGGCGATGCTCCGCTCGCTCGCCCTGCTGCTCGAACATTCGCTCGAGCGACGCGACCTCGCGTCAGCGCTCGACGCCGCCGTCGACGCGACGCTCGCCACGCATCCGACGCCCGATCTGGGTGGGGACGCGACGACGGGGTCGTTCGGCGATGCCGTGCTCGCGGCGCTCTCCGGCCGGCTCGTCGCCGGGGGGCCGGTGGCGGGATGAGCATCACGGTCGGCTATCCGGGGCCGCCCGGGAGCCACAGCGGCGCGGCGGCCGCCGTGCTCGTCCCGGAGGCAGTCCGCGCAGTGGGCCTGCCGAGCTTCACCGCCGTGATCGCGGCGGCGGCTGCGGCCGAGGTCAGCCTCGGCGTGCTCCCGATCGAGAGCTCGCTCGTCGGCCCGATCGCCGAGACACACGATCTGCTCTATCGCGCGCCGCTCTCGATCGTGCGCGAGACGTCGCTCCCGATCCGCCACTGCGTCGTCGGCGTGACCGGTGCGACGCTCGAGGCGGCGACGACGATGCGCTCGCATCCGGCGGCGCTCGACCAGTGTCGCACGCTGCTCGCTGAGTTGGCCGTGCGCTGCATTCCCGCCGCGACGACGGCGGATGCGGCTCGCGAGGTCTCCGAATCCGGCGATCCCGCGCAGCTCGCGATCGCGAGCCCCGAGGCTGCGGCCGAGTACGGCCTCGACGTGATCGCCGACGACGTCGGCGACCGTCCGGCGGCGTTCACGCGCTTCGTTGCGCTCGCCCCCTACACACAGGTTGCCGGTGCCGACGGATGGCGTACCGCACTCTCGTTCGTCACCGACCATCGTCCCGGCGCGCTGTTCCACGCGCTCGGGGCGTTCGCGCGCTACAACGTCAATCTGGTGCAGCTCGTCTCGCGACCTTTGCCGAACTCACCGTGGCGGTACCGGTTCGACGTCGTGCTCGACGGGCACGTCTTCGACCCGATCGTCGGCCCGGCGTTGCGCGACCTGCGGGCCGAGACGCGCGAGCTCCGGCTGTTCGGCTCCTATCCGGCGGAGGTCAAATGAGCCCACGTACGCTGTTTCGCAAGATCTGGGACGCGCACGTCGTCGAGCAGGGCGACGACGGCCCTGCGCTCCTCTACGTCGACCTGCACCTGGTGCACGAGGTGACGAGCCCACAGGCGTTCGAGTCGCTCAGGGTCGCCGGCAGGCCGGTCCGGCGCGCCGATCTCACGGTCGCGACCATGGACCACAACGTCCCGACGCTCGACGGCCCGATCACCGATCCGCTCGCGCGGGCACAGCTCGACGCCCTGCGCCGGAACTGCGAGGACTTCGGCGTGCGGCTCTTCGCCACCGGCAGCGGCCGCGAGGGGATCGTCCACGTGATCGGCCCCGAGCTCGGGTTGTCACAGCCCGGCATGACGATCGTGTGCGGCGACAGCCACACCTCGACGCACGGCGCGTTCGGTGCGCTCGCCTTCGGGATCGGCACCTCCGAGGTCGAGCACGTGCTCGCCACGCAGACGCTGCCGCAGGTGCTGCCGCGAACGATGCAGGTCGACTTCGTCGGTGAGCTGCCGTTCGGACTCTCGGCGAAGGATCTGGTGCTCGCGGCGATCGGCCGGCTCGGCGTCTCGGGCGGCCAGGGCCGCGTGCTCGAGTACACGGGCGAGGCGATCCGCGCCCTCTCGATGGAGGGCCGGCTGACCGTCTGCAACATGTCGATCGAGGCGGGCGCCAGGGCCGGGTTGATCGCACCCGACGAGGTCACGTATGCGTACCTCGAGGGCAGGCCGGGCGCGCCCGCCGGCGCCGCCTGGGAAGAGGCTCTCGATGCGTGGCGCGCGCTCCCCACCGACGCCGGTGCGACGTTCGACGAGCTGGCGACGGTCGACGTCGCGCAGCTGAAGCCGCAGGTGACCTGGGGCACCAACCCGGGCATGGTCGTCCCGGTCGACGGTGTCGTCCCGGACCCGGCCGACTTCGACGACCCCGACCAGCGTGAGGCGGTCGAGCGGGCGCTGCGCTACATGGATCTCGCGCCGGGAACGCCGCTCGTCGAGGTCACGATCGACAAGGTGTTCATCGGCTCGTGCACGAACGCGCGCATCGAGGATCTCCGCACTGCGGCGCAGGTCGTCGCGGGTCGACGCGTGGCCGACGGGGTGCACGCGATCGTCGTGCCGGGGTCGGCGCAGGTGAAGCGGCAGGCGGAGGAGGAGGGGCTCGACTCGATCTTCCAGGCGGCGGGCTTCGAGTGGCGCCGCGCCGGCTGCTCGATGTGCCTCGGCATGAACCCGGACGTCCTGGCGCCGGGTGAGCGGTGCGCATCGACGTCGAACCGCAACTTCGAGGGCAGGCAGGGAGCGGGTGGGCGAACGCACCTGGTCTCGCCGGCGATGGCGGCGGCCGCTGCGCTCAAGGGCCGCTTCGCCGACGTGCGGGAGCTCGTGTGAAAGCGCTCCGCAGCGTCACCGGAAGCGTTGTCGTGCTCGACCGCGCCGACGTCGACACCGACCAGATCATCCCGAAGCAGTTCCTGAAGCGGATCGAGCGGACCGGCTACGGCGAGTTCCTGTTCTTCGACTGGATGCGCGACCCGGAGTTCGAGCTCAACCGACCGGGCACTCACGGCGCCTCGATCCTGATCGCCGGGCGCAACTTCGGTTGTGGCTCGTCGCGCGAGCACGCCGCATGGGCGCTCGAGGACTACGGCTTCCGGGTCGTGATCGCGCCGTCGTTCGGTGACATCTTTCGCACGAACGCGGTCAACACCGGGCTCGCGCCGATCGCGCTCCCCGCCGCGGATGTCGCACGGCTGCGCGACGCCGTCGCGGAGCGTAACGAGTTGACGGTCGACCTGGAGCAGCTTGCGATCTCGCATCCGAGCGGGCTGCGCATCGAGTTCCCGTTCGACGCGCACTCGCAGGAGACGCTCGTGCACGGCCTCGACGACATCGCGCGGACGCTCAAGCGCGCGGCGTCGATCGACGCCTTCGAGGCGGGCTACACGCCGCGGTTCGACCTGGCCAGTATTTCGTAGCGCGCAGGCAGCGGTGCAACGGTCGGCGCACGGTCCATGCGGCGGCCCCCTCCGGCAGGCGTCCCACCTGCCGGTCGAGCGCATCGCCGAGGCGACTCCGAGCGAGCCGAGCGCGACCCGGTGTCCTCCCGACTCCTCCCGTGGCGACCAACGCGCGCAGGATCGCACGGGCCGGGACGCCACCGCGCGTCTGTGGACGAATCGGCGCACATTCGTCACCAGTCACAGGCTGGTGCCTGGCACCGGCCGTCAGCCGGTATTTCGTAGCGCTGCCGCGATGCCCGCGATCGAGCGGAGCAACGGCAGCTGCGCGCTTGCATCGCCGGCACGGAAACGGCGGAGCAGGCCGACCTGGACGGCGTTCATCGGGTCGACGTAGGGATTCCGAAGGTCGATCGACCGGTGCAGCATCGGCTGCCGCTCGAGCAGACGCGAGACGCCGGTGGCCGCGAGCACGCCTGCGACCGCACGCTCGTGCTCCGCGGCGATCACGTCGAAGGGAGCCGCATCCTCGACGAGCGTGAGATAGCCCCGCGCGATCGGCAGGCTCGCCTTTGCCAGGGTCATCTCGAGGTTGTCGACGACGGTGCGGAAGAACGGCAGCCGTTCGTAGAGGCTGCGGAGCGTGTCGTCGCCGGCGGCGGCGAAGGCGGTGCCGCACCCGAACCATGCCGGCAGGAGCACGCGGTTCTGCGTCCACGAGAAGACCCATGGGATCGCGCGGAGCGACGGTAGGAAGTCAGCGTCGTCGGGGCGGCGCGCCGGCCGCGACGCGATCTCGAGGAGCGCCAGCTCGTCCACCGGGGTGAACGCGCGGAAGAACTCCACGAAGCGCGGGTCGTCCCAGACGAACTGCCGATAGGCGCTGCGTGAGTCGTCGGCGAGCCGGTCGAGCGTGCGCCGGTCGTCGTCCGAGGGCGGCGTCGAGGCCTGGTCGGGGAAGGTCGCGAGCAGCGTTCCGGCGAGCGCGGCCTCGAGGTTCCGCCGCGCCAGGCCTTCGAGCCCGTACTTGAACGAGATCGTCTCGCCCTGCTCGGTCAGCTTCACCCGGCCGGGCGGCTGCCCGGGGGGCTGGGAGGCGATCGCCGCGTGCGTCGGGCCGCCGCCGCGGCCGGCGCTTCCCCCGCGGCCGTGAAAGATCGTGAGCTCGACATCGTGGCGACGGGCGACCTCGGCGAGCTGCTCCTGCGCGCGGTAGATCGCCCACTGCGCGGCGAGGTAGCCGCCGTCCTTGCCCGAGTCGGAGTAGCCGACCATCACCTCGACGGCGCTACCGCGTGCCGCGACCCGGGCGCCGAAGTCCCGGTCGGCGAGCAGTTCGTCGAGGACGCCCGGGGCGCGCTCGAGATCGTCGATCGTCTCGAACAGCGGCACGACCGATAGCGGCTCGTCTGTCAACGTGAGCGCCTGCCGTACGTCGGCGGCGGTCGACGTGCCGGACACGATCAGCGTGTCGACGGCCCGCGGGCCATGCAGTCGCCGCGCCTCGGCCGCCGCGCCCGCCGCCTCGCGCGCGCGTGAGCCACCGAGCTCGCGTGCGTGCAGCCGCACGTCGAGCGTTGCGAGGTGGAACCCGAAGAGCTCGACCATCCGTTCCAGGTGGGCGACACGACCGTCGGCCACGCGGCGGCCGCCGTTCGCCGCGAGGCTCGAGCGGATCACCGCCAGGTCGGCGAGCAGCTCCTCGGGGCGCTCGTAGCCGTCGTTCCCGAGGCGCCACCACATGAAGGAGAGCTTCCGGCGGTACGGCTCGAGCTCGTTGCGGGCGCCGATCTCGGCCGCGTAGCCGGGCAGTTCGGCCTCGTCCGTCCGGAGCGATGCTTCGAGCTCGTCCGAGATGCTGACGAGCGAGCGGGCAGGGGCGAGCTCGACCGCGAGTGCGCGCACCTCGTTGCGGTAGCGGTCCAGAGCGAGCCTGCGCGCGCGTTCGAGCGCCTCCGCGATCGAGGGCGGTCCCGTGGCCGGGTTGCCGTCCAGATCGCCACCGATCCACGTGCCGAACGAGATCGGCGGTGGTGCGCCGGGTAGCCGCTCGCGCCACTCACCGAACAGATCGGTCGCAGCGGACATCAGGCTGTGCTCGAAGAACCACAGCCCATGCCGGATCTCATCGGTGACGCGCAGCCGGTCATGACGCACCTCGTCGGTCTGCCACAGCAGCGTGACCTCTTCGGCGATTCGCCGCTCGGCGTCGCGCCGCTCGCCCGCCGACAGGCGAGCGTCGTCGAGCCGGACGAGTTGCTCCGCGACGCGGATGTGGGCGAGCAGCACGGTTCGCCGCGTCGCCTCGGTCGGGTGAGCGGTCAGGACGAGGCGGATCCACGTCCCGCGTGCCCGTGCCGCGAGCTCGTCGCGCGGCACCGACTCGAGGAGCCGGAACGCATCCTCGAGCGACTCGCGCGCGACCCGGCCGTCGTGCGCGTCCTCGCGACGCCTGCGCAGGCGATGGTGCTGCTCCGCGAGGTTCGCGAGCTGGAAGTAGAGGCCGAACGCGCGCAGGACGAGCGCCTGCGTGTCCGGTTCGAGATCGTCGACCGCGTCGGCAGTCGCGACGGTGCCGTCGCGCCGCGCCTCTCGCGACTCCCCGCGGATGCGTTCGACAAGCTCGAGCAGGTCCCGTCCCTCCTGTTCGACGAGGACGTCGCCCAGGATCGTGCCGAGCAGCCGGACGTCGCGGCGGAGTGGAGCGGCCGAGTCGCTCATCGCGGGCCGGTCAGGACCGCAGGCCGAGTGCGGTCAGGACGGCGTCCGCCTCGGGACTGACCGTCGTGACGCGAGACGCGACGCCCTCGGCGGGCTCCGGCCTCGCGCCGGTGACGACGAGGACGACCAGCTCTCCCGGCCGCACCTCACCGCGCCGCACCGCGTCGACGAGCGCTCCGAGGGCGGCGCCGCCGGATGCGTCGGGGGCGACCCCGTTCATCGAGGCGAGCAGGACCGTGTTCGTGGGGATGTCCTCGCCCCGGACGGCGACGATCCGGCCGCCGGTCGCCCGTGCGGCGCCGATCGCGAGGTCGCCGTACGACGGGTCGCCGACCGCCAGCGAGGCGAACTCTGTATCTGCCTCGACGCGCGAGATCCCGCGAACGCCGGCGAAGGCGTCGGCGATCGGGCTCGACCCCTCGGCCTGCCCTGCGAACAGGCGGGGCAGCGGGCCCTCCGCCAGCTCCGCGCGGACGACCTCGCTGAAGCCCTGTGCAAGCTTGGAGAACAGCGTGCCGCTGGCAGCGGGGCACACGACCGCGTCGGGCAGCCGCCAGCCGAGCTGCTCGGCGATCTCGAAGGAGATCGTCTTCGCGCCCTCGGACGCGTATGGGTGCAGGTTCCCGCTGACGAAGCCCCAGGGGAAGAGCGCGCCCAGCTCGAGCTCCAGGCGGCGGCAATCGTCATACGTGCCGTCGACGGCGAAGACGCGAGCACCGGGATGTCGCGCCGCAACCGCCGCAGACTCGGCGCCTGCCGGCGCGAGGACGATCGCCTCGAGCCCTGCCGCGGCGGCTGCAGCGGCGACCGCGTCGCCGAGGTTGCCCGTCGACGAGCAGCAGAGCGTGGTGACGCCGTGGTCGAGCCCTGCCGATGCAGCCATCGTGGCGACCCGGTCCTTGTAGGAACGGGTCGGGTTTGCATCCTCGAGCTTCAATCGGAGATCGATTCCGAGCGATTCGGAAAGCTGCGCAGCGGGCATGAGCGGCGTCCAGCCGGCGCCGTGCTCGATCTGCGCGCCCGTCGGAAGGAGGTCGTGGTAGCGCCACAGCGACGGCGGCCCAGCTGCGATCGCCTCCGGCGTCACGAGGCGCGCAACGCGATCCCAGTCGTAGGTGACGTCCGTCGGCCCGTCGCATCGCCGGCAGGCGTCGAGCGGCTCCGGCGCACTCACCTCCTCGCACACGCGGCAGCGCAGCGCGAAGGGCGTCATCCCGCGGCGCTCTAGCCGGTGCGCTCGCCGCCGGCGACGGCGGGAAGCAGAAGGATCGTCGAGGTCGCCTCGACCGGCGTCTCCAGGCCTGCGAGCAGACGCACGTCGTCTCCGTCCACGAAGACGTTGAGGAAGCTCGGCACACCCGCGCCGTCGAGCACGCGGCTCTCGAGCGCCGGATACTCGGCGACGAGCCGGTCGAGAGCCTCGCGCACCGTCGAAGCTTCGACCGCCACCGACCGGTTGCCGGCCGCCTCGGGACGAAGCACGGGGGGGATGCGGATCTGCGTCATCAGGCTTCAAAAGATAAAGTATGAGCCGTGGGTCTCGTCGTCCAGAAGTTCGGCGGGACGTCGGTCGGGGACCCCGAACGCATCGGGAACGTCGCGCGGCGGATCGTTGCGACGGCCGAGTCGGGCGACGATGTGTGCGTGGTGGTCTCGGCGATGGGGGCGACCACCGACGACCTCCTCGGGCTTGCCCGGCAGCTCTCCAGCTCGCCGAATCCGCGCGAGCTCGACGTGCTCCTGACCGCGGGTGAGCGGATCTCGATCGCTCTGCTCTCGATCGCCCTGAACGAGCTCGGCCTGGCCGCCGAGTCGTTCACCGGTGACCAGGCGGGCATCGTCACGGACGGCGCGCACGGCCAGGCCCGCATCGTCGAGATCCACGTGGAGCCGGTGCGGCGGGCGCTCGCCGAGCGGAAGGTCGCGATCGTCGCCGGTTTTCAGGGAGTCTCGCCCGGCCGGGACGTGACGACGCTCGGTCGCGGCGGCTCCGACGCGACCGCGGTCGCGCTCGCGGCCGCCCTGGGAGCCGACGTCTGCGAGATCTACACCGACGTGGACGGGGTCTACACGGCAGATCCCCGGATCGTGCCGGGCGCGTCGAAGCTGAAGTCGGTCTCCTACGAGGAGATGCTCGACCTGGCGGCTTGCGGTGCGCGCGTGCTCATGCTTCGCTCCGTCGAGCTGGCCCGCAACGCAGGGGTCCCCATTCACGTGAGGTCGTCGTTCCACGCCGGTGACGGCACGTGGATCGTCAAGGAGGAGGACATGCTCGAACGCGCGATCGTCTCCGGCGTCGCCCACGACACCTCGGAGGCGAAGGTCACGATCGCCGGTGTCCCGGACCGGCCCGGCATCGCCGCTGCGCTCTTCCGACCGCTCGCCGAGGCTGGGATCAACGTCGACATGATCGTCCAGAACGTCTCGGAGGCAGGGCGAACGGACATCTCGTTCACGTTGCCGCGAAACGATCTCGACCGGGCCGAGCCCGTCCTGCAGCGGGCCGCCGATGCGCTCGACGCGGCCGGCGTCTCCGCCGACCGCCGCATCGCCAAGGTCTCACTGGTCGGCGCCGGTATGAAGTCCGACCCGGGTGTTGCCGCCGACATGTTCGACGCGCTGGCCGAGGCAGGCATCAACATCGCGATCATCTCGACCTCGCCGATCCGGATCTCGTGCGTCGTCGGCGAGGACGACGTCGCGGCTGCCGTCCGCGCAGTGCATGCGAAGTTCCAGCTCGACGCGCCGCCGGCGCTCTAGGGCCGGCGCGCGACGAACACGTACTCGCGGCTCTCGTCGCCGGCTGGGGTGCCCTCGAAATCGCCGTCGAGTGTCTCGAGCACGAGCCCGGCGACGTCGATCAGCCCGAGCCACTCGTTCTTGGTTGCCCACCAGAGCGAGCTGGTGCCGCCGCCGTCGAGCATGATGTCGATGCGGTTGTCCCCGACGGCGTAGCGCAACGAATGGGGCACCGGCTCGGGCTGATGAGAGCCGTCGAGGCGCACCGCGACCGCGTGGTCGAACGCAAACGCGTTCCACGCGAAGCGGGCGCCCGGACGGAGCGAGGTCGCGACCCGCTCGAAGGTCCGGCGCCGGTCGGCCCACGTCGGCAGGTGCAGCAGCGCCCGGAACGGGCAGTAGATCAGCGCGGCGGGCGCCTCGAGCTCGAAGTCGCGCATGTCGCCGAGACGCAGATCGAGCGAGACACCCGCGCCGTCGGCGGCCCGGCGCGCCTGTTCGAGCATCGACGGCGAGCTGTCGATCCCGATCACCTCGCGTCCGGTCGCGAGCGCCACGGGGACCGCGATGCGTCCGTTGCCGACGGCGAGCTCGACCAGAGGCCCGTCGGCTTCACGGGCGAGCCGGACGTAGAACGGGACGTCTTCGGTCATCGCCGCCGACCAGTCGTCGTAGTGCTCGGAGAACCGCTCGTCCCAGCTCATCGGCCCACTCGCAGGTGCCCGAGCCAGGTGCCGACCGCATCGGCGATCGCGGCGAGATCGGTGCGGAGGCTGTGATCGCCGCGCACCTCGACGACGGTGCGCTGCCGTCCGGGCGGCGGCATCCCGAATCGGTCGGCCGTGCCCTGGACGACGAGCATCGGCACGGTGACGGCGTCGAGCTCCGGCAGCCGGCTGGGCGCGGGTGCCTTCCCGGCGCGAACCGGTGGGACGAGCGGGAACGCCAGGCACAGAATGGCGATCGAGCCGGTGGCGGATACGGTGCGGCAGGCGACCCGTGCGCCGGATGACCGCCCGCCGGTCACGAGTGGCAGCCCGCGCAGGACGCCTTGGGCCAGCTGCTCGACGATCGCGACCCACGCTGCGTCGAGGTGGTGTCCCGGCGGCGGGCTCCGTCGTCCGGCGACGCGGTAGGGCTGCTCGATCAGCGCGACCGAGAACCCGGCCAGGCGTGAGGCATCGGCCGAGGCGGTCAGGTCACGCGCGTTGACGCCGCCACCTGCGCCGTGGCCGAGGATGACCGCCCCGCGCGCGTCGGCAACCGTCGACACGTGAGCGACCGCCGGTCCGTGCGGCGTCTCGATGGTGAGCTGGGTCAGGCGCGCTGAGCCAGCTCGGCGACGTGGTGGCGCTCGGTCGCGGCCTTCCCCGAGGGCCGCCGCCGGCGAAGCTGTTCGCGCTTCATGCGGCCGTCCCGGAGTGCGTCCTCGAGCCGCTTCGCGGTCGCCGAGAGCGGTGTCCTTGATTCCACGTTCGGTTCCTTTCGAGACTCGACGGCAGATCGGAAACGATCACTTGCGCGTGCAGAACGACTCTACAAAACCACGTACGTGCAGGAAAATGCAAGCCTCGCCGGCATTCACCAGATCTGAACATCTCCCAGCCGCGATTGGGGGAAAATGCCGGGCGGCATGGTGAGCAAGCTGAGCCCGTGGTCGGTCGAGGCGACGGTAATCCGCTGACAATGTCCGCTGACCGCCCGCAGTCGCGGAACCTGGTGCTCGCGGCGATGATCTTCGCCGTCTCGATGACGTTCATCGATCAGACGATCGTCTCGATTGCGGCGCCGACGATTCAGCGAGAGCTGGGCCTGACGGCCACCGGCGTCCAGTGGGCGATCAACGCGTACCTGCTGTCGCTCGCTGCGCTGTTCGCATTCGGCGGGCGACTGGCCGACACCGTCGGGCATCGGAAGATGGTGACGCTCGGAGTGATCGTCTTCGCCGGCGCCTCGGCGATGTGCGGCTTGACGCCGAAAGGCGGCCTGGCCGAGGCCTGGCTCGTGACCTTCCGCGTCGTCCAGGGCGCGGGCGGGGCGATCATGTTCCCCGCTGCGCTGGCGATCGTCGTGCAGACGTTTCCGCTGCACCAGCGCGGCAAGGCACTTGCGCTGTTCTTCGGCATCGCCGGCGGGCTGACCGCGGTCGGGCCGGCGCTCGGCGGCGTGCTCACGCAATGGACCTGGCGCGCGATCTTCTGGGTGAACATCCCCGTCGCAATCGTCGCGCTGATCCTGATCGCGATCTCGAGGCCGGTGACCGACCATCGCCCCGCCAAGATGGACTACCGCGGGCTGGTGCTGATCGCCTCCGGTGTCGCAATCAGCATCTTCGGCTTCCAGCAGTCGGGCACGTGGGGGTGGACCGATCCGAAGACGCTTGCGTGCGTCGTCGTCGGCGCCGCGTTGCTGGTGCTGTTCTTCCTCTTCGAACGCGGGGTCAGCTCGCCGCTGATCGAGGTCAGCATCTTCCGCATCCGCCCGTTCCTCGTCGAGAACCTCGTGCTCGGCGTCTCGAACATGGTCTTCATCCCGGTGTTCTTCTTCGCCAGCGAGTACGCGCAGATCTCACTCGGCAAGTCCGCGTCGTCCTCGAGCCTGGTCCTCCTGTACTTCTTCCTCGGGTTCGTTGCGGCTGCGCAGATCGGCGGGCGCATGCTCGACCGTATCGGCGCGAAACGACCGGTGGTGATCGGCTGTGCGCTCGCCGTGGTCGGCTATGCGTTCTGGGCGCGCAAGGTGACCGGCCTCGACCTGGGCAACCAGGTCTGGTGCGTGATCCTCGCCGGTGCGGGGATGGGCTTCATGCTCGGCCCGGCCAGCACGGACGCGGTCAATCGTGCCTCGCGGCTCAGTTACGGCGAGGCGACGGGCATCACCCAGACGGTGCGGAACTACGCCGCGAGCCTCGGCATCGCGGTGCTCGGCAGCCTGCTCGTCTCGGAGATGCATTCTCGGTTGACGACGTCGCTCGTCGCCAAGGGCCTTCCACGCGCTCAGGCGTCGACTCAGGCGTCGAAGCTGGCGCAGTCGGGCTCGCGGGGCGGGACGGCGTCGATTCCTCAGTTCGTGCGCCTCGACTTCGCGTACGCGACGCGCTCGGTGCTGTACGCGATGGCGGCGATCATGGCCGTCGCCACGGTGGCCGCCGCCGTCGGTCTGAGACGAGGCGTGCAGGTCGAGCCGGACGCGACACCCGCTGTCGCCGAGGGCTGAGACCCCGCGCTCGGCGACTCGCGAGCGACACGAGCGTTTCAATTGTTATCGCCCTTTAACGCGCGTAACGAACGTACTCGGCGGCAGACCTGTGGACGACAGCTACGAAAGGAGATCGTCGATGAGATCCCTGCTTCGGATGGGTCTTGCGTTCGTCGTCCTGCTCGCGTTCGCTTCGGTGCTCGCTGGAACAGCCGGTGCCGCGAGGACCGCCGGTCGTGACGCCGGTCATGCCGTCTTCGTGCTCACCGACAACACGTTCGGCAACCAGGTGGTGGCCTACGACCGTGCGGAAGACGGCTCGCTCACCCAGGCCGGAACGTATGCGACGGGCGGTGTTGGCGGCGTGCTCGCCGGCTCGGTCGTCGATCACACCGCCTCGCAGGGCGCGCTCGCGTACGACCAGTCGCGCGGGCTGCTCTTCGCCGTCAATGCCGGCAGCTCCAGCATCTCGGTATTCCGGGTCACCGCCGATCGGCTCGCGCTGACCCAGGTGATCACCTCGGGCGGAACGTTCCCGGTCAGCATCGCTGTGCACGGCGGGCTGGTGTACGTGCTGAACGCGCTCGACGGCGGCTCCGTCCAGGGCTACATCGTCCTCGGTGACTTCCTGTTGCCGCTGCCGGGCTCAGGTCGCTCGCTCGGGTTGAACTCCGCCGCGACCCCGCAGTTCACGAACACTCCGGGGCAGGTCGCCTTCTCGCCCGACGGGTCGAAGCTGGTCGTGACGACGAAGGCGAACGGCAACGCGATCGACGTCTTCCTGATGGGGAGGCTCGGGTATCTCTCGCGGAGCCCGGTCGTCAACGTCGAGACCGGCGCGGTTCCATTCGCCGTGAGCTTCGACGCCGCGGGAAACCTCGTCGTCGCGGAAGCAGGGCCGAACGCGCTTGCGACGTTCAGGTTGAACGCGGACGGCACTGTCTTGGCGCTGCACGCTGTGGCGACCGGGCAGGCCGCCACCTGCTGGGTCGCGGCCGCCGGGCTGTTCTTCTATGCGTCCAACGCCGGGAGCGCGTCCGAAAGCGGATTTGCCTCGGGTCCCGGCGGCGCGCTCACGCAGGTCGGCACGACGGCCACCGACGCTGGGACGGTCGACGCGTCGGCTACACCCGACGGCTCCTATCTGTACGTGCAGACCGGGGCGCAGGGCCACGTCGACGGCTACCGCGTGAACGTCGACGGCTCGCTGAGCCCGGTCGGCTCGGTCACCGTCGCCGGTGCGATCGGCGGCGAGGGGATCGTCGCGCTCTGAGCGGGTCCAGGGCTGCGTCGCCGACCACGGTGGCGGCGCAGCCCTCCGGTCAGCTGCGCACGAGCGAGATCAGGCGGTCGAGGATGCGCGCCCCGTCGGCGCGGATTCCGTCGTGCTCGTACTCGTCGGTGAGCCAGCGCCGCAGATTGCCCACGCGGCCTGCCGTCTCCTCGGACAGCTCGCGGTCGACGTACATGTCGTTCGCGTAGACGACGGCCGCCACTGGTACCTCGTTGGCTGAGAGTCGCGACTCGTCGTAGAGGCGCGGCCACGGGTGCAGCGCGAGCAGCTCCGCTGCCTCGCGCAACGGCCGGAGCGCTGCGTAGTCCTCGAACATCCACGGATAGACGTGCTCGCCGGTGAAGAGCTCGACGTCGTCGAACTCGCGCGGAAGCGTGCGCTCGGCCGACCAGGCGGTGACGCCGCCGTCGGCGTAACACGACTCGTGCACGGCCGCGAACAGCGGGTTGCGCGAGAAGTCGCTGCCGCCCGCAACGTCGTGGAGAAAGGGAGGTGAGTCGGTCGCGAGCTCGAGGATCGCGTGGAGCCGCTCGGCGCCGTCGCTCATCCCGAGCATCAGGCCGAGCTGGCGGAACCGGCGTGACGTCAGTGGCTCTCCCGTCGGGAGGACGATCGACCCTTCGGCGGCTTGGCCATGGATTGCGTGAACGCGTCCGCGGTCGTCGGGATAGCGCTCGTAGTAGCGGCGGCACCGCTCGCGGACGTGCGGGTAGGTCCGCGCGTAGACGTCGTCGACGGATCGCCCGATCGGCGGCAGCCCGCCGCAGATGAACGCCTCGTGCAACGAGCGGGGGAAGGCGGAGAGGTACGCGAGGACGCAGAAGCCGCCGAAGCTCTGCCCCATCACCGACCACGTCTCGACGCCGAATGCCCGCCGCACGAGCTCTGCATCGCGGACGATCGAGTCGGCGCGGAAGTGCGTCAGGTAGTCGGCCTGTGCCTTGGCGCCCAGCCCGTCGAGGCGGCCGAACGCCGTCGACCGGCCCGTTCCGCGCTGGTCGAGCATGAGGACGCGGTACTCGATGAGCGCTCGGTGCAGCCAGGCGGCCGGCTCGGGCGCGGTCAGCGGGCGCGGCGCCTCGAAGCCGGGTCCGCCCTGGAAGAAGACCAGCAGCGGGAAGGACTCGGCGCCCGGCGCGTCGCCGATCAGCTCGCGCGCGAACAGCGTCAGGCTCGGGCCGCCGGCGTCCTCGTGGTCGAGGGGCGTCGCGAGCTCGTGTTCGACGAGCGTCAGCCCAGGAATGCGTCGCTTGGTGGTCAAGCGCCGATTATCGCCTCGCGGGCAGAATGCTGGAGGCGATTCGTGAAGGCGACGACGATCACCCCGAATCTGATTCAGCTCACGCGGGCGCACTTCGTCAACGCCTACCTGGTCCGCGAGGACGACGGCTTCACGCTGGTCGACACGACGATGGGCGGCGCCGGCGACGCCCTGGTCGAGGCGGCCTTGGCCGCCGGCGGGACGATTCGCCGGGTTGCGTTGACGCACGGCCACGGCGACCACGTCGGTTCGCTCGACGCGCTCAGGCAGAAGCTCGGTGCCTCGATCGTCGTCTCGATGCCCAAGCTCGATGCCCGCATCCACGCCGGTGAGCACCCGGTCGAGGGCAAGGTGCCGGGAAGCTGGCCGAAGCTCGGCACGATCCCGGACGAGTTGCTCGCTGCGGGCGACCGCGTCGGCAGCCTCGAGGTGGTCGCGAGCCCCGGGCACAGCCCGGGCCATGTCGCCTATCTCGACACACGAGACCGCACGTTGCTGGCGGGCGACGTCTTCACGGCGTACGGCACCGTCCAGGTCACGAACCACTTCTATCTCCGTTTCCCGTTCGCCGCGATGGCGACCTGGAACAAGCAGCTCGATCTCGAGTCGGCCCGCTCGCTGCGCGCGCTCGAGCCGACGACGCTCGTGGTCGGCCACGGGCCTGCCGCTGCGAATCCGCTCGCCGCGATGGATCGCGCGATCGCCCAGGCCGGATCGAAGCCAGCCGCAGCCTGACGCCCGCCGGCCGGCACGGTGGCGCCTATCCTGGTCGGGATGGCGAATGCCGCGCCACCGCTGACCCAGCAACGCCGCTACTCGTCCACGCCGCGCCGGACACGGCGCCGCAGATCGGGATGGTGGATCGCGCTCGCCGTGATGGTGGTCGGGGTGGTTGCGGCCGCCGTCAGCGTCTTCGTCTTCTCGGGCGCTCGGCTCGAGGGCGACCCGGTCGCGCTCGCGCGCGTGTCCCTGCAGCCGTTCGCAGGGTCGATCGTCGGCGTTACTGCAACGGACTCGAGCGGCCGTCCCGTGCCGGTGACGGTGCGCGGCGGTCGTCTGACGCCGCGCCGGAGCGTGACTCCGGGCGAGCTCGTGTCGGTCACGGTGACCGTGCGACGACCGGGCTGGTCGAGCTGGGCGCTCGGGCGGGAGCGGCGGGAGACGCTCACCGTGCGGGCACCTGTTGCGCACGTGCGGCAGAAGTGGCTGACCGTCCCGACGGGCGGGCATGTGCGCGTCCACTTCGACACCACCGTCAGCACGGTGTCGTTCGGATCGGTGCGAGCGCAGCCCGACGCGACCTCTGCCGTCCTGCCGACGCCGAGCGCCGCGGGCTCGATCGAGGTAGCTGCCGCCGCGCGGCCGTGGGAACGCCTCGGGGCTCCGGTGCTGGTGACCTGGTTCCCACAGGCGAAGGAGCCTGTGGTGCTCGCCCAGCCCGCGCCCGGAGCGCACATTGCGCCGCTCACCCCGCTCCGGCTGACGTTCTCGCGACCCGTTGCCGACGTCCTCGGCACGAGCGTCCCGAAGCTTCCAGCCGGCATTCACGGAACGTGGGACCACGCCGACAGCCACTCGCTGGTCTTCCGGCCGTCGGGCCGGTTCGGCCTTCCGTTCACCGCGAACGTCCGTCTGCGCTTCCCGCGCGAGGTCGCCGTGGCCGGCGCCGGCGCTCGCACAGCCCGGCCGGCGACCGACGTCAGCTGGTCGGTCGCGCCCGCGTCGTTCTTGCGACTGCAGCAGCTGCTCGCCATGGAGGGGTACCTCCCGCTCGACTGGGCCGAGTCCGGCGGCGGCACGCCGTCCACGCCCCGGGAGCAGCTGGCGGCCGCCGTCGCGCCGCCGCAAGGCACGTTCAGCTGGCGGTATCAGGGAACACCGTCCGAGCTGCAGGCGCTCTGGCAGCCGGGCGAGCCGAACGAGATCGTGCGCGGCGCCGTGATGATGTTCGAAGACGAGCACCAGCTCACCGTCGACGGGATCGTCGGGCCGCAGGTCTGGCACGCGCTGCTCGCCGACGCGCTCGCCGGGAAGCGACGGACAGCGGGCTACAGCTACGTATACGTGCATCGAAACGTGCCCCAGCTCATGACCCTCTGGCACAACGGCGGGATCGTGCTCACGTCGCCGGGAAACACGGGCGTGCCCGCGGCCCCGACTGCACTCGGTACGTGGCCGGTCTTCGAGCACATCCCGGTCGGGACGATGAGCGGCACGAATCCGGACGGCTCGCACTACAACGATCCCGGGATCCGCTGGATCAGCTACTTCCACGGCGGGGAGGCGCTGCACGCGTTCAACCGTGCGTCGTTCGGCACGCCGCAGAGCCTCGGGTGCGTCGAGTTGCCGCTGTCCGCAGCGGCGGCGGTCTGGCCGTACACGCCGATCGGAACGCTCGTCACGATCGAGAACTGAGCGCGCCGCGGCGTTAGGCTCACGGGCGTGCTCGCCGCCCGGCGGGCCTGAGCCAGAGGAGCGTTCGGATGACGACAGCGACGGGCGCCGAGAGCGCCTTCCCGAGTCCGTTCTCGATCGAGACGCCGCCGGGCTGTGAGGGCTGGCAGGAGCTGTACCCCTACTACACGCTCTTCACCGAGGAGCGCCGCGAGATCGACGAGGGGCGCCTCTGGTTCTGGAACTCGATGCACTTTCCGATGCCGATGCCGGCGTTCGACATCGTCTCGATCGACGGCCCCTACTACGCGGTCGGCGCCTGGCAGAACCGGGCGTTCGCGGTGCCGCCGGCGATGGGCGTCGACTACCGGATCGTCAACGGGTACGTCTACATCACCGTCAACCCGGTCACCGACCCAGCCAAGATCGACGAGCGCGCGGAGTATTTCCAGCGTCGCGCCGGTCACTACTTCGCGAACTGGGACGAGCTGTACGCCCGGTGGCGGACGAAGATGGAGAACCTGATCGCCGAGCTTCACGCGATCGAGGTCTCGGACCTCCCCGAGTACGAGCCCGAAGAGCTCGTCTTCGAGCACGATCACGTGTCGAGCTACGTGCCGCTGCTCGACGGCTACCAGCGCACGCTGCGTCTCGGCGAGCTGATGTGGCACCACCACTTCGAGTTCCTGCTGCTCGGGTACGGCGCCTACCTGACCTTCTCCGAGTTCTGCCGCGGACATCTGCCCGACATCCCCGAGCAGCACATCGCGCAGATGATCGCCGGGATCGACGTGCTGCTGTTCCGGCCGGATGCCGAGCTGCGGCGGCTCGCACGCGTTGCTGTCGACACGGGGCTCGCGGGCGCGTTCGTCCAGGGACGGACACCGGCGGAGATCGAGGCAGAGCTCGCCGCAAGCGAGGCCGGACGCGCCTGGCTCGCCGACCTCGAACAGGTCAAGGATCCGTGGTTCAACATGGCGACGGGCGACGGGCTCTACCACTACTACCGCAGCTGGCTCGACGACCCGACGATTCCGTTCGCGTCGCTCGTCGGGCATGTCGCAGCCATCGTCGCGGGCGAGGACGTCGAGCGCCCGGTCGAGCGGCTGCGTGCAGATCGCGACCGGCTTGCGGAAGGCTACGCGGCGCTCCTGCCCGCGGAGGCGCAAGGCCCGTTCGCCGACCTGCTCGGTCTCTCGCGCACGGTGTTCCCGTACGTCGAGGAGCACAAGTTCTACTGCGACTACTGGTTCCTGACGAGCTACTACAACAAGCTGCGCGAGTTCGGCGCCGTGCTCGCGAACCACGGCTGGCTCGCCGACGGCGAGGACGTCTTCCAACTCGGCCGTCACGAGGTGATGTCGGCGCTCGAGGAGCTGTGCCTGATGTGGGCGACCGGCGGGCCGCCCCTCGGCCCCGACCACTGGCCGCCGATCGTCGCCCGGCGGCGCGGGCTGCTCGCGCGCCTCGCCGAGTGGACGCCGCCGCCGGCGCTGGGAGCGATGCCCGAAGCGGTCAACGACCCGATGGCGGTGATGTTGTGGGGCGTGACGCCGAAGCGCTTGCAGGAGTGGGCGGCGTCGTCCGAAGGCGCGCCGCGCCGGCTCCAGGGCGCGGCCGCGTCGGCTGGGACGGTCGAGGGGCGCGCACGCGTGCTCAACGATCCGAGCGAGCTCGGATCGGTGCAGGACGGTGAGATCCTCGTGTGCACGATCACGTCGCCGGCCTGGGCGCCGATCTTCCCGAAGATCAAGGCCACCGTCACCGACATCGGCGGCGTGATGTCGCACGCCGCGATCGTCTCGCGCGAATACGGCAAGCCGGCGGTCGTCGGCACGGGTCGCGCGACGTCGGTGATCAAGACCGGCCAGCTGCTGAGGGTCGACGGC
The DNA here is from genome assembly GCA_963769545.1 of uncultured Thermoleophilia bacterium. Lineage (GTDB taxonomy): Bacteria > Actinomycetota > Thermoleophilia > Gaiellales > Gaiellaceae > PALSA-600. The sequence goes on along the minus strand of CAVYMB010000001.1, from coordinate 282,712 downwards.
GCGACCGGGGTGGTCGAGATCCTCGACGAGGCGTCCTGAGTGCACGCGGCGACCGCGTCGCTCGGCGAGCTCAGGCTTCGCGACGAGGAGCTGTTCGGCGGCAAGAGCGCCGCGCTCGGCGAGCTGCTCGCCGCCCGGATCCCGGTCCCCGGTGGGTTCGCGCTCTCGGCCGGCGCCTACGAGGCGTTTCTGGACGCGACGGGTCTGCGCAGCGTGCTCGACGACACGCTCGCCGGGCTCGACACCGACGACCTCTCCGCGCTGCGCGTTGCGGCTGCTCGGTTGACCGGTGCGGTCGTCGACGCCGAGCTACCGGGCGGCACGCGGGCGGAGATCCTCGAGCGTTACGCCGAGCTCTCGAGCGAGACGGGGGAGAGCGAGCCGCCCGTCGCGGTGCGTTCGAGCGCCCGCGGAGAAGACAGCGCCGAGGCGACATTCGCGGGGCAGCAGCAGACGTACCTGTGGGTTCGCGGGCCGGATCAGCTCTGCCGCGCCGTACAGCGATGCTGGGCCAGCTTGCACAGCGAACCATCGATCGCCTATCGCGCGCGACTCGGCGACGCACGTCGGCCGCCCACGATTGGCGTCGCCGTGCAGCGCATGGTCGACGCCGAGGTTGCGGGTGTCCTCTTCACCTGCAACCCCGTCAGCGGCGATCCGAGTGTGGTCGCGATCGACGCGAGCTGGGGGCTCGGCCTGGCCGTCGTCGGTGGAGAGGTCACGCCGGACGAGTACCTGGTGAGCAAGGTGACGGGCGAGGTCGTGCGTGGCTCGGTCAACTCGAAGCTCGTCGAGTACCGCCCCGACCCGCGCGGCACCGGGACCGTGCGACTCGAGGTGCCCGCGGAGCGGGCGAACGCGCCGTGCCTCGACGATGCTCGACGCGCGGAGCTGATGCGCATCGCCGCAGCCGTCGAGCGGCACTTCGGCACCCATCAGGATGTCGAGTGGGCGATCGACGACGCGGGCCGAACCTCGGTCCTGCAGGCGCGGCCGGTCACCGCCGCTCCACGCACGCACGGCCCCGTCGGCGAGTCGGCGCTTGCGCTCGTGCTGTCGACGCTCGGCGTCAAGCCACGACAAGAGGGCGGCAAATGAGCCTCGGCGACGACGATGTCCGCGAGATCCTGCGCTTGATCGACGAATCGACCCTCGACGAGTTGCGGATCGACACGCCCGAGCTCCAGCTGCACGTGCGGCGCGGCAAGCAGCCGGCGCCCGACCCGGAGCCAGAGGCCTGTGCCGCGGACTCACAGGCGGGCGCGCTGCACGCGGTCGAGAGCCCGATGCTCGGTGTCTTCTACCGAGCGTCCGCACCCGGCGCTGCGCCGTACGTCGACGTGGGCGCGCGCGTCGAGCCGGACACGGTCGTCTGCCTGGTCGAGGTGATGAAGATGATGAACTCGATCGTCGCCGGGGTCGCCGGGACGATCGTCGAGGTCTGTGCCGACAACGCAGCACTCGTCGAGCTCGGTCAGCCACTCTTTCGGATCGAGGTCAGATGACCGGGTTCGTCGAGCTGGTCGACACGACCACCCGGGACGGAAACCAGAGCCTGTGGGGCGCGACCGGTCTGACGACGCCCGACGTGGTCGCGATCGCGCCCACCCTCGATCGCGTCGGGTACCGCGCGCTCGACTTCACCTCGAGCACGCACATGGCTGTCTCGGTGCGCTTCCACCGCGAGGATCCGTGGGAGCGGATCCGGCTGATGGGCGCGGCGATGCCGCGCACGCTCCTGACGTTCCTGACCACCGGCATGCGCTTCATCTCCTGGGAGCCGGCGCAGGAAGACGTGATCCGGCTGGCGTTTCGGCTCGTGATCCGCAACGGGATCCGCCGTGTGCAGATCGCCGATCCGATGAACGACCCGCACGCGCTCGCGCAGGCCGCGCGCCTCGCCAAGCAGGAAGGGGCGGAGGAAGTGGTGATCGGGCTCACCTACTCGATGAGCGAGGTGCACGACGACGAGCACTACGCGACGCGCGCTGCCGCCGTCGCTGCGATGCCGGACGTCGACCGCCTCTATCTCAAGGATCCGGGAGGGCTGCTCACCGTCGACCGGGTGCGCGAGCTCGCGCCGCTCTTCCTCGGTGCATTCGCCGGCCGGCCGGTCGAGCTCCACAGCCACTGCACGATCGGGCTGGCGCCGCTCGTCTACCTCGAAGGTTGCCGGCTCGGGTTCGGCACGCTGCACACCGCCGTCGCGCCGCTCGCCAACGGCACCTCGCAGCCGTCGACGGAGTCGACGCTGCGCAACCTCGAGGCCTCGGGCTTCTCGCACCGCCTCGACCCGGCTGCCCTTGCTGCCGTGTCCGCTCACTTTCGCGAGCTCGCGATCGAGCGCGGACTGCCGTTGGGTGTCCCGGTGGAGTACGACGCCGGTTACTACCACCACCAGCTGCCGGGCGGCGTCGTCACGACGATGCGGCGGCAGCTCGAGGAGATGCGGCGCCCGGAGCTGTTCGACGAGTCGATCGAGGAGATCGGGCGCGTGCGGGCCGACTTCGGGTATCCGATCGTGGTCACGCCGTACGCGCAGTTCCTGGTCACACAGGCCGTGATGAACGTGATCGCCCTGCACCGAGGCGCCGACCGGTATGCCGACGTTCCCGACGAGATCATCCGCTACTTCCTCGGTCATTTCGGGGAGCCGCCGGCGCCACCATCGCCCGAGGTCGCCGACCGGGTGCTCGCGCTGCCCCGCGCTGCCGAGTTGCGGCACGTCGAGCCGCTCTCGCTGGAGGGCGCCCGTGCTCGCTTCGGCGAACGAGTCTCAGACGAGGAGCTGCTGCTGCGCCTGACCATGCCCGCCGAGCAGGTCGACGCGATGGTGAGTGGCGCCCCGGCGGAGCCGGTGGCGAGGCGCAGCCCGCTCGTCACGCTGCTGCGCGAGCTCGACCGCCGACCGGAGATCACCTACCTGCAGCTCCGCAAGGGAGACACGCGGCTCCTGTGGCGGCGCGCGTGAAGTCGTTGCGCGAGGCACGGGGCTTCGTTCTCGACCTCGACGGGACGCTGATCCAGCGGACCCGTTCGGGGCACGAGCCGATTCCGGGAGCCCGTGAGCTGCTCGCGGCCATTCGGAGCTCGGGGCGGCCTTTGCTGATCTTCACCAACGCAAGCCATGTCGCACCGCAGGTGCTCGCGGCCGAGCTGCGCGAGGGAGGGCTCGAGATCCGTGACGACGAGCTGCTCACGCCCGTCTGCTGCGCGATCTCGCTGCTTCGCCGCAGACGCGCCGACGCCGTGCTCGCGTTCTGCACGCAGGCGACGCACGAGCGGCTGACCGCGGCCGGGGTACGGCTGGTCGGCGCGGCGGAACGGTTCGAGGCCGTGTTCGTCGCGCATCCGGCGGAGTTCGAGTTCGCGGAGCTCGAGCACGCGGCGCGCGGGATCAGTGGCGGGGCGCAGCTTCTGACCGCGAGCTACGTCGCCGCGTACTCCGGCGCCAACGGCCCGATCTTCAGTCGCGGCGCGATGGTGACGGCCGCACTGGCGAAGGTCACCGGCGCGCGACCGGCGATCGTCGGCAAGCCGTCTCGTCCGGCCGTCCGTGAGCTCGTCGGCCGTCTCGGTCTTCCGTCCGCAGAGCTCGCGGTCATCGGAGACGACGTCGCGCTCGACATCGCCCTCGGCAACCTGGGTGGCTCCTACACCGTGCTCGTGCGAACCGGCATCAGCGGCGAGCAACAGCTCGGACGACTGCCCGCCCTGCAGCGCCCGGACGACACCGTCGCGAGCGTCGGCGAGTTGGTCGAGCTCCTCTAGTCCGCCGGAAGTTCGACCAGCACCTTGCCGACCGCGCCGTTCTCGACGGCGTCGTGCGCGGCTTCGATCTCGCTGAGCGGGAATCGCGTCTCCGGCAGCGGCGTGAGGGCGCCGGCGCGCAATGCCGCGCCGATCGTCTCGACGGCGGTGAGCTTCGCCTGCTCGGGCATCGAGTAGACGAGCACGAACCGCACCGTGACGTTGTTGACCATCAGCTCGCGGCCCAGCAGCACCGGCTCCGGACGAACGGCGTACGAGGCGATCGCGCCGTTCGGCGCAGCCACCTTCGTGTCTACCTCGAGGTTGCCGACCACGTCGACGTCGACGACACGCGCGACACCGTCGGGCATCCACCCTCGGATCGCATCGACGACGTCCTCGTTCCGGTAGTTCACGACGAGCTCGGCGCCGGCGGCGGCTGCGAGCCGCGCCTTCTCGTCCGAGCTCACGGTCGCGGCGACACGCGCGCCTCCGTGACGAGCGAGCTCGATCGCGGCATGCCCGACGGCACCGGCGCCGCCGTGGACGAGCACCGCCGCACCGGCGACGGGGCCGTCGGCGTAGAGGCACCTATGCGCGGTCATCGCCGGGATCCCGAGGCCCGCGCCCTGGGCGGGTGAGACGCCCTCTGGGAGCTTCACCGCACGGCTCGCGTCGAGCGCGATCCACTGCGCCGCCGTACCCCCGGGGCGCTGCCACTGACCTTCGAAGAGCCAGACGGTCTCGCCGACCCGGGCCCGGTCGACGCCCTCGCCGACCGCGACGATCTCGCCGGCGCCGTCCTGCCCCGGGATCACGAAGTCGTGCCCCTCGGTCGTCCCGCCGCGCCGGCGCGACTTCCAGTCGCTCGGGTTGACGCCCGCGACCGCGACCCGCACCAGCACCTCGCCGGCACTCGGTTGCGGACGCGGAACCTCGGCGACCTCCAGTGTCCCCGCATCGCTGCCCGACGTCCGGTAACGGGCAGCCAGCATCGTGCTCGCGCTCATCGAGTCCCACGATACGTCGCCGAGAGCGACCCGCGGCAGTACCTTGCCGCGCTCGTATGATCGGCTGGTGCCGCCGAAGACGCCCGGGCTGCGACACGATCGGAGGGTGACCGATGGTCGGTAGCAGCGAGGCGGGGCACCCCGCCCGGGAGTCGGCTTTCTCGGGACGCACCGCGTGGGTGCGGAACCTCGAGACGCCGCTCCGCAGCTTTCTCCGCACCGAGACCGGCAGCGCAGCAGTCCTGCTCGCCGCCACGATTGCCGCCCTGGTCTGGGCCAACGTCGACGTCGCCTCGTACGAGCGGTTCTGGAACACGACCCTCTCGATCCGGGTTGGAAGCCACGGCGTCTCGCACGATCTTCGCTACTGGGTGAACAGCGGGCTGATGACCCTGTTCTTTCTGGTGGTCGGTCTCGAGGCGCGGCGCGAGTTCGATCTCGGCGAGCTTCGCGAGCGGCGCAGGGCGGCGTTGCCGCTCGCGGTCGGCCTCGGCGGGATGATCGTCCCGGTCCTGATCTATCTCGCGTTCAACGCAGGACGCCCGTCGGCGCACGGTTGGGGTGTCGCGATGTCGACCGACACGGCCTTCGCGCTCGGCATGCTCGCGCTCGTCGGGCCGCGCTTTCCCGTCCGCCTGCGAGCGTTTCTGCTGACGTTCTCGGTCGTCGACGACATCGTCGCGCTGATCGTGATCGGCACCGTGTACGCAAGCGGGGTGAAGGGTGGTCCGCTGGCGGTCGCGGCGGGTGTGTTCGCACTACTCGTCTTCTCGACGCGCCTCGGCTTCCATCGGGACATCCTGACCGTCGCACTCGGGATCGTCGGTTGGTACGCACTCTCGCGCTCGGGCGTCGATCCGATCGTGATCGGCCTGGCGATCGGACTGTCGACGGTCGCCACTCCCGCGTCCCGTCCCGAGCTCGAACGGGCTTCCGACCTGTTCCGGCTGTTCCGCGAGCAGCCGACCCCCGAGCTGGCCCGCTCGGCGCGCCTCGGGGTCGCGTCTGCGCTCTCCCCGAACGAGCGGCTCCAGGGGCTGCTCCATCCCTGGACGGGCTATGTGATCGTGCCGCTGTTCGCGCTCGCAAACGCCGGGGTTCACATCGACGGGCAGTTCCTCTCCGACGCGTTCACCGCTCCGATCGCGCTCGGCATTCTCTTCGGCTACGTACTCGGAAAGCCCGCCGGGATCGTCTCCGCGTCCTGGCTCGTGACCAAGCTGAGCCGGGGGAGAATCCGACCGCCGGTCGGTTGGGCGGCACTCGCGGGAGGCGGGTCGATCGCGGGAGTCGGCTTCACGGTGTCGCTGCTGATCGCTGCGCTCGCGTTCCACGGCGAGTCGCTGGCCGAGGCGAAGATCGGCGTGCTCAGCGCTGCGCTGTGCGCGTCGGTGCTGACGTGGCTCGTCTTCCGGGCGACCGACCTGCTCCCACGTCGACTGCGGATTCGCGCGCTGCTGGGCGACGCCGAGTCGATCGTCGATCTCGCGGTTCCGGTCGATCCCGAGCGCGATCACATCCGCGGGCCAGAAGCTGCTCCGGTCACGCTGGTCGAGTACGGCGACTTCGAGTGCCCTTTCTGCGGGCAGGCCGAGCCCGTGCTCCGCGAGCTGCTGCGTGACCACGGCGACGTCCGTTACGTCTGGCGCCACCTGCCGCTCACCGACGTCCATCCGAACGCCGAGCTCGCCGCCGAGGCGGCGGAGGCAGCCGCCGAGCAGGGAGCGTTCTGGGAGATGCACGATCGACTGCTCGAGCATCAGGATGCGCTCTCGCCCCGCGATCTGGTCGAGCATGCGAAGGAGCTCGGGCTCGATACGGAGACGTTCACCGAACGGCTGAGGAGACACGCAGACGGAGGGCGGGTTGCGGAAGACGTCGACAGCGCCGACCTGAGCAACGTCTCGGGCACGCCGACCTTCTTCGTCAACGGCCGCCGCCACTACGGTGCCTACGACGTCGACACGCTCTCGCAGGCCGTGCGAGCGGCGCGGGCGCGCGCGGCGATCGCGGCCTGAAGTTTTGGGGCCGCTCGGCAATCACGTGCGCTGACGAGCTACAGTCCCGGCCGAAATGTCGGCGGACAACCCTCTCCTTCGCCGTTCGGCGGCATCCCTGGTCGCCTTCGCCGGCGTGGTCCTGCTCATCGTCTCGTCGGCGGCCGCCAGGCCGCAGCGCGGCTTGCTCGACCCGTGTTCGGCCGTGACACCGGGTGCGGTGAATGCCGCGTTCGGCGCCACCGCTGAAACGCCCGAGTACGGCACGGCCGGGTCGCAGACGGTTCACGGAGTCAAGGTGAAGACCTGCTCCTGGACGTACGCGTCCGCCCAGCTCGTCGTCTCGGTCGCACCGAAGACGCTCAAGCCTGCCGGCTGGCCGCGCGGAACGACGACGCGAAAGGCGTCCGGGTTCGGGGTCAACGCCAGGATGGCCACGAACACCCGGCAGGGCACCTCGTTCGTCGCGGTGACGTTCACCAAGGGCGCATCCTTCGGTGAGGTCTGGGTGACCGGCGGTCGAGGGGCTGCGAGCGTCCTCAGGCTCGGCCGGCAGCTGTACGCGAAGCTCTGATCCCGCGTCGCCGAAGACGGTCCCCGTTCGGAGCTCAGGTCGATGGATCGGCCAGCACCTCGGCGAGCCAGCGCCGCGCCTCCTGGACGATCACCGGATAGGTGTGCATGTAGTAGGTGATGGCCCCGATCGCGTGCGCGAGCGCCCAGCCGCGCCCGCGTGCCATCGTCGCATCGTCGAGTTGGAGCAGATCACGGAAGATCGGCCGCGTTTCGGCGTCCAGCACGGCCCACGCGACCTTCGCATCGCACGCCGGATCGCCCACGCAGGCGCAGCTCCAGTCGATGACACCGGTGATTCGCCCGTCCCTGACGAGCAGGTTCCGTGCGTCGAGGTCGCCGTGAATCCAGACGGGCGGGCGGTGCCAGTCGGGCGCTGCGAGTGCGTGATCCCATGCCCGGGTGACCGCTTCGGCGTCGATCGCGTCTGCGAGAGCCGCGATCCCCGTGCGCGTGGCTTCGTCGAGCTCACGAAGCGGGCCGCCGCGACCGCCCGCCGCCGGACCGCCGGCCGGATCGATGCGCCGTAGCGCGGCGAGCAACCCCGCGAGGTCGACGGCCGCCCGCGGCAGATCGAGGTTCGCGCTCGCGGCGTCCTGCCCGTCGAGCCAGTCGTAGACGGCCCATTCGTGCGGGTACCCCTCACCCGGACGTCCCCGTGCGAGCGGCGTCGGCACGGAAAGCGGCAGCGAGGGGGCCAGCTTCGGCAACCATTCGAATTCCTTGTCCAGCGACGCGGACGTCCACTCGCGTCGTCGCGGCAGACGAACGGAGAGCTCCGCGCCGAGCCGATAGATCGCGTTGTCGGTTCCGCCCACGGGCAAAGCCTCGATCGGAAGCTCGGCCCAGGACGGAAACTGGGCGGTGAGCAGCCGGCGGACGAGCGCGTCGTCCGTCTCGAGCTCGTCCGCGTGCATTCTCCCGCCGGGCACGGTCCTCATTCTTGCGCGGTGCGCGTGCACACCCGGGTCCGGCATGATCGGTCTGTGACAGTTGATTCGATCCAGCTCGGGGCACGATGAGCGTCGACGGGAGAACGCGGACGCGCCAGCGCATCCTGCGGCGGGCGGCGCTCGTCGCTGCCGTGCTCGTGCTGTTGACTCTCGTGCTCTTCAACGGCAGCCACTGGATCCTCGGTGCGATCGTCGGGGTCGCAGCCGCAGTCGCGATCTGGGTGTTCCTGCAGGCGCGAAGCGTTCGTTAGACCGGCTCTCGTTGCTCGATGGATCCGCCCATGAGTGAGACCTTCGCGTTCTCGCTCCACGGCCTGAAGGGATCCGTGAAGGCGGAGCTCAGGCCGAACGACGATCCGGGTCGTTGGGGGTTTGGAGTCCTGGGGCTCGATTGGCCGGTGAATCTCGCGCTGGGGCTCCCGGTGCTCGAGGCAACCGTCTCCTATGCGGGCGAGGGCTACGCGGCAGCGATGGGTTGGATCCAGGTCGTGCGGATCCACGTCGACGAGCGGAGCGAATCCCTGGTTGCGGCTGCCGAAAAGGCCCCGGCCGGGGACCATGTGTGGGTCGATGGCCCACCGAATCTGCGCGGCCTGGGTGTTCCTTTTGTGTCGTTCGGGCCGTGCCCGACGCTGTTCGATGCTCCGATGTCGACGGAGAGCGACGTTCGTTTCGTCGCGGACTCGTTCCTCACGGCGAGCCCCGATGCGCTGGTCAGTCGCCGGTCACGCCCCTGCTTCGGCCTTCGCTGGGGATACGCGACGCAGGCGGGTGGCGGAGCCGAGCTCATCTCCCCGGCCCTGCTCGACCATGCCGATTGGCGCGCTGCGCTGCCGATCCTGGAGGAGCAGTTCCCCGAGTGGAGCTTCGACCCGGATTGGTCCCCGTAGTCGGTTCGCACGACGTGACTTGCTGCGCGACCGCAGGAGGCTGAGCGCAAAATGAGCACGCTGCGGTTCTACGAGATCGCGGAGCGCTTGCACGAGATCCAGAATCCGACGAGCAGAGAAAAACTCGTGCTGCTCGGTGAACGGCTCGGGCTCCGGCCCGGCGTGCGTGTCGTCGACTTCGCCGCAGGCCAGGCCGGACCGGCGATCATTCTCGCCGGCACCTTCGGCTGCCGAGTCCTGTGCATCGAGCAGTCGCCCGAGTTCGCCCGGTCCGCGTCGGTCCGCGTCGCAGAGGCCGGTCTGGACGGATTGATCGAAGTCAGGGAGGGAAATGCGCGCACGTCGACCGTCGACGCCGATTGGGACGCGGCGCTCTGCCTGGGGGCAACGTTCGTGTGGGACGGTCTCGTGCCCACGCTTTCGGCGCTCAAGCGCCTCGTGCGCACCGGCGGGCACGTCGTCGTCGGAGAGCCTTTCTGGGAGAGCTGGCCGCCGCCGGCCGGGCTGGATCACGCCGGCCACGTCTCGCTGGCCGAGACGGTCGAACGGTTCCAGTCGACCGGGCTCGAGCTCGTGACCTTGATTGCCTCGTCACTCGATGACTGGGACAGGTACGAAACACTGCACTGGCAAGCCGTCGCGACCTGGATCCGCGACAACGCGGGTGCGACTGATGCAGCCGAGATCGGTGAAGAGAACGCCGAGCGCCGCTTGCGCTACCTGAAGCGCCGAGGACATCTCGGCTGGGCGATTCTGGCCGGGCTCGTGTGACGGGTACTCCTCACGGGCTCGGCCGTGGCTTCGAGCAATCGTCTCAAGGCTCGACGCCGAGCAGATCGAGCAGCGGTCCGATCTCGAATCCGAGCTGTGCCGGGTGTCTCATTTCCATGTCCCGGTTGATCGCATAGCGGTTGCGGCGGCCGGCCCGCTCTCGATTGACGTAGCCGGCATCGGCCAGGTCGGCGACGATTCGCTGGGCGGCGCGCTCCGTGATGCCGACGTGGCCGGCGATGTCCCGGAGCCGGATTTCTGGGTTCGTATGGATGCAGAGCAGCACCTGGGTGTGGTTCGTGACGAACCGCCACGAATGTTGGGCAGCTTCTGCGCTTGACATAGACGACTCTGTTGTCGTATCTTTCGATTCGTCCACTGGATGACGTGATTGTAGTTACCTAACTCACGTGTACTCGACGAGGCTAGCAAGTGGGTGCGTCGGCTTCAAATTGAGGGAGGAGGTCGAGGTGCGGACGTTGAGGATCGAAGCTGCGAGCCTCGGATCGGCGCGCGGCTTCCAGAAGGCACTGACCGGGTTCGGGTGCGAGCTCCACGACGACGACACGGGGTATTTCAGCGTGGAGATCCCGATCCAGACCGACCGCGACATCGTGGCGATCCTCCGGGCGCTCGAACGCCACGTCAGGGAGCAGCTGGAAGGCGGCCCTCGGCTTGGGCTCGAAGGTCGTACCTACGTCCTCGGCGACTGATGAGCGTCCAACAGGGCATGTCTGTTGATGGTGGCTCTGACGTGGGTCGGACCGTGTCCGATCGCGAGGAGGAGGTTGTCGAGGGGCGGTCGTCTACGAAGCCGAGACCGCGTCTCGTCTACTTCTTCTCGTCGACTGACGGTCTGTCTCGCCGCGTGGAGGGCTATCTGGATGCGGTGCTACAGCGACGCGGAAACCACGACACCTTCGACGTGATCCGTGTCGATGTCGTCCGGCGAACCGACCTTGCCGAGCGGTTCCGCATCGCCGTCGTACCGACGATCGTCGTGATCGAGAGCAATCGCGTGCAAGGTCGGCTCGAACGCCCGCGCGGCAACACCGCGATCGCCGCGTTCCTGGCGCAGTGGCTGCTGCCTAGTCAGGCGCGCGGCTGACCAGGAACAGATGTTGCCCCAGCCGGGCGTCGAGACGCTCTTCGGCAGCCAGCACGAGCAGAACCAGCTCAGCCTTGAACTCGTCGCTCACGACGACGTTGTCGTCTTCGTCGCTCGCGTCCTCGTCGAGTGCCGCCAACAGCATCCGCGAGACTGCGAGAACGCGAATCAATCTCTCGCTTCCCCCCATCTGGCTTTGCTTCCCCCGATCGCGGCTACAGAAACGAGCAACGGTCGTCGCGGCTCTCCTTTCGGCAAGACACCGGGCGGACTCGGACCGCCGTGTCGCGCTTTGCAGGCGCGCGCCTTTCCTGTTCGGCCACGGTGCCAAAGCCCCCGAGAGGAAGTAGTAATCGCCCATTGCGCCGTCGAAAGCGACCGCTCGAGCGACAGCAGTTCCTGCAGCGCCGACCGGATTCAGACTCAAAAGGACCGCTCGTCATCATGTGAGTTGACGTTCACCGTTCTCTCCTCCTTCACATTGCTTCTCGTTGAGATGCGGATGGAGGGGGTCGAACCCTCATGGCCTCTCGACCGCCGGCTTCTGAGGCCGGTGCGTATTCCGGTTCCGCCACATCCGCACGAGGAGCCGCAGGCTCGTCTCGCAGAGCATGCGGCTCCTCGGTCACGCGGCCGGCCGCGGGGGTCGCACTGCTTCGAGCCGCGCCTTGCGGCGAACCTCGAGCTGCACGACCTTGGCCGGGCGCGGCACCGGCTTCGGCCGTGCCGCGACCCGTACGAGGTGGAGATGCATCTCCGCCTCCTCTCTGGTTCGAAGGGCGCTCGGCGGCGCCCTCCTCGATCAGAGGGCGCCGCGAGCGAAGTCGGAGATGACCTGCGGCGTCGCTGTGTCGAAGCCGACGACGTCGAGCATCCCCGGGTCGTTCGGGTCGGCAATCGAGAAGCCGTTCGAGACCATGCCGACGACGACCAGCCGCGCATCGATGCCCGAGGCCCGGCGGTAGTCGCGGAGCGCCTGGACCGGGTGGATGTCACCCGCCCAGGTCTCCGAGTCGGTGTAGATCACGAACGTGTCGATCTCCCGCTTGTGCGCCTGCGCATACAGCGTCGGCAGGGCGCAGTCGGTGCCGCCGAACGGCACGCCGGACACCGTCTTAACGGCGTCGTCGAGCCGCTGTCGCGGCGAGATCGGAAGCGCCGTCAGGCCGTCGGTGTAGGCCGACCAGATCTGACGACCGCGCTTCTTGAAGCCGTTGCCGGCGAAGAAGCCGACGACCTCGTAGTGCGACTCGGTCGCGGCTGTCACCAGCGCGAGCGCCGCCGAGGCGTCACGCGGCGTCAGGCCCGGCACGCCGGCAACGCAGTCACCGGCCATCGAGCCGGAGACGTCGAGCGCGAGCAGGAGTCGCTTGCCCGTCGGCACGACGTTGTCGAACGCGGTGTAGAACGCGGCGTCGAGCGCGTCTACGACCTCGCGCACCGGGTTCCACTCGCCGCGGCCGCGGACGCCGCGGCCGGACGCGTAGGTGCGGAGCGCCGTCAGCACAGCGATCGGGTGCACCCGGGCCTTCCGGATGCGCTCCGCGTCACCGAGCTGCGCGACCGCCTTCGCCGTGCCGTTCGAGCCCGGCGCGAGCACGCCGACACGTGTCATCGTCGCCAGGTTGCGGATGAGCGCCGTCATCGGCATCTCGTCGAGCAACGCGTCCCAGACCTCGGGCGAGGTCAGGTGCTCCGGCTTGAGCGCCTCGCGCGGAAGCCGGTACTGACGGGCGAGGGCAACCGTCTCCTGTGATGTCGACGCCTCCTGGGCGCGGGCGAAGCCCTTGACCAGTCGCGGTAGACCGTCGGTCTCGCCGCCGCGGACGATCCAGTCGAACAGGCGAGCGTGCTCGTCCGACACGTCGAGCTGCGGGTTGCCGGCGCCGACGCGGCGCGCCGGGTGAGCGAGCCGGAGCAGGTCGCGGTGCGTCACTCCCGCCCGTTGGCGGTACTTGACCGCCTGGTAGGCGAGCGCGTCCACGGCCTGTGCCGCGTACCAGTTGCCGATCGCGCGACGGAGCGAGCGGCCCCAGCCACGGAAGCCCTCCACGAATACGGCGAACTGGAACAGGTGCGTGCCCGTTCGTGCCACGCGAGGCAGCGCCTCGAGCGCCGCCTGCCGAGTCTCGACATCGCCGACGCCGGCTGCGAGCGCGAGTGCGTACAGGGCCGGGTCGTTCTTCGGCGCGCGTCCCTCGGTCGACACCCGCACGATCTCGGCAACCGTACGCGGGCCGTCCTCCCGGACGCACTCCTCCACCGCCTGCGCGTTCTCACGCGTGAGCGTCCACTCGGACGCGTAGTAGGAGCCAGCCTCCGAGCCGAGCACCAGGAAGCGGCGCAGCCGCGTCCACGCGTCGACGGCCCAGATGAAGCCTCCCGCGGAGTTCGCAGCCTGGTCCGGCAGCGGCGCCCACTGCGGCACGCGACGCGGGCCGTGGAGCTTCAGATACGACATGACACGCACCTCCTTCTTGACGTGTGTTGTGTGGGAGCTCCGTACGTACGAACTGCGGTCGTGGCGTCGCAGGACGGAATGACTGAGCTACGGAGCAAACGCTCCGGGCGCGACTTGAACGCGCCGTCCTCCCGGCCCAGCCGGGCGCTCTACCGGTAACCGTCACTGCTCCGGCCCGCAGCCGGGAGTCGAGATCGCCGCGGTCGCGGTGCCCACCGGAACCGTTCCGGCCCGCAGCGGGGAAATACGTCGCGGTCGTGAGATGCGGTCGGGACGCGGATTCGAACCGCAGCGGCGCACAGTGTGCAACCGCTCTCGCCAGATAACCGAGCCACTTCGGCCCGCGACGATCTTGTTGTGGAGCAGGCCCGCCAGGTCTCGAACCCGGACCGACGAGGTTGGAGCTCGTCGTGCTCCCGTTACACCACGGGCCTGTAGAGCGGACGACTGAGCTACGGGCGTATGAAGAGGAGCCTCCGGCAGGAGTTGAACCCGCACCTCGGCCGTACAAAGGGCGCGTGCTTGCCGTTGACACTACGGAGGCGGAGCATGGAGACGGTCGGAGTCGAACCGACATCTTCCTCGTTGCAAGCGAGGCGCTCGTCCCGTTGAGCTACATCCCCGCGTTGATCGAACACGGGCAGTGCGGACGGGTGGAGTCGAACCACCACAGCACGGGGGCGACAGGGTTACAGCCTGCTGAGCTCGCCGATGCTCAGCGTCCGCACGAGTGAGGGTGGCCGGCCGGGCTCGAACCGGCGCCGGCGGGGATCACAACCCCGGATGCTTCCGTCTACACCACGGCCACCACGAAGCGGGGACGACCGGACTCGAACCGGCGGCCTCTCGCCTGACAAGCGAGCGCTCTGCTCGTCTGAGCTACGCCCCCGAACGAGGAAGGTGATCGCGCGGGTGGGATTCGAACCCACGGTCTCGAGCTCATGAGGCTCGCGAGGACAGCCTCTCCTCTACCGCGCAAGTCTGGCTGGCAGGAGTCGAACCTGCGATCTCCGGCGCCCGAAGCCGGTGGGGTGGCCGGCTCCCCCACAGCCAGATGAACCTGATCAGCACCCCCGGCGGGACTCGAACCCGCAGCTTCCGGGTTGAGGGCCCGGCGTCATCGCCGTTTCGACCACGGGGGCAAGAAAGCCCCGGCGGCAGGGCTCGAACCTGCGGTCTCGCGATTAACAGTCGCGCGTCTTCCCGACTCGACCACGCCGGAACGAAAACGGAAGGAGGGTCAGACGGGGTACCGCGCCGTTGGCAGTCCTTCCGAGAGTGGCCCCGGCAGGCGTCGAACCTGCAACCCTCCGCTTAAGAGGCGGCAGCTCTGCCAGTTGAGCTACGGAGCCGTGATGTGACCGGCAGGGGTCGAACCTGCGACGCCCCGCGTTTCAGGCGGGCGCTCTACCGCGCTCGGCTACGGTCACACGAGATGGGCGGAGCCGGACTCGAACCGGGGGCGATCCGCCGAGTGGGCGAGGCTGGGCTCGAACCAGCAGCCTCTTGTTTGTAAGACAAGCGCTCTCCCGCTTGAGCTACTCGCCCGTGTCTTCAGATCCGGGACAAGGAGTCGAACCTCGATCTCCACGTTCAGAGCGTGGCGTCCTGCCGGTTAGACGATCCCGGAGCGCAGCTGCCACAGCGCGTCGGCCGGCCGCCGAAAGGGCCGCACCTCTCCGTCCATCCCCCGGGGCCTACGGGAGATCGACGCAACAGGCGGGCGACCTTGTGAGGGCATCGCTCTTGTCGTTCTCTGTCTCGTCCGCCCGAAAGCGAAGATGTTTTCTATGCCACTCGCCTACTCTTCGACCCTGGATCGGCCGGCCACCGGTTGCGCCTGTGCGCGGTGGTCGCCGTCCTACGTGGAGGAGCTTTGGAGCCCGAGTCTCAGTCGCTTCCTTTGGAAAATTGCACGCTAAAGTCAACGCTAATGTCCAGCGTGTATTTCCAGCATCCAACGCTGAGGGTCTTTCTCTCTCAGGCGGGGCCTCGATTCGATCTAGAGCTTGTTCAAGCTGAGCATCACCTTGGGTTTCGACGGTTTGATCGGTTCGCACACAAAAAAGGCGACCCTGTTGGGTCGCCCTCGTCTGGCTTGTTATGCGGCTAGAGATCTAGCGCGCATGCCTCCCAGCGAGGGCAACGACGTAACCGGTCTGGCGCTCCTTATCGAAGCTGTGCCGGCACGGCATGGCCGATGCGACTGACGCCGCTTCGGCAAGGGAGATCGGTGTATTGAGTCTGGTCAGCATCGTTTCGATGGTTGTTGCCGCGTCGGAGGATAGAGCAAACATCGGCGAAGCGCAAGAGATCCAGATGAAGATCTAACGATCCAAGTCGCACGCGGGCCGAATAACCGTCGGCAAACGTTTCCGGTCGATTACGGCGTCGGCATCGCCGACCGTCGGACGCTAGCCGAGGATCAGGCGGCGGGCGCCGTCGAAACTCGCGGCGTACCCGCCGGTGAGCCGGGCGACCGAGACGCGCGAGCCGGAGTGCGGGGCGTGGATGAACCGGCCGGAGCCGATGTAGAGGCCAACGTGACCGACGCCGTCGAAGAAGACGAGGTCGCCGGGCCGCAGCGCCCACCTGCTGACCGCGCGGCCGCGGTCGAACTGCCCAAACGTGTAGTGCGGCAGTGAGACGCCGAAATGCGCGAACACGTATCGCGTGAACCCGCTGCAGTCGAAGCCGCTCGTCGGGCTCACGCCGCCCCAGGTGTAGCGGACACCCACGAACCTGCGCGCGTAGCGGACGACGTTCGCACGCTCGTGGACGACGCGCGTGAGTGCTCGCGCGACGCGCGACTGGTGTCGGACACGGTGAGGCGTGAGACGAACGCGGCGTAGCGCGTGATGGACGTGCGTGCGCTTGGCATCGACGCGTTCGCGCTTCGGAGCGTGCCCCTGATGGTGAGCGGCGGCGGCCAGCGGGACGCGCGCGATCACACAGACGAGCAACACGAGCAACAGCAGTTGGTATTTGCGGCGTAGCAGGGAGAAGCTCCTTCGAGCTCAGCGGCGCGCACGAAAGCGATGCGCCGCGACGGTCGTTGGCTTCGCCCATTTCAGCAGCGCCGGCGCGGCTTCGTCTCCCCCAGATGGGTCACTTGTCGTCACGATCGTGCGTCGGCCGGCCGACCGCAGCCGAGCGCGTTCTTGTCGATTGAAGCCGGCCGGGGGATAGTTGGTGCGTGATGGAACGCGTCGCTCAGCCGTCCGGGACGGTGACGCTGGTGTTCACCGATATCGAAGGGTCGACCCGGTTGCTCCGAGAGCTCGGCCCGGACGCGTACCGCGGCGCTCTCGGCGTCCATCGGCGCGCGGTGCGGGAAGCGTTTGAGAAGCGCGACGGCTACGAGGTCGACTACGAGGGCGACGCGTTCTTCTATGCGTTCCCGTCGGCGACGGGTGCGGTGCAGGCGGTCGGCGAGGCGATGGCCGCGCTCGAGGGCGGCCCAATCGTGATCCGGGTCGGTGTCCACACCGGCGAGCCGACCCTCGATCCGCCGAAATACGTCGGACTCGACGTGCATACGGCGGCACGGATCATGGCGAGTGGGCACGGAGGGCAGGTAGTGGTGAGCCGGAGCACCAGAGAGCTGCTCGACGACTCCTTCGAGCTCTCGGACCTCGGCGACCACCGGCTGAAAGACCTCTCAGGACCACAGCGGCTCTACCAGCTCGGTTCGGTCGAGTTCCCGCCGCTAAGGACGCTCCATCGCACGAATCTTCCGGTGCCCGCGACGGCGTTCCTCGGCCGCGACCACGAGCTGAGCGAGCTCGCCGCGATCATCAAAGAAGGCGTCCAGTTGCTGACGTTGGCAGGGCCCGGCGGCGTCGGCAAGACTCGCCTCGCACTGCAGATCGTCGCCGAGGCGGCCGACGACTTTCGGGACGGCGTGTGGTGGGTGCCGTTCGCGTCGGTCCGCGATCCGGGGCTGGTCATGTCGTCGGTAGCGCGCGCGCTCGGGGTTTCGGAGCAGTCGGGCCGGAGCATCGACGACACGGTCATGGACGTGCTCTCGAGCGGCCGCGCGCTCGTTCTGCTCGACAACCTCGAGCATCTACTCCCCGACGCGGCAACCCCGGTCGCCCGCCTTCGCGACGCTGGTGGGTCGACGGTCGTCGTGACGAGTCGGGAGCGACTCCAGCTCTCGGGTGAGCGCGTCTACCCGGTCGACCCGCTCGACGCGAACTCCGCGACCGAGCTCTTCTCGGCGCGGGCCACGGCGCTCGGGGTCGATGCCGGTGAGCCCGAGCCCGTCGCCGAGCTCTGTGCGAGGCTCGACAACCTGCCGCTCGCGATCGAGCTCGCTGCTGCGAGAGCGACGCTACTGCCGCCCGCGGAGCTCCTTGCACGGCTCGGTGACCGGCTCGACGGACTGCGGGGCGGCCGCGACGCCGACCCGCGCCAGCAGACGCTCCGCGCCACGATCGGCTGGTCGCACGATCTCCTCGATCGGCCCGAACGCGAGCTGTTCGCGTGCCTCTCCGTCTTTACCGGCGGCGCTACGCTCGACGCCGTCGAGGCGGTGTGTGGCTCCGGCCTGGACGTCCTCGCCTCGCTGCTAGACAAGAGCCTCGTCAGGCGGACGGACGAACGTGTCTGGATGTTGGAGACGATTCGCGGCTTCGCCGCCGAGCAATTCGCCGCCTATCCAGACGCGGACGAGCTACGGAATCGACACGCGGCCCATTACGTCACATTCGCTGAAGATGCCGATCGGAAGCTGAGGGGCGCGGGCCACGCCGAGGCGCTGCGGCAGTTTACGTCCGAGCTCGACAACCTACGAGCCGTCTTCGAGCGGCTGCGCGATACCGATCCGGCCTCCGCGCTCCGGCTCGCTGCCGCCCTGTGGACGTTCTGCTTCCAGTCGGGCCACTTCCACGAAGGTCGAGAGAAACTGCAAGCCGCGCTCGACCGCGCAGGCCCGGAGCCGACCGAAGCCAGGGCATCCGCCCTCGTCGGCGCGGGCCTGCTCGCGCTCGAGTTGGGCGCTTACGAGGAGTCGATAAGCTGCCTCGAAGAGGGCTTGATCTGCGCCCGTACGGTGGGCTCGACTCGTTCCGAGGCGATCGCACTCAGTCTCCTGGCGGCCCGTCCCGACCTCGACCAGGACGAACGAGTCCGTCTCGGCGAGAACGCGATCGCCGTTGCACGCGCTTCCGGGGATCGCTCGGTGCTCGGCCTCGTGACGGGAAACCACGGCGCGCTTCTGCTCGACTTTGGGGAGAGCGAGAGAGCACACGACCTACTGGAGCAGGCGTACCGACTCTGCCGCGGTGTCGGTGACGTCTCGCTTACAGCGCTGTGGCTCGCCAACCTCGCCTCGAACGCGCTCCGAAAGCGTCACACCGTCGACGCCCGCGCAAGGCTCGACGAGTCGCTTGAGCTTGCCCGGCTTATCGACGACACCCGCGGAGTGGGCGTCGCCTCCGTCGGCCTCGGCTGGGTCGAGCTCCTCGAAGGAGATCTCGACCGCGCGTCGTCCCGTTTCGAGGAGGGAGCAGAGATCGCCCGCCGGCTCGGCACGCGGGCGGTCGGGGCGGAGGCGCTCTCGGGCTTCGCCCAAGTGGCCGCCGGTCGCGGCGACCCCGACCGTGCGGCGCGCCTCGCCGGCGCCGCGGCCGCAGTCGGCGGTTCTTGGGCCGGGTACGACCCGACCAGCTCGCTCACGTTCGCACCACACCTGGAGGAGGCTCGCGCTGCCCTCGGCGATCAGGCCTGGCAGAAGTCCTGGGACGAGGGAGCCGAGTTCGACTTTGACGCCGCAATGAGGCTGGCACTCAACCGGTAGCGCTAAGCGTCTCGTTGCCCGGGCGGGTTCAGTGGCTACTCGCCGGGGAGCAACGAGAAGATGGTCTTATCGACTCTGCCTCCGTCGGACTTCGGCATCGAGCGGATCACTCCCTCGCGTGTGAACCCTGCCCGCTCGAGGACGCGCTCCGACTGGACGTTGCCGACCTCGACATAGGCAGCAACACGGTGGACGCCGAGCGTGAACGCATGCTCAGCGAGCGCCCGCGCGACCTTCGTTGCGATCCCGCGACCGCGGGCGCGCGGAAGGAGCCAATAGCCGATCTCGACGACGCTTCGCCTCGGGTCGAGGTGGTGAAGGGTTCCGCCGCCGAAGATCTCGCCGCTCTCGGCGTCGGCAACGACGAGTCGTACGAGCGTCGGTGCCGGCGAGAGTCGCGTCGCGAGCTCGTGCCGGCTGAAGGGGATGTTGTCCCGCTCGCTCAACTCACCAGCGGTGAAGGCGGCCGCGAGTTCGTGCAAATCCTCCGCTGTCGGCAATCGCAGCGCGAGGTTGTCGATTCGCAAGCCTTCCGCCGGGAAGGGAAGCCGCAGGGTGGGCTCGCCGAATCCCGGCGGACCGCTCGGACCGGCCGTGCTCACAGGTACTCATTCTCGCGGTATCCGCGATGTTCGGGACTGTCCTCTGAAGGCGTGAGGCCGGAGCCGATGAGTTTCCGGTGGTCTGGCAGTCTCTTCCGCGTACGGATCCGCAAAGCACCTAGAACGTTCTCGCGTGCACGACCGACTCCGGGGGGCGGCATGAGGCTTCTTCTCACTTCGAGTGGCATCAGCAACACGAGCATTCAGAACGCGTTGGTCGAACTACTGGGCAAGCCGATTGCCGAGTCCAACGCGCTCTGCATTCCCACCGCGGCGTACGGCACGGGCAGCCGGGGCGCTTCGATGGCCTACGGGTTCATCAGCGGATCGGCCTTCAGCCCGATGTCCGGATTGGGGTGGAAGTCGTTGGGAGTGCTGGAGCTCACCGCGCTGCCCAGCAGCAAAGAAGAGGATTGGGTCCCCGCGGTTCAGGAGGCTGACGCCCTGCTCGTGTGGGGCGGCGATGTCCTCTATCTGTGCCACTGGATGCGGCAGTCCGGGCTGGCGGACATCTTGCCGTCACTGCACGAGACGGTCTACGTGGGAGTGAGCTCCGGGAGCATGGTGCTGACCCCGAACTTCGGAGAGCCCTACGACGACTGGTTTTGTCGCGAGCCGCCGGCAAGTGATCTGCCGGCCGGCGACGACCGAGCGTTGGGACTGGTTGATTTTTCGTTGTTTCCGCACCTGGATCACGAGAGATCCCCGCAGAATTCATTGGCCAACGCAGAACGATGGGCCGCCGGGAGACCGGTGCCGACGTACGCGATCGATGATCAGACCGCCATCAAGGTGACCGATGGTGCAGTTGAAATCGTCACCGAAGGGCACTGGAAGCTGTTCACCCCCTAGGATCAGGCGGGGTGGGCGAGCGTTAGTGTCCCGGTCGTGTTGACGAATCGTTCTGCGCCGCCTGCCACGGTGACTCCGGTCCTCGTCTATCCGGACGTGAGAGCGGCGGTCGCGTGGCTGGAGGCTGCGTTCGGGTTCGGGGAGCGGGTGCGGATCGGTGATTCGCACCGCGCCCAGCTGCGTGTCGGATCAGACGGCGCCGTCGTGATCGCTGAGGTCGGTCGCGATCGAGTTGCGCCGAGTGGAGGCGTCACGACGCACCTGGTCAAGGTGCGCGTGGCGGACGTCGATGCGGCCTTCGCTCGCGCACGCGACAACGGTGCGGGTGTGGTCGAAGAGCTGAGGACGTACGAGTACGGTGAGCGTTCAGGCATCCTCGAGGACTTGGCTGGTCACCGATGGGAACTTAGCCAGACTCTGCGCGACTGCGCGCCCGAGGACTGGGGTGGAGTGACGATCGCTCCGTGGTGATCGTTCGGGCCGGGCGCCTGGTGCAACGGCTTCAGGCGCTGTTTACTCGCGCGACGGCGTAGAGCCGCCACTCTCCCGGAACACCTTTCAGCTCGTGCCCACCCCGGTCGCTGAACTGGATGCCTGATCCGGCGACGAGGTCCTTGACGGTGTGCGAGACGAGCACTTCGCCGGGGGCGGCTTCCGAAGCAACCCTGGCGCCGATGCTGACGGCGATGCCACCGACCTTGCGCTCGAATAGCTCGCACTCACCGGTGTGCAGCCCTGCCCGGACTTCGATGCCGAGCTCTTGGACGCTGTCGACGATGCTCTGTGCGCAGCGGATCGCACGTGCAGGCCCGTCGAAGCGTGCGAAGAACCCGTCTCCTGCTGTATCGAGCTCCTGTCCTCGGTAGCGCACCAGGTGACCGCGGATCAGCTCATGGTGGCGGGCCAGCAGTTCCTGCCATCCTCGGTCGCCGAGCTCGGCGGCTCGCGAGGTCGAGCCGACGATGTCGGTGAAGAGGAGTGTCGCCAGTACGCGCTCGTTGCCGGTCTCGTCCCAGGCCGGCGCTCGTGAGGCTCTGAAAAGGAAACTCTCGATCTCGCCGACCACTCCGTCGAGGTTCTCGGCCGTCGGAATGTGACCACGACCGGGGATCTCGACAAGCCGAGCGCCCGGGATCCGCTGCGCCATTGCGCGCGAACCGTCGACGACATACCGCGGAGAGTCTGTCAGGCACAGCACCAGGACTGGAACTCTGATCGCCGAAAGAACAGGACGCACGTCAATGCGTTTGTTCATTGCCTCGAGTGCTTCCACGGCACCCGGGCTCGCGCTGTGTCGCAGGTACTCGACCATCGCGCTTCTGTTTGCGTCGTCGTAGCCAGGCGCGAAGTCCGCGACCGTTTCGGCTAAGACTTCGGGCACCCCCCAACCCTCCACCAGCTTCCGGGTGAAGCGATCGTATTCGTCCTCACGCTCTCCGAACGGGTAGTCGGGAGCCCACAGGACGCGGGGGGATGTTGCGAGAAGAATGAGCGCCGTGGTCCGCTCGGGATAGGTCGCTGCAAAGAGTGCGGCCATCGGGCCACCCTCCGAGATCCCGAGTATGGCCGCACGCGATGCGCCGGCCGCATCCATGACCGCTCGGACGTCGTCCATCCTGGTCTCCAGCGTCGCGACGCCGCCAACGCGGTCTGACATCCCCGTTCCGCGCTTGTCGAAGATGATCAGACGACAGAACGAGGCGAGTCGACGCAGGTACGACGCGTAGCCAGGGACGCTCCACGACATCGCCACGTTCGAAACGAATCCAGGCACGTAGACCAGGTTGACCGGGCCGTCCCCGACGACCTGGTAGGCGATGTGAACGTTATCGCTGCGCGCGTAGGAGGTCTCGGGGTCGGCCACTTCCGCAAGAATCGCGTACGCCGCGGGTCGTGACAAGCACAACGGTCGCGGCCGTCACCGAGCGGCAGAGGTGAGGCGAGGTCGGCGAGTTCGCGCCCGAGCCGGCGGTGGGCAACTGATCGGGCGCGTAGGCCCAGTGATGAGCGCGGAGCCGCTATAGCCTCTCTACGGTCCGCCGCCGCAGTCGCCCAGGGGGCCACCGTTGCCGCTTTTTCACACCGTGCCTAACAAAATGGTCGGCACCGTTCTTTATCCGCTGAATGAGCTCGAAGACGTCGATCCTGAAACGTGGCGGCAAGAACGCGAGAAGTACGCGGATCGTGAGCAGGTACTCGAGAAGCGCGTCCCTCCTCTGAACTGCCTCTGGAACGACGTACTCCACCTCAGCACTGTCCACCCGGCGGACATCATCGCCGCCTTGGGCGACGTTGGCCTTGAGCCACTCCGAAGGCGATTCTTCGAGATCGATCCGTTCGATCTCGACGCAAACCGTACGGTCGTCTTCGTCAACCATCGCGCAACCGCCGCGAACGGCCCGCATTGGATGCCGTTCGAGCCCGTCGCGGTCACCGAGCTCTCGACCTTCAACGAGGCGAGCCGGCGGTATTACCGTGAATGCGCTCGGGCAGGGAGGAGGCCCTTACTGTGGGGGCACCTTCCGCACGTGCTCTATCGCGGCTCGCTCGACACTCGAGCGTTGCGGATCATCGAATTCTGAAAGAATCTCCAGATCCACCCAGGCGGCGGTGATCTCACCTGCCCGAGTGTTCGCGAATGTCCCCCGTTCGAGCCGCACGCGGACGGTTACGCGCGCGGGGCGTACTCCACACCGGCGAATGGCCAGTCGGATTCGAGCCACTCGCTCACGGCGCGCCAAAGGGGAGTGTCCAGGTGTGCATGGCTCTCCCGCACCCACGAGAGTGCGCAGGCGTCGTTGTCGTTGTCGCTGTCGCGTACCGGGTAGATGTAGATGCACCCGATCACGTCGCGGCTGGCCGGTTCGAGCACCGTGTACGTGAATCCCTTCCGGGTGCGGAAGTCGTCGGCATGGCGCTGCAGGTCCGCGCGGTTCTCGTCCCGGGTCATCTCTCGCGGCCAGGAGCCGTCGGGATACCCGGGCGTCGCCGCGATGTGCTCCATCGACGACGTCCAGGCGTCGTAGTCCAGCTCGTTGTGCTCAGGCCCGAGCGGCTCGAGGACGAACTCGGAAGTCTCGAGACCGAGCGGGACGTCGAAGTCGGGCGGAACGAACTCGGCCACGCGACCAATCGTAAACGTCGACTCAAAGGAGCTGGGGAAGCCTCGAGACTCGTGCGCGTGACCGAACGAGCGGACGCGTGTACTAGGCATGCTCTTCCTCGATCCCGTCCGGGAGGGAGAGCCAGGGATACCGTCGTGTCCCGTAGACGGAGATGGTCGGCTGCGGGAACGAGGAATCGGCGAACGCGCCGATCGCGACCGCGATCGTCTCCGGCCAGCCCTCGTTCGTCCAGAAGACCGTTGCACCGCAGTCCGGGCAGAAGCGAAACGTCCGCTTCTCGCCGTCGTCCGAGATGCGGACGTACTCGGTGTGCCGTCCGGTGACGTAGACCCGATCCTTCGGCCACCGCGCCTGCATCCCGAACGCGCTGCCGGTCCGACGCTGGCAGGCGAGGCAGTGACACATCGAGATCCGCACAGGATCGCCCTCTGTCGTCACCCGAAACTGGCCGCAGCTGCATACGGCCTCTTGTCTCTGCACGCACGCATCCTACGAGACAGGCAGCGCTATTTAGAGGACGCTTGGCTGCGCCAGCCCGATCGCCTAGCCCAGTGGGACGCCGAACGCTGAATACATGGCGTGGAATGCCCAAACGCCCAGGCCGAACAACACGGCGATGACGGCGGTCGAGGTGAGGGCGGCCGGCCAGAGGCGGCCGGGAATCCTGGTCACAAGCCAGGCGCCGAGCAGCGAGATCGCGCCGATCGCCGGGAGGTAGAACCTGACGACCTGCACCGTGACACTGGTCGGGTCGGTCGTCCAGGTGTACGCGGCGTAGAGGCCCCAGATTGCGAACCAGGACGCGGCAAGGGCGAGGCCCACCCAGAGATCGCGACGAGCCAGTGCACCGTCCTGGCCGCCAACCCCGCGCAGCACGAGGCGCCGCGCGATGATCCAGGCCAGCGCGATCAGGGCGAGTACCAGCATCGGCATGGCCCGCAGTAGATGCGCGGGCATGATCCGCAGATTCGGCCCGATCGCGCCGAGGGCGAAGGTGACCTCACCGGGTTGATATCCGGTTGTCAGCGGACCGCCGTAGACGAGATCGTCGAAGGTGGCGACGCCGGCGCCGAAGACGGCCGCTGATGCCAGCCACCAGAACAGCGTGCGGAGAGGAAGCCTCGCGGCTCCCGGCCGCCGGGCCGCGATCACGGCTACGACCGCGCAGCCGAGGATCACGACGTTGGTGTAGCGGACGAAGGTCGCGATCTCGATCGACAGGAATCCCGCGAGGCCGGCCCAGGTGCGTCGCCGCGAATTTGCTTCGGTTGCCAGCATCGCCCACAGCAAGGCGCCGGACCCGGCCGCGACCAGCGAAGCGTCGGTGAACGTCGGCATGTAATCGCGCCACGCGAAGGCCAAGGCGGCTCCGGATGAGCAGTACAGGCCCACCGCGGCGAGGCCGCCGAAGTGGCCGAGCCAGCGCCGCGCGCCGATGAACAGCCCGAGGCAGGCCAGTGCCCCGTAGAACAGGGGCGCCCATCGGATGATCCCGAGCGCCTCGAACGGCGCCGCGAGGAAGGGATAGCCGGGATCCTTCTCGCTGATGTACCGCCCGTTGGCGAGCTCGACCCATTGGTTCGGCGGGGCGGCCGGGTTGTCGCCCAGCTTCCTTGCCAGGGTTTCTGCCTGACCGGTTGACAACGTCAGGAAATGCCCTTCGGTCATCGCCACGATCGATGCCCGGTAGGCGCCGTCATCCGGCTCTGCAGGGTGAGGCGCGACGGACAGGACCGTGACGCACAGCGCCGCGAATGCGGCAACGGCAAGCGCGGCTTCCACCCATTCCGGCCGGATGCCGCGTCCCACCGCCGACGCAGACACGTGCATCGGGCCGAGTAGCACAACCTCGTCACGGCTGGCGCTCGCAGACAATTGCTTCTGGTCCGTCGCCGGCCTTCTGTCTACGTGGCGACCCTACAGACTGTCATTGACAGGTTCTACGCCCCTTCGGATGACAACAGCGCTACGCGAGATGTCGAACGGATGTCATCTCGACCGGCGCATACTTGGCGGGATGCGGGTGTTGGTGGTCGAGGACCATGTGACCCTTGCCGGCCGGATCGCTCAGGGGCTTCGTCAGGCGGGGATGGCCGTGGACGCCTCGTACGACGGCGCGGCGGCGCTGGAGGCCGCGGCGCGGACGGCGTATGACGTGATCGTGCTCGACCGCGACCTGCCTGTCGTGCATGGCGACCAGGTGTGCCGGAGGCTCGCCGGATCCGGCCCCCGGATTCTCATGCTCACCGCGGCCGGCGATGTCGAGGACCGGGTCGATGGGCTGGAGCTGGGTGCGGACGATTATCTGGGCAAGCCTTTCGTGTTCGCCGAGCTCGTCGCGCGCGTGCGTGCGCTGTCTCGCCGCGCGCCGCCCGCATCGCCGGTCGTGCGCAAGGGTGACCTCACCGTCGATCGCGCACGGCACCGCGTCAGTCGCGGCTCGCGGCCTTTGTCCCTGACGCGCAAGGAGTTCGGGATCTTGGAGATGCTGATCGCCGCCGACGGTGCACTCGTCAGTGCGGAAGAGCTGCTCGAGCACGTGTGGGACGCGGACGTCGACCCGTTCAGCAACATCGTCTCGGTCACGATGACTCGTTTGCGACGCAAGCTTGGCGAACCACCGCTGATCGAAACCGTGATCGGCAAGGGATATCGGATGTGAGCCGCCGCCCGCGGCTGACCGTCCGTGCCCGCCTGACCCTGCTCTACACCGGGCTCTTCGCCGTATGCGGAGCGATCGTCGTGGCAGTCAGCTACATCCTCGTGGCACGGCTCGAGCCGCAGGGGCAGAACCAGCAGGCTCCAGCCAGCTTCCTGGCGCGGTGCCGATCCGAGCAACTCAGCTCCCATCCCAACGACCGACTTCTTGCCAAGTGCAACGCGTACTTCCAGCTTCAGGGCGCGCAGCACCAGCGCGACGTCACCCTCTCGCACCTCCTGCAGTACTCGCTGACCACGCTTGCGGTGGTCATCGCCCTCGCCGCTGTTCTCGGCTGGATCGCTGCGGGGCGGGTTCTGCGCCCGGTGCACCGGATCACCGCAGCCGCCCGCGCCGCATCGGAACGCAACCTTTCGGCGCGGGTCGGATCGCGGGGGCCCCGCGACGAACTTCAGGAACTGGCCGAGACGTTCGACGAGATGCTCGACCGGCTACAAACTGCCTTCGAGGGACAGAACCGATTCATCGCCAACGCCTCTCACGAACTGCGCACGCCGCTCGCCGTCATGCGCGCAACGGTCGACGTCGTACTCGACAACCCCAGCAGCACTCCCGAAGAGCTTCGTGGCATGGCGGCCGACATCCGAGCCGCGGTCGATCACGCCGAGCAACTCGTCGCGACGCTGCTCATACTCGCGCGCAACGAGCGCGGCCTCACCGCCCGCGATGAGGTCGATCTGGCCACGGTTGCCGAAGACGTCCTCGACACCGCCAGCCTCCGCGACCGGCACGTCCATGCAATGCTCGAGCCGGCGGTCATATCGGGCGACGCCGTGCTCGTCGAACGCCTCGTCGCGAACCTCGTCGACAACGCAGTCCGTCACAACATCGCGGCCGGCGACATCTGGGTCAGCACCCACAGCATCGCGGGCAATAGTCACCTGACAGTGGCGAACACCGGCCCGCGCATCAGCACAGCGGACGCCGAACGCATCTTTCAGCCCTTCCAGCGGCTCAACGACCGCGCCTCCCACGACGGCTTCGGACTCGGCCTCACCATCGTCGCATCCATCGCCGCAGTCCACGGTGGCACTTCCATCGCCCGCCCTCGCGAAGACGGCGGCCTGTCCATCACTTTCACATTCCCCTCGGCCGATGCCGGCGGTCATAGTGACCCCAAGCGCCTCGAGTCTTCCGGAGACGCGTAGGTGAGCGTGCAGCCGAATGTCCGCCTGCGCCAGCGACTCTCATAGACGCCTGACATCGCGGCGCCTGACCGGCGAGCGGGCGATGAGAATCGCCAGGTCGGGAGTCTTTGGCTTGTCGCATCCAGCCGAGCTGCATCACCACCAAGAGGAGGAGAGTTACATGGTCACGGTTGACCGCTCGCCGGAGCTCGAAGAGTTCGCGCGTGAAGGACGGCGCCGATTCGAAGCAGGCGATACGGCCTGGTTCGAGCAGACAACGGCATACGGGGAGGTCAGCTCCTTCGGCACGGCACCAGACGAGCAATCACGCGGCCGAGACGAGGTGCTCGCACTGACGATGGAGCAGGTGGGCGAGCTGAACGAGGCTGCGGGACTGGACGTTGCCGCGCCCGAGGAGGGTGAGGAGGATGTGGTGGAGGCGTACCAGGCCGGTGATGTCGGCTGGATTGTGACCCACGGCCGATTCGCCTTCGAGGACGGCTCCTGGACCGCGAATCGAGTCGTGAGCGTCGTTGTCCGTGACCCAGAGGGAGGCGGATGGAAAAGCGTCCTCACCGCGTCGCAACTCCTCGTGCCGAACGAGCTGCTGCTCGCCGGTTCGCCGCTACGAACCCCCTCCGAGACGTGAGATAGACGGCGCCCTGCGCCCACTCCTACGCCACCGCGCTGGCTTGCGGCAGCGTTCCGGCTTACGCCTACGGTTGTCTGGACTTACGATCCGAGGTCAGAGGATGTTCGAGGTCGATCTGCGCATTACGGCCGGCCAAGCTCTTGCGGAGTGTGGCCGTAGGGGTCTTGTCGTCCGCAGTGAGCGCGAGTTGGCTGGGCGCGCCGGTAGCAATCATTGGCACGTTGGGTCACCCAATCGACCCGGCACGTTGGAGTTGAACGACTGGCAAGGCCGGGTCTGGGTCAAAGTCCATCCGTTGCGCCGGCGGCTGGGCAACTGCGTTCGCACGGGAGCTTTCAGCCCTTCGAGCCGAGTGACACTCAGATCGGCCAGCGTTCACGAATACACCCCGAGGGCACCGGCGCTCCAAGACGTGTCTGAGCGTTGAACCCGCGATCAGGCGAGCGCGCGTTCGAGGGCGGCCCGGTCATGCAGGCCGCCGTGCGTCGCGAGAACGTGCTCTACCGGCAAGTCCAACAGCGGGCGCAGTCGGTCGACGACCTGCTCACGTGTCGTCGACCAGAGCCACGGCTCGTGAATCTCGAGTCCGCCGCCGAAGTCGACGAGCGAGTCACCGGCGACGACCACTCCCCGGCTCGCGATCCACAGCACGAGGTCGTTCGGCTGGCGGCCTGGAAACGCCGCGTCGACGCCGGGCGGCAGACTGCCGTCGGCCGCGTAAGGATGCGGATCGCCGGTTTCCCCGGAGAGCAACCACGCGAGGTCGGGACTCCCCGGGTCGGGCGAGAAGAACACCGGTGGGTTGTGCCTCTCGACCAGAGTGCGCGTGTCACGCTCGTGCCACGCGTTCGTCAGCACGACCACGAGCTCGCGCGCGTCCGTTTGCGCTAGGAGCTCCTCGGGCGGTGCGATCGGGTCGAAGAGCAGCAGCCGTTCGCCGTCGTCGATCGCATACGACGAGACGACCTGCGGCCATACGCTGTCGTTCCATTCCGGATGTGGGGCCCGCCAGTGCCACACACCCGTCGCTACCTCGTGCACGGGGCGATCCTACGCGCTCGGTGTTGATCCGGTCCCAGAGCTCGGCACAGGACTGAGCCAACTGGCGAGTAGATCGTTGCCTGCGCGACCGTCCTCTACGCGCGAGATGATGCGCAGGTGGACATCGGTGGCTTGCTTCTCGGTGTGTTCTCGGCGTTCATTGCTGTGTTCTTGCTCGCCGACGTACCCGGTCGCGTGACCCGCGGGCTCGACCCGGAGGTGCAAGAGAAGCTCAACACAGCGGTCATGGCGCTGAACAGTCGCCGGACGCACATCGCGTTCGGGATCCTGTTCCTCGTCATCGCGCTCATCCTCATCGTAAGCTCGGTCTAGTTCTTTCTCTCCACGACGAAGCGCGGTGCGTAGACCTTCGTCAGGTTGCGCAAAGCGACGCAGCGACAAGGACCCGCTGGACGGCGCTCAACTCGCCGGAGTGCAGGAGTGTCGCGAGCGACGCTCGTGATCCGTCGGGCGCGGCGGGCCGGGCCGGGAGCTTTGGACGTCCTTGTCCCGCTCTCCTCGACGAACCGACGTGGTTGACTAAAGGCTTCAGACCTGTCGTACGCGGGGCATGAGCCCCAACGAGTGGAGGTGCCTGTGGCTGAACACACGCAGCCCGCACAGCGAATGGTAGTGACCCATTTCATCGTCTCCGATGACGTCGAGCGCTCCCGGCGCTTCTATACCGAGGTGCTCGGCGGCAAGATGGTCTTCGGTCCAGAGCCGACCAATATCGCACTCGCCAACAGCTTCATCATCATCAATGTCGGCGGAGGCCCCACCGACGACAAGCCCACGGTCACCCTTGAGACGCCAAGCGACCCCGACCGGGTCAGCAGCTTCCTCAATATCCGGGTCGCAGACATCGACGCCGTCTACGCCGAATGGAGCGCCCGAGGTGCGCAATTCCTGACGCCGCCGAAGCAGCACGCCTACGAGATCCGTTGCTACATCCGAGATCCCGACGGCTACATCATCGAGGTCGGGCAAACAACCGACCCACAGGGAGACTGGTGGCCCGCCGACTGGCCGCCGATCAACTCCGGCGGGCAATCGGACTGAACCCCGTCTCCTCGACGTCACGAAGACGGCTCGCGTCTGACCCGGAGGGCAGCGCGACAGTCACGATGACCGAGGTGGGCGCACCTGGGATCGAACCAGGGACCTCTCGCGTGTGAAGCGAGCGCTCTCCCGCTGAGCTATGCGCCCTGAAGAGGCCGAAACCGTAGCAGCGGAGCCGTAGATCGAGCATGTGGAGCGGGTGCGCATGGACGCGGATTCCCCGATCGTTCATACTCGGCGCCCATGGAAGAAGAAGGGCTCGGGTTCAAGTTCTGGGGCGGCATGGTCGCAGTCGTCATCGCGGCCGGGATCGGCGGCATGATCATCCTGTTCCTCTTCAGCCGGGCCGTGTACGCGTGGGGCTTTCTCGGCGCCTTCCTCGCGCTCGCCGTTGTCCTGATCGGGATCGCCTGGATCCACGACCGTCGCGCGGCCAGGAGCTACGAAGCCGAGTAGCAAGGCCGCACCCGACGGATCAGCGCGACGACGACTAGGTCGGCGGAGGCTCGTAGGGTGCAGGTTGCGGGCCGGGATCGAACACGGGCGAGCGATCGCGGGGCTGTATCGCGCCTGCCTTGACCGCCTCGGCGTAATGGCACGCGACGAGGTGCCCGTCCAGGCTCCGGAGCTCCGGCTCCTCGTCGGCACATCGGGCGGGCTGCACGTACGGGCACCGCGTATGGAAGCGGCAGGCGGCTGGCGGATGCGCCGGATTCGGCAAGTCGCCGCCGACCCGGATCGGCCGGCGATTCCGTTCCACCTCCGGGTCGGGAATCGGGATCGCCGAGAGCAGCGTGATCGTGTACGGGTGCAGAGGGTTCTCGTAGAGATTGTCGGCGGGTGCGACCTCGACGACCTTCCCGAGATACATCACGACGATCCGCGTCGAGATATGACGTACGACCGCCAGATCGTGCGCGATGAAGAGGTACGTGAGCGCAAAGTCACGCTGGAGATCCTCGAGCAGGTTCACGATCTGGGCCTGGATCGAGACGTCCAGCGCAGAGACTGGCTCGTCGCACACGATGAAGGCTGGGTGCAACGCCAGGGCACGGGCCAGACCGATCCTCTGTCGCTGACCCCCTGAGAACTCGTGCGGGTACCGGTTCGCTGCATCGGCGGGGAGGCCGACGACGCCGAGCAGCTCCGAAACTTCTGCGGCCAGTGCCTTCCGCGACGTCGCCCGGTGGGTGCGCAGCGGCTCGCTGACGATGCGGCCGACCGAGTGACGTGGGTTCAGCGAGGCGTACGGATCCTGGAAGACCATCTGCATCTTCCGCCTGATCGGATGAAGCTCGTTCTCCGAGGCCTTGGTGATGTCGACACCGTCGAACACGATCCGACCGCCGGTCGGGGCATAGAGACGGAGGATCGCCCGCCCGAGCGTCGACTTTCCGCAACCCGACTCGCCGACGAGCCCGACGGTCTCGCCTCGCGCGATCGAGAAGGAGACACCGTCGACAGCTTTCACGTCCCCGATGTGCCGATCGAGAACGATGCCGCTCGTGACCTTGAACCAGACCCGGAGGTCGTCGATCTCGACCAGGGGGTCGTCCACCACCCGACTCATGCGGATCCGACCAGCTTGCCGCGGTTCCACGTGCCCGCTTCCACTGGGAAGAAGCAGGCAGCCGAATGCCCGGGTTCGAGCTCTTGGAGGAGTGGCAGCTCGGTCTCGCAGCGGCTCTGTCGGAACCGACACCGCGGCGCGAACGGACACGACGTCGGTGCGTTCAGCATGTCGCGTGGCCTGCCGGGAATGGGATTCAACGCCGCCGACCGTCGCGTGTCGAGTCGCGGAACGCTCTCGAGCAGCCCGAGTGTGTACGGGTGCCGCGGCAGTCCGAAGATCTGGTCGGCAGCACCGCTCTCGACGAACGTCCCGGCGTACATGACCTCGACTCGCTCGCAGATCCCGGCGACGACTCCCAGATCGTGAGTGATCATGATCAGCGCCGTATCGCGCTCGGAGACGAGCGCCCTCAGCAGGTCGAGGATCTGAGCCTGGATCGTCACGTCGAGCGCCGTCGTCGGCTCGTCGGCGATGAGGAGCTTCGGCTCGCATGCGAGCGCCATCGCGATCATCGCGCGCTGTCGCATACCGCCCGAGAACTGATGCGGGTAGTCGTTCAGACGCTCCCGTGGACTTGGAATCCCGACCTGCGCGAGCAGTTCGGCCGCGCGAGCGAGCGCACCTTTCTTGTTCAACCCGAGGTGCGTCTCGAGCGGTTCACGGAGCTGACGGCCGATCGAAAGTACCGGGTTCAGGCTCGTCATCGGATCCTGGAAGATCATCGCGATCTGGCTGCCGCGGATCGTCCGGAGCTGGGAATCGCTCATCGTGGTCAACTCGGTGCCGTCGAAACGGGCGCTGCCGGCGGTCACGCGGCCGGCCCGCGGAAGAATGCCGAGCAGCGCGAGTGACGTCACGCTCTTACCGCAACCGGATTCGCCGACGATCCCGAGTGTCTCTCCCGGCGCGATGTCGAACGACACGCCGTTGACGGCGTGGACGGTTCCTCTGCTCGTCCAGAAGCGCACCTCGAGCCCGTCGACGACGAGCAGCGGAGCGCGCGCCACTACGCCCTCCCTCGCAGCTTTGGATCGAGCGCTTCCCGCAGTCCGTCCCCGATCAGGTTGAAACCGAGTACAGAGATGACGATCGCGACGCCGGGGAAGATCGCAAGGAACGGTGCAGTCTGGAGGTAGCGCACCGTGTCGGTGAGCATGTTGCCCCATTCGGGCGTCGCCGGGTCCTGCGGGCCGAGCCCGAGGAAGCTCAACCCGGCGGCGTCGATGATCGCCGTGGCCAGCGCAAGCGTCCCGGCGACGATCACCACAGAGATCGAGTTCGGAAGAACGTGCGAGATGAGGATCTTGCGCCGCCGGACGCCCACGGCGCGCGCAGCGAGTACGAAGTCGTTCTCTCGCTGTGCGAGCACGGACCCGCGCAGCAGGCGCGTGAAGATCGGGATGTTGACGATCCCGATGGCGATCATCACCTGAAGGAGGCCGGGCCCAAGCAGCGCGACGATCCCGATCGCCATCAGGAAGCCGGGAATGGCCAGCATGATGTCCACGAGGCGCATCAGCGTCGCGTCGATCCAGCCCCCGAAGAAACCGGAGATGGCGCCGAGCGTGATGCCGACCGACAGGCCGACGGAGACGGAGACGATTCCGATCAGCAGCGAGAGCCGTGCGCCGTAGAGAATTCGGGACAGCTCGTCACGGCCGAGGTCGTCGACGCCGAGAAGATGATGGGCGGACGGCCCCGGGCAGCAGCCGTTGAGGACGAGATTCAGATCCTGCGCGCGCGGATTGTCGGGTGCCAGGAACGGCGCGAAGATCGCGACGAAGACGAAGAGCGAGACGAGCGTGAAGCCGATGATGGCGCTCGGGTTCCGCCGGAGCCGGCGAAACGCGTCGGACCAGAGCCCGCCCTGGCCTTCGCCTTCGTTCTCGAGTGAGATCTCGGCCGACTCGAGCTCGATGATCGACACGGGTTACTTCCCTCCCAGACGAATTCGCGGGTTGATCAGCCCGTACGAGATGTCGACGAGCAGGTTCACGAACACGACGATGATCGCAACGAAGAGAATGCCGCCCTGGATCACCGGATAGTTGCGGTCGGCGATCGCCTGCTGAAGCCAGGAGCCGATGCCAGGATACGCGAAGACCGTCTCGGTGAGGATTGCTCCGGAGAGCAGCAGGCCGACCTGGAGCCCCACGATCGTGGTCACCGGAAGCAACGCGTTTCGCATTACATGTCGGACATCGACAGTGCGCGGGGGGAGTCCTTTGGCGCGCGCCGTGCGGATGTAGTCCTCGTTCTGTACGTCGAGAACGGCTGCGCGGGTGACGCGCGTGATGATTGCGAGTGGGATCGACCCGAGTGCGATCGCCGGCAGGATCAGATGCTTGGTCACGTCCCAGAACGCAGCGGGGTTGCGGTCGAGGATTGCGTCGAGGAGATAGAAGTTCGTCGGATGCGGGATGTTGATCAGCACCGAGATCTGTCCCACCGTCGGTAGCCAGCCCAGCTGTACCGCGAAGATGTACTTGAGGATCAGGGCGAGGAAGAAGATCGGGATCGAGATACCGAACAGCGAGATCGCCAGCGAGATGTGGTCGAACGCCTTTCCATGCTTCTTCGCGGCGAAGAAGCCGAGCGGTATCCCGAGCGACACCGCGAAGAATGCAGCTGCAAACGCGAGCTGAAGCGTCGCCGGGAAACGCTGTCCGATCTCGGTCAGCACCGTCTGCCGCGTCGTGATCGATGTGCCGAGCTGCAGGCGCGCCGTCTGCTCGAGATAGCGCCAGTACTGCACGTAGATCGGCTGATCGAGGCCGTACTGATGATTGATCTGGCGGATCGTCTGGGGTGTGGCGCGCTCACCGAGGAGCGCTTGCGCGGGACTGCCCGGGAGCGCCCTGATCCAGACGAAGACGAGGATCGAGAGCCCGAGCAGGATCGGGACGAGCAGCAGGAGTCGGCGAATGACGAACCGGAGCATTCGAAGTCGTGGAGCCTCCCTTCAGCCTGCCAGACGGTTTGTGGGGCCGGACGCGCCGGCCCCACAAACGCGATGACTGGACTAGCCGATCGACACGCTCGAGAAGAACTGGATGTCGACCGGGCTCGGCACGTAGCCGTTGACGTTCTTCTGGAACGCGAGCGCAGGGCTCGTGTGCACGTACGGAACGCCCGGCAGGAAGTTCATGATCATGTTGTTCGCCTGCTTGTAGAGCGAGATGCGGTTTTCGATGTTCGACTCATCGCGCGCCTTCGTCAGGATCTTGAAGATCGCGGGATTGTTGAAGCCCCACTGCTTCTGGGGCGTGCGGAAGAACACGCCGTCGAAGTCGTCGGGATCACCGAAGTCGCCGGTCCACCCGTAGAGGAAGACCTGCGCCTTGCCGTCCTGGACGCCGCCGAGGTAGTCGGGGTTCCACGGCGCTGCATGCGGGACGACCTTGAAGCCGGCCTTGGTCAGGCTTGCCGAGAAGGCCTCGAAGTTCTTCTCCGGATCCGGCATGTACGGGCGCGAGACGCTCGTCGGATACCAGAAGGTGATCTTCACCGGGAGCTTCAGCCCGGCGGCCTTCAACAGCGCCCGCGACTTGGCGGGGTTGTACGGGTACTGCTTCACGGTGTTCGAGTAGCCGAACAGGCTCGGCGGCTGGAACTCCTTCGCGACGACGCCGCGGCCGCCGTAGAACGCCTTGACGACGCTCTGGCGATCGAGGCCGTACGCGACCGCCTGCCTCACCTTGATGTTGTTCATCGGCGGCATCGACTGGTTCATGCCGACGATGCCGACGTTGAACGGCGGCCGTGAGAGCAGCTTGAGGTTGCTATCACCCTGGATCGTCGGGATGTCCTCCGGCTCGACGAGGTCGTAGCCCTGGATCTCGCCGTTCTGCAGCGCCTGCAGGCGGGCGGCGTTGTCGGCGATCGGCCTGAAGATCAGCGTGCTCAGCTTCGCCGGCGGGCCCCAGTAGCTCGGGTTGCGGACGAGGACGAGCTTGTCGCCGATCGTCCACGACTGCAACATGAACGGCCCTGTGCCGGTCGGATGCTGCGTCGCATACGTGCCGGTCGGGTGGAACACGCCGTTCGCGTCGACCGAGCCCTGGTTCGCCCCGTACTTCTGCATCGCCGTCGGGCTCCCGATTGAGAACGACGGAAGGGAGAGCGCGGCGATGAACGACGCTGACGGCGCGGTCAGGTTGATCGTCGCCGTCGAGTTGTTGACGACCTTGCAGCTCTTGTAGAGGCTGCCTTTGGGGGCACCCGACTTCGAGTCGTACTTCTTGAACCCGCCGAAGACCGTCTGCCAGTAGTAGGTCGCGCTCGGGTTCTGGAACGAACCGGTGAAGTTGTACCAGCGGTTGAAGTTGAAACAGACCGCCGCCGCGTTGAACGGGGTGCCGTCGCTGAACTTCACGTTCTTGCGCAGGTTGAACGTCCACGACTTGCCCGACGCCGCGGACTTCCAGCTGGTCGCGAGCATCGGGACGACCGTGGTCGTGCCGGGCTTCAGTCCGACGAGGCCCTGATAGATCTGGATGATCACCCGGCCCGACTCGCCGTCCGAGATCAGTGCTCCGTCGAGGGCGACGGGGTCGGCCGAAGAGCCGAAGACGAGGGTGTCGCTCGCAGTCTTATGAGCTCGTGCGCCGTACGCGACCGCGACGACGACGAGCGTCAATAGGCCAAATCCAAGGAAGGCCTTGGTGAGTTTGCTCATGGAATCCTTTCACTCCGGGGGGCGCCTTGACGGGAAGTATCGCTGATCCAGCGGGCAAAGCTCGAAAAATGAAATAACCGCATATGCCCGTGCTGAAGGCAGCCTCACTCACCGCCCGTGAGCTGGACGAGCTCAGCGCGTTCCTCCAGATACCGAGCATCAGCGCGGAGCCGGCGCGCGCCGGAGCCGTCCGTGCTGCCGCGGATTGGCTCGTCGCGCTCATCCGCGCCGAGGGCGGCGAGGCGGCGATCGTGGAACGCGAGGGCCGTCCGCTGGTCGACGCGCTCGTGCGCGCGAGCCAACCGACGCCCGGGCCGCCCCTACTCTGCTACGGCCACTTCGACGTCCAGCCGCCCGGCCCGCCCGAGCTGTGGGAGACCGACCCGTTCTCGCCCGAGATACGAGGAGGCTGGTTGTACGCACGGGGCGTCGCCGACGACAAGGGGCAGCTCTGGGCGCTCCTTCGCGCCGCGCTCGATCTCTCGCACGAGGGCGCGCTGCCGGTCGACGTCAGGTTCTGCCTCGATTGCGAAGAGGAGATCGGCGGCACGGCGATCGTCGACTACCTCGAGGAGACGGCCGGCGATGCCCGGGCATGTGTGATCTTCGACACGGCGATGCTCGACGCCGAGACGCCTGTCCTGACGGTCGGAACCCGCGGCACGCTGTATCTCCACCTCGAGGTCCGCACCGGTGAGCGTGACCTTCATTCGGGCGTCTACGGCGGCGCCGCACTGAACGCGCTCCACGTCCTGGTCGCAGCGCTCGGGCATCTCATGCAGCAGGCCGGCCGGGTCCCGGAACCGCTCCTGGCGGACGTCGCGGTACCGGACGGGCAAGAGCTCCGCACGTGGGAGATGCTTCCGGCCGGAGCGAGCCAGCTTGCGGAGCAGGGGGCGATACCGGCGGACGCGAGCGCCGGCCGTGAGTTCTATCTCCGCACCTGGGCGCTCCCGTCGATCGACGTCAACGGCATCGAAGGTGGCTCACCGGTGTTGCAAAAGACGATCGTCGCGTCGACCGCCCGCGCCAACGTCTCGATGCGCCTGGCACCCGGCCAGACGGTCGAAGCGCTCGCTCCGGTCGTCGAGGAGCTCCTGAGATGCGAATTGCCCGCCGGCGCGCGACTCGACGTCCAGAGGGTTGCAGCGTGCGATCCAGGTCTGACCGCACCCGACTCACGCGCGGTGCAACTGGCAGCGGACGCGATCGAGCGCGCGACGGGCAAACGCCCGCTGGTCCTTCGGAGCGGGGGCTCACTGCCGCTCATGCCGCTCCTCGAACGGCTGGGGATCCCGGCGGTCGTGTCGGGCTTCGATGTTCCGGACGGAAATATCCACGCGCCGAACGAGCGCATGCTCGTCGGGCATCTTGGTCTCGCGCTGGCCGCTGCGCGGGAGCTCTATCTCGCGCTCGCGGAGCTCTGAGGGATCCTGCAGCGCGCTCGCCTGCCGCCCGTTCATGACGGGAGGCAGGCGAGCGCGTGACTAGATGATGACGAGCGTCAGCGTGGTCGAGTGCGAGAGCGAGCCGCTCGAGCCGGTGATCGTCAACGTCACCCTGGACGACAGCCTGCTCGTACGGACTCCCGACGCGGTCACGGTGAAGGTCGACGTCGACGATGCTGGGTTCGGCGAGAACGATCCGCTCAGGCCCGAGACGAAACCGGTGGCCGACAGGGAGACGGGCCCGCTGAAGCCGTTCGTCGGCGTGATCGTCACCGTGTATGTCGACGTCGACGTCGGCAAGATCGTGCGCGACGTCGGGCTGACCGAGATCGAGAAGTTCGGCGGCGGCCCCGAGGCGACGACGAGCGTTGCAGCCACCGAGTGTGTCGCCGACGTGCTCGTGTCCTTGCCCGTGATCGTGAACGGGTAGCTGCCCGCCGCGAGCCCCGTCGTCGAGACGGTCAGCGTCGAGGATCCGCTCGCGGTGATCGTCGCCGGCGAGAACGTGCCGTTCGGCAGCCCCGTCTGCGTGAGACCGACGGTGTCGGAGAACCCGCCGGTCGCGCCGACCGAGACCGTGTAGACAGCGTTCGTGCCGGGAGCGACGGTGGTGCTCGTCGGAGAGACGCCCACCGAGAAGTCCGCGGGTGGCGGAGGCGGCGGCGGGCCGGAGGCGGTCGAGAACGCGGCGATGCCGTTCGGCGTGCCGAGACCGGTCGGGCCGTCGTAGCCGACCTTCGCGGTGCACAGGTAGGTTCCGCCGCAGCTGCCGTTGCTCCCCGACGTGACGTCGTGCAATGAGCTCGCATGCGCATAGGGGGTCGAGCCGGCGTTGGTCGATGCCGCGTTGCCGGTCAGTGCGTAGATCGCAGCGATCAACGGCGTGGCGAGGCTCGTGCCGCCGACCTGGAACCAACCCGTCTGTCCCTGGTAGGAGACCGAGTCGTACACGGCCGCGCCGGTGTTCGGGTCGGCATCCGCCGAGACGTCGCCAACGGTCCTACGGGCGCACGAGGTGTCTGTCTGCCAGGAGGGCTTCGGAATGTACGCGGAGCAACCGGAGCCGGCCCCGGACCACGCGGTCTCCGACTGCCAGGTGTTGTCGCCGTTCAGATTGAGGGTCGTTCCTCCGACCGCAGTCACGTAGCGCGACGCCGCCGGGAACTCGACGCCATAGCCGCCGTCGCCCGTCGAAGCCGTGATCGCGACGCCCGGATGGTTGAAATAGCGCGCCTCGTCGGTCGTCTCGGACGAGTACTCGGCCGCGCCCCACGAGTTGGAG
Source organism: uncultured Thermoleophilia bacterium (assembly GCA_963769545.1). Classification (GTDB taxonomy): domain Bacteria; phylum Actinomycetota; class Thermoleophilia; order Gaiellales; family Gaiellaceae; genus PALSA-600. The sequence goes on along the minus strand of CAVYMB010000001.1, from coordinate 243,235 downwards.
ACGACGTTGGCACCGCGTGCGACGGCCTGGTTCTCGGCCGTGCCGAGGTTGGCGAGCGACGCCGTGGTCGCCTCGACGAGCAGGATCTTGCAGTTCTGGCAGGTCTGGTGCGCCGTCTCGACGTCGAGCGCGATCTCGAGCGACCAACCGGAGTTCGCAGTGGGATAGGTCGTCCCGCCCGACTGGTTGATCTTCGTGAAGCAGCCGTTCGCGGTGGTGCAGGCGGGCAAGCCGTACGCGTTGTCGAACGCTGCGAGGTCGGCTTCGATGTTCGGGTCGTCGTACGCGTCGACGATGCCGATCGTCTGCGCCGACGGTGCGGTCGTCGGAAGGTTGTACGCGGTGTGGAACTGAGCAGGCCCGTACGCGCCGGGCGGGGGCGAGCTGTTCGTCACGAGTGGAGTGCCCGAGCTGTTCGTGACGACCTGGGCACCGCACGCACCGAGTGCGCCGATCGGAGCCCCGCACGCGCGGACATACCAGCGGCCGTGATCTCCGTCGCGCCTCGGGCCATTCACCGACGCGCCGCTTGCCGATCCACCACTGGCGGCCAGCACGACGACCAGCAGCAGCGCTGAGCTGACGAGGACGATCAACTTCCTCAAAGCGGGCTCCTCCCCCTAACGAATGCGAACAACGACGACCTCCGCTGATCTTAAGCCGCCCGCCGGAGATTGGAAGTTGGGGATTTCGAAGGCCGCGGCACCGGTGAGGGATCCTTAGGGCTGCTTCCTCCCGGATCTGACCCGGTTCGGAACCTCACCGCGCCGCGGGCGCGACCAGTCTAGCCCGGCGCGTGTACCTGCTCCAGGCAGCCCCTGATCGCTGTCAGCTCGGCGGCGCTGATCCGCGCCCGGGGGTCCGGGTTGCCCCGATAGTCGACGACCCCGGTCGAGACCACCGCGGTCGTGTGGCGATCGAGCCTGGCGGCGGCCCGCTTCGCCGCTCGCGCGCTTCCGTAGACCGTGAGCGTGAACGCCACGCCGGCGGGCGACGTCCCTTCGATCTTCGCGCCGGACGAGGTGACGAGAAACCCGTCGTCGTTGAGGCAGCCGGCCACCGTCACCTTGCTCTTCCCGCCGCAGCCGGCGAGTAGCGCCACGGCGCAGGCCAGGACGATCACGCGCATGCGGGCGACGGTAGCGCGACTTGCGGATTCGTCGGATCGCCCCCACAATGGACGGGTCAGAGACGTCCGACGAGGAGGTGGTGCGAGATGAAGGTTGTCCATGTGTTCTGCGAGCCCCGCGCCGCCGCCCGTCGCACCTGCTCCTGAGCGTCGTCAGGTGACGGGCAGCGCGCCCGATCATCGACCACGCTCACAAAGGAGCTTCGCTTGACACTTCCGCTCACGGATTCACCGCTCGAGCGTCTCGGCTGGGACGACGGCTGGGAGGCCGCGTTCGCCGAGCACCGCGCCGCCGGGCTGACTCCTGCCCGGGTTGCCGTCCAACACCGGGGGGCGTTCGACCTCGCCGGCGCGGACGGCACCTTCCGTGCGAGTGCAGCCGCGCGCCTGGCACGCGAGGATCGCCTGCCGGCAGTCGGCGACTGGATCGGGTTCGATCCGGAGTCGCAGCTCGTCGAGACGGTCCTGCCGCGCCGAACGGTGCTCTCGCGCAAGGAGGCGTTGCACGCGACACGCGAGCAGATCCTCGCGGCGAATGTCGACGTCACATTCCTGATGCAAGGGCTGCCGCTCGATTTCAACGCGCGCCGGCTCGAGCGCTACCTGGCCATGGCCTGGGAGAGCGGTGCGCAGCCGGTCGTGCTGCTGACCAAGGTCGACCTCGTCGACGACCTGGCCCCTTACGTGGCCGAAGCTGAGTTGTTGACCTTCGGCTCGTGTCCCGTGCTTCCGTTGTCGTCACCGACCGGCCAGGGGCTCGACGAGGTCCGCGCCTGGTTCCGCGGCAACCGCACCGCCGTGCTGCTCGGCTCGTCGGGCGTCGGGAAGTCGACGCTTGTCAACGCGCTCGTGGGCGCCGAGCTCATCGAGACGCAGGAGGTGCGCGAGGACGACCAACGTGGACGGCACACGACGACGCGCCGCGAGTTGGTCGTCCTGCCGACCGGTGGTGTCGTGCTCGACACGCCCGGCATTCGCGAGCTGCAGCTGTGGGACGCCGACCTGGAACAGGCGTTCGGCGACGTCGAGGAGATCGCATTGCGCTGTCGCTTCTCGGACTGCGCGCATTCGACTGAACCGGGCTGTGCGATCCGCGAGGCACTGCTCGACGGCTCCCTGTCCGCGGATCGCTGGACGAGCTATCGCAAGCTGCAGCGCGAGCAGCTCGCCCTCGAGACGCGCCGCGACCATCTGCTTCGCCGTGAACAGCTGCGCGAGTACAAGATCCGGGCACGGCAGCATCGCTCGAAGGGCCGGTGAGGCCGTCGCTTGACGTGAGTCGTCGCGATGCCTAGTCTTGCAATACTTTGCGTGGCGAGGTATTGCGAGGTCATCTCGATCTGCTGATCCTGGCGGCGCTGGAGGGCGAGCCGGGTCACGGCTACCTGATCGTCGAGCGCATCAAGGAGCGAAGCGCCGGCGTATTCGGTCTCGGCGAGGGGACGGTGTATCCGGCGCTGCATCGGATCGAGCGAAGCGGCCTGCTCGCGAGCAGCTGGTCGACCGTCGAAGGGCGACGGCGCCGCGTCTACCGGCTGACGGTGCGGGGGCGGCGGGAGCTCGGGACGCGCCGGAACGAGTGGAGCGTGTTCGCCAGAGCCGTCGAGGCGGTCGTCGCGTGAGCTACCTCGACGAGCTCGAGCGTCAGCTTGCGGCGGCGGGTATCGACCGTCGCAGGCGCAGGCGCATCCTTGCGGAGACCGACGACCATCTTCGCTCCGACGAGGACGCGGTCGCCCGCTTCGGCTCGCCGCGGCAGCTCGCGCAGACATTCGCCGCCGAGCTCGGGACGCGCGCGTCTCGCGACGCCGCCGTCAGCACGTTCGTCGCGCTCGCAGTCGCCGGCGGAGTCTTCGCGGCGTCGTTCATCGGACTGTCGTTCGCGAGCGGATCGGCAGTCGAGCCGCCGGCCGCCGCGTTCGCGTCGCTGCTCGTGATCGTCGCGCCACAGCTCGCGTTCGTGTCCGGGGTGCTCGCCATGTTGCGTGTCGTGCGCCGGCGGAGCGATGCCGTGCTCTCCTCCGCGGAGCGCTCGATCGTCAACCGGCGCACGACCGTCGCGCTGGGCGCCGGCCTCCTGACGATGGCGGCGCTCGCAACGCTCGAGCTCACGTACCACGGTGGGCTCGCCCACTGGTGGGTGAGCCTCACGCTGACCGCCACCGCGGTCGCAGCGGGCCTGCTGCTGCTCGCTGCGGTCCCGACTGTCCGGGCGCTCCGGCTCCGGCCCGACGTCGACGGCCCCGCCGGCGACGTCTTCGACGACCTCGGCCTCGCTCGCTACCGCGCCGAGCCCTGGCGGTTCGCCCTCAGAGTCGCGGCGCTCGTCGGGCTCGCCGTCTGGATCGCCGGGATCGCCGGCTCCGATCCGCTCGACGGACTGCTCCGCGGCATCTTCGAGGCGGTCGCATGCCTCGCCGGCTTCGGCCTGCTCGGCCGGTACCTCGGCCTGCGCGCCTGACGCTGTCAAGATCCACCCACGGCAGCGCCAGTCGAAGCGACGGTGGGCGGACCGCGCACAGCTCTCGATGCGGTCGAGTTTCGCGTGCCCGACCCCGGACGGACGCTCGGCTCGGTCGTGCTCGGCCAGGAGGTGGCGCGGCCGCGGCCCGGGCCGCCGTTCGCCTGGGAGGTCGGCGCCTGGCACCTGCGTTTTCCCCGGCCGCCGGTCGACCGGCTCGAGTATCTGCTGGGCGTCGACGGCGCGTTCGCGCCCGATCCCGCGAATCCACAGCGCGCGGCCGGTCCGTTCGGCGACAAGTCGGTCGTCGAATGGCCCGGGTACGCGCCGCCGTCGTGGCTCGACAAGCCCGCAGACGCCGGGCCTGTCGAGTGGATCGAGTTGCGCTCGCGGCGGCTGGTCGCACGCGTTCCCGTGCTGCTCTACCGCACGCCGGAGCGGCCGCCCGAGTCGGCGCCGCTGCTGGTCGTCCACGACGGACCGGAGTACGCCGAGTTCGCGGCGCTCATCCGCTTGCTCGACGCAGCGCACGCGGGCGCCCGCCTGCCGGCACTCACGGCGGCGTTGATCCCGCCGGTCGACCGCAACGAGACGTACTCCGCCTCGGCGCTCTACGCAGCTGCGCTCGCCCGCGAGCTGCTCCCGGAGCTGGCGCGGCGCATACCGCACGGCTCACGCATCGGGATGGGCGCGAGCCTCGGTGCCCTCGCAATGCTGCACGTGCACCACCGCCACCCGAAGACCTTCGACGGACTGTTCCTCCAGTCGGGCAGCTACTTCCGGCAGCGCTGGGACAAGGTGGAGTCGTCGTTCCCGCGCTACCAGCGGATCACGCGCTTCGTCGGCACCGTCCTGCGCGCTGACACCGCGGTCAGGCCGATCCCCGTTTCCTTGACGTGCGGCACGGCCGAGGAGAACCTCGAGAACAATCGCGCGGTCGTCAGTGCGCTCAGTGCTCAGGGCTACGACGCACGTCTCGTCGAGGTGCGCGATGCACACAACTGGACCTGCTGGCGCGACGGCTTCGACCCGGTGCTCCTCGAGTTGATCGAGAAAGTGGCGTGAATCGCCGCGAGATCACGATCGACGGCGGCACACTGATCGCGTTCGGCCACTGGGGTCGACCGGTGATCGCATTTCCCTCCGAGGACGGCGAGGCGTGGGACTGGGAGAGCCGCGGCATGGTCGATGCGCTGGCGCCCTTACTCGACGCCGGCCGGCTGAAGCTGTATTGCGTCCCGTCCTACGATCGCGAGAGCTGGACGCGGCGCGACCTCCCGCTCGAGGAGCGAGCGCGCCGGCACGGCCGGTACGAGGCGTGGGTGCTCGAGCAGTTGGTGCCGTTCGTCCAGGTCGACTGCGACACGCACGATCTTGTCGCGGCGGGCTGCTCGTTCGGCGCCTATCACGCGGTCAACTTCTGCCTCAAGCGCGCTGATGTGTTCCCGCTCGCGCTCGGGCTGAGCGGCGTCTACGACGTTGCGGTTCAGGGCGGAGGAGAGCGCGGCGACGCCGTCTACTTCTCGAATCCCGTCGACTACGTGGCCCACCTGCGCGGCGAGCATCTCGACTGGCTCCGCAGCCGCGCATCGGTCGTGCTCGTCTGCGGCCAGGGGCAATGGGAGGACACGACAGGCGCGCTCGCATCGACGACAAGCTTCGGAGCGCTCCTCGCCGCCAAGGGCATTCTCTGCGAGGTCGACCTCTGGGGCCATGACGTGCCGCACGACTGGCCGTCGTGGCGCCGGCAAATCGCTCATCATCTGCCTCGTCTTGTCTGACGCGCTGATCGGCCTCCTGCTCGGCACCGAAGAGGACTGGCCGGCTGCGTTCGAGGCGCTCGTCGCCAGGCTCGGGCCTGTCGGCGGGCGGACGCTTCGGACCGAGCGCCTCGTCAACGAGCCGTTCGACCTGCGCTCGGCCCCTCGGTACGCGCTCGTGATCGACCGGCTCGCGTGGTGGTACGACCTCCCGCGCGCGTGGCTGAAGAAGGTCGCGCTGATGGACGACGTCTACCTGCTCAACAACCCGTTCACCTTCCAGGCGATGGAGAAGCACTCGGCGTACTGCGCGATGATCCGTCTCGGCATCCGGGTCCCCGAGACGTGGTTGATCCCGCACAAGGTGCCGCCCGACAACCCGCGCTTCGAGCCGACCGCCGAGCGCTACAACGCACCGTTCGAGCTCGAGCAGATCGGCGGCCGGGTCGGGTATCCGCTGTTCATGAAGCCCTTCGACGGCGGCCAGTGGGTCGGCGTCTCCCGCGTCGGCTCGGCCGAGGAGCTGCGCGTGCACTACGACGAGTCGGGCGAGCGCATGATGCACCTCCAGGCTGCGCTCGAAGACTTCGACGTCTTCGTGCGCTCGCTCTCGATCGGCGCCGAGACGATGTCGATGTGGTTCGACCCATCGCGTCCGCTGCACGACCGCTACCAGGTGCGGCACCACTTCCTCAGCCCGGAGCTGGGCGACGAGATCATGACCATCTCGCGCTTGATCAACGCGTTCTTCCGCTGGGAGTTCAACTCGTGCGAGACGATCGTGAAGGACGGCGTCGCCTATCCGATCGACTACGCGAACGCCTCGCCCGACGTCGCGGTGACGTCGCTGCACTACTACTTCCCGTGGGCGATCACGGCGCTCGTCCGGTGGACGGCGTTCTGCGTGTGCACGCGTCGTGAGATGAGGATCAACCAGAACTCGCGCGACTACTTCGACATCGGCGACGACGCGAGCCTCGACTACGAGGCGAAGCTCGCGCGCTACCGGGCGCTGGCCGACGACTACTTCCAGGTCGACGACTACCGGGAGTTCTGCGATCGGCGGCTCGCGAACCTCGACGAGATCGCGCACGACTGGTTCACCTCGGCGGCGTTCGACGCGGTTCTCGTCGACACCGTTCGCACGACGTTCCCGGCGCACGAGCACGAGCACTTCGTCGAGCACTACCGCGGTCTGGTCGCGGCCTGGGCGCGCGACACCGCTTGACGGCTCCGCAGGCCCGCGTCAAACTCGACGAGCGGCGACCTGCGGTCTCTGCGGCTCTCGATCTCGACCCGTTCCGAGGGAGGGCCATGACGATCACGACCGCAGCACAGACCCGCAAGCTCGGCAAGCTCCCGGTGCGGACCGACGTGCGCACGCTCCATGTCGCGCGCTACGTCGACCGGGCCGAACTGCCCGTTCCGCCTCCGGCGCTCGATCTCGCCGACCGCGTCGGCGATTGGCCGATGTATGCCAACGACCGGATCGGCGACTGCACGATCGCGGCAGCCGGGCACATGGTCGAGGCCTGGACGGCCGAGAGCCGCGGCCGGCCGGTCGCCGTCTCGGAGCGCTCGGTGCTCGATGCCTTCGACCACGTCAAGCGCATCGATCCCGCGACCGGCGAGGAAGGCGCGGTCGTGCTCGACGTCCTCGGCTACTGGCGGCGACAGGGGATCGGCCGCCACCGGATCGGGGCCTACGCGCAGGTGCCGGTGCACGACCACGAGCTCGCGGAGGCGTCGGCGTGGCTGTTCGGGGGCCTCTACGTGGGCGTCGAGTTGCCGCTCACGGCGCGTGAGCAGCCGGTCTGGGACTGGACGGGTGCGCTCGACGGGCCGGCCAGGCCGGGGTCGTGGGGCGGGCACGCGGTCGACCTGGTCCGGTACGGACAGGACGGGCTCACCGTCGTCACGTGGGGGAAGCTGCAGGACCTCACCTGGGAGTTCTGGGACCGCTACTGCGATGAGGTCTACGCGATCCTCTCGAACGACTTCCTCGCCCAGGGGAAGGCGCCGAACGGGTTCGACCTGGCCGCGCTGAAGGCCGACCTGCAGCTGGTCACGGCCTAGCCGCTGCAAACAGGGCGCGGCCGACGATCGCCGCCTCCGCACCGGCGGCCGCGAGCGCCGCGACGTCGGCGGGCGAGCGAATCCCGCCCGCCGCGATCACCGCCGGCCCGAGCGAGGCCGCCAGCGCAACGAGTTCCAGGTCCGGCCCGGCGAGCGTGCCGTCGCGTTCGATCGCCGTGACGAGGCACCGCGACACCCCGCAGGCCCTGGCCCGGCGGAGGGCCTCCTCGGTTGCGAGGCCTCCGTCCTTCGTCCAGCCGGCGGTGCGGATGCTTTCGGCTCGGACGTCGACCGCGACCACCAGTGCGGGTCCGAGCGCTTCGGCCCAGGGCGCCGGGTCGGGCCAGGCGGCGGTGCCGATGACGACCCGGTCGGCGCCGGCCTCGAGTAGGGCATACGCGTCCTCGAGCGAGCGGATGCCGCCCGAGGCCTGAACGGGCAACGGCGCGCACGCGCCCGCCACAGCGCGGACGAGCTCGGGGCGCGCACGCCCCGACCTGGCTCCGTCGAGATCGACCAGATGGAGACGGGCGGCGCCCGCCTCGCGCCAGCTGCGGGCCGCCGCGCCCGCATCAGTGGCGCGCTCGACCACCTCCCCGTAGTCACCCTGCCGGAGCCGGACGACCTGATCTCCGAGCACGTCGACGGCTGGGATCACCTCGATCGTCCCGTGCAACCACGGGTGAAGTTGTTCGCGGTCTTGGCTTGCCATGGTCACATGTTAACGTGCTAACATGCTGTCGAGCGATGGCAACCAGGAGCCGACACCCGTGGCGGACGCAGGAGATGGAAGAGCTCTTCGACGCCGTCAAGACGTTGAAGACTCGCTCGGAGGCCGAGCACTTCCTTCGCGATCTGTGCACGCTCTCGGAGCTCGAGGCGATGGCGCACCGCTGGCAGGTGGCCAGGCTGCTGGAGGAAGGTTTCCCGTATCTGGAGATCGCGGAACGGACGGGCGCGTCGACGACGACCGTGACGCGCGTGGCGCACTGGCTGCGACACGGCGAGGGCGGGTACCGGCTGGCGCTCGATCGCGCGAGCTCCTGAAGGTCGCGCTCCCGGTCAAGGGACGTTTGCGCGACCCGTCGTTTCGGCTGCTCGAGGACGCCGGTCTCGGCCCCGAGCAGCCGGGTGAGCGGGCGTTGGCCTTCCCCTGCCGGAACGCGCCGGTCGAGGTGCTGCTCGTCCGCGCCGCCGACATTCCCGAGTACGTGCAGGACGGCGTCGTCGACTGCGGCATCACCGGGCTCGACCTGGTGCGCGAGCGCGGCGCACGGGTCTCCGAATTACTCGAGCTGGGATTCGGCTCGTGCCGGCTCGAGGCGGCCGTGCCCGAGGAGTCCTCGGTCGAGTCGCCGGCCGATCTGGTCGGAGCGACGGTCGCGACGGTGTATCCGCGGCTGACGCGCGAGCTGCTGTCGGGCCCGGTCGAGCTGGTCGACGTCACCGGCTCGGTCGAGCTCGCGCCGCGGCTCGGCCTGGCGGACGCGATCGTCGATCTCGTCTCGTCGGGCAATACGCTGCGTACGAACGGCCTCCGCTCGGTCGGTGTGCTGCTCGAGTCGCAGGCCGTGCTCGTCGCGGGTGACGAGGATCGCGCAGAGCCGTTCGCGGCGATGCTGCGCGCCGTCGTCGACGCGCGTCGCCATCGCTATCTGATGCTGAACGCACCCGAGTCGGCCCTGCCGGAGATCTGCGCACTGGTCGCTCCCCGGGCACCGAGCGTGCTGCCGCTGGCCGAAGCCGGTTCGGTCGCGATCCACGTGCTCGTCCCCGCCGACGAGCTCTGGCTCCTGCTGCCGAAGCTCGAGCAGGCCGGCGGCTCGTCGATCCTGATCGTGCCGGTCGAGCGCATGGCCGCATGACGATCGCCGGCGAGATCAAGGAGCGTGGCTTCGAGGCAGTGCGGGAGTGGGCGGAGAAGCTCGACGGCGTCGAGCCGCGGCGGGCCGTGCCCGACGACTCGGAGCTCCCGCGCGAGGCGTTGCTCGCACTCGCCGATCGCGTGCGGCGGTGGCATGCCTTGCAGCGTCCGGTCGACATCTCGCTCGAGGTCGAGCCAGGCGTGCTGCTCGAGCGCCGCTGGGTGGCGCTCGACACGGTCGGCGTGTACGTCCCGCGCAGGCTCGTCTCGACGCTCGTGATGTGTGCGGTGCCCGCTCAGGTCGCGGGCGTCCGGCGGATCGTCGTCTGCACGCCGCCGTCGGACGCGCCTCTGATCGCGGCCGCAGCCGAGGCGCTCGGGCTCGAGGAGGTCTGGGCGCTCGGCGGCGCGCAGGCGATCGGTTGGCTGGCCTACGTCGAACAGGTCGACAAGATCGTCGGGCCCGGAAGCTCGTACGTGAACGACGCCAAGCTCGAGGTCTCGCGCGACGTGCCGATCGACCTGCCGGGCGGGCCGTCGGAGGTGGTCGTTGCCGGGAGCGGCGACGAGCGGTTGATCGAGCTCGAGCTCGCGGCTCAGGCCGAGCACGGGCCGGCGTCGGTCTGCCGGCGGGTCGCGACCCTCGACGAGGCGGAGGAGCTCGCGCCCGAGCACCTCGTGTTGCTCGGCGACGCCGAGCGCGACGTCGACCGGGTGCGGAACGCCGGAGCGGTGTTCGTCGGGCCGTGGTCGCCGGTCGCCGCGGGCGACTACGCGACCGGCGGCAACCATGTGCTCCCGACCGGCGGCTGGGCCCGGTCCGTCGGCGGGCTCGGGCTCGAGACGTTCCTCAAGCCGCTGACCGTGCAGCGATTGTCGCGCGAAGGGCTCGAGCGTCTGCGGCCGACGGTCGAGGCGCTCGCGGCGGTCGAAGGCATGCCTGCCCATGCCGAGGCGGTGCGGCGGTGAGGGCGCTCGCAGCGGGGTTCGCTCCGTACGCATGGGCCGCATCGAGCGCCGAGGTCGCCCGGCTCGCCGGGATCGATCCGTCGCAGGTCCTGCGCTTCGACCAGAACACGCCGCCGCTGCCGCTGCCGTCCACGCGACCGGGTGCGATTGCCGGTGCGCTCGCGCGCATCAGCAGCTACCCCGGGGCGACCTACAGGTCGCTGGTCGAGGCGATCGCCCGTTACGCGGGCGTCGAGCCGGAGAATGTCGTCCTCGGTGCCGGCGCCGACGATCTGATCCTGCTCTGTGCGCGCGCCTACGCCGGCCCCGGCGACGAGATCGCGATTCCCGCTGCGCCGACGTATCCGCTGTACCGGATCGCTGCGCAGCTCGCGGGCGCAGAGGTGACCGACGGCGCCTCCCGGTCGCCCGCGCTGACCTTTGCCTGCCGGCCGAACAACCCGACCGGCGAGCTCGGCGAGCTGCCGAGCGCGCGGCCGCTGGTCGTCGACGAGGCGTACTTCGAGTTCGCGGGCGACACCGTACTGCCGCTGATCGAGGGCGAGGACGTCGTCGTGCTGCGGACGTTCTCGAAGTCGTTCGCGCTGGCCGGCGCACGCATCGGTTATGCACTCGCCGCTCCCGACGTGGCAGCGGAGCTGAACGCCCGCCAGGCGCCGGCACCGCTCTCATCGCTCTCGGTCGAGCTGGCGCTCGCCGCGCTCCGTGATCCGCCCGACGTCGGCCCGATCGTGGCCGAGCGCGATCGACTGGCGGCGGGGCTGCGGGCGCTCGGGCTCGAGCCGAAGCCGTCGGCGACGAACTTCCTCTACATCCCGGTCGAGGACGGGCTCGAGCTCGACGACGCGTTGCTCCGTCGCGGCTTCGTCGTGCGCGCATACGACAAGGCGATCCGCGCCTCGGTCCGCGACGTCGAGGATGACGACCTCCTGGTCGAGACGCTCGCGCGGATCCTCGACCGGCCGGCGCCGGTGGCTGCGGCCGGTGGGCGGCGCAGCCGGCTGCTGCGTGCGACGGCGGAGACGCGATTCGCGGTACGGCTCGCGCTCGACGGGGCCGGGCGGGTGCGCGTCGCGACCGGCGCCGGCCTGTACGACCACCTGCTCGAGCAGCTCGCATTCCATGCCGGCTTCGATCTCGTGCTCGAAGGTGTCGGAGATCTCGAGACCGGCGAGCACCACACCGCCGAGGACGCAGCGCTCGCGCTCGGCGGGGCACTCGACCAGGCACTCGGAGACCGTCGCGGCATCGCGCGGTACGGCGACGCGGTCGTGCCGATGGACGACGCGCTCGCCCGCGCCGCGGTCGACCTGGGCGGCCGCGCGCACGCGGAGCTCGCGCTCGAGCACGATCCAGGGCTGGCCACGCACATGCTGACGAGCCTCGCGCAGTCGGCGCGCGCGGCGATTCATGTGGAGGCGACCGGGCGGGACGCGCATCACGTTGCCGAGGCGGCGTTCAAGGCGGTCGGTCGCTCGTTGCGCACGGCGGTTCGCCGCGAGTCGGCCGAGCTGCCGTCGACGAAGGGCATGCTGTGAACGTCGCGATCTGCCGCTACGGCGCGGGGAACGTGCGCTCGGTGGAGCTCGCGTTCCGCCGCCTCGGCGCGGAGATCGTCGACGACGTCTTCCGCGCCGACCTCGCGGTGCTGCCGGGTGTGGGAGCAGCGCGAACTGCGCTCGCCGGGATGCGGGCACGTGGCGACGACGCCGCGCTTCGCGGCCGCTGCGCCGACGGCAAGCCGGTGCTCGGCATCTGCCTCGGGTTGCAGCTCGCCCTCGACTTCACCGAGGAGGACGGCGGCGTCGAGGGGCTCGGGCTGCTGCCCGGACGTGCGGTCCGGCTCGACGTCGGCCGCGTGCCGCGCCTCGGCTGGGCCGAGGTCACGCCGCTCGGGTCTGCGTTCTACTTCGCGCACTCGTACGCGTGCGAGACGCCCGCGGCCACCGCCTGGTCGGAAGGCATCGTCGCCGAGGCGCGCGCAGGGTCGTTCCTCGGAGTCCAGTTCCACCCCGAGAAGAGCGGCGCCGCCGGCGTGCGCTATCTCGAGCGTGTGCTCGACGAGGTGCGGTGCCCTTCCCTCGTCTGATCCCGTGCCTCGACGTCGCAGCCGGCCGCGTGGTCAAGGGCGTGCGCTTTCGTGAGCTGCGCGACATCGGCGATCCGGTGGAGCTGGGCGCTGCGTACTCCGACGAAGGCGCGGACGAGCTCGTCTTTCTCGATGTGCAGGCGACGCTCGAACAGCGCTCCACGCTGGTCGAGCTCGTGCGCCGTGTCGCCGGGCGGCTGCAGATTCCGTTCACCGTCGGCGGGGGCGTCCGCTCGGCCGCCGACGCCGAGGCGCTGCTCGCGGCCGGCGCCGACAAAGTGGCCGTCAACTCGGCGGCGCTGCAGAAGCCCGAGCTGCTGACCGAGCTCGCGGCGCGGCTTGGCTCGCAGGCGGTGGTTCTAGCGATCGACGTCGAGGGCGGGCTGGTCCGCTCTCATGCAGGCACACTCGGGACGGCGCGCAGCGCGGTCGACTGGTCACGCGAAGCGGTCGAACGCGGGGCCGGCGAGATCCTGCTCACCTCGATCGACGCCGATGGAACGCGCGCCGGCTACGACCTCGAGCTGACCGCCGCAGTAACGGCGGCGGTCGAGGTGCCGGTGATCGCGTCGGGTGGCGCGGGCAACGCCCGGCACGTCGCCGAGGTGCTCGAGACCGCGCAGGCTGCGCTACTGGCCTCGATCCTGCACGAGGATCCCGCGCGCCTCGGCGCGCTGCGACGTGAGCTGCGCGAGCTCGGAGTTGTGGTGCGCGATGCCGCCTGAGCTTCGGCCGGCGATCGTGCAGGACGCGGCCGACGGTCGTGTGCTGATGCTTGCCTGGATGGACGCCGAGGCCGAGGAGCTGACGCGCACGACCGGTGAGGCATGGTTCTGGAGCCGCTCGCGCGAACGGCTGTGGCGGAAGGGCGAGACCTCCGGCAACACGCTCGCCGTCGAGGAGCTGCGCGACGACTGCGACGGCGACGCGCTCCTCCTACGGGTGCGCCCCGCTGGGCCGGCGTGCCACACCGGGGCGGTCTCGTGCTTCGCGCCTGGGCTGTGGCGGACGATTGCGCAGCGCGCGGCCGAGCGCCCGGCGGGCTCCTACACCGTCGAACTGCTCGACGCCGGCACGGGCGCGTGTGCCCGCAAGGTGGGGGAGGAGGCTGTCGAGCTGGTGGTCGCCGCGCTGGACGAGGGAGACGAGCGTCTGGTCGAGGAGGCGGCCGACCTGGTCTACCACCTGTACGTGCTGCTCGCGGCACGCGGGCTCGACCTGGCGCAGGTCGAGGACGAGCTCAGCAAGCGGACTTGACCGCTCCGCCGGCGCGCGAGACGGCGACGCGCTCCGAACGGGCGAGCGCGGCAAGGCGTCGTCGGTAGACGACCATGTCGGCGTGCAGCCAGTCGGCGTGTGTCTGGCAGCGCCAGGGCGCGTAGCGCTCCCGGTGGTAGGGACTGGTGAGGCTCTCCGCGTGGCCGATCACGTTCGGCAGCGAGATGTGGAATCGCGACATCAGCCAGAGGGTCAGCCGGAGCGACGCGTCGAGCTGGGCGGGATCGTCGAGGATCGAGGCGTCGCTCGTCCCGACGTGCTCGATGCCGATCGCCGTCCAGTTGAGGCCGACGGTGTGACGACACATCGTGTCGAGCGGGACGAGCTGGTAGATCGTGCCGTCCCGATCGATCACGAAGTGGGCGCAGGTCCCTGGAAGCTCGCCGAGCTCGCCGTCGGGCGTGTCGGCGGCGAAGGTCGCCCAGACGGGGGCGAAGGTCGAGGTCGCGGTGTAGTGCTCGACGATCACGCGGGGGTGCTCGAGCCGCCAGCGGTCGATGCCGTAGTGGCGTTCGGCGTAGCGCGCCGTCTCGGCCTTCCGGGCCGCGGAGAACGGGACCGGCCGCTGCACGATGTGCGGTGCGGGAGGGCCGCCGACGGCGAGCGCGGTGACCAGGGCGGGGAGCGCGAACACGTTTGTAAATGATCGCGGAACCTTTAAACGGCTGCGCGGAATTGTGGCTAGGATGCCCGCCGATGCGGCTTCTCGGAGGGGGGTTTCTCGCTGCGCTCGTCATCGCGGCAACGGCGGCTGCTGCTGCGGCGCCGCCGACTCTTCCGGTGTTCAAGCGGCCGGCTCACGGCTACGACAAGCTTCCGCCCGTCGCGAGGAAGGTCGGGGCCGTCCAGATCTCGCGGCGCGTCGCCACTGCCCTCGACACGAAGCGGCACCCGTACCTCGTGTACGCGACGCTGATGAAGGACAAGTCGGTCTGCATCCTGCTCGTCCAGGCGAACTCATACCGCGCGCGCTGCTCTCCGAGCACGGCATTGTTCGGACAAGGACGCGAGACGTTCTCGGTGATCAAGGGTCTGATCGGCGGCGTCGCGGCGCCGACCGTCAAGAAGATCGTCCTTGTCGGCGCCACCGCGCGGAAGACGATTCCGTTGACGAAGGACGGCGGCTACATCTACGGGTGCCCGGCGCCGACCAATTGCGCGACCTGGGTGCACCAGGTCCTCGGCTACAGCTCAGCCGGGAAGCTGATCTCGACCGAGCGCACGCACTGACCCGCCGCTAGAGCGGGCATTTCGGCGCCTTGACCAGGCGCGGCGTGACGAGGCACCACCCGGGCTTGCCCGAGACTCCTGTACGGACGTAGAGCGAGGGCCGGTTCCGGCTGAGCCCGCAGACGTGCGTGTAACCCATCGCACTCATCGCACCCAGCTTCCCGGTCTTCGTCCAGCAGACGAGTGTCGAGGAGCTGCCGATCTGCGTCGTCAGGTCGGTCGCGAGTTTCTCGTTGGTCAGCTGCTTGGAGCCTCCACAGCCCACGAGGGCGACGGCGACGACCAGTGCGGCCGCGACTCCCTGCAGCTTCATCGCGCGACAGGGTAGCCCAGCAGCGCGGTCGGATCGCGCTAAAGATCGATGGGGAGCCTGCCGATACGGGGGACGTGAGGATTGGGGCCGTAGCCCGGGTTCTGTCCGTCGTGGCGCTCCTGGTGGCGCTTGCCGCCACCGCCGGATCGTCCGCAGGGCCGCAGGCTCCGTATGCCGTAGCCGCGTTCAAGGTTCCCGCCGGCGTCTACCGGGTGATCCATGGCCCGCGGCACGCCCACCGCCGGTCGCCCGCCAAGACCCAGCGCCGCCTGGCCGGCGCCCGGTCGCTCACGCTCGTCGTGGGTATCCCGCGCCCGATCATCCCGGCCTCGCAGCCCCAGACCGTCGTCCCGACCGACCCCGCCTGGTCGCAGGAGTGGGGACTGACGCAGATCGAGGCGCCGGCGGCCTGGCATGTCTCGGCCGGCTCGAAACCGGTCGTGATCGCGGTCGTCGACAGTGGTGTCGACCCGACTCAGCCCGATCTGCAGGGAGCGCTTGTTCCGGGAGCCGACTTCGCCGACGGTAGCGGTGACACGTCGGATCAATACGGCCACGGGACGATGGTCGCGGGCGTGATCGCAGCGCGGCCGAACAACGGTGTCGGTGGGGCAGGCGTCTGCTGGACGTGCCGCGTCATGCCGATCAAGGTGCTCGGCGCGGACGGCAGCGGAACCGCTGCAGCGATCGCCGCCGGGATCGACTATGCGGTTGACCACGGAGCGAACGTGATCAGCATGAGCTTCGTCCTGAGCGGACCGGACGCCGGTGTCGAGTCGGCGCTCGCTTACGCGCGTGCACACGGCGTGCTGCTCGTGGCCGCCGCGGGCAACACCGGCAACGACACTCCGACCTATCCCGCGGCGTATCCCGGGGTCATCTCGGTCGCCGCCGTCGACCCGTCCGGCGCGCTCTACCCGTGGTCGGCGCGTGGCTCGTGGGTCACCGTTGCTGCGCCGGGCTGCGCGTATACGACGACGATGGGCGGCGGCTTCGCCGCCAACTTCTGCGGCACCTCGGCAGCAACCCCGCTGGTCGCAGGCCTCGCCGGCCTCGCCCTCTCAGCCGGCAACGACTCACCGGCGGGCGTCGAAGCGGCACTGGAACAGTCCGCCCTGCCGCTCCCGGGCGCAGTGGGCAGCGGCCGCGTTGACGCGCTGCGTCTGCTCCAGCAGACAGCGAACTAGCCGGCCTTTCTTTCTGCCTTTCCTCTGTCGAGGTGGACCGGCCGTTCGAGGCCGGAGCCGGGCTTTGCCCGGCGGGAGGCCAGCTGCGCGGTGCAAGCGCAGGTGCGCTAAAGGAGGGGGCCACTGGGGGAACCCTGGGTTCCCCCAGTACGACGGAGGGCCCGCTCGCGCGGGCCCTCCGAGGTCATTCCGTTCTGGCGCGTAGCTCGCTAGGCGAGCGCCACCCGCACCGAGCGGATCGACGGGGCGAGCTTCAGGTTGCCGACACGAACCTGATGGTTCGTCGCGACAAACCTGGTGACCACACGGCTCGTCACCTTGCCGTTGATCTTGCTGATCAGCGTGATCTTCAGCTTGGCGGACTTCGCCGGGCCGTTCACGCGGACCATCAAGTACCGGCCGGTACCGACCTTGACGACCCGAGCCGTTGCGAGGCTCATCGTCTTGGCAGCACCAGTCGGTGCGGTCTTCGCCGTCGGGACAGGCGTCGAAACGGCAACCGGAGCAGCCGTCACGACCGGGGCAGTTGCCCCACCCGTGGTGGTTCCACCAGTGTTGCCAGTTGCGCCACCAGTGGTGATCGGCGGAGGCGTCGTGCCACCGCACGAAGCACCCGTCGTCGGGTTGAAGTCGGTCGAGCGGAAGATGCCGTCGCCACCGTTGCGGGTGTCGACGTTCTCCGACACGACGTCGATGCAGCTGCCGGTCGTGCTGCGCACGAAGATCCCGGCCTGGCCGTTCACGCCCGTCTTCACGTTCACGAAGTCGAGCGTCACCGTGCCCCAGTCGGTCTGGGTGGTGGTGTCATACGGAGGCACCTTCGCGGCGTCGGATCCGATGACCGGAGCCGAGCCCTGGAATGCCTGCGCACTGAACTGCACCCTTGCACCCTGGACCGGGTTGCCCTGCGGGTCGAGAATCGTCTCGACGCAGAACGCCTCGTTCCGGCTCTTGGCGACGCAGTTCAAGACCTTGCTCGACGCGTAGTTCACGGTCTTCGCGAGCGCGTTCGAGGTCTTGCTCCCGCCGTCCCAGAGGACCGGCTGGTCCGGATAAACGGAGGTTGCCGTGATCGTCGAGTGGCCGACCGGAGCCGGGCCGTAGATGTCACAGCGGCCGTTCGAATCCGGCGTCAGCACGATGCCGGGGTACGGGTTGTACTGCACGTAGGCCTCACCATGCTCGTCCGTGTAGACGGCTACGCCGGTTGCCCCATGGGGCAGCGGGATCGGCTTACCAGAAGCGTCGAAGCAGGCGTTGTCGCCGTGCGAGTAGCTGGTGGTGAACGTATCCCAGTAGTCGTAGATCCCGGCAATCTGCTCCGTCGTATAGATGTCGGACGGATCGGTGAAGCCGAGGAAGCTGGTGAAGTTGTTCGAGGCATGTCCCGCAACGCCCGACGTCGCCGGAACGTCGGAGAGGATGCTTCCCTCTCCAGGCAACGCGGCCGGGATCAGTGCCTTGTAGAACGGTGCGTACAGGTCGTGCGCCGTGCCGCCGGTCGAAGAACCGGTGCCGTCACGGCTGTAGATGTCGGACTTGTCGGCCTTCGACAGCGTGCCGACCGTGGAGTCCGCGCTGAGGTTGACGTCGACGCGGAGCGCCGGCATCGGAGCGTCGCCGGCATCCAGCTTGCCATCGGACAGGAGCGTGTCGAACCCGCGGACGGGGTCGAACGGCCCATAGGCGAAGTCGGACGTGCCGCCGTAGATGTTCGAGAACGGCCCGAGATCCGGGTCGCCGCTGGAGCCGACGCCGTTGCAGTTGTCGACCGCATCGATCGTGGTCGACGTGACATCGGACGTGCAGAAGCTCGAAGCGACATGACCTTCGGTGTTCAGGTCGTCATCGTGGATGTCCCACCGCATCGACGCGGCGCCCGGCGCGTTGCTGCCGGTGAGCGACGAGTCGACGGCGAGGTGCTGTGCAAGCCACGCCCAGTCGTCAGGCAGCGTGACCGTGGGCCTCCCGTAACCGGCGAAGTCGTTGCCGAACGGGAACGTGCCCTTGACCTCGACCTGGATCAGACCAGGCAGGAACGCGTTCGTTCCGTTCGGGCCCGCACCCACGATCGGGTCGAAGACGCCGTTGCCGGTCGGATCGCCGAGGTTTGCACCCGCGGCCTCGGTGATGACCGGGGCCTGATCCTGCAGCCAGATCACGAGGAACTGGTGCTGATCGAGCGAGTCCCCACCGAACAGCAGCGGGATGAACGCGTTGTTGAGCGACAGCTTGTAGACGGCGAGACCCGGCTTCTGCGAGGTGACCTCGAACGAGAAGCAGATCCCACTGTTCGTGAGCTGTGCGTTCGGCGTGTTGATGACAGCCGGGCCAGCGTTGTTCTCGTCGACGCCCGACCAATCCTCGATCGTGGCGGTCGGCGTCGGGATCAAGCTCCCGAGCTGGCTGCTGGCAGTGGCCTCAGTGACACCATCGGCAAAGCCGATGCACTTGTCGACCTTGACGGTCTCGCCGGCCCACGCCACGTACGGAATGTTCGTGGTCTGCGGGTCCGGAGGACCGCTCTGCCATTCACCCGCCGCCGCGGAGCCGACGCCAATCGTGAGCGCGGCAATCGCGGTAATCGCTGCGGCGAGCGCAATGCTGATGCGTAGACGCATCCCTTCCCCCTCTCTTCCAATCCCTAGGAGTTACTGAACTTCCGATCATCTGTCGTGGCTTCGAACGAACAGGCCACGACGAGGGTATTACCTGACAAATCCCCCCTTTCGACCTGGAACTGCCTACCACCCTCGATAGGCGCCAGTGATGTTCTAGACGCGGCGGGGCCGTAGATCAAGGGCTTCGGCGGGTAGGCTTTCGCAGCGAAAAACCAGGCCTCCGCAGGAATTTCCGGCTTTCGGTGCCTGCGCAAAACCCCCGCCTTCCAAACCTGCCGGAAGCTCAGTACATTGGAAGCAGGTGCGGCGGCTCCTCCTTCTTGGTCTGCTCCTGCTTGGAGTGCTACCGGCACTTGCCTTGGCCTCCTCCCGGGCGGACCCGAACGATCCGGCGTGGCCGTCGGAGTGGGGGCCCCGCCTGACCCGGGCTACCGATCTCTGGCAGGTCTCGACCGGCGACCCGAAGATCGTGATCGCGGTGGTCGACACCGGCCTGAATCCGCTCCCCACCGAGCTGACGCAGGTCATCCCGGGGTGGGACGTCGTCGGTAACGACGCCTCCACCGTCGACGACAACGGCCACGGCACCTGGGTCTCGAGCGTGATCGGCGCCCTCGGCAACAACGGCACCGGCATCGCCGGCTACTGCTGGCACTGCTCGATCATGCCCGTGCGGGTGGCCGAAGGACGGGACGGTGGGGCCCTCGCCTCGTCGATCGGCGGCGGCATCCGCTGGGCGGTCGACCACGGCGCCCGCATCATCAACGTGAGCCTGGCCTCGAACGGCTACGACTTCGGCGAGCTCGGGGCCGTGGAGTACGCGGAGGACCACGGCGTGCTCGTGGTCGGCGCTGCCGGCAACACCGGCGCCACGGACCCGCTCTATCCGGCCGGATATCCGGGCGTTCTGTCGGTCGCCGGGACCGACGAGAGCGACACGCTCGACGACTGGTCGACGTACGGGCCGTGGGTGACGCTGGCCGCCCCAGGGTGCGAGATGGTGATGGATCCGAACGCCGGCCCAGCCTACGGCTGCGGGTCGTCGTTCGGGCCGCCGGCCGTCTCCGGCATCGCCGGTCTGCTCCTGTCGATCGATCCGAGCCTCACCGCCAACCAGGTCTCGAACGCACTGCGGGCATCCGCGCACCCGGTGCAGGGCATCGGCGGCGGCGAGGTCGACGCCTGGGCGGCGGCCAATTACCTCGGCCTCGTCCCGGCGCAGCCGCCCACACCGACGCCGGTCGCGCTTCCTGCGGCTGCGCCGGCAACGTCCCGCCAGGTGCTGCTCACCGAGGGTGTGGTGCGGCGCAGGACGACCGTGCGGCTCGACCTCGCCGCCGGGCCGCTCTACCTGCAGCTCATCGGCCGCAGCGCAGTGGCCGACTGCTCGATGACCTTCCGCGCAAGCGGCGTACTCTACGTCGACCTGCCCGGCGAGAAGACGGTGCGAAGCCTCGCCGCAACGGTGAAGGCCGGCAGCTACCCGGTGACGATCAGCTGCCGCGACGCCCGTGCGAAGCCGTACTCGCTCAACGCGACGGCGATGTTCCCGAACTAACCTTGCTCGCCGGCGCGGGGTCCTGAAGCCCCGCACCGGCGAGCAAGGGTGAAGCGGTGTGCCGTCACGCCGATGCTTCCACCGCGACGGCACCCGCACCGATCGACTCGACCGCGCGCAGCGGACGGACGAGTCCCCGGGCAATCGCCCAGTGGCTCGCTTCGATCCGGTTCCGCACGCCGAGCTTCTTGTACGTGTTGGCGAGGTGGAACTTGATCGTCTGGTCGGTCACCCAGAGGATCTGCGCCACCTCCCGGTTGGGACGGCCTTCGGCCACCAGCCGGAGGATCTCCAGCTCGCGGCGGGTCAGCCGCGCACGCGCCCCGACGCAGTGGTCGGTCGCCCCGGTTGCCTCGAGCTGCGCCGCGTACGCCTCGGTGACGGCGCGGACGAGCTCGGTGATGCCGAGCCGCCGGTCGACCGCCCAGTAGGCGCCGCCTGCAAGCGCGGCATCGACCGTGCACCGGTCTTCGTTCTCGACGAAGACGACGGTGACGAGGTCGGGACAGCGCTTGTGGACGCGCCGGAGCAGGCGGTAGAGCTCGCGATTGTCGACCTCTTCCTCGAGTCCGACCAGCAGCAGGTCGGGTGCGTGCACGTCCGCGAGCTCAGGTGCCCGGCACAGCTCGCCCGAGTTGGCGATCACCGAGACACTCGACCGCGTCAGCGCAGCAGTCAGCGCCTGCTGCCACAGCGGATCCGGATCGATCACCACGGCACGAGCCGCGGTCTTCATCACAGTTACTTCCCTCATTTCCCCTCTCCTTGCGCAATGTCCGCAGGTTCAAGTCCGCAGATGCGCCCGAGCCGATTTCCCCGCGGCCCGGGCCGGCCAACTCGTGGCGGCGGACTATCCGGGGCGTTCGAGAGAGAGGCGGCGGCGCCATTCGATCGGCGCCTCCACCGACATGGCGACACGCGAGGTGAGCCATGGGACGATGATCATGAGGACGGAAGCGAGTGCCGCGAACAGCATGATCGCGCCGCCGCCGGGGCCGCTCAGCGCGCCACCGAAGGAGATCGGCGAGTCGTTGGCGGGTGCGTTCGGCGTCGACGGCCATTTCGGCGGCGACTTCAGCGGCGTCGAGCTGCGCGACGGCGTCGAGGCGACGCCGGGTGCGACCGGCACGGCCGTCGGTGGCACGAGCGTCACGCCCTGCGCCGGAACGAACGGGATCGCGCGCGCGGGTGACACGCGCTGCGGCCGCGCGAAGAGATGCTTCACCTGAGCCGGCGTCAGAAGGAGCGGCGTCGTCCGGTGGTGGCGCACCGCGTGAACTGCCTTGGGCTTGACGGCGTGGCGCTCAGCGTGCGCGACGAGGCTCGGTTGCACAACGGGCGCGGGCGCAGTGACCGGAACGCTCGCTGTGGGCGGCACGACGGGTGGTGTCGTGGGTCCGGTAGCCGTCGCAGCCAGTGTCGCCGGCGGAGCGGGCACCGTCACCGTGATCTCGGTGGTCGTCGCCGGTGGTGCGGGCGTCGGTGGGGGTGCCTGCGCGGTGATCGTGGTGACTCCCGACGGCGGTCCGGTCGGCGCGACCACGGGCGTCGTCGTGGCGGGGTCTGTCGTCCCCGTGGTCGTCGACGTGGTGGCCGGATCGGTGGTGGTCGTGCCATCGGTTGTCGTGGTGCCGGTAGGCGGCGGCGTCGTGCTGTCGGTCGGAGTCGTCGTCGACGTGGTGGCCGGATCGGTGGTGGTGGTGCCGTCGGTCGGGGTGGTGCCGTCGGCCGGAGGCGTCGTGCCGTCGGTGGTTGTCGTGCCGGTGGGCGGCGCCGTGCCGTTGCCGGTGGTCGTGCCGGTCGTGTCGCCGGTCGTCGTCGACCCGTCGGCCAAGCCGGTCTGGCCGGTGTCGGAGGACGTGGTCGTCGCGCTCGGCGTCGATGCCGTGCTCGGTCCCGTCGAGTCGTCGGCGGCCGCCGGCCCGGCGATCGCGAGCGCCGCGATGACGCCGCACAGCGAGGCGAACAGCAGCGCTGTTCTCCGTGACCGATCGACCCTCGTCCCCATCAGTCCCACCGACACCCTCCGATAACCCCGCTCCCACTCCAGTATTTACCAGTCCGCGCGGCCGGACACAACCCTGCGCGACCGGCACCAACAGTACGGATACGAGAGGGGGACCTTCTGCTTGTGAAAACTAGCCTGCAGTCGAGTCGAAAAGGGTGCAGTATGCAACCGGCGACCGGTGCTGGACGCGGTTGCGCCGTGATCCGACGAGGGGGTAAGAGGGTCAGATGGGGGGAAAGCTCGGACTCGGGGGGCGCCTGGTCATCGCCGCCCTGGTGGCAGGGACACTGCTTTTTGCGGCCGCCGGACCAGGCAGCGCGGATCCGCTCAGCTACACGGTCTCGATCGGCAACGCCTCGCCGGCGACGTCGCCCGAGGGCGATGCGCCCGGCGCGAACTCGATGACGTTCCCGGTGACGATCGCCGGGCCGTCGACGACGCCCGACGACATCAACGTCACGTACACGAGCTCCGAGGGCATCACGCCGGCCTTCACGATCCCTGCCGGGACGGCGCCGGGGACGATCAACCTTGCCGTGCCGATCAACGGGGACACTTCGCCGGCCGACGACCGCACGATGACGGTCGCGCTGACGAACGTCGCGTTCGCGACGGACACGACCGACTCGGTCGCGCTCGGCGGCTCAACCTCCGGCGCCGGGAAAATCATCGACGACGACTGGCGCATCCTCAGCCTGTCGTCGACCCCGGGCAACGCGACCGTGAGCGAGGCCGGTGGGGGGACGATCGACTTCCAGGTCACGCTCGCCGGTCCCGATGGACAACCGAAGCCCGCTCCGCCGAATCACGCGATCAAGTTCGACTACACGCTGACCGACGGGACGGGCGCAACGGGCGCCAAGTTCGGCACGAACTACAAGGTGACGAACGACAACAACAAGCAGAGCGACACCCTGACCATCGCGCCTGGCGCCAGCACCGCCGACGTGAAGGTGCAGGGCATCAACGACGGCCAGTACGGCTACGACAAGACGTTCACGATTACGATCTCTAATCCGGTGGGAGCGAGCTTCGCCGCGAACGCGACCACCTCCGAGCAGGGCACGATCACGGAGTCGTCGGCGCCGCCGGTGATCGGCTACCCGACCGGCTGCGGCTCGGTCACCGGAGGAGCCGTGCTCTCGATCCCACTTCGGACCTCGTATGCGAGCCCGATCCCGGCGACGGTCACCTGGACGACGACGAACGTGACGGCGACGGCGGGTGACCTGGCCGCCACGACTGGCACCGCAACCGTCCCCGCCGGCTCGCGCGATGGGACGATCTCGATCCAGACCAACGAGAACCCGCCGCAGGGAAACCGCACCTTCACGGTCACGATGTCGAATCCGCAGCAGGTCACGATCCTGGGCGGCGGCGCAACGGTCACGTGCACGATCAACCAACCCGCCACCGCTGGCGAGGACAAGATCCCGTCCCTCCAGTTGACCGACCCGTCGCCGGTGGCGCAGCCGCTCGCCGGCGCATCGCCGGTGACGGTTCCGATCACGGTGACGCTCAACCCGCCCGTGATCCAGCCGTCGACACCAGCGCCGGTCAACGTCCACTGGCAGACGCAGGACGGCACGGCGACCCAGCCGTCCGTCTACACCCAGGCATCCGGCGACCTGCACTGGAACGCGGGCGTGTTCAGTTCGAAGACGTTGAACGTCCAGGTCAATCCGGCGACCGGCACGGGGAACACGCCCCTGAAGTTCACGATCGCGTTCACGACGACGTCGGCGGGATTCGTCGGCGCGACTGTCGTCAACGTGACCGTCGTCCCGCCGGCGAGCCCGCCGACGCTCTCGGTGTCCGATGCCTCGGCGTCCGAGTCCGCAGGCTCGGTCCCGGCCGTCGTCTCCCTGGCCCCGGCGGCGACGAACGCGGTGACGGTGCAGTACGCGACCTCCGACGGGTCGGCCAAGGCTGGGACCGATTACACGTCGATCAGCGGCACACTGACCTTTGCGCCCGGGCAGACCTTGAAGACCGTGGCGGTGCCGGTGATCAACAACAGCCAGGCGGGGTCGAACAAGTCGTTCACCTTCACGCTCTCGAAGCCGAACGGCGCGACGATCAGCGACGCGACGGCGACGCTGACGATCCGGAACAACGACCCTGCGCCGGCGCCGCCGCCGCCGATCGTGACCGGGCCTTCGCCCAAGCAGCCGACGCCGACGCCGGTGCCGACGAAGCAGCCGAAAGGCGGCAAGCACGTCGTGCTCGTGCAGGTGCTCACCGGCCAGAGCACGATCGACGCCAAGGGCTTCCTGCACTTCAAGCTGAGCTGCCCCGTGCCCGCCGTCACGACGTGCCAGGGCACGGTCGTGCTGCAGGTGCGCGTGCCGGGCAAGAAGAAGAAGGGGTCGAAGAAGGATCCGCCCCCGACGACGGTGACCGTCGGCGCCGGCAAGTTCAAGATCAAGGTCAGCAAGTCCGCCTCCGTCAAGGTCAAGGTGACGAAGAAGGGCGAGGCTCTGGTCAAGACCTACCGGCGGATCAAGGTGAAGGCGACCGTCACCGCCAAGGACGGCCAGAACGTCAAGGGCGTCACCGCCTGGTTCGTGACCGTCCAGGCGCCCGCGCGGGCGATCACAGTCAAGACGAAGTGATCACGTCGCGGAGCGCGCGCTCCGCGAGCTCGTCGCCGATCGCAAGCGATGCCGTCGCGGCCGGCGACGGCGCGTTCAGGACGTGCATGACCCTCGGCGTGCCGACGATCAGGAAGTCGTCCACGAGGCGCCCGTCCGGCGCAAGCGCCTGGGCACGGATGCCCGTCGGGCCGAACGTCACGTCGTCGGCCCGGACGTCGGGCACGTAGCGCTGCATGTCGCGGACGAACGCACTCTTCGACAGGTCGCGGCGCAGCTCGCCCGCGGCCGCGCGGACATGGCGCGCGGCGAATCGCCACGAGCCTGCGTAGCCGATCGCGCTGGCGGCGTCTCGAACGTCGAGCGCGGCGCGGCGGTAGCGCTCGCGCGCGAGTGCGAGCACCGCGTTCGGCCCGGCCACCACCGCGCCGTCGAGCCGCTTGGTGAAGTGCACGCCCAGGAACGGGAAGGCGGGGTCGGGGACGGGGTAGAGCAGTCCGCGCACGAGCTCCTGCGTCTCCGGCCCGAGCGTGTAGTAGTCGCCGCGGAACGGGACGATCCGCACGGGCGGCCGCGTGCCGGCGAGCCGGGCGACGCGATCGGATTGCAGTCCCGCGCAGGCGATCACGGCGCGGGCGGCCACCGAGCCGACGTCGGTGTCGATGCGCACGTCGCGGGCTCCCGGCTGGAGCCCGCGGACCGCCCGGCCGGTGAGGATCCGGCCGTCGTGTGCCAGGACGTCCTCGACGTACGCGCGCGTCACGGCGCCGTAGTCGATGATGCCCGTGTGCGGGGCGTGCAGCGCGCGGGTGCCGGTCGCATGCGGTTCGACCTCCTGCAGCTCGCGACCGTCGAGCATGCGCAGGTCCGCGACGCCGTTTGCGACCGCGCGACGGTGCAGCTCCTCGAGGCGGCCGAGCTCCGAGTCGTCGAGCGCGACGATCAGCTTGCCGCAGCGGACGAACGGGATCCCTCGTTCCTCGGCATACCGCTCGAGTCGCTGCTTCCCGTCGATGCAGAGCCGTGCCTTGAGCGACCCCGGTGTGTAGTAGATGCCGGAGTGGAGGACGCCCGAGTTGTGGCCGGTCTGATGCGTCCCCGGCGCCGTCTCCTTCTCGAGCACGACCAGGCGCAGCCCGGGTTTCTTGACGAGGAGCGCGCGGGCGGTTGCGAGCCCGACGATCCCCGCGCCGATCACGGCCACGTCGAAGCTCTCGTCGCCGCCTGCCACCGGCGCTGAGCGTAGACGACTCCCGACCCGCTTGCCGCGGCGCGATGCGTGCTGCATGATCGCGCCATGCGGGTGCGCAAGGACCGGAAGCGTGAGCTGATCAAGGCCGTTCCGCTGTTTGCGCACTGCTCGAACAAGGAGCTCGACCGTCTCACCTCGGAGCTCGACGAGATCGAGATGCCGAGCGGCAAGGTGCTGGCCCGGCAGGGTGAGCCGGGACGCGAGTTCGTGGTGCTCGTCGACGGGACGGCCGAGGTGACGAAGGACGGCCGGCGGATCAACCTGCTCGGCTCCGGCGACTTCATGGGTGAGATCGCGTTGATCTCCGGCGGCCCGCGGACGGCGACGGTGACCACGACCTCGGACTCCGATCTCCTCATCCTGACGGCGCGGTCGTTCGCGCGCGTGACGAAGGAGATGCCGTCGGTCCAGGCCAGCGTCCTCAAGGCTCTCTCAGAGCGCCTTGCCGCCGACGCGCTCTGAGCTCCGCTTCCCGGGGCCCGACTCGGGCACTATTCCCCGGTGAAGCTGACCGTCGCAGGCTGCTCGCCGGCGTGGCCGAATCCGGGGGGTGCGCAGTCGGGATATCTGGTCGAGAGCGGCGGCGGCCGTCTGCTGCTCGACTGCGGGCCGGGAGTCTTGCCCCGCCTGCGCGCCGCGGAAGGCTGGCCGGCCGTCGAGGCGATCGTGATCTCGCACTTCCATCTCGACCACTGGGGCGACGTCGTCCCGTGGGTCTGGGGGCTCCAGTTCGGGCCCGCGAGCGGAAGTCCCCACCCCGAGCTCTGGCTGCCGCCGGGCGGTCGCGACACGCTCGCCCGCTTCGGTGTCGAGCTCGGCCAGCCGAAGATGTTCGAGGACACCTTCCAGCTGCACGAGTACGAGGACGGCGCCACCTTCGAGGTGGCCGGACAGCGCATCGTGCCCCACCGTGTTCTCCACTACGAGATGCTCGCCTTCGGCTTTCGCGTGTCGGCTAACGGGTCGACGCTCGCGTACTCCGCCGACAGTGGCCCCACCGATGCGCTCGTCTCGCTCGCGCGCGACGCCGACCTCTTTCTCTGCGAGGCGACGCTCCTCCAACCGAACCCCGAGGGCGGGATCCGCGGCCATCTCTCCGCCGTCGAGGCCGACGACGCCTTCCGTGCGTCAGGCGCGAAGCGGCTTCTGCTGACGCACCGTCCCGCCGAGCGTCCGCTCGACGAGCGCTTCGAGCAGGCCTACGACGGGCTCGAGCTCGAAGTCTAAAGCGCTTCGATCTGGCGAATCCGCGCGGCCAGCGCCTCGAGCAGCGGCCACGCGATGGCCGTGTGCTCTTCGACGAGCGGCCTGAACTGCCATGACGTCAGGCCGTAGCTCTTCCCGTCAGACGTCGCCGTGATCGTGGCGGTGCGCGCTCCCCCGTCGACGAGGGCGATCTCGCCGTAGTAGTCGCCCGCACCCAGCGTCCGGCGCTCGGCCCCGTCGACCGTG
This sequence comes from uncultured Thermoleophilia bacterium, assembly GCA_963769545.1. GTDB lineage: Bacteria > Actinomycetota > Thermoleophilia > Gaiellales > Gaiellaceae > PALSA-600. Next base: position 215,394 of record CAVYMB010000001.1, on the reverse strand, counting down.
ACGAGTGCCGTGCCCGACTCGATCACGAAGAAGCCGGCTGCTCCCTGGCCTTCGGTCGTGAGCGCGGCGCCCTCCTGGAAGGAACGTTCGGTGAAGCTCGCCGCGAGCGTCTTCAGCGCACGGTCGTCCAACCGCCCGAACAACGGGACCCGCTTCAGAAGTTCAACCGGCGCCGACACCGTCGCCCATCGTAAAGGACTGGAGCCCCGATTTGAAACTCAGGCCGGTCCCGGCACGACCCCGAGCCGGGCGGAGACGACGTCCTGGGCGATCCCACTGCTGCCCGAATTGCCGCCGACCGCGGCGAGGAAGTCGTCGCGCTCGAGCGCCAGGAGGTCGCATCCGGTCTCGGCCCCGACCGTTGCCGTCCGGGGCACGTCGCGAAGCAGCGCGATCTCGCCCACGTATGCCGGCGCGTCCTCGCGCTTCGCACCTTCCGGCAACTCGATCTGAAGCGTGCCGCTCGTGAGGATGTAGAAGTTGTCGCCGGCGTCGCCGCGGTGGAAGAGCGTGCTGCCCGCGGCGAGTTGCACGGCTGCGACTCGACTCGCGAGGAACTCGATCGTCGCGAGCGGGAGCGGCGCCAGGAAGGGGACCCCGCGCAGGGCCGCGATCAGCCGCTCGTCGACGCCGGCGCCGTGGTCGATCGAGCGCAACTTCGACCAGGTGAGCAGGACGAGGATCGGTAGGACGGCGCCGGTGATGATCAGGGCGCCGCGCGCGCCGGCGACGCCGACGAACACGGGCGCCAGCAGAGCTCCGAGCGCCATTCCGGCAACGACCATGCTCTCGACGACCCCGAACACGCGGGCCGCGACCACCGGCGGTGCCGTCCGCTGGAGCAGGGTGATCGCCGACACGTCCACGAGCGTGTTGCCGAGCCCGACCAGGCCGAGGGCGAGCACCGCCACGGCGGTGTTGACGAAGAGCCCGAGCACGATCAGAGGCGCCCCCCAGAGGAAGATGCCGAGTGCGAGGTCCTCACCGAGCCGCTTCCGGGCGAGCAGCGCGAGCATCACTCCCGCGCCGAGGATCGAGCCGACGCCGCTGGCCGCCTCGAGGACGCCGACGCCGGCCGAGCCGAGATCGAGCAGGCGCAGGGCGGTCACGACGACGAGCACGCTGAGCGCTCCCGCCACGAACGCCTGGGCGCCGTACAGGCCGATCAGCAGCCGGAGCCGTGGCTCCCGCCGGATCGCGTGGACGCCGCCGAGCAGCCCGTGACGATGCTCATCGGGCTCCTCGCCGGCGCCGGCGGGAAGCCTCGGCGACCTGACGCGGACGATCAGCGACGCGCTCCAGGCGAACGCCGCCGCCGTGACCGCGAACACGAGCGACGGGCTCGAGATCGCCAGGAGAAAGGCGCCGAGCGCCGGGCCGACGAACGAGCCGACGCTGTCGATCGTGCTCGACGACACGTTGGCGGCGGTCAGCTCGTCGGGCGTGCGCGCGATCGTAGGCAGAAGCGCCGCCTCGGCCGGACGGAACACCGTGCCCGCGGTCGTCGTCAGGATGGCCATCGCGTAGACGACGAACGCCGACCAGTGCAGGTGCGCGGCCACCGCGGCCGTCGCAACGGTGGCGACGCGGACGAGATCGGAAGCGAGCATCACGTGCTCGCGGCGGTGACGGTCCGCCAGTGAAGCCGCGAACGGAGCCACTCCCGCGGCCGTTGCCAGCCGCACGGCCGTGAGCGCGCCGACCGCGGTCACCCCGCCGTGCTCGTAGGCGAACACGGCGATCGCGATCGAATACGCATAGCTTCCCGTGACCGACCCGGCGAATGCCAGCTGGACCCTCCGGATGTCGCGGTTCGCGAAAACCCCGCGAAACGCGTCGAGGGACTGGCCGACCCGGGCGGTCACAGACAGGCTCACGGGGCCGAGAATCTCAACATTTGACGCGGAGGTGAAGCGGGAGGGAAGATTCCCTCTCGCTCAGCCGTCTTGTGAGCGTCCCTGGTTGACAATGAGGAGGTAGCTCCAGTGTCCGACGAACGGCAGATCGGCGAAGAGGAGAGCAAGGTAGGCACGCATGCGACCGACGACGACGTCGAGGCTCACTCGAAGGTTCGTCAGAACAAGGTCCGGCAGGCGGGCGACGAGGGCGCGGACGACGATGGCGACGTCGAGGCCCACATCAAGCTCAAGCAGTAGACCGAGAGCTACCGCCTCTCTCCGGCGGGGTGAAGAGCTTTAGGGGCCCGGGCGACCGGGCCCTATCTCTGTCTGAGCACCTGCTCGAGGTTGCGCAAGAGGGCGATTCCCTCGCCGCGGCGCCGGCCCTCGAGCCTGTCGAGCGAGCCGGCCAGGGCGGCCACGGTTGCAAGCTCGCCCTCGCCGTCCAGCGCGGCGCGCGCCCGCTGGGCCGACCGGAGCAGGCCGAGTGCGATCGCCGCCTGACCCGCGAACAGGCCGAGCAGCTCCATCTCCTGCAGCGTGAACCGCGACCGCTGAGGCCGGTCGAGCACCTGGAGCACGCCGAGATCGATTTCCTCGTCGAGCAGCGGCACGGCCATCAGTCCCTTCGGCACGTAGCCGGTCTTCTCCGCGACGTCGCGTGCGAAGCGTGGATCGCTCTGCACGTCCTCGAGGACGAGCGGCGTCCGCGACGAGAGCACCCACCCGGCCACGCCGGTCGACGCCGGGATACGACGCCCGACGAGCTCCCGCTCTCCCTCGCCGGAGACTGCTGCGAACACGAGCTCCTCGGTCTCCGGCTCGAAGAGCAGGATCGACGACGCCTTGGCGCCGAAGATCGCGCGCGCGACGTCCACGATCGAGCGGAGCAGGCGGCCGAACTGCTCGTCCGCCGCGAGCACGCCGGCGGCGACCGCCGCCCGTAGCTCGTCAGGTTGGTCGGTCACGCGGGGCCTCCTACGTTCGACGAGATCTGGTAGAGGACGCTCTTCAGCTGGAACGGCGTCAGCTGCGGATGCTTGCCGAGGATCAGGGCGACGATCGCCGAGATGCAAGGTGTCGCGAAGCTGTTGCCGGTGGCACGCATCGAGGTGCCGCCGACCCACGCGACGTCCACGTCGACCCCGCGCGCGAAGAACTCGACCGGCGGGTTGGGGTTCGCGTAGAAGAGCAGCGGGTCGGTCTCTTCGTGGCTGCCGACCGAGATCACCGACGAGAACCGCCACGGGAACGACTCCACCGGCATGTTGTGGGCGGAGGCGACGAGCACGGTGCGCTTGAAATACGCCGAGTCTGCGAGCTCGTGGAGCGCTTCGCCGAGCCGCCGCTTGGTCGTCGAGAGGCTCATGTTGACGACGTCGTAGCCCTGCTCGACGGCCCAGTGCAGACCGGCCACGAGGACGTCGCCCGATCCTCTGAACCCACTGCCGAGCACGCGGACGGAGTGGATCTCGGCCCCCGGCGCGATCTCGCGGATCACACCGGCGCAGGCGGTGCCGTGGCCGCAGAGGTCGCCTTCCTCGTCGGCCTCGGCGATCGTGTTCCCGTCCTCGTCGACCCGGATCGCGATCGCCCCGGCCACCGCACCGACGCGCGGGTGGTCCGGTTCGACGCCGCTGTCGAGGACGCAGACGGTGACGCCCTTGCCGGTCGAGCCGCCGAGCGCCCACTCGCGGTCGACCGGACCGGCGATGTGGTTCTCGAGCGAGATCGCGCTGACGGCGTCGAGCGGAAGCGACCACGCGGGCAGCTCGTCCTCGTAGTCCTCCTCCTCGGCGGGCGCCGCAGCAGCCTCCCCGTCAGCCATCCACGCGACCGCCGAGCGAGCTACTCGCTGCCGCGGCCGCAGCCACCGCCTCGTGCGCACGGGCGTGGCGCTCGTCGCCGGGGCGCGCGGCCAGGTTCACGTCGACGAGCTGGGCCGCCGCGCGAGCGGCTCCCTCGGCCAGGATCGCCGCGCCGACGGCGTCGGGGCGCTGCGCCCCCGGCGCGATCTCGGCGACCAGCGCGGCGAGCAACGCGACGTCGCCGGCCGACTCGGCGATCTGAAGGGGCACGTCGGCCGCCCGGCGCAACATCGCGCCGAGCAGGAAGTCGTGTGTCTCGGAGCCGTCACCTGACTGGCCGAGCGCGCCCACGGCCGCCTCGTACGCATCCGCATCCTCGGCTGCGAGCGTCGTGAGCCGCGCAGCGAGGGTCTCGGCCTGGGCCGCCGTCCCGGGGTCACCGGACGCGCGCGCCACGCCGGCGACCAGGCCGGCCGCGAGTGCCGCTGTCGCGGCTGCGGCCGACCCGGATGCAGGCGTCTCCGACGGCGAAGCAAGTGAGTCGATGAACGCGGCGAGCCCGTACCGGTCGCCGAACCGGCTGGTCGAGGTCGTCGGCGGGACCGGCGCGTTGTTCACATCGCTTGCAGGCGGGCGCGCGCCGTGGCAAGAAGCCGCGGAGTCGGGGTTACCCCCGACTCCGCCAGCGCCGATTCGAGGTCTGCGACGATCGTCGCCCGAAGCTCGGCGTCGGCTGCTGCCCGTTCGCAAAGAACGTCGAGCGCCGTCCGCGCCTGCGGCAGCTCCTGCGCCGCCTCGACCCACCCCACTGGAGCGGGCGGCAGAGCCGCAAGCAGACGAGCAATCTGGCCGATGTCGCTATCCAATCGAATCACCCGGCTACAGGACGGAGTGGGGCGTCGGATTCTTCCAACACGAGCTTCAATTTTCCGAGGCAGCGTGAGATTCGGCTTGCGATCGTGCCCGCCGGGAGGGAGAGCGCCTCCGAGATCGACCGGTAGCTCTCGTCGCGCGTGAAGAAACGGTCGAGGATCTCCTGGCACTCGCCGGGTAGGAGCTCGAGCGCCGCACGTACCGTCAGCGCCTCGTCGAGCGTGCTCACCAGGTCGTCGATCTCCACCGGCTCGAGCTCCTCGACGGCCATCTCCCGGGACGAGGCCCGCAGCCGGTCGATGCAGGTCCTGCGGGTCAGCTGTGCGAGCCACGGCCTGATCGCCCCGTCGTCGCGCAGCCGGTCGAGCTGCTCGAAGACCTTGCTGAAGACGTCCTGGAACACGTCCTCGGCGTCGGCCGGAGCGAGCCGGAAGCCCTGGACGCAGATCGCGTAGACGTAGCGCGAGAAGCGCTCGACCAGCGTGTCCCACGCCTCTCGACTCCCCTCGCGACAGTCGGCGACGATCTGCGCATCGGAGCGCGGCTGAGCTGTCCCCTCCATGAGCAAAATGTACAGCGACCTTGAGCCGATCGACTCGATGCCACTGCAAAACCGGGTGACCCCGTTCGGCGAGCTGGTCGCCGATCCGGCCCGCGGGCTCGTCTACGGCAACCGCGGCTGCCTGCACGACGAGCACGGCCGCATCCGCCGTCGGTTCGCGGGACGCCGCTGGATCGCCTGCCGGCTCGAGTTCCGCGGGTGGCGTCGATCGCCGCTCCTGCAGCCGGGTCGCTTCACCGAGTTGTTCTTCCTGGACGAGGCGACCGCCTTCGCGGCGGGCCACCGGCCGTGCGCGCTCTGTCGACGAGAGGACTACGAGCGCTTCGGTGAGCTGTGGCGCCGCGCCCATCCCGAGCAGAAGGGTGCCGACGCCGTCGACGCGCAGCTGCACCGCGAGCGGTTCGAGCCGGTCGCCCGCCGACAGCGGCACCACGAGGCGCACCTGGCCGAGCTGCCGGACGGGGCGTTCGTCGCGTCCGGCGACGCAGCGTGGCTGGTGCGCGGCGCCGAGCTCCTGCGCTGGACACCCGGCGGCTATGCCGAGCGGCGGGCGCGCCCGGCCACGGGCGCGCGCGTGATCACGCCGCCGTCACTGCTGGCCGTGCTCCGCGCAGGCTGGGAGCCGGTCGTGCCGCTGCTCCATCCCTCCGCCGCCTAGGTTCGAGCGGGTGTCGAGCAGGTGCCTGGCACCGTGGTGCCAGACACCGGTGGCCTCAGGCCGCTGCCTCCGAGTCTCCTGCCTGCAGGCGCTGGTCGGCGATCAGGTCGCGGTACCAGTAGAAGCTGCCCTTCGGCACGCGCTCCAGCGTGCGGTAGTCGATGTAGATCAGGCCGAAGCGCTTCCAGTAGCCCCACGCCCACTCGAAGTTGTCGAGCAGCGACCAGGCGAAGTAGCCGCGCAGCGGAACGCCTTCGCCGACCGCGCGGGCGGCCGCCTCGATGTAGCCCTCGAAGTACCCCTGACGTTCCGGGTCCTCGACGCTGCCGTCGTGTCCGCGCACGTCGGGGAACGCTGCACCGTTTTCGGTGACGTAGATCGCCTTCGGCGCGTAGTCGTTGTGCACCCGCACGAGCAGGTCGTGCAGGCCGTCCGGCACGACTTCCCAGCCCATGTCGGTGTGCTCGACGCCCTGACGGCGCACGAGCTGCGAGCGGCCGCCGTTGTCGTCCGCCGCGACGAGCGGCGACGTGTAGTTGTTGATGCCCAGGAAGTCGATCGGCGCTGCGATCGTCTCCAGATCGCCGTCGTGAATCTTCGGCATCATCGGCTCCCACTCCTCGGCGAGGTCGGCCGGATAGCGCGCGTGGAAGATCGGGTCGAGGAACCAGCGGTTGTGCATCCCGTCGACCCAGCGCGTCGAGGCGGCGTCAGCCTCCTCGTCGGTCGCCGGATACGGATGATCGAGGTTCAGCGTGATCCCGACCTCGGAGTCGGGCGAGAGCCGGCGAAGGATGTCCACGGCCCGTCCGTGCGAGAGCAAGAGGTGATGAGCAGTCGCGAGCGCGTCCGGGTCGGAGGTGCGGCCCGGTGCGTGGTGGCCCCAGGCGTGGCCGACCCACGAGACGACCCACGGCTCGTTGTGCGTGATCCAGTGGGTGACGCGGTCGCCGAGGCGCGAGGCGACGGCCTCGACGTACTCGCAGAAAGCATCGACCGTGTCACGCACCGGCCAGCCGCCGGCGTCCTCGAGCGTCTGGGGCGTGTCCCAGTGGAAGAGCGTCACGAACGGGGTGATCCCGTTTCCAAGCAGCTCGTCGACCAGCCGGTCGTAGAAGTCGAGGCCTGCTGTGTTCACGGAACCACGTCCGTCGGGGAGGACGCGCGGCCACGCGACCGAGAACCGGAACGCGTCGAGGCCGAGCTCGCGCATCAACCGGATGTCGTCGCTGTACCGGTGGTAGAAGTCGCACGCGACGGAGCCGTCGTCGCCGTTTCGCACCTTGCCCGGCGTTGCGCAGAACCGATCCCAGACGCTCTCGCCGCGACCGTCCTCGGTGGAGGCGCCCTCGATCTGGTACGAGGCGGTCGCCGCTCCCCAGACGAAGTCGCGGGGCAGGAGGTTAGTGAAGTGATTGCTCATGGACGTCCTCTCGAAGGGCGGATGACGGGGCAGTGACGTGACAGCGGGCGGCGCGGCCGGCGCGAAGCTCGACGAGCTCCGGACTGGTGCGCGAGCAGAGCTCGACTGCCAGCGGGCAGCGCTCGACAAAACGGCAGCCGGCGATGGGGTCGACCGCTGCCGCCGAGTGGCGTTTGGGTACTTCGAGCAGCCGCGTTTCGCCGCGCGCCGGGTCCGGGACCGCAGAGAGCAGGAGCCGCGTGTAGGGATGGAGTGGGTTCTGAAGGACGTCCTCGGCCGACCCGTGTTCGACGATCTGGCCGGCGTACATGACGAGGACGTCGTCGGCGATGTAGCGAGCGCTGGCGAGATCGTGCGTGACGTAGAGGAACGCGAGGCCGTGCGCGTCCTTGAGCTCGGTCATCAGGTTCAGGATCCCGATGCGGATCGACACGTCGAGCATCGAGATCGGCTCGTCCGCGACGACGACCGCAGGCTCGACGGCGAGGGCACGCGCGATCGAGACGCGCTGTCGCTGGCCGCCCGAGAGCTCGTACGGGTACTTGGCGGCGACCCGTTCGGGCGGCACGAGCCCGACCGTGTCGAGGAGTTCGAGGATGCGCGAGTCGATCTGGCTCCGTGGCACGACGCGATGGATCTGGAGCGGCCGGGCAAGGTGATGTCGAACCGTCTTCACCGGGTTCAGCGAGCCGAACGGATCCTGAAAGATCATCTGGACGTCCGACCGGTAGCGGCGCAGAGCGCGCCGGCCGCGGTCGGACGAGACGTCGTGGCCCTCGTACAGAACCTGGCCCGACGTCGGGTCGTAGAGGCGCGCGATCATTCGCGCGACGGTGCTCTTGCCGCTGCCGCTCTCGCCGACAAGTGCGGTGATCGTCCCCGGCCGCAGTGCGAAGGAGACGTCGTCGGCAGCGTGGATCATGCTCCGTCCGCGCAGACTGCGGTCGGCCGGGAAGTGCTTCGTCAGTGCGCGCACCTCGAGCGCCGCCGTCATCGGGTTCCCGCCTCCACGAGATGGCATGCAACCCAGTGCCGGGGCGCCGCCTCGTGCAGCTTCGGGCGCTCGGTCGTCTGAAGCTTGTAGAGGCCTGGATCGTCCGGCGTGCAGAACGTGCAGCGCGGATTGAAGCGGCAGCCGACCGGCGGCGAGGCGAGATCGGGCGGCGATCCCGGGATGCCGGTCATGTGCTCGATTGGGCCGGTAAGCGGCGGGAACGACCGCATCAGGCCAAGCGTGTACGGATGCAGCGCGGTCGTCTGGAACGCCGCCGACGGCGCCTCTTCGACGACCTCGCCCGCGTACATGATCGCGATGCGGTGGGCGAACTCGAGCAGCAGCGACAGGTCGTGGGTGATGAACAGGACAGCGAAGCCGAGCTCGTGCTGGAGCTCGCGCACCTGCTCGAGGATCTCGCGCTGGACGACGACGTCGAGGGCGGTTGTGGGTTCGTCCATGATCAGAAGCTCGGGATTGAGCGCCAGGGCCATCGCGATCACGACGCGCTGGCGCATGCCGCCGGATAGCTCGTGCGGGTATGCCCGCACGCGGCGTGCATCGATGCCGACGACCTCGAACAGCTCGCCGGCGCGAGCGAGCGCCCGGCTCTTCGAGATCCGCTCGTGCGCGCGCATCATGTCGACGAACTGGTCGCCGACGCGCATGACCGGATTGAGTGCGTTCATCGCGCTCTGGAACACGATCGACACGTTCCGCCAGCGGAACTTGCGCAGCTGTTCGCGGTTGAGCCCGGTCAGGTCCTGGCCTCGGAAGAGGATCGATCCCTCGGTGATCTTCGCTGGCGGACGGAGGATCTGCATGAGCGCGTTCGCGACGGTGCTCTTGCCGCAGCCCGACTCGCCTGCGAGCCCGAGGATCTCGCCGGCGGAGATCGTCAGGTCGATGCCGTCGACCGCGCGCACGGATCCGTAGTTGACGGCGAGCCCGCGCACGTCGATCAGCGTCTCGGGAATCTCCGTTCGTCCCTGCTCGATTCCCGGCACGGTGGAGATCATTGCCGCCCTCGGAGCCGGGGATTGCTCACCTCGTCGATGCCGGCGAGCAGGAAGACGAGCCCTACCACCGTGAGCACGAGCGCGAGGCCGGGGAACACGAACGCCCACCATTCGCCTTGCAGGACGGCCGAGTTGGTCTGCGCCCAGTACAGCGTCATCCCCCAGCTCACGTGGGTCGTGTCACCGAGCCCGAGGAACTCGAGCCCGGCGTCGACGAGCAGCGCGATGTAGAAGACGAGCACGAAGGCAGCCGCGATTCGGCTGATCATGTTCGGCACTATTTCGCCGAACACGATGCGCCATGTCGATTCGCCCGCGACGCGAGCTGCGTGCACGAAGTCGCGGTTTCGCAGCGTCAGTGCCTGGCCTCGCAGAATCCGCGCCTCGAACGCCCACAGCGTGAGGCCGAGGACCAGGATCATGGTCGACATGCCGCGCGCCTTGACGTAGCCGGAGATCACGACGAGGAGCGGGATCGTCGGGATGACAAGGAAGATGTTCGTCATGAAGTTGACGACCTCGTCCGCAATCCCACCCAGATAGGCGCCGGTGATCCCGAAGAACGTAGCGAGCGTCGTTGCGAGCAGCGCCGCTGACGCACCGAGGATGAGCGAGCGCCGGGTACCCAGCATCACCTGCGAGAACACGTCGCTGCCCTGGTCCGTCGTGCCGAAGAGGTGATGCCACGACGGTGCCTGCCGCGTCGCGAGGATGTTGAAATCGGTCGCGTTCTTGACCGAGATCCAGGGCGCAATTACCGCGATCACGACCATCGAGCCGACGAGCGTCAGGCCGATCACTGCCTTGCGGTTGTGCAGCAGGATGCTCACCCAGCCCGGCAGCGCGCGCTTGCGGCTCGAGGTGCGCGGTACCGCGTCGTAGGGTAGGTCGATCGGCGCTTGCAGTTGCGACATCAGCTGGCCCGGACCCGCGGGTCGAGGGCGAAGTTGAGGAGGTCCATGATGAAGTTGGCGGCGATGACGCAGAGCGAGAAGACGAGCAGGAGCGCCTGCGTCAGCGGATAGTCATTGCCGAGAGCGGCCTGCTGCAGCGTCAGTCCCGCGCCGGGATAGCTGAACACGTACTCGATGAACACGAGGCCACCGACGGCGCCGGCGAACTGTGCTGCAAACCCATTGAGCGGCGGAAGGATGGCGTTGCGCGCTGCATAGCGCGTCATCACGCGGCGGTCGCGCAGCCCCTTCGCGTGCGCCATCGCGACGTAGTCCTCGCTGATCGTGTTGATCATCACGGTGCGCATGTTCAGCACCCAGCCGCCGGTGAAGGCCGCGACGATCACGAGGATCGGCAGCTCGGCATGACGCACCGTGCTCGATATGAACGTCCAGTCGAACCCCGGCACGAGATCGCTGTCGTACGCGTGCTGGATCGGGAACCACCCCAGCTTGAGGCCGAGGAAGTAGATGGCGAGCAGCGCGGTGAAGAACGCCGGGAACGCGCTCAACGCCATCAGCGTCGGGACGACGACGTTGTCGAAGGCACCGCCGCGGCGCCACGCGGCGATCATCCCGGCCGTCGTTCCGATCACGAAGGCGATCACGAACGCGACGCCGACGAGGACGATCGAGTAGGGGAGCGTTCTCCCGATCACCTCGGAGACGGATGCCGGGTAGTTCGACGTCGAGACCCCGAAGTTGAAGTGCACAACCCGGTGCAGGTAGAGGACGTAGTCGTGCCAGATCGATCCTTTTCCGCCGCCGAGCAGCGCCTCGTACGTTTGGATGATCCCGGGGTTCGACGCGAGCTGGGCGGGGGTGAGGTGCTGGAGGACGCCGCCGATCGGAGAGCCGGGCATCAGGCGCGGCAACAAGAAGTTGAGCGTCAGCGCAACCCAGATTGCGAAGGCGTAGAAGAGGAGACGTCTCAAGAACCAGCGCATGTGACTCCCGGGGAGTATCGCGGCGGGCGGGAGAATCCCGCCCGCCGCGATCGCCTGTGGTCCTCAGGCTCCGGCCTGGCCGCCGGGGCAGACGCGCGTGAATGTAAGGAGGTTGTCCGGGAAGGTGGTGAAGATCGGATCGCCGAAGTGATTCTTCGCCGAGTCGAAGCAATGGAAGTACTTGGTGCTGTAGGTCGACCAGCGGGGCCCGACGAACAGCGGAATGATCGGCAGCTGCTGCAGCCACAGCTTCTCGAGCTGAGTCGCTGCCGCCAGCTGCTTCTTCGGGTCGAGCGTCGACTTCCACTGCTGGAGCAGTGCGGTGCCCTGGTCGCTCTTGAAGTGCTCCCAGTCTCCGGTGGTCGTCGCATCCTGTCCGGACGGGACGTAGGCGTTGTTGGAGAAGTTGGCGTTGAAGAAGCCGAACGGGGAGCCCTGTCCGCCGACCTGCCAGAGCAGCGTCGGGTTCTTTGTGCTGGCAGCGTTCGGGTACCACGAGTTGTAGTCCGGCTCGAGCTTCTCGCTCGAGTCGATCCCGATCGCCTGCAGGTTCTTGACGATGATCTGGTCCGAGGCCACCCAGTCCGACCAGCCGGAGATGACGTGGACATCGAGGTTGACCGGGTTTCCGTGCGGGTCGATCAGCTGGCTGCCCTTGTAGGTGAACCCGTTCTGGGTCAGCAGGCTCTTTGCACCGGTCACGTTGTAGGTGGCGAGCGCCTTCGCCTCGGCTTTGACGCTCTTGTCCGTCACCCACTGCGGGAACAGGAAGCTCAGTCCAAGCGCGTCGGTTGGCGGCGCGTAGCCGTACTCACCGAGCTTCGAGATGCTGTTCCGGTCGATCGCCATCGAGAGCGCCTTACGGAACGCGACGAGGCTGTAGGGGTACTGCGTGTCGTCGAACACGAGCGACTGCGGATACGCCGTCGTCGCGTAGAACGCGTGGTAGTGCGCCTTGTCCTTCGAGGTGTACGCCTGTGCGACGTTCGCCACGAAGTTGTGGGTCAAGTCGACCTGGCCGCTCTGGATCAGCGCCAGCGCCGCGTCGTTCGACGCAGCCGCCTCGTATTCCAGGCACGGGATCAGCGGCTTGCCCGCCTGCCAGTAGTGCGGGTTCTTCGAGAGCACGTAGTCCTGCGTGGTGAAGCGCGTTACCTGGGTGAACGGACCCGAACCCACGGGATTCGCGTTCGTGAACGTCCCCGGGTCCTTGATCTTCGCCCAGATGTGCTCCGGAACGACGAACGCGAGGTTCAGGGTAGACGCGATGAACTGCGAGTCGACCGTCTTCAGCGTGATCGCGACGGTGTACAGGCCCTTGGCGGTGATCGACGCGATGTTCGAGCCGGGACGCGTGTAGCCGATGATGTCCATCACCTTTGCCTGACTGCCGGTGCCCCCCTTGAGGCTGTAGACGACGTCGGCAGACGTCAGCGGCTTGCCGTCGGACCACTTGACGTTGTGCGCCAGGTTCAGCGTCAGCGTCTTGCTGCCGTTCGACCACTTCCACGTGCGGGCGAGCCAGGGAATGGCAGGGAGGCCGCCGGCGGGCGTGACGATGAGAGCCTCGTAGACGGAGCCCTTGATGAACTCGCTGCCGTTGAGGCCGATCCCCGTGTAGGGATTGAAGTTGCGCACGAACGTGGGGTCACCCGAACCGGTCATCACGAGGCACTTGTGAGCCGACGCGGCATGGGCGGTCCCGGCTGCTGGGGCGATCCGGGCCGCGACGAGAGCCGCCACGATCGCGGCGGCGGCAACCGCCGCGACGACGATCAGGCGGGCAGAGCGGAGTTTCGATGACATCTGCATTTCCTTTCCGCCCGCGGTACGGGCAGCGGGGAACGGGCCGGGGGGTCTTACCGGGAATTTCCGGGAACGGTTAACACGATGGCGGGGCTGTGTCAAGCAGCACACGGTCGATTTGCTGATGTTTAGGGGGTTTTCGAGCCGAGAATTGCCGGAAACGGTTCCGGATGATTGAATAGGCACGTGGCGCAGACCGACCGTCATCCGGACCAGGCGTTTCGCGGGCGGGCAACGATCCGCGACATCGCCGATCTCGCCGGTGTCTCGATCGCGACGGTCTCCCGCGTCCTCAACGACCGGCCGGATGTCGCCGCGGGCACGAGGGAGACCGTGCTGCAGGTCGTGCGCGAGCACGGCTTCACGACGAATCGCGGCGCCCGCGGGCTGTCGAGCGGACGCACCGGGATGATCGGCCTGACCCTGCCGCTGGTGAACGATGCGTACTTCGGGCCGATGCTGAGCGGTGCGACCGAGGCGCTCTACGAGGCCGACCTGCGCATCGTCCTCTGCCCGACGCTGCACGAGCACGACCGCGAGGTCTCGCTCGTCGAGCGGCTGATGCGCGGCACCACCGACGGCGCGATCCTGATGCTTCCCGAGGAGTCACTCGAAGAGCTCGAGTCGCTGCAGCGCCAGGGCTATCCCTTCGTGGTCGTCGATCCGCGCGAGCGTCCGCCTGACGGGATCGCGTGCGTGGCAGCGATGCACGCACAAGGTGCCAAGCAGGCGACGGAGCACCTCCTCTCGCTCGGTCACCGGCGCATCGGCGCGATCGCGGGCAGCCCCGGCTGGTACGCGACAGAGGAGCGGCTGCTCGGCTTCCGTGCCGCACTCGCCGGCGCCGGCATCCTGCTCGATCCGGAGTTGGTCGTGTACTCGGACTGGCGAATCCCGCAGGGCACGCTCGCGGCCGACCAACTGCTGTCGCTGCGCAAGCGGCCGACCGCGATCTTCGGATTCAACGACAACGTTGCGATCGGGGCGCTGCATGCGGCCCGTGCGCGCGGGCTCTCGGTGCCGGAGGATCTTTCGGTCGTCGGCTTCGACGACACGGCGCAGGCGGTGATCGTCACGCCGAGGCTCACGTCGGTGAGCCAGCCCCTCGCCGAGCTCGGCCGGACCGGAGTCAGCCTGTTGACACGGCTGCTGGACGGCCAGCGTGTCGACGCACTGCGCATGGAGCTCTCGACGAAGCTCGTCGTGCGCGAATCGACAGCGCCGCCCCCGAGCAGGTAGTGGCATGAGGCGGGTCGCGGTCGCCCTCGTTGCGGTCGCTTCCGCCGCGGTGGCTGCGACGCTGGCGCTCGGCGGCTCGCGCGGCGCCGGCACGTACTCGATCGACCGACTGGTCTCCGACGGCGGGGTGCCCGCAGCGCGCAAGGACCCGGGGCTCGTCAACGCGTGGGGGCTCGCCGCCGAGCCGGGCGGAGTGTGGTGGACGGCGAACGAGGCGAACGACACCAGCACCCTGTACTCGGCTGCCGGGCGGAAACAGCAGTTGACGGTCGCCGTCCCCGGCGGCCCGACCGGCATCGCGTTCAACGGTGGATCGGGCTTCCGCGTCAGCGCTGGCGGCGTCTCGGCGCCGGCGCGCTTCGTCTTCGCGTGCGAGGACGGCACACTCCGCGCCTGGAGCCCGGTCGTGCCTCGTGGCTGGTCGACTCGCTCGGAGGTGGCCGTCGACCTGGGCGCCCGGGCGACCGTCTTTCGCGGCGTCGCGATCGCCGGCGCGCGTCTGTATGCGACCGATTTTCACAACGCGCGCGTCGACGTCTTCGACTCGCGCTGGCGTCGCGTCGACTTACCCGGCGCATTCGCCGACCCGAGCGTGCCCGCGTGGTATGCGCCATTCGGGATCGCCGTGCTCGGGGGTCATGTGTTCGTGACGTATATCGAGCGAGCGCCCGTCGACGGCAACGACGCGCCGACGGGTGGTTACGTCGACGAGTTCGACCTCGACGGGAAACTGATCCGCCGCGTTGGTGCGCTCGGTGCGCTGAACGCACCCTGGGGGCTCGCGCTCGCACCCGACGGCTTCGGGCGGTACGGCGGCGACCTGCTCGTCGGCAACTTCGGAGACGGACGGATCGACGCCTATCGGCTCGGCGCGGACGGCTGGGCGTTCGACGGCGCGCTTCGCGGAGGTGACGGCAAGCCGCTCGTGATCAACGGTCTGTGGGCGCTCGCGGTCGGTGCGGGCGACCGTCTGTTCTTCTCATCCGGTCCGCACGCGTGGCGCGGTCCGACCGAGCTGGGCGTGCACGGCCTGCTCGGCTCGATCTCGCCGTCCTAGCCGCGGTTCGCCCAGGGATCGACGAAGACGTCGTCGATCTGCCAGGTACCGCGTGTCGCGTCGGAGGCAACACGGAGCTGCGCGTACTTCGTCAGCAGCGGAAGAGCGAGCAGCGAGCGAATCGTGGGCGACGGAGCCCAGGAACCGAACTTCGCTGCGGGCAGGTTCGTGAAGTTGATGACCCCGGTGATGTTGCCGGTCGCGCCGTAGAAGACGACCTGTGCGTGGAGCGGCCCGTTCGCATTCGTGTCGCGCGCGAACATGCGCCAGTCGGGATCGAGGAGGTTGATGCAGACGAGGGGACTTCCCGCAGCTCCTTGTGGTGCGAGTGCCAGCGATGAAGATCCAGCCCCGTTCACGTGCCACGGCTCGTTCCCCGGGACGACCGCGGCGCCGGCCAGCGTCCAGCCGCTGACGCCGCTCTCGAAGCCGTTGTTCGGGAACGCGTAGTACGCGCTCGGGTCTCCGAACTGGGAGAAAGGATGGGTCGCCGAACCGCAGGTCGGCAGAACCGCCTGGGTCACGGGAGTGAGCGGAGCGCTCGAGGCCGGCGGTGCCGGAGCTGCGCCTGTGGTGGGCGTCGCGGGGCCGGCGGGAGCCGCAGGAGGCGGAACGGGGGGCCGGGGCGACGGGAGCAGGATCGGCAGCGTCGAGAGCACCGGGGGGAGCGGGAGCGTCAGCGGCGCGGCCGGAGCAACCAGCACCAGTGCCCCGCAGACGGCGGCGCTGATCGTCAACCCCAGACGGCTCGCAAGTCCATTCGCCACAGTTCGTCTCCCTCCCTGATCGCCGCAGTGCTTCCGACTCAGCGTGGCCGGACCGGGTGTCGTGACAATCCCCCGGGCGGGTGAAGCTCCGATCGCGGGGGACGCGCGCTCAAAGGGGGTGCGCTCGTTGCCGATCTATCGGGTATGTCGACGGTCGAGGCAGCGTCCGCCACCCGCCACTCGAGTGAGGACACGACGGAGCTCGTGGGCCAGGCGCGCACGCGTTCGCATCTCGAGCTTGCCCGCTCCGACGGCGCGGTCGCGCTCGGACTGGGTGTCGCCTTTCTCGTCGCGGCCTGCTGTTCGGCCATGCTCCTGCCGAGCATCCGGCCGTTCTCGCCCGTCGCAGCTCTCGTCGCAGTCGTGGTGTATGCGGCCGTCTCGCGCGTGCGGTTCGAGGTCGGCAACGGCTTCGCGCTGCCCACACAACTCGTGCTCGTGCCGATGCTGTTCGCGCTGCCTCCGCGCGCAGTGCCGCTGCTCGTTGCGTCGGCGCTCGTCCTTTCCCAGTTGCCGGCGATCGTCAGCCGGACGACTCCGCTCAGCCACGTGCCGTTGCTGCTCGCCGATGCATCGCACGCGATCGGGCCTGCGGTCGTGCTCTCGCTCGCCGGCGCGACGACACCGTCACTGCACGACGTCCCGCTGTATCTCGCCGCGCTTGCGGCGCAGTTCGTTGCCGACCTCGTGCCGAGTGCGGTGTGGTCGAAGGCGGCGTGGAACGTGTCGCTTCTCGACCATGCACGTGCGATGCGCGTACCGGTGCTCGTCGACCTCGCACTTGCGCCGGTAGGGCTCGCCGTCGCGATCGCAGCAGGCGCTCACATCTGGTCATTGGTTCTGGTGCTGCCGCTGGTCGGGCTCCTGCGGGTCTTCGCGCGCGAACGTCAGGTTCGCATCGACCATGCGCTCGAGCTTTCAAACGCGTATCGCGGCACGGCGATGCTGCTCGGCGATGTGATCGAGGCTGATGACGCGTACACCGGCAGTCACAGTCGAGACGTCGTCGACCTCGTCGTCTCGGTCGCCGGTCGCCTCGGCCTCGATCGCTCCGATCTGCGGCGCGCCGAGTTCGTCGCGCTCCTCCACGACGTCGGCAAGGTCAAGATCCCTACCGAGATCGTGAACAAGCCCGGGCCGTTGAGCGATGACGAGCGCGCCCTGATCAAGACACACACGATCCTTGGCCAGGAGATGCTCGAACAGGTCGGCGGCCTGCTCGGCGAGATCGGGCGGATCGTTCGTTCGTGTCACGAGCGCTGGGATGGGAACGGCTATCCGGACGGTCTCGCCGGAGCGGAGATCCCCCTGCTTGCGCGGATTGTCTGTGCGTGCGACGCGTGGAGCGCGATGACGACCGATCGCAGCTACCGCAAGGCTCGCTCGGTCGCCGAGGCAGCGGCGGAGGTGCGAGCCTCGTCGGGCACGCACTTCGACCCGGCCGTCGCGGACGCGCTCCTGGCGGCGATCGGAAGCGTCGAACGGGCGCCGGCTCGGCCGGCGCCCGTTCCCTCCCCTGGCTGAACCGTG
Organism: uncultured Thermoleophilia bacterium; assembly: GCA_963769545.1. GTDB lineage: Bacteria > Actinomycetota > Thermoleophilia > Gaiellales > Gaiellaceae > PALSA-600. The sequence continues at coordinate 197,860 of CAVYMB010000001.1, read as the reverse complement.
GAGCTCAGTGTGCGAGCACCCGAGCGTGCTGGCGGCGGCTGAGTGCAACGCCCGCCGCGGCGATCAGCAAGACGCCCAGGACTGCGCCGCCGGCCATGAGCACCGTGCCCCAGTTGGTGCTCGAGGTCGACCCGCTTGACTGCGCGACCGAGATCGTCCCGATCCCGCGCGTCCCTGCCCGGTCGTCCGGCCGCACGCCGGTCGACTGCGTCGACTGTGCTGCGGGCATGGTCGACTCGATGCCGTGGATCCCGGTCCGGTCGTCCGGCCGCACGGCGGTGGACTGTGACGCCTCGTGGCGGGCAACCGCCCGGCTGAACACGTCAGGCGCCTGAACCGCTCCGCTGTACAGGCTCTGATCGACGCCGGCGCCGTGGCTCATGTACGGAATCACGAGCGGCGTCTTCGACGTGGCCTTGCCGCTGTACAGGCTCTTGTCGACGCCCACTCCGTGGCTCAGGTACGGGATCACGAACGTCGAGTTCGTCGCACCAGTGTTGACGAGGTTGCTCTGGTCCTGCGCCACGCGATAGGCGGCTGCGGACTGAACGATGATCGCCGCGAAAGCAATGGCCAGGAGACCCGTGATCATCCTCTTCGGCTTGCAGATGTCGTGCATGTGTTGCTCCTCCTCTTCCCGCCTGGGGGCCCGTCGGGCCCGCATACCGAGGAGAGCGCCATGGGTGGCGCCAGATACATCCGCGTGTGCCGATCAGCCGGCGCCGAGGCAGAGAAAGCCTGCGAGCGCGCGCTGGTCCGCGCGCAGTCCGGCCTGCGCCTCGGCGAGCGCAGACGCCGGCGATGCACCTGCAGCGAGTCGCCGGTGGAAGGCGACCATGAGCCTGCGCGCCGCGGCGTCGGGGACGGGCACGACGCTGGCAATGATCGTGCGTGTCCCGGATGCGAGCAACGCGGCGGACAGCCCGAGCAGCTCGTCGCCGGGGTGACGCTCGGACAGCGCGACATCGCAGGCGGAGAGCACGAGCACGTCGGGCGCGCGGCGCAGTCCCTGGATGTCGAGTGCTGTCAGCGGCCCGTCCGCGAGCTCGAGCGACGAGAAGAGGGGGCTGTCGGAGCGGAAGCGGCCGTGACAGGCGACGTGCGCGAGCGTCGCACCGTCGAGAGCCGCAAGTGTCGCCTCGACGGTCGCGTCTCGTCCTGTGAGCACGGTAGCGCCGGGTAGCAGCGCGGCGACCTCGTGCACCTCGGCCCGGACGTGGCGAAGCCCAGGTCCGGCGACGAGCGTCGCGCGTGCTTGCCGGCGCCGACGCGGCTTCGCGAGGTCGAGCCACGTCGAGAGCGACGGTGCGACTGCGACCGGCCGGCCGCGCAACGACGGCAGTGCGCCCCACGGCACGGCGTGCAGCGGGCCGGTCGGCACGATCACGAGCGGTGCATCGCCGATCGTGTCGAGGAGCGGTGCGATCAGCTGGCGCTCGAGCGCTTGCGCAGCCGAGCTTGCGTTCGCGAGCGTCGACGCTCGTCCGTCGCGGGCCAGACCTCCCCGCGCGATTCGCCTGAGTGCGAAGCGCAGCCACTCGAGGTGCTCGGACACGTCGATCTCGCCGAGTTCGTGGAGCGTAGGTATGCCTCCAGCAAGTCTTACGGCGCGGAGCCGTCCGTCGAACTCGACGTACTCCACGAGCGCGCGGCCGGCGAGCTCGCGGGTGGCGTTCTGATCGTCGAGCACCAGGAGCGGCTCCCTGGCACGACCGGTTTGAAGGCGGGCGCGCGACCTCACGCTCTGCTCGAGAGCGGCGCGGCGCGAGCTGAGTGACCGGGCGGCCGAGCCGTCGGTTCCGGTTGTTCTCAGGGTACGCTCGACCGAACGAAGCTCGGCTCGTTGTCTGCGGAGCCTTCGATCCTCGGTCCGGACGACCGGAAGCCGGAGTGCGTTCCCGCGCAGGCGCTCGGCCCAGGCGAGGATGTCGGCGGGATCGCCCGACGAAACGGCGATCGAGACGCCGAGCCTTGAGAGATCGACGCCGAGCGCCGAGGCGGTGGCGCGCAGCTCCGCAGCGCCGAGCGTCGAGCGGTACGACTCGAGGAGCTCGAGCCCACGTTGCAGGCGCCGCGCCGCGCGGCGACGATCGCCGCGGCCGAGCTGTTGAAGCGCCTCGACGTACCGGATCTCGATCCGGTCGATGGTGGTCCCCTTTCGCTCGAGCGGTCTTGCAGCCGCAAGCTCGCGGTCGACGGTCACACGGTGACCGCTCATGGCGGCCGCCCGCGCGACAATGAGGTGGCCGCGCAGCGCATCGAGCGTGCGTCCGTCCGCCGCAAGTTGACGGGTGGCCTTCATGCCCGCACGCAGCGCCGACCGCGAGACGGCATGCGCACGTGTGACGGCTGCGAGGGCGACCAGCGAGGCCTGCGCGCTGAAGGTGGCTTGCCCCCTGGCCGCGAACGAGCGTCGTGCGCTCGCCGCCATTCCCTCTGCCGCCTCGACCTCGCCCGCGACGAGGGCGAGCTGAGCACCTTCAAGCCTTGCCTGCGTGAGTGAATCGCCGGCCGCAGCCCGGCGAGATCGCTCCTCAAAGCTCGCGAGATCCTCCCGCGCCTCCGGCAGGAGCCTCAGCTCGACCAGCGCATCTGCGCGACAAAGATACAGCCAGCAGGCGGCCCACTCAGAGAGCGCCGAGATGTCGATCTCTTCGAGTGCGGCTAGACAGCCGATGTAGTCCCCCTCGCGGGACCTCACGCGTGCGAGCTCGATCTGAACGTCGGCTGCGGCCGCCGTGAGGCCGAGGTCGCTGTAGAGATCGCGGGCGCGTTCGAGATCCGCGCCGGCGCCTCTTTGCCGGCCGAGCAGCGTCAGCACGGCCGCTCGGTTGTAGAGGAGTCGTGCCTCCCACGCCGAGTCGTGACGCCGTCTCAACGAACGGAGCGCTTCGCCCGAGCCCTCGACCGCCTCGACACCCCGACCGGCGAGCCAATAGACGGGAATGCGAAATACCTCCGTCCTGGCGCGCTCGGGTCCACGAAGGGCGTCGCGAGCGGCGTCGATCTCGCGAATTGAAGCGCGTGCCTTGCCGGCGTACGCGAGGCATATCGCGAGGTTGCGGCGGACGAGCGCGGCGCGAGCGGTCAGGTCGTTGCGTTCGCCTATTCGGATGGCCGATCGCATCGTGCGTAGCGCGCGTGGATCGCCAAGTGTGTAGAAGGCGAAGCCGAGGGCGTGCAGCGCAATGACCTCCGCCTCGATGTCGTGTTCCGCTCGTGCGCCGCGGAGGGCCTCCTCCGCGAGGTTTCTCGCGGCGAATGGGTCCGCCTGGACCAGCGCATGGGCCTGCTCCGCGAGCTCGATGGTTTCTCGCCGCGCGGCGAGTGTCATATGCTCGACATTCGTATCAGGTGGCAGGATCGCGTCCTCGTCCAGGATGACCGTACGTCGAGAGAGGGAGCGATGCGATGAGTGGGAATAAGCCGTATGCCCATGACCCGAGTGAATTCGGGAGTGAATTCACTGCGCGGATCGCCGCGCATCCCCGAGTTGCGTACTACCCCATTCCGAAAACGGACCTCGTCGTGATGATGGTCATCGACGAGGTGCTGGTGAGCGGAAGCGCCTTGCAGAACAACAGTCTGCGCGGGCACCTCAATTCGAACGCCGAGGTTGTCGGGACGGTCTTCGACTCGCATGACGACCTGGTGCAGGTCTGGCGACTGAACAAGACGCCTGGCAAACACAAGGTTCCGGATGTTGCGGTCGCAGTCTGGGAGGCCCGGAAGATGCTCTCGCACTCAGAAGCATCCCATGTTGCCCCGAACCACGTCATCGTTCCGGCGCCCAACTTCCACATGTGCCCATGGGGGCCGCCCGACGAGGTGCCGGCGACAGCCGTTCCCCCCGAACTCGGCGACGGGACGCCTGGGGTCCGGGTCACCGTGATCGACGCCGGATACGTCACGGGTGGACCGATTGACGGTCGGCTGGAGCACGCCGCGCGGTTCGCCGAGTGGTTCACCCCTGGCGCAGCGAACCCGTGGCCGACCGAGCCGATGTCGATTGGCGCCGACCCTCTCGACCAGAACGGCGACCGGATGCTCGACGCCCTCGTCGGTCATGCGAACTTCGTGGCTGGCGTCATCGCTCAAGCGTGCCCGGCGGCCGAGATCGACATCGTGAGCCACAACGGGTCGTTCGTCGAGCACGACGCCTACGGCGCCGCTGCCCCAATCCCGACCGAGGCATCCGTTGCGAGGTCACTCTGGAAAGTGCTCACGAGTGCCCCACCATCGGATGTGATCAATGTTGGCTTCGCGTTTCCGACACTGCCGTACGTTCCGCCAGTCGGCGCACCTGTGGGTGGGCCGCCGAGTTGGACGTTCCAGGCGGTTCTCAACGTGACCAAAGGTTCGCCAACGCTCATCGTCGCCCCGGCCGGCAACCAGAACTCATTCGTGCCTCAGTTTCCGGCCGCGTTCCACGTGGCCTATCCGGAGCGCGTCATTGGAGTGGGATCCGTCACGAAGACCGGACCGCCGAGAGTCCCGACGTGGACGAAGTCCGACTTCTCTAACTACGGGAGCTGGGTCGCCTGCTGCACGAAGGGAGTCGAGGTCGTCTCAAGCTTCGTCACGGGCTGGAACGGGAAGGCGACCGAAGAGGCAGAGCACGAGGGTCCGGCCCATCCCGACAAGACGTTCTCCGGGTGGGCGACATGGGAGGGTACCTCCTTCGCGGCTCCAAAAGTCGCCGGCGGGATTGCCCAGGCAATCAGTTCCTCGCGGGCGGGATTTGCAGCTCCGCTAACGCCCTACCAGGCATGGGAGGCGCTTATCACTGGCCGCGGGACCGGAGGCCTCGACATGGGCACGCTTCTCGACGGGCTGCCGCCGATCTGATGACGGCGCCTGCGGCGTCCCCGGGTGAGTTGCTGCGGAAGGCGGCCGCAGGTGATCAGTTCGCGTGGGACGCGATCATCGACCGCTTCTCGGGGCTCGTCTGGGCGACTGCCCGCGCGCACCGGCTGACGCGCGACGACGCGGCCGACGTGGCGCAGACCACATGGCTGAGACTGGTCGAGCACCTCGACCGCATTCGCGATCCGGAGCGGCTGGGGGCCTGGCTCGCGACGACCGCCCGCCACGAGTCGCTGCGGCTGATCCGCCGTGGCGGCCGCGAGCAGCCGACCGACGAGGCCGACCTGTTCGAGGTGCCGGACGGTGACGCCATCGATCGGTTGCTGCTCGAGCAGGAGCGGGACGGCCACCTGTGGCGTGCCTTCGCCGCCTTGTCCGAACGCTGCAAGACGCTGCTCCGCATCCTGATGGCCGACGAGCCGCCGAGCTACGAGGAGGTCGGCGCCGCGCTCGGCATGCCGGTCGGTGCGATCGGCCCGACCCGCGGGCGCTGCCTCGACAACCTCCGGCGGATGGCCGGCGTCGCGGAGCTCGGAGCCTGATGTATCAGGCGCCCCCCGACGGTGCTCTATCCCACGAGACCGCCCGAAGATGACGACCAACCCCACCAACTCAAACCCCGAGGACGACCCGCTGCTTGCCGAGCTCAGGCGACTTGCGGGAGTAGTCGATCCAGTCCCCGACGAGGTCACCGCGTATGCCAAGGCCGCCCTCGGTTGGCGGCGGATCGACGCGGAGCTGGCAGAGCTGCTCGTCGACTCCCGGCTCGAGGCGCTCGCGACCCGCTCCGTCTCCGAGTCCGCCCGCAGCCTGACGTTCCGCGCCAGCGACCTGGACGTGGACGTCGAGCTCCAGCCGGAGGAGGATGGGGTGTCTCTGCTCGGACAGCTTGCGCCGGCCGGCAGCGCGAAGATCGAGGCGCAGCGTGACGACGGCTCGACCGTTGCCACCGTCGACGCGGACGAGCTCGGGCGCTTTCGCCTGATGCTCGAGCCCGGGGCGCGTGTGCGGCTGATCGTGCGGCGCGAGCCGCCGGCCGCACCGGTCGAGACGAGCTGGATCGACGTCTGAGCCCGCCGCGGCGGTGCTTCCGGAGCGGGGGTCGGCGCACGTTCGAGCACTTACCTCTGTTACAGAGCTATTATGTCGACGATGCTCGTTCCTGTCGCCGATCCCTCAGCCGAGCGCGACCGCCGCGTCGCGGACGAGCTCCTGTCGGCGCTCGCCGCGGTCCGACGGGCCGCGCGCCGGCACGCCGGGCGCCCGAGCGAGCTTTCCTCGTCGACGACCGCGCAGCTCGAGCTCGCGCGCGTCGTCCGCCGCAGCCCCGGGATCTCCATCGCCGGGGCGGCCGACGTGCTGCGGCTCGCGCCGAACACGGTTTCGACGCTTGTCGGCGAGCTGGTCTCGGCCGGCCTGCTCGTCCGCCGCACCGACCCGTCCGACCGGCGAGTCGCCCGGTTGGACCTGACCGAGGCCTGGAAGCGAAAGATCGATGCATGGCGCGACCGCCGGGCGACGGCTGTCGCGGAGGCGCTCGGACGGCTCTCTGCCGAAGACCGGCACCTGATCGAGCTTGCGCGACCGGCCCTGGCGCGTCTTGCGGACGAGCTCGAGCCGTCGGCGACACCTCCCGCCGCATGAGCGAGCTCGCCTCCGCCGTCGACGTACGCGGCCTTCGCCATCGCTTCGGCGACCACGTTGCGGTCGACGGAATCGACCTGCGCGTGCTCCCGGGTGAGGTCTTCGGCCTGCTCGGCCCGAACGGCGCCGGCAAGACGACGACGATCCGCGTGCTCAACACGCTGCTGCCGGTGCAGGAGGGAACAGTCACCGTGCTCGGCCACGACGTCCGGACCGACCAGACTGCCGTGCGCCGACTGCTCGGCTACGTGCCGCAGCAGCTCTCGATCGAGGCTGCCCTGACGGGCCGCGAGAACGTGACCTGGTTCGCACGGTTGTACGACGTGCCGCGTCGCGAACGCCGGGTGCGCGTCGACCAGGCGCTCGACTCGATGGGTCTCCTCGACGTCGCCGACCGGCTCGCAGGCACCTACTCGGGGGGGATGGTGCGCCGCCTCGAGCTGGCGCAGGCGCTCGTCAACCAGCCGGCATTGCTCGTGCTCGACGAGCCGACGGTCGGGCTCGACCCGGTCGCCCGTGGTGGGGTTTGGGAGCGCGTCGAAGAGATGCGGCTGGCGACCGGGATGACGGTGCTCGTCACGACGCACTACATGGAGGAGGCAGATGCGATGTGCGACCGCGTAGCGATGATGCACCTCGGCACGGTGCGGGTCGTCGGGCGACCCGAAGAGTTGCGGCGGTCGCTCGGCCCCGGCGCGACGCTCGAAGACGTCTTCAGGCGCCAGACGGGCGACACGCTCGACGGTGAAGAAATCGGGAAGGGAGGGCTACGTGAGATCCGCCGCACTCGCCGGACTGCCGGTCGCGTCGGCTGAGCGCCCGCGGCCGCCCGCGCTGTGGCGGCGGTTCCCGAGCCGCACGGCGACGTTCTGCCTGGTCGAGCTCCAGAAGCTGAGCCACGACCGCACCGAGCTCCTGACGCGAGCCGTTCAGCCCGTGCTCTGGCTGGTGATCTTCGGCGAGACGTTCAACCGCCTTCATGCGATCCCGACCGGCAGCACCTCGTATCTCGACTTCCTGGCGCCGGGGATCATCGCGCAGTCGGGGCTGTTCGTCGCGATCTTCTACGGGATCCAGATCATCTGGGAGCGCGACGCGGGCGTGTTGACGAAGCTGCTCGTCACACCGACGCCGCGGTCGGCGCTGATCCTCGGCAAGTCGTTCTCCGCCGGCATCCGCGCGCTTGCACAGGTCGTCGTCGTGCTCGTGCTGTCGGTCATCCTCGGCGTCTCACTGACGAGGAACCCGCTCAACCTCGTCGCCACCTTCGTCATCGTCATGCTCGGGTCTGCGTTCTTCGCGTGCCTGTCGATGACGATCGCCGGCATCGTGCTGAAGCGCGACCGCCTGATGGGGATCGGCCAGATGATCACGATGCCGTTGTTCTTCGCCTCGAACGCGCTGTATCCGATCAGTGTGATGCCGCCCTGGCTTCGTGCGCTCGCTCTCGTCAATCCGCTCTCCTACGAGGTCGACGCGCTCCGCGGACTGTTGATCGGGACGCCGTCCCACCTGGCGCTCGACTTCGCCGTGCTGCTCTTCTCGGTCGTCGTCGGGGTGACGACGGCCTCGTCGCTCGTCGGCCGGCTGGCGCGCTAGCCGGCGAGGCCGCCGAACACGGCGAACCGGTTCCCCGGGGTGAACTCCCAGGCGACACCGCTGCTCGGCTCCGCGTGCACGACCGCACCGGCCGGCAGCTCCTGCTGCAGCCGCTCCGCGAGCGCGTTCGCGTCGTCCTCGTCGTTGGCGCCCAGCAGCACGAACTTCCAGCGCCGCACCACCGACTGTCCGTTCGACTCCTGCCGTTCGGCGAACTCGGCGGCTTCGTGGTGCGTCTTGAACTCGACCCGCACGTCCCAGTCGGCGATGCCGGTCGCCTCGGAGTCCGCCGCTTCGTCGGCCTCCCGGCGCTCATGCTCGATCCCGTGCTCGGCAGCTGTGTCCGGCAGCGAGACGCGGGCATCCTCCCAGCGCTCCTCCTCGTCGTGCCACCGGTCGAGCTGCAGCTCGACGTCGAGCCCGTGTTGCGCCGCCAGGTCACGGACGATGGTCTCCGCCGATTCGGCGTTCCGGCGGGTGTCCGCGTAGAGGATCACCCTGTCGTCGGAGGCGCTCACGGCGACGCGTTCGCCGGCCGGCACCTCGAGCTCGTGGTCGGCGCGGTGGTCGTGGAGCACCTGGAGGAGCGGGGCGACGCCGGTCGCGTCGGCGAGCGTGATCGTGACGCGCCAGTCCTCTGCCATGCCCCAAGTCTGCCCGAACGCGCACCTGCATGGCGCGGCCGAGTAGGTTGTCGCCAGGCGAACTCGAGGGAGGACTCGGCATGACGACGATGAGCGACCGCGAGCAGCAACAGATCGACAAGGTCAACAGCTCCGGGCGGACTCCGGCCGTCTTCATCCACGGTCTCTGGCTGCTCGCGAACAGCTGGGATGCCTGGCTGCCGGTCTTCGAGGAGGCCGGCTATGCGCCGCTCGCGGCGGACTGGCCCGACGATCCCGCGACCGTCGAGGAGGCGAAGGCCAACCCCGAGGTGTTCGCCGGCAAGTCCGTCGGGCAGGTGGCCGACCATCACGCCGAGTTGATCAGCGAGCTGACCAAGAAGCCGGTGGTCGTCGGCCACTCGTTCGGCGGCCTGCTGGCGCAGATCGTGGCCGGGCGCGGATTGTCGGCGGCGTCCGTCGCGATCGATCCGGCGCCGTTCCGCGGCGTGCTGTCGCTGCCGATCTCGGCCCTCCGGTCGTCGTCGCCGGTACTGATCAATCCGCTCAACCGCAACCGTGCCGTGCCGCTCAGTCTGGGTCAGTTCCGCTACGCCTTCGCGAACGCGGTCGGCGAGTTCGAGGCGAAGGAGCTTTACGAGAAGTACTCGGTGCCTGGTCCCGGCATGCCGATCTTCGAGGCTGCATCCGCCAACCTGAACCCGTGGAGCGGCACGAAGGTCGACACGTCGAACCCAGCACGGGGGCCGCTGCTGATCATCTCGGGCGAGCGGGACCACACCGTGCCGTGGGGGATCGCTCACGCGTCGTACAAGAAGCAACGGGGCAATCACGGCGTCACCGAGATCACCGAGATGAAGGGCCGCGGCCACTCGCTGACGATCGACAGCGGCTGGCGGGAGGTCGCTGACACCGCGGTCCGGTTCCTCGCCCGCTTCCAGCAGTAGCGGATGGCGATCGACCCTCGAGAGCTGGCCCGCGCGATCGTCGAGGAATGCTGGCTGGACGATGCCGGCCTCGACCGGATGGAGACGTTGATCTCGGCCGACTACGTGCACCACAGCGCTTTCGGCGACGTTCCGTTCGAGGGCTTTCGCAACGGCCTTGGCTGGGTCGGCTCGGTGTTCGCCGACCGCTCGTACCGCGTGCGGCACGTCGTGGTCGAGGGCGATCTGGTCGCCGTCTACCTCGACTGGTCGGGGACGCGGCGAGGTGACGGGGAGTCTGTCGAGGGACGCGGCGCCTACCACTTCCGCGTTGCCGACGGGCTCGTAGCCGAGGACTGGGACGTCTTCTTCCCGATGAACTAGCGCCGGCAGGCGCGCATTTGTGGGCAAGCTCCCCGTGTGGCGACGATGGCCGACCTCGACGAGCTCGCCATGGCGCTGCCGCTGGTGACGAAGGAGATCTCGGACGACGGCCGGCCCGCCTACCACGTGCACGGCAAGCTCTTCTGCTTCCATCGCGGCCGTCGGCCTGATGCGATCGACGAAGCGACGGGCGAGCGTTTAGAGGACGTCCTGATGTTCCGGGTCGCCGATCAGGACGAGAAGGAGCTGCTGCTCGGGGGACGCCCCGATGTGTTCTTCACGACGCCGCACTTCAACGGCTATCCCGCCGTGCTGACGCGGATCCCACGGCTCGAGCTGCTCGATCGCGAGGAGCTCCGTGACCTGGTCGTCGACGCGTGGCTCACGCGCGCGCAGAAGCGCGTTGCGAAGGCGTGGCTCGCCGAGCACGACGAGCAGTAGATTCGAGAAGACGCGCGCCCGGCACCGTTCGTCTAGGTTTCGCTCCGGTTTGAGGCGGAAGCTGCGGCTCGGGTTGCTCGGAGGAGCGCTGTTCTCGGCGTGCTGCTTGCCGGCAGCCGGAGCACCCGCGCAGCCAGCTTCGTCGTGGACGACCTTCGGCGCGAGCACCACTCGCCTCGGCCAGGCACCCGGGTCGGTCTCCGTCGCGCAGCTGTCACGGCGGTTCGTCCTGCCGCTCTCAGGCCAGATCACGGCCCAGGTACTCGAGTCCGCCGGCACCTTCGTCGCCGCCAGTACCGGGGGCGACGTCGTCGCGTTCGACCGCGACGGCTTCGTCCGCTGGCGCACCAACGTCGGCCAGTTGGCGCTCAGCTGTCCGCAGCTGAACGGCTACGGCGTCGTCGGCACGGGCGTGATCGATCCGTCGTCGGGGACGTTCTACGTCGCGGATGCGTTCGGCAGGCTGCACGCCCTGTCGCTCGCGACCGGGGACGAGCGCCGCGGCTGGCCGATCCGCGTGTTCTCGGACCTCGGCCGTGAGCTCGATTGGGGCGCGCTGACGCTCGCCGAGGGCTCCGTATACGTTCCGACGGCCGCCTACTGCGACGCCGACGGCACGCCGGGAGGCATCTATCGGGTCGATCTCGCCACCAAGGCGGTGAGCCACTGGTTGGCGGTCCCGCTCGACCAGGGCGGCGGCGGCGGGCCGTGGGGGTGGGGCGGCCTCGCCTACGACCCCGCCTCGGGGAGCCTGTTCGCAGGCTCGTCCGGCGCGTTCCAGGGCGGCACGAACTCGGGGGCGTCGTACACCGAGACGGCCGGGTTCGGCGACCGGCTGCTCGAGTTCGGGCCTGGGTTGCAGATCCGCTCGACGAGTCATCCGGCGGGATTGCCCGATCGTATGGACCTCGACTTCGTCGGTTCGCCGCTGCTCGTGCCCGGCACCTCGTGCGGACCGATGGTCGTGGCCGCGACGAAGAACGACACCGTCTACGGCTGGAGCGAGGGCAACCTGGCGCGAGGCTGGGCGTGGAAGGTCGCGGTCGAGCCGTATGCGGTGAACGACCCGTTCGTCGCGCAGCTCGCCTGGTCGGCTACGACGTCGTCGGTCTACGCAGTCACCGGCACGGAGCTCGTCCGAATCGAGATCGGAGCAGGTTGCAAGGCGTCGGTCGCGTGGCGGAGGCCGCTCGGCACGCACACCGAGAACGGATCACCGACCGTCGCCGGCAACACCGTCTGGTTCGCGGAGAACGGCACCCGGGCCCTGGTCGCCTACGACGCCACCACCGGGAAGCGTCTCCTCGCGGCGCCGCTCGGCGGCACGACTCTCGCGGCGCCGACCGTGATCGACGGTCTCGTCGTCGTCGAATCGTTCAACGGGATCGTCGAGGGATTCGACGCGAATCCCACGTCACTCCCCTCCTTCGCCCCCGTGCATGCGTCGTCGACCAGCTCGGCCGACGCCGAGCACGCGTGGCAGAGCAGGTCCAACGGCGTCTATGCGACTGACGATGGCGGCAAGCACTGGCGGCGGATCTATCCGCAACCGGCTCTCGCCGTGCTCCGCGCCTCCGCGACACAGGGAGTCATCTCGCTCGGGTTCGCGCCCGGCGTCTGCATGTGTGCGACTCGACAATTGTGGACGGCCGACGGCGGACGCACGTGGCACGACACGAGGACGCTCAGCGGTGATTTCGCCGGCAGCGGTGGTCGAGTGTACTTCTGGGAGGGCGGGACGATTCGTTTGCTCGCGTCGCTACCGGCGCATGCAAGCGGCGCACGGCTCGGCGCGCGAACGATCGCGTCGGTCGCGAACGGCACGATCGTGGCGGCTGTGCCGTTCGACGGGGCGGTTGCCGTGCTCGTGTCGAATCGGGTGAACGGGCACGGTTGGGACAACACGCCGCGGGTGCTGGTGGTGCGCGCTGCCCGCGCTCATCTCGTGACGCTGCCCAGCCACAACGGCAATCCGCTCGCCCAGTCGATCAAGGCGAACGGGCGGCGCCTCACCGTCTCGGCCGTCGACTACACGGACCAACCGGCACGCACGATCACGTGGACGTCGACCGACGCCGGCGCAACCTGGTCGGCCGGCCCCTGAGCGTGCACCATGTCTCGGTGGGATCGGCCGCCGACGACGTCGATGTCTTCGCCGTCCAGACGCAGCTCACCTCGATCGGCCGCTACGCCGCCCTCGCCACCGGTCTCGACGCGAGCGTTCGGCGGCTACGCGAGGTTCCGCAGGACGTGACGCTGCACTTCCGGCAGGCCGCGGCGGCGGGCATCGACGCAGCAGCACGGCGCGACGAGGCTCGGTTCCGGCAGGTTGCACGAATGGTCGGGCGGATCTCCGAGCTCGATGCGCATCCGCTTGCCGACGCGCGAGACCCGTCGGCCAAGCTGATCGGTCACTGTCGGACGTCCGCGGTGCTCCTGACGGCGCTACTGCGCGAGAAGGGCTGGGCGGCGCGCCCGCGTGCAGGCTTTTCCGCGTACTGGCAGCAGTCGATGCGCACCGGCCACTGGATCACCGAGTACTGGTCGCAGGCAGAGTCGCGATGGCTGATCGCCGACGGCGATCTCAACGACGAGTGGGTGCGCCGCGGTGACCTGCGCTTCGATCTGTGCGATGTGCCACGCGAGAAGTTCGTGCTCTCGGGCGAGGCTTGGCTGACGCTGCGCGAGGGCGAGGCCGAACCGCGGACGTTCGGAGAGGACCCTGACTGTTTCGGTCTCGAGTACGTCCGTGCGCAGCTCCTGCGCGACGTGGCGTGCCTGACCGGCAACGAGGTCGGTGCCTGGGACCGGTGGGGAATCGCAGCGGCGCGCTTCGCAGAGCTCGACGCACACGATCTCGAGCTGATCGACGAGCTTGCCCGCAGCTCGACGACGAGTCATCCGCGGCGGGCGCTCGCCGACCTGATCGCAGGCGACGAGCAGCTCGCGGTGCCGCCCGAGATCGGCCTCGACGAGCCTGCGGCCGACGCCTTCATGGTCGACGTGCCCGATCTCTGGCGGGCAGCGGAGGAGTGACCACCTGGCAACACGGCGAGGCCGATCATGCGCCGGCAGGCTCTGCAGCGTGCATCGACGGGAGCTTGTGGAGATGCGCTTCCAGGCGCCAGAGGCTGTCGAGATGCTGGCTCGCCCAGAGCAGGACGATCGCGCCGTGCAGGTTGCCTCGATCGCCGCTGCGGCTTGCCTCTCGGACGCAGGCGAGCATGCGGGTGCGTCCTTCGGTGTCACGAATGTGCGGCGGCGGCATCGGCCTGTCGTTCTCGAGCGCGTAGCCGAGCGTCACGTACCAGGACTGGAGCGCGTGGAGCTCGCCGTCGAGGTGGCGTGCGCAGCGGTCGAGACGACTGTTGCCGTCGACCATGTCGACGAGTTCCGCGAGCGAGCTGGCGGAGCGGCGGACACGGGCGGCCCCGGCAACGAGTGCCGCGACGTCCTCGAGGTCGTACTTGGTCGCCGAGCGCTCGGTCAGGTACTGGCGGAACGCGTCGTCGAGCAGATGTGTCGCCACCTCGGCCGTTCGGCGTGCGCGGGTCGCGAGCTCGGCGTCCCCGTCGGTGGTCAGCGACCGCGCGGTCGACACGACGGCGTCGGCCCCGCCGGTGTACGCGGCGGCCAGATCCCGGCGGAGTCGGGCTGCGGCGCCGCGTGGCCAGAAGAGGAGGCCGACGCCGAGGCTGATCGCGAATCCGATGGCCACGTCCTCGATCCGCACGAGTCCGACGCGCCAGCCGACCGGCTGGATGATGTTGAAGAGCACGAAGAGCACGACCGTGAAGGCGGCCTGGCCCGCGGCGAACGAGATCGCGCGGGGTGCGTAGGCGGCGACGAGGATCGCGAGCGGGAGCACGGCCCAGAGCACGGCCTCGTGCGTGCCGATGCCGAGCACGAGCAATGCGCCGGCGACGAGGCCGACGGCCGTCCCGGCCAGTGCCGTCAGGATCGACCAGCCGGTGCCGAGGGCGTTCGAGCGCAGCACCGAGAGCGTGCCGAGGACGACCCAGAATCCGTGCTGGAGCCCGGTGCGCTGCGCGATGTAGACGGCGACAGCGAGCCCGGCGGCCCCGCGGATGCTGTTCTGGAACCACACCGAGCGCACGCGTGCGTGAACGACCGCCAGCTCCTCCGTCGCCTCGAGTGTGCGGCGGCCGCCCGACGCGGCGCCGGGTTCGGGTGGAGTTGCCCCGGTCGCGCGCAGCGCCGACGCGGCGATCTCACGTGCCGAGTAAGCAGCGACCCGGATTCGGAACGGCGGCTCGAGCGCCGCGGTCAGCGTTTCGTCGTCGACCGTTGTCGGCAGGTCTGGCAATCGGCGGACGAGTGCGCGAGCGACTGCGTCCCGCGCCGCGTCGAGACGGGCGAAGTCGGGCCAGCCGTCGCCTCCGTCGAGCCTGTCGGCGCTCGTCTGGAGCACGGCGGCGATCGCGGCGAGCGCGTCGCCGTCCTCTGCGCAGGCGAGCGTCAGCGCCGACGACTCGTCCGCCGAAGTGAGAAAGGAGAGCAGCCAGTCCAGCTCGTCCGGGAGTGCGGCCAGCGCGGCCGTCGGGCCGACCGGGCCGGTGGGCCTGTGCTGCGCTCCCAGGAACTCTCGTCCCAGGCGATCGACCGCCGCCCGAGCGTCGGGCGCGAGCTCGCGCCGGCGTACACCGTCGGCGGCGGCCAACTCGGCGACCGGCTGGAGCGCGCGCGCAACGTCTCGACGCAGGTCGGCGCGGCGCCGCGCCGGCCACAACAGCATCGTGGCGCAGATCCCCGCGGCGCAGGCGAGTCCCCAGCCTTCGAGCCGGTCCGGGATCGCGGAGTTCGGCGCCGGGATCGTCACCGGCAGGATGAAGATCAGGATCGCGGCGACGGAGCCGGCTGCAACGTAGCTCCCGAGCAGGCCGGAGAAGAGCGTCGCGAAGCCGACGGCCGCCATTGCGGCGGCAGCGAGCCAGGGCTCGCGCGAGCAGAGCGTGCCGATCGTGATGAAGACGACGCCGACACAGGCGAGCCCGCCGTATGCGGCGAGCCGGACGAGCGGCGGCCCGGAGAACTCGACCAGGACGAGCACCGCGAACGATCCGAAGGCCGCGAAGATCGAGGTCTGCGGCTTGTCGATCACCTTGTCGGCGAGTGCGAACACCGCCGGAATCACGATCGCGGCCCGCGCCGCGCTCTTCAGTGCCGCGACGTCCGGTCTCAGGCTGCGGATCTGAACCTCCTCAGCGCGCGCGAGCGACGGTGAACGCGGCAATCGTCCGCTCGACGTCGGCCGTGTCGGTCTGCCAGTTCGAGACCGAAATGCGGATCGCGCGCCGTTCGTCCCAGACGGTGCCGGCCATCCAGGCCTCGCCGCTGGCCTGCACCGCTGCGACGACGCGATCGGTCGTCTCGTCGTCCTCGAAGCGGAGCAGCACCTGGTTGAGCACGACGTCGTTGAGGATCTCGCATCCGGGGAGCTCCGACAGCCCGGCTGCGAGCGCCTGCGCGGCCCGGCACGAGCGGTCGACCAGCTCCGCGACGCCGCTCCGTCCGAGCGCGCGCAACGCCGCATAGATCGTGAACGCGCGAGCTCGCCGAGAGTGCTCGGGATTCCAGTCGACCGGGTCGCGCGCTGCATCGGGATCGGCATGGATCAGGTAGGCCGAGCGGATCCCGAGTGCGTTGCGATGAGCCTCCGGATGGGCGCAGAACGCGATCCCGTTGTCGTACGGAACGTTCAGCCACTTGTGGGCGTCGGTCGCCCACGAGTCTGCGCGTTCGACGCCTGCAGCAAGGTGCCGGTGTGCCGGCGATGCTGCCGCCCAGAGGCCGAACGCTCCGTCGACGTGCAGCCACGCGCCCGCCACCGACGTCGCGTCGGCGATCGCGTTCAGGTCGTCGCACGCGCCGGTGTTCACCTCGCCGAGCTGCGCGCACACGATGGTCGGACCGTCTGCGCGGGCGAGCTCGTCGCGGAGCGGCTCGACGATCATGCGCCCCTGGTCGTCAGCCGGCACGACGCGCACGCACGCGGTGCCGAGCCCGAGGAACCGGAGCGCGCGATCGATCGTGCCGTGGCGCTTCGCGCCGGCGACGACGCGGATCGGCGGGGCGCCGACAAGCCCGTCGCGCTCGACGTCGTGGCCCGCTTCGGCGAGCACGTGGTTGCGGGCGGCGGCGAGCGCCGTCGCGTGGGCGACCTGGCACCCGGTGACGATCGCGAACGACGCGCTGGACGGGATCCCGAGCAGCTCCTTCAACCACCCCCCGGCGACCTCCTCGACGACCGTCGCCGCAGGGGTCGGAAGCGCCAGCCCGGCATTCTGGTCCCACGCGGACGTGAGCCAGTCGGCGGCGAGCGCGACCGGAAGCACGCCGCCGATCACGAACCCGAAGTAGCGGCCGCTCCCCATCTGGGCGAGCCCGGGGTCGACGTCGCGGGCGAGCGCCTCGATCACCTCGTGCGGATCAGTCGGCCCGTCCGCGAGCGGCAGGTCGAGCGTCTCGCGCAGCTCCTCGATCGTCGCCGTCGGCCGGACCGGCCGGTTCGGGACGGACTCGACGTACTGGATCCCGAGCGCCGCGGCGCCTTCCAAGAGCCGGCGCTCTTCCATCGGCCGAGTCTAGATGGTGATGACCACCTTGCCCCGTGCGTGCCCGGTCTCGAGGTAGCGGATCGCGTCGGGCACCTCGTCGAGCGGGTAGACGCGGTCGATCACCGGGGTCACCTTGCCGGTCTCGATCAGCTCCGCCAGTGTGGCCAGATCGGCCGCGCGCACCTTGGCGATGAACGACACGAGCCGTTGCGCGACGAAGCGCGTCAGCACAAGCGCCGCGACCGGTCTCGCGAGCGGCCCGATGCCGCCACCGCCCCCGCGGCCCACACCTGCACCGATGAGCACGAGCGTGCCGCTGGGCGTGAGCGCGCGGCGCAGGTCCGCCAGCGAGCGGTTCCCGGCGATGTTGAGGATCAGGTCGTAGCGGGCGACGCCTCGCGCGAAATCCTCCGCGGTGTAGTCGACGACGTGGTCGGCTCCGAGCGATCGCACCAGCTCGATGTTGGCCGTCCGGCAGACGGCGGTCACCTCGCCGCCGAAGACCTTCGCGAGCTGCACGGCGAACGTGCCGACGCCACCGGCGGCGCCGTTGACGAGCACGCGTTGTCCGTGTTGCAGCCGTCCGTGGTCGCGAAGCCCCTCGAGCGCGGTGCAGCCTGCGATCGGCACGGCAGCCGCGTGCTCGAAGCCGATCCCCGCGGGCTTTGCGGTGAAGTCGCCCTCCTTGCCGCGCGCGAGCTCGGCGAAGCCGCCGCTGCAGCTGCCGAAGACGTCGTCCCCGGGTCGAAACCGCGTGACGCCGGCGCCGACCTGCTCGACGACACCGGCGACGTCCATGCCTGGGACAGTCTGTTTGGGGCGGCGAAGACCGGACATGAGGCGGAGGAGCGCCGGCTCGCCCCGTAGAAAATGCCAGTCGGCCGGGTTGACGGACGCGGCGCGCACCCGTACGAGCACGTCGTCCGCGTCGATCGCCGGCGGTGCGATCTCGCGGAGCTCGAGCGCCTCCGGTGCGCCATAGGTCTCGTTGACGATCGCCTTCATTGCAGGATCACCTGTCCTTCTGTAGGGCAGCGCGCCGCTCGAGGTACATCATGTACTCCCCGAGGTTGAGCGGGTTCGGCGTCGTCCGTGGCCGGGTCGGCGGCGGCCCGTTCACCGGCTGGTAGCCGCCGAAGCTCGAGTCGAGGACGCCTTCGCCGCCCGTCAGCCCAGGCAGCTGCTGCTGCAGGTCTCGTGCCCGCATTGCGGGCAGCAGCGCGACGACCGTCGAAAGCCGACGTTCCAGTGACGGCGCCTCGATCGACGCGCCGAGCCGCGACAGCGCTGCCATCACGCCGCCTACCATCGCAGTCGGCAGCTCGATGCCCACACGGGCCACCGGCTCGCAGACCACGACTCGAGCGCGCTCGAGTGCTTGCATGAGCACGAGCGGCGTGAGCTTCCGGAAGTCGGCCGCGGTGCTCAGCGGTCCCCGCCTCGACGGCGGGCCGTCGGGGACGCTGTAGTTGGACCTGGTCAGCGTCACGACGCAGTCGCGAACCTGCCAGCCGAAGAGCCCCTCTCGCAACGCCTCCCGCACGTACTCGCCCATTGCCTCCTCGAAGTTCTCGAGCCGCTTGTAGACGTACAGCGGGACTCCCGTGTGGTCGATCTCCAGCCGAAACGCGATCCCCGTCCCGTGCTCGGCAGCCGCGACGCGCAGCCCGATCGTGGCGTTGAACGGATTCGACTCGGCGTGGAGGAGCTCGACGGCTTCGCCCGTTGCCGTCGGTCGCTCGACGTAGATCGGCGTCGTCTCACGGAACGCAGCCTCGATCCCGAAGTCGTCCGCCAGCGTCGACTCGATCACCTCCTTCTGGACCTCGCCGTAGAGCGAGACGGAGATCTCGTGGCGGCGGTCGTCCAGCCGGACGTTGATCAGCGGATCCTGCTCGGCCAGCTGTCCGAGGACGATGCGGAGGCGGGGGCGATCGCCGGGGTTGCGGGCGACGACGACCGACTCCAGCGTGGGCGGGGGGAAGTGATGGACCGCAGCGCCGCCTCGGTGCGCGCCGATCAGGTCGCCGACCTGGATGTGTGCGAGGCCCGAGACCTGTGCCACCGCGCCGGCAGAGACCGACGGGCGCTGCACGGCAGGCCCGTGCTCGAAGACGGTGAGCGCAGTCACCTTGCCCTCCCGATCCGCACCGAAGTGCAGCCGGTCGCGCGTCCGGATCGTCCCCGAGAACATCCGCACGTACGCGATCCGTTCGCCGCCGGCATTTCGCTCGATCTTGAAGACGGTCGCAGAGACCGGGCCTTGCGGATCGCCGGCGGCGGCCGGCAGGAGTTCTTCGATCCCCGTCACCAACGGCGCGACGCCGGCACCGGTGATCGCCGACCCGAAGAAGACCGGGTACACGAGCGCGCGTCGCGACTGGTCCGCCAGCGTGTCACGGAGGCGCTGGTCGCCGAACCGCGGCTCGTCCCCGACGTACGCCGCCAGGACCGCATCGTCGTTCTCTGCCAGCACCTCGATGAGCTGCGTTCGTAGCTCGGGCGCTCCTGCCTCGCACCGGGTGAACGAGGCCGCGCGCGTGCCGGTCGTGTGCACGGTCCCCATCGGCACCGCCGCGTCCGTCAGGCGCTCGGTAATCGCCTGCACCACGCGTACGTCATCCGCTCCAGGACGGTCGATCTTGTTCACGAAGATCAGGGTCGGGATGCGCAGCCGCTCCAGTGCGCGCATGAGGATCAAGGTCTGCGGCTGCACGCCCTCGACCGCGGAGATCACGAGCACTGCACCGTCGAGCACCGTCAGCACGCGTTCCACTTCGGCGATGAAGTCGGGATGGCCCGGCGTGTCGATCAGGTTGACGTGCACGTTTTCGAGCGAGAACGACGCCACCGCCGACCTGATCGTGATCCCGCGCCGGCGCTCGAGCGCAAGCGAATCGGTCTGCGTCGTGCCGTCATCGACGCTCCCGAGGCGAGGGATCACACCGGCCTCGTAGAGAAGCCGCTCGGTGAGTGTGGTCTTACCGGCGTCTACATGCGCCAGGATCCCAAGGTTGAGCTCTTGCTGCGACACGCGTCATACCCTCCGAATAGGTCACAAAGGCCCTCTGGATGGACATGAACGCGTGACGCATCTCTCTCCTTGGTCGATCGGCGCCGGGCTTGTCAGCCCGCGTAGATCATAGAGGGTCGGGGGCGGGATCGCCCCGCGTCACCAGCGAAGAGGCTGCGCAGCGCTGACAGTCACGACGCCGTGCTCGTTCACCGAGATCACCTGGCGTCGGTCCGAGCGGTGCTTGCGCAAGCGCGCCGGCAACCGGATCGATCGCACACGGGGGACGATGATCGCCTGGGTAGCCGTTCGGGACTCGACGACGAAGCCTTCGGCGATTCGCTCGCTCAGGAACGATTCGAGCGCGGCCGTCCGCGCGTCGTCGTCACGCCGCGTCGACACGCCCGGCCGAACCCTGTTCTCGGAGTGCCGACCCGAGCTCACCCTGAAGGAGAAGCGTCACCGCGCACTCGCCCAGATGAATGGTCAGCTGGTGGTCTGTCTGCCAGAAGGCCTGCACGAACTCGTCCGGGCGGATCACGAAGCCACTCTGTCGCGAGCCGACGTGGAAGAAGAGGGTTTCGACCGGTTTGTTGTCAGCGCGCAGGAACAACGCCTGCAATCGCTCGTCGAGCTCGCCGCGATCGAGTCGTCCCGCGAGCACACCGCCGACGAACGGCGCCCCGCCGGTGCCCGAGAAGATGACGAGCACGTTGCGGCCGATCAGCGAGAGGAGGGCCTCGAGCGCCCCTTCGTATCCCAGCGGCTCGGAGCCCCCGCGTTCGGCACCGCCGAGGAACTGGCTCACGGATGTTCTCTTCGAGCGGCGTCGTCCGACACTGGCGGCTTGCGCGTGGTGCCCTTCATCGCACGCTCCTTCTGGTGCGGTTGGCGGCGCCGGCAAGAGTGCACGAGCGCCGCCAACCTGCGGATCTAACCGACCAGCGTGACGTTCGCAGCCTGCGGGCCTTTGTCGCCCTGCTGGGGCTCGTACTCGACCTGCGCACCCTCGGGCAGCGACTTGTAGCCCTCGGCCTGGATCGCCGAGAAATGCACGAACAGATCCTTCCCGCCGTCGGCCGGCGTGATGAACCCGTAGCCCTTCTCACCGTTGAACCACTTCACGGTTCCGGTTGCCATATAGAAAACACCTCCTCGCTCAACTGAAAGAACGGGCAAGGAGGCGCACTGTGCGCAACCGACACTCGCTCAAGCTTGTGGCGGCACCGTAGCAGCTTCGAGCGACTGTGCTTCAACTCCGATGGTGTCCGGCCGGCCCCTGACTAGAGGCCGGACGAGCCGCGGCGATGGCTCCGGGCGCGCTGCGGGTCCCGGTCGGACGCGTGCCGGGGCGGATCACCCTCGACGTCGTCCACGGGCTCGAGCGGGCCGAGCTCGATCCGGACGTCGCCCGAGAGCTCGACGACCAGGTGCTGCGGTGGCTCGTCGTCGCCGAGGTACCGCCGGGTCACCTCTTCTGCATAGCCGTTCGAGACGACCGCCGAGGAGTCCGCGAACTCCACGACGACGGCGCGCTTCGACGTGCCTCGTTCGACCCTGACGAGATAGACGGAATGCGAGGTGCTGCCGGTCGGTGGGGCGATCGCCCCGGACTTCGAGATCAGCCAGTCGGGGCGTCTGCTCAACTGGTTGCCTTAGCCTTGCGAGGGCTCGCAGGCGGTATCGCGATCTGCTCCGTGATCCAGTTGTCGGCGTCGAGCCGATCGATGCCCCGTGCGGCGCTGATCTCGTCGGCCAGAAGCTGGCGCGCGCGCCTGTACAGGTCGCGCTCGGCGGGAGACGGCGTCGAGCCCGAGCGCAGTGCGAGGCGGTCCTCGCGGCGCGCCCCGTCGCGCACGACTTCGGCGAGCCCGGTCACCTCGCCCGCGGTCAGCTTTTCGCGGGCCGCGCGAAATCGCCTGGCCCACTGCGGCTCGTTCTCCGACTCGTCGGAGCTCAAGGTCTTGCCGACGTGAGCGAGGTCCTTCTCGTTCGAGAGCGCGCGCAACGACTCGTGTGCGAGCTCGAGCGGCATGGTCACCCTCAGGCCTGAGGGAAACTCGACGACGATCGACTGGACGGCACCGCCTTCGGCGGCTGCGACGAGCCCGACGCCGTGGAACCCGTACACGACCGCATCGCCCACGGCCAGACCAAGCTGGGTGGCGTGCTTGCCGGCGGTCATTGCTTCCGTCAAACCCCGTGCTCCTCTCCGACTGATCGTTCGTCCCGTGGCACGACGCTCGCCCGTGCCGTTGGCCCGGGGTACAAGTCGAAGAGGAGGCGTTCAGAACCTCAGCGGCTTCCGCGCTTTGTGTCCCTCATGATAGCTGGCGACATCGGCGTGTCCGCTCACGCGCAGGCGTACGACAACGTACGGGCGAAGAAGAGCTCGAGCTGAACGGCGCCGACGACATTCCGGCCGCTGAGCCGCGGCACGGCGTGAGCGAGTGTCGGGGTGACGGTGACACGGACGCGTGCGCTGGTCGCGATCGCCAGCGGCTCGTCGACGGGGAAGTAGCGGTCGCGCGGCGCGGTGGCGATCTCGACCGGGGCGAGGATTCGATCGACGACGTGTCGTGGCGAGAGCGTCTCGACACTCTCGTGCACGGTCGCCGGCAGCGCGTCGTAGAGATCGTCGAACCGACTCGGGTCCGTGTTCGCAAGCAGCTCGTGTGTTGCCCGAGCGTCGGCTGCGCCGATCTCTTCGATCGATCGCGCAAGACCCGCGGCTAGCTCGGCGGGGACGGGGTAGGGCCGGAGCCCGCCGCCGTTGTCGCGATACATCCCCGTCGTCGCGAGCAGGATCACACGCTTCAGATCCGTGAACGGTGCGATGCAGGAAACGATCGAGATTCGTGCCGCGAGCTCCGGCTGCGCAGCGACGAGGAGGGCGAGCGTTCCGCCGACCGAGACTCCGACGAGCCCGACACGGCCGTGGAGCGATTGCTGCGCGTCGGCGATCTCGGTGGTGCTGCTGATGGCGGCGTCCAGCGTGGCCGGCGTCAGGACGCCGCCGGCGACCCCGGGGAGCTCCGGGATGGAGACCATGTAACCGGCGCGGGCGAGTGCGAGGCCGAGTCGCAGCACGACCGGATGCGTCCGGCCCTCCGGCGTGGCCCCGCTCGCGAAGACGAGTGACGGCCAGGGCGGCCGCGTCGACGGCCGGATGATCGTCGCCGGCCGGTCGGCCGACTGTGCCTCGGTGACGGTCGGCGGCAGTCGCCCGAGCGGAAGCGCAATCGCTGGGAGCTCGAGCGTCGCGCCGAGCGCGCTCAGCGCGTGCACGTGCGCGCGGAGGAGTCGGCGCGCGTTAGCCGAGCGAGAGGGCGGCATGCCGTCGTCGAACCGTGAGAACCATCGAGCCCGTGACGCCGACCAGCGCCGCGATCAACGCGCTGCCGGTCAGCAGCATCCCGGAGGAGAGCGAGAAGTTGACGGCACGCTCCCCGGAGACGCCGAGCCCGACCAGGATCGCCGAGGTCGTTCCGATGCTGACGATCGCGCCGCCGGCGGTGATCGGCACGATCGACGCCGCCGCCGACAGGCACACGATCACCAGCGCGACCTTCGGTGAGAACCCGACGCCGAGTGCTGCGAGCAGGATCGTGTTGCCGGTGGCGCGCATCACCCAGCAGCCCAGCAGGAATGCGCCTGCCAGGCAAGTGGAACGCGAGATCGCGCGCTGACCGACGCGTCGCCCGATCGCGCTCAGACGCCGCGACCGCTGCACGACCGGTAGGCGGAGGAGGCGCGGGCCGGCGAGGAGGATGGCAGCGCAACTGATGCAGAAGAGCTGCACGACGATGAGCGGCGCGAGAAACAGTGTTCCCGAGGTGGCGAGGGCGACCGTCGCGAGTGGCAGCATCGCAACCGCGTCGACGATCCCGAGCGCGATGATCGAGAGAGCGATCGCCTCGAGCCCGACCCGGACGCCGCCGAGTCGACGCAGCGTCGACACCTTTACGGCGTAGTCGAGGCGGAAGGGGAGAACCGCACCGCTTGCCGCCGCCGCGCCGCACGCGGCCAGGCACCGACTCCCGTCCGGCCGCTGGCCGACGGGAAACAAGCGTTGCCAGCCGAGCGCGCGGAACCCGAAGCTGGCGAGGTAGGCGCACGCCGCAATCGCGACGATGCCCAGACGCGCGCCCGCGAGCGGCCAGCTGGAGGTGGTCAGGCGGCGCGCGACAAGGAAGCAGCCGACGACCGCGACTGCACTGAAGATCACCCCGGCGAATCTCAGGAGATGCTGCCGGGACGGTTTCATGAAGCGGCGGGGAGAACGAAGAAGGCAACGGTTGCGAACTGGCACGAGACGGCGATCACGACCAGGGCGTGGAAGATCTCGTGGTAACCGAACGTCCTCGGGAAGGGGTCGGGATGTTGGCGTGCATAGACGACGGCGCCGACGGTGTAGGCGACGCCGCCTGCGACGAGCAGCGACGTGCCGAAGACGCCGATCCGCTCGATGATCTGCGGGAACACGACGACCGCGCTCCAGCCGATCGTGACGCAGACAACCGCGGCGACCCATGGCGGCGCGTTCCGCCAGAAGATCTTCGCGCCGCCCGCGATCAGCGCTGCCGTCCATACCGCGACGAGAACCGGCATCGACCATGCGGGGCGCAGTACCAGCAGCGCGAACGGCGTGTACGTGCCGGCGATCAGCGCATAGATCATCGTGTGGTCGAGAACTGCCATGCGGCTCTTCGCGGCGGGCGTCCAGCGGAGGCGGTGGAAGAGGGTGCTGACGCCGAACATCCCCACAACGGCGAGCGCGAAGGTGAGCGCCGCGCCGCGCGCGAGAGCGTTCGGCGCTGCGAGCACGAGCATCAGCCCGAACGGAACGGCCAGGACGAACGCTGCTAGATGGACGAACCCGCGGAAGAGCGGAGGCTCGGCTACGCCTGGACGTTCGATTGACGACACCTTTCGCTGCGCTCCCCACGAACCGCTGCACGGTCCCGGGGACTCAGATTCGCTCTTGGGCCACTGATGGTCGCAGGGCGGCGAAAGGGCTTTGACGAACGGTAGCCTCGATTCCGGGCGGTGGTTATTAAGGTCGTGAGGGTTGACGTCCCGCTCCCGTGATGGTTTATTTAGCGACTCAGCTAATTAGCTGGACAGCTAAATGAAGACGGATCCACTCAGCCTCACCTTCGCCGCGCTCGCCGACCCGACCCGCCGGGCGATCCTGAGCCGGCTGGCCGAGGGCGAGGCGACGGTCAGCGAGTTGGCGGCGCCACATGCGATCAGCCTCCCGTCGGTGTCGCGTCATCTCAAGGTGCTCGAGCAGGCTGGGCTGATCGTCAAGGGCAGGTCTGCGCAATGGCGGCCGTGCCGCCTCGTCGCCGCTCCGCTCGCAGCGGCGGATCTCTGGATGGCGCCGTATCGCGGCTTCTTCGAGGTACGCGTGGCCCGCCTCGAACGGCAGCTGGCGAACGAACGAAGACAGGAGGAGTCATGACGAACACCGAGCAGTTGGAGCGCGAGTTCACGTTCACGTGGACACTCGATTCATCGCCCGAGGACGTCTTCAGAGCCTGGACCGACCCGGACCATCTGCAGTGGTTCTACAACGACAGCGCTCCGATCCCGAGCGACCCGATCGAGCTCGACCTGCGTGTCGGTGGCACCTGGCGGCAGCTCATGGTGATCGACCGGGACGCGTCGTACGTGACCGGCGGCGTCTATCGCGAGATCGTGCCCGGGAAGAAGCTCACGTTCGCGTGGGGTGCGACAGACGGCTGGCCCGAGCTCGATCCAGACCGGCTCGACGACAGCCCGCTCGTCACGGTCACGTTCGCGCAGGCCGGAGGTCGCACCGAGATGAGCCTCCGTTGCCGGTTGCCTGGCGCGATCCCGGACGAGCGTGTGCGGGAGTGGCTCGAGTTGGGGATCGGCGACGGCTGGGGGCGGACGGTCGATCGCCTCGCGGCCGAACTGTCGGCGGCGCCGGCGCGGTAGTCTCGACCGCCTACCGTGAACGTCTCCTCCCGTTTCGACGTCGCCGGGTTCGGCGTGATCGTCACCGGCGGCGCCAGCGGGCTGGGGCTCGCGTATGCCGAGGTGCTGGCGGCGCACGGTGCGCGGGTCACGCTGATCGACGTCGATGCGGATGCGGTCGCTGCGCAGACCTCGAGGCTCCAGCGCGAAGGGCTCGACGTTCGCGGCGCGGTCGCCGATGTGACGGATCACGGGACGCTCGACCGCGCGATCGACGAGGCCGCGGACGAGTACGGGCGGCTCGATGTCGCGTTCGCGAATGCCGGCATCGATCCAGGCGTCGGCTTCGTCGGCGCCTGGGCCGGCGGTGAGCGGCCGCGAGTTGCGGACGGCGCGCTCGAGCGTTACGCAGACGAGCGGTGGAGCCGCGTGATCGAGATCAACCTCAACGGCATCTTCGCGACGGCGCGCGCCGCGGCCCGCCACATGCGTCCGCGGCGGTTCGGCAGGATCATCGTGACGACGTCACTGGCGGCGACGAAGGTCGAGCCGGCGATCGGCGCGGCCTACATGGCGGCGAAGGCCGGTGCCAGGCACCTGATGCACTCGATCGCCCTTGAGCTCGCGGCGGACGGCATCACCGCCAACGCGATCGCGCCGGGGTTCTTCGTCACCAACATCGGCGGCGGGCACGCTCACGATCCCGCCGTGCAGACGGCGCTCGCGAAGGACATCCCGATGCACCGCGTCGGTGTGCCGGACGACATCAAGGCGCTCGCGCTCTTTCTCGCATCGCCCGCTTCGGAGTACATCACCGGGCAAGAGATCGTGATCGACGGCGGTTGGGGACTGGGCGTCGCCGACTGAGGCCGGCATTGCTCGTTCCGCTTGCAGGACGGGCGGGGGCGTGACATAACCGCTGCGACAATCTGCGGGAAGGGAGCGTTCATGGCAGGTCTCGACATCAAGCCGCTGGACAGCCCGGACGAGGTGCGGCCGTTCGCGGACAAGGGCGCAGCGCACATCGTCAACCTCGTTTCCGGCCCCGTCGGTCGCGGCGTGTTCGAGCCGGGGTGGCGCTGGTCGCAACATGTGAAGCCGATCGCCGGCACCGACAGTTGCCAGACGGCCCACCTCGGCTACGTGGTCTCGGGGCGGATGCACATCGTGATGGACGACGGCAGCGAGGGCGAGTGCGGCCCGGGGGACGCCGTCCACATTGCGCCCGGTCATGACGCCTGGATCGTCGGCGACGAGCCATGCGTGTTCATCGACTTCGGCCAGATCCAGAACTACGCCAAGCCGCATTAGGTAAGACGGCCTTCTCCTTCCGCCGCGCTTACAGACCACGAAGTCACGTCCCGCTGACGGCTAGGCCTTTTCGCTCGGCCAGGCCGCGCGCTGCGGCTCCTGTGCGACAGGTTCCCCTCTGACGAACTGGTAGGCCAGGCCGCCGATGGAGGCGCCGAGGACGGGCGCGGTGAGATAGATCCAGAGGGCGTGCAGGTCGCCGGAGACAAGTGCCGGGCCGAGTGAGCGCATCGGGTTCATCGAGGCGCCGGAGATCGGACCGCCGAACATGGCGTCGAGACCGATCGTGGCGCCGATGGCGATCGCGGCGGCTTCGCCGACGGCGCGTGCGTCGGTGGCGACCGCGAGGATCACGAACATCAGGAAAGCGGTCATGATCGTCTCCCAGAGGAAGGACTGCGCCAGCGTTCCCGAAGGCAGGGTCGCACCGACATGGGCGATGTTGCCGAGCGATGCACGGAGAAGCGCCGCGGCTGCGAGCGCACCGACGAACTGCGCGCCCCAGTAGGCGAAGACGCGCGGCCAGGGGAAGTGGCGCGTCAGCGCGAAGGCAAAGGTCACGGCGCCGTTGAGGTGAGCGCCGGACACGTGGCCGACGGCATAGATCATCGCCATGATCACGAGGCCGAAGGTGATCGCCACGCCGACGTGACCGAGTTGATGCGTCTTCGCGTCGACCATCACGGCGCCGGCGCCGGCGAAGACGAGCGCAAAGGTGCCGATCGCCTCGGCGAGCAGCGGCCGTAGGGTCGCTGTCGACACCTAGAGGAGTTGACCGATCAGCACGTCGACCTTGCCGACGATCTGGTCACGGATCCGGCGCACCGTCTCGAGATCCTGTCCGGCGGGGTCGTCGAGCACCCAGTCTTCGTATCTCTTGCCGGGGTAGATCGGGCAGGCGTCGCCGCAGCCCATCGTGATCACGACGTCGGCGGCTTGCACAGCCTCCTCGGTGAGCGGCTTCGGGAACTGCTCGCTCAGGTCGACGCCGAGCTCGCCCATCGCCTCGATCACGGCCGGGTCGATCGACTCGACCGGCTGGCTGCCGGCCGAGCGAACGCGAATCCGGCCTTGCGAACGGAGCTGGACGAGACCGGCGGCCATCTGGCTGCGGCCCGAGTTGTGGACGCAGACGAACAGGACTTCGGGCTGTGCGTCGGTCATTGATCCGCCTTGCACATCGACAGCGATCGATGCCCCGCATCCTGTCGCAACACATCGACCTCTGTCAATATCTATTCGTGCAGCGGATCGCGACGGTCGTAGCCATCTGCCCGCCGCTTCTGCAGGAGGCGATCGATCCCGCGCAGGCCGAACAGCTCGCGGCCGCGCTGAAGGTGCTCGCCGATCCGGCCCGCCTGCGCCTGCTCAGCCTGATCCAGGCCCAACCGGCAGGCGAGGCCTGCGTCTGCCACCTGACCGCGCCCCTCGGGCTCAGCCAGCCGACGGTCAGCCACCATCTGAAGGTGTTGCTGCAGGCGGGCCTCGTCGAGCGGGAGCAGCGCGGCAGCTGGGCCTTCTTCCGCGTCGTCCCGGGACAGCTCCAGTCGCTCCGCGAACTGCTCGGCTGACGCCGACCGCTCTCAGCTGTCTCGCGTCCGGAGCCGCAGTGCATTCAGATCGTCAGCGAGAATCGACGTCGCGCGCTCGGGCATCGTCTCCCAGTCGTCGCTCGCCGCATGGATGTACCGGCCCGACAGGTCGTCGAGCGCTCCCGAAGCGATGAACGCGATGAGCTCTCCAGTACGGGCGGGCGGCGTCCAGACGTCGGGATCGTCCCACAAGTCGGCGAAGACACCTTCGGTCATCGACGTCTTGACCATCCCGGGTGAAATCGCGAACACGCGCACTCCCTGCGAGCGCGCCTCGGCCGCCAGTGCTTCGGTCAGTCGGATGAGCGCAGCCTTGCTCGCCTGGTACGCCGAGTCGATCTGCGCGTCCCAGCCGTCCGTCAATGCGAAGAACGCTGCGTTTGAAGCCACGTTCACGATGCGGCCCGATCCGCGTCCGCACATCCCCGGAAGGACCGCTCGGGCGCAGAGAAATGCGCCGAGGACGTTCACCTCGAAGACGCGCCACCACCCAGCCGGCTCCTTCTCCCAGGTCGGGCCGCCGGCGCCCCCGGTGCCCGCGTTGTTCACGAGCAGCGTGAGCGGGCCGAGCTCCGCCTCCGCGTCGCGCACTGCCGACTCGACGGCGTCCGCGTCCGTCACGTCGACCGTGACCGGAAGCGCACCCGTGACATCGGCGATGCGCGCGAGCTCTTCGCGACTCCGCGCAGCGACCGCGACGCGCCAACCGTCGGCGGCCAGTCTTGCGGCGACTGCTTCACCGATCCCACGGCTCGCACCGGTCACGAGTGCGACGCCGCCGGCCATCCCGCGATCCTAGTCGGCGTGGGACGGAGCTACGCGCTCCAGACCACGACGATCGGCCGGTCGACGCCGGGCAGCGGCAGGGCGGCAGCTTCGGCCTCGACCGCGTCGCGCGTGTCACGCGACAGGCGTGACCAGGCTTCGACCCGCACGGTGTGTTGCGCACGTCTCCAGGTTCCGCGGATCTCGCCGTCGACGAGCAGCGCGCCTGGCCAGACCCGCGACGTCCACAGCCGCTGACGCTGCTCCCGCCGTGGGACGAGAAGCTCGCGCTCGGCTCCGTCGAGCAGGAAGTAGGCATCGCCGCTCGGCAGCAGGCGCGCGGGTGCGGCGGGCGTCTCGCCTGCGCGCGCCGTCGGCTCGTCTTCGGCGAGCAGCCACTCGGCGCCGAGTGGTGATCGGACCGGCAGCAGTGACCCCTCGAGCGAGGCGAATGCAGCGGCCGCCGAGCGCCGCGAGATTCCGGCCCAGCGTGCGAACCCGTCAGCCGTGGTCGGCCCGAAGACGTGGAGGTAGCGCCGAGCGAGCTCGCGGCGTGCGTCGGCCGGGTCGATCTCGGCTGCGACCACCGTCCAGAGAACTGGTGTGCGCGCGCCGTCCCAGCGGATCGCGACCGTGCCTGTCGTCGCTGCGTA
The DNA here is from genome assembly GCA_963769545.1 of uncultured Thermoleophilia bacterium. Taxonomy (GTDB): domain Bacteria; phylum Actinomycetota; class Thermoleophilia; order Gaiellales; family Gaiellaceae; genus PALSA-600. Next base: position 167,519 of record CAVYMB010000001.1, on the reverse strand, counting down.
CTTCAGTGCGTTCGGGTCGATATCGAGCGCGCGCCCGATCTCGCCGTGCGTCTTGCGCGCACCTTCGAGCTGGGCGTGCACCTGCTCGGCCGCGCGCTCTGCCCGCCGGCGGCTCTTCGCATCGTCGGGAAGCCTTCCCAGTGAGAACGGCGCGAAGTCGCGCTTGGCGACGACATAGGTGTGGTAGCGGGGCCCCCAGAGCTGGACGAGCGACGGATCCTCCCACGTCGACGGCTCGACCCGGTCGACCCGCGCGTGGAGTGACAGCAGCGCGGCTCTCGGCATGCTGTCCTGCAGGCCGGCCCACGCCGCGCGCCGCAGCGATTCCGCGCTCTTCGGCATCCGCTCGTCGAGTCCACCGGCCCGCCGCCGGAACGCCAGGATCTGCTGCCGGGTCAGCGCGAGTTGCGAGGGCACCGGCTCAGGCTCGCCGGCGAAAGCAGACGTAACCGGTGTAGATCTCGCTCGGGCTCAGGTAGCGCTCGTGAATATCGAACCCGGCGCGGTCGAGCATCGGTTCGAGAAGCCACGTGAACGTCGAGAACTCCGTGCGCACGTGCTCGGCGAGCTGATCGGCGGTCCACCCCTTCGCCGCGTCCGTCGTCGCCGCTTCCAGCCAGCTACCGACGACAGCCGGCGCGTCGCTCGGCTCGAACGAGAAGATGAGATCTTGAAGAACGAACACACCGCCTGGCCGAAGAATGGACGCGATCCGTTCCAACGCGAGCGCCTTGAAGAAGTCGGGCAGGTGGTGGAGAGCGTTTCGGCTCAGGACGAGGTCGGCGGGCTCGCCGGAATGTTCGTAGGTCAAGAATCCAGCCTGCACCGCATCAAAGCCACGGGCCCGTAGCTCGCGCACCATCGCCGGCGACACGTCGACCGCGACGACGCGCTTGACGTGCGGACGAATCGCTTCCGCAAACGTCCCTGTACCGGCACCGAGATCGACAACGGTGCTGTCCGCACCGATCCCCAGACGCTGTAATTCGGCAACCTGGTCACTCCAGTCGGTCGCAGACTTGACGTCGTATGCGGCGACGTAGTCGGCGTCGAGGTGCTCGGCACCCGCGTACGTCACTTCGTCGAGAAACCAGCTGGGGACGGCCATGCGGCAACGCTAGCCAAGTGATCGCTGCACTCACTAACGTTCTTCGCGTGAATCTGTGGCAACGACAGGAAACGGCGCGTGACTGGAACACCGGAGGCGCCGGTCAACTGCCGACCCGTGCCGAGCAGCAGGATGTCCTGCTCGCGTTGCTCGCAGCGGCGGATGTCGCCGACAGAGCCGTGCTCGACCTCGGGATCGGTTCGGGCCTCGTTGCAGAGGCCGTGCTCGATGCGCTCCCGGACGCGCAGCTGGTCGGTCTGGACTTCTCCGCGGCGATGCTCGATCTGGCGCGTGAGCGACTCGATCGATTCGGGTCGCGGGTCCAGCTCCTCGGACATGACCTCTCGGAGGTCGACTCGATCGAGCTCCCCGATCTGCACTACAGGGCCGCCTTCTCCGTTCAGACCATGCACCACTTGTCCGATTTGGACAAGGCGGCGGCGCTGGCATGGATGGCCGAGGTCGTCGACCCGGGCGGCCTGATCGTCGTCATCGACCGCGTGAAGGTCGATGAGGCCCTGTTCCGCGACTGGGCGGTCGTCTGGCGCCGCCTTGGCGCGACCACCCCCGAGACGTACGCCGAACAGCTCGAGGAGTTGAAGCAGGCAGGCGACCGCCCTGCACTGCTTCAGGATCAACTCGCGTGGATGGAAACGGCCGGCCTTCACGCGTCGTGCCTCCATCTCTACGGCAACCGCGCGGTCCTCGTCGCGCGAAAACCGAGCAGCTGAGCTAGGCCGAGTCGCCCTCGAGCCTGGTCCGGATCACCGCGAGGAACCGGGCCGCGAGGACACCGTCGACGACGCGGTGGTCGACCGTCAGCGTGAGCTCGACCCAGGGGCCGACGCGCACCTCCCCGGCAGCGGCGCTCACCCGCTCGGTGACGGCGCCGACGGCGAGGATCGCGGTCTGGTCGGGATCGACGATCGCCGAGAAGCGATCGACCCCGAGCATCCCGAGGTTGCTGACCGTGATCGCGACCGGCCCGCCGGTCGTCTTTCCCTCGCGCGCCAGCTGTTCGGCACGCTCGGTCAGCTCGACGAGGGCTGCGAGATCGACGGCATCGGGCTCGGAGATCGTCTGGACGAGGAGGGTGTCGTCGCCGGCCACGGCGAGGCCGACGTCGACCTGCTCGAGCTGACGCAGACGCGGTCCGTCGCGCACCCACAGCCGGTTCAGCCCGGGGCACTCGCGCAGCGCGTGGGCCGTCGCTCGCAGCAACAGGTGCGTGTAGGTGAAACCCGCCAGACCGCCCGCGCGTGCCTGCTCGACATGCGCAGCGGCACTGCGCATGTCGACGTCGACGGCTGCGTTGAACTGAGGGATCGTCTGCACCGAGCGCGTCAGCCGCTCGGCGACGGCGCGGCGATGCCGCGACAGCTCGCTCTCGCCCTCGGGCACCGGGGCGGCGTCGATCAGCGCGAGCACGTCTTGCTTCTCGATGCGCCCGCCCGGGCCGCTGCCGTGGACAGATGCCAGGTCGATGCCGTGCTCGTGCGCGAGCTTGCGGGCGACCGGTACGGCCTGCCTCTTGTCCGTCTCCTGCGGCGCCGACGCCTCGACAGCGGGGACGTCCTCGCCCGGAGAGCCGACGAATGCGAGCACCTCGCCGACCGCGACCGTCTCGCCCGGGCCGTAGAGGACGGCGAGGAGCGTGCCCGAGACTGCGGCCTCGACCTCGAGCGTCGCCTTGTCGGTCTCCACCTCGAGCAGGAGCTCGCCTTGCTCGACGTTCGCACCGACGTCCTTGAGCCACTGCACGATTCGCAAGTCGTTCGACGTCGCCCCGAGCGGGGGCATGCGCACCGGGCGCGGCATCAGTCGCGCAGCTGCCGGATCACGCTCTTGATCCGCTCGACGGAGGGGACGACCGCGTCTTCGAGCGACGGAGCCGAGGGCATGGGAACGTCGTGGGAGGCGATCCGCCGGATCGGCGCCTCCAGGTCGAAGAGGCACTCCTCGGCGGCGCGTGCGGCGACCTCTGCGCCCCAACCGCCGGTGAGCGTGTCCTCGTGGACGATCGCGAGGCGCCCGGTCCTGCGCAACGAGGCCCAGATGGTCTCCGTGTCGAGCGGCAGCAGGGTCAGCGGGTCGATCACCTCGCACTCGATGCCGTCTTCCGCGGCGAGCTCCTCGGCCGCCGCCAGCGCGCGGTAGAGGGCGAGGTGCGTCGCGACGACGGTCACGTCGCCGCCCGGCCGCTTCACGACCGCGTGGCCGATCGGGACGAGGTACTCCTCCTGCGGTACTTCGGCCGTCAGGTCGAGCCCGCCCGCCTGCTCGCGCCCCTTGCTGCCGTAGAGGAGCTTGTGCTCGAAGAAAAGGACCGGGTTGTCGTCGCGGACGGCGCTCTTCAGCAGTCCTTTCGCGTGGTAGGCGTCGGAGACGCAGACGACCTTGAGCCCCGGTACGTGCATGAAGTAGCTCTCGGGGCTCTGTCCGTGTTGGGCGCCGCGGTTCGTCGCGCCGACCGGCGCTCGCATCACGAGCGGCACCGAGACCTTTCCGCCCGACATGTAGCGCAGCTTCGCGGCCTGGTTCACGAGCTCGTCCATGCACTCGAAGAGGAAGTCGGCGTACTGCATGTCGGCGATCGGGCGCATCCCGAGTGCGGCTGCGCCAACCGCGGCGCCCGCGATCACCTTCTCGCTGATCGGCGTGTTGACGATGCGGCCATCGCCGAACTCCTCCGGCAGCCCGAGGTAGACGCCGAACGCACCGCCGAACCCACCATCGATGCCGATGTCCTCGCCGATCAGGAAGACGGACTCGTCGCGGCGCATCTCTTCGGCGATCGCCTCGCGCAGCGCTTCGCCGATCGTCAGGCGACGCGGCGGATCAGGCGTAGACATCCGTGAGCGCCTCCTGCGGGTCGGCGTCGGGCGAGGCGCGCGCGAACCCCACCGCGTCGTCGATCGTCGCCTCCACCTCGCTTTCGAGAACCGCAACCGCCTCGGGGCCAAGGGCTGACCGCAGCCGTGGAATCGGGTCGCGCTCCTTCCACGCCGCCTCCTCGTCGGCGGTGCGGTAGCCGCGAGCATCGCTCCGGCTATGGCCGACGAACCGATACGTCTTGCACTCGAGCAGCGTCGGGCCGTTGCCGGCGCGCGCGCTCGCGACTGCCGCGGCGCCCGCCTCGCGTACGGCGAGGACGTCCATGCCGTCGACGACGCGGCCGGGGATGCCGTAGGCGGCGGCACGGTCCGCGACGTCGACCAGAGCCGAGACGGCAGCGAAGGATGTCGAGGCGCCGTACAGGTTGTTCTCGCAGACGAAGACGATCGGCAGCCGGCGGACGGCCGCGAAGTTCATCCCCTCGTGAAAGGCGCCTTCGTTGCTGGCGCCCTCGCCGAAGAAACAGACGGCGACCTGGTCGCTCCGGCGTAGCGCGAAGGTGAGACCGATGCCGGTGACGACGGTGTTGCCGCCACCGACGATCGCGATCGCCGGAAGCATCCCGACCGCCGGATCTCCCAGGTGCATCGAGCCGCCCTTGCCGGCGCAGCAGCCGGTGCTCTTGCCGAAGAGCTCGGCCATCGCGGCACGCGGCGTCACGCCCTTTGCGAGCGCGTGGCCGTGCGGCCGATGCGTCGACGTGATCCAGTCGGTCGGCCGGAGCACATCGCAGATGCCGACGGCGACCGCCTCCTGCCCCTGGTACTGATGGAGCGTCCCCGGGATCTCGCCCTCGAGGAAGAGGTAGTAGACCGTCTCCTCGAACCGTCGGATCAGGAACATCTGCCGGTACAGCCCGGCGAGCGTCTCCGGGTCAGGCTGCGCGGCCAACGCCGCCATACTGCCGGATCAGGTTCCGGACCACCGCGACCATCGCCGTCTTGCCGGCCTCGAGCACGTCGGGCGGCGCGTGCGAGCCGATGACGGCGTGCACGTCCGGCTCGGCGGGAAGGTCCGCGGCCGCTTCGGTGAGCCCGCGGAGGAACGCTCTCCGGAGTGCGGTACCGACGTTGAACTTGGCCACTCCCGCCGCGATCGCCGGCGCGATGTCGTCATGCGGAAAGCCTGTCGCGCCGTGGATGGCAAGTGGGACCGCGACACGCTCGTGCACGGCCTGTAGCCGGTCGAGGTCGATCACCGCGGTGCCGTGCGCGAGAAGATGGACGTTCCCGACGGAGACGGCGAGACAGTCGACGCCTGTCGCCTCGACGAACGAGGCCGCCTCGTCGGGATCGGTGAGGCTGGCTGCCGCATCGTCGATCGTGCCGCGCGCAGCATCGGGCAGGTTGCCGAGCTCGGCCTCGACGGCTGCTCCGCGGGCGTGCGCCGCGGCCGCCAACTGCGCGATCGTGGCGACGGCCTCCGCGTAGCCGAGCTCTCCGGTGTGCATCATCACCGCGTTGAAGCCGGCGTCGAGCCCACGTAGCGACTGCTCCAGCGTGTGGGTCTCGTTGAGCAGCAGCGCAACCGGCACACGGGCGGAGCCGGCAACCGCGCTGCCGATGGCGCCGAGGAGCTCGATGCCGCCTCCGTCGAACCAGGGCTGGTGTCCGAGGAGGCAGCCGGTGCCGATGATCGCCGGCGCGTGCTCTGCCTCCGCGGCCTCGACGACCGCCTCGAACGACCAGCCGTCCCATGCCTCGAAGTAGCCGAGCGCATACCCATGCGCGCGGGCGTCCGCGAGCAGCGTCGTCAGCGGGGCGAGTGGCACTGCGCGTTGCTCTCGAGGTAGGCGTACGCCTCGGCACGTGTCGGGAGCCCGGCGGTGCAGCCGAGCCTCGTGCACGCGGAGGCGCCGAGGAGGCTCGCGAAATCGAGGCAGCGTGGGAGGTCCCAGCCCTCGAGCAGCCCGAAGACCAGGCCGGCGGCGAAGGCGTCGCCTGCGCCCGACGGCTCGACCACCTCGACCGGGGGGGCGTGCAATTCGATCACCCCATCGGCGCTCCCGGCGACCACCCCGTGCTGGCCCATCGTGACGATCACCGTGCCGGCGCCGAGCTCGAGGAGACGCTCGACCTGCTTGCGCGGGTCTCGCACGCTCGTCAGCGCTGCTGCCTCGTCGTCGTTCGGCACGAAGAAGTCGACCTGAGGGAGCACGCCGGCAACGTCGTCGGGCGACACTGCCCGGCCCGACGGCGCGACGACGTCCAACACGACGCGCGTGCCCGATTGCCGTGCACGCCGAAGCTGCGCAGCGAGCTCGTCCTGTCGCAGTGCCGGCAGCACGAGGAAGCCGCCGACGTAGAGGACGTCGGGCGGCGTGACGATTGCCGAGGCGATGTCGGCTGCGCAGAGCGCCGCGTTCGCTCCGAACGTGTGGACGTAGCGGCGGTCTTCTCCGATCACCGGGACGATCACGGTCTTCGAGGTGCCGAGGTCGGCTGCGCGGTCGATGCCGGACACGTCGACGCCTGCGGCGCTCAGCTCGTGCTCGACGAAGTCACCGAAGAGATCGTCTCCCACCTTCGCCACGACGGTCGGCCGCATGCCGAGCCGCGCGAGCGCGATTCCGGCGTTGGCAGCGCAACCGCCGGGCTCGACGACGAAATCCTCCGTCGCGACGAGCTCTCCCGGCTCGGGCAGGCGCGCCAGAGGCGGCACGAATACGTCGGCGACGACGACGCCGGCGCAGACGACGGAGGCGCGGGCGCCGCTAGCCATCGGCGACGACGCTACAACAACGACCTTGGAGCCCCGGAAGTAGGGTGACCGCGTGGCGGACGACGAGCGAGGCGTGGCGGGGTCGCCGTCCGGCGAGACCCGAGTCCGTGCAGCCGAGGTGGTTGGCGCCCTCTCGCTCGCGACCGATCTCGGGACCGCGCAGCCGCTCGAGCACGCGCTTCGTACCGCCGTTCTCGCGGTCCGTCTCGGCGAGCTCGCCGGAACGTCGGCCGAGGATCTCGCCGCCACGTACTACGTCGCGCTGCTCCACGCTTCGGGATGCACGTCGAACGGGCACGAAGCCGCACAGCTCTACGGCGACGACATCGAGCACCGCGCCGCGTTCTTCCTGATCGACGCAACGAACCCGGCGGAGGTCCTCGCGTTCTATCGCGCGTACGTCGGAGCGGGTCGGCCGCCCGAGGTGCGCGAGGCGATCATCGAGGACGCGATCGCCAACGCCGGTCCGCGGGCTCGCGACTCGCTCGCGACGATGTGCGAGGTCGCGCAGCGGTTCGCGGGGTGGCTCGAGCTCGGCGCAGGGATTCAGGCTGCGCTCGAGTACGTCTTCGCGCGCTGGGACGGACGCGGGTTCCCGAACGCTCGCGGCGATGAGATCCCGTTGCCGATGCTTCTCCTCCATGTCGCGAGGGACATCTCGCTGTTCCTCTCGGCCTCCGGGCCCGAGGAAGCGCGGTCGGTCGTGGAAGCGCGGGCGGGCGCTGCGTACGAGCCCCGGCTCGCCGGGCTCGCCGTTCGGAACTTCGGCGAGCTCCTCGAGGGGCTCGACGAGGCTCGGATCTGGGAACAGGCGATGGACGCCGAGCCGTTTCCGGTGCTCCGACTCGAGGGGGAGCGGGTCGACGCCGGGTTCGCCGCCATCGCCGCGCTCACGGGGCTGAAGTCGCCGTGGCTGCGCGAGCACTCGACGAGTGTCGCGGACCTGGCGGAGGCGGCAGCCTGGCGGCTCGGCCTGCCCGCACCGTCCGTCTCCGTCGTTCGCCGGGCTGCCCTCGCTCAAGATCTCGGACGCGTCGGTGTGTCGAACGCGATCTGGGAGAAGCCCGGGCCGCTCGGGTTCGGGGAGTGGGAGCGCGTGCGGCTCCACCCGCACTATTCGGAGCGCGCTTTCGCCCAGTCTGCTTCCCTCGCGTCGATCGGCCGCCTCGCAGGCGCGCATCACGAGCGGCTCGACGGCTCCGGCTATCACCGCGGTACGGCTGGAACGGCGCTCGATCTCCCGGCGCGGATTCTCGCGGTCGCCGATTGCTACGGAGCCATGCGCGAAGCACGGCCACACCGGCCCGCGCTCGACGCTCCGGCCGCCGAAGCGGAGCTTCAGCGCGACGCCGCCGCCGGACGGCTCGACCCGGATGCGGTCGATGCGGTGCTCGCTGCCGCTGGCCATCTCGTGCGCGAGCGCGCACGCGGGCACCCGTCGGGCCTGACGGAGCGAGAGCTCGAAGTCCTGCTCGTCCTCGTGCGCGGCGGGTCGAATCAGCAGATCGCCGACGACCTCGGCATCTCAGCCAAGACGGTTGGTCACCACATCCAGCACGTCTACCAGAAGGCCGGCGTGCGAAGTCGCGCAGCAGCGACCGTCTGGGCTTTCGAGAACGACCTCGTGCATACGGCATAGGGCGTTCGCCCGATGCGGCGCCGACGCGTCGCGCGCATGCTCGTCGAGTCATTCGACGAAGGAGGCGACGTTGATCCTGGCAACGACGAAGGTAGAGGAGTTCGACCGTTTCATGGAGATCTTCTCGACCAAGGGCGCCGACAAGCGCCGGCAGCATGGCTCGAAGGGAGCGAAGGTGTTCCGCGACCCCAACGAGGGCGACCGGGTGTGGGTGCTCTTCGACTGGGACGACGAGGGATGGCAGAGCTTCGTCTCCGATCCCGAGGTGCCGCCGATCATGCAGGAGGCGGGCCACAAGGGACGGCCGCAGGCGGCAACGCCCGGCGGCACCTGCGACGCCTAGCGATCGCTGAACAACGGAAGGAGGCTCGAGCCGGAGCCTCCTTCCGTCTTCCCACTGAGGCCGACTTCGCCATGTGCCGATCATTGGTCCTACCTAGGCTCTCTCGGTGCGTTCCGGCGATCCTTCGCGTACCCGCCTCGTCCTTCGTCTGATCGCGATCGAGCGCGTCTTACGCGGCGTGTTGCTGCTCTCCGCCGGCACCTATCTGCTGTTCCACCTCTCGACCGACTTCGGCCGGCTCGCCGAACGGATCATCCGGAGCATCGACATCGATCCCCGCCAGCACTTCTTGCGTCGAATTGTCACGCGCCTCCATCGTCTTCGCGCACACCAGCTGCGGATCGTCGGGATCGCTGCGCTCGGCTACGGCATGCTCGAGCTGACCGAGGGAGTGGGGCTTTGGCTCGACCAGCTCTGGGCTGAGTACCTGACGGTGATCGCAACCTCGCTGTTGATCCCGTTCGAGCTGTACGAGCTCGTGACCCGACCGAGCGTCTGGAAGGCAGGCGGGATCCTCATCAACGTCCTGATCGTCCTCTACCTTGCGCGTGCGCTTCGGCGAAGACTCGCAACGGAAGCAGACTGACGCCCACTGCCGCGGTTGGTCTCTCAGCGCGTCGCGAGAGCGGTGCGTGCTGCGTCGTCGAACGGTGTGAGGCGCAGCGGGACGAGCCGGCGAAGGCGGTCGTCGTCGGCGACCGTCGCGTTGCGAAGTCCTTCGATCAGCGGGCGCGCGACGCTCGCTCGAACCGGTGTCACGAGGTTGAGCCAGTACGACGATAGGCGCGGGGTGAGCACTGGAACCTCGACGATCAGCGGCCGCTTGCCGCGGATCACGGCGATGTGCTCGATCATCTCGCGGTACGTCATGACGTCCGGTCCGCCCGCGTCGAACGACTCACCGAGCATCTGGTCGTGGCCCGCGGCCGCAGCGAGGTAGGCGGTGATGTCCGCGAGCGCGATCGGCTGTGTCGGCGTCGAGACCCAGCGCGGGCAGATCATCCCCGGCAGGCGGTCGACGAGCGCGACGATCGTCTCGAACGCAGCGCTCCCGGCGCCGATCACCATCGCGGCGCGGACCGTCGTCACCGGCACGGATCCCGAGGCGAGCACCTTCGCCGTCTCGGCGCGGCTACGCAGATGAGGCGACAGCTCGGGCGACTGGTCGCCAAGGCCGCCCAGGTAGACCAGCTGGCGCAACCCTGCGCTCTCGGCGACGCGGGCGACAACGGAGGCCGCCAGCCGGTCGCGGTCCGCGAAGTCGGGGCTGCCCAGCGAATGAACGAGGTAGTACGCGACCTCGACTCCTTCAAACGCCTTCTGCACCGAAGCCGCGTCGCAAGCGTCGGCTTGCGCCCAGCGAACGCCGTTCGACTGCCGGTGGGGCCGGCGGGAGATCGCCACCACCTCGTGCTCCTCCGCCAGGAGCGGCACGAGCGCACTGCCGATCGTGCCGGTCGCGCCGAGCACGGCGATCCTCATCGCTTGGCCTCGCGCGACAGACGGGTGAAATACCGCCGGCCCAACGCGACGTGGAGCCGCGACTGGACCGGCGCGTAGACCACGCCGAACCGCGGCAGAAAGCCCTCGACCGCAGATGTCACCGCAACAGCGTCCGTTCCTTCCTGCGTGAACCGGATCGACCCGGCCGGCGCGCGTGCGAGCAGTCCGCCGAGGATCGCGTAGCGACAGGTCACTGTGTCGGCAGAGACCGTCTCCTTCGCCGCGACGAGAAGCGGAGAAGCGCCGGGCCGCGTCCGAACAGACGGATCTCGAATTCGTCGACGGCCGCGACTCGTGCGGAGAACACCGAATGTCCAGCGTCGGAGCTCTCGCCAATAGAGGTCGCCCAGCTTTCGTGCCCCAGCCTCGGTCCGTTCGACGACCGGTGCCGGAAAGGTCATCCGTTGGACTGACTCGACCGCGCCGTCGGCGAGACGGGCCTGCGTCGAGCTCCACGAGTGTTCGCGAACGCGCAGCGCTCAACGTCCCTCGTCGGCGACTCGCTCCGCGGCGGTCACCGGGTCCTCGTCGAGCAACAGCGCAGCACCGGTCGCGCTGGCGAGCTCTCTGGTCGCACCAGCCCCGGCAAGGCCGACGCGCAAGCCCTTCGCGAGCTCAGTCAGCTCGACCTGCACCGCGCGAAATCGTTCAGCGGTCATCGCCGAGATGACGACGAGCGCCTGCTCACGGCCATCGACGAGTCTCGTCGATCGTGCTGATCGGAGTGTCGGGGCCGAGGTAGGTGATCGACCAGCCCCGCGCGGCAAGGGCCAGGCCGAAGATGATCAGTGGAAGGTCGTGAAGCTCACCCGGGGCGCAGGCAAGCACCGCTCTCGGGCCGGATGCCTCGGCCCAACCGCGAGCGAGCCCGAGCAGCCGGCCGCGGAGGAGGTTGCTCGCGAAGTGCTCCTGCGCCACGCTCGCCTCGCCGCGCTCCCAGCGCAGACCGAGATCGTGGAGGTAGGGCAGAACGACGTCGCGGAGCACGGTCTGGAGCCTGAAGGCTGCGAACAGGCGATCAAGCGCGTCGTGGGCAGCCGGCTCCTCGAACCCGTCGAGCGCTGACCGAAGCTCCGCCGAGAGCTGCCCCAGACGCGCCGGGCCGCCGGCCGCGGCATCGACGCCGCGACGCGCCGTCTCGACGAGCGCCAGCCGCGCAGCCTCGGCGGCCGGCAGGCCCCTCCCGAGATGCCGCTGCATCGCGAGGACCCGCGTCTCATCCGCGCTCGAATAGAGGCGGAACCCGCCCGCCGAACGGCTCGGCCGAAGCAGCCCGTACCGCTGCTCCCACGCGCGCAGCAGCTCCGGCGAGACGCCGACACGCCTGCCCAAGGCCCCGATCCGCAGCTGGGCGCGCATCCTCCACGGCCGTACCTTACACAGATACTCGACAGATCCTTGACAGGGTGCGTGAACTGCGGCTACTCTCTCGACGCACGCTCTACAGAATCTCTACAGAGAGGAACATCGTGAAGAAGCTGGACATCCTCGCGGCCGTGCTCGTCATCGTCGGCGGCCTCAACTGGGGCCTCGTCGCGCTCGCCAAGTTCGACCTCGTCGCGGCCCTCGTCGGACTCGACTTCGGCGAGACGAACGCTGCGAGTCGCGTCGTCTACGGGCTCGTCGGGCTGGCCGCCGTCTACCAAGTGGTCGAGCAGGCGGCGATCCGCCGCCGCTGGAGCCGCGACCCACGCGTCGCAACCGCGTGAACCGACCGCTGTCGGCACGGATTCCTGCACATGACGTCTACCGGGGGCTGGGGGTACGGGGGCGGGGGACATGCCACACCATCGCCGTTCCCGCCCCGCGCGAACACCTCGAAGGCGGTGGTGCGCGACCGCCGTCGCCGGTCCGGCGCAGCGTAGCGACGAGGTCGCCATGCCAGTCAGCGGCCGCAAGATCCCGCGCGTGGCCGGATCACCATTGCGCGTGTGGCTCGATCACTGCGATCACCTCCTCGCGGTCGTCCCAGGCTAAGCACTCACCGGCGCCGTACGACTCGACCGTGCCGAGCGTGCCAGCCGGGATCTTCGGCCAACTGTCGGCGATCTGAAGCGCGGTCACCCGCCGTCCCTCCCTCCGACGAAGGGAAGAACACCCTCACTGCGCCGGCGCTGACGTTTGTCGTGCGCGGGACTGGGGTCTAGCCTCGTAGGCGTGTTCGTTTGTGCGAGCTGTGGCCATGCGAACGGCGAGAGCGCCAAGTTCTGCGAGGACTGTGGCGTCTCGCTCGCTGTTGTGCCGCCGGGCGCGAACGAGTACCGCAAGACGGTCACGGTGTTGTTCTGCGACTTGACCGGCTCGACTTCCCTCGGCGAGACGGTCGATCCGGAGCGTTTGCGCGCGTTGCTGGCGCGCTACTTCGATCAGATGAAGACGATCGTCGAGCGGCACGGCGGCAGCGTGGAGAAGTTCATCGGCGACGCTGTGATGGCGGTGTTCGGCGTGCCGGTCGTGCACGAGGACGATGCGCTGCGGGCGGTGCGTGCGGCGGTCGAGATGCGCGATGCGTTGCCCGATCTCGGGTTGCAAGGACGGATTGGCGTGACGACGGGCGAGGTGGTGACGGGGACCGCGGAGCGGTTGGCGACCGGCGATGCTGTGAACGTGGCCGCCAGGCTGGAGCAGGCGGCGGAGCCGGGCACGGTGCTGGTGGGTCAGGCGACTATGGCACTCGTCGGCGACGCGGTCGAGGTGGAGCCTGCGGGACCGCTGGAGCTGAAGGGCAAGGCCAAGCCGGTTGCCGCCTACCGTCTGTTGCGCGTGCGGGACGTGCCGGAGCGACGGCACGAGGCCGCGTTTGTCGGCCGCGAGCGCGAGCTCGGTCTCATCCGTGAGGCATGGGAGCGAGTGCGAGCCGAAGGGCGTTGCGAGCTCGTGACGGTCGTAGGCGATGCGGGTGTCGGCAAGTCTCGGCTCGTGGCGGAGGCGTTGTTGTCGATCGATGCAAGGGTCGTGCGGGGCCGCTGCCCTCCCTACGGGGAAGGAATCACCTACTGGCCCGTGGTCGAGGTGCTGAAGCAGCTCGACCTGCTGCCCGCGGAGGATGCGGCCGCATCGGCGATCCGCTCGCTGCTCGGCGAGAACGATGCTGCCACGTCGGCCGAAGAGATCGCCTGGGCGTTCCGCAAGACGCTGGAGGACGCCGCGTCGGAGCGGGCACTGATCGTCGTATTCGACGACATCCAGTGGGGTGAAGAGACCTTCCGTGACCTGATCGAACACGTTGCGCTGCTTTCCTCGGGCGCTCCTCTCCTGCTCCTCTGCATGGCTCGGCCGGAGCTGACCGAGCGTCGGCCGGCCTGGCCGGTGGGGGTCCGGCTCGAGCCGCTGGCCGACGAGGAGGTTGACGTGTTGATCGCCGAGCGGGTTTCTCCGGAGCTACGGGATCAGGTCGCCCGTGCCGCGGGCGGGAACCCGCTCTTCGTCGAGGAGATGCTCGCTATGGCGGGCGAGGCGACCGGCGAGGTGGTCGTCCCGCCCAGTCTGCAGGCGGTGCTGGCGGCCCGACTCGATCAGCTCGAGCCCGCCGAGCGCAGTGTCCTCGAACGCGGTGCGATCGAGGGCGAGGTCTTCCATCGCGGGACGGTCCAGGCGCTCACCCACGACGGGACGCAGGTGACCCCGCGCCTGGCGGCGCTGGTCCGCAAGCGGCTGATCAGACCCGACCGGCCGCTACTCGCCGGGGAGGACGGCTTTCGCTTCTGCCATCTTCTGATCCGCGACACCGCGTACAACTCGCTTCCGAAAGCGACCCGCGCCGATTTCCACGAACGTTACGCCGCGTGGCTCGACCAGCACAGCGCTTCGCTCGTCGAGCAGGACGAGCTGCTCGGCTACCACCTCGAACTGGCCTGTCTGTACCGGGCCGAGCTTGGGATCCCCGATGAGGGCGGCGCCGTCGCCGCCGCGGCGCGGCGACGACTGACGGCCGGTGGCAGGCGGGCAGCGTCGCGCCAGGACTACGGGGCCGCGGTCAGTCTGTTCGAGCGCGCAGCTGCACTCGCACCACCGGACGATCTCGACCTCGCACTCGCCCTCGAGCTCGGGGACGCCCTCGCCTGGACAGGCAGAGGAGCCGACGCGTTGCGGCTTGCCGATGCCTTCGCCGAGCGAGCTGCGACCGCGGGCGACCGGGTCGGCGAGCTATGTGGGCGGATTCTCGAGGCGCAGTGGCGGGTTGAGCTCGAGCTGGACGGCGACGAGGAGAAGCTGGCCGAGCTCGTCGAGCAGGCAATGCCGGTCTTCCGGGCGGCCGATGACGAGCTGGCGCTCTACGTCGCATCGGCGGCGAAGTCCGGGAGCCCGTCCGGGAGCCTGGAAGCCTACGAGCAGGCCGTCGTCCACGCTCAGCGGGCAGGCTACCGCCCGAGTGGCCTTGTCGGCAGCCGCGCTGCGCTGCGTTTCTTCGGCACGACACCGGTCTCGGAGCTGCTCGCATGGCTGGACGAGAACGAGCCTTCCAACGGGCGTGACCATTTTCTGCGCGCTTTTCGAGCCGGGGGGTTGGGCATGCTCGGTCGCTTCGACGAGGCGCGCGCGATCCTGGCCGAGACACGAGCCGAACTGGCCGACCGCGGGTCGGCTGTTCTCCTCGCGAACATCACAGTGTTCGAGTCCGTCTGGGTCGAGCTCTGGGCGGGCGATCCTGCCGCGGCAGTCGAATTCGGGTTGGAGGGCTGGCGGATGCACCGGAACCAGGGGAACTCCGGCTTCCTACCGATGGCGGCGGCGTACCTGGCGCAGGCGCACTATGCGCTCGATCGGCTCGACGACGCGGATGTCTGGGTCGGACGCGCGGCGGAGCTTGGCACGGTCACCGAGGCGTGGCCGCGGATGGTCTTGCGCCAGGCCCGGGCCAAGCTGCTCGCGCGTCGTGGCGAACACGCCGAGGCCGAGGTGCTCGCACGCGAGGCCGTCGCGATCGGCGAGAAGACGGAGATGCTGAACGTGCGGGGCGACGCCCACGCCGACCTCGCCGAGGTGCTTGCACTCGCCGAGCGCCCGCGAGATGCCGCGTTAGCACTCGAGCAGGCGCTCAACCGCTACGAGCGCAAGGAGAATCTCGTCATGGCGCAGCGCACGCGCGCGCGACTTGCCGAGCTCCGACGCGTAGCGCTGCGATGAGCCCTACTCACCACGTTGCTGACCACACAGCCATTTCGCCCGCAGCCAGTGACACCAGCTTGTCGAGCTTGCGCTCTCCCAATCCATCCAGCACGGCGCCTTTAGTAGTACCGGCTTCCGCCCTGCGCGAGGATCCGTTCATCGCCGATGCAGCGCGTCTGTCTTCGCCGCCATGACGAAATCGTTGCGATGAAGTCCCCTGATCTTGTGCGTCCACCATGTGACCGTCGTCCTACCCCATTCGGTCATGAGCGCAGGGTGATGTCCCTCTTCCTCTGCGAGCTGGCCCACCCTGTTCGTGAATCGCAACGCCTGCGCGAAATCGTCGAACGAAAAGGCGCGTCGCAGGCGTTTGATTCCATCGAGCTCCACCAACTCCCAGTCAGCGACTTGGGGCTGAAAGCGGCCGATCTCCGCAGCCGTCACCGCCGGTGCGTCTTTGCGGCACGCGACGCATTGCATCTCCGTCAGCCTCTCCATCACTCTGTCTCCCGTCTAATCGGCTTCTCGACGAGTCGGCTCACCGGCTTGTGCCAACCGAGATTCGAAGACTCCTCGCTGGACACGGTCCTAGCACCATTCACGCAGGAAGGGGCCTCAGCGGGGCGACCGGGGGGTTCGGGCGCCTCTCGGTAGAACAGCATGAGCGGTTTGACGCTGCAGCCGACGGAGACCCGATCCGGGCGGACGCATCGGATCAACGACTCGTGGGCTACGATGCACCGGCGTGTGCTAGCGCGCGAAGCCGCCGGGGCTCCGAGGTCCTCTCCGACTTACTGCTGACCTCGAGAGCGAGGAGCGCCACGCTTTCCGCGTCCCGCATGAAGCTGAGATCCCTTGTCGGAGTCGCCTGGTCGCGTGGCCGCGGTCGCACGGTCGGCACCGTCGTCTTCGCCCTCATCACTATTGCCGGCTGCATCTTGGTCGGCCAACGGTTGACTCACTCAAGCTGGCCTCTCGCCCACGCAAGGACGTTTCTCGTCGCCATCGCCGCCGTCTGTTACTTCACGAGCTTCGTCGTTCGTGCGCGCGGCTGGCATCGCCTGTTCCCGCCCGAGCAGCAGCCAGACCAAGCTCGCTGTCTCGCATCGGTCGGTGCCGCGGCCGCGAGCGGCGTGGTGCTCCCGTTTCGCCTCGACTACCTGGTCAAGATCGGGACGCTGCGCAAGCTCGGGGGTATCCGGATCGGGCTCGAGGCGATAACGCTCTCGATCGTCTCGCTCGGGATGGTCGACGCGGTCGCGATGCTGCCCCTGTCGATCTCGGCGACCGCGACGAGTTCGGCGAGTTTCCGGGGGCCGCTGCTGATCGTCGTCGCGTTCGGTTTCGCATGCTTTGCCCTACTGTTGGCGAGCGCGCGGTTGGCGAGCGTGCCCGTCCTTCGCCGCAGCCGCCACCTACGCCGCGTCTCCGAGCAGGTATCGGCTCAAAGAGCGGCCGGCGGTAGACGCAACGTCATCGTCGCCGGGCTCTATCTCTTCACCTGCTGGACAACGCGTGCTCTCGGCAGCGTGTTGTTGCTCACTGCTCTCGGCTTCCACTTCTCGCCGTCGACAACGCTCTGCGTGCTTTGCCTCAGCGCCGCAGCAGGCGTCATCCCGATCACCGCCGGCGGCGCAGTCGCAAATGTCGGTGCCACCGCCGGCATTCTGCTCGCCCTCGGCGTCGGCAGGAACATCGCGATCAACTTTTCGCTCGCCTCCGGACTCCTGCTGATCACGAGCGCCAGCGCCGCCGCGCTCTCAGGACTCGCCGTCTCGATCGCGACTCGTGCGGTCACACAGAGACGCACGGCCGTCCTGCGCGTCTAAGCGACCGCGCAATAGAACCCTGCGCTCTATCCACCGCATCAGCCAACAACACTCGGATGCAGTTGGATCGGCCGGGTGGCAGACCTTGCGCTCTCCCAACCAGCTCTGGGTCACTCAATATCGCCTGCGCCTCTGGTGGCCAAGCGGATCGCGCGAAGATGGCCCCCCGCTCGCGGGCGGAGGCACCGTTGGCCGTTGCCGATCTGTTGCCATGCCCGCCGCAACGTTGTCCGGCTGAAAGCAGAAGGCCCGCGTTGCGGGCCTTCGCGCCGATGGAGCTAGGCGGGCTCGAACCGCCGACCTCCTGGGTGCGATCCAGGCGCTCTCCCAGCTGAGCTATAGCCCCGAGTGGGGCACAGTTTAGCCCGGCTCGGTGGGAGGCGCAGTCGCGGCGTGGCCGTCGAGCAGCTTGCCGTCCCGGATGCGCTGGGCCATCTCCTTCGACTCGGCGCGGTACGTCGTGCCGTCCTCGAACTCGATCACCGGATACTTGCGCTGTCCGCTCAGTCGCTCGAGATCGGTTCGCTTGGCGGGCAGCCACGGCCCGGCGACGACCTCGTAGTCGACCCCCTGATCGTCGAGCGCCTTCTGCACACGCCAGCACGGATGCCCGTCGAGCTTCAACCACATGTTGCTGCAGCGATGGAGCTTGACTGCCATGCCGGCCACGATACGCCGTTTTCGCGCCACGCGGATTTACCTGACGCTCACACAGCTTTCACCGCTTCTTTCCGACTCGCGGGAACCGGATAGGTGACCAATGAAAAGGAGAAGCGTGATGAAGAAGAAGACCGCGTCCATTCTGACGCTGCTCGCAGCAGTCGCCGTCGCCGCGCTCGTCGTGGCAGGCCTCTCTCAGGCTGCGAGCCCGCCCGTCAACCAGTCGCCGCCGACCATCTCGGGCACCCCGCAGGTGGGTCAGACGCTGACCGCCGATGTCGGCAAGTGGGGTGGTGCGACGCCGATCACCTACAGCTACGACTGGCGCCGCTGCGACTCGAACGGCGGCAGCTGTGCGTCGATCAGCGGATCGAACGACAAGTCGTACGTGCTCAAGCCGGTCGACTCGGGCAACACGCTCCGCGTTCGCGTCTCGGCGAAGAACAGCGACGGCTCGAACTCGTCGACGTCGGTGCCGACGGCGGTCGTCGCCGCGGCTCCGCCGGCGACGAGTGGCGGCTGCCCGACGAGCGGAACCGGGACGCTCGACATCTCGGCGATTGCTCAGCCGGCGCGCCTGAACATCGACGGCCAGCAGGCCTCGCCGACGACGATCGGCCGTTCGGTCGGCGACCTGACGCTGAAGTTCCACGTCTCGGCGTGCAGCGGGCGTTCGGTGCAGGGCGCGCTCGTCTATGCGACGGCCGTCCCGTTCGAGCAGTTCGGCGTGCCGGCCGAGGTATCGACGGGCTCCGACGGCTGGGCGACCCTGACGCTGCACCGCGCGTCGCGCTTCCCCGCGTCCTCGCGTCAGCAGTTGCTGGCCGTGTTCGTCCGGGCGCGCAAGTCCGGCGAGAACCTGCTGGGCGGCGTCTCGACCCGCCGGCTCGTCTCGTTCCCGGTCAACCTCAGCGACTAGCGACCGGGTGCTCCGCGCGCACCGCCGTACGATACGGCGGTGCGCGCGGTCGCCCTCGACGCCGCCGGGACGGCCCGGCCCGCCGACCGAGCCGAGCCGCTCGGCGCAGGTCAGCTGGTGCGCGTCCACGCCTGCGGCCTGTGCGGCTCCGACGTCGAGAAGCTCGGGCTCGGCGGCCTCGACGGCGCGGTGCTCGGTCACGAGGTGGCGGGCACGCTCGACGACGGGACCCGGGTGACCGTGATGCACCGCGTGCCGTGCGGCAGTTGTGAGCGATGCCGCGCCGGGCACGGCTCGACCTGCGCCGAGTTCGGCAGGCTGCGGATCGAGCCGGGCGGGTTCGCCGAGCGATTGCGTGCCTCGCACGTCGTTGCCCTGCCGGACCAGCTCGGCGAGCTCGACGGGATCTGGGTGGAGCCGCTCGCCTGCGTGCTGCGCGCGTCCGGCCGGGTGCCGCGGGGCACCGTCCACGTCGTCGGCTGCGGCGCGATCGGCCTTCTCTGGGTACAGGTGCTCCTGCGCCGCGGCGACGAGGTCGTCGTCTCGGAGCTGGTCGACGACCGGCGCCGGCACGCGCTCGAGCTGGGCGCCTCGGCCGTTCGGGGCGAGGTGGCTGCCGCCGTGCTCACCGCCCACGGGGGCGTCGAAGGGGCGCTCGAGACGCTCGCGCCGGGCGGCACGCTGCTCGTCTTCGCCTCGCCCGCCCCGGCGGAGCTCGACGCCGTCTACCGCCGCGAGCTGCAAGTCGTCGGCTCCCGCTCGGCGCTGCCGGAGCACTTCGCGGCCGCGATCGAGCTGCTGCCCACGCTGACGCTGCCGGCCGTCGAGTTGCTGCCGCTCGAACGATTCGCGGAAGGCGTCGACCGCTATCGCTCCGGGGCGGCGCTCAAGGTCGCCTTCACACCGTGAAGGCCGCGCGGCTCTACGGCCCCGGCGACCTGCGGATCGAGGAGGTGCCGCTCCCGGTGCCCGCCGGCGACGACCTGCTCGTCCAGGTCGAGCTCGCGCTTACCGACGGGACCGACCTGAAGACGTTTCGCCGCGGCCACCCTCTGCTCGCGGTCGACTCCCCGTCGCCTTTCGGGCACGAATTCTGCGGCATCCTCGACGGCAGGCGTGTGGTCGCCGCCAACAGCGCGCCCTGCGGGAGCTGCGCCGGCTGCGAGCGCGGTGAGCAGTGTCGCGAGCTCGAGTTCCTCCAGGGTGCGTACGCGGACTGGATCGTCGTGCCGGAGCGCGTCGCCGATCAGAACCTGCACGACGTCCCCTTCGGCCTCGCGCCGGAGATCGCTGCGATGGTCGAGCCGCTCGCCTGCTGTCTGCGCGGGATCGGGCGCGTGGGCGTCGGCGCGGGGGAGACCGTTGCGATCCTGGGTGCAGGGCCAATCGGGCTGATGCTCGCCGCGTGCGTCGCCGACGCGGGGGGCTGGCCGGTGATCGTGGGCGGTCGAGCGGGGCGACTCGCGTTGATCGACAGCTTCGGGGCCGAGCCCGGCGACGGCCGCGGCGCCGACGTCGTGATCGAGGCCGCCGGCACGGAGCAGGCGTGGTCCGATGCGGTGCGCCTCGTGCGGCCGGCTGGGAAGGTGCTGCTGTTCGGAGGGCTGCCACGCGACGCGCGGCCGACGGTCGATGCGTACCGGTTGCACTACGAGGAGGTGACGATCTTCGGCTCGTTCCACCACACGCCCGCCACCGTGGTGGCCGCGCTCGGCTTCCTGGCGAGCGGCGCCTATCCGTGGGAGCTGCTCGTGACGCACCGGATCACGCTCGAGGAGCTGCCGGAGTTGCTCGCGAACCCGCCGCGCGACCTGCTGAAGGCTGCGGTCTACCCCTAGCGCTAATGCCAGGCGATCACGAGGATCGCGATGCACGCGAGGGCCGCAAACGCGACGACGATCGCGTTCAGGACGAGCGCCCGGTGGAGGGCGCGCGGGACCCGGTCCGGTGATGCCGGGGCCGCGGTGCCCGGCTCCCCGGAGACTCCCTCCGTCAGCATCCGGACGATCAGCTGGTTCAGGCTGACCTGCTCGGCATCCGCACGCTGGGCGAGCGCCGCATGGAGCGCCTTCGGCATGCGCAGCAGCAGACGGCCGCTGTGCGAGGCGTCGGCCTGCGCCATCGCCTCGGTGCTGCGCCGCAGCTTCCCACGTGGCACCTGACGTGCTGGGGTCGCCATTTCACCGAGCGTAGCGGTTGGAATCCCCCACTTCCAGCCGTCGCCGCATCTTGGCCATCGCCGAGGTGAGGAGCCGAGAGACCTGGGACTGCGAGATTTCGAGTGCTGCAGCCACCTCTGCCTGCGTGCAGTCGCAGAAGAAGCGCAGGAGCACGATCTGCCGCTCGCGCGGGTCGAGTGCCCGCGATGCCCGGCTGACCAGTGCCCGCGCCAGGGTGATCTCGTCGAGATCGCGCCCATCGGGCGCCCCGTCGCCCTCGAGCAGCTCGAGCGGCCGGCGTGCGCTCGCCGCGCGTGGATCGGGGCTGCCCGCAGTGCGGCGTGCCGTGGCTTCCTCCGCCTGGACGCGCCGCGGGACGCGCACGACGCCGGAGCGGTCGCGCAGATGGCGGCGCACCTCGCCCTCGACGCAGCGGGCCAGGTACGCCTGCAACGTCGGCCGTGCAGGATCGCTGCGGTCGATCGCGCGGACGAGTGCCAGCGCGCCGACCTGCTCGAGGTCTTCGCGCGACTCGCCCGATTGCGCGAAGCGGCCGGCGACGTCATGGGCGAGCGGCAAGTGCGTCTCGATCAGTTGACGCCGCGCCACGTCCGTCCACACAGGTGAAACCGCCGCCACGTCTCGATGGTAGTCCATTGGATCGATTCGCGAAAGATTTCAGTTGTAATTTCTTGCATAGATCGTTTGCACTTGGGGTAGATGGCTTACTCGATGCGCGGCACATCGAACACGCGGCGTCAGGCAACCATCATCGGCGTTGTGCTCGTCGCGGCCGTCGCGGTACCCAAGGCGCTGGCCGGCGACCCGGTCGTCGTGCCGGTCGACGGCGCCGCGCTGGCTGCAGTCGCGATCACCGCTTCGACACCGGTCGTGCCGCAGGCTCCGACCGCGCCGATCGTGCCCGAAACCAGCACAGTATCGCCAGTTTCGCCGGTGATACCACCAACGGTATCGCCACAGCAGCCGCTTCCTCCCACGCCAGGCTCCCCGGCGGGTACGCCGCAGTCCCTTGCCGGGGAGCCCGCTGGCGACGGTGAGCCGGCAGGCGCGCACGGCGTGAGTGGCACCGCTCCTGCAGACGTGAAAAACCCTGCGGATATTTCGAGTGGTATTACCGAGAAGCACAAGGTGATACTGGCGAGAAAGACCCAGGCAAAGCGTCGACAGAACCGTCACGAGGCGTGCTCGCAGAAAGCGAGCTGCAAGGCGCCCGAGCCCTACCCGCGGGGAGCCGCCGCAGCACCCACCCGCGGGGGGGTGCGCGAGTCTCCGTCACTGGGGGTCACGGTGGCGGAGCTCGCGCGCGGGCGTGCGGTGCACCACGGCAAGCCCGCGCACGCGAAGCAAGTTCATACCGGGGGCGCGGGCAGTGCGCCCGCGCCTCTCATCCCCGCGCCGCCTGGGCGGTCGCCGGAGGCGCCGCCTCCATCGTCTCTCACCTCTCCTTCCCCGGGTGCGCACGGCACCGGCAACGTCACGGTCTCCGCCTCCGTGACGGCCTTCGGTGTCGCAGCGGCTCGAGCTCCCACGACTGCCGCACGCAGCACGTCGGTCCCGTTGCGGCGTCGTGAGAGCGACAAGCGGATCGATCGACCGGGCTGACGCGCGTAGCGCGCCGAGACAAGCCCGGCTGCGGTGACGACCGCGGCCTCAACGATCGATCCAATGAAGGAGGAAGGAATGCGCAAGTTGATCGTTGCGCTGGGGATGACGACAGCCGTCTGTTTGACGTCGGCCGCCGTCGCCTTCGCCGACGGCGCTCCGCCGCCAGTACAAGCGGCCACGCAGTCGGCGACGACCTCGCAGCAAGCCGCTGCGTTGTCGAGCGCACAGCAGGTCCAGCCGTCCAACGTCAACGTCTCGATCCGGATCAACAGCCCGGGCGACGACGGCGACGTGACGCAGACCAACAGCGTCGGTTCGACCGCCAACGCCGGCAATCAGGCGTCGACGGATCAGTCGGCCGGCCAGTCCCAGGGTGGCAGCGGCGTGCAGGCGTCGCAGCAGGCTGCCGGGACCGGGCAGGGCGCGCTCGCGCTCTCCGGGGCCCAGCAGTACTGGCCCTCGAACCTGAACGTCCCGACGCGCGTCTGGAGCCACGGCGACGGCGGCTCCACGTCGCAGTCGAACACCGCGGGCTCCACGGCCAACGCCGGGAACAACGCGGGGACGGAGCAGGGCAGCACGCAGTCGCAGGGCTCGTCCTGCGGTTGCGGCGGCTCGGCGGGCGGCGTGCAGAGCGCCGACCAGTCGGCTGGGACCCAGCAGACCGCAGTCGCGGCCTCGAAGGCCGTCCAGGTCGATCCTTCGAACCAGAACATCTCGGTTCGGATCAACAGCCCTGGCGATGATGGAAACGTCACCCAGACCAACGCGGTGACCTCGAACGCGAATGCCGGCAACACTGCCTCGACGGAGCAGCAGGCGTCGCAGGGCAACGCGGGCGAGAGTTGTGGTTGTAGCGCCGTCCCGACGGCGCAGGCTTGGCGGCCGCAGGCGACCACGGACCCGTCGGCGGCCACGCAGCCGCAGGCGGCGACGCAGCCGCAGGCGACGAGCCAGAACGGAAGCAGCGATCCCTCGACGGACTCGGCCGTCGCGCCCGCGAGCTCTCCGGCACCCAGCGTCCAGGCAATCGGCCAGGACGCCTCCACGCAGCAGACGGCGATCGCGGGCTCCGCGGCCGTGCAGACCGGCGCCTCGAACGTCGCTGACCCCGTGCGGATCGACAGCCCGGGCGACAACGGCGACGTGAGCCAGTCGAACACCGTCAGCTCCACGGCCAACGCGGGCAACTCCGCGTCGACCACGCAGAACGCCGACCAGACGGCCGGCGGCTCGAAGTGCGGTTGTGGCGGAAGCGACATCCAGGCGATCGGTCAGCAGGCGGAGACCGGGCAGGGCGCCCTGGCACTGTCGGGAGCGATCCAGCAGTTCGGCGGCGAGCCGTCGAGCTGTGGTTGTGGTGGAAGCGGCGGCGGGTCCGGTAACACGGCCTCGCCGGTGCGCGTCTGGAGCCCGGGGACCGACGGGAACGTGACGCAGTCCAACTCCGTCGACTCGACGGCGAATGCAGGGAACAACGCGCAGACCACGCAGGGCGCCACGCAGCAGTCGGGCGGCGGCGGTGGGCTGCAGATCCAGGCGATCGGACAGGAAGCGGGCACCTGGCAGGGTGCTGCAGCCGGCTCGTTCGCGGCACAGCTCGGCGCGTCGAACAACGCGTCGCCGGTCCGGGTGTGGAGCCCGGGCGGTGGTGGCTCGGTCAACCAGTCCAACGGTGCCTCGTCGACGGCAAATGCCGGCAACGACGCCGGAACGACTCAGACCGCGACCCAGGCGATCGGCGGCATCCGGTGTGAATGTCACACCCTGCCGATCCAGGCGATCGGGCAGAAGGCCGAGCTGGATCAGCTCGGGCTTGCAGGCTCGGCCGCATTCCAGTTCTTCCCGAAGAACGACGCGTCGCCGGTTCGCATCGGCAGTTGGGGCGACGGCGGGTCGGTCGGACAGGAGAACACCGACGGTTCCCTCGCCAACGGCGGGAACCTCGGCGAGACGGATCAGTCGGCGTCACAGCTGACCTGATGCCGGCTGTCGTGTGGGGAGGGCGCTTCCGCCCTCCCCACCGTCGGCTTGGCGTGGAGGAGGACCAGGGGTAGGGTGAGCGGGTTCGGGAAAGTCGCAAAGAGCGAGGTTCGAATGAGGGGGCGGCCTGCAAGAGAGCTCCTGCGGCAATCCGCACCGCTGATCGCGGTGCTGGCGGCGCTCGTCGTCGCGCCGGCCGCCGCCGCCGCCGCGTCGCCGCAGCCCGACAAGGCACCGTCGGTCGCGCCGGCGCTGGCCCCCGATCCGGTGCCGGGCACCTCGGTGCCGACCACCTCTTCGCAGCAGCCGGTGTCGCCGGCCACGACCCCGGCCCGCCCGCCGGCCGCCTACGTCGCCCCGGCGCATACGCCGCCGAAGGCAGTCACACACGCGAAGGCGAAGCACGCGGTCGTCCGGCCGCGTCACAGGGCGGTCGCGGCGCGGCCGACGCGGTTCGTCCTCCCGGGCGTGGCGCTGCCGGTCCTGATCGGCGCCGCAGCGGCGAACGCGCCCCGTGACCTCGACGCGATCCTCGCCGGAGTTGCGCTGCTGCTCGCCGCGCTGACCGCGGGCTCGGGCGCGCGGCTCGTCGCCGTCTGGAGCCGAAAGGCGCGGGCGGCATGAGGCGCATCGCGCTCGGACTCGTGCTGGCGCTCGCGGTCGTCGCCGCGCCGTCGGCCGGCGCCGCAGGGCCGACGATCAGCTACACGGTCACCTCGGGGACACAAGGAGACAACGGCTGGTACACGAGCGCGGTCACGGTCAAGATCGACGTCGAGGGCGCGACCGACACCACGTGCCCGGTGGTGAAGACGTTCAACACGAGCTCAGACGTCCTCAACTGCTCGGCCACCGACGGTCAGGCATCGAACAACTTTTCGCTGCAGTTCAAGATCGACACGGTCGCGCCGATGGTGACGTCGGCCTCCGTCGACCGGCCCGCCGATTCGAACGGCTGGTACAACCATCCGGTCGCGATCACGTTCGTCGGCTCCGACGCGACGTCGGGGATCGCCTCGTGCACCAGCGTCACGTACAGCGGGCCCGACTCGTCCTCGGCGACCGTCGGCGGTGTGTGCAAGGACAACGCCGGCAACACGAGCAGCGCCGCGGCGTTCGCGGTGAAGTACGACTCGACGGCGCCGACCGTCACCGCCACGCCGGCACGCGCAGCGGACGACAACGGGTGGTACTCGCACGCGGTGCAGGTCTCGTTCGCAGGAACCGACTCGATGTCCGGGATCGCGTCGTGCACCGCGCCCGTCACGTACTCGGGCCCGGACAGCTCGTCCGTGTCTGCCGCCGGCTCGTGTGTCGACCAGGCGGGGAACAAGGGGGCGGCGTCGTCGACGCTCCACTACGACTCGACCGGCCCGAAGGTCTCGGTCGAGCTGTCGCGGAAGCCCGATTCGAACGGCTGGTTCACACGGCCGGTCGTCGCGAAGTTCGTCGGCACGGACACGATCTCGGGGATCGCGTCCTGCGCGCCTGCCAAGACGTTCAAGGGGCCTGACGGGTCGGCCGAGAAGGTCTCGGGCACGTGCACCGACAAGGCGGGCAACTCGGCCGCCGGTAGCGTCGACATCCACTACGACGGGTCGGGGCCGCGGCTCGCGAAGCTCGCTGCGGCGATCGGCGACCGCAGCGCCACGCTGACCTGGAAGCCGCCGGCCGGGGTCACGACCGTCGAGGTCGTTCGCCGCCCGGGCCGCGCCTCGGCCGCTTCGTCGGTCGTCTACCGCGGCCGGGCGACGAGCTTCCATGATGCGAACCTGCGGATCGGCGTCGCCTATCGCTACACGGTGACGAGCCGCGACGCCGCGGGGAACAAGGCGGTCGCATCGCTCACCGCGACGCCGCGTGCGCTGTACGGGCCCAGCCCCGGCGCGAAGGTCGGTGCCGGCCGCGTGAAGCTCGCCTGGGTCGCGGCGCCGGGCGCGCGCTACTACAACGTGCAGCTGTTCCGCGGCGGCAAGAAACTCCTCAGCACGTGGCCGCTGACCACGTCGCTCGCGCTCCCGCGGCACTGGGTGCACGACGGGAAGACGTACTCGCTGAAGCCGGGCACCTACCACTGGTACGTGTGGCCCGGCATCGGCGCCCGCAGCGCCTCGCGCTACGGCGCGATGCTCGGCGGCAGCACCTTCGTCGTGCGCTGAGCGGCCAGGCCTTCGCGGGACGTGACCCGACGCCAGGCAAGGGTTACGACTTTGTAACAGCCCTGCACGTTGCGGGCGCTCAGCTCTCCCGACGAGCGTGACAACCGTGTAACGCGTGCTCCACAGGGCTAGACGGCGAACAGGGTGAGCTCGGCTTCGCGCCCCCCGCGGAGCAACTCGAGGTCGACCTCCACGCAGCCGATGCCGCGGCTTTCCGCGAGTGCGACCGCCTGCGGCTTGATCGACTGGGCAACGAGGATGCCGCGACAGGCAGTCCTGGCCGGGTCGACGCGGATGCAGTCGAGGTAGCGCGAGAGCTGCTCGACCGCGTCGATCGTCCCGATCCGCTTGATCTCGACCGCGACCCAGCCGTCCTCGGCGTCGCGACACATCAGGTCGACGGGGCCGACGTCCGTCGGCCACTCGCGCTTGACCAGGCGCAGCCCTTCGTCGATCTGCCCCGGCTGATCGGCGAGCAAAAGCTGCAGGTCCCGCTCGACGCCGTCCTTCTGCAGGCCGGCGGCTTCACCCATGTCATGCGTCACGTCCGACAGCACCTCGAGCAGCCTGATCTCGAGCCGGTCCTCCGACCGTCCGGCCCGCTTGCGGACGACGATCGTGTCGTCGCCCTGCTCGAACACGGTGGGCGGCGTCATCCAGTTGAGCGGCTTGTATCCACCGGCATCCGCGTGCACGAGCACCGACCCGTCGTCCTTCAGCATCAGCAGGCGCGTCGAGTCCGGCAGGTAGGCCGTGAGGCGGCCGGTGTAGGTGACCTGGCAGCGGGCGACGATCAGGCGCATCGGCGCGCAACCTACTGGCCGTTTCGGACAGTCCGGGCTCAGCCGGCGGCCGGCAGTTGGAGCCGGGCGAGCGCACCCTGGGCCTCCCGGCGCAGCGCACGCGTCGGGCCGGAGCCGTAGTAGACGCGCACGATCACGGAGTACCTCCCGCCGCCGCCGGAGCCCGTCAGCTCGTCCTCGCCCCCGACCACCCCAACGCCGTCACAGCACGGAAGGTGCCGCGCGCGGGCGAGGTCGAGCCTGACCGGCCGGTCTCCCGAGGCTGCCGGCGCGTAGATCACGGCCCAGACGACGACGCCGCCCGCCGGCAAGTGTGCGAGCGTTGCGTTCGGCGGATCCGCCGTCGCGTCGTCGCGGTAGCGCACGCCGTGGGCGACCCACGCGGCCGACTCCTCCGGCGCGCGCACCCGCTTGCCGCCGCCGACGTAGACCGAGCGCGTGTTGCCGCTCGCACCGGTGTGCCAGCCGGGCAGTGGCCGGAACGCCAGCGGGTGCACCCACGGCGCAAGCGTCAGTGCCGCGAGGAGAACGCTCGGGCTCATGCTCGTGGTACGCGCCAGGCGGCGCGATGGGTCCGGCCGTCAGCTCGGCAGGTGACAGACCGCCTCGATGTTGTGGCCGTCAGGGTCGTGGACGAACGCCGCGTAGTAGTGGTCGTGGTAGTCGGGCCGGAGACCGGGGGCGCCGTTGTCCTTCGCCCCGGCCGCCATCGCGTTCGCGTAGAACGCGTCGACTCCAGCTCGATCGGTCCTGAAGGCGAGGTGGATCGGCAAGACCTGCTCCTTCTGCCTCAGCCCGACGAAGCCGTCGTCGTTGCCGAAGAGGACGAACCCCGGTGCCTCGTAGACCACCTTCACCCCGAGCCCGTCGAGCACCGGCTCGTAGAACCGCCGACTCGTGTCGACATCGCTCACCGGGATCGCTACGTGATCGAGCATCTCTACCTCCAGATCGGTGGTCGACCATTCTCTCGCAGCGGCGAGCGACGGCGCAAAGCGAACGGGCTGCGAGCCCTAGGCCCGCCTGATCAGCGTGATCCCGTCGCGCACGGTGAGCAGCACCTGCACCGACCGCGGGTCGGCTGCGACGTGCTCGTTGAAGCGCGCGATCGAGCCCTCGCCCTCGAGCACGCTGCCGCTGAGCAACGTGTTGTCGACGGCGATCAGACCGCGCCGCGAGAGCCGGGGCAGCACCGCCTCGTAGTAGCCGACGTAGCCGTCCTTGTCCGCATCGATGAAGACGAGGTCGAAGTCACCCTCGAGGCGCCCGATCGTGTCGAGCGCAGGTCCGACGTGCAGCGTGATCTTCCCGCCGTGCGGCGAACGGTCGAAGTTGCTCTGCGCGACGGCCGCACGCACCGGATCGAGCTCACACGCGTCGAGCCGGCCGTCGTCGGGCAGCGCGGCGGCCATCGCGAGCGCCGAGTGCCCGGTCAGCGTGCCGATCTCGAGCACACGACGCGGCTGCATGCCCCACACGAGCAGCTCGAGGAACCGTCCCGCGACCGGCCCCGTGAGCATGCCCGCCGGCCCGACGTTGTCGCGGATCGTCTCCGCGGAGAGCTCGGCGAGCAGCGCCTCGTGCGGCGACGTCACCTGCTCGGCGTACGCCTCGATCTCCGGGTCGACGAGATCCATCCGGCCGCCTAGGAGCGTTCGACGCGCGAGCCGCCGACGATCGCGTCCTCGGCGTCGTCGAAGCGCACCCATGCTTTTCCGTTGCCGTCGTAGTCCGGTGACCACACGATCAGCGTGGCGTCGCGCCCCGCAACCTGCACACGCTCCTCGCCTTCGGGCTCGACGCCGCGCCAGACGCGGACGAACGGGTTCTGCTCCCACTCGCGGCCGATCGTCGTCTCGTCCGTGTGACCCGGCAGCACGCGGCGGTCGTGGGGCATCGACATGTACACGTCGAGCACGGCGCTCTTGATCTCCTCGAAGTTCCCGCCGCCGACCGCGTCCTTGAACAGCGTGTCGCCGGAGAAGACAGCCTCGTCGTCGACGACAAAGCAGACCATGTCATCCGAATGCCCGGGCGTGGGGATCGCCTCGATCAGGAGCTTCCCGACCTCCAGCGAGCCACGCGAGACCGGAAGGCCGAGCTCGCTCTCGTGCGCCACATGATCGGCGTGGCTGTGCGTCCGGAGGACGTGGGACGGGGTGACGCGCCACTCCTCGGCGGCGCGCAGGAGCGGCTCGAGCGGCGCGCCCGAGTCGACGAAGACGGCCGCCCCGCCGGGCTCGTCCGCGACCAGATAGGCGTTCGACAGCCACCGGTCGTCCATGCTCCGCGCCACCAGCACGCCGATAGGCTAACCGTGCCACACGACCCGAGGAGTTGAACGCTCTATGCCCGGCCTGATGGGACGCGCCACCGTGATCGTCAAGGCGAAGTTCTCGAAGCTGCTGGACCGCGCCGAGAACCCCAACGAAACCCTCGACTACTCCTATGAAGAGCAGCTCCGGCAGCTCCAGAACGTCAAGCGCGGCATCGCCGACGTGACGACCGCCAAGAAGCGCCTCGAGCTCCAGTACACCTCGATGCAGCAGCAGGTCGACAAGCTGGACGGCCAGGCCCGGCAGGCGCTGCAGGCGAACCGCGAGGACCTCGCCCGCGAGGCGTTGGCACGGAAGGCGGCGGTGCAGGCGCAGCTGGACGGGATCATGCAGCAGGGTCAGCAGCTCGAGGCCCAGCAGCAGAAGCTGATCGAGGGCGAGAAGACGCTGCAGACCAAGGTCGAGTCGTTCCGCACCCAGAAGGAAGTGATCAAGGCGCAGTACTCGGCGGCCGAGGCGCAGGTGCGGATCGGTGAGGCGGCGACCGGGCTCGGCGAGCAGATGGCCGACGTGGGCCTCGCGATCCAGCGCGCGAAGGACAAGACGGAATCGATGCAGGCCCGCGCGAACGCGATCGACGAGCTGACCACCTCGGGGGCGCTCGAGGACTACACCTCGTCGGGCGACGACATCGACCGGCAGCTCGCGCAGATCTCGCAGGGCGCGCAGGTCGACGACGAGCTCGCGAAGATGAAGTCCGAGCTGGGCGAGGGCGACGCGCCGCCGAAGGCGCTCGAGGGCGGCGAGGCCGAGGAGGCGAAGACGCCATGATCGTGCGCGTGCTCGGCGAAGGCCAGTGGCGGGTCGACGACGGGTTGCAGCAACAGCTGCACGCACTCGACGACGTGGTCGCGAAGGCGCTCGATGCAGGCGACGAAGCGGCGCTTCACACCGCACTCGCCGCGCTCGCAGACGCGGTGCGCTCCCACGGCGAGGAGCTGCCGCCCGAGGACCTCTCGCCCTCGGACGCGATCGTCCCGCCCGCCGACCTCTCGCTCGCCGAGGCCCGCGAGCTGATGTCGAACGACGGCTTCATCCCCGACCTGCCGGCGCCGGCGCCGTGAGCCGCGAGGTCGTTCTCGTCGCACGGCCCGCCGGGGAGCCGCGCGAGAGCGACTTCGAGCTCCGCCCGACCGACGAGCGCGAGCCTGTCGAGGGCGAGGTCGCCGTGCGCAACGTCTTCGTCTCGGTCGACCCGTACATGCGTGGGCGCATGACCGGCGTGCGCACGTACGTCGGGCCGTGCGAGCTCGGCGAGGTCGTCGACGGCCAGGCGGTGGGACGCGTCGTTGCCTCGCGGCACGCCGGCTTCGCCGAGGGCGACTGGGTGCTGTCGGGGCTCGGCTGGCGCGAGCACGGCGTGGCCGCCGGCGACGGCCTGCGCAAGCTCGACCCGCAGGTCGCGCCGCCGTCGACCGCGCTCGGCGTGCTCGGGATGCCGGGGCTGACGGCCTGGGTCGGCCTCGTCGACGTCGGCCGCGTGCGTGAGGGCGAGACGCTCTGGGTGTCGGGCGCCGCCGGCGCCGTCGGCTCGATCGCGGCGCAGATCGCGAAGCTCAAGGGCCTGCGCGTGATCGGCAGCGCAGGGTCGCCCGAGAAGGTCGAGTGGCTCGAGTCGCTCGCAATCGAGGCCTTCGACTACAACATCACTCCCGCCAAGGATGCGCTCGCCGACGGGATCGACGCCTACTTCGACAACGTGGGCGGGTCGCAGCTCGAGTCGGCGCTGTTCGCGCTCCGGCCGTTCGGCCGCGTGATCGCGTGCGGAGCGATCTCACGCTACAACGACGAGGCCCCGCAGCCGGGTCCGCGCAACCTCGCGTTGATCGTCGGCAAGCGGATCCGCGTCGAGGGCTTCATCGTGCTCGACCATCTCGAACGCTTCCGCGCGTTCGTCGAGGAGGTCGGCCCCTGGGTGCGCGACGGCAAGGTGGTCTACCGCGAGACGATCGTCGACGGCATCGACAACGTCCCGTCGGCGTTCGCGGGGCTGTTCCGCGGCGACAACATCGGCAAGATGCTCGTCCGCGTCGGGCCGGACTAGGGCCGCACGAACTCCAGCCTCGTGGACCCGAGCAGCGGTCCGCCGTCGATCTCGAACGCGCAGACCTGCGGCGTCGAGGCCGGCGGCGCGTAGACCGTGCCGTTCCAGAACGGGAGCCCTGCGAGCTTGGCCCGCTCGAGGACCTTTCCGTCCAGCTTGATCGTTACCTCGCGCGTCTTCTTCGGCAGCAGCGTCAGCTCGAGCTGGCCGCCGGCGCAGTCGTAGACGGTGATGTGCCCCGGCCCCATCATGTCGCCGTTCGGGAGAATGCCGTGCTGCACGGTCGAGAGCCGGGGCTGCCCGGCGAGACGCCAGAGGCTCAATCCGGCTTCCATGATCCCGTTTTGCGTGATCTGTGCGATGCGTGTGCCGACGAACGTGTGCACGTCGCTCGCGACGATGTAGCGCTGGTCGATCGGGAGCACGCCGCGGTTGTCGAGACTCACGACCTGCTGGCGCAACGGCCCCGGAACGCGTCCCGGGGCGATCGAGACGACGTTGCGGACGTTCTCGTTCCAGAACTCGACCTGCCAGACGCCGTTCCAGTACGCCTCGTCGTCGTAGAGATAGGCGACGGGCGCCCGGACCGCCCGCGCGACCCAGTCCGGCGGGCTCCCGACGAGGTTTTTCTGGTCGTAGTTGACCCGGCCGGCGATGTCGTGCGAGGCGACCGCGCTCGTGGCCACGAGCAGCGCGAACACGACCAGCGGGAGGACCGACAGCGCTCGCGTCGGAGCGGCAGCGACGAGCATCAGCACGACGAGCGCCGTCGCCGCGACGGCCGTGGCAGCGCGTGAGGCGCCGAGGCTGTAGAGGATCGCGACGCCGAACGAGTCGGGTAGCGCGTTGGCGGCGACGAGGCGATGCCAGGGTGTGAACGCCAGCAGGGCGAAGAGCCCGAGCACCAGCGGCGTCGCTACCAACCGCGGTCGCGGCGCGCCCCGGTCGAGCCAGAGCGCAAAGACGAGAAAGAGGATCGGCGGCAGCAGCGCCATGTCGCGCCCGAGCAGGTGCGGCGCGTAGCGCGACGCGAACAGTCCTACCTGCACGACGACGAGCACGAGCGCGGCCGCGGCGACGATCAGCAAGGCGCGCTCCGCGGGTTGCGTCGCCCGCCGGCGATGCCGCGCGTCGGCGATCAGCAGGACAAGCGCCGCGGCCGGCGCGATCCCGGTCTCGAGCACGACGTAGGCGAGGTGGTCGAGCGTCAGCCCGACGGCCGGGCCGGCCGGGTAGTCGCCGGTGACCGTCCCGGCGTAGGCACCGAGGATCGACGGTGAGATCAGCGTCACCGCGAGGACGAAGGCGAGCACGACCCACACCGGCCAGAACGCGCGTAGGCGCCGTCGGTCGCGGACGAGCAGCGAGTCGACGACGACCGCCACGGCGAAAATCGCGACCAGCACGATCGACTGGACGCGCGTCAGCACCGCCGCCGCGATCAGCAGGAAGGCAAGCGACTGGTCACGCAGCGTCGCCGTCTCGACGGCACGTGCGACCGCGAGCAGCGCGAACGCCCCGAGCGGGTAGATCAGCACCTCGGTCATCACGAGCCCCGAGTAGAGGAGCAGGGGAGAGGCGAGCGCGAGCGCGCCCGCGAGCAGCGCATAGTCGGGTCGCATCAGCCGGCGCCCGTAGAAGTAGATCGGCACCGCCGTGAGCGACATCACGAACGCCTGCAACAGCTTCAGCGACGCGTAGCCGCTCGTCAGCTTGCCGATCGAGAGCGGCAGCCCCGCGAGCATCGGATAGAGCACGCTGTAGCCGGCGCCGTTGCCGTGCAGGACCGAGAGCGTCCCGTGCCGCCAGAATCCGAGGGCGCGCTCGCCGTAGATCGCCTCGTCCGGCATGATCCAGAGCCCGGTGAAGCGCCGCGCGGCGAGCCAGTGGATCAGCGTCGAGAGCGCGACGAGCGCGGTCAGTGCGACCGCTACATGGGTGCGTTGAAGAGGGCGAGCCAACGCGTCAGGTCGGGCTCGATCGGAAGCTCGTTCTCGAGCTTCGCCTTGAGCTCGAGCTCGGTGGCGTTGTCTCGCTGCTGGTCGCCCGAGGGCACGAACGGCCAGAAGGTTCCTCGTTTGAAGCCATAGATCCAGTAGACGGGATGCTCGCCTCCGGAAAAACGAAACGCTGCACCGAGCAGTTGCGGGCCGAAGCCCTTCGCGGTCAGCTCGGCGGCGACGGCGTGGACGGTCGTCACGAGGTCCTCGAGCTCGGGGTCGTGGATGATCAGCCAGTCGAAGCCGTACTCGTCGCTCTTGCGCTCGAGCGTCGAGCCGGACTGCTTGGCGACGGCTTCGACGAGCTGGTCGACGTCGTCGAACGCGCTCCGGAACTCCCCCGACGACTGCGGCTTGAACGCGATCGCGCCGACGCCGGCGGTGGTGAGCCCGAGCTCGGTCTGCAGCGTGACGGCGGCCGTCGTCAGCGCGAACAGCTGGTCTTCCTTCGGCTCGGACAGTTTCTTCTTGCCGAGCAGCGCGTCCCGCAGCCCCATCGCCTACAGACTAGGCGACCGGGCGACCCATCTCGCGCGCGATCTTGGCGAGGGCCTCGATCCGCTTCTCGAGCGGGGGGTGATCCATGAAGAGCTCGCCGGCGGCCGACTTGGCCTTGGCGGGGATGATGAAGAAGGCGTTCATGCCCTCGACCTGGCGCAGATCCTGGTTCGGGATCAGCGTCATCTGCGAGGAGATCTTCTGCAGCGCGCTCATCAGGTACTCCGGCGCGCCGGTGATCAGTGCCGAGCCGCGGTCTGCGCAGTACTCGCGGTAGCGCGAGATCGTGCGGATCAGGACGTAGCTGATCGCGTAGGTGACGATCGAGACGGCGAGGACGATCAGCCAGACGGGCACGCCGTTGTTGTTGTTGTCGCGCCGGCCGCCGCCCCACATGCCGGCGTAGAGGCCGAAGCGGGTCAGCATCGCGGCGAGCATCGCGAAGAAGCTGGCCACGGTCATGATCAGGACGTCGCGGTTCGCGATGTGCGAGAGCTCGTGGGCGAGCACGCCCTCGATCTCCTTCGGCTCGAGCCGGTTCAGAAGCCCGGTTGTCACGCACACGGCGGCGTGCTTCGGCGACCGCCCGGTCGCGAATGCGTTCGGCACCGGAGTGTCCATGATCGCGACGCGCGGCTTGGGCAGGTCGGCGAGCGCGCAGAGCCGCTCGACCATGTCGTGGAGCTCGGGCGCCTCCTCGCGGCTGACGATCTTCGCGCCGGAGGCGGCGAGAGCGATCTTGTCGGACGTGTAGTACTGGAACACCGCGATGCCGACGACGATCAGCAGCATCGGCGCGAGCCCCACGTTGAAGAGCGAGAAGAGGACGACCGCGAACACGACGTACAGCAGGCCCAGCATGCCCGTCGTGAAGAGCATCCGGAGCGTCAGCCCCGCGTCGCGTCCATATGAGCGCCGTTTCATAAAAGTCATTGTAGGCCTGGGGGTAGGCGTGCTGATGGCGCTTAATCCCCCGTCAACAGCCCGCGCGGCGACCGGGTGCATCGTCGCGGGCACGCATGCGGGCGGGGCGCACGGCCTGGTAGCGCTGCGTCCCCGAGAGCGCATTCCGGCGGGCGGCAAGCCGTGCGCGACCACGTTCTGGGTCGATCCGGCAGGCGGCCCGCTGCACACCTTGGCGGTCGTCGGCCCGGGCTGGCACGGCACCGTCCACTCCCCGGCGACGCGGGTGGCCGGGCTGGTCGGCCTCCAGGAGCTCGAGAACGGCAACCTGGCCGGCGGCGGTGGCGCCGACGTGCCAGCCCTGCGCGCCCGGCTCGACACGAACCGTCGCGACGCGATGCGCGTCCGGATCGTGCTCGCGCTGATCATGATCGCGCTCGCGGTGTTCGCGCCGCGTCGCGCGGTGATGGCCGGCGCGGCGGCGATCGGCGCCGGGCTCGTGCTCTCGGCCCTCGGCTGGTCGAGCCTCGTGCTCTTCGCGGTGCTCACCCTGCTCGGTGCGCTGCTTCCCTGGCGTGCGCTCTGGCTGTTCTTCGCGGCCTACCTGCTCGTCCTCGTGTTCTCGCCGGAGACGCAGTCGCTCGCCATGCTCGGCCCGCACCCGTGGGGCGGTGGCCGCTTCTACGGCATCTCGAACGAGCTCGAGACGCTGCTGCTCGCCCCTGCGCTGGTGCTCGGTCTGGCGGCGGCGCCGCTCGTCCTGCTCACCGTCGGCTGGAGCAGGGCGGGGGCGGACGGCGGGGGGATCCTCGTCTTCCTGGCCGCCTACGCGATGCTGCTGCCGCGCCCTCGCGCCTCGCGGGCGGTCGTGCTCGCGTACGCCGCCGGCATCGTCGCGCTCGGGCTGCTCCTCGTCGGCCTCGACGCGGCGACCGGCGGCCGCAGCCAGGTGACGCACGCCGTCGGCGGTGGCCCGGACCGACTCGCCCACGACGTGTCGCACCGGCTCGACGTCTCGTGGCACGGAGCCACCGGGACGCCCGGGCGCGCGCTGCAGTCGGCGATCTGCGTGGGCGTCCTCGTCTGGGTGGCAACGCGCCGTCCGCGTGTGCGCGTCGTCGACGCGCTGCTGGTGGGGCTGGCCGTCTCGCTCGTGGCAAACGACACGCCGCAGGACGTCCTCTTCTGGGGCGCGATCTCCGCGGTCGCGCTCCGGCGGGCCGTATATGCTCAGCGCCCGATGCGCCGCTTTGCGCCGCTGCTCGTCGTGCCGCTCCTGTTCGTCCTCGCAGGCTGCTCGACGTCGAAGCCGGGTGAGAAGGTCGTCCAGCCGCTGCCCTCTACCGTCGTCGGCACGCTGCCGGCGACCACGACGACGCCCGCGACGGTGCCGGCGGAGTACAAGAACGGCGATCCGGTCGCAGGCAAGCAGGTGTTCGAGACGGCCGGCTGCAAGGGCTGCCACACGCTCAAGGACGCGGGCGCGACCGGGACGGTCGGGCCGAACCTCGACCAGGCAAAGCCGCCGCTCTCGCTCGCGGTGATGCGCGTGACGGAAGGTGCCGGCGCGATGCCGTCGTTCAAGGGCCAGCTGACCACGAAGCAGATCGCCGACGTGACGGCGTACGTCGTCAAGGCAACCGGCGGCAACCCGAACGGCTGAGCCTCTCGCTCCCCGACGACTTTCCGCGCGGCGTCCGCGTCGTCGCGACCGACTTCGACCGCACGCTGACGTGGATGGACGGGCAGCTGCACGAGCGGACGCTCGAGGCGCTCGCCCGCGCGAAGCGCGCCGGCCTGCATGTGATCGTGGTCACGGGCCGGATGGCGCAGTCGGTGCGGCGTGCGATCGAGCCGGCCGCGCTCCACGATCCGGTGATCTGCTACCAGGGCGCGGTCGTCGCGGACGGGGAGTGGCACTGGCTGCGGCACGAGCCGATCCCGCTCGAGCTGGCGCGCGAGACGATCGCCGCCGTGCTCGCCGAGGGCTACCCGCCGAACGTCTACGTCGACGACGAGCTCTACGTCGAGTCCGAGACCGATGCGGCCAGCAACTACGCGAGCTTCCAGTCGATTCAGTTCCACGTCGTCGGCGACCTGCTCGCGTGGCTGACCAAGCCGCCGACGAAGCTCGTCTGCGTCGGCGAGCCGGCGGCGCTTGACGAGGTCGAGGTGCGGATGCGGGACCAGTTCGCGGGCCGGCTCCACATCTCCAAGTCGCTGCCGTTCTTTCTCGAGTTCGCCGCGCACGGCGTGACGAAGGGCTCGGGGCTCGACTTCCTCGCCGAGCACATGGGGTTCACCAAGGAGGAGACGATCGCCTTCGGCGACGGCGAGAACGACGTCGAGCTGCTCGAGTGGGCGGGCTACGGAATCGCCGTCGAGAACGCGCACGACCGGGTGAAGGCCGTTGCCGACTGGGTCTGCCCGCCGGCCTCCGAGGAAGGCGTGGCGCAGGTGATCGAGGCGCTTCTTGCGGTCGACTCCGCGAGACCTGTTTGACGAACCGCTCGTTCTCGGGTACCCAGGCCTAGTAGATGACCTCGAGCAAGACCAGCAGCGGGTTCCGCGGGATCCTCCGCGCGTGGCGTCTCGTCGATCCGCCCACGCGGCGGCGCCTGCAGTTCGTCGCCGTCTACGGGGTGCTGATCGCAGCGCTCGACACGATCGCCCTCGTCCTCGTCTACGCGCTGATCAACCTGTTGAACGACCAGCCGGTGGGTGGGATCGCGGGCCGTCTCGTCGGCGCGCACGCCGGTGCCAACGATCGCTACCACGAGGCGCTCGTGCTCCTGATCATCACGGCGCTTCTGTTCGTGACGCGGAGCATCCTGTCGGTGTTCGGGCTCTGGCTGACTTTCGGTGCGTCCAATGACGCCGATTCGAATCTGATCGCGCGCTTGCTCCGCGGGCATGCGCACGCTCCCCAGGCGATGCGCTTCGAGCGCAACTCGTCGGAGACGCTGCGTACCGTCCTCAATTCCGTCGACCAGGTGATGTTCGGGATCGTCGGGTCATCGGTGTCTCTTCTCTCGAACACCGCCGTCGCGGTCGCTGTCGCACTCGGCCTCTTCCTCTCGAGCGCCTCGGTCGCGGCCGCGGTGACGATCTACTTCGTCGTGATCGGCTTCGGCTGGGTGCGGATCGTTCGTGGCGCGCTGCAGCGGCGCGGCCGCTGGGTCCAGGAGCTCCAACAGCAGCGCTACCAGCTCGTCCTACAAGGTTTTGCGAGCGCCAAGGAGTTGCAGCTTCGCGGCCGGTCACGCTTCTACGCCGACGAGGCGATCTCGCGCACGCGCCGCATCAACGCGGCGACGCGGGGGATGAACGTGGCCCAGCAGAGCCTGCGCTACCTGCTCGAGACCTCGCTCGTCATCGGTGCGGTACTCGTCGTCGCCGCAGCAGGTCTCACCAGCGGGCGTGAGTCGGTGCTGCCCGCCGTCGGCCTCGTGCTCGCCGGCGCCTTCCGCTTCCTGCCGGCCCTCAACCAGATCCTGGTGCTCTCGAACTCGCTGCAGTACAGCCAGTGGGCCACCGACGTCGTCGAGCGCGAGCTGAACACCTTCGGCGTCTACGCCGACGACAAGGGAACGGACGAGGCGTCGATCATGCCGCTCCGACTCGAGCGTGGGGTCTCCGTCGAGGACGTGACGTTCAAGTACGCGACGCGCCCGGTGCCGGCGCTGCGGGACGTCAGCCTCGAGGTGCATCCGGGTGAGTCGATCGGCGTGATCGGCCCGACCGGATCGGGCAAGAGCACGCTGCTCGACGTGCTGCTCGGCGTCTCCGAGCCGGAGAGCGGAACGGTGACGATCGACGGTGCCCCGATGGCCGACCGCCGTGACTCCTGGCAGCGCTCGATCGGCTACGTCCCTCAGGATGTCTACGTCGTCGACGACACCGTGCGCGCGAACGTCGCGTTCGGCTGGTACGGCAAGGAGGTCGACGAGGCCCGCGTTACCGAGGCGATCGGGCTTGCCGGGCTCGTCGAGGTCGTCGCGGGGCTTCCCAACGGCGTCGACACGGTGCTGGGCGAGCGTGGCGTGCGACTTTCGGGCGGCCAGCGCCAGCGCATCGGCCTGGCCCGCGCGCTCTACACGCGGCCGAGCGTGCTCGTGCTCGACGAAGCGACGTCGAATCTCGACCAGACGACCGAGCGTCGTATCGTCGACACGCTGGCGGAGCTCCAGGGGGGAGTGACGATGATCATCGTCACGCACCGGCTGGCTAGCGTTCGCTACTGCGACCGCCTGATCTACCTCGAGTCGGGCGCCGTCCGAGCAGAGGGGACGTTCGATCAGGTTCGGGCGGTCGTCCCCGAGCTCGACGAGCCGCCTTCCGCGCCGCTCGTCCCGTCGGCCGGGTGACCGTGTAGCCAGGCGCGCGGGCGGCCGTAGACTCAGCGGCGTGATCGACCTCCGCGCAGCACGCAACGACCCCGGCGTGTATCGCGCCGCGCTCGCGCGCAAGGGCGCGGCGAAGTCGTTCGACGAGCTGCTCGCCGCCGACCGGGAGTGGCTCGAGCTGACGCCGCAGGTCGACGAGCTTCGCGCCCGCACGAAGCTGAAGGGGAAGCCGACTCCGGAGCAACTCGAGGAGCTGCGGGGCGTGAAGGCGGAGCTGCAGGAGCTCGAGCAGCGGCTCGGCCAGGCCGACCAGAGGCGGCAGGCGCTGCTCGACCGCGTGCCGAACCCGCCGGCCGAGGACACGCCGGACGGCGAAACGGAGGAGGATGCGGTCGTCGTCAAGCTGGTCGGCGAGCCCCCGTCCTTCTCGTTCGAGCCGCGCGATCACCTCGACCTCGCGGCCGCGCACGGCTGGATCGACGTCGAGCGCGCCGCGCGTGTGTCGGGCTCCCGGTTCGTCTATCGGGTCGGCGACGTCGCGCTGCTTGAGATCGCGCTCTACCGCTGGGCGCTGGCGCGGATCGTGCAGAAGGGGCACGTGCCGATGCTGCCGCCGGTGCTCGTGCGCGAGGAGGCGATGTACGGCACGGGATTCTTCCCGTCGGAGAAGGGCGACTTCTACGAAGTGTCCGAGGACGGCCTCTACCTCGTCGGCACCTCCGAGGTACCCCTGGCCGCGTTCCACATGGGCGAGGAGGTCGACGGGCTGCCGCTCCGTTACGTGGCGCTCTCGACCTGCTTTCGCCGCGAGGCAGGCGCCGCTGGCCGCGACACGCGCGGGATGTTCCGCGTGCACCAGTTCGACAAGGTGGAGATGTTTGTCTTCTGCGAGCCCGAGCGGTCGCGCGAGGAGCACGAGCGGCTGCTCGAGATAGAGGAGGACCTGGTCAGGGAGCTCGACCTGCCCTACCGGGTGCTGAACATCGCCGCCGGCGACCTCGGCTCCTCGGCGGCGAAGAAGTACGACATCGAGGCGTGGTTCCCGGGACAGGCCCGCTATCGCGAGATCACGTCGACCTCGAACACGACCGACTACCAGGCCAGGCGCCTGAACGTCCGCTTCCGTCGCGACGGCAAGCTCGAGCACGTCCACACGCTCAACGGCACGGCTGTGACTGCGCGGGCGATGATCGCGATCCTCGAGAACTTCCAGCACGAGGACGGCTCGGTCTCGGTGCCGGAGCCGCTCGTCGAGTTCGGTGCGTCGGGACGCCTGGCGGCGGATGCGGCTAGCTTGTGAGGCGTTTCGGCGGTCAAAGACGAGGGGACCACGCCTCGTGAAGAGGGGTTAGCGTACGAAGGCGTAGTCGTCGGCATCGGGCTACGTCGCTCGCGGAGCCGGTCCACAACGGGAGGAACTTGGGGTACCCCGACAGGCACGAGCCAGCTTCACTTCACTCTTATCTCGGCATTCTGCGCCGGCGCGCGTGGATCATTGTCGTATGCACTGTGACGGTGCCGACCGTCGCTTACGCGCTGTCCCAGCGGCAGACTAGTCAGTACGCCGCGCGGGCAGATGTCTACATTAACCAACAGAACTTGGCTGCAGCCCTGACGGGAATCAACACGAATAACCTTCCGGTTGGGCAGGCTCAGCCGGTCGACACTCAGGCGAGTCTTGCCTCGGTACCCGACGTTGCGGCGCAAGCCCTCGTTCTTGCGAATCTGAGCGACCGTTCTCCTCAGGCGCTGCTGGGACAAACCGCAATCACCCCAAACGTCGACACCAACATCATTGACTTCAAAGTCACTGATGCGTCTCCAGCGACGGCTCAGCTCCTCGCAACCTCGTATGCGAAGGCCTTTACGCGTTATAGAAACGAGCTCGACTCACAGCCCGTTGTTCGGGCGAGGCGAGAGGTTGAGTCAACGATGGCGGGTCTCGTCGCTGACGGCCGGAAAGGGTCGGCACTCTATGAAAACCTCGCAGAAAAGGATCAACAGCTCCAGACATTGCAGACACTCCAAACCGGAGGCGCGGTTGTGATCCGCAAGGCTGAACTTGGCACGAAGGTGTCACCGCGCCCCCGACGAGACGCGGCGCTCGGTCTGATTCTCGGCTTCATTCTTGGGCTCGGGCTCGCGTTCGGGGCGGAGGCACTCGACACGCGTATCCGCTCGACGAGCGACCTTGGTGACGAGCTCGGCGGACTGCCGCTCTTGGGGCGGCTACCCCCGCCGGCAAAAAAGATGCAGAAACGCGACGAACTGGTCATGGTCGTTCAACCGAAGCACAATGCCGCAGAGGCATTTCGGCTCCTAAGGGCGAATCTCGATTTCGTTCGGGTTACCGGCGGTGACGTGCGGACCATCCTGGTCACCAGCGCGGTCGAGCGCGAAGGCAAGTCGACGACCGCTGCGAACCTTGCGATCGCAGAAGCCCGTTCCGGTCGAAGTGTTGCCCTTGTCGACCTCGACCTGCGCCGCCCTTACATCGACCGTTTTTTCCGCATCGTCGGCGCGCCCGGCATCGCCGACGTTGTTCTCGGATCAGCCAATCTCGAGCAAGCGCTCCATCGCGTAGACCTTGGCCTCGGGAGGTACGCGACCTCAGCGCAACCGAGCATCAGCAACGGCGGCCGATCGCAGATCGTCGAGAGCGGCGTCCTTGATGTCCTGGTTTCGGGGCCGCTACCTCCGGACCCTGGAGAGTTCGTGGCATCTGAGCAAGTCCAAGCGATTCTGGCGAAGCTTCGTGGTGCCTACGACACTGTCCTCATCGACTCCCCACCTGTTCTGAGGGTCGGCGACGCGCTCGCCCTCTCGTCTGACGCGGATGGCGTGATCGTGGTGGCTCGACTAAAGACACTGAGGCGAACGATGCTGCGCGAGATGCGGCGGCTACTTGAAGCGGCTCCGGCTCGCAAGCTGGGGTACGTGGTTACCGGCCCGATCCCGGGCGAGCGTGGCACGTACGGCGATGCCTATAGCTACGGGTACGGCTACTCGACTCGATCGGGAGAAGCAGAGCGGACAACGTGGGATGCCGGTAGTGGTGTTGAGCGGAAGGCGCTTGAGACGGAGGAGATGGCGGTCGAGATAGAGCGCTCGGGCGGCGTCACACGTGAGGGGTAACGCCACCAGTGTTGCATGAGAACGACTGTGGTCCGACTCGACGCGGAGTACTCGTCTGCAGCGCAACGTGACTTGGCGATGCGGCCAGCGCAAATGCGGCGCTTGGCGCCCATAGTTGCGCTCCCACCCGCATGAGTTCCGCTCACAAAATGACTCGACTGATCCGGGGCGTCCACCGGACATTGTCGCGCGTTCGACCATGGGAGTCCAGACGCCTGACGGTCGCATCGGTGCATCGCTGATTGCTGACGTCCAGGCACGCGAGTCCGACCGGCGATCGCTGACACACCTGTCGGGGTCTATGTCGTGCTGTGGGCTAGAAAGGTCGTCTTGAACTCGCTACGCATCGCGTACCTCGGTCCGCCACCGCAACGAGGCGGTGGTGTCGCCGGTGTTGCGGCGCTGCTGCTGGACCAGTTGCTCCATATCGGTCATCAGGTCGACTGCTACGTGGCTGGACTCGATCTCCTACTTCCGGAGAATCTTCGCGACCGTTCGGGGTTCACGCTCGTCGAAGGACGGTCAAGCTTCCGTTACGACTTGTGGTACAGCCGAACTGAGTTGACGAAGTTCGTAAGCGGACAGGTTATGCGAGCGTTGGCGGAGCGCCGGCTTGCGGACGAGCTCGCGTCACGGCATCGCGCGAAACAGTACGACGTCGTGTACCAGTTCTCGCACATCGAAGCGTTCAGGGTAGGCGGACACCGGACGCCACCGCTTGTTGTTCATCCTGAAACGCACGCTGCTGGAGAGCTTCGTTGGTTGAAGCTCGAGAGCTCCCTCGCTCGCCGATGCGAACCGTTCTACCGGCGTGCTGCGGCACGCGGAATCCTCAGCGCGCGGACATTGATGCAACGCCGTCACACGAAGCTGGCCTCCGGGTTCATCTGCCCAAGCCGCGCCTTTCAGCGAACCTTGTGTC
Organism: uncultured Thermoleophilia bacterium; assembly: GCA_963769545.1. GTDB lineage: Bacteria > Actinomycetota > Thermoleophilia > Gaiellales > Gaiellaceae > PALSA-600. The sequence continues at coordinate 123,879 of CAVYMB010000001.1, read as the reverse complement.
GCGATTACGAGATCGATCCCGCCTTGACTCGCGTGGTTCCGAACCCGATCGACCTTGGATCCTTTCGACCGCGTGCCGACCTGTCGCGCTCAGAAGGGCCAATCAGAGTTCTATACGTAAGTCGTCTTTCTGTACGGAAGGGCGTCGAGACCATTGTGGAACTGTCCCGACGCCTCGATGACCTGGCCGGCACAATCGCCATTCATGTAATAGGCGGTCGGACTCAATGGTCTGATTACAGCCGACTGCTTGAGGACCTCAATCTTCGCGTTGCCTGCTACCGCGGCTCCGTCGGTGCACAGGAAATGCCAGCGCTCATGGCAGATTCGGACCTGCTGATCCAACCTAGTAAGTACGAACCGTTCGGCCTTACGGTTGGGGAAGCGTTGGCGAGCGGCCTTCCAGTCGTTGTGACCGACGAGGTTGGGGCAGCGGAGGACGTCTCGTCGCAGTGCGCGCGCGTTGCACCCGTCGGGGACATCGAGGCGCTCGAGAGTGAGGTGCGTCACCTCATCACGCAGATCCAGCGGGGGCAGACGGCGCAGCTGAGGGCCGCTGCGCGAGCCGAAGCCGAAAGGCTCTTCGACCCGCGTCGCGTGGCTGAGTCCATCGCGCGCGCGCTCGACGAGTTTGCGGCGACGCGTCTCGTCGACGACTGGTCCGACGCATCGTGAGCAGAACGACGGTGAGTGTGGTGGTACCGACCTATTGCCGTCCAGATCTTCTTAGGCGATGCCTCGCAGCCCTTCGCGGACAAACATGTCCACCAGACGAGACAATCGTTGTGGTCCGGAAAGCGGACTCGACATCAAAGAGTGCTTTCAATGCCGCAAAGTCGAGTTCCGACAAACTCGTAGAAGTAGAGGAACCCGGCGTTCTTGCAGCGATGCGGGCCGGCGTCGCCTCGTCGGCCGGTGAAGTGATCGTGTTTACAGATGACGATGCCCGGCCTCGTCCTCAGTGGCTCGGTCGGCTCCTGATTCTCCTCTCGGAACCCGGGGTTGGGGCAGCAGGCGGACGGGACATCATTACTGGGCAGACCGAGCCACGCCGATCTGACGTCGGCCGGATCACGGGGTACGGGAGGGTGGTCGGAAACCACCACCTCGGTATCGGCCCAGCGCGTGAAGTAGACGTACTTAAGGGTGTCAACATGGCGTTTCGTGCCGAGTGTCTGGCACTGCCCCGGGCTGGTTTGCTCCGAGGCGACGGGGCGGAGGTGAACTTCGAGGTGCTCTGCGCTCGATGGGCGACGCTGCACGGCTGGCGGGTGGTTTATGACCCCTCTGCGGAGGTAGACCACGCAGGCGCAGAGCGGATAGGAGCCGATCGCCGAGATCGTCCCGAGCTCGGGGCCGTCAGAGATGCGGCGTACAACTTCCTCATCGCGACCACGGCGCTGGACCGGCGGTATCTCGCGCGTCAAATGGTTTACGCAATCGCGTTCGGCAACCGGGATGCGCCCGGCGCAGGTCGTGCCCTGGTCGCGGTCGCCAGACAAGAACGTGAGGTATTGCGCCGCTTCGGACCTAGCCTCACGGGTTCGGCACTCGCTCTCACGCGTCTCATCACAGGTATTCGTCCTCCGCCGATGGTCAGTTGCTCGGAGCTTCGTGCAAGTTGGGAAGCTCCGTTCATCGTCGCATGACTCGCGTTCCGTTCTCTACCTTGGCCTCACCTCGCTCACCTAGGAAGGGCTGCACGCGGACCATTGCACTTGTTGCGCACGGCATCCACGACGGCGGCGGTATGGAGAGAGCCTTCGCCGAGCTCATTCGAGGGATGCCGGCTCACTTCCGCGTAGTGGTCGTTTCGTCGGAGCTTGCGCCTTCTCTGCGCTCGCTTGTTGAGTGGCGGCGCGTTCCCGTGCCTGCCAGACCTTTTCCGCTGCGCTTCGTCTTCTTTTTTGTTCTTGGCGGTATTCGTCTTTGGTCTGTGCGGCCCGATCTTGTCCACACACTCGGCGCGATCGTTCCAAACCGAGCCGATGTCGCAGAAGTCCAGTTCTGCCACGCGGGGTTCGTCAGTGCAACGGGCCGTCTTGCACCCAGCGACGCGCCGAACTTGCGGCGCGTCAACACTGCGGTTGTTCGGTTGCTGGCGATCGCAGCGGAGCGCTGGTGCTATCGGCGCAAACGCCTAAGGAGCTTCGTGGCTGTGTCGGACGGAGTTGGGGCTGAGCTGGATCACGCGTATCCCGGGATCCCGTTCAGAGTGGCCGCCAACGGAGTCGACCTCCACCGTTACCGTCCTGACGCGGGCGCGCGCCGCAGGTTGCGAGCCGAGTTGCGTGTCGCCGATGAAGACTTGGTCGTTCTCTTCATGGGAGGCGACTGGAACCGGAAGGGACTGCCAATCGTGGTCCGGGCTCTGACCCGTGCATCGAGAGTGCGTTTATGGGTGGTTGGCTCTGGCGACCAGGCTCGCATCGAGAGTCTTGCTCGCCGACTGGATGTCGAAGACCGGATTCGGTTCTTCGGCCCGCGCACCGACGGAGAACGCTTCTACGGGGCAGCCGATGTGTTCTGCCTGCCAAGTCTCTATGAGGCGTTTCCGCTTGTTGGTCTCGAGGCCGCGGCGGCAGGGCTACCCCTTGTCGCGACGCGGGTGAGTGGAATCGAGGATCTGGTTGTTCACGGCGAGTCCGGGCTTCTGGTCGAGCGCACGGACGAAGCAGTCGGAGATGCCCTCATCAGGCTGTCCGCCGACTCCAAGCTACGACTGCAGATGGGTGAAAAAGCCCGTGGACGGGCTTCGGTTTATACGTGGAAGCGATCGGTCGATGCCGTCGTGCACGTTTACGACCAACTGCTCGGCGACGGCGAGCTGGAACCCGCGTGAGCATGAGGGGCGCCGAGCTCGCCCAGCCTAGGCCGAGAGCCTTTTCAGGCCCACTGGCGGGCGTGACTGCCGTGGTCTCCCTGTCACTTCTGGTCGGGCTCTTAATCCAGGATCCCGTCCGCGTCAGATACGTCGTGGCAATGACGGTGATCGTCGCTTTGCTCGGTTTCGCGGCGCACTCACCACGACTACTGCTGCTCGGCACCGTCTTCTGGCTCACCGCTCTCGGGATGATCCGGCGGGTGGTTTCGGAGTTCAGCGCCATCACCAGGTTTGACCCGCTTCTCGTCGTCGGACCGATCGCGCTGGGAATTCTCGTGCTCGCCGCAGCCCGCAGCGGGGTTTTTAGCGCTCGCACTCATCTCAGTCGATCCGTCCTCGTGTTGACGGTGTTGATCCTGCTCGGTGCGGTGAACCCGCTCGAGGGAAGCCTCCTTAGCGGCATCGCCGGCCTCCTGTTCGTGCTCGTGCCGACGCTTGGCTTCTGGGCCGGCCGTCGGCTCGACGACCGCGCGATCGAGTTCGTCTTCAAGCTAGTCGCGGCCCTCGGCGTAGCGGCCGCGGCGTACGGGCTCGTCCAGACTCTGGTCGGCTTCCCTACGTGGGATCGATTGTGGATCGACGAGGTGAGGTCCACGTTCACCTCGTTGGACGTCGGTGGAGTGGTTAGACCGTTCTCGAGCTTCTCCTCAGAAGCGGAGTACGCCTCCTACCTAACTGTCGCGATTGTGATCTATGTCGGAGCTGCATTGCGTCCTCGCTACCTGCTTCTCGCGGTGGGCGCGCTTGCTGTCCTGGTACCCGCCCTGGTGCTCGAGTCGTCGAGGGGCGCCGTTCTGCTCGTCGTCGTCGCCCTCGGCGCGATGCTAGGCGCATGGCGTCGACTGCCACTTGTCCTTGCGGCAGGTCTCGGAGCGCTCTTGATCGTCGCGCTGGGATTTGGTCTTCGCTCGTACGGACCGACCTCGTTCTCAACGAGCACGTCTGGCGCGTTGATCTCGCACGACGTTGCGGGTCTGGCCGATCCACTCAACCCCCAGAAGTCGACTGTCGGTGGTCACCTATCGCTCATCGTGAGCGGAGTGAAATCTGCATTCACCAACCCGCTTGGGAAGGGGATCGGCTCGGTAACAATCGCGAGCTCCACGTTCGGAGGTGTAACAGCTCGTACCGAAGCAGACCCATCTGACATGGCAGTGGCGCTTGGATTACCTGGTCTCGTCGCCTATCTCGCAGTGTGCATACTCGGGATTCGTCTCGTTTATATCGCGGCGTCGTCCCGGCGGGATCTACTTTCGATTGTCGGCCTTGGGGTTGTCGTCGTGACACTGTTCCAGTGGCTGAATGGAGGCAACTATTCGGTCGCTTTTCTTCCGTGGCTCGTCCTCGGATGGACCGACCGCCGCGAGGAAGCCCAATGACGCGTGTGCTCCTGATAAGCCCCACCGGAGTGCCCGGTGGCGCGGGGCGTGCTCTCGCGACCCTCGCGGGCCAACTGCCCAGCCGCGGATTCGAGCCTCAGGCGGTGGTACTCCAGGAAGGGCCGCTCGAGGACTGGTTGACGCAAGCAGGCTGCCCCGTTCTCATGCTGCCCTCAGGCCGGACGCGCCACCTCGCGCGCACGTCCAGAGTTGTCTCTCGGCTTCGTCGCGTTGCGATGCGTCAGCGTACTCGAGTGGTGGTCAGCAACGAGTCAAAGGGGCACTTCTACGGCGGCCTTGCGGCCCTTGGTGCTCGGTTGCCGGCGATATGGTGGCAGCAGGGAATCCCCGGCCCTGGTCGAATCGAGCGCGTTGCGGGGCTCGTGCCGTGTGCTGCAGTTGTGTGCAGTAGCGCGGCTGCGGTTGTGTCGCAGACGCAGCTCACGCCGCGGCGGAGGATTGAAAAAATCCATCTTGGCGTCGATGTGGATGACGTCGCTGCGCGCCGGGGCTCAGGAATGTCGCTCCGCCGCGAGTTGGGTTGGCATGGACCTGTTGTCGGAATCGTGGGTCGTCTCCAGCCGTGGAAAGGCCAGGACGTCTTTCTTCGCGCGGCTGCGATGATCGCTCGAGCCGAGCCGGCGGCGCGCTTCGCGGTAGTCGGTGGCGCTGTGCTCGGCTGGGAGGGTTCCTACCCCGATGACCTCCGCCGGCTAGCTGGCGAGCTTGGGATAACAGAAAGGGTCGTGTTCGCGGGTCACCAAAGCGACGTGATCCCGTGGTTCGACGCGCTTGACGTCGTAGTGCACGCTTCGTACGGGGAGCCCTTTGGGCTTGTGCTCGTCGAGGCGATGGCGATTGGGAAGCCGCTAATCGCCTCAGCAGACGGTGGCCCGCTCGAGATCGTCGAAGACGGCATTTCGGGCCTCCTCGTACCCCCGGGCAATCCTGACAGCCTCGCGGACGCTGTACTACGGGTCTTGCACGAGCCCGGCCTCGCCCAAGCTCTTTCGGTGGGGGCAATCAAGCGCGCGGAACAGTTTTCCGGCGAAGCCATGGCTGCGAGATTCGCATCACTTCTCAACGACATCGTACGAGCGCATGACCGACGGCTCTCAGCCGGGTCTGGGCGTGCGTGAGGGGTAGCGAAACACCGTCGAGCTTGCAGCTCGGGATGGGCTGGTTCCCCGATGACACGGGCGGTTTGAACCGCTATTTCCGTGGGCTCCTCGACGCGCTCGCATCGATTGATGCGAGCACGAGCGCGGTTGTACTCGGGCCCGCGCACGGCGTTCCGACTCGCGTCAAGGTCGCGGGCCATTCAGAAGAAATGTTGCTCAGACGGTTACTTGCATTTGCGCGAGCCGCATGGCGGAGGCCTAGCCCCGATGTGGTCGATGCGCACTTTGCCCCTTACGCGCTGCTGCCGGCGATGTTCGGACCGCTGCGGAAGCTTCCGTTGGTTGTTCACTTCCACGGCCCGTGGGCGCTTGAGGGAAGGGTCGGGGGTGATCGCGCCTTCGTGGCTGTTGCTAAAGCTCTGATTGAGCGAGCTGTCTACCGTCGCGCCGACGAAGCGGTCGTGCTCTCCCGTGCATTTGGTCGTGTCCTGGTTGATCGTTATGGAGTCTCTCCTTGGCGGGTAAACGTCATTCCTCCTGGCGTCGACCTGCAGCGCTTCTCGCCCGGCGATCGTGACCAGGCCCGGCGTGAACTCAATTTGCCTTCCGACGCGTGGGTCGTACTCACGGTTCGCCGGCTGGTTGCGCGGATGGGCCTCGAGGTACTGCTAGACGCCTGGCGTGCGTTGTCAATTACGGATGGCACCCTCTTGATCGTCGGCGACGGTCCGCTACGCGCAGAACTCGAACAACGGTCGCCCGCCAACGTCCGCTTCATTGGGCGGGTCGCCGACGACGCACTCCCTGCGTACTACCGAGCCGCGGACGTCCTTGCCGTCCCGTCGCGGTCGCTCGAAGGCTTCGGATTGGTCGTGCTTGAGTCGCTCGCATGCGGCACTCCCGTCATTGTCACCGACGTCGGCGGGCTGCCTGAAACGGTGAACGGACTGGAGGGCGATCTCATCGTGCCCGCACGAAACCCGCAGGCGCTGGGGCAGCGGCTCGCCGACGCGGCGAGCGGATCGAAGCCGTTGCCGACACCCGAACAAACGCGAGCTCACGCTGAGACGTTCAAGTGGCCTGAAGTCGCTGAGCGTCACCGTGCGGTCTACCGCCGCGCCGTGAGCGGAGGCAGGCGGCTGCCGCTCAGGGTGGTCTATTGCGACCACACCGCGGCCCTCTCAGGAGCAGAGCTTTCACTACTCCGACTTCTGCCGGCTCTCGAGTCCGTGGACGCCCACGTGGTTCTCGCGGAAGATGGTCCCCTCGTGCGCAGGCTGGAGGGGGTCGGAGTATCCGTTGAAGTGCTGCCGCTTGCGGAATCGATTAGGAGCGCCTCTCGGAGCAGGGTTGACCGAGCTTCTGTCGTCGCCGTTGGTACTGCATGGGCCGGCTTGTATTCGCTGCGCTTGGCACGTCGTCTTCGTCAGCTCAAGCCCGACCTCGTGCACACGAACTCGCTCAAGTCGGCCCTCTACGGTGGAGTCGCGGGGCGCCTGTCAGGTACTCCGGTCATCTGGCAAATCCACGACCGCGTCGCTCCGGACTACCTGGGCGAACGCGGTACGAGAATCGTCCAGTCGGCGGCTCGTTGGATGCCTTCTTCGGTAATCGCGAACTCGCTCGTGACCCTGTCTTCATTGGGAGTGGACGGGTGTGTGATCCCGTGTCCGATCGCGGCTGGCCCAGCGAAACCGCGTGAATCGAACCGCCCGTTCATGGTCGGCATCGTGGGGCGCATCGCACGTTGGAAGGGACAACACCTCTTTTTGGAGGCGTTCGCGCGCGCCTTCCCGGATGGCCCCGAGCATGCGATCGTCATCGGGGCTCCGCTCTTCGGAAGTGACGAGGAGAGATACGACGCCGAGCTCCGGGAGCTTGCGGTGAATCTTGGCCTCGACAGTCGCGTCACCTTCACAGGCTTCGTCACGGACATTGCCGCTGCGATCGCCCAGCTCGACGTCCTCGTGCACGCGTCAGTTCTGCCCGAACCGTTCGGACAGGTGATAGTTGAGGGTATGGCCGCCGGCGTATCCGTTGTTGCTGCCGCGGCGGGTGGGCCGCTCGAACTCGTCGACGACGGTGTCGACGGGCTGCTCTACCCGGTGGGGGACGTCGATGCTCTCGCGTCGGCGCTCGAACGGCTCGCGGCCGACAGCGGTCTTCGATCCCGTCTCGGTGCTGCGGGCCAGGCGAAGTCACGCCGCTTTGCGCCTGAGGTCATTGCGGACGAAATGACGGCTGCCTACTGGGACGCCTTGAGCCCAACATGAACCGCGTCCACGCACGTCCGGTCTCGAGATCGAGTGTCGACCGGTCTGACAAGCTCAACATGGGCTGAATGCGTGGTGGGTTCTGCAGGTCTTCAGCCGCCGATTCGTCGTTCAAGAGAGTTGATCGTCGCACCTGATATCGCAGTACTCGCGGAGTCGCCCGTCTATCCGGGGCTCGCTGCCCTCATCAACTCCCTCGTTCGACACGGCTTCAACGGCAACATTTGGGTCGGCTTCCGCGGAGTCGCTCCTGAGTGGGCGTCGCTCGCGGCGCGACCGGGCACGTGTCTTCGTATCGGCGCGTGCGACGTTCACCTCGTTCGCCTCAACACTGCGCGACCTTTCACCTATCACAAGCCGACGTTCGTCCGCCAAGTCTTCGAGGATCTGAACCCCACATGTGACGCGGTTGTCTACATGGACACCGACATCGTCATCAATCGCGATTGGTCGTTCTTCAAAGCCTGGATGGGCTATGGCATGGCGATCGTTGAGGACATTCCGCAACACCCTGTCGGTCGCGATCATCCGAAGCGCCTTGCTCTCATCGAATGGCTGGAGTCCCTCGGGTTTACTGCGGCGCGCGATCTGGATCGGTATTTCAATGCAGGCTTCGTCGGGCTCCCGAGGAGCCTCTCAGGCTTTCTGAACACCTGGACAACATTGGTGGACACGGCTGAGACCGCGTTAAGCCTTCGGCAGATGGCCGGTCACCTCATTGCCCCAACGAACACCTCCCCGGAGGCGAGTCCCGTTCCGGCTCGAGTCGAAGGTGTCCTCAAGACGATCTTTCATCACGATCAGGACGCATTCAATATGGCTCTCATGGCGACGGCCGTGCCTTTCAGCGCCTACGGGCCAGACGGCATGGGATTCAGTGGCTCTTGGAACGTTCCCATGGTTCACGCCGTTGGCGCAGTGAAGCCCTGGAACAAGAGGTTCATGTATCACCGCATCCGGTACGGAGCTGGCCCTTCGGCCACGGACGTCATCTGGTGGCGATACTCGGATTACCCTCTCCGCGCAGTCGGGAGAGGCCAAAGAGCGCGTGCCATGGCCGACCTGTACACAGCCAGAGCGTTGGGATGACCCGACGGCGCAGGCTTAGTCGAGACCTCCGGGAGACGGCAGCGCGGTCGGACCTGAGCGACGTTTCCTTGCGCCCAGAAGAACTACCCCCAAGACGGCGATCCTGCGGATAGAAGGCCTGCCCCAGTCGTAATCGGAGTACCGCCATAGTGTCCCGAGGGCCTCCAGACGATCAGACGCATGAGCCTGCGCGATCGCCAGCTCAATCACAGCTGCGCGGTAGTGCATGCCGAGTATGGAGAGTTCGCGCCGGGATAGTTGGTGCCTCTGTGCAAAGCCGCGAAGAGTTGAGACGTGGCTCTTACTTCGCCAGACCCTGTCGCCTGAAGAAGTGTTCTGTCTCTCGTGAACTCGATAACGGCCTAGCCTCTCACCGATGTAAAAGCATGGAGATCCTAGGGAGCCAAGCTCGAGGAACAATGCGAGGTCTGCGGCAGATCCAGAGTTCTTCTGGAAAAAGCCCACAGCCTCAAGAGCGCCGCGACGAAAAACGCTGCTATGCAGCGAGTAGCAGTTGTACGTCAGTTCTCGGACCAGAACGTCCGACTGGACGCCAGTTTCGAGCCCGTACCGGCCGTGGTCCGCCGAGTACTTGTCCGTAAGTCCTTCGAGGACGTCGCCGTGCTCGGAAATGAGATGATGGTCCGTGGCGCAGAAGGTGCACTCAGGATGGTCATTCAACGCAGCTGCGGCGCGCTCCAAAAATGAAGGATCCCACTCGTCGTCATCGTGAAGCATTGCCACCAGGTCACCTTCCGCGAGGCGCAGTGCCTTGTCCGAGTTCTTGAGCAATCCGAGTGGGGTCTCGTTTCTAATGTGGGAGAGAGGGAGGATCTCGCGAAACTCGGAGACAATCCGCGAGGTTTCCGGATCAGCACCGTCCTCGCTCACGATGACTTCATCTGGGGGACGGCGTTGCTGCACGAGCGATGAAAGACACCGTTCGAGGAGTGAGGCGCGAGCTCTGGTTGGGACGACCACCGAAACACTCGGTTGAACCGCGTGCGTCAGCTGAGGTTCTCTCATCCTGAATAGGCGCTTCTGCGGTTTAGAACGCCTGAACGCATACCGAAACGCGAGAAAGTCGTAAATCGCCGCCGCTCAGCGGCGCGCGAACAGGACTCCGGTCCGCTTATCGGCAACATGACCCGTGATCGAGTACCCGAGCTTGCGTAGTGCATCGACGGCGTCGTCGTCTCGGTGGCGCGAGTCGGTGTGGTACTCAACGGCGAGAGATCGGATATTTGCCCACTGGCCCGGAGATGAAAACAGTGACCACTCAGAGCCCTCGCAATCAAGTTTCGCAAAATCGACACTTCCCCCCAGTCGTGACACGGCGACTTCAAGCGGGGTGACAGGTACCTCGCCGCTCCCATCGATCACTGCCGTCCCGGCCACAGACGTACTTCCAGTTCCTTCCATACGCGCCATGGTTTTCATCGGGCCGATGGCTTCAAGAAAATATTGCGATCCTGCTGTCGCACACTGCTGTGACAGGAATCGCTCCAAAGCCTTGTTCGGCTCGTAGCTATGGATGACCGCGTTTGGGTTCGCCAACCTAGCGGCCAGCGCGAAGATCCCCACGTTGCCTCCGACGTCAAGGATCGTTTTGTACCTACCGCGATTGCGGTCGAGGCGATAGCAGTCCGTTAAGAGGACGTCATAGAAAACGAATTGCACTCCGTGATCGTCTCTTGGGATGAGAAGTTGCGACCTCTTACCCCGAAGGCGGACTGTCGTGGGAGGCTCAAAACGACTGCTGCGCCCCATGAAGAAGCCGAGCCGCGCAGCACGAACGCGCTTCCGAAGAGCGTTTCGATTCATGGTTCACCGACGACTCTATCGACGACCCGTCGGCGAGATTCGACGCCTGCGCGGTGGCCGCGCTTGTGTGCGTCTCGGGCGTGACAGGATGGCGTACGGTGCACGTTCTTCATGTCTGGCGCGAGGGCGGTGATGGCGGCGCCCAGCGAGCGATTCGAGAAATCGCGCGGGCAACGCAGGATGCTGGCTACTCGGCGACTGTTGCAGCGGCGCCGGGGGATTTCGACTTCGGGGTAAGGAAGGTGGAGATACCCCCGTGGCGACGTTCCCCGCGTGACATACCGAGGATGGCCTCGAGTCTCAAGCGAGTTGTGGCTGATGTCGGCCCTGACGTCATCCACTGCCACAGCGTTGGACTCGGTCTCGTGCTCGAGGCAACGGCTTGGCGGAAACCGCCGCTCATCATCGCGCTGCCGGGACTGCCGGCGGACTCTTACACCTCACGGCTTGGGTGGTCCCTACGTCTCGGGCGTGCCACGATTGTTGCCTACGGCCCGGCGACGAGCGGACTGCTGGATCGGATCGGCGTACCGCATCGGACACTGCACTACGGCATAGGGCCACCCCCCGCGGCGGTGTCTCGCTCGGCCCTGGCGGCGGCAGTTGACGTCGACCCAGCCGATCGCATTGTCGTGTGTGTAGGGAGGCTCGTGGCTCAGAAGAATCAACAGGTCATCGTTCGCGCGCTGAAGGATCTTCCAGCCGACGTCGTTTGCGTACTCGTTGGTGAAGGCGCCGACAGACGCTCGCTCCTCGATCTGGCGAAGGAGTTCGGTGTCTCCGACCGTCTGAGGATCACGGGTTGGCGGAACGACGCGCGGGCATTCCTCGGAGCCGCAGATGTTGTTGTCCTACCGTCGTTATGGGAGGGCTTTCCGCTCGCAGCTCTTGAGGCCCTTCAGGCAGGTGCTGCTTTCGTTGTGTCAGACGCACCTGGCTTGCGGGAGTGGATCGACAACGAGGAGACCGCACTTGTCGTCGCCGTTGACGATTCTCGAGCGACCGCGACTGCGATCTCCCGGCTCCTGGAAGAGCCCTCCTTGGCGCTTAGGCTAGGAAACAGCGCCGCCGAGTTCGGCAAGGAGTTCACCTTGGCCCGAATGGTGGCCGAGCATTTCGCCTTGTACGCCGACGTTCTCGGTTACCCGATCTGTGAAGTCGGCTGATGACGCGAGGTTCAGCAGTCGACGGAAGTGATGCGATTGCAGGCGCCTGCGCTTCGTTAACTTGAGAGGCAGAGCGGCGGGCCTAGGGGCGTGGTCGGAAGGCGAGCGCGCGTGGGTGCCACTCTTCGACGATCGTTTCGTCGTCGTAGCCAAGAGTGTTCATATACGTCTTGAGTTCGGCAACGGAATCGCCAAAGCGCGACAGCTGTTCGTCCTCTGCCTCTACGACGACGAGTCGCGGTCGGGATGATTCGACAATGTGTCGCATTCCCGACAGCGCTCGCAGGTCCGCTCCCTCAACGTCGACCTTGACGACAGCAACTCTGACTGCGGGCAAGAGTTCGTCGATCGCCACGACGTCGACGGCCTCCGCTGTTGCGTCGGCGCCGGCTGTTGGATCGAGGTAGCGAGTGCCTGCCGATGACGGGTCGTTTCCGCCTCGGAGGGGGATGCGCCCCGCTTTGTCCGCTGCCCCGACGTTGTGAACGGTCACGATCGTACCCAGGCCATTGCGCTTTACATCAAGGCGTAGCGCATCCGCTGTTGCTCGGCTAGCTTCGATGGCGTGGACGGCGCCGCGAGCTCCCACGACCCGGGCAGCCAAGAAGGTGAAGTGGCCAACGTTTGCTCCCACATCGAGAAAGACGTCGCCCGGAGCCAGCGCGTGGGCTACGAGCGTCGATGTTCTTGGTTCGTACGTCCCCCGGTAGAACAACGTTCGCTGCACCGGGTCGCGAAGATCGCACGTGATGACGTAGCCGCTCACGTGTTTCGCGCGAAGTGGCGTCTCGGGTCGCCCGAACCAGCGCTCGACCTTTGTAGCGAACCGCAGGCCACGTCTTCGCGGCGGGACATAGACAACCACCAATCTTGCGACCCGGGCAGCTGCCGTCGCAAGAGACGGGCGTACCATTGGGGCATGCTAACGAGCTGGGTTGACTTGGGGTCATCGCATTGCGCGGCTCTACCTGGCGGCTAATGGCGGCTCACTCGGGAAGATCTTTGAATGGCGATCAACGAGAGCCGCGACAACCTGAGCGGACGATTCTGCATCGCGCAACCACTTCGCAAGGACGCGACGGTAATCCGTCGAGTTGGTCACGCCATGTCCCGGATTAGAACGACGTCTGACCGTTCGCGAGCGAAGTTTGCCAACCGATCGGACAGAAAAAACGTGGCGAGAGCGTGGCGGGCATTTGAGCGCGCCCCTCGACCTCCAGCGCCTGCCGCTCGGCGACAATTCACATTCTGAGCAAGTACTAGGCGAGCCGCTCACCCTCGAGGAGGAAGAATTGGCAACTCTCGTTCTCGATGAAGGTGTCGACCCGGAGCGGCGTGAACAGGTGTCCGTATCGCTCCTGCACTTCGGCCGCATCCTTGAAGAATCTGACATGGGAAGGATCGCCGAAGTTCGGGACGGTCAAGATCACCCGGCAGCCGGGACGCAGCCTCGACAGCAGACCGAGATCGTCTTCAACGTGTTCAAGCGTCTCGAGAACGAGTGCCCAGTCGTAGATGCGTCCCTCTAGAAGCCCTGGGTCACGCAGGTCGGCGCGGACGAACTCGAAGTCGGGACATCTGGTCGTGGCAAGCTGAATTGCGGCCGCGCTGAAGTCGATGCCGCAGTAGTGGCGGAAGCCTTTGTCATACAGAAGCTTTGCGAACTGACCTGGTCCGCAGCCGACGTCAAGGATCTGGCGCGCGTTCGCTGTGACAAGGCGGTCGGCGATGACTGACCAGAGAAAGTAGTAGTGCGATTGCGTGTACGGCAGGCTGTAACCCGGGCTCGTCTGGAAAAGGTCGTCGTAGTACTCGGGTGGTTGCTCCGGCGCGAATCGGGCCCGAAGCGGCCGTGTCGCGCGAAGCAGTACCGGCGGAGTGATCTCTCGAATGACTGCTCGTGTCCTGTCGCCCACGATGCCCCTTGGATTGGTGGCCAGTCGACCGTTCCGACGATCTCACGTTCTGTACTTCCCCCGGGATTGAAACGCCATGCTCAGTCCACGCAGCGGCACTGGGGTGGTGTTCCCTGTCGAGTCCGTTGACTGACTAGCGAACACCTGTCACGATCCTCACATGCGGCGGATGGCCCTGCTTGCGGCGGCAGGCTCGGTGGCGCCTTCGTTTGCCGACATGGCGGCGGCAGACTGGAAGGAAACCGTCACCGCGCTTCCGTTTGTTGGGCCCGCTCGCGTTAGCAGCGCGACGATGGAATCGAACGCGACAGGTCCCTCGTGAGCGCCTCCATCAGCGTCGCCGTGACGACGCGTGCTCGGGCTGACCTGTTGGATGAGTGCCTGGGGTCGATTTTGAGGCAGACGCTGATTGCGTCCGAGATCGTCGTCAGCGAAGACGGCGAGGACGATGAGACCGCGGCCGTTGTGCGACGCCACATGGCGCTCGGAGCACCAATTCGGCACGTCCGGAACCTTCCGCCGCTCGGACAGCTCGGAAACCGTCAAAGGGCTCTTCAGCTCACAACAGGCGACTTCGTCGCGATGCTCGATGACGACGACAGTTGGAGCGAGACGTTCTTAAGCGAAACACTCGCAGCGATCGAAGCTAGCAACTGCGGTTTCTGCTCGACGGACCACTACATCATGGACGCCGCCTCGAACGTGAGTGAAGAGGAGTCGCATGCGGCTTCAACCCGTTTCGGGCGATCGACGATGATCGAAGGCAAGTACGAAGACGTGTTGTACCGGGAGCTCATCTGGAAACCGTTTCCACTTCAGTTCACACTCTTCGCGAGGACCGCTCTCGAGGGCATTGGCTTCTTTCCGTCGTACGGTGGGGTGGTCGCCGACTTCGCACTCTTTCTCGAACTCGGTGTCAACCGGATCAGCGGCTTCTACCTCCCGAAGAGGCTCGGTCGATACCGGGCACATCATGGGCAGCAGACGTGCAACCGCATTGAAATGGGAGAAGGCTTAACCGCCTGTCTCCGCGGCTTTTACGGCCGCCATCAGGGCGAGATCAGCGAGCGGGAGAGGGATGAGGTCGAGAGGCTGTTCCGTCGCTCAGTGCTCGAATTGGCGATCGCTAATGCCCATGCCCGAGAACGGCTCCGCGCTCTCGACGTTCTTCGGTCCTTTGGCTCGCTTGGTTGGGGCTGGCCGCCACCAGCGCGCGTTGCCGTACTCGGCGCCCTCCTCGCAGGCGCCTCCAAGCAGCCAACAGCAGGTTCGAGGTAGGCCGAGATGGCGGTCTGCTGTTTCCGGCTCGCTCGCCCGTTCCAGAGGAGCTGCCCTAACCGATCTCGCCAGCCGGCCCCGCGGTCGAACAACACGAGTCTCGGTGACTGTCTCAGATCGAGGCGGACGGCTCAGCGGGTGCGGAGGCTCCATCGACACCGGGGCTTGAGTTCGGCGGCCTTATAGCCGCGGACACGCGCTCGGCGAAGCGACCTTCCGAAAAACGTTCGGCCGTCATCTGGATCGCGGGGCCTTGCCACGACGTCGCCTGTACGTTGCGGATTGCGTCGACGACACCGTGCGCCGCTGGTTCGCTGAAGAAGACGCCCGTCCGTCCTTCATCGATCGTGTCCAGGAACCCGCCCCACCGCAAGGCTGCAGCGGGTTTTCCGAATGACGCAGCCTCGACCGGAGTCATCCCGAAGTCCTCGTATGATGCGGCGACGAGGGCTCGGCAATTCGCATACAGCCAGCGAAGCTCGGTGTCGCTCACCTGGCCTGCGAAGGTGACGTTCGCGCCGGCTGCGGCGCGAAGTGAACGCTCGAACGGACCGCTGCCCGCGACCACGAGGCGCTCCTCGGGCAGGGACGCGAACGCTTCGACGATCGCGTCGACATTCTTGTACGGCAGCAGCCGAGAGACGCAAAGGAAGAAACCGACTTCGACGCCCTCGATCTGTTGTGCAGGACCGTCGGGTGTGATCGCCGGCGGAGGCGGCACAATTTCGGCGTCGATGCCGTAGATCGTCTTGATTCGCTCGGCGACGACAGTCGAGTTGGCCAGATAGACGTCGGCCGAGGCCGCGGCCCGCTTGTCCCATCGCTCGAGCCTTGACTGAAGGAGATCAGCAGACGCGCGTACTGGCCGACTACGGCCGCGCAAGTACCGGTCCGATTGGTACAGCCAGCGTGCCGGCGTGTGGCAATAGACCACTTTTCGGCCTTCGACGTGTGCGCCGTGTGCCCAACCGCTCGAACTGCAGACGACGGCGTCGGCTTCGATCCGCAAGCGCGAGAAAGAGGCCGCGAGGAATGGCAGGGCCGCGCGGTGGTGCTGTCGGAGCGGAGCGATCCGGTTGATCGGAAGCGTCCGGATGTCGAGCTCTGCGAATTCGGGAAACGTTCCGTCTGGGTCGTAGAGGGAGGTGTACACGGGTGCTTCCGGGAACGCACGTGCCAGCGACAGCACGACGCGCTCGGCGCCCCCCCGTTGCGTGAGGTAATCGTGAACAATCGCCACTTTCATTGAGGTTCTTGCACCTCCACCGCCCTCGGCTCGCACTACCCACATTAGGGTGGCCGGATGCCCGGGCGCGATCCGTTCGCCGACCCACAGCCTCTCATTCAACGCATCTACGCGTACGTCGCCTACCGGATCGGCGATGGGCCCGATGCCGAGGACGTCACGTCGGCGACGTTCGAACGAGCTCTTCGCTACCGGGATCGGTTCGACTCTGGCAAGGGGGACGCGGCTGCCTGGATGATCGGCATCGCTCGACGGCAGGTGAGCGATCACTTCGGAGAACGGCCACTTATCGTGAGGGAGCCGCCGGAGCAGCTCGCTCCAGGTGAGCTCGACGTTGACGCGGTGACGCGGATCGACCTTCGCCGCGCCGTGGCGCAACTCGGCGAGCGTGACCGCGAGCTGGTCGGGCTTCGCTACGGCGCCGATTTGACCGCCCGTCAGATCGGCGAGGTGCTCGGAATGCAGACGAACGCGGTCGAGGTCGCGCTGCACCGTGCGCTGCAGACACTCCGGGATCAACTCGAGCAGCCTGCCCCAGGCGTTCCCCGCGACACGAGCGCACAAAGCCTGCGGGCGGCCGAATGACGACCAGCGTGCTTCCTGGCGTCCGGGGGGAATCGATGTCTCGCCGGCTGGACGGGTGGACGTCGGCTGCCGTGCTGCTGGTGCCGTTCGTGGCAGTCACCGGGGTTGCTGCGGCGAGCGGGGGATTCAACGCCACGTCGTTCGGCTGGACGGCGCTCGCCTTTGCGTGGGTCGTGATCATTGCGCTGACTCTCGCCGCCCCGGCATGGGGAGCCTTCGACATCGCATGGCTCACGGCTGGGGCGGGGATCTGTGTCTACACATTTGTGTCGGCGCTCTGGTCGGGCTCCGCGAGCGTCGCGATCGACAACGGCCAGCGCACGCTCGAGTACCTCGCGGGCATCGCCGCTGCGCTCCTCATCGTTCGTCGCGGTCGAGTCAGCCTCTGGCTGAGTGGACTCGCGCTCGGTGCCGCCGCGACTTGTGTCTACTCGCTGGCGACACGCCTCTTTCCTGATCGCTTCGGTGCGTCAAACGCAGTCGCCGGCTACCGCCTTTTCGTGCCGATCGGCTATTGGAACGCGCTCGGAATCTTCGCGGCGGTGGCGTTGCTCACCGGTTTCGGCGTTGCAACGGCGGGACGAGGCCGCGTGCTTCGCATTCTCGCGGCTGTTGCGTTAACCCCGCTCAGTGCGACTCTGTACTTCACGTTCAGCCGTGGCGCATTGGTCGGGCTGACTGTTGGCCTTCTTGCCGTGTTCGCACTGAGCCCGCAACGCCTGCGCCTGCTCGGGGGCTTCGCAGCACTCGTGCCGGTACCGGCCGTGGGCGTGCTGATCGCCTCCCGGGCGCCAGCGCTCACGCATCAGGCTTCAGCTCTGGGCGCGGCTGCGCATGCAGGCCACCGGCTGGCTCTCGAGCTCGCGGTGCTCGCAGCCGGCCAGGCGGCTATTGCGGCCTTTTACGTCGTCTGGCTGTCGAGGATTAAAGTTGGGAAGACGACGAGGCGGGCTGCAGGTGCCGCAGCAATTGTCGTCACGCTTCTGGCGATTGTCGGTGTGTTTGCGGCCTACGGATCGCCTCCGACGCTCATGCGTCACGCCTACGACTCGTTCGTCTCGACTCCGAGGGGCGGGTCGGATTTGAACAGCCGCCTCTTCTCGCTCTCGAACAACGGACGTACGGTGCTCTGGCGGTCTGCGTTCGACGAATTCCAGGCGCATCCGGTCGTGGGCTCGGGTGCGGGAAGCTTCGGCCGTTGGTGGCTCGCCCATCGGACGAGCGCCTACTTCGTTGAGGACGCGCACAATCTCTACGTGCAGACGCTCGCCGAGGGCGGTCTGGTCGGCTTCGTGCTGTTGGTCTCGTTCCTCTTCATGCCGCTGATCGCGGCGGTTCGGGCCCGCCGGCATCCGCTCGTCGCACCGGCGTTCGGAGCCTACGTCGCCTTCCTGGCGCACGCCGCGGTCGACTGGGACTGGCAGATGCCCGCGGTCACTCTTCTCGCGCTCTTCTCGGCTGCCGCGCTGATTGCGGCCGCCCGCGGCCGCAATCAGCGCAGTGTCGCCAGTCGGCGCGCGGCGCGTATTGCAGTCGGCGCCGGCGCGGCCGCCGTCGCGCTCGTCGCCCTCGTCGGTCTGGTCGGGAACATCGCCCTGGCGCAAGCGCAGCGTGGGCTTCTCAACCGCTCGGGCGCCAAAGCGGTCTCGCAGGCCGAGCGGGCGCACCGCTGGGCTCCCTGGTCTGCCGTTGCGCTGAGAGAGCTGGGCGAGAGCCGCGTGCTGATCGGGGAGCGAAGCAGCGGCCTCGCCTCACTGCACGCGGCGGCTGCAAAGGACCCCGGCGACTGGCAGACGTGGCTCGACATCGCCGTCATCACATCGGGAGCGGAGCGACGAGCGGCCCTGGCTCGTGCGCGCGCACTCAACCCCTACAGCCCCGAGATCGCCGCCGTCGAGAACGCCTCGCCCCGCGGGGGCTAAACGCCTGTAAGGGTTTGGCGGGCTCCGCAGGTATGGGGGTTGAGCATGTTTTGGACACGCGACAAGGAGACCGAGCTCGAGCAGCGTTTGCGCGCCGAACGGCCGCAGCCTCCCGACGAGCTCCTACGGCGGCTGTCGGCTCAGGTTCAGCCGGAGCGCCGGCCGCGGCGAGCCAGCGCGCCGCGGATCGCCCTCATCGCGGCCGTCACCGGCGCCCTCGTGCTCTCACTCGGGGCCGCTGGTGCGATCGGCTCGGCGACCGGCTCGATCCACACGTTCAGCCGGGGCGTCTACCACCTCGTCCAGCCGCCGGCCGCTCAACCGACGAGCGCCGTGGTGACCCCCGACCACAACCAAGGCGGGCAGGGGCCGCTCGATCCGAGATTCTGGCTCAGGCGCCAGTTCGGGCCGGGGCCGCCGTTCACACAGCAGTACGGCGGCAAGATCCCGATCTGTTGGCACGGCCAGATCATCTATGTGAATCTGCTCGAGTACTTCTGGTACTTCACGCACGGCGGCTTGCCGGCCAGGGACTGCTTCATCCACCATCGCTAGCAGCGGCTGCTTTTCCCGCGTTTTCCGCAACTTCTGTTCACCGCGGTGCTGCCGGGACGAGGTTTTTCGCAAACGCCTGATTAGAGTCGCGCGGACTGGGTACCGCGAAACGAGAGCGGTTGTGAGGCGAGTTCGGGGTCGCGGTTTCGGAGGGGAGGCGGATCAGGGGGGATGCAGGCACAGCCTGCGGCGGATAGATACGAGCGGGTCCAGGAGCCGGTCGACGACACAGTCGGCCAGTCCCATTTGCCCGCAGCGGAGCCTGGCGAGGGAGTTGTTCGCGGGCGCGGCTGGCTCGTGCGTCGGGCACTCCTGGCCGCCGACATGGTTGGTCTGATCGCGTCGCTGTTCCTCGCACAGGCGCTCTTCACCAACCGCGTCACACTCATCGCTAGGCTCACGCCCACCTCGAAGTGGCTGCTCTTCCTCGTTGCGTTGCCCGCCTGGGTCGTCGCCGCCAAGCTCTACAAGCTTTACGACCGCGACGAGGAGCGCACCGACCACTCGACCGTCGACGACGTCGTCGGCGTCTTCCACCTCGTCACCGTCTCGGTCTGGGTCGCCTACGGCATCGGCCACGCGACCGGGCTGTTCACACCGGATCTCGCGAAGGCGACTGCCTTCTGGCTGTTCGCGATCGTCCTGATCCCACTTGCCCGCTGCGCTGCTCGCGCGATCTGCCGTCGCCGGCGCGAGTACGTGCAGAACACGATCATCGTCGGAGCGGGGCACGTCGGACAGCTGATCGCCCACAAGTACCTGCTGCACCCGGAGTACGGGATCCGCCTTGTCGGGTTCGTCGACGAGCTGCCGCGGGAGCGCCGCGACGATCTCGGCGACCTGGTCATGCTCGGCTCGCCACGCGATCTTCCCGAGCTCGTCGAGACGTACTCCGTGGAGCGGGTGCTGATCGCCTTCTCGAACGAGCCCACCGAGGAGCTGCTCGACCTCGTCCGCTCGCTGCGGGAGTCGGACGTCCAGATCGACGTCGTCCCGCGCCTGTTCGAGGTCGTGCCGCCGAACGTCGGCGTGCACAGCGTCGAAGGGCTGCCGCTCGTCAACCTGCCGCCGTTCCGGATGGCGCGTTCGTCGCTCTACCTGAAGCGGACGCTCGATGTGATCGTCTCGCTGGCGGTCCTGATCGTCCTGGCGCCGGTCTTCGCGGTCGTCGCGGTGTTGATCAAGCTCGACTCCCGCGGGCCGGTGCTCTTCAGGCAGACGCGCATGGGGGCTGAAGACCGGACGTTCGCGATGCTCAAGTTCCGGACGATGGTGCTCGATGCGGAACAGCGCAAGCACGAAGTCGCGCACCTGAACAAGCACCTTCAACCCGGCGGCGACTCGCGCATGTTCAAGGTGCCGAACGACCCCCGGGTGACGCGCGTCGGCCGTGTGCTCCGCCGTTATTCGATCGATGAACTGCCGCAGCTGATCAACGTGCTGAAGGGCGAGATGTCACTGGTCGGCCCGCGCCCGCTGATCCTCGACGAGGATCAGCACGTCCGCGACTGGGCCCGCAGCCGGGTTCGCCTACAGCCCGGCATCACCGGCCCCTGGCAGGTGCTCGGACGTGCGAACATCCCCTTCCACGAGATGGTCACGCTCGATTACTTCTACGTCACCAGCTGGTCGATGCTGAACGACCTCAGGCTCCTGCTCCAGACCGTCCCGGCACTGGCGC
Source organism: uncultured Thermoleophilia bacterium (assembly GCA_963769545.1). GTDB lineage: Bacteria > Actinomycetota > Thermoleophilia > Gaiellales > Gaiellaceae > PALSA-600. Next base: position 102,961 of record CAVYMB010000001.1, on the reverse strand, counting down.
GCACGCGCGCCGACGCGTGATTCGACGCGCGCACGATGCGCGACCACTGGAGAGAGCTCGGCTTCTGGCGCTGGTGGTGGCGGAACCGCGTCCCGTTCGCAGTCAAGTCGCTGGTCGCTCTGTTGCTCCTCGCCGGCGTCGTCGTCGGCGGGTGGTTCGCTGCGCAGAGCCTGCCGTCGGCGCAGGCGAGCGACACCGGCTCGCAGACGATCGTCCGCACCGTCGAGCGCATCGTCACGTCCCGCGGCAGGGTCGTGGTGCGGCGGGTCTCGCACCTACGCACCGTCTACGTTGCGAACCCCGCGGCGCCGGGGAAGACCGTCCGCTTGACGAAGACGGTGTCGGGCGGCGTCCGAACCATCGTGCAGACCGTCGCGGCGCCGCGTGCGAAATCCGTGACGGTGACTGCGCCGGCCCGCACGCGCACCGTGATCCGCACTGTCACGAAGACGAAGACCAAGATCGTCCCGACCACGACGGTTCAATGGCGCGTGATCACGGTCGTCGAGAAGCAGAAGCCGGTCACCGTCACGGTGACGGTGACCGCGGCGAACCCTTAGCGACTCAAGCGGCCCGGGCGGCCCGGTAACGGTCGGACGCGAACCGTCCGGAGTAGGTCATCACGTCGAGGAGGACGCCGAAGGCGACCAGGAACCATCCGATCCCGGATACGCCGTGGACGGGGCCCCACACGAGCACGTAGGCGAGCGTCGTCCACGGCAGGAAGACGACGCCGAGGAGCGGCCAGGCCCACGTCGAGAACGCCGCCTGCACCCGGTCGCCGAAGATCCACACAAGCACGAACGCAAACCTCGGGCCGATGAAGAACATCGAGAGCGCGACGCAACACATGGCCGCCCAGTCTTCAGGATCGGCAACAGAGAGTCAACCGGCGCCGATGTTTCTCTCTCGAGCGGCGGCTCACGGTAAGCTCGCGCTCGTGAGGGCGACCCGTATTGTGCTGCTGGTTCTCGTCGCCGCCGTGGCGGTGGCCGCGACGGGGTGCGGCAAGAGCAGTAAGCCGCTGTCGGCGAGCGAATGGGCCAGCAGCTTCTGCAGCGACGTCACGACCTGGCGCACCTCCGTGACCTCTGCCGTGGCGCCGATCAAGAACGGCAACATCTCCAAGGACACGGTGCAGACGGCATTCAACGACTTCAAGTCAGCGACCGACACCTTTGTCAGCGACGTCAAGAAGCTCGGCAAGCCGGCAACCGAGGCCGGTGGGCAGGCGAAGGACGCGGTCAATCAGCTCACGACGCAGATCGACGACGGCGTCAACACGATCAAGAGCGCCGTCAGCGGGGTGTCCGACGTCTCGAGCGCGCTCGCTGCCTCGTCGACGGTCAGCGGCACGCTCACCTCGATGCGGAACGACGTGAAGACGACGTACAGCGACCTCCAGCAGATCGACGCGAGCGGCAAGCTGACGAGCGCATTCGCCGACTCGGCCTCCTGCAAGGCGCTGAAAACCAGCAGCTAGAGCCCGGTCGCGGCATGCTGTGGTCGCAACCTGGTTCCCCGGGACTCTGGTAGAAGACGGTCGTGGGGACCGATCCGCCGCTCGTGGACACGGTTCGCCAAGCCGACCCGAAAGGGGGGTCCATGCCCGAGCAACCTACAAAGACCCCGGTTCTCGATCTGCTCGCCCAGATGACGGCGGATTCGATCGAGGCATCGGAGCTCGACGAACAGTCGCTGATGCTCGTGCGCTTCGCCGCGCTGGTCGCGACGGACGCCCCGCCGGCGTCGTACCTGCTCAACCTCGGCGCCGCGGCCGACGCGGGCATCGACGCGCAGGCTGCGCGCGACGTCCTCGCCGCGATCGCCCCGATCGTCGGGACTGCTCGCACCGTCTCGGCGATGACCAAGATCGCGCGGGCACTCGGCCTCGCGATCGAGATCGCCGAGCTCGCGGACCAGGCGGAGATCGACTCCGAGGTCTAGGCGTCGTCCGGGCGGGTGGGGCGCCGACGCCCCGCTCGCCCGGAACGCTTGCCGAGCGCCGTCCGGCGGCGGGTCTAGCGTCTGAACGTGGCCCGCCCGAGGATGATCGAGCGGCGCATGGACAGCATGCTCACCGAGCCAGTCTCGGTGCGCCGAGCGCTCCAGGCGATCGTGGCCGGCACGATCGCGGTCGTGGTCGGCAGTGCGCTGCTGATGACGGTGCTCGACCATCGCGAGTACAAGAGCTACGGCCGCGGCCTGTGGTGGGCGATCCAGACAGTGACTACGGTCGGGTACGGCGACGTGACGCCGCGGTTCGTGAGCGGCCGGCTCGTCGCGGCCGCCGTGATGCTCTGGGGCGCGGGGTTCCTCGCGATCCTCACAGCGACGATCACCTCGACCTTCGTCGCGCGCGCCGAGAGGGAGTACCAGGCGCGTGCGGCGGCAAGTGAGGCCGAATCCGACCAACAGCTCGACACTCGGCTCGACGATCTCGATGCCCGGCTCGAGCGCATCGAGCAGGCACTGACCCGGCTGGCGAGCGGCTGAGCAGCTGGCTCGACACGCCGGAGCAGCGCATCGGCCTCGGCTGCATGCGTCTGCCGGCGGACGAGCAGCTTGCAGTCGAGACGATCGCCGCGGCGGTCGCGGCGGGGGTGACGGTGTTCGACACCGCTCGCGCCTACGAGAACAACGAGCGGCTGCTCGCAGGCGCGTTGCACGGGTGCGAGGCGTCCAACGCGCGCGTCGTGACGAAGGGCGGGATGTCACGCGCCGGCGGCGGGTGGGTTCCGGACGGCCGCGCAAAGGTGATTCGCAGCGACTGCGAGGCGAGCCTCGAGGCGCTCGACGGACTCCCGATCGATCTGTACCTGATTCATGCCCCCGACTCGCGCACGCCGTGGCGCACCTCCGTCCGTGCGCTCGGCCGCCTCGTCGACGAACGGCTCGTCTCGCGCGCCGGGATCGCGAACATCACCCGCGATCAGCTGGACGAGGCGATCGAGCTGGCGCCGATCACGGCGGTTCAGGTTGCGCTGAGCGTTCTCGACGACCGCGCCGTGCGGGGCGGGATCGTCGAGCGCTGCGACGAGCTGGGAATCATCGTGATCGCACACTCTCCGCTCGGCGGCCCTCGCCGTGCGGGCTCGCTCGCCCGCAACCACGTGCTGGCGACGATCGCCGCCGCGCAGGGAGCGACCGCCGCCGAGATCGCACTCGCATGGCTGCTGCAGCTCTCCCCGAATGTCGTCGCGATTCCGGGTGCCCGACGCCCGGGTGCAGCCCGCTCCGCCGCACGAGCCGCACAGATCGAGCTGGAGCCCGCAGAGCTCGAGAGGCTCGAGGGCGCGTTCGGCAGGCGTCGCCCGACTCGGGCGCGGACGGTACCTGCGGACGACGACGGCGAGGTCGTGCTGGTGATGGGAATCCCGGGCGCGGGAAAGACGCTGCTTGCCGACGAGTACCAGGCGCGCGGCTATGTGCGGCTGAATCGCGACGAACGCGGCGGCTCGCTCCGCGCGCTCGCCGAGGCTCTCGACGAGCTTCTGGCAGCCGGCGCGCGCCGGGTCGTGCTCGACAACACGTATCTCACTCGGGCGTCGCGCAGCCACGTGGTCGACGCCGCGGCGCGTCATGGGCTCTCGGCGCGGTGCGTCTGGCTCGAGACGCCACTGGCGCAGGCGCAGGTGAACCTGGTCGAGCGGCTACTCGACCGCTTCGGCGTCTTGCCGACGGCCGACGAGCTGCGTGCCGCGGCGCGTCGCGAGGCGGGACTGTTGCTGCCGACGTCGCAGATGCGGGCGCTGCGCGAGCTCGAGCCGCCGTCGGCGGACGAAGGCTGGAGTGGGGTGGAGCAGCATCCCTTCGCGCGCAGCGCGTTCGCAGCGGAGAGGCGGCCCGGTGTCTTCGTCGCCGGCGCCGCGCTGGAGCGGCCCGGGTTGGACGCAGCGCTGGCGCAGGGCGAACCCGACGCGCCGCGGCTGCTGTTCGACTGGGACCCGGACGGCGGGCGCGAAGCCTTGCTCCTTCGCGCCGCCTCCGGGCTCTCGGGGGCCGTCGAGGTCGCCGTCTGCCCGCACGGTGCGGGTCCACCGGCCTGTTGGTGTCGTCCACCGCTACCGGGGTTGCCGCTCGCCTTCGCGCGTGCTCACGGCGTCGACCCGTCGCGCTCGTTGCTGATCGGAGCGGCAGCCGCGCACCGGACGCTCGCGGCGACCCTGGGCGCACGGTACGTCGCGCTTTCCTAGCCGTGCGGATATCCCGGGCGCTTCGTGGATGCATCGAAACCGCGCGGGTCGGGGATACGACGTCGCATGACATCGCGCACGGGCGTGATCGCGATTCCGCTGGCTGTGCTGGCGCTGCTCCTTGCTCCCCAGTCGCGCGGGCAAGCGCGGATGTGGATCGGCTTCCACGACGACCCTGTCTTCCGTTACGGCCCTGCGCGCCAGCAGGAGCTCGACCTCGCGCGCTTCCGCGCACATGCGACCGTCCTGCGGACGCTCGTCACGTGGGCGGCCGTCGCACCGGTCCGGCCGCGGAATCCATCCGACCCGTTCGACCCGGCGTATCGGTTCGCCGATCTCGACGACTTCGTCCGCAGCGCGCAGGCGCGCGGGCTCGAGGTGCTGATGACGGTCTGGGGCAGTCCGGGCTGGGCGAACGGTGGCAGACCCGCGCGTTATCTCCCGACGCGAGTCGGCGACTTCCAGAGCTTCGCGCGCGCTCTCGCCGCCCGCTACTCGGGCCGTTACGCGGGCTTTCCGTTCGTCCGCTTCTTCGGGATCTGGAACGAGTCGAATCTCGGCAACTTCCTGGCACCGCAATTCGATGCACGCGGCAGGATCGTCAGCGGAGCTGCCTACGCACGCCTTGCGGCGGCCGGCTACGCCGGGATCAAGGCGGGGAACCCGCGGGCGCTGGTTGCGATCGGGGAGACCTCGTCGCACGGCCGTGATCGCAAGAAGCCCGGGGTGACCGACACGGTTGCGCCGGCCACGTTCGCGCGCCTCGTCGCGCAGGCGAACCCGCGACTGCGGTTCGACGCGTGGGCTCACCATCCGTATCCGTATCCGGTCAACCAGGCGCCGACGCAGAAGGTCCGCTATCCGAACGTCGCCCTGACGACGCTGCCGCGCTTCGAACGGGACCTGGCGCGCTGGTTCCATCGCCGGAGCGTCTCGGTCTGGATCACCGAGTACGGCAGCGAGACGAAGCCGGGGGAGCCGAACGGCGTCACCGAAGCTCAGCAAGCCCGCTACGTGACGCAGGCGCTCGCGCTGGCGCGGCTCGACCCGCACGTGCCGCTGTTCATCTGGTTCGTCTTCCGCGACTCGGCCGGGAGCCCCTGGCAGAGCGGCCTCTACCGGATGAACGGAACGGCGAAGCCCGCTCTCTCGACGTGGTCGGCGGCGGCGTTGCGCGTCGACCAGGTGAACGGCCTGATCAAGGTCAGGGCAGGGACGAGGAGCCCGACGATCACCGTCTTCGTACGGCCACTCTGCGCGACGAGCCCGATCGGCTCGCGCGTCACGAGCATCGCGGGGACGTTCCTGCGCGGCAAGCTCGTTCAGTCGTCGGTGATCGCGACGCCGCTCCAGATCGACTGCACGATCCGCGTCCGCCTCACCGGCCTCACGGTCGCGAGGAACAGGACGTACTCGGTTCACGTCGCCGCTCAGACCACGCTCGTGCCGACGTTGAACCGGACGATCACGATCGTCGGCGTCTGATCATCCGGGGTGTCCTGTCACGCACGTTGTGCGCCGAGCGTCCAGGTGAACCTTGTCATCGTCTCCGCGAGAGCAAGACGATCCCCGGCGGCCGGAGCGGGAGCGGCGTCCGCCCCTTGCTCGGATCGGGCCTCCCGGCCCGATCGGCTTGAATAGCGGCACGGCGGGGTGCCGGAGCGGCCGAACGGGGCGGTCTTGAAAATCGCTGACGGGGTAACTCGTCCCTGGGTTCAAATCCCAGCCCCGCCGCTGTATTTCGCTCAACCGAGCGGGTCTGCCGAGCATGGCAGACCCGCTCGCGCTGTACGTGTTGGTACTTGTTGGTACGCGGTTTCACGTGCTGACTAACGAACGACTAACGAACGGGAAGTGGCCGAAAACGCGCTCGCCGAGTGCCACTGGTGGGGGTCACGCCAAGAGCTGCTCTGAATCGGGTTCGTCTGTTCTAGGGTCTGGGGTGTTGTCTGAGGCGCCTTCGGATCGGTTGCGTGAGACGTATGAGCGTCGGGCTGAGGTCGAGTACGCCGAGCCGTTGGCTCGCCCTGATGAGTCGGTCGATCGGAAGTTCGCACGTATGCACGAGTTGCTTCGGGAGCATCTCCCGGTAGCGAGCTTTCTGGATGCTGGCTGCGGGGACGGTCGCTACCTTGCGGCGCTCGGTCGGGACGGGCAGGTTCCACCGATCGTCGTCGGGAGCGACATCTCGGATCGGATGCTCGCGACCGCGCGGGCTACCGCGCTGCGGGACGGCGTCGAAGCCGAGTTCCTGCGCGCCAACCTGGAAGCACTCCCGTTCCCTGACGACACGTTCGAGCTGGTTCTCTGTGTCCAGGTTGTCGAGCATCTGCTCGACCCGCTGGCGGGTCTACGCGAGATCGCCCGAGTGCTGCGACCCGGTGGGACGCTTCTGCTCTCAACCGACAACTCCCAAAACCGGATCACGCAGGTGCTCAACTTCCCGCGCAACCTGATCGTTCGCGCGCTGCAAATCGGTGGACGGCGGCGCAAGGTCTCGTTCCCGCATCGAGCATTCACGACCGATGAGATCGCCTCCCTCGTCACCGAAGCGATGTTGAAGGTCGGTCAGTCAGCGAAATCCAGGTTCCGCCGCCGGGCTCGGACGGGGAAAGCATTTTGCGCCCATGAATTATTTTTTCCACCGGCGGCAACCCGGTGATGCGGGCCAATTTCTCGTCGCGGTTCATCGCCAGGGCAAAACCAGACCGGCGCGGCAAAAAAGTCACGGTGCACATGACTTAATCCGCCACGGGATAAGTGGCCGCCAGCGCATGATAACCGCGCCATTCCCGCCAGAAATTTGAGATGGTCATCGTCAAGCAGCCGCGCCGACGATTTTCCGCGCCGATGGCGAAGATGAGTTCCCATTGACGAAACAATGTGCCGTAGGCTTTGCGGAGCGAACAGCGCGAATCGTAAATGCTCGTCGCCTCGGCTGATGCGCCGTTTAGTTCGATGATCTGAAAGTTTTTCCCGGCGCGCAAATCCGCCTCGCTTGAATAACGCAAGTCGTAGCGGCCGATGAAAAAACCAGTGAGCTTGCGTGATATTTCATCAATGCGTGCTTCCAAAACGGACGAATGCAAATGCATCCCGTCGCGAAAGATGCACCCCTGCGCATGATTGCCCGCTTCGACGAGCTTCAGGGTTTCGTCATTGCGCAACACCTCGAATTGCCGCGCGCCGAGCCGCCGCAGATATTTTTCGGCCATGAACCGGGCGCGAGGATCACGCCAGATCAGTTCGGCTACGGTGGCTTGCCCATCGCCGGTCACGAACGGAAAAACCTTTTCCGTGATGGAGAATATTTTTCCGCGCTTCTCGCCGGGAAAACGATGATAAAAAATCCCGACCTCGCGCGGCCCGGCGGCGAAGCGTTGCACCAGCGTCGGCGAGACGGTTTGTTTCAGGCAGGCCACGGCCTGCGCTTCGTCGCGGATGAGCTTGACGCCCGCGCCACGCTGGCCGCGGTCGGGTTTCAGGATGAACGGGCAGGAAATGTCCCGACGCGCGCAGATTTCTTGAAGCGAGACCAGCCGGTCTGCGATCGTTGAGCCGGTGACCAGTTCCGCTTCGGCGGTAAAATCCGGGCTTCCGGCCATGAGCTCGAGCAAAGTGGCCATCTTGGATTCGCCGACCATGCCGCCGGAAAAAATTCCCGGGTTGGCGGCGGTGGGCAGCATCAGGCCACGATATTTGAACGCAAGCCAGAGCCCATAAAATGCCACGGGCGGATAAAACACCCACGGTGGCCAGAATTCCCAACGGCGCCAGCGTCCGAACCACGCCGCAAACTTGCGGGCGTCAAAATATAAAAACGCGCGGCGCAGCAATTGCAGCGTGACGAACAAAACCAATCCGGCACCGAGCAGCAGCCAGCCGCCGGACTTGTAATTGCCCAGCCATTTTTCAACCTGGGTGCCGAAGCTTTGGGCGAGCAGGAGAATGATGAACGTCCACCCGAACGCCGCCGCGCCCGTGATGAACAGAAAGCGCGGTGCCGGCAGGCGCAAAAATCCGGCGGCAAGATAGGTCGGCAGGCGCGTGCCGGGAACGAGGCGGCTGAAGATCAAAATGGGCGTGCCGCGTTCGGCAAACCATTCTTCACTGCGCGCGACGTTTGCGGAAAATTTTCGGAGCGGCGAGCGCTCAAACCAGTTCCGCCCGGCGAAACGCGCCAGCGCGTAAAGCCCGGCGTCGCCCAGCCAGATGCCGAGAAAACAGGCCGTGAAAGCGGCCGGCCAGGAAATTGAGCCGGCGGCCAGCAGCAGCCCCGCACCGACGGTCGCCGCGTCTTCCAGCACGAAGGTCGCGAAGAAAAATCCCGCCGCCTGCCAGAACGGAATCCATTCTGCAACGGCTTGAGGCGACAATGGCAGGACTTCGGTCATTTGGAGGGAAAAACATTTAACAACCAACACTCGACTTCGAACAACCAATCCAACAATGGCAGCTGCACCGAACCATTCGATGCCGGGCTTTGAACGTTGAATGTTGGATGTTTCTTCATCGGGAAGCAAGGTCAGGCGGCCCCCGCAACTTGCCTTGATGCTTCAGGGTGGACGGGGCGACCCCAAAACCGGCAGGCAGCGGCAGTTTCATGATTCCGGCCATGACGCCGATGAGCGCATAGTGATGCACGGCGTGCGCAATGGAATACATGATCTCGCGCCCGACGGTGGAAGGTGAAACTTGCGAATCGCCCGTGGAATAACTCGTCTTGCAGATCACAGCCAGCGGACGCGCGAGCAGAACGGGATCAAGCCCCGCATAGCCTTCGCGCAATGCGCGAGTCGCATTCAACGCGGCAAACCGATCGTTCTCCGCGAGCGTGCCGCGTTCGCGATGGTCGTAATTCAGGTCGCCCGATTTTGCGGCGGCGAGCAGGCACTGGAAATGGTCGAGGCAGTGGCGGTAATGGCCGCCGATGGAGCCATTAAAAGCGACCGGCACCTTGCGCGTGTAAGTTTCGTCGGTGGTTTCGGCGAGCAGCCGCTCGCCCTGTTGCAGCGTCTCGACGGCCGACTGGAGGAGCTCCCGATTTTCACCTGAGGAATTCGCGTTCATTATTTTTTGGGGTTGAAAAATATGAGATGTAAGGAATCTGGCGGCGTTGCAAAACCAGCGTCACCAAACTACAAACCGACACCCCCAGCGCAAGCGCAAAAAGCAAACCTCCGTCATTCCGCACAACAATGCCCAGCAAGGTCAGATGCAACAGGATTGCGCCTCCCATGACCCCGAGGGCCAGCATCGCACCCAGCCAGCAATAACGAGACGACAGCAGCAGCAGGGCGGCGATGAATTCCACCACGCCCGAACCGTAACGGCCCCACGGTTCCAGGCCGACCTTGGCAAAAATATAGACCGATTCCGGCGCGCCGGTGAATTTGAAGAACAACGTTTGCAGGAGGATGACCGCCACTGCGAGACAGCAAATCCAACTGATGATCGGCATTGTTCTTTCCAACAATTTCATTATCGTGATGATTGGTGATGGTAACTTGAAGCGGCTGCCGAATTACTTTCCATTCTTGGCAACGAGCCCCGGCCAGTTGGCATCGGCCTTGGCCAGGTTGCCTTTGGCGTCCTGGTTGAAATCGTCACGGACGCCCTTGCTGTATTGAAGCAAAAGCTTTCCATCCACGATTTGAAACGCGTCCACGTCAATCTCCACGAGTTTGTTCCGGGAAACACCAAAGGCGCAATAGCCGCCGAATTCTGGTTCGTATTGGGCCGGGTTTTCCTTGAAAAGATCCTTGTGCTCCTTCGAGGCGAAAAAATAAATCGCGCCATCATGCTTGATCAAAAATCTCGGGTCGCCCTTTACCGGCTTGTGAACGGTGAAAAATGCTACCGGGTCGTAGCCCCGGATGGCCACGCCGGTATTGTCGAGGTTGAGCAGGGTTTTGGTCTGGGCCAATACCGGCAGGGCCAGTCCGACAGTCAGCAGCAACAAAGCTATTTTTTTCATACAACCTTTCGTCGCGGGAGCCGGCTGAACCTTACACTGTTCTTTGGTCGGCGAAAACGGCCCGTCTTCCCGAAAAACGGGGCAGACGCGACGATTGCCCTACTTTTGGCCGGAAACAGTTTTATCCAGCAGCCGGATGCCGCGTTCCACCTCGTCAGGATGTTCCCACGGAATGAAATGATTCACGCCGGGCAGGATGATTTTGGCGAACAGATTGGTCTTCCCCACCGAGGCGAGCTGCTGCTCCAACCACGCCACATTTTCCACCGGCACCAGCGGGTCGCGGTCACCGTGCAGCATCACTACCGGCACCGAAAGCGTCGGCAGCCGCCTTTGCATCTCAGTGAGATCAGCGCCCACCGTCAGCATTTCACGATTGCATTGCCGCAACGCCTGCGGCACCAGCCAGGACGTAATGCGCCAGCCGAAAAAATAGGACACCAGCCACGGTTTTTCCTGTGCCGGGTTCACATCACCGCCGATTAACAGCACGCCACCGATTTTTTCCGGATGTTCCAGCGCCGCGAGCAGCGCGATGGGCGAACCATAACTGTGCCCGACCAGCAATACGCGGTTGGTCGTGGCGCCGGCCAGCAGGATCATCAACCCGTCCACCTGCTCCTGCAAATGCGGCTGCGCCAGCGCAGGTTTGGATCCGCCATAACCCGGACGATCGTAGGCGAACAAATTTGCGTTCGTCAGTGGCGAGTGGAATTGGGCCGCCCAGACACCCGCGCCACCGGGCGAGCCGTGAATGAAAACCAGGTTGAGACGGGCGTTGGTGGTGGCCGCCGGTTTTTCCACCCAGCGAAGTGTGAACCCGTTGCGCGCGGTAACGTAGACCACCGCGTCGAGCCGCGACGGGTCGTCAAACTTGGCAAACAATCCGGGAAACGCCTGCAAGGCTGTAAACGCAAACAAAAAAACGATGCCGCAAACGCCAAGGAAAATTTTCAAATATCGGCTGCGAATCAAGCGATATGGGCGGGCCGGGTTCAACCTTTTCTCCTTGGTTGTGAAATGTTTGTCAGTTGGTCCGGCGGTACGTTGACGGATCGGCCCGCAAAATTAACAATTCCCCCTGGCGCTCGACTTCGCCGGTGATTTCGCACCGGCTCGGCCACCATGTCGAGCACCTGTTGGTTCACCGGCTTGCCGTCGGCGGAAACGAGCAACAGACAAATTGGCGGGCCATCTTTCTGCCGTACCAATAGCACAGGCGGAATGCCGCCGCTGATGCAGCGAATGGCGCAGGCGCGATGTGACGTGAGTTGGCCGGGATTCATCACGCCAAGAAAACATTTGCTGTCCACGATTTCGCCCACGAGCGTTTGTCGGCCAAGTCTGGTCGTTTCCGCGTCTGGCAAAGCCGAGGGTTCGCCCGACGGTGGCTTTGATGGATTCCGGCAGCGCTTCCACCATCGTCTGGTTGGCGCGATAAATCAGCGTGCCTTCCAGTGAAACAGATTTGCCGTCGAACCTGCGATGTTTTTCGCGATTCAAGCCGAACTTCAAGGGCACGACGAGATAATAAGTGGAGAAACGACGGCTGGCCGCCGGCCGTCACCCGGTCGCGGCACGAGCAGATGCGGATACGGCTGAAGTTTGCAAAATGCCGGAAAACTTTTTAACCGTGCCCCATTCAAAAATGCTCACGCCAATCATTTGTTGAGACGACGGCGAAACCAGCGGCAGGACGCCGTCGCGACAGAGCAGCACGCAACAACAACCTTGCGCACGAATCTGCCGATGCCCGGTGCGGTTTTGGCTTCCCAACCGATGTAAAATTCGTCGTTCATATTTCAATCAAAGCCGGTTCGGCTTTTGTTCCGGCTGGATTCGGTCTGGGATGAACGAACACCCGGCCATTTTTCACACGCACGTTGAACGTCGGAACTTTTTCCACGAATGGCGGCGGCGACGCACCCGTTTCCGGCACGTACTGATAACCGTGCCACGGACAGGTGATGCAGCCAAAAACGATTTTGCCTTCACCGAGCGGACCGTTCTGGTGCTGGCACACGTTGGAGACGGCGGAAATTTTTCCGTCGTATTTGAAAATCGCCACGCGTTCGCCCGACAAGACACACGATGCGCGCCCGGTTTTCGGGAATGTCGGCCATGGCGCAGGCATCCACGAAATCGTCGGCGAACTTCATTTTTCAATTCGTGATCAACCGGAATTTCCTTCCGCGCCGCCGTGATGTGCAAAGCCAGAACAGTGACAAAGCCAGCGGCCATTGCAGCGACATAGACCGGACTCGTCTCGCCCTGCAACGCGCCGAACGTGACGTGCAGCACGAGCAGCGCGTAGGCGACATAAACCATCATGTGCAGCGATTTCCAAACCGGCGCGCTCAAATTCGCCAGCCAGAAATCGTGGCTCGTTGCGGCCATGAGAAATAAAATCACCAGCGCGAAAAAACCGAACGGCTGGAACGGCACGCCCGCGACCGAGCCGGTGAGCGGGCTGGAAACAAAGATGCTCAAGAGGGGATTCGTGTCGCCGCCGGCGTGATACGTTGCGATAACCAGCACCGCATGAATCAGCGCGAGCAGAAACATCGTCACGCCGGCGTGACGGCGATTGTAAAGCAGCGGCAGGAATTTTGGATTCAGCCGGCAAAGCGGCCCGATGCAAAGGATGATGTGCAGCAAAAGAAATGCCGCCGTGCCGAATGCGCGCATCAGCAGGATTTCTTCAGTGACATTCGGGAACCGACATTCCGTCAATGCGCCAAATGCCAGCAGATACAGCGCGACGCCGCCGACCAGCACGAAATCATAGATGCGTTTCTGTCGATTCCATTGAACGGCTTTATATTCGACGCTCATGAGCGGGTCAAACGTTTACGGGGTCGAATCTCCGAAACGTAGCGGCTTCGAAACAGCCACAGTTACGTTGTCCGCCAGGCTGTAGAGCAAAAGCACGCCGCTATTGGTCGCGCCATCTGACGGCAACGACAGTGCGGTTGAATCAAGCTTGCCGAGCAGCGTCGCATTTTCCGACAGCGGGTCGCTGATGGTCGGATTTCCGGCAATCCAATAAACCAGCAAGTCCGGTTTCAAGAAATCGGTTGCCGCAGAAAATTGAACCGCGAAACGGCCTGAAATTGTTTCGCGCAGCAACCGGACTTCAACTGGCGTGTTTGAAAAGAGATCAGTGCGTTTCCAAAGAATTTCTTCGATGGCTTGCGAAGCCGCCGTCAGCGCCGGAGGCAGCGGGCTGGCAGGCGGGAGCGGTTTGCGCCCCGCAATGCCGGTGACAAAACCAAGCGGCAAAAAAAAACCGAGCGCGATGACGATCCGGCGATGACGTTGGCGCAGCGGGCGAATCATGATGTATGATGAATGCCGGGTGACGAGTGAATTGCGGCGGCGGTACGATGCGCATTACATTCTTCCGGCGGCTCGTGAACGCCTTTGAGCCAGCGGCGAAGCAGCAAGGGCCAGAATGCCATCGTGCCGGGAACGACGAGCAGCCTAAATCCCCACGAGCCGTGCACCGCGTGCGGATCAATTCTTTTGACGCCAAACAAAACGAACGGCACGGCAAACACAAAACCGCACGCCAGGTAACTTCCAAGCAAAATCAAGATTATGGCGGCGATCATATCAGCGGTTCACGATATCGCGTTTCGGGTTGACTTTCGTTTTGACCATCGGTCCGGATGGGTTCAGGCTGGAAATGAGTCGCGGTCAACGCCGGATCCTTACAGCGCCACCAGCACTGATTTAGCGCAGTTTTTTTGCGCGCAGGTTTTCCACAAAACCGACAAAATCCGCCGCCTGTTTTTTCAGCCGCTTTTCTATGTCCGGACTGGTGAAGCGGCCCGCGTCATCCAGCAGCTTGTGGATGCCGGGCATGAAAACGCGCTCGGGAAAAATGTAGGCGTTGCGATAGCCGAAGATGGCCTGCAATTGTTCGACCGGACGCAACGCGCCCCAAATCCCGGCGGCCAGACCGACAAAACAAACCGGCCGTTGCTCGAAACTTTCCGGGAACGGCAGCATATCTATAAAGTATTTCAGCACACCGGGAAGACTGCCGTTGTATTCAGGGGTCACGATCACCAATCCGTCGGCGGTGAGAATCGCGTCGGTGAATTTTTTGAACGCGGCGGGCTTTTCCGCATACGAAGCTGGCGAAAAAATTTCCGGCGGCATCGTGGCGAGATCGATCAACTGCGTGGTCACGCCGAGCGATTTGTAAATGGACTCGACCTCCGCGGTGACTTTGCGCGTGTTGCTGCCGGGCCGGTTGGTTCCGCTCAGAATGACAATCATGGCAATGTTTTACGCCGGGCCGCCGTTTTCGTCCATCCTTTTGCGAACATCAGTCCGGTTCGCTTCGCTGGTGTTTTCTGGTTGTGTCCAGAAACGCGGGCGGCGCGCAGCGGCAATAATTTACAATTAACATTGGAACGACTAGGTTTTCGCCATGCCAGAAACTGAATCCGCCGCCGACTCGAACCCGCCGGGACTTTCGGATCCCGAACAATGGGTGGATTTGCATGGCGACTACCTGTTCAGATATGCGCTGATGCGGCTGCGCGATCCCGCCCGGGCCGAGGACGCGGTGCAGGAGACATTTCTCGCGGCGCTTAAGGGTGGAAAAAGTTTTGCGGGCCGCTCGTCGGAAAAAAGCTGGCTCGTGGGCATCTTGAAGAACAAAATTTTCGATTACTACCGCAAAGCCAGCCGGGAGACTTCGTTCACCGATCTGGATTTTTACGCGGACGAAGAGAGCGACCGGTTTGTGGCCGGCGGCGCTGGCCAGGGTGGATGGATTCATTCATTGGGGCCGGCTGAATGGTCGCCGGATCCTGGTTCCGGGCTGGACAATGAAATTTTCTGGAAAACTTTCCACGATTGCACCGGCAAGCTGCCGAAGAATGTCAGCGCCGTTTTCTGCCTTCGCGAAATGGATGGCATGGAAAGCAGGCAAATCTGCGCCCAACTCGGCATTTCCGAGAGCAACCTCTGGGTGATGCTGCACCGCGCCCGCATGGCGTTGCGCCGCTGTCTGGAAACCAACTGGTTTGGAAAACAGTGAAATGTCTGTAAGGATTTGGAAAACCCTACGACTCATCATCAGCCATGAACCGGCTCGTCAAAATCTTTCGCGCGCTTTCGCCCAATTGCCTGGAGGCCATCCGCCTGCAATCCGATGCGCTTGACCGTCCCCTGTCGCGGCAGCAACGGATCGGGTTGCGGATTCACCTGGCGCTTTGCGTCTGGTGCTCTGCGTTACGGCAAACAGATAAAATTTTTGCGAACCGCCGCGCAGCACTGCGACCACGATCATGCGCCAAAGCAAATTCTGCCGCGGGAAGCCCGGGAGCGGATCAAGCAAGCACTCAAAGCCGGCAACAAGCAGCCACCGCCGTGAAGCAAAAAGGCAGGCTTTGAAATTTCAACCTTGAATGCAATCGAGTCAGATTCAGGTCAGACTTGGTTCTGCGGCGTCCATTTCGATATTCGATTTTTACGGTCCCGGATTGCCGAGTTGATTCGGGCTTTGTGGCAGAGCAGCGTCACAAAGGCAATCAACCAAGTGACGAGCACGGAGATCAGAAAGATTTGAATTCCTGGCTGCAAACCCGAGGAAAGAAACCACAAAAACAGGACAATTACGGCGCAGCCAGTCAAAGGTTTAAATATTGCAGGTAGATTAATTCTTTTACGTTGTGTCATTTGCACAAAACACTGCAAATTTCATGCCGGGTGAACCGGCAGACCAGCGAAATTATTCAACAGTTTTCAGCCCGGCCTGATAATTTAATTTGAACCTGCACCTGGGAAATGTTGAACAGCCCCAAAAATTTTCACCTGTTCGCCGGTCGGTTCTCAACACCATTTCATTTTCACACTTTGGACATATTTTTCTGTCGTCTGAAAAAAGCCTGGAAATCTCTTTGGAATGAATCAGGCCGGAGTCCTCAAGTACTTTAATTAAATCTGATTCATTCAAAATTTGAATTCCATGCTTTTCAGCCAATTGTTTTGCTTCATTCGAATAGCCCGCCAGGGTAATAAAGATGCCCTTTTGAATCTTGCTGTCTGTCAAGGTTCCGAGAAATTCGCGAATTTGCCGGACGCCGACGTTCCACTTACGCCAGTGCTTGCATTGCACGACAAAAGTTTCGGTTGGTGATTCAACAATTAAGTCAACACCTCCGTCTGCGTTAGCGCCGCCTAGTCTTCTGGCCTCAAATCCGCGTTGCTGGTAAATTATCTCAACGAGCTTTTCAAATTGAAACCAATCAATTTTCCGCAGCTCTTCAGCAACATTGAATTCCGGTGCAGGTTTGGCTGGTGGCAATTCTTCAACAAAGACCACTGGCCGCTTTTTGCTGACCGGTGCTGCCTCTTGATTGGGTTCAAAAGTGAACGTCTTGAACGTAGGGGACGGAGGCTCTGGCTTGATGAACGCGAATGCCAGCCAAACCAGGAATGCGACAACAATGAACGCAAAGACAATTTGGACTTCAGCTCGAAAATCTGGGGAAAAGAAATAAAGAAATAATACGAGTGCAGCCAAACCTATTGCGGGCTCAATAATTCTAAATTCTTTGGATTGTTGTCTTCGCGACATTTCCGCGAGGTGACGCAAGATTCATACCTAGACAACCCGCAAAAGTGATGAATAATTCAATATTGCACCACTGCAATTAGAGGTGAAACGGCGTTTGAAATGCCAAATTCTTAGTCAAATAGTTTATCTGTTTTGAGACATTTTTACCTTAACCTTGCTCTTTTTACGCGGTCTGGCATATTGCATTCCAGAGGCCGATAATTTGATTCAACTCGCAATCGCCCGCCTCGTCTCCTTTGCACTTGATCCGCCGGCACATTCCCGCAAAATCGCGCCCGCGGCCATCGAAGTGGGCGTAAGCCGGCCGACGCTTTACGATTTAATGGACAAGCTGGGCATCGCAAAAGAGTAAACATCAGTCGCCCATGACTCCCCGCTAGTCTAGCATGGCAAGCCAAATGAAACTCGAAGGCCTTTCGCTCATCGGCTTCGGCGCGGTGAAACCCGCGGGTTCTGCCATCCGCGCTGTCAACCCTTCATCGGGAGCCGCTCTAGACCCTGGATATCCGTCTTGCCGAGATGGGAAGCATCAACCCGGTTTTCCTCTTGCCCAGCACTCTCCAGGCAGCAGGCGAGTCGGTGGCGGCGGGCCTTCAGGCCTCTGTCACCATGGTCTTGGGCCAGTTATGCACAAACCCCGGCCTGGTTTTCGTGACTGCCAGACCGTCCGCCGAAGCCTTCTTGCGCCAGCTCACGAGCCTCATGAACGCGACACCACCCGGCACAATGCTCACCGCCAGCATCAGCCGAGAATATCGGGAGGGAGTCGAGCGCTTTATGAAAATTCCCGGCGTGCGATGCCTGACCGCCTCAGCATCAACTCGGGCCGCCCCAGACCACCAGGCCAAGCCAGCGCTTCTGGTCACCGGCGCCGGCACGTTCCTCGATTCGCCAGTCCTCATGGACGAGGTGTTCGGCCCCTCCATTTTGGTCGTGGAATGCGCGTCAACGGCGGAAATGCTGCTAGCCGCGGAAAAACTGGAAGGACAGCTCACCGCGACGGTGCGTGGGACCGAAGTCGACCTGCTGTCTAATCGTGATCTGATCGCCGTGTTGGAGACCAAAGTCGGCCGGTTGATCTGCAACGGTTTCCCAACGGGCGTCGAGGTCTGCCATGCCATGACTCATGGCGGTCCTTACCCTGCCACTGCTGATGGCCGAACCACGTCCGTCGGCAGCCGCGCCATCGAGCGCTTCGCACGTCCGCTCTGTTACCAGAATTTCCCCGATGCCCTGCTGCCAGAGGAATTGCAGGAAATCAATCCCCTGCGCATTCGCCGACTTGTGGATGGGAAATTCACCCATTAAATCCCGAGCAACAGGGATCGAATGCGCATGGGACGGACGAAAGAGCGGCAATTGGGCGCGGCTTCCCTGGCTATGTTGAGTTTATAGATGGTGGCATTCTCTTCCTAGCTAGCAACGCGACCCAATCAGCACAACGCAAGTCGCTGTAAACCGCAGCAGGCAATTTTTGCCTGATGAAAGTTATTATTGGCAGAACTGCCTCAGTTGGTTTTCTTTACACGTTCTCAAAGTGGCAAACCACTGCGATTAAATGTACGTAACAATTTTATCATGAGGTAGTTGTGACATTTAATGGGTTGAAAACCGGCTTGGATTGTTAGGTTGTACGTCGGCTTTCCTTACACTCTGTGGCTCGAAAAGACCGCCCACAAAACGAAGATCGAAACCTTTTTTTGATTTATAACCGACTCCATTTAAAGTGGTTGAACTCATGGCTTAACGCGGCATTATGCTGCGTGGCACGTAGCGTGCTTAAGCGTTGCAAGGTGCGATTTATTCCTTGCAAAATGCGGTTATAATTATTACAATTATAATCATGATCGTTGAAAAACAAATGCCTACTCTAGACACTCCTCCCACAACAATAGCCCAAGAGCTGATAGAACGGGAGATTAATAGTCTCGTTGCTTGGCTTCCGGATCCTGCGCAGTTGTCCGCCGACGAAGGCCGCGGGATAATTGCCCGCTATGCGGGGGTGCTGGAAGGCAACTTTATTTATTGGATGTGCGCAACATATCTTGCGGTCCGTTCTCCGGAGGCTAAAGCGGAAATCGAGGAAAATCTGTTGGAGGAAGTGAAGGACAATCATCCCGGAATGCTCCGACGGTTTACACTGGCGGCCCATGCGGCGCCGTCAGACTTGGATCGCAGCGTGGTCGATCAGGATTTGCAGAAAGTCAGGGAGTTTGTGGGTAAGCTGTCCCCTTTGGAGATTTTGCTCACGATGGCGTTTTTCGAAGGCTTTATCCAAAGGTTCATGGCTTACCTGGCAGACCTCGCTGCCAAGCGTGGTTCGTCAGAGATGGTGTACACCGACGTCCATGGAGTTTGCGACATCGCTCACACGCAGGGGCTTTTTTCCGCATTTGACGCCGAATTGGCCATTGCAAAGAATCCCCCGCCGCTGGAGAAACTTCTCGGTGGA
The DNA here is from genome assembly GCA_963769545.1 of uncultured Thermoleophilia bacterium. Lineage (GTDB taxonomy): Bacteria > Actinomycetota > Thermoleophilia > Gaiellales > Gaiellaceae > PALSA-600. The sequence continues at coordinate 83,738 of CAVYMB010000001.1, read as the reverse complement.
GTCAAGCTCCTCCGGACGCTCATTGAGACCATCATTCGCCCCGGATGACCTCACTATGGCTGTTCCTCTCGCGACGCGAATCCGCGACACGCTTTGTCTAGTCGGTCAGAAAATCCGCCGCCAATACTTCATTAAGGTTTGGCACATGGACATTGGCGAAGGAACGATTATTTCCTCAAGCGCCAAACTCGACAAAACCAATCCGCAGGGAATCCATATTGGCAAATACTCGGTGGTGACCTTTGGGGCAGCCATCCTCACTCACGACTGGGTAAACGGCTGGTGCCGCGACGTGCATATCGGCGACAACTGTTTCATTGGCGCTCACTCAATAGTATTGCCAGGAGTCACGATTGGGGATAATTGCATCGTTGCTGCGGGAAGCCTTGTGGTGCGGAACGTACCCGCGGGTTCGCTCGTGACTGGAAATCCAGCGCGGGTTGTGGAGAGCAACATTAAAACCACCCGCTACGGTATTCGGGCAAGGGAGCAGACTGTGGCAAAACCCCTTCAACAGGAGGCGGTGTCGTGACCTCGATAAGAACGATCGTTCTGTCCGAGATCCAGCAGCTTGCGGAAGCAGAGCAAAAAGCTGTGCCAGAATTGAAGGACGACCTCGTGTTGTTGAAATCTGGCATGGATTCCCTTATGCTCGCCATCCTCGTGGCGCGATTGGAAGAAAAATTGGGACTGGATCCCTTCACGGACTCTGCAGATGTCTTCTATCCCGTGACCCTTGGCGATTTCATCAACGCCTATGAAACGGCGGGGGAAACCTGACGAGGCCCGATGATGCGCATTAAGTGCCTAAGCGACTACCTGGGTGGCCCATCGGACTGTGCGGGCTGCTATCTGTGGAGTGCGCAGGGTAGTGTTTCGTTAAGCGATGCGCTCGATGGCACCAGCCTGGGTGGCAGGCGTTCTGGGCTTTCGCGCCGTTCAGTTCTTTTGCGCACAACCGATCCACTCGCCGCAGCCCTGGCGATGCTTGAATTGGATGGGATCGCTCGGCGGTTGGTGATCTGTCCTCCGGATATGCCTTCCCAACACCTTCCCTCTATTATCGCCAAAGCCGGAGTGGACGCTATTGTATCAGATCAAGACTTGCAGGATGTCAGCTCTTCGGGGAAGACTTTGTGCGTTCGCACGAGTTCCACCCTCAGTCCCTGGGATCCCATCGAGATCGACCGCTGCGCAACCGAATGGGTGCTTCTGACGTCCGGCACGACGGGTGTGCCGAAAATGCTCGCCCACAATCTTGCCGCCTTGACCGGAGCGATAAAAACCGGCCAGCTCGACGCATCGGATGTTGTGTGGGGGACGTTCTATGACATCCGCCGTTACGGCGGCCTCCAGATATTCCTTCGAGCCTTAGTTGGAAGGAGACCGCTTGTGCTCCCGGATGCAGGCGAATCGCCGACAGATCACCTGTTGCGGCTGGGCGCTCATGGGGTAACGCATCTTACGGGGACGCCGTCGCACTGGCGCAGAACACTAATGAACCCTGCTGTCCACGCGATTGCGCCGCGTTACATTCGTTTGTCGGGGGAGATCGCTGATCAGGCGATCCTGAATGCGCTCCGCTCGTTCTTCCCGGAGGCGATCGTCGGCCATGCTTATGCTTCGACCGAAGCCGGCGTCAGCTTTGAAGTGAATGATGGTTTAGAAGGATTCCCGCCGGACTTCATCGGCAGGAGGGGCGAAGTGGAAATGAAAGTTGAAGACGGATCGCTTCGGATCCGCTCGACTCGTACCGCCAGCAGTTATCTGGGTGAGGAAGAATCGAGTCTGGTTGACCCCGAGGGCTTCGTTGACACGGGGGATATGGTGGAACAACGTGGCGACCGCTGCTACTTCCTTGGGCGACGGAGCGGTGTCATCAATGTCGGTGGATTGAAAGTTCACCCGGAGGAAGTTGAGGCGTTGATTAACCGGCATCCTTCCGTGCTGATGTCTTGTGTCCAGTCGCGACGAAACCCGATCACCGGAGCCCTGGTCGTTGCCGACGTTGTTTTGAAGAAGCACGAGAACTCTACAAACGGAAAAGACAGGAAACTGGAACAGGAAATTCTGAAGATATGCCGGGAAGCGCTTCCCCGGCACAAGGTTCCGGCAGCGCTCCGTTTCGTTGCGGCTCTGGCCATTGCCGAGACCGGCAAGATGGGACGGTCACATGCGTAATGTCATTGTGACGGGCGGAACCCGAGGCTTGGGGCTGGGTATTGCGCTAAAACTTGCGGCGGAGGGTTATGATGTAATCGCTGTTGCACGCAAACAGACCGAGCAACTGACGACTCCGATGGCCGAGTCCGGGCGCGCCAATCCCGGCTCAATTCGATTTGTCCCGTTCGATCTGGCTCAGATCGACGGCATTCCAGGACTGGTCCGCTCGCTGCGTAAAGAGTTCGGACCGATCTACGGTCTGGTCAACAACGCAGCCGTCGGCTTTGACGGCACCCTCGCCATCATGCACAACTCGCAAATCGAGCAACTGGTGCGCATGAACACATTGTCGCCCATCGTTTTCACGAAATATGTCGTCCGATCCATGATGGCGGAAGGAGAAGGGCGAATCGTGAACGTGGCTTCGATCATCGGATTTACGGGCTACAGCGGTCTGTCGGTGTATGCCGCCACCAAGGCTTCGATCATCGGGTTCACACGATCGCTGGCACGAGAGGTCGGACGCAAGGGAGTCAACGTTAATGCCGTTGCTCCGGGTTTCCTGGAGACCAAGATGACCGACGGACTTGGCGATGAACAACGCCAACAGATCGCAAGGCGGAGCGCACTTCGTCGGCTTCCCGCCATCGAGGATGTCGCCAACGCCGTCGAGTTCCTAATGGGGGAAAAGTCGTCTAGCATCACCGGAACCGTGCTGACTGTAGACGCTGGTAATACTGCATGAAGACCTTGCCACTGACCGCCAATCCCTCTCCTGCGAAGATGTGGTTACGCGCGCTCGAGTTGACCGCACCCATCCTGGATAATCCTTATCGCATATTCCCGAACGTTGTTGAGGAACTGGCCGAAAAGTTTGGCGGTGCACCGGCGCTGTTAGCCGAATCTGAGTGTCTGACCTACGGCGAGCTGGCAGAGCGGTCGAACCGGTACGCCCGCTGGGCGCTCGATCAGGGCCTGGGCAAAGGCGATGTCGTCTGTCTCCTAATGCCAAACTGCCCGGAATACATGGCGGTCTGGCTGGGCATCACACGCATCGGCGGTATTGTTGCCCTGCTCAACACGAATTTGTCCGGCCCTTCGCTCGCACATTGTGTCCGCAGCGCTGGGCCGCAACTCATCATCGTGGCTGCCAGATTCCACGACGCCTTGGTGCGCGCGGTGCCCGAGTTTGTCGGCCAGCAAAAGATCCGGGTCCGCAGTGTTGACATGCTCCAACGATATTCGGGTGAATCGTTGAGCCTCGTCGAGCGGCGTTCTGTCGGCATCTACGACACCGCGCTGTACATTTACACCTCGGGCACAACCGGGCTGCCCAAGGCTGCCAGGGTTAGCCACTCTCGAGTGATGCAATGGACTCATTGGTTTGCCGGGATGGTGCATGCGACGCCAGAGGACAGAATGTACAATTGCCTGCCGATGTATCACAGCATTGGCGGCGTGGTGGCAATTGGCGCCGTGTTGGTGGGAGGCGGGTCAGTTGTGATCAAGGAAGGCTTTTCTGCGCGCCAGTTCTGGGACGACATCCTTCGCTGGGACTGTACGCTCTTCCAGTACATTGGCGAGCTTTGCCGCTATCTGCTCGGCACCGAGCACTGTGCAAGCGAGAGAGAACACCGTATACGGATGATCTGCGGAAATGGTCTCCGGCTTGATGTGTGGAACGATTTCAAGGAACGTTTCCAAATCCCTCGGATTCTCGAATTCTATGCAGCAACTGAAGGAAACTTCTCGTTATACAACGCGGAAGGCAAACCCGGCGCCATCGGACGGGTACCGCCGTTTCTGGCTCATCGCTTTCCGCTGGCCTTGGTGCGCCATGACGTCCAACGAGAGGAACCCGCGCGCGACGAGAGGGGGTACTGTATTCGCTGTGCATCGAACGAAACCGGGGAAGCCATCGGAAGAATATCTCCGGCCGGGCATGCTGGCGGCCGGTTCGAGCGTTACACCGATGAGGAGGCCTCCGAAACGAAAATTCTGCGCAATGTGTTCGAGACTGGAGACGCGTGGTTTCGCACGGGTGACCTCATGCGTCAAGATGAGCAGGGCTATTTCTATTTTATCGATCGTGTCGGAGACACCTTCCGTTGGAAGGGTGAAAATGTCGCAACGTACGAGGTTTCGGAAGCCATCTGTGCGTTTCCCGGAGTACAATTCGCGAACGTTTACGGCGTCAGCGTTCCCGGCGCCGAGGGCCGGGCCGGCATGGCGGCGGTCGTTGCCGAGGGATCCTTGAATCTTGCCGCGCTGCGGATGCATCTGATTGACCGCTTGCCCGGCTATGCGCGTCCCCTCTTCTTGCGTATTCTTGACAGGCTGCCAGTAACGGGCACTTTCAAGCAGCCGAAACAGAACCTCTTGCGCGCCGGATACGATCCCGAAGCCACTTCTGACCCCCTCTATTTTAACGATCCAGACAAGAGGGCATTCGTCCCGCTCGACAAGGAACTTTACTACCGCCTTCAAGAAAGGCCAAGTTCGTCTGTGATGAAAGCCGAAACCATCGCCATTCACAGCGGTTATGAAAACGATCCAACGACAAAAGCCGTCGCGGTTCCCATCTATCAGACCGTGTCTTATGCCTTCGACAGCGCCGACCACGGCGCAGCTCTTTTCAACCTCGAAGTGCCTGGATTTCGCTACAGCCGGATCAGCAACCCAACCACGGCAGTGCTGGAAGCGCGCGTCACCGCACTTGAAGGAGGCGTGGATGCGTTATGCGTCGCCAGCGGTCAAGCTGCATTGAGCTACTCGGTGCTCAACCTCACACAACTGGGCGCCAATATCGTTTCGGTTCCCCAGCTTTATGGAACCACCTACACCTTGTTCGCTCACGTCCTTCCCAGCCAGGGCGTCCAAGTCCGCTTTGCCGAATCGGACCGCGCCGCCGACATCGCTAGGTTGATCGATGAGCGGACGCGAGCCATTTACTGCGAAAGCGTCGGGAATCCGGCGGGAAACATCTGTGACATTGCAGCGCTTGCGGAGGTCGCTCACGAACACGGGATCCCGTTGATCGTGGATAACACGGTTGCCACCCCGATCCTGATGCGCCCGATCGACTATGGGGCGGACATAGTCCTGCATTCTCTAACCAAATTCCTGGGCGGTCATGGCACCACGCTCGGAGGGATCATCATCGACAGCGGGAGATTCCCTTGGAGGAAGCACGCCGGGCGTTTTCCGATGTTTAGCGAACCGGACGCTTCCTATCACGGCCTTATTTATGTCGAACATTTCAAGGAAGCGGCCTATGTTGCCCGTTGCCGCAGTGTCTATCTGCGGGCTACGGGCGCTGCTCTGTCCCCATTCAATGCGTTCCTCCTGTTAAATGGGATCGAGACGGTCGCGCTGCGGATCGAACGTCACGTGGAGAATGGGCGGCGGGTTGCCGAATTCCTGCTGAACGATAGCAGAGTGGAGTGGGTCAACTACGCCGGATTCGCGGATTCGCCTTACTACGGGCTCGCCCAAAAGTATCTCGCCGGTCGTGCCTGCTCGATCATGACCTTCGGAATCAAGGGAGGGTTTGAATCTGGGAAGAAGTTCTACGATGCATTGAAGCTGTTCAAGCGCCTCGTCAATCTGGGTGATGCCAAGTCGCTAGCCTGCCATCCGGCATCAACCACTCATCGGCAAATGAGTCCAGAGGAACAAAAGAAATCCGGGGTGAGCCCGGAAATGATTCGGCTTAGTGTGGGCATCGAACACATTGACGACATCCTGGCCGACCTCCAACAAGCGCTCACAGCAGTTGGGAAACTATGAAATGTGTCCTCAATATTGGCCTTGTGAACAACATGCCGGACGCGGCCCTGGAGGCGACCGAACGCCAATTTGTCACGCTGCTGAATGAGGCGGCGGACGACGACATCACGCTGCGGTTGGCATTCTACGCGCTGCCCCTGGTACCTCGAGGGGACTTGGGGCGACGGCACTTGAGTTCCTATCGCGATACGGGCGATCTCCGGGGCCGATCTCTCGATGGCCTCATTGTTACCGGCACAGAACCACGTGCCACGAATCTCAAGGATGAACCCTACTGGGACGACATGGCACGACTCCTGGATTGGGCGGCGCAGAACACGGTTTCCGCAATTTGGTCGTGTCTTGCTGCCCATGCGGCAGTCCTTCATCTGGATGGCATCCACCGATGCCGGCTTTCTGAAAAGCGATTCGGTATTTTCAAATGCGTGCAAGTTGGCAAGCATTTTTTGAACGTCGGCGCGCCTAAGCACCTTGATGTCCCTCACTCAAGGTGGAACGATCTGCGTGGGGATGAACTAAAAGCAGCCGGATATGAAATCCTCACGCGAATCGACGATCCGGGCGTCGATGCCTTCGTAAAACCGGGAAAGAGTCTTTTCGTTTTCCTGCAAGGTCACCCGGAATACGACGCCGATACTTTGCTGCTGGAGTATCGCCGGGATGCCAAACGATTCCTCATGCGTGAGAGTGAGGTTGTTCCGTCACTACCGAACGGCTATTTGGACTCCCAGGGAGCCATAGCGAACACCTGGCGTACGGAGGCGGTTCGGCTTTACCGCAACTGGCTTTTGTATTTGGCCGAGCACAAAGGCTGCGCGCTGCAACCGCGCGCCAGCCACGCGTAATCACAAAAGAATGCAACAACCAGGTTCTCAACAAGATGCACTTCGGAGCCCAGCGATTCTTTTGGTCGCGTCATCTGGGATGGCGGCTGCATCGTGGAGCTTGCTCGAGAGGTCATTTTCAAGACGGAAGCCATTCTTCGAATCGAAACTGAGGGTTGGGCGATATGGAATTTGACGAACTTCTACGAGGCCTTTCCGAGGTGAGTTCCGCCATTGCCAATGGCCCGATCGTCCCGACGGTAACTCCAGCGGAGATCCGTGGTCATCTTAATTCGCGATACGATTTCACCAAGCCACTCGGCATGGACGCCGTCGTCGCAGATGTAGAACGAATGCTGCGGACATGGCAGGTTCAGGTCACTCACCCTCGCTACATGGGCCTGTACAATCCGAGCGTGACGCCGGCGTCGGTGGTTGGGGACGCCCTCACCGCAGTTTACAATCCTCAGCTAGCGGCCTGGCGAACGTCGCCGGCCGCAAACGAGATCGAACGCCACACACTGGCGTGGCTGGCGGGCAAACTCGGCCTTCCAACCGAGACGATCGCGAGCTTTACGAGTGGGGGCACGGAGGCGAATCTCTCTGCAGTCATCGCCGCATTAACCCGGGCGTTTCCGGCCTATGGAGAGCAGGGGTTGCGGTGCTTGCCCGGTTCCCCGGCGATTTATTTGACAAGCCAGGCCCATTATGGTCTCAACCGGATTGCGCGCGTGGCAGGCCTTGGGTGCGGGACGATTCGCACGGTGGAGACGGATTCCCGTTTGAAGATGGATCTTGCGGACCTTGCGAAGAAAGTCGCAGAGGACCGCCGGAGCGGATTCCTCCCGTTCATGATTGTCGGTAATGCCGGAACAACGGCAGCCGGTGTGATCGATCCTCTGGCGGACTTGGCGCGCTTCTGCCGGGCGGAGGACCTGTGGTTCCACGTGGATGCAGCCTGGGGAGGGGCCGCCGTTATTGCACCGAGCCTGAGGACGCACCTCCACGGAATCGAAGCGGCGGATTCCGTCACCTGCGATGCGCACAAATGGTTTTCAGTGCCGATGGGAGCTGGCATGTTCTTTTGCCGGCACCCTGATGTTGTTCGTGAGGCCTTTCGCGCAGAGGTTACATTTATGCCAGCGAAGACGGTCGGGGCAGTTGCCGACCCATACACGACCTCGTTGCAGTGGTCGCGACGTTTCATCGGTTTGAAACTTTTTCTTTCCCTCGCGCATCACGGCGAATCCGGCTACGCCGAGATGATTGAGCGCCAGGCGCGCCTGGGGGAGCTGCTGCGCGACTTGCTTCGACGTGCCAACTGGAGCGTCGTCAACACGACCCCTCTGCCGGTGGTATGCTTCACGCGGGAAGGCCTCGACACTTCGAAGTTTCTGGCCGAGTTGTATCGCCACCAAATCGCCTGGATGTCAGAAGTCAGGCTTGGCGATAATGCTCCGGTTGTGCGAGCCTGCATCACCAGCTTCCGGACGCAGGAATCGGACCTGGAGTGGGTGGTAAGAAAGATGGGGCAATTGGTGTAAATAGGCGCTGGCCATCACGGGCTGAACGGTTTTGGACATTTCCGAGAACTTGGTGCGCATCTGTTCGAATTCGCTCAACGGCGGCAGTTCCATCTGCGCCCGGCACGCATACGTGCGATGGATGGCCTTGCTGTTATTGTCCCAGAGCTTCCTGTGCGAACCGCTCGGGATATGGCAGGCCCAACTGTTTGAAATAGTACGAAGCACCACCGACATCGTTAGGAAGCAATTTCCCATCAACTGTTACATTTATAATATTCAAGAGGTGAATTTCCCCCTTCTTGTCGCGTAGCACTTCTGTTGTCCCCGGCGGTTCATCGAATTGGCCGAGCTTCTCCCAGTCTTGCCAGTATTCCGCGCCCGCGCGTTCGGTGACGGTCATCGAGTCTTGAATGTCAGTAATTAGTTTGCGGAATTCTTGCCTTCGGTCTGCCAGCTTTTTTCCATTTTTGATTTTGGTTGATTTGCGTCGCGCCCGGCATGTGTTGTGTTGTCTGATGGAATTCCCGGCGCCGCGGGAAATTGCTATTTTGAAAGGTCCGATCTTGCTGGTTCAGACCAAAACACCGCGTTATGCCAGACCGTTTTGAAAGTGGAAGATACTCCGAAAATCCTTTATTTACTTGCGAAATAAGAAATGGAGCGGGTGAAGGGAATCGAACCCTCGTCTCAGCCTTGGGAAGGCCACATTCTACCATTGAACCACACCCGCCTGCTTGAGGCACCTTCTTTTTATCAAACCTGTCGCCGGCTGGCAACTGGTTTGCCAGCCAGTCGTCAAGGCGTCGCTACGAAACGGCTGATCGCTTCACGCAATTTTTTCTCAATATGTTTCTGCCGTTCCGGCGACAGGATTTTTCCGCCGTCCAGTTCGCGCACATAAAAACTGTCAATCGCCGCGCCGCGTTCGGTCACGATGCGCGCCCCCGCGATGTCCAACGAAAGTTCGGCAAACGTCTCGGAAATCGCATAGAGCAACCCCAGCTGGTCTTCCGTCTCGATCTCGATCAGCGTGCGCGTCTCGGAAGCATCATTGTCAAAATAAATTTCCGTCGGCATCCGCTCGCCCGTATAGGCCTCATAGACCGGGCGGTTCGTGATCTGGCGGGCGATGAGCGCGGGCAGGTCAACCGGCTCCCCGTTCAGGACTTTTTCGAGCAGTCCGGCAAATTTGTCGTGCTGCTCACGGGCGGCCAGGTTGCCGGTGCGCGCGTCGTTGACGAAAAAGGTGTCGAGCGCAATGCCGTCCGTGCGCGTGAAAATTTGCGCGCTCAAGATGTTCAGCCCGGCGGCGCTCAACGAGCCGGCAATCTTGCTGAACAGTCCGGCGCGATCCCAGGTGCAGATTTTGACGACATTGTAGCCGCGATCGGGTTCATCCAGCCAGGCGGTCACGGGAGACAGGGCACGATTGTTTTGCAGAATGAGCCGGTGCATGAACCGGTGCGCGAGTTCGAGGTCGTCGAGAATTTCTTTAGCCGTGTGGATCTGAAAATACGGCGGCGGCAGTGTGGAAAAATGGGCGTTCATTTCGTCTTCGCCGATGATTGGCGGCGCCAGTTCGCGCACTTCCTGCATCAGCAATTCGATCTGTTTGTCGGAGGCGCGCCGGAATTCCGTGCCGCCGGTAAGCAGCGTCATCGCCCGTTCGTGCAATTGCCAGAGCAGCGAATCCTTGAAGCCGTTCCAGAGTTTGTCGCTGGTGCCCTGCGAATCGGCAAAGGTCAGCAACGTCAGCAGATTCAGCGCCTCGGGGGTCTGGATCTGGCGCGCAAAATTACGGATGACTGCCATGTCATCAAGATCGCGCCGTTGCGACAAACTGGCCATCAGCAGGTGATTCTCGATGATGAGCCGCAGGATGTGCGAAGCCGTGCCGTCGAGTTGCAGGCGCTTGGCCGCGCGCATGGCCATGTCCGCGCTGACCTCGCATGGCCGCCTTTTTTGTGTCTCTCGGCCTTGCCGACGTCGTGCAGCAACAGCGCGAGATAAAGCAGGCCGGGCCGGTTCAAGCCTTGCAACAACGGTGCGTATTTTTGATAGGGCGCCGCGGACGCCTCCCAGATGTGGTCGAGTTGTTCCAGGCAGACCAGCGTATGTTCGTCGGCGGCGTATTGATGGTAAAATTCGTGCTGCACCAGGCAGGTGAGCTTGCCGAATTCGGGAATATATTTGCCGAGCAGATTCACCTCGTGCATCGCGCGCAAAATCGCCGCCACTTCACCGCGCCGCTCGAGAATCGTCAGAAACGTTTCGCGCACATGCTCGTCGTTCAGGAAGTCGCGGTCCACGAGCGAAATTTGATTGCGGATGAGCTGGGCCAGGTCGGGATGCAGTTTCAACCGCCGTTGCTGCGCGTGGAGAAATACGCGCATGAGCCGGCGCGGCGAGTCGCGAAAAATCCGGCTGGAAACGGCGTGGATCTCGCCATTGATGAACTTGAAACCGTCCACCACTTCCGGCACCACGCGGCGCTTGGGGAGCCAGGCGCGCAGCGAAAGCCGGCTGGCTGAGGGCGTGATCAACGCCATGCGCTGCTCCAGCGTGCGCGTGATGAGAAAAATGTTCCGCATGTGCGTGTAAAGGTCGCGCATGAATTTCTCGATCCGTTTGCTGGGTGACCGGTCGGCATAACCGAGCGCGTGCGCCACGGCGGGCTGCAAATTTTTCCCCAGCACATCCGTCGGGCGTGGAATTTCGTAATGCAATTCAGTCCGCACGCGGAGCAGAAAATCATAAGCGGCCTCGAGCTGCTTGCGCTCGGCCACCGTCACAAATTCACGTTCCTGCAAATCCTGAAGCGTGCGCGTGCGATATTTGAAAAACGCCATCCACAGCAGGTTCTGAAAATCGCGCAGGCCGCCGCAGCCGTTCTTGATGTTGGGCTCCTGCATGCATGCCGAGTTGCCGGATTTGGCGTGCCGGGCGGCCTGGTCCTCCACGCGCGCGGCAATGTATTTCTGCTCGAACTTGACGACGCACTTGGCGATGACGGTTTTCTGAAACTTGTTGAGCAAAGCCTCGCTGCCCGCGATGAACCGCGACTCAATCAGCGAGGTCTTGGACTGCATGTCCGCGTTGGCGACCTTCACGCAATCCTCGATGCTTCGCACCGCATGGCCGACTTTCAGGCCAATGTCCCACAGCGGATAAAGCACGCCGTCAATCAGCTTGGCCAGATGCGGCAGGGGTTTGTCCAGCCACCACCTGGCCGTCGTGCAGAAACATGAAGTCAATGTCGCTGTGCGGATTCAATTCCGCGCGGCCATAGCCGCCGATGGCCACGAGCGCCAGGGCCGGAAACTCCTTTTGCGCCTGCGGCGACAGGCTCGCGCGCGTCGATTCCCAAAGATGCCGCAGCAGCTCGTCGAGCACCGCCGCCCGCGCCCGGCAAATCTCGCGTCCGCCCGCGCCGGCGCGATGCTCCATTTTGAGCCGGTGGGTCTCGACCTTGAGAAAACCCTTGTAGCGCGCAAGTTTTTCCGCCGGGGTGGCGTTGGGTGAAAAGGTCAGTCGCGCTGCCGCAGCGGCCTCGATTTTCTTTAGGATATCCTGCACGGGCGGATAAATTGCTGACAAAATGAATCGAAGGCAAGCGTCGGCGCAACAAAATGTCGCATGGAATCCGGTTCTGCTCCGCCGCCAGCAAAACCTTTCCGCGCGCGCGATGTCTGCTACCCTTCCAGCGCCATGCCCGCCCAACCCGATCCTGATGCCGCCCTGATGCTGCGCGTGAAGCGCGGCGACCGCGCGGCGTTCACCGGACTGGTCGAAAAATACAAACAGCCGGTGATGAATTTCGTTTTCCGGTCGCTTCGCGATGAGGCCGAGGCCGAGGACGTGGCGCAAAATGTTTTTTTGCAAGTTTACAAATCGCGCGCGCGCTACGAACGGACGGCGAAATTTTCCACCTGGCTTTTCACCATCGCACGGAATTTGTGCCTGAACGAAATCCGCCGCCGCTCGCGTCATCCCGCCGAATCGCTTGAGGAAACCCACCCGGAGAACGAAGACCTGCCGTCGCGGCAATACGAGGACAAGAAGGTTTTTCTACCGACGGAAGCCATGTTGCACGGCGAACTTGCCAGAAAAATCGAGGAAGCGCTGGCCGAACTGCCCGAGAACACAGCGCACCGCCATTCTGCTCTGCCGGCAGGAAGAGTTGAGCTACGAGGAGATCGCCGAAGTGCTGGACTGCTCGCTGTCGGCCACGAAATCGCTCATCCATCGCGGCCGTGAAACCCTCAAGGAAAAGCTCAAGCCGTACCTGCGCACCGGTGATTGGAAGGAGTGAAACCCGGCGCGCCCGGAAACATAGGCTCAAACCTCTTCTTTCCGGCGAAAGAAATCTCCAGTGTCAGCCACGTTGAGAACCGACAAATCCAAACCCTGGCCCGGCTCGCGTTCCGACGCGATGGCGAGCTGGCAGGCGATGCGTTTGACGGCGGGGGAGGCGAAATATTTGACCACACCCACGCCGGTCTGGGATTTGAAGATCACCACCAGCATGCAATGTTCATCAATGTTGACGACGAACAGGCTGAATTTGTCGCCCTGCTGGTAAATGCTGTTGAAATTCGTCTCATTGACCAGGCTGGCGATGGTCTGGTTGGCCAGGAAGGCGCCGGAGGCCAGCGCGGCGATGGTGGTCAGGTCGAAGTCATGCCCGCTCGCCGTGATGGGTGATCAGGAAGCCGCCCTTGTCAATGATCAGCGCCGTCGTGGCCTCCGCTGCGGTCAGTGAGCTCCTTGCAGCGCGTCGTCGAGCCGCTGGATGTCGTCCTCGATGAGTTGTGGCAAAGTGGCCATGTTCATGCGTGTTGCGGAACGTTTTGGTTGATGAATTTGTTCAGCAACATGCGCGTGATCATGTTCAAGCGTCTCGAACACGCCCTCGCATTTGTGGGCGCTGGCGGAGAACGACGGCACCTGCACGTCGCGATTGTTCAGCAGAAATTCCATGTATTCCACCGGCGCGACGTTCGGCAGGTCGCGCTTGTTGTATTGCAGCACGTAGGGAATGTCGGCCGAGGTTGAGCTTCAGAGTCTTCAGGTTTTCCTCAGGTTTTGGAAGCTCTCGACGTTCTCCGGCATTTTTTCGTATTGCGAATCGGCCACGAACACGATGCCGTCCACGCCGCGCAAGCACGAGCTGGCGCGTGGTGTTGTAAATCACCTGGCCGGGCACGGTGTAAAGCTGGAACTTGGTCTTGAATCCCTTGATCGTCATCGCCTCGATCGGCAGAAAGTCGAAGAACAGCGTGCGGTCGGAACTGGTCGCGAGCGAGACCAGCTTGCCCTTGTTGCCGGCGGCGGTCTGCACGTGGTCGTGGACCTGCACGAGGTTGGTCGTCTTGCCGCCCATCGCCGGGCCGTAATAGACGATCTTGACCTGTAGTTCCTTGGTTGCTTGATTGATGATTGCCATAATTGATTATTTTTTGCGATCGAGTTCGGCCGCCAGGGCGGCCAGTTGGCGCGCCCGGCAGCGGTTCATTCCTGCGGCCAAACGCGGCGAAATAAATCGCGTTCACGCGGAATATCTTCCACGGGACGTTGCCGACGGTGAAATTCAAATTGTTCAGGTCGCCCATGCGCAGTTCCCGCGTGCACTGGTTCACCCGCGCAAAAATCTGCGGCAGAAATGCCGCGAGCGTGTCGCCGTTCAAATCGGCCGGCATCTGGCTGGCCACCTTCAACCCGTCCGGCAGCGCGATGAGCGCGCCCGCCACGCCGGGCAATTCCATGGCCCGGGTGACGATTTCCGCCGGCGACGTACTGCGCGATCTGAAGTCCGTGCCGCCCTTGCGCACGAATTCGGAATCCGACATGGGCGGCTTGATGGAACGCAAGATGAAATTCGTGTCGGTCCGGGGAACCGCGGCGGCGACCGCCGAAGGCATCAGCGGCGGAGGCGGCGTTGCCGGCGCGAGCGGCGTGGACGGTGCAGGTGGCGCGCCGGCCGCAGGTGTGGCGCCAAAAAACATGTCCGGAATCTCCTCGGTCACCGAGGTTTTTTTCGGGCCGGCGGCTCCGTTTTTCTGGCGCGCAAAAAACAGCGGCGCCAGGACCTTGAGCGGCAATTCCAGTTCCGTATTGTCGTGGACGGAAACCGCGACGGCGGCTGATTTGATCCAGGAACGCAAGTCGCGCCATGCGAAAACCACGCGACCGCGTTTGAGCGCAGGCTCGATCAGGTTCGCGGGCAGGTTCACTTGTGCGTTCTCCAAATCCAGCTGGCTGATCTCCAGTTTCAATGCATCCGGCCAGTTTTCAAAAAGCACAGCGAGTGACACGAGCAGCGGCGGTTCAGCCGAAACTTGCGGTGGATTGGCGGCCTTGGGCGCTTCGGCAGGCTGCGGTACTTCAAATCCCGCCGGGCGGGCTGAATGCGGGGCGTTGGAACCGTTGGGATCCCGGGCCGGGCCATTTTTAGACCCATTGCTTCCACCGTTTCCGTTGCTGCCATTGGTGGTCGGGCGTGGTCCAGCGCGGCGCAAAGGCCGGCGGCGGAACAACCGGCGGCGGTTGAACGGACTGGGGATTTGGCGCGGCCAAACGTGACAGCGGCACCGGTTCGGCCGGCGGTGGCGGCGTTGCCTTCGCCTTCTCGGTCGAAATTTTTAAGTCCGCTCCGGGTGTTTCAAACGGGCCGGCGACGTCGTCGGAAACATCAACCCGTTTTTGGGCGGCCCGCCGGGCAAGCAAACCAGGATTCACCAGCGCCAAAATCTGGTTTAGCGGCAGGGCCACGGCCCGGGCATCATGTTCACCATTATAATTGGCGAATACTCCCGGTGCCAGTTGCCGCAGTTCACCGAAAGAAATCTTCACCGTCCCGGTTGCGAGTTGATTGAGAACTTTTTCAACCGGGATGGAAATCGTGCTCCCGGTCGGGCCGGAACTGGTGATCTTGGCGCGCAATTCCAAGGGCAGCCCGGCGATGATCGGTTGCAGGGGCAGATCAATTCCCTCCTGCTTGAGTTCCACGACTTTGGCCGGCGACTTCGGAGCGGGCGGCGGAACGGAAGCGAGGGCGGGAGCTGGTTTCACCGGCGGGCGCGAAGCAAGACGGTTGGTCGCGGGTCGTGGCGCAGGCGACAGTCGGTGCAGCGGGTGCTGGCTCATTGACATCGTTATTGGTGTCCACCGGCTCATTGTCGTCGAAATGACGCAACAGCCCCCGGAGGAACCCGGCAAATTTTGATTTCACGGCACTCATGTTTAACTCGTGATTTTTTAACTCGTGATTGTTGATTTAGAACCAGGCCAGCATGACCGGTTCGGAATGGATTGAGCACAAAGTGCGCCATGATTCGACGTTGTGAAAATTTGCCTTACGATCTTCAATTTCAAATGTTTGGCCGCCAATTTTGTCCCATCATGGGACTGACGATCCGGCTGGCTGTCCAAATTGATGGAAGGAGAAATAATAAATCGGCGTCCGGGGTTCGGAACAGCGATTGCTCATTGACTCAAGAATAAATGTTTTTGAACTTGAATTTAAACTGGTTAGGCGTTAGCCGTTGAGCCCATCGGCATGGAAGCCCCTCATAAAATCCTGGTTTTGGACGACGACGCAGACTGGCTTGAGCTGTGCCGCGAGGTTTTCGCGCAATTGCCGAGCAAACCGGAAATCCGCACCTGCACCTCAAGTCCGCGCGCGTTGGGGATGCTTGATTCCGAACCATTCCGGCTGCTGATCCTCGATTTGAAAATGCCGCGCATGGATGGTTTGCAGGTGCTTTCGGTCGTGCGCCGCCGCTATCCCGAACTGCGCACCATCGTTTTGAGCGGGCTGGAAGACGAAGAATTGCGTTCCCGTGCCTACGCCTTGGGCGCGGATTTATACTGGCTCAAAAACGACATGCAGCGGGACGCCAAAACCTTCATGGACTGCCTGGAATCGCTTTTGGGCCGCGACACGGATGGCGGCTTTCGTGGCATCCAAAGCAAGGGCCTGATGGACATCATCCAGATGGAATGCCTCTCGCGCAGTTCGACGGTTCTGCGGATCACACGCGGCCCGCTCGTGGCGAGGCTATGGTTCCAAAACGGTGAATTATTGGATGCCGAGGCCGAGGGCGCGCGCGGCGAGGTCGCTTTCCGGAGAATTTTGGCGTGGAAATCCGGCACCTTTGAAAACCTGCCGGCCGAGCCCGGCCGCGAACGCACCATCACGAAGCCCATCAACGCCCTGCTCCTCGAATCTGCGCAGACGATGGATGAAAATGCGAATCCTTCCAGCGAAACCCAGTTTGTTGACGCCCGCCATCGCAATACCGTCTGGAAGCTGGCGCTGCTGGTGCGTGAAGGCGCGGAATTTGTGATCGCCGTCCCGCCGGAAGGCCAGGGCGAACCGGAAGCCCTCGGCACCCAGTCCGTCGATCTGGCCGGCTGGACCCGGCACACGACGGAAATCGCCCGGCGGCTCGGTGATACCGTTGAAGCCGGACCGTTGTTGCACCTCACCGCCCGCAGCCTGGAAAAACGGCTCGCGGTCCTGTCGGCTGGCAACCGATCCTTTCTCGTCGGCTGGCCGTCGGACGTGGCCGGACCATAAAATGCTCGAAAACAGCAAACGAATCGTCGCCTCATGGGATTCCTAAATTACATCAAACGCCTGTTCCGCTCACGGCCGGCCGTCCAGCAACTGCCGCAGGGCAGCCTCACCGTCAACCGTGACGGCGTGGTCGTCACCTGCACCGTTTCGTCCGCCTATTCCAAGACGTTGCTCGGCGAAATCAGCCGCTCGGTCCTCGTTTTGTTCCGCGAAGCCCGTGACGCCCAGATGCCGCTCACCGAGGTCAGCATCCATTACGGCAGCCTTCTCATCACCGCCCGCGAACTGCGCGGAGGCGCCGTCATTTTCCTGCTGCCACAATCCGCGCTCTCCCAACTGCCAACCTGAAACGCCTATGACCGCCAAAGAACTCAACCAACTCGTCACCCAGATCGAAACCCACATCGAGTGCTGGAAACAGTTCAACCATTTCATTGACGTGGCGCGCACGAAAAAATTCGGCCGCGCCGGACGAAAACCATTTCCTCGAGATCAAAAGCATCGTCGTGCAGGAGCTGGAAACCATTTTCGCCGCCGTCGAAATCGCCTCGCCCTCGCGCGAGGAAATCCACGCGCTCATCGGCAATGCGCCGTCGTTGCGCCATGTCAGCGAACTTACCGAAGGCGCGGTGCGCGGCCTGGAAACCCAGTGGCACAAAATCTACATCGCCTGGCATTCGATTCTCGGTCAGCTCAAGGTCAAGCAGCGCGCCGAGGAGGGCAAGGCTTTCTGGAGCGCCAAAAAATAAACCGCACGAGCGGGATTTATTGCTTGCCTGCCGCCCTGGTTTTGCCTCCAAATGATGCATGCCTGACTGGTTTGTCGTCATCATTTTGGGAATTGTCGAGGGGATCACCGAATTCATCCCCGTTTCATCCACCGGCCATCTGCTGATCGCGGAAAAACTCCTGCACGTCGCCAAAAGCGACCTGTTCAACGTCGTCATCCAATGCGGCGCCGTCATCGCCGTGCTGCCGCTGTTTCCGCAACGCCTTTACAAGTTCGTCTTTGAACTCGGCGACAAGGAAACGCAGGATTATCTGCTGAAAATGTTGACCGCCTTCATCATCACCTGCATCGGCGGCTTCATCATTGACAAAAAGGGCATCAAACTGCCGGAACAGCTTGCACCCGTCGCCTGGGCCCTGCTCCTCGGCGGCGTCGCCTTCATCGCCATCGAATTTTTTTTGCGCGGGAAAAAATTGAGCAACGAAGTGACGTGGACCATTGCCATCGCCGTCGGCCTCGGCCAGTTGATCGCGGCGGTTTTTCCCGGCGCGTCGCGTTCCGGAACGACCATCATGTTTTGCCTGCTGCTCGGCCTGGCCCGTCCGGCAGCCACGGAATTTTCCTTTCTCGTCGGCATTCCGACCATGCTCGCGGCCGGCGCGCTGGAAAATTTTCAAGGGCATTTCCATCATCCCGACCCGCTCGCGCCGCACGAAGATTGGGGAATGCTTTTGCTGGCGACCGTCGTGGCCGCCGTCGTCTCCTTCATCGCCGTGAAATGGCTGCTGCGCTATGTGCAGACGCACACCTTCAGCGCCTTCGGCTGGTATCGCATCGCGCTGGCGATTGTGATTTTTATTTTCCTGCTGCGTTAAACGCGAGCGCAGATGCAGAGGAATACCGATGTTTCTGCGAACAATTCGGAATTTTCCGCTCTGTGCTCTCGCGCCCTCGCATCTCTGCGAAATCATCCCTCACTTCGCGTTCGGATCGGGAATGAAAATCTTTTTCCCGACGATCAAACTGTTCGGATTCAAACCGGGATTCGCCGCCAGAATCTGCTCCGACGTCACCTTCACGCCTTGCGCGCGATACGCCTTGGCGATGGCCGAAATCGTGTCGCCCGCCGCAATCGTGTAGTCGTAACCTTTTTGCGGGCCGGCCGCGCCCGGGGTTGAAGTGTCCGTCGAAGTCGTGGTTGAAGCCGTCGGAGCCGGTTTATGTCCCGTCGAACCGGCACCGCTTTTGCCGAGCTTCTCGATGGCTTTCAAAATCTGCTCGTTGTCGTCCTGCCGTTTCTTGTCAATCTCCTGGACCTGCGCGGCGAGTTTTTTCAAATCGTCCGCGCTCGCGCTGTCGCTCGCGGCGGGCTGGTTCAACTTGTCGCTCAAATCGGCGATTTGTTTTTCCAGCGCCTCGAGGCGTTTGGTCTGCGCGGCCTGGCGTCTCGAGCATGTCCTGAATCTGGCCGGACAACTTGTCAATCTGCTGCTGCGTCGCGGCATCCTGCCCGCGCGCGAGCGCAAACCGTGAAAGCAAGGATAAAAAGCCAAAGTGAAATCTTTCTCATGCGCCGAAAATAAACTGCTGCGCGGCGGCGTCAAGATGAAGTGCAACATTTCACGAATGCAAAATTAACATTTATCAGCGCCATAGCGTCTGTCTCTGGTCATCTTTGATAATCCAAAGAATAAAGTCAGCGGGATAACGAGCAGCGAGGAAAATGACATAAAATACGAAGCTCTCGTTGCGACAGCCACGACTGCGCCGCGATATCATGATGTCGCTCAGCCAGCGCGAACAGCCTTGAATAATAAAGTTGGACCAATTGCTACCAAGATTACTGCGCCACAGCTCCACGCCGTCCGGGGTGCCATGCAATTTCTTAATGACAATTCAAGACAACGTGAAGGCTTATCGATCAATACTCCCAACTGACAAATCCTTGATGGCTCAGTGTTTTGCTAATATCGCGCTCCATTGTATAATTCGCGTGTTCAAAACTTTTTCACTTCCGCTGCGCCGGAATGTTCAGCGGCTCGATGTGGACCAGCACGTCGCTGACGGCGGGCATCGTTTCGCGGATTTTATCCTTCACGTCGTGCGCGATCTCGTGCGAGCGCAGCACGGTCATCTGCGGGTCAACCTCGACGTGCATCTCCACAAAAAAAAGATGCCCGGCCTTCCGCACAAAACATTTTTCCACGCGCGCCACGCCGGACGATGTCCGCCGCGATCCGCCGGATTTGCTCCACGATTTTCGGATCGGGCGCCTCGTCCATCAATTCGCTCAACGGCGCGGACGCAGCAACAGCCAGCCGTTGATGCCGATGATGATGGCGCAAAAAATCGCCGCCGCGTCGTCCGCCCATGAAAATTTTTCGCCGCCGATCAGCGCGATGCTGATGCCGATGAACGCGCCCGCCGAGGTGATCGCGTCGCTGCGATGATGCCACGCGTCGGTTTTCACGGCGGAATTGTCCGTCGCCTCGCCTTCGCCGATCACAAAACGGAACAAGCCTTCCTTGACCACGATGACGACGACCAAAACGATGAGCGTGAACCAGCGCAACGGTTCGCGGTGAAATTCAGAATCCTGACGGATTCAAAAACTCGTAAATGTCAAACGTGGCTTTTCCGGCAATCCAAAGCGCCGCCAGCAAAAGCATGACCGCGCCGAACGCGGCGGCGAGCGGCTCGGCCTTGCTGTGGCCGTAGGGATGCTCCTTGTCGGGCGGCTCGGCGGCGACGACGATGCCGCGCCAGACGACGAGCGAATTGAAAATGTCCGCGAACGATTCGGTCGCGTCCGCGATGAGCGCGTGCGAATGGCCGAGGATTCCGGCGGGAAATTTTGCCGCGGCCAGAGCGACATTCACCGCGAGCCCTAAAAAGGTCGCGCGCAATCCGCGTTGAAGCCGGTCGGTCGCCACGCGCGATTATAGCGGCGGCCGGTGACCGTCGCAATGTCGCATCGATCGAACATCGCCATCCGGTCAGAGAAAATGGCAGAACATCGCGTCGCGCAGCTTCGGCTCGAACCAGGTGCTCTTCGGCGGCATGATGCCGCCGGCGTCGGCGATGGTCATCAAATCCTCGATGCTCGTCGGGAACATGCGAGAACGCGCAGGCATATTCGCCGCTGTTCACGAGCTTTTCCAGTTCCGCCGTGCCGCGGATGCCGCCGACAAAATTGATGCGCTTGCTCGTGCGCGGATCGTCAATGCCGAAGATCGGTGCGAGCACATGTTTTTGCAGCAGCGTCACGTCGAGCTTTTCAATCGGATCGTTGCTGGCCGCCTTGTACTTTGGGCTGAAACGTCAGCGTGTGCCATTGGCCGTCCAGATAACAAGCCGAGTTCATGCTTGCGCGTGGGCACGGCCACGTCGCGATCCGGACTGATGGTGAAAATCGTCGTCGAGCTTTTTCGAGCAACTGCTCCGGCGTGAAGCCGTTCAAATCTTTCAGCACCCGGTTGTAGGGCAGAATCTGCATCTGGTTGTGCGGAAAAATCACGGTGAGAAATTGTCCGCTGTGGCCGGCGCCCTTGCGTGATTGAAAAACCCGCGCCGCCGCCGCGCTGCGATGATGTCCGTCGGCGATGTAAAGAAACGGAATCTTGGCGAACTGCGCTTCGATAAATGGCATGTCCGTGCGCGTCGGACACCGTCCACGACGTGTGGCGCACGCCGTCCTTGGCGGTGAAATCCACGTCCGGCGGTTCGGAAAGTTTTTTGGCCATAAAGTGCATCCAGCGCGGCCACGGCGCGATAGGTCAGGAACACCGGGCCGGTCTGCGAATTCAGCGTTTCGATGTGACGCACGCGGTCATCTTCCTTGTCCGGGCGGGTGAATTCGTGTTTCTTGATGATGTTCTCAAGTATTCCTCGCAACTCGCCGCGGCCACGAGGCCGACTTGCGAATGTTTGCCCATGATTTGCCGGTACAAGATAAAAGCACGGCTCTGCGTCCTGCTGGAGCGCGCCGTGCGGCGATCATGCCGGATGAAATTTTCCTTGCCCTTCGCGTAAACTTGCCGGCGAATAAATGTCCGTGACCGGGTGGCAGGTCAATTTCCGGTTTGCTGACGTGCAGGAAGCTCAGCGGATTGCCCGCCGCGATTGCGCGCGCTTCGTCCGACGACATCACGTCGTAGGGCAGCTCGCAAATTTCGGGCGCGAGCTCCGGTCGGGGTCGCAGAGCGGCAAAAGGTCTCAAAGTGGCCATAAAATCAGCGCGAAGATACGTGCAGCCCACCGCAAAGGCACGCAGAATTTCGGAAAAAGAACTTGTCACCGGCGGATTCGCTGATATGCTTCACGGCTCGAAACAAACGATTTGAAAGAAATTTTATGGCACGCATCTGTGAATTGACCGGCAAACGCCCGATGAAGGGCAGCATCATCTGGCGCTCGGGTAAAGCGAAGAAAACCGGCGGCATCGGCACGCACATCACCGCGATCACCAAGCGCAAGTTCCATGTGAACCTGCAGCGTGTGAAGGCGCTGCTGCCCAGCGGCGAAGTCCGCTACGTCCGCGTCGCCGCCAGCGCGCTCAAAAAAGGCCTTGTCACCAAGGCGCCCAAACGCACCTGGAAAAAAGGTGACGAAGCCAAGAAGGCCTGAATTCCGCTACATAGAGAATTGAAGATGGAGGATGCGTCCAACGATGGACGCCATTTTTCGTTTCCATCATCCATTCTCAATCTTCCATCTTCACCGTTCACTTCCCTTTTTTCCAATTCATCGTCGCGCGTTTGAGTTCGCGGTCGGATTCGCGTTTTTTGATGTCATCGCGCCGGTCGAATTCCACCTTGCCCTTGCCGACGCCGAGCGCGACTTTCACCTTCCCGTTCTTCCAGTAAAACGACAGCGGCACGATGGCGTTGCCCTTGACCGAGGCGAGTTCAAACAATTTGCGGATCTCCGATCTGTGCAGCAGCAATTTGCGCGGGGCCTTGGGGACATGGTTTTGGAGATTGCCGTGCGAGTATTCGTCAATGTGGACGTTGTAGATCCACGCCTCGTTGTTGTCCACCCGCGCGAAGGCGTCGGCGATCTGCCCTTTGCCCGCGCGCAACGACTTGACCTCCGTGCCGTGCAGCACAATGCCCGCCTCAAACGTCTCGAGGATGTGGTAATCGCGCCGGGCTTTGTGGTTGGTCACGATGTCGGCCATGACCAATTTTAGATTTTGGATTTACAATTTACGAGAGAATTTGAAGACGAAGGGCGATTCGTAAATCGTAAATCGCCAATCGTAAATTGAATCAGCGCTTCTTGCGCTTCTTGGCCGCGGGACGAACGAGGGCGACGATCTCCGGCAATTCCCAGCCGATCTTGTCTTCCAGGATTTCGCGGAGCGCGATGTCGGCCATGCCGAGGTTGCCGTAATCGGCGATGAGCGGACGGCTCAAGCCGCCGCCGCCGGAATTCAACTGGCGCACGCGGCGCGACACGATGTTCACGAGGACATTCGGGTTGCCAACCTTTTCATTGGCTCTTCTGCAAAGTTCAGCGTTCATATTTCAAATCAAATCGAGTCTCACAGCATAAACGGTGCAAGCCTGATGGCAATAAAAAAATTCCCTTAAAAATTGTCCGCCCCATTGCCAAACTCTCATCCGGCGCTATTTTAAAACCACAAAGGAACCTCAAAATGAAAAAAAGAAAATTGGGAACCCAGGGATTGTCGGTTTCCGCATTGGGTTTGGGTTGCATGGGCATGTCGGATTTTTACGGCAGCCGCAATGACCCGGAATCCATCGCCACCATTCACCGGGCATTGGATTTGGGCGTGACCCTGCTCGACACGGCAGACATGTATGGACCTTACTTGAACGAAGAACTGGTCGGACGTGCAATCCAAGGCCGCCGCGACAAGGTTATTCTGGCCACAAAGTTCGGAATTATCCGCGATCCCAATAATCCAGCCGTCCGGGGTGTGAACGGGAAACCCGATTACGTCCGCACTTCTTGCGAAGGCAGTTTGCGCCGTTTGAAGGTGGACGTGATTGATCTGTATTACCAACACCGGGTTGACCCGAACACGCCGATCGAAGAAACCGTCGGCGCGATGGCGCAACTCGTGAAAGAGGGCAAGGTGCGTTATCTCGGCCTGTCCGAAGCCGGCGTGGCGACGTTGCGCCGTGCTCATGCCGTTCATCCCATCAGCGCCTTGCAAACAGAATATTCCCTTTGGAGCCGCGATCCCGAGCATGAAATTCTTCCCGCCTGCCGTGAACTGGGGATCGGTTTTGTTGCTTACAGTCCCCTGGGCCGGGGATTTCTCACCGGCAAATTGAGAAGTTTCGATGAATTGCCCGCCGACGATTATCGCCGGAAATCGCCACGGTTTCAGGGTGAAAATTTTCGGCGCAATCTCGATTTGGTGAAGCGGATTGAAGAACTTGCCGTGCGGAAGAATTGCCGGTCTTCGCAACTCGCCCTGGCCTGGATGCTCGCGCAAGACGAAAATATCGTCCCCATTCCCGGCACCAAACAGCAAAAATACGTTGAGGAAAATATCGCGGCGCTGGCAATCCATTTGACGCCGGAAGACTTGCAACAGATCAACGAACTTGCACCCGTGGGCGTTGCCGCCGGCCCGCGCTATCCTGAAAACATGATGCAAACTGTTGGTCGTTGAAGCCGTTGCTTGCGCCGACGGCCTTTTCTTTTCTAAAATAGCGGCGCATGTCCGCATCAAAAGCATTTGACCTGAATCAATTTCTCGCCACGCGCACTGACGCCGTCAATCGCGCGCTCGATAAATTTCTGCCATCCGAAAAGACCAAGCCCGCCACGATCCACAAGGCGATGCGCTACTCGCTCTTCGCCGGCGGCAAGCGAATGCGCCCCGCCGTGCTGCTCGCGGCAGCGGCGGCTTGCGGCGGCAAGGAAGCTGATGCCCTGCCGCTCGCGTGCGCCGTTGAATGTATCCACACCTATTCGCTCATTCACGACGATTTGCCGGCAATGGACAATGATGATTTCCGCCGTGGCAAACCGACCAATCACAAGGTATTCGGCGAAGGCATCGCCGTGCTGGCGGGCGACGCGCTGCTGACGCAGGCGTTTGAGATCGCCGCGCAGGCCAAAGGCTGGCCGCGTTATTCGCACCGCGATTTGATTCTGGAGCTCGCCCAGGCGTCCGGCTCGCTGCAACTCGTCGCCGGACAGGTGGCGGATCTGGAAGGCGAAGGCAAAAAACTTTCCGTGACTGAACTCCGCTACATCCACGAGCGCAAGACCTCCGCCCTGCTCTGCTGTTCCGTGCGGCTCGGCGGCATGAGCGCCAACTGCACACCCGCACAACTCGCCGCCCTCACCGACTTCGGCTACCACGTCGGCCTCGCGTTCCAGGTGATTGACGACATCCTCGACGTGACGCAGACCAGCGAGCAACTCGGCAAGACGGCGGGCAAGGACGTGGCCGTGCAAAAGGCGACCTACCCGTCCATCGTCGGCCTGGAAAAATCACGGAAGATTGCGGCGCAACTGACGGACAAGGCGTTTGCTGCACTGAACGCGCGCAATATTTAAAGGCACGCGCCGTTGCGCTTGAAGGACTGGCGGAATTTCTTTTGAAGCGGGAGAAATAGAAATATGAATTGCGCGCGGTGTTCAATTTCGCTCGATAATCGTCCGCGTATTTTAGTGTATTGGAAACCGTCTTACGCAAAGCCGCATTGCTTCAAATGTACAAAGCGAATTGAAAAACACCTTATCGAATCAGTCAAACAAAAATACGAAAAAGAATCGAAAATTTACCAAGAAAAAAGGTTAGCTTTTCAGAAAAGACATCCTAATTTTGGTTCTGAAATGCCGTTTATAGAATGGAGTGACGTTTTTATTGGAGTCATTGGCTGGTTAATTTTCCCAGTTATTGGCACAATGATCGGTGTCATTGCTTGGCAAGGTATTCGTAAATTTTTTGGAGCAGAGAGCAAGACAAGCTCCATAAAGAATTTGACTCAAAGAATCCAATGCCAATTCAACCAGAGCCGGTTAGATTTGATATAAAATTCGATGCCACACATTTCGCAGAGCCAATAACCGAAAAGAATTACCGGCGACAAACTTTATTGCGGGACAGTTATACTTGTCAGAATTGCGAAGAACGAAAATCAGAGGCAGATTTAGAAGTGCATCATATACATATGCGATCCAAAGGCGGGATAGATCACCCGACGAATCTAGTTACGCTCTGCAAGCCTTGTCACGACAGGGAGAAATGGTTCGGACATAAACGAATGTATCCAACGACATTTTGACCGTGCCAATGTTGGAGATAAAATACCCTGCTGCTATTTCAGCAAAAATGAATCCTGCCGCTTGATACCTTTCAAATACGTTGCCAATAACGTGTCAATTTTCAGCTTATATTTTTCATCGGCCTTAGGATGAGTAATCACGCGGTGGATTATTTTCCTCAGTCGCACTTGGACATTGCGTCCGTAGTCGACTGAATCTTCAAGGCTAACAGATTCATTTTCCTGAAGCGTGCGCAGCATACGAAACTCTCTCTCAAAGCCATAATTGGAATGTTTGTAGAAAGACAAAGCGTTCCAGTCAAACTCTGTTCTTTGAAAATCTCGATGATGGGATTTCACCGGAGATTTCATGATTATGTCAGAAATGAACCGCTCCAGCGCATTAGCGGAAGTCGTCACAACTACACTTTCAGCGTTTTCGGTGTAAGCATCCCACATTTCGCGATTCTCACACGAATTTCGATGCCAACAAGAAATGAAGACACAACACCGATGTCCTTCGTGATGTGCCTTCGCTTCGGCGAGCGTCCTGTTAAATTTATAGGCATCATTGAGTGCCTTATCAGACGCTGAAAATTCATTCGAGTTGCCTTCCGAAAATCGGCCCTCAAATGGATCTTTGAGGCGATCCTGACGTGCAAAGTATATGGCTGATTTTGCAAGCATATCCTCAAATTTCCAAGAGTCCAAATACCTCCAAAGAATTTCTGCTGGATGAAGAATTCCGTATGGCCAATCTGCGGGATCAACGGGCACACGAGGCCCAACTTCTTGTCCGGTGCGACGGTCAATCGAGACGCGATGTGAGGGTATTATTCGTTTCGTCGGAAATGTTTTCATCCGCATTTCCAATATTATGCCGCTCCTGACGGAGCTTGTAAAATTTTGTCAGGCCGATTTTCTTCAAATAAGTCGCATCTACGTTGCTAAATTCCATTTATCCCATTCGCCGGTTTGCAGATACGGCCTGAGTTTTTTCTTGAGCATTTCGCGCCCGCTTCAATTTCCCGTCCACTTGTAATCGTAGCCATCAGGCGGATCATAAATTGCCGGAAATCCGTCAAACCCCGGCGTGCCGTTCCAGTACATTTTGATGTAACTGACGTGACCGTCCACAAAACTCATTAAGTTGCGGGCATCGTGTCGAAAGCATAACTGGCCGGTTGCACAAGCGGTTTGATTGGTTTCAATAAAACTAAGGCCGCAGTTTGAAAGTATGTCCGAATAATTCCGCGAGGTTTTGGACTGCGGCAGCCCTCTGCCGCTTTTTCGCCGTCAGGCTGCGATGCAAAAGCGGCAGAGGGCTGCCGCAGTCCAAGAAACTTTCCGACTGCAATGTTTTTGAAACCGCTCTAAATCACGTTCGCCGGTGAGGCGACAATTTAGGCACTCTAACAGTCCAGTAAATCACCCATCTCAATTCGCCTCAAGATGGCGATAATTAATGTTCAGTTCGTCCAGCCGCTGGAGATGGATTTGCAACCGACGCATGAAGTCCTCCCAATTGCGCGAATCCTGGGCGGACCAGGTGACTTCCGCGAGGGCGCAGGCGCGCGGGAAGGTCATGTATTCCGCATGTTTGAAATTGGGGATTTGTTCGGTCCACAAATTGCCCTGGGCTGCCGAGGATAAGCGCTTGCAGAGCCGGCGGCACATTCGTGGGCATGGGGTCGAAGGCATACATTTTATTCAACGTCAGCGGGCCGCCCCAAGTGGCGGCCTTCGGTTCCGTGACATGATTGCTCGACTGATAGAAGTCGAAATAACAATAAGCGGTGGGCGTCATCACCACGTCATGACCGGCGGCCGTCGCCTCCTTCGCGCCGCCGATCCAATCCATGACGGCGGCATTTTGGGCGAGGCCGCCCTGCAAAATTTCGCTCCAGCCAATCATCGAATGTCCGTTGGCATTCACGATTTTTTCGATGCGGCGGACGAACCAGCTTTGCAATTCCTCTTCGTTTTTTAAACCTTCGCGCTTCATGAGCGCCTGGCAGTCCGCGCTGTTTTTCCAGGTTTCCTTCGGCACCTCGTCGCCGCCGATGTGGATATATTTGCCGGGAAACAACGGTGCCACTTCCGCAATGACATCAGCCAGAAACTGAAATGTCTCCTCCTTGGCCGGATCGTAAATGCCGTTGAAAATGCCGGCGGTCATCCCCGGTTCAAACGGGCCGCCCGTGCAACTGTATTGCGGATATGCCGCCAGTGCCGCCGTCGAGTGGCCGGGCATTTCGATTTCAGGAACGATCGTGATGTGCCGCGCCGCGGCATATTTCACCACGTCACGGATGTCGTCCTGGGTGTAAAATCCGCCATAACGTCCGTCCGGACCATACGCGGTGGTGGAATTGGTCGGGAAACCGAAGCCGACACCCGGACGCCAGGCGCCGATCGCGGTGAGCTTGGGATATTTTTTGATTTCAATGCGCCAGCCGTGATCGTCGGTCAAATGCCAGTGAAACACATTCATTTTATGCATCGCCATGGCGTCGAGCAGAGTTTCAACTTCGGCCTTGGTGAAAAAATGGCGGCTCACGTCGAGCATGAATCCGCGCCATTGGAATCGCGGCCAATCATCGATCTGCACGCAGGGAATTTGCCAATTAACATGGTCCACACGGTTTGAGGAGAAAATTTCCGGCGGCAGGAGTTGGAGCAAGGTCTGTACTCCATAAAACAAGCCCGCCTGCGCCGGCGCACGGATCACCACAGAATTTGTGGTGACCGTAAGTTCATAACCTTCGGGACCAAGATTCGTATCCGCATTTTTGGTTGTTAATAAAATGCCGCCAGGGATGGCCCCGCTGCCAAAGGATTTCACGCTGATCTTGAGCGGATAACCGGCGGATTTGCGCAACGGATCTGTCAGAAAGTTTGCGGTCGCGCGCGAGCCGGAATCCACATAAATGCGCGTGCCGGCGGAAAGCTGGAACACGCCATCCTGTCGTGCCATTTTTTGCGGCAGGGGAATAATGGCCGGGGCTTCCACGTTGCCGGCGAAAACAACAACCGTCAGAAATAGAAAGATAGTTGCAACAATTTTGGTTTTCATCATGGTAAATGTCATGGCGGTGTCTGGATTCGGTAAAAACGGGCGGTTTGATTTGTCTCCGCACCAAGATCGGTGACTTGTATGGGGCCACCCACTCCCGGAACATTGGTGACCAACAGCGTATTCCAGGCTCCGGGCGTCAAATCACTGCTCCACTCCACCCGGTAAGAACCCAGGGCAATGCTGTTGAAAGTCAGGTTCATATCATAACCATTTGATTGAAGATAACACTGGCCGGGCGTGGCGACGGCCGCTTTGACCGCTTGCAGGAGCGGATCCGTTTGATTGGGCGTATGATCCTGCGCCAACTCCCATATCATCACCCCGCCAAGACCATGGTTGCGGGCGTAACTGACCTTGGCCTGGCAGGTGCGTTGGTCATCGTAAGAAAGAAATATGTTGCTGGTCGGAATTATGTTGGTGATGCCGAGATAAGCGGATTGGGCACTGGCATCCCAATGATATAAATTTGACTGATAATAACCGGTCATGATGGTGTTGTAATCGATGGCGGTAATGCCAGGCGCATTGGTCCATGATTGCCGCGGCTGGGTGATGCAAATTGGCGAAGTGCCGCTGCCGCCGGTCCAGCGATATCCATAGAACGCGATCCCAATGCCAAGTTTGGCCGGAGCGACCCCGTTGGCGAGAAAATTTGCCACGGCACCATCCACGGAAGGAACCAGGCCGCCGGTGCTCGGGAAGCGATATCCGCCATCATAGATCGGCGAATTAAACCAGGTAACCCAGCCATCATATGGACCGGACAAATCATAGGTCATGATATTGATCTGGTCGAACTGGCTTTGTAGCCTGGCGAACATCTGGTATTGCGCGGTCGCGGAATCGCCATAAGGCGGATAAGCCCCGACCGCCGCCGTGAGCAGTTTATGTTGGGAAAATCCGTTCAGGGCGCAACGAAGACCATTGACCAGATTAGTATATTGCTGGGCATCGGAGGCAGGGAGCGGTTCCCAATCTATATCCACACCATCATAACTGCGGGTCGCCATGAAATTTGTCAGGCTGTTGATGAAGGTTGACAGTTTAGCCGGGCTGGTTGCCGCTTGAAACGCGGTTTCGCTGTCCGCCCCACCCACACAAATGAGCACCTGCACACCCGCACCATGAGCCCGCGAGACGACGTCGCTGGAATTGGCGGTGGTGATGCCATTGTCACTGGTATTGAGCGTGCCATCCGACTTGGGCACCACCGAGAAGTGAATGATGTGCGTGAGTGCCGTGTAATCAATGCTGGAGGCGGGCATGAAGGATTGCTCCCAACCCGGATAATACCCAGTCCGCCACAGATCGGCCCGTGCCGTGATTGCCAGCAGACAAAGACCCGTCACCAGGGGAATGATTCGTTGCTTGAACAATCTTTTCAAAAAATTGAGACTTGCGACCATGTTCAAAGTATAGCCTTAGAGAGGGATTGCGCCAAGGTAGATACTGACGGCCAGGTGGAAGAAACTTGCAGCCGTCACCGGTCAAGGATTGGCGGCGGCGTGTTGCGTGAACCAAACCCAATCGGCGTTATTTCTAGCTCCACCACTAATGACCGGATAAGCACCTTTTGCATTTATTAGCACCGGGGTCACCCACTTGTGGGCTTGAGCATGTCCGTCGGCGAAAGAAAAAGCGCAAGCACCTCCCAAATATGCCGCCGGCACATCCGGAAAACCGCCCGCTTGACGGCTGGCTGTTAATCTCCAGGTATCCATCCTCGATGGTGTGGGGGTTTTCCTCGCAAAATACAAAGGCATCTGAAGGAACCGGCTGGGTGATATCAGATTCTTTGACATACAGGATGGCACCGGAATATCAGGATATACATTTTCCTTTGTATATAGCGCCTCCCATCTGGCCGTTCATGGAATAACTTCTAATCCGCTGACCATTTGCTGAAAGAAGCGTATCGGCGGGAGACCGGTAAACGCCCAATCTGATTGCCCAAGTAAGGATGCAAGCAGGCCGGCGGTATAAAGCGCCATGTTGGTATTGCCTTGTTGATTGCCAAGTCCCTCGATGTATGCAGAGGTGCTGACATCAATCCAGGCTTTCGAACCAGGTGAAGGTGGAGTATACGTGGAGCATTGGGAAGCAAATAACCATTATTGTCATTCGCATACATGATTGCGCCAAGCTGAAGCTGCCGGATATTGTTCACGGATTTGACCCGCCACGCCTGCATTTTAGCCCTGGCCAGTGCGGGCAAAAGCATGGCGGCCAAAATTGCAATGATGGCAATAACCACCAGAAGCTCAATCAATGTGAAACCCGTCTGACAACGCCGCACCATCCGCAGGTTGTAAATATTTCGATAAGATGGATTTATCATTGGATGCTGTTTTTCATCAACCGGCCGGGGCAATTTTTTGCCCCGGCCGATAAATTGCGGCCATGTTATTCTGCTTACTGTACCTGGACGCGGAAGAATTTTTGCGATCCAGTGACCGAGTTGGTGTAAGGCGAAGTCGCCCCGCCGACATTGACATACGGTCCATTGACATTCGCTGACGACTGAAGCGTGCCGGTCGGCCATGAAATCACAATATTGCTGCCGGAACTCGTGATGGACACGCGAGTTGTGTTCTGGAAGTGATTCTGGATTTGCTGCGGAGTGAGCGCATAATTGATAGATGGCCGTGTCATCCATGGTTCCCTCGAATGTGCCGAAAGCGCCATCCGTGCGCTGGCCAAGAACAGTATTGCCAAGCCCGTCGGTGATCGCGGCAGTACCATCCGCATTAATTCCACTTCCATTCGGAATAAAGTGCTTGCGACCGGCAATGGCGCAACCGCCAGAACACCGTTCAAATACAGGTTGAAATTGACGCCATCATCGGTAAGCACCACATAATACCAATTATTTGCAACGATCGAACCGGCAGAGAGAAAGACGTTGGCCGGCTGGGGAACAAAGGCAAATGAATTATTCGGCTGCTGGTAAATATACCATCCGTTTAAATCATTGGCAGGGATTGCGGAAAAAGATTGTATTCAGATGAAAGAACCACCCGATAATCTCCCCCGTTAGCACCAAGCGATGAGGGCTGGACCCAGGTCTCAACCGACCACGATGCCGTGGGGTTTAGTTCGGGTGCAAAGGGAACCTGAATCGTCGCCCCGTTTGCAATGCCGACTGCGGGATCAGTGTCGTTCGGGATGCCCGGTGGCAGAACTCCATAAGTGATGGTGCCGGCATTCGCAGTATAAGTTCCGTCGAAGCTGCCGACCGCGTCAACTGCCGTGCTGCTGCCGTCCGATTCATCCAGGCGCCAGTAAGCCACCGGCTTGTCCGCCGCGACCACCGCACCATAACCGGTAAGCGGAACATTCACCGCCCTTGGCTGAACCGTCAGCGTGGCAGGCGGAACATTTGAAGAAACCGCCGGCCCCGTCACGTTAACGGCATACTGATAACCACTTTGAGACTGCTGCACATTGGACAACCATAAAGTGGCGTCATGTAGCACCGGGAATCGTAGTAAAAGTAGTGCCATTATCAATGCTCTGTGACCACTGATAAGTAATGGGCGAAGCACCGCTGGCGATCACATGAAAGGCCGCATAGCTGCCGACGTTGCGTGTGATTGATTGCGGGCCGCCGTTAATGAACAACGCACCACTAATGGTAAGTGTGGCCACTTCGCTCGTTGCACGGCCGTTATTATTGGTCACAACCACATAGTAAGTTGAGCCATTATCAGCGTTAATTGCCGGAAACGTCAGGAGGCTGCCGGTTTGACCGGCATAGATGACTGAATTGCTAAACCATTGATAAGCAAAAGGTGTTCCCCCCGCTACAATTGGGTCAAAAACCACCGTGCTTCCAACATTGTTTGTGGTTGATGCCGGATTTGAACTGGCTTCTCCCGCGTCAACAAGAACCACCGGCAGATCCGTCATCGGTGCAAAAGAATTGGTCCCCGCTTGGTAGTGAGCCAGAACTTTGGCCGCACTAAGAGCAGCCGGGTAAACGGCGACCTCGTCAACATAACCCTCCCAGTAACCATGTCCCGTGGCAGGGTCACCGCCAATAAACAAGTCGTTGGCGGAATTGGCCAGGAAGCCAGCTCCGGGAGCTGTGGCCGTCGCCACGCCATTGATGTAAAAAATCAAACTGGTCCCGTCATAAACACCCACCAAGTGTGTCCACTGATTTTTAACCACCGGACTGGTTTGTATGAATGCCCCGGCACTGGGCACGTCCCAGATCCATGACCCGGAAGAAGTCCCCGATCCTGGCGACTGGTAGAAATGCCATCCGGAACCATCGCCATAACCGCCAAAATTGCCAACCGGAGTTGCATAATCTCCGTGATTGTCGCTGGTAGGACGGGCCCAAAACTCAATAGAAAAAGGTCCCTGGGGATTAAGAGTTGAATTAAAAGGAACATCAATCAGCGATGTATGTGCTACTCCATTAGTATCATTGTATACATGAAACAGTACAGAGTTGGTGTCTATTCCGTTCTGAACTAATTTGGGGTAATCAGGGTTGCCGTTGATATCGAGATCATAGAGATACGTGCCGTTTATACTATTTGCGGTAGCGTCAATCGCGGTAGTTGCCCCGGAAGCTTCTTCCAGGCGATAGTAAGCGGATGGATTGTCCGCCAGGATGGTGGTGGGATAGTCCGCCGCCTGTGCGGTTCGGATTCCCGTCAATACGAGCGCCGCCGCGAATGGCAGCAACTTGAACTTGCTCACGGTTATCTTTCTGGTTGGTTGCATAGACTTCTTTACGTTGAATGTTGGTTGATGTTTATCTCTAACTGTTTTTCATGCTATTGATTTGCCCGACTTTGTCTACCCCCTGTATTGGGGGTGAAACCGCATTTGCCACCGGTAACAAAGCCGATGAACCGGCTCTACTGCCTTATCGAACTTGCCTGTGCGCATTCGTCGTTTGAAATCCGCCCGCCCTGATGGCTTGTTTGCGTTCATTTCAAAATGTCCGATGTCACCTCAACCGGCTTTTCCTCCGGTTGCCGACCGCCGGGAAAACCATTCTTTGCCATGACCGGTGAAACGTCGCGGAAAAGTTCCCATTCCGGCTGGTTCTCGAAAGCCCGGTGATGATAATCCGATTCCATGAGCTGGCTGGCCGCCGCTTCGTCCAATACGATGGTGCATTCGGGATGTAACTGCAACGCGGTGGCTGAAATCATGCTGGTAATCGGGCCTTCAACCGCCTTGGCAATCATCGCCGCTTTTTCCTCACCGGTGGCCAGCAGGATGCAGCGCCGACAGTCCAAAATGGAACCGACTCCCATCGTGATGGCTCGTTCCGGCACCAGGTCGGGCCTCGGAAACAGCGGCGCATTTTGGGCGCGCGTCACCGGCGAAAGAATTTTTACCCGCGTACGTGATCGGAATGCCGACAGGGGTTCATTGAAACCCAGATGGCCGTTCTGCCCAATGCCGAGCAGTTGCAGATCAATGCCGCCTTGTCCGGCAATCAGACGTTCGTAACGGGTACATTCAGCCGCCAAATCCGGCGCCATGCCATCAGGCAGATGCGTATTTTGCAGGTCTATGTTCACCCGCGAAAACAGGTGATGGTTCATGTAGTGCCGGTAGGAATTGACCTGACTGCCCGACAGACCGACATATTCGTCAAGGTTGAACGTATGGCAGCCGGAAAAATCAAGCCCCTCTTCAACATGCTTCTGTACCAGCCGGGCATATACGGCTTCCATGGTATTGCCCGTGGCCAGCCCGATGACCAGACGCGGGTTACTCTGGATTGCTTGGGCAATGACCCGGGCCACCAGGTTGGCGGCGGCATCAGCATCCGGTCGAATCACAATTTCCATAAATTTTTACCAAGAATGACTCTACCAGTGGAAGATTTTGAAACAACCCCCTTAATTGGGGGTATATCCGAAATCACCTTCAGGTATCTGGACGAATGCCATGCGGACGGCAGGAAATCTTTACCATGCGCTCAGCACTCTTGACGTGACCATGGTGATTTATGATTGGTGCAGGCCAAAGAAAGTTTTGTCGGCCATCGTTTTTTCAGTTATTTAAGAGTCAAGAAAATGAAGCCTGTCATCCATTTCGAATTCTGGCCGGTCGCCGTCGGAATGTTTCTACTGATTGCCTCCGTCGGCTGCGAGCGCGACAGCGTCAAAGTTTATCATACTGACGCCAGCGATACCGCCACCCCAACTCCGCCACCGGCTATCGCGCCGGCGACGATACCCACGGCTATGCCGGACGGATTGCCCATGCCGAATAACGATGGTCAGCCGAGTTTGCAATATACTCTGCCCGCTGGCTGGGAGAAAAAAGCCTTGAGTCCGATGCGCGTGGCAAGCTTTGGCATTTCGCAGGATGGCAAACAGGCCGATGTCAGCGTGATTCCGCTCGGCGGCATGGCCGGCACCGACCCCGCCAATGTCAACCGCTGGCGCGGCCAGGTCGGCCTGGGACCGCTGGCGGAGGCGGAGGTCTCCAAACTGACGGAAAAAGTTTCGGTCGGCGCGGAGCCAGCCGATTTGTATGACCTCGCCGGCACCGCACCCGGCAACGGCGAAGCGCAGCGGATTCTCGGCGTAATCCTGCATCGCGACGACACCGCCTGGTTTTTCAAAATGACCGGCGATGCCGGACTGGTGGAACAACAGAAACCCGCGTTCATTGCCTTTTTGAAATCGGTTTCGTTCGGCGCACCGTCGGCGGCTCCGTCCGCAATAGATTTGAGCCAGTTGCCGCCGTCGCATCCGCCCATTGCCGGAACCAGCCTTGGCACGCAGAATCTTCTGGTTCCAAATGCGAACACATTAGTGATGGGCGGGCTGGTTGATGACCGCAAACCGACTTGGACCGTTCCCTCCGGCTGGCAGGAAGGCCAGCTGGCGCAATTTCTGGTGGCAAAATATGTCATCGCGGGCGCGGATGGGACGGCGGCGGTCAATGTCAGTTCGCTTGCCGGCGATGGCGGCGGTTTGCTGGCGAATGTGAACCGCTGGCGTGGACAACTTGGCTTGCCGCCGCTGGAAGCGATGACCAATTCGCTTGATGGCTGGCGATGGCAAAGTGCAAATCGTAGATTTTGCCGGCACAGATTCAAAAACCGGCAAGCCGGCGCGGCTCGTCGGGGCAATCGTCCCGCAAAACGGCCAGACCTGGTTTTACAAATTGATGGGCGACGAACCAATCGTCAGCCAGCAAAAAGACGCTTTCATTAAATTCATCCAGTCGGCAAAATATCCCGATGCTCGTTAGCCGTTTGATTAAAATTTTCACGTCGCTTCGGCTCACGGTGATTCTGCTGTCGTTTGCGATCCTGCTCGTGTTCATTGGCACGCTCGCGCAGGTGGACGAGGGGCTTTACAATGCGCAGTCGCACTACTTCCGGCAATGGCTCGTGCTGGGACTGCATGTGTTCGGCAAAAAAATTCCGCTCATCCTGCCCGGCGGTTATCTCATCGGCACGCTGCTGCTGCTCAACCTGCTCGCGGCGCACATCTATCGTTTTCAATTGTCGGTGAAAAAAATCGGCATCCAGCTCGCGCACGCGGGCGTCATCCTGCTGCTCGTCGGCCAGCTCGTGACCGACATGCTCGCGCACGAAACGCAGATCAACTTCACGGAAGGCGCGACCCGGAATTATTCCGAGAGCCCGACGGACTACGAATTGATCTTTGTGAACGGCAACGAAAACACGGCCATTTCTGCAAAAATTTTAAAGCCCGGCGACACGTTGAAGATTGACAGCCTGCCGTTCGCCATTCGCGTGAAAAGTTTCTGGAAAAATTCTGACGCGAACTTCCGCGCGCCGATGATGCAAAACGCCCCGCCCATCGCCAGCAACGGCGTCGCGTTGAATTTTGATTTCAGTCCGCAGCCGGATGTGAAGACGATGGATGGAAAAAATGTGCCGACGGCGGTGATTGAATTGATTGGCCCAAATGGTTCGCTGGGCGGTTGGGTGGTTTCCGGCTGGACGACTGATCCGGCGATGGTTGCAGCGTTGCAAGCAGGCTACGCGCAACAAATCAGCCCCGATATGGCGCAAAAAATCGCGGCTCAACTCGTCGCGCCGCAGTCCATCGAGTTCAACGACAAGAAATTCACCTTCAGCCTGCGTCCGGAGCGGACGTATCATCCGTTTTCGCTGACGCTGCTCAAGGCGACGCACACGGTCTATCCCGGCACCGACATCCCGAAGGATTTTCGCAGCCGCGTGCTGTTGCAAAATCCGCAGACCGGCGAAAACCGCGAGGTGGAAATCTCCATGAACCATCCGCTGCGCTACGCCGGCCTGACGTTTTATCAATACCAGATGACGGCGGGCGACCTGGTGGAACGGGCGGGCGAAACGCCGTCGTCCGTGCTGCAGGTCGTGCATAACCCCGGCTGGTTGACGCCTTACATCGGCTGCGCGATGGTCGGGCTTGGGTCTGGTGATTCAATTTATGTTTCATCTCGTCGGTTTTATTTCCAAACGGAAAGTGAAATGAACGAAAACATCCAACAACAACATTCAACATCGACATTCAATGGAGTGGCTTGCGGCGTTTCCTGGATGTCGGAGGTTCGATGTTGGATGTTGGATGTTTCCAATTTCAGAAATGAAAAAAATTTTTCAAAGATGGTTTCCGCCGTTTCTGATGCTGATGATGGCGTTGTGGTTTTTTGGCAAACTGCAAGCGCCGAAGGACAAGGATTTTGCATTCACCAAATTCGGCGAACTGCCCGTCACGGCCAACGGCCGCGTGCAGCCAATGGATTCGCTCGCGCGGAATTCGCTCCTGTCGCTCCGCGAAAAACAGACGCTCAATCTTGAGCCGTGGAAAGAATGGAATGAAAAACCAAACATCATTCCCGCGACCGAATGGCTCGCGAATGTGATGATGAATCCCGCCGTCGCCGACGACTGGCCGGTGTTTCGCGATAGATAATCCTGATTTGGTCTCGCTGCTCAAATTGCCGGAGAAAAGCAAACTGCAAAAGCAGGATGGCATGCATTATTCGTGGAACCAGATCCAGCCGTCGCTTGACGCGTTCGACAAGGAAAACCAGCGCGTCCAGAAAATTGATGCCGCCAACCGCACGGCCTACGAAAACGCCGTCGCCAAGATGCAGCAGCGGCTGACGCTCTACGCCCAGTTGCGAAACGCCGTGCAGCCGGCCGATGCGTCGGACTGGCCGGCGGAACTGGCCGCGTATGAGAAAATTGATTCCCGAAGGCGTCGCCGCCATCAAAGCGCAACAGGCCGGCAAGGCGTATGACCAGACCAATTTCAATGCCTTCGCCGCCTTCATCGAGCGCTTCCAGTTCATGAGCCAGCTTGAACCGCCGTTGATTTTGCCGCCAATCAACTCAACCGAATGGCGGCGCATGGGCGATGCGCTGCTGGATGCGCCGCGCGGCGTGCCGGTTGACGAGGCGATGCATGACTACGCGAAAATGGCGGGTGCGCTCGCCGCCAACCAGCCGGACGAATTTAACGCGGCACTGAAAGATTATATCTCCATCCTCGTGCCAACGCAGGCGAAGGCGCTGGCGAAAGCGCGCGCGGAAGTCTTCTTCAACCAGATGGAGCCGTTTTACAACGCGATGGTCATTTACGTTCTCGCCGGGTTGCTCGCGATCTTCTCGTGGTTCAATCTGTCGGAAACTCTGCGCCGCTCGCGCGGTGTGGCTGATCGGGCTGGCGTTTCTGATTCACACCACGGGCCTGATTTACCGCATGGTGCTGGAAGGCCGGCCGCCGGTGACGAATCTTTATTCCTCCGCCATCTTCATCGGCTGGGGCGCGGTGCGTGCTGGGCCTGATTCTGGAAAAGTTTTACAGGAACGGCATCGGCTGCGTCGTCGTCGGCGGGCATCGGCTTCATCACGCTCATCATCGCGCATCATCTCGCGCTCGACGGCGACACGATGGAAATGATGCGCGCGGTGCTGGACACGAATTTCTGGCTGGCCACGCACGTCGTCGCCGTGACGACCGGTTACGCGAGCACGTTCGTCGCGGGATTTCTTGCGCTGATTTACATCGTGCGCGGCGTGTTCACCAAAACTTTGGACGAAGCGACCGGCAAATCGCTGGCGCGGATGATTTACGGCATCGTCTGTTTCGCCACGCTCTTCAGTTTCGTCGGCACGGTGCTCGGCGGCATCTGGGCGGATCAATCCTGGGGCCGCTTCTGGGGCTGGGACCCGAAGGAAAACGGCGCGCTCATCATCGTGCTCTGGAACGCGCTCATCCTGCATCTGCGCTGGGGCGGCATGATCCGCGAACGCGGCCTCGTGACTGCGCCATCGGCGGCAACATCGTCACGAGCTGGTCCTGGTTCGGCGTGAACATGCTCGGCATCGGCCTGCACAGCTACGGCTTCACCGACGCGGCGTTCAAATGGCTGCTGCTGTTCGTCGTGAGCCAGCTTGGCTTCATCGCGCTCGGCCTGTTGCCGGCGAGGATGTGGAAAAGTTTCCAGCGTCCGGGACGCCCCTGAAAATTTATTTCCAGACACCGAGCTGAATCATTTCCTGCGTCGCGATTTTTGCCCAGCCGCGATTCGCCTTGGGGCTCGCCGGACTCGGATGCAAGATCTGCCCAACCTTGATTTTCAAACCTTCCGCCACCAATTCCCCGCGTTCCCTGGCCCACGCGCCCACGCCAATCAACCATTCCGGCTCAAGAATTTCCAAAGTCTTTCGCAAATGTGCGTCGCAAATGCTCAACAACGGCTTTTTTTCCGTTGGCGGCAATTTATTCGGCGTAAAATTCGCGCCGCTCTTTTCCACAAACGCCAGCGGACAATAATTGGCCACAAAATGTTCCTTGAAAAATTTCTCCGGCGAACCAAACCGTTCCGCGAAAAGCCCCCAAAGTCGTCGCCCGCTCACTTCTGAATTCGGGCAATTGAAGCCGAGCACCGGACGTTTGGGATTGTAATGTTCCGGCTTGCCGACCGGCGCAGTGATTCTCAGCCAATCGCGCACCGCCGCGATTTCGCCGAACGGCACGCCCGTCTGCACCATGCCGAACGGCCCCGGATTCATGCCGATAAAAACCACGCGCTTCTTGGCGCTGCCATATTTCAGCAAATATTTTTCATGCGCCGCCCACGCGTAATCCAGCGGATTGTAAACGTGTGTGACCGGTGGTTTGAATTTCAAACGGTCAACCTGTGCACAAAGTTCGCGTGCGGCGGCGATGAGTTGCTGGCTGATGTTCGGCATGTCAAAAATTCTTTTCCGGCAAAATTTCCAGCGCGAGGCAATAATCCTGGTAGCCAACCGCCCGCCAGAATGCAATGGCAGTCAGTATTTTGCACCAGAACATCCACCGTCAATCGCTTGTTGGCCGGCCAGATTTTTGTGCGGAGAATTTCCACGGCCTGGCGGCCAATGCCATTTCGCCGCCGGTTTCGCGCGACGAAAAGTTGCCGCAAATAAATTTCCTCCGGCTGCTCGCGATACAAGGCATACGCGACAATTGCCCCGTCGTCTTCAAAAATCACCGCGGCGTATTCGGACGCCAGCCAGCCGCGCATCCGCTGTTCCAATTCGGGAATGGACATATTCCGATTCCGATGACCTTCGTCGTGGAGCAGTTGATGATTCAATTCCGCGAGCAGGGCGGCATCATTGACTATGGCGCGGCGGAAGTTCATTTACATTCGTTTGCGTGATCAGTGCCCCGGTGAAGCCGGTGACATGGATGTCGCGCCATTTCGCATCCATGATATTTGCCAGTGTGATGCCGCTGGCGCAAGTCCCGGTGATGTTTGCCAGCGACAGGCCTTCCAGCGGTTTCTCCGGGGAAATATCCTTGGCATCCACCAGCTTCGGGCAATTCGTCACGGTCACATTGGAGAAACGGAAATTCTTTCCCAGCGGATAACCGGCCAAACCTTCCACCGGATCGTCCGCCGTGTTCAAGTTGCCCGCGCTGATCAGGTTGATTTTCAAGAAACCGCCGCCCAGCACTTCCAGGTCGTCGCCGGAAATATTTTCGATGACTGCCGCCGCGACCGATGCGCGTCTTGATGTAAATCCCGAACGTGCGGCTGGTCATTTTGCAATTTTCGATCCGCACATTGCGAATGCCGCCGGAAGTTTCGCTGCCGATGCCGACGCAGGCGAAACGGCGGCCAAGCAGGTGCAATTGTAAATCAAAACATTTTCCGTCGGCTTGCCGATGCGCGCGCCGTCCAGGCCGCGGCCGGATTTCAGGCTGATGGAATCGTCGCCCGTGTTGATGTCGCAATGCTCGATGCGGACATTTTTGCACGAATCAACGTCAATGCCGTCGCGGTTGCCGATGATTTTCACATTCTTGATTTCAACGTCGGAACAATAAGTCGGATGCGTCGCCCAGTTGCCGCCTTGCGTCACGGTGAAACCCTCCCAGCGCACGTCGTTGCAGGAAATCGGTTCCAGCACGACCGCGCCGCGCGGATTTTGCGGCGCGGCGATGGCGGGATTTCCTTCGATGCGTCCCGGCCCGATGATGCCGGTGTGATCCACGTTCGCCGCGTAAATCAGCGCGCGACGTCCCGGTTGCCAGCGGCCTTCCCAGCGGATGTCCATCATCGGATAATCATTCGTGTCGCCGCTGCCGATGATGACGCTGTTCGTTTCCAGCCGAAGAATCGTGCGGTTGCCGATCTGCACGCTGCCGATCAGATATTTCCCGGCGGGCACAATCACCTCGCCGCCGCCGGAAACCGCGCATGCATCGAGCGCTTTTTGAAAAGCGACGGTGTCTTTGTTCGTGCCGTCGCCGATCGCGCCGAAATCGCGGACGTTGAAATGTTGCTGCGATTGTTTGTGTGGCGCGCGTCGCGCAACCGGCGATGGCGAGCGCAAAAATAATTGCCAGCGAAAGAAAACAATTTCATTTGGGCGCGATGCTGTTGGTGGAAATTTGCTCCGGCGGAAATTGATCAAAGCTCCGATGATGGTCAATGCCGCGCAATTGTTGGTCGGCGAAATCCAGCGCCGCGTTCCAATCGTCCGCCGTCAGCGCGTGGCGATGCGGTTCGTAATTCACGCCCACGCGATCCGTGCTCACGCCGAGAAATTCATAGACCGGTTTCGCCGCGAGCACGGTTTGTTTCACCGCATTCGGCACGCAATTTTGGTCATCCGTGCCTTCGATGGAAATCCATGGACGCGGCGCGGTCAGCGCGACGAACCAATGCGCGTCGAACGGCAGCTTCTCCATCTGGCCGGTGAACTCCGCCAGTCGCGGCACAAAGTAATACCGAAATTTCCGCGTCATGTCCTCGATGCCTTCCTTGCCGCCGCGACCCGGCCCGCAAAAACGATACGCGCCCGTGCCCGCGCCGCTCGATCCGGCGGGCGCGCCGAGCGAAATGCGTTCG
Source organism: uncultured Thermoleophilia bacterium (assembly GCA_963769545.1). GTDB lineage: Bacteria > Actinomycetota > Thermoleophilia > Gaiellales > Gaiellaceae > PALSA-600. The sequence goes on along the minus strand of CAVYMB010000001.1, from coordinate 41,435 downwards.
TCAAACGCCGTCGCCACCATCGTCAGTTTGCCGAGCCGCGAATGGCCGAGCGCGATTATTTTATTTTTGTCCGCGAACGGTTGCGTTTCCAGATAATCCACCACGCGCGACAGTCCCCACGCCCAGCCATACAGCACGCCCCAGTCGTAATCCGGATACGCGGGATAAAATGAATTGGTGCGGAAATTCGGATTGTCCTCGCCGCATTGCGTGTAGCGATACGTCACGATGGCGTAACCGCGATTGAGCTGATTCGTGAAACCGCGCGCCGCCCTTTCCGGATCCACCGGCGTGTTGGCGAGGAACCGGGCCGCGCCGAATTTGTCGCCGCCGGTTCGTGGGCCTCACCGGGCTGGTTGGTGACGGCACTGGCTTCGTTGGTGAAACCGACACCCGGCGTCTGAAGAACGACGGATTGATGATGGTCGGAAACGGTCCGTCCTTGGCCGGCGTGAAGATCGCGATGTCGAAGCCCAGTTTCTCGTCCGGCCCGAACTTCAAATGCACCAGACGGAAATTTGCCGCGCCGTCGAGCACCGTGCGTGATTGGATGTCTTGTCCGCTGACATTGCCCGGCGGCGGCGGCGCATGGCCGAGTTCGTAATGCTCCAAAATCGCCTTCATCTCCTCGCGGCGCGTGCGCCATTGCGTGGACGTCGTGACCTTTGTGCCGTCGAGCATCGTCATCACGTCGGGCAAGTTGGTCTGGACGGGCAAATCTTTTACGTCGGAAAAAGTGTCCGTCGCGGCGTGGATTGCAGGGATGACCGTCATCGTTACTACGACGAAAAATACAATTGCGCGCCAAAGTTTCATGCGAATGAATTGAATTCAGAATTGCGCCGGAGAAAAATGAAGTAAAGAGTTTTATGCCGCGACTTTTGTTGCAGTTTTTGACGAATGTACGCGCCTTGATTTCCGTGCTGGGGCGGCGATAGTTAGAAATGATTCAAACCAAACGCGCCTATGAACCGCCGGAAGCGGGCGACGGAAAACGTTTTCTGGTGGATCGCCTTTGGCCGCGCGGCGCGCACAAGGAAGATTTACAGATCGACGGCTGGCTCAAGGAAATTGCGCCCAGCGATGCGCTCCGCAAATGGTTCAACCACGACCCGGCGAAGTGGAAGGAGTTTCAACACCGCTATTTTGCCGAATTAAAACATTCCGGCGCATGGAAGCCGATCGCCGAGTCCGCGAAGAAAAACAAAGTAACGCTTCTCTTTGGCGCGAAGGACATGGAACACAACAACGCCGTGGCCTTGAAAAATTTTCTGCAAAAAATCAAAGGTCAAAAAATAGTTGCTTGAAAGATTGATGACGCGCCAAATCTTTTGCGTCGGCGCGGTGGGTCGATCCGATGGATAGGTCAGCGGGCATGATTTGTAATCAAGGTTTTAAGCGTTGCCAGTCATAATCCATCTGGCGCGCGGTTCTCACCGCCAGTTCTTCGCTTTCCAAACGCGCGACCAGATGCAAACTCATGTCCAAGCCGGCGGAAATCCCCGCAGAAGTTACAATCGTTCCGGCATCCACCCAACGTTTTTTGCCTTGTACCGGAATGTCGGGGAACATCGCGCGAAAATCGTCAATGTCCTCCCAATGGGTCGTGATGGTTTTGCCGCCAAGCAATCCAGCCTTGCCCAGGAGAAATGCGCCCGTACAAACCGAAGCTGTGAGCGATGACCTGGCCGCAGTCTGCGCAATCCATTTGATGATGGAATCGCGTTTCAATTCCGCCGTCACCACGCCGCCGGGAACGATGAAAATGTCTATGTCCGGATGATTGGCCATGTCGAAATTGGGTTGCAACATCAAGCCGCCACGCGCGCGAACAGGGCGGATGGCATCAGCAACGGTAAATACTTCAAATGGTTTTTCTACGCCCGGCTGCAAACGAGACTTCATGCGCGACGCCGTGGAGAAAACCTCGAATGGGCCGCCCAGATCGAGCACCTCGATTTCATCAAAGATGTAAATGCCGACGTTGCGAGTCATGACACATTACTCATTACCGGCTGCCTGTGTATTTTGCGAACATAAATTTCCATGACGGAACGGAAGAATATCCTGAAGGGATTAAGTCATTCAGCACTATGTTGACGCGCAGCAGCTACGCTGGGTGATGGAATAAAATAAAATCACCCTTGACGAGTTGAAGCAAATCGCGGTGGTAATGCAACCCCGTTGCAGATGCGCCGCTTCACGCGATTGACGAACGCTTTTTCAAAGAAAATTGAGAATCACGAAGCAGCGATTGCCCTTCATTACATGCATTATAATTTTGTACGGATTCACCAGACTTTGCGCGTGACACCAGCGATGGAAGCGGGGATTTCAAATCACGTTTGGAGCTTGGAAGAGATAGTGAATTTGCTGGCTTGATTTTAGGTCAAAGCGGGTTCAGGTTTGTTAGGCGGATGAGATATTTGATGACACGAAATAGAAAGCTCGCATTCATTGGGCTTTTGTCGGCTTTAATCGTGTTTTTGACTAGCGGATGCGTTGAGACTCAACAGGCACAATCCGAGAGGCAATGGCAGCAGGTGAATCCCAATTATCAGCCCACATCACCGCCAGATGGACGCCCACAATGGGGAATTTTTAGTTCACCGGAATAAATACGGATTCCAAAACGTACCACTACCCAAATTGCGGATAGATTGCAGGCGTTGGTTTTGGCTTCCGTGGCAATTGTAAAAGCTCACCTGCGGGTTGCAACGGGGAAATTCTCGGCAAGGATTGCCCAGCGTTCATGATTCCGCCAGCGTCCGCAAACTTTCACCAGCCGCCGTGAAAAACCTTCACGGACAAAGCCGCAGCTTTTGGCCAGAGCCAGCGAGGCGCGGTTGTTCGGCTGGATGTTGGCTTCGACGCGATGCAGTTTGAGTTTATTAAAGGCATGTTTCAAAACCAGCCGCAGTCCTTCACGCATCATTCCCCTGCCGGCGTAGGGCTGAAATGCGTAATAACCAACGAAGGCGCTCTGAAAATTTCCGCGAATGACATCGTTCAGGTTGATGACTCCCACAATGCCGCCGGTGTCCCGATGGATGACAAGAAACCCGTGATCCCGGCCGGTCTCAAACTTTTTCAGGTATTTATCAAAGGCCGCCCGGGTCCTGGCCCTGGGATTGATCCACTTGCGGTGAATCGCCCGACTCCGCCCGACCGCGGCGAGAAATACGTCGCAGTCCGCAGAATTTGGCGGCCTGATGCTTACCCTGTTTTTCGAGTTGCGATTCAAATTAACCTTGTCCCATGAACCTTCGCCACGACTTTCCGTTTGGTTTTGGATTTTTGTTCCGCCATGCCGACGTGGAAACCGATTTCGCGCCGTGACGGTTCAGGCGGCGGTAACGGTGGATCAAGAATATCCATCACGCGCCGGAGAACTTCGATGATGGCAACCTCGTGTCCGTCGAGCCGCGCAGTCAATTTCTTTTCCAACGCGGCCAATTGCTTCGCCAGTTCCTTCGTGCCGCTGAGCAATTCGCGCATCTGCACGAACGCGCGCACCACAAACACGCTCATGCGCACGGCTTCGGGACTGTTGAGAACATTCGCCGCCATGATCGCGCCGTTTTCGGTGAAGACGTAGGGCAGGAAGCGGCGACCGCCGCGTTTGTTTGAGGTGCCAATTTGGCACCTCAAACTTTCGAATTCTTTCGCGGTCAATTGAAACATGAAATCGTCCGGGAATCTGGCGAGATTGCGTTTCACCGCCTGGTTAAAGGCTTTCGTGGGCACGCCGTAAATGCGCGCGAGATCAGAGTCAAGAATGACTCGTTGTCCACGAATCGTCCGAATCAGCGAACCGATATTTTCCACGACTGATGGAAGTTTTTCATTCATATCATTTGATGCGGTCGCAATTTGCGACCGGTTCAAGTTCGATTTGAAATGCCAAATTGGCATCTTAAGTTCAAGCAACCTTCCGAACTCATCGCATTTTGTGATGAGTTTGATTTCATCTTGAAGTTCCAAATTGGAACTTCAAGTTTGCGAGCGCCTATTTCTTCTTCCCAGGCACCTTTGCCGCGACTTTCAATCGAAGCACATTGAGCCGGTGAAGCCGGTGGCGTCGTCCTGGTTGTGAGTCCCGCACGGCGGGATCGGATCGGCTTTCATTGGCTCACGGTGCGGTCAATTCGAAGGCCACACAATAATTGGGCTGAATTTTTTTGGTGCTCGCGCCGACAAACGGGTCGGAATCCCGCAACAACCCCCAACGGAATGTTCCAGAGTAAGGCGTCATCATCTTGGCGTGAGCGCCTTCGGCAATCGTGGCGTAGCTCACGCGGGCATCGGGACCGGGATCGGTGGCGCATGTGATGATGACCTTGTCGCCGGAAATCTCCGCGGAAGTGATGGTCACCTTGTCCCCAGCCGATGTGTTGATCTCAAATCCGTTGCCCTGTTTCCAGGCGTCATCCGACTGGTGCGGCGGCTGAAAGCTGGTTTCCCAAGCCAATGGCGGCGCCGGCACGTGAAAATGGATGGTGATGGTTTTGCCATCGCGCTCCACGCTGACGGGTTCCAGCGGCTGCCAGTCTTTGCCGAGAATCACCCGCTCAAAATAAACCTGCCCGTATTTCTCGCCGAGTTCCTGGTATCCCTGGGCGGTCAAGTGGATGCCGTCGGAAAAATATGGGTATTGATATTTCGGACCCGAGCAAACGATGTCCGCCGGATGGTCAACGCCGATCTTCCATTGCGCTTGGGTAGATGGCGAACGATCGGCGCAGGAATTCTGCTGGGACACGATCATCTGAATCTTCTGCGTCTGCCCGGTGATCACCGGGAGGTCGGTATTGTAATCCGACCATAACTGGTAGAGTTCATTTTCATAATTTTTATTGCCGGCGTCGGTTTCGCCGTGGGTGACGATGATGGCGCCGACCCCGAAAGTCTTGCCGGCCGCTTTCGCCAGACGGGTGATCGCCTTGGTTTCAACCATCGCGGCTTCGTAGGAATGTCCATTGATTCCACTTTGAGTGGGGTTCTTCTTGATAAAAATCATTCCCTTGCCGTCTTCGCCGACGGCGCTGTGAATGCTGACGAAGTCACGATCCGAATCAGCCCGGACCAGAGCCGTGATCTCGTTGGCCATCGCCGAGTGCGGAGTTTCACCGGTAATATTTTCCGGCCAGGAGCTGGGAAAATGGGGGGCGAGCCGGCCAACGGGTTCGACCAGCGGCACGAGTGCGAGGTTGGTGTCGTCCGGATCAACCGGCCACGGCAGGTGATCGGTCGAGAGCTTGAGATTGCCGTAGGGCTGGTTGGTGGAGATGACTTTCGGGGCGCGTGCCCCGATGGACAGGCTTTGTCCGGTGCCAATAATTCCCGTCCAATCCCAAGGCAGCTTGAGCGCTTCCCCGGATTTTGACTTGGCGGCGGGCGATGAGCAACCGGCAAGCGCGGCGCACAAAATGGCTGAACTCATAAAGCAGAAAATATTTCGTCGATGGCATCGCATAGAGATGGGTGATTCGGCGAAAAGATTTATGTTGCCTGCGCCACCGCGTCAAGCTGCTTTGTCAATTGGGCGTGTCCTAATTTGCCGCTGGAGCGCGGGCTTTAGCCCGCTTCAACGCCCTGATTGCTTTGAACGGTGAAGCGGCATAAATGCCGCGCTCCGAAATTAGGACGGCTGCGTCAATTCCGGCTGCAAATTTTAGCGCCGTAGGCGCGGCATCGTTGTAGAACGTCGCCCGCAAAAGGATGAAGCCCCGTCAGGGGCGGCATATTGGGAAGATGTCGCTCCTGACGGAGCTTGAAATTCTTGGCGATGGGTTTCTACAAAGATGGCGCGCCTACGGCGCTGCGCTCACGAAGACGTTCTATCTCCAAGATGAATGTAATGGCCGAACTGCGACCTACGACCATACATGGTAAATGCCATCAAAGCTGTGGCCTTGGTTGCAGTTCGCGGGACATCAGGCAGTATCGGGAACGGAATCAATGTTCGTCCCATGTGCGTGGTGATTAAGAAGTGGATTTGTGCTATGGCGAACTCTCTCTCATTGAAAATAGTATTCGGTTCACAGTGAATTCGTTTCAAGACAACTGCATCTGAAGAATATTCTAATTCAGCAACGTGAGTAAGCTGACCAGTCCAGCTTCGCCGAATATAAAGCCGATTATCGTAGGTGTAGAAATCCCATTTGTCCTCCATCTCTTTTGCCACAAAGACCGGTCCATCGTTGTATTGGCCGTTAAACGGGAATCGAAGATCGCAGTCTGTGACGATGGCTTGTTCTGGCAAACGTCCACGCACTTCGCTTCCGTCCGAACGTCTGAGTTGATTAAAACTTTCAGCCACGCTTTTGTCCTTGGTCGTTGAAAGGAATGACAAGGCCACAGCTCTGCAATCGAGGACTTCCTCTTGAAAAGGATTGCCCGAATGGCCGACTGGCAGCCAAACAAGCTTTGCTTCCCAGTCATCCTGTGAAGGTGCTGGCTCTTTTTTCTTTTTGAAGAAGTCGCCAAACATTTCATTTCTTCTTCCCATGCACCTTCGCCGCGACTTTCAACCGCAGCGCGTTCAACCGGATGAAGCCGGTGGCGTCGTCCTGGTTGTAGGCCTTGGTCGGGTCGGCTTCCATCGTGGCGATGTGCGGGTTGTAGAGGCTCACCGGGGATTTGCGGCCGCTGACCATGATGTTGCCCTTGTAGAGTTTCACGCGCACGGTGCCGGTCACGTTCTTCTGGCTCTCGGTCACGAGGCCTGCAACGCGAGGCGTTCGGGCGCAAACCAGAAGCCGTTATAGACGAGCTCGGCGTATTTCGGGATGAGCGCGTCGCGCTGGTGCATGACTTCGCGGTCCATCGTGAGCGATTTCCATCTGGCGATGCGCGAAATGCAGGATCGCGCCGCCGGGCGTTTCATACACGCCGCGCGATTTCATGCCGACGAAACGGTTCTCCACCATGTCCACGCGGCCGACGCCGTGTTTGCCGCCGAGTCTTGTTCAACGCCTTCATCACGCCGAGCGGGGAAAGTTTCTTGCCGTTCACCGCGACGCAATTGCCTTTCACGAAATCGAGCGTGACGAATTCCGGTTTGTTCGGCGCGTCTTCGGGCAGCACGGAGAGCGTGGTGAAATAAGCCGCGATTCTTCAGATCGTAGGAATCGAACCACGGGTCTTCGAGAATGCCGGCCTCGTAGGAAATGTGCAGGAGATTGCGGTCCATCGAATACGGTTTCTTGGCGCTGGCCTGCACGGGAATCTTGTGCGCGGCGCAGTAATCAATCATCTCCTGCCGGCCGGGAAATTCGTTGCGATAGCGTTCGTCGCGCCACGGGGCGATGACCTGCAAATCCGGCGCGAGCGCGGCGGCGGTCAGTTCGAAGCGCACCTGGTCGTTGCCCTTGCCGGTCGCGCCGTGGGCGATGGCGTCGGCCTTTTCCTTTTTCGCGATCTCCACCATGCGCTTGGCGATGAGCGGGCGCGCGATGCTGGTGCCGAGAAAATATTGGCCCTCGTAAATCGCGCCCGCCTGGATCATCGGGATAAATGAAATCGCGCGCGAATTCCTCCTGCAAATCGTCGATGTAAATTTTGGACGCGCCGGTCTTGAGCGCTTTGGCTTCGAGGCCGTCGAGTTCCTCCTCCTGGCCGATGTCGGCGCAGAAGCGCGATCATCTCGGCGTCGTATTTTTCCTTGATCCAGGACAGCAGCACCGAGGTGTCGAGTCCGCCCGAATAAGCTAAAACAATTTTCATGTGGCGGATATTAAACCGCGAAGCCGCCGGGAACGCAAAGTGGAAATGAATTGGAAGACAAGGTTTGGAATCACGGCGGACGCACAGCGGGCGGTTGCCAGTCGAGATGCCAGTAGCAGTTCCAAAGATCTTCAAGTTTGACCGGTGCCGCGTGGCCATCGGTCATTCCCATGTTGATGGCGCCGGGCATTTTTTGACCTGCTGAAATATTTCGTGGCGCGCTGGAAGCACTGCGCCCGCCATGCCGGGCAATCGTGGCACGTCCAATCAAATTGACCGATGGGCCAATCGGCAGACCGGCATACAGATCGGTGCTGGGCTGATCAATTTCCTCCGGCCAGGTGTCCACCCAATTTTCATCGAAAAAGACCGGTGTCTGCGCCGGTTTTTGAATGCTCGACTCCCTGGTAAATAGCTGTAGCTGCTTGGGATCGCCCGGCTCGGAAACTTTCAAATCAGAATAAAGCCAGCCGTTGTATCCGTAACTGCCGTAGAACATGGTTTTTTCATCCGACGTCCACCTTACCCAGGCGCGGTCGGCATAACCTTGTTCATTTCCATGCGTTGGCGGATTTTTGACTGGAGCGGAAGGACAAAGCCGCAATTTGTTTTGCGCATTGTAATAGTCCATCAACGTGCCCATCCAGTTGCCACCCGGATAAGCGGGCGTTTGGTAACCGGCATGTCGGCCGTTGTCGCTGGCATACATGAAACTGGCCAGTGACAATTGCCGGACATTGTTCAAACATTGAATCTGCTGCGCCCTTAACTTTGCCCCGGTCAAGGCCGACAACAACAGCGCCGTCAGAATGGCGATGATGGCAATGACCACGAGCAGTTCAATCAAGGTAAATGCCCGCGAAGTTTCATGTGCGGAGATTAAACCGCCAAGTTGCCAGGAACGCAAAGAGGAAAAATAATTCGCACCTTCCGCCCTTCTTTACGGCGCGGCCTGTTGCAGGCGTGCGATGTCCTGAAGCGCCAGCGGATCGGTGGATGCGGTGCCGCTCCCAAAAGCAGTTCCGGTCGGCAGCTCGCTCTTCCATTTCCAGTAGTCCACATGCCCGTCGGCAAAAGCCACCGTGTCGCCATGGCTGTGCCGCCACGACGGAATATTATACCAGTTGTTGACCGTGGCGGAATACAGAAAATGCCCGTCGTCAATGGTCAAAATGTCCTCCTCCAAAAACGTGAGTGTCGTGGACGGTTTCAATATCTGACTGGTTTGATGCACCGGATTGATGTCATACTGATCCGTGTCGGCCTGCGGCCCGCTCATATAACAACTCAAGGAATAGCTGCGCAAAACCGGGATGGTCGTGCCCAGAACGGTGTTGTGGTCGGCCGGACACCGGTAGCACTGGACATTTTTCACATTCGGATAAATGGTGCCGCCCGTGATGGTCCCCGGGTCGCTGTCGAGGCCGGCATTGCCCGTGACCCAGGAGTTGGTCGGGCTTTCCGGCACACCCGATCCGCGAAAATCCACATCGTTCAAGGCGAGTTTGCCGCCGGATTCGTCGGCATACATCTGCCAGGCCAGGTTCAACTGCTTTTGATTGTTCAGGCAGGCCGTCCGGGTGGCGCGTTCCTTGGCCCGCGACAGCGCCGGCAGGAGGAGTGCCGCCAGAATCGCGATGATGGCGATGACCACCAGCAGTTCAATCAATGTGAAGGCCCGGCGGGTTTTCATTCCTGACCGGACAATAACGCCACCCGCTCGCGTCTCAATGCTTTGGCGGGAAGTTGTCATGGATTGATAATTTTACTGCACATCCACCAGCGACAACCGGACTTTCTGGGTCAATTGCGGCGTGACCGTCTGTTGCCGGGTGGTGACTTTCAGTGACATTTTCTGATCGCTGTTGAAATCCACTATCATTCCCAGTTCGGGGTCAAACCACATGTCGCCGGAAACATTCCCCTTTTCGATTTCGACCGCCGCGCCCACGTTGGCCGCCGAAACGCTTTTGGACGAAATGTCGCCTGCAGCTTCAACGTGTGCGCATTGGCGGTCGCCGTGTTGTTCCCAGTCCTTGAACGTATATTTCATGTCTATCGTCAGCGTGCCGATGGTGGAAACGATGTCATTTTTCGTTGACCAGCTGTCACCGACATTTACGGACCGGTTCGGCAGGGCCTCCGAAAATGAACCGTATCGTTTCAAAGTGTCCTCGCTGAACATCTGCTGGAACATCGCCCGCTGCTGCGGTTTTCCGGTCGCGGCAATGCGCTTCATCAAGTCATCCACGCCGTCCATTTTCTCGACCTTCCCGGCGGCGTCGGTGAAATACTGGAGGCTTGGCGCCGATCATCGCCCGAAGAATGGGTGCGATTGGATTGTTGGTTTCCTGCGCCGCATTCTCGTTGGAATCGAAGCTCAACACGCTGTGTCCGCCCTGTGTGACGTCCATGGTTTGATTCTCAAATTCCAGCTGCAGTTCCCAGCCGCCGTTGTCCAGTTGCTTGAGTGCCGACAAGTTGAAATCCTGCGTCATATTCACCTCTTGTTTCACCGGCTCCGATTGGTTGGGCACCTTCGTTTCTGTCCCCTGCGTAAATTCCATCCGCATCGCATATTTCTTCCCGACCACCCATTTGATCTTCATGTCCACCGGACGGTCAGCGGCCGCCGCCGCCGCGGTGGAATCAGCGCTGCTGCCAGAGGCAACCGCCGGTTTTTTTGGTTTTGAGCAGCCCGACGACAACAGCAGGCCGCCGGCCACGATGCCCAGCAACAGGTGGGCGATGATTTTTTTCATGGGTTCAATTTGTTCCGGCAATTGTTTTGAGGCATTGATACATTTTCCGATGTTTTCATGTCAGTGGTCAAAAACGCCCGACAGGTGACAAGAAAGTCTAAATTGCCACCGGCAAGACTCGCGGCGATGGTTCCATGACGCGCCGATTGATGAAATTTGTCCAGCCTTTTTTTGCAGGTTTTGGAAGAAAATCAAGCTTCAGGAGTTTCCATTCCAAGCAATTTACGGATATTGAATCCCAGTTGGTCATGGCTCGTGTAAGCGAAGGTCATTTCGCCCGGATTGTAAGCTTTATACCATTGGGAATGGCCGTCGGCAAACATGATGTTCTGACCCTTGCTGTGAATCTGCCAGAATTCCGTAATGGCCGCATCGGCCGCGCCGCCCACGCAATTTTGCGTGTAATCATCCTTGTCCGCATCCTGTGGATCAAACGACAGCGTCCCGCTGCTGTTGGGGATTCCAGCAGTGTCACCGCCCAGGACAAATGCCGAGGGAAACAAAATCGCCGTGCTTTTGACTGCGGCAAACTTGTGCGGCCGTCACATATGCCGCATTGCAACCGTTGAAATAATTGAACGGCCCGCGCAGATTGGCCGGCAACTGCACATTGCCGGGACACCGGTAAACATTCGTGTTCCCGATGTAGGGAAAAATCTGCTCCATCCAACTGGCTTTTCCCGATCCAACCGGCGGCGCGAGCATCAATGGCACCCCAGTAAATGGTCGTGCCGGATTCGGGATACAGCTCGTTGTTGTCATCCGCGAACATCTTCATGCCCAGGCCGATCTGGTGCAGGTTGGAATTGCAACTGATCGTCCACGCCTTCTGCTTGGCCCGGCTCAATGCCGGCAGCAGCATCGCCGCGAGAATCGCGATGATGGCGATGACCACAAGCAGTTCAATCAAGGTGAACGCGCGCCGAGAGTTCATGACTTGATAAGACACCGCCATGACGGATTGGTTTCAAGTTATTTTGCGCCGAAGAAGTAGTTATTTCGCCTTGCCGGCAAATTTCCATTCGCCGCCGATTCGTTGCAGGGAAAATTTTACGGTCTGTTCCAACCCTTGGGCATGTATTTCAAAGGTCACTTCGTTTTCCGACACAACCTGTTTTGTCGAGGATTTGATAGCCGGTCGTCACTGCAAAATCCGCCTTGTCCTTCGCGGTGATGATTTCATGACCAGCCTTCAACCTTTTTTGCGCTGCGGGAGAACTGCTGGCCAGCAAAGTTTTGACATCGCCATTGTTTACCGCCCACATGCAAGACAGAATCGCCGATTCCGGATTGGCATATCCCGCGAAGTGCCACAATGTCTTGGGAAATTCAGTCTGACCGGAAGCGACCGGCTGCGGCTCGGGCAACCGCGTAGATTGATGTTGAACGATGACAGTGGTTGTTCCTGCGGCGAAAAGTACCACCGCACCGGCAACGATGCTGCTTTCATTTTTGTCCATGCCATAAGTTTTAATGTTCCTTTCACAAGAGTTAAGGTTGATGCCGCAATCGCCGAACTCTTCACGGCGGTCGCAGAAATGGTTGCCGCCAAACCGACCGGCGCGGCTTGAACCGAGTTCGCCGTGACCGCTCCGGCGATCGCCACTGCGGACAAGGTCACGCCCCGCTTCACAAAAAGCTTCCGCAGTTTTTCCAAGGCGCGCGTGACCCGCATTTTCGCCGCGTCTTCGTTCACGCCCAGCCCGGCGCCAACTTCCTGCAGATTTTTGTTCTCAAAAAAACGCAGCACGATGGCATTGCGATCGCGCTCACCGAGCTTGCCCAGCGCGTCGTCCAGCAACGGCGCGATTTGCGGCCACGCTTCGGGTTCCGATTCGTTCAAAGTGGATTGCATATATGCCTCCTGTTCACGTTGTTGCCGCCGGATTTCACCGCGTAGAAAATTCGCCGCCGTCAGCCGCGTCGTTTGATACAGCCAGCCGGAGAGAACTGTTTTCGACCCCAGTGATTTTGCCTTCCGCGCCAGAATGATGAACACCGCCTGCGAAATTTCCTGGGCGGCGTGGACGTTACCGACGCTCCGCAGCGCGACCGAATAAACGAGGTTCAGGTGCCGTGACACCAGCGCCGCAAAGGCGGCCTCGGATTCGTTCGCGGCGAATTCGCGCAGCAAAGTGATGTCATCTCGTTCGTCCATTCACCAAGTAATGTCCGCCGGATGGAAAAGGGAACAGAAAATTTTGCCCAACCCGGATGGGAAAAGGGCTTTGACGCGAATTACGCTAATTGACACGAATTGAAGCTGGGCAAATTAATTCGCGAAAATTAGCGCAATTCGCGTCAGTTTTGATCCGTACCCATCCGTCGTTGTTTCACGGTGGAAAACCGATGGCCAGCTTCACGCCGAATATTCGGGATGAATTTTCCCGTCGCGCGTCGCGGATGATCAACTCCGGTTCCGTCCATGTCTGGCCGCGAAACCATTCGGGCAAATCCTCCGCCCGCATCAGGCCGAACAACGCGACGAGCGGCGGATCACCCTCGCGAAAAACCACCGGGACGTTTGCGGACGATGACCAGGCCGGAGTTTTTTGCGGCAGCTTCGACGCGCGCGAGTTGCGCCGGTTCGTGCGGAAACACACATGCAAAAAATCCGCCGGGTGCCAGATGTTTCGCGGCGGTCGAGCAATAATCGGCAATCGTGCCGCGCAATTCAAAGCGGCAGGCGAGCTTTTGCGGATGCTCGCTTGGCACGCCGGTGTCCGGCGGAAAATACGGCGGAGCTGCCGGTGATGAGATCGAATTTTTCGTCATCGGCCCAAAATTCCCGCCTCGCGAAAATCGCCTTCGCGGATTTCGTAGCGATCCGTCAGTCCATTGTAACGCGCGGATTTTCTGGCCAGCGCGACGCTGTCGCTTTGCGCCTCGACCGTCACAAATCTCGCGCCGGGCAGACGCCACGCGCAGATCATGCCCACGGTGCCGATGCCGCTGCCGAGATCGAGCGCGGTGCGCGCAGTCGGGCACCACGTCGTGCCATACCATGCGGTCAAAATATCGTCGGTGGAAAAACGATGGCCGTCACGGAGTTGGAACAGACGGAAATGTCCGCTGATGGCGTCGAGCGTTTCGTGGCGGTTCGATCGCCCTCGTCGCCAATTGCCGCCAGTCCGGGCGGAACCGGTCCCGGTTTGGCCCAGCCTTTGAAATGGGTTTCGTTCAGTTCACGACTTTCACGCCAGTTTGCCGTATTTGCGGATCTCCGGCCAGATCCACGCCACGGCCAGCACCACCAGAATCGTCCCGATGCCGCCGGTCACGGTGGACACAATCGCGCCGGTGGCCGCTGCGCTTCCCAAAAATGTCGGCGTCGTGAACAGATACGCGACGATGCCGGACCGAAAGCCGCCCAGTTCGTTCGACGTGCCGATGAACAGGCTGTTGACCGCCGAGACGCGTCCGCGTTTTTCGTCCGGCGTCAGGATTTGCACGAGCGTCTGCCGCACGACGACGCTGATCTTGTCCACGGCGCCGGCCAGCGCGAGCATCGCGAACGAAAACCAAAACCAGATTCGTGGAGAGATCGACCAGAACGACGCCGATCGTGTCGCCACGCCAAAAATCGCCACGGACCAAAGCATCGCGCGCCCCGCCTTTTGCATGCGGCGGACGATGCGCATGACGAGCGCGCAAATCACCGCGCCGACCGGCATCGCATCGCGCAGCCAGCCCAGCCCGGACGGGCCGGTGTGAAAAATGTCCTTCGCAAAGATCGGCAGCAACGTCACCGCGCCGCCGAGCAGCACGGCGAACAAATCGAGCGTGATGACGCCGAGAATGATTTTGTTTTGGTAAACGAAGCGAAAACCTTCGACGAGGCTTTTGGCTGAAACCGGTTCGGGTGCCTTGACTTTGTGTTCGTGCCGGATGAAAAAAACCAGCAGGGCGCAGGCCAGTGAAGCCACGACATTGAACGCATAAACCGCCCACGCCGTCTGGTGCTGGTGCGTCAGTGGCGTCAAGGCAATGACCATGCCGCAGGCCGCCGGGCCGACCACGGAAGAAATCTGGAACGTGCCGCTGTTGAACGTGACGGCGCGCGCCAGTTGATTGCGCGGAACCAGGCTCGTGACGAACGCCGCGCTGGCCGGCCAGAGAAATGTCCGCGCCGCGCCGATGACGACCAGACAAACATAAATCCAGGACAGTGGCGCGATCAACGCGGACGAGATCGTCAGCCCCAAGCTCGCCAGCGCCAAAACCAGCGTGGTGATCAGAATGATCTTTTTCCGGTTGAACGTGTCCGCCAAATGCCCGGCCGGCAGCGTGCAACAGAATCATCGGGATCATCTGGGTCAATCCGACGAACGCCAGCGGCAGCGCCGAGTGCGTGCGTTCGTAAAGCTCCCAGTCAATCGCCACCACGAGCATCTGCTGGCCGAGCGACGCCACGAAACGCCCGATGAGATAACGCACGAAATCCGCGTTTCGGAAAACGGCATAGGAACTTTCCGCGGCGGGTTTGGCGCGGCGCGGCCGGCAGATTTTCTGGTGATTCTTGTTCGTGCATGAAAACAACGGCGCACAAGTTAGCGGAAATTGTTCGCGGGTCGATTGTTTTGCGGCCGCCGATCGCGCTATGCTGCCGGCGGATGAACGAACCAGATGAAAACCCCCGCCGCCATCAATGGCCGTGGTTTGTGCGGCGGCGGTCGTGCTGTTCGTGGTGCTGGCGGTTGTGTGGATGAGCTTGGCAGTGCGGCGCGAAAAACAGGAGCGCGATTTCAACGCGCCGCTGCCCGGCAGTGCGCCGCGTTGAGCGGATGCTATTTCATCGCCGGCATGGTTGGTCCGCGTCCCGCCAAACAGCACCGGCAGGATTGAAGCTGCCGGCGATATTGGTCGGCGACTGCGGCAT
The DNA here is from genome assembly GCA_963769545.1 of uncultured Thermoleophilia bacterium. GTDB lineage: Bacteria > Actinomycetota > Thermoleophilia > Gaiellales > Gaiellaceae > PALSA-600. The sequence continues at coordinate 26,066 of CAVYMB010000001.1, read as the reverse complement.
AGCGCAATGTGCCGCCGCCGTCGGCAGAAAATCGCGCGGCGACCACTTGAACCCGCTGACCTGGCCGGCGGGAATTTTTCCCGGCCAATGGACGATCATCGGCACGCGCAGATCATTCGTCGAAAGCATGCTGTGAAAAAATTGCGGGTCCGCGCCGCCGGACTTTTTTGGCAGGCCGACGCTGGAAAAGAAAATCACCACGTTGTTCGTCATGCCGGATTTTTGCAGTTGCTCCAGCAATTGACCGACGTAGCCGTCGATTCGGGAAATCAGGGCGGCCTTGTTTTTTTCCGGCTGCGGCCACGGTTCACTTGAAAACGGCGCGTCGGTCGGCACTTCAATTTTTTTGCCGGGAATTTTGAAATCGAGCAGCAGAAAAAATGGCCGGTAATGGTTGAACTGGTCGGGCTGATTGTTTTTGACGAAATTCAGCGCGGCCTTGGTATAAAGGTCGGGAATGTATGTCTCCCGTTTCCCGATCGCGTTGTTGTACAGCATTTCCCTGCCGACGTAATCTGCCAGCTCATTGTTGGTCGTGTTGCTGGAGGCTTTTCGGGAGCGTAACGGAAAATATAATCCGCATAAAAATTTTCGGCATCGGCCGGGTTGAGATAACCGGCGAATTCGTCAAAGCCCTTTCGCCAGGGTGCGCCGCTGGAATGTTCATCGCCCAGATTCCATTCGCCGATCAGGCCGGTGTGATAGCCGGATTGTTTCAGGATTTGCGCCACGGTGATTTCGTCCGCCGCCAGCGGCACGTCCACGTCGGCGCGCTGCTGCAACTGGTCCGCATCCCGGCCGAGCATCAGCGCCGCGCGCGGCGGGCGAACTCGCGGCGGCGGCGGCGTAATAATTCGTGAAGCGGATGCCCTCCGCGGCGAGCTTGTCGAGATTCGGCGTCTGGAATTTCGTCTGGCCGTAACAGCTCAAATCGCCGTAACCGAGACCGTCGCACTGGATGAAAATGATGCTCGCGCGGCGCGGGATGGCCACCGGCGCGGTGTTGGTGAAAATGAAGGACAATTCCGCGCTCGGCGGAAAAGCCCAGTAATCGCGGCCAGCACAAACGAGCGCGCGGCAAAAACGATTGAAACAGATTGATGTCATGTGAACTTTGATTCTGGAAAGACCGGCGCGTTCAAAGCAATTCAATTCGTGCGGATTCTTTTGCCAAATTCCGCCTCCAGCGGAATTTTTGTCGTGACGAAAAAGCTCGGAATCGTCGCCAGAATCACCCAGATGAAAAATAGTTTGTAACCGAGATGCGCCGCCAGCCAGCCGCTCCACAGACCCGGAATCATCATGCCCAGCGCCATGAAACCCGTGCAGAGCGCGTAGTGCGCCGTCGCGTGTGCGCCGCGCGCAATGTAAATCATGTAAAGCATGTAGGACGCAAAACCAAAGCCGTAGCCGAACTGTTCCACCGCGATGCCCGCGCCGATGGCGTAATGATTTTCCGGCTGCGCCGCCGCGAGCCAGATGAACACCGCGTCCGGCAGATGGATCGCCAGCAGCATCGGCCAGAGCCAGAACTTCAGACCATGCCGGGCGATGACAAATCCGCCGAGCAGTCCGCCGCAAATCAGCGCGATCACGCCGACGGTGTTGTAGATGAAACCAACCTGCATGTTGGACAGCCCCAGTCCGCCCTTGTCGTGCGCGTCGAGAAAAAATAATTGCGTCATCGGCATCAGCTGCGCCTCGCCGAAACGGTAGATCAGCAGGAACAAGAGCGCGCTGCCGATGCCGGGCTTTTGAAAAAATGCCTTGAAGGTCTTGAAAAATTCACCGGTGAAATTTTGTCCCGCGGTTCCGGGCAGGTCGCCCGCCGGTCGCGGCAAAATAAAACGATGATAAATCCCGAGCAGCAGCACGAGGCCCGCGACGAGGGCAAAAACCTCCGACCATGCGGCGGAAAAATTGTTCTGCGACGCCGCCAAAATCCCCGCAAGAATGACGAGCTGCCCCTTCGCCAAAATTGCCGCGAGGCGATAACACGTTGCTGCGGATGCCGATTGAACCACGCCTGTTCCCGTTCCGCCAGCGCGAGCAGGTAAAATCCATCCGCCGCCACGTCATGCGTGGCCGAGGCGAACGCCAGCAGCCAGAACAACGCGAGCGTGGCCGGCAAAAAATACGGCGTCGGCATCGCCAGCGCGACGCCAGCCAGCGCGACGCCGAGCAGCAATTGCATCGTCCAGATCCACTACCGCCGCGTTTTCAAAATGTCCACCGCCGGACTCCACAGCGGCTTGATGACCCACGGCAGGTAAAGCAGGCTGATGAAAAATGTGTTCTCCGCGTTCGGCACGCCGAGATTTTTGTAAAGCACGAGCGACACCGACATCACCAGCGCGTAGGGCAGTCCCTCGGCAAAATACAGCGTGGGAATCCAAGCCCACGGGTTGCGGGAAGTTGGTTTTGCGTCGGCCATCCGCCTTTGATTAACAGGCTTCGCGGGCGGGCGCAAAATTTTCCTGCTTGGCACTTTGGCTCCGCAATGGTTGAGTCAGCGGATGACCGGCGCATTTCTCAACGCCCTCGGCATTCTGCTTGGCGCGCTTTTCGGCCTGGCGCGCCGCGCGCCGCTGTCCGCGCCCATCGCAGGATTTTTTCCGCCGCGCGCTCGGGGCGGCCACCGTTTTCTATCGGTCTGCGGCTGGTCTGGCTGCACGTCAACGGCACTTTTTTGCCGTGCGTGAAACAGATGTTCATCGCGTTGCTCGCCATGGTGCTCGGCAACTGGACCGGCAAAACTCCTGCGCCTGCAAAAAATTTCCAACCGATTGGGGCGTTTCGCCGGAAAATTGATTTCCGCCGCGACAATCCAATTCCCCGCGCAAGCCGGGCGACGGTTTTATCGCCTGCACGATTCTGTTTTGCGCCGCGCCGCTCGGCTGGCTGGGTGCCGTGACGGACGGGTTGGCCGGGGATTATTACCTGCTCGCCGTCAAGGCCGTGATGGATGCGCTGGCGATGACGGGTTTCATCGAAGATTTTCGGCTGGCCGGCCGCGCTCTCGGCCTTTCCGGTTTATGCCGTTCTCGGCGCGCTCACCCTAGCCTGCCGAGTTTGGTGCGAAGCCGTTGCTCGAGGCGCACGGCCTGACCGACATTGTCAACGTCACCGCCGGATTCATCGCGTGCGCCGTGGCCCTCGTGATCTTTGAAGTCCGCAAGGTTGAACTGGCGAATTATCTGCCGAGCCTGGCCGTCGCGCCGCTGCTGGCATGGCTGTTCCATTTGAATCAATAGATTTCGGCTTGTTCCCGACACCTCCAGGCTGGCATGATTGATTGATGTTCCGCCGAGCAAATCAGACGCCGCAAGCGCACCCCTTCGGACCACGAAAAACGCATCCGGTTTTTTACCGGGCTGTCCATTTTACTCGTCATCGTGGTCACCATCGGATTGTTCCTGCTGATCAACCTGCAGCAGATTATCCGCTCACTGAATCAATCCGCGCTTTCGCAGCATCGCCTCCATCGCCTTGTCCATCAGCAAATCCGCCAGCGGTTTCGTGGCCTCGTCCAGCGCGGCAACGGCCGATTGCAATTTTTTCAAATCGCCGGAGCCGCTCGGAATTTTCCGTTGCCAGCGCAACTTCCACTTCGCGCATGGCGGCCTCAATTTTCCCGCGATAATCCGGTTTCAATTTCTCCGCCGAAATCCGCGAGGGCCTTGCGCGTCGCGGTCAATGTCTCGTTCGCCTTCAACTTCGCCTCGATCCAGCGGCGCGCGGCCAGATCGTCGAACGCATGCTCCACCGATTCCTCGACCATCTTCTGCACCGCCGAATCATCCACATCCACGGCGGATTTCATCTCCACGATTTTTTCCCTGCCGGTTTTGGTGTCGCGCGCGAGCACGTGCAAAATGCCGTTCGCATCAATCTCAAACTGCACGCCCACGCGCGGCACGCCGCGCGGCGCGGCCTCGAAATCAATCGTGAATTTGCCGAGGCTCCAGTTGTCTTTCGCGCGCTCGCGTTCGCCCTGCAACACGTGGATGAGCATGTTGCGCTGGTTGTCCATCGCCGTCGTGAACATTTCGCCCGCCTTGAGCGGAATGGTCGAGTTGCGCGGAATCAGAACGTTCATCAACCCGCCAAACGTCTCGATGCCGAGCGACAGCGGCGTCACGTCCAGCAGCAAAACATTTTTGAAACCGCCGCGACAAAATCTCCGCCTGGATCGCCGCGCCCAGCGCCACCGCTTCGTCGGGATTTTGCGACGTGTTCAACTGCGGGCCGCCGGCCTTGTGAAAATCGCGTGCCGATGCGCAGGCTGCCGCGCGTCTCCTCAAATTCCGCGCAGCCGAACAGTTCGCCGACAAATTTCCGCACCAGCGGCATCCGCGTCTGGCCGCCGACCAGAATGACCTGGTCCAAATCCTTCGCCTCCAGCTTCGCATCCGCCAGCGCGCGCAGGCAATGCGGGCGCGTGCGGGCGATGATGTCGCGCGTCAGATTTTCCAGTTCGGCGCGCGTGAGTTTGCAACTGAACGAAAAATCCGGCGTGAGAAATGGCAGCGCGATTTCCACTTCCGTTTCCGTGGACAATTTGATTTTCGCCTGCTCCGCCGCTTCGCGAATGCGGAAAGATCAGAATTGTTAGCAATCGGTTGCAATGGCTTTCGATCATCGTGTTGAATCTGTTGGCCGATGTCAACTTGACTTCGCAACGATGAAACATCCAACGATCGTTCTGTCCAAATCATCGCCGCCCAGGCGCGTGTTGCCGTTCGTGGCCAGCACCTGGAAAACGCCTTCGTTCAATTCCAAGAATCGAAAGATCGAACGTGCCGCCGCCCAGATCATAAACCGCGATCTTTGATTTCTCCTTGAGCTTGTCCAGGCCGTAGGCGAGCGCGGCGGCGGTCGGTTCGTTGACGATGCGCTCGACGGTGAAACCGGCCAGTTCGCCGGCGCGCTTGGTCGCGTTGCGCTGCGCGTCGTTGAAATACGCCGGCACGGTGATGACGGCGCGCGTGACGGCTTCGCCGAAATAATTTTCCGCGTCGCGCTTCAGTTTTTTCAACACCTCGGCGGAAATTTCCTCGGGCGAATAATTTTTGCCGTGAATCGGAATCGTGACCGCGCCGGCCGCCGGCGCAGTTCAGCGGATACGTCACGGATTTTTCCTCGTCGGAAATTTCCGCGCCGCGCCGGCCCATGAAACGTTTGACGGAATAAACCGTTTCCGCCGGTTTCAATGACCCGGACGCGATTCGCCTCGTGGCCGACGATGGCTTCCGCGTCCGCCGCCGGAAAATGCACGACCGACGGCGTGAGCCGCCGGCCGTCGGCGTCCGCGATGACGAAGGGAATGCCCGAATCCACCGTGGCGACGAGGGAATTCGTGGTGCCCAAATCTATGCCGACAATTTTGCTCATGCGTTGCGGCGGATATTTGAACCACGAACCGGGGCGGATGAACATGATTTTCCGCCGAAATTTTTCGGTGGAGCACTTTTAACCGTCGTTGGCAATCATATCTGTTGGCTTCTTGGATAGGACTCATCACTCCACGAGCGGAGTTTGACGCGTGAATTCCTGTGGACAAATTCGTTCACGGGAAATAAGGTGAAATTATGAAACTGGATAGGCCTCGAAATTTCAAGGTGCTATTCCATTAGGCCGCTCTCACGATTATGACATCCGACACTTTTATCCCGCTGTTTGGCGCATGGCGAAATGTTCTCTGGCCGGATTTCGGAGAGCATGATGGTTGCGTGTTTTACAAGAAGTTGGATGCTCCAGGAGAGGTGATTTATCGGGATTGGATGGCGCAGACCAGCGGAAACCGGCAGCGAGTTGAGGCCATTATGAATCATCACCATATTGCTGATTTGATTGGAGGTGTCGTTGAGTTGCCATCGCATGAGGTCGTTCTTGCTGTCGGTCGATTGTTGCGAGAGCTTTGGACAGCCAAACTTTCCAGAGACTTTCCCAACCGGAAGTTTGTGGTTAGTTTTCCAGAAGATTATAGCAGTGATGTGGTTGACTATGAGATTACATTTTACCAAGGGGCCTAACAAGGTGAAATGAGAAGGCAGAGGCTCGGTGCCATAAGGCGCGGTGTGATATAATCTGCCTATGAATACTATTTCATGAAAACAAGAACCGCCTATTTCCGGTCCGAACCGAAAAAGGTTGCGGCGCAGGGTGAAAAATGGAATGGTAAAAAAATGAATGCAAAACTAATCCTCGCTTCACTGGCCGCCGCACTTTTCATGATGGTTCAGGCTTCCGCGCAAACCACGGCCACCAACACTCTCGCCATCGAGTTCAAGACGTTGATGGCCAAAACCACCGCCGACATCAAGGCGGGCAAACGAACCGAAGCGGAGCTGGCGGATGACATCAAACAATTTGACGCGCTGCTGGCGAAACATCAGGGCGAGAAGACGGATGAAGTCGCCCAAGTTTTGTTGATGAAGGCGATGCTGTATTCGCAGGTGATCGGCGACACGGAAAAAGGGGATGCCTTGCTCAAGCAGCTCAAAAGTGATTTTGCGGGCACGCCACTGGTGGCCAGGCTGGAAAAACAGGAGGCCGACGGCGCGGCCGCAAAGAAAATCCAGAACTCGCTGGTGCACGGGGCCGTGTTCCCGGATTTTGCCGAAAAAGATTTGAATGGCGCCCCCATTTCCGTCGCCGGCTACAAGGGCAAGGTGGTCCTGGTGGATTTTTGGGCGACGTGGTGCGGCCCCTGCCGCGGCGAACTCCCGAATGTCATCGCCACTTACAAAAAGCATCACGCCAACGGCTTTGAAATCATCGGGGTCAGCCTGGATTCTGAACGCGACAAGCTGGATGCGTTCCTCAAAAATGAAGACGGCATGACCTGGCCGCAATTTTATGACGGTCAAGGCTGGCAAAACAAGCTGGCGGTCAAGTACGGCGTTGAATCCATTCCGTTCGCCGTTCTCATCGGTCCGGACGGAAAAATCATCGGCAAAGATTTGCGCGGCGATGATCTGGAAAATGCCGTGGCCAGCGCCCTGGCAAAATAATCGTTTCGCCATTTAATTGGTTGAGCATTTGAACTATGCCGGACCTGGTCTGGCGTGGTCCAGATTCGTCCATCTGGCCGTAGCATGTATGCTGAACAATCCTTTCAAGCTTCTGTTGCATGTTCCGGTGCCCTGGGTATTCATATTGACGTATCTCTGCGGTGTGGTTCTGGAACTCGTTTTCCGCAGCAACGTTCATGTACCAGACTCACACGCCACCAGCACTATTGCGGGCGGTGTTTTATTTGTCTTGGGTGCGTTGGTCGCTGGCTGGAGCTGGCTGATCTTTTACAAAGCATGCACCACCACCGTCCCGGGAAGGGTGTCCAACCAGTTGATCACCCGGGGTCCCTATCGCTTCAGCCGAAACCCGATGTATGTGGGTCTCAGTTTGGCATATCTCGGAGAGGCGGGCCTTCTCCACCAGATCTGGCCGGTCCTGTTGCTGCCACTGACGATTGCCTACATCAACTGGGTGGTTATTCCAGTTGAAGAAGCCCGGCTGAAAGAGGTCTTTGCACTGGACTATCAGACTTATTGCGCGAAAGTACGCCGTTGGTTTTAGACAATGTCCCGGAGCAACCCATGTGGAATAAACCCAACAGCCTGACCAGTCATGGTAGCCGTCCGCTGTCACGGTTCACGCCGCGAGCCAGCATGGACAAGCTTTTTACATTAAGCCAATAGAAAACCAAAATGATACGCGTAGTAACAGAATCGGATGCCCAAGCCATCGCGGATATCTACAACTATTACATTAAGAACACGGTCGTCACCTTTGAAGAACTGCCCGTCACCCAGAACGACATCATCGAGCGCATCGGGAAAATAACCGGCTCAAATTTGCCCTGGCTCGTCGCGGAAGATGCTGGAGCGGTCATCGGCTACGCCTACGCCGGAAAATGGAATGTGCGCAGTGCATATCGGCGTACGGTTGAAGTCACCGTTTATCTGTCAAATTCGTCGCTGTCAAAAGGCTGGGGAACCCGGCTTTACCACGGCGCTTTTCGACCTGCTGCGGGAGAAATCAATCCATATTGTGATCGGCGGCATCACCCTTCCAAACCCGGCAAGTGTTGCCTTGCATGAAAAATTTGGGATGACGAAGGCGGCCCACTTCAAGGAGGTGGGTTACAAGTTCGGTCAATGGCTGGACGTGGGATATTGGCAGACGGAATTGAAAGCGTGACGTGGAAACAGACGAGACCAATGTTGGTTCACTTCCAATAATTCCAATCCACGTCGGGGAAGAGATTGTCGCGCGCCTCGATTTCGGCCAGCCATTTTTCATCCACGCTCGTGGCGGTCAACTGGTCGTGCAGCGCGATGAAGCGGAGCAGATGGTCCTTCACGCGGTGGCGCGCGTAATCGGGACTGGTGCCGGTGCGCAGGATGAACGGCCAGTCGCTCGCCTGCGCGAGCAGCAGTTCGCGCGCGGCCTGTTTCAACGCGCGCTTTTGCAGGGCGGTGGATTTTTTTGAAAATTTCTTCGCCAGGGCGGTCATGCGCTCCTGCGCGACCTGCAGGTGCGGATAAATCCATTCGTTCGTTTCATTGAGCCACACGCGCAGATAGCCTTCCTCGCCCCAGCGTGGATGCGCTGGGCGTGGCGATCTGGTTGCTCGGATGCCGGTGCAGATATTCGCCGGGCGTGATCAGTTCGACGGCCTTCTGGTCGTGAAACGCCTTGCGCACGAAGTAATCCAGAAACTCCGGACCTTCATACCACCAATGGCCGAACAGCTCGGCGTCATACGGCGCGACGATGAGCGGCGGCCGATCCAGAATCCCGGCGAGCCGTTCGATCTGGGTGACGCGTTCGCCGAGAAAATGCCGCGCATGTTCGCTGGCGGCCTTGCAGCGCGTGGTCGCGCTGGTAAATCTCCTTCGGCCCCGCGCCGCCGGTGATGCGGTAATATTTCATGCCGGTGAAACCGCGGTTGTCCGGCGAGGGCAGGTGCGGTTTGACGTAATCGAAATCGAGGTCGAAGCCGATGTCGCGGTAAAAATCGCGGTAACGTCGCGTCGCCGGGATAACCTTCGTGCTTGCTCCAGACCTGCCGCGAGGAATCGAAGTCGCGCCCGAAGGCGGCGATGCCGTTGGGCGTGAACATCGGCGCAAACGTGCCGTAGCGCGGACGCGGGCGCGCGTGCAGCACGCCGTGCGTGTCGAGGATGAACCAGCGGATGTTCGCCTCCTGCAAAAAATTTTCGACGCCGGCGACGTAGGCGCATTCCGGCAGCCAGATGCCGCGCGGATCGCGCCCGAAACAACTGCGATAATGATCGCGCGCGGTCAGGATCTGCGCGCGGATGGACGGCGGATGGTTCGCGAGCAGCGGCAGCAGCCCGTGCGTGGCGCCGGTGGTGATGATCTCGATGCGGCCTTCGTCCTGAAACCGCTTGAAGGCGGCGACGAGATTGCCCTCGTAGTAGCGCCAGGTTTCGCGCGCCAGGGAAAATTTGTGGTGATACATCCACGCGAGTTCGCGGAAGGCGCGATCCCAGTGCGTGCGATGGATTTCCTTTTCGGCCAGATCGATCAGGCCGTTGAGGTGCCGCTCGTAACGTCCGCGCAACAGCGGGTCGAGCAGCATGGTGCAGAGCGTGGGCGAGAGCGAGAGGGTGATGCGGCGCGTCCATGCCGTCGCGCCGCCAGCCTTCCATCATCTGGATGAGCGGGACGTAGGTTTCGGTGATGGCCTCGAACAGCCAGCTTTCCTCCAGAAATTTTTCGTGTTCCGGATGGCGCACGAACGGCAGATGCGCGTGCAGGACGAGGGAGAGATAGCCTTGCATGTTCAGCGAAGTTTCAACTCATTCGTCCAGCTTGTTCGAAATCCATTCCGCGAGAGCTTTGGCCTTGATCAAGCAAGACGAGGCCGATGACCGCCGGGATGGATTTCAGCACGCAGGGAAAAATGGTCATCGCGGTGTGGTTATGCTGGGCGACCACCCAATACAGCGCCAGGTTCACCAACGTGACGCCCATGAGCGAAACCGCGATGAACCGGACAAGCATCAAGGCTCCGCGATCGGGCGCGTCCATAAGGCGTCACAGGTTCTCCGGCAACGGCGGCTTGAGCGCGGGATCCTGCGGATGCGCGCCGACATCGCCGAGATATTCGGTGCTGCGGCTGAATTTCAAGCTGGCCGCGCGGGCGTCGTCGCCGTCGGCGGAAACGGCCACGGCGGGCAGATCATATTTTCCGTCCGGCAGCGCAAAGCGGAAACTGAATGTGCCGTCGGAACGCAGTTTGATTTCGTGTCCGCCGAGCGTGACCTTGGCATCCGGCTCGGTCGCGCCGTAAATGATCAATTCCGCATTGACGTTGAACCAGAAATTTTTCGGCGCCGCCATGCCCCCGAACGGACTGGACAGGCTGGACACGCCGATATTGCGATGCGCCGAGCGAGGAAATCTCGTGCGCGATGCGGCGGCTGATCAACTCGGTGATTTCCAGCGAACCCATCCAGACGCGGCGCACGGAATCAATGTTGATGATTTTGGCGAGCGCCTGCTCCTGCTGCGGCGTCCACTTTGCGGCGCGCGGCACCGGAGCCGAGGCCGTGACGCGCGGCAGATCGGGATAACCGCTGCGGCGCAGTTCTTCCAACGCCTGCGCGAGCGGAAGATTTTCGCAGACGGCGGCCTTGATCAGTTCCAGCAGCTTGGCAAAGGGAAATTCAAACGGAATCGTGGCGAATTCGGCGTCCGTCTCGGAGGAAACGGCATCGGGCGGCGTCATCGTTCCGCTGGAAGTGGAGACGCGCGTCCATTTGCCGAGCGCGGAATAATAGCCGAGTTCGGCGACGTAGGAATTTCCCGCGCGCTCGACGTGCGTGAACCAGTGGCGCGATTCCGGGTGGACGTGGATCTCGTAGGTCGGATGGCCTTCAATCTTCTGCGCGTAAATCCGCACGACGAGATGGCCGTCGGAGGACTGCGCGTTCAACTTCAACTGCTGCTCGCGTGTGAGATCCCAGTGGACGTAAAGCCAGTGCGGATCGCGCGCGGTGAGAAAAAGTTTTTTGGTGCCGTAGGCTTCGGGCAGTTCGGATTCCGCCGTCGGAAAATTCTGCAGCGGTGGCGTCGGGCCGAGGGAAAATTTCTCGCCGGGCCCGCTGACGGGCGGCGGTTCGGGTGCGTCACCTTCCAGCAGAATGGATGGGACTTCGCTCTTTTTGCGGCGGGTGTAGGTGCGACGGACGAGGGTTTCGGCGGTGACTTCAGTTTTGGGATCGGTCGGCTTGGCGGCGGTTTTTGGTTTGAACAGTTTTTTTGCCGCGCCGGCCATGCTTTCGGCCAAAGTTTTTCCGGACTGCCCGGCCTTGGGGGACGTGCCGGACGATTCGGCGGAGATGGTAATTTTTTCCGGCGGCAATGGGGCGGAACGCGTGGTAGTTTTTTTCTTGGCTGACATGGATGCTGGTTTCGCTTTCATAACCGCAAATCCTTGCTTTTGATGCGATTGATATCGCTGGGATTAAGGTTACGAGGACATTTGGCCGGATGCAACGGGAATTTTCCCCGGCGTGAGAAATTTTCAGCGTAGCGGTACTCCTTTGGGGACACTACCAAAATTGGCCATGCGTTGAGCCGCAGCCAACTGCATATTTTGCTGGCGCGCGGGAACTTCCGGCGCGATAATCTTCTCATGCGAGTCACATTTTGGATCATTGTCACCTTGGTGCTTGTTGGCATCGTGGTGGGGGTCATCGTGGTCGGCACGTCGCTTGATGGCATTGTGAAAAAAGGCGTGGAAACTTTCGGGCCTCAAATCACCAAAGTTTCCGTCAATCTGGAATCGGTGCACATGGTGTTGTTCACCGGCTCGGCCACGGTCACCGGACTGGTCGTCGGCAATCCCGAGGGTTACAAAACGCCGCAGGCCATCAGCGTCGGCCTCGCGGAAGTGGGCGTAAACCCCTTTTCAATCCTGTCGGACAAAATTGTCATCCGCACCTTTCATGTCATTTCGCCGGAAATCACGTTTGAAGGCGGTTTGAGCGGCAACAACCTGGGCAAAATCATGGAAAATGTGAACGCCGCCACCAAAACCGGTGCGAAATCCGTCCACCAATGTCGGCCGCCAGCCAGCCAGCAAAAAAAATTGAAGTGGATGATTTTCTCATCACGGGCGCAAAGGTTCATGTCCGCCTCACGGATTTGGGCGGCCAGGAAATGACCCTGTCGCTGCCGGACATCCACCTCACCGATTTGGGCAAAGATGATAACGGCCTCACCACCGCCGAGCTGACCCGTGTGGTGCTCAAAGCCATCACCACCGCCACCATCAAAGCGGTCTCCGCCAGTGCCACCGATCTCGGCAAAAGTGTGGAAACCATCGGCAAGGACGCGTCCAAAGTCACTGCCGAAGACGTGGATAAAGTCAAAAAAAACTCGGCAGTCTGTTGGGAAAGTAAGCGTCGCAAAATTATCCTCGCCGCGCCTCGACTTTGGTATTGCCAGCGTGGCGGTTTGCTTTTAAGCTCGTGACCACATCCCAGATTCAGCCTATGTATTTTGGCGTTGATTATTATCCCGAACAATGGGTCTTCCCTTACGACGGCACCGCCGAAAATCCCGAAGCCGCCTGGGAACGTGACGCCGAATTGATGGTGAAGGCGGGCATCAATGTCGTCCGCATCGGGGAATTTTCCTGGGGACTGTGCGAGCCGGAGGACGGCACATTTGATTTCGGCTGGCTCCAGCGGGTCATGGACATCATGGGCAACGCGGGCATCCAGATCGTCCTCGGCACGCCCACCGCCGCCCCGCCGATCTGGCTCACAAAAAAACATCCGGAAATTCTTCCGCTCGACGAATACGGCCGCGTCAAGCACGAAGGCACCCGCCGCGCCGTCTGCCTGAACAGCGACGTGTTTTGGAATTATTCCCGGCGCATTGTGGAAAACATGGCCAAGGCGCTCGGCAAGCATCCGCAGTTGATCGCCTGGCAGATTGACAACGGCATCGGCGGCAACTTCACCGAGTCGTCCTTCAACGAAGACACCCGGCTCGACTGGCACGCCTGGCTGGAGGCCAAATATGAAACCGTGGAGCGCATGAACAAACGGATGGGGCTGCGTCATTGGGGCCAGGTGGTCACGAGCTGGGACCAGGTGCCGATGCCGATGCACGCGCCGGCCGCGCACAACCCGGCGCTCGTCCTGGACTGGTGCCGGTTTTGCAGCGACACCATCGTCCAATTCGTCAAAATGCAGGCCGACCTGCTGCATGAATTGACGCCCAAATGTCCGGTCACCGACCAACCTGCGTCCCCTCTTCACCGTTTCGATCATTTTGACCTGGCCGAGGTGATTGATTTTGTCTCCATCGAAAGCAACGCCTCCATCAAGACCAAGTCATCCGAACTGGCCTGCGAAATTGACATGCTGCGCTCGCTCAAAAAAACCGGCGTCCGCACGCCGGACGGCGACACGGGTTTCTGGGTCATGGAACAGAAGGCCGGCCAGGTGAACTGGCAGGACGTCAATTCGCTGGTGCGGCCGGGCGTGCTCCGGATGTTCACCTATCAGCTGGTTTCCCGCGGCGCCACGGCCATTCTGTTTTTCCGCTGGCGCCAGCCGCGGATTGGCAGCGAGAAATTTTACGGCGCCGTCCTGCCGCATCACCTGGAAGGTCAACCGGATCTATCAGGAAATCAGCCAGATTGGCGAAGAACTCAAACTGCTCGCGCCCGCGCTCAAGGGCACCAAGGTCGTGGCCGAGGTCTGCATTCTCTACAGCCACGACAACGACTGGGCGCTGCAACAGCCGAACCAGCCGAACAAATTTTTCAACCTGCGCGAGCACATCCAGCTCATTTACAATGCGCTGCACGACCGCAACATCCCGGTGGATTTCGCGCGCCCGGCGGAGGATCTGTCGAAATACAAACTCGTCATCGCCCCGTCGCTCCACCTGCTGGCCGGCGGTGAAGCCGACCGGCTCAAGCTCTACGTTCAGAACGGCGGCACGCTGGTCGGCACCTTCAACACCGGCCTGGTCAACGAGCACAGCATTGCGCCCGATACCGGCTATCCCAATGACCTGACCGATTTGTTCGGCCTGGAAGTTCTGGAATTTGATCCGCTGCCGCCCGGCGAGGAAAATCATCTCACCTTCAAGGGCGTTTTCCCGACCAGCCATCTGCATCCCGCCAGGCTCTGGTGCGACATCATCGAGCCGAAGGGCTGCCAGGTGCTCGCGACGTATGTGAAGGATTTTTATGCCGGCCGCCCCGCCATGACGATGAACACCTATCGGCCTCGGCAAGGCCATCTACATCGGCACCCAGAGCCACCAGCATTTTTATCACGACCTCGTTTCGTGGCTGCGGCAGATGTGCAATCTGCATCCGCTGCTCAAAGTGCCGGAAAACGTCGAGGTCAGCATGCGCGAAAAGGAAGGCACTCGCGTCTATTTCCTGCTGAACCACCAGAACTCGCCCGTCCGCATCCAGTTTTACAAACCGATGCACGACTATCTCTGACCGGCAACACCTTCTCCGGCAATTACGACCTGCCGCCGCACGGCGTGCTCGTGCTGGACGAACATCCCGAAAATAAAACCTCCGGCACGGCCGCTCTATCGTAAGCGAGAGTCCAAGGTTTCATCGTAAGATCTCAAGCCTTTGAGCCACGAAAAGCCATTACCGCGCCTACAATCGCCGTTGCACTGCCACCCAGCAGAAACCACAGGGTTTTGTAGGTCGGCGCGCCGGTGAAAGCACGCGACATATCCGAGCTTACCGAGGCGGAGGCATTGAACCCATAAATGATCAATGCGATGCCAACGGCCAATAATGCGATGCCAATTCCTTTATTCATATTTCTCCTTATTTTTTGATTCCGTTTTGTTTTTACCGTAATTTTCGACCGCACACCTTCCGTTTTTCTTTGATCGTTCAGCCAAAACAGATCGGCAATCAAAATAAAATGCAATAATTTCCCCATTGTTCCGCAGACTGAAATGCGCCGATGCTTGAAGCTCATCCGCCTCCGGCATTGCTATTGAGGCAAATATTCAGATCACTTTTACGACGGCATTGGTGGTGCCGAATGGATTGGCCACGCAAAATGCGGGATGCGGATCGTCGCACCACTGGCCGTCAACAATGAAACGATAGGAATGATCGCCCGGCGGCAGTGGGATGACGGCGTGCCAGATTCCCTCCTCCGATTTGGTCATGTCGAACGGGAAACTTTTCCCAATCCGTAAAATCCGCGGCGAGTTTGACCGAACCGGCCAGCGGCGCCTCGAACTTGAATTCGGTTTCCACCAGTGAAGGGCGCGAAGGTTTTCCCGTGCCGCCCCCACGCTTTTTAAGAGCTTCAGTTTGCGGTGTGCGTTTGGTGGAACCCTGGCTGGTTCCGCGATCTCCGGTCTTGGCGGCCGACAACACCGTTTCCACCTTGCTTCGGATTTAACATCAAATCGGCCAGCGGTGTCTCATTCAACGACGTCACGGGTTTCATGGCGGCGGGAACAGGACTTTCATTTTCAATCTGTGCCGCGGCTTGAAACAGGGACGGAATATTTTTTTTGTCCTGAATCGTGGTTAAAGTTTTCATAATATTTTTGATTTGGAGTTGACGTGGCGGCATGTCGGTAAACCGGATGTTTATGCTTTGCATCGAAAAAAAAATGCCCGGCACACCCATTGAAGGCACTCGATTCGTGACTGGCAGGTTCACTGTCATTTAAAAATTTAGTGTTTGCAACCGCTGCAATATTCATCCACGACACGTTTAACATCCGCCCGTGCCTGGCCGGTACGTTTCTGGATGCGACCGATCAATTCGTCTTCCTTGCCTTCGACAAATTGCAAATCATCATCCGTCAGTTCCGCAAATTTTTGTTTCAATTTGCCCTTGGCAATGTTCCAGTTGCCTTTCATTTCGAGCGTGCTCATAAATTTTATCCTTTGTTGTATTCGCGCGTGCTCTCACGCATTGTCAGAAGGTTTTTGCAGAAAGTGTGCCATGAAAACCGTGCGGCTTTTCCCGTCAAGAATACCAATGATTTTGACCCTATCTTAAAAAGAGATGCTTGCATTGCCGTTTTTTGCCCGTCAATGGTTTTGCAAATTGCAATCAAATCACTTCTTCAGTTTGCAAGCTGCACCATTTGAACTGGCTGCCGCTTCTTCATATTTGGCGAAAATGCCGGCAAAGAGATGAAACCTGTAACAAATCCGTAACGGCACGGCATCAGCTTGAGGAAAATGGCGGGTGAGAGGTTCTGAAAGTGAATCATCGTTCATACGGACTTCTCATTCCGTCTTTTTAAATTCAATCAAACGTCAAAATTTATGAACAAGACCCGCAACACCCTGCCGCCGCACATCCGCAAGGAAGCCATCGCCGTACTGAACCACGTGGTGGCTGATTTGTTCGATCTCTTTGCGCGCATCAAGCAGGCGCATTGGAACGTGCGGGGAACCACCTTCATCGGACTGCATAAATTGCTGGACGAATTCGGCGCGAGGATTTTGACCCATATTGATCTCGCCGCCGAACGCGCCACCGCCCTGGGCGGTGTGGTTGAAGGCACACTGCGCGAAAGCGTGAAACATTCTGGTTTAAACAAGAAAGAAGAACCATCATCCATCAGCGGAATGTCCGACTGGATCCATGCGCTGGCCGACTTTCATGCAGCAGCCGGGGAACGGGTTCGCAAGGGGATCAAACAGACGACGGACGCCGAAGATTTCGGCACGGCAGATTTGCTGACGGACATTTTGCGCGCGCTTGACCTGCAACTATGGCTGTTGGAGGCGCATATCAACCAGCAGAAACATTCATGATGATTGGGATATGCTTTACACGCTTGCCCTCATTCTGATCGTCGCCTGGCTGCTCGGGTTTGTTTCGTCCTATACCATGGACGGCTTTATCCATGTCTTGTTGGTCATCGCCATTGTGCTGATTTTGGTCCGGCTGATCCAGGGAAACAAATCTGACAAACAAAAACCAAAATAAAACATCATGAAAACACATCACACAAGACATGGAACTGAGGAAGCCGGAGAACATCTCATGGAAGACGCGCAAGCATTGCTTGCCGCCACGGCGCATGTGGCGGAAGAAAAGGTTGTGGAAGCCCGCAAACGGCTCACGGCCGCCATCGAAAAAGGGAGGGAAACCTGGAACAATGTTCAGGAAAAAGCGATTGCCGGCGCGAAAGCCACGGATCAGGTCATCCGTGAAAACCCGTACAAAGCGCTCGGCATTGCCCTGGGCGTGGGTGCCATCATCGGTTATCTGCTCCGCCGTCGCGATTGATTGACCCTCATGCAAACGTCTTCAGACAACGGTCTCCCTTTGGGCGACGCGACCAAACGGATTGAAGCTGGCCGGGTTTCGCAAAATCGTGAAGCGGGGCTGGCACTCAATATTTCAATCCCTGCAGATGCCAGGTTAACAACCATAAGATGACAATCAGCGTGCACGCAATCCAGCGCCGGGCCGTCAAACTGCCCAACAATGGAAACAGGAACAGCCATAACATCCAGTTTGCAACAGCCACCTTTCGACGATGATAAATCTCCGGATCGGACGGATGTGAGGCCATGTTTTGGAATGTTCCCATCGTTGGCTCTTCGCGGGGATTATGAGTTTCCGGCTTTGGCTTGGCGTGTGGGTTGTCGGGCAATGTGCTGTTATATTTTTCAGGGTAATTCGCCTTGTCGGTCCGGGCTTCGAACAGGGCCTTCCCGCCTGCCGCCTGTGCGTACTGGCGGTTGAGCAGGTAAACCGGCAGAACGAGGCACACGCTTAAGACAACGAGCGAAATATCCATCCAATGAGTCTTGGAGAGCTTCATGATTCAACCGTGAACTGGCGGTGCAGTGCAAGCATTAACAACGTGTAAAAAGCAAACCAAGATTCACTTGATGCCGGGGAATATCTGGGATAAAAGCGGGCGTGCTGATTTTATTCAGTTCACGCCCGCCGGTTTGTCGCCTCGGATCCATTCGCCAATTACAAGGATTAATTTGCCATCAGATCCTGCCATGCTTCCTTGAGTGAATTTTTTACATCGTCGTAAGAATTTTTGAAACCAGCCTTCGCATCATTCCAGCCGGCCTCCGTCGAGTTCTTCACGTCGTCCAGTTTTTTGCCCAAGTCGAGCACGTTGCGCATTCAATTGCTTCGAGCTTTGCCTGTTCGTTGGTTTTGACGGAATCGCTCGCGTTGGCGACCTTGTCCGACAGCTCCTTTATTTTCTGATCCAACGCAGCTACATCAGCACTGGCACTGGCCACGAATGCATCTTTTTGATCGTAAGAATAACCGGTGATCGATTGAAGCGACTCTTTGATGTCAGCCCAGGCATTCGTCGTTGCTTCCTTGGTTTCCTGCCAGGCATTCGTGGCCTCTTTCTTTCGCGTTCTGCAATTCTTGGGTGACGGACATGGAATTCGTGTCTCCAGTTGCCGAAGACTCGTCCGATGTCCCCGACTTCGTACAGCCCGATGTTACCAGAATGGCGACGGCCAGGGTTCCAAGCATCAATGGTTGTTTTCTCATATTTTTGCTTAAGTTTGTTTATTGATTTTATCTTAAGCATCTTCACTTTTTGCCTCGGCCAGAACCGCTCTTCTTCCCACCACCAGTCACTTTGTTGACCGTGGCCCAGGCGCGTTTCTTCGCCGTCTTTACGCTCACTCCGCGTCGTTCGTAGCTCTCCTCAATGTGACCGGCCATGCGCTTTTGCTTTCCGGTGTAACTTGATTTGTCACCTCGGGGCATAAATTGACCTTCAACTCGTCATTTCACTTTTTCGCCAGGCTTAAAATCAAAGACGCCAGAAACAAAACCAGAAAAATGACGAACAGCACCTGCGCAATTCCCATCGCTGTTCCCGCAACTCCCCCGAATCCCAAAAAGCCCGCCACCAAGGCGATGATCAGAAATATAATTGTCCAGTATAACATAAGGATCCTTTTGTGTTGGTTCTTGTTGTTTGCACTAAGATCAACTTTGCAGAACTCATACCAATGAAGATTTCGCATATAACATGGCCTGTTGGCGGTTTTGGGGCGGCTGAGGCATGGGAAACTTTGTGCAAAATGCGAGGTTGCTACTTTGATTGCTTGCAAACCGCAATCTAAGACCCAGACGAAGCCTTGGGATGGCGGAAACTTAATTCAGTTCAAAAGTGAAGGCTGGTGGGCGTTGAGGGACTCGAACCCCCGACCTACTCGGTGTAAGCGAGATGCGCTAGCCACTGCGCCAAACGCCCATCCAGTGCACGACATTATCTCAAACTTCCAGGCTTTGACAATGTGAACACTTTCAAATCTCTCCCTTGAAACCCTGCTGCCGCAACGCCTCGAACAAAACCAGCGCCACGCAATTCGACAGATTCAACGAACGCGACTTCGCGTTGAACATCGGAATCCGCAGCCAGCGCTCGCGATTCTGTTCCAAAAGTTGTTTCGGCAAACCCGCCGTCTCGCGGCCGAAAACCAGATAATCATCCGGCGAAAATTTCGCGTCGCTGTAAATTTTCGGGCCGCCGGATTCGACGAACCAAAGCCGCGCATCGGCGGGAAGTTGTTCCGCAAACGCCTCCAATTTTTCCAGCGATGCCACTCGACGTGCTGCCAGTAATCCATGCCCGCGCGCTTCAATTGCGAATCGTCCAGCTTGAAACCGAACGGCTCGATCAGATGCAAGACCGGATTTCGTGGCCGCGCACAACCGCGCCACATTGCCCGTGTTCGGCGGAATTTCCGGTTCAACTAAAACGATGTTCATTCTGAATTATTGGAAAGAAGACAACGTCAACACGAGTAACGAATTGTCAACGTTTCACTCTGTTCACTTTGGTTTCTGTGATGTTCATAAAAAACCTTCCACAGCACCAATCCATGCGCCGGCGCGGTCATGCCCGCCACGCGGCGGTCGCGGCTGGCCAGAATGTTTTCCACTTTCGCCAGTGGAATTTTCCC
Source organism: uncultured Thermoleophilia bacterium (assembly GCA_963769545.1). Classification (GTDB taxonomy): domain Bacteria; phylum Actinomycetota; class Thermoleophilia; order Gaiellales; family Gaiellaceae; genus PALSA-600. The sequence continues at coordinate 6,082 of CAVYMB010000001.1, read as the reverse complement.
CTGCCCGACCTGCACCAAGGTTCCCACGATGCCGCGGCACATTTTGTAGAGAAAGCCGTCGCCTTCGATGATGAACGTGAGATTGTGCGCCGGACTTTTTGATGTCGCAGCGCGTCAGCGTGCGCACGTTGGATTCCATTTCGTAACTGCGCGTGCCGGCAAACGATTTGAAATCATGCTTGCCGAAAAATAATTTCGCCGCCGCCCGCATCTTCGTCAAATCCAGTTTCATCGGGAAATGCCACGCGCGATTTTGCAGCAGCGGATTCATCGCCGGATGATTCCAGACAAAATAGCGATACTGCTTGCCCGTCGCGTCGAAGCGCGCGTGAAATTTTTCCGGCACGCGCACCGCCGACAGCACGCGGATGTCGTCCGGCAGAAAGGCATTGAGCGCCAGCGCGAGCCGGCGCGACGGGCATCTTGAATTCCGCGCGCGGAATCTCCACATGCGCCACCATGCCGAGCGCATGGACGCCCGTGTCCGTGCGGCTGGAACTGTGGATGCGCTTCACGCTCGGAAACATTTTGCCGAACGCCGCCTCGATCTTTTCCTGCACGCCCGTGCCGATCTTCTGCACCTGCCAGCCCTGGTAAGCCGTGCCGTCGTAGGCGATGACGAGTTTGAATTTACATGTCTTCAAGGAATCAGCCACGGACGAACACAGATATGATGAAGCGGACGCGAATTGCACAATTGCGTATAAAATTCGCGTTAATTCGCGATTCGCGTCAACGCTGTTTACATCCGTGTTCATCCGTTTCATCCGTGGTTAAATCACATTCCCATGTCCAGATAACTTTGCAACAAAATCGCCGCCGCCATTTTATCCACTTTCTCCTTGCGTTTGTCGCGGCGCACGCCGCCCTGAATCAACGCCTTGTTCGCCATCGTGGAAGTCAGCCGCTCGTCCCACATTTTGATGGGCACGGTGATGGCGGTTTTCAGGACGGCGACAAAGGCCTCCACTTTCTGCGCCGCCGGGCCGTAACTGCCGTCCATATTGCGCGGCAGACCGATGAGGATGAGGTCAATCTCCTTCTCGACGAGGATTTTTTTCAGCCGCTCCAGAAAATCCGCGAACGGCTCGGTGAGAATATATTCCAGCGGCTGCGCGATGGTTTTGGTTTCGTCGCTCACCGCGACGCCGATGCGTTTGGTTCCGTGATCCAGGGCGAGAATTCTCATTGCGCGCGCAGTTTTGCAACTAAAGCCTGACGTGGCGAGCCGATTCAATCACATCTGAATGATGCGGGACAAAGATTGCTCGGCGGCCATCAGAAGTTGAAGCCGATCTGGCAGCCAAGGACGAGCGCATCGTTGATTTGTCCCGTGCCGCCCGGATTGATGACGTATTGAATGTCCGGCTGAATAAATAATGCGCCCTTGCGGAGATTAAACCGATAGGTCCATTCCAAAACCGTTTCGTAGTCCTGCACGCCCACCGTTGGATCAAGTTGCTGCTCCCGCTGCTGGGCATCACTCAAGTCGCTGCTGAAACTGCCGTAAACAATACCGAAACCCGCCACGTCAATCGGGCGCGCCTCAAATATGCCGCGACTCGCAACACCGGCAGTAAAAAAATAAGGCATCTGGCTGACCGATTCGTTCGGCGAAACCAGAAACGAACCGAAGATGCCGAATCCGCGGTTGCTACCCGGCTCGCCAAACGGAAACAGCACCTGGTCGAATAAAGTGTAAAGCCCCCAATTTCCCCGTTTCGTTCCCGCAGGCTGTGCAAAGCCGACGCTGTTGTAATCGGTGAACTCGCTGTTGTCATACCAAAAACCAACCTTGTAATTGCCCAGCCGATGCGAATCGCCGGGCAGACCGTTGAGTTGATAGCCGGCCTCGCCGATCACAAACACGGGGCCGTTCATGGACATGTCCGCGCCGTTATGATCAATGTCGCGGATGGATGGATCGCCATTGTAAATGCCGCCCATGAGGTAAGTGCGTTGGGTCGGCTTCACCTTGATCCGCGCGCCCCATGTCGCGTTAGGATAAGCGCTCATGCCCGGCGAATTGAAGAAAATGCCCACCGGATTGCCGCAAAAACCATTTTGCATGAACAGATAGTTGTAGGCTGAAACCAGAAAATCATCGCCCGCGCCAATGCGTCCAATGCTGGTTTCCACGCGGTCATCCAGAAATTTCTGTTTGTAAGCCACGTTAATCAGATGAAACGTCTGTCCACCATAAACCTGCTGGATGGTGAAAACATTGCCAACCCGTTCGGCGGACAGGCTGCTCCCGGAACGTTGCGACATGGACACCAAAAACGAACCGCCTTCGAGGCCAATAAGTTTGTGCAAGTCGAAGAGCAGGTCCAAACCCAGATTGTCCGCTTCCGTGAAGCCCTGGCTCTTGCCGCCGACCGGATTGCCGGCGAGGTCGGTGACAAAAGTCAAAGTCGGAGTGATTCCGTGATCCTCAAGGTTGGTGCGAAAACCAAACCAATCACCGAGTAGATGCGCGCGTGGCAATATGAGCTGAAAAGGATGAAGATCAACAGGCACCTGCGACACATCGCCACTCGTACCGCCAACCAGATCGGTGGGTGCGTTTGTCTCTCCCATTTCCGCGCCGGAATTGTGGTTCGTCGCGACGTCCGACGGAGGTGGTGAAGATTTCTCTTGGGCGCGAACACTTCCCGTAAAAACAAGCAACATCAAGATAAGGTTCAAGACGTTTACCGCGACGCCAATGCGTTTGGTTCCATGAACGGGGGCGGGAATGGTCATGCCGCAATTTTTACAGCACTCCGCGGAAAAATTCAATGACATGAATTGCACGAATTTTCATAAATTTAATTCGCGCTAATTCGTGTCTGAAGTTTTTTTGGAATTTGCGGTGCAGTCGCGGAGCGACGAATGAGAATAGCCCGCAGTTTCAACTGCGGGGTTGATGCGATAAAAATTCGCAAGCCCCGGAGGGGCGGCAGAATTTTCCGAAACGGTTTTGTCTGTCGCCCCTGCGGGGCTTTGTTTTTGGTGGCGTTGACCCGCAGTTGAAACTACGGGCTATTTTCGGATGCTCCTTCGGAGCGAAGAAGGCTTGCCAGAAACTGGATGGCAAAATAAAGTCGCAAGCATGAAACGAAATGGACTTCAAAACACGCTGCCTAATGATCTGATCAGGGCTTCACTCGCGTCATCACAATGAACAAATCGGATGAAACATCGTGGATGAGATGGAAGAGACGATTAAGGTATGTCGGGAGGCGGTATCCGCTGGCTGTTTTTGGTTTTGCCGCGACATATTCGTATCTTGCAGATTGCTTTGTCGCACATAAATCGCATCCAGAATTATCATGGATTGAGAGCGGCGTCCATTGCAGAGGGCCATTTGGGTTTGTTACGACAGTTGTGATTATCGTGGCTCGGAATCTGCTATTGTCTGAAGAAGGGCTTATGAAGCATAATAAATAGACAGGCGCATTTTTCACCCGGCTAAATTTCTTTTTCCCGCGCGCGTTTCGTGGTTAAATTTTTCCCGCGATGATTCAATACCTCGATTTGCTGCGGCACGTCCTCGAACACGGAAAGTTCAAGGCCGACCGCACCGGCACGGGCACGTATTCCGTGTTCGGCGCGCAGATGCGCTGTTCGTTGCGCGAAAGCTTTTCCGCTCGCTCACCACCAAGAAAGCTCCATCTCAAATCCATCATCTACGAACTGCTCTGGTTTTTGCGCGGCGACACGAACGTCAAATGGCTCAACGAACACGGCGTGACGATCTGGGACGAATGGGCGGACGCGGACGGCAATCTGGGCCGCGTTTATGGCGCGCAATGGACGGACTGGCGCACCGCCGACGGCCGCCGCATCAACCAGATTGACGAGGTCATCGCGCAGATCAAAAAAAATCCCGACAGCCGGCGGCACATCGTCAGCGCGTGGAATCCGGGCGAGATCGGGACAGATGGCGCTGCCGCCGTGCCATGCGCTGTTTCAATTTTACGTGAGCGAGGGCGAATTGAGCTGCCAGCTTTACCAGCGCAGCGCGGATATTTTTCTCGGCGTGCCGTTCAACATCGCCAGCTACGCGCTGCTCACGCTGATGGTCGCGCAGGTCTGCGGCCTGAAGCCGGGCGAATTCGTCCACACGTTCGGCGATCTGCATCTTTACGCGAATCACGTCGAGCAGGCGAAGTTGCAACTCTCGCGCGAGCCGCGTCCGCTGCCGCAGATGAAATTGAATCCGGCGGTGAAAAACATTCACGATTTCAAGTTCGAGGATTTTGAACTGGTGAATTACGACCCGCATCCGGGCATCAAGGCGCCGATTGCGGTTTAGGGAGATTCAACGCCAAGGCGATACAGAAAGCCACCGAGCAAAAAACTTTGCGCCCTTGTGCCTTTGCGTTAAAAATCGGGTGTGAAACAATTCGAACTTCCATCATCCCGGAAGCCCTTCTCGCCCGCCCCATCGGCGGGCGCGGGTTCTGGTCGCTGGATCCGCAGGTGACGTTTCTCAATCACGGCTCGTTCGGCAGTTGTCCGCGACCGGTGTTGAAATTTCAGCATGCGTTGCAAGACCGTTTGGAGCGCCAGCCGGTCAGTTTTCTCATTGATGAATTTGAACCGCTCTGGAACGAAGCGCGCCGGACGCTGGCGCAATTCGTCGGCGCGGACACAGACGATCTGGTGTTTGTGCCCAACGCGACGACGGGCGTGAACACGGTTTTGCGCTCGCTGGAATTCAAGCGTGGCGATGAACTGCTGACGACGGATCACGCCTACAATGCCTGCCGTTGCGCGCTGGATTTTGTCGCCGCCCGCGACGGGTGCGCGCGTGGTCGTGGTGAAAATTCCTTTCCCACTCGCATCGCCGCAACAAGTTGTGGACGCCGTGCTCGCGAACGCGTCACGCGACGGACGCGGCTGGCGTTGCTGGATCATGTGACCAGTTCGACCGGCCTGGTGCTGCCGCTGGAAAAAATCGTTCGCGAACTTTCCGCGCGCGGCATCGAGACGCTGGTGGACGGCGCGCACGCGCCGGGCATGATTCCGCTCAACCTGAAGAAATTGGGCGCGGCCTATTACGCGGGCAACTGCCACAAATGGATCTGTTCGCCGAAGGGTGCGGCGCTGCTTTATGTCCGGCGCGACCGGCAGGCGCAAATCCGTCCGCTGGTGATCAGCCACGGCGCAAATTCATCGCGCCGGGATCCTTCGCGGTTTCTGCTCGAATTCAGCTGGACGGGCACCGGCGATTTTTCCGCCTGGTTGAGCGTGCCGGAATCGCTGCGGGTCATCGGCGCGCAATTGCCCGGCGGCTGGCCAGCGGTGATGCAACGCAATCGCGCCCTCGCGCTCGCGGCGCGACGACTGTTGTGCGACGCCTTGCAAACACCGCCGCCGTGCCCGGACGAAATGATCGGTTCGCTCGCCGCCGTGCCGTTGCCGGACATGGCGTCGGCAGACATTGCCCGCATCAGCAACGGCCTTGACCCGTTGCGCGATCGGCTGTTGCGCGAGCATGGCATCGAAGTGCCCGTTTTTCCGTGGCCTGCGCCGCCGAAAAGGCTTTTGCGCATCTCGGCGCAGCTTTACAATTCGCTGCCGCAATACGAAAGACTGGCCGCCGTGCTGCGGAACATTTTTCCGCCGCGGAAACCGAAATGAAACATTTCAAAGCCATTGCCGCGATGTCGTTGAACCGCGTGATTGGCGCGAAGAATAAATTCCGTTTGCGTTCGTACTTGTGGCGGCGCATAGTTTTGATGTTATGAGCGACCGAGAGATTGTTCTGGATGCCGTGCAGGATATGCCTGAAACGGCTTCGCTTCAAGAAATCGTGGATGAATTGCTTTTGTTGGATGAAGTGAAAAAGCGTCTGGCAAAAAGCGAGCGCGGCGTGGGTGGCATTCCACACGAACAAGTTGTCAAAACGCTCGACTCATGGATTACAAAGTAATCTGGGATGAAGAAGCCATTGAAGAATTGAGGCAAATCGTCCGCCACATTTCTCATTACAATCCAATCGCTGCACGCAAAACCGGCGAAACCATGTTGAAGAAAGCCGGCTCGTTCGGCACCCATCCGCGCTTGGGTAAAATCTATTCAAAACTGAACC